>NZ_CM173489.1:0-3025000 GCF_057782465.1 Clostridium sp. LIBA-8553
AGAGAGATGCAATACCGTGAGGTGGAGCCAAACTTTAAAACCAGTCTCAGTTCGGATTGTAGGCTGAAACTCGCCTACATGAAGCTGGAGTTACTAGTAATCGCGAATCAGAATGTCGCGGTGAATACGTTCCCGGGTCTTGTACACACCGCCCGTCACACCATGAGAGTTGGCAATACCCGAAGTCCGTGAGCTAACCGCAAGGAGGCAGCGGCCGAAGGTAGGGTCAGCGATTGGGGTGAAGTCGTAACAAGGTAGCCGTAGGAGAACCTGCGGCTGGATCACCTCCTTTCTAAGGAATACATCTTAGGACAACTAAGATGATAATGAATTCTGGATAATATCTCTGTTTAATTTTGAGAGACTATCTCTCAAAATTGTTCTTTGAAAATTGCACATAATTTAATTTATAGAAACAACAAGCCAAATTGGCAAAACCAATTTCTATTCTTTGTAAAATGAGAACTATAACTAATATAGGTCAAGCTACAAAGGGCGCATGGTGAATGCCTTGGCATCAGGAGCCGATGAAGGACGTGATAAGCTGCGATAAGCTTCGGGTAGGCGCACATAGCCTGAGATCCGAAGATCTCCGAATGAGGAAACTCACATGGGAAACCCCATGTATCATTAAGTGAATACATAGCTTAATGAAGGTAACCCAGGGAACTGAAACATCTAAGTACCTGGAGGAAGAGAAAGAAAAATCGATTTTCTTAGTAGCGGCGAGCGAAAGGGAAAGAGCCCAAACCGGAAACTTGTTTCCGGGGTTGCGGACATAACATAAAGAGAAGTAATGGCTAACTGAAGAGAGCTGGAAAGCTCCACCGTAGGAGGTAATAGTCCTGTAAGTGAAAGCTAGTATAATCGAGTTATGATCCAGAGTACCACGAGACACGTGAAACCTTGTGGGAAGCAGGGAGGACAAGGCTAAATACTAGAGCTGAAGAGAGCTGGAAAGCTCCACCGTAGGAGGTAATACCTGATGAAACTAGTATAATCGAGTTATGATCCAGAGTGAAGCAGTACCGTGAGGGAAAGGTGAAAAGAACCCCGGGAGGGGAGTGAAATAGAACCTGAAACCGTGTGCCTACAACCGCTCAGAGCCCCTTATGAGGGTGATGAGGTGCTTTTTGTAGAACGAGCCAACGAGTTACGGTATGTAGCAAGGTTAAGTACTTAAGGTACGGAGCCGAAGGGAAACCGAGTCTGAATAGGGCGACTAGTTGCATGCCGTAGACCCGAAACCGGGTGACCTATCCATGGCCAGGTTGAAGCGAGGGTAAAACCTCGTGGAGGACCGAACCACGTTGCTGTTGAAAAAGCATGGGATGAGCTGTGGATAGCGGAGAAATTCCAATCGAACCCGGAGATAGCTGGTTCTCTCCGAAATAGCTTTAGGGCTAGCGTCGAGTATGAGTAGTGGAGGTAGAGCACTGAATGGGCTAGGGGGTAGCGCTTACCGAACCTTATCAAACTCCGAATGCCACATACTTTGAAAAAAGCATGGGATGAGCTGTGGATAGCGGAGAAATTCCAATCGAACCCATAGCTGGTTCTCTCCGAAATAGCTTTAGGGCTAGCGTCGAGTATGAGTAGTGGAGGTAGAGCACTGAATGGGCTAGGGGGCATAGCGCTTACCGAACCTTATCAAACTCCGAATGCCACATACTTTGAGCTCGGCAGTCAGACTACGAATGATAAGATCCGTGGTCAAAAGGGAAACAGCCCAGATCGTCAGCTAAGGTCCCAAAGTGTAAGTTAAGTGGGAAAGGATGTGAGATTTCTAAGACAACTAGGATGTTGGCTTAGAAGCAGCCATTCATTAAAAGAGTGCGTAATAGCTCACTAGTCGAGAGATCTTGCGCCGAAAATGTAACGGGGCTAAACTTACCACCGAAGCTACGGGCTTGAACTTAGTTCAAGCGGTAGGAGAGCGTCGTAACCGGGCTGAAGTCGTACCGTAAGGAGCGGTGGACTGGTTACGAGTGAGAATGTTGGCATCAGTAGCGAGATGTGGGTGAGAATCCCACAGGCCGAAAACCTAAGGTTTCCTCAGGAAGGTTCGTCCGCTGAGGGTTAGTCGGGACCTAAGCCGAGGCCGAAAGGCGTAGGTGATGGACAACTGGTTGATATTCCAGTACCACTACCATCGTTATTATCGATGGCGTGACGCAGGAGGATAGTGTGTGCTAGCTATTGGATGCTAGTCTAAGCGTTTAGGCAGTGAAAGTAGGCAAATCCGCTTTCATAATGCTGAGGCGTGATGGGGAAGGTTCTACGGAACCGAAGTACATGATTCCACGCTGCCAAGAAAAGCGTCTAGAGAGAGAAGTAGTGCCCGTACCGCAAACCGACACAGGTAGGTGAGGAGAGAATCCTAAGGCCGGCGGAAGAATTACAGTTAAGGAACTCGGCAAATTGACCCCGTAAGTTCGCGAGAAGGGGTGCCTACGAGAGTAGGCCGCAGAGAATAGGCCCAAGCAACTGTTTAGCAAAGGTCTCTGCTAAAGCGTAAACACAGGTCTCTGCTAAAGCGTAAGCTGATGTATAGGGGCTGACGCCTGCCCGGTGCTGGAAGGTTAAGGGGAACACTTAGCGCAAGCGAAGGTGTGAACTTAAGCCCCAGTAAACGGCGGCCGTAACTATAACGGTCCTAAGGTAGCGAAATTCCTTGTCAGGTAAGTTCTGACCCGCACGAATGGCGTAATGACTTGGGCACTGTCTCAACTGTAAATCCGGCGAAGTTGTAGTGCGAGTGAAGATGCTCGCTACCCGCGATTGGACGGAAAGACCCCGTAGAGCTTTACTGTAGCTTAGCATTGAGTTTTGGTATTGTCTGTACAGGATAGGTGGGAGGCTAGGAAACTAGGGCGTCAGCCTTAGTGGAGCCATCCTTGGGATACCACCCTGACAGTACTGAAATTCTAACTGGCGGCCATGAATCTGGTCACAGGACATTGTTAGGTGGGCAGTTTGACTGGGGCGGTCGCCTCCTAAAAAGTAACGGAGGCGCGTAGAGTGCAAAGGGAAAGGTTCCCTCAGAACGGTCGGAAATCGTTCGTAGAGTGCAAAGGCAGAAGGGAGCCTGACTGCGACACCCACAAGTGGAGCAGGGACGAAAGTCGGGCTTAGTGATCCGGTGGTACCTCGTGGGAGGGCCATCGCTCAACGGATAAAAGCTACCTCGGGGATAACAGGCTGATCTCCCCCAAGAGTCCACATCGACGGGGAGGTTTGGCACCTCGATGTCGGCTCGTCGCATCCTGGGGCTGAAGTAGGTCCCAAGGGTTGGGCTGTTCGCCCATTAAAGCGGCACGCGAGCTGGGTTCAGAACGTCGTGAGACAGTTCGGTCCCTATCCGTCGCGGGCGTAGGAAATTTGAGAGGAGCTGTCCTTAGTACGAGAGGACCGGGATGGACTGACCTCTGGTGTACCAGTTGTTCCGCCAGGAGCACAGCTGGGTAGCTAAGTCGGGAATGGATAAACGCTGAAAGCATCTAAGCGTGAAGCCAACCTCAAGATGAGATTTCCCATAGCGTAAGCTAGTAAGATCCCTTGAAGAACACAAGGTTGATAGGTCGGGGGTGTAAGCATGGTAACATGTTCAGCTGACCGATACTAATAGATCGAGGGCTTGACCAAATATAGTAAATTAAATATGTGCAATTTTGAAAGAACAAAACTTTCAAACATCTGGTGATGATGTTCTTTAGGGTAACACCCGTTCCCATTCCGAACACGACGGTTAAGCCTTTAGAAGCCGATGGTACTGCACGGGAGACTGTGTGGGAGAGTAGGTGGTCGCCAGGTTCAAAATGTTCCTCGGTAGCTCAATGGTGGAGCACTCGGCTGTTAACCGATAGGTTGGAGGTTCGAGTCCTCTCCGAGGAGCCATTTTTTTTATATAAAAAGAGTTATTAAAGAAGATATAAATGTCTTTTTTAATAACTCTTTTTCTTTTTTTAAAGGAATTATTTATTTAATATTGAATTATAAAAATATAAAATAATTATAATATTTTATTTTATAGATAATAAATTTAAAAATAAGCTAGTTACTGATCTTAATTAAATAAAGATTTAAATGATAAAAGTTTCGCTTTATTGAAGCATAGGGAGAATTTTAGGAATTATTTATTTAATATTGAATTATAAAAATATAAAATAATTATAATATTTTATTTTATAGATAATAAATTTAAAAATAAGCTAGTTACTGATCTTAATTAAATAAAGATTTAAATGATAAAAGTTTCGCTTTATTGAAGCATAGGGAGAATTTTAGGAAGTTAGAATACTTAATCTTATGATTTAAAAGTACTAAATAATAAAGATAATAATTCTTGAGTGAGTAGAATATATTTAGTTATATAAGCTGCTTATTAAAATTTTTATTTAAAAATTAGATGTTAGACTAAATATAAAGACACTTATAGAAAGCAAATGAGTATAAAGTGATGTTTATTATCTTAAATGTAGAGAGAGGATTAAAATAGTTTCTATTATTTTAGATAATTTGATTAGGGTTAGATAGAAGTAAAATTTCTATTTAATATTAAACCTTATTTATTTAAGTTAATGCATAAGGAATTTAATAAATATAAAAAGTATAAAATACTTTAATATAAATTAAGGATGCATACTTTTAACAGATTACTAATACTAATTTTTTCTAGAAAGGTGGTGGGTGCTACTTATATATTGTTATGTAAACAATATCAATAATGTAGCAGAGTTTTATGAAAGAGTATAAGATTGAGAATTTAAGAAATGTAGGGATTATAGGACATAGTGATTCAGGTAAAACTGCATTAACAGAAGCTTTACTTTACTATACAAACACTACTGATAGATTAGGGACTTGCGAAGATTGTAATACAGTAAGTGATTATGACCAAGAAGAGAAAAAAAGGAAAATATCATTATCATTATCTGTCGTTCCCCTTGAGTGGAATGGAATTAAGATTAACTTATTAGATACTCCAGGTTATTTTGATTTTGTTGGAGAGCAAATAGAAGGAATCAAGGCGGCTGATTCAGCAATTATAACTGTGTGTGGAGTTACTGGAGTACAAGTCGGAACAGAAAAAGCATGGGAATGTTTAGAAAAAAAGAAAATTTCGGAAGTGTTAACCTAATAACTCAAGAAGCTTTAAGAGCATTTTTTATAAATAAATTAGATAGAGAAAATTCAAATTTTGATAAAGTTTTAGAAAACATAAGAAATACATTCGGAAGTGGAGCAATACCTACTCAATATCCAATAGGATCAGAGAAAGAGTTTAAAGGTATTGTTAACCTAATAACTCAAGAAGCTTTTCAGTGTGAAGCTAATACAGGAAAAATAAATAAGATAGAAATTCCTGAAAGTGTTAAGGATAAAGTTGAAGAATATAGAACTTATTTAATGGAAGCTGTAGCAGAGACTGATGAGGAATTACTTGATAAATATTTTTCTGATGGAGAGCTTACAGTTGATGAAATATATAAAGGATTCTCTATTGGCTTTGAAAGTGGAGATATAGCTCCAGTTATGTGTGGAAGTTCATCATCAATTGTTGGTATGCAAAGTCTTTTAGCTTCAATTAAAGGATACTTCCCATCACCAAATAAAAGCAAGGCTAAACTTGCTATAGATAGTAATAATGAGGAAATAGCTATTAAGGCAAGTAGTGAAATGCCATTCTCTGCTTTTGTATTTAAAACAATTGCAGATCCATTTGTAGGTAAACTATCTATGTTTAAGGTTCAAACTGGGGAGCTTACTAATGATAAAATTATTATAAATTCTAAAAATGATAAACCAGAAAAAATTGGTGCTTTATGCTTCTTAAGGGGTAAAAATCAGATGCAAACAAAGAAAATTATAGCAGGAGATATAGGCGCTGTTACAAAGCTTCAATATACTGTTACAGGAGATACCCTTTGTGAAAACAATTTTAAGGTTTCATATGAAGAATTTAATTTTCCAGAGCCAGTTATGACTATGGCAGTATTGCCAAGGAGCAAAGGTGATGAGGAGAAAATATCTCAAGGTCTTGCTAAACTTTTAGATGAAGATCCAACATTCAAGGTTTCTAGGGATAAAGAAAATGCAGAAACTTTAATATCTGGTATTGGTGAAACTCATATTGAGGTTTTAGCGAGTAAATTAAAGAGTAAGTTTGGTATTGATGTAATACTCCAAGAACCTAAGATTCCTTATAGAGAGACTATTAAAGGCAATTCTGATGTACAAGGAAAGCACAAAAAGCAATCTGGTGGTCATGGACAATATGGTGATGTAAAGATTAAATTTGAGCCAAGAAGAGATGGGGAAAGTGATTTAGAGTTTGTAGACAAGGTTGTTGGTGGTGTTGTACCTAGAAACTATATACCAGCAGTTGAAAAAGGATTAAGAGATTGTTTAAAAAGAGGGGTTTTAGCTGGGTACCCTGTAATTGGCATTAAGGCTACTTTATATGATGGTTCATATCACCCTGTAGATTCTTCAGAAATGGCATTTAAGGTTGCTGCATCTTTAGCATATAAGAAAGGTATGGAGGGTGCAAAACCTGTAATATTAGAACCTATTATGAGAGCAGAAATAGTTATTCCAGATGAATACATGGGAGATATAATTGGTGATATAAATAAAAAGAGAGGTAGAGTAATTGGAATGGAACCAGATGGAAAGAATCAAAGGGTTATAGCTCAAATTCCTTTATCAGAAATGTTCAAATATGCTACTGATTTACGTTCAATGACTCAAGCGAGAGGAAGTTTTAGTATGACTTTTGATAAATATGAAGAAGTTCCAAGTACAGAAACAGATAAAATAATAGAAACTGCTAGAAAAATTAAAGAAGCTAAGGAAGCTTAAATAATGAAAATATAGAAATTTTTAAAAGTACCATCTTAAAATTTAAAAAGATGGTACTTTTTATGTATACTAGGAAAATAATGTGGTTAAATTAATAATGTTCAAGGTATTATTTTAGAAATTTTGGGCAAAGCTCAAAAATTAAAGAAAATAGTATTTATAAAAGATGAATAAAACTTTAGATAGTAGAATATAAATCTCTTAGAGATATTTTACTTATGGCATAATTAAAAAATAAAATTTATTATTTAGAAATATAAATTTGCTTAACTTAAATTATTTATTTCTAAAAATTGACTTAATTTGAAGTAAATTAATACGAAATATTAAAAACAATTATAAATTTTTTAAGTTTTTAAGAAAAATAAAAGGGTTTTTATATTTACATATCTAATTATATATTTAGAGATAATATCTTAAATGAGGTGCAATTCATGTGTAATTATAGAATGGATATAAAGGGTAAAATCGGTTTAAGTGACTATAGTAATATCTTTGATTATATAAATATTGTTGGTGTATGTGATAGGTTTATGATTTATATGGAATCATTAGATGATGATAATATAGGTATTATTTGTTCTATGCTTGAAGATAACAATTTCAATATAAAAAATCAAGGATACGATAATCAGGGTATTTACTATATAAATGCTAAGAAAATAGGCTAGAATAGACAACTTTTAATAGTATTTTTTATATAAATAATTGTAAAAGTATATAATTTAAAAAGGGTATAACTTTAACTGTGTAAAGGTACGTACATTTGTGTTATAATTTACTTTGTGTTAAATAAATAATTATTAATAAGCTATAATTTAAGTTGTCATATAATAATTTAACAAAGTGAATTCTAAAGGGCAACTTGTAAGAAGCACTTATAGTTGAATTAATCCATAAGAAACATGGGGGAGGATTTTTTAAATGAAGAATTACGTTGTTGGAATAGATCTAGGAGGAACAAAAATAAGCTGTGCTCTTGCTGATCTAGAAGGAAATGTTATAGCTCAACATACAACTCCAACTAATGCTCATGAAGGAGAGCAAGCAGTTTTAGATAGAATAATAGGTTGTGTTGAAACTGTAATATGCGAAGGAAAAGTAACTATTGATGAAGTAGAAGCTATAGGTATTGGATCACCAGGACCATTAGATGCTAGAACTGGTATAATAATAACAACTCCAAACTTACCTTTCAAAAACTTCAATTTAGTTGCACCATTAAAAGCTAAGTTTGGTATTCCTGTTTACTTAGATAACGATGCTAACGTAGCTGCTATTGGTGAGTTCATGTTAGGTGCTGGTAAAGGTACTGAAAACATGATTTATATCACTGTAAGTACTGGTGTAGGTGGAGGAGCAATCCTTAACGGTAAAATATACAGAGGAAGTACTTCAAACGCTTTAGAAATTGGACATTCAACTGTTGCACCAGGAACAGTAAGATGTAACTGTGGTAACATGGGATGTTTAGAGGCTGTATCATCAGGAACAGCTATTGGTAAAAGAGGAAGAGAAGCTGTTGCTACAAACGCAGAGACAAGCTTAAAAGACTATGACAATGTAACTTCATATGAAGTATTCGTTGAAGCTGCTAAAGGCGATAGAGTTGCAAAATCAATCATAGATGAAGCTTTAAATTACTTAGGAATTGGTGTTGCAAATGCAATAGCGACTTTTGACCCAGATATGGTTGTTATAGGTGGAGGAGTTTCAAAAGCTGGAGAAATAGTTTTTGAAAAAGTTCAAGACGTTGTTAATGAAAGATGCTTCAAAGCTATGGCTGAACATTGTAAAATAGTTCCTGCTGGTTTAGGAACTGATGCAGGTGTTGTTGGAGCAGTAGCATTAGCATTATTAGAGTGTAAATAATATTTTTTATATAATAAGTTAGAAGCTTTTTTAGCTTCTAACTTTATTTTTTATAAAATATTATACTAGGAAAATATAAGTTTTAGATAAAAAATATTATAAATTTATGAACTAAAAAAAATTAGAGGGTTAAAGACTAGAAAAAAAGGTGATTTTGTGATAAAACTATATTAAAAATGGAAAATTTAGTCTGAATATTAGGTCATAACCACATATTGTGATTATCTATAAAAGGGTTCTATATAATTAAAATTATATAGAATCTTTTTTATTTATAATAAAAGTACCTTTTATACGAACAGAGGTAAAATATTTATAGAATTAATATATTTTATATGTTGTGAATGTTTTAAAAATATATAGATAGCTTTAATAAAAAATGTATCTACATAGTTTAAACATTTAAAATCATTTATTTTATGAGTCTTTATGATTTCATAAATATAAATATAGTAACAATATATTTATGAAACAATATAATAAACATTGGAATATATACTTTTAAGCTATGAAGAATATAATATCTCTAATAAAGGTATATAATTGATATGATTTAGTAAGAATATTTTATGTATTAAACTTTATAATTTTAAGTCTTAAAAATTTTTAGAAAAAAATTAAAATATATATTGCTAATTAATAATAATTATTATATAATAATGACATAAGGTTGGTGAAGATAAAACATCAACAAGAAATGACTTGATAATAAAGACTTTTAAATTATGATTATAAATTGAAATTAAATAAATGTTTGTTTTGTAGGAGGAATAATATTATGAAAAAATTTGTTTGTACAGTATGTGGATATGTTTATGAGGGAGAAAAAGCTCCAGAAAAATGCCCAGTATGTGGAGTAGGAGCTGACAAGTTCATAGAGCAAGGAGAAGATTTAGCTTTCGCTGATGAACACAGAATCGGAGTTGCTAAAGGGGTAGATGAAAGAATAATCGAAGGATTACAAGCTAACTTTATGGGAGAGTGTACAGAAGTAGGAATGTACCTAGCAATGTCAAGACAAGCTGACAGAGAAGGATTCCCAGAAGTTGCAGAAGCTTATAAGAGAATAGCTTTCGAAGAAGCAGAGCACGCAGCTAAATTCGCAGAAATGTTAGGAGAAGTTGTAGAAGCTGATACAAAAGCTAACTTACAAGCAAGAGTAAATGCAGAGCACGGAGCTTGCCAAGGTAAAAAAGACTTAGCTACTTTAGCTAAACAATTAAACTTAGATGCAATCCATGACACAGTTCACGAAATGTGTAAAGATGAAGCTAGACATGGAAAAGCTTTCGCTGGATTATTAAACAGATACTTTAAATAAGATATAAAAATTACACGCTTTATAAATTAAAAGATTTAATTACTTCCTTATTAAAAAGAGTACTTATTTATGAGTACTCTTTTTTATTATTAAAAAAGAGATTCTATTTATTTAGCAAATTAAATTATAAGATTAGACTAAATATATTATACGTCTTTTTCTTAAAGACGCCAGTTTCTACTATAAAAATTGATAAATCATTTATAACTGATATATTTAAATACAAGGAAAAAAGGAGTATAGTAAATCTTATAACAGATACTTCACATAAAATAAATATGAGAATTTTGGCTTAAGGTGTGGAGTGCAGAGAAGAACTAGAAGTGCTTAAAGAATTAAATGCTGAATATAGATAATACTATTTTTCAAAGCTACTTAATTCAAAAGTAATTTTAGAGTTAATATAGTGAAAGGAGAAGCTTATTAAAACTTATACACAGAAGTAAATGGAGAAAAACATATATACTGTGATTAAAAAAAGTTATATATCACAATTTTTGTGGATAATTTTTATAGAGTTTTAAAGAGCTAAGTTTTTAGGCAATGAAGATATATTTTACTAGACATGGAGAGACTTTATGGAATCTTGAGCATAGGTTTCAAGGATGGAAGGATTCTGAACTTACAGAAGATGGTGTTAGAAGAGCAGAGTTATTAGGAAAGAGATTAAAGGATGTTAAAATAGATAAAATATTTACAAGTCCTATAAAAAGAGCGAAGAGAACAGCTTACTTAATAAAAGGAAACAAGGATATTGAAGTTGAAGAAGTTGAAGGGTTAAAAGAAATTAGTTTTGGTAAGTGGGAAGGAATGACTACTGAAGAAATAAAAAGTTATGAAGAATATGTTGAAGAATTAGACAACCTATTTAATAAACCTTTTTCTTATAAGAGTTTTGAGGGTGAAAATATAAAAGAATTTACAGAAAGATTGTTCAAAGCTGTAGATGATATAATCAAAAATAATAGTGATAAGAATATTTTAATAGTAACTCATGGAATGTGTGTAAGATATTTAATAGGATATTTTAAAAATGAACTTGAAGAAAGCAAAATAGTTAATTATCCTATATTCAATCAAGCTAGTTATAATGAGGTTAACTGGGATGGAGAAAAATTTGATGTAGTTACTTTGAACAATATTGACCATTATGAATATGATAAGTAATATAAGAGTTTTTAAATTTTTAAATAGAAGATTATTTAATGAATAAAAATTTAGAAACTACACAATTTAATAATAGATTTGTGCTACAAATCTTAAGTCTAAAATTTAGCGATTTATAAAAATCTATCTTCTTCGATTTTGGGGAGAAGGTAATAAATTTTAGAAATAAGATTTTTAAATATTGAGGTGCTTTAATTAGCACCTCCTAAATCTAAAAGTCAGTATTAAATGAAAAATATTAGATCTTAGCATCTAATATTGATCAATTAAACTTAGCCGACTATAGCTTAATGGTAGCAAGAAAAGTTATGGAAAATTATGCTTTTAGATAGTTTATAAGCACATAAAAAATAGAGGTACATTATCGTACCTCTATTTTCTTTTAATAAAAGTATTTGATAATAGAGGAGTTAACAAAGAATGTTTTGGTGAATTCTTAGAAGGATTTGAAGATGCATATTTAGCAGAAGTTAGAGAGTTTGGTGATTGTGTATTAAAAAATAGAAATCCATTTGTAACTGTTGAAGATGATGTATTATATACTATTGTTGGATACGATTGTAAAGAATCTTTTGAAACTGAAAAATTAGTTAAAGTTGATTACTCTGGTTGTGGTAAATTAGTAAAATAGCCATCTAATACTCAATAAATATCTTTATATCAGGAATGTTTGGAATAGACTGGAATTTGGTGATTTTTTTGATAAATTTTTGGGCTTCGCCCAATATAAGATTATTTAGTTAAAAGAGTAGTTTTATATAAATTGTTTATCAATTAGGCTGCGGCGGACTTTTCTAATAAGATTAATCTTATAGTTTTTCTTAGCATAGTAAACTTTTGTTATTGTTTTAAAAGCTAAATCCTACATTTAAATTAAAAATCTAATAACTTTAAATTAAAAGATGGTTATTTATTATTGAGGAAGTTGAGTTTTACTTAGCACTTTAATGAATTAAATTAATGAATTAAATTAATGAATTAAAAATATAAATTAGGCAAATAAAAAATTAATAAAGCATCCCGGATTACCCACGGGGTGCTTTAAATTTGTTAGAAGTTATCTAATTTAATATCTCCACTTGCTGTAGTTATATTAAGCTTATTTTCTCCTTCATTGAAGGTTGCTTTTAAAAGTTTATCTCCTTTTTCTATGTTTGAAGAATTTATATCACTAGAAACATTTCCAGAAGAAGTTTTTCCTTCTAATGTTAGATTATTTGAAACTTCAATAGCTATTTCAATATCTCCAGAAATAGAGTTTATTGTTGAAGCTCCTTTAATTTCGGCTAAATTCATATCTATGTCACCAGAAGTTGAATCCACAGTTAGGGTTCCTACATATGATCCAACTTTAATATCTCCAGAAGTAGTTTTTAATGAAGATGTATTAGTATTTAGTTTATTGAATTCTATTTCACCAGAAGTTGTATTAGCTACTACAGTTGGAGCTGATACGGAATTAACTTTGATATCTCCACTTACAGTTTCAATTCTAAGAGAATTAAGTTCTAAAATTCTTTCTGATTTAACATCTCCAGAAACACTTGAAATAGAGATATCACCTTTATAACTTTCAGGAACATAGACAGTTAAAGTTAAATATCTTGAAGATATATTATGAGGTGTATTTTTAGTTTCTATTAAGATGTTTCCATCAATCTTGCTTGTATCAAGATTTATTATATTTGAGTTATCATTTGAATTATATTTTCCAGTAAGTTCAGCCTTTAACTCTGGAGTTTCAGATTTAACAATATTTACGTCTGAAACACTTGAGTTTATAGTTATTTTTGATACACCCTCCATATCTTGAATTTGTGTGTCATTTAAATTATGGCTAGTACCCAAAAAATTAAAGAATCTATCGTCACCAAATTCGTTTAAATAACTAGAAACTTGAGGGGCTAAATCCTTGCCTATAGAAAGTCCAGATGATATTGTTTGGAATAATCCAACTGAAAGAGTTATTATGAATAACACTAAAGAAATTATCATACCAATAACTGCTTTTGAATTCCAAAAACTTTTTTTATCCTTTGGTTTAGGTTCACTTGTTAGATATTCAATAGCCTTTTTTACTAATATAACACAAGCCTTAATACCGTAATAACCTAATATAGTCATAAGTATTCCTAGGAATATTAAAGATACTAAGATCCAAATAACTCCAAAGAAAAGAGATGTAAGACCACCTGTGCTTGTTGCTGCTAAAGCAATGCTTGATACCATACCAATTATAGAACCAAAAATAAGTCCTATACCACCAGTCAAGATTCCTATAATAGTTCCAGCAGCCCCTAAAATAATAGGTGATAGTATTATAGCTAGTAAAATGAATAAAACTATTTTTATAAGTTTATCTGTTTTGTTTGCATTTTCAGACATGCTTTTTCCAAAAGCTCTAGTCTTTTCTTTAGCTTTTTCTTTATAATATCGTGCTGTTTCTTCAATTGTTGGGTTACCCTTAGCCTTTTTATATTGCTCTGCTATATCTTTTGGATCTCCAAGCTCTTCAGCTATTTCTTCTTCAGTTTTACCCGAGGATAATCCAATAGAGAAGTGCTCTTCATAATCATATAAAATATCATCAATCTCTTCTTGGGAAAAACCTCTTAAATTTTTTCTAAGCTCTTTAAGATATTCTTGTTTAGTCATTCTCATCACCCTCCTCCAATAAATAATTTATACCATCTAATAAATCAAACCATTCACGTTTTAAAAGTTCTTTACGGTGAAGTCCTAAGTCAGTGATTTTGTAATACTTTCTTGGTGGACCTTCCTGAGATTCTCTTAAGTAAGTTGTAAAAAAGCCTTCTTTGCTAAGCTTTCTTAGGATAGGGTATATTGTTCCATCTGAAATATATATTCTCTCTGAGATTTTACTTATAAGTTCATATCCATAGTAGTCTTTTTTTGAGAGTAGAGAGAGAACACAAAGCTCTAAAACTCCCTTTTTAAATTGTGAATTCATCCATTCACCTGCTTTCTTATTAATATATTGAAACCTTGTATAGACGGGTTTATAGGTGTGTTTTTAACAAAAATTTGTAAATCTTGACTATAATATATCATACGCTATTATACATTGCAAGGTAGTAAATATAAAAATATACTATATTTTATATAATAGTTTTTATAATGTTACTATTATATGATTCGCTTTAAAATATATTCAGTAAATCTAACGGAAAAAAGTATAAAGTATGAAGTGTTTCATAGAAATAAAATAAGGTGAATTAAAAAAACAAAAAACTCTATGTTGGTAAATCATAGAGTTTTTATTAGATAATTTTAAAGGATAGCGGGTTATGTTAAATTTTATGGTTTGATGTATAAGTATCCTTCTGATTGCTTTTCAGCAAGTTCAATAATTCCGGCAGGAACTACCTTACAGAAAGAAAATAATTCATCTTTAGCTATGTTAAATTTATTTAATGAGTTGTTGCACACTGCGAAAACAACGCCTTGTTCAGCAGGCTCAATAATCTTGTCTATTAAATTAGTATTTCTAGCTATTACTTCTTTTAACTGAAAAACAGCCATAGAATTTGCTAATACTTCTAGTTCATATTTTCTATTAGTTTCTTTAGCGTTAGTCAATACATTCTTTAGATTCTCTAAAACAATAGGCCATTTATCAGCTTCATCAATATGAAATATAATTTTCACTTTAATCACTTCCAAACTTTTTATTGATTTTTAAAGAGATATAAATATATATTTATACAACGTTATAGTAGTAAAGTTGCTGATGTTATTTCTTTGTTCTATAACCACTTACAGAAGTGTACTACTTCTTAGTAAATAGATTATTTTGTCTAAATTTACTAAGCGAATTTTTAACAATACTCTGAACAAAATTTCTAACATCAACAACCTTGTCTTTAATATATTCCTTTGAAAAAAAATAATCAAATTATATAAAAATAAAATTTATAAAATAAAGAGTTTATTTTGATAATATTTAGATTTATTACAATTTTATACTAATATTTTTCAAGAATAGCAATTTAAAACTTAAATATGTATATTTTTTGAATACAAATTTTTATAGAAGAACTTATATTAAAGATAATTGGACTTTTTGAATACGTTTGCTATAAATGTGTTGAAAATCCTATTTTTTATAGAAAGTTGTATGAAAAGGTTAAAATAATCCAATATTATATTAATAAACTTCGATGTAATTGTTTGCAACGGGGTTTATAATAGCATCATAACATTTAGTAAATGATTTTATTGAGGAGATGATTTTATGAGAAAGGCATTTATATGTCCAACAAAATATGTTCAAGGAGAAAATGAGTTACTTAATTTAGGTTACTTTGTAGAGACTTACGGAAAGTCAGCACTTTTAATAGCTCATCCAGAAGATATAAAAAGAGTTAAAGATAAATTAGATGCAACAGCAAAGAAATTTAACATTGAATTTGTAGAGGGCGGATTTAAAGGTGAATGTTCACGCCAAGAAGTTAAACGACTTCAAGAACTTGCAAAAGAGAAAAAGTGTGATTGCACAGTAGGACTTGGTGGAGGAAAAGCCTTAGATACAGCTAAGTGTGTAGCTGAAGGTGAAAAACTTATAGTAGTACCAACAATAGCAGCTACAGATGCTCCAACTAGCCACTCAGCAGTTTTATATACAGAAGATGGATCATTTGATGATTATGCATACTTCAAAGCAAGCCCAAGCGTTGTTTTAGTGGATACAGAGGTAATAGCAAAAGCACCAACTCGTTTCTTAGTAGCAGGTATGGGAGATGCTTTATCAACTTACTTTGAAGCAAGAGCAACATCAAGTTCATTTACTAAAGTCAATGCGGGATTACCATGTGGGGTAAGAGAAGAAAAATGTAGACCAGCAATAGGCACAAATGCTTCATTAGCACTTGCTAAACTTTGCTATGAAACATTATTAGAAGATGGAAAAAAAGCTAAGGATGCTTGTGATTGTAACTGTGTTACTAAATCATTAGAAAATATAGTAGAAACAAACATATTATTATCAGGATTAGGATTTGAGAGTGGTGGATTAGCTGCAGCTCATGCAATACATGATGGTTTAACAATATTAGAAGGAACACATAGATACTTCCATGGAGAAAAAGTTGCTTTTGGAACAATAGCTCAATTAGTTCTTGAGAATGCACCAAAAGAAGAATTATATGAAGTATTAGATTTCTGTTTAGAAATAGGTCTTCCTGTATGTCTTGAAGATATAGGAGTAACAGAGGTTTCAGATGAAGAGTTATTTGAGGTTGCAGAAAAAGCTTGTATACCAGAAGAATCAATTTACTCAATGCCATTTGGAATAGAAATTTCAGAAGTAGTTTCAGCAATAAAATTAGCAGATAAGATAGGTAAAGACTACAAGAATAGAAAGTAATTTTAATAGCAAGGGAGAGTTTAACATGAAGAAAATAATGAATTCAGCAGAAACACTAGTAAGAGAAATGTGTAACGGAATGGTTATGGCACACCCAGAATTAGAATTTTTAAATAAATATAAGGTTGTTAAAAAGAAAAATATTAATGAGGATAAAGTAACACTTATAAGTGGTGGGGGAAGTGGTCACGAACCAGCACATGCAGGTTTTATAGGAAAAGGTATGTTAGATGTAGCAGTATGTGGTGATGTATTTGCTTCACCTTCACAAATTCAAGTTTACCAAGCTATAAAGGCATCTAAGAGTAATAAAGGTACACTTCTTATAATAAAAAATTATAGTGGGGATATGATGAATTTCAAGAATGCAGCTCACCTTGCTACAGAAGATGGAATAAAGGTTGATTACATAAAGGTTGATGATGATATAGCTGTTGAGGATAGTCTTTATACTGTAGGCCGTAGAGGAGTTGCAGGGACTGTTTTAGTACATAAAATAGCAGGTGCAGCTTCTGAAAGAGGAAATAGTTTAGAAGAAGTTAAAAGAATAGCTGAGAAAGCTGCTAGTAGTGTTAAAAGTATAGGATTTGCATTCACATCTTGTACTGTTCCAGCTAAGGGAACTCCAACCTTTGAATTAGGTGAAGATGAAATGGAATATGGAGTTGGAATACATGGAGAGCCAGGAATTCGTAGAGAAAAGATTGCTACAGCAGATGAGTTAGCAGAGAGAATGGTTAATCAACTTATAAATGAATTAGATTATAAGAATGAAGAAATAGTTGTTCTTATAAATGGATTCGGAGCTACACCACTTCAAGAGTTATATTTATTAAATAACTCAGTATTCAGAGAGTTACATAAAAGAGGAATTAAAGTATGCAAAAACTTCGTTGGTAACTATATGACAAGTATAGATATGGCAGGAGCTTCAGTATCAATAATGAAACTTGACGATGAGTTAAAAGAGTTAGTAAAAGATGAGTGTGACACTCCAGCGTTTAGAGTTTCTAATCATATGGATATTAAAGAATATGAAGAAGTAGTAATAGAAGAAAAAGAAGTTCCAGTTTCATATAAAGTTGAAACCTGTGAATCATTTAAAGAAATAAAGAATGAAAAAATTTCACTTAATAATATGATTTATATATTAGATAAAATGAGTGAAGTAATAATTGATAATGAAGTGCCTTTCTGTGAATTAGACTCTCATGCAGGAGATGGAGACTTTGGAATGAGTGTTGCTAAAGGATTTAGAATGCTTAAAAGAGAGTGGAAGGATATATTAAAAATAGAAAATTTAAATATATCTGAGTTCTTAAATGCTTGTTCATTAGTCATAATGGAACACTGTGGTGGAGCATCAGGTCCAATATGGGGATCAGCTTTTAGAGCAGCAAGCAAAAATGTTATAAATAAAGAGGAATTAACAGTAGAAGATTTTGCTGATATGATGCAGGCTGCTGTATTAGGAATTCAAAAGACTGGAGAACGTTCATTTGGAAGAGGGGCTGTAGTTGGGGATAAAACATTAATTGATGCTTTAGTACCTTGTGCAGATTCTTGGACAAATAGTGCAAAAGAAGGTTTAAAATTCAAAGAAGCATTTAAAAATGGTGCAGAATCAGCAGTCTTAGGAGCTAAGAAAACAGAAGAAATAGTAGCTCGTATGGGAAGAGCTGGTACAGTAGGTGAAAGAAGTATTGGTTATCCAGATGCAGGAGCATATGGATTAGGAGTAATTTTCACTGAAATATCAAATGATATAAAATAGTTTAATGAAATAAAAACTTTAATATATAGTTAAATAGTTCAAATAGTTTTATAGATTAGAGGAATGTATTAAAGAACAGTAATGCTTGTCATAAAAAGCATCTCACACCTGTTTTTAATACATTCTTTTTTATATAGAAAAATATTTCTATGGCTAAATAACTTAAATATTATAAATGATTCTAACGATATAAACTTAACAATTATTTGTTGAAACATGGAATTTACGTGAAAATAAGTATAATCATTTAATTTTGTTAAAAGAATTAATAGATAAAATAGTATATATAAAAATTAAAATCTTTATATATAAATTAGTTTGTTAACAGAAAATTAACAAAGGTGTATAATATATGTAAAATCTAGGAGAGGAGTTTTAAGATATGGAGGATATAGAAAATAAAAAGAAAAATATATCTGAAGCCAATCAGAATAAGTGGGTTATTTTAGTGTGTGTAGTTATAATGACATTTATGGCCTGCATAGACGGTAGTATAGTAAATGTTGCTTTACCTAAGATTTCGTCTGATTTAAATAAACCTATTTTAGATACACAGTGGATTGTTACTAGTTATCTTATGGTTATATCTGCTTTAGTATTATTATGTGGAAGATTAGGTGATATTAAAGGAAAATGTAATGTTTTTAAAGTTGGAGTATTAATTTTTACTATTGGTTCATTTTTTAGTGGACTTTCAAAAACTTTACCGCTATTAATCGTATCTAGAATCATTCAAGGGGTTGGAGGCGCATGTGCTATGGCAACTGGAATGGGAATAATAACAGCTATTTTCGATGAAAAAGAGAGAGGAAAGGCTATGGGAATATCAGCTAGTGCTGTAGCTTTAGGAGTAATGGTTGGACCAGCACTTGGTGGTATTTTAGTTTCTATTAGATGGGACCTTATATTTTGGATTAATGTGCCTATTGGAATATTTGCTTTCTTACTTTCAATGAAGTATTTACCTAAGATGAGAAAAAACTCAAAGGAAAAGATAGATATTAGAGGAACAATAGTATTTGCAATCACTATAGTATCTAGTATGCTATCAATAACTAAAGGTGAGGTTTTAGGATATACAGATAAGTATGTAATGCTTGGATTTATAATAGCAATAGTATCTTTTATAGTATTTATATATTTACAGAAGACAGTGGAGTCGCCTGTTTTGGATTTAAAACTATTTAATAATAAATTATTCTCATTAAGCATAGTTTGTTCAGCTCTTTCATTTTTAGCTATAAGTAGTATGAACATCATAATTCCATTATATTTAGAGCAGGCCTTACAAATGAGTTCTTTACAGGCAGGGTTATTTCTAATAATTTATCCATTATGCTTATCAATAGTAGCACCGCTTAGTGGTTCTCTTGCTGATAGATTTAATGGAAGATTAATATCATTAATTGGTATAGCTTTATTAACATTAGGACTTTTCTTCATGGGAAGAATTAATATAGGAAGTTCGCTAGTTTATTTAGGATTTTGTTGTGCTGTAATGGGAGTTGGTAATGGTATATTTAAGTCAACTAACAATGCTCTTGTTATGCAAAAAGTTCCGAAAGATAGACTTGGAATTGCAGGAAGCGTAAACTCCTTAGTTACAAATTTAGCAATGTCTTATGGTTTTACCTTTGCAACAACAATATTGTATGGAAGAATGAGCTACAAGCTAGGATATAGGGTTTCAAATTATGTGCCAGGGCATGAATCTGCATTCTTATATGGATTAGATTGTGCATTTTTCTCAGCAACAATTATATGTTTCCTTGCGGCTGTAGTTGCTTTTATTAGATATAAAAATAAGAAGATTTAAAGAGTTTATTATAAAAATTAGTATTTTAGATATTAATTATTTTATTTTATTTAATTTTGTAATAAAAATAGTAAGAATTTTGAAGTAATAAGCTTTTAAATTGATAAAATAATAATTATTATAGAGAAGTATTTATTTATTAAGATAAGAGTGATATAATTATTTTGTAAACAATGTTAACAAAATGTTCACGACTTGTGTTTATTATTAAGGAGGTTTTTAAAATGACTAATAAAGTAGAAGAATTAAAAAATGATATGATTAATAAAATTGAAGAAGACGTTAAAGTTCTTGACGAAAATAGCCCAGCTTACAAAGCTGATGAAAAAGAGGCTGGTAAATTAGGAAAAGCTATAAACAAAGAATTAGATAGAGAAATAAAAGAAAAAGCTGAAAATGCTAAAGAATTTGCTAAAGAATTAAAAAATGATATAGAATCAAGAGAATAATAATATTTCATAGAATTAAATAAAAATTTTTCACATTACTTTTGATGTAAAAAGACTGTATGCAATAAAACAACTCCCGTATGTGCATATAGTCTTTTTATTTTACTTTTTAGAGAATTTATATAAATAAAAAATAACTTTAAATAGGAATTATAATCATGAATCCTATTTAAAGTTATTTTTTATCTATTTTTTATTTTTCTTTTTGATTTTATGTACTTAAATAAAAAGTAGAAAATAATAAGTGATACTAATACTCCACCTATTATCCATGAATATTTTTTCACTATATAATCTATTACAACATAATTTTTAGTATATATTGTACCTAGTTTAATCAATGTAAAATCCCAAATAATCATACCTAATGATGAAAAAAATAAAAATCTATCGAGCTTCATACCTATTGTTCCAGCTACAATAGAAGTAACGGCCCTAGCCATTGGGACTACTCTAGATATGAACACTCCAATATATCTATACTTGAAAAGTAGTTTTTGTGACTTTTCTACAGATTTATTTAATTTAGGGTATTTTGCTGTTAAGTTATCTATAAAATTTTTAATTAAATATTTTCCAAGTAAAAACATTACTAGTGAACCAACAGAACCACCTAAAACAGCTATCAGTGTCAAAAAGTAAATATTTTGGTTATTACTTTTTGCTATAGCTCCAACAAAAGGAAGAATAACTTCGCTTGGAATAGGTATTGATAAATATTCAAGTAGGCTAATGAAAAATAGACTAATTGATCCATAGTTAAGTATAAAGATTTTTATTAAAGCTATGTAGTTCATAACAAAGACTCCAATCTATAAAAATGATGCTTATTTTATATTAAATTTCCTTTCTAACTAATTTATCTAGCAGCATAGTAATTCTAAAATTCCAATTTTAATTTAGGGTATTAGAATTATTAGTAGTTATTAGGTAGATATAATTATATAAATTATATCAATAAATAGAGATAGCATAAAAGATGAGGATAACATAGGTAATATTAGATAAATAATGAATAAGCTAAGATTTTTAAGAACTCTAAAGAAAAAAGACACAATACAAGATTTTACCTAATATTATTCTTGTATTGTGTCTTTAAATATAAAAGGGTTATGTAATTAAGGAATATAATTTGTGTTAGCTTTTGATGCTAATTAATATTCAAACTGTTATTTGAATATTAATTAGTTTCAAATATGAGAGTTTTTATAAATTTAGGGTTTTATTTTTTATTCAGATGTGGCACAGCCACATCTGAATTTAATTACTAATCTAATTCAGAATTAGTAATATGACCTTTTAAAATATTGGCTGATTTTATTAGATCTTCTTTTTCTTGAGGTGCTAGAGGAACATCTAGAATTTTTCTAGCACCACTTCTATCAACTATAGTAGGCATTGCTAAATAAACATTATCAATTCCGTATTGCCCTTCAAATAGAGATGAAACAGTTAAAATTGAATTTTCATCACGAAGTATTGCTTCAACTATTCTTGTAACGGCAAGAGCTACAGCATAGTTTGTATAGCCTTTACTATTTATTATTTCATAAGCAGCGTTTTTAACTTTATCAGGAAGTTGTTTTTTGAATGAACCATCACAGTTACCGCAAACAGTTTCGCAATATTGATCAACATTTGCTCCAGCTATGTTAGTTAAACTCCAAGCTGTTATTTCTGAATCACCATGTTCTCCTATTATATATGTGTGAACATTTCTGGCATCTATATCAAAATGTTCTGAAAGCATATATTTTAATCTTGAAGTATCTAAAACAGTTCCTGATCCAATAACACGTTCCTTAGGGAATCCAGAAAGTTTATAAGTAATGTAAGTTAAAATATCAACTGGATTTGACACTACTAAAAGTATTGAATCTGGGCTGTATTTAACAACCTCAGGAACTATGCTTTGGAATATTTTTAAATTTTTATTTATAATATCTAATCTTGTTTCACCAGGTTTTGGACCAACTCCAGCAGTGATTATAACTATGTCAGAATTTTTTGTATCAGCATAATCACCAGATCTTATATCAACAGATTTAACAAATGCTGCACCTTGTGCTAAATCCATAGCTTCAGCATGAGCCTTATCCTTATTTATATCAACTATTACTATTTCAGATGCTAATCCATCTTGCATTAATGAAAAGGCTGTTGTTGAACCAACAAATCCTGCACCTATTATTGAGATTTTATTAGTTTTTTCTTTTATCATACATATCATCTCCTAAATTAATTCCTAGTTAATTACTCTGAATTATAAATTAATTATATAATACTTAATAATTATTATCAAGTAATTTTTAATATTATTCTAGTTTAACCAATTATAAGGAAAAATAATCACTTAAAGAAAAGTTTATAAAAATATTTTTTCAAATTAGAAGGATATTTATACTTACGAGAGAATATTAGTATTGAATTAAAATATATTTTATGAGTAAAAAGATTTACACATTTAATAAGCAATAATTCTGTGGGCTATTCATGATAAATTACAAATCTTTTGACACTCAAATATATATTTTATAAGACTATTATTAACAGGGAATAGAGAATTGATTTTGGTTCTTGAATGGGGCTTTAGGTGATTAAAATCAATTCTTAAAGGATTAAGTTAAGGTTATATAAAATTTATATAACCTTAATTTTTTTATTTTAAAAAAATTTAAGATAAAATAAGTATAATCATAAAGTGATATTTTGGAAAAAATAATATATAATTGAATCTGTGTAGGTGGTATATATTTATTATAATTTTAAGGGGTGAGCATCTTTGAAAAATTTGTGTAAAAAAGATGTCAAAAAAGATGCTGAAAAAAAATACGAATTTAAATTTTATAGATATCTGGGATTAGTTTTGATTATTCTTTTTTCTTGTATAGTTACTGTAAGTAATTTAATAAATACAGGGGAAACGAGAAAATTAATTGCAGAAATAGTTAGAAATGATTATAGTGAATTTTTTCAGTATGAAATATACAATAATGATAAGGGTCTTGAAAATATATATGATGACTATTCAAAGGAGAATAATATCTCAGTAGAAAGATTAATAGCATTAAATACAATATATTTTGGACAAGATGAAAGTAGATATTTAAAACCGTATATGAGATCATACATAAATAAGTATAATTTGTCCGAAGAGGATAGGAGAAACTTATATGAACAGGTAAATAAAGAAATAAAAGTTATTGAAAATAAATATACCTTTAAATTAATGGTTAAGAGATTTTCACCATATGTACTTGCTATTATTTTTGTAACTGTAATAATGGGAAGCTCATCATTTATTAGAAAAAGGAATAGGGTTGAGAAGAAAGTAATTAATATTTTAGTTCTCTTGATAGGGACATACATATGTTATTTGTCACTTATAAATGTAAAGCATGGAATATTGATAAATATAGCTATCATAGGAGCTTTATTAGAATTTATTATAGAGAATAAATCTAAAGTATTAAATTATGTTGGAGGAACTGTAGTAATCTGTATTGCCGTTGCAAGTCTTTTTGTTAAGTTGCGTGATAAGAATATTGATTTGAATAAGTACAGTAATGATAATCTGGTTTTAGTAAATAACTTACAGAAAAATAGTAATATTGAAAATGGACAAAATGTTGAAAAGTTTGACGAAAGTTTATTTTCTGAGATGAAAAAACAAAATTTAGTAGAGGTTAATGAGCCGGAGGATCAAGTTAATAAGTTAATACAAGAAAATAATAAACTTATCCTTAAGGATAAGTCAACTGATAAACCTATATTTTATATTTATTTATATAATGAAATGCCTATATATAGGATTGTTTCTTTTGAAGATGCAAATTCTATAAAGGTATATGAAGGAGTTCTAAATCCATATATGAGAAGTACTTTAATGAAATTTCAAAAAAGAAAAAGTTATAGAAAAAAGAAATCTGCATGAAGAATATAAATAAAAATATTGAGATTTTAGATAAAGCTTTGAATTTTATGTAAATTAACATTAAAAAAATAATAATGATATATTAAGTTGAATATAAGTATACTAAGGACAGAATTAAGGATATTCAGTTCTTAGTATATTTTTATATACAATATTAATTTATGGGGTGATTTAAGTGGAGCAAAAAAGAGAGCAATTAAATGAAAAGGTTTTAAATAATACTCTAACTAAGGAACAGTGGGTTCATATATTAAAAAATGGAGATTTAATTGGACTAAGAGATATGAAAATACTACTTAATTTATATGCTAATAATGGACAACCCCTTAAGACTGCTTTAATAGGAGAAAAATTAGAATTTAGTGATATTGGAACTAGGATTCAAAAAATGGGAAAGAGAATAGAGGCTGCAGTAGGAATAGAATCAGAAGAACGAGAGGAAGTGGGAAGCTGGAGATATAAATTTAGACATTGGCTTATTATGCTTAATGGATCAAAGAAATATGATGAAAAAGAGAATAAATATTGTTTTATATGGACATTGAAAAAAGAACTTAAAGAGGCTATAGATTTTCTACTGTGTAAAGAATAGTGTATTTTTTAATGGGTTGTATCAAAAATAACTTAAAATAAAATTTATAAATATATTTCGAGAATTACTAGGTTTCGTTAATAACTTATAAGTTTTATTATTTAAAGTTTTGATACAATCTTTTTTATATGGTTTATTGATGGAAATAGAAATGTTTGACATTAAAAGCTCCGAGAGGTTAATATCTTATTAGCAGAGGAAGGGAGTGAAAATAATAATGACAAGAAAGGAAATGAAAAGCATTGCTAAGTCGAAGTTAAAAGGTAGATGGTTTAACATAGTTTTATTAACATTAATAATAGCTTTAATTGAATTGGGAGCTAGTGAAATTGTAGGAAGAACTGATGGAATAGTATCAACTGTTTTAAGTCTAGTAAATAACTTTTTATTAATGCCGGCTATAACTGCAGCAGGTATTATATACACTATTAAATTTGTTAGAAGTGATGAAGTTATACCTTTAGGTGAAGCAATACCAACAGTGAGTACTTGGAATAGATTTGTAATGGCTATGTTGGTTACAATGCTATTTAGTATACCTATATTCATATTTATGTTTATAGCAAATGTAGTTTTAGTTTTTTCTATAACATCGTTACATAGTGCTATGCTTATGGGACAGTTAGCAATAAATCCTATGATAGCAGTTTGGGGCATAGTTTTTATAATAATAATAGTAGTATTATTATTAGCTGTTATATTAGGAATTCTTTTATTCCCATTACCATATTTAATGGCTGAAGATGATTGTGGAATATGGGAAGCAGTTAAAAGAAGTTTTAGTATAATGAATGGTCACAGATGGGAGTTATTTGTTATTGGACTTAGCTTTTTAGGATGGATAGTATTATCATTACTAACTCTTGGAATAGGTTTATTATGGTTATTACCATATATCCAAGTTACTTTAAGAATATACTATCTTTCAATTACAGGAAGAGAAAACGAAATAAATTAATAGACAAAGACTGTATCAGTAGATTTTACAAGCGATGCAGTCTTTTTTATTGAAAATTTTAGATATTAATAGATAAATACTGAAAATACTTGGTAATACACTAGATTTGGTGAAATAGGAAGATTTTTGACTTGAAAATAAAGTTTACAAAATTGACATAAAATTAATAAAGTATTAACATTTAGGTATACAGAAAGAGGTGAGAATTATGATGACAAGAAAAGAAATGAAAAGTTTAGCTAAGGATAAGTTAAAAGGAAGATGGACAAATTTTGTATTACTTACTCTTATAATAATTGCCATAGAACTAATAGTTACATATTTAATTAATAGGATAGATTCTTTAGCAATATTTTCAGTATTAAGTATCTGTAATTATGTATTACTATCACCAGCTTTAAGTGCAGCAGGAATAATTTATACTATTAAATTTGTTGATAGTGATGAAAAACTTTCAATGAAAGAAGCAATGCCAACAAAGAAAATTTGGGTTAATTTTATTAAGATTATGCTAGCAACTATTTTATTTATGTTACCAGCTTTTTTAATAATATTTGGTGCACAAATATTAACAATATTAACAGCGACAGTATCACAAGTAATAGCATTTTCTTCATCAATGTTTATTGATAGTGATGTAATAACTACATTTACTGGAATTATTGTAATAGCTATGATTATATCAGTAATCTACTGTATGATAATATCACTTTTCTTATTCCCACTTTCATATGTTATGACAGAAGAACAAGACTTAGGTGTTTGGGAAGGTGTAGGAAAAGCATTTAGAATTATGAAAGGTCATAAATGGGAGCTTTTTGTTTTAGAATTAAGCTTCATTGGATGGGGTATACTTGCAGTATTGACTTTAGGAATTGGAATGTTATGGCTAATACCATATATGCATACAACAATGAGAATATACTATCTTTCAATTTGTGATAGAGAGTTAGAAAACACTGTTAAATTTGAATTTGAAGAAGACTTTGAAGTTAAATAATTAAATAGATGGTTTTACTTCAAAATCTCCTTTCAATTTAAATATCAAAACCAGCTTTAATACTACTTAAAGCTGGTTTTTTTATTTATATTATAAAAAACTATAAAAAGTATTATTTAAGAGGTTCCATAACTCTATCTAATATGTTATTAATTTCAGCTATTGATGTACCAAAGTTTGTTATAGGAACAAAGGCATCATTACATATTCCAATTCTATTCATTATTTCAGCTTTGTTAAACATACAACCACCACAATGAACTACAAGAGAATACTCACTAAGGTTTTTAGGGAAGTCTTTACCTGAACAATTGTCTACAATTATTCCAGGACAAATTTCTTCTAACCAAGTAGGTAATTTTTCTCTTGCTATATCACCTTTTAATTGATGGTGAGTACATGCTTCAGCTATTAAAACTTTGTCCCCTGCTTTAAGATTTTTTATGGCCTTAGCACCTTCATAAAATTTGTCTAAATCGCCTTTGTATCTAGCCATAAGTATTGAAAATGAAGTAAGAGGGACATCTCTATCTAACTTAGCATTAACTTGCTTAAATACTTGAGAATCAGTTATTACTAAATCTGGTTTACCATTAAATATTTTAAGTCCTTCATCTAACTTATCTAATGTAACCATAGTAGGTATTCCGCCATGATCTAATATATCTCTTAAGACTTGAACCTGTGGCAGTATAAGTCTTCCTTTAGGAGCTTGGATATCTTGAGGAGCAACTAAAAGGACCTTATCACCAGGTTTAATTTTATCTCCTATTATTGCACTCTCAGTAATTGAAGCAGGAGATACTTTTACAAGTTCTTTCTTTAACTCTGCTATATTAAGATTTTCTTTGGCACTTATTGCAACATAAGGAATAGCTAGTAGTTCACCAATATCTTTTAATGTAGAGTTTAATTGGTTATCAACAAAATAGTCTTTATTAGAATTAGATGTTTTATCTATATTTTTTAAGTCAATCTTAGATTCAACAAGATTGTTAGAAACTAAATCGCATTTATTAATAACTAAGATAGCTGGTTTATTAGCTTTTTTTAATTTTTCTAACCATAAAATTTCTTTAGAAAGCATGTCCTTGAATGAAGTGTCTGATTTTAAAGCATCTAATATTTCAGAAAGTGAAAGTGTTATAAGAGCAACATCAGTTTTTCCTACAACTTCTTCAGTTCTTTCAACTCTAAGCTTACCTATCTCCCCATCATCATCAAATCCAGCTGTATCAACGAAAACAACAGGACCTAAAGGTAAAAGTTCCATTGCTTTATAAACAGGGTCAGTTGTTGTCCCTCTAACATCAGAAACTAAGGATATGTTTTGACCTGTTAAAGCATTTATTATGCTTGATTTTCCAGAGTTTGTTTTACCAAAAAGAGAAATATGTATTCTACTTCCTCTAGGAGTTTCATTAAAATTACTCATAAATTTTTCTACTATTGCAAGAAAAGAATAGTAGAATTGCACCTCCTTGTACTAAATCTTTAGTGAAAATATTTTCAAATGTGAATAAATCTGTGGATAACTTTTTTGATGAAATTTTATATTAAAATTAAAATCAAATGCTGTAAATAAGCATTGAAAATAGTAAAAAAATTACAGTTACAAACGGCTATATAAAGCCATTTATAAGAGTTTTTGTCTTTTCAAAAAAATTACTTTTCATTTATAAATCTTCATTAAAAAATTATAAAAATACACACCTATTCACATAGAAAAATTTTAGTTATCCACATTGACCTGTGGATAACTTAGTAGTTATTCACAATATATAGTTGTATCATATTTATGTATATACTAAATGTTGAAATATCCTAAATTTGTAATCTAGATATACTATATATAAATAGGAAAATAATATCTTTTAGTAAATAGTATCAAACTTTTATATATACACTATAGGATAATATTACCTATATAAATTTAGACTATTCTATTTAAATAGATTAAACTGAATTGTGAAACATTAAGGATTTACCCCTATTTTATAATAAATATAAATAAACTCTAACTATAATTTTACTCAAATTTATTATGAAAGCTGTGATTATGTTAGCTTTATAATTAAAAATTAGTAGAATATAAAGCTAATTAATAATTATTATTATACAAGTTATAAAGTCTTATTAGAAGTAATTTTGAAATAATTGATGTTTATAGTATAAAAAATTAGTTAAGGAACAAATATCAAATTAAAGATAACTGAAAATAATATATCTCTGATCTTGGGGAATTAAGATATGTTTTATATGTTTATGAAAAAGAGTAATAAAATAAAAGAGAGACGATAAAAGTGGTTGTTATAACTAACTTTTATTATCTCTCTTTATTAATGTTTGTCTATAAATTAACATTGTGGAATTAAAACTACTTCGTTACATTCTTCGAAGTTTAATGAGCTTTTATCTACATCTTTTAAAGTTAGTAGAAAATTATTAGCATTTATATTTAATAAAGGATAATCACCTATATTATTTTTTGTATCTTTGCATCTATATCCTTCATTTTGAAGGCGAGTTATAACTGCATTTTTTAAAGCTTCCATTGAAGAAAAATTCTTTTCTAAAGTAAGAACTATTTTGTGCAAAGTACAACAACAAACTTTTCCTTCTGTTAAATTTTGATTTACTGACATAAAAAAACCTCCCTTATAACAAATGAAATTCTCAAATTATTCCTAATATTCACATGATGTTCACCTATATTTTACAACCTTTACATAAGATAGTCAAATTTTTAACAATCTCTTGCGCACTTTAAGATATTAATAATAACCAAAGTTATGTCAATAATTAAAGAAATTAAGAGATATTTAAAGAAATTATTATTTTTACTTAAAGCTTCTATATTAATAATATGAATATGATAAAGGTTAATATGCATAACATTGTAGATAATATAACAGTATTATTTATAAGCTCCTCATATTCAGGGAAATGCTTTCACGCGAAGGTTGGTAGTGAAAATGGTAATTGGAGTATTAAAAAAGTAAAGTATGCATAATTAAATAAAGTATCACCAATTATGAGCGTGTCTATTGTTAGGAACTTGATTAAATATCCAACAATAAGAATTATAGCCATTCTAGTTATTACAAATTTAATGCTTTGTTTAGTATATTCCTTATTAAACTTTAATGTGAATCCAATAATAAGTAATATTAGTGAAACTACATTAGATATAACTCATGTCATTTAAAAAATTCCCGCGCATAATAAACATTAAAACCATAGTTAACATTATATTGACATAATTATAGCTTTGTTTTTAGGATAAAGAATATTTAATTATTGTTTGGTATAAAATGTAAATAAAGGAAGGTGATTTAAAATAAAGAAATTAAGTTCTATTTTGTTTATATTATTATGTTTTAGCTTGATTAGTTGCACTAAAAATAATATAGGAGGAGAAGAAAAAAGTATTAGTGAATTTATTGAAGATAATGATAGTGCAGAAGCTGCTAATAAGTTAAATTTGAATATTAATACTAGTTTTATAGAAAATGATTTAAAAAGTATATCATCTAATATTAGAAATTATGGTTCAGGAGGAGAGAAGGAATCAAGTGAATATATAAGAGAAAGACTTGAAGAGTATGGATATAGTGTTGAGTTTGATGATTTTAAAGTTTATGAACAAAATATGAGATCTACTATTAATGTAAAAAATAATTTAGATTATTTTAAGAAAAACCCATATAATTCAGAAGTATTAGGGGTTGGAAGAAATATAATAGCAAAGCAAAAGAGCTTTAATAATGATAAAAAGACAATATATCTTACAGCGCATTATGATTCCACAGAGGATACAACAGGAGTTATAGATAATGTATCTGGATGTAGTGTTGTTCTTGAAGTAGCCAGAGTTTTAAAGGATTATAATAATGAATTTAATATAGGAATAGTATTATTTAGTGGAGAGGAATACTGGAGAACTGGATCTAGAGATTTTGTTTCTAAATTAAGTAAAGATGAAAAAGAAAATATAATTGGATGTATAAATGTTGATATGGTTGGAGAGAAAAGTGCAGGAAATCTAATAATGCAAACAAGTAATGGGAAACATAATATAATTTCATTTATGTTAAATGAAATTTTAGAGAATAAACCTAAATTAGTTGAAGGAGGTTCTTCAGATGAGCTGTCTTTCTACATGGGAGAAATACCAAGCATAACAATAACAGATGAAAATTCAAATCCAGATTTAGCATTAAAAGAAAATCAATTAGATTATATAGATATGGAAGTTCTTAAAGAAACTTGTGAAATAATAATTAAATTTTTAACTGAGTTTAAACTGGAGAGTTATGAAAGTATTTTAAAAGAAGATATTTTATATAGAAATTTTAATAGTGAAAATAATTTAGAAACTATCAATGGATTTGAATTAATTGAAAAAAGAGATAGTTTTATAGGAAATGGATATTCTACTGAAACTGAGTATACTTATAAAAATGATAATAATAAATATGTTATTAGAGAAAGAGATGGTAAGTTTATTTCAGAAGAGATTCAAGATAAATTTATTATGTTAAATAAAGAAAATAATTGGGGTTATAAGATTAAGGAAGATTTAGACGATAATATCAAGATAGTATTTAAAATAATGGGTAATTATGGAGAAATAGAAGGAAATATAGATTTAAATCAAGGAATTAAAATATTGGAGAGTTATTATGGACAGAAAACAGGAGAAAAAATTAACATTAATTAAATAAGAAGTATTGAAGGTTTTTATTAATTAAAAAAGAAGTTTAATATGAAAAATAATAAAAAGGACTTGTACCAAAACTAATAAAGCATCTTAAAGCTTTATTAGTGAGCTTGGTGCAAGTCCTTATATTTAAATAAGTGTTTAGTATTTAAAAATTGATTTTATCATTTTTCTTTATAAAGATACTTGATTGTGGAGTAAGGTATTTTTGTAAAGTTTAAAATGATATTGCATGAATAATTAATTTATTTCTCATAGATTTTGAGTTTTAAATTACGTAAAAATAGTTACATAGCTATTTTTATTTTAATTTGTTTATTGAGAAAATTCTATATTAGAATCTTAAGTCTCTTGTTCCGTTACTTATTTTGTTGATTTTTTCTTCAACAGCTTTTCTGAATGACTCATTTTTAATATCATTTAATGATTTCTTTATTAGAGCATTTCCGATTTCTCTAGTTTGATCAGTTCCATAATCATCTATGAATTCTTTTAAAGTTATTAAAGCGTTAGCTTCACAAATCTTATCAAGTTCACCGCTTTTAACTATACCCATGAATTTTTCACCAGTTCTACCTTCTCTGTAGCAAGCTGTACAGTAACTTGGAATATATCCAGCTTCCATAAGACTTTCTATCATTTCAACTGGTGATCTGTGATCTCCAAGTTCAAATTGAGGTTTTTCTTCTGGATCATGGTAAGCTTCTGAATATCCACCAACACCAGTACATGAACCTGTACTTACTTGTGATACACCAAGAGCTATTATTTCATCTCTTAATGTAGGTTCTTCTCTTGTTGAAAGGATAAGACCAGCATATGGTACTGATAATCTTAAGATAGCAACAATTTTCTTGAAGTCTTCATCACCAACTAAGTAAGGATAGTTTTCTAAGCTAACATTTTCAGCAGGTCTTAATCTTGGTACTGATAATGTGTGAGGACCAACCCCTGTAGTTGCTTCTAAATCCATTGCATGCATAAGCATTGCTAAAGTTTCATATTTGTAGTCATAAAGACCATATAAAACACCCATACCAACATCATCTATACCAGCTTCTCTAGCTCTATGCATAGCTGTTGTATGATAGTTATAGTTGTGTTTTGGACCACTTACATGTAATCTTTCATAAGTTGGTTTGTGGTAAGTTTCTTGGAATAAAATATATGTTCCAATTTCAGCGTCTTTAAGTCTCTTATAGTTTTCAACTGTTGTTGCAGCTATATTTACGTTAATTCTTCTTATAGCTCCATTATCAAATTTAATTGAGTATATTGTTTTTATACAATCTAAAATATAGTCTAGAGGAGCATTAACTGGATCTTCACCAGCTTCAAGAGCTATTCTTTTATGACCTAGACTTTCAAGAACCTTAACTTCCTCAATAAGTTGTTCCTTGTTAAGTCTCTTTCTCTTAAGTTCATCGTTACAATGCTTATATCCACAGTATTGACAGTTGTTTACACAGTAGTTACTTACATATAAAGGTGCAAATACAACAAGTCTCTTACCATATAATTTTTCTTTAACCTCTCTAGCAGCTTTGAACATTTCTTCAATAAGCTCTTTATCTTCAAGGTTAAGAAGAACAGCAGTTTCTTCAGGTGTTAAACCTTCAGCAGACTTACTTCTTTCGATGATTTCTCTAACTAACTCCTTATCAGAAGCAAGTTCTTTTCCTTTTGCTATAAGATTATTAATTTCATCATCCTTAATAAAATCTAAAGCATTGTATTTTTCGTTATCTTTTAGCATAACAAATCTCCTTTAAAATTACTTTTAGAGTTCGCCAAAAAATAATATAAATAACTAAAATATACTCATGGGAATTCAGTGATTAAGATGCTTATAGCACTGTGGCTAGAAGCTATTTTTAGATATGGCAGCCTTAACAGAAACACCTCTAAGTTTCCCGATCTTTCCTGTTATAGCTGAGATTTCATCAGTGGTTCCATCAACAACAATAGAGATAACTCTAACATTTTTCTCTTTGTATGGTAGACCCATTCTTCCGACAATTATTTTGTCATATTCGCTTAAAATAGAATTTACTTCTTTTATATCATCAAGGCTTTCAATAACAATGCCAACAACGGCAATTCTAGTATTCATATTGTCATCAAACCTTTCTAAAGTTCATAGTTTTTTCTTACCTTTTTGTTCAGAGAATTCCTTACAATTAGGACTAAAGTATATTTATATTATTCTTGACTTTGCTTCTCGGCTGAAAGAAGTTAATTTAGTTATAACATCTCGCAACAAAGAAGACTTATTATAATTATACTACAAAATTTTCAAAAATATAGATTAATTTTCTAGAGATAAAAAATAGATGAAGTTTGTACTAGATTAAAATAATTTGTAAACATTAATGATTTTATTTTGGTATAATTTAGATTAAAGCTTTAGATTTATTAGCTTTTTGGAAAAGGGGAGCTTTACTTTAATAAGTTATTAGAAAAGTAACTTTTAGAAAGGGAGAAGACAGATGAAGAGAAACAAATTGATAACTACAATGATACTAGCAGGAGCAATCAGTATTGGTTCATTCACAACGGTCTTTGCTAGTACAAATGAGGTTGTAACTTTAGGAGCTAACTTAAATTCAAGCCAAAAACAAGAGATGTTTAAAGAGTTTGGAGTTAATCCTAGTGATGTTAAGGTTATAACTATGAATGTTAAAGAAATAAGAGAACAGCTTGGATTACCTCCAATATCAGGAGAGGTTAAAGGAAACGCTTATTCAAGTGCTTTTGTTAAGATAGAGGAACCTGGATATGGAATCAAAGTTAAAACAAATAATTTAACTGCGGTTACACCTACTATGTTAAGCAATGCATTACTAACATCAGGGGTTACTGATGCCGATGTTATTGCTACATCACCATTCCAAGTAACGGGAACATCAGCTTTAGCAGGGGTTTTACAAGCTTTTGAAAAGGCTACAGGAAAGAATATACCTATTGAAAATAAAGAAGTGGCTAGACAGGAGCTAAGTATAACAAATAATTTAGCTAACGCTAAAAATAGTGATGGACAAGATATAGGGCAAAATGGAGCCAGTGCCATTGTAAACCAAGCCAAAGAAGAGGTTATAAAGGATAAACCTAAAAATGATAAACAGGTTGGAGAAATAGTAAATAACGTTACAAATAACTATAATATTCAATTAACTCCAGAACAGGAGCAAGAATTAGTTGGACTTATGGCTAATATAAATTCTTTAGGATTAGATTATTCTAGCCTAAAAGGGGAATTAGATAATATGTCCAATAATATACAAGAAGTTTTAAAACAAAATGGACAAGAACTGAAAGAAAGTGGAACTTTAGATAGAATATTAAATAAAATTTTAGATACTTGTACTGATATAAAAAATTGGTTTATATCACATTTTGGAAATGGTGAGGTTACTATAAATGGAGTTACATATGACAAAAATGGTAACATGGTAAATAAGGATCAAATAAACAATGAAGGTACTTCAATAGATGAGCAAGCTCCAGCTAATACTGATGGAACTCAAAATAATACTGATAGTAAATCACAATCAAGTGATTCTAATGAGAAGTCAAAGGTTCAATCTAATAGTAAAGAGCAAAGTGCTAGCGATAATAGTGGAGAGCAAAATAAGAATAATACTTCTAAAAATAACAATACTTCAAGTAGTGAAGGAGCTCAAAATAACAGCTCTAAAAGTAGTACAAGTTCATCAAAAAATAGTTCAAACAAGAAGAATAATGGGGGTACCAATAATTCAACAGATAAGAGTAAGGAGACCATAACACTTCAGGATGGTACTGTAGTCCCTAGATATAATTCAAAGGGTGAGGAGTATAATCCTGTTACTGGTGGATATGGACATACAAAAGAGACTGAAGATGCTGGAAAAGATTCAGATCAAAATAATGATTATATAATAGTTGATGGAAAAAAGGTGCCATTACACAATGCACAGGGACAAGAATATAATCCTGAAACAGGTGGATATGGAATTCCTGATGACAATTAGGGAGAGTCTTTTAAATTATTGTTGTTTAGATGAAACTGTAAGTTAGGTCTAAAAGCTTAGATAAAAAGAAATAATAATATAAAAAATAACCTAATTAAAAATAGTCAAATAACTTTACTTAGTGTAATAAATATAGATTAACTGCAATAGAAGCATATAAATGTTTTTATTGCAGTTTTTTTTAGAAATTTACAACCGAAGTAAGAAGTAATTCATATTTATATAGTGAAAGGAGTTGATAAATATGGCAAAGGCAATCTTAACAAAGAAAAGCTTAGTATTAAAGTATCAAAAGGGGGTAGATAATAATGGAGACCCTAAATTCTCAACACAAAAGTTTTCTAAAATAAGAGTTGATGCAGAGGATTCAAAACTTTACGAGGTGGGACAGGCATTAATAGACCTTTTAGCATCTGAGTTTAATTCTGTATTAAAAGAGGATGACTTTAGGTTTGAGGAAGAAGCACCAATAATCTAATAAATTTAGAGAGGTGATTATCCGACTTAGTAGTATTTAAAAAATTAAAAAGACTTTTAAATTCTACATTAATAACAGTCAAAAGAATAGAAAAGGGAATTACTATTTTAAGAAAATCACTAGAGGTTATAGTTAGATACTTAGGGTAAAAGAGCTGTAATTTGAGCTTATTAAGGAATTTTATAAAATTAATAAGTACTTAGGATAAAAAGATAAAAGCACAGAAGACATAACATAATAAATATCATGTTAATGACCTATTAGATTGTTATAAAAATAAGTTAATTATTAATAGAAATAAGGGGGAAGCTAAAATGGAGAAAGAATTATATCTTGTTATGTCCTTTAAAAACGCAGAGGGGAAGACAGCTACAATAACGCTTAAGCATATAAGAGAGGATGTAACTGAGGAAGAAGTTCAAAATGCTATGGAAAAAATATTAACGTCAAATATATTCCTTTCAACTGGAGGCCCTTTGGTTTCAAAGGTTAGGGGACAAATAGTTGAAAAGACAACTGAAGTCTTTGAAATGGCTTAATATATAAAATTTTTAAGGTATAAGAATTTTAATTCTTATACCTTTTATATTTGTTATGAATAGTTTAAGACTACATAGTAATGATTTAAATAGTTCTTTCAAGTTAAATATAAAATAATATATAGTATTCTTAATAAGATTATATATGGTATAATTATGCAAAAGGATTTATTGCCGTACAATTTGATGTACGGCTTTAGTTTTATAAAGGGAGTAGTATTTTATGAATAGTAAAAAAGTTTTTATTATAGAGGATGAGGAAAAGATAAGAGAAGAGCTTACTAAATTTTTAGAGAAGTATGGATATACTGTAGAATCATCAAATGATTTTGAAAATATAGTTGATATATCTTTAGAATATGAACCTAGCATAATTTTGTTGGATATAAATCTTCCTTATTATGATGGTTACTATATTTGTAGAGAAATAAGAAAAAGAAGTGAAGTTCCTATTATAGTTGTTACTAGTAGGCAGAGTGAGATGGATGAACTTATGAGTATGAACTTAGGTGCAGATGATTTCGTTACTAAGCCATACAATACTCAAATACTTTTAGCGAGAATGGCATCAATTATGAAGAGAACTTACTTTAATTTAGAAGGTGAAGGGGAAGTTTTTGAGCATAGAGGATTAAAGTACAATATGTCCACAAGTGAGGTTTCATTTAATAGAGAAGCAAAGGAATTAACTAAGAATGAAAGTAAAATATTATATGTATTGATTAAGAATAAAGGGAAAATAGTATCTAGAGATGATATTATTAAGGCTTTATGGCAAACAAATGAGTTCATAGATGACAATACCTTAACTGTTAATGTAAATAGACTTAGAAGAAAAATCGAAGGAATTGGAGCAGAAGGGTATTTACAAACTAAGAGGGGACAGGGGTATATGCTAGTATGAGTTTAAGTGATTTTATTAAAGAAAGAATTATTTTTATTATAATAAATTTCTTAATATTACTTTTTACTGCTGCTCTATTATATGCCTTAAGTGTTGGAAGATTTGCTATTATTTTTATTGTTATTATAAATGCTTTAGGTATACTTTCATTCCATATCTATGATTATTTAAGAAAAAAACAATACTATGATGAGATAAAAGAAAATATGGAATCTTTAGATAAAAAATATTTAATATCAGATGTTATTGAAGAAGGAAATTTTACAGAGAGCAAATTAGTATATGATGTAATAACTAAGAGTAATAAGGCTATGAATGACGAGATAGGGGATTTTAAAAGAAACATTAATGAATATAGAGAGTACATAGAGTTATGGGTTCACGAGATAAAAACTCCTATAGCAACCTGTAGATTGTTAATAGAAAACAATGAGTCACCTATTACAAAAAGCATAGGAGAAGAGGTTGATAAACTTGATAACTACATTGATCAAGCACTTTTCTATACTAGAAGTAATACTCTTGAGAAGGATTATATTATAAAGGAAATGAACTTAAGAGAGAGTATAAACAAGGTTCTAAACAATAATGCAGATGCCTTAATAAAGAAGAGAGTTAAGATTAATATTGGAGATGTAGATAAGACTGTTTACTCAGATAGTAAATGGATTCAATTTATTTTGGGACAACTAATATCAAATTCTATTAAATACATGAATAAAGAGGAAAAAGAACTTAAAATATATTGTAGAGAAAACAGTAAATACGTAATTTTAAATATTGAGGATAATGGTGTTGGAATAAGTGAGAAAGATTTATCAAGGGTCTTTGATAAAGGATTTACTGGAGAAAATGGACGTAAGTTTGGAAAATCTACTGGAATAGGACTATATCTTTGCAAAAAGCTTTGTGAGAAGCTTGGATTAGACATTTCTTTAACTTCAGAAGAGGGGAAATTCACAAGAGTTTCAATAGTGTTCCCAATAAACAGAATGATGATATTTGAGTAGGCTTGAAAAGCTTACTCTTTTATTTTAGGACTGAAAAGCTAACTAAATTAAAATATAAACCTATTTAAATCTGGAAACAGTCTAAGATTTATAATGTGACAGTTTTGTTCGTTTGGTGTTATATACTTCTATGGATTGAACTCTTAATATAACTTAGAATTGAATTATAGAGATGAGATACCGCGGTTTAGATAGAAGTATATTAAAGGAGATTTATTTATGGGTAAAGATATTTTAAAAGTAAGTAATATAGAAAAATATTATGGTAAAAAAGGCAATGTTACAAAGGCAATTAATGATATTAGTTTTACTGTTTCAGAGGGCGAATTTGTTGGAATAATGGGAGCTTCAGGAAGTGGTAAGACAACACTTTTAAATTGTATATCAACTATAGATAAGGTAACTAGTGGACATATTTATTTAGAAGGGGAAGATGTTACAACTTTTAATTCTAAAAAGTTAGCTAAGTTTAGAAGGGAAAAAATAGGCTTTATATTTCAAGATTTTAATCTTTTAGATACTTTAACAGCTTATGAAAATATAGCTTTGGCTCTTACAATTCAAAGAGTAAATAACAAGGAAATAGATAGAAGGGTAAGAGAAGTGGCAGAAGCTTTAAATATCAGTAATGAACTTAATAAATATCCTTATGAAATGTCAGGTGGACAAAAGCAAAGGGTAGCATCAGCAAGAGCAATAGTTACTAACCCATCTTTAGTACTAGCAGATGAACCAACAGGAGCACTTGATTCAAAGGCAGCAACTATGCTTCTTGAAAGCTTAGAGAATTTAAATAAAAAATTAAATGCCACAATTATGATGGTAACTCATGATGCTTTTACAGCAAGTTATGCAAACAGAATTTTATTTATTAAAGATGGTAAGATATTTAATGAATTAATAAAGGGAACTGATTCAAGGAAAGAGTTTTTTAATAGAATAATTGAGGTTATAACTCTTCTTGGAGGTGACAGCAATAATGTACTTTAAATTAGCCTTTAAGAATATAAAAAAGAGTTATAAGAATTATGTAATATATTTTTTAACTTTAATATTTGGAGTCTGTATATTTTATACTTTTAACTCCATAGAATCACAAAGTATAATGATGGAACTTAATGAGCAAAAGCAGTCAGCCTTTGAGATGGCGGAACAATTAATGGGATATTTCTCTGTGTTTATAGCATTTGTATTAGGATTTCTAATAGTTTATGCAAATAACTATTTAATAAAGAGGAGAAAAAAAGAGTTTGGTGTTTATATGACTCTTGGAATGGAGAATAGAACTTTATCAAGAATGATATTCTTAGAAACTTTGCTTATAGGGGCTATATCCTTGGGGATAGGCTTAATTTTAGGAATAATCTTATCTCAAGCACTTTCAGTTTTAACAGCCTATATGTTCCAAGTAGATCTTACAAAGTTTCAATTTGTATTTTCTCCAAGTGGATTTAAGAAAACAGTGCTATGCTTTTCAGTAATATATCTTGTTGTATTAATATTTAATTTTATAAGTGTTAGAAAGATTAAGTTAATAGATTTATTAACAGCTTCAAAAAGAAATGAAAAGCCTACTATTAAAAACTTATGGGTATCAGTAATACTATTTTTAGTCAGTGTAGGAATGTTAGGAATAGCTTATTATAAGGTTATAAATGATGGTATTGCTGTTGCTAGTTTTAATGTTCTTGGGTTACCAATAGTATTTGGTTGTATTGGGACATTTATATTCTTTTATTCCTTAACAGGATTCTTTTTAAAAGTAATACAAGGAAATAAAAAGTTCTATTTAAGAGATTTGAATATGTTTGTTATGAAGCAAATAAGTAGCAAAATAAATACAACCTTTGTATCTTTATCATTTATATGTTTAATGTTATTCTTAGCTATTTGTACATTCTCAGGAGGCTTAGGCATAAATAGAGCTATAAATGCTGATTTAAAGGATTTAACTAAATTTGATGTTACTTGCTGGAGCAATAGCGGTGAAAATATAGAAAACTTATTAAAGGAAAAAAATATTGATATATCTAATATAGCTGAAGAAGATTCAAACATAGTTATGTACAATAGTGGGGTTAAATATAGGAGCTTTTTATCAGAACAGGGAATGGATGCTATGAAAAACTATTTCCCAGTAGCTAATGATAAAGATATTTTAGTAATTGGAGAAAAGGAATATAATGATACATTAAAAATCCTTGAGAAAGAGCCTGTTGACTTAAAGGAAAATCAATATTTAGCAGTTGGAAATATAAATGAAATGGCAAAGTGGGCTGATAAGAGTTTAGAAAAAGGAAAGAAGATAAATATTTCAGGAAAAACTTTAGAACCAGCAAATAAAAGGTATGAAAATATTAATCTATATAATTATACTATGAAGGCTGATATTTTAATTTTTGTTGTTAATGATTCTCTGCTTGAAGGACTAAAACCTATATCTAGTAGATTTAATATTGTGCTAAAGGATAACTCTAATACAAAGGAAGAATTAGAAGGCATACGAGATCAGTTAGTAGATAGTGAAGTATATTCAATAACAAAAAAAGAAATACGTGACAATGCAGCTGGGTTGGGAGCAACAATGGCTTACTTAGGAATATACCTAGGATTAATATTCATAATAACATCAGCAGTTGTACTTGCTATTCAACAGCTTACAGAGTCTACAGATAATATAGAGAGATATAAATTACTAAAAGAAATAGGTGTGGATCAAAAGATGATAAATAAAGCTGTATTCACTCAAGTAGGAGTGTATTTTATGCTTCCATTATCTTTAGCCATAGTACATGCGATAGTTGGATTAAAAGTTTCATCTCATATAGTAGAGATGTTTGGAAATGCTAGTATAATGCCAAACATAATTATGACAGCAGTAGTTCTTATAATAATTTACGGAGGATATTTCTTAGCAACATACTTAGGTGCAAAGAAAAATATAAACGAAAGATCATAAAAATAATTTAAAGTGAATTTTTAATACATCAAAGCTTTACTGTGTAGAGGTTTGATGTATTTTTTTGTTTAAATTACCTCTTATTATTTTTAATTTAGGTTTACAAACTAAGTTAAAAGACCTTTTTATATTACATAATAGCATTTTTATTTAGTTATAATTTAAGAGGTTCGTAAAGAGCTGACTTAAAATCAACATTTATCTAAAATAAAGGACAAACTTTGTATATTCAGCTATTTTGATCTTCTGATTAAATTGTAAGACCATTTTAATGGCTAGTTGAAGATTAATACTTATTTGAAATGAGTTGAAATTAATGTTAAGAAATGTTTTTCTTGACATTTCCATGGAAAAGTTTTAACATTTAATACGAACATATGTTCGTATTAAATCAGAACAAAGTGCAAATAACAATAAATTTTTTCATCAAATACAAACTCTACCATGTTAAAAATACTATTAATTTTAATAAACAAATAACAAAAATAATTTTATATTGCTTTTATAAGGAATGTAGTTAGGGGAGAGTTTGTATGAGTGAATTATATGAAAATATTGTATTGTGCCAACAAGGTAATAAAAATGCTATGGAATATATCATAAATAAATTTGAAGGATTAATAAATTCTTCTAAAATGTCTTTTGACCAAAATAGATTTTTCAATAGTTATGATATTGAAGATAATAAACAAGATTTAGTAATGAACCTTTTAAATATAGTTAAAAGGATACCAATTGAAAATCCTGGCTTTAGGAATGAAGGGTGTTTAGTTAACTATATTTATAAATCAATTAAAAATAGTAGAAGGTATATGTATGCCAATAAAAATATACAAAAAGATTTTATTATGAACAAGTATTTATCTAGCATGGTAGAGTTTGGAGATGAATATTATACGCCAGATATAGAATCAGAGATTTTTATAAGAGATTTATTAAAGGTTCTTACAGAAAAAGAAAAACTTATAATAGAATATGAATTTTTAGAAGGAAAAAGTGAAAGAGAAATAAGTGAAATACTTAAAATTTCTAGACAGTCTGTAAATAAAACTAAAAACAGAGCTTTAAAGAAGCTTAAAGAAGTTATTTAGTTCTGATGATTTGAAAATCTATTTTTATTGTTATATAAAAATGAGCTTGAATTTGTTTAGGTTATAAATTTGAGTATGCTCATTTTTTAGATAAAATTAAGTTTTAAATTAGTATTAATTTTAAATATTTTAAAATTAGAATTCTTTTAAAACATAGCCTTAAATAAAGGAAAATAAACTAAAGAATTGGTATGCACATAAAGAAGGCCTAGTTAAAAATAGATTGGAGGATTATTTTATATGGAGAATGAGGTATTTAAATTAATAGTTACTCAAGGTGGATTTGCTGTACTATTTTCTTATTTGTTATTCTATGTTTTAAAAGAAAATAGTAAAAGAGAAGGTAATTATCAAAGCATAATACAAGAACTTACGGAGCTATTACCAACCATAAAAAAAGATGTAGAAGATATTAAAAATAAATTAAATGATAAATAATGGAAAAAGTCGATATGAAAATATCGGCTTTTTTTATTTCTTATGGTTACATTTTGAAAGAAAATTACTTCTTTATTTATGAAAGCTAATTTAAGAGGCTAATTTGAAGGGAGGAAAAGACTGGAGTGATTTAATACTTAGAATGTTATTTTAAAGTTTAAATCATAAGTTAGCAAAAAAAATTATTTTGTAGGATTACAAAATAAAAGAAAATTACTTTTTATATTATGTAAGACAAATTCAAGCTTGATTTTTGTAAGAATAAAAAATTAAAAGATTAAATTTAAATAAAAAAATAAAGAAAAGTGAGGTTTTAAAAATGGCAAATAATATAATTCCAAATGTTAGTTCAGGAGATTTAGTAGGAAGTACCCCTACATTTCCACCAAATGCAGTGGTAAGAGGAGATTTCTTATATTTAAGAGATGTTAATGGGAATCAAATCCCAGGGAGAACAGTAAGTGATGGAGATGAAATTACTGTTTTATTTATAAGTAATGAAAAAAATATAGTATTAGTTCAATATCCAACAAGTTCTGGATATAGACAAGGATATGTAACAAATGCAACAAACATAATAAAATATAAAGATGATTATTCATGGGTAAATGGTTCAACACCTGAGGCAGTATATGACTTTGATAAAACAACTCAAATAGGAACTTTAGATCCAAGAGAAAGAGCAGTAGTTCTTTATAAAGTAGATGGAATGACATATGTTGCTTATGATACAGGAAAAGGTAAGCTTACAAAGTCAGGATTAGTTAATTATGAAGGTTCTGGTAGTTCTACTGGAGGAGGAAGTTTTAATGGAGTAGCACCAGGAGAAGTTGTACCAAGTGGATTCACATATGAAAATAATGCAGAAGTAGTTGGAGATGAACTATACCTTAGAGATGAAAATGGTAATAGAATACCAGGTAGAAGTGTAAGTGTAGGAGATAAAATAACAGTTTTAGATGTAGGTTATACTAAACAATTAGCTTTAGTACAATATCCAGCAGGAGATGTAGTAAGACAAGGTTATGTAACAAATGCAACTAACTTAATAAGATACTTTAATCAAAGTATGTGGCACAATGGAAGTACACCAGAAGAAGTATTAGATGAAAATGGACAACACTTAGGATCATTAAACCCATATGAAGCAGCAACACCATTATATAAGAAAAATGGAATGACACATGTTGTTTATAATACAGATAAAGGACCTAATACAAAATCAGGTTATGTAAAGTATGAAGGATCAGCATCGACTAGAGTGGACATACCTAGCCCATCAATAACAAATGCACAAAAAATAGTATATGGAACAAGTGGTAGAGGAAGAGAATTAGCAGCTTATAAAGTTGGTAATGGAGCTAACTCATTAATCTATGTATGTGCAATACACGGATGGGAAGATCACTGGGCAGCAGATGGTATTGAATTAACTAGAATAGGTAATGGACTTATAGAACACTTCCAAAATGCAGGAACAAACAATTGGTCATTATATATAATTCCAGTAGCAAATCCAGATGGATTATCAGAAGGATATACAAATAATGGACCAGGAAGATGTACTATAGTAGGAGCAGTAGACTGTAATAGAGATTTTCCAATAGGATTTACACCATATGGAGATTCAAGACACTGGACAAATAAAGAGCCGTTAAGTGTACCAGAATCAAGATGTTTACGTGATTTTGTAAGCGAAATAAAAGGAAGGACATCAGGTTCAACATATTTAATAGATATGCACGGATGGGAAGACAAGACAATAGGAGATTCACATATATCAAGAGCATTCCAAAATCAATTTGGATTTGTAAATGGATGTTATGATGGAGTATACCAAGCTGGATTCTTAATATCATGGGCAAATTCAATAGGAGTAAGAGCTGCGTTAATAGAATTACCACAATCATGTTATAGTCATTCAGATGCCGTTAATGGAAGATATCTACAAAAATCTATAAATGCAGTAACAAATCTAATAGGAGGTTCTGGCGGTAGTTCATCTGGAGGAAGTACTGGTGGAAATTCAGACTCAGGCAGTATAGGAGGAAGTTCATCTTCAGATATAACGTATATATCAAATGGAGAAGTAATAAATGTACAATCATTCCTAAATGTAAGAAAAGGACCAGGAACAGATTATGACTCAATAGGACAGCTACATCAAGGAGATAAGGTAAGTATAATAGCTAAAAATGGAAAATGGTATAAAATTTCTTCACCTATAGCTGGATATGTTCATGAGGACTTCATAAAAATAATAAGTCCAAATTATTCTGAAGATTCTAAATTAGAGTCTATAGTTATATCAGCATCTGAATATGTTGTTTTATTAGACAATGTACCACATTTACAAGACTATATAAGAGGAAGATATAAATATAATTTTATTGAACCTGGAATTAAAAGATTAAAAGATTTAAAAAGACTTTTTAAAAATGATAAAAATAAAAAAATAACATGGATAATAGCAGATCAAGGATATACAAAAGAAGAATTAAATAAATTTACCAATACTGCTAGAAAATTAGATGTAAACATACATTTTATTCATACAACTGATGATTTAATAAATTATTTTAATAATAGAAATGGATTTAAAATTGATTATATAACAATTTTTTCTCATGGTGAACCTGGTAAAATACTTCTTAGACATATAGGAGCGGTTGAAAAAATACTAGTTGAAGATATAGGACTATCTATATTAGAAACACAATTTCCAGGTGTAAGATTAGATTTATTAAAAAATGACCCGGATAATATTTCACGTCTTCTTGATTTTAAAATGGAAGATATAAAGAGAATAAATCCACAAGGATTTTTAAAAGATGCATATACAATGATATATTCTTGTAATGCAGCTACAGAAGTAAATGGAACAAGTTTCATAAAAGAGTGGTATAAACATGGATTGGGTCAAGTTACAGGAGCACTTAATAGAACAGATTATTCACACATTTTAGGAAAAACAGATGAGGAAAAAAAATTACATGAGAATCAAAAAGATGAAGATGGATACAATGAAAATGGATCAATACTTTATCCACAACTTGGGAAAAATGCTGAGTGGGTACATTATCCTATGAATTAAGCAAAATTAATATATTTACATTAATTTTATAGTATAATTTATATAAATGATTGTCTTGAAAATACTGTTAATATTTTAAAATTGAATTTTTAAGACAATCTTTTAAAATATTAATAGTATTTATAGGAGGAGTAGTGGATATAAAAATAAAAATCTTTTGGATAGTATCTATTTTAACTGGAATAACATTTATATATATGTTATCCAATATACTATTTAAATTTAAATTAAGAAAAAAGATAGGAAGAAAATCAATATTAAAGATGATAAGTCTTATAATTGGGTTTTATTTAATATTTTTGTTTTTCACAATTTTTGATGTTTATAACTATTATAATTTAAAAAATATAGTTGAACATTCAAGTATGAGCGAGTATATTAAAGATTATAAATTCTCAGGTACTGATTATTGTGTAGTAACAATTAATGGTGATGAAGAGTTTGAAAAATTAGATAATAAAACTAAATTAGCATATATGGTTGATTTAAATACAGTTTGTACTATAGCAATAGGAGATATACTTTTTGATGGACGTATACCATATAAGATTTATCATGAGAGTAAAGTTATAGTAATTGTTAATGATAATACTTATGTTTTACCTAATGAAGAAAAAAGTATTGAAAGTAAATTGTATATTAATGGTGAATTGGTTTGTGAAGAAAGTTTAGAAGAAACTTTTCGTAATATAAAAAATATAAAAAAATAGAGTAAGCTTCAAGTTTGAAGCTTGCTCTATTTTTTATAGTAAATTTAATAATAGTTAATGATATAGAAAATATAATATAATTTTCTTGGTTTTACAAAGGGGTAGTTCTATGAGCTTAGATATAAAATTATTTTGGATAATTTCAATATTAGATATTATATTTAAATGGCGATTAAGTAGGAAAATAGGTAGAAAATTAATATTAAAAGTAATGGCTATTAGGATAGAAATTTAAAAAACGACTAGATTTTTGTGAATTGAAGTTATAAGTAATAAAGAATATTTTATAATTAGAATACAATATATTTGAAAGGAGTAGCAAATGAAAAAAAGGAAAAAATTATCACCAATTATTATTTTTATAAGTATAATTTTATTGTTAAGTATTATACTTTTGTGTCTTAAAATATCAGGTAAGAGATTTAATACTAGCAAAATAGAAGACACTAAAGAAGTAGAAACACAATTTCCGTATAATGTAGAATTTGATAACTATAAAGTTCAAATAAACAAGCCTAAATTATTCGATCATTATGTTCTTTTTGATTATAATGTTGAAACAAAAGATGGTTCACCTATAGAAGAAGGAGATTTTAATATTACAGGAAGTGTTAAATTTCCTGATAAAGCTTATTTTATATCTTCTGATAATATTTTAAATGAAATTAATAATAATAAAATGCATATTATTGATGTTGGGATTATTGTAGCTAGAGAAAATTATGACTTATACGTAGAAAATCCTAGTTTTTTAGTAAATGCAAGAGAAAAAGGTAGCAGCAAATCAATTTATGAAGAAAAAAGAATAGATAAAAGGATAGAAACAAAAGGAGTAATTTATCCAACTAAAGAAAATTATAAGGAAATAAACAAAACATTTAAATTAGATAATATTGAGTTTAATATTTTAAGTTTAGGAAATTTTGATTTTGGATCATTTATACCTATTTTTGTAGGTGATATAAGCCATGAAAAAAGTGAAGAAATACCCAATAAATATGCTATTAGAATTAAAAGTGGAAATTTAAATCAAATTTATAATTTAGAAAAATGGGCTGGATTTTATGAAAAAGCTATAAAAAATTATAGCAAGATAGATCCTAAATACAATAAAAATTCAGAGTATGATCAATTCTATATGGCAAAACTTTTATATAATCCAAATGAAATAAATAAAAATAATATGGAAATATATCTTGTTAATAAAAATACTAATGAAGAAGTTAAGATAAATTAAAAGGGTTATAATTAGTTAAAAAGGGACAACTATCATAAAAATAATAGTTTTTAGTAATGTATATTCTTGAAAGTAGATATTGTAAAATTATCATTACTTTATAAAAATTATACAGATATAGATAAAGTGCAAAATTTATTCAATATCATAAAGTATTAAATTACTAATGCAACTAATTTAAAAAATACTTTAATCAAAGCTTTAGAAAATTTATCTGAGGAAGTAAAAATAAGATTAAGATATTTATCTTAATCTTATTTTTTATTACAATGTATTTTTATTATTAAACATTCCTTTTTATTGTTACAAATGGAAGAGAACCATCTGTAAAGATTTTATCTCCTCCACCATTACGTCCGTGATAACTGTTAGTAAAATGCTTAATAACATTAATATTTTCGATATTTTTTTTCGTATTTAATGAATCTATAACAAAATCTCTTTCCTTATCTATATTAGCATCTATTTTATGAGTAATTTGCCCAGTGAAAAGTGATAAACCAACGTTTTTATCATAAGTAGCTGCTGCTAGCCAATCTGCTTGAAATCCTCCAGGCAAATACCAGTCTTCAGGGGTTTTCCAAAGACGTATATGATGTCTTTTTCTTGGGTTACCATGGATTTCTCTTTCAAATGCTAGGTCCTGTTTATTTGAAAATAAAAATAGTGAACTAACAGGAGCAGTAGGATACGATTTAGAAAGTACACTTGCTAAAGCAATTTTAATTGACGATTTAAATCCAAGATTATCAGCAACATGCCATCCACTTTTCTCAAATGACTTAATAATATCTTCTTTTGATCCATAAAAAGCTAAATTAATAGAATCTCCTAATAAGCCATCACTTGTTTTGGTTCTACCAATATAATAATTAGGTAAATAAAGTTTTGTAAGTAGTCTAGTTAAAATAGGTAGAACGAAATAAGATATAAAAAACCAAAAAATCAAATAAAATAATATATTAAGTTTTTCAGTTAATATATCTGAAAGTAGTGATTGGTATATTATAAAAGCTAAAAATAGGGTTATAAAAAATTTAATTACTCTTAAAAATAAGTTTAGCTTATTTACATGACAGTTCATCTTTATTCTCCTTTGTTTGAGGTTAAATTTAAAAATAATTTCTTTATTTAACTATATCACTTTAGGTTGAAAGAAATTAGTTTGTCATATTAAGATTTCTATTAGTATAAATATGATTTTTAACAAATAGGTCTAAATTTTACTTATATTATGTTAAGTATTCACTAATATCTGTTTCTTTGTTCTGAATAGCTTTATTCCAGTAAAGATAGCTAAAGGAATTGAAATTACTGCAATTGCGTTAATTAAAATTGAGTAATTACTTAAATAAGATAGTACTCCAGAGCCTAATGTATTAAATATTATATGACCAATCATAGATGAATAAATTGAATTTGTATAATAAACTAATAATCCGAGTAATATACCAAGAAGAAAGGTATAAAAACCTTGAAATAAATTTCCGTGCATAAAGGCAAAAACAAAAGCCTGAAGAATTAAAGCAGTAATTAACTTACAGTCTCTTCTTAGATATCCAAAAACCAGACCTCTACAAAATATTTCTTCAAAAATAGGAGCTATAATAACAGTTGTAAAAATTCCAAAAAATGTACTGGATGAGTATACTAATGTTCTAGAAATATGTTCATAGCTTTTAAACAGGTTAGGAAAAAGGGGATATACTATACCACTTATTAAATTTACTAAGATTGATGAGCTTAAAGAAAATAAGATTATATAGGTAATTTTATTAGATGAAATCTTATTAAATTTACACATTTTCATAATCTGAGAATTACTTGGTTCACAAATAATCTTATACATTACAAGAGTTAGGATGGCCCCTAATATATATGATAAATTAGATCCAAGTCCTATATAATGTGGTGATGAGTGTAATTGATCAGATGTATATCCTGAAGTTAGAGATAATATAGTAAGTACTATAAAATAAGAAATACCACAGTTAATAAAATAAAAGAATGGAAGTCCTAAAGCTGCCTTTAGGATTAATTTTAATTTAGACATCAAACCATCTCCTTGCGTTTAAAACTTAAGTATATTAAAAAACAAAAACTCCTACACTTCATAAGGAGCTTTTGTTTTTATATTCTATAATTTTATGAAGTATTAGTTTATCTAGAATTTTAATTTTAGATTATATTTTAAACTAGTATTGATTTTTAGATATAACTGTAAGATAAACTTCATGAGCAATATTTTGATAAATCAAATAGGTCTTAAAATCTAGTTAAAAGTCAAAATTCACCTAAGACATAGTCTGTTTTTTTAATGTCTTAATAAGTTTTACACTTCCGAAAACTAATAGGATTATTGCAATTGCTACAAAAATTATATTTACTAATATTGGTGAAAATCCTTGTAATGAAGCTATTAGCATAGGTATTATTAAAACGCCAAATAGATTATAAGTTATGTGTGATACTATTGAAGCATATAAAGAGTTTGTATAGTAGAAAATTGCACCAAGGAATAATCCTAATATGAATGCATATGTACCTTGAACTAAGTTACCATGAGCTATAGCAAAAATTAAGGCTTGTACTATTAAAGCTACTGGAAATTTATAATTATCTCTTAGAAACCCAAAGATAACTCCTCTAAAAAATATCTCTTCAAAAATAGGTATTAATACTATAACTATTACAAGTGCCAATATTGAATTATGAGTAGCATTCATAGCATTACCTACAATTGAATAACTTTCAAATATGTTAGGAAATAAACTACCAAAAACCCCCATTAAGAATAATATAAGCATTGTTAATCCAATAGAAAAAATGACTATATAAGTTACTATATTGACTTTAATTTTATTAAATCTACAACTTTTGAATAGTCTCTCTTTTGCTCCTAGGTATATTAAAAATAATACAAGAAGCATTATTAAATCAGAAACTAAAGATAAATGATACATAATAGGTGTGATAATTTCCATTACGTTAAATGAATTTGGACCTACTTGATTTACAACAAAATAAACTCCTATATAAATTCCAGAGACTAAAGTAGATATAAAAAAATAAAGTAGGGGTAATCCTATTACGAATCCTAATGTCTTAAAGACTTTTTTCATGTGTTTTCCTCCTTTAAATTTAAAACTAAAATATTTATAAATAGTAAATATTATGTAATTATTGTTAATATTGTATCAAAATTCTTAAAAAATGTAAACTTTGAAAATTTATTTCAGAAAGTTTTAAGACTGTGCACCTTTATTAACATTCTTTTCTGAAATTTTAATCATAAAACTAAATGAAATATACATAGGAATTCCCCATAAAGCTGCACTAAAAATAACTCGCTTAAATATAAAATCAAAACTTAATATAGAAGTTGAATAGGGTAATGAAACAAATACACCATAAAGTTCAGAAAAGATAAATCAAATTATCATAATAATTTCTTTAAAGAATTCTTTTATGTTAAAAAATTGGAGATTTTAGTTGTGAATCATAGTAAGTTTTTTTCTTGAGTATTTTATAAAAATATTTACGAAAACAAGGGGGTGATATTTAGAAGCCTTTGAAATAAGCTGACGGACCGATTTAAGTGTCTTAAGATGTTTGGTTTACAACCTAAAAGGGGAGCCACCATACTTGGTAAGCTCCCTAATATAGGTCTTAAGAATTTTTGAGGAGATTTTTATATTTTTCTATATAATTTGTTATACCATTTTCCTTAACTGGGGGCGTAAATGTTGGTGCTACCCCTAATATAAATTTATTCACTTAAGGGTTCTAAGTTTTGCTTTTCTCGTATATCTTTCTTATTTATAAATAGACTTAATGAACCAATTAATCCTATTAAAAGGATAATAGATCCAACTAAGAATGTGAAATTAAAACCTTTTGTAAATGCTAAAGCTGATTGTTCTTTACTTATAGCTCCAGAAATAGATTCTAAATAAGAATTTTTATGAGTAGTCATTAAACTAACAAATAAAGATGATCCCATTGCAGCTGAAATTTGTTGTACTGTATTAATTATTGCTGTTCCATGTGGATATTCCTTTGGTTTTAATTGATTTAAACTATTTGTTTGTGATGAAGTCATAACAAGTGGCATTCCTACATTTAATATACAAAGTAATATTATTATTGTGCTATAACTTGTACTAACTTCAACTCTTGATAATAAATAAAAACATACAACTAATATAACAAATCCAAAAGGCACTACTTTTTTAGCCCCTAATTTATCATATATATTACCTGTTATGATTGAAGTTACTGCATTTATTAATCCGGCTGGAAGTATTGCAAATCCAACTTGAAGTGGTGTTAAATGATATGCTCCCTCTAAATACATTGGCATAACAACTAAAGTTTCAAATAAAGTCATCATAGATATCATTATAAATATTACACCTAAAGTATATATTGGAGATTTAAAAACTTTTAAATCTAGCATTGGTTCTTCTAATTTTAATTGTCTAATTGAGAAAAGAATAAGTGATATTATTCCTACTATAAATGCGATAATTGCTTTGCTATTTCCAAGTAAACTAAAGCCCATTATAATTCCGCCAAAACCTAATGTTGATAAAATTATTGATAGTATATCTATTTTTGGATTGGTTACTTCAGTAACTTTTTCTAAGTATTTGTATCCAACTAATATTGCAATAATTATTAAAGGTATTTCTATTATAAATAAATAACGCCATGATAACATTTCAAGTATAAATCCTGATATACTTGGTGCTATTGATGGTGCAAATAATATAACAAAAAGTCCAAGACCTACTGCTGAACCTCTTTTTTCTGGTGGATTTATTACAACTATTGTATTCATCATTATTGGTACTAACATTCCTGTACCTGAAGCCTGTACTAATCTACCACATAATAAAAAAGGAAAACTTGGTGCACTTGCTGCTATGATAGTTCCAAGTAAACATAAAATCATTGCAGCTATATAAAGCTGTTTAAGAGTAAATTTTTGTATCAAAAATGCAGTTACAGGTACTAATATTCCTATAACTAAAAGATATCCAGTACTTAGCCATTGTATTGTTTGTGCTGTTACATTAAGTTCTTCCATAAGCTTTGGGAGTGCAACATTTACTATAGTCTCATTAAAAAGAGCCATAAAGCCACCGAATAGTAATACTCCCATAATCTTAAATATTTTTTCTTTCGTGTTCATTTTTTAAACCTCTTTCTATAATTAGACCAGTCTATATAATTTTCTCAAAAATAATAAAGGGTATTATTTAAAATATCCTTTATTAACATAAATCTATTTTATATATTTATTTATAATACTAGTTATATTGTCCTTAACTAATATAAGCGAACTATTATCCTTTTTTGTTAAAGACATTATAATAGCTCCTTCAATCATTATTTGAATCATTCTACTAATTTCTATAGCATCTTCTTTTTCTATATTTAGTTCTAATAACCTATCTTCATATAAATTTTCCCAAGTTCTAAATGTTTCTGCGCATGCTTTTCTTAAAATTTCATTAGTTTGAGATGCTTCTAGCGCTAAAAGACTAACAGTTGTGCCTTTTTCTATTTCATCTCTCCCTATTATATCAGCAACATTTAAAATTACTTTTTGGATTCCTTCTATTGGATTATTGCATGAATATAATTTTTCTTTTATTTCTTCTTTAATAGATTCCTTTACTACTTTTATCGCTTCTAATGCTAATTCCTCTTTTCCATTTGGAAAGTAATAATAAAGTGATCCTTTCGGAGACTCACTTTTTTTTAGAATTGCATTTAAGCCTGTTGCATGATATCCATTTGAGAAAAACATTTGCGATGCTGTCATTAGTATTTTTTCTCTAGTATCTATTTTATTTCCCATATTATTTCTCCTAAAAATTATAACGATTGGTCTATATATAAAATACTTTTTAAATATTTAATTGTCAATAGATTAAACTATTTACTATTTTACAAGTTATCATAATGATTTCTTTAAAGAACTCTTTTATGTTAAAATAATTGGAAATTTTAGATGTAGATAATAGTAAGATTTTTTTGGATATTTTATAAAGGTATTTATTGAAATAAGGAGTGTCTAGCTAAAAGTATTGAAAATAGAGGGGTTAGAGGTGATGATGTTGTAGGGTGTGCTAAATTTATATATAAGTAAATACTTATTATATATATGTAAAATAAGTATTTTTACTTATAAGTAATTGGAAGTATAATAAAGACATCAAGTGAGTAGGAAGTGGTGATTAGATAGATGAAAAAATATTTAGATAAGCTTCAAAATATGCCAATAGGGATTAGCGGAACTTGCTTGGCATTTATAACATTAAGTAATTCTTGGCAATTAAAAGGAATAAATTATTTTAAACCAATAGCAATATTTTTAGCAGTTTGTATGTTATCCTTAATGGTTTTAAGATTTATAAAATTTCCAAAGACTATGTACGAAGAGCTTAAGAACCCAGTAACAGGGACTTTTTATCCTACAATGGGAATGGTGCTTTGGTTAGTATCTGGATTCTTTTATCCTTACTTTCCAGTAGTATGTAGCTGGCTTTGGATAGCAGCAGTAATATATCATTATGGAATAGTTATTTTCTACACAATAATTAGATTTAAAGAAAGAAAATTTGAAAATATAATGCCAACTTGTTTCATAGTTTACACAGGTATGATAACAGGTAGTGTAGCAAGTAAAGGTATGGATGGAGTAATTCCTCAAATCCCACAAATAGCACATTTCATGCTTATGTTTGGATTTATATTCTATACAGTTCTTCTACCAGTGGTTTTATATATAGTATTTAAAAGTGAAATATTAGATGATCACAAATTACCAACAGTAGGTATAATTTGTTCACCAGCTCCACTTGGAGTAGTTGGTATATTAACAATAGAACCAAACCCTAATCCATATATGTTAGCTTGGTTAGTTGTAACTGGTTTAATATTACTTGTAGTTGTTTATGGATATATTTTAAAACTATTCAAAGAAGGTTTTAAACCATCATATGCAGCATTTACATTCCCATTAGCAATAGCTACTTTATCAGCATTTAAGTTAACAACTTATTTTACTGGTTTAGGATATACAGGAATGGCAAGCTTATTCAAATTCTTAGGTGATGTTGAAATATTTATAGCAACATATGTAATATTCTTTATGTTATTAAACTTCTTAAATATGTTCTTCAAAGCTATAAATCCAAAGCTTGGAGAATATGTAGAAGAGGAAGAAGAATTAATTGGTGGAGCTCTTTATTCAAAATAATTGAATGGAGTTAACATAAATTTAGACTTGATTCACAATTGAATTTTAGTCGAATATTTCTAGAATGGGGTCAAACTTCTAGGGATAAAAATTCTTATAGCTCTTAGAGCTATAAGATAAACTTTTAATCAAACAACATAATAAAAATCTCAATCACTTTACAGTATTTTATAAAAAAGATTATGGGTAATTACATTTATAGTAAGTGAAACTCCCACCGACTTTATCACTAATAAATTTATAAACTAGCATCTACTCATAATCTTTTTATAAGATGCTCCAAAAATAATATAATATATCATGCTGTAATTTCTTATTTTTAGAAATTTATAAGATAAAAGGAATGGATTTAAAAATTCATTCCTTTTATTTTATACATAACTAAAAACTTATTACTAATATAACTTTTTAATATTTTAAATTATATATATAGATATGTATAATAATTTCGTAAAGCGACCATAATATAATCTTTTATGGTATTTACTTAATATGAGAATAAGAAAGGTAACATATGAAGAAAGAATTAGGGAAAAAGTTTAGAGTGATACTACCAGGACTTTTTATATGTCTAGTAATAGGTATTATTGCTGAGTTTTTAGGAAAGAAATTTCCTACTGTAGGGGCAGCTACTTTCGCTATATTTATGGGAATCTTTGCGGGAAATACATTTCTAAAAAGTGATAGATATAATGAAGGAACTAAATTTTCAGAGAAAGATCTTTTAAACTATTCAATTGTTTTAATGGGAGCTTCTTTGAATATGACAGACATAATAGCTCTAGGATTTAATGGAGTAATATATATAGCTATTTTAATGACATTAACAATAGCCACAACTTATTTTATAGGAAGAAAACTAGGCTTTGGAGAAAAGTATTCACTTTTAATGTCTGCTGGTAATGCAGTATGTGGATCATCAGCTATAGGATCAGTAGCTCCAGTAATAAAAGCAAAGGATTCAGATAAGGTAATAGCTATAACAATAGTTAATGTAACTGGAACAATATTAATGATTCTTTTACCATTACTTACATCTGTTATTTATAATAATGATGTTTTGCATACTTCTGCATTAATGGGAGGAATACTTCAATCTGTAGGACAAGTTATTGGTTCTGCTAAATTTATTGGTGATTCAGTGGTAGAGCTAGCTACTGTATTTAAGATAATAAGAATAATATTCTTAGTTGTGGTAGTTCTAGTCTTTGCAAAAATAGAAGTTAATGAAGAAAATAAAGAAGAAGTAGCTCATCATCATAAACCAACACATAAGGTGCGTATACCATGGTTTATAATAGGGTTCTTTATAATATGTATTTTAAATACTCTTGGAATGGTTCCAGGTGGGGTTGGAAGTGCATTTAAATGGATAAGTTCTAATTTTGAAATCATAGCTCTAGCAGGTATAGGAATGAGAGTAAAAATAGGAGACTTAGTAAAAGAAGGTCCGAAAGCAATGCTTTATGGAGGTCTTGTAGGAGTTTGCCAAATCATATTCGCTATATCATTGATTAGCATATTTATAAAATAAAAATCATCATGAAAGAGGTTGTACAAAATACTTGTATTTAAGTCTTGTGCAACCTCTTTTATTTATTTTATTAAGAGGTTATGTTTTAAGCTAGTATTGATTTTTAGCTAGGTCCTAAAGTTTAGTTAGAAATTAACATTCAGCTAAAGCAGATCCTATTAAAAAAAGACTGCCATAAATATTAAAGTATACTCTCATTTTATATGATTTTAATTCATATATGTTTAATGAAAGGCTTTATTAGGAGGATTAAAATGTTAGAAAACTTCTTGAGTTTTGGTTATAATCAATGCGCAAGACTTGGCTATACAATTGGTTTCGGTGCATTTGAAGGATTGGTTATTTATATTGGAATAATAGCACTTATTATAGTGCGAGTTAAAAATGATTTAGAATTAAAAAAAGAGTAAAATAAAAAACCTACCTTTATAAATTAGGTAGGTTTTTATTTAGTTAATCCAATAAAAATATTCTGTATGTCTTCATTAATAACCTTAAAGTTCATAGTAGCTGTAGATGAATTAATTTTAGAGCCATAATACTCATTAGTTTTGGATTTTGAAAGTTTTATGGAGTCTGAAATAAGTATTTTTAAATTATATAAACCAGGAGTAATATTTATGAACTCATAATAACCTCTATATTTCATAAAGTTAGAGGTTTTAGTTGAAGCTATAAGGATGTTATTTTCATTATACAACTGTAGAGTTAAACCATTTATTCCTAATAAAGATTCGTTATATATACCATTTTTATCACTATCCCAAAAAACAATACCGCTTACTTTAAACTGTTTTGTTAGGCCAATAGGTATATTAATTCCACTTTTATTGTTATATATCTTATCTGATAATAATGTTCTATCATTTATAAGAGAATCATTACATTTTTTTATAACAGTACAATTGTTAGGCAGTTTAGTTCGTAAAAAGTAATTACCAAGAGGAATATTTTTAAATTCATAATGACCATTAATGTCTGTGAAAGTTGTCAACATTGGAGAATTAAAATCATTGCAATCATATAGCTCAATTTTAACATCACTTAAAAGTACATCTGTAGAGTCTTTAATGCCATTACCATTCAAGTCATACCAGACATTTCCGCATATAGGATAAGAGTTATTAATAGAATGTTTTTTATTTTTAGGGGAATCAGAAGAAGAGTGAATATCATTTTCTAGAAAATCAGTTGAATTATCAAGCTTAGCCTTTTTAGGATCTGGTTCAATTATATTTGATGGAGAGCCTACATTGCTATTGAATGTAAATAGTGCCATAGATAAAGCCTCCTAAAAATTTAATTATTAATATATAAATAAATTTTTAAATATTATTTCTAGTAGCTAATGAAGAACATTACCTACTAGAAATGAAAAGAGTTATGCAGTGATAATATTAACTGCATCTACACCTAAATAAGATGATTCGTCATTTTCACCATTATCAACTTCACATCTTATAGTATAGGTTCCGCCTTCCTCGAATGTATAAGACCAATCTTGCCAATTAGTTGATCCGTATTGTGGATAATCAGCGTTAGATTCCTCTTTAAAAACAGTATAAACAATGTTAGAGTTATCATCCAATATATTGATTTCAGCAATAGAGCTATTATCAAAACAACCTTCATTAAAGAAGAAAGCATGTCCTTCTATTGTATCACCAGCACAAACTTCGAAGGTTTGAGACATATAGTCATATTTTTTTGAGCTATCTGTACTTAAAAGTGCAAAATAATCACCTTCATAAGCAGTATATTCGAAGTCGAAGTCCTTACAGCTATTTTTTAATTTAGCTTTTTTTACAGTTTTAGTTTTACCATCATTTGAAGACACTTCCCAGTCTGGTATCTTATTTACTCCATGAGGTGATTCTTCAAAATTCCCATTAGATATAGGGTTATTAGTTGAACAGTCTCCTGAACCTGAGTCTGGAGAACAAGGAGGGAATTCTACTTGGAATAGCATTGATATACAGCATATAAAGTGGCAAGGAACATCAAAGTAAGGTGTACATTCTTCTTCTTCCTCACTAAGGTCTTCTTCACTCATTTCACATTTTCTTAATTGAAGTGTATAATTTCCAGGGGTTAGTGTCATGTCTGTTTGTAATTCAGAATGAGTATCCATATCATCCTTATATATATATAGTTTAAAACCACAAGGAAGGCATAAATGCATTAATTTTAAGTTTACAGGGTTTTCTACTACTAAATTATCTTCTAGCGTTGCAGTTTTACCATCAGTTTGCCAACTTAGCTCACCATAATTTCCAAATACTAGAGAGAAACCAATGTCATCACCATTGCCTGCTGGACTAGGATCATTTTCTTGATATGAATATTTATATCTAAAAAGTTTTAGTTCAGGCATAACATTTACTTCAGAATGATCACATCCAACTATTGGATAATCTGTTTGTTGTTTGATATTTACTTTATTATTAAAGTGAAGTTTAGACATATTATTTTCCTCCTATGTCTACAATTATATTCTATATAAATATAGTATTTTTATAATTGCATAATGTTACAAAATATTACATATAATGGATTAAAGTAAGAGGCCATATAATATTTAATATCATGAATACAAAAAATAATTATATATATTCTGTTTCATAGTATTTGGTGATATATTACATTGATTTTTACTTAATAAAAACTTATAATTAATAATTGATTTCATTATAAAATAATAATTTTATATTTCGGCAAAAAAAGAAGCTGTGAGATTCTCACAGCTTTTTTTAATTAGCAGAAACAGCAGAGTTTTCTTCTTTAATTTCATTATTAGAAGACTTTTTGCCATTTAATATATTTAAAATTGAAGCTCCAATTATTATTACATATCCTAAGAATGATAGGAAGTCTGAAATTTCTTTAAAGAACATAAATCCATATATAGCAGCTATTATAAGACCTATGTAGTCGTACATTGAAATTTCAGAGGCAGGAGCATTTTTATAAGCCACAGTTAAAGCAACTTGTCCTAATGTGAATGCCACACCAGCACCTACAAGTAGGAGTACATTCATTATTGTTAAATTCTCTGTATTCATAAACATTGAAGGTAGCATTACAATTGTAGCAATACCTGTAAATGATAATATGATTGTCCAGAAATCTTCTTTATTTCCTAATACCCTTATCATTGTATATGCAAAGCCAGCAAAACCAGCAGAAGCGACTCCTATAAGAGCAGGAATAACAGCAGTGCTGAATTGAGGTTTTATGACAAATAAACTTCCTCCAAAGGCTACTAGTAAAAGAATAGCTTGCTTCTTAGTAATCTTTTCACTAATTAATAAATAAGAAAAAATTATTGTGAAAAATGGAGCTAGTTTAGTAAGTATTGTTGCATCAGATAAAAACATTTTATCTAGAGCATAATAGTTTGTTAGTATTGCTAAAGTTCCAGCAACACCTCTAGAAAGCAGGTATTTTCTACTTTCTTTTTTACCAAAGAAAGAACCTTTTTTATATGCTATTATGAAGCAAACTATTACTGTTGCCACAACATTTGTTAGAAAGGTTTTTTGGTAAGAGTTAACGCCTTCGGCAAGTTTGCTAAGTAAGTTCATAGTAGCAAAGGCTGCTGAAGAAAGTATCATAAAAATAATTCCTTTAGTTTTTGAATTCATTTCTTTCTCCTTAATATATTTTTGTTTATAGTAGGCTAATTTTAAGTGAAAATCCAAAGTTTCAATTTGGTATCTTAAACTTATGCAATGGAACATAGTTAGATTATATTCTTTGAATCAGTACGAGTTTACAATACATCCTACTATAAAAAATTAAGATTTGTTTATATAAACAAAGACTATTATAGGTGTAAGAAAAAAAGAGGTCAAATTTAAAAGTGGTGTGAAATGTGTATTAAACTTTGAAATAAAGGAATAAGTTTATAGAGAGATGATTAAGTTAAGTTTTTCTATGAGGTTGAGTTAATTATATAATTTTAGGCATTACATAAAATTAGTTAAGAAAATCCTTAAATATAAAATAATTTATGAATAATAAAAAGAATATAAATAAAAACTAGGACATAGAGGAAAAAGTGGAGTAAAATTATTTATTATAAGATAATAACCTTTATAAAAGTTTATATAGGAAGAGATTTTACATATTAAATTAAGAAGGTGATTTTTTGAAAGCTGAAATAATGGCAATAGGAACAGAAATACTTTTAGGTGATATAGTGAACACAAATGCACAATTTTTAGCTAAAGAGCTAGCTAATTTAGGTATAGGTGTTTATCATCAGTCAGTAGTTGGGGACAATTCTGATAGGATTTTAGAGGCTTTTGACAATGCTTTTAAGAATTGCGATACCATTATAACAACTGGTGGGTTAGGACCTACTAAGGATGATTTAAGTAAGGAGCTTGCAGCAAAATATTTCAATATGGAAATGTGCTTAAGAGAAGAGCTGCTTTGTGATTTGGAGGATTATTTTAAAAAAAATAACCTTGAAATGACAGAGAATAATAAAAAGCAGTGTTATTTTCCTAAGGAAGCAATAATACTTCCAAATCCTAATGGAACTGCTCCAGGAGCTATTTTAGAGGGAGAAAACAATAAGAGAATAATACTTCTTCCAGGACCACCAAGAGAAATGGAACCAATGTTTACAAATCATGTAGTACCATACTTAAGTAAATTTACTGACAGAGTTCTAGTTTCTAAAATTCTAAGAGTTTTTGGTATTGGTGAAAGTAAAATGGAGGATTTGGTTTCTGATCTTTTAGATAGTGAGAATCCTACAGTGGCACCTTATGCAAAGAATATTGATGTTATTTTAAGAATAACTGCAAATGGTAAGGACAAGAAAGAGGCAGAGAAACTTATTGCTCCAATAGAAAATGAAATTAGGAAGAGACTTGGAGATAATATTTATGGAGAAGGTGAAGTAACCTTAGAAGAAGTTGTTGGAAAGCTATTAGTTGATAAGAATATGACTATTTCAACAGCTGAATCTTGTACTGGCGGAATGGTTGCAAGTGCCTTAATAAACTATCCAGGAATATCTGAAGTATTTATGGAGGGCGCTGTTACTTATTCTAATGAAGCTAAAATGAAAAGACTTGGTGTCAAAAAAGAAACATTAGACAAGTTCGGTGCAGTCAGTGAAGAATGTGCTAAGGAAATGGCAGAAGGAATAGCCAAAAATGCTGGCACAAGAATTGGAATTTCTACAACAGGAATAGCAGGTCCTGGTGGTGGAACTGATGAGAAACCTGTTGGACTTGTTTATGTTGGATTATGTATAGATGGTGTTACAAAGGTTAAGAAATTTAACTTTAAAGCAGAAAGACAAAGAGTTAGAATTAGAACAATGATGAACGCATTAGATTGGCTAAGAAGAGAGCTTGAAAATAGAAACTAAAGATAAAGATTTTGTTTTAGGAAAATGTTGATTTTTAGATGGCCTTCAGACATAACTTAATTTCGCAAAGTATTGATCATTAAGATGGTCTTACGAATCTATCTAAAAATCAACATTAGTTTAAAACATAGTTAATATAAAAAATACCCATTAAGTAAACTTAATGGGTATTCATATGTGCTTAGACTAGCTAATGATTTATTTTAAAAGTTTTGCTTTAATTAAGGTTGATTTTTAGTTAGATTTTCAAACCTATCTAAAAATCCAAAATAACTTAAAATAAAACTTATAAATATATGTCTTAATTAATTTTTTTTAAAAGTAAGAGAGTATTTACATACTCTCTACTAGAAAAACATGAAGAAAATTTATTACATTATAAGGGTTTTAAGGGGGAGACAGTTTCGTTATTCCGTACTTTAAACGAAACTGTCAGTATAAATAAAATGGGGGAGAGGCTATTATAAGATTGAAGCTTATTGCCTCAGTAAATAGTATTAACAGTATTAATTTTTTTATACATTTATAAACAAAAATATTTTAATATTTTTATAAAATTTTTTAAGTGAATTTATACCTTGCAAAATTACTATACTAGTAATAGTAAGTAAACTAAAAAGTAATTAATTAGTAATACTAGCTAATTAATAAATATGTTATATTTTAAAGTGACTAAATATGCTTTAATGTACTAAACTTAGGTTTATGTGAAATTTTAAATTTGATATTTTAGAAGGGAGAACTAGGATGAAGCCTATATTTAAAGTAAGTTTATATTTTCTTATAGTATTAGTTTTATCAATGGTAGGGCCATATTTTTTATCACCAGTTCTATATAAAATAGGACTAACGCCACCGTTAGCATTAATGGTAACGCATATAGTATTTTTCATAATACCAGCAATAATATATATTATAGTAACTAAAAGTAATTACAAAAAAGTTTTTAGTTTTAAGAAGCCAAAAGGAAAAGATGTATTTTTTGCTATATTAATAGCAGCTTTAGCAAATCCAGTTATGATGTTTTTTTCATACTTATCAAGCTTCTTTTATACAAATGATGTAGCATTATTTTTAGGTCAAATGAAGTCATTTCCATTATGGATAATGGTTTTAGTTGTAGGGGTTACACCAGCTATAACAGAAGAAATAACTATAAGAGGAATTGTTTTATCAGGATTTGAATTTAAGAGTAAGCATGTGGCTGCATTAATGACTGGTATAATGTTTGGTATTCTTCATTTAAATGCTCAGCAATTTTTATATGCTGCGGTTATGGGAATAATTTTAGCTTATGTAGTAAGAGCAACTGGAAGTATATTCTTATCAATGTTAATTCACTTTTTAATTAACTCATGGAATTTAATTCTTCAAAGAATAACTAGCCAAGGAATAACAACAGAGGATTTAATACATCAAATGGATGTAGTACAAACTGTACCTTTTGAGGTTAAAATACAATTATTATTCTATTATTTACTATTAGCAATAATTTGTGGATTTTTAATTAGTTACTTAATAAGAAAAATGGAAAAGAGAAATTTAAATATAACTTTAGATGAACTAGATGTTGCAACAAGAGTTTCTTATAAAGAAGAGAAAGTAATAAATGTACCATTTATACTAAGTGTAATAGCATTTATAATTTATACCTTTTTTATAGCCGTTTAGTAATTTAAATTTTAAGATACAAAAAAGGAACTGTTTTGGGATAACAGTTCCTTTTTCTATTAAATTGTGTGGTTAACTTAAGAGTGTATTAAGCTATTAGTATTATTGACTAATAAATTAAAATTTATACATCTTAATAGACTTTAAATTTTTTACCTAGAATAGTATTTTTATATTCTAGGGTTGCGTCAGTAAAAAAGTGAGATATTTTTTTATCTGCAACTATTTTAATACCATTATCTATAACCACATCATCATTTTCATGTTGTTCATCCAGAACAACTTCAATATTTAAGCCTGCTCAGCCAGAGGAACAAGCTTTTATTCTAATAGCATCTTTATCACTATTGGCAAGCATATCTTTAATTTTATCAACAGTATTTGGGTGTATTTTAACCTTCATGATAAAACTCCTTTCTTAAAACTAATATAAAAATATTTCATATAGTTAATTTAATATTATGGCTTAAATTATATACTGAGTTTTAAAAACAATCTATAAGGTTTATTTTTAAAAATATAATGGGCTTATTTAAATTATAAAAGTATAATTTAGTAACAATATTTGAAAATATAGAATAATATAGGAAAATGTAAGCGTATAAAATAAATTTTGTTTACAAATTGTTTAAAAAGTACTTGAATTTTTATAGAGAAGTGTTATTATAAGTATATAAAAGATAATTATTATTAATTAATATGATTTAGAAATTATTTATTTGGAAAAATAGTAGATAATATGTTTTTCAAAATAAGTGATTTGTAGGAGGTTTTATTATGAAAAGTTTAAAAGGAACTAAAACTGCTGAAAATCTAATGAAATCATTCGCTGGTGAATGCCAAGCAAGAACAAGATATACTTATTTTTCAAGTGTAGCTAGAAAAGAAGGATATGTTCAAATATCAAATATCTTTATAGAAACTGCAGAGAATGAAAAAGAACATGCTAAAAGATTCTATAAATTTTTAAAAGATGATCTACAAGGAGAAATGGTAGAAATAAATGCTGCTTATCCAGTAGAATTACCTACAGACACATTAACTAACTTAAAATTCGCAGCTGAAGGAGAACATGATGAATTAAGTAATCTTTATCCATCATTTGCAGATGTAGCCGATGAAGAAGGATTCCCAGAAGTAGCTGCTGCCTTCAGAATGATAGCTAAAGCTGAAACAGCTCATTTTAATAGATTCACTAAATTAGCTAAAAACATAGAAGAAGGAAAAGTATTCAAAAAAGATGAAGTTGTCCTTTGGAAATGTGGAAACTGCGGATTCATTTGGGAAGGTGCAGAGGCTCCATTAAAATGTCCTGCATGCTTACATCCTCAAGCTTATTTTGAAGTTTTCAAAGAAACTTATTAAAATATAGATTAAAATTTAACCTTAACTAGTACCATTAATTATTATGGATTGAATGTGAATTTGATAAAACTAAACTCATTTCAGAGAGAGGTTGAGCTCTCTCTGAATTTTTTTACGATTATTAATAATATTTAACACACTTTAAGAGAACTACATCAAAATTGCTTTAAAATGAACTTATAAATAAATTGGTATTTACCTTGCTCCAATTAAAAGTTTCCTTATTTTAAGTTTTGAGGTAGTTTTTTTGTTATATTAAATTAGTTTGTTTGTGGGCAAAATAAAAATGGTTGTATCAAAATTACCTTATAAAAAAACTTACATAGAAGCTATTTGGTTTAGTATCTATGTAAGTTTTTATTAATATATATACAACATTTTAATATAATTTTGTTTTAAACTAGTGTTGATTTTTAGCTAGGCATTCAGGCCTAGCTAAAAAAAATTTATTCACTTAAAACAGAAATTTTAATATAAACTGTTTTAACTATGGTAATGGGTATTTAAACACCACCATTTTATTTTCATCATTAATTGGTCTCCAAAATTGAATTTCATCAATCAAAAGTTCTCTATTAAAATTATAGTCTTGAAGCTTTGTATAAGCTGATTCAAACTCATCCTCTCCCCATACTCTTTGGGCAAAATATGGATTAGCTAAGGATACGTGAAGTTGCCATGTATCTGGATTAGATGTTAGCTTAAAGCCTGCTTTTAATAGGTTTTCATAAAGTTCTATGGAAAGTTTTTTTATTATTCCACTTTCCTCATCTACTTTCAAATTTACAGATCTATATGGTTCTCCAAATTTTATTAAACCATTTAAATGAACTTCAAATTTTTTATATGATTTTAAAGTAGTTTTTACTACTTCATTTAATTTATCCATATCAGGATCTTCAATTACAGCTAATGTAATATGAAGCATCGGGAGATTCTCATAAAGCTTATATTCATTTGAAATTGATTCTTGCATTGGCTTTATTATTGCATATGAAGCCTTATCGAATAGAGCAACTAAATAATATAGCATAAATAAACCCCTTTCTTACTAAATGTACTAATTTATACCAAGTATTTAGTTTATTATAGCATATCAAAACTTAGTAGTACTATAATAGAACCTCTTACCTATAGTATATACATGCTTAGGATAAGAGTTGCTTTTTTATATTTTAGGTTAAAGTCCTAATTTTTAATTTTAAAGTAAAAATTTTTAGAACAATTTTCTTTGAAATGTATATATTAGTTTATTGAGGGCATTTATCATGAAAGTAAAAAATTTTTCAGTAAATTAAGAGTAAATAAGGTTTGAATTTTATGGAGAGGAAACAAAAATATATTTGAAAAATTAAACCTAGATAATATACTATATATAATGTGTATTAAAGAATTTTTAAGATGGTCTTACAAGTCCTATCTAAAAATCTATAATAGTTTAAAACATAGTCTAAAAGATAGCAATATAGATCTTTATATAAAAATTTTTAATTTGAAAGGTGGAATAGGGATATGGTAGAGAGCAGAGTAAGTAGATTAAATAAGAAAAAATCATCTAAGACATCAGTTTTATATAACTTAATTGGAGTTTGTTTTTTAGCTTTAATTTTGTTTATTGGTAGTCAAATGTTTCTTTAAGAATTAGTCACTTAGTTGGATTTTATTTGCAGGGATAAGGGTCCTGTGAATATGAATTCCAGCTTAAATATTTTATATGTTACATAATAAATAAGTTTTAATATGAAAATTTCACTTAGTATAGAAGTGTAAGTTTTATTTACTAAGGAATGTTATTTTAAGTTTATATATAAGATGAAATAATTTTTATAGAAATTTTTTAGATTTATGGATAAGGAGAGATATAAGTTACATGAGTATTTTAATAGTTAAGAATATGAATCATGGCTTTGGAGATAGAGCCATATTTGAAGATGTGTCTTTCAGACTTTTAAAGGGGGAGCACGTTGGTCTTATAGGAGCTAATGGAGAAGGTAAATCAACTTTCATGAACATAATTACAGGTAAACTTATGCCAGATGAGGGAGATGTTCAATGGAGTAACAAGGTTAGAGTTGGTTACATGGATCAGCACGCTCAACTTGAAAAAGGTAAGACTATAAGAGAAGTTTTAAGAGAAGCATTCCAATATCTTTTTGATATGGAAATTGAAATGAACGGTCTTTATGAGAGAATGGGTGAAATGTCAGAGGATGAAATGACTAAAGCCTTAGAAAGAACAGCTACAATTCAAGATATGTTAGATCATAACGGATTTTATATGATAGATGCAAAGGTTGAAGAAGTTGCTGGAGGTCTTGGACTTAGAGATGTAGGATTAGACAAAGATGTTACTGATTTAAGTGGTGGACAAAGAACTAAGGTTTTATTAGCTAAGCTTTTATTAGAAACACCAGACATATTACTTCTAGACGAGCCTACAAATTATCTTGATGAAGAGCATATAGCTTGGCTTAAGAACTACCTAATAGGATATGAGAATGCATTTATATTAATATCACATGATATTCCATTCTTAAATAGCGTAGTAAATGTAATCTACCATGTTGAAAATAGAGCATTAACTAGATATACAGGAGATTACGATAACTTCATGAGAGTATACGAAGCTAACAAGAAGCAATTAGAGGCTGCTTATGAAAGACAACAAGCTGAGATTGCTAAGCTTGAAGACTTCGTTGCTAGAAATAAGGCTAGAGTTGCTACAACAGGTATGGCAAGAGCTAGACAAAAGAAATTAGACAAGATGGATAGAATAGAGCTTGCTGCTGAGAAACCAAAACCAGAGTTCAACTTCAAACAAGGAAGAACTTCAGGTAAGTTAATATTTGAAGCAAGAGATTTAGTTATAGGATATGATGAGCCATTAAGTAAACCACTTAACATAAGAATGGAAAGAGGTCAAAAGATAGCTTTAGTTGGAGCTAATGGACTTGGAAAATCAACACTTTTAAAAAGTTTAATGGGATTAATTAAACCAATAAGTGGAGAGGTTGAAACAGGAGATTACCAAAGCATAGGATACTTTGAGCAAGAGATAAAAGAAGCAAACTATAATTCATGTATAGAAGAAGTATGGCAAGAGTTCCCTGGATACACTCAATACGAGGTAAGAAGTGCCTTAGCTAAATGTGGATTAACAACTAAGCACATAGAAAGCTCAGTAGCAGTATTAAGTGGGGGAGAACAAGCTAAGGTAAGACTTTGCAAACTAATAAACAAAGAAACAAACATACTTATCCTAGACGAGCCTACAAATCACTTAGACGTTGAAGCTAAAGATGAATTAAAGAGAGCATTAAAAGAATATAAAGGAAGCATACTTTTAGTTTGCCATGAACCTGAATTCTATAGAGATGTAGTAACAGATGTGTGGGATTGCGAGAAATGGACTACGAAAATAGTTTAGTAAAAACTACTAATAAAAATGATGTATAAAAAAGCTATGGCTTTAGCCATAGCTTTTTATTTAGCTTTCATTATCATCAGCAGTATTCTTAGGTCTTATAAATTTAAACTTAAAATCTCCATTTGCATTAATTGATTTTCTTATTTCTTCATATAATTTGTATTCATAATCTCCTAATGCCATTAATTTTAAAAAACATTTTGATCTTGTCATAGCAGTAAATAATTTATTTCTTTCAGATACAGAATCTTCATTTTCTGCTATGGTTTCAATTCCTAGAACATATACCATTATAGCTTCATTCCCTTTAGCTCTATTGATTCTTGATATTGTAACTGCATCATCATACCAAAATCTATCAGGATTATTACCGTTTTTAGTATTATTAATTGTATTTGAACTTGGTATATAATAATTTATTTTCTCTTTAGCTAAAGCATTTGCAATTTCATTTTTAAGTTTATTATACTTATCAAGAGTTATTATAAGTATATCTTTTGATGGATTTAATCCATCTTTTTCTATATCGTTTTTTATAGAGGAAGCTAAGCTTTCTAAAAGATTTTTTTGTGAGTTATAAGTTTTGAAATCTATACATTTTCCTTCGTAAACATCGTGGATAGGGTTTGGACTATTTTCTTTTAATCTTTTAATATTAACAGTTTCACCATTTTTCCTAAAGTCTCCTGAAACAACTGTATATCCAATGTTTTCCCAATCTTTTTTAGTTGTATAACCTGTTATCATACCGTCTTCTCTAAAAAAGCCCATTCCAACAGAGTGAGCAGTAGTTAAAATATCATACGGAGTTCTATAACATTTTTTCATTATTTCTGATTTTCTAGCGCCTCCTTTATAGATTCCCTTAACTATATTTTCATCGCCGAAAAGTTCTTTTCCAGAAGGTTTTTTTGTATCATTTAAGCTTTGAAGTTCATCATATGCCCAAATAATTCGTCTATGACTATTTTCTTCATCATCTAAACAAGGTTTTATAGATTTATATGCCATATAATAAAATGATTGTTTTCCATTATATTTATATTGATTATCTCCAACTAGGTCTTGTCCCTCATCGATTAAAACTACATCAAAGATTTCTTTTAATTGTGCATTGGTTTGCTCAAGAAGGTTTTTGGAAATTATATTTATGCTTACTTCCATAGAATTTGAGTTATTTCCTGTCAATTTTTTTACATCATTAACATTCATAGGTAGAATACCATTTTCAATAGCTATGGTCCTATAAAAACCATTTATATTTTTACTTCCCCATGCATGAAGAATTTTTATGTTTGGACAATCGTTTAAAGTTACTTCACCATTACTAAATGCTCGTAAATATTTATCAACAGTATTTTTTATGGTATCATATAAACTTTGAGTAAAGAAAGTTATAGCAATTTTTATTTCTGGATTTTTTAAGTACATAGCAGCAGCTTTTTGACAAAGTAGGATTGTTTTTCCAGAACCTGCAATCCCTCGTATTCTTTGTGGTCCAATAGCAATTACTTTAGCTATCTTCTCTTGTTGTATATCTAAATCATACAGTTTTTGTCTTATTTTTTTTGCGATATTTCCTTTAGAACCTAAAACAAATGATTCTTCACTATTAATATAAAGTTCTTCATGCCCAAGAATAGACATAGCAATTTTAAAAGTTTTATCAGTGAATGGTTTGCCATAAAAAAGAGGCTCTACTATACTTAATTTATCAAATAACTTCTTTTTACTAAGTTCATCAGCAAAAATAAAGTTATCTAAATTTTCATCAAAAGCTTTAGAAAAACCTTTATCGATAAATTCTTGCTTTGTTATAGATGGTAAAGCCACTAAAACTTTAATAGTTAAACGTTCTCTAAGCTCTCTTTGCCTATCAAATTTAGATTTGAAATCATAAGCATAATCTTCAGCTTGAGCAAATGGTGAAAGTGTATTAGCATAAAAATCCTTCATATGCCAAACACCACCATCTATTTTTATAATATTATCTATTGAAAATCCCTTAATTTCAATAATATAAAATCCAAGTTCCTTATCAAGAATAATAATATCTGGTTCTTTTCGTTTTTGTCCTATATTCATAAATAGTGGATATCTAGAGTAGGCAAGAACATCTCTTTTAGAAAAAGAATTTTTTAAAGAATTCCAAACAATTTCTTCGTATTGTCCTCCAATTCTATTAAAATTATCAATTTGAATGAATTCATTCATTTTTAATCTCCTTTTAATATAGTAATTCATGTAATTTTATTCATATTATTAAAAATATATGAAAAAATTTTTTATTTAATTTACATAATATTAATATAATGTAATATTTTATCATAATTTAATTTGCAAGTAAATTATGGAATTATATTCTTGTGATTAAAAATTATTTATCTAAAGATTTTATATTATAATATATACATGAATAAAGACTTAAATTTTTGTTGAAATGGTATTTGCACTAGTTTCATGATTTTTTTATTTGTCCTATAAATATAAGCAAAAAGATAAAAAATATTTTTTGATTTTTGTTTTTAATATTTAAGATGTATTTATTAGCATTATATAAATGTGGTAGTAATTAGAATAAAGTTGAATGGAAGATTAGGTTGGGGTATAATTTAAAATTATATGTTTAGAGGTGATAGTGTATGATAGAATGCGAGTTATGTGAAGACTATTTTCATGAAGAGGATATGAGAGAATGTCCAGAATGTTTAAAGGAAATGTGTGAAAGCTGCTATGAAAGACATGTTCCTGTTTGTTTTTATGTTTCTCAGAATGATTACATAAATACCTATGATGAGTAGATTATACTTTCTAAAAGTGCGAAAGAGAGACAACTAATATTATGTAAAAATATATTAAAAGAGTTAGCGTAAAAGCTAACTCTTTTTTGTATGCATTAGGTAATTTGTAAGAAGTGCCTTAACTAAATGTGGATTAACAAACCTTGGCTATTTGATAATGTAAGACTTATGTATATTTATTTCCAGTCAAGTGATTATCAATTGGATTTTGCTAGAAAAGTAGCAGAGGCTTTAATGGGGTTAATAAGATAAAATATAATTAAAATGGTTATTAAATTTATTAATTGTGCCAGACTTTTATGTTTTAATGACGGACTTTTGACGGACTTAGAGCCAGTCTTTTTTAGTGATATCAATGCTTTCGACACATTTGACGGACTTTTCCTATTGAGACAGTATACAGAAAAAATAATATTATTATATATAAATAGAAAATATATAATATGTATATATAGAGAAATAGAAAAAGTCCGTCATTTTAGGCAAAGTCCGTCATAATCAAGTTATATCAAGGGTTTGAGGGTTGCTATTTTTTTGAAAAGTCCGTCACAGGTCCGTCATAGTCCGTCACAAGACTCTTGAAAATGAGATTTAGAGATGAATTTTACATAGTTTAAGCAATTTAAGAGAGCTATTTATGATAGAATTCTATTATGAAAAAGCAATGATATTAAGAAGCTAAAACTTATTTTGGAAGATAATTTAATAAATATTTTATTAGTTTAAGTTAAGGCTCTGTCTTAAACCAGTGTTGATTTCTAAATATAAATTAAGTTAGGTCTGAAGATATAGCTAGAAATCAACACTCAGTTAAAACAGAGCCTAAGTTAAAAATATCATATAAAATAAGGGGGCAATTGAGTATGAAAAATAGTGATACAAAGATAAGTAAATATATAAGTTTAATACTAAGACATAAACCAGAAGAAATAGGGTTAGAACTAGATGAGCATGGATACTTAAATGTTTCAGATTTAATAAATGGAATAAATAGATCTTGGAAAAATTTTAATATAGATGACTTAGAAAGAATAGTTAGAGAAGATTCAAAACAAAGATATTCTTTTAATGAAGATAAAAGCAAAATAAGAGCAAATCAAGGACATTCAATTCCAGTAAATTTAGAATTACAACCTATTAAGCCACCTAATAAACTATATCATGGTACTGGAAGAAAATATTTAGATTCTATTTTAAAAAATGGGCTTATAAAAAAGGAAAGACAGTATGTTCATTTATCAGGAGATATAGAAACTGCAAGTGTTGTTGGGAAAAGGCATGGTGAGTTAGTTGTTTTAGAAATAGATTCAGAAAGCATGTTTAATAAAGGAATTAAGTTTTATTTATCTAAGAATAATTTATGGCTTTGTGATTATGTTCCGGTAGAGTATATAAAAGAATTAAAAGTAGATTAACTATATGTTAGACAATTAAATTAATTGTTGAGGTTTGATTGAGTTAAAAACAGAGTTTTTTAGTATAATCAAACTATTAAAAAATTCATATTTTATTTTAAAATATAATAAAAAGTGTTAGGAATAAATTGTTAATATTAATTATTTTTTTGATTGATGTTAACAATTTATTTTTATGTTTTTGTATATTTTTTGACAGTTTTACCAAAATATCATAATATACTAAAGGAATTTTAATTAATTTAAAAAACAGCTAAAAATTAAATAAAATGAATACAAATTATAGAAACGTTGATATATATTCTGTATCTGGGCATCTGGGATATATTGAGTTACTGATGCAACCGGCTATATTTATAAGAATTTATAAATATTAGTCGGTTTTTTTATTTTTAATTTTATTAAAGGAGGGAGGATATTCTATGAAGAGAAATAATAAAAAGTGCTTTATTACTATATTAGTACTATTTATTTCTATTCTGTTAGGGTTAATATCGCCTGGAGTTATTACCTTTGGTGAAGATTTAAGGGAACTTCAAAATGACGGTGCTGTTGAAATTACAAGCGCTAATTTCCAAAGTAATACTATATCAGAAGATGGAATTAATACTTTACGAATTGACTATAGGATTTTAGATAAAAACAAACTAAAATCTAAAGACAAAATTGTTATTAAATTTCCAGATATTTTTAAAGATATAATACCTAAATATCCTAAAGAACACTTTTCAAGTTGTACTAATAACAATGGAGTAGTTACTTTAACATTTAATGAAAATGTTGAAGATGCCTTACGTGGATATATAATTATATCAGTTATTGGAAATGACAAAATTAGGCAGGGGGTACGCTATCCAGTAAAAATTGACTTAAATGGGAAAACTAAAACAATAGATGTAACAGGTAATCAATCTCAAGGTAGTAGTTCTGGTAGGTATCCGCTTATGTACAAAGGAGCTTATTTACCAAGAGCTATTATAGATAAAGATGGAAAAAGAGAGCAGTATGGAGAAATAACTGATAGAAATAATCCTATAAAATATTATGTAGAAATAAATGCAGGTGATGGTAGAAATCCTAATACTAGAAATTATTTAAGTAATGCTAAATTTATTGATAATATTCCAAAAGGAATGGCTCTAGATACAGCAAGTATACATATAAGGAGAGATAATTTTTATGGGGAAAGCACAGATGTTACACAAGAGTTTTGGGACAGTAATAGAATTAAAGCTGATACTAAATCTTTGGAAGTAGATTTTGGAAATATACCATATGATCACTATGCTATTACCTACAGTACACATATTACATCTATTGAAGATGGATATTTAAATACTGCAAATTTATATTATGACCGTGATAAGAATGTACCTTCTAATTCTTATTCAAAATTATCCAAAGATGCAGGTGCATTAAATGTTCATAAAACCGTAGATAAAAGAAATGTAACAAATAATCCTAATGATCAAAAAATTGAATACAGAATTGAATTTGATTCTCATGGTTATTTTTTGAAAAATACTTTAAAGATTACTGATAAATTAGATTCTAGATTAAGTGATATTAAAATAACACCTACTGATCAATTTAAAGTTACATTTGATGAAAAAACAAAAGAAATAAAAATTACAAATGAGAATGCTGACATAGAACCAGATAAACCTGCTTATATAATGATAGAAGCAAGTATGAAAAATGTTGAACCAGGTGATGTAGTAGAAAATACAGCACTTGTAGATGATAAATATCCAACAAACACAGTTAGTACCAAAAAAAATCCTTTAGTAGAAATAATAAAGACCTCTAAAAGTGATCCAGAGGAAACTTTACTTGATGGAGCAGTTTTTAACTTAACAACTAAAGATGGTAAAACTGTTAAGGATGTTTATGGTAAAGAGATTACCACTATTACAAGTTCATCAGAATCACCAATAAGACTTGAATTACCTTATGGTGATTATGTATTAAAAGAAATAAAAGCACCAGATGGATATAAACTTGATCAGATACCTATTGAATTCAATGTAAATGATCAAAGTAAAGTAGTTAAAGTGGTTGCTAAAGATGATCCACTCCCAACTGCTTGTAACTTAGTTATAAATAAAGTTAATGAAAAAGGTATTCCTATTTTAGGAGCTGAATTTGAGTTAATAAAAGAGGAAAATCCAGAAAATCCTTTGAGTTTTACTTCACAGGAAAATAATTATGAAATAGATGATAAAGGAACTAAAAATTTAATACCTTTAGGAAAGGATGCATCCTTCAGAATAAATAATTTACCTTACGGTAATTACATATTAAAAGAAGTAAAGTCTCCTAATGGATATAAACTAAGTGATGATATTTATATAACTTTAAACTCTACAGAAAGTTTTTATAGAGTTGGTAAACAAGGTGAAAAAATAATTTTAGATAAAGATACAAAAATAAATGGATATGATATTTCAGTTAAGAATATCCCAAGAATAATATTACCTGAAACGGGCGGAAGTGGAACTTTTAAATTTTATTTAATTGGAATTACATTATTAGCAGGTGTATTAATCTTGTTAGTTAGCACTAAATTTATTTTAAAAGAAAGGAATAATTAATAAATGAAAAACAATATTTTAAAAAAACTTAGTATTTTGATGGCATTCATGTTTATTTTTATTGCAACATCAATTCCTGTATTTGCAGCAACACCATCAATTTCTAAGGATGCACCAACTAAAGGTAGTATAACAATAACTAAAAATGGAGCGACTTTTACTGCCTATAAGATATTAAGCGCAACTCAAAGTGGAGATGCTTATGAATATTCACCAACTAGTGAATTTAAAGGATTTTTCAATAATTCTAAATATGGTTCTTATTCTGAAAATAATATACAGAATTTAGATGTAGAACAAACAAAACAATTTTCTATTGATTTACATAAATATGTTATTGATAATAATATATCTGGACAAGAGCTTTCAAATGGAAAAGAAAATACTGTTAATTTAGGATATTATTTAGTATCAGAAACTTCAAGTAACTCAGAAGGGGCTGCAGTTGCTTCAGCACCTATATTAGTTTCAGTTCCAGAAGTTTCAAATGATACATGGAATTATAATATAACTATTCAACCAAAAGATAATACTCCTACCTTAGAAAAAAATATAATTGAAAATAATAAAAAAGTTAAAGCTTCTTCTAATAATATTGGAGATGTTATAAAGTATCAAGTAAATGCAACTATACCAACATATCAATCAAATGCAAAAAATATAATGTACAAATTTACAGATACTATGAGCAAAGGCTTAACATATGATGAAGCCACTGGTTTTAAAATAACTTCAGGAAATAAAGTTTTTAGTAGTCCGGAAGACTATACTATAAATACAGAAAAGCAATCAGATGGTTCAACTGTTATTACAATTGATTTTGTATATGAGAACATAAAAGCTTATGTAGAAACTGGTATAACATTAAACTATCAAGCTACTTTAAATAATAATGCAGTTGTTAGTACTGAAACAAATGCGGGTAATCCAAATACTATAGAATTATATTATACTAATAACCCAAATGTTGAAAATAGTTATAAAACTTTAACTGATAAAGTTACTTCTTATACTTGGGGATTTGGTATTAAAAAAGTTGATTCAAATGATAATTCTAAAGCTTTAAAAGGCGCTGAATTCTCAATAAAAGATTCTAAAGGAAATATCTTAGCATCATATACATATAATGAAAATGGACAAGTAGTTCCTCTTACAGGAAAGGCAGTAACTGACTCAAATGGTGTTACAACATTTACAGGATTAGAAGAAGGAAATTACATTATTACAGAAGAAAAAGCTCCAAATGGATATAGTCTATTAAAAGATCCAATAGACTTAAGAATTACAGCTAACAAAGATGTTAGTGGAAATTATAATGGTGCTGCTACTATAAATATTTCTAACAGCAATGAGGCTGCTAGTATAATAGATGACATTACAGAAGCAGATGGAAATGTTCTGTTTAATGTTCAAATAGAAAACTTTGAAGGATTTTCTCTTCCAAACACAGGTGGACTTGGAACAACAGGATTCATAAAAATAGCTATTATCTTATTAAGTGTAGTTTGTGTTCTAGCTATATTAGGACTTGGATATGCTAAATTAGAAAATAGCAAAAAAACTAAAAACTAAAATAGATAATATTCTTAATTTATAAATTAAATAAATATAAAATAAAAAACTTCTTTTTATAATGTAAAGTTTATTCTATATAATTCTTTACTTAAAAAGAAGTTTTTTTATGAGATAATATTTATGTTTACTATATTATATTTAATTTAGGAGGTGAACTTCATAGTAATTTTATTACTATGAAAGATCGTTTGAAAAAACTAAAAAAATTATATTTCTTTATTTTAATTTTAATTACATTAATTGCTATAGGTTTCTTAATATATCCTAGTCTTTCTAACTACATAAATAATAAGATGGCAGTTTCTACGATTTCTGATTATACAAAAAAAATAAATAATGTTAATGATGAAGAGCTTAATGATTTAATAAAAAAAATTAATAAGTATAATGAAGAGTTATTTAATGGAACTGCAGGTAATACGCTACCCTCAAATTTGAATATTGAGAAAGGAAGTACATTAGGCTATATAGAAATCCCTAGTATAAATGTTAATTTACCTATATATTTTGGAACTTCAGTAGATATATTAAAAAAAGGTGTTGGAGTGTTAGAAGGCACTTCTATTCCAGTTGGTGGTATAAATACTCACTCTGTATTGTCTGCTCATACTGGTCTAACAAATCAAAAATTATTTACAGATATAGATAAATTGAAAGAAGGAGACATATTCTATTTACATGTTTTCAAAAAAAATCTTGCCTATAAAGTAGATCAAATTAAAGTGGTAAGCCCTAACCAAATTGATGATTTAAAAATAGTTAATGGTAAAGACTATGTTACTTTACTAACTTGTTATCCTTATGGTGTTAATACTGAACGTTTATTGGTAAGAGGAGAAAGAACTGATTTGAGTCCAATCAAGGTAGTGGATGTTCAAAAAGAAATAGGTACTTTTAATCATTCAAATCAAAATCTTATATTAGTAGTAATAATATTATTTTCAATAATATTATTTATTTTCTTAGTATTTTTAATTATGAAATTTAAATCTAAAAAGAGGGCTTAAATTAATAAAAATATACTTAGAAGATCAAGTAGAGAAAGTAATTATAATTAAAGCTAGTATTTGCATAGAAATGCAGAATATTGGCTTTTTATTTTTTATATTAAATTTTTAGAATAAAAATGTAATCCAAATTTAATATTATTATAACTTCTAACATATAAAATTAAGTTATAGTATATGTAAAAAATTACAGTTTGTTTACATAAAAAGAGTTAATCTGGCTAAAGTTAAGTTATATATGAAGAGTTAGCTAGAAACCAACATTCTCTTAAAGCAGAGATTAAATAAATAATTAAGGAGGAAAATCGTAGATTTATTTAACTTATGAAAAAGAAGAGCTTAATAATTTTAAGTATATTAATTTTAATATTTACAGGAATAACTCTTTATTTAACTCGAGAGCATATAATAATTTTTTATAGATGGATTACTAATGGTGAGGTTGTAAAGAGTTATATTCAAAGGTTTGGTCCTTGGGCAGCTTTAATATTTTTTGTATTTCAAATATTACAAGTTGTTATATTTTTTATCCCTGGAGAGGTTATACAAGCGGCTGGGGGATATATTTTTGGTGCCGTAGAAGGAACTTTGCTTTCATTCTTTGGGATTGCAATTGGATCATTGGCTTTATTCTACATATGCCAAAAGTTCGGGAAAAAATTAGTACAAAAATTTGTACCTAAAGATATGTATGATAGCCTAGAAAAAATATTGAATAGTCCTAAATTTAAGCTTATTCTGGTAATATTATTCTTTTTACCAGGAGCACCTAAAGATTCACTTATTATGGTCTGTGCTTTAAGTAACATAACAATAAAACATTTTATAGTATTCTCTATGATTGGAAGAATACCAGCCTTAGTTGCTTCATCTTTTATGGGATCAAATTTAGCTCAAGGTAATATTGTTAGTGTAATAGTTGTTGGTATAATAGCATTGATAGCTTGTGTTTTAGGATTTATATTTAGAAAAGATGTCTTTAAGTACATAGAAAAACTTTAAACTTAGTTTATTTAAATTACCTCTTTATTAAGAATAGGGGTAATTTTTTGTTGTTTAATAAAGAACGTTTATATTGTTTTTTTATAGTATTTTAGAATAGTAATAATATAAAAGAATATAGATTCATATAGGCAAGAACACAATGGTTCTCATAAGAATATAATATAGAAAACTTGTATTGGAGAGAACTATGATAACTAGGGAAAAATATGTTACATCATCACTAGAATTACATCTTTTTTTTGGGAGAATTATGAAGGAACACTCCTTATTTTTAGAGGCTGGATTTACACCTAAAAATGCAAAACTTGCTAAGGAGGCTGACAAATATAAAGAGGGTTTTGAAAAAATTCTATTAGAAGTGGTAAAGCTAAGCGAAGGACGGGTTAGACAGTCGGTAATAAATTCTGGAGAAGTTTTTACCGAGTATACTTTAAATGCAGAAAAGAAAACAGAGTACTATACAGGAATAGATATTAATTCTAAGATAACACTACTGCAGGAAGAGTTGAAATGCGCAGGCATAAAGCATATTGATTCTAAGGTGGTAAGCTGTGTAAGAAGTATTAATAATAGAGCCTTAAAATTATTGGATGGGTTAATAGAGTTTAAAACGAAAGTTTTAGATGGTATGCTTTGTTGTAAGCTGTTCACAGTAAATTATCCACTACTTATTGAACATATACTAAGGGAGGCTAAATTATATCGTTCATATATAGAGGAGATTGAATGTAATAACGATATAGATAGGGGAAATGTTAAAGCGACTGAGCTATTTTGGAATCAAATTATGATGGAGCATTCTTTATTTATTAGAGGATTACTTGATCCAAGTGAAGAGGAATTAGTAAGCACTGCAAATGACTTTGCAAATGAGTTCAGTGAATTAATTCAAGATGCAAAAGATGCTAACGAAATGACAATGGCTAGTGTTACAAATGAGACATTAAGAGAGACAGTTAGGTTAAGAGATTTTAAGAAGGCTGGTACAAAGGGAATAGCTGATTGTGAAATAAAATCTATAATATTACCACTTCTTGCTGACCATGTACTAAGAGAGGCAAATCATTATATACGACTACTAAAAAGTTATGATGAATAAGAAGTTAAACCAATCTTTTAGTAGAATATTATAAGAGTTAGTGTAAAAGCTAACTCTTATAATATTTAAAATAAATTATAGGTTTGTTAGTTCATCATATTTTGAGATGACTTTGTTTACTATTCCATATTCAGTTGCTTCTTTAGCATTTAGCCAATAATTTCTCTCTGTATCTTTTTCCACCTTCTCTAATGGTTGACCTGTAGCTTCGCTAATAATGCTATTAATTCTACTACGTACTCTCAATATTTCTTTTGCTTCAATACCTATATCAGTAGCTTGACCATTAAATCTGCCTAGTGGTTGATGTATCATATATCTTGTGTTTGGTAAAGAATATCTATCTTCTTTATCAGCTCCAAGATAAATAGTAATACCTGCACTTGCAACCCAACCAGTACCGATTACTATAACACGTGGTTTAATAAATTTAATCATATCATGAATTGTATCACCAGCCTCAACATGGCCACCTTGACTGTTAATGAATATTTTTATAGGTTCATCTCCCATTTCTTGAAGAATTAAAAGCTGAGTTATTACCTTTTCAGCTAAAGCTTGATTAATCTCTCCAGAAATAATAATTGATCTAGATTGTAATAATTTTTCTATCACTATACCTGGAGTTTCTTTTTCTTGTTTTTCATCTTGGTTATTCATAAGATCATTATCTCCTCTCAATTCAACATATTTATATTTAATATAATATCCATTATTTTACTATAATATTAATGGTTGTAAAAATTATTTTTGAAAGAGTTTGTGTAAGAATAGCTTCTTTTTATTTATTTCTTAATTAAAAATAAATAGTTTAAAGAGTATAACTTTAAATGGTAAAATATTATAACTTAATATTTAATTATTAAGTTTTATATTAAATTTAGATATAAGTAAATTAGGGGAGAGTAAGAGGCTATGAGATATTCTGTAGAAATGATTTGTGATAAATTCGAAGCAAGAGAAGATTTAGAATTTATATTCTTCTGGGGACACACAAAAAATAAAAAAGGTAAGATAACTAAAGCCTGTTTTAGTCAGTGGTATCTTTCAGATTTTCAGGTTCATGGGGTTTTATATAATTGTGCAGAAAAGTATATGATGGCTGAAAAGGCCAGATTATTTAAGGATTATGAGACTTTAGAGGAGATATTATCTGCTACAGAACAACAAGAAATTAAGGCCTTGGGAAGAAAAATTAGAAACTTCCATGAAGAAACGTGGAATAAAGAAAAATATAATATCGTTAAGAAGGGAAATTTGGCTAAGTTTTCTCAAGATGAAGAGCTTAAGGAATTTTTGTTAAGTACAGAAAATAAAGTTATAGTTGAAGCAAGCCCTTATGATAGAATTTGGGGTATAGGAATGGCTGCTAGTGATGAGGAGATAATTAATCCTAAAGGGTGGAGAGGTCAAAATCTTTTAGGTTTTGCTTTAATGGAAGTTAGAGATTTAATAAAAGAAGATATTAAATAATTTAATATATAGCTATGTTTTAAATTAGTGTTGATTTTTAAATAGAATTGTAAGTTAGGTCTGACTAGCTAAAAATTAAGATTTACTTAAAACAGAGCAAAATTTAAAGATAAAAAAGTAGGAGGGTAACATGAAGATAAAAGATGTACTATATGGAGAGTTCGTTGTTGAGCCTGTATTAGAGGAATTAATAAACACAAAAGAAGTTCAAAGATTAAAGAATATCCATCAAGGGGGAGCTAATTACCTTGTTAATCCAGAGTGGAATGTCACTAGATATGAGCATTCAGTCGGAGTAATGTTATTTACACGTCTTATGGGGGGAAGCATAGAAGAGCAGGCAGCAGGTTTATTACATGATATATCTCATACTGCGTTTTCTCATGTTGTTGACTTAGTTGTAGACAACAAGGAAGAGGATTATCATGAGAAAATATTTGAAAATGTAATTGAGAATTCTGATATTCCTAAGATATTAAAGAAATATGGTTATGATTCAAAAGAAATACTTTATGATGAATCAAAATGGACTATTTTAGAAAGAAAAGCACCAAAATTATGTGCAGATAGAATTGATTATACCTTAAGAGATATGTTTAATTATGGTGTTATATCAAAGGAAGAAATTAAGCCATTTTTAGATAACTTAAGAGTAGTTAATGGAGAGGTTGTTATTAATTCTATTGAAAGTGCTGAGTGGTTTGTTGAGTTGTATTACAAAGAGGTTATAGGCTTATTTATGAACCCACTTAGCATATATTCTAATGATAGATTATCTAAAGCAATAAAGGCTGCTTTAAAAGCAAATGAAATTACATTAGATGATTTATTAGAAGATGATAATTACGTGTTTAATATACTTAAAAATTCTAAAAATGAAGAGGTAATGGCTTTTGTTAACCAATTAAATTATGATGCTAAAGTAGTAGAGGATAGAGAAAACTATGACATATATCAAGTAAATAAAATAAGAACTATTAATCCTGGTGTAATCATAGGAGATAAAGTTTATTCAGCATCAGAAAAGTCAGAAAAAGTTGAGATCTTAAATGAAAACGCCTTAGAAACATGCAAAGCAGGAACATACGTTAGAATTTTATAATAAAGAAAAGAGCTTATATCAAAGTCCAAGAATAAAACTTATAAATATATTCAGGTTATAAGGTTTATTGAACTGTTTTGATATAGCTCTTTCTTATATTAAGTAGTATAGAATAATCTAATAATAAGATATTCATAGCTTTTATAAATAATGATACAAAAATTATAATGATATAAAAATTATAGGTATAAAAATATATTAAATGGTTATTATTGTAAATAGAAAATTTTAAGTAAAAAATCACATTGATAAATCAATGTGATTTTAATAATTTATTCTTGGAGGAAAATTATGAATAAATCAAAATTAAAAGCACTATTAACAAGTAAAATAACCATAGGAGTACTTTGTTTTATTATTGGAGGTATTGCTTTAGGAAATACTTCAGAGGTTGATATAACTAAAGAAAGATATAATCAATTACTAGAATTTGAAAAAGTTGCTTTAGAGAAAAATAACTCTGAGGAATTAGTTAATAATGAAGAAAAAGAAACTTTTAGTGAGGAAGTAGTTGAGGAAAATTTAGAAGAAATGAATACAGACATTACAGATGAAAATAAATTATTAGGTCTTGGTGAAACCTCCTATTTAACTGATGAAAATGGCGTTAAATTAATGTCATTAACTATAGATAGCGTTAAACTTACAGATGAAAGAAATCAATTTTGGGACAAAGAAGCGGAGAAGGTTGTTGTCATAGAATACACTTATGAAAATATAGGCTATGAAGAAAATTTGCATATATTTGATTATAATTTTAAAGTTTATGATTCTGCAGGAAATGTATTAGAAGGGTATCCAGCTGGAGCAGAAAAATATCCCCAAGCTATAAGTAAAGGTAAAAAATGTACTGCTAATATGTCTTTTGCATTAAATAATGAATCAAATGATTTAGAAGTAGAATTTTATGACAATATGTTTAATGGAAAAGCTACTGATGTATTTAAAATAGTTGCCGAATAACTTTAAGAATTAGTATAAAATATACAACTCTCTTTTGAATTTTTTAAGAACTCATTTTAATACCTTGAAATTCCATTTATGGATTAGACATTATAATCAGAATCCCAGTTATTCACGTTTGGTGTCCAGTTATGCACAGCTTATTGAATGAGGTTATTTCGTCTGATATATTAAGGGTACTTATTACAAATGAATATTTAGTAAATATTTTCTTGGTTAGATTTTAAGTTAGGAAAGAGTTTATTAGTTTTATAAAATCAAAAATGAAAATGTTTTCTTAATGTAGGGGTAATAAGTATTTTTGAACGGTAGTAACCCTTCGAAAATTTTACAACAAGATGAATTTGTTGAAACTTTAAGGAATTAAATCCAATGAGTTATGCAACAAAAAAAGGGGGATGTATATTATGAAGAAATTTAAGAAAACAAAACTTATGGCAAGCCTTGCAATTGCTTTATGCATGTTCACACAGCCAGTAGTTAGTTTAGCAGCAACAAATACTGTTAGCAACCAAGAGGGAATTGACTTAGGAATATCAAGCTTAAATTACAATAGAAACGAAGTATTAGCAACTAATGGAGATAAAATTGAAAGTTTTGTTCCAAAGGAAGGTAAAAGGTCAGGGGATAAATTTATAGTGGTAGAGCATAAGAAAAAATCACTTACTACATCGCCAGTAGATATTTCAATAGTTGATTCTGTGAATGATCGTACATATCCAGGGGCATTACAACTTGCAGATGATGCCTTTGTTGAAAATAGACCTACTCTTTTAATGTGTAAAAGAAAACCTATTAATATTAGTATAGATTTACCAGGTTTAAAAGGTGAAAATACTATAAAAGTGGATAACCCAACTTACGGAAATGTGTCTGGAGCAATTGATCAGTTAGTATCAAATTGGAATGAAAAGTACTCATCAACACATACTTTACCTGCAAGAACTCAATACTCAGAGTCTATGGTATACAGTAAAGCTCAAATAGCAAGTGCACTTAATGTTAATGCTAAGGTTCTTGAGAACTCACTTGGAATAGATTTTAATGCTGTAGCAAACAATGAAAAAAAGGTTATGGTTTTAGCATATAAACAAATATTTTATACAGTAAGTGCTGAGTTACCTAATAATCCATCTGAACTTTTTGATGATAGTGTTACATTTAAGGAGTTAACTCAAAAGGGCGTAAGTAACGAAGCACCACCACTTATGGTTTCAAACGTAGCTTATGGTAGAACTATTTATGTTAAGTTAGAAACAACATCTAAGAGTAAGGATGTACAAGCTGCTTTTAATGCTCTTATAAAAAATGTTGATGTAAAAAATAGTGAACAATATAAAGATATTTATGAAGACAGTTCATTTACAGCAGTGGTTTTAGGTGGAGATGCACAGGAACATAACAAAGTAGTAACTAAAGATTTTGATGAAATAAGAAATGTAATTAAAGATAATGCAACCTTTAGTGCAAAAAATCCTGCTTATCCAATTTCATATACTAGTGTTTTCTTAAAGGATAATTCACTTGCGGCTGTACATAATAAAACAGATTATATAGAAACAACATCTACAGAATATTCTAAAGGAAAGATAAATCTTGATCATAGTGGAGCTTATGTTGCTCAGTTTTATGTATCATGGGATGAGGTTTCTTATGATGAAAATGGAAATGAAGTATTAACTCATAAGACTTGGGATGGAAATTACAAAGATAGAACAGCTCATTTTTCTACTGTAATACCGCTTCCAGCTAATACAAAGAATATAAAGGTTATGGCAAGAGAATGTACAGGCCTTGCTTGGGAATGGTGGAGAACTGTTGTTGATGAGAATAATATACCATTAACTCATAATATAAATGTTTCAATATGGGGAACCACTTTATATCCTGGAACTAGTGGTGTTACTTATAATTAATAATTATATATTTAGATTTTACTATCATAAAGGACTGCCCAGCTTATTAGCTGGGCTTATTTCTTTTGAAAAGAGGTATTAATAAAATCAATGACATCAGTATTACAATTTTGCTTGAATAGATGAGTAGGAATTATCTTATTAATAGCACAAGGTTATATTAATGAGAATATATTATTAATGTTATTAATACTAGAGTTTCAGGAGATAAATCATGGGATATTACGTTAAAGTTGAGCCAGGAGTAAAGCTATATATAGAGGATCTTAATGAAGAGGGAAAGGAGACCATAGTCTTTCTTCATGGTTGGCCAGGGGATCACAATCTATTTGAATATCAATTTAATTATTTAGCACGAAAAGGATGTCGTTGCATTGGAATCGATCAGAGGGGATTTGGTAATTCTGATAAACCATTGCATGGATATGATTATAATACATTAAGTGATGATGTTAGATGTGTAGTACAAGAATTAGGTCTTAATAATTTTACATTACTTGGTCATTCTACAGGAGGAGCAATAGCTGTAAGGTACATGGCTAGGCACAATGGGTGTGGGGTAAATAAACTTATACTATGTGCAGCCGCAGCTCCAAGTCTTATTAGACGACCTTATTTCCCACATGGATTAAAGAAAGAAGATGTTGATAGGATTATCAAAGGAACATATAATGATAGACCTAAGATGTTAGAGGATTTTGGTAAGACATTTTTCTATAAAAAAGTTAGTCGTCCATTTTCACAATGGTTCTTACAATTAGGCTTTAAGGCAGCTGGATGGTCAACAGCAGAAATCGCTAAAACATGGCTTGATGAGGAACAATTATTCGAGGATCTCGGGGAAATAAATACACCAACATTAATCCTGCATGGTATTCATGATAAGGTATGCTTATTCCCATTGGGAGAATATCAAAATAAAGCTATAAAGGGTAGTAAGCTTATAAAATTTGAGGATAGTGGACATGGCTTATTCTACGATGAAAAAGATAGGTTTAATAGAGAGGTTTTGTGTTTTGTTAATAGTTAAATCAATTAATAATCACATATAAGCAAATATTTTAAATTAGTTAATAGGAGAAAATATGCAATAGAATAAAGTTCCACTTCTTAATGGGAGTGGAGCTTTTTTCTTTTGGGATTATATTAAAATCAACTTAAAATAGAGTTAAAGTAAAAGATTTTAATAAATAAGTTTTTTATATAGAATAAATGCAAAATCAATAATTTTTAGTTAGATAATAAAAAATACATATTATATTTATCTAATTTATTTAATACACACAAAAAAGTGATTGATTGTGTCTACTAAATATTAGATTTATCATAAACTCATAGTATAAATCACAGATGCTTAGAGAGGGGAATCATTAAAAGTAAGATTTTTAGGAGATGATTTTATGAAAGTAACTAGTAAAGGAATAATTAATGGAATTATTCAAGATAGATTTGGAAAAAGAGGACCTTTAGATGAGTATGGAATACCAATGTGCTCTCTTCCTTTAAAGATAAAAGATGCTCCAAAGAAGACAAAATCATATGCTATTTTCCTTGAAGATAAGGATGCTATACCAGTAAGTGAAGGATTCTCATGGATACATTGGGTTGCTGCTAATATCACAGAAAAAGAAATTCCTGAGAATGCAAGTAGAACTTTAGATAATATTGTACAAGGGTTAAATAGTTGGATTAGTATTCAAGGAGGACAAAAACCAAAGGAAGCATGTAGGTATTATGGCGGAATGACACCACCAGACAAGGCTCATATTTATGAAATTCATGTATATGCATTAGATTGTCTAGTGGACTTAAAGAATGGTTTCTATGCAAATGAGCTATTTAGAAAAATGGATGGACATATATTAGATGAGTACACATTAAAAGGAATTTATGAAGCTTAATTTTAAAGCATAGCCTTTATTTTCACCATAATTATTAAATTAGAATTTGTTTGTATAATATTATGTAAATGGATATAATTAATAGGTATAAAATGGAAAAATAAGAGGTGGAAATATGGTTCATGTAGTTTATTGTGATGATAAAGAAAAGGTATTAGAAAAGATAATTGAGGGTACAAAAACAATGGTTATTAGAGGAGCTGCAGGCAGAAAAATTCCTCATAGTAGAGTATTTAAAGGTGAAGACTTATACTTTATGAAAAAAGGATCTAAAAAAATTTCTGCAAAAGCAAGTGTTGTTAATATAGAAAATTACGTTAAACTTTCTCAGTATGATTCTTTAAATGTTATTATGGAAAACCAAGATAAATTAAATCTATCTGAAAAGCAAATTAAAAGATGGAATAAAAAATGTTTATGTTTAGTTGAGTTTAATAACTTAGAGGAAATAGAGCCTTTAGATTTTGAACATCAAAGCAATATGGATGATTGGCTTATAGTAGAGAAAATTGAAGATGTACTTGTTGGAAGTAGTATAGATTATAACTATGAAAGTACTAAATTAAAATAGATTTATCTAAGAAAATAAATAGCCTATATATAATTTTTTATTGTTTATATACAGTTTAATAAAAAAAGTGTCAGTTACTTATAAGAGCAACTGATACTTTTTGTGTTAAAAGATCAAAATATAAATCAATTATATATGCGATTAGTATATACATAGAAATTATTAAGCCATTATAACACCTATAATAATAATTTCTAATAAGTATTTAGATATAATTGAGACTGATAAAAAAGATATAAACTCTGAAAATCAACACTATTTTAAAATATTATTAATATAAAAAGAAATATGTTTTTAGAATTAAGTTTTATTATATTATTATAGATAATAAATTAAAAGGAGTGTTTAGAATGACAAAAAAATCAGGATTTAGAGAAGGATTTTTATGGGGAGGGGCAGTTGCTGCCAACCAATGTGAAGGTGCATGGAATGTAAATGGAAAAGGAGTAAGCACAGCTGACGTAGCCACAGGTGGATCTAGAGATAAAGCTAGAGAATATACTGATGGAGTTATAGAAGGCAAATACTATCCATCACATGAGGCAATAGATTTTTATCATAGATATAAAGGTGATATAAAATTATTTGGAGAAATGGGATTCAAATGCTTTAGAACATCAATAAACTGGACTAGAATATTTCCAAATGGAGATGAAACTGAGCCAAATGAAGAAGGATTAAAGTTTTATGATGATTTATTTGATGAATGCTTAAAATACGGAATAGAGCCAGTAGTTACAATATCTCATTATGAAATGCCGTATGCTTTAGTAGAGAAATATGGGGCATGGAGAGATAGAAGATTAGTAGAATTCTACGTTAATTACTGCAAAGTAATATTCACTCGTTACAAAGATAAGGTTAAATATTGGATGACATTTAACGAAATTAACGTTATAGCCCTTCATCCATTCATACCAGCAGGGCTTAAATTTAAAGAGGGTGAAAATAAACTACAGACAACTTACCAAGCAGCTCATCATCAATTTATAGCTAGTGCAAAGGCTGTAAAGCTAGGACATGAAATAAACTCAGAATTTAAAATTGGATGTATGATTTTATTCCCTCAAACATATCCAGCTACATGTAATCCAAAGGATGTACAAGCTGCTAATGAGTTTATGGATACAACATATCTTTTTGGAGATGTTCAAGCAAGAGGATATTATTCAAATAAAGCTAAAAAATTCTTCGAAAGAAATGATATAAATATAAAAATGGAAGAAAATGATGAAGCTATTTTAAGAGAAGGAAAAGTAGATTTCATTGGATTTAGTTACTACATGACAATAGTTAAATCAGCTGAAGGTGAGAATGAAGAGAAAACAGGCGGAAATATGTTAGGTGGAGTTAAAAATCCATATTTAGAAGCTTCAGATTGGGGATGGCAAATAGATCCTGAAGGATTTAGAATATCATTAAACAATTTATATGATAGATATCAAATTCCACTATTCTGTGTTGAGAATGGTCTAGGAGCAGTAGATATAGTAGAAGAAGATGGGTCTATAAATGATGACTATAGAATCGAATATTTAAGAAGACATATAGCTGAAATGAAAAAGGCTGTAGAAATAGATGGAGTAGACTTAATGGGATATACTCCTTGGGGATGTATTGACTTAATTAGTGCAAGTACTGGAGAAATGAAAAAGAGATATGGTTTCATTTATGTGGATAAAGATAATGATGGAAATGGAACACTAGAAAGAAGTAGAAAGAAGAGTTTTTACTGGTATAAAAAAGTTATAGAATCAAATGGAGAAATATTATAAATATAAAAAATAGCGATTAAAGCCTCTAATTTTATTAGGGGCTTTAATTTTTTTAATAACTATTTAAAATGAAAACTTAATCAAATAAGTACAAATATATTTCGATTATTTTTAGAGTAGAGTTATAAAATACGTGTAAGATTTTATTTAGAATCTCTATGTTTAAACCTAATTTCAAGGTAAAAATGAAAAAATATTAAATTTTTTTAAAAAGATTATTCATTGAATATACACAATATATTCAACTTATTTAAATTATAAGCAATAATTGGAATATCTTACTTTTACAAAATTTGTTTAATTAACCGGTTTATTGATTAGATTTGTTTTTGAATAAAAATGAAAGCATATATGCAATAATTTCCAATTTGTGGGTTTGAAATCGTTTAATAGTGGGTGTATAACATAGGTGTAGGGAGGAAACGACCTACAAAAACCTAAAAGATAAAGGGAGGAAGGGTATATTATGAGAGACGACAGAGCATTAAACGTTACTTCTGAAATTGGAAGATTAAAAACAGTTCTACTACATAGACCTGGAGAAGAAATTGAAAACTTAACACCAGATTTATTAGATAGACTACTATTCGATGACATTCCATTTTTAAAAGTTGCAAGAGAAGAACATGACGCTTTTGCACAAACTTTAAGAGATGCAGGAGTAGAAGTGCTTTATCTAGAAGTTCTTGCTGCTGAAGCAATAGAAACTAGTGAAGAAGTTAAGGAACAATTTATAAGTGAATTTATTGATGAGGCTGGAGTTGAAAGTGAAAGATTAAAAGAAGCCTTAATAGAATACTTCAACTCATTTAGTGATAATAAAGCAATGGTCGATAAAATGATGGCTGGGGTAAGAAAAGAAGAACTTAAGGATTATCATAGAGAATCATTATATGATCAAGTAAATAATGTATATCCATTTGTATGTGATCCAATGCCAAATCTTTATTTTACTAGAGATCCATTTGCAACAATTGGACATGGTATTACATTGAATCATATGAGAACAGATACAAGAAATAGAGAAACAATATTTGCAAAATACATATTCAGACATCATCCAAGATTTGAAGGAAAAGATATTCCATTCTGGTTTAACAGAGATGAAAAAACTTCTCTTGAAGGTGGGGATGAATTAATACTTTCAAAAGAAATTTTAGCAGTTGGTATATCTCAAAGAACTGATTCAGCATCAGTTGAAAAATTAGCTAGAAAATTATTATACTACCCAGATACAACTTTCAAAACTGTATTAGCATTTAAAATACCAGTATCAAGAGCATTTATGCATTTAGATACAGTATTTACTCAAGTAGATTATGATAAATTTACAGTTCATCCTGGCATAGTAGGACCTTTAGAAGTTTATGCATTATCTAAAGATCCTGAAAATGATGGACAACTACTTGTAACTGAAGAAGTAGATACTTTAGAAAATATCTTAAAGAAATATCTAGATAGAGATATTAAATTAATAAAATGTGGTGGCGGAGATGAAATAATAGCTGCTAGAGAACAATGGAACGATGGTTCAAATACACTTGCTATTGCACCAGGTGAAGTTGTAGTTTATTCAAGAAACTATGTAACTAATGCAATATTAGAAAAGCAAGGAATTAAATTACACGTTATCCCTTCATCAGAGTTATCAAGAGGTAGAGGGGGCCCAAGATGTATGTCAATGCCTCTAATAAGAGAAGATTTATAAAATAATACTTAACATAATATAGAGAGAATTTAAGAGAATATAAAAATTTCGAATTTTTGTAAACGTATAAAAATAAAGAAATATTGAATATTAGGAGGAATTAAAAATGGCAGTTAACTTAAAAGGAAGAAGCTTTTTAACATTAAAAGACTTTACACCAGCAGAAATTAGATACTTATTAGATCTTTCTCATGATTTAAAAGCTAAAAAAAGAGCTGGAATATTAGGAGATAGCTTAAAAGGTAAGAATGTAGTTTTATTATTCGAAAAAACTTCAACTAGAACAAGATGTGCTTTCGAATGTGGAGCTGCTGAAGAAGGTGCTCATGTAACATTCTTAACTAACTCACAAATGGGTAAAAAAGAATCAATAGAAGATACTGCAAAAGTTCTTGGAAGAATGTACGATGGTATTGAATTTAGAGGATTCAAACAATCAACTGTTGAAGAATTAGCTAAACATGCAGGAGTTCCAGTATGGAATGGATTAACTGATGCTGACCATCCAACTCAAATATTAGCAGACTTCTTAACAATAGAAGAACATGCAAGCAAACCATTAAGAGAAATCAAATTAGTATTCGCTGGAGATACAAGAAATAACATGAGTTATGCATTAATGTATGGTGCAGCTAAAATGGGAATGCACTTCGTAGCTCTTGGACCAGAAAGCTTAAAACCAGATGAAGATATTCTTAAAGAAATGCAAGAATACTCAAAAGAAACAGGAGCAACAATAGAATTTTGTTCAAACGTTGATGAAGCAGTTAAAGATGCAGATGTTATCTACACTGATATTTGGGTATCAATGGGAGAAGATGAAAGTTTATATCCTGAAAGAGTTAAATTGTTAACTCCATACAAAGTAACTAGAGAAATGATGAATAAAACAGGAAATAAAAATACTTTATTCATGCACTGCCTACCATCATTCCATGATGAAGATACAGAAGTTTGTAAAGATATGATGGATAGATTAGGTCTTGATATAAGAGAAGTTGAGGATGAAGTATTCAGAAGCAAAAATTCAGTTGTATTTGATGAAGCTGAAAACAGAATGCATACAATTAAGGCAGTAATGGTAGCAACTGCTGGAAAATAATAAATTTTTCTTAAGGGGCTGTATTTATAATATTATCTAAGGAGAATAATTAGCATTTAAATTATTTAAATTTAATAACTGAATTTTCCTTTCATCATATTATAAATGCTGCCCTGTTTTTACTAAGGTGAAAGTGGGTGAGTTATATGGCAGATCAACAAAATGAACCAAAAAAATTAGGGTTTGCTCAATTAGCAGCATTAATAGTTGGTTCTATGATTGGAGGGGGAGCTTTTAATCTTCCATCAGATATGGCAAGAGGAGCTGGAACTGGAGCAATCATAATAGGATGGATTATAACAGGTATCGGAATGATAGCATTAGCATTTGTATATCAATCATTAGCTAATAGAAAGCCTGAGCTTACTGGTGGTGTTTATAGTTATGCAAAAGCTGGTTTTGGAGAATATATAGGATTTAACTCAGCTTGGGGATATTGGTTAAGTGCATGGATTGGAAATGTATCTTATTCAGTACTTCTATTTGGAGCAATTGGTTATTTCTTCCCAGTGTTTGGAGAAGGAAATAATGTAGCAGCTATTATAGGTGCATCAATATTACTTTGGGCATTTACATTATTAATATTAAATGGTGTAAGTGGAGCAGCACTTATAAATCTTATAACTACTATAGCTAAATTAGTTCCCATATTTTTATTTATAGTGATTTCATTATTTATGTTTAATTTTGATAAATTTACATTCCAATTCTGGGGTACAAGCGGTATAGGTGGAATTGTAGAACAAGTTAAAAGTACAATGCTAGTAACATTATGGTGCTTTATAGGTATTGAAGGAGCTGTAGTTGTTTCTGGAAGAGCTAAGAAGCAAAGTGATGTAGGTAAGGCAACAGTGATTGGTCTTATAGGAACATTAATAATATACATGTTAATAACATTAATGGCACTTGGAGTTATGGACAGAGTTAAACTTTCAGGTCTTGAAAATCCTTCAATGGCTTATGTATTAGAGTTTGCAGTAGGTAAATGGGGTGCAGTTCTTATAAATTTAGGATTAATAATTTCACTATTTGGATCACTTCTTGGATGGGCATTACTTGCCGCAGAAATTCCTTATGTAGCAGCAAAGGATGGAGTATTACCTAAAGTATTTGCTAAGTTAAACAAGAAAGGAACACCAAGTGGTTCATTAATAATAACTAATTTATTAGTACAAGCATTTTTAATATTAACATTAGTAGCAAGTAGTACATATCAAGCTTTATATTCAGTAGCTAGTACAGCTATATTAGTACCATATCTTTTAAGTGCTATGTATGGATTTAAGCTAGCTTTAACAGGTGAAACTTATGATAAAAATCCTACTGGTAGAACTAGAGATAAAATTTTTGGTGGAATAGCAACTGTTTATGCTATATGGCTTTGCTATGCTGCAGGGCTTAAATATTTATTATTATGTTTCATACTATATGCAGTAGGAATTATATTCTTCTACATTGGTAAGAAACAGAATAATAAAGATGGTGAAGTGTTCGTAGGAAAAGAAAAAATATTAGCAATAATTGTTTTAATTATAGCAATTATAGCAGTAGTAATGCTAGTTAATGGAACTATTACTATTTAGAGTATGATCTTAAAATAAGACTAAGTTTTAAGTAAACGTTTATTTCTAGCTAGTTATTCAGGACTAGCTGAAGATCAAGGTTGTTTTAAACCATAAAATAAAATTGAAAATGAATATAAATATAAAGTACTTACTTAAAGATTAAATTGTGAGAAAAAAGGGAGGAAAAGACAATGAAAATTGTTTTAGCATTAGGCGGAAATGCATTACAAAAAGATTCAAAAGATAAAAGTGCAGAAGGTCAATTACAAGCATGTAGACAGACAGCTGTTTCAGTAGCTGATTTAATAGAAGATGGACATGAAGTATCAATAGTACATGGAAATGGACCACAAGTTGGACAAATATTAGCTAGTATCGAATTAGCTCACCAAGTTGATAATGGAAATCCATTATTCCCATTTGATGTAGTGGATGCTTTTTCAGAAGGCTATATCGGTTATCATCTTCAAAACACAATAAGAGAAGAACTTTTAAAAAGAGGAATTAAAAAATCAGTAGATACAATTACAACTCAAGTAATAGTTGATAAGAATGATCCTGGATTTAAAAATCCAACTAAACCAATAGGTTCTTTCTATTCAAAAGAAGAAGCTGAAAAGCTAGAAAAGGACAAAGGATATACTATGAAAGAGGATGCTGGTAGAGGATATAGAAGAGTAGTAGCTTCTCCAAAACCAGTTGATATAGTAGAAAAAGAAGCTATAAAAACTATGGTAGATAACGGATTTGTTGTAATCGCTTGCGGAGGCGGTGGAATCCCTGTAGTAGAAGACGGAAATAGCCTTATAGGAGTACCAGCTGTTATTGATAAAGACTTCGCCGCTGAAAAATTAGCTGAAATATTAGATGCAGATGCATTATTAATACTAACAGCAGTAGATAGAGTTTGTATAAATTTCAACAAACCAAATCAAGAGGCTTTAAAAGAAATTAATCTAGAAAAAGTAGATAGATATATAGAAGAAGGACAATTTGCTCCAGGAAGTATGCTTCCAAAAGTTGAAGCTTGTAAAAAATTCGTATTAAGCGGAGATGATAAAATGGCTATAATTGCTTCTTTAAGTAGTGCTAAAGCAGCTTTAAGAGGAGAATCTGGAACAAAAATAATTAAATAAAAATTACCCCAAAATATTAATTTCATTGTTTATATTAGCATACATACAGGGTTAAAGGGTAGCAAAGGAGAAACTATGAGTAATTTAGAGAAATCTTTAAGACAACAGGCAATATTAGATATAGTAGAAAACAATTGTATCGGTAAACAAGAAGAATTAATAATTGAACTAAAAGCATGTGGAATAAGTGTAACACAAGCTACACTATCAAGAGATTTACATGAAATGAATATAATCAGAAAAAGTTTTGATAATAAAGAGCATAAATATGTAGTCGTAAAAGAAGGAGCTTTTGTGAAGAAATATAAGAACATATTTAAAAGCTCAGTTGTAGGTGTAGCTATTCAAGAATGTTTTATATTAGTTAATACATTAAATGGTATGGCTAGTTTAGTTGGAGAATTTATAGATAGACTTGGAGATAATAGAATAGCCGGAACTGTAGCTAGAAAAAATCATATATTGGTGTTGTGTAGAAGCCTTAATGCTACACAACAAATATTTAAAGAATTAGACTCTTTAAGACTATAATTAGAATTAAGAAGTAAAAGTTATATTTAAAGTGAATATTGATTTTCAGCTAGATATTCAGATCTAACTAAAGATTAATATTAGTTTAAAAGAGAAACTAAGTAAAAAATATATAAAATCTTACCACCTTAAAAATGTTGCGTTTTATAATTAAAAATTATACAAGAAACTATAAAGAAATAAGAGTATTAAAAAATAAAAAATATTTTAATTGAGTAAATAAAATCCTAAACAATTACCTAAAAGATGAAAGTCTAATGTGACAGACAAAGTATTTAATTAAAGAAAATAATCAATAAAAAGCTTCTATAAAAACAATATTATATTTTTATAGGAGCTTTTTGTTTATTACCTATATTTAAAATTAATCATAAAGAGACATTTAAATTCTAGCAACATTGGTTTCTTTAGCTTTCTCTGCCACAGCTTTAGCTACAACATCAACTAGATTTCTATCTAATGATGAAGGAATTACATTTTCATAATTTAGGTCTTTTTCATCTATGTAATTAGCTATAGCCATAGCGGCAGCTAGTTTCATTTCTTCGTTAATATCGGAGGCTCTAACTGATAGGGCTCCTTTAAATAATCCAGGAAATACAGATACATTGTTTATTTGGTTTGGTAAATCTGATCTTCCAGTTCCTATTATTTTTGCGCCACCAGCTCTTGCTTCATTAGGCATTATTTCAGGTGTTGGGTTTGCTAATGCAAAGATAATAGCATCCTTATTCATTGTCTCAACCATTTCCTTAGTAACAATGTTTGGAGCTGAAACTCCAACGAATAAGTCCGCTCCTTTTAAGGCATCAGCTAATGTACCTGTAATTTTATTAGGGTTAGTTATTTTAGCCAAATCTCTTTTTGCATAGTCGATTTCTTGCATATCTTCGTTTATTATTCCTACTTTATCACAAGGAACTAAGTTTTTAACTCCAGCATTTAATAATAACTTACATATAGCAGTTCCAGCGGCACCAATGCCATTTACTACAACCTTTATATCACCAATATTCTTTTTAACTAATTTAAGAGAGTTTAACACTGCAGCTAATACTACTATAGCAGTACCATGCTGGTCATCATGAAAAACAGGAATATCTAATTCTTTTCTCAATCTTTCCTCTATTTCAAAACATCTAGGAGCACTGATATCTTCTAAGTTTATCCCTCCAAAGCTTGGTGAAATAAGTTTAACTGTATTAACTATTGTATCAACATCATGGGAGTCTATACATATTGGAAGGGCAGAAACTCCTCCAAAATCCTTAAATAATATCGCTTTTCCCTCCATAACAGGCAAGCTAGCTTCAGGTCCTATGTTACCGAGACCAAGAACAGCGGAGCCATCAGTAACTACAGCCACCATATTTCCTTTTGAAGTATATTTATAAACATCATTTTTATTTTCTTCTATTTTTCTACACAGCTCAGATACACCTGGAGAATAAACAATGCTTAGATCATGTTTATTTTTAACTTCAACCTTTGAATTAACCTCGATTTTACCTCTTTTGGCTTCATGTATTTTTAAGCTTTCTTCATAAATATTCATATTTTAAACCTTCTTTCAAAAAGTATTTAAATTAAATATGTTCTAATGGTATACTACATAAATAATACTGAAAAATAGAGGTTCTTTATAATTTTACAGTTTTGATTATTTATTATGTAAAATTTAAAAATAATAAGTACGATATGAGAAAGATTTATAATAAATTTTATAGTGAATATATTAATATAATTAATATATACAGGCAATTAAATATTTAAGTATATTAAATTTTACATTTTTCTAATTTAAATATTGTTTTAGGGAATATTGATTTATATGTAATTATTAAGATATATGAAAAATCAAAACTTATTTAAAACATATTTTAATTTAAGAAAGTTAATAGGAGGGGATATTATGGGAAAAAACTTTTATACTAGTGATATTCACTTTGGACACAAAAATATTATAAAGTACTCAAAGAGACCATTTAAATCTATAGAAGATATGACAGAAGGATTAATAAAACGTTGGAATAATAAAGTAGGGTATGAGGATACTGTTTATGTTCTAGGGGATATGTTTTATGGGATAAAGCTAGACTATGAAAAGATAATAAATAGATTAAATGGTAAAAAAATATTGATTAAGGGTAATCATGATCAGTGGATAGAAAATAATGAAAAATTAAAAAAGTTATTTTTAGATGTAGTAGACTATAAAATAATTAAGGATTGTGGAAAACAAATTGTATTATTCCATTATCCAATAATTGAGTGGGCATATAAAAATAATGGGTCAATACATCTATATGGCCATGTGCATGATATTTGTAATATGGAAACTAAAATAATGTATAACATGGATAATGCTTATAATGTTGGAGCTGATGTTAATAATTTAGAACCTTGTACTTTAGAAGAGATAATAAGGAATAAAAATAACTTTGGATATGCTATATATGAAAAATAAACTAAAAAGCTACTAGATAAAATTTACCTAGTAGCTTTTATTTAAATTATCTTCTAACTATTCTAATTCCGTAAGGTTCCATTTCAAATGTTTGTTCTACCTTTTCACCTGTTAACATATCTGTTAAGTCAAGGTCTTTAGTATCTATAGACTTAGACTCATTTGAGAAGTTCATGAAGAATACGAACTCATTATTCTCATCCATACGAACTTGAGCGTTAACTCCAGCAGGTAAATCAAGCTCTATAGCTTTCTTTAAGCTCATTTTTTTAGCTAAGTTTCCGTAGAAATCAGCAAGGAACTCATCATTGTTTCTGAATGCTATATAGTAAGCTTCTCCTTGTCCAAATTTATTACAAGTTAAAGCTGGCATACCTTTGTAGAAGTCAGTTTTATATGTTGCAAGAACTTCAGCACCTTCAGAGTGTATTAGGTCACAGAATATTCTAGCTTCATATTCACCTTTCATTCCAAGGCTATTACCTTCTTCAATAGCTACATAGTTTACATCTTCATCATAAAGAGCATCTAACTCTTCAGCCCAGATTCCTGTAACCTTTTTAAGTGGACCAGGGAATCCGCCTAGGAAGCATAGGTCATTTTCATCAACAATTCCACTCCAGTAAGTTGTAACTAGAGTACCACCATTATTAACGAACTCTTCAAGTCTTTCACCTACACCAGGTCTTAATAAGTAAAGCATTGGTGCAACAACTACTTTGTATTTTGAGAAATCACAATCCATGTTTATAACGTCAACTGGAATTGACATATCCCAGAATGCTTTATAGTGCTTTTGACAAGTATCATGATAATCTTTCTTTTCTATTCTTGGACCTTGTGCATCATTAATTGCCCAGTAGTTTTCCCAGTCGTAAATAACTGCTACTTCAGGCTCTACAGATGTTCCAATTACATCATTAAGCTTAGATAAGATTTCTCCAACTTTAGTTACATCTCTAAATACTCTTGTATTTTCATGTCCACAATGGTCAACTACAGCACCATGGAATTTCTCAGATGATCCTCTACTTTTTCTCCATTGGAAGTACTGAACAGTATCTGATCCATGAGCAACAGCTTGAAGAGAAGATAGAACGTGCATACCAGGACGTCTAAGCTTTGCAACTGATTGCCAGTTTGTTGAACTTGGAGAACTCTCCATCATCATAAATGGCTTACCATTTAAAATAGCTCTATTTAAATCGTGAACGAAACCAATTCTACTTCCTTCATGAGCATCACTTCTGTCATCACTATGCCAGTAAGGATAGTTATCCCATGATACAACATCTAGGTAAGGTGCAAATTTCCAGTAGTCTATACCTCTGTAAAGTGATATATAGTCATGGAAGTTAGTAGTTACAGGAATATCAGGTGTGATTTCCTTTAATATACTTCTCTCATGCTTATAGTAATCTAATGTTTGGTGAGTAACAAATCTCATCCAATCTAGGTTTAATCCATGAAGGGCAGGCTCCCCGTGAGGTGCTGGTGCTTCTATTTCATCAAAGCTAGCATATGTGTGACTCCAGAATTTAGCCCACCAAGCATGATTTAATTTATTTATATCATTGTCATATTTTTCTCTTAAAAATTCTCTAAATGCTTTTTCACATAGAGGGCAGTAACATTGTCCTTCAAATTCATTTGAAATGTGCCACATTATTAGAGCAGGGTGGTATTTATATCTCTCTGCTAATAATCTATCTATTATAGCGATTTTTTCTCTATAGATAGGAGAAGTGTAGCAGTGGTTATGACGCTCTCCATATAGATTTCTTACTCTGTTTGGCATAACTCTTAAAGTTTCTGGATATTTGTGAGCCATCCAAATTGGTTTAGCTCCACTTGGTGTAGCAAGTATAACTTGGTTACCATTCTTGTGCATTAAATCCATGATTTCGTCTAACCATTCAAAGTTGAATTTTCCTTCCTCAGGCTCTAACATTGTCCATGAGAATATTCCTACAGCAACAACATTTGTATGTGAAAGTTTCATTAATCTTACGTCTTCACCCCATATATTAGGCATATCAATCCATTGCTCTGGGTTATAATCTGCTCCATGAAGCATTCTTGTTATTTTAGAACTTATTGGTCCAAAGTTTTTCAAAATAATCTCCTCCATATACCATATTAATTAAATTATTTTTATTTAAGTCTGTTTAAAATTTATTTATTAATATAAGTTGAGAGAAGGTAAGGATATAAAAGAAGTCCTTACTTCTCAACTTAACCAGTTACATTATTTAATTAGGTTAATTTAAATTAAGCAATTTTTTCTGAGTTAGATTCATCAACCCATTCATTAGCAATAGCTTTTCCAACTTTTTTCTCATATTTTCTCCAGCAGATTTCAGCGAATCCTAGGAAAACTACTAATCCTATTACGTTATATGCAAGTATGAATATAGGATTTGTTGCTCCAGCTTCTAATGTTCCATTAAAGTAAGCTATAAAGTCTTGTGGTGCTGGAACTGAAGATATTACAAATACTAATGAGAATAATGCAAGTAATAATATACCAATTGCTATACCAAAACCTCTTGGTCCAACTTTGAAGCTTCTTTCCATATCATCTTTCTTAGCTCTTAAAACAATATATCCAACTAAGAAGAATAATACTGGGATTAGAGAAGTTGATGCTGTCATGTTTATTAACATTTCAAGCAAGCTATCTACTGATCCAATTCCTAAAGCTGGTATTAATAATAATACTGTTACAACTGCTGCTTGAACGTATAAAGCATTTACAGGAGTACCTTTTTTATCTGTTTGAGAAATCCACTTACCGAATATTCCCTCAGGAATCTCAGAGAATAATACTTTTACTGGTGCTGCTGTCCATAAAACTAATGAACCTAAAGAAGCAAGCATCATTATAAATCCAACTATGTTTGTTACTATATTTCCTATTCCATAGTGAGAACCTAATATTGCGAAAGCATCAAATAATCCATTAGAGAAGTTCCCGCTTAATGTCTCAGATGGTACAATTAAGCCTACTGATACAGCTCCAAGAGCGTATAAACCACCAACTATTCCAGTTGAGATTAACATTGTTCTTATAAAAGTTTTGTTTCCACCTTTTACGTCTTTAATATATACTCCAATACTTTCAGCTCCACCTACTGCTTGTAATATCCAAGCTAAAACCATGAAGAATTTCCAATCAAACTTTGGCATAATAGTTTCTGCAGTAAATTCTTGAGCAGGAGCTTCCCCTAAGAATAAGATTACTCCAAAAGATAGTAATATAAATCCTAATCCAAGAATTATTCTAGCTATACCAGATACATTTGTTACTTTAGCAACCCAAGACACTCCTTTTGTAGATAAGAAAGTTACTAACCAGAATAACACTATTGATATAATAGATATTAAAACAGTTTTTCCATCAAAGACATTTCTACCAACTACTGTGTAAGATGCGTAAATTAATATCTTTGGCAATAGTGATGTAAAGAAAAATAAATTAACAAAGAAATAAGACCAAGATCCTAAGAATGCCCATCTTGCACCTAAAGATTTCTTTATCCAACTGTTAATTCCAGATTCGGAATCGGAACTAGCTGTTGCAAATTCACCTATCATCAATGCAAATGGTAAGAAATAAAATATTGTACCAAAGATGTAAGATGGTATTGTAGCAAGTCCGATATTTACACTACTATCAATGATGTTTCCAAATGAGAATACTGCTGTAAATGTCATAAGCATTAATGCTCCTGAACTAAGCGACCTTTTTCTTTCACTCATTTTAAATTTCCCCCTTATATTCCATAGTTTTTAATTTGATTTCCTTCAAGGAAACGTTTTCTGTATGTATATAATACCATTTTTTTACTTGTATATTAATGTATAAAGTTTTAATTTTTAGTAAAATAATGAGAAATTTACCAGAAAATTTTACTAAATAATTTTTATTTTAATATTAGTTTTAAGAAGTATTATGTTTGCAAAGATGGTTATGCTTATGTTATATAAATAAAAGGTTTAAGTTAAAATTTTTAACTTTAAAAAAATAAAATATATTATTTAAGGTGATAATTATAAATTAGTTAAAAAATAATTAGTTTTTTAGTAAAACTAATTGGTAAATATTTACTAAAATATTTTTTTGAGATTTTGCACTTTACTATGACTATGAATTATTGATAACTAAGGTCAATTTAGTAGTGAAGAAAATATTTATTTTCACTTAAAATAATAAAAAAGGCAGAATCTTTTCTAGAGATTCTGCCTTTTTTTATTTGAATTTTAGGTTTGAGTATTAAAAATTATTTTAAAGACTTAATGTTTTATGTAATATTGAATAAATAGCAATATGTATTTTAGCTATTTGGTTTCTCTAAAGTTGAAGTACAGTTAGGGCATCTAGTAGCTTTTATATCTATTTTTGTAAAGCAATAAGGACAATCTTTTTCTTTAGCTTTATCTTCAATTTCTTCTTTTTTCATAGAGAAATTTTTAAGTTTATTTATTTGTTTTACTACTATAAAGATAGAAAATGAAATAATTAAAAAGTTAACTAAATTATTTAAAAATAGTCCGTAATTTATGGTAGCTGCACCAGCTGCTTGAGCTTCTTGTAAAGAGTTGAAGTTCTGTCCACTTAAATTTATATATAAGTTTGAAAAATCAACCTTACCAACTAGTCTTCCAACTAAAGGCATTATAATGTCGTTTACTAAAGAGGTTACAATTTTACCAAAAGCACCACCAATAACAACACCAATAGCTAGGTCCATCACATTTCCCTTCATGGCAAATTCTTTAAATTCTTTCCACATATGAGTTTCTCCCTTCAAAAATATATTTACAAACCATAATTTATATTTTTGATTATTAGGCTATATTTTAAACTAGTATTTTAAAAGTTTTTTTATAAATTTCAGTATAATTTAAATAAAAAATTTTATATTATGAGATTTTTGCGTAAAAGAGAAAAGCTAAGTAAGGTAGAGAGTTAGTATTTAAGCCAAAAAGAATGGTTAGGAGGAGAAAGAACTTGGTGAGTAAATCTATGTTTATTTTGTAATATATAAGTCTAATTTATAACTTTTATTTTCATTTTATTCAAAAAAAGTATTGCTTTTTATAATGAATTGTATTAGAATTTAATAAAAATTACTAGTTTTCAGATAGAATTACTAGGATATAAATGCATTGAAAAAGTAAAGTAGCATTTTGGAAGATTACAGAGAGGAAAACGATGGTGAGAGTTTTCTATTTGGAAGGAATGTGAAGTGCACTTTGGAGCAGAAGTCCGAATTTATTAGTAGGGCTCTCCGGGTCCACCCGTTATAGTGGTTAGGCATGATAGTGCTGATTTTTTTGAGTGCAGATATATTTTTATTTTATCTGAATTAGAGTGGAACCGCGAATTACCTCGTCTCTATATTTTTATAGAGGCGAGTTTTTTTATTTTAAATTTTATAATTAGGGGGCTAAAAAATGAATTCAGTAAATTATTTTAATTCTATAGCTAAGGAGTGGAATAGGATAAGAGTAGAGTATTTTAAGGATGAATTAAGAGAAAGGACTATAAATTCTGTTGATATTAATAATAAGGTTATCGCAGATTTAGGTGCTGGTACAGGATTTATAAGTCTTGAAATAGCTAAAAAGGCTAATATAGTTTTTTCAGTAGATTCATCTAAAAATATGCTAGGTGAGCTTTATAAGGCGGCTAAAGAAAATAATTTAAACAATATTTATCCTATAAATAGTGAAGTAGAGGATCTTCCGCTCTTTGATGATTCAATTGATTTAATTTTTATGAATATGGCATTACACCATGTAGAAAATCCAGGTAAGGCTATTAAAGAAATATATAGAATATTAAAACCATGTGGAAAGGTAATTATAACTGATGTTTTAGAACATGATGGACAATGGGCAAGGGAGGAGATGTTTGATGTTTGGTTAGGATTTAACTATGATCAACTAATAAATTGGTTTGAAGAGGCATATTTTAAAAATATCTATGTATCAAATACTGGGTTAGTTGCTAGGGGAGAATCATCACTTGGGGAAGTAATAGAACCTGGCATTTTTATGGCAATAGCGAAAAAATAGAGCTGTTAAGAAAGTTAATTTGATATTGGCAATTTAAAAAGATTATTTAAAGCAAAGCAAAAATAAAAGGAGTGGTAATTATGAAGAAGAATTCTTTATTAATACATGGGGGCATAAGTATAGATGAAAAAACTGGGGCAGTTAATATTCCAATATACCAAACATCTACATACAAACAAAAAGCCTTTGGAGAAAATAGTGGATATGAATATTCAAGAACAGGAAATCCCACTAGAGAAGCTTTAGAAAAGCTGGTTGCAGATATAGAGTATGGAAAAAGAGGATTTGCCTTTGCATCAGGTCTTGCAGCAATTACAGCAGTGTTAAGCCTATTTAAGAGTGGAGATAAAATATTAATCACTAATAATCTTTATGGCGGAACTTTTAGAGTAATTGATAAGGTGTTTTCTAACTTTGGAATAGGCTATGAAATTATTGATGACTTTACAAATCTTGAAGAGAAAATAGATAAAGATGTTAAGGCTATATACATAGAGACACCAACAAATCCACTATTAGACATTATAGATATAAGAATGGTAGCAGATAAGGCTAAGAAACATGACTTATTAACAATAGTAGATAACACATTTATGAGTCCATATTTCCAAAATCCATTAAATCTTGGAGCTGACATAGTAATTCATTCAGCTACTAAATATCTTGGAGGACATAGTGATTTGGTTGCAGGACTTGTTGTTGTTAATGATGAAGAGCTTGGTGAAAGAATACATTTCATACAAAACTCTACTGGTGGAATACTTCAACCTTTTGATAGCTTCTTGTTAATAAGGGGAATCAAAACTTTATCAGTAAGAATGGATAGACATGAATTAAATGCTAGGTTCATAGCTGAGAGATTAAGTGATTTAGATGGAATAGAGAATGTGTATTATCCAGGACTTAAAAGCCATGAGGGGCATGATATTCAGAAGAAGCAAGCTTCAGGTTTTGGAGGAGTAATTTCATTTACTTTAAGTGATAAATATGATTATGAGAAATTTTTCAATAATTTAGAACTTATAACTTTTGGAGAAAGCTTAGGGGGAGTTGAATCTTTAGCATGCCACCCTGCTTCAATGACTCATGCAGCTATGCCTATAGAACTTAGAGAACGCATAGGAATAACAGATAGTTTAATAAGAATTTCTGTTGGTATAGAGGATAAAGATGATATTTTAGAAGACATAAAACAAGCTTTAGCTAAGGCTGGTGATGAAAATGAAATATTATAACGATATAAGAGATTTAATAGGGAATACTCCAATATTAAAATTGAATAATATAAAGACTAAAGATGGAGTAAATGTCTATGCAAAAATAGAGGGGAATAGCCCTGGGGGAAGTTGCAAAGATAGGATTGGCATCTATATGGTAGATAAGGCTGAAAAAGAGGGAAAGCTCAAGGAAGGGTCTACTATTATAGAAGCTACAGCTGGTAATACTGGTATTGGTATAGCTTTAGCAGCTATTAATAAGGGCTATAAAATAATATTTATAGTTCCTGATAAATTTTCTATAGAGAAACAAAAAATAATGAAATCTTTAGGTGCTGAAATAATAAATACTCCTAAAGAAGAGGGGATGGAAGGAGCTATAAGGTTAGCAAATTCATTATTAAGTGAAATTCCTAATTCACTATCTTTGAATCAATTTACAAATGAAGCAAATCCATTAGCTCATTATGAGACTACTGGAAAAGAACTATATGAGGATTTAGATGGAGAAATTGATTATTTCGTTGCTGGAGCAGGAAGTGGAGGAACATTTTCAGGGGTATTAAAGTTCTTAAAAGAGAATATCCCAGATGTAAAGGGAGTATTAGCTGATCCTGTAGGCTCTACTATTGGTGGAGGAGAATGTGGAAGTTATAAAATAGAAGGAATAGGAAATAATTTTATTCCTGAAACTATGGAAATGAGCTTAGTTGATGATGTTATAAAAGTGAGTGATGATGAGGCTTTTGATACAGTAAAGTTATTAGCTAAAAAAGAAGGATTGATAGTAGGTTCATCATCAGGGGCAGCTCTTGCAGCGGCATTGAAGTTAGCTGAGAAAATAGAAAAAGGAAATATAGTAACAGTATTTCCTGATAGAGGAGATAGATACTTTAGCACTGAATTATTCTAAAAATAAAATATGATTTAATTATGTGTTGTTTTGATCTATTTTTAGTTTTATTTAAAAAATAATATTCTTTTAAAATATAGCGTAAAAATAAGTAAATTGAATATTTATTATATATAAATATTTTAAAGTAAATATAACGTAGACACTATACAAGATATTAAAAGGAGATGGGTTAAATGGTTAAAGTTGAAAGTTTTGAATTAGATCACACAAAGGTTAAGGCACCTTATGTTAGAAAAGCAGGAATAAAGGTTGGGCCTAAAGGAGATATTGTTTCAAAGTTTGATTTAAGATTTGTACAGCCTAACAAGGAGCTTTTAAGTGATACTGGAATGCATACATTAGAACATTTCTTAGCTGGTTTCATGAGAGAAAAATTAGAGGATGTAATAGACATATCACCAATGGGATGTAAAACAGGTTTTTATTTAACTAGCTTTGGAGATGTTGAAGTTAAGGATGTTATAGAAGCCTTGGAATATTCATTAACTAAGGTTTTAGAGCAAGAAGAAATTCCTGCAGCAAATGAATTACAATGTGGAAGTGCAAAATTGCATTCATTAGAATTAGCTAAGAGTCATGCTAATAAAGTTTTAGAAAACGGAATAAGCGATAGATTTTATGTAGATTAAAGGGAGACGAGTGTCATAAAAGTAAATAGATTTTAATAAAGAATATATTAAAAAGCCATGAATAGGAATATCTATTCATGGCTTTTTATGAGTGTATGTATCTTTGAATTAAGGGAAAATAACTTGTTTAGTTTTTAGATTTTGATTTAGTTTACTTTTAAACTTATAAATTAATAAATTTATTATATCACAAAGGAAGTTTAATGATATTTTGTAGAATTATTATTATTTAGCTTAGATATAATTTGAGGTGATTAAGTTTAGGAAAAATAACAGTTTTATTAAATAACTTGAGGTTATTTTATGTTTAAAATGACAAAAGGGTAAAAGTTAAGATGAAATTAGTTAGAACTATGTAATACAATATTATTAAAGGAATGATTATTTTTTTATATTTACATATATTTTTTTAGATTAAATAAATAGAATAAATAATGGATATATAGGAAAAAGAATTTTTAATCAAGAATATATTCTACATAAAGATAACGTATATAATAATACTTGAGATAAACTTGTTTGATGTGACGTAACTTAAGAAGGTGAATAAAATGAATTTTAAGAGTTTATATATAGATGCTATAAATTTATCATCTAATATTTTAGAGAAAATTACTAAACCTAGTTTTGCAGCTAAAATTTATAAGATGATTTTCCAATTAGGGGATTTTCCAAAACCTAAAAATTTTAGTGAGATATCTAAGAGCTTAGAGGTTAAGAACGATATTACTTATGAGTCATCAATTTTAAATAATAACAAACTGGATATATATTATCCTAAGGATGTTAATAAGAAAATGCCAGTTATAATGTGGATTCATGGTGGAGGATACATAGCTAATAGTAAGGAGACAGTTAAGAATTATATGATGACTTTAGCCAATGAAGGCTTTGTTGTGGTTAATATAGATTATGCCTTAGCGCCGAAATATAAATATCCAAGCCAAATTACTCAATGTAATGAAGCTTTAAAATACGTTTGGGATAATATAGAGAGATTTAATGGAGATAGAGATAATATATTCATTGGAGGAGATTCAGCTGGAGCTCAAATGGCAAGTCAATTAGGAGCTATTATAAGTAATGAAAATTTAGCTGAAGAAATGAATTTAAAGCCAAGCATATCTAATAGTGGCTTAAGAGGGGTTATATTGTTTTGTGGATTATACGATATGGACACTGTTAGAGCAACTAAGTTTCCAGGGATTCAAACATATATGCAATGCTTAACTGGAGTTAAAGATTTTGAACATTATAAAAGAATAGACGAGCTATCAACAATTAAGAATATAACTCCTAATTATCCTAGTACATTTTTAACAGTTGGTGATGTTGATCCTTTTGTAGACCAAGGAAAAGAGTTAGCAGCTTCACTAAGAGATAAGGGAGTTAAGGTTACTTCAAGATTCTTTGAAAATAGGAGCTTATGGCATGAATATCAATTCAGATTTTCTCTTCCAGAGTCTCGAGAAACATTCAAAAGTGTAGTTGACTTTTTAAAAGAAAATAGTAAATCATAAAAAATGAGGCTTTATACCAGAGTTAAAGTTAGAATCTCTGAGTTAAGCCTCATTTTATTTATTTTATATAAATGTTGATTTTAACTTAAGGCTCTGTTCTAGATAAATCTTAGTTTTTAGTTAGTCCTTCAGTTCTATCTAAAAATCAAAACTAGTTTAAAACATAGCCTAGCTTAAAGTTAAACTTTATAATTTTAGTTTCCGGCACTTTCGTAAGAGGAAACCCCTTTAAGCCATATCATATAGGCTACAAGAATAGTGGCAACACCTACTATTAAGGTTAATATAATTCCAATAAAAAAGCCTTCTTTTCCAAGAAGATAGGTTCCTGGATAATACCCTGTAAAAGCAAATGGTATTAGAAAAGTTAATAAGAACTTTATGGCACTTGGATAAATATTTATAGGATATTTAGCAAAGTCACTTAATCCATAAGCCATTTGGACATGTCTAAAGCTTGTTTTAGTCCAAAATGATATTGATGCTGTAGCAAGTTTTACACCTGTGTATATAAGGGTACCTCCTATAACAGCGATTATGAACCCTATAATCCAAAGAGGAGTAACTTTTACTCCAAGTTTTATTCCTGAATAAATAACAAGTATAATTCCAACTATAAGTTCTCCAAAACCTTCAGGTTGAAACCTTTCTGCTATTACTTGAAACAATGGATTTAAAGGTCTTAATAGGTATCTGTCAAATTCACCATGAACTATACTTTTCCAACAAAAAATCCAAAGATAATCAGTAAATATATGGTCAATCCCTCTTGGAATTTGAGAAAATCCATATATGAAGATTATTTCGTAAAAACTCCATCCGGCTAAAGTAGGGATATTATTGAATATAAGAGAAATAAATATTAAAGAAGTAGCTTGTACTAAGAAAAATCCAAAGATTCCATAAATAAAGTCTTCTTTATATTCCATTAAGGTTTTTAAATATTGTTTTAAAAATTGTATATAAATTCTATAATATCTTTTCATGCTTTTAACCCCCTTGAATAGTTAATTTATCAATTATTCTATTCCACATAACCTTAGATAAGCCCATAAGTATAATAACCCAAAGAAGTTGTAATCCAAGGGATTTAGCTATTTCAATAGAGCTTAATTTATTAAGATAAATCATAGCAGGGGTATATATTATTGAGCTAAAGGGTAAGAAGTTAAATAGCTTTTGTACTATTTCAGGAAAGAATGTAAGTGGAATCATAGCTCCTGAAACAAGCATTATAATAGCACGAGCGATTTGAGTTATTCCCCATATGTTATAGAATTTAAAAGCTAATAATCCAAACATATAAGAGTAATAAATATTAATTAAAAAACCTAAAATAATACTAATTAAAAATATTAAAAGTGAAATTAGGTTAATATTTATTCCGTTATATAATGCATAAATACTAACTAAAATTGCACCAGGTAAAAACAGGGTTAAGAAGGAAAATATAAAATTCCCTATTGCTATGAATATTATTCTTAGTCTATAGTTTATGGGTTTAGTTAAGGTCATAGCAATAGAACCATCCCTAACCTCAAAGGATATATCACGGCTTATATCAGCACTGGTAACGATTCCGATTAAAAGCGTAATCATAACATAAGTAAGCATTTCTTTTAGAGTGAAACCTTTCATAACTCCTTCTTGTGAACTACTATAAATAGCTATCCAAAGAAAATAAGTAACACTTATCATAATTAATTGACCTATTAATCCCATGAATAGGTTGGCTTTGTAAGCTGAGAGTTTTTTAAAGTTACCTTTAGCAAAGGAACTATAAACTCGTATTGTTTTAAAGAAATCCATAGTTACACCTCATTTCTATAGATTTTCTTAATGATATCTTCAATGCTACTTTCTCTTAATAAGAAGTCTGAAACATCAACCTTTTCCATAACCTTTGAAAGGATTTTAGAAGCGCTTATTTTGTTTTTATTGAAGTTTATAATAAGCATACCATTTTCAATGTATTCATTTAGATCCTCATCTTTCAAAGTATATAGAGTTTCATTATTATCTGAGATAAATAAATCTTTTAAATTTAAAGTGTTTTTAAAATCCTTTTTGCTTTGAATTTCTAACGTAGTCATATAACCATATTTCTTTTTAATGTCCTCCAGGCTACCATCATATATTTTGGTTCCTTTGTCTATAATAATTATTCTTTCGCAAAGTTCCTCAATATCACTTAAATCATGAGTTGTAAGTATAATGGTTGTCCCAAACTCTTTGTTTATTTCTTTTATGGCTGTTCTAACCTTTTCTTTTACAACTACATCTAAGCCAATGGTTGGCTCATCCAAGTATAATATTTTAGGACTATGTATTAATGAGGCGGCTAAATCTCCTCTCATTCTTTGTCCTAGGGAAAGTGTTCTAACAGGGCGCATCATAAATTCATCTAAATCTAGAGTTTTATTTAAGAATTTCATGTTTTTTTCGAATAATTCATCTGGAATAGAGTATATGTCCTTTAAGATAGTAAAGGTCTCTGACAGAGCCAGGTCCCACCAAAGCTGAGTTCTTTGTCCAAAAACAACTCCAATATCTTTAGCATTTTTTTCTCTTTCTTTGTAAGGAATTCTTCCATTAACTAAGACTTCTCCAGAAGAAGGGGTTAGGATTCCTGTCATCATCTTAATAGTAGTAGATTTACCAGCTCCATTTGATCCAATATAACCAACAATTTCTCCACTACCAATTTCAAATGAAATATCAGAGACGGCAGTCTTAAAATCAAAGTCGTTGGTAAAAAGAGATTTAAATGCTCCTTTAAGTCCACTTTCTTTTTTTCGAATTTTAAATTCTTTAGTTAAGTTTTCAACTTTTATCAAAAAATCACCTCCTAAAAAGTTCTCAATAATTATCCCTTAGCATATTAGTTAAATTAAAAATAAAATCTATCTGAATACGATTAACCAATGATGCTTATTATATTTTAGTTCTTTTCCAGTAAAATTACAATTAAAATTTTAATAGCTTTTCAAAGATAAAAAACATATTCACTAAATAAATAATTAAAATATTATTGTAATTAAATATTATTTGGGAAAATTGATTTTAAGTAAAAAATATTGTTTTAAATGAATTTAGATTTTTAAGAAAAAGGCATAATTAGATGCTTTAAAGATTACACTTATAGTAAATATTTAGAGTATATATTTAAAATGTAATTAGGGAGGTATTATGAAGAAAAATATTAGGATAAAACCTAGCAAGAGTCAATCTATGCTAGGTTTTATAGCTGGTTTAATATTTGTGTTTATAGGAGTGTTTGTAGCTATTCCTAGTTCTGGACTATTTGGAGTGCTTTGGACTTTAATTGCCATTGTAATAACTGTAACCCATGGAATGAATGCCTTTGGTAATAAGGGCGTAGCAACAGAGATTATTGAAATTTCTTCAGAGGATGATCTTAAAATAGATGGGAAGTTAAGGAAAGGGAACGTGGAGGAAGAATATAACTTTGATGAAAAGCTTAGAAAGTTAAAAGAATTAAGGGATGACGGTATTTTAAGTAATCTAGAATATGAAAGGAAAAAGCAAGAAATATTAAATGAAAAATGGTAAGTAAAGTATATACAGATTAATTTAATGAATTAGATAGAATTAAATAAGCTTATTTTAGGAGTTAATGAGAAGAGCTAATAAAATTTAGCTCTTTTTATTATGAAATAAATTTTCAAAAATAAAATTATGAAAATAAAATGAAAAAAATATGAATTAAAATGGCTAAAAATATAGGTTTTATACACATTTGGAAAAATAAACAACCATAAAATAGAAAAATATTTTCAAAAAGTATTGAAATGTTATCAGAAAAGGATTACAATAAAAACATAAAGAAAATAATTTTCAGAAAAAGGTGATAGAATGTTAGATGGGGTAAAAGGGAATTTAATAGTTTCTTGCCAAGCTTTAGCAGATGAACCTTTGCATAGTTCTTTTATTATGGGAAGAATGGCAATCGCAGCTAAGGAAGGTGGAGCAGTAGCAATAAGAGCACAAGGTGTTAGTGATATCAATGAAATAAAAGAGGTTACAAAACTTCCTATCATTGGAATAATAAAGAGAAATTACGATGATTCAGAAATTTATATAACGCCGACTATGAAAGAAGTGGACGAGCTTTTAGGAACAGGTTGTGAAATGATAGCATTAGATGCTACAAAAAGAAAAAGACCTAATAACGAAAATATAAAGGATTTAGTTGATGCTATTCATGAAAAAGGAAAATTAGCTATGGCTGATGTATCAACTTTTGAAGAAGGTATTGAGGCAGAAAGGATAGGATTTGATTGTATATCTACAACACTTTCAGGATATACACCATATTCTAAGCAAAGTAACAGTGTTGACTTTGAACTTTTAGAAGAGTTAGTAAAAACGGTAAAAATCCCGGTTATTTGTGAGGGAAGAATAAACACTCCAGAAGAGCTAAAGAAGGCATTTGATTTAGGTGCATATTCAGCAGTGGTTGGAGGAGCAATAACAAGACCACAGCAAATAACTAAGAGATTTACTGATATTTTAAAATAAATTAAATATTTAAAGGATTTTGGGAGGAGAAGAACAATGAAAGGTATTTATTCAGCATTATTAGTTTCATTTGACAAGGATGGAAACATCAATGAGAAGGGATTAAGAGAAATAATTAGACATAATATTGATGTATGTAAAGTAGATGGTCTTTATGTAGGAGGAAGTACTGGAGAGAACTTCATGCTTGCAACTGATGAGAAGAAAAGAATATTTGAAATTGCTATGGACGAAGCAAAGGGACAAGTTAAATTAATAGCTCAAGTAGGATCAGTTAATTTAAAAGAGGCCGTAGAGTTAGCTAAGTTTACTACAGATTTAGGATATGATGCAATATCAGCAGTTACACCATTCTACTATAAATTCGATTTCAATGAAATAAAACACTATTATGAAACAATAATAAATTCTGTTGATAATAAACTTATAATTTACTCAATTCCATTCTTAACAGGAGTAAATATGTCAATAGATCAATTTGCTGAGCTTTTTGAAAACGATAAGATTATCGGAGTTAAATTCACAGCAGCAGATTTCTACTTATTAGAACGTATGAGAAAAGCATTTCCAGACAAATTAATCTTTGCTGGATTTGATGAAATGATGTTACCAGCTACAGTACTTGGAGTTGATGGAGCTATAGGATCAACATTTAATGTAAATGGTGTTAGAGCAAGACAAATCTTTGAAGCTGCTCAAAAAGGTGATATTAAAACAGCTTTAGAAGTTCAACATGTAACTAATGATTTAATAACTGATATCTTAAATAATGGTCTTTACCAAACAATTAAGTTAATTCTTCAAGAGCAAGGTGTTGATGCAGGATATTGCAGACAACCTATGAAAGAAGCTACTGAAGAAATGATTGCAAAAGCTAAGGAAATTAATAAAAAGTATTTTTAAAAATGAGACATTTTAAAATATAGTGAGTTTTAAGAGGGATGAAATAGTAGGCTAATCTTTAAGGTTAGCCTACATAAAAAATTTAAGAGGGGAGAATTGGTATGCAAGGGTTTACGAAGTTTGATTTAGTTGTACTAGTTGTTTATTTAGGGGCTGTGCTTTATGCAGGATTAAAGTTCTCTAAGAAAGAGATGAAAGGTAAAGAATTCTTCAGAGGTGACGGAACTATTCCTTGGTGGGTTACTTCAGTTTCTATATTTGCAACTTTATTAAGTCCGATTTCATTCTTATCATTAGCTGGTAACTCTTATAAGGGAACTTGGATTATGTGGTTTGCTCAACTTGGTATGTTTGTGGCAGTACCTCTTACAATAAGATATTTCTTACCAGTTTATAGTAGACTAGATATAGATACAGCTTATGAATATCTAGAAATAAGATATAAAGATAAAGGACTTAGAATTCTTGGAGCTATAATGTTCATTATTTATCAAATAGGACGTATGGCAATCATAATGTACTTACCATCAATGGTATTAGCAAATCTTACAGGCATAAATGTTTATTTACTTATCGTAGCAATGGGCGTAATAGCAATAATTTACTCATATACAGGTGGATTAAAGTCAGTATTATGGACAGACTTTATTCAAGGATGTGTACTTATAGCAGGTATTGTTTTTTCATTAATATTCTTAATTTCAACAATAAATGGTGGATTTGGAGCTATCATGAGCGAATTAACTGAGGGTGGAAAATTCCTAGCTTCAACAGAGCCAATATTTAATGCGAACATATTTAAAACAAGTGTATTCTTATTAATAGTTGGAGGAGGATTAAATACTTTCTCATCATATATTTCAAGTCAGGATATAGTGCAAAGGTTTACTACAACTACAGATATAAAACAATTAAAGAAAATGACTTACGGTAACTTAGTATTATCATTATTCGTAGCAACTGTATTCTACTTAATAGGAACAGCTTTATATGTTTTCTATAATCAAAATCCACAGTTATTACAAACTGCTCAACAAGACCAAATTTTTGCATCATATATAGCTTTCCAATTACCAGTTGGTATAACAGGTATAGTTCTTGCAGCTATCTATGCAGCAGCACAATCAACACTTTCAACTGGATTAAACTCAGTTGCAACAAGCTGGACTTTAGATATCCAAAACTTTATAACAAAAGATATGTCAATGGAAAAGCAAACAAAAGTTGCTCAATATATATCTTTAGGTGTTGGTATAGCTTCAATAATAATGGCAGTAATCCTTGCAAATGGTGGAGTAAACTCAGCTTACGAATGGTTTAATGGATTTATGGGACTTGTTCTTGGAGTTTTAGCAGGAATCTTCGTATTAGGAATATTCTTCAAAAAAGCTACAAAAGCAGGAGCATATGCTGGATTTATAGCATCAGCAATTGCTGTTATAGTATGTAAATACGGCGGATTTGACGTAAGTATCTGGTCATACTCAATCATATCAATAGGAGTTTCAGTTATAGTTGGAATGATAGTTTCACTAATGACTCAATCTCAATTAGTTGATGAAAAAACTTTAAATGAAGCAACAGTCTATTATGACAAAAATGAAGTTGTAAATGGATAGTTATAGATAATATTCAATTAGAGTAAGTGTTGATTTTTGAGTAGTTCCTACCATCTATTTAAAGATCAACACTACTTTAAAATTCATTGTTTTTAGAGGTGAATGAAATGATATTCGGCAATTTAATAAATTTAGAAAGTTATGATTATCTACCAAAGCTTGTTAAGGAAGCTTTATTACATGCAAAAAACAATAATGTAATAGAGTTTGAGCCAGGTACTCATGAAATAAAAGGTGAAGAGCTGTTCTTTAATAGAGTTAATTACACTACAAAAAATAAAGAAGACCGTTTTTGGGAGGGTCATAAAAAATATATAGATGTTCATGTGGTTTTCAGTGGAAAGGAAAGAATCGATCTTAACTTTAAAGAAAATTTAGAGTTTAAAGATTTTGTACAAAAGGATGATTTCTTAGCTTTTGAAGGAGATGAAAATTCCACAGTTGTTTTAGAAGAAGGAGATTTCCTTATTTGCTATCCAGAAGATATACACATGACTTGCTTAAAGGCTGATGATGAGCCTTCAGATGTTAAAAAAGCTATTTATAAAGTAATTTTATAGTATTTTATTTTATGAGGTTGTATCAAAACTTAAAATAATAAACCATGAAATCAAAATAATTGTCCAGGTTTATAATTTTATTTTAAGTTATTTTTGATACAGCCTTTATTGCTTATAATAAGTTCTAGAGGATATTAATTTTTATAGAGGTGATATGTATGGGTTTATTTGCAGTTATAGATATAGGCGGAACTAGTATAAAGTATGGAGTTATAAATGATGAAGGAACATTGTTAGAGATTAATGATAGAGATACTGAAGCTTATAAGGGTGGACTAAGTATAATAGATAAGGTTAAAGAAATTATCAGTGAGATTAAGATTCATAATGATATAAGTGGAATATGTGTATCAACAGCAGGAATGGTATGTCCTAAGGAAGGAAAGATTGTATATGCTGGTCCAACAATACCTAATTATACTGGAGTTGAAGTTAAGAAGATATTAGAAGAGGAATTTAGTTTACCTTGCTTAGTTGAGAATGATGTAAACTGTGCAGCTTTAGGAGAATTCTTTGGGGGAGCTGGTAAAGGCACCCAGTCAATGGCTTGTTTAACAATAGGAACAGGAATTGGGGGAGCTCTAATTATAGATGGAAAGATACTTCATGGATTTAGTAATTCTGCTGGAGAAATAGGATACATGATGGTTAATGGAGAGCATATTCAAAATATTGCATCAGCCAGTTCTTTGGTTAAGAATGTGGCTTTGAGAAAGGATGTTGATGCTAGTAGTATAGATGGAAGATATGTATTAGATAACTATGAAAATGGAGATTTAATATGTAAGGAGGAAGTTGAAAAGTTAGCTGATAATTTAGCTTTAGGAATTTCAAATATAGTCTATTTAATAAATCCTGAAGTGGTTGTCTTAGGTGGGGGAATAATGGCTAGAGAAGAAGTTTTTAGACCTCTAATAGAAAAGAGTTTAAGAAAGTATTTGATAGAATCAGTTTATAATAATACTAATATAGCCTTTGCAAAGCTTAGAAATACCGCTGGAATGAAGGGAGCATTTTATAATTTTAAAGAAAACTTTAAGCAGCCATCTTTGTAATTTGATTATTAAGAATGATATACTTGAAATATAGAATATTAGCTTTGATTTAGAGTATATTGGTTTTTACTTATTATATATTAATTATTAGATAAGGATGCAATATAAACATAGAGCTGAGTCAAAATATTAAAACAGTAAGAGGTATTTTATGGGGATATTAGAACAACTAGAAAATCCAAAATTTAAAGCGACTAAATCAGAAAAGACATTAATTGAATATATAAAATCAGACTTAGACAACATTATATATAAATCCATATCTGTAATAGCAAAGGAATCTGGAGTTGGAGAAGCTACTATAACAAGATTTACAAAGAAACTTGGATTTAATGGATTTCAAGACTTTAAGGTTACTTTAGCTAAGGAGCTTTCTAATAAGAAGAATACAAGTATTATAAACTTGCATGTTCATAGAGATGAAAGTGTTACAGAGACTGCAAATAAGATGTTAAAATCATCTACTAACATATTAGAGCAGACAGTTAGAAATATTGATGTTGATTTAATGTGCAAATGTAAAAATCTCATAATGAATGCTAAAAGAGTTTATTTCATAGGTATAGGATATTCTGGTATAGCAGCTATGGATATAAACTATAAGTTCATGAGAATTGGATTTACAACTGTACCTATAACAGACAGCCATACAATGGTTATTATGTCATCTATAATGAATAGAGATGATGTAATAGTTGCTATATCAAACTCAGGTACAACTAAAGAAGTAATAAAAACAGTTAAACAAGCTAAGGAGAACGGAGTTAACATAATAACTTTAACTGAAGATAGTGATAATCTATTAAGAAAGCTAGCTGATTATGAACTTACATATACATCAGCTGAAACAATTTTTGAAACTGGATCTATCTCTTCAAAAATACCACAAATATTTTTACTAGATTTACTTTACACAGAAGTAATTAAAGAAATGTTTAGTGAAGCTGTTGAGAAGAAGATAAAGACTACTAGTGCTATTGAAGGATTAAATATTGATAATTAAATATTTACTTTGATTTAAGTTAAAGTAATTAGTTCTAATAGATTAATAAAAAAGAGTTAGGTAAGTTTCCTAACTCTTTTTACTTTGTTCTTTTAGAGAATACTATATCAAAACATGTTATTCCAAAAGCAAAAGTAAGTGCTGAAAGTAACATTTTGCTAAGTCTTAAATTAGGTAATTGTAGCATAAAGTTACCTATTAACCCAAGCATCATAATACTTATAAAAAATATTACAAATTTGAATCCTTCTTTTTTTACCTCTTCAAAAGTAAATTTTTTCACTGTAAATAACACTCTTATTAATATATAAAAAGGAATCAGTATTGCAAGTATAGCATAAGCAGTAACGAATGTAAGAGCACTTTTACTTGGGACATCTTTATATATTATAAATAGTGTAACCATAGTCATAAAAATAAATAAAGAGTAAACAAAAGCATCTAAAGTACGTATGTTTCTTTTTTTCATTAATAATACCCCCCTCTAAAAATTCTTCCTATAGTATTGATTATACACAAAATTTTAACAATTAAATAGAGAAAGAGAGTAACATGATAGTTACAAAGACCTTAAATTTTATATAAATATTTCTAAAGAAAAAGAAAAGATTCTTTAGAAATATTTAAATTATACATATATACCACTTAGACATGAAAAGTAACCACATAGTCAAAATCTATTTAAGGAGATATTGGGAGATTATATACTGTTAGTAGGAAAGAAAAATGAGTATAGTTATATTTATTGTTATTTGGAGTATATTTTATTTTATTGAAAAAAAAGATAGAGAAAATAAATAAAGCTTTAAGCAAGAAAAATAAATAGATTTATATTTGACATTAAGTAAAAATAAACTTAATTTAAATAGCCTTTCAAAAGAAAGGCTATTTTTTTATAAATAAATCAGTAATAAACATAAGAAGTAAATAAAATACATGTACTATTTCTAGGAAAACAATTACAATTTAAGTACATTATGTAAAAATAGTAAGATTAAGAGGGGGAGAGAAGATGAAGAAAAACATTAGAAAAATAATAGCATCTACGGCATTAGCTGCAATGACAATTAGTGTTTTACCGTCAAATTTAGTTGTTTTTGCAACTGATGGAACAACTAAAAATTTTTATGAAATCTATCCAAAGCCACAAGAAATTAATTATAGTGGAGGAGAATTTCAATTAAGTGATGAAATAAATATCGTATATGATGAAGGTATTGATATTTATACTAAAAATCGTGTTAATGAGGTTTTAGAATCTAGCAATTTAGAAGCTACTGTTTCAAATGAAATAGTACCAGGTAAAACAAACTTCTTAGTAGGTATTAACGAGTCAGGAGGATTTGTTGACAATTATTTTAATGATAATGTACCTCATGAAGAGAGCTTTTTTGATGAGAAGATGGATTCAAATATAGTAACTGTTAAAGATGGGGTAATAGGTGTAATAGGTGAAGATACAGATAGTGCTTTCTATGGAGTAACTACTTTAAAGCATGTATTTAATCAGTTAGAAGATGATAAGATGATTCAAAATTTCAGAGCAGATGACTATGCAGAAGTTGCTCATAGAGGGTTTATAGAAGGATATTATGGAAACCCTTGGTCTAATGAGGATAGAGCAGAACTTATGAAGTTTGGTGGAGACTATAAGTTAAACCAATATGTATTTGCTCCTAAGGATGATCCTTATCATAACAGTAAGTGGAGAGAGTTATATCCAGAAGAAAAATTATCTGAAATTAAAAAGTTAGCTCAAGTTGGTAATGAAACTAAGAATAGATATGTATATGCTCTACATCCATTTATGAGTAGTCCAGTGAGATTTGATACAGAGGAAAATTACCAAGAGGATTTAGGAATAATTAAGGCTAAATTTGCTCAGCTTTTAGAGAATGATGTTAGACAATTTGCTATATTAGCTGACGATGCTGCAGCACCAGCTCAAGGAGCTAGTATGTATGTTAAACTTCTTACTGATTTAACAAGATGGTTAGAAGAACAGCAAGATACTTATCCAGACTTAAAAACTGATTTAATGTTTTGCCCATCAGATTATTATGGTAATGGAAGTTCAGCTCAGCTAAAAGAATTAAATAAAGCTGAAGACAATGTAAGTATTGTTATGACTGGAGGCAGAATTTGGGGAGAAGTAGATGAGAACTTTGCTAATAACTTCATGAATAATATTACAACAGAGGGGAATCCGGGAAGAGCCCCGTTCTTCTGGATTAACTGGCCTTGTTCAGATAACTCAAAACAGCACCTAATAATGGGAGGAAATGATACATTCTTACATCCAGGTGTTGACCCAAGTAAAATAGATGGTATTGTTCTAAATCCTATGCAACAGGCAGAAGCTAACAAATCAGCTCTTTTTGCTGTAGCTGATTATGCATGGAATATATGGGATAATAAGGAGCAAGCTGACCAAAACTGGCATGACTCATTTAAGTACATGGATCATGGAACTGCTGAGGAAACTAATTCTTCATTAGCATTACGTGAAATGAGTAAACATATGATAAATCAAAATATGGATAGTCGTGTTACTAAACTAGAGGAATCAATAGATTTAGCACCTAAATTAACAGAGTTTAAGAATAAATATGATAGTGGTGTTAGTATTAAAGAAGATGCATTAGCCTTAATAGAAGAGTTTGAAAATCTTCAAAAAGCGGCTGAATACTATAAAAATAATCCAGGAAATCCACGTACTAGAGATCAAATAATATACTGGTTAAATTGCTGGGAAGATACAACGAATGCTGCTATAGGATACTTAAAGTCAGCCATCGCAGTTGAAGATGGTGATGATGAAGAGGCTTGGGTTAATTACTCAGAAGCTCAAAGTGCCTTTGAAAAATCAAAAACTTATGGTTTCCACTATGTAGATCACACTGAATATGCGGAGGTTGGAGTTCAACATATTGTTCCATTTATAAAGCATATGGGACAGAACTTATCAGCTGTTATAGGCTCAATTGTAGATCCAAATAAAGTAATAGCAACGTATATAAGTAATAGACAAGATTCTCAATCAGGAAACCCAGATAATATTTTTGATAATAATGCTGGAACAGAAATAGTATATAAGAATCCAAATAGAGTAGAGGTTGGAACTTATGTAGGGGTTAAGTACAGTAATCCTATAACTTTAAATAATGTTGAATTCTTAATGGGAGCTAATTCAAACCCAAATGATACAATGCAAAAAGCTAAAATTCAATATACTGTTGATGGAAAAGAGTGGGTTGATTTAGAAGAAGGTGTTGAATATACAATGCCTAAAGCTGTAAAGGTAGAAAACTTAGATCTAAAGGTTAGAGGAGTTCGCTTAATAGCCACAGAGGCAAGAGAAAATACTTGGTTAGGTGTTAGAGATATTAATGTAAATAAGAAAGAGGATTCAAACTCAGGTATAGACTTTAATCCAAGTTTAATAAGAAGTGAATCTTGGAGTGTTTATGAAGGAAATGAAACTAATCTTTTAGACGGTGATGATAACACTGGCGTTTGGTATAGAACAGCTAATGGAGACACATCTTTAGCAGGAGAATTCATTGGTTTAGATTTAGGTAAAGAAATCAAGCTTGATGGAATTAGATTTGTAATAGGAAAAAATGGTGGAGGAAGTTCTGATAAGTGGAATAAATTTAAACTTGAATACTCACTAGATAATGAAAATTGGACAACTATTAAGGAGTATGATAAAACAGGTGCTCCAGCTGGTAAGGATGTCATAGAAGAATCATTTGAAACTCCTATTTCAGCTAAATATGTAAGACTTACTAATATGGAGAATATTAATAAGTGGCTTACTTTCTCAGAGTTTGGAATAAAGAGTGATGAATTAGAAAGCGCAGGAAATAAAGAGAATGTATATACAAATACAGAGATAGAATTATTATCCTTAGCTAAGGAAGATGTAACTAAGTTATTGCCATTAGATAATATAACTTTAAATACTGGGGAGTATGTTGGTGTTGAATTAGATCGTATTAAGGATTTAAGTACTATTAATTTTGAAGTTTCAAATGATACAGGATTAAAACTACAAAGCTCTATGAATGGTGTTGAATGGACTGATATAACAGACCTTAACACTTTAGAAGATGGAAGATATGTAAGGTTATTAAATACAAGCAATGAGGCTGTTAACTTTAATTTAACTAAGTTTGAGGTTAATTCAACTGAGGTTTATGAACCATCTTTAGTTGAAGCTTATGTTGGGGATACTGGAGCGAAAAAAGCTGTAGATGGAGACTTAAAAACAAGTGTTAAGTTTAATGGAGCTCCTAAATTTGGAGATACTATAGTTTATGACCTAGGACAAGATATACTTGTAGATAACTTAAAGTATGTTGTATTAGATACTGAGATTGACCATATAAGAGATGGTAAAATCCAATTATCTTTAGATGGTGAAACTTGGACAGATGCAATTACTATTGGAGATGGAGTAGAAAATGGTGTAGATGATATGTATGCTAAACCATTAGAAAACGGATATATACATGGAAACCAATCAGGTGGAATAGTTCCAATAGATAGTGCTTATGTTGAAGGAGCTAATTTAAATCAAAAGGCTAGATATGTAAGAATATTATTTACTGCTCCATATAGACATCGTTGGACTGTTATAAACGAGCTTATGATAAACAATGGAGAGTATATTCCTACAGTAAATGACCCAACTTATATTTCAAATCCAATTGAAGAAAGAGGGTTTGCTCCAAAGAATTTAAAAGATGGAGATTTAACTACTTCATACAAACCTAATACTAATAATGGTGAGATAAATGAAGGAAGCATAACTTATCGTCTATCAGAGAAAACTGATGTTAGAAAGGTTACTATAGTTCAAGATGGAAGCTCAATATCTAATGCTAAGGTTATGGCTAGAGTTGGAGATGGCAGTGAGAATGTAACTGATGAATGGGTTCAATTAGGTACATTAAGTAATAGCTTAAATGAATTCATAAATCGTGATTATAGCAATATTTATGAAATAAAGATTGAGTGGACAGATGTTGCTCCAAACATTTATGAAATAATAACTTTAAATCAAGAGTTTGAGTTCCCAGTGAACGATGCTTTAAGAGCAAAATATGATGAACTTGTTGATTTAAATGGAGATGAGTATACTTTAAGTAGTTTTGAGGCTTTAAAAGAAGCATTAGATAATGCAAAAGATATTTTAGATGATTCTAATTCTTCTCAAAAGAAAATAGACAAGGCTTTAGAAAAATTAAGCAAGGCAGAAGAAGGATTAGCTTTAAGAGCAACTGATTTTGAAGCTTTCGATGAAGTCTTAGCTTTAGGAAATTCTTTAGTAGAAGAAGATTACACAGCTGAATCATGGGCTGGATTCAGTGAAAAATTAGCACTTGCTAATGAAGCTGATAAAAATAGAGCAGATTATACTCAAGAGCAAATAAATCAAATAGTATCTGACTTAGATGCTTCAATAAAAGCTTTAGTTAAAGATATTCCAGAAGTTGATAAAGCAGATTTAGAAGCTTTAATCAACCAAGGTAAATCCTTAGTAGAAGAGGCTGTAGAAGGTTTTGAAGTTGGTGAATACCATAAAGGAGCTAAGGCTGCTTTAACAAATGAAATCAATAAGGCTGAAGAAATATTCAATAAGGAAGATACTACTCAAGAGGAAATAAACTCAGCTAAAGAAGCTTTAAATAGTGCAATAGAAATCTTCAACTCTCTAATAATTGAGGAAAGTACAGGAGACTTCAATGGTAATGGAAAGATTGATATAGGTGACTTAGCAATGGTTTCTAGAAACTATGGAAGTAATAATACTTCTCTTGATTTAAATAAAGATGGAGTTGTTGATGAATATGAAATAAGCTTTATAAATCATAGAATATTAAACTAAGATAATTTTTAGGGTAAAATTAAATTTTAGAATTTAAGGGATCATATAGGTATTTAAAATCAAGTTTATAGTATTAATCTAAAAGTTAGTGTTATAAATTGTGATTTGGTATCTAAATATGATCCCTTTTAGTTTCAAAAATATCTTCATAAAATGAATTTAAGTGAAAAGATAAAATAAAATTAATTGAAGAAAAGGTAAACAAAATTATATTTTAGTTTAAAGGAAAAAACTTCGAAAATAATGCTGTATAGGGCATAGTTTCTATGAAAATTTATATAGTTTAATTGTAAATCAATTCTTTATACTATATAATGTTAATGAATTATTAAATTAAATATTTAGAAATAGGTTAGATAGTTAGCTTGAAAACTATCCATTAAAAGGGAAGTTGGGTTTAAATCCCACGCGGTCCCGCCGCTGTAATAGAGGAGTCTTTTGTATTTAAAACCACTGAAACATAAGGTTTTGGGAAGGTTACAAAAGGTGATGATACTTAAGCCAGAAGACCTGCCTGTTTTTAAAACATCAAATCCTACGGGAAATAGGAGGTGTTGTGCTTTGGTAAGTTATATTTTTTTTAGAATTTTTATAGCCCCTAGACGCAATGTCTAGGGGTTTTTATTTTTAGAATTAAATTTTTATCTTAAAAGAGCAGGGAATGTATATCTTTACTTACTTGAAATTATGTAGGAGTAATATATTTGCTTTTACAGATTTTTAGTAAAAGTAGTAAGGGCGTTAGATAAGACTTTTAAGGCTAAAGATAATAGAAGCCTATTTTAAGGAATGGAGATACAAAACAAAAATATAATTTAAGGAGTAGAATTATTATGTCAAAAAAGAATCAAGTATTTTTAGGATTTTTATTAATGTTCTTATTAATACCAAGAAGTGTTTCAGCTATGCATATTATGGAAGGATTTTTACAACCTAAGTGGTGTATAGCATGGGGTGTTATAACTATACCTTTTATAGTATTAGGACTATTTTCTATCAAGAAAAAAGTTGGAAATAATCCAAGACTAAAAATATTATTAGCTATGGCAGGGGCTTATGCTTTTGTGCTTTCAGCATTAAAGCTTCCATCAGTTACAGGTAGTTGCTCACATCCTACAGGGGTTGGGCTTGCAGCAATATTATTTGGACCTACAGCAGCATCAGTTTTAGGACTTATCGTTCTTTTATTCCAAGCATTACTTTTAGCACATGGAGGACTTACAACTCTCGGAGCTAATACTTTTTCAATGGCTGTTGTTGGACCTTTAGTATCATATGGACTTTATAAATTAGTGAAAAAACTTAATGGACCAACATGGTTAGGAGTATTTTTAGCATCAGCTCTTGGTGACTTAGCAACATATATGGTTACTTCAGTTCAATTAGGACTAGCTTTCCCAGCAGAAGTTGGTGGAGTTATGGCTTCAGTTATGAAGTTCATGGGTATATTTGCTATAACTCAAATTCCTTTAGCTATAAGCGAGGGAATATTAACTGTTATAATATTTAACACAATAGAAAACTATGCAAAAGATGATTTAATGGAACTTAATATTATTTCAAGGGAGGTAAAATAATGAAAAATAAAAGAGTAGTAACTAATGTAATATTAATTTTATTAGTTGTATTTATTACAATTATACCTTTCTTTGTGGCTAAGAATGGTGAGTTCGGTGGATCTGATGATCAAGCAGAAGAAGCAATAACACAAATAGATGAAAGTTATGAACCGTGGTTTTCACCTATATTTGAACCTGCAAGTGGAGAAATAGAGAGTTTATTATTTGCTCTACAAGCAGCTATAGGAGCTGGAATAATTGGGTTTGGATTAGGTTATTTAAAGGGTAAAAAGAAAGTGAACGACGAAGTAAATGATAAACATTGATAAATATGCTTATTCATCAAAATTAAAAGTTATTAATCCGGCAGAAAAGATGTTTTTTGCGTTGATAACTTTAGGGGTATGCCTTTGGGCAAATAATTGTATTGTTTCTATGCTTGTAATAAGTCTTATGACTTTTTTAATAACTAAGGTTGGAAAAACAAAATTAAGTGTTTTTATAAAATTGATGATGGTACCAATAGCTTTTTTAATAATAGGTATCTTAACAATAGTTATAAGTTATTCATTAAATAGAGAGACTTTTCTAGTGTCAATTAAGTTCTTCAATGGATGGATTGGAGTCTCTAAAAGTGGAATTTTTCAAGGAATTAATATGTTTTTAAAGGTAATGGGATCTCTGAGTTGTTTATATTTTATATCTTTGACAACACCAATGATAGATGTAATATCAGTTTTATCAAAGCTAAGGATACCAAGCTTTTTAATAGAATTAATAAGCTTAGTATATAGGTTTATATTTATAATTTTAGAGACCTCAGAAATGATGTTTATATCGCAGAATTCAAGGTTAGGATATAGAGATATAAGAACATCGTATAAATCTTTAGGAGCTCTTGCATCAACATTATTTATACGTTCATTTAAAAGAGCTAATGATTTGTATACAGCTTTAGAGGCTAGAGGATATAATGGGGAGCTTAAGGTTTTAGAAGAAAAACCTCAAAAAAGGAGCTACATTTACATTTTAACTATAATCATTAACCTGATTTTTATAGGAATAGCTATATTTATTAAGTAGAGTAGGAGGATTTTATGGAAGACTATATATTAAAAGTAGAAGGGCTTAATTATAATTATTCAGATGGAACTCATGCTCTAAAGGGTATAGATATGAATATAAAAAGAGGAGAAGTAACGGCTATATTAGGAGGAAATGGTGTAGGGAAATCTACTTTATTTCAAAACTTTAATGGTATATTAAAGCCTTCTTCAGGAAGAATACTTTTTGAAAATAATCCAATTGATTACTCTAGGAAAGGAATTATGAAACTTAGAGAATCTATAGGAATTGTTTTTCAAGACCCTGATAATCAGCTTTTTTCAGCCAGTGTATACCAGGATGTTTCCTTTGGGGCTGTGAATATGAAACTACCAGAGGACGAAATTAGAAGAAGAGTAGATAATGCATTAAAAAGAACTGGTATAGAACATCTAAAAAATAAACCAACTCATTGTTTAAGCTTTGGTCAAAAGAAGAGAGTAGCAATTGCAGGGGTTCTAGTTATGGAACCAAAGGTTTTAATATTGGATGAGCCAACGGCAGGTTTAGATCCAATGGGCGTTTCCGAAATAATGAAGTTATTGGTGGAAATGCAAAATGAGCTTGGAATAACAATAATAATAGCAACTCATGATATAGATATTGTGCCATTATATTGTGATAATGTCTTTGTTATGCAAGAAGGAAAAGTAATATTACACGGAAATCCTAAAGAGGTATTTTCTAAAAAGGAGACTATAAGAAAAGTTAATTTGAGATTACCTAGAATTGGACATCTTATGGAAATTTTAAAAGAAAAAGATGGCTTTGTATTTGATGAATTATCATTGACTATCGGACAAGCTAGAAAAACAATAAATTCTTGGAAAATTAAAATATTTAAGGATTAATAATTAAATAAGATGAAATAAGTAAAAAGGTTTATATCAGAGTAATTATAGAAATAAGTAGCTTTGATATAAACCTTTTATACTAAATAAACTTTAAGTTAGCATAAATATAAATGTATTCTTAAAATTTTTTAGTAAAAAATGTTTAACTATATACTAAAGTTAATATCTTGTAATTCTTCTTAAAACTTATTTACAGATATTTTATTCAACAACACTATTCTTAATACCATCCTTATATTTAATCTTAAAGAATAATATTATTATGGCAAATATAAAAGTACAAGAATTAGCTAAGATAACAGCTAAATCATTCATTATAAAGCCATGGATAATCCAAAGAAAAACACCCATTGTAAACATTGAATACATTATAAGAGATATACCTGAGGTATCTTTAGTTTTTATTACTTTTATCGCTTGAGGAATAAAGGATGCTGTTGTTAAAATTGCAGCTAATGAACCGATCATAAAATTTTCTCCTTACCTTTTAAAACTACCATATGGTAATAATCTATAGATAAGAACTAGTTGCATATATAAAAATGAAGTTGTGAAATTTCACAACTTTCTGGAAAAAGTTGCATTGTTATGAAACTAGGAACAGAGTATATGAATAGTATTGTAAATGTTATCATTGATTGCTATTATTTAATTAACAAATCGTACAAGAAAAGTTCATTTAAGTAGATAAAGTATGAACTGTACTTGGACTTATAAAATATAACTTAAGTATTATGGGTTTCTTAAAATACTTAAGTTAAGGGTAACAATAGGATTTATAAAATGAGGTGGTAAAGAATGATGCAAAAAATTCAACGTTTTGGAGCTGCAATGTTTACACCAGTTTTACTATTTGCTTTTGCAGGTATAACAGTAGGACTATGTATTCTATTCAAAAATCCAGACATAGTAGGACCAATTGCAAATGAAGGTACTTTATGGTATCAAATTTGGACACTTATTGAAGAAGGTGGATGGACAGTATTTAGACAACTTCCATTACTATTTGTTGTTGGTTTACCAATAGCATTAGCTAAAAAGGCTCAAGCAAGGGCTTGTATGGAAGCTTTAGTTACATATTTAACTTTTAACTACTTTGTTAATTCAATGCTAACTCAATGGGGTGGATTTTTCGGAGTTGACTTTGCACAAGAAGTTGGTGGAGTAAGTGGATTAACAACTATAGCCGGTATTAAAACATTTGATACTGGTATGATAGGAGCAATCTTAATAGCTGGTATAGCTGTTTGGTTACATAATCGTTTCTTTGATACAGAATTACCAGAGTACTTAGGAATATTCAGAGGATCATCTTTCGTAGTTATGATAGGATTCTTTGTAATGATTCCAACAGCATTCATAATTTGTTTAGTATGGCCAGCAGTTCAAAATGGAATTAATTCATTACAAGGATTCTTAGCTTCATCAGGAATAGTAGGGGTTTGGATATACACATTCCTAGAACGTATATTAATACCAACAGGATTACATCACTTTATTTATGGACCATTTATATTTGGACCAGCCGTTGTAGAAGGGGGAATAGCTACTTATTGGCCTCAACACTTAGCTCAATATGCTATGTCACAACAAAGCTTAACAGAGTTATTCCCAGCAGGTGGATTTGCTTTACATGGACATTCAAAAATATTTGGTTCAGTAGGTATAGCCTTAGCATTATATGCTACAGCTAAGCCTAATAAAAAGAAAATTGTCGCAGGTTTATTAATACCAGCAACATTAACAGCTATATTAGCTGGTATCACAGAACCATTAGAATTTACATTCTTATTCGTTGCACCAATACTATTTGTTATACATGCAGTCTTAGCAGCTACTTTAGCAGCTACAGAATTTGCTTTTGGAGTAGCAGGTAACTTTGGTGGAGGAATAATTGAATGGGCTGCCCAAAACTGGATACCTTTAGCTAAGAATCATTGGCAAACATATTTAATTCAAATAGCTATAGGACTATGTTTCACAGCAATATATTTCTTTGTATTTAGATTCTTCATACTTAAATTAAATCTTAAGACTCCAGGTAGAGAAGATGATGATGAAGAAACTAAACTATACACTAAAGCTGATTACAAAGCTAAAAAAGGTGAAGAATCAAGAAGTGAAAACAAATCCGGTAAAAATAAAACAGCTCAAAAAGCTGAAGCGATTTTAGAAGCTTTAGGAGGAAAAGAGAATATAGTAGATGTTACAAACTGTGCAACTCGTTTACGTTTAACTGTAAAAGATGAAAGTAAATTAGCTTCGGATGCAGCGTTTAAAGCTGCTGGAGCTCTTGGAGTTGTTAGAAATGGAAAGGCTATTCAAGTAATAATAGGTTTATCAGTCTCTCAAGTTAGAGAAGAGTTTGAACAACTTTTATAATACAAGCATACAATTGACTCAAATACCTAAAAACACCATGGAGCAAGGTCCTCATGGTGTTTTTTTTATTAGATGTCAATCAAGATTGTCTTGCCGTTTTATCTAAAATAAATATTGATTAAAAAAATAATCTTATTAAAAATTACAGGTATTTAAAAAATTTATAGAATAAAATTGTTTGGTTGAATAAATAATGCATTAATGTAGAGGAGTTCAAAAATAGTAAAACTATGGTATTATTAAAGCAAGAGATAATTTTAATGTAGATTAATTGTAAAAAACTAAAATTTGTTCATATATAAACGGATTTTATAAATAATGACATTTAAGTTATTTGTATTATTTGGAGGGCTAGTATGAGATTAGAAGAGCTTGTAAACAAACATTATGATAAATTAAATCATAGCGATTTGCATATTTGGAAATATGTATTTAATAATAAAAAAGATTGTTGCAATCTAACCATTGATGAGTTAGCAAATAGATGTAATGTGTCTAGAACAACAGTTTTAAGATTTGCACAGAAACTTTCACTAAAAGGATATAGCGAGCTTAAGATATATCTAAAATGGGAGAGTGAAGATAAAGAAGTTGAAGAGCGAGATTATTTAAAGGTTGTTTGTAATGATATAACAAAATTCATAAATGATATGCAAGAAAAAGATTTTTCTAGTGTTTGTAGTCTTATGTACAATGCTAAAAGAATATTTGTTTATGGAACTGGGGCAGTACAGTCAGCAGTTGCGGCTGAACTAAAAAGGATTTTCTTATCAGGTCAGGAATGTATATATAATATACAGGGGGAAGCTGAGGCTGATATGATTTTAAATACAATAAGTGATGAAGATTTAATAATTTTAATATCATTAACTGGAGAATCAAATCATATTAAGGCTTTAGCTAAGCAATTTAAGTTAAGAAATGTTCCTATAATATCTATAACAAAATTGAAGAATAATGCCTTAGCTAGATTAAGTGATGAAAATTTATACATAAATACATCAAGGCATGATTTAGGTGGAGGAAAAGAATACGAATCAACAGCCTTATTTTTTACTCTTGCAGAGATGATATTCTTAAAATATTCAATGTATAAAAATGATTTAAAAAAGGAAGATATAGATTAATTTTAGATATAACCCATTTGGTAGATCATATCAAATAAACCCTAAAATTTATGAGATTTAGGGACTTATTTGATATGGTCTATTTTGTTTTGTAATTATATTTTAAGGTAGTGTTAATTTCAGATAATCATTTAAAATTAATAATAGTAAATATAACTCTTTTTATTAAATTTTTAAGTGGGAAAATTCACAGTAAATGTTACTAATAACAACAATAAGAGAAAAGTACCTAAAGAAGCTAATCTTATTGAAAACGTTTTGTAGAGTTGATATTATTCTCTTACAGAAATATTTAAGGGAAAAATTGTATATATGAAATTGGGGGTATAAGGGTTTATGATGCAAAAAATTCAAAGATTTGGTGGCGCAATGTTTACGCCAGTACTGTTGTTTGCTTTCTCAGGTATAATGGTTGGATTAGCAATCCTGTTTAAGAATCCAGAAATTATGGGAAGCATAGCAGCTGAGGGAAGTACTTGGGTTCAGGTTTGGACATTGTTAGAAGAGGGAGCATGGACTGTTTTTAGACAGTTACCACTATTGTTTGTTATTGGGTTACCTATTGGTCTTGCTAAGAAACAACAGGCACGTGCATGTATGGAGGCTTTGGTTGTTTACTTAACTTTTAATTATTTTCTAAATGCCATTCTTACAATGTGGGGATCAACTTTCGGGGTCGATTTTTTACAAGAAGTAGGAGGCGGTTCTGGTTTAACTTTAATAGCTGGAATAAAGACTTTAGATACTGGTATGGTTGGTTCAATATTAATAGCAGGTATAGTTGTTTATTTACATGATAAGTTCTTTGATGTTAAACTACCTGAATTCCTAGGAACTTTTAAAGGGTCTTCCTTTGTAGTTATGATAGCATTTTTCGTTATGATACCTGTTGCATTCTTAATGGCATTTATTTGGCCAAAAATACAGGGAATAATTGCTTCAATGCAAGGATTCTTGACTTCATCAGGAGTTATAGGAGTATGGGTTTATACATTCCTTGAAAGATTTTTAATACCAACAGGATTACATCATTTTATTTATTCACCTTTTATATTTGATTCAGCTGTAGTTAATGGTGGAATAAATGTTTATTGGGCAACACATTTAGGTGAGTTTGCTACTTCAGCACAAAGTCTAAAAGAAATGTTCCCAGAAGGAGGATTTGCCCTTCATGGTTTATCTAAGGTATTTGGATCTTTAGGAATAGCGTTAGCACTTTATTTTACTGCTAAGCCAAGCAAGAAAAAGTTGGTTGCAGGTCTTTTAATACCGGCCACACTTACAGCTGTAGTTGCAGGAATTACTGAGCCTTTAGAATTTACATTTTTATTTATAGCACCGGCTTTATTCTTAGTACATTCATTATTGGCAGCCACGCTTTCAGCTGTTTCTTATGCCTTTGGAGTTGTTGGAAACTTTGGAAGTGGTCTTATAGAATGGGCCGCATTAAACTGGATTCCATTATTCAAATATCATGCTAACACATATATAGCTCAAATAGTTATCGGATTAATATTTACAGGAATATATTTCTTTGTATTTAGATTCCTAATACTTAAGTTTAACTTTAAAACTCCAGGAAGAGAAGATGATAATGAAGAAACTAAGTTGTATACTAAGGCTGATTATAAGAATAAGAAGGCTGGAGAGGTAAATGAATCAAATAAAGCAGCAGTATTCTTAAAAGCCTTAGGGGGAAGTGAAAATATAGTTGATGTTACTAACTGTGCTACTAGATTGAGAATCTCTGTTAAAGATCCAGAAAAGGTTCAGGATCAATCAGTGTTTAAAGCTGCTGGAGCACATGGCTTAGTAAAAAAAGGAAAGGCTATTCAGATTATAGTTGGACTTTCTGTTCCAAGTGTTAGAGAGGAGTTCGAAGGTCTATTAACTCAAACTAATAAGTAATTAAAAATATTTATATTAAGTAAGGGTTGTACATTTTTAGGTGCAGCCCTGAACTTTTTTATAGATAAAATTATAGATTTGGAGATGATTTATATGGAAAAATTAAGTTTATTAAGAGAGGCAATAGAGGATAACAAGGCTCAAAATGAAACAATGTTAAACCTTATAGAAGAGGGAACATGTGGAGATTTCGTTGAAAGAATAAATAGAAGCAATAGAATATTTATCTATGGAAAAGGAATAAGTTCAACAATATTAGGACAGGAACTAAAAAGAGCTTTTACTTCTTTAGGCAAGTATATTTTTGATTTTTATAAAGCTGATGAAATTGATGCTGTTTTAAGCTTAATAAGGGGTGATGATTGTATTATAATAATTTCCTTAGAGAATTCACAAGAGCATTTATATAAAATTAAAGAGAGATTAGAAAAAGAAGAAATTAGTAAGTTTTTTATAGGTTTAGATAAAGAGAAAAAGGTTCCAGTTTGTAGTGATGATTTAGAGAGAATAGATAAAAATCATGATGAGGTTTATGAAGGATTAGAATTATATTGTATGCTTATTAGATTTTTATATAAATTATGTAACATGTGAAAATAAGATATTGAAAAGTGTAAAAAGTGATGTTTTTATATTAAAAACATCACTTAAAATTACTCTATAAGCTACTTAAGAAGAAGTTTAATTGACCTGTGAAATTTCACAGTAAATGAGAGTATGTACTAATGGGTGATACTATTCCCTAAAGTCGCTGAAAACGTTGTGTACAGAAAAAAGCTTTGTTATTATTAACTCATAGAAACGAACTAAAAAGATTTTGAAATAAATCAAGGTATAGTTTAGGAGGAGATTTTTATGAAGAAATTTTCAATAGTTATAGCAGGTGGCGGAAGTACATTTACACCAGGAATAGTTTTAATGTTATTAGATAACTTAGATAAATTCCCAATAAGAAAGATTAAATTTTATGATAATGATGCTGAGAGACAAGAAACAATAGCAAAAGCTTGTGAAATATTATTAAGAGAAAGAGCTCCAGAAATAGAGTTCTTAGCAACAGTAGATCCAGAAGAAGCATTTACTGATATAGATTTCGTAATGGCTCACATAAGAGTTGGGAAATACGCTATGAGAGAATTAGATGAAAAAATTCCACTAAAACATGGTGTAGTTGGACAAGAAACTTGTGGACCAGGAGGAATAGCTTATGGTATGAGATCAATTGGTGGAATATTAGAAATAATAGATTACATGGAAAAATATTCACCAAATGCATGGATGCTTAACTATTCAAATCCAGCAGCTATAGTTGCTGAAGCTACAAGAAAGTTAAAACCAAATTCAAAGGTTTTAAATATATGTGATATGCCAATAGGTATAGAAACTCATATGGCTCAAATTTTAGGATTAGAATCAAGAAAAGATATGATAGTTAAATACTATGGCTTAAATCACTTTGGATGGTGGTCAAGCATCAGAGATAAAGAAGGTAATGATTTAATGCCAAGATTAAAAGAACATGTAGCTAAACATGGTTACATCGTTGACATAGATGAAAACCAACATTCAGAAGCAAGTTGGAATGATACTTTTGCTAAGGCTAAAGATATACTAGCAGTAGATCCAACTCATCTACCAAATACTTATTTAAAATATTATTTATTCCAAGATTATGTTGTAAATCATTCAGATAAAAATTATACAAGAGCAAATGAAGTTATGGATGGAAGAGAAAAATTTGTATTTGGAGAATGTAGAAAAGTTATAGAGAAAGGAACTGCTGAAGGATCAGGATTACACATTGATGAACATGCTTCATATATAGTTGATTTAGCAAGAGCTATAGCATTTAATACTCAAGAAAGAATGTTACTTATAGTTGAAAATAACGGAGCTATAGAAAACTTTGATAAGACTGCAATGGTTGAAATACCTTGTATAGTAGGATCAAATGGACCAGAACCATTAGTTGTTGGAGATATTCCAAGATTCCAAAAAGGGTTAATGGAACAACAAGTAGCAGTTGAAAAGCTAGTTGTAGAAGCTTGGGCAGAAAAATCATATCAAAAATTATGGCAAGCTTTAACTTTATCAAAAACTGTACCAAGTGCAACAGTTGCTAAGGAAATATTAGATGATTTAATAGAAGCTAATAAGGAATTCTGGCCAGAATTAAAATAGTTAAATGATTTCTTTAAAATATATATAAATTATACAATAGGAAAACACTTGTTTTACAAAAAACGAGTGTTTTCTTCTATTTTATATGTTAATCTGCAAAGATAAATAAAAAAATATTGTGCTATATATGTAAAATATTACATTATATGGTATAATGTTTATTATAGGAAGTTTTTGGGGGTAAGGGATATGCGTTTTAGAATTGTTGAAAGTGTAGATGATTATTATTGGGACGATGTTTGGAAAATCTATAAAAGTAGCTTTCCAATTTATAAACAAAGAAGCCTAAAGATGCAAGAAGAAGCTATGAAAAACAAAGATTTTAAGTGCTTGGCAGCTATATTTAAAAAAAGAGTTGTTGGAATAATTTTCTATTGGGATTTGGACACCTTTAGGTATGTGGAACACCTAGGTTGGGATAAGGAATTAAAGTGTTCTGGGTATGAATGCGAAATTCTTTCAAAACTTTGTGAAGATAATAGACCAACTATAATAGAACTAGACAAAATAGCAGATGATGAAACTATTTCAAGAGTTATTTCTTATGAAGAGCTTGGGTTTAAGAAGAATATATACATGCATAAGCACCCAGCTTATAGGAGATTATCTGAAGATATAAATTCAGTTGTTCTTAGTTATCCTAATAAATTAACTTTTGAAGACTACTTATATTTTGATAATATTTTAGTAAATGAAGTCATGATTTATAAAGATAATTAAACTATTTTTAACCAAAAGAGAAAATGGCTCATATAATATGTTTAGTTTATAATTAAAATGTAAATTTAAACTAAATGAGGCTTAGAGGTGAGAAAAATTTTTAATATTAATATATCAGATTTAAATGACTTGGAATTAGATGTTTATAAATATATATTAGAAAATAAAGAAAAGGTAGTTTACATGACAATAAGAGAATTGGCCGATGAAGTTCATGTTTCCACAGCCACTATTTTAAGGTTCTGTAAGAAGAATGAATTTAGTGGTTTTAGTGAATTTAAGACCTTTCTTAAAAACAATTTAAAAGAAGAAAAATTATCCACTGCCTTTGAGAAAATAGATTATTTTGATGAGTTTTTAAAAAATATAGAAGGCATAAATAAACAAGTTGATGAATTAAAAGAACTAATTAAAAATAAAGATACAATATTATTTATTGGAATAGGAAGTTCAGGAGCTATGGCATCTTATGCAGCTAAATATATGTCCTATTTTGGTAAGTTTTCAATACATATTGATGATCCTTTTTATCCTATAAATACAAAATCATTAAATAATAGTATGGCTATAATTTTATCTGTTTCTGGAGAAAATTCTTCAATAATAGGAATGGTAGAAAAGCTTAAGTCTTTAGGGGTAGAGACGTTAAGTATAACAAATAAGCGAAGCAATACATTGGCTAAATTAACTGATTATACAATAAATTATTACATAAGTCAGGAAAGATATTATTATGAAGCGGGAAGTTCTCTTGAGTATAATGATGTAACATCACATCTCCCAACAGTTTATATAATCGAAAGATTAGCGAGAAATTGCAAGAGTAACAAGGTGTTTTAAAAGTGTCACAAGTAACAAAATAAAGTTACTTGTGACACTTATTTTCATATTAAACATTTTAAATTTTCTTTATGATATGATTTCATTAAGAGATGAAAGGGAGTGTTTTTTTATGAAATATTTAAATCTTGATAAATTTAATAAGAACTTTTTATGGGGCTCTGCATCAGCGGCGTATCAAATTGAAGGAGCTTGGGATAAGGATGGAAAAGGACCTTCAGTTTGGGATATTTATACTAAAATCCCTGGAACAACTTTTAAAGGAACCAACGGTGATGTTGCAGTTGACCATTATGATAGATATAAAGAAGATGTAGCCTTGATGAAGGAGATGGGTTTAAAAGCTTATAGATTTTCTATAAGTTGGCCAAGAATATATCCAAAAGGAAAAGGAGAAGTAAATCAAAAGGGATTAGACTTCTATAATAATTTAATAGATGAATTAATTAAAAATAATATAGAACCAATTATAACTTTATATCATTGGGATTTACCTCAAGCTCTTATGGATGAATATAATGGATGGGAATCTAGGGAAATAATTGAGGATTTTAATAACTATGCAGTAACTTTATTTAAAGCCTTTGGAGATAGAGTAAAGTATTGGGTTACTTTAAATGAGCAAAATATATTCATAAAATTAGGATATGCCATAGCTCTTCATCCTCCTGGAGTTAAGGATTTAAAAAGAATGTATGAAGCTAACCATATAGCTAACTTAGCTAATGCTAAAGCAATAGACTCATTCAGAAAACTTAATTTAAAGGGAATGATAGGGCCTAGCTTTGCTTATTCACCTTCATACTATAATTCACCAAATCCAGAGGACATATTAGCTGGAGAAAATGCCGAACTTTTAAATAATGATTGGTGGTTAGAAGTTTATTGTAATGGAGAATATCCGATTAGAGCATGGAAATACTTAGCTAGAGAAGGATTAACACCTACTATAGAAGAAGGTGATATTGAGTTGTTAAAGAAGGGAAGACCTGACTTTATGGGTGTTAACTACTATCAAACAACAACTTATGAGGAAAATCCATTAGAAGGTGGAGTTGGAGAAGGAACATTTAATAATAGTGGTAAGAAAGGTACTACACAAGATAGTGGAATTCCTGGAGTATATAAAACAGTTAAAAATAAGTATTTAGAAGCAACAGACTGGGATTGGACTATAGACCCAGAGGGATTAAGAATAGGATTAAGAAGAATAACAGATAGATATAATTTACCTATACTTATTACTGAAAATGGACTAGGTGCTTTTGATACTTTAGAAGCAGGCAATGAAATTCACGACCAATATAGAATTGATTATTTACAAGCTCATGTAAAAGCGTGTAGAGAAGCAATAACTGATGGGGTAGACTTAATAGGATATTGTACTTGGTCATTTACAGATCTTTTAAGTTGGTTAAATGGATACCAGAAGAGGTATGGATTTGTATATGTTGATAGAGATGAGACAGATAATGGAACTTTAAATAGATATAAAAAGGATAGTTTCTATTGGTATAAAGATGTTATAAAAACTAATGGAGAAAATATAAAATAAACTGATTTTTTAAATAGATATAGAAGGAATATTTTTAACTAAAAGAATGATTTGAATTTTTTAATGGAGTAGCTTAAAGGTTGTTGAAATTAACAATTTAAATAAGCTACTTTCTTTTATATAAATAGATTTAAATATTATTTTAATAGATTAATCTTTTAATAATCTTTTAAAAGTTTAGCATTAAGAATTTTTATAGTTTACATTAAAGTTAACATAATAAATTCATATTTTTTAGTATAATAGACTTTAAAAGGATTTGGTATTAGGAGGGGTTTTTTATGAAGAATATAAACATAGGTAATAGTGGGGTAATAGCTTCAGAAATTTCTTTAGGATGTATGAGAATTGCAGATATGTCTAAGAAAGAGGCTAATTTACTTATAAATACTGCATTAGATGAGGGGATAACTCTTTTTGATCATGCAGATATATATGGACAAGGAAAATCAGAAGAAGTTTTTGCAGATGCAATTGATATGAATCCAAGCATTAGAGAAAAAATTATAATTCAAAGTAAGTGCGGAATAAGACCTGGATTTTTTGATTTCTCTAAAGAGCATATATTAAATTCTGTAGATGGGATCTTAAAAAGATTAAAAACTAACTACTTAGATATTTTACTTTTACACAGACCGGATACATTGATGGAGCCTGAGGAGGTTGCTGAAGCTTTTGAAATTTTAAGCAATAGTGGTAAGGTTAAAAAATTTGGAGTTAGTAATCAAAATCCCATGCAAATACAATTACTTAATAAGTTTTTAAAAGATAATATAATAGCTAATCAACTTCAACTTAGCTTAACTAACACTGGAATGATAGATTCAGGGTTGAATGTTAACATGGAAATAGCTCCTTCAATAGATAGGGATGGAAGTGTCTTAGAGTTTTGTCGTTTAAATGATATAACAATACAACCATGGTCTCCTTTCCAATATGGATTCTTTGAAGGTGTATTCTTAAATAATCCTAAGTTTAAGGAGCTTAATGATAAAATAGATGAATTTGCAAAAAAATATAATGTTACCAAAGAAGCTATTGCTATTGCTTGGATATTAAGACATCCAGCTAAGATGCAACCTATTGTTGGAACTACTAATAGAGATAGAATCAAAGCTATATGTAAAGCTTCAGATATAGTATTAAGCAGAGAAGAATGGTATGAACTTTATAGAGCAGCAGGAAATAAACTTCCTTAGCACATAAAAGTATGTTAAAAGAAGTTTATTGAGTTATAAGTTTAGAAAATAGTTTTTTTATTTAAAATTGGCGCAAGTTAAGATATAAAATTGAGAAGAGATGCTTAAATATATAAAGCATCTCTTCTCAATTTAAAATTTAATAATTAGTTATTTTTATTTACATAATAGCACTTAAGCAGAAAAATCTTAGTTTATTAAAATTATTTCAAAAATAATTATTAAACTTTTATACAAATTTTAATAATTACGAAAAAAATAAGACTTATTTTGTATAAAAATACAATTTATTTACATTTTAAGGTATTTATTTTAATTTAAATATTATATTAAAAATAAAAAAAGGATAAAAATTATAAAAATAGATAATATAAATAAATTGAGATAGAATAATTTAACATTTTATTAATAAGTTGCTAGCATAGAAGAATAAATATTATAAAAAGTAATGTTAAATTAATAAATATACATGGTCGAATTTTGTAATTTGAATGTTATTTACTAATTTGGTAAATGATTTTAAAATATAATTAATGATAATTTATTATTTAAAGTTATAATAAATTACAAGTTCCGTTTAATTATGAGCTTTTAATATAAGTGGCTTTGATGATTTATTACATTTATTTAAATCTTTATTAAGTAAAGAAATTGGAGAGTTTTAATTGGAGGATGATATTAAAATTAAAAAGGGAGAGTATGATAAGATGTTTACAAAGGAGTTAAAGGATTTATTAGCAGGTTTATATCAAAAATATGGCTGCACTCAAGAAGTTCTTAAGCTAAGCAATATAATAGATAGGATTGTGGTTGAAGAACAAAGTGAAAGATTAAAAGAATATAAAGAAAGAAAATATAATATTAATCTTAAAGGCAATAAACCAATATAATGCTTATTAACTCTAATGTTTAAAGAGAAAATCTTTAGACTATGGATACTACAATTAATTTTAAGAGACTTGATACTTAGATTTTATATTATATATTTTAATTATAAATAGAAAGTCTATACTACCTTAAAGTAGTATAGACTTTCTATTGTTATTTATAAATTATGTAAATTAAAGGTTAAAAACTATATATTATAAGTGATTAGTGAATTTTTATTTAAATGATTTTATACTATTTAGTCTATCTTTTTGTTTTTGTTCAGGAGATTTCTTAAAGTCATATCCATAAACTGCGTTTTCAAAGTCACCATAAGTTGGATTTGGAATTACAATGTATTTTGTTCCAAAGAATTGAGCCTCTTTATCAACAATTTCTCTTCTTTCTTCATTTGATTTATTATCATATCCATCAGGAAAATCTCCTAAGTTATCTCCACAATAAATTGCAAGATTATAGTTTTCTTTTATTTTATTCCATCTAGCATCTTTGCTATTTGTATCTGTTTTTAAAAGTACGTGATCTTTATCAGCATTTACAAAGCCCAGTTTTTTCATGTTTTTAATTGTAGCATCAAGTTCTTTTTCTTCACTTCTATTAGATACATAAAAAACTTCAAGCCCTTTACTCTTTGCATAATCAGTAAAATCTTTAGCTCCATCTATTGCAGCAGCATCAGCCATTTGAACCCATTCTCCAAAGTTTTCTTTAGAATATAGTTCATTGTTTTTTATTTCATATCCTGCATGAGGTGAGTTATCTATTATTGTTTCATCAATATCTAGAGTAACTGCATATGGTTTATCAGTAGGTTCCTTGACTAATTCATCAATATATCTTTTTCCAGAGTTATATGCTTCGTATCTTAGAGCTTTTACCTCTCCTGAATTTTGTTGCCATAAAGTTGCTAAAACATTTCCTTTAATAAGTTGCTCTGTAGCGTTAGTTTCAGTAGTTTGTTCTATTTGAGATAATTCCTTTGCTGTTTGGTGATTTTCATAAACTAAAGTACCACCAGTTCCAACACCAATACCTATTATTGCTGATAGTATAATCGAAGTGATTTTTGAATTTTTCATAAAACCTTCCTTTCAAATGTTTCTTAAATATGTATGAATAGTTAAAATAGTTATTAATATGTTAACGCTTTCATTATATTTTATGTTATTGTCAAAATCAAGTATTAAAGGAAAAAATAATATAAAATATATCTTATTATAGATATTTTATAAATTAAAAAAATAAGCGTATAATAAATAATATATTTGTTATTAATTCTATCATTTAAAAAATATGGAGTATTACAGGAGTATGAAATGAGAAGAAAAACAATAAAAAAGGCTATTATTCCTGCTGCTGGATTAGGAACAAGATTTTTACCAGCTACTAAGGCACAACCTAAAGAAATGTTACCAATAGTGGATAAACCAACGATTCAATATATAATCGAGGAAGCTGTAGAATCAGGAATAGAAGAGATACTAATAGTAACAGGAAGAAACAAAAAATGTATAGAAGATCACTTTGATAAGTCAGTGGAGCTTGAATATGAACTTGAAAAAGCAGGAAAAAGTGAACTGTTAGGCTTAGTTAAAGATATTACTGATATGGTTGATATATATTATATAAGACAGAAAGAGCCAAAAGGATTAGGACATGCTATAAATTGTGCTAAAACTTTTGTTGGAGATGAACCTTTCGCTGTTCTTTTAGGAGACGACGTTGTTTATAATGATGAATATCCTTGTTTAAAACAGTTAATTGGTTGCTATAATGAATATCATACAAGTATACTAGGTGTACAAGAAGTTCCGGAGAATGATGTTAATAAGTATGGAATAGTTAAAGGAATTCACATTGAAGGAGATGTATATAAAGTAACTGATTTGATTGAAAAACCAGATAGGGATAAAGCACCTTCTAATATAGCAATCTTAGGAAGATATATATTAACCCCTAAGATATTTGAAATACTTGCTGAGACAGAACCAGGAAAGGGTGGAGAGATACAACTTACAGATGCTCTTTTAAAGCTGCTAAGCTATGAAGCTATATATGCTTATAACTTTCAAGGAAAAAGATATGATGTAGGAGATAAGCTTGGGTTTTTAAAAGCGACAGTTGAATATGCTTTAAGAAAACCAGAGTTAAAAGATGGATTCATTGATTATCTAAAAGAAATAGTAAAATAAAAGTATTCTAATTTAAATTTAGATTAATAAGTTAAAAAATATATTTATGATAAGTTTTGAAAAATTTAAAGAGGGATAGTCATATGACTATCCCTCTTTGTTTTAAATATAATTCATTGGATTTACATGTTGTCCATTAATTCTGATTTCAAAATGTGCATGAGGACCAGTACTATATCCTGTAGAACCAACTAGAGATACAACTTGTCCTTGTTTTACTCTTTGCCCAGCAGAGACTTTTAATTCAGATGCGTGAGCATAAAGTGTACTAACGCCACCACCATGATCTATAATAACCATGTTTCCATAAGCAGGATGGTATGTTGCAGTAGTTACTACACCGTCTTTTGCAGCAACAAATGGTGTTCCTGTGGATGCTGCAAAGTCTACACCAGTATGAACTTTATATTGTCCAGTAACAGGATGTACTCTCGGGCCATATGAGCTTGTTATAGATGAAGAAGCTACTGGTCTTATGAATCCGCCGGAAGAACTTTCTGTTACAGTATTTGAACCGTCTGATGAAGAATTATTATTTTCAGAAGCTGGAGCAGGAGAAAAATATGATTGTATTTCCTTTTCTATTTCGTCTTCTTTTGCTGCTAGAGCCTTTAATTCAGCGTTTTTTTCGTCTTCTAGGCTTTCTAATTCACTTAATTGAGATTTATAAGTATTTAGTGTATTTTCATGTTCAGCCTTAACTTCTTTTAAGCTCTCTTCCTTAGCAACAAGTTCATTCTTCTTACTATCTAGTGTTGATTTTGAACTTTCAAGTTCAGATTGTCTACTTTCAAGCTCTTTTTGTAGAGCCTCAATTTCATCAATAAGTTTGTTATCTGTTTTAACAAGTGTTTTTATATTAGCTATGTTAGAAAAGAGTTCTCCAAAACTTTTAGATTCAAGAATAATGTATAAAAATTTATCACTTAAATTAGACTTATAAACATTTCTAAGTCTTTCTCCTAGGATTTCTCTCTTTAATTCTTGTTCTTTTTGAGCTTTTTCGATTTCTTTAGTGTTTTCTTCAATTGATTTTTTTATTTTATTTATTTCAGAGTCAGTTGAAGATATTTCGTTATTTAAATTTTCTATTTTATTTTCATATTCATCAACTTTAGCTTGAGCTGAATCAAGTTCAGCTTGTTTAGCATCTATACTATCTTTGATTTCATCTAGTTTTCCCTTTTGAACTTCTTTTTCTTCTGTAATCTGTCTTTTCTCTTCCTGCAATTTATTAACTTCGGGATTAGCTTTAGTTACTAATGGTGCTGAAATAGCACTAAATACTAAAAAGCTACTCATAAACAAAGATACTATTTTAAGTTTGTTCATTTAATCACCTATCTTTAATATATTTTTCGAAAGTTTTGTAATAATTTCAACAAATTATACCTTAAAAACCTTAGACATAACCACAAACATTTTGAAAACTTTGGAGAGAATTTTAAATAAATGGTTAATAAATAGTTAATATAGGTGTTTTTATTCAATAAAGTGTAATAGATGTAAAATTAATACATGAACTAGTATAGAAAATACATGTTTTATTATGTAGTAAAACAATACAATATATATGTAAAGGTTTAGAGGTATTTTAAAGGGGAATAGGTATCAGTAAGAAGAGTATTCTGATAATAGTTAGTGGCTAATTACCTGCAAGTATTTTAATAGGTAAAATTCAAAAAATATTATTAATGAGGTTAAATTTAATAATAGTTCTATCAATAATCTAGAAAATAATGTTTAACATTACAACTATAAGTATCATAAATACTAAGAAGGAATATAAATTTGAATAAGTGGAAATAAGATACTAGAAGTTGTAGTAGGTGAGGCTAAATATAAATTCAAAATTAAAATAAACATATTTAAAGTTGCTGCAAAATATTCTAATGATGAGATTTCAAGCAAGGAACTATTAACAAATAGAAAAGTAATTAAATTGTTAGTTGTATAATAGAATGCTAAATAGCTACCTCATATTAATTTATTTTATATAAGGTGTATTAAGATGAATTTAAATTCATCTTAATACACTCTTTTTATTTTTAGGTTAATGTTGATTTTTAAATAAAACTATTTTTCATAAGGTAAACCTTTCTTATTAATAGTTGAATATCAAGTTAGTAAAAATATTTTAAGTGTGAGTAACTAAACTTATAAAATTGAACATACTTAGTTTAGTTCTAGTATGAATTATTTGAATTTATAAAAGTTATTTGATTAAAAATAAGATGGCTTGTCAATAATTTAGGTAAGTTAGAAAAGGGGGTATTTCTTATGGGAAGAAGAGGATCAAAAAAATATTTAAAAGAAGTGAATGCACAAATAATATTATTTGTTTTAATAATGGTAATAATGAGAATGGTAGTTTTAAATTTTATGAGTGAACTATCAGGAATGGAATTTGAAGAGTTATCAAAGGCTAGGATTTATAATGGAAATATTACTGCAGGGATGTTTTTAGAGAGTCTTGTTAATTTCTTTGGAAGCTTTACTTTGGAAACCTATAAAGGAATAATATTAATAGTAATTGTAAATATAATAGTAGCATCTTATATATTAAGTAAAAAAGATCTTACAGGGAATTTTTATTTTAATATTGTTATAGCTTACGTATTCTCATCTGTAATAACAGTATTTTTATTGTTAGCAGGAGTTTTATTGTTTTTCTGTGTAATGCAAGGGATGGTAGTTATAAATTCTTTAAAAATAGATGTATCTTCAGAAATACTATGGTTAGTTATATCCTTGCTAATGGGAATATTGTTTATAAAGTATTTAAGAAAGACTGTAGTATTTTCTTTAGTAGCATTTTTTATAATATCTATTTGTACAGCATGTTATATGGATATAGGAAAAAATTCTATTCCTACAGATGATGTGAAGTATAGTCTAGAAGAATTTGCTTATAGTTTAAATGCATCTAGTAAATAGGTGCATTTATTTTTTAGAAGTAAAATGTAGAATTAAAATAGCTAAGTTACTTTATTTAAATATTAATTTTCATATTTAAGTAAGAAAATTTCATTTATAAGTACAGTGAAAGTATAGAATTTTAAAATGAAATTAAAAAAATGCTAAAAATATGGAAATTATTAATAGAAAAATGGTTGTTTACAAGAAAAATATTAATAATTTATATTCATAAACTAAAAATATATATTAAAAATAATACAATATTCTACAAAAAAGTATATTGAATGTAAATTTTATATAAGACACTACTCCTAGTGTATCTATATAAGATAAAGAAAGTATTTTGAAGAAAAATATAGATATTTAAACATATTCTTCTTAAAAGAAAGAAATATATTAACTTAAAAGTATCTTAGATGGTAAGATAAGTCTCGTCAGCAAGAGACACAACAACAAAACATCAAATGAAAAATTTGAAAAAAGTTGTTGACAAAGTTTCTTAATGATGTTAAACTAAGAAAGTCGCTTGAGGGCGACGAAGAAATGGTCTTTGAAAATTAAACAGAAGATATTAACATAAACCAGCAATTCTTTTATAAGTAATATGAGTATAGATTAAACTTTTAAATTGAGAGTTTGATCCTGGCTCAGGATGAACGCTGGCGGCGTGCTTAACACATGCAAGTCGAGCGATGAAGTTTCCTTCGGGAAACGGATTAGCGGCGGACGGGTGAGTAACACGTGGGTAACCTGCCTCATAGAGTGGAATAGCCTCCCGAAAGGGAGATTAATACCGCATAATATTGAGAGATGGCATCATCTTTTAACCAAAGGAGCAATCCGCTATGAGATGGACCCGCGGCGCATTAGCTAGTTGGTGGGGTAACGGCCTACCAAGGCGACGATGCGTAGCCGACCTGAGAGGGTGATCGGCCACATTGGGACTGAGACACGGCCCAGACTCCTACGGGAGGCAGCAGTGGGGAATATTGCACAATGGGGGAAACCCTGATGCAGCAACGCCGCGTGAGTGATGAAGGTTTTCGGATCGTAAAGCTCTGTCTTTGGGGAAGATAATGACGGTACCCAAGGAGGAAGCCACGGCTAACTACGTGCCAGCAGCCGCGGTAATACGTAGGTGGCGAGCGTTATCCGGATTTACTGGGCGTAAAGGGAGCGTAGGCGGATGATTAAGTGGGATGTGAAATACCCGGGCTCAACTTGGGTGCTGCATTCCAAACTGGTTATCTAGAGTGCAGGAGAGGAGAGTGGAATTCCTAGTGTAGCGGTGAAATGCGTAGAGATTAGGAAGAACACCAGTGGCGAAGGCGACTCTCTGGACTGTAACTGACGCTGAGGCTCGAAAGCGTGGGGAGCAAACAGGATTAGATACCCTGGTAGTCCACGCCGTAAACGATGAATACTAGGTGTGGGGGTTTCAACACCTCCGTGCCGCCGCTAACGCATTAAGTATTCCGCCTGGGGAGTACGGTCGCAAGATTAAAACTCAAAGGAATTGACGGGGACCCGCACAAGTAGCGGAGCATGTGGTTTAATTCGAAGCAACGCGAAGAACCTTACCTACACTTGACATCCCTTGCATTACTCTTAATCGAGGAAATCCCTTCGGGGACAAGGTGACAGGTGGTGCATGGTTGTCGTCAGCTCGTGTCGTGAGATGTTGGGTTAAGTCCCGCAACGAGCGCAACCCTTGTCGTTAGTTACTACCATTAAGTTGAGGACTCTAGCGAGACTGCCTGGGTTAACCAGGAGGAAGGTGGGGATGACGTCAAATCATCATGCCCCTTATGTGTAGGGCTACACACGTGCTACAATGGCTGGTACAGAGAGATGCAATACCGTGAGGTGGAGCCAAACTTTAAAACCAGTCTCAGTTCGGATTGTAGGCTGAAACTCGCCTACATGAAGCTGGAGTTACTAGTAATCGCGAATCAGAATGTCGCGGTGAATACGTTCCCGGGTCTTGTACACACCGCCCGTCACACCATGAGAGTTGGCAATACCCGAAGTCCGTGAGCTAACCGCAAGGAGGCAGCGGCCGAAGGTAGGGTCAGCGATTGGGGTGAAGTCGTAACAAGGTAGCCGTAGGAGAACCTGCGGCTGGATCACCTCCTTTCTAAGGAATACATCTTAGGATAACTAAGATGATAATGAATTCTGGATAATATCTCTGTTTAATTTTGAGAGACTATCTCTCAAAATTGTTCTTTGAAAATTGCACATAATTTAATTTATAGAAACAACAAGCCAAATTGGCAAAACCAATTTCTATTCTTTGTAAAATGAGAACTATAACTAATATAGGTCAAGCTACAAAGGGCGCATGGTGAATGCCTTGGCATCAGGAGCCGATGAAGGACGTGATAAGCTGCGATAAGCTTCGGGTAGGCGCACATAGCCTGAGATCCGAAGATCTCCGAATGAGGAAACTCACATGGGAAACCCCATGTATCATTAAGTGAATACATAGCTTAATGAAGGTAACCCAGGGAACTGAAACATCTAAGTACCTGGAGGAAGAGAAAGAAAAATCGATTTTCTTAGTAGCGGCGAGCGAAAGGGAAAGAGCCCAAACCGGAAACTTGTTTCCGGGGTTGTGGACATAACATAAAAGTGGAGGCTATTGTAACTGAAGAGAGCTGGAAAGCTCCACCGTAGAAGGTAATAGTCCTGTAAGTGAAACGAGAAGACCACGAGTTATGATCCAGAGTACCACGAGACACGTGAAACCTTGTGGGAAGCAGGGAGGACCACCTCCCAAGGCTAAATACTACCTGATGACCGATAGTGAAGCAGTACCGTGAGGGAAAGGTGAAAAGAACCCCGGGAGGGGAGTGAAATAGAACCTGAAACCGTGTGCCTACAACCGCTCAGAGCCCCTTATGAGGGTGATGAGGTGCTTTTTGTAGAACGAGCCAACGAGTTACGGTATGTAGCAAGGTTAAGTACTTAAGGTACGGAGCCGAAGGGAAACCGAGTCTGAATAGGGCGACTAGTTGCATGCCGTAGACCCGAAACCGGGTGACCTATCCATGGCCAGGTTGAAGCGAGGGTAAAACCTCGTGGAGGACCGAACCACGTTGCTGTTGAAAAAGCATGGGATGAGCTGTGGATAGCGGAGAAATTCCAATCGAACCCGGAGATAGCTGGTTCTCTCCGAAATAGCTTTAGGGCTAGCGTCGAGTATGAGTAGTGGAGGTAGAGCACTGAATGGGCTAGGGGGCATAGCGCTTACCGAACCTTATCAAACTCCGAATGCCACATACTTTGAGCTCGGCAGTCAGACTACGAATGATAAGATCCGTGGTCAAAAGGGAAACAGCCCAGATCGTCAGCTAAGGTCCCAAAGTGTAAGTTAAGTGGGAAAGGATGTGAGATTTCTAAGACAACTAGGATGTTGGCTTAGAAGCAGCCATTCATTAAAAGAGTGCGTAATAGCTCACTAGTCGAGAGATCTTGCGCCGAAAATGTAACGGGGCTAAACTTACCACCGAAGCTACGGGCTTGAACTTAGTTCAAGCGGTAGGAGAGCGTCGTAACCGGGCTGAAGTCGTACCGTAAGGAGCGGTGGACTGGTTACGAGTGAGAATGTTGGCATCAGTAGCGAGATGTGGGTGAGAATCCCACAGGCCGAAAACCTAAGGTTTCCTCAGGAAGGTTCGTCCGCTGAGGGTTAGTCGGGACCTAAGCCGAGGCCGAAAGGCGTAGGTGATGGACAACTGGTTGATATTCCAGTACCACTACCATCGTTATTATCGATGGCGTGACGCAGGAGGATAGTGTGTGCTAGCTATTGGATGCTAGTCTAAGCGTTTAGGCAGTGAAAGTAGGCAAATCCGCTTTCATAATGCTGAGGCGTGATGGGGAAGGTTCCACGGAACCGAAGTACATGATTCCACGCTGCCAAGAAAAGCGTCTAGAGAGAGAAGTAGTGCCCGTACCGCAAACCGACACAGGTAGGTGAGGAGAGAATCCTAAGGCCGGCGGAAGAATTACAGTTAAGGAACTCGGCAAATTGACCCCGTAAGTTCGCGAGAAGGGGTGCCTACGAGAGTAGGCCGCAGAGAATAGGCCCAAGCAACTGTTTAGCAAAAACACAGGTCTCTGCTAAAGCGTAAGCTGATGTATAGGGGCTGACGCCTGCCCGGTGCTGGAAGGTTAAGGGGAACACTTAGCGCAAGCGAAGGTGTGAACTTAAGCCCCAGTAAACGGCGGCCGTAACTATAACGGTCCTAAGGTAGCGAAATTCCTTGTCAGGTAAGTTCTGACCCGCACGAATGGCGTAATGACTTGGGCACTGTCTCAACTGTAAATCCGGCGAAGTTGTAGTGCGAGTGAAGATGCTCGCTACCCGCGATTGGACGGAAAGACCCCGTAGAGCTTTACTGTAGCTTAGCATTGAGTTTTGGTATTGTCTGTACAGGATAGGTGGGAGGCTAGGAAACTAGGGCGTCAGCCTTAGTGGAGCCATCCTTGGGATACCACCCTGACAGTACTGAAATTCTAACTGGCGGCCATGAATCTGGTCACAGGACATTGTTAGGTGGGCAGTTTGACTGGGGCGGTCGCCTCCTAAAAAGTAACGGAGGCGCCCAAAGGTTCCCTCAGAACGGTCGGAAATCGTTCGTAGAGTGCAAAGGCAGAAGGGAGCCTGACTGCGACACCCACAAGTGGAGCAGGGACGAAAGTCGGGCTTAGTGATCCGGTGGTACCTCGTGGGAGGGCCATCGCTCAACGGATAAAAGCTACCTCGGGGATAACAGGCTGATCTCCCCCAAGAGTCCACATCGACGGGGAGGTTTGGCACCTCGATGTCGGCTCGTCGCATCCTGGGGCTGAAGTAGGTCCCAAGGGTTGGGCTGTTCGCCCATTAAAGCGGCACGCGAGCTGGGTTCAGAACGTCGTGAGACAGTTCGGTCCCTATCCGTCGCGGGCGTAGGAAATTTGAGAGGAGCTGTCCTTAGTACGAGAGGACCGGGATGGACTGACCTCTGGTGTACCAGTTGTTCCGCCAGGAGCACAGCTGGGTAGCTAAGTCGGGAATGGATAAACGCTGAAAGCATCTAAGCGTGAAGCCAACCTCAAGATGAGATTTCCCATAGCGTAAGCTAGTAAGATCCCTTGAAGAACACAAGGTTGATAGGTCGGGGGTGTAAGCATGGTAACATGTTCAGCTGACCGATACTAATAGATCGAGGGCTTGACCAAATATAGTAAATTAAATATGTGCAATTTTGAAAGAACAAAAACTTTCAAACATCTGGTGATGATGTTCTTTAGGGTAACACCCGTTCCCATTCCGAACACGACGGTTAAGCCTTTAGAAGCCGATGGTACTGCACGGGAGACTGTGTGGGAGAGTAGGTGGTCGCCAGGTTTTTCTTTTATGGCTCGATAGCTCAGTCGGTAGAGCAGAGGACTGAAAATCCTCGTGTCGCTGGTTCGATTCCTGCTCGAGCCACCAAAAGCTTAGTGAAAATTCACTAAGCTTTTTTTTATTTTCAAAATTACATATTATTAAACTATAAAAGGACTATTTAGAAATTTTACTATGTAAATAAATTTTCTAAATAGTCCTTATTAATTAGAAGATCCACAATAAGTAGCTTCTTAGTTTGTACAAACAAAAGGGGAAGTGATTAAAGATATTATGGGGGAAGTATCGTTAATTACTACAAAACTAAGAAAGTTTCTACTTATTAATCGTGGATATTTTAATTATGGACAAATATACAATTAATATACATAAATTGTAAAATAAATTTGATTATGAATAAATAAATATTTATTTTAATAATCTTTAATAAGTAAATTAATATTAAAAGTTGGTCAATAAATAGTTTTAAGATAATAAATAGATTTTAAATGGTTTATGGGGGATTTAGATGAAGGATATTGTTATAATTGGGACTGAAAATATAGGTAGAGAAGTTATTAAAATAATAGAATGCATAAATTTAAATAGGAATACATGGAATATATTAGGGTTTATAAGTCTTAAAAACGATATAGAAACAGAAATTATTGATGGTTATAATGTTTTAGGTTCTTTAGATTCCATGTGTGCTTATTTTGAACATAGAAAAAAAGATAAATTTTATTTTTTTAAAAGATTAGAGAGTGAGAATGAGTTGTTTACAATTATAGCAGTAGATAACTGTGAATTGAAAAAAGAGATTGAAAAGAAATTGAATAATAAGGTGAAGTTTGCTACTATTATCCACCCGGATATCAAATATATTAATAAGAGCAATATAGGGGAGGGATCTATTATATATCCAGGTTTGATTAGTATTGGAAATTTGAATATAGGAAAACATGTTATTTTGAAACAAAAATGTTCTTTAGGAAACAATGTGAAAATAGGAGATTATTCTTTTATAGCTTTAAACAGCAATATTGATAGTAATGTTAATATTAATGAGTGTGCTTATATTGAAGCTAACACAACAATTTTAGCAAATAATAATATAGAAAAGAACATGTATATAAAAACAGGAAGCTTAGTCTATTAATAATATTTAAAGATTGTAAAATAGACTATGTTTTAGATTAGACGTGTTTTTTTAGATAGAGCTGTAATAATATCTTAGTGGTCACTTAAAAATTAATATTTAACTATAACATATCTTAAAAATAAAAGAAGATTCAATTAAAATGAATCTTCTTTTATTTTTATATTTTCTTTCTCTTTATTAAAATCATCTATGCTTAAGGAATATTTAATTTTAAAATTATTAGCAAAGAAAACTTCTATTCTGTTTATATTATTAAAACTCTCTAGATTCTTGCTCAAGATCTTCATAAAACTAATACATTGTTCTTTATTATAATTAGTGTCATCAAACAAAAGTGAAATAGTGTAGGAATTTGTTCCATTATCAATTAAATCCTTTGTATATTTAAAATTTTCTCCAAATTCTTTTTTTATTGTATCAGAAATTATTACTCTAATTTTATCCTTATCACCAATATTTTTATTATTAAGAGAATTATTTAAATTCGCTTTATTATTTAATGTTGAATCTAAGTTCAAACTACTATTTGATTCTTCTTCTTTAAAAATTTTTGAGTGAAAAAATGAGGGTTTTATAAGTACTATTGATAGAAAAAAAATAATGATTACCCCAAATAAAATTAGAAGATTTTTATATTTATAATTTTTATTAAAAGCAAACATTAATGAGAATAATATAATTAAAATAAGTGAAATTATTAATAATTTGATCATAAGTTTAAATTATCTCCTTATCAGGTTATAAAACAATTTTAACATACTTTTAAAGAGCATAATAAAAGCATATGTATTAATTAAATGTTAATATAGTTAACAAAATGTTCAAAAATATGTTGACACAAGAAAATGCGAGGAGTATTATATAATTACAGTCACCCAGCGGGGGTGCTGTATGTGGAATATATAGGGAGTGATGCAAATGAATGCAGAAAAAAAGAAAGCATTACAATGTTTAAAAACTGCAAGGGGCCAGGTAGAAGGAATAATTAAAATGATTGAGGATGAGAGGTACTGTATTGATATTTCTAATCAAATAATGGCTTCTCAAGCATTATTAAAAAAAGCTAACAAACTAATATTACAGCAACATATGCATAATTGTGTTAAAGGCGCTTTTGATAATAATGAATCTACAGAAGAAAAGATAGAAGAAATCTTAAGCATATTAAATAAGCTAATAGATAAATAAGATATAAATGGCATTCTAATGATGTATTTAATTTTATAGAAAATATAAAGTTATTTGGATCTGTTGTTTTTGGTGGTTCAAAACATTGTGTTTTGAGCAGCTTAAAGCGAATTTAGAATAAACAGTAAATTAAAATAATTGATTTATTATTTAAGCAGTAAATTGAGTACATAAATTCTAATGATTTATTTAATTCTATAGAAAATATAAAGTTATTTGAATCTGTTGTTTTTGAGGATTCAAAACATTGTGTTTTGAATAATTTAAAGCAAATTTAGAATAAATAATAAAGTAAAATAGTTAATCTATTATTTAAGTAATAAATTAAGTACATAAATTCTAATGATTTATTTAATTCTATAGAAAATATAAAGTTATTTGAATCTGTTGTTTTTGGAGATTCAAAATACTGTGTTTTGAGTAGCTTAAAGCAAATTTAGAATAATTGAGAGATTAACCTGATATACTATTGATTTTATAAAAAAATTAATAGTAGCCAAGGAGGCAGAAGTATGGAACGAGTACTCAAGGTAAAAGGAATGACCTGTGCATCCTGTGCTGCAGCTATTGAAAAAGCTGTAGGTAAAATGGATGGAGTCGAAAGTTCTAGTGTTAATTATGCCACAGAGGAATTAAAAGTAATCTATGATAAGAGTAAGATTAACTTAGAACAAATAAGACAAAAAGTCGAAAAATTAGGTTATTCTGTAGAAGATAATACTAAGAAAGAGATATTTAAAGTTGAAGGAATGACGTGTGCATCCTGTGCAGCTGCCATCGAAAAAGGTTTGGGTAGACTTGATGGAGTTGAAAGTGCAAATGTAAATTTTGCTACAGAAACTTTAAATGTTGAGTTTGACAAAGACAAGGTTTCTTTTGAGGATATTAATAATAAAGTTAATAAGCTAGGATATAAACTTAAAGATGATGAAAAGCAATTAACTTATAAAGTTGAAGGAATGACATGTGCATCTTGTGCAGCAGCCATTGAAAAGGGATTGAATAGAATGGATGGTGTAGAGAATGTAAATGTAAATTTTGCAGCAGAAACAGTTACTTTTAATTATGATTCTGACAAGGTTGGAACAAGAGAAATTAAAGCAAAAGTTGAAAAATTAGGATATAAACTTGTAGATCCAGAAACAAATGTGAATGATGGACATGAAAACACAAAAAATACTGAATTAAGTTCAATGAAACGTAAATTAATATGGTCAGCTATCTTTACAATACCAGTATTTATAATTGCAATGGGAAGTATGATGGGAATGAAGTTACCTTCATGGATGGATCCTAATACTAGCCCAATGAATTATGCTCTTATTTTATTAGTTTTAACAACAGCAGTATTTATTTGTGGAAGACAATTCTTCATTGTAGGATTTAGAAGTCTTTTTATAGGAAGTCCTAATATGGATACCTTAATAGCTATTGGAGCTAGTGCAGCTTATTTGTATGGAATATTTGCTATCTATAAAATAGCAATAGGACAAGTTCATTATGTCCATGAATTATATTTTGAGTCAGCAGCTACAATAATAACCTTAGTTATGCTTGGTAAATACTTAGAAGCTATAACTAAAGGCAAAACATCAGATGCAATAAAAAAGCTTATGGGTTTAGCTCCTAAAACTGCAACAATAATGGTTAATGGAGAAGAAAAGATTGTATCTATAGATGATGTTAGGGTTGGAGATTTAATTGTTGTAAAGCCAGGAGAAAAACTTCCTGTTGATGGAGAGGTTATAGAAGGATATACTTCAGTTGATGAAAGTATGTTAACTGGTGAAAGTATACCGGTTGAAAAAAAAGCAGGTAATAAAGTTTATGGAGCTAGTATAAATAAAAACGGTAGAATAATTTATAAGGCTACTAAAGTTGGAAAAGACACAGTAATTTCTCAAATAGTTAAACTTGTTAAAGATGCTCAAGGGTCAAAGGCACCTATTGCTAGAACAGCTGATGTAATAGCAGGATATTTTGTTCCAGTAGTAATAGTTTTAGCGATTTTATCAGCTTTAGCATGGCATTTTTTAGGTGGAGAAGGATTAGAATTCTCATTAACAATATTTATTTCTGTATTAGTAATAGCTTGTCCTTGTGCCTTAGGACTAGCAACTCCAACTGCTATTATGGTTGGTACTGGTAAAGGTGCAGAAAATGGAGTATTAATAAAAAGTGGTGAAGCATTAGAAGGGGCGGCTAGTATAAATTCAATAATTTTTGATAAAACAGGAACTTTAACAGAGGGAAAACCTGTTGTTACAGATGTTTTATCTAATAATTATTCAAAAGATGAAATTTTGGCTTTAGTTGCTTCAGCTGAAAAAGCTTCTGAACATCCATTAGGTGAGGCAATAGTAAAATCTGCAGAAGAAAAAGGATTGAAACTTTTCGAAGTTAAAGATTTCTTAGCTATTCCTGGTAAAGGGATTGAAGTTAAAGTAGAAGGTAAAGACATTTTATTAGGAAATAAAGCTCTTTTAGAAGATAAAAAAATAGCATTTGGAAATTTAGTAGAAAAAGCACAATCATTAGCAGAACAAGGTAAAACACCAATGTTTATAGTTATAGATGGAATTTTAGAAGGAATAGTAGCTGTAGCAGATACTGTAAAACCAACAAGTAAGAAAGCTATTAAAGAGCTTCATAAAATGGGAATAGAAGTTGTTATGGTTACTGGAGATAATGAAAAAACAGCAAATGCCATAGCAAAAAATATTGGAATAGATAGAGTTGTGGCAGATGTATTACCACAACAGAAGGCTGAAAAGGTGAAAGAACTTCAAAATGAGGGTAAAAAGGTATTGATGGTTGGAGATGGAATAAATGATGCTCCAGCTCTTGCAAGTGCTGATATAGGAATGGCAATAGGATCAGGTACTGATATAGCCATGGAATCAGCAGATATAGTACTTATGAGAAGTGATATATTAGATGTTGTTGGAGCTATTCAATTAAGTAAAAAAACAATGACTAATATTAAACAAAATTTATTCTGGGCTTTAATTTATAATGGTATTGGTATTCCAATAGCAATGGGAGGATTACATTTATTTGGTGGTCCATTATTAAACCCAATGCTTGCAGCATTAGCAATGAGCTTTAGTTCTGTATCAGTACTATTAAATGCACTAAGATTAAAAACTTTTAAACCTAAATATGATTAACCTAGAAATATTATCACACTATAAATTACTTATATTTATGGTGTGATAAAAATATATATTTTGAGGAGTGATAGTAATGAGTAAAATAATAACAATTGAAGGAATGTCATGTCAAAATTGTGTTAATCACGTTAAATCAGCACTTGAAGATGTAAAAGGGTTAACTAAAATTGATGTAGAAGTAGGTAAAGCAACTGTTGAAGGTGATGCTTCTAATCAGGATATAAAAGATGCCATAGAAGATATGGGATATGATGTAACATCTATAAAATAATTATCATGGGTATTATATAAGACTTTAATTAAGTTAAGCTTTATATAATGCCCATAGTTTTTATGAAAAGGAGAGGGGATTAGTGGTTAATATAATAGTATTTATAATTGCAGGTATATTAGCAGGTATAGGTATTGGACTTGTTGGATTATCAGCGGCTTCTATAGTAACTCCTATTTTGGTCGTAGTTTTAGGTGTTAGTGCTTATAAAGCTATAGGAATTGCTTTGGCAGCTGATGTTTTATCAGCTAGTGTTTCTGCATATACCTACTATAAAAATAAGAATATAGATATAAAAAATGGTATAATAATGATGATATCAACAATGTTTTTCACCTATGTTGCTAGTTATTTTGCTAAGTACATACCAAATAATATTTTAGGTGGTATATCAATATATGCTACAATTTTATTAGGATTAAAATTAATATTTAAACCTATTAAATCTAATAATAATTCAAAGCTTGAGCATAGAAGTAAAAAGAAGCAGATAATTTTATCAATACTATGGGGAGGACTTGTAGGTGTAATATGTGGAGCGATAGGAGCAGGTGGCGGAGTAATGCTACTTCTTGTTCTAACAAGTGTTTTAGGTTATGATTTAAAAACTGCAGTTGGTACAAGCGTCTTTATAATGGCATTCACTGCTTTGACAGGTGCTGCGGCACATATAATTCATGGAGGAACCGATATATTAGGTCTTATTATTTGTGGAATATGTGCGTTAATATCTTCAAGATTAGCAGCTAAATTTGCTAATAAAGTTGATGATACTAAATTAAATAAAGTATCAGGAACTTTTTTAATAATCTTTGGAATAATCTTAATAATAATAAAACGCTTTGGTCATGTAATATAGCGTTGACTTAATAATTAATGTGATATAATAATTAAATAAGTAAATAATTTGAAATATAATTTTGAAAGAAGGAATTCTTATGAAAAATTTAGGTTTATTTATAAGTTATTTATGTGGTGAATTTAATAATGATGAGCAGGTAAGCAAAGAGTTAAAGGAAGGAAAGAATATTCATCCTAAAGCAAAACATATAACAAAAGTTTGTAACGGAAAAATAAAAAATCTTCCAAAAGATTTTAAAGGAATCTTTGTTATTGAAGAGAGCTATTATGAACAAGGTAATTTTAAAAATATATTACCACATTTATTTTTATTTACAGAAGATAGCGAGGGCAATGTAGTTTTGACTTCTTATGATTTACCAAAAGGAGTTTCTAAAGAAGATTTTAGAAATGATAATGAATCTTTAGTAATGGATTATAATGAACTACAGGTTTCAGAAAAGTTTACTCCTATGACATATATATTTAAAGATAATGGGTTTGAAGGAGAAAGTATAAGTCATTTTACACCTGAAACAACATTCAAATTAAAAGAAAGAACTGAAGATGAAACACTTTATGTTAGTGAAATTTTTGAGAAAAATGGAAAAGTAACATTTGGATGTGTTGAGCCGATAATATATAAAAAAATTAAATAAATTAAATAAATAAAAGAGGTTGCTAGTCTAAGAATGATTAGCAATTTTTTTATTTGTTTTATTGTAAAATATTTACAATTAGATTTAAAATTAAAGAAAATGAGATTTATTTCTCGTTAATTTGAATAAATGGGCTAAAATGCGATTTTATTTTTGTAAGAAAAACATATATACTAATTATATGGTAAATATTTACAAATAGTGGTTAAAATCTACATAAATATAGTTATATTCTTGGATTGGGGGAAGTTAAAATGGAGAAATTATTAGAAAATTATTCTAACGAAGAAATCTTTAATGCACTTAAGATTGTAACTGAACTAAAGCTAGAAAGAGAACGTGGTAAATTGCCTGAATTTATTAGGGGAAGAGTTTCAGAAGTTTCTGAAGAAGATTTTGATTTAATACAAGCATATAATTATTATATGAGAGAATTGAGAAGGGGATCAGTTCTTTTAAGTGAAGAAGAAACAGAAAAATGTGGATTTGATAGTAGATTAGCTATAGATGTAGAATTAAAAGACCTAATAATATTTCTAAATACTCAACCTAATATAAAAACTTTATATTCTTGTTCTGGTCATCAATTTGTTAGGGGCCAAATAACCTTTAAAGGACTTTTAAAATTTCCTCAAGTAGATGATTTTAAAGTAGAATATGCAGAGGAAAAAGAAGAAACAAAGATTAGTTTTGATATTCCAGAAAGAAGTTATGAATATTTAAATAAGCTTAGAAAACTATACAATTATTTTTATCTTATCAATTATAATAATTTAAAAACATTAACTAGAGATGAGGTAAGTTTAATCAAAATAAAAGATGATTGCACTGCATAAAAGAGTCTGTAGCATAACTCAACAATAAAACTTATAAATAGCATTAGGAAAATATCCAGTAATTTTCGGGATCTATTTATAAGTTTTTTGAGTTGCTTTGATATACTTGCCTTAATGTACTTCATAAATATCAGAAAGTTCTAATTCGATATTCTTATCATCCGTTATATAATCAACTAGATTATTGCTTTCTTCCGTATAGTCTAATTTTTTATTTGGAAGCCATACTATAATTTCAGTTCCAGATACTCCGTCACTGATAAGTTCAATCATACCATCATGGAGTTCAGAAATTGATTTTACAATACTAAGACCTATTCCGCTACCTTCATTTCTTCGTTTTAAAGATTTATCTGCTTGAACAAAACGATCAAATATAGATGCTTGCATTTCCTTTGGAATCCCCATTCCATTATCTTTAACACTTATTTTAACCCAATCTTCTGATATATTTAAATCCACAAATATTTCACCTTTGTTAGGAGTAAATTTTATTGAGTTTGAAAGTAAATTAAGGACTAATCTTTCAATTTTAACGGGGTCGCATTTGATTATATTTTCTTCAACATTAGTATCAAAAGTAATACTGATACTCTTATTATCTGCATGAGGAATAACTGATGAAACTATATTTTCAACTAATAAAACAATATCTCTGTTGGTAAAATCAGCTTCTAAAAAGCCAACTTCAATTTTGCTAACATCAATAAGGTTATTTATTAGTCTAAGCATTCTATAGCAGTTTATCTTTAACCCTCTCTTATATTTTTCATAAAAATTATTAAAGCCATCAGGTTCTTTTTCGTGCTTTGAGTTTAATAGTTGTACTGTAGAATAGATAATATTAAGTGGCGTTCTAAGTTCATGAGATATGTTTGCAAAGAACTCATTTTTTAATTGTTCATAAGCTTTTGCTTCTTTAAATTTAATAGCTAAGTTTTCAAGTCTTCTTTTAGAAGTTAAATTTTTTGCTACAATAACTTTTCCGTAAGGGACACCGTTATTATCACTTAAATTACGAATTATAGATTCAACATAAACAAAGGAATGTTTACCTACAAGTTTGCATTTAATACTATCATCTTCTTCTAATTTTAATTGGTTTAATATTTCATCATTTTTACCTAAAAGATGTCTAATTGAAATTCCAGAAACCTCTTCATATGTATAATTTAATGTATGTAAAACTGAATCATTAACATATGTAATTATTCCATTATTATCTACGCTTATTATTAAGTCTTGAATATTATTGTTTATGCAGCTTAATAATTGTTCATTTCTTTGAATATCTTTAGTTAATGTATATTCCTCGGTTATATCTTTTAGGTTAATGGCGTAATAATTTTTATTTTCAACATTAAGTATTTGTATATAAAGACTCACTATTTTTTTGTTTTTTAAAATAAGTTTACCTTCCCAATTACCTTTATTAAAAAGAGAATCAGTATCTAATTTTTCATTATCATTTCCTATAAATATAGCGTCATCAAATAGTCTTTCTACTTCTTCAAGTTGAGATTTTAAGTCAGTTGATTTACAATAGCGCTCTCGTAATGTTTTATTAGTATATATAACTTTTTTTGTATTATCATATAAAATTATTGAACTACTAGTATTAAATTCTACGAGGTGATAAAAAACTTGTAGTTCATTTTGAAGTAAAGAACTTTTTCTATTTTTTGTGGTTATTTCATTAAATACTCCACTTATAGCTAATAAGAAAGATAAAATAGTCAATAGAAGAACTATATTATTTGATTTTGATGAAGCTATATTTGGAAATACAACCTCGCAAATCCAGTAGATGCCTCTAAGAGAAATCGAAAGCATGCTAGCCACTATAAATGAGTAAATTAATTCAACATCTTTTAAGCTTTTTATTGATATAAATATGCATGCTATAAAATATAATGAAACTATTATAGTCATGAAACCTATATAAAAATACATATCTCTAGTAAAAGTATTATTAGAAAAAATTCTATAGTTAATCATTGGTATTATAGTTGAAAATATAAATACAGATACAGAAGTAATAATTTTATGTTTGGTAATAATTTTTGGAATACTCTTTTTATTAAAAGCAACATAAAATAATATAAAAATTCTAAATAATGAATGTATAAAGATGAATTTATCGAATATTATTAAATTATGTCCTCTAGTAATTAAAAGTTCTACAGATAAGTTCATGTATATTAGAGAAATTATAAAGAAATCATCTTTTTTCGTACTTGAATAATATATTAGTGAACTTATGTAAGCCATAGTACCTAAAATTAGAGTTAAATGCAAAGTGAAAATTGGTATATTATCATTAGAAATTACTGTAGTTATAGGTTCATTAAAAATTTTATATATTAAATCAAGTAGAAATATAAAGAACATAGAAAAAACTATAAGAATAGAAAATTTTATTGTCTTTCTTGTTTCAAACTTGTTTTTGTCATCATTAAAAATATGAAAAAATATTTTATTATCCATGTTTTATTCTCCTTAATATAAGAGTTTCGAACTTATATTTTATCGTACATTTTAGATTTTATCACACCTAAATACAAATTTTTACACTAAATTAAAAATTATGGGAATTCGCTAAAATATTAAAATTAATAAAAAGTATATTTTTTTATTAATAGTATAGCAAAATAATATAGTATGTTATATAATGTCTATTATTTGTTATTATTTTGAATTGATAGTTAAAATAATATGTCAAAATTTAAAATTGACAAAACAATATGCATGATATATTATACAATAGGTTTTAATTTAAAACTTAAATTAAATTTAAAAACAACTGAATTAAAGTATAAATAGTAATGATGACATATATCCTGTATTTGGGCATCTGGGGTATATTGAGTTAGTGATGCAACCGACTATTCTTTATAAATTTTTTTATAAAGTTAGTCGGTTTTTTTTATTTTAATTTTAAAATAATTTAACAAGGAGCTGATTAAGGTGAGAGAAAGGAAAAAGAGGATGTTTATAACGTCTATGACTGTATTCATAGCAATGTTTATGAATATTTTATCTCCCTCGATGGTCGCATTAGCTGCCACGCCAGGGGTAAATATGAATATTACATCCAACAAAAATACTGTAAAAGATGGAGAACAGGTAGAATTTAAACTAGAGTATAAGATTGTAAATGGGGGGAAGATAAATCCGGGAGATAAAATTATATTTACCTTGCCAGATTGTTTTACCGATATAATACCAGAATATCCACCTGAACATTTTTCGAATATAGAAACTAAAAAAGTAAATGGACAAACTCAGGTTATATTAACCTTCAGTGAGGGTGCAAGTACTGGTATAGGAGGGTATCTAGACATTCTTGCTACTCCTAAAAATATAGAAAAGCCTACAAATGAAAGAGTTACAGTTGAATTTAATGGAACTACTAAATATGTAGATGTAGAAGTTACTCCAGGAGATAATCCGCCAACACCAGATCCTTCGGTCAATGAGGATTTATTAAAGCGTGTAACTAATCCTAGTGGTTATGAAGGGTATGAGGATGGTATCTTAGTTAGTAATATAAATAAGCCAGTGGTCAATAAAATTGTAAACTATAATATTTATTTTAATGGTAAATATAAGGTGATGAATAATGCTGTTTTAAGAGATAATATGCCAGATGGAATGATTTTGAAAACTGATTCAGTAAAAGTATATGAAACACCATATGGTCAACCTGAAAGAGAGGTAACAAGTAAACTCAAAGGTAAAATATGGGCTTATCAAAATTCGCTTGTAATAGATTTTGGAAATACATATTCAGCATATAGGGTAGAATATTCGGCACAAATAACTAAAGATATGCCTTCCTATAAGAATACGGCAACAGTGGGTTCTTTAGAAAGTAATACAATAGTTAAACCAAAAGAAGATTCAACAATGCTAACGAAACGTAGTCTTGATCCAACTACACAAATGGACATAGAATATACTAGCATGAATAGAGAAGTTAGATATGCTTTAGATATTAATCCTAATAACAAGCAGATTAATAATGCTGTATTTACAGATAAATTTCCAGATGGCATGACACTAGTTGATGGTAGTATATCTATAGGTGAAAAGTCTGCTGATGGAACTTTTAAGTGGTTAAATCCCGAAGGATTAGTATCAGTAAAAGACAATACTATGATAATAAATTTTGGAAATACAGATAAGTATTATTATTTGTATTATACATTAAAGGTTGTAGAACCAAATAAAACTTATAATAATAGTGCTAAATTAACTTATGATAATACATCAGCTTCGATAGACAAGTCTGTTCAATATAAAACAAATGCAGGTGCAATAAATGCACAAAAAATAGTAGATAAAGAAACAATTAAAGTTGGAGATAACAACATAGTTAACTATACTATTAATTTTGATTGTTATGGTTTCTTTGACAAGGGATATTTAAAAGTAGTAGATAATTTAGATCCAAGGGTTAAAATCATAGGAGTAGAAACACCTGAGCATTTTAGTTATAAGATAGAGAATAATAAAGTAACTGTTACTAATGATGTAAAAGATGTAGAATATGGAGAAAATCTTAAAGTAAATATAAAAGCAGACTTTAGTAATGTTCCTAACGGAACTACAGTAAAGAATATAGCAAATATAAATGGAACTCCTAGTAATGAAGTAAAGACTAAAAAGGGATTTGCTTTTAAAGCTAAAAAAGTAGATGAGAATACTGGAAATCCACTAAAAGGTGCTGAATTTAAACTTTTAGATAGCAATAAAAATGAATTAACTAATGAAGATGGAACACCTATTGTTTTAACAAGTGATTCAGATGGATATATTACTCATGATATTGATAATGCGGGTACATATTATTTAAGGGAGACTATTGCTCCAAATGGATATAAGTCACCAAATGAGGAGGAACTAAAAGAAGGTAAATATGATACAAGATTTGATGTTAAGGACAGTGATATAGGAACAGTTTTAAATTTACCTGATATAAAAAACTCCATGATTAAGGGTGGAATTAAGATAACAAAGATTGATTCACAAAATAATAATCCATTAGAAGGAGCAGAATTTACGGTTAAAAATTCAGATGGAAAAGTAGTTTCAACAGGAATAACAAACAAAGATGGTATAGTAGAGTTTAATGACTTACCATATGGAAGCTACACTTATGAAGAAACAAAGGCTCCAGAAGGATATGTTTTAGATTCAACGGTAGCAAAATTTGATATAAAGAAAGATAAGGAAGTATTAGAATTTACAGCTAAGAACAATATTATACAGGGTGGAATTAAGATAACAAAAGTCGATTCACAAAATAACAATCCACTAGAAGGAGCAGAGTTCGTAGTTAAAAGCTCAGAAGGAAAAGTGGTTCAAACAGGAACAACAAACAAAGATGGTATAGTAGAGTTTAACAACTTACCATATGGAAATTATACTTACGAAGAAATAAAAGCTCCAGAAGGGTATGTAATAGATCCGACGGCAGTGAATTTCGATATAAGTGAAAATAACAAAGTATTAGAATTTACAGCTAAAAATGATCCAATAGAAGGGAACTTGCAAATAACAAAAGTAGATTCAGAGACAGGAAATACTTTACCAGGAGCTAAGTTTGAAATAAAAGATTCAAATGGTAAGGTAGTACAAACTGTAGTAACTGATGAGCAAGGTATTGCAACAATCTCAGGATTAGGATATGGGAAATATACGTTCCAAGAAATAGAGGCTCCAAAGGGATATGTGCTTAATTCAGAACCGGTACAATTTACTGTAGAAGAGCATGGAAAAACTTTAGAGTTTATAGCTAAAAACAACATGATACAAGGTGGAATTAAGATAACAAAGGTTGATTCACAAAATAACAATACTCTAGAAGGAGCAGAATTTGTTGTTAAGAACTCAGAAGGAAAAGTAGTTCAAACAGGAACAACAAACAAAGATGGTATAGTAGAGTTTAATAACTTACCATATGGAAGTTATACTTACGAGGAAACAAAAGCTCCAGAAGGATATGTTTTAGATTCAACATCAGTGAATTTTGATATAAATGAGAATAACAAGGTATTAGAATTCACAGCTAAGAACAACATGATACAAGGTGGAATTAAGATAACAAAGGTTTGCTCACAAAATAATAATCCACTAGAAGGAGCAGAGTTTGTAGTTAAAAACTCAGATGGAAAAGTAGTTCAAAAAGGAACAACAAACAAAGAAGGTATAGTAGAATTTAATAACTTACCATATGGAAGCTATACTTACGAGGAAACAAAAGCTCCAGAAGGTTATATGTTAGATTCGACAGCAGTGAAATTTGATATAAATGAAAATAATAAAGTGTTAGAATTTACTGCTAAAAATAATATAATTAAAACCTCTGTTGTTATTAAAAAATCAGATGTAGATAATAAAAATAGCTTATTACAAGGAGCAACTTTCAATATAATAGATTTAAGTAACAATAAGATAGTTGATACAGTTACCACAGATGAAAGTGGCAGTGTATCCCTTGAGCTTACACCAGGAAAATATAAAGCTGTTGAGATAAAAGCACCAACAGGTTATTTACTTTCTGGAGAAGAAAAAGAATTTGAGATTAAGTTAGGACAGACTACTCCAATAGATTTAACTTTTTATAATAAAAAAGATCAATGCGAAGTTAATATAACAAAAGTTGATTTAGCTAATGCTAATATAAAGTTAAGTGGAGCCAAATTTAAAATAGTAAATACTTTAAATAACAATGTTGAAGGGATTTTGGTTACAAATGAAGAAGGAATGGCTTCATTAAAATTAGCACCAGGAACATATAAGCTAATAGAAATAGAGTCACCAACAGGATATGTAAATTCTAATATTGAAAAAGAATTTACAATTAAATCAGGGGATAGTACTCCAATAAATATACAAGTAACAAACCAAAAAATAAGCGGTGGAATTAAGATAATAAAGGTTGATTCACAAGATAATAATCTATTAGAAGGAGCAGAGTTTGTTGTTAAAAATTCAGATGGAAAAGTGATTTCAACAGGAACAACAAACAAAGATGGTATAGTAGAGTTTAAAAACTTACCATATGGAAGTTATACTTACGAAGAGATAAAAGCTCCGGAAGGATATGTTTTAGATTCAACATCAGTGAAATTCGATATAAATGAGAATAACAAAGTATTAGAAATTACAGCTAAAAATGATCCAATAGAAGGAAACTTACAAATAACAAAAGTAGATTCAGAGACAGGAGATACTTTACCAGGGGCTAAATTTGAAATAAAAGATTCAAATGGTAAGGTAGTACAAACTGTAGTAACTGATGAGCAAGGTATTGCAACAATTTTAGGATTAGGATATGGACAATATACATTCCAAGAGATAGAGGCTCCAAAGGGCTATGTGCTTAATTCAGAACCGGTACAATTTACTGTAGAAGAGCATGGAAAAACTTTAGAGTTTACAGCTAAAAACAACATGATACAAGGTGGAATTAAGATAACAAAGATTGATTCACAAAATAACAATACTTTAGAAGGAGCAGAATTTGTTGTTAAGAATTCAGATGGAAAAGTAGTTTCAACAGGAATAACAAACAAAGATGGTGTAGTAGAATTTATTAACTTACCATATGGAAGTTATACTTATGAAGAGATAAAAGCTCCGGAAGGATATGTTTTAGATTCAACATCAGTGAAATTCGATATAAATGAGAATAATAAGATATTAGAATTTACAGCTAAAAATGATCTAATAGAAGGGAACTTACAAATAACAAAAGTAGATTCAGAGAAAGGAAATACTTTACCAGGAGCTAAGTTTGAAATAAAAGATTCAAATGATAAGGTAGTACAAACTGTAGTTACTGATGAGCAAGGAGTTGCAACAGTTTCAGGATTAGGATATGGACAATATACGTTCCAAGAGATAGAGGCACCAAAGGGATATGTGCTTAATTCAGAACCAGTACAATTTACTGTACAAGAGCATGGAAAAACATTAGAGTTTATAGCTAAGAACAACATGATACAAGGTGGAATTAAGATAACTAAGGTTGATTCACAAAATAATAATCCACTAGAAGGAGCAGAGTTTGTTGTTAAGAATTCAGATGGAAAAGTAGTTCAGACAGGAACAACAAACAAAGATGGTATAGTAGAGTTTAATAACTTACCATATGGAAGTTATACTTATGAAGAGACAAGAGCTCCGGAAGGATATGTATTAGATTCAACATCAGCGAAATTCGATATAAATGAGAATAACAAAGTATTAGAATTCACAGCTAATAACAACATGATACAAGGTGGAATTAAGATAACAAAGGTTTGCTCACAAAATAATAATCCACTAGAAGGAGCAGAGTTCGTAGTTAAAAGCTCAGAAGGAAAAGTAGTTCAAACAGGAATAACAAACAAAGATGGTGTAGTAGAGTTTAATAATTTACCATATGGAAGTTATACTTACGAGGAAACAAAAGCTCCAGAAGGATATGTTTTAGATTCAACATTAGTGAATTTTGATATAAATGAGAATAACAAAGTATTAGAATTTACAGCTAAAAATGATCCAATAGAAGGAAATCTACAAATAACAAAAGTAGATTCAGAGAAAGGAAATACTTTACCAGGAGCTAAGTTTGAAATAAAAGATTCAAATGGTAAGGTAGTACAAACTGTAGTTACTAATGAGCAAGGCGTTGCAACAATTTCAGGATTAGGATATGGACAATATATATTCCAAGAGATAGAGGCTCCAAAGGGTTATGTGCTTAATTCAGAACCGGTACAATTTACTGTAGAAGAGCATGGAAAAACATTAGAGTTTACAGCTAAGAACAACATGATACAAGGTGGAATTGAGATAACTAAGGTTGATTCACAAAATAATAATCCACTAGAAGGAGCAGAGTTTGTAGTTAAAAATTCAGAAGGAAAAGTGATTTCAACAGGAACAACAAATAAAGATGGTATAGTAGAGTTTAAAAACTTACCATATGGAAGTTATACTTATGAAGAGATAAAAGCTCCGGAAGGATATGTTTTAGATTCAACATCAGTGAAATTCGATATAAATGAGAATAACAAAGTATTAGAATTTACAGCTAAGAACAACATGATACAAGGTGGAATTAAGATAACAAAAGTTGATTCACAAAATAACAATACTCTAGAAGGAGCAGAATTTGTTGTTAAGAACTCAGATGGAAAAGTGATTTCAACAGGAACAACAAATAAAGATGGTATAGTAGAGTTTAAAAACTTACCATATGGAAGTTATACTTATGAAGAGATAAAAGCTCCGGAAGGATATGTTTTAGATTCAACATCAGTGAAATTCGATATAAATGAGAATAACAAAGTATTAGAATTTACAGCTAAAAATGATTCAATAGAAGGGACCTTACAAATAACAAAAGTAGATTCAGAGACAGGAAATACTTTACCAGGAGCTAAGTTTGAAATAAAAGATTCAAATGGTAAGGTAGTACAAATTGTAGTAACTGATGAGCAAGGTGTTGCAACAATCTCAGGATTAGGATATGGACAATATACATTCCAAGAGATAGAGGCTCCAAAGGGCTATGTGCTTAATTCAGAACCGGTACAATTTACTATACAAGAGCATAGAAAAACTTTAGAGTTTACAGCTAAGAACAATATGATACAAGGTGGAATTAAGATAACTAAGGTTGATTCACAAAATAATAATCCACTAGAAGGAGCAGAGTTTGTTGTTAAGAATTCAGATGGAAAAGTAGTTCAGACAGGAATAACAAACAAAGACGGTATAGTAGAGTTTAATAACTTACCATATGGAAGTTATACTTATGAAGAGACAAAAGCTCCTGAAGGATATGTATTAGATCAAACATCAGTTAAGTTTAATATAGTTGAGAATAATAAATTATTAGAGTTTATTGCTAAAAATACTAAAGAAAATAAATCAGAAGATAAAACAGAAATTAGTAATGGCAATAACAATAATAGTAATAACAATAATAATCCAAAAGCTAATAATGATAATAAACAAGAAAATGTAAAAGAGATTCCTAAGACTGGTTCATTCCTATCTGAAAGAAGTGTGTTAATATTAGGCCTTGGATTAATGATAATTAGCTTAGTAGCAGCTATATTAGTAAATAGAAAGAAAGTAAGATAATATAAAACAAATTCTGTTAAAATGAGTTTAAAATTCATTTATAACAGGATTTGTTTTTTTTAACGTTAAAATTTATATATATTTAATTTTGAATTCATATAAAGTTCAAACTAAAGTTTCATTATAAAAGTATTATATTAGAAGTAACTAAATTAAAAAAATCTAACTAATTAAAAATAAATTATTGATATATTTTCATATTTATATAATTTAAGGGGAAAAATAAATATGTATAATATCAATATTATATTAATGAGTAGGAGAAATGATATGAATACTGAATTACAAAAGAAAAGATTAGATTACTTAGATATTGCCAAGGGGATTTTAATAATAAGTGTTGTACTATGCCATGCTCCCTTTGAAAAAGCTTCGTATCTTTATTGGTTCCATATGCCTGCATTCTTTATAATAAGTGGAATGCTTTATAAAAAAGGAATATCTATAAAGGAACAGGCAATAAAATTTTTTGTTCCATACGCAATGTTCTCATTAGTTGATATAAGTTTTAATTATATAATGTATTATCATGGAAACTTTAGTTTTGGTGATTTATTGCATGAAATACTTAAATACGTATATGGCGGGAAGGCAACATGGGGAGTATTTTGGTTTATTCCTGTAATGTTTGTTACTAAAGTAATATTTGATCAGCTAAATAAATTCTTAAAACCTAAACGATTATTTGTAGTATGTGTTTTAAGTTATGTTTTAGCTCATATATATTCAATGAGTTTTATACCATCAAGTGTAACAGAGATAACTAGTAAGCAGTTTGTTTTCTGGAACTTAGATACTGTTTTAATAACATTACCATATTACGCTCTAGGATACTACATAAGCAAAAAAGGTATTCAAAAAATATTTAAATCAGTAATTACACTAATAGCATCTGGAGTAGCTATTGGTATACTATTCAGAATGAATACTAGTATGGGGATTTATTATTATTTAAATATAAAATATTCATTCTACCAAAATCCAATATTTGATTTACTAATCCCTGTAACTATAACAGTATTTATTTTATCTTTAAGTTATCAAATTAGTAAGTTAAAATATAAAAAGTTATTCACCATAATAGGAACAAATTCTCTTATAATAATGTACTTACATAAACAGATTGCAACTTTATTTATGGATATATTTCATTTTGACTATATAATGTTTACTATAATTGGAGTAAGTGTACCATTACTTATGACAGTACTAATAGATAAAAGCTTATTTAGCAAGTTTTTATTTAAAGGCGATTTAACATTATATAGACGTTTTAGAAACTTTAATATAATAAAACCTAAGGACATAATAATTGAGAATAGGTAGGAAATTTAAGCATCTAGTTTTTTTAACTAGGTGCTTTTTATGTAATATTTAATATTTATTAATAATATAATCTTAAAACAAGAAGTATATAATGGGGGGATATATATGCTAAGAAGAGAAAAAGCATGTATTAAAGAGTTTTATCTAAACAATAGAAGAGGTTTAGTGGATATTGATGGATGCATATATTTAGATGGAAGATATGCAGGAATTTTAAAACCCAGTGGAATTATATATATAGAAGGAAAAAGAGGATTTATTAAAAGAAATGGAGAAATTTATTTAGATGGTATATTAATTGGAACTTTAAGTAATTATAATATAGTATATTAGTATTTTAAAAGTTATGAAGTATGTAATTATTTCATAACTTTTTTATGTTTAAAATATTTTAACCTAAAAATTAAAGGTATATAATAGATAGTATAGTTCACAAAATGTTTATAAATAGGTGTGAATGGAGGTGTTACCATGATAGATGAAAGGAAAAACTTCAATAACTATAAAGAAATATCTATATTAATAATGTTAATACCTATGTTATTTATTTTAATAGATACTTTAGGAAGAATGAATTCAAAGATAAATAATAAAAATTTATTTGAATTTATATTTAATAAGATTTTTATATATAGAGAATTAATTGTTAAATTTATATTAGTAATAGCGGTGGTGTTTATTGTATCTAAGATAAAAATAATAAAAGAGAAATTCATTTTAGGAGATTTTAAAATTATAATAGGTTATACAATTTTAGGAACAATAAGCTATAAATTCTTTGGTGGTGAATATGGACTTAATAAATCATTAGATGTATATATTATGTGTATAATTGCTATGATTTTAATTTTATCTGGAATAAGTGATATCATAGCATCTGTAGATAATATTAATATTAATGTTGAGGAAAAAAGTAACTTTGAGAAGTTAGTATATACAAGAGTTAAATATTTAGGAATAACATATTTTATAATTTTTGTAATATTAATATCTATAGAAAATATAAATAGTATAATGTCCAGTAGTATAGTTGTTAATATGGTTAATAATTATAGCCAGCATTATAATACTATAGCTAGAATAATTTCAGTATTAGGTGTATTTATAGCAATAGCATTGGTAGTTATGATAAGAAAGTCATTTTACAATTTAAATTTATGTTATGAAGAATATATTTACATAATAAAACATAAAACTTTTATTGAAGAGATTAAAAAGGATATGGATTTTGTTAATCTTAAGGTTGAATCTAATAAAAAATACTTTAATAATAAGTTTAGAAAGCTTGAAGATAAAAAAGCTCAAGTATTCTTAAAAGGTATATATGAATTATTCAAAGGTAACAAGCATTAATAAAAAAATATATGCTTAGAGGGAAAGGTATGGAAAGTAAAAAAAGTACAAATTTTGATTTTATATTAAAAACAAGCATTGAAGGGTATTATGATTTATTAAAAAATGCTGAAAAAGCATGGGAAACTCATGCAGTTTTAACGTATATAAGCTCGAGAATGGTTATTGAAGATTTGTTAGTTAAACTTGAAGAAAGGTACGGAGTAAGAAGTAAAGAAAAAAAAGAAGTCAATTTCAGAAATATTTTAAATAATCTTAAGGAGCATGTCCCGAGTTGGGTTATAGAATCAGGAGAATACCTAAGGATTAAGGGAGATAAAAGTGCAAATAAAGAAATAGATAGTAATCTGGAAGATGAAAGCAGTACATTGTTAGCACTAAAAAAAGTACATGAAATTTTAATATGGTACTTAAAAAATATAACAAAAGAGATTAGTATAGATGAAGACTATAATTTCATTACTCCAGAAAGCTTAAAAGAAAGTGAATGTGATTTAGCTATAGATAAAAAAGTACTTGAGAATAAGGAAAAATTTATTATAAGTCTAGAAAAACAAATAAAAACAAATAGTAATGATGAGCAAAAACAAGAGGAACTTGATGCCTTATTAAAAAGTGTTAAGGAAGAAAAGAGAGAACTTGCAAAGAAATTAGAAAAAAAAGAATTAGAATTAAAAGAGGTATTAAAGAATTTGAAAGAACTTCAAGGTAGGATTATGGACTATGTTGAAAAAGATGAATCTATTGAAGGAAGCAATAATAAATATCCTGATTTTTATAAAGGATTTATATCTTTACAGGGATATGAGCTTAGAGTTGTTTATGCCTTTTTAAAAAGTTTAAGTTTAGGAAGTATTTTTCTAAATAAATCTAAAAGCATATTTTTAAAATCTCAAAGAAAAGAGTTTATAAAGTTTATTGAGAAAGAAGTTGAAGAGTTAAAAAAATATTCTGATAGTATTTTAAAATTGAAGTTATATTATATTTTATTAAAACTTACCAATACACCTTCAGCTTCAGTGGCAGATAGAGCTACTTTTGATAAGTCTTTAGATAGTATAGTTGAAAAAGCTTATTTTATAATTGAAAAACGTGATGATTTTAATGGGAAAGTAGATAAATTAGAGGCTGTAATTAATTATTATTTAATTGTTATAATGAATAGTCTTTCATCAGAGATAAGTAAGGATGAGGAAAATAAGGATAAGGTTTCAGATATAATCTATGAGGTCTTAAGAACTATACCTTTAGATGAGAGAAAAATAATTTTAAACAAGATGAATTTCACTGATATATCTGAGAATGCAATTAAAGAAAATATAAGATTAAATCAGGTTAAATTCTTAAAAGCTGCTTTAGATTGTGGAATAAGTGAAAGTTCTGAATTTGTTATAAGATCAATATTTTCGATTTATGTAACTTTTCAAAAAGACTTTGATTTTTATGAATTTAGAACTAGACATGATATGTTAAGAGCATATATAGGACCTTTATTATTGGTAATCTTATTAAAGGAATTTAAGATTTCTAGGGAAATCCTAGTTCCTATATTTGTAATGGAAATAAGCATATCAAATAAGATATTAAGAAAAGAAAGAAGAGAAAAAATATATTATAACCAATTAGTTGAGGTTTGGTTAGAAGAAAAAGAAAAGTATGACAAAATACTTTCTGAAAAAAATAACTTAGAAAAAAATCTTAAGGAAGTTAAGGAAGAGAGAGAGTTATTAATTACAAATGAAAGAAAGTTTGTAGCAGAAAAGGATAATACTGAAAATGCTATAAAGGCTCAATGGAATATTTTTAGAGAAAAAGTTTTTGAATCTGAAGAAATAAAAAACTTTGATTCTTATGAGGAATATAGTAGAATTGTTAACCAAAAAAATCTTATAGAGTTGTCAGAGGAACATAGCCTTAAAGATAGAGGCTTTGTTAAAAACTTCTTCTCACTAGACACTTGGAAATATAAATTGAATAAGTTTGAGATAAATAAAAGTATAAAATTGTTAGAAGATAAGCTTATTGAAGAATCTAAAGAGTCTGGAGTCTTTGAAAATGAACTTCTAACTATTAGAGAGCTTGAGGAAATATTAGCTGATAAAGAAAGTGGATTAGAGGACATAAGAATAGATCTTAAAGAAAATATGTTAAAAAGTGAAAAATTAGATAAGTTAATAAGAGATAGTAATAAACTTATGGAAAACTTTAAAGAAGATAATTTTGATTTTGCCCAATAAAAAAAGCTGGTATTTTCATACCAGCTTTAAATTTATAAATAATACTAATTTATATATGTATTTATTATTTCGGACAAATAATTTCTACTTTTGTTACGATTCTCATAAGAGTGAAAAGGATAACCTTATTAGTAGTTGTTGTAGTAATTAGTATTATCTATAAATTTTACTTAATTATAACATAAGATTAGTTATAAAATATAATTTTTTTTACATATAACAAAAATTACTAAAACAAAGTAGTTGTAGCTAATGATAAAATAAATGGAGGAAAACTATGAATAATGAGAAAACTCTTAAAAGAAAAAGATGGAGTTTAATTATAGTATTAATTCTAATAATATTAATTGCTATTTATTTAGCTTTCAGGAAGCATATAATGTATAGTTATTATGTAATGAGAGGAAACAATTCTATCATTGAAAGTGAACAATTAGAGTATTATAATAAAGCCTTAGGTTTTAAATATACGAATGCCGTATTAGATGATATATATGATAGTTTAGAAGGTAATGATAAAGTAAGTGATGAAATTTCAAAAGTAAGCAATCTTAAAGAGAATGATAGAAATAATATAATAATTAAAGTATATCAGGATAAGGCTGAGGAGTCTTTTTCAATGGAGAAATACAATGAATGTGCTTATTATTTGAGACAAGCAGAGAATAATGGATATAATATAAAAGAGTACAAAAATTATAATAAGTTAAAACAATCTTTAGAAGAAAGTGGACAAGATACTTTAGCTAGCGAATATAGAAGTGGAAATTCTAAAGATGCTTATTTTAAGGATGACTCAAAATATAATCAATTAGTTGGCTATATAATCCCAGATAGTTATAGTAGAAAACTTACTAAAGATGAATTAGAAAAATATGATTATGATACATTGGGATTAATTAGAGCAGAAATTCTGGCAAGACATGGTTTTGCTTTCACTGATGATAAGTATAAAAACTATTTTGAGAATAAGGATTGGTATTCAAAAGATGTAACATTTAAGGGGACGAATGCTGAAATCAATGAATATGAGAGATATAACATAGAATTAATAAAAGAAATACAGGATGAAAAATCAAAAAATTAAGAGATATACAATTTAGATAAGTGAGGGATAAAGATGAAAAGATTCCTTATATTAGGAATAATAGGTGTTTTAGTTACGGGTGTAGCTATAGTGGGAGTAGAAGAGTTTGAACATAAGAAATTAAAGAAATTAGAATCTAAAGTTTTTGAAGCTAAAACATATATTAATCATGGCGATTTAGGTAATGCTGAAATTGTGGTTAATATAATAAAAAAAGAGAATGATAAGTTGAAAAATAAAAATATTGAATCAGATATAACAAATATAGAAAATAGTATTGAAATGAGTAAGAGCTTTAATACATATAATTCTGAACCTAAGAAAAACTTAGAAAATTTAAGTGAAGAACAAAAAAATGTAGAGCTACTTAATCTTTATCTAGAGAATAATGAAGTTGCTCCAGATGTACATAGTATTGAAAGTGTGGGAAAAGAGTATTATATAAAATTTAGGAAGGCTAAAAAACTTCCCTATGATGAAAATAAGGAATTCAACAATGAAAAAGGATATATTTTAAAACCCATAAGGTCAACAAAAAGATTTTTTGAAGATACATGTTTAATATTTGATGCAGAAAGACCTTATTATATAAATAATAATACTTATTATAAGTTTACTGAGATACCTGTAAGTAGTTATTTTGGTGATGGAGATAAATCAACTTGGTATTTTGCAGATTTAAGCTTTAATATAATAAGTAAAGAAAACCTAAAGTTCTATATAGATAATAAAGAGGTTTTAGATAGCAATGATATTATCTTAAATGATTATGATTTGACTAACTATATAGAAGATGAATCTTTATATTAATATAATTAAATACACTAAATGTCAATATTTTGAAAAGATGTTGACAAAAGTATCTGAAAACGTTATTATAGAGATAAGATAATCATTTAAGATTTAGTGTGGTAGGATTGATAAAAGCCTAAATTAAATGCATAGCTCGCTGCATTTAGTTTAGGCTTTTTGTTATTTTTAATAAAACTTAACTCAATAGAAAATATTAAATTTTATTTATTTAGATGTACATCCATTTGGGGATATGGAATACTTATATTTTCTTCATCAAATCTTAATTTAACTTGTTCTAATAAATCAAAATAGATTGTCCAATAATCTTCTTGCTTAGACCAAACTCTAACAGTGAAATCAATAGAGCTTGCAGCATGTTGGCTTATACCAACAAAAGCTTTTGGTGTCTTTAGGATTAAATCATTTTTGTTTATAATATCCCAAAGAACATTTTTTACTTTGATTATATCATCATCATAGCCAACGCTAAAAACTAAATCAACTCTTCTAGTATCCTTAGCTGAATAGTTAATAAGACTTCCATTAGCCAGTGTACCATTAGGAATTAATATTTCTTTATTATCTGGAGTTGCTAGATGTGTATAGAAAACAGTTATTTTTTCAACTGTTCCTGAGTAACCAACAGCTTCTATAAAATCACCAACTCTAAATGGTCTTAATAAAAGAATTATTACTCCACCAGCAAAGTTAGATAAACTTCCTTGTAGGGCAAGTCCAACTGCTAAACCAGCAGAAGCTATAAGAGCTGCTAAACCGGCTATATCAAACCCAACATAACTCATTAAAGTTATAACTAAAAGAATTTTTAGAGATATATCAGTAAAAGCCTCCATAAATGATGTTAATGTAGCATCTATATTTCTCTGTCTAAGTATGTTAGCTAAAAGTTTAATTACCTTATTGATAAGTTTCCAACCAATATAAAGTAAGATTAAACTTACTAACAATTTAAATCCATTAGTTGTAATCCAAGTTAAAAGTTTCTCATACATTTGAGTAATATTAAAATTCATCACTAACCCTCCTATTTATCATTACTTTTTATCAAAGCAAAATATATTATAAATATTATTTTAATAAATAGCAACTAGAAACAATGTTTGTTCACAAAAAGTAGATAGTATTTATGGAAAAACCTGAAGAGAAATTTCAATGTTGATATATATGAATTACTTAAGTATTAAATGATAAACTTACAAAACATATATAAAGTATGATTATAAATTAAAAAATAGGGAAGTATACAAAGTGAAAAGACCTCACAAAGACCGATATTTTACGGGCAAAATCATCGGTCAAATGGCATTACTAGGGGAAGAGCTATGGTTAAACCATAGCTCTAATTATTTATAAAAAAATAAGCTAGATAAATCTAGCTTATTTTGAAGAATTGGTTTTGTAGAATATATTAATTAAATGTTTTGCTTTTTTATTTAACGAAATTGATAAAATCTATTTCGTTAGAAATTGCTATGTTATATACATAGGAATTAGAGACTTCATTTAAGAATCTTTCCTTCATTTGATCATCTAATCCAATATTATTAAGTTTATTATGATAATTCATAACAAAGCCTTTCATTTCTGGACCGTCAGTAAGATTATCATACTTATAGTAATTTAATCCATCTTCATCTATTTTATATAAATCTTTTATGATTCCGTAGATTGTTCTTCCACCAAATAAATCAGCAAGATATCTAGTATAAGCATGAGCAACTAAAAGCTCAGGAGAAGTTTCACCTACTTCATTTATTCTACCTACATAAGCTTTTGTAGAAGCTAAAGGTTGAATAGTATTTAATCTCTCTCCTAATAAGAATTTTAAGTCTTTAAGTATTGCTTCAGCACGATAAATTTCAGGAGTTACAAATTCTTTAACTACTTTATTTTCGCTATTTTTTTCTAAATTAGCTTCAATTGCTTTATAAACTTCGTAAAGATTATAAAGATATTCAGCATAGCTTTCTGTAGAAGCTTTGCCCTCTAATAATCTTTTTAAGAAACCTGTTTTTTCAGCTACAGTATGTAAATCGTTACTATTATTTTTTATATCAATCATGAATGAATTCATAACAATCACCTCGTAAATTCTATTTAAGGTTCTATAAGATATTAGGTAAAATACCTCAATAAGTTGTAGCAACCTTTTCTATGGTTTTAATATACTCTTTAGGAGAAATGGTATCAAATATATTGTTTTGCGAATTGTGTTCATAAAATAATAATTTTTATATAATTTGATAATAAAATATGTATTTCTTTAAACTTTATACTAACAACTATTTAAAAATAATTATTATTAATAAAAATGATATGATTTTTATTAATAATATAAATATTAAAATGATGAAATTTTTTATTAAAATATAAGTTTTTATAAAAAGTTTATTAAATATAAATTAGGTCTAGTATAATATTTATAAGAATATAAGGTGACGTACTAGAAAAGAGAAAATATAAAATTTAAGAGTGTTAGGAGAGAGTAGGTATGAGAATACTTCACACTGCTGATTGGCATTTAGGAAAGAATTTAGAAGGATTAAGCCGTATGGATGAGCAGGAACAATTTCTAGAGGACTTTGTTCATATAGTAAGGGATAATAATATAGATTTAGTTATTATAGCGGGAGATGTATATGATTCTAGCAATCCTCCAGCTAGAGCAGAAAAAATGTTTTATGATACTTTAAAGAAAGTTTCAGCTAATGGAGAAAGAATGACATTAGTTATATCAGGAAATCATGATAATCCAGAAAGATTAGTTGCTGCTGGCCCATTAGCTAGAGAACATGGCATTATAATGGTTGGTACACCTAAGAGTGTTGTTGAAGTCGGAGAGTATGGAAATAATAGAGTTTTAAATTCAGGTGAAGGATTTGTTGAGTTAGATATAAATGGAGAAAAAACTGTAATATTAACTGTTCCATATCCAAGTGAAAAGAGATTAAATGAGGTCTTATATGGGGCAATGGATGAGACTGAAGAAAGAGTAAAAAGTTATAGTGATAGAATAAAAAAACTGTTTGATTCACTTAAGGAAAATTTTAAAGAAGACACGATAAACTTAGTAGTATCCCATCTTTTTGCAACAGGTGCAGAAAATACTGGTTCAGAGAGAAATATAGAACTCGGTGGAAGTTTCATAGTAGATAAAGAATGTTTTCCAAAAGAAGCACAATATGTGGCCTTAGGACATATTCATAAGCCAATGATTTTACCAGGAACTGATAAAAAAATAAGATATGCAGGTTCTCCACTTCAATATAATAAAAAAGAAATAAGCTTTGAGAAAAAGTGTTTTCTTATAGATGTTAAAGCAAGTGAAGATGCTGAAATAGATGAAATAAAGTTTAAAGTGTATAAGCCTATAGAGGTTTGGAAATGCAATAGCATTGATGAAGCTATTGAAAAATGTGAGGAAAACAAAGAGAGAGATTGCTGGGTTTATTTAGAAATAAAGACAGATAGATATATAAGAGAAGATGAAATAAAAATTATGAAGAAACTTAAGGATGATATTATTGAAATAATTCCTAAAATAACATTAGATGAAGAGGAAGTAGATGAAAGAAGTTTCTCAGAAAAGTCTTTTGAAGAATTATTTACTGATTTTTATGAAAAAGAAAGAGGGGTTCAGCCTCAGGATGATTTAGTAGAGCTATTACTTGGAATAGTTAAAGAGGAGGGGGATGAAGAAGATGAAACCAATTAAGCTTGAAGTTAAAGGATTGAATAGTTTTATAGATAAGCAGGTTGTTGATTTTCAAAAGCTAACTGAAAGAGGGCTTTTTGGTATTTTTGGACCAACTGGAAGTGGTAAATCTACTATTTTAGATGGTATAACTCTTGCTTTATATGGTGATATTGCTAGAAAAAGTTCAAATTATATAAATACTAATTGTGATAGTGTTTATGTAAGCTACGAATTTCAAATAGCAGGTAAAGAAGTCAAAAGATATAGGGTAGATAGAGAATTTAAAAGAGATAACAAAAGTGGAGGAATAAGAAATAAAAGTTCCAAAATAATTGACATAACAGGTGGAATTGAGGATGTATTAGAAGATAAAGCAAAGGCTGTTACTTCTAAGTGTGAGGAAATCATAGGATTAAAATTAGATGATTTCATGAGAACTGTGGTTTTACCTCAAGGAAAGTTCAGTGAATTTCTTAAGTTAGAGGGAAAAGAAAGAAGAAATATGCTTGAGAGATTATTCAATTTAAGAAAGTATGGAGATGATCTTTCTAGTAAACTTAGCTCAGAAATAAGAAAAGAAAAAGATAAAATGAATGTTTTAGAGGGACAGCTAAAGGGATATGAGGGTATTAGTGAAGAATCGCTAAGAGAAAAAGAAAAAGAAATAAATGAAGTTAACATAAGTATTAAAAATAAAGAAGTATTATTAAAGCAAATAAGAAAAGAGTTCGAAGAATCAGAAAGAGTTTGGAATACTCAAAAAGAACTTCGTGATAAGAAAGACGAGGAAGAGAGTCTAGTAAGTAAAAGTGATGATATAGAGTCTCTTAAAGAAAAGGTTGAGGCTTCAAATAAGGCAGAAAAAGTAATAGTTTTTGTAGATAATTTTGAGGAAGTATTAAATGAAATACATAAAGATGAACTTAAATTTAGAGATTTAAATAAGAAATTAGAAGAGTTAGTTAGTGCAAAAGAAGAAAATAAATTGAAATTTGAAGATATAACTAAAAAAAGAGAAGATAAATTGCCTGATTTAAGATTAAAGAAGGAAAAATTATTAGATAGTGAAAAGGAAAGGGAAGTTCTTTTTCAAATAAAATCTGATGGAGTTAGATTAAAAGAAATTTGCAAGAAAATTTTTGATGAGAGAACTAAATGTGATCTTAAATTAAATGATATAGAAGGAAATGAAAAAATTTTAAACCAAGAGTTAAAGGTGAAAGAAGAAAGAAAAGAAGACCTTTTTGTTGATGAAGAAGTTAAAGAAAAAATAAATAGTGGATTATTTATTTTAAATTCTTATGAAAATTTATTTAAACAGTTCAATGAAGTAAAAGATGAAGAAGCTAAATTAAAAAAATATATAAATGAACTTACAGAAGATAAAAAGAAAGCAGAAGAGGATTTAAGGGGAAAATTAGAATATTTAAATAAAATAAATAGTGAGTTAGAGGAACTTTTAAAAGAATCTCCTGGAGATAGCGATTCTATTTTAGAGAAGCAAATAAAGCTTGGAGAATATAGAGAAAAACTTAATAAATATAGAGAAATAAAGAATTCTTTAGAGGAGTCTTTAAAGATAAAAAATAATTTTGAAGGTAAACTTAAAGAATTTGAAAGTAAGAAATTATTATTAGAAAAAGAAGTAAAAGATCTTAGAGATTATATAAATAAGGTTGAAGTTGAAGAATTAGCTCATAAACTTAGGGAAAGTTTAATAGAAGGAGAATGTTGTCCAGTTTGTGGATCAATTCATCATGAATTAGATAATGTTGAAAAAATTAATTTAGATATTTCAAAGGAAAAAAGAACTTTATTAGAAAGTAGTGAAGAAAAATTAAAAGAACTTACTTTAGAGTTTTCTAAGATAGAAGCTACTTTAGAGTATGAGACTAAGAAGAGTAATGAATTAAATGCTTCTATTAAAGAAATAGGAGACGTTAAAGAAGAAAAATTAAAAGAGTTAGAAGAAGAGTTCAATAATTTAAAAGTGAAAGTAAATGCTTTTAAAACTAAGAAAGAAAATCTTGAAAAAGAATTAGAAAGGATAAAAGAAGAGAAAAATAATATAGAAAACATATTTAATAAAGCCGAAGTTATTCTATGCGAAAAAATAGTTAGAGAAAAGGAATTAGCTTCAAAAGTAAAAGAATTAGAAAAAGAATTAAAATTAAAAAATTCTGAATTGGACATCATAAAGGCTGAGGTTAAGATTGAGGATATTAAGTTAGAAAGTGAGTTAATAGCTAAAAAGGATAAAGAAAAGGTCTTATTAGAGAAAGAAATCAAAAATTTAAGAGCACAATTAGAAGAATCAAATAAATTAAAAGAGGAATTAAGAGGAAAAAGAGATAAGTTAAAAGATGAATATTTAGAGCAAAAGTCATTATTAGATGGAAAGGTACAAGTCTACAGAGAGAAAGAAAGAATGATTAAAGAAGCTTTGAATGGTTTAATTGATTCATCAGTAACTATTGAAGAAATAGATATTAAAGGGCTATTAAAGAATGTACAGTTAGAAATTGAAGATATAGAGAAATCTTATTTAAGATTAAGTGAAGAGAAAGAAAAATTAGAAAAATTATTTATTAATGTGAGTCAAGAGGTAGCAGTTATTAAAGAAAGATTAAACTCATTAAAACTAAGGAAAGAAAGTGAAGAGAAAAAGGTCAATGTAGCTTTAAATGAAGAGGGATTTAAAACAATAGCAGAGGTTAAGGAGAGCATCTTATCTAAGGATGGGAAAGAAAAGTTTAAGGTATTTATCGATGAGTATGATAAAAACTTAATCAAAGTTAGAGCTAATATAGAACTTCTAATTAAAAAATTAGATGGTAGAAGTTTATCAGAAGAAGAATGGAAAGAAGTTTTAAATAAAAAAGAAGAAAGTGAAAAATCCTTAAAATCAGTACAGGAGTTAAGAGTTAAGCTTATAACTGAGATGGAATCTATAAAGAAAAAGCTTGAGGAACAAAGAGATATACTTGAAGTTAAGGCTAAACAAGAGCATAAATTAGCTCTTTTAAGCGACTTAGAAAAATTATTTAAAGGGAAAAAGTTTGTTGAGTTTATAGCAGCAAATCAGCTTAAATATATATCAATAGAGGCATCTAAAAAACTAAAGGATATAACTAATGGGGTTTATGGATTAGAAGTTGATGAAAATGGTAAGTTCATAATAAGAGACTATAAAAATGGAGGAGCAGAGAGAGATGCTTCTACTCTTTCAGGGGGAGAAACTTTCTTAGCTTCCTTAGCTTTAGCATTATCACTTTCATCACAAATACAGTTAAAAGGAACAGCACCTTTAGAATTATTCTTCTTAGATGAGGGCTTTGGAACTTTAGATGATAATCTTTTAGATGTTGTTATGACTTCACTAGAAAGATTGCATAATGAAAGATTATCTGTGGGAATAATAAGTCACGTTGAATCAATAAAAAATAGAGTACCAGTTAAATTAATATTAACACCGGCAGAAGCGGGAATAGGTGGAAGTAAGGTAAAAATAGAAAGAAGTTAAAGATAAATAAATTTATTGATGAAATTATTTTTAAAGCACAAAATGAATTGAATAGAGGTTAGGTTCCTCAAGTTGTTTTACAACAATTAGTCGTTGCAGTTTATCAAGTGATTTTTATTGAAAAAGTTACTGTTGGAGATAAAGTTAGTGAAATATTAAAAATATGGATAAACTTTTAGGGCAAATGGTTATTTGCCTTTTGGGAACTTATTTAATATTCGTATTTAAAACAAAATATCATAATTTAAAGAAAAAGAGCTTAAAATAAAGCTCTTTTTCTTGTTTTAGTATTTAGGAAAGACATGTCCTTATAATATTAACTATTATAGTACAAATTTTAATTTGGAGATTTATGAACTTAAATTTAGTTCGGGATATTTATTATATTTTTTATTTAGAATAGAAGTTTTTACGAAAAAATTTACAATTTCTTTTCGGTTTTGTGGTTGAAATATATTAAATTAAAATATAAAATTTATTGTAAGATTGGGATTTAAACGTTTAAATTAATTTGAAGTGAAACTAGGAGAAGAATATAAATGAAAATACTTATAATAAATTGTGGAAGTTCATCATTAAAGTATAAATTAATTGATATGACTAATGAAAAGGATATCACGGATGGGATAGTTGAAAGAATAGGACTTGACCAAGCTAGGTTAGTTCAAAAAAATGAAATAGGTGAAAAATACATAATAGAAGAAGAAATAAAAAATCATAAAGATGCTATAGATATAGTACTAAGCACTTTAACAGATTCAAAGGTTGGAGTTATTAAGTCGATTGATGAAATTACGGCAGTAGGTCATAGAGTGGTCCATGGTGGAGAAAGATATTCTTCTTCAGTAATTGTAGATGAAGAGGTTATAGAATATTTAGATGAATGCAGCAAATTAGCACCACTACATAATCCTGCAAATATAATTGGAATAAGAGCATGTCAAAGTCTTATGCCTGATAAGAAAATGGTGGTTGTGTTTGATACAGCTTTTCATGGAACATTACCAGAGAAAGCATATATCTATGCAATAGATTATGATTTATATAAAAAGCATAAAATTAGAAAATATGGATTCCATGGAACTTCACATAAATATGTAGCTCATAAAGTTTCAGAAGCTATGGGAAAAGATATAAAAGATTTAAAAATAATTAGCTGTCACCTAGGAAATGGAGCTAGTATATCAGCAATTAAAGGTGGACAATGTATAGACACAACTATGGGATTTACTCCACTTGCAGGAGTTCCGATGGGTACTAGATCAGGTAACATAGATCCATCAATAATCCCCTTTTTAATTGAAGAGTGTGGATATAGTATAGAAGAAGTTTCTGAAGCTCTAAATAAAAAATCAGGAGTTTTGGGGATTTCAGGGATTAGTTCAGATTTTAGAGATATAGAAAGTGCGGCTTTAGAAGGAGATAAGAGAGCACAATTAGCACTAGATATATTCCACTATAGAATAAGAGCTGAAATAGGTTCATTTATAGTAAATATGGGGGGAGTAGATGTAATAGTATTTACTGCTGGTGTAGGTGAAAATTCTCCAGAAACTAGAGAAGAATGTTTGAAAAACTTAGAATTTTTAGGACTAGCTATAGATAGAGAAAAAAATAAAATTAGAGGAAAGCTTGCAGAAATATCAACGATTGACTCAAAAATTAAAGCATATGTTGTTCCAACTAATGAGGAATTAATGATAGCTAAGGAAACTGTGGAATTAATAAAGAAATAATTTCTGTTGATAAAAATGAAAACATTTTTATATAGAAATGATGATCAATAAATTATCAGATATCAACTAAAAAGTGCATTATATATAAATATTTTAAAATGTGATATTGAGATTAAAAAGGTTTGTAAACTATTATTAAAGTTTACAAACCTTTTTTGTATAGTGAATCTCTATATTTTAAAGGTGTTTGGTTAGTGAATTTTTTAAATACGGTACAATAGTAGCTTTGATTACTAAATCCTACTTTATATGCTATATCTAAAAGCGATAAATCCAGGTCTTTGAGCAATTCTTTACTTTTTTCAATTCTATAATTATTTAAAAAATTTATAAATGTTTGACCAGTTTCATTTTTAAATATGCTACAAAAGTAGGCTTTGTTTATTTTAAATTCTGAACAAAGAGAATCTATAGTAAATTCTTTTGAATAGTTCTTTTCTATAAAATCTATGGCTCTACAAACATATGGAGAGTATGAAACAGGGGAGTTAGCCTTAAGTTTTTCCTCTAATATTATTTTTAATAAGGAATTATAGTAATTAAGACAAGATTTAGTTTTTAAAGGTATCTTGTATAATTCTAAATCATCATTAGAGTTTTTTAAGTCTTCTTTTAGATATAAAGGACCTATTATAAAAATTAAGTTTTTATCAATTGATTTATGATTAAACAATGAGTAAAAGGATATATTATTCTCAAATTTAATAAGCAATGAATCATTATGATTATGTTTTAAATAGGAACGATCAAATTTACTATTTAAATTTAGATCATTAAATATATAATCATAAAAAGATGAGTAGCCCACTTCAGAAATAATATTCATATTATTATCTACAACTCTTATTGGCACTTCACAACAATTATAAAAATCTACAAGAGCTGATTTTAGAAAAATCACAAAAAATCCTCCTTTTTAAAGTTAATATATTAAAAAAAATCTCAATATAGAAAAAAACAATTACAAAAATCTATGATAATATAAGTATATTAACATTATTGATAATCATTTTCAATAGAAAAGGAAAGTCAAAAGGGGGATTAACTTTGGGTAGAAAGAAAATTAACAAAATTTTAGGATATGCACTTGTGACATCTATGTTAGTTGGTGCAGGAGCAGATACAGTATATGCGGCTACTAATATGAATGATAAAAACAATATTGCAATTGTTCAGTCAGAAGGTCTTAGAGATGGAATATACGAAGCTAATAACGTAACTTCATATATTGAAGAAGGTAATTCAACAGGTGAAAATATGGCTAGAAATGCTGTTAAGAAAAAAACAAAATTTAAAATTGAAAATGGAAAAACTTTAATGACTGTATATTTTAATAGCAACTTATATGGTTTTATGAATAACATTGAAGTTAGTGTTGGAGGAGAAAATTTAAAGGTAGATGAAAATAAAGATGATAAATCAATAACATTTGAAGTATCATCACCTGACACAAAGGTGAAGATAGGATTATTCATAACAATAATGGGAAGGAAGGTTGAACTTTTCTTAGTTAATGATATGAATACTGTTACTTTAGTAGATGAGGCACCTACTATAAATAATGCTAAAGATATTAGTGTTACTCAAGGGGATGCTATTGATTTATTATCTGGTGTTATTGGAACTGATAAAGAAGATTCGAATTTAAAGGTTGAAATAAGTGGAGATACATCATTTACAAAAGATGGAAAGGCAGAAATTCCAGGGGAATATCCTATAACATATAGAGTTACAGATTCTGCTGGTCAATTTGATGAAAAAACAATAACAGTTACAGTTAATAAAAAATCAGTTTTAGAAGATGGAATTTATACTCTTAAAAATACAGTTCAATATGTTGGACAAGGAAATGCAGAAACAGGAAATTCTATGGCTAGAAAAGTACTATCAGAAGATTCAAGAATTGATATATCAAAGGGAACAAATACAGTTACATTAACTTTCAATAAGGATTTATATGATTTTCTAAAGAACTTTAATGTAAATGTTAATGGAGAAAAAGTAGATACAGAGATAAATAAAGAAGATAGGACATTAAAATTCAACATACCTGATTTAAATTCAGATATTGTTGTATCTACATTAGTTAGTATGATGGGAAAAGATGTTAGTTTCAAAACAATTCTAAATTATGATACAGCTAAGAAGTTAGAAGATGATTCAGAAGAAAATAATAATATTTCTGGTGGAAATGAGAGTAGTGGAAATCAAGAAGGTTCAGGAAACAACAATTCTGGCAATAATAATTCAGAAAATAATGGAGGAGTAAATGAAGATAAGGAAAATGAAAGTGAAGGAAATACAGGGGAAATAGTAGATGCAAATCAATTAAAAAATGGTGTCTACAATATAAAAAACGATGTTTTATATATTGGGGATGGAAATCAAGAGATAGGAAATGATATGGCAAGAAAGGCCTTATCTAAGAATAGTAAATTAGAGGTAAAAGATGATAAAAAGATTCTTACATTAAAGTTTAATGAAGAGCAGTTTGGATTCTTTAAGGACTTTAGAATAACTGTAAATGGTAAAGATGTGGTAGCAACACCAAATGAGGCTGATAGAACAATGGCTTTTGAGATACCAAATCTTGATGCAGACATAGTTATTACAGCCTTTGTAAGCATAATGGGTAGAGATGTAAGCTTTAAAACAATACTTAATAAAGGAACTTTAGAATTAGTTAGTGGAGAAGATAAACCTGCTATAGAAGAAGAGAATAAATCAGAAAGTAATGGTACAGGCTCTTCTAACAATACAAATTCAACTAATAAAGAAAATAGCAGTACAGTTGCAGAAAATAAAGTTACTAAGGGAAAACTATATACAATAGAAAATAAGGTTGTTCATGAAAGTCAGACTGGTGTTGATATGGCAAGAAAATATTTAAATAAGATATCTGACTTAGAAGAAATTGATGGCAAAAATTATTTAACATTAACATTCACTGGTCAAGAGTTTATGAAAGATCACAAAATAACTGTTAATGGTAAAGATGCTAATTATAAAGTTGTATCTAAGAATGGCGATTCAATTAAATTAAGATTTGAAATACCTAATTTAGATGCAGATATTAGAGTAAGTTTATATGTAATACCAATGGGAAGAAATGTTGATTTTAAAGTTGAACTTTTAAAAGATACTAAGAAGTTTGTGAAAGATTTTACTGTATCAACACTACCACAAACTGGTTCAGCAGTAGGAGGAAACTCAGTTGCATTATTAGGAATGGCAATGATGGGAGCTTCTATGTTCATTAAAAAAAGAGAAGAATAAGAGTAGTTTAGTTTGAGGGGATTTCCTCTCAAACTATTTTTAAGCAAATGGAGGGAAATTAGATGAGACTTTTAAAACCTGTTTTATTAGTTATGTTGACATTGATTATTTCTTTAATAGGAGTTGGAGGAAGTGTTTATGTACTAGCAAATGAGAACTTAGAAAATGGAATATATGAGGTTAAAAATGATGTTTATCATGATTCAGATATAGGAATGTCAATGGCTAGAAGTTATTTGAATGAGACTATGCAACTTAAAATCTTAGGGGATGAAACAGAATATACTATAGTTTTTTCAGGAACAGAATATATGGAAAATTTTAGAATTTTAGTAGATGGTAATGAGGGAAATGCTGAGGTTGTTGAGGAAAATAAAGAGAATGGAACTATAAAGCTGAAAGTTAAGGTTCCTAATAAAGATTCAGAGCTAGAGGCGAAAATATATGTAGGACCTATGGAAAGAGATGTTCAATTTAAGATAATTCCAAAGTTTGATACTTTAACTCTTGTTGAAAAGTTAGAAGCACCTAAAGTTGAAAATAAGGAAAGTAGCAATGAAAATGCTTCTGATGAGACTGGAAAAAGTGAGGATGCTATAAGTAAAGCAACAGGTTTAGAAAATAATAAGAATATTGGTATTTATATTGGTGGCGGAGTTATAATAGTTGCTTTAATAGCTGGCTTAGTAATATTTAAAAGGAAAAAGTAATATGAGAAATAAACTAGCTAAAGGATTATTTATTTTAGGTTTAGTTATAGTTTCTACAGTTCTTATAGGAAAACTTTATAGAAGTAACATTGAGAAAAAAACTTTAGAAGAGTTTAAGGAAAAGTTTAATTATTCAGAAGAAGAGAAGAAAAAGACTTTAGAAGAAATAAAAAATGGAGATGGAATAGCTTTAATAGATATAGAAAAAATAGGTGTGCATACAGTTATTGCTGAGGGGAGTACCTTAGATGTGTTAGAAAATAACATTGGTCATTTTGAAGATACTGCTATGCCAGGAGAAGACGGGAATTTTAGTATTGCAGGACATAGAAATACTATAAATAATGAGGTTTTTAGAAATATAGACAAGCTTCAATTAGGAGATGAAATAAAAATCACAACTTTAACTGATATATTTCAGTATGAAATTAATGAGATTTTTGTCACCTCACCTAGTGATACTGATGTTTTGAATCAAAATTTAGATGAGAAAACAATGACCATAGTTACATGTACAAATAGAGGAAAAGACAGATATATAGTTAAAGCAAAATTAATAGGCTAGTGGAGGGAAAATAGTGTTTTTAAAAAAGGGTATAGCTTTAAGTTTAATATGCCTTTTAGGCTTTGGAGTTATGGGGTGTTCAAATAACTCTGGAGAATCAAAGGAAAGTTTAAAAAAAGAAAATGGAGAAGAGATTGTTGTGGCAACCTCTGTTGCTGTAACAGAAATATTAGATGAATTAGGAGTAAAGGTAAGTGGGGTTCCAACTAGTTCTTATGATTTGCCTGAAAGCACTAAAGATGCTGTTAAGGTTGGTAATCCCATGAATCCAGATTTAGAAATAATAAAATCTTTAAATCCAGATGTTGTAGTATCTGTAGATACCTTAGGAGAAGATTATAAAAAACTATTTACTGATAACAATATACCTAGTGAATTTATAGATTTAACTACATTAGAGGGATTAAAAACAAGTATATCAACTTTAGGTGAAAGATTTAATAAGACAGAAAAAGCAAATGAAATATTAAATGAGCTTAAAGTTAAGGAAGATGAGTTTACAAACTTATCTAAAGAGGAGAAAAAGGATGTTTTATTAGTATTTGCAGCACCAGGAAGCATGATGATTGCTACTCCTTCATCTTACATAGGAAACTTAGTGGATAAGGTTGGAGCAAATAACATAGTTAAAGATGATAAAAAGCCATTTGTTTCATATAGCAATGAAGAAATAGTGAAGCTAAATCCAGATATGGTATTAGTTATGACTCATGGAATGCCTGAACAAGCTAAAAAAATGGCTGAAGAAAAATTCGCTTCAGATCCAGCTTGGAGTAGAATTGAAGCTGTTAAAGAAGGAAAGGTCTATTACTTAGAAAATGGTTATTTTGGTATGAGTGCGAACCTAAAAGTAACAGAATCTTTAGATAAGTTAGGTGAAATAATATATGGTGAAAAATAATAAGTTAAAAAGCTTATATATAGGTTTATCAATATTAATAGTTTTAATTTTAATGATAGTTTCTTTGAAGCTAGGAAGTATTGATATAAGTTTTGGTGAACTAATAAAAGGTCTTTTAAGTGGAAGTAATGAAGGAAATATAGGAATAATAAAAGATTTAAGGATGCCGAGAGTTATTATAGCTGCTTTAGTTGGAGGAAATCTTGCTTTGGCAGGGGTATTACTTCAGGCTGTAATAAGAAATCCCTTGGCTGATCCTCAAGTAACAGGAATATCTTCTGGAGCATGCTTAGTATCATTAATATTTATAATATTTATGCCAGCTTCAGGATCAATAAGACCAATAGTAGGTTTCTTTGGAGGGCTTGTTTCCTGTATAGTTGTGTATTTAATGGCTTATAAAAAAGAGTTAGATACTATGAGAATAGTCCTTGCAGGGGCTGCTATAAACGCTCTTTTAGGAGGGTTATCACAAATATTAACTATAGGGAGTGGCCCAAGTGCAGGGAATATACAATCTTGGATAAGTGGAAGCTTAGCTGCCACTTCATGGGATGAAGTTAAAATTTTATTTTTATATTCAATGATAGGAATGGGTTTTGCATTAATTTTAGCTAAATCATGCAATGTTATAGTTTTAGGAAATAAAAATGCAAAAAGTTTAGGTTTTAATTCAGATTTACAAATGATTCTGATAACAGTGGTAGCTGTATTTTTAGGGAGTGTATCAACAGCTATTGTAGGTATTATTTCCTTTGTTGGATTAGTTGTACCGCATATTTGTAGAATATTAATCGGCTCTGATCATAGATATTTGATTCCTTTTTCAATATTTGTTGGAGGAGCATTAGTCTTACTTGCAGATACAATAGGAAGAATGTTAGTAAAGCCATATGAAATACCAGCAGGAATAATTATGGCAGTTATTGGAGCACCGTTCTTCTTATATCTACTAAGAAGGAGTGATATGTAGATGATTAGAGGGGAAAAATTATCATTCAATTACAAGGGAGAAAAAAATATCATTAATGATTTAAATATAGATATAAAAGAGGGAGAAATAACAACTATTATTGGCCCTAATGGAAGTGGTAAATCAACTTTGCTAAGCCTATTATGTGCTTTAAATAAAAGTAAAACTGGACATGTTTATTTGGGGGATATAAACATGAACAATCTTAAATATAAGGATATAGCAAAGGTTTTAGCAACTGTCCATCAACAAAATAGTGTGCCAAAGGATATAAAGGTTGAAGAACTTGTTGCTTATGGTAGATATCCTCACAAAGGATATTTTAAAAGTAACAACAAGGAAGATAAAAACATAATTAAATGGGCTTTAGAATGTACAGGACTTGATGATTTAAAACATAAGGGAGTTATGAATTTATCAGGTGGAGAAAGACAAAGAGCTTTTATATCAATGGCTTTAGCTCAAAAGCCTAAAATTTTATTTTTAGATGAGCCAACAACTTATTTAGATATTTTTCATCAAATAGAAATATTAGAGATTGTAAGAAAGTTAAATAAGGATAATGGGCTAACTGTTGTTATGGTTTTACATGATATAAATCAAGCAATTAAATATAGTCATAATATTGTTGTCATGAAAGATGGAAAGATTGTAAAAGAGGGAAAATCAGAGAATGTAATAGATGAAAATTTATTAAAGGAAGTTTATAAGGTTAATGGTGTTATTAACAAATGTAAGGAAACTGGAGAGATTTATTTTATACCAAAAACTATTTGTTAAATAAATTTTATAAACTTCAGAAAGATGGTGTAGGAATTATGATGATAGACAAGAGGCTTTTAAACTTGTGTAAGGAATCTAAGAAATACATAGGTTTAACTGTTTTAATGAATTGGATTTCTGTAATTTGTAATCTGATGACAATAATAGTTATTGGATTTAGCATTCAGGAACTTTTTAGTTTAGGGAATATTGAAAACTTAAATAAAAAAATATTAATTTTGATTGGTCTTTTAGGGGTAAGATTTTGTGTGAATCTATTAAGTGGACACTTCTCATATAAATCTTCAGAGATGGTTAAGATTACTCTTAGAGATAAGATATATGAGAAGCTTTTAAAACTTGGAATGAGATATGATAAGGTGGATTCTACATCTTCAATTGTCCAAATGGCCGTTGAAGGGGTAGAGGCTTTAGAGGTTTATTTTAGTAAATACTTACCTCAGTTAATATATTCTATTTTAGCGCCTTTAACTTTATTTTGTGCTTTAGCCTTTATTTCATTTAAAGCGGCTTTAGTATTTATACTTTGTCTGCCTCTAATACCAATATCAATAATATTAATTATGAAAATAGCAAAGAAAATATTAAAGGAATATTGGGGACAGTATTCAGATTTAGGAAACACATTCTTAGAAAACCTTCAAGGGCTTACAACATTAAAGGTTTTTGATGTGGATAATGAAAGACATGAACTTATGAATGAAGAGGCTGAAAGCTTTAGAAAGATAACTATGAAAGTTTTAAGTATGCAATTAAACTCAATAAATGTTATGGATTTAATTGCTTTTGGAGGAGCTGCCCTTGGAAGCATAGTAGCTTTATTACAATTTAGAGTTGGAACAGTAAGTCTTGGAGGAATGATAGTAATTTTATTAATATCAGCAGAATTTTTCATACCTCTTAGATTATTAGGATCATATTTCCATATTGCTATGAATGGAATAGCTGCTGCAGATAGAATTTTTAGGGTTTTAGAAGCTGATGAAAGCAAGGTTTCTTCAGATAATAATCTTAATGAAATATCAAACATCTCTCTTGAGAATGTAAGTTTCTCTTATGATGGAAAAAGAGAGGTTTTAAAGGATATATCTTTATCAATAAATAAAGGAGAATATGTAGCAATAGTTGGTGAAAGTGGAAGTGGAAAAAGTACTATAGCTTCATTAATTTTAAATAACTATAAGGCTTCAAAAGGAAAGATAACTTTAAATGGAGCTGATATAAATAATATAGATTTTACTGAGCTTTATAATAGAGTATCAATAATATCAACTAATAGTTATATATTTAATGGAACAATAAAGGATAACTTATTAATGGCTAAAAAAGATGCAACTTTAGATGAAATAAATTATGCCTTAGAAAAAGCTAATCTATTAGGCTTTGTAAATTCTAAAAAGGAAAAATTAGATTTAGAAGTTGGTGAAGGTGGATCAAAGCTTTCAGGAGGACAAAAGCAAAGACTTGCTTTATCTAGAACTATATTAGCAAATAGAGAAGTAATAATCTTTGATGAAGCAACTTCAAACATTGATGTTGAAAGTGAAAATATGATTTGGAAATCTATAAATGAAATATCAAAAGAGAAAACAGTAATAGTTATTTCTCATAGATTAGCTAATGTTAAAAATGCAGATAGAATTTATATGCTAGATAAAGGAATTCTAGTTGAAGAGGGAAGTCATAAGGATCTTATGGAAAGAAAGAACAAGTATTATGGTATGGTAAATTATCAAAATGAATTAGAAGTAGGAGGTGTTATATAAATGAGAAAATCAGGTTTTTCAATAATGAGAAGGCTTATAGTTGAGCTTAAGCCTCTTGCCCCTGTAATGTTTATAACAGTATTTATGGGAGTTTTAGGATTTTTAGCAGCTATAGGAATAACTGTCTTTGGGAGTGTAGCAATATCAAGTTTAATAGATAGTACTATAAGTTTTTCATTTAAAACAGCTCTTATTTTAATGATAGTACTTGGAATATTAAGAGGACCTTTAAGATATGGAGAACAATTAAGTGGGCACTACATAGCTTTTAAAATATTAGTTATATTAAGAGATAAAGTATTTTCAGCTCTTAGAAAACTTGCTCCAGCTAAATTAGAGGGAATGGAAAAAGGAAATTTAATTTCTATGATAACTTCTGATATTGAGCTTTTAGAAGTTTTTTATGCTCATACTATAGCACCAATAAGTATAGCAATTATAACTAACTCTATAATGGGATTAATATTATTAAGTATAAACGTAAAGGTAGGGATAGTTGGAATAATTGGTTATATATTAATAGGTTTTGGTGTTCCTTATATTAGCAGTAGCTTTGGAAAAGAAGCTGGTGTTCAATACAGAGAAGCATTTGGAAAAACAAATTCTTATATTTTAGATTCTCTTAGAGGTATTAAAGAGGTTTTAATTTTTAATAATGGAGATGAGAGAAGAGGTAATATAAAAAAATTATCTGAAGGATTAAATGAAAAGCAAAAGGTTATAAAAAAGCATGAAGGAATAATAAGAGCTTTTAGTGATTTAATAATAATGTTAACAATACTTATAGCTTTATATGTTGCTTATTTAGAGGTTTTAAAAGGAACTATGACAATAGGTCAATTAATAATTGTGGTTACCTTAATAGCATCTTCCTTTGGTCCTGTGGTTGCTTTAAGTAATTTATCTAACAATCTTCTTTTAACTTTTGCTTCAGCTCAAAGAATTTTTAATATCTTAGATGAAAAGCCTTCTGTAGAAGAAGTTTTAGGAGAAGGAATGAAAGTTGGAAACAACATAGAGTATAAGGATGTTTCTTTTGCATATAAGGGAAAAGAAAATGTATTAAAAGATGTAAACATAGATATAAACCTAGGCGACAAGATTGCTGTAATTGGAGAAAGTGGAACTGGAAAGAGTACTTTTGTAAAATTACTTATGAGATTCTGGGATGTTACAAAGGGTGAAATTAGCCTAGGAAATAAGAATGTAAAAGAGATTCAAACAAAAGAGGTAAGAAAGAAAATGTCCTTAATGGGTCAAGAAACAAGTATATTTAATATGAGTATTGAAGACAATATTAAAATAGGAAAGCTAGATGCAACTTTAGATGAAGTAAAAGAAGCAGCAAAGAAAGCAGGAATACATGAGTTTATAGAGACTTTAAAGGATGGATATAAAACAAAAGTAGGAGAATTAGGAGGAAACTTATCTTCAGGAGAAAAACAAAGAATTGGACTAGCTAGAGTTTTCCTAAGAGAAAGTGAGATTGTAATTTTAGATGAGCCTACAAGTAATTTAGATACCTTAAATGAAGGAATAATACTTAAGTCTATAAGAACACACTTAAAGAATAAAACTCTTATCCTTATAACTCACAGAAAGTCTACAACTAGGGTATGTGAAAAAGTATTTAGAATTAACAAGGGTAATTTAATTCAATGTGAAGAGGTGAAACATGAACTTGCTTAAAATTTTTTATGTTATTTTAGGCTTTCTCTCATTAGGGTTAGGGATAGTAGGAATAATATTACCCATATTACCTACTACACCATTTCTATTATTAACAGGCTTTTGTTTTGTTAAAGGATCTGATAGGTTTGATAAATGGTTTAAGGGGACAAGTATCTATAAAAAACATTTAGAAAGCTTTGAAAAGAATAGAGCTATGACTTTAAAAACAAAGTTAACTATATTACTTACAGCTGATATTATGTTATTATTTCCGTTGATACTATCAAATAGTATTCATTTAAAAATATTTATAGTAATACTAATGATGTTTAAGTTCTATTATTTTATATTTAGAATTAAAACAGTAAAAGTAGGTGAGGTTTTTGAACAGAATAGATAAAGAAAAAGAAATAATAACATTAATGATAAAGCTTTATTGTAAGAAAAAACATGGAAATTCAAATGGAGAACTGTGTAACGAATGTAGAGAATTAGAAGAATATGCTCATAAAAGGTTAAGTTATTGCAAGTTTGGAAATGAAAAAAGTTCTTGCAAAAAATGTCCTATTCATTGTTATAAAAAAGATATGAGAGAAAAAGTCAAAGAGGTAATGAAGTTTTCAGGACCTAGAATACTTATATATAACCCAAAAGAATATATAAGGCACATATTTAAATAAATTTATAAAAAGCTATGCAGAGGTTAAAATATTTGCATAGCTTTTTATATTGTTTAATAAGAGAAATTTATGTGTTAATCTAAAAGTAGATTTTAAGTCAGGGAGATGTTTGATTTGAGTAATATAGATAATGATAGAATTGTATGTAGGTGTAAAAAGATATCAGAAGGAACAATAATAGAAGCAATAAAAAATGGAGCAGATACCTATGAAAAAGTTAAGAAAGCTACTGGAGCTAATACTTATGGGTGCTTTGCTTGTAGATTAGAAATAAAAAAATTATTAGAAGAAAACAAATAATACTAATTAAAAAGTTCTCAAATCAGTACGATTATTTTGAGAACTTTTTTACTTTTGTTTAAAACATAGCCTTATTTAAAGGTTGCTTAAGTCATTTTATAAGTTTATTTTGCTTATATATAAGTATTTAAAAATAGTAAATAAATATGTAAAAATAGACAATCTACATAAGCACATGAAAAGTTTATAATATATTTAAATAGGTATAATTAAGAGGAAAAATGGGGGAAGTAAATATGAGGCCGAATATTGTTTTAATGATGGTTGACCAAATGAGAGGAGACTGTTTAGGGGTTAATGGTAATGAGTTTATAGAAACTCCTAATCTTGATATGATGGCAACTCAAGGATATAACTTTGAAAATGCATATACAGCAGTTCCAAGTTGTATTGCGGCTAGAGCAGCCATCTTAACAGGTATGAGTCAAAAATCACATGGAAGAGTTGGATATGAAGATGGAGTTGAATGGAGCTATGAAAATACCATAGCTTCAGAATTTTCAAAGGCTGGTTATCACACTCAATGTATTGGAAAGATGCACGTTTATCCAGAGAGAAACCTTTGTGGATTTCATAATATTATGTTACATGATGGTTATTTACACTTTGCTAGAAATAAAGAGGGAAAGACATCTACTCAAATAGAGCAGTGTGATGATTATTTAAAATGGTTTAGAGAAAAGAAAGGACATAATGCTGACTTAATAGATATAGGGCTTGATTGTAATTCATGGGTATCTAGGTCTTGGGGATATGAGGAAAACTTGCACCCTACTAATTGGGTAGTTAATGAATCAATAGACTTTTTGAGAAGAAGAGATCCAGGGAAACCATTTTTTTTGAAGATGTCATTTGTTAGACCGCATTCACCACTAGATCCACCAAAGTTCTATTTTGATATGTATAAGGATGAAAATTTACCAGAACCTTTAATGGGAGATTGGGCTCTTAAGGTAGATGATGATAATAGAGGAAAAGATATAAATTGTATAAAGGGAATAGTAAATAAAAAAGCATTAAAAAGAGCAAAAGCAGCATATTATGGTTCAATAACTCATATTGATCATCAAATAGGAAGATTTTTAATAGCTTTATCAGAATACGGAGAGTTAAACAATACAATATTCTTATTTGTTTCTGATCATGGTGATATGATGGGAGATCATAATTGGTTTAGAAAGGCAATTCCTTATGAGGGCAGTGCTAGAGTTCCATTTTTCATTTATGATCCAGGAAACTTATTAAAGGGAGAAAAGGGAAAAGTATTTGACGAAGTTCTAGAATTAAGAGATATTATGCCAACTTTATTAGATTTTGCAGATATTAAGATACCAGACTCAGTAGAAGGTTTAAGTCTAAAAGATTTAGTAGAAGGTGAGGATAAAACTTGGAGAGAATATATCCATGGTGAGCATTCATTTGGAGATGATTCTAATCATTACATTGTAACTAAGAAAGATAAATTTTTATGGTTTTCTCAAAGAGGAGAGGAACAATATTTTGATTTGGAAAAGGATAAAAATGAACTTGTTAACCTTATAGATTCTCAAGAGCATAAAGAACGAATAAATTATTTAAGAAAAATTTTAATTAAAGAGTTAGAAGATAGAGAAGAATGTTATACTGATGGATATAAACTTTTAAAAGGAAATCCAGTAAGTACTTTAAAGCATATAAAACAATCAATGTATTAAAAACTAAAAATAATAAAACTTATAAATTCTTAGCGAAATTCAGTAATTCTAGGAATATATTTATAAATTTTATATTAAATGCTTTATATATTAAAAAGGAAACTAGAAGGGGGAGCCATCTAGTTTCCTTAATTTGATTTATATATGTATATATTTATTTATATGTGATTAAATATTAAGCTACTTTATTTTCTTCTTTTACATTTTTCTTTATTTTTAAAGTTAAAGATAAAAGAATTAATGCTATGAATGCACCTACTATGATAAATATGAATGCACCGTTCCATCCAAAGTTATCAGCTATCATACCTAAAACGAAGTCAGCCATGAATTCACCAAGAAGGTATCCGCAAAGTCCTGAGAAACCAGTAGCAGAACCAACAGCAAAATTAGGTACAACGTCGATTAAGTTCATTCCTATTAATAATTGAGGTCCATATATGAAACAACCTATAAATGCCACTGCAATCATTGTTACTAAAGTACTACTTGTTTGCCAATAAGCTACTGTAGCAAATATAACACCTATCATACATAAAATACTAAGTGGAGCACGCTTTCCTTTGAAAACAACGTCTGAAAGCCATCCAAGTAATATTGACGCTGGTATTGCGGCATATTCAAATAAGAACATTGCCCAGTTAGCGTTAGCTGCTGAGAATCCTTTAGATTCTTGTAGATATATTGGAATCCAGTTAACAACACCTTGTCTTATTAAATAAACGAAGATATTAGCCATTGCTAAGTACCAAACATATTTATTTTTAAGAACGTATTTAACCATTATTTCTTTTGAAGATAAAGTTGTTGGGTTAACATCTGCTTTAACTTCAGGATAATCATTTCTATATTCTTCAACTGGAGGTAAACCAACAGATGCTGGAGTATCAGCTCCAATTACGTAGCAGAATAAAGCTATTATTGTACATATTATTGCTGGAACAAAAAATATTGATTGGAAATGGTTTTGTCCAAATACTAATAAACATAAAGTTGCAATAGGTGCTATTAAACCTCCACCTATATTATGAGAAGTATTCCAAATTCCCATCTTAAGTCCTCTTTCTTTTTGAGAGAACCATTTACCTAATACTATTGAACATGGTGGAGCTCCCATACCTTGGAATAATCCATTAAGTATCATAAGTATTAAGAATATTGGAACTGTACGAGCGAATCCCATTAAAACACTCATTACAGATGATGCAATAAGTCCAAAACATATAAATTTTTTGACATTTGATTTGTCTGATAAATTTCCTAAAATGAACTTACTTAAACCGTAAGATACAGCAAGTCCCATACTTATAAGTCCTATTTGTGTTTTTGAAAATCCATAATTATTAATTAAATATGGTGATGCTACAGCAAAATTTTTTCTAACTAAGTAGTAACCTGTATATCCAATAAATATCATAAGAAACATACGAATACGATAAGCTTTGTATGCTGATGATACTTTATCTTTTGGAAGTCTAGGTATTGCTGGAGCTGGGCTAAAAAATCCAAACATTCTATAATCCTCCTATTATTTGTGTTAATGTTTTCAAGAAACAGTTTACTCATTAATAATAAGATAAGAATTAAACAAGAAAATCTCTTAAATGTTTCATAAATGTAACATTTAAGAGATTTTAATTAATTTTTGTTGGTATAAAGTATCTTCATAATTTTATTTCTATCTTCAGCCGCTAGGTAGAAGTTATATTTATCATATATTTTAAATTGGTTTGTGTCAAAGTTTTTAGTTGAAATAGCCTTAGAAAATTTAGAAAGATTTTTTGAGGATTCACTTGATAATACAAAATCTATAAATTTTTTTGCTATTTTCTTATGCTTAGAATTCTTTATCAAGGCTATAGAATCTACATTCCATCCTGCATTTTCTGGAACTATGCTAATAATATTATCTGAAGATTTATTTTCTATAAGTTGATCACTTAAAAAATTAACAGTTAATAAGTACTCTCCAGAGGCAACTCTTTGAATTGAATTAAACCCACTTATAGTTGAGGAAGCAACATTATTGTTAAGTTTTTTTATGAAATCCTCAAATTTAGTGCTTCCTAATTCTTGATAAAGGGATGCCATTAAAGTGTATCCTGTACCAGAAGTTTGAGGGTTAGGAAGTATTATTTTATTTTTAAATTTTGGATTTAGTAAATCCTCAATTTTAGTAGGATAAGGAACAGAATTTCCAAAATTTTTTTTCCATAGTGATTCATTTATACCTATTGCAAGAGGAGTTATTTGAAAACCAGTCCAATATCCGTTTAAATCTTTATATTTTGTAGGAATATTATTAGATGACGGTGAGTTATAATATTCTAAGGCATTATTTTTCTTAAGAATTTCATAAGCATCACAGCTTCCACCTATAAAAATATCTCCTTGAGGATTATCCTTTGTATCTAATATTCTTTGTACTGCTTCTTCTGTTGGAAGTTTTATGTATTCATAGGTGCAATCATACTCACTTTTAAACTTCTCAAGAAGGTATTTTCCTTCCTCTTCCCTTAAGGAGCCATAAACAACTATATGGTTCATATTTGAAGTACTTAGAGCTTTTTCCTTTTTTAAAATATGTAAATGTGCTAGTAAAAAAATAATAATAATTATGAATAGTAAGGTAATTTTTTTATTTAAAAATTTCTTCATTTAAATTCCCCTTTAAATAAATAGTTTTACCATTTTCATCACCTAGATATTGTATAATTACGTAGTCTTTATAAACATCTATATAAAAAGTGTTATTAGATATATCACCTTCTTTAGCATATCTGTATAGAGTTAAATGGTACTTTGGAAGTTCGCTTAAATCAGTTTTTAAGAAATCCTTATTATCATTCATAATTCTTAATGTTTTAAAGTCTTCTAATAAAAATTCCTTAGAATCATTTGGAAGACTTTTGACAACACCATCTTTTTTATAGGTGATTAAGTTATCAGGGCTTGATAATATAGACTCAAAGTTGCTAACTGTATAGAAGGCATCCTTCAAATCATTTCTTAGCATATTTATTAAATAGGAGTTGTTTGAGAAACTTTCTCCATTTAATTTTAATGTATTTGATATTTCAAAGGGTGTTTTTTCACCATTCAAATAAAAAATTTCACCTGATATAGATAATGTATTTTTCAAAGGAAGCGTATTTTCATTATTTGAATTAGTTACACATATTTTATTAAAATATTGAAGTAATTCATTAAGTTCAAATTTATTTGAAATTATGGCAGTGCCTAAATATGGGTTTGAAATTGTTATTTTGTCAGGTATTTTAATATTTAAATCAACTTTATTTTCTTTAGAGCTTTTAACTATAGTCAAAGAATTATATATATCATTAGAATAATAAATATATGTAGCAAGTATGATTATTATAAAAAATAAGTAAATAACAAGAGTATTTTTAAAATTCTTACTCATTAGGATCGGTAGCCTCCTTATTCTTATTTTTTTTACGAATAAAGAAGGAAAGTGTAACTTTAGTTCCTACATCTAGTTCACTTTCTATATTGAAGCCATAACTTTGGCTTTGCATTATATCTTTACAAATCTTTATTCCAAGTCCATTACCTTTAGGATTTATGTACTCATCCTTAATTAAGAAGCCTGTTCCATCATCTTCTATAATGACATCTATTTTATTAGTAGATTTAGTAGTAAAGATTTTGAGAATTTCACACCCACTATATTTTATGGAATTATCTATTATATTTATAAAGACTTGCTTAGTTTTATCATAATCTCCATATATAAAGAATGATTCATAATTTCTCTCAACTTTAATATCGTAATTATCAAGTTTTATTTTTAAGATTTTTAAACAGTCATCTATTAGAGATTTAACATCAATATATGTATACTCAATTTCAAAAGTATCTTTATTACTTTTAGCAAGTAAAAGTATTTCTTCAACTAAGTTTAAAAGTCTCTTACCTTCTTTTTCTATAAGAGAGGAGCTTTGAATAATTTTTTCTTTATCATTTAATTTTGGAATGATTTCTGAAAAGCCAATTATTGCAGTTAATGGTGTTTTAAATTCATGAGATACATTATCAAAAAATTTCTTTTGATGTAGTTTAGCAGATTTTATTTCATTTATGTATTTATCAAGATTTTCACTCATTATGTTAAAGGTATTTGCTAAATCTTCAACTTCATCACCACTTGTTATGTGAAGTTCTTCCTTAAAGTTACCTTCAGAAATATTTTTAGATTTTTGTTTTAAAATAACTAAAGGGCTAACCAATTCTTTAGCAAAGGTATTTATTAAAAATATTGCAATCACTATTGCAAGTAATCCGCTAATAATAAATATTGTCAATGTATTTCTTAATATCTCATAAGCTTCTGTGTTTATTAAAATCAATCTTATGGCACCATATTCTTTTCCTTTATAAAATATTGGACTAGAAAGAAATATGGTAGGAGTATTATCTATTTTTTCTACTATATAGGATGTTTGTCCTTTTAAAGCTTCATTTATATCAGAATCAAATAAAGATACTTCATCTGATGATGAATCATATATTATTTGAGCTGAATTACTTATTATTTGAATTCTCACATTATATTTTTCACTAAGTGTCGAAGCTATGAATGGTGCATTATCTCTAATAATATCTTCTTTATTTTCAGAATCATTTGATGAAAATAAATTAAGTATGTAAGATTCCGTTGTTCTACTTTTATCAAGCAGGTATTCTATTGAATTGTTTATTAAGTTTTTATTCAAAGCATTATAAGTTATTATGAATATAAAAATTATTATAGGTGTTAATATCAATAAGTTAGTTAAAATGATTTTTTGTTTTAAATTTAATTTTAATTTCATTTTATTATTCTTCATCTAACTTATAACCAGCCTTATATAAGGTTTTTATATAGTTTTGACATGGACCTAATTTTTTTCTAAGTCTTTGAATTAGGATATCTACAGCTCTAGTTGTTCCTTCAAAGTCATATCCCCAAACTTTGTTTAGTAGTTCTTCTCTAGAAAAAACTCTATTCTTATTTTGACAAAGGCATCTTAAAACCTCGAATTCTTTAAATGTTAAATTTATGTATTCGGAATTAATAAGGACTTTTCTTTCATCTAATAATAGAGTAAGATCTCCAACTATTAAATCCTTTACTTTCTTCTCACAAGAGCGTGAAATATGTTTGCTAACTATATTTATTCTTAACATTAATTCAGTGCTATTAAAGGGTTTAGTTATATAATCTTCAGCACCTAGTTGAAGACCTAAAAGTTTATCGTTTATATCACTTTTAGCTGTTAACATAATTATGGGTATATCATCTATATTTTTTATTTTTGGTATTAGATTAAAGCCACTTATATCTGGTAACATAGCATCTAGAATTATTATGTCGGGCCTTTCTTTTATTACTAATTCTAATGCATCCAAGGCATTTTCAGCTGTTATAGGAATGTGACCTTCTATTTCTAAGTTCATTTTGATAAGTTGTAATATGCTCACTTCATCATCTACAACTAAAATTTTCATAAATGTTGATCCCCCTTTGTTAGAATATAGCGGCAATTTTAATTTTAGCATAAAATTTACTTCTTAATTGTACTATTTTAATTTTCTTTAATAAAAAGAAAGTAAATTTAATTTAATAAGAATATATATTATTGTTGACTCTTTATAGTTAAAAACTAAAGAAGGTAATAAGTTAATAGCAGGAATAAATAAATTGTTGTTTGACAAGATTAATTGAAACAAAAATTTAAAAATATTGAAAAAATTAGAATTCAAAACTATAATTGGAAGTAATGCATATTTAAAAATTAGGGAGGGATTTATAGTGTTATCTTACGAATTTTTATTTGACTTGGCACTTATTCTTATTAGTACTAAGCTTTTGGGGCTAGTAACTAAACGGGTTAGGATGCCTCAAGTTGTTGGGGCTTTGCTTGCTGGTGTTATTTTAGGACCAGCAGTTTTAAATGTTTTATCAGAAACAGAATTTATACAACAACTTGCAGAGCTAGGGGTAATAGTTCTAATGTTTACCGCAGGATTAGAAACTGATATTAATCAATTAAAGAAAACAGGTAAAGCATCATTTATAATAGCTGTACTTGGAGTAATAATCCCACTTATAGGTGGATTTTTTATTGCGAGTATATTTAATAAGGGAGCTGATTCTAACATTGTTCTACAAAATGTCTTTATTGGAATAATATTAACAGCCACTTCAGTTAGTATTACAGTAGAAACATTAAAAGAGATGGGAAAATTAAGTACAAGAGCAGGAAATGCGATACTAGGAGCTGCTATAATTGATGATATTTTAGGTATTGTGGCTTTAACCTTAACAACAAGTTTAGCAGATCCATCAATTAATGTATTATTAGTTTTAGGTAAAATAGTAATGTTCTTTATATTTGCAGGATTATTAGGATACTTATTCCATTGGGCATTCATAAAACTAGATGAAAGATATCAAAGAGATTTAAGAAGATTTGTAATTATAGCCTTTGTATTTTGTTTATTATTGTCTTTCATAGCAGAGGAATTCTTTGGAGTAGCAGATATAACTGGAGCATTTATAGCAGGGTTAGTAATATCTGATTCAAATAGAACGAAATATCTAAATTCTAGATTCGAAACATTATCATACATGTTATTATCACCTATATTCTTTGCTAGTATAGGGATAAAGGTAGAGTTAACAACTATGACTAAATCCATTTTTATATTTGCGATATTATTACTTTTGATAGCTATAATTAGTAAGATAATAGGATGTGGTCTAGGAGCTAAGTTATGCCACTATAGTAATAGTGAAGCTATTCAAATAGGAATAGGAATGGTGTCTAGGGGAGAGGTAGCTCTTATAATTGCAAATAAGGGAATTGCAATGGGGTTAATGTTACCAGAATTTTTAGCACCAGTAGTAATCGTTGTTGTTGTTACGACAATAGTAACACCTATTTTATTAAAGATAGCCTTTAATGTTAAATCTAAAAATGCAAGTGTTAATGTGTAGAGTTTAAAAGTAATTAAAAAAAAACGATTATTATTAAAATATTTTAAGTTTAGCTACTAAAAAATAGAAAAAATAATTTTTTTTTATAATTATAGTAAAAATATTAATAACTAGTGATTGGAATCCTTTTAAAGAATAGAGCTTAGTATTAGTATAATTAATAAATAATTATATAAATACTAAGGCTTGAGTGCAGAGGAATTCTACATTGAAACTATAGTATTTGTATTTATCTTAGGAGGTAATACAAATGAGTAAAGAAGTAATAGATATTGAAGTAGAAGAATTTATACCATTTAATGATGCAGCAGATATGAAAGAATTTAGAAAATTTCTTAGACAATATGGAATAGAAGATGCCTTAGAAGATACTACATTAGAGTACACTAAGAAAAAATTAGAAATGCTAGTTGCTCTAGGTGAAGAGGGAGAAGATCTTGAGCTTGCTAAACACAAAAATATTTTAAAAAGATTATTAAATAATTTAAAAGATAAAAAAGAAAAAAGAGAAGCTATGAAAGCTTTATTAGAAGTTTTTAGAGAATATGAAGATTTACTAGATGAAGATTGTGGAAAATTAATTGATGCCAAAGAATTAGATAAGAAAATAAAAGAAGCTTTAAAGGAATATAAAAAATACGAACACTTTAAAGCTCATGAAGAACAAATAGCTCAAAAATGGATTAGAGAATTAAATAAGGAAGCTATAGAATATAAAAAAGAATATAAAGAATTAAAAAAAGACATTAGAAGAGATTTAAAAAGATTAGAAAAATAGAAATTAAGCTATATAAAAACAACTCAGTAAAACTTATAAATATATTCCGAGAATTACTGGATTTCACTAAGAATTTATAGCAATTACTCCGAAGAATTTGCTGAAGCTTCGAAACTCCCGTTGGTCAAACAGTCTCAGCTTCTTAACGCAAATTCTTCTACGTAATAGCTTAAATTCTAAAGTTCATCCAGATATTCTCTTCATATTATTTATAAGTTTTATTATTTAAAGTTTTGATATAGTTATTTTTATTTTAAAATAAATATTGGACTCAAATAAAAAAAAGGTTCTGTTTTACAGAACCTTTTTTGTGGTTGCGGGAGCAGGACTTGAACCTACGACCTTCGGGTTATGAGCCCGACGAGCTACCAGCTGCTCCATCCCGCGTCATTAAATTGTATTTACTACTCTTTAACTATACGTTAACATATCAATAAAGTCAAGTAATTTAAATATTTATTTTAAATTATATAAAGGCTTAGAACTTTTACTTTTGTGATATATAATAAATATATGGGACGTATATAGTTTTAATTTGTAGTTCAGGAGGAGAAATGTTTACCAAAGGTTTTGACGAAGCATATAGTAGGGCTTTAGAACTTCAAGAATTATTTTCTAGTGAAAAAGAAAAATATTATGAAGAATTAAAAAATGAAAACAGAGATATAAAGCATTTAGTTAACAAAATAAACGAAGAAAAAATATATATATTAGAAACACTAGTACCTAAATATGCTAAAAATATGAGTATTTTAGAAAGAAAAGCTATAAAAGCTACTTTAGGAGAAGAAGTCAGTAGTGAATATGTAATAAATGATTATGATATACGACCTATTAAAGAACTTTTAATGATAGATTGTAATGAAAAATCTATTATAAAGAATATAAAGAGTCCTTTCATTAAGGTCTTTAAGATAAACAAAATAAATAAAAATTTAGATGAAGAAATGATGGAAATACAAGCTGCAAGAGATGAAATGAAGAAAATTTTAGAACATGCAAAAGAGGATAAAAATAAATTAATAGGAATTTACAAGTTACTATGTGCTGCTACTAATTTAGGTGAGGCCATAGAGCAAAGATTTAGAGATTTCATTCCTATGATACAGAGCAGTAGGCTTATATATGGAGATACCAATATAGAAAAGAGAAGTTATAGAATAGGAAATGTTCTAAGGTGTTATGAAGGAATAACAGTATTCTTAGTAAAGGTATGTGAAACTAGATACAGGAATACAGATGGAAAAAAGGTTAAATATATAAAAGAGTCCTTAATTGATGAACATCTAGAAGAGTTGAATTTTTGGAAAGAAAACTTTAATGAAATATAAATTTGTGTATAAAAAATAGTTTATATTTACAAAAAATATATAAAATTACCCAAGTAATCCATGTTAAAATGTAATAAAGTGTAAGTTTGATTTTGATTTGTAAGTTTATAAACAAGCACTTAATAGGGTATAAAGGGTGAAGAAAAATGGCTATATTAGTAACAGGAGGGCTTGGTTATATAGGAAGCCATACGTGTGTTGAATTAATAAATGAAGGACATAAGGTTGTAGTTGTAGACAACCTATCAAACAGTAAGGAATTAGTTAAAGATAGAATAAAAGAAATCACAGGAAGTGATATAATATTTTATAAAATGGATTTGCTTGATAATGATGGGTTAAAGAAAGTATTTTCGGAAAATGATATAGATTCAGTAATTCATTTTGCAGCATTAAAAGCCGTTGGAGAATCTACGGTAATACCATTAGAGTATTATAAAAATAATTTAGTTAGCACATTAGTTTTATTAGAAACTATGAAAAAATATAATGTTAAAAAATTGGTGTTTAGTTCGTCAGCTACTGTTTATGGAGATTGTAAGACTGTTCCGTGTCATGAGGAATGTCCGTTATCAGTTACTAACCCATATGGAAGAACTAAACTTATGATAGAAGAAATTTTAGGTGACTTATATAAATCGGATAATACTTGGGATATATGCATTTTAAGATATTTTAATCCTGTAGGTGCACACAAAAGTGGACTAATAGGTGAAGAGCCAAATGGAATTCCAAATAATTTAATGCCATATATAACTAAGGTTGCTATTGGAGAACTTAAAGAACTAAGTGTTTTTGGAAATGACTATGATACACATGATGGTACTGGAGTTAGGGATTATATTCATGTAGTTGATCTAGCAATTGGACATATTAAGGCATTAGAAAAATTAAAAACAAATCCTGGTCTTGTTATTTATAACTTAGGAACAGGAAGAGGTTATAGTGTTTTAGATTTACTAAATTCCTTTTCAAAGATAAGTGGAAGAGAAATTGCATATAAGATAATAGAAAGAAGACCTGGTGATGTGGCAGAATGTTATGCTGATCCAAGTAAAGCCAACAATGAGTTAGGGTGGCGAGCTAATTATGAAATAGAGGAAATGTGTGAGGATTCTTGGAGATGGCAAACTAAAAGTTCTCAAGTATATAATTATTAGTACTATAAAATTGATTAATATGGCTATTTTTGTCGTTTAAGACAATATTAAAGTAAATTTATTCAATAAATTAATAAAAATTTTTAAAGAATGAAGAAAAATATGTAGATTTTATTGAATTTTTAACCAGAATGTGATACTGTCTACATATAGTAAATACTTATAGCGTGTTAGTATTTATTTTGGAATTGGTTGAAGAAAAATTTCTTCAGCCTTTATTTTTTATATAGATAATTTAAAATTTCGAATATCCTATTTAATAGGGTATTTTTTTATTTGGCTTTGTTTAGGTGAGTGTTAATTTTTAGCTAGCCCTTCAGACATACTTAATTTCGCAAAGTATTGCTATTATCTACTCCAGAATAATGTAATACTAAGTGCTCATTAAGATGGTCTTACAGTTCTATCTAAAAATCAACACTGGTTTAAAACAGAGCCTTTTACTTATTTAAATTAGGATTAATTTTATTATGGAAAGTCATTATAAAAATACTTTTACCATCATATATTTCATATAAAGATTAATAATTTTAGGAGGAGTATTTTTATAATGGAGATTATAAGAAATATCTTACAATCATTTTTAACTCAAAATATTTTGGGATATGTTGGTGTTGGATTAATTTTAATAGTTATATCTTTAGGGGTTATTTATAACATAAGAGTTAAAGGTAAATATGAAAGACTTTTAAATGATTTTCAAGAAAGTGAATGGGTAAATGTGCCAAATAAAGATAATCAAAAAGAACTTAAATTCTTTAATAGTGAATTGAAGTCAATGGCAGATGAATTTAGAAAGAGTGCAACTAAGGGAACTAATAATATAAATACAGAGGTTATAATTCAAAAAAATATAGATAGAAAAATATTAAAAGAAGAAAGCATTGCTAATATATTACCAGCTATTTCAATAGCTCTAGGTCTTATAGGAACTTTTTTAGGGCTGACAATTGCTATTATGGCTACAACCGGAATTTTATCTAATGGAACTCAAAGTATGGTTGACTTTTCAAGAAGTATGAATACGCCTTTAGCTAGTATGTCTAGTGCTTTTTGGACTAGTATTATAGGGGTTATAGGTTCGGTTGTATTAAACTGTCTAAATATTAATCTAAAGAGAGCTAAAGAAGATTTTTATGATGTTTTTGAAGATTACTTAGATAACATACTTTTTTCTATTTATATGAAATCAGAGAAAGATATGATTTCTGATTTTATGAATGGCGTTTTAGGAGAGTTTTCAGTAAAGTTGTATGACTTATTTAATAGTGGAATAAATAATCTAGTTCAAGGAATAAATAGAAATACATTAGATATGACAAATACTTTTAATGGAATGAATAAGCATATGAAAGACTTAGATAATATTGTGGCTGACTTTAGAATATCTGTAATGGGAATAAAAACACCTATAAAGAGTTTTGGAGAAAATTTAGAAAAGTTTAGTAGAATAAGTACAGAATTTTGCAATTCTGTAAGTAGTACAAATAACAAATTTTCTAATAAGGCTATTAAACTTGAAGAAAGCTTTAACGATCTATCTAAGTCTATAAATGATAACAAGAGGGAAATAAGTAAACTTTGTATGAGATTAGAAGTTCAAAGTAATGAGGTTAGGAGAGGATACAATACTTTTAATGATGCATTTAAAGTTATAAAGGAAGAACAAAATAAGAATAATCAAGTTGTATCTAATCAAATTTCAAGATTAAATGAAGGATATAAAGAGTTTGAGAGAGGAATGAATAAGTTCTCAGATAATGTTTCAAATATGAAAAATGAAGTAGCAAATGGAATATATTATGCTCTTCAAAGAGAAACACAAGAACTTTCATCTAGTATAGTTGATAAATTAAATGTTCCTTTAAGAGATATAAGCTTAGCTACTGAAGAACTAAGTAGAAGTACAAATAGAAAAAGGGAGATGGGAAAAGTAAGCTCAGAGTGGCAAAAAGATGGTAAAGAGATCGGTAGGTGTTAAGAATGAAGGTTAGGAGAAGAAAATATAAAACTGAACAAGAAGTTCCTTCTTATTGGCCTTCCTTTGTTGATATAATGACCACTGTTACCTTAGTTTTTTTCTTCATATTAATTACTTCTATTGGGGTTTCTAGTATTTTTGTAGATAATATAGCTGTTGAAAGAGAAACAATTTATGATAAAGTTCAAGGGGAATTAAACCAGTATGATGTTGATGAGGAAGTAATGAATTTTAGCAGAGAAGAAGGTAAAATTGATATAAAAACGGAAACATTTTTTGATAGTGATAGTGCTGTTTTAAAGGAAGATGGAAAGAAATTAGCAGCTGAGCTAGGAGATATATTTTACAAGCTTTTATCTAATGAAGATATAAAAGATAAAATAGAATATATAGAGATTGTAGGACATACAGATTTTGCGGGAGGAACAATCCATGGAAGAAAGTTATCTACTGAAAGAGCAATTAGCTTTTTAAATGAAATGATGCCTGAAGATAGTAAACTTGAAAATCTTCATGGGGAGAAATTTAAAGCATCAGGGATGTCAGAGTTCGAAAATTATTCTTCTAAAGAGGAAAGAGATAGAGGATATAATGAATATGACTTAGAAGAAACCAAGAAAGATAGACGTATAGAAGTTCGTATGGTATTTAGTAATGAAGATTTAGAAGAGGCAATAAGAGATAGAAATGAGTAAAAGAAAGCTAATTTTATAGCAAAAAAATGTAGTTATAATTATAGATAGATAAAAAATAAAGCATTATATAGTTTTTATACAAAACTATATAATGCTTTTTGTATAAGTAATTATAAATTTATTTATCAGGCTGGATATCTTTATCAATTTTAACAACAAGATTTAATTTTGTAGAATTTATATATTCCATAAATTCATCACTATTTAATGGCTTAGAAAAATAATATCCTTGAACAACATCAAATCCTAATCCACTAAATAATTTGAAATCTTCATAGGTCTCTACACCTTCTATAACTGAAGTAACATTTAGTTTTTTAGCTAATATAGATATGGTTTCAATAACGGCTATTTTATTAGGTGTTCTTGCATTAATAACAAATTCTCTAGGAATTTTTAATTCATCAAAATATAAATTTGATATTTGGCTAAGAGAAGAATAGCCTGTTCCAAAATCATCTATTGAAATACAAATTCCATTTTCCCTAAGTAGATTTATATAGGCTATTGTTTTAGTATTATTATTTAATGAAACATTTTCTAAAATTTCAGCTGTTATTAAATTTCGTGGAATATCATACTCTCTATAAATATGTAATATATCGCAAATTTTATCGTAAGATTTTAATGTGTTTAAAGAAAGATTAACACTACACTTCAGTTTAATATTTTGTTTTATTAGACTTCTTTGAAATTCACAAGCTTTTTTAAATACATACAAATCAAGAGATGATATTTCTCCTAAATTTTCTGCAATAGGAACAAATTTAGTAGGAGATATATATCCTAAAGTATCATGTTTCCATCTTAGCAAAGTTTCAAAACCAACAACTTTTAAGGTTTTTACAGAGATTTTAGGTTGAAAGACTAAATGAAATTTATCAGATAAAAGATCATCTTTAAAATCCTTCTTTAGTATGTTTGTATGCTCTAAATCTGTTTTAAGATTATCATCATACATAAGTATGGCATTGTTAGGCACTTTAAGTTTTTTTGCTCTCATTAAGGCATAATCTGTTTCTTGAATTAATAAGTCTAAATTAATATTAGATTCATTTAGTGAATAACCAATATTAAAGTTGATATGTATAACATCCGCATTATGTTTTACATTTATATCTTCAAAGTTATGAAGGAATTTTAAAATAGAATCAACTTGATCAATTCTGGACATTAGAGCGAAATCATTTCCACCATATCTACAATATAGGATATCTTTTCCTAATAAAGACTTAAGTTCTTTAAGTTTGTTAGAAACTTCAACTAGAACTTTATCTCCAGCAATATGACCGAAAATATTGTTTATATCCTTAAAACTTTTTATATCTATAAAAAATAGAGCATAGTTATTATGCTTAGACTCAAGTTGCTTTAAAAAATAGTTTCTACTATACATATTAGTTAAAAAATCAATTTCATTTGCTTTTTTAACGCTTTCAATTAACTTTAAATTATCTCTTCTTAAGAGTATATCTCTAGATAATAATAAAATCATAATAAGTAGTAATATGATTAGACTTTCAAGGCCATTTAAATCTTCATTTATTATTGATGATGAAACTATATATATTGCAGCAAAGGTTACAGGGAAAATACCTATGGTAGCACTTATCCATGAATTATTTATATTAGTATAAGAATCATCTATTAAGGCTATATTAAAGTTATTTTCTTTTTCAACTGTTGAGTAGTAGATGCTGAGCATTAATAGTATTGAGCAAAAGAAATCTATACCTACCCCTTGATATATATAATGATAATAAAAAATTTTATTATTAAAATATGAGATTATATAATAATTAAGATTTGAAATATAAAAGTATATAAGCAAGAGGAAACTACTTTTTTTATCACTTCTTAAATAGATTGTTTTTACAAAAATTAAGATTATAAGAAATCCTTCTAAAAAAATAAGCAAGCTAGTTAAGTTCAACAAAAATAAACTATGAATTGAATCATCTAAAAAATAAGTAGATGATAGAAAGTAATTAGAGTTTTCATAAATAATAAATGCAAAGGGTATAAAAGTAAAAAATGAATCTCTAATTATGTAGTACTTTAAAATATTATATTTAAACATATCTTTTATAAGAATATAAATCATTAAAAGTAAAATTACTGATAATATAACTAACTTTATATTTTTTAGTAAAATAATTTCGCGAATTGGAATTTTTAAAATATCTGATAGATTAACAATTAAGGTTATTAAAATTTGAACACTCTGAATGAATATAAAACATAATTTTATTGTGTTAAGAAGGCTTTTAGAGCGTCTATATTTAAAAGAAAAAAATACTCCAATTACGCATTGAAAAACCCAAAATGCAAATGCAATTGCCCACAACAAGTAATCAGGCAATATTGGTGATTTAGAAAATACAGAAAATAATGTGATTACCAGCACTAAGAAACTTAAAGTTATTTGAACTTTAAAAAAAAGTTTTATTTTATATATAGGGTTTTCCGACATAGAAACCTCCAAGGACTCATCAAACTATATTTTTAAATTATTAATTAATCTTATTAAATAATTCATTAACATTTTATTAATAGAAATAATTTATGTCAAATAAGGAAAGTTTAAATAAAAGTGAAAATATAATTATAATCAATAGCATACTAAGTTTTATAAATAAATTAAGCTTACCAATGAATATTATTAAAGTTACTGAAATAAAGTTATGGTATACAGATATATTACTTATTTAATAAGGGTAGGAGGGTATGTATGATCGATTATTTTAAAGAGTTAAATGTTGAGATAGATGCCTCTGACAATGAAGTAAAAAATGCTTATTTCAATATGACTAAAAAGTATCCACCAGAGAAGTTCCCAGATAAATATAGAATTATAAGAGATGCTTATGAAACTTTAATAGATAAATCAAAAAGAGATGTATATATTTTAGAAGTATTTGATTTTGAAGTTAAAAAAATTCTTAATGAAGGAATTGATTTAGCTAAAGATAAAAAATATGATTTAGCAGTTTTAAATTTTGAAAAAGTTTTGCAGAAGTACCCAGATAACAGAAAGGTCAAAAAGGATTTAGCATTGTGTTTGATGAAGGGGAAAAATTACAATAAAAGTTCTAAAATTTTAAAAGAATTAGTGATAAGAGAACCTAATAATATAGAATACTATAAACTTTTAATAAATGCTTATATAGAAAGTTATGATCTGAAAAATTTAGAATGTGTTTTGAAAAAGAGTTTGAAACTAAAAAATGCAGAGGTAGATTTTTATTTAAAGCTATTTGAAATTTACAATGACAGTGAATTAAGAGATTATACCAAGGCTATTAAAATTTTAAAGGATGGATTAGAAAATAAAAATATAGACTCTCAAAAATATAAGTTATATTTAAAGCTTATAGATGTGTCTGATAGACTAGATTGTAAAAATGATTTTAATGAGACATGTTCTTTGTTAAGTGAGGTTTCTTTAAAAGATAATTATGATGAGGTTAAAACATCAATATTAAATTTATTATATAGAATATTAAAAGAATTTCACTTTAAAAATGGTATAAAGCTTACAGCAACAGCTCTAGTCTTAGTTGATGAAGAGAAAGATATCAAAACATTAACTGAGATAATGAATTTAAGAAAATTATTTTTAGATTTATATAAACTTTCAGAAGATAAAGAAATAAACAATGAATTTAAGAAGATTATTTATTATAAGGTTATAGATGAATTCTTGGTTGATGATTTTAAATTTAGTGAAGAATTTGAAAGATTAAATAGTGAATTCTTTAATAATTTTAACTTTGAAAATAATGAATTAATAAAATCTATAGGTAAGTTAAAGGAAGAGCATAGAAATGTATATTTAGGAACTAGAAAAATTTGCAATGATGCTTTAGGCATATATAGTAAAATACAAAAAACAAGAAGAAAAATTGAGGTGCCGAGAGAGCCTTATTCTAAAAGAAAAGAAGTTAGTAATTTTAAAAATCTATTTAGAAAAGTAATAAATAGTTTTAAGGATAAATAGAATAAGGGGGTACTGATTTGAATTATGAAGAGGAATTAAGAAGTATTTGTGAAGAAAAAAGACATAAGGGTTTATTCATAGAAGATAAAGGATTAAAAGAGATAAAAAATTCCATAAAAAAAATAGCAATACAAAATGAAAATATAAATCAGGATTATATTGAAGAAATTTATAGAATAGCTAATAGTATTGAAGGAATTACAAGCTATATAAACCAAAAGAGTGAAGAGGAAGAGTTAAGGAGTAAAAGGATAAATAAAGAGTTAGAAATAAGGGAGAAAAGATTTGTTAAGAGTTTAATTAATATCATAGACAACATAAAATATATTTACGATTTTAGTTTGAAATCTAATAATGATATGTTGGTTGAAGCTATGAATAGTTTATTCAACATAGTAAAAAAAATAATGATAAATGTGGATATTCTTATTATTGATGGAAAAGAAACTTTTTTTGATGAAAGCTTACACGAATGTGTCAGCACTATTTGGGATAACAATAGAGAAGACTATGAGATAACAGAAGTTTTAAAATTAGGATACATATATAAGGGAAAAGTTGAGAGGGTAGCTCAAGTAGTAGTAGTTAAAAATAAGGAGGATATATAATGGGAAAAATAATAGGAATTGATTTAGGGACAACCACTTCAGAAATAGCTTATGTTAAGGATGGTAAGCCATGTATTATAAGAAATATTGAAGAGGGCGATGAACATGTTATTCCATCAGTAGTATCCATAGAGGGAGATGAAATAAAAGTTGGTAAGAAAGCTAAGAATCAACTTTTATTAAAACCAGAGTTAACAGTTTCAGAAGTAAAAAGAATTATGGGAACAGATGAAATTATAAGAATTCAAGATAAAGAATATAGACCAGAAGAGATTTCAGCTTTAATTTTAAAAAAGTTGAAAGAAGTAGCTGAATACTTTTTAGGGGAAGAGGTAGAAGAAGCTGTTATCACTGTTCCTGCTAACTTTAACGATATTCAAAGAAAAGCAACTAAAAATGCAGGGGAAATAGCTGGATTTAAGGTGGAAAGAATAATAAATGAACCTACTGCAGCAGCTATGGCTTATGGAGTAGATAATATAGATAAAAACGGAAATATATTAGTTTATGATTTTGGTGGTGGAACTTTTGATGTAACCATATTAGAAATGTTTGATGGAGTTTTAGACGTTAAGGTAAGCAGAGGTAATAATTACCTAGGTGGAAAGGATATTGATAATAAGTTAATAGACTATGTAGTAAGCGAATTTGAAAAATCAACGGGAATTAGGTTAGACGCATCAGATAGTAGAACTCTAGCTAGGCTTAAAGAGGGAGTTGAGGAAGCTAAAAAGACTTTATCAAGTTCTAAGATGGCAGAGATAGTATTACCTTATATTGGAGCTGACAAGGACAATAATCCAATAAATTTAGAAATGGTATTAACTAGAGAAGAGTTTGAAAATAATGTTAAGGATATAATAGATTCCACTGAAGATATAGTAAATGAAGCCTTAGAAGATGCTAATATCACAGATTCTGAGATAGACATAGTTTTACTAGTTGGTGGTTCAAGTAGAATACCATATGTAAGAAATATGCTTGAAAAAAGATTTAAAGGAAAAATAGCAAGAGGGGTAAACCCAGATGAAGCAGTAGCTTTGGGAGCATCAGTACAAGCTGCTATAAAGAATGATATTCCAGTTGGGGATTCAGGAACAATAATAGTTACAGACACTTGTAATTATACCTTAGGAGTAGCACTAAAGGGTGGGATATTTGATCCTATAATTGATAGGGACTCAAAATTACCTTCAAATGTAACAAAAAGATATTGTACAGTTATGGACAATCAAACAGAGGTATTGGTAAGTGTCTATGAGGGAGAAAGTAGATATGTTAGTGATAATACATTAATAGATGAGTTTATATTATCAGGAATTCCTAAAGCCGAGACTGGAAAGGAAAAGATTGATATAACTTTTGAGTATGATTTAAATGGTATTTTAAATGTTTCAGCGGAAATTCTTTCTACTGGAGATGAAATTTCAAAGATAATGTCTACAAAAGGCCTTTCAAGAGAAGAAGTTGAAGATCTTAAAAAAGTAGTTTCTAACAATGATAATAAGTCAGACTTAGTTCCTTGGAGAGCAGATAACTTATTTAGATTAGTAGAACCTAATTTTAGATTAGCAGAGAGAAAGATTCCAATGTTACCGAGCGCAGATAGAGAAAAACTTCAAGAGATTATGAGTGAGATGAAAGAAGCTATAATAGATAATGATAAAATGGCACTTATGAAATTAGATGAAGAGCTTACAGATTTCTTGTTTGATTTTGTTAATTAAAATTAGGAGCATTTTATATGAATAATAGTGAAGAAGCTTTAGAAGTTATTTATGACAGGGCTTTAGATTTAGTTGCAAATAAGAGATTAAAAGATGGTGAAGAGTTATTAGAAAAAATTCATAAGGCAGGGAATGTAAATATAGATATCTTAAATATTTTAGGAATAATAAATTATCTATATTGTAATTTTGAAGAGGCTAAAAAGTATTGGAATGAAAGTTTAGAAATTTCATATGAAAATAATAAAGCATTGGAATTTATTAATGATATAAATGGGGAGGAATTTAGTTTCATAAAGGATAAATATATAAAATCGTTAATATTAATAGAGAATAAAAATTATTTAGAAGCAATAAATTTATTAGAAGATATAGGCAGCAAAAGAAAAGAATTAATAGAAGTAAAAGAGATATTATGTTTACTTTATATGATTATAAATAATAATGCTAAAGCTTTTGAAAATATAAGTAATGCCTTAGAATGTGATAACTCAAATTACAGAATAAAATCAATATATTATGCGGTAAAAAAAGATTTAGAAGAAATAAAAGGTACCAGAAAAGAAAATACTTCATTGATAGAGCTTACTTCTTCGGAAGTTGTACTAAATTTAATAATGATTTTAAACTATAAAATAAATTCTTTCTATGAAGAAGAGTTAGATTATAAGAATGATGAAATAAATAAACTTGTTAAAAAATTAGAACTCAGTAATTTAGAAATTGAAAATTTAAAAAAAGGTAATAAAGAAGAGGTTAAGTAAATACTCAATAGTAAATAGCTGTGTCAAATAAATTTTGATGCAGCTTATTTATTTTATTTAACATAGTGTTTCCAAATTTGTAAAAATGAGTTTAGAGGTTTCTTATAAAATATAACAATAAAGGGGTGAAAAGATGAGTAAAGGGAAAATAATAAAAATAACTCTTATAACAATATTTTTCTTGTTTTTAGGTATTGTAGGTTTAGGAATGTGGGGTGCTTCTAATTTTATAGGAAAGATGGAAAAGATAGAGTTAGATGAAAAGAATTTAGGTGCCAACGAAGACGTTAATAAAAAAATAATTAATATAGCCTTATTTGGTATAGATGATGAAGGAGGACAAGGGCGTTCTGATTCCATAATGATTTTAACAATAGATGAATTGCATAAAAAATTAAAGTTAACATCAATTATGAGAGATTCTTATGTTGAAATTCCTGGTAGAGAAGGTAAAGATAAAATAAATCATGCTTATGCTTTTGGCGGAGCAGAGTTAGCTATAAAGACATTAAATCAAAATTTTGGACTTAATATAAAGGATTTTATGGCTGTAAAAATGGAATCATTACCTGTGATAATCGATAAATTAGGTGGAGTTGATATAAACATACAGGAAGATGAAGTTGATTTCATTAATGGGGTTGATTCTCCTGGTGTATATAATTTAAATGGAGAGCAAGCTTTAGCCTATGCAAGAATAAGATATACAGATGGAGGAGACGCTAGGAGAACTGAGAGACAAAGAAATATATTAAATTCTATATTTGAGAAATTAAAGTTAACTCCGATAGAAGAGTATCCAAGTATAATAAGTGATTTTTTACCTTACATACAGACTAGTTTAGATACTGGAGGAGTAATTTCAACAGCAGCTACCTTTGCAACACTTATACCTAATGGATTAGATCAGGCTAGATTTCCAAGGGATAAGGATATAGAAAACATAGAAGTTGATGGAATCTATTATTTAGATTTTAATAATGAAGTTGTAAAAGATGAAATTAAAAACTATATTTTTGAAGATAAGTTGGATTAGATAGGAAGTTATTTTTATAACTTCCTATTTTGTTTTAGTATGAATATTTACTATAAAAATATTAGAATAACATAAGTATTATTTGGTTATGTATTATGGTAAAATATTCATGTAAAAATGAAAGTTAAGGATGAGTTCAATGAATGTGTTAATATTAAATGGACAAGATTCTAAAGAAAAATAGTTTACCATTAAGGTATTGCTTTTAAGGAGGAAAATCATGATAGACATACATTCACATATAATACCTAGTATAGATGATGGATCTAAGAGTTATGAGATGTCTTTAGAAATGTTAAAAAGAGCTGAAGAATCAGGAACTAAAAAAATAATTGCAACTCCTCATTTTTTTAAAGGGTATTGGACAGAAAGCTATAGTGATATAAAAAATAAGGTTAAAGAGTTAAATAAATTGGCTAAAGAAAATAATTTAAATATTGAAATTTATCCTGGACAAGAAGTGTTTTTCAATAATTATATATTAGAAGATTATAAACTTAATGAGATTGGAACATTAGCAGAATCAAGATATATGCTTATAGAATTTCCTATGGATAAAATATATTTTCAGAAGGTTATAGATACAATATATGAACTTAAGATAAAAGGAATAACACCAGTAATTGCTCATCCAGAGAGATATGTGGATTTTATAAATAATCCGGAAAAGATAAATCAATTTATTGATGAGGGATATTTATTCCAATTAAATGGCGGTAGTATTACAGGTTTATTTGGAAAAGAAATAAAGAAAACAGCAGAGGTTTTCTTGGAAAATAATATATATAGCTTTATTGGGTCTGATGCTCATAGCAATGGAAATAGAAATACGAGTTTAAGAGAAGCTTGTGAAACAATTAATGGAATAAGCAGAGGAGCAAGTAGAAGATTTGAAGCTAATGGACTTGCTTTGATAAACAATGAGAAAATAGAATTTCAAGGGAAAAAAGTTAGGAAAAAGAAAAAAGGATTTTTTTCATTTTTTAAAAAATAATTAGTAATAAAGAGTAACATCAATTAAATTTTAAAATTATTTAATGATGTTACTCTTTTATATTTGCCTTTGTTTTAGGCGGATGTGGATTGTTAAGTGTATTTTTATATTTAGTTATTTTTGTCACACAAGAAGGTATTGCTATCTTCCATAAGCATAGAAAATTGTGTTTTTTTAATCCAGCCATTACAATTTATTTTCGACTCTGTATTAAGTAAAGAGTAGTACCAGACTTCATTGTTAATTTCAGCTTCATCTATAATCTTAACTTGGGATTTTTCTTTTAATCTATTTATTGCTAAAGAATCTGTAGATGGTGCTATAAAAATTGATGTATATGGAAGGGTAATTCCGTATTTAAACTCAGGTTGGTTAAAATTTATTATTAATTTTTTTTTATTTTCATTACTTGTTTTATTATAGGTTGTTGATTTATATTTTGAAATTTGATTGTTTAAGGTTAAAATTTGTCTTTTATACTCAGTAAATTTAATATTGCATTGATATAATACAAAGCCTAATGCACCTAGAGCTACTAGGATTATAAGAAAACAAAAAAGAACAAGCATTAAAATCTCCTTAAAAGTAGTGTTTAATATAATATATTTTAAGAATATAGGATTAATTACATAAATTTTTAAGAAAACAAAAAAGACATTTATTGTAAAAAAATATAAAGATTAAAAGGAATAAAAATTAAAAAATAGCTTAAAATAATAAGGAAAATTGACACGTTAGGAGGGATATTTATGGCTAATCTAAATGAATTAGAATTACAAAATCTTCGTCATCTAATCGGAGCTCATTGCACAATTGAGAAAAAGCTTGAATGTTATGCAGAACAATGTACTGATCCAACATTAAAGAATATGTTAAAAAAAGATGCTCAAGATGCAAAAAACAGTAAAGAAAAATTAATATCATTTTTAGGATAGGAGGAGTTTCACATGCAAGAAAAAGAAATGATAAGTGATTATCTTGCTGGAATAAATGCAAGTTTAGCAGGATATGGAAGCGTAATTTCTCAATGTGAGAATCAACAATTAAGAGAAACAATACAAAACATGAGAAATCAAGATGAAGTACGTCAATATGCTCTTTTCAAAGTTGCAAAAGAAAAAGGATATTATATTCCTGCTCAACCAGCAACTCCAGAAGAGATTGCAACTGTAAAACAACAAGTTTCTCAAGGATAAAGTTAAAAAATATTTAACTGAGAATAATACATAGGAATTAGTTAAATAAATTTAAAAGGGACTATTACTTTGATAATAGTCCCTTTTTATTATATAAGTAAATTCGTTGCCAAAATAACTAGATTAAGAATAAACATAATTATTATTGGTAATATAGAACGTGAAAGTCTAAGTTCAGTTCTAAGATAGTTATATAAAGTAATTAAGGAACCTACTAGTGGTGTAAAAAGTATAAAAAATAATTTTGGAATATGATTAGCTAATTCTCCATCTGATGTTATTTGCAAAGCAATATTATCAGGCAGGCTCTTAAAGAAAATAAGATTGATAGCTAAACATAATATTAAAAAGAATATATTGATTTTTAAAGTTTTCTTGTGACTTAAAATTCTTTGAGTAATCATATATAATCCACAACCCCTTAACATAGCTCAATTAGGATTTATTCAAAACCGTCTTTAATAAAGCTTTTTTTATTAAGTATATATTAAAGAATAAACTTTGAGGGGATTTTAATAAAAAGTTTATAGGATAATGAAAATTAATCAATAACTTTCTCTAAAACTTTGCCGATTGAGTCATTTATAACTAAGCTTGCTTTAGAATCAGCTGAAGTAGAACTTTTGTTTATTAAAATTAGATTTTTTCCTTTAAAATAGTTAATAAGCCCTGCTGCAGGGTAAACTACTAAAGAGGTACCTCCTATTATAAGGGTATCTGCCTTAGAAATAGCATCAATAGCACCTCTAATAACATTATCATCTAAAGATTCTTCATAAAGAACTACATCAGGTTTAACTATTCCTCCGCATTTAGTACAAGTAGGAATTCCTTTTGAATCTAGTATAAATTTTTCATCATAAAAAGCGTGACAATTCATACAGTAGTTCCTAAGAACTGATCCGTGAAGCTCAAATACATTTTTACTTCCTGCCATTTGATGAAGTCCGTCTATGTTTTGAGTAACTACAGCTTTTAATTTTCCCATTTTTTCAAGATTAGCTAAGGCAATATGAGCCCCGTTAGGTTTAGCATCTGGATATATAAGTTTAGCTTTATAAAAATTAAAAAACTCTTCTGGATATCTTTCGAAAAAGCTATGTGAAACTAATTGTTCCGGAGTAAAAGTTACATTTAGTTTTTCATTGAATAATCCATTAGAGCTTCTAAAGTCGGGGATCCCAGATTCTGTGCTTACACCAGCCCCACCGAAAAATACGATATTATTACTATTTCTTAGGATTTCAGCGAGCTGTTCTATCTTTGTCATATAAATCACCTTCCTTAATGAGTTTCTTTAGTCTTATTATCTCATAAAAAAAGATTAAATCTAAGATAGAGATTTTTTTATTTATTATGGAGAAATCCAATTTCCTGTAGCAACTATCATAGCCATAAGTTTTAAAGTATTACCAAAGAAAGTTGATGATTCAAGTGGTACAGATAGTATATGGTTCCAAAGATTAATTGTCCAATTATGACTATCCTTTTGCAGGAGTGATAATACAAGAAATGGTGCTACAAATGATAAATCATTAGAGCTACCAAAAGGTTGGCCAGGAGGACCATTTCTTAAATAGTATCCTGAAACAATGTTTTTAGGATTAGTATTTGTAATTTTTATTATCCATTTATTCAGGGTAGATAATTGTTTTGAAATAGAGATTTTTTTATTTAAGATGGAATCCATAGAATACCTCCAAGGGATTCTAGCACTATTAAAATAATAATCTCCATCATGTATTGATTCTAATATTTTTTTATTAGGAGCTATAAAAACACCGTTTTCTTTAATAAAGAAATCTGGCATAAGTCCATTATCCTTGCTTTCTCGTTTCATTTGGTTGTTAATAATTTTTTGTATTATAGCAATTACTAAATTCCATTTTTTTGAGTTCTTAGTATCAGTTTTAGCAAATGTCCTAAGGCTATACAGCATAAAATCAGAGCTTCTGGTAACACCTTTAAATGTACTGTTAGTTAATCCAGTAACCAAATCGCCTAAGTTTAAACTATAATCATCTTTATCAACGCAGCTATCCATTAAACCTTGAATTCTTTTAATGGCTTCATACTTATAATTAATTTTATCAATTTTCCTCCATAGTTTATCTGCAATTAATAATCCATAGCTTATATCCATATCTCCATCAGTAGCAGAGGAAGTTTCGGGTTCTCTATTTATTATATTGCCATTAGAATCCATAATTTGTTGCCATGCCATTAAATTTTTATTATAAAAACTAGGATATGATTTTATGAAATTATAAATATTAGTGAAATGTTCTTTAGCGGATTTATCAAATTTGTACATAATAGGGAAAATAACCATTCCATACCCCATAGCTTCAGAACAAGTAATCGCATTATTAGTCATAGGTTGATCAAGAGTATAAAAAAGATATTCTTTAGTAGGAGAAGAAGCCTTAACAGCTCTTAAATAACGCTTTTTCCATTCTTCATAAAATTTTAATAGCTCAAAAGTCAATTGTTCCTTAGAATAATCACACATTATTGAATTTCTATAAATATTAATCACCTCAAATAAGATATAGTATAAATATATTAATTTAGATAATAAGGGTTAATTAAATTAAGGCTACTTATCAAGTTATATTCACTAAATTTCAAATAAATACTAAATCTTTTCCTCTAAAATAGTTAATAAGCCATGAAGCAGGAAGAAGCTTATTATTGGAATTTAATTAGAAGTAACTAATATAGTTACTTCTAATTTTTTATATTATAAGGTATATATTTATATTGTATTTTTATGTAAAATTTATCTTAAGAGATTTATATAAAAATATATTAATAGGAAAAGGGGAAGAGAACTATGGATTTAAAAGAAATAAGGGAAAGAATGTATGGTCAAAAGCTTTACTATTGTAATGATGAGGCATTAATGAATGAGCAGATGAAAGCTTTAGAGTTACTTTATGATTTTAATCAAACACGTCCTTTTGAACAGGATAAAAGAGATAAAATGTTAAAGAAGATGTTTGCTGAGATAGGAGAAACCTGTTATATAGAACCACCTTTCCATGCTAATTGGGGTGGAAAAAACGTACATTTTGGTAATGGAGTTTATGCTAACTTTAATTTAACAATGGTTGATGATTGTGATATATTTGTTGGAAATAATGTATTGTTTGGTCCAAACGTTACAGTATCAGCAGGGACACACCCTATACATCCAGAATTGAGAAGTAAACAAGCTCAGTATAATGTTTCTATTCATATAGGAAATAATGTTTGGGTTGGTGCAAGCTCTGTAATACTTCCAGGTGTTCATATTGGTGATAATTCAGTAATTGGAGCAGGAAGTGTGGTTACAAAGGATATTCCTGCTAATGTGGTTGCTGTGGGAAATCCATGTAGAGTATTAAGAGAAATCAATGAAAATGACATGAAGTATTACTATAAAAATATGAAAATTGATATTGAATAAGGGATTTTATATATAAAAATACTTAAATAAAAAGATTTCCTTACATTATAAATTTTTTATGTGGTAAAATAGAATTATACAGCGTGTAGTTTTAATGACGTAATTCTAGTTGTTAAAACTACTTTTTTTTTATTTTAGAAAAGTATAATGCTAACTACTTGAGTTAAAAGTTCAGTGTCTTAATGATAAGAGCAAAATTTTAATTTAAAGAAGGTGAGATTTTATTGTTTAAAATTAATGATTATATAATGTATGGAACTGTGGGAGTTTGTAAAGTTATAGATATTACTAAAGAAGCTATTATGAATAGCACAAAAATAGAATATTACGTATTAAATCCTATTTATTCTAAGTATTCTAAAAACACAATAATTAAAATTCCGGTTGATAATAAGAAAATTTCTATGAGAAAGATACTTTCTAAGGATGATGTGAATTCACTTATAAATGATATACCTAATAAGGAAACATTATGGATAGATGATGATAAGCAAAGAAATGATCAGTTTAAGTCAATTCTTAAAGGCGGAAGTTGTGATGATTTAATTACATTAATAAGAAGTATATATTTAGATAAAAAGAAGAGAAAGTTGGATGGGAAAAAGGTATGTAAGGGTGATGAAGAGATTATGCAGACTGCAGAAAAGTTATTGAATGAGGAGTTTGCAACCATTCTTCATATTCGCCCAGAAGAGGTAAAATCATATATAAAAAGTCATGTGCCACAATAAAATATAGGTAAGGATAATCAAGAAGTTAGTGAATACTTTACTGAAATAGTGAGAATAGAGGTTAATAAATGAAAGTGAGATATTATAATATCTCACTTTTATTTTTTTAGCCTTAATAATTGTAGTATTCAATAAAGGAAATTTATATTAGAAAGAGTAAAAATAAAATAGTTATTTAGGGAAAAGATAAAAATAGATAATATCTTTTCTAGAGGTGAAGTATGAATGAACTAGATAGGCTTTTTGAAAGGCTAACGCTTATTAATATAAATGAAATTATTATAATCATTGTTATTATGCTAATTGTCTTAATAACAAATAAAATATTAGTAACTAATTTATTTAAAATACTTAGAAAATTAACTAGAAGGACTAAAAATTATTTTGATAATAATATAGTTAGGGCTTTAGAAAAACCATTAAAACTCTTTAGTTCCTTTATAGGAATATATGCAATGCTAAAGGTCATTAATATTGACGCTTTAAGTTTAGAGGCATTGTCTACATATAAGATTATAAAGGTTGGAATAATAGCATCATTTATTTATTTTATATATAACTTAACATTAGAAAATTCTTTACTTTATTCTAAATTACATAAAAATGATGGTGGAAATACTATAGTATTTCCTTTTGTATCAATAGTTATAAGACTAGTAATTCTTTTAATAGGGATAATTATAATAGCCAATGAGTTTGGACTAACTGGCTTTATTGCAGGGTTAGGAGTAAGTGGTGTTGCATTTGCTTTAGCTGCACAGGATACATTTTCTAATTTATTTGGAGGAATGGTTATAGTTTTAGACAGACCATTTTCTATTGGAGATTGGATACAAGCTGGAGACGTTGAAGGTGTCGTAGAAGAGATTACATTTAGAAGTACAAAGATAAGAACATTTTCTATGGCTTTAGCTACTGTTCCAAATTCAAAGCTTGCCAATAGTAACATAATAAATTGGACTCAAAGAAAATTAAGAAGAATACATTTTAAATTTACTATTGATTGTAAAACACCAATAGAAAGTATAAAAAATTCTGTTAATAAAATAGAGAATATGCTAAGAGGACATGATAAAATAGATAAAAATCTAATAATAGTAAGCTTTAATGAACTTTCAACTTATGGCTTTGGAATTTTCATATATTTCTATACAGATCAATTTGAATATTTAAAATATGAAAAACTCAAAGAAGAAATAAATATAAACATCTTAGAAATATTAAGAGAGGAAAATGTGCATTTAATGTTTTTAAACTTCGATTTTAAAGGTTTTGATAGAAGAGGTGGCACTTGTAATTTTGAAAGTACTGAGTTGGAATCAATAAAGAATATTACTGAGGAGGAGAGAGGCGTATGACAATAGTATTCGAAGCATGTGTGGGAAGTTATATAGAAGGAAAGAGAGCAGAGGAGTTAGGAGCCAATAGAATAGAACTTTGTGATAACTTATCTCAAGGGGGAACTACTCCAAGTTATGGAACAATACTTCAATGTAAGAATGATATGAAAATAGACATTAATGTGATAATTCGTCCAAGGGGAGGAAATTTTGTTTATTCTGAAGAGGAATTAAATATAATGAAAAATGATATAAATCTTTGCAAAAAGATAGGAATAACTGGAGTTGTATTTGGTTTTTTAAATGAGGATAATACATTGGATTTTGAAACTACTAAAGAGTTTGTTCAATTAGCAAAGCCATTAAGTATAACATTTCATATGGCCTTTGATGATATTGAAGACAAATTTGATGCAATAGACAAAATAGCATCATTAGGAATAGATAGGATTTTAACAAAAGGTGGAGAAGTTAATGCATTTAAAAATAAAGATTCTTTAAAGAAGTTAGTTGAATATGCTGGAGAAAGAATAATAATACTTCCAGGAGGAGGCGTTACTAAAGAGAACTTTTTAGAGCTTAAAAAATATACTAATGCAAAGGAGTTTCATGGAAGTAAGATTGTAGGAAATTTATAAAAAATTAAAGCAATTAGTAATAACTCATTAGATATATATTTAATCTTTTAAAACGGTAAAAAATAACTCTTTACAAAGTAAGATAAATGTCTTAATATTATATATAACAACACTAAATTCTAACAAAAGATACAAATTTGATTTATAAAAGTAACTAATGCTTAAATTCGATGTAAATAATTTGTAATAAGTAGTTTGTATAATTAAATTAAAGGATTATTTGTTAGGAGTGATAAGAGTGTTAGATAAAATGATATTAAGTGATAAAGAATGTGAATATCTTACTAAAAGTATAGCTGGCGGGGTTGGAATTGGTTTAGCTTTAGGAGCTATAATGAATAATCCTCAGTTTGGATTTGCTTTAGGTGGAGTAGTAGGAATAGTAGCTTCACTTATTTATACTTTAATAAAGAGAAGTAATAGCAAAACTGATAAAAAGGTTATAAACTAGCATAAATATTGTTTTTTTGGGTTTATAGTAAAAAATTAACATAGTGTTAATTTCCCCCTACTTAAACTATAAATCCCTTTTAATATAAAATTTATATATGTAAAAAAAGAAGCAGATTAATCTGCTTCTTTTTTTATTCCTAAACTAATAGATGGATTTTTAAAAGAACTTTTTATGCTATTTTTTGTATTGGTAATTTGAAGGGATTCTATAACAGGAACAATAAGTGCAGCAACAAAGCCACCTGCAAGTCCATTATTATATAAATTTAATCCTCCATGTAATTGCCCAATATTGAAAACCATGAATATGTGCAAAAATCCAGCGATTATACCATAAGGCCAACCATAATATCCTGAAATAGGGGCTAAACCTGTACTAAATAAGATGCAAACCACTGTAACTGGAGAATTTATATCGGAGATACTAATAATAGAGGCTAGTGATGCACCTATAATAAGTGGAATAGAATTGGCTAAGTTCTTTCCATAACATCCAAAGCCAGCCATTGAGAAAATAGCTCCAATTGTTGGCCCATTTAAATCACCATTTATAAGTAAAACAAAAAGTGTTGAGAATATACAAAGAACCCCCATATTAAAATAACAACTACTCCCATAAACTGAAAAGAAGTCGCTAGGGAATATACCATGCTCTTTATTAATTCCTATTTGATCTTCTAACACTCTTTTTTTCGATTTATTTAAAATAAAACTACAAATTATAAAGTATGCACTTATAGTAAATAAGAATATCATATATAAATTATTATTGCCCTTATGCCAAATTGAGTTTGTTTCAAAGTCATGACCAAGTGCTCTCATTAAAGACATTACTGCTATTGCAATAATACCTCCAGCAAATCCCACATTGTAAAGAGAAAATCCGGAATGAATTTTTGAAGCATTTTGTGCAATTGGAGGAAGAATAAAGCCTATTATCATACCAACTAATGCTCCCATAATTACTCCAGATATAGGATGAACTCCTGGGAAAAATGAGAATTGGCTAACTGTAGGGGCTAGAGCTGTGCCAAGAGAAGCTACAACTAAGTAGTCTTTGAAAGGTTTTTTTTTCACTTTAGAATATATTAAAGTTCCTAAAATTATAGGCCATATATTTACTATATTTTTTCCGAACATACCGAAACCAGTTAAAAACCACAAAGACATTATACTTCTTCCCGTAGATTTAGTATCATTTATATAAAATAAAAATATAAATATTATGCCTAATAGTGCACTGTTAATTAAGGTTGCTCCAGAACCACCTATACTTATATAATCTGTTATTAATATGTCTGAATTTAAAACTATATTGTAAAGTCCAGTTGCTAATTCTTTTGGGCTTTGTAAAAAAAAGGCAAGTATAATAAAAGAAATATATAAAATTAAGTGTATAAGGTATTCTTGTGGTAACCTTTTCGACAAAAACAACACTCCTTTAAAAAATATATTTTAAGGTTAATTTGTATCAACCATTAAAGTAATATTAACTTAAGTAAATTATATAATAGAACCTTTTAAAAGAATAGATGATTGCGATAATCGTAATAAAATAGAAACAAATAAAGCTACTATTAGTATATAAGTTTTAAGAACATACTAATAGTAGCTTACTATATTTGGTATTTATATACTAAATATAGATTAACCTAATAACTCTGATTCCTTTTTCACTGTTATTGGAGTTTTTACCATCACGTCATTTTTAGGAAACATTTGATGTACATAATAATTATTATAATAAGATCTTGATTGCATCATACTAGGATCATGCATCATCATATTAGAATCATTCATCATCATACTAGGATGACACATCATCATACTAGGGTGACACATCATCATGCTAGGGTGACACATCATCATGCTAGGGTGACACATCATCATACTAGGATGACACATCATCATATTAGGATGACACATCATACAATGCATACACATCATACTAGGATTAGGCATCATACTAGGATTATGCATCATACCATGTTTAGGCATCATACCATGTTTAGGCATCATACCATGTTTATGCATCATCTCATGATCATGCATTTTACAGTCTGATTTAGTCTTTTTAGACTTGTGATCCATAGGCATAAAAGCACCGTCTTGATTGCTTTTCATATTCATAGTAACAAATTTTAAATCTTCATCATCATCTCTATAATTTCTCATAAAAATAACTCCTAATTAAATTAATGTTTATAATAGAGTATATTAAATTAGGGGTAAAAAGTTTCCTTAAATAATTTAATTTATAATTAATTTAAATATTAGGTATTTGCCAGTCTATAGGAGCTTTGTTTATTGAAACTAGAAAGTCATTTGTCTTAGAAAATGGTTTTGAACCGAAAAATCCACGATTTGCAGATAGTGGGCTTGGATGTACTGACTTAATTATTTTATGTATTGGATTAGTTATTATAGCTTCCTTTGAAATTGCATTTCTTCCCCAAAGAATAAAAACTATAGGCTCATCTCTTTTATTTAATAATTCAATTATTCTGTCAGTGAAGATTTCCCATCCCTTACCTTTATGAGAGTTAGCCTGACCCTCTCTAACAGTTAAAACAGTATTTAATAAAAGAATACCTTGCTTTGCCCAAGATTCTAAGAAGCCATTATTAGGGATATAACAGCCAAGATCAGAGTTTAATTCTTTAAACATATTTCTAAGTGAAGGAGGAGTTTGTACTCCAGGTTTTACAGAAAAGCTAAAACCATGAGCTTGGTTTGGACCATGATATGGATCCTGTCCTAAAATAACAACTTTAACTTCATTATAAGGTGTAAATTTCAATGCATTAAATATATCATACATACTTGGATGGATTATTTGTGTTTTATATTCATTTATTAAAAACTCTCTAAGTTTTAGATAATATTCCTTTTTGAACTCATCTTTTAATAGGTTATCCCAATCATTATTAAATTCAGCAGACATTAAATTACCTCCGTTTATTAAAATAAATTCTACTAAAGTATAATTAAATTTTATACTTAATAATTTTTTATAACAAGGGTGCTAAATTAGGTTCTAACATAATAACCTTAATAGTCTTAACACATATGAAATCTATTAGACTTATCTAGCGAAAAAGAGTTGGAAAGCAGGAATTTTCATATATTTCATAAATTTAGGGTGAATGTATCTATAGAAAAGAATGTTAAAATGCATATTGCTTTAAAATAAGCTTTATTAAAGCAATTTAAATAAAGCTTATAAGTTTTATTTTAGTAAATAACTTTGGTAAAGAACCTTTATTTTTTATTAATAATTATATTAAAAGATTAGTATACATATACTAGGGAAATGTTTACAAATGGATATAATTGTTAAGCTAAGGGGGAGAGATTTATGTTATTAAAGAAGATAGCTGCAATACTAATGGCAGCTTCAATAGTTACGACTACTTTTTTTAGTAATAATAAAGATGTTATGGCAGTAGATTCAAATGTTAGAGCTAAAGAGATAGTTTCTAATATGACTTTGGAAGAAAAACTTGGACAGATGATAATGCCTGATTTTAGAATGTGGCAAGAGGAAGGCGCTACATCACAATCTGATGTAACAAAAATTAATAATGAAATCGCCGAGGTAATAGATAGATATGATTTAGGGGGTGTAATACTTTTTGCTGAAAATGTTAAGGAGGCAGCTCAAACAACTACTTTAATACATGATTTACAAGAAGTAGCCATAAATGATAAGGATGGTAATCTGCCATTGCTTATAACCTTAGATCAAGAGGGAGGAATAGTAACTAGGCTTGGCGAAGGAACTAACTTACCAGGAAATATGGCATTAGGTGCTACTAGGAGCGAAAAAGCTTCATATGATGCAGGGTATGTAATTGGAAGAGAATTAAATGCTTTGGGGGTAAATGTTAATTTTGGACCTGTTTTAGATACAAATAATAATCCTGAAAACCCAGTCATAGGTGTAAGGTCTATTTCTAGCAATCCAGATCTTGTAGGTAATTTAGGTGCAAATATTGCAAAAGGTATTCAAAATCAAGGTGTTGCCGCAACTGCAAAACACTTTCCAGGACATGGAGATACTGCAACTGACTCACATTATGGATTACCAGTAGTGGATAAGTCTATTGAAGAATTGAGAAAAACAGAGCTTAAACCATTTAAAATAGCTATAGAAAATGGAATAGATATGATAATGACAGCTCACATACAGTTTCCACAAGTAGAGAAGGATACTGTTATATCTAAAAAAGATGGAAGTCAAATAGGAATTCCAGCTACCTTATCAGATGATATTATAACTGGTGTTTTAAGAAAAGAAATGGGTTATGATGGAGTTGTAATAACTGATGCTATGAATATGAAAGCCATAGCAGATAATTTTGGAGAATTAGAATCAACAAAAATGGCTATAAATGCAGGTATAGATATTGTTCTTATGCCTACTATATTAAGAAGTAAAGCTGAGGTTGAAAAATTAGATTATATAATAAGTGGAGTTTTAGATGCTGTTAAAAGTGGAGAAATTAAAGAAGAGGAAATAACTGATTCTGCAGAAAGAATAGTTAAACTTAAAATAGATAGAGGAATAATTGATTTAAAAGAGAGCTATATACCTTTAGAAGAAAAGCTTGAAAAAGCTAAAGAAGTTGTTGGCTCTATTGAAAATAGGACTATAGAAAGAAGAATTTCAGAAGAAGCTATTACTGTTACCAAGAATGAAAATAATGTGCTTCCATTAAATCCTAAAGAGGGAGAAAAAGTTTTATTAATAGCACCAAATGATAGTCAGCTTTATAGCATGAAATTTGGAATAAACAGACTTATACATGAGAATAGTTTAAATAGTGTGCAGTTAGATACCTATGCATACAATAATATAGGAGTTATAGATGAAAGTTTAAGAGCAAAAATTGAGGATGCTGATTATATAATAGTAGCTTCCCTAGCAAGTAATGCTAGTCATTTAAAACCTGGTAATTGGAGTAGAGATTTACCTAGATCTGTAATAGATTATGGAAATGAGTTGAATAAAGATACTGTACTTATAAGTTTAAGAAATCCATATGATGTATCAGCTTATGATAATGCAAAAGCACAGGTTGTGGCATATGGATTTAAAGGTATGGATCCAACTGAAGGTGATACATTATTCCCAACTAAATCTTCAGGACCTAATATTCCAGCAGCCATTGGAGTTATTTTTGGAGGTGCAGAGGCAAAAGGAAAATTACCAGTAGATATTCCAAGTTTAAATGATGATGGAACTATGAATACAGAGGTTAATTATTATAATTATGATTATGGAATTACTAATTTAAATGACTTAGGAAAGATTGAAATAAGTATTGATGAAGAAATAAAATCAAAGGAAAATTTTGAAGTAGAATTTGAATTGGATGATTTTAATGAAATAATAGCAAAAGAATACAGAGTTAAGATTAGATTTAATGAGGATGATTTGGAATTTGTTTCAGGTAAGCTTGATGAAGAAGGGGAATTAAAGACTAATATTATAGATAATAATACTTTAGAAGTAATAATAAACGTGGAAAATAATAATTTAAAAGCTAATGAGTTAAAATTTAAGTTAGAGTTTAAAGCACTTGATAAAACAGAATCAACTAGTATAGGTGTTATAAGTTCGGAGTTAATTGATACAAAGGATAGGAAGTTTAATCAAAAAGAAGCTAGTGTAAAATTTGAGATACAAGAGAATGAAAAAGAAGATAAACCTGTAAAGCCAGATGATGATGGAGATAAAGAGGATAATAATGAAGAAGAGGAAGATAAGAACGAAGATGAATTACCACAAACAGGATCTGCAGTTAGTAGAGAGTTTATTTTTGGATTAGGTTCAATTTATCTTTTAGCAGGAATAGGATTAAAAAGTAAAAGATTTAGAAGAAAAAACAATTAAAATCATATGAAAATAAATTAAAGGGATACTTGTTTTTACAGTATTCCTTTAATTTTACATATTAATATGCTCTTTATCATGAAAACTTATCCAAGTGTATCAGTATATGAATCATGTTGAATAATGAAGAAAAATAAAGAATTATAGGAATAATATTCAACAAACTACATGTTGCAAATATAGATATAAGACTATACATGGTAAGATAAATCTCGTCGCTGAGAGACATACAAACAACTTAACAAAATAAATTAAAAGTTTTGAAAAAAGTTGTTGACAAAGTTTCAAAGTGATGTTAAACTAAGAAAGTCGCTTGAGGGCGACGAAGAAATGGTCTTTGAAAATTAAACAGAAGATATTAACATAAACCAGCAATTCTTTTATAAGTAATATGAGTATAGATTAAACTTTTAAATTGAGAGTTTGATCCTGGCTCAGGATGAACGCTGGCGGCGTGCTTAACACATGCAAGTCGAGCGATGAAGTTTCCTTCGGGAAACGGATTAGCGGCGGACGGGTGAGTAACACGTGGGCAACCTGCCTCATAGAGTGGAATAGCCTCCCGAAAGGGAGATTAATACCGCATAATGTTGAGAGATGGCATCATCTTTTAACCAAAGGAGCAATCCGCTATGAGATGGACCCGCGGCGCATTAGCTAGTTGGTGGGGTAACGGCCTACCAAGGCGACGATGCGTAGCCGACCTGAGAGGGTGATCGGCCACATTGGGACTGAGACACGGCCCAGACTCCTACGGGAGGCAGCAGTGGGGAATATTGCACAATGGGGGAAACCCTGATGCAGCAACGCCGCGTGAGTGATGAAGGTTTTCGGATCGTAAAGCTCTGTCTTTGGGGAAGATAATGACGGTACCCAAGGAGGAAGCCACGGCTAACTACGTGCCAGCAGCCGCGGTAATACGTAGGTGGCGAGCGTTATCCGGATTTACTGGGCGTAAAGGGAGCGTAGGCGGATGATTAAGTGGGATGTGAAATACCCGGGCTCAACTTGGGTGCTGCATTCCAAACTGGTTATCTAGAGTGCAGGAGAGGAGAGTGGAATTCCTAGTGTAGCGGTGAAATGCGTAGAGATTAGGAAGAACACCAGTGGCGAAGGCGACTCTCTGGACTGTAACTGACGCTGAGGCTCGAAAGCGTGGGGAGCAAACAGGATTAGATACCCTGGTAGTCCACGCCGTAAACGATGAATACTAGGTGTGGGGGTTTCAACACCTCCGTGCCGCCGCTAACGCATTAAGTATTCCGCCTGGGGAGTACGGTCGCAAGATTAAAACTCAAAGGAATTGACGGGGACCCGCACAAGTAGCGGAGCATGTGGTTTAATTCGAAGCAACGCGAAGAACCTTACCTACACTTGACATCCCTTGCATTACTCTTAATCGAGGAAATCCCTTCGGGGACAAGGTGACAGGTGGTGCATGGTTGTCGTCAGCTCGTGTCGTGAGATGTTGGGTTAAGTCCCGCAACGAGCGCAACCCTTGTCGTTAGTTACTACCATTAAGTTGAGGACTCTAGCGAGACTGCCTGGGTTAACCAGGAGGAAGGTGGGGATGACGTCAAATCATCATGCCCCTTATGTGTAGGGCTACACACGTGCTACAATGGCTGGTACAGAGAGATGCAATACCGTGAGGTGGAGCCAAACTTTAAAACCAGTCTCAGTTCGGATTGTAGGCTGAAACTCGCCTACATGAAGCTGGAGTTACTAGTAATCGCGAATCAGAATGTCGCGGTGAATACGTTCCCGGGTCTTGTACACACCGCCCGTCACACCATGAGAGTTGGCAATACCCGAAGTCCGTGAGCTAACCGCAAGGAGGCAGCGGCCGAAGGTAGGGTCAGCGATTGGGGTGAAGTCGTAACAAGGTAGCCGTAGGAGAACCTGCGGCTGGATCACATCCTTTCTAAGGAATACATCTTAGGATAACTAAGATGATAATGAATTCTGGATAATATCTCTGTTTAATTTTGAGAGACTATCTCTCAAAATTGTTCTTTGAAAATTGCACATAATTTAATTTATAGAAACAACAAGCCAAATTGGCAAAACCAATTTCTATTCTTTGTAAAATGAGAACTATAACTAATATAGGTCAAGCTACAAAGGGCGCATGGTGAATGCCTTGGCATCAGGAGCCGATGAAGGACGTGATAAGCTGCGATAAGCTTCGGGTAGGCGCACATAGCCTGAGATCCGAAGATCTCCGAATGAGGAAACTCACATGGGAAACCCCATGTATCATTAAGTGAATACATAGCTTAATGAAGGTAACCCAGGGAACTGAAACATCTAAGTACCTGGAGGAAGAGAAAGAAAAATCGATTTTCTTAGTAGCGGCGAGCGAAAGGGAAAGAGCCCAAACCGGAAACTTGTTTCCGGGGTTGTGGACATAACATAAAAGTGGAGGCTATTGTAACTGAAGAGAGCTGGAAAGCTCCACCGTAGAAGGTAATAGTCCTGTAAGTGAAACGAGAAGACCACGAGTTATGATCCAGAGTACCACGAGACACGTGAAACCTTGTGGGAAGCAGGGAGGACCACCTCCCAAGGCTAAATACTACCTGATGACCGATAGTGAAGCAGTACCGTGAGGGAAAGGTGAAAAGAACCCCGGGAGGGGAGTGAAATAGAACCTGAAACCGTGTGCCTACAACCGCTCAGAGCCCCTTATGAGGGTGATGAGGTGCTTTTTGTAGAACGAGCCAACGAGTTACGGTATGTAGCAAGGTTAAGTACTTAAGGTACGGAGCCGAAGGGAAACCGAGTCTGAATAGGGCGACTAGTTGCATGCCGTAGACCCGAAACCGGGTGACCTATCCATGGCCAGGTTGAAGCGAGGGTAAAACCTCGTGGAGGACCGAACCACGTTGCTGTTGAAAAAGCATGGGATGAGCTGTGGATAGCGGAGAAATTCCAATCGAACCCGGAGATAGCTGGTTCTCTCCGAAATAGCTTTAGGGCTAGCGTCGAGTATGAGTAGTGGAGGTAGAGCACTGAATGGGCTAGGGGGCATAGCGCTTACCGAACCTTATCAAACTCCGAATGCCACATACTTTGAGCTCGGCAGTCAGACTACGAATGATAAGATCCGTGGTCAAAAGGGAAACAGCCCAGATCGTCAGCTAAGGTCCCAAAGTGTAAGTTAAGTGGGAAAGGATGTGAGATTTCTAAGACAACTAGGATGTTGGCTTAGAAGCAGCCATTCATTAAAAGAGTGCGTAATAGCTCACTAGTCGAGAGATCTTGCGCCGAAAATGTAACGGGGCTAAACTTACCACCGAAGCTACGGGCTTGAACTTAGTTCAAGCGGTAGGAGAGCGTCGTAACCGGGCTGAAGTCGTACCGTAAGGAGCGGTGGACTGGTTACGAGTGAGAATGTTGGCATCAGTAGCGAGATGTGGGTGAGAATCCCACAGGCCGAAAACCTAAGGTTTCCTCAGGAAGGTTCGTCCGCTGAGGGTTAGTCGGGACCTAAGCCGAGGCCGAAAGGCGTAGGTGATGGACAACTGGTTGATATTCCAGTACCACTACCATCGTTATTATCGATGGCGTGACGCAGGAGGATAGTGTGTGCTAGCTATTGGATGCTAGTCTAAGCGTTTAGGCAGTGAAAGTAGGCAAATCCGCTTTCATAATGCTGAGGCGTGATGGGGAAGGTTCCACGGAACCGAAGTACATGATTCCACGCTGCCAAGAAAAGCGTCTAGAGAGAGAAGTAGTGCCCGTACCGCAAACCGACACAGGTAGGTGAGGAGAGAATCCTAAGGCCGGCGGAAGAATTACAGTTAAGGAACTCGGCAAATTGACCCCGTAAGTTCGCGAGAAGGGGTGCCTACGAGAGTAGGCCGCAGAGAATAGGCCCAAGCAACTGTTTAGCAAAAACACAGGTCTCTGCTAAAGCGTAAGCTGATGTATAGGGGCTGACGCCTGCCCGGTGCTGGAAGGTTAAGGGGAACACTTAGCGCAAGCGAAGGTGTGAACTTAAGCCCCAGTAAACGGCGGCCGTAACTATAACGGTCCTAAGGTAGCGAAATTCCTTGTCAGGTAAGTTCTGACCCGCACGAATGGCGTAATGACTTGGGCACTGTCTCAACTGTAAATCCGGCGAAGTTGTAGTGCGAGTGAAGATGCTCGCTACCCGCGATTGGACGGAAAGACCCCGTAGAGCTTTACTGTAGCTTAGCATTGAGTTTTGGTATTGTCTGTACAGGATAGGTGGGAGGCTAGGAAACTAGGGCGTCAGCCTTAGTGGAGCCATCCTTGGGATACCACCCTGACAGTACTGAAATTCTAACTGGCGGCCATGAATCTGGTCACAGGACATTGTTAGGTGGGCAGTTTGACTGGGGCGGTCGCCTCCTAAAAAGTAACGGAGGCGCCCAAAGGTTCCCTCAGAACGGTCGGAAATCGTTCGTAGAGTGCAAAGGCAGAAGGGAGCCTGACTGCGACACCCACAAGTGGAGCAGGGACGAAAGTCGGGCTTAGTGATCCGGTGGTACCTCGTGGGAGGGGATAACAGGCTGATCTCCCCCAAGAGTCCACATCGACGGGGAGGTTTGGCACCTCGATGTCGGCTCGTCGCATCCTGGGGCTGAAGTAGGTCCCAAGGGTTGGGCTGTTCGCCCATTAAAGCGGCACGCGAGCTGGGTTCAGAACGTCGTGAGACAGTTCGGTCCCTATCCGTCGCGGGCGTAGGAAATTTGAGAGGAGCTGTCCTTAGTACGAGAGGACCGGGATGGACTGACCTCTGGTGTACCAGTTGTTCCGCCAGGAGCACAGCTGGGTAGCTAAGTCGGGAATGGATAAACGCTGAAAGCATCTAAGCGTGAAGCCAACCTCAAGATGAGATTTCCCATAGCGTAAGCTAGTAAGATCCCTTGAAGAACACAAGGTTGATAGGTCGGGGGTGTAAGCATGGTAACATGTTCAGCTGACCGATACTAATAGATCGAGGGCTTGACCAAATATAGTAAATTAAATATGTGCAATTTTGAAAGAACAAAACTTTCAAACATCTGGTGATGATGTTCTTTAGGGTAACACCCGTTCCCATTCCGAACACGACGGTTAAGCCTTTAGAAGCCGATGGTACTGCACGGGAGACTGTGTGGGAGAGTAGGTGGTCGCCAGGTTTTTCTTTTATGGCTCGATAGCTCAGTCGGTAGAGCAGAGGACTGAAAATCCTCGTGTCGCTGGTTCGATTCCTGCTCGAGCCACCAAAAAGCTTAGTGAAAATTCACTAAGCTTTTTTTGTTTTATATTTTATATATTTTAAAACTTTTTGGCTTGAGATTTGTAATTAAAACTTTAAGTATATATAAATAAAAGTGATCTAAATTTAGACCACTTTTATTTTAAGCTAAATTTTTTATAGTCTCTAATACCTTATCTATATGTCCTTTAACTCTAACCTTTCTAAATTCTCCTACTAATATACCTTCTTTATTAATTATAAAAGTACTTCTTTCTACACCCATATATTTTTTACCGTACATATTTTTTTCTTTTATTACATCATATAATTTACATACAGTTTCATCAGGATCGCTAAGTAATACAAATGGAAGTGATAATTTAGTAATAAATTTATCATGTGATGCTAGAGAATCTCTAGAGATTCCAAGAATAATTGCATCTAAATCACTAAAGTTTTGCATATTATCTCTAAAGTCACAAGCTTCAGTAGTGCAGCCTGCAGTATTATCTTTAGGATAGAAGTATAAAACTATGTTTTTACCTTTATAATCACTTAGAGAGTGCTCTTTTCCATCAGAGCCCATAAGATTAAAGTCTGGAGCTAATTTATTTATTTCAATTGACATAAGAATCCCTCCTTTAAATTATTTATATTATATAATAATTATTATTTATTATCAATAAATTGGTTTTTTAAACTATTTATAATATTAATTTATCTAATTTTAATTGTAATTTTTGAAATTTAAAATCCATAAATGCATAATTTTTAAGCATATTTGTATTAAAATCCAAAGTCATTTCATAGATTAGAAAAATACTCATAATTCCTTTGTAATTCACTAAATGTATGTTAATATATGAAGTATAGGAAAATAAAACTTTAATTGCAAAGGAGATAATATATATGGAAAAGAAAGTTTTAGCAACAGTTGGAAATACAGAGATAACTTCAGACTATATAGATGAGATAATAGCAAGATACCCAGCTCAACAACAAGCTATGCTTGCTAGTGAAGAAGGAAGAAGACAAGTTTTAGAGCAAGCTATCGCATTTGAATTAATGTCTGAATTTGCAAAAGAAACTGGATTAGATAAAACAGAAGAATTTACTGATCAATTAAATAAATTTGCTAAAGAGTTATTAGCTCAAATGGTTATGAAAAAAACTTTATCACAAGTTACTGTAACTGATGATGAAGCAAAAGCTTACTATGAAGATCACAAGGATAATTTTGTTGAGTTAGAAACTGTAACAGCTAAGCATATATTAGTTGCATCAGAAGAAGAAGCTAAGAAAGTAGAAGAAGAAATAGCTTCAGGATCAATCACTTTTGAAGATGCTGCAAACAAATACTCAAGCTGTCCTTCAAAAGAGCAAGGTGGTAACTTAGGTTCATTCTCAAAAGGAATGATGGTTCCAGAATTCGAAGAAGCTGCATTCAACTTAGAATTAGGTGTAGTTAGTGCTCCAGTTAAAACTCAATTTGGATATCACTTAATAAAAGTAGAAGATAAAACAGAAGCTAAAACTAAAGCTTTTGAAGAGGTTAAAGATCAAGTTGTTAACATGTTAATTCAAGAAAGACAACAAAAGAAATACTTAGAATTAATAAAAGAATTAAGAGATAAGTATGGTGTTAAATTAGCTTAATTCTAATTTAAATTCTATTAAGAGGGTTAGATATGGGAGATTTATCCTGTATCTAATCTTTTTTTATTATTTTTATGTGTAGTTAAGTCTATAGAAGTTAATACTTAAGATAGGATATTAAATAATAAGTGGATTATATTACTTTGTAATATAAATGTATAAATCTTTTTTAAGTATTTGTGGTATAATTAGGTTTAGTTATTTTACAAAAAAAATAGATAATAAGCAGAGGTGAACAACTTGAAGGATTGGCTTGAGATTGAGAAAAGTATTTTTTCTCATTGGAGAATGATATTTAGCATATCCAAGAAAGAATTTAAAAAAGAGTTTGCTGGTTCTAAGTTAGGAATGGCTTGGGCTATAATAAGACCACTAGCTATGATAACTGTTTTCTGGATGATATTTTCAACTGGAGTAAAGCAAAGAGTTCAGGCGGTAGAAGTTAGCTACTTAGTTTGGTTAGTTTCAGCATACATACCATGGATATTTATTTCAGACGTAATTGTGGCAGGAGCAAGTTCCATAAGGGTTAACTCCTTTTTGGTCAAAAAGGTTAAATTCCCTGTAGAAATATTACCTACTATAAGAATAGTAATTAGTTTTTACACATTTTTAGTTTTATTAGTAATAAGCTTTATAATATTTGCAGTTAATGGTGATTTAGGATTAATAAATATACCTAAATTAATTTATGCTATTGTAATAACAATAATATTCTTAGCAGCTTTATCAAGATTATTATCTGCATGGGTAGTAATGTCAATTGATATATTACATGGAATATCTGTATTTATGCAATTTTTATTCTGGATGTGTCCAGTTATGTGGCAAGCAGGAACTTTACCTGTAGGTGGAAGTATGCCTTGGATTGAAAAAATATTAAAGTTAAACCCTTTATATTATTTAGCGGTTTTATTTAGAGATGCATATTTAGGAACACATACAGTTGGAGTAGCGGATGGAGTTTATTTCTGGATAGTAACAATAATATTATTTATATTTGGTTCTAAAGTATTCAATAAATTTAGACCAGAGTTTGATGATGTTTTATAAAAAGAGAGGTACAGAATATGTCTGTTGCTATAAGAGTTAAAGACTTAACTAAAAAATATAAATTATACCAAAAGAGATCTGAAAGATTAGCAAATGTTTTTGGTAAGGAAAAAAATATAAAAGAATTTTATGCTCTAAAAGGAGTTTCTTTTGAAATAGGTAAAGGGGAATGTGTTGGTATTATCGGTCATAATGGGGCCGGTAAATCAACACTTTTAAAATTGCTAACAGGAGTTGCTTTCCCCACTTCAGGTGAAATTGAGATAAATGGTAGATTAGCATCCATGCTAGAATTAGGTTCTGGTTTCAATCCAGAGCTTACAGGAATGGAAAACATTTATTTTAACGGTAGCTTAAATGGCTTAACTAAAGAAGATATAGATTCAAAATTAAAGGATATATTAGAGTTTGCTGATATAGGAAAATTTATAGAACAGCCAGTAAAAAACTATTCAAGCGGGATGTTCGCAAGACTAGCTTTTGCTGTTGCTATTAATGTAGACCCTGATATATTGATAGTTGATGAAATATTATCAGTTGGTGATGTTGGCTTCCAAGTTAAATGTATGGAAAAATTTAATGAGTTTAAGAAAAAAGGAAAAACAATACTTTATGTTTCTCATGGACTTGGTACAGTTAAAAAATTCTGTGATAGAGCAATTTGGCTTCAAAAAGGGCAGGTTGTAGATGATGGAAATTCTGTAATTGTAGTAGAAAGATATTATAATTTAAATTTCAATCCTGCTAATATAGAACAATTAAAAGAGCACAAAAGTGACATAATAAATAGTATATTAGTTAAATCTAATGTTAAGGAAGTTGAATATCACGAAACTATAAACTTAGAGGTTGATTATGATCTTATTTCAAATGATTTAAAAGATCCTAATATAGTTTTAGAGTTTAGAAAAACTGACTATGAACCGGGTACAACTAGGGGAAACGATCAATTTGTTTGTGGTATAAATAGTAAGGACAATATGAAAAGTATTCCTTTTAACTTAGGAGTTAATAAATTAAAGGTATCTTTAAATAAAGTTAACTTAGTAGCAGGAGTTTATTATATTGACTTTGTTTTAAGAGATGGTGAAGAGGAAGTATATAGAAAAATAAATGCATATAGTTTTACTTTGAATGACAAGTATAGAGGCGAGGGTTTCTTAATACTAGGACATTCTTGGGGTAATTAATCGGAGGAATAGTATGAGTATAGGTAGAATTGCTAAGAGAGCAACGGAAGTACTTAGAGAAGATGGTTTGATAGAAGTTATAAAGAGAATTTTGAGATATATAAAAAGACGTATTAAAGGTAAGTTGGATAATAATGCATTAGTTTATAAAAAAAATTATGAAGAAGCTAATGCTATATTCCATAAAATATTAAATAAAGAGAATTTTAAAGCCGTTGTTGTTTTTGACTCAAGAGTAGGGTGGAATATTCCATTATTCCAACGTTCACAGCATATGGCTAATGAACTTACTGATGATGGATATCTTTATTTTTATAGAACTTCTGAACAGTTTGATCCAGATATAAAAACAGTTGAGAAGTTAAAAGATAGACTTTACTTAGTTAATATGGCTAATTTTGCTTTACAAAATGCTATGTTTGATATTTTAAGAGAATATAAAGGACATAAGTTCTTATCTCTTTACTCAACAGATGTTTATTTAGATGAACAATATATAAAAGAAAAATACACTGATAATGGATTTAAAATAATATATGAATATATAGATGAACTTTCAGATGAAATATCAGGACATTTGCCTGAATTTGTATATGATAGACATAAGCATATTATAGAAGATAAGAGCAATATAGCTGTAGGGTCAGCTGATAAACTTATAGAAGAGATAGAAGAGATTAGAGGAACAGAGAATGTTGCTATGATAACAAATGGTGTACAATATGATCATTGGCAATATAGAAGTGATGAGGTTCCAGATAAGTTAAAAGACATAGTAAGCAAAGGAAATCCTATAATAGGATATTTTGGAGCTTTAGCAAAATGGTTTGATTATGATTTACTTAAAAAAGTAGCTAAAGAAAGACCTAACTATGAAATAGTATTAATAGGATTTTTATATGATAATAGCTTTAAAGATAGTAAAGTAGATGAATTTGAAAATGTACATTATTTAGGTGTCGTTGATTATAAGGAATTAAATAAGTATTCTCAATACTTTACAATATCAACTATACCATTCTTATTAAATGATATAACTGAATCTACAAGTCCAGTTAAACTTTTTGAGTATATGGCTATGGGCCATCCTATAGTTACTACTGATATGAGAGAATGTAGAAAATATAAATCAGTATTAATAGGAAAGAACCATGAAGACTTTATAGAAAAATTAGACTTTGCTTTAACTCTTGATAAAAACGATGAGTATTATGACTATCTAAAAGAAGAAGCTCTAGCAAATACATGGAGAGAGAAAGCTGCCATATTAGATAGATTAATTGAAAAAAACATTTAATAGTGAGAGGGTAATAGGATGAATTTAAAAAGAAAAATAAAAAATGCATTAAGACCTATATTAAAGCCAATGTTACTTAAATATAGGGAAAAGGGACATGAGGATCAAAAACAAGTATTCTTTGATGAAATAACTGGAGCTATAAAGAACGGAAATTATGATGCTATAGTTATATTTGATGTTTACTTTGGATTTGAGGTTAAAATGTTTCAAAGACCTCAACATATAGCTTTAAACTTAGCTAAGGAGAATGTTTTATACTTCTATAAAGCATCACCATATGTTGATAAAGATATACAAACATATAAAAAGATGGCTGATAATCTTTATTTAGTAAATACAGATTTATACTGGCTTCAAGAGTGTTTAATAGACATAGTATCTCAAAGTGGAGTACCTGCTTTTGGACAAATTTATTCAACTTCATTTGTTGAATATGATAGTTGGTTAAAGAAATTTACTGATAGAGATTTTAAAATCATATATGAATATGTTGATGATTTATCAGATGAGATTGCTGGACATAAAATATCAGATGAAGTAAAAGCAAGTCATAAGAGAATGCTTGAAGATACTGAGAAGGTATATGTTGTAACAACAGCTGATAAGTTATATCAAGAGGCTAAAGCCTTAAGAGGCGATAATAGATTAGCTCTTGTAACTAATGGAGTTCAATATGAGCATTTTGCAGATATTGATTGCAAAAAAGTTCCTGAAAAGATGAAAAATATTGTTAAGAGCAAGAAAAAGATAATAGGTTACTTTGGAGCTTTAGCAAGTTGGTTTGATTATGACTTAATAAAAGAGCTTGCTGAGGAGTTTAAGGATGACTATGAAATAGTTCTTATAGGAATAGATTATGATCAATCATTAGGAAAGAGTGGAATATTAAAATTAGATAATGTTCATTATTTAGGTACTGTTAACTATAATGAACTTCCAACATACTCTAAATTCTTTAATGTTTCTATAATTCCTTTTGTTGTTAATGAGATAACAGAGGCTACTTCACCAGTAAAGTTATTTGAGTATATGGCCTTAGGTAAACCAATAGTCACAACAGCTTTACCAGAGTGTAGAAAATATGAATCACCACTAGTAAGTGATTCTCACGAAGATTTTATAAATAACATTAAAAAAGCAGCTGAGTTAGAACATTCTAAGGAATATATAGATTTACTTAGAAAAGAAGGAAATCAAAATACTTGGAGACAAAAGGCAAAAGACATTAAGGAGCTTATATTAAACTCTTAATGGGGGAGAAATCATGGAAAAGGCAATAGAAGTGAAAAATCTTTGTAAAAATTACAGAGTTTACGATTCAAAATCAAGTAGAATAAAAAGTATAATAAATCCTTTTGGAAAAAGAGAAGTTAAAGAATTTAAAGCCTTAACGGATGTTTCTTTTCATGTAAATAGAGGTGAAATTGTTGGTATCATTGGGAATAATGGTGCTGGAAAATCAACTTTATTAAAGATATTAACAGGAGTTTCATTTCCATCTTCAGGAGAAGTTAATGTTAATGGAAGAGTATCTTCTCTTTTAGAATTAGGAACTGGATTTAACCCAGAACTTACAGGAGAAGAAAATATATATTTTAATGGAAGTTTAGTGGGATTAACTAAAGAAGAAGTAGATAATGTAAAAGATGATATTATTGAATTTGCTGATATTGGAGAATTTATAAATCAACCAGTTAAAAGTTATTCAAGTGGTATGTATGCTAGATTAGCTTTTGCAGTTGCTATAAACATTAATCCTGATATACTTATTGTAGATGAAATATTATCAGTTGGAGACGTTGGATTCCAAAAGAAATGTATGGATAAGTTTAATGAGTTTAAAGAGGCAGGTAAAACAGTTCTTTATGTATCTCATGGATTAGAAACTGTTCAAACCTTTTGTGAAAGAGCCATATGGCTTGAAAAGGGAAGAGTTGTTGATATAGGTCCATCTTTTGATATAGTTGAAAAATACTATGATAAACTTATGCAAAGTGATTCTAAAGAAGAACTTGAGTCAGGAAAATTCGTTGAACTTAATAATGTAGAAATAATAAATAAGAAAAAAGCTTATAAAAAAGGTGATTCTATAGAGTTTTTAATTGAATATGATGTATTAAATCCATCAGTTAAAAATGCAGGTATTACTATTGAAATGAGAAGAGCTTACAGGGAACCTTGTGAGTATAGAAATGCGGATCAATTTATATTTTCAGTAAATAGTAATGTTGATGAATTCACTATACCTTGGAAAAAGGGAAAAAATAAGATGACTTTTAAGATAGATTCCTTAGATGTTAAGGAAGGAACTTATTACTTAGATGCTATATTTTCAGAAAGTCAAAATCTTGTTGCTTTAGAAACACAAGAGAATGTTATTTCATTTGATGTGCAAAATGAGGATGAATCTGAAGGCTTTGTGTTCTTAGATTCTACATGGTCATAAAAGAGAAAGGATATAACCATAATTTATATGGTTAATATCCTTTTTTGTGTACTAATTATATGAAAAGATGTTAATAATGTAAAAGTGTTAAAGTCTTTTAATAAGGAGAATTTTTATGAAGAATATTTTTGAAGTTATGTTAGAAAAAAATATTGGTGATTTTACATATGAAGAGAAGAGGGAATTAAATAGTTGGCTTATAAAAAATTTAAAGTTAAGAGAACTTATATATTCTGATTTAGAGGCCACTACAGGTATTGATGAGAATGGAAATAACATCTCTAATTATGAAAATAAAATTACTGAAGATGATATATTATCAGGTAAATTAAATGAGGTATGTTCAAAAACATCTAAGTATATTGATGATGCAATAAGTTCTATATTATTTGAAGCACAGTTTAATTGTTTTTATAAAAAAATAAAAGATATTTTAGAAAACGAAGAATTTGATGAAATTATAGTATTTCATGCTTCATTTGGATGGAATATAGAAATGAAGCAAAGACCACAACATTTAGCAGAAGCATTAAGTGATAAAAAAATATTATATATATATAGAAGTGATATAAAAAATGATAAAATATATTCTATTGAAAAGATAAAAGATAATTTGTATGTTCTTAATTTAGATATGTATAGTTTGAATATAGCTTTCTTTGAAGCTATAAAAGAAATAAATAAACCTAAATTTGTACATGTTTATGCAACTTGTTTAAATTCAGTTGATTATGAAAAAATAAAAACATATATGGATAAAGGATTTAAGGTTATATATGATTTCGTAGATGAGCTATCAAGTGAAATAAGTGGATATGATGTAACTCCTAAAATGATAGAGGATCATGAAAGACTTTTAAGAGATAAGGAGAATGTATTAGTTGTTTCAACTGCTAAAAAATTAAAAGATATTGCAGATAGTTTTAGAGGTAAAAATGAAAATAATATTTTAGCTTCAAATGCAGTTAATTTAGAAGATTTTAAAAAGTATGGACATGAAATAGGAAAAGAAATTCAGCCTATAGTTAAGAAGAAGAAACCTATAATAGGATATTATGGAGCTTTAGCAAAGTGGTTTGATTATAAGTTAATTGAACAACTAGCTAGTGAGAGAGAGGAATATGAGATTGTTTTAATAGGAATGGATTATGATGGTTCTTATGGCAAAAGTAATTTAAAAAATTATTCTAATGTATCTTATCTTGGAATGATTGATTATAAGAATTTAATTAATTATTCAAAATGCTTTGATGTCTGTATGGTGCCATTTATAAAAAATGATATAACAGATTCTACATCTCCATTAAAGATCTTTGAATATATGGCCTTAGAAAAACCAATAGTAACTACAGATATAAATGAATGTAAAAATTATAATTCTTGTATGGTTTCAAAAGACGCTGATGAATTTATAAAAAATATTGATAGATCATTAAATTTAGGATTAAAAGATAGAAAGTATTTTAAAACCTTAAAGAGGGAAGCAGAAGAAAATACTTGGGATAATAGAGCTGAATTAATAAAGGAATCACTTAAAAGCTTAGAATAAAGATTAAAAATAAGATTTTATTTTAGGTGAGTATTAATTTTAAATTAGCCTTTCAGTTATATATAAATCAATATTAGTTTAAAATATAGCTAAAGATTAAAATAAAAGTAAGTGATGATTTAGTTAATAGAAAAAAAAATGCCTAAATCTAAAAATAGATATAGGCATTTTTATTTATGAATTAATAAAGATTTACTTTATAAGTAAATCATTAAAAGATTCTATGTATTCATGTGCATATTTTTTTATTTCCGTTCTTTCTTCATCAGAAACTGTATGATCTTCAACAGCAAAGACTTTCATTCCTGCACTAAGAGCACCTTTAACCGCTGGTAAGATATCTTCAAATACTGCACATTCATTAGGAGATAATCCTAATCTTTCAGCAGCTAATAAATAAACATCAGGAAAATCTTTTCCTCTAGAAACTTCTCCTGTTATAGTTATTGAATCAAATAAATCGAATATATCATTTGATTTTAAAGAAACCTCCAATAGAGGATAAGAGTTACTAGTAGCTAATCCTATTTTTATATTAGATTCTTTCAGCTGTTTAAGAAACTCTCTTGCACCAGGTTTAAGTTTTATGTTTTCTTTATATTCTATGTAGGCCATATCATGCCAAGTTTTCATTATTTCTTCTTCTGAATCTGCTATATTAAATCTTTTCTTAAAATATTTAGCAACTTCTTTGAAGCCTAAATGAGTGATTTCTTCTTTAAGGTTATTAGGAACTTCATGACCAAGTTTATTTAGATAATCAACATCTATTTTAGCCCATACTCCCATTGAATCAACTAAAGTTCCATCTAAATCAAAGATTACACCTTTTATATTGTTAAGCATTGTTGCCTCACCCCCAATACAGTTTATCATATAAATTATATTGAAGGTAAGGTTAAAAATTTAAACTTCGTTAAAAAGAAATTTAAGTTTGTTAATATTTAAAACTTGATTTTATTAAAATTCTCTTTCAAAGATAGAAATTTTTTCTTTATTTTCAAAGCATTTAAGTGAGGTTATTCCTAGTTGTGATAATACTTCATCCATAGTATGGCTATGAGTAGCAACTTTTATTGGAGAACTATAAGCGACTTCATCGACATGTTTTTTTCCTATACTAGGATCAACAATTCTTTTAGGGCCACCAACACATCCACCAACACATCCCATACCTTCAACAAAGCTTGCTTTTAATTCGCCATCTTGCAATTTATTTAGAATCTCTTTACATTCTTTAACACCACTTGCTTGAACTGATTTAAAAAGCTTAGATTTATCTGGATATAATTCTTTAACAACATCACTTATAGCTTCAGAAACACCACCAGTTCTAGCGTACAGTCTTCCACCTCTAGAGGTATACTCTATTGATGGAACTCCTTTCATAGTAGATGGATCTATTTTTAAAGCTTCAAATATTCCTTTAAGTTCTTCAAAAGTTAAAACATAATCTATAGTACCCACTAAATCTTTTTCTCTTGCCTCAGCTTTTTTAGCTATACATGGACCTACAAAAACAACTTTAGCATCTTTATTTAATTTTTTTATTACTCTTCCAGCTGCGATCATAGGAGAAACAGAAGGAGATACATCTTTTACTAAGTCGTTATAACATTTTCTTAACATTCCAACCCACATAGGACAACAACAAGAGGTTATTAATACATCACCAGTTTTTTCTACGTGATGATTAAATTCCACAGCTTCTTTTATTGATAACATATCAGCTGCAAAGGCAACCTCAATCATATCAGTAAATCCTATTTTTATAAAAGCTTCTCTTAGCATATCTAATGTTACGCTTTCACCAAATTGTCCAGCTATAGCTGGAGCAACTGCAGCTATTACTTTTTGATTATTTTTTATCAAATCAATGATTGGAAGAAGCTCTATTCTATCTAAAAAGTGACCATTTTCACATACTTGAACACATATACCACAGTTTTCACAAAGGTTGGGATCTATATATTTACTATTATCTATAGGATTAGTCAGTATTGCATCAAAGGGACAGAGACTTTGACATTTTCCTTTAGTGTCTTTAGAACAGTTTTCTGTACATACAGATACTTTTTCAACTAAATTTTTTCTTATTTTATGTGAGGTTATAGCTTTTTTTATATCATAAGCAATATTATTAGAATTTTTATCTATTTCAACTCCACATAGGGAAGAAAGAACTTCTATTGCTTCATCTTTACTATTAAAATTATTTTTTATCATATTATTTAATTTTTCATCGAAATTATCTTGTGAATAATATGATGAAATAAGATCCTTGAATAAAGAGTCATATTTTTTATTCATGATAAATCCTCCTAAAATCTATTTAATAAGATTATTATGTGCACAAATTTAAATCGTATTAGTAAAGTGTATAAATTTTTGTAAGTTGGAGAGTATTTTAAATAAATAATAATTAATAATAAGAAAAAGGTGATATGCAATGAAATATATTATTTTAACTGGAATAGTAGTACTAATTTGGATGTTTTATATGTCGTTATTTCATGCGGCAGCAAAAGAAGATAGATACTTAGAAGAAGAACTTGCAAAAAGTATTAAAGAGGAAGTTAATGATAATTTAGAATAAAAAATATGTTTAGGAATATAATTTAATGATAGCATTTTATAATAGGGGATATAATATGACTGATGTTAAAACCAATATAATAAATGAGCCGTTAGAAGATAAAAACCAAGCTAAGCAATGGGCAAAAAATAGAGGAGCCACTTCAACATTTATAGAATTAGCTGATTTATATTGGAAACTATATAAGGAGTGTGGAGGTGTTAATCCTACAGTTGCCTATGCTCAAGCAGCTTTAGAAACAGGATATGGAAAATTCAGAGAAGGTGTTAAAGAGGAGTTTAAAAACCCTTGTGGTTTAAAAACTTCTATATCAACAGAGACTCATGCAAAATTTGATACATGGACAAAAGGAGTACAAGCTCATTTAGATCATTTGGCTTTATATGCTGGTGCTAGTGGATATCCTAAACTAAATAGTGTAGATCCCAAGCATTTTCAATATTTGATGGGAATATGTAGATATGTTGAGGATTTAGGGGGGAAATGGGCACCATCATTAGATTATGGAATGAAAATAATAGAATTTATAAATGAAATATCATCTACAGAAATAATAGACACTTTTGAAGAATTTTATATAGATAAACGAGAAGAGGATAACAGGGTAGTATTAGAGATAGATAAAAAAATTAAGAATATAAATGATGTTTTAAAAATATTAAAGGAAGAATTTATAACTAGCAAAAAAAATAGCAATATTGATAAAGAATATATTGATAAACTCTTAAAAGAAAATGATCTATTAAAGGAAAAGAACCTAAATCTTAAAAATAAACTAGAAGAATATGAAAAAATAATAAAGTCAATATCTAACTTAGTGGATAGTAAATAAAATTTAACTTTAAATTTACAGAATGATATAAGTTTACTTATTATATAATTATGATTGATTCAGAGGGATATATTCTCCCCTCTGAATTTTATATTAGTATATTTTATACACTAACTATATCTAAATATAAGATATAGAATATTTTAGGTAGAGTATTGTATGTTTTATATAAAATAAAAAGGAATTGCTATTGCAATTCCTTTTGGTCGGGGTGACAGGGATCGAACCTGCGACCTCATGGTCCCAAACCACGCGCGCTCCCATCTGCGCCACACCCCGGCGACATATATTATTATATGGGAAAAAAATAAGTTTGTCAACAAAAAAAATAAAAAAATTTTAAAAATGAATTAACATTATATTTTATTAATATATAGGATATTTTCATAAGGATGTTATAATGTTAAGTAGTAATTTAATAATTAAAAGATGAGGTGGAACAAATGAAGATAAGTTCAATTGTTATGCTAGCAGCTAGTTTTTTATTAATAGTTGTTGGGATAGTATTATTTGCAAACAAAAAAAGATTCGATGGAGAAAATCAAACAGGAAAATATAGTGCTAAATACATACAAATTAATGCGCTAGGAAATATTTTTATTGGATTTTTAGGAACTATTTTAGGAGCGGTAGATAATTTTGTTAATGGAAATTCAATAAAAATAGCTTTCGTAGTAGTTATAATAGGCGGGTCAATAGTTCAAAGAATTGTTGCCAATAAAATAACAAAATAGTATATATATGTAAACGGAAGTTAAAATATTGTAAAAAAAGTGAAAAAAATATGTTTATTTAACAGAAAAATGACAAATTTATATTGTTACAAAAAGGTTTCCAATGATATAATGATATATGTAAAATTTTTTAACATAGGGGAGGGATGGGTTCCTATTTTTCATTAAATGGGAGCAAGTAGATATGAAGAAGAAAATAATTTCAACAGTTCTTGCTGCTACAATGACATTCGGAGTAGGACAAAGTGTATTCGCAACTCCACTTACGGATAGTCAAAAGCAACAAATGGAACAAAATCAAGATAAATATGCAGATATTAATAGTAAAATAAGAGATTTAGAAAATAAGATAGATGAATTAACAGCTAAAATAGAGCCTTTATTTTTCCAAATTGAAAAAAATAAAGATGAAATATCTAAGACAGAAGAATCAATTTCAACAGTTAAAGTTCAAATTGAAGAATCAAAGAAAAAAATAGAAAAACAACAAGAAGTTTTAGGACAAAGAATTAGAGCGACTTATAAAAGTGGTGGACAAGCAAACTACTTAGGTGCTTTATTAGAGTCTAATGGTATAAGCGACTTCTTATCAAGAGCACAAGCTATTAGTAAAGTAATGGGTATGGATAAGCAAGTTATCGATGAGTTAACTTCTGAACAGGCAAAACTTGATAGTCAAGTTAAAGAATTAGAAGATAAAACTGCTGAATTAAATAAGCTTAATACAGAAACTCAAACAAAAATAGATGATTTAAATAAAATGAAAGCTGAACAAGAAGACATTATTAAAGAAATGAAGTCTGAACAAGAAAAGGTTGTTGGAGAATTAGCACCTTTAGAAAAACAATTAATTCAGCCTTGGATAGACAAAATTAATGCAAATAGTTCTATAGATGAGTTAAATCAAGCTAAGACAGCTTTACAAGGTTTAAGAAACCAAATAAAAACTCCAGATGTAGATGCTGAAGCTGTTCAAGCTATAGAAAAAGCTAAAGACTTAATTGCTCAAAAGCAAGCAGAAGGAAACTCAGCCAATACTCCAAATAGAGGTGGAAATGTAAATAATGGTGGAAATACTGCTAGTGGCGGAAGTTCATCAGGTAGCGGAAGTTCATCAGGCGGTGGAAGTGTAGTAGCACCTCCAAGTCAAGGGGCATCATCATCATTAATATCATATGCATATCAATTCATAGGAAAACCTTATGTATATGGAGCAACAGGTCCTGATTCATTTGATTGTTCAGGATTTACTCAATATGTTTACAGAAATGCTTTAGGTATTGGTTTATCAAGAACTACTTATACTCAAGTAAATGAAGGTAAGCCGGTTTCAAGAGATCAATTACAACCGGGTGATTTAGTATTTACTGAAGGACCAGCATCAGCTCCAAATCATGTTGGAATATATGTAGGAAATGGACAAATGATTCATGCTGCAAGACCAGGTGTTGGTGTAGTAGTAGGACCAATATATAATTTTTCAACTGCAAGAAGAATATTATAATTGTAAGTTATTATGCCAAACAGATAATTTCTGTTTGGCATATTTTATTTTATAGAGTTTTATTGAAGTTATTTTGATTTTTAGTAAAAGTTAGAACTAATTAATATTTTGTAATATGATTTTCATAAAATAAGAGATTATAATGATTTAAGAATTTGGTTTTGTGCCTATAAATAATAAGTAATACTATGATTAAAAACGTATTTAGTTAATAACCTAATTGACTAAAGAGTAATATTAAATAAAGTGATTAGAGATAATTACTATATGCTATAATATAAAAGATATAAATATGATTCAGAATAAGTGTTTATTTACATTTTTAAATATAGTAAAGGTGAGTGTGAAGAAAAATGAATGAAAATTTTAGAGAGTTGGATTTAACATTAGTCAATGATGAAGAAACTCTTGATGATTTACAGTTAAATGGATTACATATAATACAGAAAAAGGAAGGGTTTAGATTTGGAGTGGATGCTGTTTTATTAGCTAATTTTGCTAATGTTAATAAAAAGCATTCAGTGCTAGACTTATGTACTGGAACAGGAATAATTCCTCTTGTTATTTATGGTAAGAAAAATCCTAAAGAAGTAGTGGGAATAGAAATTCAAGAAGAATTTGCAGAAATGGCTAAAAGAAGTGCAAAGATCAATAATATAGAAGATAAGGTTTCTTTTGTTTGTGGAGATTTAAAAGATAAAAATTTAAGCAAGAAATTACCTAAATTCGATGTGGTTACAGTTAATCCTCCATATAAATTAAGTAATGCAGGAATTGTTAATCCAGAAGATAAACTTGCTATTGCTAGACATGAGATAATGTGCAATTTAGAGGATGTTATAGCTGCAAGTAGGAGATTCTTAAAAGATAACGGTAGACTTTATATGGTACATAGACCAGAAAGATTAGCAGATATATTCTGTTTAATGAGAAAATATAAAATAGAACCTAAGAGAGTTAGAATGGTTCATCCAAATACTAAAAAAGCAGCTAATATTGTATTAGTAGAAGGACAAAGGGATGGAGGAGCTTTCTTAAAATGGGAACCTCCTTTATACGTTTATAAAGATGAAGGTGGATATAGTGAAGAAATAGATAAAATATACGGAAGGGAGAGCAAATAAAATGAGTAAGATTTATTTAGTACCAACTCCTATAGGAAATTTAGGAGATATAACTTTAAGAGCTTTAGAAGTATTAAAAAATGTTGATTTAATAGCAGCTGAGGATACAAGACAAACACTTAAACTTTTAAATCATTTTGAAATAAAAAAACCTCTAATGAGCTATCATAAGCATAATGAACAAGGAAAAGGCGATGAGATACTTAGAAGGGTTAAAGAAGGTACTTCTGTGGCTATAGTAAGTGATGCCGGAACTCCAGGAATATCAGATCCAGGAAGCGTTGTCGTTGAAAAGTGTATAGCTGAAGGTATAGAATTTGAAGTATTACCAGGAGCAACTGCTTTTACCACAGCTTTAATATACTCAGGATTAGATACAACTAAATTTATGTTTAAAGGATTTTTCCCTAGAGAGAATAAAGAGAAAAAGGCTTTTATTGAAGATATAAAAGATAGAACTGAAACAATAATAATATATGAATCACCATATAGAATTTTAGATACAATAGATACTTTAAAGGAAGGTTTAGGGAATAGAAATATAGCTGTATGTAGGGAGTTAACTAAACTTCATGAAGAAATATTTAGAGGTACTATGGAAGAAGCAAAAATTCACTTTGAAGAGAATGTCCCTAAGGGTGAATTTGTTTGTGTAATATCAGGAAAATCAAATGAAGAAATTGAAGAAGAGAATAATGCTAAGTGGAGTAATATGTCAATTGAGGAACATATAATCCATTATATAGACAATGAGGGAATGAAGAAAAAGGATGCGATAAAGCAAGTAGCAAAAGATAGAGGAGTTGCAAAATCAGAAATCTATAAATTTTCACTAAATATATAAGAACTTTGAAATAAAAAAATAAAGCACTTCATAGGGGATTATGAAGTGCTTTAACACTATAAGGGGATATAGTGTTAAAAAATTATTATTGGTTAGGGTTAAAATGGTTAATTAATTATTTATATAAATAAGTTAATTACTATTTTTTTAATTCATCTAAACATTTTTGGCAGATGTTTTTACCTTTGTAGTTAACAACATCTCTAGCATCTCCACAGAATATGCATGCTGGCTCATATTTCTTTAATATGATTTGTTCTCCGTCTACATAGATTTCTAAAGCATCTTTTTCTGCTATATCTAATGTTCTTCTTAACTCTATAGGAATAACTATTCTTCCTAGTTCGTCTACTCTTCTTACTACACCTGTTGATTTCATTATACTTCATCCTTGCATTTTACAACTTTCGACAAAACGCATTATAATATTAACAAACTTGTCATATTAAGTCAATATGTTTTGTCAAAAAAAATGTTTGTTTACAATTTTTTTTATTCTCAATCAATTATATATTCAATATACTACCATTTTTTTGAAAAGTCAAGGTAAAGATTAATTTATTTTACATAAATAAACTAACTTTTATTTAACAAAAAGTTAAATAAAAGGATAAATTTTGATAAATTAATATAAAATTCTATTAAAAAACCGACGATTGATGCAGTTAAATTAGCATATAAAATAAAATTGGAAAAAAATAATAAAAATGTCGTATAACAAATTATTTATTATATATAATATTCTATGATTAAATTAATAGTTTGTTTATTATTATTTAAGAAAATATAAAAAATATATAAAAATAAGAAGAAAAATAGAATAAAAAGAAAAATATAGAATATTAAATAAATAAGTCAGATTTAAAAAGTAAAATATATTTAAATTTTAATAAAAAAATTTGAATATATTTTACTTATATAGGATTAAATATAAAAGAAGAATATTATTAAAATGGATTATTTATATAATTTTTATGTTTTATCTATAAAATAAGTTAAGAAAGAACAAAATAGAGGGTGTTAACTTGTAATGTGATTATAAATACTATATAATACATAATAAGGGTTTACAACGAAATTTGAGGTGTACTATGGATATTAATAATTTTAATTCTGAACAAATAAAAATTTTAGCGGAAGAAATGTCAAAGAGCAGCATGGTTTCTTATGATGAATTACCAAAATATGATTTATTTCTTTCACAAGTTATAGACTATTTAAATGATAAGTTTACGGAAGATAAATTTACTAATAATATAGTTCAAAATTATATTAAAAGTGAGGTAATATCAAAGCCGGAAGATGGAAAAAAACGTGGATATACTAAGGTGCACTTAGCTCAATTGGTTTTATTAAGTTATATGAGACCCTTACTAAAAACCGATGAGATAAAAAAAGTATTTGCTCTAGCATTTAATGATATCAATGATAGAAGTGATGATATAATATCTTGGGAAACGGCTTATAAGATGTTTGGGGAAGTACAAGAAGAGAGTATAAAAAGATTCTTAGAGATGCCATTAGTAGATAATGACAAAATAGAAGAAATAATTAAAGTTTCTGATATAAAAGAGGAAGATAGAGATTGTATAGTGACTTTCTTAACGGTTATGACATTAATTGCACAAGCAAGCGTTGTAAAAAAGGTAGTGCAAAAAATAGTTAATGGATATCATGATGAAGAAAAGTAAAAAAAAGTTGAAGGCGAAGCTTCAACTTTTTTTGTTTATTCAAAGAAAGAAATATTATAATTACAACTAAATTCTTTTTCAGGTAAAAGTGATTCAATTGCAGCTTTATCCTTAAATTCACCAGTGAATCCATCAAAATCTGCATGTCCAAACCAAGGTTCAATACAAACAAAAGGAGCACCAGTATCCTTTGTCCATAAACCTAAATATGGGAATTGACCAAAGTCAAATTCTAGATATTTATTATGGTTTTTAGATTTTAATGAGATTTTATCTGACTTTAAGTCTTTGAAAACTAGAGCATCATTTTTAAATAAATCAAAAGAAAGTGGAATTATATTTTCATTTTCTAAGAACGGTTTTTCTTCTTTAGAAAAATAACCAGCTCCAACTAATGGCATAATATTAGCGTTTTCTTTTTTATTAAATTCAAAATAGTAATCATCGAAATTATCATTTTCAATAGGACACATAAATGCTGGATGAGCTCCAATTGAGAAATACATTTCTTTATCATCTAAATTCTTTACTATATAATCAATACTTAAGTTTATATCATTTAAAGTATATTTTATTATAAGTGAAAATTTAAAAGGATAAACATTTAATGTATCTTCAGAATAATTTAATTCAAAAGAAATTGAATTATTAGTTTGTTCTATCATTTCAAAATCACGAACTCTAGCAAGACCATGTTGAGGAAGTTCATAAGTTTTTCCATCTACATTGTATTTTCCGTTAAATACTTTACCAACTATAGGGAAAAGTATTGGTGCGTGATATTTCCAATAAGATTCATTTCCAGACCATAAAAATTCAGTATTATCTTTTTTTCCTCTTATACTATGTAATTCACCACCATGGTTACTTAAAGAGATTTTTAAGTGTTCGTTTTCAAGAGTATAAATCATAATCTCATCCTTTCAGAATAGTATATTTTAAATTTATTATATCACTAATAGTAGATAGTAAAAAAGCTAGAAAACAATCATTTAAGATTATTTTCCAGCTAGTTAACATACTATTTAGGATTAACATCCTTATATATGTAGTTTTGGATTTGTTCTTTTGTTTTTTGTTCATTAAATGTTAAATACCAAACACCATCTATCATTTCACCTTTACAATATCCATCTAGAGGGAAACGCATATTTTCTACTGGAGGAATACCAGTTGAAGCTACTGATGTAGCTACGCTAAGTATTTTAGATGGAGTTAAGTTTGTTTCAACGTAAGGTAAAAGTTTGTTTATTGTTTCTGGATATTCAGAAGCTTTTAAAGTTGAAAGTTTCTTTATGATTGCATCAAGAACATTTCTTTGTCTTTCAGTTCTCTCGTAATCTCCATCACCAACATAACGGACTCTTGCATATCCAACAGCTTGTGTACCATTTAAAATTTGTTCACCTTCATGAACTGGTTTATATTCAGTACCAGTTATTTGTGCAACATTTTGAACGTATTTATTAACTTCGTTAACTTCATAAGGTTTTATATTTATTGAAACCCCACCAATGTCATCTATTATTTTTGCTAAGTTATCAAAGTTAACAGTTACATAGTCTTTTACATTAAGTCCAAAGTTTTCATTTATTGTTTTTAATGCTAGAGTAGGACCACCATAAGCATACGCATGAGTTAATTTAGTTTTTCCATGTCCATCAACTTCAACATAACTATCTCTCATAAGAGAAGTAAGCTTTATTTTATTATGTTTAGTATCTATTGTAGCTATCATTATTGCATCAGAACGTCCAACATCATTATGATCTCTACTATCTACTCCAAAAAGAGCTATGTTTAATATACCATCTTGAAATAAGTCCTTATTAGATTCATCAATACCTAAAGATTTATCGTCTTGAGCTATATTCTTTATGTCCATTTTATTTAATGTTGAATATATATATGTAGCACCTAGTCCTATACTTATAAGTAATATAAAGAATAGTGCTAATACTATTACTTTCGCTTTACTTTTTTTCTTAGGACTGTCATTCTTTGTGTGTTTACCTTGCGACATTAGTTTCACCGACTTTCATAAAATTTTACATATTTCACTATTATAATTTTATTCCTATTCATTAACAAAAAAGTTACATTTTTATTAATTATACATATTTATAATTTATGTGTATAATTAATATAATTAAAGTTAACTATATTAATTATAAGGAGTAAATTATGAAAAAGAAATCAAAAAGTTTTTTGCGGAAAACTATAATATTTCTTGTTATGTTTATAAAGAAGATAAGTGATGATGATATTTTTGCTTTAGGAGCTCAATTGGCATATTATATGATATTATCATTTATTCCATTTTTAATATTTCTAATGACTTTAATAGGTTTTAGTCATTTAAATAGTGATTATGTACTTCATTTATTAAGTAATGTTATGCCTATAGAAGCTTATAATTTGATACAAAGTACTGTTGTGCAAGTTATAGATGGAGAACAAGCAGGATTATTATGGATAAGTATTGGGTTAGCTATATGGGTATCATCCTCAGGGTTTAAAGCTGTAATAAAAGGATTAAATAAAGCTTATGGAGTAAAAGAAACAAGATCATATGTAAAGTTAAAGATAATTTCAATTATATATACAATTTTATTAGCTTTAGTTATTATAGCTACATTGTTTTTATTTGTATTTGGTGATGTGATAGGAAACTTCTTAATAAGAGTTCTTGAACATCCAGAAGTTTTATATTTTATATGGAATATTTTAAGATATATAGTTGTTATTTTAATTATGATTTTATTTTTTATGTTTTTATATAATGCTACTCCTTGTGCAAGACTAGGGTGGTTAGAAGTAATTCCAGGAGCTGCTATTACAACAATAGGGTGGATATTGATCTCATATATATTTGCATATTATGTTAATAATTTTAGTAATTATTCTAGATTATATGGAAGTTTAGGAGCTGTATTTATGTTTATGACATGGATGTTCATAACATCTATGATTTTAATACTAGGTGGAGAAATAAATGCTGTTTTAGCTGAAAAGAATAATTTAGGAGAGTTATAAAAGTTAAAAAGACATTGAACATTAATAAACTTTGTTCAATGTCTTTTTATTTAGAAATTTTAATTATTTTTCATAACCATTTGGGTGATTTTTATGCCACTTCCAAGCAGTTTCAATTATTGTTTCTAGTGAATTGAATTTTGGTTTCCAATTTAATTCTTCAATAGCTTTATCTGATGATGCTATTAATGTTGCTGGATCTCCGGCTCTTCTAGGCGCTACCTCAGCAGGAATTGGATGACCAGTTACTTTTCTAGCAACTTCAACAACCTCTTTTACAGTAAAGCCTGTACCATTACCAAGATTATATATTCTACTTTCTCCACCATTCATCAATCTATCTAATGCTAGTGAATGAGCTGATGCTAAATCTGATACATGTATATAATCTCTTACACAAGTACCATCTTTAGTGTTATAATCATCTCCAAACATCATTATCTTGTCTCTTTTTCCTAGAGCAACTTGTAATATTAAAGGTATTAGGTGAGTTTCAGGTGAGTGATCTTCACCAATTTTTCCATTAATATGAGCTCCAGCTGCGTTGAAGTATCTTAAAGCAGTGTACTTTATTCCATAGCAAGTATCACACCATTTTAAAATCTTTTCAACAAGAAGCTTAGACTCTCCATAAGCATTTGTTGGAAGATTCTTATCAGTTTCTAATATAGGAATATTTTCAGGTTCTCCATAAGTAGCTGCTGTTGATGAGAATACTATATATTTTACACCATAATCTTTCATAGCTTCTAATAAGCTTATAGTTCCTGAAACATTGTTATTAAAGTATTTTAAAGGTTCTGTCATGCTTTCACCAACAAGAGAGTAGGCAGCAAAATCAATAACAGCTTCTATATTATTTTCAGTAAAAATCTTATCTAATATTTTTCTATCTCTTAAATCACCTTTATAAAGTTTTCCACCAAGAATAGCATCTTCATGTCCTTTTTCAAAGTTGTCTAAGATAACAACTTCCTTATTATTTTCAAGTAGTTCTGCAACCATATGACTTCCTATATAACCTGCACCACCACAAACTAAAATTGCCATGTTAATACCTCCAATAAATATAATTCTAATATTATTATACACTATTATAAGTAAAAGTTTTACTAAAATAAATAGATTTTCCTATGGAATATGAATATTTTTTACATTTTTGGTTAAAATGGTAGATAGTAATTTTTTAGGAGGTAATATTGCATGAATAAAATAGTATTATTAGGACGTTTAGTAAAGGATCCAGAATTAAGGTATGTAGAGGGTGGAGAAAAAGTATACACGAAGTTTACAATTGCTGTCTCAAGAAACTTTAAATCTTCTACAGGTGAAAGAAAAAAAGACTTCATTCCAATAATAATGTGGGAGAAAAAGGCAGAAATAGCTTGTAAGTATTTAAAAAAGGGTGATTTGTTAAGTGTTAGTGGGAGACTTATAACAAGAAGTTTTGAGGATAATGAAGGAAGGAGAAGATACGTAGTAGAAGTTTCGGTAGAAGATTTTAAGTGTGTTAATTTCAATCATGACAAAGTAGATAATAATTTTTAATATAAAATAAAAGTAGTAAGTAACAATTCACTTACTACTTTTTTAGTTTATTATAATTAAATTATCAGAATTTAAGAATTATTTTAAAGCATTTCCGATTCCAACACCAAAGTCGAAAGCTTCTTGTGATTCTTTTTCTGATGGCTTAAATTTAACTTTTAATCCTTCAACAGGCATTTTCATTCTTAATTCTTTTAATCTTGTTTCAATTCTAGGAACAGCTTCGCCACTCCATCCGTATGAACCAAATGCACCAGCTATTTTTCCACCGTGAACTACAGGGTTAAGTTTTGATAATAAGTCTCTTACTGGCTCAAGAAGTTCATTTACTATTGTTGGAGAACCAAATAATATAGCATCTGATGAACCAACTTCACCAACTAATTCTGCCATATCATGTTCTATTATATTGAATAGATTTATTTCTAAATTTCCAGTTGATTTCATACCTTCAGCTATTTTTTCAGCTAATTGCTTAGTGTATCCATATGCAGAAACATAGAATATTGAAGCTTTTTTAACTTCATTAGCTGGAGCTGGAGTACTCCATTCTTTATAAAGGTTAACTATTTTAAATGGATTAGCTCTTAAAATTGGACCATGACCTGGACAGATAATTTCTATGTCTAAATCCTTTATCTTATCAAGTGCTTTTAAAACATATGGTTTGAATGGTCCCATTATGCAGTCAAAGTAATATTTTAATGCTTCCATATATTGTTCTTCATTTGGAATTAAGTCGTCAAACATTTCTTCGCAAGAATAGTGACTTCCGAATGAATCGCAAGTGATAAGAGTTTTATCTTCTTCTACGTAAGTGTAGATTGTATCAGGCCAATGTAAGAATGGTACTGACATAAATTTTAAAGTTTTATTTCCTAAAGAAATTGAATCACCATCTTTTACAGGAATTGATTCAAAGTCTCTATTTACTATTTCTTTTACATAATTAATAGCAATTGGCGATGCTACTATTTTAGCATTAGGAGCTAATTCTAATAATTTATCTATAGAACCAGCATGGTCAGGCTCAGTATGACTTACAACTATATAGTCAATCTCTGAAGGCTCAACACCTAAGTCTTTTAATCTTGCTACATATTGATCAAAGAATTCAGCCTTTACAGTTTCAAAAACTGCTGTTTTTTCACTACCTTTTACAACATATGAATTGTAAGTTGTACCATAAGGTGTATACATTATTATGTCAAATACTCTAAGGTTTGGATCTAATGCCCCTACCCAAAATAAATCGTCTTTAATATTTAAGTGCTTCACTACATACGCTACATATTTTTTGTAGAATAATATGCAGCTACCTCCCTTCAAAATGTAATATTTTATAAATTAAGAATTGTAATACACATAAACCTAAAAATATTGATGTTATTAATTAAAAAGTTAAATTCTCATTATATATAGAATTACCAATAATTATTTTACTATGTCAAATAACAGAATATATTTTTGATAAAACCTTATAAAAAGTGCATTTATTTTTCTAATTAATTAATAATATCAAGTAATAAATTTTATTACTTGATATTATTAATTATACACTTTTAGGATTAAAAGTAAATAGAGATTGGACATTATTAACTTAATTTTAAACTAAAAGATAATTGGGAATTTTCAGAAAATTACAAAGAAAAATAGAAGGACTTTAATTGGAATTTATTAAAAAAAGAAATCATATCTTAGAAATTTAAGATATGATTTCACTTTTTTATTTTTATTACAATCTTATTTTAAGAAATTATTTTTTCTTTTTCTTTAATGTTAGGTAAGCACCAGCAGCTGATATAGCAACACCAGCAGTAGCTAATGCGCCTGCACCTATTGGAGCACCTGTGTTAGGAAGGTTGCCTCCATCTTTTTTGTTTGTAGTAACTTCTAAGGCTATCTTATCTGATTCTTTTCCGTTTTTATCAATTGAAGATACTTCGAACTTATACTTAGTATTAGGATTTAAATCCTTAGCTAAGAATTCAAGTGGAGTCTTATCAGTAGGAACTCTGCCTATTTCCTTTCCATCTTGATAAACAACATACTCTTGAATTGGTTCTGCCTTTTCAGGAGCATTCCAGCTTAATAAAGCACTATTGTGAGTAACTTTTTTACTAGCTAAATCGGCTGGTGCAGCAGGCTTTTCTTCTGGATTTTCAGGTTTCTCTGAATCGCCAGGTTTTTCAGGATTTTCAGGTTTCTCTGAATCACCAGGTTGATCAGGATCAACTGGCTTTTCAGGGTCAACAGGTTGATCAGGATCAACTGGTTTATTTGGTTCATCTGGGTTTACAATAGGAGGTAATGCTACATCTCCATCTAATCCTTTAACTGCCACTTCGTATATTCTAGCTGCAGAGTCAGCGCCTTGAGTAGGTTGAATAATATTTAATCTAACATATCTAGCTTTAGTAACAGGGAAGGCATCATTACTTACAGCCTTTGTATTATCATTTACATTTAATACAGGAGTAAAGTTTTCACCATCATTACTAACTTCAAGAGAATATGCTCTAGTATTCATACCGCTACTTTCTCCACCAGCTTCAGCATGGCTTATTTCTAATTCACCTATAGTTTTAACATCCCCTAAATCTATAGTTAATGTATGTGGAGCAGAGCCAACAGCACACCATTTAGTTTTAACATCTCCATCTAAAGCATATTGAGGAGCTTCATTTTCATTAACAAAGCTTGATGCTGTAGCAGATTTATTAAGTGATAAGTTTACTAAGCCATCCTTTGCAGCATTTGTAACTGTTATAAGTTCAGTTTTAGTTTCAACATTTTCTCCAGAAGAGTTTTTGGCAGTAAGTATTACTGGATAAACTCCTTCTTTTTCGTAAGTCACAGTTGGGTTTTGCTCTGTACTAGTTTCAACTGTAGCGCCTGGGAATTTCCATTCAATTTCTTCAGTAACTTCTGAACTTGTATTAGTAAATGTTACAGATTGACCTGGAGCTATTAAAGTATTTGAAACTTTGAATGATGCTGTTGGAGAAGGATAAGCAGGCCATTCCATATTTATAGTTTGACTAGTTCCTCTATTGTAGTTTTTGTTAACAGCAACAACTTCAAATGTAGTATTTGCTTCTTTGTCATTTCTTCTTAAGTCACTAACATAATAATTTGTATTAGGAGTTGCTCCTAATAGAATTTTAGTTCCATCTTTCATAACTCTATAAACTTCATAGTGATGTACATCAGAAGCACTTCCTTCAGGAGTCCATGAAAGTCTAGCACCTGCATATATTCCATCTTTAAAGTCAACATCATTTAAATTAGCATTAGATACATTAACAATAGAACTTGAGTTAGGTGTTTCAATTGTTATATTGCCCAAATTAGCTGAGAAGTTTTCAACACATACAGGGCTTGATAATTTATAAGAAATAGTTTTAATTGATTTTCCTACATATGGTGAAATATCATAAGTAAGTTTAGTCCAGTCAGTACCAAGTTTTTTATCTGCAGCAATAGTAGCCTCTGTACCATCATGGAATGTAAGAACTAAATCCATATCTACAGTATTTCCATTAGCCTTAGCAGTAGTTGTAAATTGAACACCTTCAGGTAAAGCTAAATCAGCACTATAAAGTTTTATTGTAGAAGCTTTTCCTTCAGCTAGGTAACCAGAAAGTTTAATTGAGTTACCTCCATAGTAAGCAGTAGTATAGTCTATGTCAGCTTTTACATTGTTACTTTCTTCATTTGAAATAACCCATCTATAAGTTGGCATTATATCATTTAAGCTTCTGTTATTCCAATCTTGAGTGGATACCTTAGCTCCATCAACATAGAAGTCATATCCATTACCCATATTAAAGTTTGTTGTGAAAGGAAGAGTAGTTACAGCACTTTTTTCGACAGAATAAGTTGAAATTCCTCTCCAATCAAGGTTTTGAGCATTAGTGCCTTTTGATGGATCTCCGTTTTCATTAACCCATAATCTACTTTCGTTATATTGGAATTCTTCTGGAGTTTTAGCATCGAAATAAGTCCAGCTTGGACAATATAATCCTAATGAAGTAAATGGAGCTTGGTTATCTCTTTGATAATGAGTCCATCTAATCGGAGTTTTATAGCCATTTGCTTGAACGTCTATTCCAGCATATAAATCATAAGGATTAATTCCAGTTTCCGTAGCTTTTTCATTAGATACTCTTAATAAATCTTTATCTTTTAAACTGTTGTATGTCCACCAGAAGTTCAAGAACATACTATCAGCAACTTTATTTTTATCTCCATCTAATAAGAAGTACTCATTTTTATCAGTTAAAGCATTTTGCCAATCCATTTCACCATCTTTTGTCATTGAATCATACCACATGATTTCAAGTTTTCCATTAGACTTAGCTTTGAATTGTTTTATTAATTCTTGCATAAGTTTAGCATGCTCAGGAGTTAAAGGTTCTTCTTTAGTTCCTTCAGTTTCTTGATTTATGAACCAGCCATCAAAGCCGTAAGTATTAGCAACTTCTATTAATTTATCTACTATAGGGAAGTTACCATTTGCATCCTTTTGAAGGAATTGGTCAAGCCATTCCATTTTTCCACCATGAGCAGTCATAGGGAAGAATACAGTACCTAAAACAGGAACACCATTTCTATGAGCAGAATCAGTAACATCTGGACTTGGAGGAACTATTAATCCTTCTCCAGCTGATCCACCCCAGTAAACCAATTTATCTATGTATTGCCAATAAGAGAATGTATTAGCACTAAATTTATTTGAACCTTGTGATGGGTTACCACTAGTGTTTGAATTCATTATAGAAATTGCTACAACTTTAACATCTTTGTTTTGAGTGTCATTAATAGTGTCAAGTTTCTCTTTTTCGACTCTTTTTGCTAATGGAACTGTGCTTTTATTGAAGTTTGTATCTTTATCAGTGCTAGCATTCCATTTTAATAAATCTTCTGGATACCAATAAGATGAGATCGGTTGATTTTGAATTGAGTTTGAAGTTTCTTCTTGAGTTTGTACGTAGTTTACAATATTTTTGTCTTGTTTAGGCGTTGCGTAAGTTACCTTTCCTAATGCGTTAAAAGAAAATGCAAATGCTGCAAAAACACAAAGTAAAGCCCTTCTACGCTTACGCATTTTTTGTTTGTTTGCCATAAAAAAAATCCCCCTCATATTAATTTTTTGTATAACGATTACAGATGAATTATTACATAGTTATAAAATTTCATAAATATAACTAATTACATAAAAAGTGGATAAATTTCAGTTATTACATCGTTTTCATAAAATTTATTAGGAATCTATGAAAAAATATAAAAATATAAATAAAAAAAATAAAATATTCTCAGAAAAATACAAAAAAAATGAATTTTGGGTTTTGATGAAGGGACTTATGTCGTTAAAGAACGATAAAAAATTCTAAAGAGTATGCATGATTTGACATGTTTTTTCAAATAAAGATGGTAATATAAAGATAATTGATGCGTACATGCATATAACATAGGGAAATAAGGGGGAAATTCAATGAGAGTCATAAAAAATTTGTGTAAAGAAGTAACTTTAGAAGATAAATGTTACCAATTTTCTTATAGATTGATAGAAACCAATTTGGGAAAAAATATGGTATATGGCATAGAAGTTGAAAGAAAAGATTTTATAGATGAAGTTTTAACCAAGATAGAGAGAGATTCTGTTGAGAAAATATCTCCTAATAAGGATAAAGTTGAAAGTTTAATTAATAAGCTACATAAATATGAGGTTTCACCTATACATCTAATAGATGTTATAGGTGAAGATGTCGATAATTGTATAGCTGACTTCGGCTGGTAGTAGTATCATAGGAGATAGTAGAATATTAATTAAATAAGGGAGAGGATCTCTATGATAATAGGTATTGGTATTGACATCATTGAAATAGAAAGAGTAGAGCAAGCTATTCAAAAAAATAGGAGTTTTATAAATAAGTTATTTACAGAAAAAGAAATAACTTATTTTAATAATAGAAGTATGAATAGCGAAGTTATAGCTGGAAATTTTGCTGCTAAAGAAGCTGTAAGTAAGGCTTTAGGAACTGGTATAAGGGGATTCTCTTTTAAAGATATTGAAGTTCTTAGAAATCAATTAGGTAAGCCAGAAGTTACTTTGTATAATGGTGCTAAGGCAATAGGAAATGAGCTAGTTGGAGATAATAAATCACTAAAGATACATTTAAGTATCTCTCATAATAATAGTAGTGCTATTGCGTATGCTGTATTGGAAGGTGAGTATTATGGAAATTTGTAGCTCTAATAGTATAAGAAATATGGATAGAGAATATATTGAAGTATTTAATATGCCAAGTATAGTTTTAATGGAAAATGCCATAATTAAATTTTTAGAAAATATAGATTTAACTAAAGAGAGCTTTACTATTATTTCTGGAAGGGGCAATAATGGTGGCGATGCTTTAGGCATTGCAAGACATCTGTTAAATAAAGGTAAAAAAGTCTACGTACATATATTAGAAAAAGAAAAGGATGGATCTGAAGATTATAAAATAAATCTTGCTATATTAGAAAAGTTAGGATGCCATATAAAAGATATATCCGAATTTAAACATATAGAAGAATTAAAAAATGACATAATAAATAGCCAGATTGTTATTGATGGTATATTTGGAACTGGACTTAATAAGAATATCTCAGGAATGTATCTTGAAGCTATAAGATGCATAAATGAAAATAGTAAGTTTATTGTTTCAATAGATGTGCCATCAGGTATTAATGCAGATACTGGAGAAGTTTTAGGAATAGCTATTAAGGCTAATAAAACAATAAGTTTTCAAGTTTATAAAATGGGATTTTTAAATTATAAGAGTTTTGAATATATAGGAAATCTAAAAATTGTAGATATAGGAATTCCTAAATTCATAGTGGATAAATATTCAGATAACATTAGATTTACAGATATAGAATATGTAATAAGTAAGTTCCCTTATAGGGACGAATTTGGACATAAAGGTACATATGGTAAGTGTTTGATATTTGCTGGACATAAAGGGTTTATTGGAGCGGCTTATATGACAGGAAGTGCTGCAATAAAAACAGGAGCTGGATTAGTTACAGTATTAACTCATGAAGATGTTCAAAGTGAATTATCTATTAAGTTAAACGAAGGAATGACAGGTAAATATAACTCTTTAGAAGAATATAATGATCTACTAATTGGATGCGATGTGGTTGCTATTGGGCCTGGTATGGGAAATAATGATACTACCTTCAATAAATTAAAAGAGGTATTAGAAATTTATAATGGAAATCTTGTTATAGATGCTGATGGAATAAATGTATTAGGTAGAGAAAAATCACTTTTAAAAAAATATAAAGGAAACATAGTTATAACTCCACATCCAGGTGAAATGGCAAGGTTACTAGGAATAGAGATTAAGGATGTTGAGAAAAACAGAATAGAAATTGCTAAGAGCTATGCAAAAGAAAATGGAATCATAGTTTTATTAAAGGGATATAACACAGTAATAACAGATGGTGAAAAGGTATTTATAAATCCTACTGGAAATAGTGCTATGGCATCAGGTGGAATGGGTGATACCTTAACAGGAATTATTACTTCCTTAATATCTCAAGGGTTGGATGTTTTTGATGCTGCCGTTTTAGGAGCATATATACACGGATACATAGGTGAAGAGTTATCAAAGGAAAGTTTTACAGTAAGTGCTATGGAAATCATAAAGAATATTCCTAATAAAATGAAAGAATTAATTAGCTTTTAGAATAAATAAGATTACTAATTAATAGTATGTAAGGTATAAGGTTTCAATAGGAGGATTTTCATGAGAGACAAGAGGGATGCCATACTCATAATACTATTAATTATAATCTTAGGAGTTATAGGTGGACTAGCTATCTACCAAAGAACTTATAATTTAACACCAGAAGATATATTAGAGGATATGTTTTCTATAGAGTCTTATGAGACAGAAATAACATATGATGTCAAAAATTCTAGAGGACAGTTCCAAGAAAAAGGTAGAATTTATTATGATGAAGAATTGGGAACAAAGATTGTTTTAGATGATAGAGAACAATTATTTAAAGAAGATAAAATAATAATAAACTACTTTAAGGATGAGAAAACTTATGAAGTTGGAAAGGATTATGACCAGTTTTATAGATTCATGTTTATAAATGAATTAAAAGATTTATGTAATGAAGAACATAACTTTACTTATAGATGGAATGATGAAAATGAGAAATCTGAAGTAATATTAGAGCTTAAAGATTTAAATGGAAATGAGAATTTTGCAAGGGAAGTAATTATTATAGATGCTAATAAAAAGGTTCCTAAGGAGGCTGTAATTTACGGAAGAGAGGATTCGGAAAGTGTTTCTATAAGGTTTAACAACTTTAGTAAGGTTAAAAATTAAATTTATTTTTGTGGTTGTTTAAATTTAAACAACCACAGTATTTATTTAATTTATTTAAAGAAAATTAGTATTAGGAATTGTTATTTTACATATTTAATATATTTAATTAGGAAAAAATAGAGGGAAACGAATTAAAAAGTAAATATTATGTCAAAAAATATCATTTGCTTAGGACGAAATCTTTGACAAAGTGGCATATTTTGTAATATAATTTATACATAAATTTAGAACTCTTTTTACATTTAGGAGTGGTGTTCATGTCAGTATCAAAGATTAATAAACAAAATTTAAAAAAACAAAAAAAAATTGAGAATTTTAGTCAATTAAAAAGACAAAAGTTAATAACATATAGTGAGGGCAAAAAAGAAGACGACTTTTATGAAGCAATGAAGGAAGGATATAAAGCTATGGCTTTAATAAATTCACAATATGCTGAAGAAGGAACTTCTGTAGAATACTTTGATCAAATAGAATATGAGACATGGCTTTGCGGAGTGTGATATAAATGGCTAGTTTGAATGTAAAAAGAGGGGATATATTTTATGCTGATCTTAGTCCAGTTGTTGGATCAGAGCAAGGTGGAATAAGACCGGTTATAATAATACAAAATGATATAGGAAATAGATATAGTCCAACTGTAATTGTTGCGGCTATAACTTCTCAAATAAATAAAGCAAAATTACCTACACATGTAGAGATTTCTTCTGAGGAATATGGATTAAATAGAGATTCAGTTGTTCTTTTAGAACAAATAAGAACTCTCGATAAGAAAAGATTAAAAGAAAAAATTGGACATATGACTGAAGAGGATATGAAAAAAGTTAATAAATCTCTACTAATAAGTTTAAATTTACAGTAAAAGATAAGTCAGGCTATGATTAAATTTTTAATCATAGCCTTAATTTTTTTGAAAAAGCTATTAAAAAGGAGATTTTTATTGTTTTTTTAATGCATAAGAGAAATAATTTAAAAAATAAATGAATGTAATCGATATAACTTTTTGTATAGTATTAAAGATATAAATGTGATACTCTATTTAAAACTTTTTCATAAAAAAATTTATCCAGGATATACTATTATAGACTTTAATCTAAGAAAAATAGCTTTGAGTTCTTAAAAATAAAGGGAAGTAGAGTAGTCTAATTAAGTATTAATGTATGCTTAATGAAGGCTATTTGGAGAAAAAGATTAGCACAAATATAAAATTGCTATATGAAAAATTAATTTTTTGTGATAGAATGAACTTGGCAAAAAGGTAAAACAATATTTAAAAAAAAGTTTACATAAATGTACAGGAGGTCATTATGAGCAACAAGATACAAGAGTTAAAAAGCATGTCTAAGGTTATAAGAAAAGACATAGTAACTATGCTTACTGAGTCAGCATCAGGACATCCAGGTGGATCTTTATCAATCGCAGATATAGTAACAATTTTATACTTCGATGAAATGAATATTGATCCAAAAAATCCAAAGGATCCAAATAGAGATAGATTCGTTTTATCAAAAGGACATGCAGCACCAGTATTATATAGTGCTTTAGCAAGAAGAGGATATTTTGATCCAGCAGAATTAACAACATTAAGAAAATTTGGTTCAAACCTTCAAGGACATCCAAATATGAACGACTTACCAGGAATTGATATGTCAACTGGTTCTTTAGGTCAAGGTATATCAGCAGCTGTAGGTATGGCTTTAGCTGGTAAATTAGATAATAAAGATTATAGAGTATTTACTATTTTAGGAGATGGAGAGTTAGAGGAAGGTCAAGTTTGGGAAGCAGCTATGTCAGCAGCTCATTATAGACTAGATAATTTAACAGCTTTCATTGACTTCAATGGATTACAAATAGATGGTGATATAAAGGAAGTAATGAGTCCTTGTCCAATAGATAAAAAATTCGAAGCTTTCGGATGGAATGTAATAGTTATAAATGGACATGATTACGAAGAAATAATGAGTGCTATACAAAAAGCTAAGAGTACAAAAGGAGCACCAACTTGCATAGTTTGTAACACAGTAAAAGGTAAAGGTGTTTCATTTATGGAAAATGAAGCAGCTTGGCATGGAACAGCTCCAACTAAAGAGCAATGTGAGCAAGCTATAAAAGAGATCGGAGGGGACAACTAATGGCAAAGAAAATAGCAACTAGAGAAGCATACGGAAAAGCATTAGCTGCTTTAGCTAACGAAAATAAAAACATAGTAGTTTTAGATGCAGACCTTTCAAAATCAACTAAAACTGCAGATTTCAAAAAAGCATGTCCAGAAAGATTTATAAATATGGGTATTGCAGAAGGAAATATGATGTCAGTAGCAGCAGGTTTATCAACTTGTGGAAAAATTCCATTTGCTAGTACATTTGCTATGTTTGCTGCTGGAAGAGCATTTGAGCAAATAAGAAACTCAATATGTTACCCAAGATTAAATGTAAAAGTATGTGCTACTCATGCTGGTTTAACAGTTGGTGAAGATGGAGCATCACACCAAGCTATAGAAGACTTATCATTAATGAGAAGTATACCAAACATGACAGTAATCTGCCCATCAGATGCAGTTGAAACAGAAGCTGCAATTAGAGCAATAGCTGAGTATAACGGACCTTGCTATGTAAGATTAGGAAGAGCTGGAGTTAATGTAATAAATGATAGACCTGATTACAAATTTGAAATTGGAAAAGGTATAGAATTAAAAGAAGGTAATGATGTAACATTATTTGCTACAGGTATAATGGTTGACGTAGCTATAGAGGCTGTTGAAGCTTTAGCTAAAGAGGGTATAAATGCTAGATTAATAAACATACATACTATTAAACCAATAGATTCAGAGCTTATATTAAAAGCTGCTAAAGAAACAGGTGCAATAGTTACATTAGAAGAGCATAATATAATTGGTGGATTAGGATCAGCGGTAGCTGAGGTTGTTGGAGAAGAGTATCCAGTACCAGTAGTTAAAGTTGGTGTTAAAGACACATTCGGAGAAAGTGGTAAACCAGATGAATTATTAAAAGCTTACGGATTAACTTCAGATGAAGCAGTTAAAGCTGCTAAAAAGGCAATAAGCTTAAAAAGATAATCTTAAATAGTAAGTTTGCAGCATGAGTAATTTTTCTCATGCTGTTTTTTTTAGGAATAAAAATACAAAATAATATTAATTTGAATTTAATTGCCAAAATATAAGTGAAGGTGGTAATATTAAAAATTGAAGGTAATAAATTAATAGTTAATTTAAAATGGGGAGAACAAATTAAATATAAATTTATTAAGGGGGTCTTTAAATGAAGATTAGTGTGAAGACGTTAAAGGAGTATGGAATAATTACTATAGGAGTAATTCTTTTAGCCTTATCATTAGAATACTTTTATTATCCTAACGACATTGCTGCAGGTGGAATATCTGGTTTAGCCTTAGTTATAAATAAAATAACTGGAATGTCACAAGGAATGTTTATGAATATTGCCAATGTAATACTTTTTGCATTAGCTTTTTGGCTTATAGGTGGAAATTTTGGTGGACGTAGCATATATGCTGCTTTTGGATTATCATTTTCAATAAGCTTAATAGAAAGTTTTTTACCAACTTTTGCAGTAACTGAGAATATGTTTTTAGCTACTATATTTGGTAGCGTGGTAGCAGCCTGTGGAATAGCATTAGTTTTTAGTCAAAATTCATCAACTGGTGGAACTGCTATTGTTGCTAAAATATTAAATAAGTATTTACACATTGATATTGGTAAGTCACTTTTATGTGCTGACTGTGTTGTAGTTGTATGTGCTCTTTTAGTATTTGGAGTTGATAAAGCCTTATTTGGATTAATTGGGGTTTTCATAATGGGAACATTAATCGACAAAATAATAGAAGGTTTTAATTCTTGTAAACAACTTTTAATAATAAGTGAAAAAAGTGAAGAAATTTCCCAGGTAATAATGAAGGAAATCGATAGAGGATGTACTAAGATAGAGGGAAAAGGAGCATATTTAAAAAAACCTGTGACTATACTTTATGCAGTTGTAAATAGAAGACAGTTCATAAGCTTAAAGAAAAAGATAAAAGAGATAGATCCAAAAGCATTTATTACAGTAAATGATGCTAAAGAGGTCTTCGGGGAAGGTTTTCTCGATTTGGTAGAAATTTAGCAGTTTATTATGATATAATAAACTTGCTTTACATTAACACATAGAATTTTAACAAAAATTAAGTAGATTAATGTAGAAAAATAGAGTAAAATAGTAAAATAGATTAGTGTTGATAGCAATCGGGTAAGGTTAAATATATATATGAATCTAAATTTATGTTTAGATTTTTAATTTGTTGAGTAGAAAATGTTATTAAGGAGTGTTAACAATGATAGAATTTAGGAATGTTAGCAAGGTCTATAATAAGAATGTAAAAGCACTGTCAAATGTTAATATAAACATAGACAAGGGTGATTTTGTATTCTTAGTAGGGCCTAGTGGTGCTGGTAAATCAACTTTTATTAAAATGTTGTTAAAGGAAGTTGAACCGACAACAGGAAACATAGTTATGGGGGACGAGGATTTATCTCAAATAAAGAGAAGACAAATACCTTATCATAGAAGAAAAATAGGAATGGTATTCCAAGACTTTAGATTAATACCAACTCTTAATGTTTATGAAAATGTTGCTTTTGCTATGAGAGTAGTAGGGGCTACACCAAAAGAAATAAGAAAAAGAGTTCCAATGGTATTATCACTAGTTGGATTATCTAATAAATATAAAATGTTCCCAAATGAGTTATCAGGAGGAGAACAACAAAGGGTTTCAATAGCAAGAGCTATAGTTAATAATCCTAAGGTTTTAATAGCTGACGAGCCAACAGGAAACTTAGACCCAGATACAGCTAAAGAAATTATGGAATTAATAGATGACATAAACAAAGCTGGTACAACAGTAGTTATGGCTACTCATGCTAAAGAAATAGTTAACTCAATGAAGAAGAGGGTTATAGCTATAGATAAAGGTGAAGTAGTTAGTGATGTTCAGAAAGGAGGATATGAATATGAAGTTTAGTACTATAGGATATTTCATATCAGATGCTTTCAAAAGTTTAAAAAGAAATAGAACAATAAGTATAGCATCTATAGCAACAGTTCTTACTACATTATTCATATTTGGAGCATTTTTATTAACTGCTTTAAATGTTAAAAATGGTGTAACAAATGTTCAAGATAAGGTTGAGATTAATGTTTTCCTTAAAGACGATGCAACTCAAGACCAAAAGACAGCTATAGAGGAAAAAATTAAAACTGTTCAAGGTGTTAAAGAAGTAGTATTTGAATCTAAAGATCAAGCATTTGCTAAGATGGAAGGTTCAAGTGATTACAATAAAGAAATATTAGCTGGATATAGCAAAGAAAACAACCCATTACCAGCTTCATACATAGTAAGATTAGAAAATCCAGATGTAGCTAGCAGTGTTGAAAGTGCTATGAAGACTGATAACAAATACATGGATGGAGTTGAAGATGTAGGTAACGATGAACAGCTTATAGGAACTATAAACTCATTTGTAAAAGTTATTAATACAGTTGGATTAGTTTTAGGTATAGTATTCGTAGGTGTATCACTATTCCTAATAGTAAATACAATAAAGATAACTGTTTACTCAAGAAGAAGAGAAGTTGGAATAATGAAGTTTGTAGGGGCAACTGACTGGTTCATAAGATGGCCTTTTGTAATTGAAGGGGTTATAATAGGACTTGTTGGTGGTGTTTTATCAACACTTTTATTATTTGCTGGATATAATTTATTGTATGGAAAAGTTGTAGCAGCATCATCATTATATATGCCACAATTTGTACCACCAATGTATGTATTAACAACAATGTCATGGCAGTTCATACTAGCTGGTATTGTTATCGGTGCAGTAGGTAGTATAATAGCTTTAAGAAAATTCTTAGATGTTTAATATTTAATATAGAATATAAAAAGCTTAAAATACGTAAACTATTTAAATATAGTGTATTTTAAGCTTTTTTTTTGAAAGGGTGGGTTTTATGAGTCACAAAGATGGTGAAAAAAGAGAAAATGAGAATAATAAGAATCATAAGATGAAAAAAAGATTAAGAGTTATAGCTATAGGAGTAGCCTTGGTTTTTATAGTGGGTATTTCTGTTTATGCTGGTAATCGGCTTACGGCCATTGGAATTTTACCAATAACTAATGTTAATGCTGTTCAGGCATCATTAGAAAAAGTAAATGATACAGAAAATTTCAAAAAGGTCTTAGATATAAGAGAAATGCTTTATAGATGGTATGATGGTGAAATAGATGATAGTAAGTTAGCTGAAGGAGCTATAAAAGGTATGGTTGCATCTTTAGGAGATCAATATACTTACTATATGAATGAAAAAGAATTTTCAGATTTTAAGGAAAAGAGCCAAGGAAACTATATGGGAGTCGGAATTCAAGTAGGAGTTAAGGATAATAAAATAGTAGTAGTCTCACCTATTGAAGGAGGTCCGGCAGAAAAGGCAGGAATAAAAACAGGAGATGTTATACTAAAGATTAATGGAGAACCAGTCTCAGGAGAAGAGTTAGATAAGGCTGTCTCAATGATGAAAGGAACAACAAAAGAAAATATAAAATTAACATTATATAGAGAAGGTAAAGGCGAATTTGACGTTGATGTCATGAGAGATGTAGTCAAGACAGTTAACATAAAAAGCGAAATGATTAATGGTGATATTGGATATATTGAGGTATTAGCTTTTGATGAAGGAACCGCAAAAGATTTTGAAACTCAATTAAAAGCTTTAGAAGATCAAGGAATGAAAGGGTTAATACTTGATTTAAGAGGAAATCCAGGAGGATTTATGAAAGAATGTGTAGACTTAGTATCAAACTTTGTTCCAAAGGATAAAGTTGTAGTGTCTACAATAGATAAATATGGTAATAAAGAAGAAAGTGTATCTAAAGGTGGAATAGCACAAGGTATGCCATTGGTTGTTTTAATTGATGGAGGAACTGCCTCTGCATCAGAAATAGTGGCAGGAGCTATTAGAGATTATAATCTAGGTACTTTAGTTGGAACAACAACATTTGGAAAGGGAATAGTTCAGGTTGTTCTAGATAAAATTGGGCAAGAAAAAGATGGAACTGCTTTAAAGGTAACTATCTCAAAATATTATACTCCAAATGGAGAGAATATTCATAAGAAGGGCATAGCACCTGATGTCACAGTAGAATATCCAGCAGAGCTTAAGGAAAATCCATATTCAAGAAGTACTGATCCACAGTTTGAAAAAGCTTTAGAGATTATGCAAGAAAAGATGAAATAATAAAATTTTGGAGGACTTAAAATGAATTTACTTATAGAAAATATAAGAGCAATATCTTACGCATTAATAAGTCCTACCTTATCTTTAATGTTAATAGTAATAGCTATCTTATTCTATTTTAAAAATAGAAAAATAGCATTTATGCAAAAGTTAATGCTTGGGAGGAGCGTGCAGTCTCCTCTTGAGATGACTTTATCACAACTTTTAATTGGTATATTAGGTGGCGTTATAGCAAGTTTATTACTAAGTTTTTTAGGAGTAACTTTTGAAAACAGTTCTTTAATAAATGTCATTCTAACAGTATCAGTATTTTCTATAGTATATAAAAATAGATTTATTAAAATACCATATATAGCATCAGTATTAGGAATAATAGCCATTTTATTGAATAGTAATACTGAATATTTTGGAAATGGATTTAATTTTTCTGTTAATTTAACATCAGTAATTGTTTTAATAGGGGTATTCTCAATTGTTGAAGGTATTTTAACAATGATTGACGGAGATAGGGGATATTTACCTATATTTACTCAAAAAGATGGAAATCTTGTAGGCGGTTTTAGCTTTAGGAGATTTTGGGCATTACCTGTATGTCTTTTAGTTGTATTAGGAACTAATAGTGGTCTTTCAATTATTAATGAAATTAAAGATTTGCCTCAATGGTTGTCATTCTTTGGTGGAGAGAAATATCTTGCAATAATAAGTGCAACAGTTTTAGGGACTATGGCCGCATATGGAGTAACTTCATATGAGTCATCTACATTTACTCAGAGTAAGAGGAGAAAGACTCTAACCTCTGGATTATTTAATATTGCATATGGTATATTAGTTATAATATTAGCTTATTTTTCAAGACAAAATCTTATTTTTACAATTGCATTAATTGTTTTAGTTCCTTTATTGTATGAATTAAGAATTAATATAGAGAGAAAACTAGAAGTTATGAGAGAACCACTATATTTTTCTAAGCATGAAGAAATATGTATTTTGGATGTACTTCCAAATTCTATTGCATATGCAAAAGGATTAAGAAGTGGGGATAAAATAATTAAGATTAATGGAGAGATTCCTAAAAATGAAAAAGAAGTCTTTATGGCAATAAAAAAGAATTTTTATGGAGTTGATTTTGAGATAAGAAAAAATAATGGAACTATTGAAAATCATACCATATCGGGTAAAGATAGAGGTAAATTATTTGGAATAGTGTTGGTTCCAAAAGGAATATCTTTTAATAGGGAAGTTGATGAATTATTAGAAAAACTTAGAAAAGCTAATAATGATGAAGAGGAAAAAAACAAATAATGGTTTAATGTGGCTGTATCAAATACTTACATAATTAATTGAAAGTAAATTTGATACAGCCCTTTTATAGCAAGGAGGGAAAGTCATGGGAGAATTTAAAATACAATCAAAGTTTAAGCCTACAGGTGATCAACCTAAAGCAATTGATACTTTGGTTAAATCAATAGAGAATGGAAATGAAGGACAGACTCTTTTAGGGGTTACAGGATCAGGAAAAACTTTTACTATGGCGAATATTATAGAAAGAACTCAAAAGCCAACTCTTATATTGGCACATAATAAGACTTTAGCAGCTCAACTTTGTGCTGAGTTCAAAGAATTCTTTCCAGATAATATAGTTGAGTACTTTGTTTCATATTATGATTATTATCAGCCAGAAGCATATGTTCCTCAAACGGATACTTTCATAGAAAAAGATGCTTCTATTAATGACGAAATTGATAAATTACGTCACTCCGCTACATCAGCACTTTTAGAAAGAAGAGATGTGATAATAGTTGCTTCAGTATCATGTATATATGGATTAGGTAACCCAGAAGAATATAAGAAGCTTACTCTTTCATTAAGACCAGGAATGATTAAAGACAGAGATGAGGTTATTAAAAAGCTTATAGAAATACAATATGAAAGAAATGATATAGATTTTTCTAGAGGAACCTTTAGAGTTAGAGGAGATAATTTAGATATAATTCCTTCATCTTCATCATCAAAGGGAATCAGAGTTGAATTCTTTGGAGATGAGATTGATAGAATAAGAGAGTTTGATGTTTTAACTGGAAACATAATTGGAGAAAGACAACATGTTCTTATAACTCCAGCATCTCACTTTGCTGCTTCTCAAGAAACTTTAGAAAAATCAATAAGTGTAATAGAAGATGAACTTGAAGATAGGCTAAAAGTTCTTACTGCTGAGGATAAAATACTAGAAGCTCAAAGATTAAAGCAAAGAACAAACTATGATATAGAAATGATTAGAGAGATGGGATATTGTCAAGGAATAGAGAACTATTCAAGAATTTTAGATGGTAGAGCACCTGGTACTCCACCTCAAACATTACTTGACTATTTCCCAGAAGATTTTTTAATGTTTATAGATGAAAGTCACGTTACATTACCTCAGGTTAGAGCGATGTACGCTGGGGATAGATCAAGAAAGACATCTTTAGTTGATTTTGGTTTTAGATTACCTTGTGCTTTTGATAATAGACCTCTTAAATTTACTGAGTTTGAAAGCAAGATAAACCAAGTGGTATTCGTAAGTGCAACTCCTGGTGAGTATGAAATAGAGCATTCTAATACTGTTGCAGAACAGATAATAAGACCTACAGGACTTTTAGACCCTGTAATAGAGATAAGACCTATTCAAGGCCAAATTGATGATCTTTATGGAGAAATTCAAAGAACTGTTCAAAGAGGTTTTAGAGTTCTGATAACAACACTTACAAAGAGAATGGCTGAGGATTTAACTAAGTATTTAAAAGATTTAAATGTTAAAGCTACATATATGCATTCAGATATAGATACATTAGAAAGAATGAAAATAATAAGAGAGCTTAGACTTGGAGAAGTTGATGTATTAATAGGAATTAACCTTTTAAGAGAAGGGTTAGATATACCAGAAGTTGCTTTAGTTGCAATATTAGATGCTGACAAGGAAGGATTCCTAAGATCAGAAACGTCTTTAATACAGACTATAGGAAGGGCAGCTAGAAACTCTGAAAGTAAGGTAATAATGTATGCAGATAATATTACTAAATCTATGGATAAGTCTATTAAAGAAACTGAGAGAAGAAGAGTTATTCAAATGGAGTATAATGAAGAACATGGAATTACTCCAACTACTGTAATTAAGGGCGTAAGAGATATAATAGAGGCTACTAAGGTTTCAGAAGAAAAAGAAAGTTATAAAACTGAAGTTGAAAAAGCTGTTAAGAAAGATATTCCTATAGAAAAACTTATAGAACAATATGAAGAAGAAATGAAAGAGGCAGCTAAAAATCTTCAGTTTGAAAGAGCTGCTGAGCTTAGAGATATAATAAAGGATTTAAAGAAAAATACTAAATAAAATGGTGTTTGAGCCAATATAAATTTTACTATATGTAAATTAAAGTATATGTTTATTTAGATGAATAGCAAGTTTAATGCTAGCTAAATAGAAGTGAATATTAAAATTTTGCTAACTATTAATTTGTTGGAATATTTTATAAAGGAATTACGATAAATTTGTTTAATAATATAATTAGTAGAGTGAAAAAAGTTTTACAAATTTAAATTAGATGTTAAAATGGATAATAGATTATTAAAATCAATAAGCTAATTTTTTATGATATTTTATAGGAATTTGTTTTAAGTTTAATATGAGAGTTAATTATTAAGAGAAGAAAGGATCTTCTCTTAATTAAATTTATCTAAGTGCTTTATATAAATTTATAAATTATATAATAAAATTAGATAAAATATAATATAAAGAAAAAGCATAAGTATATAAGTAAGAGCGCTATTAGAGTGTATTAGTAATAGAGATTTAATATTTAATATTATAGATAAATCTAAAAGAGCTGAAAGAATGTATTTAAGTTTTAGGAGGAATATATGGCTGTTAAAGTAATTACAGATAGTACTAGCTGCATACCAAAAGAGTTAGCAGAAAAGTATGGAGTAGAGATAGTATCTTTAAGCGTTATAATGAATGGAGAAAGTTATAAGGAGGTAGACATAGATAGTGAAGCTTTTTATGCAGAGCTAGCAAAATGTGATAAACTTCCAACTTCATCTCAACCATCAATGGATGAATTCTATAATGCTTTTGAGAAGTTTGCTAAGGATGGTCATGATATAGTTGCAGCGTTTATATCATCTAAATTAAGTGGAACATATACAACATCACATATAATAAAAGATATGATTTTAGAGAAATATCCAGATGTTAAAATTGATCTTATAGACTCTCAAACTTCAGTAATGGCACTTGGAATAGGTGTTTTAGAAGGTGCAAAGGCTGCCGAAGAAGGAAAAGACTTTGATGAAGTTTCAAAAATAGTTAGAGAAACTATAAAAGAATCAGAGATTATATTTGTTCCAGGTACTTTAGATAATCTTAAAAAAGGCGGAAGAATAGGTGGAGCTGCCGCATTAGTTGGAAAGGTTCTAAAAATAAATCCAATATTAACAGTTAAAGAAGGTGCTGTTGTAGTAATGGATAAAGTTAGAACTAAGAAAAGAGCTATAGATAAAATTATAGATGTAGTTAAACATGATCTAAAAGAAAAAGGAATAAAGCAAGCTGTTGTATGTCATATATTAGCTGAGGATGAGGCCAGAGATTTGGCTAAGAGACTTAAAGAGGAATTAGATTTAGATTCAATGATAGGTGAAATAAGTGCAGTTATAGGTGTACATGTAGGAGTTAAAAGTGTTGGAATAGCTTATGCTAGAGAATCTTAATTTTATTAAATAAAGCTGATTAAAAAGGTTATATCAAATTATATAATTTGATATAACCTTTTTAGTTTACTTAATTGTTTGTAAAAAGTAACTTTTTTATAAATAATAAACACTTTAATTTTGATATTATTTATGTAAGAATTAAGAAAGATTATTAAAGTTTTATACTTATAGGCTAAAATATTAAAGATTTTTATAAACTGGATAAAGGAGGTTGTGAAATGAAAAAGTTTTTTAAAGTTTTAGGAATAATATTTCTTAGTTTAACTATTATCTTAGGTGTAGTTGCGTATTCTTTTAGGGGACAAATCGGATTTTACATAAATATAGGAAAAGAATACTTAGCTTTAAAGGAGAATCCGCCAAGTATAGATGAGTTAAAAAATATGAAAATGAGCGAAGATATGGATTTTAAAGATATTGTTTATAAGAACACTAATGGAAAACCACAAACTTTAGATATTTATGGACCAGAAAAGAAATTAAAGCATGGTTCACCAGTAATTCTTTATGTTCATGGTGGAAGTTGGATTTATGGAAGTAAGGAAATTCCTAATGTTATAGCGCCTCTTTTAGATTCCTTTAGAAAGGAAGGTTATACCATAATAAGTGTAGGATATGAACTTGCTAATGATAAGGTTGATTTTAACAAACAGGCATCAGATGTTAAGGATGCTATAAGATGGGTTTACAAAAACAAAGATACTTATGGATTTAATACAAATGAAATAGGGTTAATAGGGGCTTCAGCTGGAGCTCATTTATCTTTACTAGCAGCATATAGTGGAGATGATGAATTTGTTGATGATAAAGAGCTTGCTAAATATCCATCAAAGGTTAAATATGTAGTAGATTTCTTTGGACCAACAGAGCTAGATACTTTAGATATGAGTATGGCATCATGGGATTTAAATAATTCTATAGCCAAAACAGAAAGTCAGCTAAGAGGAGAGCAAAGTATAGAAGAATACATGGATAAATATAGTCCAATAAATTATATTAAACCTAATTTACCTAAAACATTAATAGTTCATGGAAGCCAAGATAGGTTAGTTCCTTACAGTAATTCTGTTAATTTATATAATAAGAGTAAAGCTGCTGGAAATGAGGTGCAAATTTTAACCTTAGAAAATAGTGGACATGATTTTTCGCAGGTAGATGTAAATGAAGTATTTGAATTAGGCTTTAAAGTTTTAAATTTTATTCTTTTTAATACTAAGTTCTAAGTTTTTAGAAAATATAATAGAGAATAAGGCATAGGGTAAGTAACTCTATGCTTTATTTAATTATGTATATAATAAAAGCAAATTTTAAATTGTAAATAGTTTCCCTTTTATTAGAAAAAAATATATAATTAAGAGAATAAATTTTTTATGTTGATGAGGAGCTTTAAGATGAGTTATGAAAATGATAAAACCTTATTATTATCTTTGAAAGAGCAGATTTTTCCAAGAGAAAGAATGCTAAGGTTAATAAGATATGACTATGCAGAATCAATGGATAAAAAAAGAAATTTTAAGAACATAAGAAAACTATATGATATGAGTGAAAAAGAAGACTATCATATAGATGAACAGACTTGGCATGATTTAGATTTGGATAAGGTTTATTCAAAATTGGATAGAAACTACAGTAGTGTAGGAGAATCTGCACTTTATTCAATGCTTAGAAATCCTTTGAATGATGAAAAGAAGTTAAATGAAAGAAATAATACTATAGAGTATTTTAAAGAAAATGAAAAAATAAGAACTAAGATTTTAGGCATATTTTTTGATTTAGGAATGGATAAGAAAAATAGTTTACTAGATATGATTGATGAAAAACTAATAGAATCCAATCAATTTAAGTACTATGCATATACAGTATTAGGTAAGATTCTACCAGCAATACTAATACTTATCGCTATATTTGTAGATATAAGAGCAATGCTTATATTTATGTTTTTAAGTTTTTTTAATATGTATTTAAATAGTAAAGAAAGAGAACATATTAAATCTAATGGATTAATTTATTTAAGAAAAGTAATCAAATCAACTAAAAAAATAATGGCTATTAAAGATAAGGGTTTAGATAGCTTTAAAGAAGAAATAAATGAAAATTTAAATAAGTTAAAATCAATAGATAGAAATACTAAAATAATAGGCTTCGCTAATATGTGGGGCGGAGTATTTGAGTTTATATCTGTATTATTTTTATTAGAAGAGGCAGCTTACTATAAAACTGCTGATGCTATAGAGAAGAATAAGGTTTCAATTTTAAATCTTTATAGAGCTTTAGGTAATATTGAAGCTATAATATCTGTTGGTAGTTATGAGGTAGAAGAGAAGGATAGAATTAATAGGCCTAAATTTATAAAAGAAACTACATTAAGAGTTAAAAATGGACTACATCCAATCATAAAGAATCCTGTAGCAAACTCAATAAACATGAGTAAGAGAGGAATTGTTCTTACAGGAACTAATATGTCGGGTAAATCTACTTTTTTAAGAATGTTAGGAGTAAATATGCTTTTGGCTCAAACCTTTGACTTTGTTTTAGCAGAGAAATATGAAGCACCTATATTCAATATAGTATCTTCAATTAGTCCAAATGATGATTTAAGTAGTGGTAAGAGTTTCTACATGGCAGAGGCAGAATCAATTTTAAGAATAATAAAAGCATTAGATAAAGATTTACCAGTATTTTGTCCAATTGATGAAATATTTAGAGGAACAAATCCTATAGAGAGAATATCAGCCTCAGCTGAAATACTTACTTATATAAATAAGAAGAATAGTATATCTATAGTGGCTACTCATGACAGAGAATTAGTTGATATATTAAAGGATAATTATGAATTTTACTATTTTAGTGAAAGTGTTGATAGTAAAGAAGGCTTAAGCTTCGATTATAAACTTAAAAAAGGAGTTTCTAAAACTAGAAATGCTATAAAATTATTAGATTATATAGGATATCCAAAGGAAATAATAAAGAAAGCTTATGAAAGATCAGAAAAATTAGAAGGTTTTATTTAGAAAGGATTGTTATGATGTTTAAACCAGTTAAAAACACGAAAGTTTATGAACAGGTTGTTGATCAAATAAAAGAGATGGTAAGAGTAGGGCAGATAAAAAAAGGTGATAAACTTCCTACAGAGAGAGTTATGGCAGAGGAACTGCAAGTAAGTAGGACTTCTATAAGAGAAGCTATGAGAGCTTTAGAGGTTGTTGGATTAATAGAAAGTAGACAGGGAGCAGGAAATTATATAAGAGAAGAATTTGATGATGTATTATTAGAGCCACTTTCTATAGTGTTTATGCTTCAAAATGGAACTAACAAAGATATATTTGAACTAAGAGAGGTTCTAGAGTTATCAACTATATTTTTATCTGTAATGAGAATATCAGAAGAGGATTTAAAAAAAATAGGAGAGCTTATAGATAGACTTAAAGTATCAACAAATGAGGAAGAAAATGTTAGGATTGATAGTGAGTTTCATAGCATTATTGTTAAAGGAGCAAACAATGTGCTTATAACAAATCTTTTAGAAGGTGTTTCTGAATTAGTAGATAAATTTATAAGTGAAGGAAGAAGAGCTATTTTAAGTAATGAAAATAATAGAGAAAAATTATTAGAATTTCATGAAAAGATATATTTAGCTATAAAGAATAGAGATGCCTATTCTGCGTATAAACATATGCAAGAGCATTTTGAATTAATAAAGGAAAATATTTAGTTATACAAACTTTATTTTAAATAAAAGTGATTTTTAATCTATTATAAGCCTATATAATAACTTGATAAATTGACTAAAATAAATAAAAGGTATATGGTTAATTTAGGGTATAAAAAGAGACGTTGGGTATATAAATTTTAATATGGCATATTATTTTAATATGCCATATTTTACAAAACAAAATTGGTCATACCAAATTATCTAAATGGTATAAAGTTATTATGAGGGGTGAAAAAATGAATATTTATCTTATGTTTTTTCTTGCTCTTATACCTATAATAATTCTAATTATAGGTCTTGGAGTTTTAAAAATTCCAGCTCATAAAATATGTCCAATAGCATTAATAATTACCATAGTACTTTCCATACTTTCTTGGAAAATGTCAATAAGAGATTCTTTAACAGCGGTTTTAGAAGGGGTTGCTCTAGGAATTTGGCCAATAATGGTAGTTATTGTAGCTGCGGTATTTACTTATAACTTAGTTGTTCATACAAAGGCTATGGATGTTATAAAGTCAATGCTAACAAATGTTAGTGACGATAAAAGAATACTGGTTCTTATATTAGCATGGGGTTTTGGTGGATTCTTAGAAGCTGTAGCTGGCTTTGGAACAGCCGTTGCAATTCCCGTTGGAATAATGGCTGCCCTTGGATTTAATCCTTTTTTTGCATGTGTTATTTGCTTAGTAGCTAATACAACTCCTACTGCTTTTGGAGCAATTGGTCTCCCTGTGATAACGTTATCTAACGTGTCGGGAGTTCCTATAGAGCCTCTAAGTTATTACGTAGTAATACAATTATTTCTTTTTGTGGTATTAATTCCTTTTATATTGGTTGCTTTAACTGAGAAAAGCTTGAAAGGCATAAAAGGAGTATTTGGAATAACCTTAGCTTCAGGTCTTTCTTTTGGCATTGTACAAGTTCTTGTGGCAAAATTTTTAGGACCTGAATTGCCAGCAGTTTTGGGATCAATAGTTTCTTTATTAGTCACAATTTTCATAGCAAAAAAATTCTATAAAAAAAGTGAGAATTTGAAGAATGAAGAAAAAATTGAATTAAAAAAAGTGTTAAGAGCATTTTCACCATTTATATTAATATTGGTAATAATAATTGGAGTTAGCCCATTATTTCCAAGCTTATATGATAAATTAAGTGAAATAAAGACCTCAGTCAATATTTATACAGGAGTAGGGGCTAAACCATATACCTTTGTATGGATAACAACACCAGGAGTATTAATATTGATAGCCGCATTTATTGGAGGATTTATACAAAGAGCTTCCTTTAAAGAAATGATTGAAATTTTGGGAAAGACAATGAGACAGATGAGTAAGTCAACCATAACAATACTTTCAATAATAGCTTTAGCAAAAGTAATGGGATACAGTGGTATGGTTGCATCTATAGCAACTGTTCTTGTTATGGTAACTGGTTCATTTTATGCTTTCATAGCACCTTTTATTGGAGCTTTAGGAACCTTTGTTACAGGAAGTGATACTTCTGCTAATGTTTTATTTGGTGAACTTCAAGCACAAGCTGCAAATTCTTTAGGAATAAGTCCAGCTTGGTTAACAGCTGCTAATACTTGTGGAGCCACCGCTGGTAAGATGATATCTCCTCAAAGTATAGCCGTAGCAACAGCTGCCACAGGCTTAGCTGGAAAAGAAGGTAAGATATTAAACTCTACATTAAAGGTATGTATAGTATATGTGATTTTATTAGGTGTAATAAGTTATGTAGGAAGCTTAATTTTCACATAGTTTTAGAAAACGTTTATTTAACAATTTATATAACTTAAAGTCTCTATTTAAAATTAATAAACAATTAAATAGAGTTAGAAAGGGAATGGAGTGATTTTTATGAAAATTATGGTTTGTATCAAACAAGTTCCTGGTACTTCAAAAGTTGAAGTTGATGAAAAAACAGGAGTTTTAAAGAGAGATGGAGTAGATTCTAAAATGAATCCATATGACTTATACGCCTTGGAAACTGCTTTAAGGATAAAAGAGAAAAAAGGTGGAGAAATAAAGGTAATAAGTATGGGACCACCACAAGCTAAGGCTGTAATAAAAGAGGCCTATTCTATGGGGGCAGATGAAGGAACTTTAGTTTCAGATAGAAAATTTGCTGGTGCCGATGTATTAGCAACTTCATATACATTATCTCAAGGAGTTAAAAAATGTGGAGATTTTGATATTATCCTTTGTGGTAAACAAACTACTGATGGAGATACAGCACAGGTTGGCCCTGAAATGGCTGAATATTTAGGAATTCCTCATGTAGCTAATGTTAGAAAAATATTAGATGTTAATGATGATTTTATTAAAGTTGAAATGGATATGCCTAATACAATAGAAGTTTTAGAAGTTAAATATCCTTGTCTTTTAACTGTAGATAAAGATATTTTTCAACCTAGATTACCTTCCTATAAGAAGAAACTTGAAACAGAGGAAAGAGAGATAAATGTAATATCCTTAAGTGATTTTGAAGATAAGGATGAAAAGAAATATGGTTTAAATGGATCACCAACTCAAGTTGAAAGAATATTTCCACCAAGCAATAATGATGATCATGAAATTTGGACAGGCAATCCATCAGAGCTTAGTGAAAAGATGGAAGATAAATTAAGAGAGCTTAAGTTTATTTAGGGGGTAAGAATTATGGGAAGATTAGTAGTTCATCAAGATAAAATAGATGATGTAAATAGTGTAATAAAAATATGTCCTTTTGGAGCTATGGAAGTAGTAGATGGTAAAGTCGAAATAAATGCAAGTTGTAGAATGTGTAAGGTATGTGTTAGAAAAGGACCGAAAGGTGCCTTTGAGTTCGTAGAAGATGAAGACAAGATTTTAGTAAACAAAGATGAATGGAATGGTATAGCAGTTTATGTTGACCATGTTAACGGAGAAATTCATCCAGTAACTTTAGAACTTATAGGAAAAGCTAGAGAACTTGCAGATAAGGTTAATCAAAAGGTTTATTGTTTATTTATGGGGAATGGAATAAAAGATAAGGCTGGAGAGCTTTTACATTATGGAGTAGATGAAGTTATTGTATATGATTATAAAGAACTTGAAAACTTTAGAATTGAGCCATACACAGCTGTTTTTTATGACTTTATAAACAAGATTAAACCATGTTCAATATTAGTTGGAGCAACAACATTAGGTAGATCACTAGCTCCAAGAGTTGCAGCAAGATGTAGAACAGGCCTTACAGCAGATTGTACTATATTAGATATAAAAGAGAATACAGATTTAGTTCAAATAAGACCTGCCTTTGGTGGTAATATTATGGCACAAATAGTAACTCCAAATTCAAGACCTCAAATGGCAACAGTTAGATATAAGGTTATGTCTGCTCCAGCAAGAAATGAAGAATGTACTGGAGAGATTAAATACTTTGAAATAGAAAAAGATAAGTTAGAATCAAATATAGAAGTTAAGGAAATTAAACAAAAGGCTAAAGAACATAGCATATCAGATGCTGAGGTAATAGTTGTGGCAGGTAGAGGAGTTAAATCAGAAAAAGACTTAGAGATGATTAAGGAACTTGCGGATTTAGTAGGAGGAGAGCTTGCCGTTACAAGACCTCTTATAGAATCTGGATGGGCTGATGCAAATAAACAAGTTGGATTAAGCGGAAGAACAGTAAGACCCAAACTTATAATAACTTGTGGTGTTTCTGGAGCTATTCAGTTTGTGGCAGGAATGAATAACTCAGACTATATCTTTGCTATAAATAAAGATGAAAAGGCACCAATATTTAAGGTTGCTCACTATGGAATAGTTGGAGATATTTATGAGGTTGTTCCTAAGCTTATTGAAAAAATAAAAGGGGAAGGGGTGCTTTAATATGAGTTATAATAAAATAGATAATGTTGGATTTGAATTTATAAAAGGAATAATAAATGATAATGAGAGGGTATTTATTGGAGAAGAAATAAATGAAGATTATTCTCATGATGAATTAGGATCAGAAAAGCATATGCCAGATATTGTTGTTAAGGCCATGGATAGAGATGAAATTGTATCTATAATGAAGTATGCTAATGAAAATAATATTCCTGTAACAGTAAGAGGATCAGGTACAGGTCTTGTTGGGGCTGCTGTTCCTATATTTGGAGGAATACTTTTAGATTTAAGTGGAATGAATAAGATTTTAGAATTAGATGAAGATAACTTAACTCTTACAGTTGAACCAGGAGTTCTTCTTATGGAAATAGCTAAGTTTGTTGAGGAGCATGATTTCTTCTACCCACCAGATCCAGGAGAAAAAACAGCAACTATAGGTGGTAATGTTAGTACCAATGCAGGAGGAATGAGAGCTGTTAAATATGGAGTAACAAGAGACTATGTAAGAGGTATGGAAGTTGTACTTCCAAATGGAGAAGTTTTAGAACTAGGTGGAAAGGTTGTTAAAAACAGCTCAGGATATAGTTTAAAAGATTTAATGGTTGGTTCAGAAGGAACTTTAGGAATAATAACTAAGATAGTTTTAAAACTTTTACCATTACCTAAAAAAGTAATAAGTTTATTAGTTCCATTTAAGGACTTAGAAAGTGCCATAGAAACAGTTCCTAAAATAATAAAATCAAAGAATATACCTACAGCAATAGAATTTATGCAAAGAGAAGTAATAATATCAGCAGAGGAGTTCTTAGGAAAGAAATTCCCTGATAGCTCAGCAGATGCTTATTTAATATTAAGCTTTGATGGCAACTCTAAGGAAGAGGTTGAAGGTTACTATGAAAAAGTGGCTGATATATGTTTAAAAGAAGGAGCCTTAGATGTATTTATATCAGATACAGAGGAAAGACAAGAATCAATATGGTCAGCTAGGGGAGCTTTCTTAGAAGCTATAAAAGCTTCAACAAGCGAGATGGATGAGGTTGACGTAGTTGTACCAAGAAATAAAGTAGCTGAATTTGTTAAATTCACTAATGAAGTAGAGAATAAGCTTAATATCAGAATAAGAAGTTTTGGACATGCAGGTGATGGAAACTTACACATCTATATATTAAGAGATGAATTATCAGAAGAAGAATGGAATAAAAAGCTTAGTGAAGCTATGGAAATACTTTATACAAAACAAAGAGAACTTAATGGACAAGTTTCAGGAGAACATGGTATAGGTTTAGCTAAAAAACTATATTTAGATGAATCATTAAATAAAGCCACAATTGATATTATGAGAGGAATAAAACTAGCTTTTGATCCTAATAATATTTTAAACCCAGGTAAAGTTTGTGAATAATAAAGTGATAAAATAATTTATATTAAAATAACTTAAAAAACTTATAATATTTATTAAGAGTATTATTGAATAATAGTTAGTAAAGTTCATTAATACTCTTAATATACTTATAAGCTTTATTTTATAATTTAGATAAACAAATTTAATTTGATAAAAAAATAAAGAGCCCCAAATAGGCTCTTGTTTTTTATGATGTCATTCCGATATACATACCTACGAAGTATGGGATAAGCCATATGAACCAAACTACTAAACTAAATTTGTGGAATATAGCTTTTGCTTTTTCGCTACCTTTGTTTAGAACAATTGTTGCCCAAACAGCATGTATAAGCATTAAAATAATAGCAAGCATACCTGTTGATTGATGTATTAAAAGGTCAGTTGGAGTAATGCTAGTATCAGTTCCAGATGCAACTATTCTACTCATTGTATATGTACCAAGAGTATCACATACTAAACCACACCAAAAGATTATTACATGTTTTTTCTTTAATATACCTGCTCTGTGTTCACTCCAAACACCAATTGTGTAAAATATTAATGCTAATGTTATGAATATAATAGCTGGAATTAATAATTTAGGCATAAAAAAACCTTCTTTCTTAAATTAGAATAAAATTTTATAGCCTGTCCTTAAGTTGAAGTTTTCATATATTAAAAGAAATCTAAAGCGTGGATTTACTTTAATATGTGAAAATTAAATTTCATTATGGACTAGGTTCATATTAATAATAACATATTCACAAAAAATTTATAGACCTAATAAGAAAATTTTATTTACAATTTGTTTAAAAAATAAAATTTATTTTTAATTTAATATATTTTTCTAATTAAAATTAATTTTTAGAAAGATAAATTGTTTTTTAAAAGTAAATGAGGAAAAAAATGTATTAGATGATATAATAGATGTAATTAATTATAATAAAAAATTAGGTTTAGAAAGGGGAAGAAAAATGTCTAAAAATTTAAAAGAATATGCATTAATTATTTGTGTAGCGATAATATTAACATTTCTTATAAATAAATTTTTACTTTTTAAAATAGTAGTTCCAACTCCATCAATGGCACCAACTATTGAACCTGGAGATCAGCTTTTTGCTACAAGAATATATAATTTATCTAAGATGCAAAGAGGAGATATGATAGTTTTTTATTCAAAGGAATTTGATGAGAGGATGATAAAAAGACTTATAGGATTACCAGGAGATAAGATGGAAATAAAAGAAGATGGAACAGTATATGTAAATAATGAGAAGTTACATGAGCCTTATATAAAATACCAAGGTGGTGAAGTGAATGTAAATTTTGAAGTTCCAGAAGACAAATATCTTTTATTAGGTGATAATAGAGATAATAGTAAAGATGCAAGGTATTGGAGTGAAAAATATATAGAGGGTGATGATATATTAGGAAAAGCTCAAATAACAGTATGGCCTTTGAATAGGTTTAACTTTGCTAACTAAAGAATAAGATTAAGGGAGTTCCTATGAGCACATGGTTATTTATAGATTGCTTTCTTTTAATATTAATTATATGGTGGATTTATGATCTACTTAAAGGAGAATTTCTAATTAATAAACTAGGGGCAAAGGCGAGTTTTAGATGGTTAATTGGAATTTTAATTACTACTATAATAGTAATGCTTATTACATTTCCTTTAGTAAAAAATACATATGAAATAAAAACTTTTATTAGAGACTCAAGATTAAATCAATATATATCAAGTTATAAATTATCTGGATTTAGAAACTCTACTGTTATAGCTAAAGGTAATGATCAGTTTGTAAACTTAGATAATGATTTGAAGTTTGAATACATGGATGCTGTTAGGGAAAGGATAATTTCAATTGTCTCTTCTAATTATGGAATTGGAGATGGGGGATACATTGAGATTCATAATATGATTATGGATATGAAAGTAGAAGTCGATGTTGGAGAGGATAAATATATAACTAAAGGAAGTAATTTGACATTAAATGGACAAGAAGTGTATAAAAATGATTTAAGCTTAAGTTTTGGAGGTATTGGAGTTTCTGGTGAGAAGAATTTAGAGTATTTATCTATATTTTTTGATATAAGAGCATTTAATAATTTAGATGAGGATTATATAGAGAATATAAGTTTTGATCCTATAGTGACTAAGGAATTAGAAAAAAATATTCTTAGCAAGGACGGGCTAATTTCACGAGAAAATATAAAGGGTAAATTAAATCCGAAAGAGTCAGGTCAATATGAGTATTGTATTAAATTTAAAAAGAACGACTTTACAGAGGATGAAATCGTAGAACTAGCCAGAAAAACTAAATTTAATGTTAGTTATGTTAAATGTAATAAAAAAGATAAGAAGCTTGAGAACAAGCTGTGGGAATTAGAATAAGAATAATCCTGTTAAGTAGACTTAATACAGTATTTTTAATAATGTCTATTTAACAGGATGAGTTTTATATCTTTTATAATTCTTTTAGTTTATTCTCTTTTTAATGTTTCTTGTAATGAGATTTTATTTATTTTTCTCTTAGCACTAAAGGTTCCTAAATAGAAGATTATTAGAACTATTACAAAACCTAAAATGGCTTGTAGCAGACTAAGTTTCATAGGTAGTATCATGCCAAATTCAGAGGCTAGATATTTCATACCAAAGTTCATGCTTACTATGGTTAGTGGTAGTCCTATTAGATAAGCAATTATTGTATATATCTTATAACTATCTAGAATCATTGAGTTAACTTCTTTTTTATTGTATCCCATAACTTTTAGTAGAGAGATGCTATAAGTATTATCTTCAATAGTTAGTGAAGTTAGGACAAACATTATTATTACTGCTATGAATACGGCACTTGCTATCATTGCATATATTGAAACTCTAACAAAGCCTTGCATTGATTTACTTTGTTCAAGTATTGTGTTTTTATTTACAACACTTACATAGTCATTGCTATTTAACTTTTCTTTTGAGAAAACTCCATTATAAAGATCGGAATTTTTTCCATCACTTATTAATTCACTGAGTTTTTTTCTAGAAATATAAAGCTTATCTCCAGTATATTCATCAGTTTCTCCAACTATTTTTAAGGACTCTTCTTTATTTCCAATTTGAACTTTTATTGTATCTCCAACCTTTATTCCATTTTTAAGAGCAAAGCTACTAGTCATTACAATACCATCATCTAAATCCTTAGTAATATCCTTATTATCTTTATCATAAAGCTTATGAAGTTTATTATCTTCAGATAATCCAATTAAGGTTATCATTTCATCTTTATACAAAGCACTTGGATACTGTAGGAATTTTTCTTCTCCAGCACTAAGTTTAGGAAGTTCCTTAGTATTATCTATAAAGCCTTCATAATTATAATCAACTCTTTCATAATACTTAGTTCCAAGATTATTAAATACACTACTCATCATTAAAGCCATAACTATTAAGATAGTTGAGAATAGCACTCCAAAGAAAAATACTAAGAATTTAGCTGTATTCTTAAAGATAAAAGAGTATTTGAACTTAGTTTTACCTTTAGCATTCTTAAGTATTTTATTTGTAAGTTTATTTAAGAACGAAACCTTGTTTGTCTCAGAGTTTCTAAGTAAATCTAATGCCTTTTTAGAAAGCATCTTTATTATTAATATTGAAGAAAGTCCTATAAAGAAGATTAATGGAACAATAATAGCTGTAAGAGCTACCACAAAATTGCCTCTTATAGGAACTGATGGTAATAGATAAAACATTAGGTACATGTTTTTTAGTGGTTCAGCAGCTAGCCATCCCCCTACATATCCTAAGATAAGCATAGGTAAAGATATTAATAGAATAAGCACTATGTAGGGCTTAGCTATTTTTTTGTTTTTATATCCTAAGGCTTTAAGAACACCAATCTGACCTTTTTCTTCTCTTAAAATCTTATAAATAAGAATGGCAACAATTAAGATGGCTATAGAAGATATAACTATACTTAACCCCATGCTCATAGCTTTACCACCTTTAAGTTCTAGATATATTCCACCACTTCTCATTTGGTTTTGAGTTGATACAATGTTAGTTATGAACTTTAGATTACTTTTATCTTTATAAGTATCAATTACCTCAGTTTTAAACTTACTTTCATTCCATTCTCCTTTAGAAACTCCAGAAAAATGAAAGTTTTCGTCGCCTTTTAGTTCGTCAAAGGCTTTATCTGTCATAATAATAAAGCTTTGAGTTCTATTATCTATAATAAGATCTGTACCTAATAAAGGTAAGTTATAATCAGGAAGCAGTGAGAAACCAACTATTTTAAATTTATTACCATTTAAGTCTAAATAATCACCTATATTAAGATTATTATTTTTTGCATAGGTCTTATCAATAGTTATTTCATCATCTTTTTCAGCTTTCCTTCCTTCTTCGATATAAGTAAGGTTCATAGTAATTCCATTTTTGAAGACTCTTCCTTTATTTCCTTTTCCATTAAGAGTATAGTCGATGTCTTTGTAATCTCTAAGCTCTAATTCATAGCCATTATAGTCAGAAAGAAATTCTTTTTTCCTATTTTCTATTATTTCATTAAATAGATTTTCATCTAGTCTTTTTATATCACTTAAATAAAAGCTCCCACTTAGTTCAGAGACAAGGGAAGGATTGTTTTTAATAAGATATTCCGTTTCATTTTGAGTTAGTCCATTATACATATCAATGGATAAGTCTTCTAGTTTACTTTCTTTAAAAAATTCTTCAGTAGGCTTTTTTAATCCATCTATGGCATATGCCATAACTGTATAAATAAATGAACTTATAAATATAACTAATCCAATAGCTAAGATTTGAGCCCATTTTTTCTTAAAGGTTTTAAACACACTTTTATATAACATAGTATCCTCCTATGACCATTTAAGCTCATTAGCAGTAAGTTTTTCTTTGTTTTTGTATATTTCTTCTATTTTTCCAGAATTCATTCTTATTACTGTATCAGCCATATTAGCTATACTTGGATTGTGAGTTATTATTACAGTAGTTGTTTTTAACTCTTTATTAAGTTTTTGAAGTAAATTTAATACTTGCTTAGCTGTTTCTTCATCTAAGGCACCTGTTGGCTCATCACAAAACATTATGCTAGGGTTTTTAACAACACTTCTTGCTATGGAAACTCTTTGTTGCTGTCCACCTGAAAGTTGAGATGGATATTTATCCTTTGAGTTTTCTAAACCAACATGTTTTAGTGTTTCATTAATATCTAATGGATTTTTACTAAGATCAGCACCCATTTGAATATTTTCATAAACAGTTAAATTTTGAAGTAGATTATATTGTTGAAAAATAAAACCTAAATTATCTCTTCTGAATTCAGTAAGTTTATCTTCTTTATATTTACTTATTTCTTTACCATTAAATTTAATACTTCCAGATGTTATATTATCTAATCCACTTATAACATTTAATAAAGTACTTTTTCCACTTCCACTTGGACCGAGAATAACAATAAATTCGCCATCGTTTATGGATAGGCTAACACCTCTTAAGGCATGGGTTTCCACATCGCCAGTTCTATAGGTCTTAAATACATTTTCTAAAGTAATCATAATTTTCCTAGTGAAAATAAAAAGTATTATTCACTAATTCCTCCTTTTTATATTTCTTTCTATTATATACTTTTATATACCTAATATGTTAGAGTATAAAAATATAAATAGAATTAATAGATGTGTAAAAAATCTGAATTAAATAAAAAGTAGAGAGTACTATCTTTTAGCCTCTCTTCTTTTTTATATTAAATATTTTTATTTAACAATATCATTTAGCAATTTAATAGCATTAAGTTTCTCATTTTCGGATGCAATGGGATTATTATATTCTACTTTCAACACATAAGCGTCTATTAAATGATACATTAACCTATAAATATTCTTCCTAGTTGTTTTATTAGGAGAATCATCTGAAGTCATACCATAACCATTTAAAAAGTCTTCATTTGTAATCCAAGGATTTGCGAAGTCAAAGTCTGAATCTCCAAATAAAGCTCTATCTATATCTATAATTGCTGCTACCTTAGGGGTAGAATTATAAGATTTAATCAATATATTACCTGTCCAAAGATCGCAATGAACAAGGTGTGGTGTTTTAACTTCATCTAATAAATTAAAATTTTCCTTTATAATACTTTCAAAAGAATGTAGTTCTTCCTCAGTGAAAATATTAAATTCATTAAGTCTACGTTTTACCTTTTGGAACTCATCAAATATGAATTCGCTCCAAGAATCAAAACCATTATTGTTAAAAACATCATAAACTCTTCCAAATTTTTTTGAAGTTATTTGATGTAATTTACTAATATATTTACCGACTTCATTGTATAAAAAGCTTTCGGCTTCTTTATCAAGCTTTAATTCAGAAAAGGGCTTACTATCTATATATTCTATAATCATGTAATCTCTAGGTATTAATTTTTTACTTACATCGCATTTTAAAATTTTTGTACTAGGTATATTATTGGCTTCACAAAGGGAGTACACATGCTCTTCACCTTTCATTAAATTTACTTCAAAAGGAAGAAGTAAATCTGTGTTTACTGGACCGACTCTAAGTATAAATTTTTCATTAGTATTCAATAATTTAATACAATAGGTAGTGTTAAATAGTCCTCCTGTTATTAAATCTGCTTGGAATTTAGTATTAATTCCGAAATAGTCATCTATTAATATACTTAGCTCAGAATTATTTAGTTCCTTAAAAAGTTTTGAATCTTTATTCATTTATAATCCCTCTCAATATTGAAAATTTAGTTATAAACAATAACTTTTACCATTAAATTTTACTAGTAAAAAGGATTAAATTATATAGTAGTTAATTCATATTAAGTTGTAATATTTTAGAAATTAAATAAATATATTAAGAATAGAGTCAAAATTAAAGTGAAAATTTAATGAAATTTAGTAGAAATGAGATATGTAGAGATAACCATATATAAATAAGAAAAATAGTATTAAACAATATTACAAGTTTTAGTAAAAATCTATAATTAAAGTGTAAGTAAGGTTAGCAAATTATTTAGTTTTACAAGTATTATGTAAACGTTTGTTTAGGTCAATTAAATTAATCTTATATAAAAATAGAATTAGTTTAGACGATAGATATTTCTATTTAAATTATTTCTATTAATCTCTATGTATGAGCTCTTATTAATTTTTAATAAGCTTATTATTAAAAGATCAATAAAATAGGGGGAGATGAAAATGGACCTTATGCTTTTAGTGCCAATATGTTCAATCATAGCACTTCTATTTGCTGCTTACTTAGGAAGAAAAATAATGAAATGTGACGAAGGCGATAGTGATATAAGAGCTGTTGCAGAGAAAATCAAAAGAGGATCTAATGCTTTCTTAATAAGACAGTATAAAGGGGTTTCATTGTTCTTTTTAGGAATGTTTGCACTTTTAATGATTTTAAGTTTTATGGGTTACTTATCAATGTTTGTTCCTTTTGCTTTTGTGACTGGTGGATTATTCTCTGGTCTAAGTGGTTATCTTGGAATGAAAACTGCAACCAATGCGAACTCAAGAACTACTACAGCGGCTAAGAAAAGTTTAAATGGAGCACTTAAAATAGCTTTTTCTAGTGGTGCCATAATGGGATTAGTAGTAGTTGGCTTAGCTCTTCTTCATTTAGGTGTTTGGTATTATATTTTAGATTGGTATTATGCTGCATTACCAGAGGTTGAAAAGATTGGACAAATAACATCTGCTATGCTTACTTTTGGTATGGGAGCTTCATCTATGGCTCTTTTTGCTAGAGTCGGAGGAGGAATATTTACAAAGGCTGCTGACGTTGGAGCTGATTTAGTTGGAAAGGTTGAGGCTGGTATTCCAGAGGACGATCATAGAAATCCTGCTGTTATAGCAGACAATGTTGGAGATAATGTTGGAGATGTAGCTGGCCTTGGAGCAGACCTTTATGAATCCTACGTAGGTTCATTGGTTTCAGCCTGTGCCTTAGCAGTCTCAGCTGGGCTTGGATTAGAGGGAGTAGTGCTTCCTTTAACTATTGCATCAGTGGGAGCAATTGCATGTATAATTGGAACTTTCTTTGTTAAAGCAAAAGAGGATGCAAGTCAAAAGGCACTTCTTGGAGCTTTGAGGAGAGGAACATATATAGCATCAGTACTGGTTGCTGTATCAGCTTTCTTCATAGTTAAATTGATACTTGGAGAAAATAACTTAGGAATTTACTTTAGTATTTTATCTGGATTAATTGCTGGAATTTTGATTGGATACTTTACTGAGTATTATACAAGCGAGAATTATAAACCTACTAGAAAATTAGCTGATATGACTAAGACGGGTTCAGCTACAACTATAATAGGTGGATTATCATTAGGAATGATTTCAACAGCGTTTCCTGTAATAATAGTTTCAATATCTATAGTTATTAGTTTCTTAGTTTCTGGTGGTTCAAAAGATTTTAGTCTAGGTCTTTATGGAATAGCTATATCAGCCGTAGGTATGCTTTCTACATTAGGAATAACTTTAGCAACAGATGCTTATGGACCGGTGGCAGATAATGCTGGCGGAATAGCAGAGATGACTGAACAAGACCAAGAAGTCAGAAAGAGAACAGATGCTTTAGATGCACTAGGAAACACTACAGCGGCTACAGGAAAAGGCTTTGCTATAGGCTCAGCTGCTTTAACAGCATTGGCTTTCATAGCTGCATACAAAGATTCTGTAGAAAATATAGTTAAATCACAAGGATTAGATTTTACATTTAATCTTTCTATAATAAATCCACAGGTTTTAATAGGATTATTTTTAGGTGGAATGGTTACTTTTGTATTCTCAGCATTGACTATGGATGCTGTTGGAAGAGCAGCTTCTCAGATAGTTGTTGAGGTAAGAAGGCAGTTTAAAGAAATTAAAGGACTTATGGAAGGAAAGGCAGAAGCTGATTTTGAAAAATGTATTGATATATGCACGAAATCATCTCAAAGAGAATTAATACCAATAGCTTTAGTGGCTATTTTAACGCCTATAATTACTGGTTTATTATTAGGACCTAATGGAGTGGCAGGGCTTTTAGCAGGCTCAACAGTAACTGGATTTGTATTAGCTATAATGATGGCTAATTCTGGAGGAGCTTGGGATAATGCTAAGAAATATATTGAAGGTGGAGTATTAGGTGGAAAAGGATCAGATTGTCATAAGGCAGCAGTGGTTGGAGATACTGTAGGAGATCCATTTAAAGATACTACAGGGCCTTCTATTGATATACTAATAAAATTAATGTCTATGATTTCTATAGTATTTGCATCATTAATACTTGCAATAGGAATACTTTAATTAAGAATTGAATATAAGATAATAATAGTTTAAAGTCTGCCGCTTTAAACTATTAGTTATAAATTTTGATTGCTATTGTAGATACCTCTATTTTTGCCCTAAGGTTTTTGCTACTCCTTAGGGCCTTTTTTTATGTGAAAATCCAAATTTTTAATTTGGTATCTTGAACTTATACAATTTAACATAATGATATTGAAATGCTTCGTATATAAAATAGAGATGAGCATATAATTCTATCTAAAAATCAACACTAGTTTAAAACATAGCTTTTTATTTAACATTAACTTAATCTAGAACAGATATGATTATAAAAATTAAGATTTTATCAGACTTATTTTATCTGTGAAATAGCCAATCAACACACCTATGGTATAACATATTAGATCACTCCAAAGAAATCCGTGTCCAAGAATTAAGGCACCTAATGTTGTAGATCTTATATTATTAATCCACTGAGCTTGATATAATTGACTAATTTCTATTGCAAAGGAGAAAATAATAGCAATAAGAAAACAAATTTCAGCTTTGTTTTTTGGAAATAAAAATCTAAAGCCGAAGTAAACCATAGTTGCCCAAAGTGTGTCTCCTAAATAAGGTGCTATCAAATTAGGTAGGTACGCCATAAATTTTCTTGATAATAAGCCTAAAATCATAGTTAAAATAGTTAAACTAAAATATTTTAATCTCATAAATTTAATACCTTTCTTTAATAAAAATCAATATATTCATAATAAGAAATACTGTTAAGTAAATTATAACAGATTGTAGAATAATATTGATATATTAACAAAAAATAGATAAAATATATAATATATTAACAAATAGTTAATATATTACATTTGATATTGTAATTATTATAAAACAAGATAAAGGAGGTCTTTCTATGGAAAGAGCTGAAAGTAAACTTAGAGCTAAGGAACTTCTAAGTGGAAGATGGGGAAATGCTGTAGGGGCAGTATTTATATTTTTCGTATTAGCAGCTTTAGCTAGTATAATATTATACATTATACCTATATTAGGTTGGATATTAGGAGCAATCTTATCCTATTATTTAAATCTATCATTTAATAAATATTGTATTATGCTTACTAAAACAGATGAGAAGGTTAAATATAATGATTGTTTTGTTAGTGGATCAGTATTGATTAAGGCTGCAGTGGCACAATTTATAGTAGGATTAATTGTTGCAATAATTCCACTTATAATTTTTGCAATAGGTGGAGTTTCTCAAAGTTCAATAATTGCTATAATTGGAATGATAATTGAGTTTATCATTTCTATATATTATGTATTAACATTTTTTACAATACCATTTATTTTTATAGAGGATGAAGAGATAGGCATAATAGATGGGATAAAAAAAGCAATAGCTATTTCAAGAGGTTTTAAATGGAAATACTTCGTATTTTTATTAAGTTTCATAGGATGGAGTATATTAGCTACTATAACTTTAGGAATAGGATGGTTGTGGTTAAAACCATACATGACTTTATCAACATATTTATTCTACAAACATATGGTAGGAGAATATCAATAGTTTTAGATAGTAAAATATGATTATTTCTAGATAAAATTTATATAGAATATAAGATATAATCAAAAAATAAAAGGTTGTATATAGAATATTTACTAAATTAAAAATAAGTGTTTTGGTTTTGTAAGTAGATTTTAAGTATAACCTTTTATTTTTTTGTGCTAATTATTAATTGGCATGAATAGTATATAGAAGTAATTAGATTTATATAATTAATCAATTTGTAGGGGGCGCTATCTATTGACAGATAGAGTAGAATGTAAATTAAAAGCTAAAGAATTATTGAGTGGAAGATGGGGAAATGCAGTAGGGGCATGCTTATTAGTTACTATATCATCAATGCTATTAACATTTTTCTTATCTCCAATACCTATATTTGGTTGGGTTATAGTTTTAGTGTTATCTGCATTTTTAAATGCAACATTTATTAGGTATTGTATTAAGTTAACTGAAACAGGAGAGAAAGTAAAATACTTAGATTGTCTTGTGAGTTTCAAAACAACAATTAAGATATTTTTATGTGAAGTTTTAATTGGTTTGGTTTTAGGTATAGGAGCAATTATATTGACTATGACTTTTACTATAGCCTCATTTATTAGCCAAAGTGTATTTTTAATGTTTATATTTTTTGTAATATTGGTCGTTTTAGGGCTTTTTATAGAAGCTTGTATATTCCCAATGTCAATTATATTAACGGAAGATGATGGAGTAGGAGTTATAGAGGCAATAAGCATGAGTTGGGATATAACTAAAGGTTACAAGTTAAAATATGTTATTATGACTTTAAGCTTTTTAGGATGGTGGATTTTAACATTACTAACCTTGGGAATAGGTGTTTTTTGGCTACAACCATATATAATGCTTACAGTGTATATTTTTTATAAAGGCATAAGAAGTTCAAACACAGTCAATTAATAAGTAGTAAGAAGTAATCATTAAATAAGTATGTAATTTGTAAATTTATATTATTTATTCAAATCAAAATTTTTGGAACAGTCATTTTATAAACAATAAGATTTAGATATAATTATAAGGTTTTAAACGTAGTTAAATGTAAAAAAGGCATAGTAAAACTATGCCTTTTTATATTTAATTATGTTTAGTAGTAGATTTTTTCTTTTTAAAGAATTTAAAATATATAATAGCTATAATACCAATAGCTAATATTGCTAGTGTTATGAATGTATATTTCTCCATGATTGAATTTATAAGAGGTAAATTATCTCCTATAAAGTATCCTAAGCATACTAAGAAAATATTCCAAATACTTATACCTAAAGATGAGTATAAAATAAAATACTTTAAACTGAACTTTTCAGCGCCAGCTAATAAAGATACATATGTACGAGTAAGCGGAACAATTCTAGCTAACAATACAGCAGGCTTTCCATATTTTTTAAACCATTTATTTAGTGCTATCATACTTTTTTGACTACTTGGAAATTTGCATCCTATCCATTCTTGAAGGGGAACGCCTCCGTAAAAACCAATGGCATAACATATTAGAGAACCTAATAAGCCACCTATAATACTAAAAATTATAACTCCTATAAGAGAGAATTCTCCTTGAGATGCACTAAGTCCGAAAAAGGTTAAAACAACTTCACTTGGAAGTGGAAAACAGGCATATTCCAACCCAACTATTAATAAGATTCCAAAGTATCCAAAGGAACCAATCATATTAATTAAAAATGTTAATAGAGATTCTAAAAACCCCATATAAAAATCCTCCCGTATATTCTTATTTTGTATTAGTATTATATAAATAGAGACCATGCTAATATACCATTAACATGGTCTCCATAAAAATTATAATTATTAAGCTGCTCTGTTTTCAGTGTCTGATTCTTGAGAACCAGTATTTGTTTTATTTTTATTAAGTTTTTCTATTGCAAACTTAACAGCCTGAACAACTATGAAAGTACATAGTGATAATCCGTATATAGTTAATAAGTTGCTAAGTGTAAGTGGAGCAACTTGGAATAATCCTTCAAATACAGGAACTAAAAGAACAATGTTTAATAATACAAAACCTATACCAAAAGCACCCCATAAATACTTATTAGAGAATAGCTCTTTTGATAATACATGTTTTTTAGATTTACTATTGAATCCATGAACAAGTCTTGATAAACATAGAGTAGCGAAAGCCATTGTGCTTGCTAATGGAGCTCCACCTTGATTTAATCCAATATAGAAAGCTATTAAAGTAACAACAGTAATTACTACACCTTCAAATAAAACATCAGTAACAAAGTCTTTTGTTAAAATAGAAGCATTAGCTTTTCTTGGCTTTTCCTTCATAACATCTTTTTTATGAGGTTCAAGACCTAAAGCAATTGCAGGTAAACTATCAGTTAAAAGGTTTATAAATAGTAAATGCACAGGAGCAAATGGTACAGGTAATGCTAATAAAGAAGCATATAATACTGATAATATACCAGCAGTATTACCAGATAATAAGAATTTAATCGCATTCTTAATATTTGAATAAATATTTCTACCATTTTCAATAGCTTTTACTATTGTTGCAAAGTTATCATCTGTTAATACCATTGAAGCAGCATCCTTTGCAACCTCTGATCCTGTAATACCCATTGCAACACCGATATCAGCTTGTTTTAGGGCCGGAGCATCATTAACACCATCACCGGTCATGGCAACAACATTACCTTTTTCTTGCCATGCTTTAACTATTCTTATTTTATGCTCAGGAGAAACCCTAGCATATACTGAAATGTGTTCTACCATGTTTTTAAGTTCTTCATCACTAACTTTATCTAAAGCAGAACCTTCAATAGCTTCACTATCATTTTTTAATATACCTATTTGTTTAGCTATAGCAGAAGCTGTTATTTTATGGTCACCAGTTATCATTACAGGCTTAATTCCAGCAGCTATACAAGCTTTAACAGCCTCAGCAGATTCTTCCCTAGGTGGATCCATCATTGAGATAAGACCTATAAATGTTAAGTCATTTTCATCATCAAGTTTTATATCAGTTCTACTTTCAATATTTCTATATGCGAAAGATAAAACTCTAAGACCAGTTTTTGAGAAGTTTTGGTTAACTTCTTCTATCTTAGCTATATCTTCTTTAGTAATAGGTCTAACTCCTTTAGAAGTTTCAATTTTAGTAGCTCTCTTAAGAAGTACATCTACAGCACCCTTAGTAGCTATAATATTTTCACCATGAATGTTATAAACAACACTCATAAGTTTTCTATCTGAATCAAATGGAATTTCTCCAAGTCTCTTGTAGTTATCTCTTTCTACAAGTTCGTCCATACCATATAAGTCACCTAAATTTACAAGAGCAACCTCTGTAGGGTCACCAATTTCTTTTTCATTATCAGTCACTGCATCGTTACAAAGTAAACTCATAAGAAGTAAATCATTGTCTATTTTCTTTTCTAATTTTAATTCATTTGAATCTACGATTTTTCCGTCAACAAAAATCTTTTTAACTGTCATTTTATTTTGAGTTAATGTACCAGTTTTATCTGAACATATTATAGATACGCTACCTAATCCTTCAACGGCTTGAAGTTTTCTTATAATAGCATTTTCTTTAGCCATTTTTTGAGTTCCTAAAGAAAGAACTATTGTTACTATAGAACTTAAAGCTTCTGGTATAGCAGCAACTGCTAAAGCAACAGCGAACATGAAGGCATCTATAAGAGCTTCGCCTCTGTACATACTAAGTGCGAATACAATGGCACATATAACAAGTATTCCAATTGCAAGTTTCTTACCAAAGTTATCTAGGTTAACTTGAAGTGGAGTTTTCTTTTCTTTAGTATCATTTAATAATTGAGCTATTTTACCTATTTCAGTATCCATACCAACAGAAGTAGCTAATACAGTAGCTCTACCATAAGTTACTAAGCTTCCAGAGAAAACCATATTTTTTCTGTCACCAACAGGGATTTCTTCTCCCTTTATTATTTCAGACATTTTAACAATGCTTTCAGATTCACCTGTTAATGAACTTTCGTTAACTTGTAAACTATAATTTTCAAGGATCCTACCATCAGCTGGAACATAGTCTCCAGCCTCGAGGAAGATAATATCTCCAACAACAACATCTTTAGAATCTATTTCGATTCTTTCTCCATTTCTAAGTACCTTAGTAGATGGAGAGGACAAAGCTTTCAAACTACTTAAAGATTGTTCAGCTTTAAGATGTTGGATTGTTCCAAGAGTAGCATTTACTATTAGCACGAATATGATAACAGCGGCACTTTCAATATCTCCTAGGAACATTGAAATAGCAGCAGCACATATAAGAATTATTATAAGCATGTCCTTAAATTGATCAAGAAATACTTGGAAAGTAGATTTTTTCTTACCTTCAACCAACTCGTTCTTACCATATTTTTCTTGCATGCTTTGAACTTGGGTATTATTTAAACCGTCCTTGTTTACACCAAGTTCTTTAAAAAGTTCTTCTTTAGATTTTGAATAAACTTTTTTCATATTATTATCTCCTTTCTTGTTTAAAAGTTATTATTTAGGGATAATTGCTAACAAATAATATCTATGTATAGAAGTCTAAAAAAAACAAGACTCCTAATATAATCTAAGGAAAAGTACATAAAATACCTTGAATTCCTTAGATTATATTAAAAGTCTTGTAACCGAATTGGTGTATAATACCAGGTAACTTTTCGTTAACCGCGATGTTGATATTATAACTTGTAACTACTCCCTCTTAACACAATAGATATTAAATATTAAGTTTAATATCATATTATATCTCTTTGAGTTGTCTGTCAATAACTTTTTTCACATATAAAATTTTTTTGGTGAAACCAATAAAAATATCTTACTAAATATTATGGTTTTATATAAGCAAATGTGATTAAAAATCTTAGTTTATTATAAATTTAAAATAATGTCATAATACCTGCAATAATTCTTTGAATTTTTATAGGTATTATGACATAAGAGAATTACAAACTATTAAAATTTTTAATTACTAATTTGATTTTAATACAAATTATAAAGAATTTTTATTTTTGGATTTTTGACCTAAAATTATAGTGTTTCTTTTGTTGTCTAATACAGTTTATTACCTTTACAAGTTCATACCAAGCAACTGAAGCAACTGCTATTAACGTTGCTATGATGAACTGCATTAAAGATAAAGGTGCTAGCTTTAAAAAGCTGTTTAATGGACTATAGAGAATTATCATTAAACCTACTAGTGTTCCTAAACTAACAGCCCACATTACCTTATCCTTTATAAGCTTAATGAAGGATTTGGCTACAAAATCAGAATTCGAACTATTAACGTGAACAAGAATTATATTAGAAAGTAATATGATTGTAAGACCCATTGCCCTTGCAATAGATGCATTGTCTGGATTTTGATTTAAAAATAAAAAATAAGTTCCAAAGGATGCTACAAATATAACAAAACCTTGAAGTAAGCTTTTAAAAAGAGTTTTTAATGTGAGTAGTTTTTCATTTGGATTACGTGGTACTCTTTCCATAATATTATTTTCTGCTGGTTGACGTTCTAACACAATTGAGCATGTCGGGTCAATTACTAGCTCTAGTATAACAACGTGAATTGGAAGCAATAGAAGATTTGCAGGGCTTATTCCAAGCAGTGGAGCCATTAGTGCTCCAAAAGCAATTGGAATATGAATAGTGAATACATATCCAAATGCTTTTTGAATATTATCATAAATTCTTCTACCATCAGCTATAGTTTCAACAATTGTAGAAAAGTTGTCATCAAGTAAAATTAAATCTGCAGCTTCTCTAGAAACTTCTGATCCACGTTTACCCATAGCTATACCAATGTCTGCATGCTTTAGGGCAGGAGCATCATTAACACCGTCCCCTGTCATTGCAACTATTTCACCATTTTCTTTAAATGCCTTAACAATTCTCATTTTATGCTCGGGAACAACTCTAGAAAAAATGTTAACCTCTTTAACTCTTTCTCTAAGTTCTTCATCACTCATTTTATTAAGTTCATCGCCGGTAATAATTTTATTACTATTTGGCATATTAATCTGTTTAGCGATAGAACTTGCAGTTATTCCGCTATCTCCAGTTATCATTACAATACGAATTCCTGCTTTTGCACATGTTTTAATGTCTTCTTTTACAGATTCTCTAGGAGGGTCAGCTAGACCAACCATACCGCAAAGATTTAAGTGACATTCCTTAAGTGTTTTTGGTATATCATTTATATTATTTAATTTCATTTCTCCAATGGCAATAACACGAAGCCCATGTTTAGACATTTCAATCATTTTATTTTCTGCTAGTTTTCTTTCTTTATCAGTCAAGTTACATATTTTTAATATACTTTCAGGTGAACCTTTTGCTGCAATTACAATATCATTGTCATTTTTCCAAACATGGCCCATCATTTTTAGCTCGTTAGTGAAGGCATATTCTTTTATAAGTTGTCCATTAAAAAGTATAGTTTTAGGAATTCCATGTTCTTCGCAAAAAGATATCATAGATTTTTCCATAGGATCATAGGCATCAGTTTTACAGGCCATTCCCATTAGTTTAGTAAGTGTATTTGTATCATTTGTTAAACTCCAAGTATCTGTAACAGTCATTTTGTTCATTGTTATTGTTCCTGTTTTATCAACGCAAAGAACAGAAACAGCTCCAAGAGTTTCTACTGATGGTAGTTTTCTAACAAGTGAATGTTTTTTAGCTAGTCTCCATGCACCCATTGATAAAAATACAGTTAAAATAACTGGGAATTCTTCAGGTATCATGGCCATAGATAAAGTTACGCCAGATAAAATACTTTCTATAAGTCTATCTACAAAAGTATGATCAGGTATATTAAAATACGTAATAATACCAACAATAATAAATAATATTATTGCTATTATTGCACATAATTTTACTAATTTTCCTGTCTGTTTTTGAAGTGGTGTTGGAGTGTCAGGAGCAGATATAATATTTTCGCTTATTTTACCATATTCGGTAGCTGGACCAATTTTATCAACTAAAATAATTCCAGTACCTTGTATAACAAGAGTTCCAGCATAGCAGTAATCTTTGCGCCAGTAATCGGTATTATCTTTGGTATAATTTTTTGTAGAAACTTTCCACATTGGTTCAGATTCTCCGGTTAAAGAGGACTCATCAATAGAAAGTGTACTAGCTTTTAAGATTATGCCGTCAGCAGGCACTTTAATCCCTTCTGAAATATACATAATGTCACCAGGTACTAAATCGTAGCTATTGATTATTTTTTCAAAGCCATCTCTAATTACTTTAATTTGAGGAGCTGATAAATCTTTTAGTGCTTTTAATGTTTTATCAGTTTTCCATTCTTGGATTGTTTCAATACCTATAATTCCAACAACGAAAACCAACATAATTGCGCCGTCTTTAGGTTCGCCTAGTATAAAGTAGATTGTAGCAGCAACAATTAGTAAGAGAAACATAGGTTCAGTGATTACATGAAAAATCTTTTGGAAAAGACTTTCTTTTTTTTCAAGAACAAGTTCATTTTTGCCAAATTTCTCTTGAAGTTGTTTTGCTTCTTGAGTAGTGAGTCCTTTGAAATGTTGTTCTGTCATAGTTAGTTACCTCCATTTTAGATTCTTATAATCTTATTTAAGATAGCTCTATGGCATTGCAAAGATCTAGAAATATTCTTTGGGTATAAAAAAATACCCGTAGAACATTTACTGTCCCACAGGTATGATATTTCATCCTGCTGCCAATTAAGGCCCGGCCTTACGAACTTATCTTACATAAGTCCATCGCCTGCTCAGTTTGTACTGTAGATTTGTATGCAGTGCAAAGAGATGCTTAAATTATAAAACATATAACATACAATACATTTAATTAAAATAATTAATTTTTTAGAGTATAGAGCTGTTAAGTTGAGGAATATTTTTTATTAAAATACAGAAAGCGTTCTTTATCATATTCTCACTTACTTAGAGGTATACTGCTATTAAATTATATGCCGAAATAAATAAAAAGGTACTTTTTTAAAAGGACTAGAATATAATTTTTTTGACAATTATATAATTTATGATAGTATGAAAAATAAAATTAGACTGAAATAAAGTAGTATTTCTATTGGAGGATTAAGTAAATGATGAATTCACATGAAATTGATTTTAAAATTTATGGTGACGATATGCAATTTGTTGAAATTGAATTGGATCCAAGGGAGACTGTTGTTGCTGAAGCTGGGGCAATGATGATGATGGATAGCCATATAGAAATGGAGACTATATTTGGAGATGGAAGTAATAATGGTTCAAGTGGCTTTTTGGGCAAATTAGGTGGCGCCGCTAAAAGAGTTCTAACTGGAGAAAGCTTATTCATGACAGCTTTTACTAATTTAGGAGCAGAAAAAGAAAAAGTTTCTTTTGCATCACCTTATCCAGGAAAAATAATTCCTGTAGATTTACGAAATTTTAGTGGAAAGCTTATATGTCAAAAAGACGCATTTTTATGTGCAGCTAAGGGAGTAAGCATAGGAATAGATTTTAGAAAAAAATTAGGAACAGGATTCTTTGGTGGAGAAGGTTTTATCTTGCAAAAATTAGAAGGAGATGGATTAGCATTTATTCATGCAGGCGGTACTATTGTTAGAAAACAACTTTTGCCAGGACAAAAGTTAAAGGTTGATACTGGATGTTTAGTTGCTATGACAAAAGATGTTAATTATGATATTGAATATGTAAAAGGAATCAAAAATGCTGTTTTTGGTGGCGAAGGAATTTTCTTTGCAAGTTTAGTAGGACCTGGAGAGGTTTGGATTCAAAGTTTACCATTTAGTAGATTAGCGTCTAAAGTTGTTTCATCGGCTCCTCAAGTACCAGGTTCTCGTGATGTAGGAGAAGGTAGTGTACTAGGAGAGTTTGGTAGATTATTTCAAGACTAAATATTAGCTCTTCACATGTATTAATATGCTTTAAATCTAATAAGTTTTATAGCTCCTAAAAAGTCAAATATATATCTATATATTTGACTTTTTAAGTATAGTTAAAAATAATTTAATGATAAAACTTTACATGGAGAGGATAAGTAGTTATAATACTACTTAATAACTTAATATGCAATTATATAAGTATATCGTATATGCTCGACAATATGGGTTGAGTGTTTCTACTAGGAAGCCGTAAACATCCTAACTACGAATATATAGGTGATTTCTATATTTTTTGTGAGATTATTATATATTCCTAGGCTTTTAAGGCTTAGGAATTTTTTGTTTTTAAATAGTATTTAAATCAAAATTAATTTGATTAACTTTTCAATTGAATTTATTGATTTTAATTTTGAAACAAGCTTATAGAAATTATTTTTAAGTGGGAAGAGTATAGGCTATATGGAACTTTTTAAAGATTAAATAAGAACTTTAAGAGTAATTATTAAGTAGGGTTACTTATCAGGATGAAATAATTTTTATAATAGGGGGAAAAGAAAGATGGAAGCATTAAAAGAAAAGATATTAAGAGAAGGAAAAGTTAGAGATGGAAATATTCTAAAGGTAGATTGTTTTTTAAACCATCAAATGGATATAAGATTTCTTAATGAAGTTGGTAAAGAGTTCAGAAAAAGATTTGAAGGTGAAAAAATAGATAAAATACTTACAATAGAAGCGTCCGGAATAGCTATTGCAGGTATAGCATCTCAATATTTTGATTATGTGCCTGTAGTTTTTGCCAAAAAAACTGAAAGCTTAAACTTAGATAAAGATGTTTACGAATCAAATGTACACTCATTTACTAAGAAAAAAGATTATAAAGTTAGAGTTGGGAAACAATTCTTAAATAAAGGTGAGAGAGTTTTAATTATCGATGACTTTTTAGCTCAAGGATGTGCAACTAAAGGAATGATAGATTTAGTTGAGCAAGCTGGTGCTGAATTAGTTGGAATAGGTATCGTTATAGAAAAAGGATTCCAAGAAGGAAGAAAAGTTTTAGAAGACTTAGGCGTAAGAGTTGAATCTCTTGCTATCATAGAAAAATTAGAGAATAATAAGGTTTCTTTTAAGTAATAGCTTAGGTTTAGATGAATATTAGTTTTTAGCTAGCTTAAAACATGGTCAATTACTAAACAATTTAAGAGCATAAAATATTTTTAAAAAGAGAGTAGTATTGCTACTCTCTTTTTGATTTTGAGAAATTTATATTTGCATATTTTTGAAATAAAGCTTTCAAAAACATCTTTAAACTGACAACTTTTAAAATTAAAATAAGTTTTTAAATTGGGGATGAAATAAGAATATAAGCTAATTAGAGGAAATGTAAGATATAGCAACCAAATTGATACAATAGGGCAGGAAATGAAAGTTAATAAAATAAAAATGTCATTTTTGGAACTTTTAAAATTTATTAATAAGTATATAATATAAATTGTACCGAAAACTTAGAAGATGAGGAATTATTATGAGTAGTAAGGAGAAAGGAATAAGTTTAGTTTTAATAGCAACATTTTTTTGGGGCATAATGGGGATAAGCAGTAGAACTTTGTATGAAGCTGGCCTAGGAACAATGTTTATAGCTTTTAGTAGAAGTTTTTTATCAGCTATTTGCTTTTTTATTTGGGTAATGTTAACAAATAGAGAAGTTTTAAAAATAGATATTAAAGGCTTAGGTATTTCAGCTTTATACGGTATAGGAACTTTTGCATTATGTTTTATTGGATACAATTTATCTGTGGAATATATACCTATATCTGTTGCAACTGTATTGATGTTTACAAATTCAATATGGGTAACAATATTTGGAGTGTTATTCTTTAGTGAAAAATTTAATTTAAAAAAGGCTTTGGTTATAGTATTAACTTTAGTAGGATGTATAATGGTATCAAATATGTCTTTAGGGCATTTTAATATGAGTATAATGGGAATATCTGCTGGATTAGGTACAGGATTTTTGTTTGCCTTTCAGATAATATTTCCTAAGTTTTTTAGTGCTTATAAAAAAGATACATTGCTTGTTTATGGCTATATATTTGCAAGTATATTTATAAGTTTATTTACAAATTTTAAAGAGTCATTTATTATAATTGCAAAATCGCCTAACATAGGTATAGTCATATTAAATATATTATCTATAGGTATTTTAAGTACATTTATTTCTAATACCTTTTATATAAAATCAACAGAATATATAGATGCTAGTGTTACTAGTATATTAGCTTCTATGGAACCAGTATTATCAAGTATATTTGCTTTCTTTATATTTGGAGAAGTTTTAAATAGCAAACAAATATTAGGTGCTGTATTAATAATAATAGCTGCAATAATATTAGAGTTAAATATAGATAGAGAAAGACTAAGTAATATACTAAGATTTAAATCTAGGAAGTCTAAAGTAATAAGCTGATAAGTTATAATATAAATTTTAAAAATCCCTGACTTAAAATAAATATTATAAATTATTAATTAGGTTGTATCTGATTTGGATACAACCTTTTTTTAGGTAATTAAAATTGTTTCATAATGATGAATAAAGTGTTAACATATAGTGTATAAGAAGTGTTTTTAATAAACTTATTAAAAATATTAGAATTTTACGATAAGTAATATCATTTAAAATTAATAATTTAAAAGGGTGATTAATCTATGGAGATTTTTAGAAAGCAAAGTTTAAAAAAAATACTTAGCGAAGCAAATGAAAATAAAGAAAGAACGCTTAGTACCTTAGATTTGACTTTAATGAGTGTTGGATCTGTAATTGGTACAGGTGTTATGGTTTTAACAGGGATTGTTGCCGCAAAGCAATCTGGACCTGCCACGTCAGTAGCTTTTATCGGAGGGGGAATAGCTGCCGCCATAATAGTTTTATGTTATGCTGAGTTTAGTTCAAGCATTCCAAGTGCAGGAGGTTCTTATTCATTTACCTATGTTTCTTTAGGTGAAATTATTGCTTATATATCAGGATTATGTATTGTTATAGGATATACTTTATCTACAGCTACAGTTGCATCGGGATGGGGGGCATATCTTTTAAGTTTATTGGATACTTTAGGAATAAAGTTACCCAAAACAATTACAGCTATTCCAAGTGAAGGTGGAATCGTAAATTTACCAGCAATGATATCAATTTTATTTATAGTTTTTATAATATCACTAGGAACTAAGGAGAGTAAAAAAGTAAATGATGTTATGGTATTTATAAAAATTGCTGTTATAGCTTTATTTGTTGGAGTTGGAGTTTTCCATGTAAATCCTAGTAACTGGCATCCTTTTACACCTTTTGGAGTTAAGGGAGTTGTTACAGGAACTGCATCATTATTTTTTGCTTATTGTGGATTTGATGCTACAGCATCAGCAGCTGAAGAAGTAAAGAATCCTCAAAAATCTTTACCTCTAGGACTTATAAGTTCTTTAGTAATATGTACCGTTATATATATAGCAGTATCATTAGTTTTAACAGGAATAACATCATATACTAATTTAAATGTTGGGGATGCATTATCTTATGCTTTGAAATTAGCAGGAGAAAACGGAGTTGCTTTTATAGTATCTTTAGGAACTGTTATAGGGATTCTTGCTGTAATATTTGCAGGAAATTTCACAACATCACATATACTTTTAGCTATGAGTAGAGATGGATTATTACCAAAATTCTTTAGTAAAGTTGACAAAAAGGAAGTTCCTTATACTGCCTTATGGACAGTTGGTATAATAGGGGCATTTTTAGCAGGATTTTTTAATTTGGGTCAATTAGCAAATTTCGCAAATATAGCATTTCTATTAACATATACATTAGTTTGTATATCTTTAATAGCATTTAGAAAAAAATATCCTGATGTAAAAAGAGGCTTCAAAACACCATTAGTACCTTTCATACCAGTAGTGGGAGCTATTAGTTGTTTATTTCTAATGACTAATTTATCAAAGAGTACATGGCAAATATTCATAGTTGTTTTATTTTTATTAATTATAAGTTATTTAATTTATGGAAGAAAACATTCTTTAGCTAAATCAAACAATATTAATTAAATAGAAAACTGTATCAAAATACTTACTAATTTTTTTATAATTGATTAGAGTTTTGATACAGTTTTTTACTTTGTAAAAAGAATTACTTTATATTTAGCTTTTAATTAATATATTTTAAAAGTATTTCTGCTACTCTTTAGCAGGTGTTATTTTTTCAAAGTAAATTTTAGCATTTTTTAAATTAGGATTGGATAATATGTATGCACTAATAGCATCTTTATCAATACTATCCTTAGAGTAATTTATAATAAATACAGGTAATTCATTATCTAAAACTCCGCTATAAACTTTAGTTATATCATTAAATTTGCTAGGCAAAGATGAAGTAACTGAATTTAAATTGGCTGTAACACTGTTAGTATTATTAGAATTATTTTTTCCTTTATTTATTTCTAAGTCACCTATGAATCCAGAATCCTGTTCTTTTATCTTATTTAAATACATTTTTAATTCAGGAAAATTATCAGTTGATTGTTGAATTACAAGCTTATATCCACTGAAATTATAGTATTTTAATTTCTCTTGAAGTTCAGCTTCTTCGGTGTTATCTATGGTATTACCTACTATAACTAATTCTATTGTCTTAGTCTTAGTGTTTATTTCTTTATTAAGTATATATTCTGAAGGAAGTTCAGTTTTAATAAAGTTACTAAGATTAGTATTATTCATAAAACTATTAACCATTGTTGCGGCTGATATTAAACTAGGTATAGTAACTAAAATTGTAGAAGCTATAATAATTTTCTTAAGTTTTTTTTGTTTGATCTCAGAGAGTGTATTTCTAGTTGGTATTCTCATAAATTTTACAACCAATAGAGTTGAAAGTGCTATAAAAAATGAGTTTATAAAAAATAAATATCCTGCACCTAAGAAAATATGAATATTTTTAGTAGCTAGTCCATATCCACTAGTACAAAGAGGAGGCATTAAAGCAGTAGCTATAGCAACTCCAGGTAGGATATTTCCAGGTTTTTTACGAGTCATACCTATGATGCCAGCAATTCCACCAACAAATGCTATTATTACATCCCAGATATTGGGTGAAGTTCTTGATAAGATCTCACTTCCAGCGCTAGATATAGGGCTAAAAGAAAAATAGATTGTGGCAGTAGTTACGCTTATAAGTATTTCTATAATTAGAATAAATAAGGATTTTTTTAAAAGTTTTAAATTATAAATCCCTACAGAATATCCTATTGCTATTATTGGTCCCATAAGTGGAGAAATAAGCATTGCACCTATAATTACTGCTGTAGCATTCATATTTAATCCAACAGAAGCTATTATTATGGCACACATTAATATGATAAAATTAGCACCATGTATATTAACACCGTCTAATATATTGTCGTGAATTTCATCATATGTAGCTTGATCTTTTTTAAAGTCATTAAAAAAGCTGTCTTTAGTAATCTTCACAGTAATTCCTCTTTTCATATAATTTTAATAAGTTCAATAATCTATATTTTAAGATAACTAGAATAATATGTCACATTTCAAATCTCCTTTAAAAATAACATAATTTTCTATTAATAAAGAAAATCTAATGAATAGTAAATTTTTTATAATAATAATATTTGTTTTAATTATAGGAATTTATTGTTTATACAATTAAAATAGAATTAAATATTTAGAATTAAGTAGGATTTTAGTAAATATAATTATTTATATTAAATTGGGGAGTGATTCTATGTTAAGTAAAGATAAGATTAAAAAAGTTCTCTCTGTAGCACTTAGTACAGGAGGAGACTTTGCAGAGGTTTTTGTAGAAGAAAAGTTAAGTAATAATATTGTCTTAACATCAGGGGCTATTAAGGATATTATTTCAGGAAAAGATTATGGAATTGGTATAAGAATATTTAAAGGATTAAAGTGCATATATGCATATACCAATGATGATTCTATTACAAGCCTAGTTAATACTGCTAAGAAAGCAGCATTAGCTTTAGGAGATGTTAGAGATGGACATACAGTCAATCTAAACTTGGTTGAGAGAATAAATACTAATATTCATCCTATTTTATATGTGCCTTCATCCATAAGTGCAGCTAAGAAAATCGAAAAGATGAAAGAAGCTTATAATGGAGCAAAAGGTTATAGTGAAGAGATAGCTCAGGCTACAGTTTCAATGGTAGATGAGGATCAAAAAGTTTTAATAGCTAATAGTGAGGGATTATTCACTGAAGATAGAAGAATAAGATCAAGGATATCTGTTAATGCAATAGCTTCAAATGGAGTGGATAATCAGTCAGGAATGAGAGCTCCTGGAGCATCTATGGGATTTGAATTTTTCGATACAATAGATTTGGGGAATGTAGGAAGTGAGGCTGCTAGAACTGCTGTTACAATGCTTCATGCAGATTATTGTCCAGCAGGAAAAATGACTGTTGCTATTGAAAATGGATTTGGAGGAGTTATATTCCACGAAGCTTGTGGACATTCACTTGAGGCTACTTCAGTGGCTAAAGGAAATTCTGTTTTCTGTAATAAACTTGGTTCTCAAATTGCTTCATCAAAGGTTACTGCAATTGATGATGGAACAATAACTAATGCATGGGGTTCATTAAATATAGATGATGAGGGTAATCCAACTCAAAGAAAAGTTTTAATAGAAAATGGAATACTTAAATCTTATATGATTGATAAATTTAATAGTAGAAGAATGGGAATGCCTTCTACAGGAAGTGGAAGAAGAGAGTCTTATAAATATGCTCCTACTTCAAGAATGACAAATACATTCATAGCAAATGGAGAAGATGATAATGAGGAAATCATAAAATCTATAGAAAATGGATTGTATGCAAAACAAATGGGTGGAGGATCAGTAAATCCTATAACTGGTGATTTTAACTTTAATGTACTTGAAGGTTATTTAATTAAAAACGGTGTTATTGATAGAGCTGTAAGAGGAGCTAGTTTAATAGGTAATGGTGCCGATATATTAATGGATATAGATATGGTTGGAAAAAATTTAGATCATGGACAAGGTGTTTGTGGGTCCTTAAGTGGATCAGTTCCAACTAATGTAGGACAACCATTACTAAGAGTTAAAGAAATCACAGTTGGTGGAAGATAGGAGGTATTGAGTATTATGGAATTTAAAGATTTTAAAGAAAAATTGTTTATTAAAGCTAAGAAAGTTGGCTTTGAAAAATATGAATTATACTATGGTAAAAGCGATTCTCTTAGTGTAAGTTCATCTCAAGGAGAGGTTGAAAGGTATGGGCTGAGCACTACTATAGGAGCCTCATTTAGAGGAATTTATAATGGGAAAATGGGATATTCCTATACTGAAAAATTAGATGAAGAATCAATTGAAATGTTAGTGTTTAAAGCAAAAGAGTGTGCTGAATTAGTTGAAAGCGATGATGAAGAATTTATTTTTGAAGGAGGATTAGAATACACTGAAGTTAATTCATATGATGAAAGTATTGCTAAAATGACTCCAACACAGCAAATAGAAAATGCGATTAAATTAAATCTTGAACCCTCAAGGAGAAATTCAGAAATAATAAAAAGTGAATATACAAGCTTCAATACTTCTAAGGTAGAAAGAATAATAGTCAATTCGGAAGGAATAAACCTAAGAGAAGAAGGAACTATTGCTCAAGCATCTGTTTATCCCATAGCTAAGGATGGAGAGAATATGATTGTTGATGGGGCTTCAAGTGTTTCGACTAAATTAAGCGATGTAAATATAGATAAATTAATAGATGATGGAATAAATAAAACTTTAAGAAAAAAAGGAGCAACGTCTATTAAATCTGGTAAATATAGGGTTATTATAGATGGAGAAGTTATGGCAGCTTTGATTAGAACTATGCAGGATAATTTCTTAGGACATATAGCTCAAGAAAATAAGACTCTTTTAAAAGATAAGATAGGTGAGAAAATTGCTTCTGATAAGGTTACTCTTGTTGATGATCCTTTTTTAGAAGGTGGAATCTCAACTTGTTCTTTTGATGATGAGGGAGTACCAACAAAATTTAAAAATGTAATTGAAAATGGAATTTTCAAAGGATTTTTACACAGTTTAAAAACAGCAAATAAGGCAAAAGTTGAACCAACAGGTAATGGATTTAAAGCTGGATTTAAGGCAACTGTCAAAGCTAGTCCAACTAATTTTTATATAAAAGAAGGAGATAAATCCTTTAGTGAACTTTTAAAATTTGTAGGAGAGGGAATATATATAATAGATTTAGAAGGACTTCATTCAGGGGCTAATGCAGTAACTGGAGATTTTTCATTGGCAGCACAAGGAATAAAGATAGAAAATGGAGTTTTATCTAAGGCTATAAAACAAATAACTATTGCAGGAAACTTCTTTACTTTATTAAAAGATATTGAGGAAGTGGGAAGTGATTTAAGGGAAAGTGGAGTAACATCAGGTTATGGTAGTCCAAGCCTTGTAATTAAAGAAATATCTGTAGCTGGAGAATAGTATTAAATAAGATGATATTTAAAACTACTGTTTATTTTCAACTAGGGCTAAAAAGTTAGCTAAAAATCAATAATTACTTAAAATAGATTTTAAGTGAAAAAACAAATTAAAAATGATGTATCAAATGGGATACATCATTTTTTTATAGAGTAGTTTAGGATTAGCTAGGATGCTAAAAAATATATAAAAATTTAGATTATAATGGGAAAAATGTTTATTTATTTTAATTTAATGAAAAAAAGCACATAATATTTAAAATGTTTTCATAGGTTTTTTGCTAAAAATGTATAATGTGAGCCTTTAAAAATGTTAAGAAAGTGTTAATGTATACATAGCTGAGATATTTAATATATGTATTCGAAAAAAAGTGAATATAACTATTAGATATTTTAGGATAATTTACTATAAGGAGTGATTATTCATGATAACAAAAGATTTTGAAAAAAAATTAGAAGGTTTAGGAGCTTTTGAAATTAGCAGCAAAATGTTAAAACTTGCTCAGAACAATGAAAAGCACAATGCTTTCTTAAATGCAGGAAGAGGAAATCCTAACTGGATAAATACCCAAGGAAGACTAGCACTAAGCAGAATAATAGAATTTGGTGTGTTTGAATCAAGAAGAACAATGAAGGATGGAAACTTAGCAGGATATACAGCATTAGATGGTATATATGAAAGATTTATAGCCTTCTTAGATGGTAGTCATGAAGCTGATAAGTTTTTATGTGATGCTATAGATTATAGTATTAAAAATTTAAATGTGGATAAAGATGAATTAGTTAAGGAATTTGTAGATGGAGCAATAGGTAATAACTATCCAGTTCCAAGTAGGTGTTTAGTAAATACAGAAAAGATTTTAAATATGTACTTAGAAAAAGAGCTTTATAGCGGAGTGAAGCTTGCTAAAGAAACTAATATATTCCCAACAGAAGGAGGAACAGCTGCAATATGCTATATATTTAATTCATTAAAGGAAAATGGATTGATAAAAGCTGGAGATAAAATAGCTATAAATACTCCTATTTTCACACCATACTTACAAATTCCAGAGTTGAAAGATTATGAAATGGTGGAAGTTGACTTAAGATCTAAAGAAGAAAATAATTGGATTATAGATTCTGCTGAATTAGACAAGCTAGAAGATAAGGATATTAAGGCGTTATTCTTTGTAAATCCTTCAAATCCAGCATCTAAGGCTTTAAGTGAAGAAGCTTTAAACCATATAGCTAATATAGTGAAAGAACGTAAAGATTTAATAATAATAACTGATGATGTTTATGGAACTTTTGTTGAAGATTTTAAAACTATATATTCAGTAGCACCTTATAATACATTATTAGTTTATTCATTCTCTAAATTATATGGAGCAACTGGTTGGAGATTAGGATTAATAGCTGCTAATGAAAATAACGTTTTTGATGATTTAATAACTAAATTACCAGAAGAAAAATTAAATGATTTAGATGCTAGATATGGTCTTGTAACTTTAGAACCAAGAAAATTAAAATTTATTGATAGACTTGTTGCTGATAGTCGTTCAGTAGGACTTTATCATACTTCAGGATTATCAACTCCTCAACAAATTCAAATGGCTTTATTTGCTTTAAGTGCATTACTTACTGAAGGAAAAGATCCATATATTGAAAGTGCTAAAAATTTAGTAAGAGCAAGATATCATGATTTATTCACTACTTTAGGAGTTAAAGAAGATAATACTAGAGAAAATGCTAAATATTATTCATTAATAGATATTTATGAATTAGCAAGTAATTTATATGATGAAAACTTTAAAGAATACTTAAAAGAGAATTTTGAACCAATTGATTTCTTATTACGTTTAGCAGAAATGAATGGAGTAGTATTAATGGAAGGGGTAGGTTTTGGAGCGACTCCTGGAACATTACGTGTATCCGAAGCTAACTTACCAGATGATGCATACAAAAAAATAGCTAAACAAGTTTTAGAGCTACTTTCTGAATACTATGATAAATATAAATCACAAAATTAATATAGAAGGTGATTTAATTGAAGTTTATAATTGATTTTTTGCAAAAAAATCCTAGCGTAGCTATTTTTTTATGTTTAGCTTTAGGATATTTGATAGGTAAGTTAAGATATAAGTCATTTAGTTTAGGGTCAACAGTAGGAACATTGCTTGTTGGGCTTGTTTTAGGACAATTTGCAATATTTCATGTTTCTCCAGTAGTGAAAAATATATTCTTTAGCTTTTTCATATTCACAATAGGATATGAAGTAGGACCGGCTTTTGCAAATAGTTTGAAGAAATCAGGAGTTAAGCTTGTAATACACTCAGTATTTTTTAGTGTAGTTGCATTCGCAGTTGCTATAATATGCTTTAAAGTATTTAAAATTGGACCAGGGGAAGGAGCTGGAATAATTTCCGGTTCACTTACTCAATCAGCGGTCATAGGGACTTCAGCCTCTGCAATAAACTCTCTAGATATTTCATCAGCTCAAAAAAATGCAATGGAATCTAGAGTTGCAATTGCATATGCTATAACTTATATATTTGGTACCGTTGGAATACTTATTTTCTTAAAGAATATAGCGCCAATGCTCTTACATGTAAACTTAAAACAAGAAACTAAGAGAATGATTGAAAAAATAAACTTTAAGGGTGATTCGTCAAATAGCTCAGCTATTTTAAAAAACGTAAAAATGCGTTCTTTTCTTGTTAATAATAATTGCTCATTTATAGGAAAATCAATAGGAGATGTTGAAAAACAATTTAAACATAAAATAACTTTCGAAAAGATTTTTCAAAATGACAATGATGTTAAGTTTAATCAAGACACTAAAATCCAAGCAGGAAACTATGTTACTTTAATAGGCGACCTTACAGATATGTTACAAGCTGCTAGTTCAGGCTTAACAGAAACTTCAGACGAAAAATATTTAAATATATCATTGAAAAAATCAGAAATAGTTCTTACAAAAGAATTTAACTTGAAAAACCTACAAGAATTATATAATAACAATATAATGCTATTAGGAGTTAATAGAAATGGTAAGATTTTAGAAGATGAAACTCAAATGAAAAATGGTGATTTCCTAGAAATCATAGGACCAGAACATGCTATTGAAAGTATAATTAAAGAATTTGGTTATATAAAAGATACAGGATCAGAAACAGATGTTAGTTATTTAACATTTGGTATTATAGTTGGTGTAATAATAGGAACATTTGCATTAACTATTCATAACGTTCCATTAACTCTTGGTAGTGGTGGAGGTGCTTTATTCTCAGGTTTATTATTTGGATGGTATCAAAATAAACATCCTCGTTTTGGAGAAATACCATCATCAACACGTTGGTTCTTAAAGAGTGTAGGGTTAAACTTATTTATCTCAGTTGTTGGATTAGAAGCAGGAAGTGCCTTTATTCCAGCATTGAAATCTATGGGAGTTGTGGTTCTTTTAATAGGTATAGCAGTATCTTTAATACCACATGTTTTATCACTATACTTTGGTAAATATGCTTTAAAATTAGAACCTGTAGATATAATTGGATCACTTTGCGGGGCAGGTACAATAACAGCTGCATTAAATGCCATTGTTGAAGATAATGGAAGTAGTATATTTGCTTTAAGCTACACACCTTCTTATGCTGTAGGTAATATATTAATAACCATTATGGGACCACTTACTATTGGTTTATTGTTTAAATAAAAGGTTATGCTTTTATTAATTTAAAACAAAAATAAACTTACTATATTATCAGGATATAAATAAAAAAATATTAAAATATATAACTGAAAAATCCAACAACACAAGTTGTTGGATTTTTTTGATTATTGATAATTTAAGAATTTGACGTTTTATAATTCTTATTATCTCATTTTATTATTATAATTCACTTAATATAAAAGCTTGTCTTTTTTTATGATAAATCTATTAAGCAAATTGAGTTTTAAGCTATTTATGATATTTGAAATTTCTATTATATTACTTAATAATAGTTTTTCTTCAAGACTATGTGAGTTATGAATATAGCCTTTTAATTTAAGTTCACATTTTTTATTAGATTTTTCTTCTTTTAAATTCTTAAATATATTTTTTAAATGTTGATTTTCATAACTATAGTTAGATAATTGAATATATAACTCATAAATACTACAAACAAGCATTCTTTCATTAGTTATAAGTTGAGTTAAATTATGATCTTCTTGAATGTTGTTTGCTTTAAGCCTTTCTTCAATAAAAGATGTTACTATGAATAAGTTGTTCATTTTTGTACTAGATTTATATGTATATACCTGTTCAAGAGTAGTTAGCATTTCTTTTACTATACCAATATACATTTTCCTTAAGAGTGATGTATCTTTTTCTAAGTTATAAGGTAAGATGTATTTATTTATTGCTATTGCTATTATAGCTCCTAAAGCAACGAATAATAATCTGTTTATTACCATTCTACTAGTAAAGACTGTATTTCCTAAAAGTGAAGCAGCACCTATTGCAGATACGGTTACACAAATCATGTTATATTTATAATCTTTAATAAATCCACTTATATATCCAGCTAACATAAGTATTAGGGTTCTTGATAGAACACTCTTAAATACAAAGAAAAGAATTTCAATGATTATTGCACCAATTATTGTAGCAAAAATTCTATCTTTAGTTTTAGTTTTTGATACTTCATATATAGGATTCACTAGAGATAAAATTGTAAATACAATCCATCTTCCTTCAGCTAAGTGGAAGTAATCCATTATAAATGCGGCTAATGATATACCAATAGATATACGTATAGCATATGAAAATTTAGCTGACTTTGTCTTGAAGTTAGATTGCATAATGTATATTGTTTTAAAATTGTGTGGAATTTCATCAAGTTTATTTATTAAGTTATATTTTTTAGTACCTAATTCTTTTAATTCAACTAATTCTTCATAAATAAAGGCAAGATTGCTTAAAATTTTAAGTACAGTTAAATTTTCTATAGATTCATCTTTGTAGCTCTTAATTTTATTAAGAATATCATTATTTATTAAGCTTTCATCACTTAAAAAACCTTTTATTTCTGTTAAATAACTTTCTAAAACTGAAACTAATTCTTTATGTTTAGAATAATCTATTTCATTTAATAGTAAGTAAGTTTTTTCTAAAGCTACAGAAATGTTTAATTTAATCTTGCTTTCTTCAGTTAAGTAAAAACTTTGTTCACGTTTATTATAAATAATTGTTCTAAAGCTATTTAAATTATTTCTTATATCATTATCTATTGAAATAGTATTTTCATTTAAACTTGATTTTTTGATTTTTTCTATCATATTATCACAAGTTTTAATTAGTAGTTTATTACCTTTCTTCTGAACATTATTTCTATTAGCGATTAATTGAACTATCATTATTATTACTGCTCCAGATACTAAAGATATAAATCTCATTGGAAGTTTATCAGGAGTTACTGGATTTACTAATATAAATAAGTATTGAAGAGAAAATGGCAAATACATAGGATTTTTTAGGTTGTAGCATAAAGAATAGCTTAAAATGAACATTGCTATGAAGTTTATAGGTATTCCTAACCACATGTTCATGCTTGCTAAAGTTGCAGCAACACCTATAAATAAATTTAATATAATTAATAATAATGTATTTTTTAATGGAGATAAGGTTAAATCTTTTTGTAACATCATAAGCATAGCTGTTGCAGTTGTTACTCCAATAAGTGTATTATCATTCCCGAAGATGCTTTTAAAAGCAACGATAAAAGCAACTATAAACACAAATATAACTGTGTTTGATATTATGGCTTTTTTGTTCATATTTAATCAATCCTTTCATAAAAATAGGCTTTTCATTTAAATAAACAAGCCTTGTAAATAAAAATATTACTCTTATATTACAAAGATTTCAATTGACTTATAAGTTTGATATATTTAAAAATATTATAATGACTAGCAAATCCTGAAAATATATTAGATTTCATAAAAATTTTATATAAAAACTTATATAAGAAATATATAGTATAATAAATTTATATATTTATGTCACACAATACTAATAGGTTTAATTTAAAAATTTCGTATAAACTAAGTGAATTTTAATAGTATATGTGTAAATAATTTAAAAGGATATGATATTTATGAAGGAAAATTTAATTAATAAAGGATATTATAATTCTCCTATAGGAGTCTTAGAAATAGTAGAATCAGATGGGTTCATAGTGGAAATTAATTTTGTTCAAGAGGCAAATTATTTAGAAGATTTGTCTAGTGAAGAAATTAAAAAATGCAAAAAAGAATTAGAGGAATATTTTGAAGGTAAAAGGACAGAGTTTACAGTAAAAATTAACTTCATTAAAGGAACAGATTTTCAGAGGTTAGTATGGAATGCCTTAAGAAAAATTCCTTATGGAGAGACAGTTTCATATAAAGATATAGCAGAGAAAATAGGCAATCCTAAGGGATGTAGAGCTGTAGGAGGAGCAAATAATAAAAATCCTATTGCTATAATAGTTCCTTGTCATAGAGTAATAGGGAAAAATGGTTCTTTAACAGGATATGCTGATGGATTAAGTAAAAAAGAGTATTTGCTTGATATAGAAAGAAAAAAGGAGAAAAATTTTGAGTAGAGCAAAAGAAATTTTAAAAAGTTTTTACGGATATGGTGAATTTAGAAAAGGGCAAGAAAATATAATAAATGAAATAACAAGTGGAAATGATGTTGTGGCTATAATGCCAACTGGAGGCGGTAAATCAATTTGTTATCAAATTCCAGCTCTTATTTTAGAAGGAGTTACTGTTGTAATTTCTCCACTTATTTCTCTTATGAAAGACCAGGTTGATGCTATAAATAGCATGGGAATAGAGTCTGCATATATTAATTCTACTCTTAGTAATCAAGAAATAAGTGATATATTTGAAAATGTTAAAAATGGACATATAAAAATATTATATGTAGCACCAGAAAGACTTGAGTCTATGGAGTTTCTAAATTTAGTTTCAAGTATTGATATTTCTCAAGTGGCTGTGGATGAAGCTCACTGTGTTTCTCAATGGGGGCATGATTTTAGAAGTAGTTATAAGTTTATTGGTAGGTTTATAAGTCTTTTAAAGAAAAGACCTGTTGTTTCAGCATTTACGGCAACTGCAACAGAGGAAGTTAGAGAAGATATTGTAAAATTACTTGAACTTAATAATCCAGAGGTTTTTGTTTCAGGTTTTGATAGGGATAATCTTAAAATAATTATAGAAAAAGGTGTCAATAAGGATCATTACATTTTAGATTACTTAAAAGAGAATAAGGATGTATCAGGAATAATTTATTGTGCAACTAGAAAAGAAGTAGATTCATTGTGTGATCTTATAAATTCAAGAGGAATGGATTGTACAAAATACCATGCTGGACTTTCAGATATTGAGAGAAAAGAAAATCAAGAGGATTTTGTTTTTGATAAGGTTAATATAATGGTTGCAACAAATGCCTTTGGAATGGGGATAGATAAGCCAAATATAAGATATGTAATTCACAACAATATGCCTAGAAATATAGAAGGATATTATCAGGAAATAGGAAGAGCAGGAAGAGATGGAGAAAAATCAGAGTGTATTCTTCTTTTTTCTCCAGGAGATGTACAAACTCAAAAATATATAATAGAGACTGGAACTTTAAATCCTCAAAGAAAAGTAAATGAGCTTAGTAAACTTCAAACCATGATGGATTTAGTTTATTCTAATGGATGCTATAGAAAGTTTATTCTTAATTATTTCGGAGAAAATTTAGAAGAGGATTGCAATAACTGTAGTAATTGTGAAATGGAAGGAGAACTAGTTGATAAGACAATAGATGCTCAAAAAGTTATATCTTGTGTCTACAGAATGAAAAGGCCTTTTGGAATTGGAGTAATAATAGATGTATTAAGAGCATCAAAGAATAAAAAGATAATAGATTTAGGTCTAAATCAGCTTAGTACGTATGGAATAATGAAGGATTATTCTAAAGATGGCCTTAAGGATTTTATGAATACTCTTATTTCTCATAGATATATAGATTACGTTGGCGAATATCCTGTAGTTAGATTAAATCAAAGTTCTATAGATATTCTTAAAGGTAATGAAAAAGTTATGTTTAAGGAAAAGAGAAAGATTGAAAGAGTATCTACTAATAATGAATTATTTGATTTATTAAGAGCTCTCAGAAGAGAAATTGCTTCAGAGGAGGGGGTTCCTCCATACATTGTCTTTGGGGATAATACTCTTAAAGAAATGAGTATAAGAATGCCTATAAATGAAAATCAACTTTCAGATATCGGTGGAGTTGGTGAAAAGAAAATACTTAAATATGGCGATAAATTCTTAAACAAAATAAGAGAGTATGTTAAATTAAATAATATTGAAGTTCAATGGGAGTCAGGACTAAAACTGAATAAAGAAGATGTAGAAGAAAAGTTTAAGAAAAGTACTAGAAAAGATGGAAAGAAGAAATCTTTTGAAATAACTATAGATATGTTAAGAGAAGGAGAAAAATTTCATACCATTGCTAAAGAAAGAGAAATTTCAGTTACAACTATACTATCTCATATTCAGCAATACCTTGAAGAAGGAAATAAGATAGACTTTGAAATAGATTTTGATTCATTATTCTCAAAAAAGGAAGAAAAGTTAGTTTTAGATGCTATAGACAAAGTGGGATATAGCAAATTAAAACCAATTAAAGAAAATCTATCTGAAGATGTTTCTTATGAAAAAATAAGATTTATAGTAACTAAATTAACTATAAATAATTTAAATAATCAATAGTATTAAAAATAGTTTTAAGAATAGAGTAAGAGAAAAAAGAAAGTCATGCTAAAAAGAAACTGCATTAAAATTTTCATTTAAATGGTGGAAAGTTTTGATGTACAGTTCCTTTTTGTTAAGGCTTTCTAGTGTAAAGAAAATTAAAAGTAATAATTAATTATAAAATGAGAGACGTGTCACAATTAACTTTGTGGTATGTCTTTTTTATTTTAAAAAATTAATTAAATTGGTATTATAAATTTTAACTATGTTTAAGTTTTTTAAAACAATAATATTAAATAAAAAAGTATTAACTAAAGAGATTATAAGAATACTATATTTAAATTTAAATTAAATTTGTTGAGGTAGTGGTATGAAGATTAGTCATAAAAATAGATATGAAAAACTTAGAACATTGATAATGTGTTACCCTTGTAATTTTAAGGTTAGTGGTAATGTTAAAATAAATTATCCTCTTATGTATGAACAATATAATAAATTTATAAATTTAATGAGTAGTGAGGGAGTAATAATTCAATTTTTAGATCCTATATATGGGGCTAATCAAGTTTTTACGAGAGATATAGGTTTTGTTATAGAAGATAGGATGTTTATTGCAAAAATGAGTACTCAAGATAGAATTGAAGAAACTAAAGCCTTAGAAAAGTATATAAAAGATCATCATTCTAAAATATATAATATGAAAAATAATATAGAGGGTGGAGATGTAATAATCCATGATTGTTATATTTTCGTTGGGTTAAGTAAAAGAACTAATATTGAAGCCGTTTATGAACTTCAAAATTATATAAATGAACAGAATATGAGATATAAAGTTATACCTATAAATTTTAATAAGGAAAAAATGCTTCATTTAGATTGTGTTTTTAATATTCTAGATAAGGATGATTGTATAATTAGCAATTACGTGTATGATAAAGAAGAAATAGAAAAAATTATGAAAAATTGTTATTATATTGATGATAAAACTACTGAAGAACTTGGAACTAATATTATATCCTTAGGAGACAAGAAGATAATAACTTCAAATAAAACCGTATTTAACATGTTAAAATACAATGGGTTTAAAGTGTTTTACGTAGAGTATTCAGAAATATTAAAAGCTGGAGGAGGGTTCGCCTGTAGCATTTTACCTATTTATAGTGAATGATTTCTATATTTCTAATAAGACTTATGTCTTATTAGAAATGATGTTATTATGATATAGTATCTTTATCTGATGATTTTTTGGTCAGCAGATAATTTGTTTTTAAGGGAAAATAGCTTGTGCTATTTAAATAAAATATACGAATTAGGGGGAGATTTTTTGTTTGGACTTTCACCAATTTATTTTGGCGTCTATTTTTTTGTTACAGCTTTAATTATATTAGGAGTAACTTTATTTCTAAAAAAGAAGCTAGTAGGTAAAGATAAGGAATTTTATAAGGTATTATTAGTTTTATGTATTCCAATAATAGTTCAAAACTTTATATCAACTTCTGTAAATGTAGTTGATACAGTAATGATAAGTAGTTTAGGAGAAGAATCAATTGCTGCTGTTGGTGTAGCTAATCAGGTATTCTTCTTATTTAATATGGGATTAATAGGTTTAACTGGGGCTACTGGACTATTTATATCTCAATTTTATGGAAGTAATGATAGAAAAAGTATAAAAAAAGTTATGGGACTAAGCACTATTTTATGTGTAGGATTTAGTTTAGTATTCTTTGTTTTAGCATTTTTCTTTCCAGATCTTATAATAGGAATTTTTTCTACTGACCCAAAAGTAGTTGAGCTTTGTAAAAGTTATTTAGTTGTTATAGCTCTTTCATATCCTTTAACAGCTTTAAGTATGGTAATAAGTGCAGGAGCAAGGGCTGTAAGAAATCCTAAGTTAGGTATGTTTTGTAGTGGAGCTTCACTTATTATAAATATTATATTTAACTATTGCTTAATATTTGGAATAGGTATATTCCCAGAATTAGGTGTTAGGGGAGCTGCTATATCTACTGTCTTTGCTAGAATAATAGAATGCCTATTATTAGTTGGATATGTTATCTTAAAAGATAAAGATTATATAATCAAGTTTAATATTAATGATATTAAAGGAATAAATAAAGATTTCTTTAAAGTATATATGTCTAAGGGAATGCCTATATTTATAAATGATTTTGCTTGGGCTATTGGATCAGTTTCATATTCTGTAGCTTACGCAATGGTTGGAACATCAGCAATAGCAGCAAGTCAGATTGCGACTAGTACAGCTAATTTATTTATAATGTTAGCTATGTGTATAGCCACAGGAGCAGCCATTATGCTTGGAAATGAGCTTGGAGCAGACAATACTGAGAGAGCTATAGATTATGCCAATAAATTCTCTAAGATAGTTTTTATTGTTGGAAGTGTTTTAGGTGGAATGTTAATATTAAGTATTCCAGTATTACTTAAAGTTTATAGTACATCTTCAACTATGGCAGATGATTTAAGCAAGATATTTATAATAATGGGACTTTTAATGGGATTAAAGGCCTTTAATATTTTAGTTATTGTAGGAATATTAAGAAGTGGAGGAGATACAAAGTATGCATTTGCATTAGAATTTGGATGTATGTGGCTTGTATCAATACCATTAACATTCTTTGGAGCAGTGAATGGTTTTCCAATATATATGCTAGTATTATTTACTTATTCAGAAGAAATAGTTAAATGTATATTCGGATTACCTAGAGTTTTATCAAAAGTTTGGGTAGTTAATTTAACTAAAGACATAGAAATAAGTGGATAATAATATTTTTATTTCTTATATTTATTTTTATAAGATTTATAAAAGTAGTAAAATTATAGGTACTCTAGAAAGTATAGTACTTAAGTTAAAAGAGTTGGATAAGCTCTAGTTATCAATGAATCTAGTTTAATATAAAGTAAATTAATTTAGTTAAGAGGTTACAGTCATATTAAGATGATTGTGGCCTTTTTCTTTTAGAGCATATTTATTAAGAATATTAATCTTTTTTTACTTGACTCTAACATTGTGTTAGAGAGTAATATAAGTTTCAGGAGGTGTTTATATGTATAAGGTTAAGGAAGTTTCGGAGATAACAGGAATATCAGTTAGGATGCTACATCACTATGATAAAATAGGACTTTTAAAACCTACAGCTATAAGTGAATCTGGGTATAGATTATATAATGATAATGATTTAAATCTCATTCAACAGATATTAATATATCGTGAGTTAGATTTTTCTTTGAAAGAAATAAAAGAGATTTTAGGTAATGAAAATTTGAATTTAAAAGAAAGATTAAAAACACAAAAGCAATTAATAATAGATAAGAGAAATAGATTAAATAAGATTGTTGAGACTATAGAAAATACTATTAAAGATATGGAAGGAGAATTTATTATGAATAAAAAGGGCATGTTTGAAGGCTTTGATATAGAAAAACACAATAAACTTTATGAGGATGAAACTTATGATAAGTATGGAGACAGTGATGCTTATAAAGAATCAAAAGAAAAAACAAGTAAGTATTCAAAGGAAGACTGGAATAATATAATATGTCAAATAGATGAAGTTTATAGAGAACTAGCTGAATTAAAAGATAGAGATGTTTCTGATGAAAAAGTTCAAGAGTTAGTTCATAACTGGAGAATGATTATAACTAAAAATTTCTATAATTGTAGTATTGAGATATTCAGTGGTCTTGCAGACATGTATATCTATGATGAAAGATTTACTAAGAATATAGATAAGTATGGAGAAGGATTTACTAATTTCTTAAGTGAAGCTATGAAATATTACTGTGATACAAATTAAAACTTATTTTAAATAATATTAGCTATAAAATTAAAATAATTAATATAAATATTAAATAAATCAATATATAAATTAATAAAATTAATTTATATATTGATTTTTATTTAATTGGAGATGTATAATATAGAAAAAGGAGGTGCTTTTTTGAGATACGTAAGACCAAGCAAATGTCCAGTATGTAATAGTGAGTTAAAAATAGTTAAATTAGAGTGTGAAAAATGCAAAACTAAAATTGAAGGTGAATTTAAAGGCTGTGATTTTTGCAATCTAACTTCAGAAGAGCAATATTTTTTAAAGATATTTGTTAAGTGTAAAGGAAGTATAAAAGAAATAGAAAAGGAACTAGATATATCCTATCCAACTGTAAAGAGTAGATTAAATCAACTTATAACAGCATTAGGATTTGAAGATAAAGAATTAGAAGAAGAAAAAAAGGATAAGAAAAAGAATAGAGAGATTATACTTGGAAAGCTAGATAGGGGAGAGATAACATCTAATGAAGCTTTAAAGGAATTAGAAAAATTAAAATAAAAGGGGAGAATTTTTATGGATGAAAAGAAAAAAATATTAGAAATGATAAGTGAAGGTAAGATTAGTCCAGAAGAGGGAATGAAGTTATTAAATGCTTTAGGAGAAAATAAAGAAGAGGTCATTATAAAGAAAAAGATATATAAGACACTTAAAGTTAGAGTGGAAGTGGAAAATGAAGAAGTAAAAGTTAATTTAAGTATTCCTCTAAGCCTAATAAAGGTTGCAAGTGGATTTACTAAGTTTATACCTGAAGATGCTATGAATGATATTGAAAAGGGTGGAGTTAATCTAAAGGATATTGACTTCAAAAAAATAATTGAAGAAATTGAAAATGGTGAATTAGATAATCCAACTATCTGTGATGTTGATATAAATAATAAAGATGATGGAAAAGTTATAGTGAAAATTTATGTTGACTAAGAAAAATTTTGTTTATATAAAAATAACTTTACCCAGTATTAACTGGCTAAGAATTAGTATTCCTATGCCTGTGGTTAATCTTATATTAAACGATACTATAGATTTATTAGGTTTCCTAAGATGGATGTTTAGATTAAGAAAACTAGAAAATTATATTAAGTATATATATGGAGCTTTGGAAGCACTGAAGGAATTTAGAGAGTGTGAAGAAAGTGAAATTCTTGATTTGAGTTTAGGAAAAGAAAATATAAGTATAAAGATTAAACTAGTATAGGAGGAAAAATGAAGAGAATAATTGGTAACTTTTTTATTAATCTAGTGATTGTATGGATATTAATTGACATTTTTAATCTTGGAGAAGCAAAAAGTTTTCTAAATATAGTTTTATTTTCAGTAATTTTTACTATACTAAGCTTTACTCTAAGGCCGATTCTTCAGATTATATCTTTGCCAATTACAGCACTTACCTTCGGAATATTTCTTTTTCTGGTGAATGCATTTATAGTTTATATGGCTGATATATGTTCATTTGGATTTAATATACCTGGATTTCTTAATACCTTGATAGTATCAATAGTACTATTTATAGCAAGTTTTATGGTTAATAAATATAGATTAAAAAGTGAAATTAAAAAGATTAATAAAGCAATATAGAAAAAAGAACCTATATATTTAGATTAAATGTAAATATCTAATATAAATAGGTTCTTTTATTTTATTATTATCATTAATTTAGATCTCCGGAAATATTTTTTAATTCTTTTTTATTAAGTATTTTAATTTTGTTTTTATCTTTTATTATGATTTCTTTTTCAACTAACTTATTTAAAACTCTACTTAAATGGCGATAGCTTGTACCTAATAAATCAGCTAAGTTTGAGTAATTATCAATTGTAACTATATTTTTATGATTTATATTTAAAAGATAACTAGCAAGTTTATTTTCTAGGGGATAAATAATAGTTATTGAGCTTGTTAAGGATTGGCTAGCAAGCTTGTTAGAAAGGCTTTGAGTTATGTACATAAGAAAGTTAGGATCTTTAAGAGCCGTTGAATTTACTATGTTTAAAGGAATCCCTATGCAAAGACTAGATTTTAATACTTTAATACTACAATTTGCTTTAATTTTAGAGATGACTTCTAAATCGCCTATTAATTGGATTGGCTCATAGAATTTTAAAAGCAAAGATTTTCCATTGGGCAGGGTTTTATATACCTTTGCTTTACCATCGACAAAAAAATAAAAGTACTTAAGTTCTTCATCCATAAAGCAAATATGCTCATTTTTTTTAAACATATGAAGTTCTAAAAAAGGTAAAATTTCTTGTGAAAATATGGAATTAAGATTATATTTGTTTATTAATTCAATCAATTTAGCTTCATTTTTTACTACTATCAATGGCTTACCTCCTATAAAAACAAATATTATTATAAGACATATGTCATAACTATACATATAGTATACATGATAAAATAAATTTGTTTAATAGATATAATTAAAATGTTTTCTAAATTCACTGTAAAATTGCCTTAATACTTTAAATTCTATACAAAAGAGTGGTCAGCATGTATTTGCTAACCACTCTTTGTTTTTAAATACTACTTAATTCAAAAAATAAATTTTCATCTTCCTTAAAGTTATATAAATAACGTGAATTATTCCAATCGGTTATATCATTAATATTTTTACAGCAAATTCTAGAGCTACAATCTTCTAAGATATCACAACATATGTTTTTAGGAGTTAGAATATCATTGTTTTTGAGTAGTTCCAATATATCATTAAAATAATCTTCAACATAAGGAGTAATAAAAGGATAAGCATCACATTGAGAATTTAGGTAATCATAAATAGGATCTTTTTTATAATCCCAATCTATATAAAGTTCAATCAGTTTTTCACTTATATCAAAAGGTATATTAGATTTTATAATATTACAATTTACCAAGTTATCGTCTATTGTAAGAACTTTAACCATACATTCACCCAATCCTTTCATAATGGTCCTCCTATAAATTTATACAAATTAAGTTTTATATTAATTTAGGCATTAATAGGTTTTGTTTTGGAGGAGTACTTTATCAAAACAAAAAGGAAAGCAACTATTAATACCTAAATGAGATGGCTTTTTAAATATTTTATTAGTATATAATATGAAAAAAACACCAAAATAATTCTGAATTATCTGAAAATTTAGAAAATATTGAAAGAGTAATAATTATTATTAAAAAAGAGTTTGACATATAAAAGAGAGAGAATTAAAATATTAATATGCGAACTTATGTTTGGTTTTAGAAGAAACCAATCTGGTAATAATATAATGAAATGATTTAAATAAATTTAATATACAACAAACTACATATGGGATGATATCAAATAAAGGTTTTGTTTAAGATGAATGTTGATTGTTAGCGATCACTTCAGAACTAGCTAACAATTAGCACTAGTTTTAAAACATAGAGCAAATAAAAAAATAGGGTTATTAGTGAGAGTAAAGACTTACTAAAGTTTATATGTTTATTAAGGAGATTTTTATGAAAGATAAGATAATAGTAAAAGGAGCAAAAGTACATAATTTAAAAAATGTAAATTTAGAAATTCCTAGGGATAAGCTTATTGTTTTTACTGGACTTTCAGGTTCAGGAAAAAGTTCTCTAGCTTTTGATACAATTTATGCAGAAGGGCAAAGAAGATACGTAGAGTCTTTATCAGCTTATGCAAGACAATTCTTAGGACAAATGGATAAACCGGATGTTGAGTCAATAGAAGGACTTTCACCTGCAATATCAATTGATCAGAAGACAACTTCAAGAAATCCAAGATCTACAGTAGGTACAGTAACAGAAATATATGATTATTTAAGATTATTATATGCTAGAGTTGGGATTCCACATTGTCCTAAGTGTGGAAAAGAAATAACTCAACAATCTGTAGACCAAATAGTTGATCAAATAATGGAGTTACCAGAGAGAAGTAAGATAATGATTTTAGCTCCAATAATAAGAGGAAGAAAAGGAACTCATGAAAAAGTTCTTGAAAATATAAAGAAACAAGGTTTTGTTAGAGCTAGAATAGACGGAGAAATTTATGACTTAACAGAGGATGAAGTAAAGCTTGAAAAGAATATAAAGCATAATATTGAAGCTGTTGTTGACAGAATAATTGTTAAGGACGGAATTGAAGGAAGATTAACAGATTCTATAGAAACTTCTCTTAAAATGGCTGAAGGTTTAGTACTAGTTAATATAATTGGCGAAGAAGATAGACTTTACAGTGAACATTTTGCCTGTGCTGATTGTGGTATAAGTATAGATGAACTTGCACCAAGAATGTTCTCATTTAACTCACCTTTTGGAAAATGTGAGAGATGTGATGGATTAGGAACATTAATGGAAATTGATGAGGATTTAGTTGTTCCTAATAAGGATTTAAGTATAAGAGGTGGAGCTATTTCTACTTGGGGAGATTCAAGAATGAAAGAAGAGTCTTGGACTTATTGTGTTCTTAAAGCCTTAATGGAAAAATATAAATTTGATTTAGACACTCCTTATAAAGATTTATCTAGCAAGGTTAGAGAAGTTTTAATGTACGGAGAGCCAGAAAAGTTAAAGGTTACATACACAAAAGAAAATGTAACAGCTGTGTATAATCACTCCTTTGAAGGAGAGATAAATAATTTAAGAAGAAGATACATGGAAACTGGATCAGATGCCATGAAAGCTGAAATAGAAAAGTATATGAGTGATAATCCATGTCCTAAGTGTAAAGGAGCAAGACTTAAACCAGAAGCTCTTGCAGTTACAGTAGGTGGAAAAAATATATTTGAATTTACAAGTATGGCAATAAGAGAAGAGTTGGAATTTATAAACTCAGTAGAGTTTTCAGAGAAAGACAAGATAATAAGTAGTCAAATTATAAAGGAGATCCAAGCCAGATTAAGTTTCTTAATAAATGTTGGATTAGATTACTTAGATTTAGCTAGAACTGCAGGAACATTATCAGGTGGAGAAGCTCAAAGAATAAGACTTGCAACTCAAATAGGATCTCAACTTATGGGGGTTCTATACATCCTAGATGAGCCTTCAATAGGACTTCACCAAAGAGATAATGATAGACTTATAGCTACTTTAAAACAGCTTAGGGACGTTGGAAACACTCTTATAGTAGTTGAACATGATGAAGATACTATGAGAGAAGCAGATTATATAGTTGATATAGGACCAGGAGCAGGAGAACATGGTGGACAGATAGTCGCTGCGGGAACATTAGAGGAAATTATGGAAAATAAAGATTCTTTAACTGGTCAATATTTAACTGGAGCTAAAAAAGTTGAACTTCCAGAGGAAAGAAGAAAAGGAAATGGAAACTTCATAACAGTTAAAGGTGCTAAGGAAAATAACCTTAAGAATGTTACTGCTAAATTTCCTTTAGGAACTCTAACTATGGTTACTGGAGTTTCAGGATCAGGAAAGAGTACCTTAGTTAATGAAATTCTTTATAAAGGATTAAATAAAATAGTTAATAAGGCTAAGGATTTACCAGGTAAATTTAAAGAGATAACAGGATACGAAAATATCGATAAGATTATTGATATAGACCAAAGTCCTATAGGAAGAACTCCAAGAAGTAATCCGGCGACATATACTGGAACCTTTGATATTATAAGAGAACTTTTCTCACAAACTCAAGAGGCTAAAATGAGAGGTTATAAACCAGGAAGATTTTCTTTCAATGTAAAAGGTGGAAGATGTGAAGCTTGTAGTGGTGACGGAATAATAAAGATAGAGATGCAATTCTTATCTGATGTTTATGTTCCATGTGAAGTTTGTAAAGGAAAGAGATATAACAGAGAGACTTTAGAAGTTAAATATAAAGGTAAAAATATAGCTGATGTATTAAATATGACTGTTGAAGAAGCTTTAGAATTCTTCGAAAATATTCCAAGAATAAAGAATAAACTTCAAACCTTAATGGATGTTGGTTTAGGTTATATAAGACTAGGCCAACCTTCAACTCAATTATCAGGTGGAGAAGCACAAAGAATTAAACTAGCTTATGAACTATCTAAGAGAAGTACAGGAAAAACATTATATATTTTAGATGAACCTACAACAGGGCTTCATATACATGATGTAAATAGACTTGTTAAAATACTTCAAAGATTAGTTGATGGAGGAAACACAGTTATTGTAATAGAGCATAATTTAGATATGATTAAATGTGCAGACTATATAGTGGATTTAGGACCAGAAGGTGGAGATAAAGGTGGAATGATTGTAGCTACAGGAACTCCTGAAAAGATAACTGAGGTTGAAGAATCATACACAGGTAAATATCTAAAAAAATACCTTTAACATAGGAATATAATTTGAAAAAATAAATATATTATTTAAGAATAGAGTATTTAATTAGCTATCAGAATTTATGGCTAGAGGTTCTGATAGCTATATTTATTGTTAAGGAAATTTAGGAAAGTTAAAAAAGTACTAAAATTAAAATATAAATATCATAAAATTGTCTTTTTTAGATGATATAATAATTAAGAGTTTCTAATTATTGATTATGAAATTGTAATCTTTTATTGTATAATCAAGTTATTAAATAAAGTAAAATATAAAAGAAATATAAAATATGTAGAGGTGAAGTGATGTTTTCGAAACTAATGACATGGGTTTTTGGAATAATATTTATTGTAATTCTATATTCCATAATTTATTATGCGTTAAAGATAATGTATAAAGATGTTAAAGGCGGGAAAAAGAAAAAAGCCCCTGGAAAGAAAGCACATGGATTAGAAGTCTTAAAAACAATATCAAATGGAACATTAGGCGTTGGCTCGGTTATACCAGTGACTAGTACCATTTCCATTGGAAGAAGAGAAGATAATTCAATAGTGCTAAATGATCAGTTTGTATCCTCATATCATGCTAAAATTTATGTTAAAAACAATGATTTTTATTTAGAAGATTTGGCAAGTACAAATGGTACATTCATAAATGAATCAAAGATAGAGGGAAGAGTAAGATTAAAAGTAAATGATAAAATAAGAATGGGAAGCACCGTATTTAAGGTTATAGGATAGAAGAGGTGATAATATGAATACTACTTTAAAGTATGAGAAAAGGATGTTGCTATTAGTCTATCTTTTATGCTTGGCCTTATTTACCAATATAGCTGTAAAGCAGACACCTATAGATAAGATGGCTTTTATAATAGCAGGTATATTAATAGTTATTATTGGATTTTCACATTTTATAATAAGGAAATTCTATCCCGATGGAGATAAGTATATATTTATCTTTGCATCGGTTTTAGCCGTGGTTGGAATAGCAGTTCTTTATAGATTAGACCCTAAATTAGCAATGAAGCAATTAGTTTGGTTCAGTTTAGGAATAGCAGTTTATATGGGAATTGTAATAGTTATGCCAGATTTAAAGAGTTTTGCAAAATACAAGTATGTTTATATGGGTGGAACTTTAATCTTTATGGCTATGGCTATGGTAATAGGTACCACAATAAATGGTGCTAAAAACTGGGTTTCAATAGGTGGATTTAGTTTTCAACCTTCGGAAATAGGTAAGATATTCTTAATCTTATATTTAGCATCAGCACTTATGAAGTACGAGAAAAAGGATACTTTAAAAGCGGAATTTAAACAACTGTTAGAACCAGCTTTAGTAATTATGTATTCTTTAGGATTTATGGTTTTACAAAAAGACTTGGGATCAGCTCTTATGTTCTTCTTTGTATCTGTTACTATGCTTTATATAGCTACTTGCAATTGGAAGTATGTTACTGCAGGATTAGGCTTATTTGCAATAGGCGGAACAGCAAGTTATTTCTTATTTGGCCATGTGAAAAGAAGAGTTATGGTTTGGAGAGATGTCTGGAAATATGCTAATGACCAAAGTTATCAAATAGTTCAAGGATTCTATGCGATGTCTTTAGGTGGTATGTTTGGAACAGGGCTTTATAATGGATATCCAAAGTTGGTTCCTTTTGTACAGACAGACTTTATATTTACTCTAATAGCTCAGGAATTAGGTTTAGTATTTGGAATAGGGTTACTATTATTATATTTCTTACTATTCTATAGAGGGATAAGAGCAGCTTTAAATACTGATGATCCATTCTCACAATTAAATGCTGTTGGGTTTAGTACCCTTATAGTTGCTCAGGTTTTAGTAATTATAGGCGGTGTCTTTGCGGTTATTCCTTTAACAGGTATAACTCTTCCTTTAGTTAGTTATGGAGGAACATCTATGCTTACAATCTTCATTGCCTTAGGAATACTTCAGAAAATTTCAGAGGAGGGACTAAGATAGATGGCTAAGAAAAAAGATTTATCAGGTAGCATAAGAAAAGTTATGTTTGTTTATTTATTACTATTAGTTGGGCTTATATCGTATATAGCGTATTTTCAATTAATAAAAGCACCAAAAATAGCTCAGATGGATAGTAATAGTGCTGTTATGGCCGCTCAAAACGAGGTCATAAGAGGAGATATAAAGGATAAAGATGGCAATGTTCTCGCTAAAAGTACTAAGAGCGGTGATTTAACTCAAAAGAGAGAATATCCTTATGGGGAAATATACTCACATCCAATTGGATATGCTAGTGGAGTATATGGAAACTCAGGCTTAGAGGGAGCATATTCAAAGGAGTTAACTACTTATCAAAATGTATCACTAAAAGCTTTCTTAAAATCATTTAACTTCAAAAAAGATTTTAAAGAAAGAAATGAGAGCGATACTAAGGTCGGAAATAGTGTTGTAACAACTTTAGATACTGATTTACAAAAGGCAGCATATGCAGCTTTAGGAGCTAATAGAGGGGCTGTAGTTGCTATGAATCCTAAAACAGGTGAGATTTTAGCAAGTGTATCAAAACCAGGATTTAATCCTAATGATATGAAAGCAACATATGAAATAGCTAACAATCCTAATGGAAATCCAAAGGACGCTATATTAGTTGACAGAGCTATTAATGGTCAATATCCTCCAGGATCTACATTTAAGGTTGTAACTTTAACATCTGCTTTAGAAAATATTCCAGGAATAACACAAAGAACATTTAGTGATAATGGTACAATAAATGTTGGAACAAAGGATTTACCAAATGAAAATGGAACTGCTTACGGAGATATAAGCTTAAGAAAAGCACTTTCAGTTTCAAGTAACGTAGTATTTGGAGGAATTCTTGGCGAAGAGCTTGGAAATAAAAAGTTAAGAGAAACTGCTGAAAAATATGGATTTAATCAAGATTTATCTTTAGGTAATCTTAAGGCTTTTTCAGGAAAATTCCCTGACAGAAAAACTGTAGATAAAGGTCTTATAGCATATGATGCCATAGGTCAAGGAGATGTTTTAGCAAGTCCACTTGAAATGGCAATGGTTGCATCTACAGTAGCTAATAACGGGGTTCTTATGCAACCATATATGGTTAGTAAGATTGTTGATAAAGATGGAGACACAGTAAAAGAATTTAAATCTGAAAAGAAAAGTACTGTAATGTCTAAAAACGATGCTCAAATAATAAATGAATATATGCAAGGGGTAACAAATGATAGAATAAATGATAACTGGGGATACTTTAGAGGCATGAATGTGGCAGCTAAAACTGGTACAGCACAGGTTCCAGATGGAAATTCTCATGCATGGTTAATAGCTTTCGCACCAGCTAATGATCCTCAAATAGCCGTTGCAACTATAGTTGAAAATGGTGGTTCAGGATCTAGAGTAGCAGCTCCGGTTACAGCTAAGGTAATGCAAGCATATTTCAATAAATAAGAGCAAAATTAAAAGAAATGTAAAAAAATATTTCTTGATTTTATCTTGAAAAATAGATAACTTATAAATTATAAAACTTAATATAATAGAATTGATTTTAAAATTTAATCGCCCTAATATTACTGTATTTCAATAGTATGTTAGGGCGTATTGCTTATGGAGAAATAGTAATAATTCTGTTTCTTTAATTAAGAATTTATATGTTATTTTATAATTACTTATTTTTAATTTGATAATATTTTTAGATAAATAAGTAATATAAGAATAAATATAATTTGGCAAGTTTAAGATAGATATAATATGAACATTAAGATGAGAGATTAGAGGTGATAAGATGTTTGATTTTCAGCATCAATTAAAAATATTACCTGATAAGCCAGGGGTTTACATAATGAAAAATTCCCTTGGAGAGGTAATTTATGTTGGAAAAGCAAAGATATTAAAAAATAGAGTAAGACAATATTTCCAAAATTCTAAAAATCATACTGAAAAAGTAAGGACTATGGTTAAACATATAGCTGAATTTGAATACATAATTACTGATTCTGAAATGGAGGCATTAATTTTAGAATGCAACCTTATTAAAAAATATAGTCCAAGATATAACATAGCTTTAAAGGATGATAAATTTTATCCTTTTATAAAAATAACTACCAATGAGGATTTCCCAAGAGTATATGTTACAAGAAATTTTGCAAAGGATGGAAATAAATATTTTGGACCATATACAAATGGAACAGCTGTTTATGAGGTTATGGGACTTATTAAGAAGCTATTTCCTTTAAGAACATGTAAAAAGGCTATTATAGAAGGCGGAGAGACTACTAGAGCGTGTTTAAATTATCATATTAATCTTTGTAAAGCTCCTTGTGCTGGATATATTTCTAAAAATGATTATGGAAAGATGATAGATGAAATAATTAGCATTTTAAATGGAACAGATACATCAATTGTAAAAAAATTAAAAGTTGAAATGGAAACAGCTGCTGAGGAATTAGAGTTTGAAAAGGCAGCGAAGATTAGAGATAGAATCTTGGCTATAGAATTAATTAGTGAAAAACAAAAGATGTTTACTGTAAAAGAGGGCGATGAAGACTTTATTGATTTATATACTGATGAGAAGGACGGATGCGCTCAAATTTTCTTTGTTAGAGAGGGAAAGGTTACAGGAAGAGAACACTTCATGTTGGAGAATGTAAGTGAAGAACCTGTAAAAGAAATTATTAGTTCTTTTATAGCATCATTTTATGGAGGAACAGCACAAATACCTAAGACTATATATGTTCCGGAAGAAATAGAAGATCAAGAATTAATAGAGAAATTTCTTACAGATAAGAGAGGTTCAAAGGTATGGATAAAGGTTCCTAAAAAAGGGGACAAAAAGAATCTTTTAGATATGGTTAGAAACAATGCTAAAATAATGTTGGATCAGTTTAAAGAAAAAATGGTGGAGGAAAAGGAACTAAATAAATCAGCCTTAACTGAGTTAGCGGATGTTTTAGGGTTAGATTCTTTACCAGCTAGAATAGAGGCTTATGATATATCAAATATTCAAGGTGTAGATTCAGTAGGAACAATGGTAGTCTTTGAAAATGGAAAGGCTAAGAATTCTGATTATAGAAGATTTAAAATAAAAAGTGTTCAAGGACCTAATGATTATGAAAGCATGAGGGAAATTTTAAGTAGGAGATTTGCTCATGGATTAGAAGAAGTAAATAAAATCCAAGAGAGAAATTTAGAATATTCAAAGGGAAAATTCTGTATTTTTCCAGATTTAATAATGATGGATGGTGGAAAAGGCCAGGTTAACATAGCCTTAGAAGTACTAAATGAGTTTGGGGTTGAAATTCCTGTCTGTGGCCTTGTTAAAGATGATAAGCATAGGACTAGAGGAATTATATTCAATAATGAAGAAATACTCGTTAAAAGAGGCTCTGGGCTTATGAATTTAATAACTAGAATACAAGATGAGGTTCATAGATATGCTATAACATATCATAGAAGTCTAAGAGATAAAAGAACACTACATTCAATTCTAGAAGACATACCTAGAATTGGAGAAAAAAGAAGAAGAAATCTTCTTATTAAATTTGGAAGTATAGAAAATATTAAGAAGGCAACTCTAGAAGAACTATTAGAAACACCAGGAGTAGATAAAAAGGCTGCTGAAAGTATAAAAAAATATTTTTCAAGCTAGTTTTTAATAACAAAATTTAATTTATAGATAGTATATGTATAATTTTAATAACAAAAATTGACTTGAGATAATATATATAATATTATAGCATAGGAAAATAAAAAAAATTTGTACTAAATATTGAAAAAATGTCAAGAATTAATTTATACTATTAAATTAGGATATTAAATTTAAAATTGAGGAGTTTGGGTATGAATCAATACATGGAGTTTTATAAATTATTAGGTGAATTTTATAATGAAGAAGATATTACTGTGGATTCTCCAATGAGTGAACATATTTACTTTAGAGTAGGAGGACCAGCAGATATACTAGTAACTCCTGTTAATGAAGAACAAGTAGTTAATACTTTAAAACTTTGTAGGGAATATAATGTACCATATTTTATCTTAGGTAATGGTTCTAATATTTTAGTTAAAGATGGTGGAATTTCTGGAGTTGTAATTAAATTCAATAAATTAAATAAGGTTACTTCAGAAGGAAATTGCGTGACAGCTCAAAGTGGAGCTTTATTAAAGGATGTATCAAAAGCTGCTTTAGAAAATAATTTAAGAGGCTTTGAATTTGCATGTGGAATACCAGGTAGCATAGGTGGAGCAGTATTTATGAATGCTGGAGCTTATGATGGAGAAATGGCTCATGTAATAAAATCAGCTAGAGTAATTGATGAAAATTATAATATTAAAGATTTAACTAAAGAAGAATTAGAACTTGGTTATAGAAGTTCAATAGTTATGAAAAAAGGATATGTGGTTTTAGAAGCTACAGTTGAACTTGAAAGTGGAGAATATACTAGTATAAAAGATAAGATTGATGATCTTACAAACAGAAGAGAAAGTAAACAGCCTTTAGAATATCCATCAGCAGGTAGTACATTTAAAAGACCAGAAGGATATTTTGCTGGAAAGCTAATTCAAGACTCAGGATTGAAAGGTTTCTCAATAGGAGGAGCTGCTGTTTCAGAAAAGCATTCAGGTTTTGTAATAAACAAAGGTGGGGCTACAGCTAAAGATGTTTTAGATGTTATAGCTCATGTTCAAAAAACAGTCAAAGAAAATTTTGGTGTTGATCTTCACACTGAAGTTAGAATAATAGGTAGAGATTAAAGAATAAATAAAAATAGAGCCTAATAAAGGCTCTATTTTTTATTTCTCAATTAAATTAGTATTTAATATAAGTGTAGAAATATATTAAGTAATACGTATATAAATGTTACTCCAAAGAAAATATTGGAGATCCAAAATAAAATTTTACCATAAGGAAATTTTACTTTTCTAATGTTTTCTACATTTAAAGATTTTAGAATTTCTAAAAATTTATTTAAATCATCATCATTGTGTTCTATGGAGCCTACTAACATATACTTTTTAGGTATATTTAAATCATTTTTTCCAAGTTTATTAAATTCTATGAAAAGAGTATTTCTACTAAATTCCATAAAGTCTCTTATACTTTTATTTGATATAAAAGCTGTTTTTATATATTTAATAGGAATTGTTGTTGTGTCTATAACTCTAAAATAACTGTCTAAATTATAAAATAAAAGTTTATCTTCAGTAACATAAACTCTATAGGCAACTGCGTTTTTTGAGAAACCTATTGATAAAACTTTAAAAGTATAGTCATCAAAAGAATACAATAAAGTCTTATAAATAAGTTTATCTTTAGGAATAGGACATTCTTTATCTAAAGCTTCTAAGACAATGTCTCTTAATACCTTACCATTCCTAACATAATTGAGAGTATCATCGGCTTCATTACCAAGATTATTTACTACTTTTATAATATTTTTAAGCGAAAAGTCTGCATTAATATCATCAAAATTATTCTCTAAATATGGATTTATAGCAAATTTTATAGCTGTTTTGATTCTTCTTTTTTGTTCTTCAGTGAGATTTATATCGGGTAAGTCATTATCATTTATTTCAACTAGATTAAAAGTGTTTATCATATAAAAAACCTCCTTAGTTTAATTAATATATAAGTCTAAGTATTCATTAAGTAATTCTTTCATCAGAATAATTTTCGTCATTAGTAATTGATAGCTTTTTGCGTCCTCGCAAAATCCTGAGACTCACAGCTTTGGGTGTCATATTAAAGTCATTAGCTATATCTTTAATACTTTTATTTAAGAAAAAGCGTTGAATAAATATTTTTCTATCTAATTCTTTAAAATTATTAATTTCTTTTTTTATAGCTTCTAACTCAGCTCTTGATATGACTTGTTCTTCAACAGAATCAGTATCTTTACTTTCCTCTTTAAGCTTTATATTTTCAAAATGTTTTTTTTCTTTTCTAAGAATATCAATAGCACTATATTTAGTTATAGCAGCTAGCCAGTTTTTAAATTTACTTTTATCATAGTCATATCCCTGTATATTTTCCCAAACTTTTAAAAGTACATCATTTACACATTCTTCACTAAGTTCTTTTGAGTTAAGTTGCATATAAGCTAATTTATATATTAAATTTCCAAAGATATCTAAAACATACTCAAGTGCATTGGGATTTCCTTTTTTTAATTCTTCTATAAAGGTATTTTCCATAGTATCCTCTCCAAACTAATTTTTTATTGAAATTTTAAGTTGGTAAGTTTAAGACTATTTGAGAAATAAACAAGAGGATAAAAAATATAATTGCTATTACAGTGATTATTAAATTTTTGGTCTTTTCTCTAGAAGTTACTTCTAAAGGGGTAGTATCAACACCTAAAGAATGAAGTGTATTTAAGAGTTCATAGAGCTCTGGAACATTCTCTCCTTTTTCACCAACTAAGTAATAGGTACTAGGAAGTGAAAGGTTATTTTTAGTTGATTTATCTAAATTAATAATTAAGGTATTACAGCTAAAAGGTATATAATTTTTTTTATCATATTTGCTTATAAAAGCAGATTGGATATATTTTAAAGGTAATTTAGTTGTATTTATAACTCTAAAGTAATTATCTAGGTTATAAATAAATAGTTCATCTTTTGTAACATATATTCTGTGTGAGAAAACAGAGTCGGAATATAATATACCGACTGTTTTAAAAGAGTAATCCACAGGAATATATAATAATGTTTTATATAAAATATCATTTCCGTTAATAGGGCATTCTTTATCTAAGGCTTCTATTACTAAATCCCTTAGTATTTTTCCACCTTTAACATGGTTAAGAACCTCTTTAGATGAATTGCCAAGATTATTTGTAATCTTAGACAGGTTAGAGTTTGATAAATCAATACCAACTGAATTTTTGTCTAAAGATAAATATGGGTTAATTAAATTCTTAAAAATTTTTTTTATTTTTTTCCTCTGTTCATCTGAAAGTTCAACATCAGGTAGGATATCTTCATTTATATCAATTAAATCAAATTTTTTCATAATTAATCTTAGAAAGTTAAAAGAAACTTTCTACGTTTCACCTCCGTATAGACTTATTTATAATTATACAATTAATTTCATAATAATTAATAAATTGTAAGAATAAGTATTTTAATAAATTAAGTGCTAAGTTAAATATAACTTTATTTAACAATGTTTCTATTAATTAGTTCGTAAGAAAAAAGAAAATGCTTCAAAATTAAATAAGTTTTTTTAAAATTTTATAATAGGTATGAATTTTATTTAGGGATTGTATCAAAATAACTTATAAATAAAACTTATAAATTCTTAATGAAATTCAGTGATTCTCAGAACGCATTTATAAGTTTTATATTGAAGTTTTGATATAGTCAAATTTTTTAGTTAGTTAATATTTAAGGAAAAGGTATAGAGGTATACTGTGAGAAAATATAGGAATTCTCATTAAAATAATTTTAAAACTAGAGTAGTGAGAATTCGATTTGTATAATGGTATAAAAACTTTATGAATTAGTAATTTTTAAGTTTGCTAATTAGTAATTTTTTGAATTGATTTTTTAGGAAAATGAACTGATTTTTTAATAATAATTTAAAGGAGGCTATTAAGATGAAGTTTAAAGTTAGAGATGAGGTCTTAAGGATTGAGAAGTATGTAGCTGGAAAACCTATATCAGAAGTTAAAAGAGAACTAGGGCTTGAAAAAGTAGTTAAACTAGCATCAAATGAAAATCCATTAGGATGTTCTCCTAAGGTAAAAGAAGGATTAAAGAAATTAGTTGATGAAACATTTCTTTATCCAGATGCAAATAGCTTTGAGTTGAAGAGTCTTTTAGCAGAAAATTTAGGTGTAAGTGAAAATCAGATTTTTTGTGGAGCTGGATCTGATTCGCTAATAAAAGTTATATGTAATACATTAATAAATTCAGGAGAAGAAAACATAGTAGGAGAAGTTACATTTCCTAGATATGAGACCAATATAGAACTTATGGGTGGTAAAGCAATTAAGATTCCCTTGAAGGATATGAAATTGGATTTAGAGGAAATGGTTAATGCAATTACGCCTAATACAAGAACAATATGGTTCTGTAATCCCAATAATCCAACAGGAAATTCCTTTGGAATAGAAGATATAAAGGAGTTATTAGATAGGATACCGAAGAGTGTTTATATAATAATGGATGAAGCTTATGTAGATTATGTTTCTAGAGAAGATTATCCAGATTCCATAGAACTTTTAAATAAATATGAAAATTTAATAGTTCTTAGAACTTTTTCAAAAGCCTATGGTTTAGCATCTTTAAGAGTTGGTTATGGAGTTGCAAGAAAAGAACTTGTGGATTATTTTAATAGAGTTGTTAATTCCTTTGATGTTAATCTTTATGCACAGGTTGCTGCTATAGAAGCTTTAAAAGATAAGGAATTCTTAGAAGTGGTTAAAGACTTCAATAAAAAACAAAGAGATTACTTAGAACAAGAATTTGAGAATATGGGATTAAAATACGTAAAATCTGATGCAAATTTTATACTGGTAAATGTTAAATGTGATGACAAAAAGTTTTTTAACTATTTACTGCAAAATGGGTATATAATTAGACCAGGTTACTTATTAGGATATCCTCAGTGGATGAGAATAAGTATTGGAAAAGAATATGAAAATAAAGAATTAATTAGACTTATGAAGAGTTATTTAGAGGAAAATTTATAAAATAGACAGCTTTATAAAATGAGTAATAATTACCTTATTTTATGTTATAATTTATTTATAAAATTATTGAATTTGCTTTAATTACTAAGTGATTAAAGCATTTCTTATGTTTCGAAATTTAACTGATTTTAATTAAACTTTAAAAGTTATATTTAAATTCAATTTAGTTTAATATATTTTAGCATTGTAATATAAGATGGACTTTAATTGTGATGAGATAGTATATTCTTTAAAAAGTACTACTAGAATTCAGTATAGGTTTAATATTTTAATTTTGAAGTTAAAAATTAGAAGCTATCAGATAAAATGAATTATATATTTAGGAGATGATAATATGAGATTTGTAATAGTTACTGGGCTTTCAGGTGCAGGAAAAACAGAAGCAACAAGAAGCTTAGAAGATTTAGGATATTTTTGTGTGGACAACTTACCTCCAAAGTTAATACCAAAGTTTGCTGAAGCTTGTGTTCAAAGCGAAGGTAAAATAGATAAGATAGCTTTAGTAATAGATATAAGAGGTGGAATATTCTTTGACGATTTATTTGAAAGTATAGAATATTTAAAAGCTAATAATTTTAATTATGAAATTTTATTCTTAGAAGCTTCAGATGAAGTTTTAGTTAAGAGATTTAAAGAGACTAGAAGAAGTCATCCACTTTCACCAGATGGAAGAATAATAACTGGTATAAGTGAAGAGAGAATGAGACTTAGAGAGCTTAAGGATAGAGCTGATAATATAATTGATACTTCAAATTATCCTATAAGAAATTTAAGAGAAAAAATAAATCTTTTATATGGAGATGGTAAACCAGTTGAGCAAAATCTTTCAATAACTATTTTATCTTTTGGATTTAAATATGGTATTCCTTCAGATTCAGATTTAGTTTTTGATGTTAGATTTATACCTAATCCATTTTATATTCCAGAGTTAAAGCCATTTTCAGGAGAAGATGAACCTGTTAAAAATTATGTGCTTGCTCAAGAAGAAACTAAAGGTTTCTTATCAAGACTTACAGATATGTCAGAGTTCTTAATTCCTAACTATATCAAAGAAGGAAAAAGACAGCTTATTATTTCTATAGGATGTACAGGGGGAAGACATAGATCAGTAGCAATAGCAAATGCTTTATACAAAGAACTACTATCTAAAGGCTTTAGTGTTAGCTTAGAGCATAGAGATATTAATGAGGATATAAATAGAGGGGATAGAAAACTATGATGACGAAAAAAATGCTTAAGCCTGGTATCAAAGTTAAAAGATACATATTTATGGCTTTGGCATCTATAATTACTATGGCTATCGCTATGGCAAAGTTAATTGGTGAGAGACATGTAACTAATATTCAAGATAAAGCTATATTTATAATTCTTATATTTTTTTCGGGGTTAGTTGGTTATAAATCCATAGTTTGGTGTGTTAAATCTGTAGTTTCGCTAGTAAACAAAGGATATATAAATTTATCTATTGAAGAAGATGATTTAGAAGATTTAATAGAAGATGACAGACTTTTAATAAAAGGTCCTAAAATCGTTGTTATAGGAGGTGGGACAGGCCTTTCTACAATGCTTAGAGGACTTAAACATTATACATCAAATATAACTGCGGTAGTAACAGTTGGAGATGATGGTGGTGGATCTGGTATTCTTAGAGAGGATTTAGGTATGCTTCCTCCAGGTGATATAAGAAACTGTATATTAGCATTAGCTAATACAGAACCTTTAATGAATGAATTATTGCAATATAGATTTAATGATGGTAGACTAAAGGGCCAGAGCTTTGGTAATTTATTCTTAGCTGCTATGGATGGAATTTCTGAAAATTTTGAGGACGCTGTTCAAAAAATGAGCTCTGTCCTTGCGGTTAAGGGTGAAGTTTTACCTGTAACTTTAGAAAATATGATTTTAGAAGCTGAACTTATGAATGGACATAAGGTAAGAGGGGAATCTTTAATAGGAGAGGAAGTTATAGACCAAAGTAGTCCAATAAAAAAATTAAAAATAATACCAGAAGATGCTAAAGCTTTAGATAGAGCATTAGAAGCAATAGAGGATGCTGATGCTATAGTTTTAGGACCAGGAAGTTTATATACTAGTGTATTACCTAATCTTCTGGTAAAAGATATAACTAAGGCTATAAAGAAGAGTAAAGCGTTTAAAATATATAATTGTAATATAATGACCCAACCAGGTGAAACTGATGGATTTAAGGTTTCTGATCATGTTAAAGTTATATTAGATCATTGTGGGAAAGATATGGTAGATTGTATAATTGCAAACTCTAAAGATATTTCAGAAGAGCTAAAACAAAAATATTTAGAAAAGAATTCTGAATTTGTAGAGCTTGATATAAATAAGCTTAAGAAAATGGGATTGTGTGTTATTGAAGGTGATTTAATAAAAGTAAATGGGGATTATATAAGACATAATTCAGAGTATTTGGCACAACTTCTCATTGAAACAGTAATGGAAAAGCATTTATTATATGATAGAAAGAAAATTTTAGAGTATATATATTTATCACAAAGAATCAAGAAAAGAGAAAGTTTAAATAGGAAGGAGCAATCATGTCATTTTCAGCAAAAGTAAAGGGAGAAATATGTAGATATATTGATATATCAAAGGAAGAAGCTCTTGCTCAAATATCAGCTATCATGAAGGTTTGTGGAACACTTGCTTTTAGTGGTAGACAAATAAGCTTCAAAATGACAACAGAAAATCCTGCATCGGCAAGATTGATGTTTACTATATTAAAGGATTACTTTGACATACACGCAAAGCTTATGGTTAAAAAAAGTAATTCCTTAAAGAAAAATAATATTTATATGGTTGTTGTAACTGAAGACATGGGAGTAAAAAAGTTACTTGAAATAACAGGAATATTAAGGGAAATAGAAGGAATAATGTCATTAGACTATCATATAGATGAAGATTTAGTTGATACAGAAGCTAAGAAAAAGGCATATATTAGAGGGGCTTTTATCGGTGGTGGAAGTATAAGTAATCCTGAAAAAACTTATCATTTAGAGTTTGTTACTCATTCACAAGAATATGCAGAGGATTTAGGAAAACTTATCAATACATTTGGTTTAAAATCAAAGGTAATACAAAGAAAAAATAGTTACATAGTCTATATAAAAGAAGGAGAGCAGATAGTTGATTTATTAAATATAATTGGAGCTCATACAGCACTTCTAGAACTTGAAAACATTAGAATTATGAAGGAAATGAGGAACAATGTAAATAGACTTGTAAACTGTGAGACTGCAAACCTTAGCAAAACTGTAAATGCAGCAGTTAGACAGGTTGAGAGTATAAAACTTATAGAGAGAGAGATTGGTCTTGCAAGACTTCCAAAAAATTTAAGAGAGGTTGCAGAGCTAAGATTAACTTATCCTGAGGAATCATTAAAGGAGCTTGGGGAAATGCTTGAGCCTCCAGTTGGTAAATCAGGAGTAAATCATAGATTAAGAAAAATTGAAAAAATAGCTGAAGAACTTAGAACAGGTAACTTCTAGCAAACTTTTTAAAATCTTTTAAGTGATTATTTTAACAGCAAATATTATATTTGCTGTTAGAAAAACTTAAAAGTTTTTTTATTTAAGGCTATATTTCAGTAAAGTGTTGATTTTTAGATAGTTCTACGAATCTATTTAAAAATTAACATTCAACTAAAACAGAGCCTTATAAAAAATATACCTAATGTTGAGATAATATTAATTTTACTAATGGAGAAACTAATTTTGAAAATAATATTATTTCATATGGAGGTATTAATTATGGTAAAGAAATTTAAAAAAATAAGTTGGCTTTTATTAGGGATTATGGTTTTCGGTCTTATAAGCATGGTTGGATGTACAAAAAAAGCGACTGAAATGCCTGGAGCACCTGGAACAACAGCGAATAATCCATCAGAGTACTTAACAATGTTAGAAGAAAAGATTAAGGCTTATATGGGAGACATAAAACTTGCAGCAGAATATGATTTCTCAGGTGTAACAGAGGAAACTAAGCAGGCAACTTATGACGCTTATAAAAAATACTATACAAATTTAGATACTGAACTTACTAACTTAAAGAATGAGCTTAATAGTAAACTTTCTCATAATGATTCAAAAGTTAATGAAGCGAATAAAAAAATAGTAGAGAATATAGATAATTTAAAAATGTCTATAAGCAATGTTCAAAATGAGTTAAAGGCTAATAAAGACAAATTAATGGCTATGCCAGCAGATGAATTTGTTAATTCTATGAAAGATATTGAAAAATCAGCATATGATGCCAGAGTTAAGCTTCAACAATCTATAGATGATGTAAAAAATACTTTTAAGTAATTTTTTAAGAAGTATATCAAAATAACTCAATAAAACTTATAAATATATTTGGAGAGAATATCTAGATTTGACTAAGAGTTTATCTAGATATTCTCTCCATACTATTTACAAGTTTTATTATTGAGTTTTAATATAATCCTTAATTTATTTCTATTATTTGGTCATATAATATTTCAATATCATCATTTGAAATATATTCATATTCTAAAAGATAGTCAGTGTTAGTGTCAAAATCTGATATAACATATGTTGTTATTGTATCTAATATCCCTAGAGCTTTTGTTTCATATTCATACATCTCATACATATTAATTTTTGAATTGGTATTTTCTTTTTCAATAATCTTAAAATCATAAGAAGATATATCACCTGTTCTCCTTATTGATAGATAGGTTTTCCCCTCTTTAACTTCTATATTTTCTATAGCTATTGTCCCAACTTTTCCAAAAGTATTAGTTTCACCTATTGATAAAGGCATAGTTTCCTTCACAAGATTATCTGCATGGAGTTTACTTCTAGTTTTAGGAACTATATATAGTTTCCCAGGATTGTTAGGAAGAAAATAATTGCCACCATAGTCAACTTGGCCTAAAGTTTCATGCCAAAGTATAAAAGACAATTCACTTTCCGGATTAGTAATTTTTTCATCAGAGTTAATAATTAAAGACGTAGGATATTTTTGTATGGATGATATAACAATTGAATTTCCATTAGCTTTTATTTCTTTATCAATTTTAGTTTCTTCCACCTTTAAGTCATTTATATCAAAAGAAAGATTTAAAGTAGGACTATTAACTGCCCTTAGTTCAGAGTCTGCAATTATGTTTGGAATATTTAATTTAATATTGAATTTTTCTGGTAATTTGTTTCCACTATTAGGCCTTATATAGTAAGTCATCATACCAGCAAAAGTATAATCATCTATAAATTCTCTTTTTTCAACACCGCCTTCATAAGAAATATCCTCACTATATTTAAAATCTGCTTCAAATAAGTATTGGCCTGTTCTATTTAATTTTTCCTTTCCTTTTATTTTAAAAAAGATTGTTGTTTCAATTCCATCATAATAAGCACTTTCTAATGTTAGTGTATAGTCCTCATTGCTGACTTCATAGTTTAGGTTTTGTGCATTTATTTCATAACCACTTAGATTAAATTTATTACTTAAAACTTCTACAACGTCACCTAAAATTGGGATATTCATTGCGTATGTTGGAAAGCAAAGTCCAATACTTAAAATACAAAAGGTTAACATAGCAGCTATTGTTCCTATATGTCTAAAGTTAAATGTCTTTTTCTTAAGATTTTTACATGTATAATCAACTTTAGTTTTTAAAGTCTCTGGTTCTCTTACTTTAGAACCTCTAGCCAGTTCAAAAAGTTTTTTATCAAAATCATCTCTCATAAATACATCCCCCTTAAATAGTGTCCTTAAGAATTTCATATAAAGCTTCTTTTGCTCTAAAAAGTCTAGATTTTACAGTTCCTTCAGCTATATTTAATGCTGTTGAGATATCTTTATATGACATATCATCAAAATAGTAGAGTATTGTTATTACTCTTAAGTCTTCTTTTAAACATTTAATCGCATCATATAAATCTATATTTTCATAGTTTTGAGTTGTATATAACTCATCAGATATTTCTTTTTGGTTGTTTTTATTTTTCTTATAAATTTTATTACACTCATTTATTAAAATTCTTATTAACCATGTTTTAAAATAGCTTTCATCCTTTAAGGTATTAATCTTATTAAAGGCTATTAAAATAGTAGTTTGGATAGCATCTTCAACATCTTCTTCAATCTTTAAAATACCTTTAGCAACTCTATACATAGATGTGAGATTTTCTTTTATTAATAGTTCAAAGTTTTGAGATAGGTCCTCTTTAGTTAATTTTTTGTATGAAACTTTATTAAATGAATTTTTATTAAAAAAACTTATTAGTTCCAATATCATCCCTCCTTTTTCAACTATTAGAGAGTAAATTATACAGAATTGTTCCATAAAAAAATGAGTATTTTCATTTTATTTACAAATAATAAAAAGTTTTGAATGTTTATTTAAAACTTGACTGATTTTTAGGAGTATTATAAATTAATAATTAAAAAATTTTACTTTATAAACTAAGATATTAAAGCCAATAATTGAAATTAATATGGTAAATTAGATATGTTTTCATAAAAAGATTATTTTTGTTTAAGAGGTTAATAATTAGAATTAATACAACAAAGTTTTCTTAGTGTATTTTTATTTAATATGGTAAAATTAATATATTACACTTAAATAAAAACATAGCTTTTAGTATGTAATTTTAATAAAAAAAATGACTATTTATTTAAATTAAAATTAGAAAAATAGTAGTTTATATATCATTAAAAATATTTGATAGAAACAATATGAGAAGGAAGGATGTGAAGGAAATGGGGGATAAAAAGTTTTGTCACTTACATCTACACTCAGGGTATAGCTTGCTTGATGGTTCTGGAAAGATAAAACCACTTATTGAAAGAGCAAAGGAACTTGGAATGGAAAGTATAGCATTAACTGACCATGGTGTTATGTATGGATGTGTTGACTTATATAAAGAGGCTAAAGCACAAGGTATAAAGCCAATTTTAGGTTGTGAAGTTTATGTTGTGCCTAAGTCTAGAAAGATAAAAAGTAATGATGAAGATAATAAAACATATCATTTAGTTCTTCTTGTTAAGAATGAAAAGGGATATGAGAACCTTATGAAGATTGTTTCTGTAGCATCTATTGAGGGATTTTATTATAAACCAAGAATTGATAGAGAGTATTTAAAAGAACATTCAGAAGGAATAATAGCCTTAAGTGCTTGTCTGGGAGGAGAGGTTCAGAAGGCTATTTTAAATGGAAATATAGATAAGGCTAGAGAAGCTGCAACATTCTATAGAGACACCTTTAAGGATGGATTTTATTTAGAACTTCAAAATCATGGTATGGAAGAGCAAAAGAAGGTTAATGAAGTAAATATACAGTTAGCTAAGGAACTTAATATTCCATTAGTAGCAACTAATGATGTTCACTACATAAATCAAGAAGACTCAAAGGCTCATGATATACTTATGTGTATTCAAACTGGAAAGACTGTTGATGACCCAAATAGAAGAAGATATCCATCAGATCAATTTTATTTAAAATCACCAGAAGAAATGTGGGATATGTTTGATTACGTTCCAGAAGCTTTAGAAAACACTTTAAAAATTGCTGAAGAATGTAACTTTGATTATGAGTTCCATGTATCAAAGCTACCTAAGTTCCCATTACCAGAAGGGGTAGAGCCTTTTGACTATTTAAGAAAAACTTGTTTTGATGGTCTTATAGATAGATTAGAAGAGCTTAAGCCACTTAAGGATAATGGGGAATATGATATAGATAAGGTATATGAAATTGGGGAAAGTAATGAGCGTGTTAAAGAAGATATAGAAAGATTAGAATATGAGCTTGGAGTAATCAAGCAGATGGGATATGTAGATTACTTCTTAATAGTTTGGGACTTTATTAAATACGCTAATGATAATGGAATACCAACAGGACCAGGGAGAGGGTCTGCTGCAGGTGCTTTAGTTGCCTATACTTTAGGTATAACAAAGATTGACCCTATGAAATATAGCTTGCTTTTTGAGCGTTTCTTAAATCCTGAAAGGGTAAGTATGCCCGATATAGATTCTGACTTCTGCTATGAGGGAAGACAGCGAGTTATAGACTATGTTGTTGAAAAGTATGGACATGATAATGTATCTCAGATTATAACTTTTGGAACAATGGCTGCAAGAGCTTGCATAAGAGATGTAGGAAGAGCCATGAATTACACCTATGCAGAGGTTGATAGAATAGCTAAACAAATTCCTACAGTACTTGGAGTTACTATAGATAAGGCTTTAGATCTGAATCCAGAGCTTAAAACTATATATGATAGTGAAGAGAGAGTGAAGGAACTTATAGATGTTAGCAGAAGACTAGAGGGGCTTCCAAGACATTCATCAACTCATGCTGCTGGTGTTGTTATAGCATCTCAGCCTTTAGTTGAGTATGTTCCACTTCAAAAAAATGACGAGTCTATAGTAACTCAGTTTGATATGACAACTCTTGAGGAGCTTGGATTATTAAAGATGGACTTCTTAGGACTTAGAACTTTAACTGTTATGCGTGATGCTGTTGATATGATTAAGTACAATAGAGGCGTAGAGGTAGATTTAGATAATCTAGACTTTGACGATAAAGAAGTTTATAAAATGATTGGAGAAGGACATACAGTAGGGGTATTCCAGTTAGAGTCAGCTGGTATGACTTCTTTCATGAAAGAGTTAAAACCAGACTGTCTAGAGGATATTATAGCGGGGATTTCTCTTTATAGACCTGGTCCAATGGCGGAAATACCAAGATATATTGATGGAAAAAGAGATCCTAAATCAGTAGAATATATAGTTCCTGAACTTGAAAGTATACTAAACGTAACTTATGGAGTTATGGTTTACCAAGAGCAGGTTATGGAGATTGTTAGAAAGCTAGCAGGGTATTCTATGGGAAGAAGTGACCTTGTTAGAAGAGCCATGTCTAAGAAAAAGCATAAGGTAATGGAAGAGGAAAGAAAGAACTTCATTTATGGAGTTGAAGACGAAAATGGAAATATTGAGGTGCCAGGTTGCTTAAGAAATGGAATATCAGCTGAGGCAGCCAATAAAATATTTGACTCCATGATGGATTTTGCATCTTATGCATTTAACAAAAGTCATGCTGCTGCTTATGCCGTAATAGGATTTCAAACTGCATACTTAATGAGATATTATCCAGTAGAGTTTTTAGCAGCTATGCTTAACTCTGTTATGGGAAACAGTGATAAGGTATCTGAATATATAAGAAGTGCAGAAAAGCTTGGAATTCAGGTGTTACCACCAGATATAAATGAAAGTTACACTAAGTTTACTGTTAAAGGAGATACCATAAGATTTGGTATGGGAGCTATAAAGAACGTTGGAATTAACGTTGTTGCTAACATATCTTCTTCTAGAGATGAAAAAGGTAAATTTAATTCTCTTATGGATTTTTGTAATAAGATAGATTTAAGTATTGTTAATAAGAGAGCTGTTGAGAGTTTGATTAAGGCTGGAACCTTTGACAGCTTAAAGGTATATAGATCACAATTATTATCTGTTTTTGAAAGGATAATGGATGGAGTTTACTCTCAAAGAAAGAAGAACATAGATGGTCAAATGTCTTTATTTGGAGCTATACAAGAGGAAAGTAATAATTTAGAGATTAGTTATCCTAATATAAAAGAGTTTAATAAAAAGTATATGCTTGCTATGGAAAAAGAGATGACAGGTCTCTATATGAGTGGGCATCCTCTTGATGACTATGAAAAGCCTTTAAAGGAGCAAACTTCAATAACTATAGAAAAAATAGTTGAGGCTCAAAAGAATTTAAGCGAACAGAAGGATGTTGAATTAGAAGATTTAGTTATAGATAATTCTTTAAGTGATGGAACAAGGGTAATTGTAGGAGGAATTCTTACTAATGTATCTAGAAAAGTAACTAGAAATAATACACTTATGGCATTTGCAAAAATTGAGGATTTAACAGGATATTTAGAATGTGTTATATTCCCAAAAACTTTAGAAAAATGTAATACCCTAGTGAATGAAGATTCTTTTGTTTTAATAAGAGGAAGAGTTTCTCTAAAAGAAGATGAAGAGCCAAAGATACTTTGTGAGGACATACAACCATTAGAGTTAATGAATTCATCTAAGGTTTATATAAAGGTAGAAGATAAGGCAAAAGCTAATATGATAGTTAAGCCATTAAAAGTTTTATTATCACAATACAAAGGAGATTCTCCAGTGTATGTTTTTGCTGAAAAAGAAAAAGCCTCTTTTAGATTAAATAGAGATATGTGGGTTAATTTAGAGACCGATGTAATAGATTTTTTAATCAGTAAATTTGGCAAAGAGAATGTAAAAGTAGTTGAAACTTAGTTCTTAGAATTCGGGGAATGGTGAAAAAATAAACAAAATAGGAAATTAATGTCCACTTGTAAGAGGGAAGTTATGAGTTAAAAATATTTTCTAAATAGATAAGTATTAACGATTACTTATTGAGTTTTGGAGAGATATTTTAGAAGAAGCACTCGTAAAAACTCCTCTTAAAGTGGACTTTTTTTCAAAAAGTGATAAAATAAATTTGTAAATTTTCTTAAAATTAAAAAAATATATTCTTTTTACATAATTAAACAAATTTTTTTATAAAAAAAGTGTTAATTTAGTTTAAAACGAGCTGTATAGTTAAATTTTGACTTATAACTTTTAATATTTATTTAAATATTAAAATGAAATTAGAGCATAATAATTATTGAAAAAATTATCAAATATCGAGTTTTTTTTCTTTAATTCTACATAAAAAGGTTGAAAATGGACACTACTTTAAGTACAATTAATTGTGGTAGAATAGTATTAACAAAGTTACGTAGGGTATTTAAGTTTTGAGATAAGATTTTCAAATAGTTTAAAATTGATAAACATTTAACATATATAAATAATATCTTAAAAATGTGGGTAATATTTGGCACTGTTGGGACTGAACTTGTCCCAAGTGGTGTAGAGGAGGAAAATATTATGAAAAAGATTGCTGTTTTAACAAGTGGTGGAGATGCACCAGGAATGAACGCTGCTTTAAGAGCGGTTACAAGAATGGCTTTACACAATGGACTTGAAGTAATGGGAGTTCAAAGAGGATACGCTGGATTAATAAACGGAGAACTATTCAAAATGGATAGAAAATCTGTTTCAGAAATCATAAACAGAGGTGGTACAATCTTAAGAACTGCTAGATGTTTAGAATTCAAACAAGAAGAAGTAAGAGAAAAAGCTGCACAAATATTAAAAGCTTATGGCGTTGAAGCTTTAGTAGTTATAGGTGGAGATGGATCATTCATGGGAGCTAAACTTCTTTCAAAATTAGGAGTTAAGACTGTTGGATTACCAGGAACTATCGATAACGACTTATCTTACACAGACTATACTATAGGATTTGATACTGCATTAAACACTGTAGTAGATGCTATAAACAAATTAAGAGATACATCAACTTCACACGAAAGAGTATCTATCGTAGAAGTTATGGGAAGAAACTGTGGAGACCTTGCTTTATATGCTGGTATCGCAGGTGGAGCAGAAGCTATAATTGTTCCAGAAATGCCATTTGATAAAGATGAATTAATCAAAACTATCTTAGAAGGTAGAGCAAATGGAAAAACTCACAGCATAATAGTTGTTGCTGAAGGCGTTGGAGGATCAGCTGAATTAGCTAAAGAAATAGAATCTGTAACAGGTATAGAAACTAGAGCTACAATTTTAGGACATATTCAAAGAGGTGGATCACCAACTGCTGATGATATAGTATTAGCATCAAGAATGGGAGCTAAAGCTGTAGAAGTGTTATTAGAAGGAAAAACTTCAAAAGTTATAGGAATTAAAGAAAACAAAATATTTGATATGGATATAGATGAAGCTTTAGATATAGAAAGAAGCTTTGATGAAAATCTATATGAAATGGCTAAAGCTATAAACAAATAATTTTAGTTAATGACATAATAAATTTTTCAATTTATTATTTATTATATATTTTAAACTTAGGGTTAATTTTTTACGAGGGAGTGTTTTTTAAATGAGAAGAACAAAATTAGTATGCACTATCGGACCAGCTAGTGAAAATGAAGAAATCTTAACAAAAATAATCGAAGCAGGTATGAACGCTTCAAGACACAATTTCTCACATGGTGACCATGAAGAGCACAAAGGAAGAATGGTTAAAGTAAGAGAAATATCAAAAAAATTAGGTAAAGAAGTAGCTATATTATTAGATACTAAAGGACCAGAAATAAGAACTGGAAAATTCGAGCCAAGCAAAGTTGAATTAACTGCTGGAACTGAATTTACTATATATGCTGGAGGAGATGTAGTAGGTGATACTACTAAATGTTCAGTAACTTACGAAGGATTAGCTAAAGACGTTAAAGCTGGAGATACTATCTTAATAGACGACGGTTTAGTTGGATTAGAAGTTGTATCTGTAGAAGGTAACGCTGTTAAGTGTATCGTAAGAAACACTGGTTTAGTTGGAACTCACAAAGGAGTTAACGTTCCTGGAGTATCAATAAAATTACCAGCTATGACTGATAAAGACAGAGCTGACTTAATATTCGGTTGTGAAATGGGCGTTAACATGGTTGCTGCTTCATTCATAAGAAAAGCAGAAGACGTTAAAGCTATAAGAGAAGTATTAGTTGCTAATGGTGGAGCTGATATACAAATATTCTCAAAAATCGAAAACCAAGAAGGTGTTGATAACATAGATTCTATCATCGAAGCTTCAGATGGTATCATGGTAGCTAGAGGAGACCTTGGTGTTGAAATACCAATGGAAGACGTTCCTTCAGTTCAAAAAATGATAATAGAAAAATGTAACAATGCTGGAAAACCAGTTATAACTGCTACTCAAATGTTAGATTCAATGATGAGAAACCCAAGACCAACAAGAGCTGAGGTTTCAGACGTAACTAACGCTATCTTAGATGGTACTGATGCTATCATGTTAAGTGGTGAGTCAGCTAACGGAAGCTGGCCAGTAGAAGCTGTTGAGACTATGGTTAAAATAGCTACTAAATCTGAAGAAATGTTAAGCTACGAGTTAGCTGCTTCAAAAGCTAAAAAACACATACCAGCTGTACCAGGAGTTATCTCAAGAGCTGCTTGTAACGCTGCACACGAATTAAAATCAGCTGCTATAGTTTCATTAACTCAATCAGGAGCTACTGCTAAGAGAATATCTCAATGCAGACCAGATGCACCAATCGTTACTATAACTCCAAATGAAAGAGTTGCTAAGAAAGTTGCTTTATGCTTCGGAGTTTACCCAGTTGTTGCTGAAAATGCTACAATGGAAAACGCTGTTGAAATAGCTAAAAATGCTGGATTCGTTAAAGCAGAAGATACAGCTGTAGTTGTTGCAGGTGTACCAGCTAACGAAGGAAACACTAACATAGTAAAAGTTGAAGTTGTAAAATAATTTTACAAGTATATAGAAAATAGGTAGCATTAGCTACCTATTTTTTATTTTATAAATTTTTATAACCATTAAAATATGAGGCTTTTTAATTTTATTTTTTATTCTACAAGCTTTTATAATAGAATTTAACAGGAAAATATTTATAAGAATAAATATTAATATTTTGTAAATTAAATTATTAATCCAAATATTTATAAATTTTAAGTAATATTTTTAAGTAATATGCGTAATTTATTAAATAAATTTTACAAAAACTATTAGTTTACAAAAAGTTAACAAAATAGTTATGACAAGTAGATAAAAATAGTGTATATTAAATAGTGCTTATGAAATAATATAAGTAGAATCAAATGGCAACTGATTCCAAAATTAAAAAGTACTTGATGACTGATACCATCGAGTGCTTCTTTTTTTTATTTAAAAATCAATATTCACATAAGTTAGACTTTCTAACCTCATAACATTTCTTCAATACATCTTCCATAAATATTTTAAATATAATAGATTAAAATAGTGTAATATGAAATTTTTACTTATATAGTATAAATTAAAAATAAGTACAAAAAATAACTTCAAATAATTATTTTGAGGAGGGTATTGAATATGACAAGATTAGCATGTTCAGCTCATAATTGTATTAACTATGTTAATGGTATGTGTTCAGCATTAACTATTCAGGTTGATGGTCAGGCTGCTGAAAGTAAACAAGAAACTTGTTGTGAGACCTTTGCACCAAGAACTTTTATGAATGCTATTAAAAGTGCTTTTAACACTAATTATGCAGGAACAATAATGCAGGCTTTAGATAGTCAAGCTGATGTAGATCATAAAATAAAATGTTATGCTATGAATTGTACATATAATGTTGGTATGACTTGTACATCTACTGACATACAAATTTTCGGACCAGAGGCTAGTACATCTACTTCAACAGAGTGTGAGACTTTTTATAAGATATAATTATCAAAGGCTAGAATATAAAGGTTAATCTTTGTATTCTAGCTTTTTTATTATATAATAAAATATATTTTAAAGAACCTAATATAAATTACTTACAATGGTGTTTTATAGTATAATAATTAAAAATAAATCATTTAAATACATAATTGAATGAATAATATTATGAAAATTTTAAATTGAGTTTAAAAATAATAAAAATTACTTGAAGTAGTTTTTATTTTATGTATTTTAGTAAAATATTTATCTATGTAAAGGAGGGGAGAAATATAGAAGAAGTAAATAAAGTTGCTGTAATTACTGGAGCAACTAGTGGTATTGGAAAAGAATATGCCTTCCAGTTAGCGAAGGAAGGATATGATTTAATAATAGTTGGTAGAAGAGTGGAAAGAATAAATGAAGTTGCTAAAGAAATAAAGGATAAATTTAAGGTAGAGGTTTCAATTGAAATTTTAGATTTAACTAATGATGTTGAATTTAATGACTTTGTTGAAAGATTAGAAGAAAAAGATAATATAGAATTCTTAGTAAATAATGCTGGGTATGGAGCTGATGATTCATTTACAAGGGATGAATATAATAAGCAGCTTGATATGGCAAAGGTACATATGTTAGTTACTATGAAATTATGTCATAGCATAAGTAAGCAAATGAAAAAAAACAATAAAGGATATATAATAAATGTTAGTTCTATGGCAGGGTTTAATGTTTTCCCAAGTTCAGCTATGTATTGTTCCACAAAAGCTTTTCTAATAAGCTTTTCACAGTGTTTAGCTATGGAACTTATAGGAAACAATATTAAGGTTCAATGTCTTTGTCCAGGATTTACGAGAACAGATTTTCATAGCAAGTTGAATATGGAAGAAAATAAGCTTAAAAACAAAGGTCTTGTAAGATGGATGAGTACTAAAGATGTTGTAGAAATAAGTTTAAAAAATATAGATAAAAAATTAAAGGTTATTGTTATACCTGGGGTTTGTAATAAGATTCTTTATTTTGTTAGTAAATTCACACCTAGATGGCTATATTATAAAGTGGCAATAAAAGGGTGGGAGCTAATGGATTAGCAAAAAGGTTTGGTTATGTAAGGTTTTTGATCCAATAAATATAGTGGTTTTTATAGGATTAAGGAGGATAAAATGGAGAAGTTTTTGAAAAAATTATTAAGTAGAACATTTATAGTTGGATTTCTCATATTCATACAGTTGGTTATATTAATAGCTGCTATATGGAAGGTAAGTGAAGATTTCGTTTATCTATATTTTCTATTTATTTTTATTAGTGTAGTAGTTTTTATTTATATTGTAAGTAGAAAAGATAATCCGTCCTATAAGTTAGCATGGGCTGTGCCTGTATTATTGGTGCCTGTTTTTGGAGGATTATTTTATTTAATATTTGGTGGAAATAAGACAAGTAAGAGGTTTAGAAAGCAAATTCAAGCTTCTCATGATGAAACCAAGCATTTATTATATAATGATGGAAAAGTAATAGAGGAATTAGAAAATTTAGATAAGAGTATAGCTAATCAGTCTAGATATATAGCTAATTACTCTCAATTCCCAGTATATAAAAACACAATTACAGAATATTTATCACCAGGAGAGGTGTTTTTTGAAAGATTAAAAGAAGAACTTAAGAAAGCCAAGCACTATATATTTATGGAATATTTCATAGTTCATGAAGGAGTTATGTGGAATAGTATTCTTGAAATATTAGAACAAAAAGTTAAAGAAGGTGTAGAGGTTAGATTTGTTTATGATGATATGGGATGTTTAGGAACTCTCCCTTATAAATATAATGAGCGTTTAGAGGCTAAGGGAATAAAATGTATGGTATTTAACCCATTTGTTCCGCTTTTATCTTTAAGAATGAATAATCGTGATCATAGAAAAATAACAGTTATAGATGGACATACAGGTTTTACTGGAGGAATAAATCTAGCAGATGAATATATAAACGAAATTGTTAGGTTTGGACATTGGAAAGACGCATCTATAATGCTAAAAGGGGATGCTGTTTGGAATTTAACAGTTATGTTTCTTCAAACTTGGAATTTTTATAGTGAAGGTAAAGAAGCATATGAAAAGTACTATCCATATTTTCATCATGAAGATGAATTTGAAAGTGATGGATATGTTCAGCCTTATGGAGATAGTCCTTTAGATGATGAAATAGTTGGAGAGAATGTTTATTTAAATATTATAAATAAAGCTAAAGATTATGTTTACATAAATACTCCATATTTTATTGTTGATAATGAGCTTGTAACAGCACTTACGCTTGCAGCTAAAAGTGGAGTAGATGTTAAAATAGTTACTCCTCATATTGAGGATAAATGGTATGCACATATAGTAACAAGAGCCTATTATCACCAGCTTATAGAAGCGGGTGTTAAGGTATATGAATATACTCCAGGGTTTATTCATTCAAAAACTTTTGTATCTGATGATGAGATTGGTACAGTAGGTACAATTAATATGGATTATAGAAGTTTATATCTTCATTTTGAATGTGGAGTATGGTTATATAAAACTAAATCTGTAATGCAAATAAAAGAAGATTTCTTAGAAACACTAGAAAAGTGTCAGAGAATAACCTTAGAGGATTGTGCTAAGGTTAAAATGCCAACTAGAATTTTAAGAGCAGTTATTAGAGTATTTGCACCACTTATGTAATTAAAATAGAGTTCTAGAAAGCTTTAAATAAAAAATTTAAATAAGAAAAATAATTACAAAAGGAGACTAAATTTAGTCTCCTTTTTATGGTGTTAGAATGAAAAAAATATTATTTTTTTTCAAAGCTTCCGCAGTCAGTACATTCAGTAGAATTAACATCAGCGCTATTTTTTATAACTTGGATTTTGTCTAGAGTACAATAATTGTCATCATGACAGTGGTGCTTACATTCATTAACTGTACATCCTATGCTAGAATTGTGTTCCATAATAAATTCCTCCTTATTTTAAGAACCTCTTTGTTGGAAGTACCAACAATATATATAATGTGTATAAAGGAATTTATTTATACTGGAATTTTAAGTCTTAAATATTTATAATTTTCTAAAAATGAAATTTTTGAGCATTATAATTAAGCAGTAGATTATTGTTGTTAAAGGAATATTCTTAGAAATTAAAGGTTAGGTTTAACCTAATAGAATATATAGTTAACTAGCATTTTAATATTTCTAAGGTTATATGTATTAAAAAGTAATATGTGATAAAATTTATTTAGTTTAAAGTTCAAGAGATTAATTTGAAATAAAAATAGAAAATAATTAAATGTGGGTAGTTTATTAATAAATAACCTTGGAGGAAGTTATGTTCAAGAATTTAACTTTTAATGGAAATGAGAAAAAGTATATACAAATAGCTAATTATATTAGAGATCTTATAAATAGAGAAATTTTAATAGAAGGAAGTAAATTACCATCATCAAGAGAAATTAGTAGCATTTTATCAATAGGAAGAAATACAGTGATTTCTGCCTATGAAATTCTTGAGAGCGAAGGATTTATTGAAACAATAAAAGGAAAAGGAACCTTTGTTAAAGGAAAAAATTCTCATGATTTTAAAAATAGTAATCGTACATGGGAAGAGACGAATTTTAAAAATAAAGAAGAAAAAAAATGGAGTATTGATTGGAATAAAAAAACTAATGAATATGGAGTTTTAGCTGAAAAGTTAGATATTCAAAAAAGTGAATATAAATGGGAAAAAGGAATGATTTCTTTTAAAAGTATAGCTCCGCCAGGAGATTTATTTAATATTGAAGAGTTAAAAAGATCTTTTTCTAATAGGATAGCTTTAGAGAAACATAAAATAGTTAATTATGGTTATGCTGTTGGATACAAGCCTTTTATTGAATATTTAAAAGATTATATGAAGGAAAAGGGTGCATATTCAGAAGAAAAAGAAATAATAGTAACTAATGGATTTACAGAAGGATTAGATATGATGTTTTCTACCTTTACTGAGGAAGGAGATTATATACTTTGTGAAAATCCAACTCATAACACGGCATTAAAGATAATGAAAACTCACAAATTAAATATTATTGGAGTTAAAATGACTAAAGATGGCATGAACATAAGTGACCTTAAGGAGAAGGTAAAAAAATTTGGTTCTAAAATTAAGTTTGCATATTTAATTCCTTCATATCATAATCCAACAGGCGTTGTTGCATCCATAAAGAAGAGAGAAGAAGTTTATAATATTCTTAAAAATATGGAGATTCCTATTATAGAGGATGGATTTAATGAGGAGCTTTTATATGAAAGTTCTCCAACGATTCCCTTAGCTTCTTTAGATAGAGAAAATAATGGAGTAATATACATAGGTAGTTTTTCTAAAATATTATTTCCTGGTTTAAGAATAGGTTGGATTTATGGAGATAGAAGAATAATAGATATATTAGAAAGTGTAAAAAGATGTAGAAACATTCATACTTCATTTTTAGATCAGGGAATATTGTACGACTTTATGATAAGTGGGGCCTTTGAAAAATATATTAAAAAGGTTAGAAAGGTTTATAAAGAAAAATATAAATTTACTAAGAGAGTCATAGAAAAATATATTCCAAGTGCTGAAATTTGGGGTGAAGGCGGACTTCACATGTTTCTAAAGATAAAGGGAGTTGATACAAGAGAACTTTTAAAAAGATGCTATGAAAAAGGAGTTCTCTTTATGCCAGGAGATTTATTTTATATAGATAATGATATTTGTTTAGAAGAGGAAAATAGAGTTAATTCTAAAGAAGGATTAGTTGTTAAGGAAGAAAATAGGACGAAAAGAGATACATTAAGACTTGGATTTACTAGACTTTCAAAAGAAGATATAGAGAAAGGAATAAAGATAATCGGAGAAGAGGTTAATAATAAATATACTTATAAATATATTATTAAACTTTGAAAATAATTTTAGGAAAGAGTTTCGTTGTAAAAGAGTATGGCATATGATAAACTTTAAAAGTTAGTTATTAACTTAGATTTGAAGTAAATTACGGTTTAAATATATAAGGATAAGATGAATCATAGAGGATAGATGATTAAAATATACATAAGGGAGTTTTAGTGAATGGTTGAAAAGAATAAAGAATATATTTTTGATATAATTTCTCAAGGTTATGAGGGAGAAGGAATAGCTAAAATTGATAATAGATACCCAATTTTTATTGAGGGAGCTTTAAAGGGCGAAAAGGTTAAAGTAAGAATAGTTAAGGTTAATAAAAACTTTGCTTACGGAAAACTTATAGAAGTGTTAGAAGCTTCTGAGGAAAGAGTAAATCCATCATGTAATATTTATAAGAGATGTGGTGGATGTAAACTTCAGCATGCTTCTTACAAGGCACAATTAGATTTTAAATGGGATAGAGTTAAGGATTGTGTTAGTAAAATTGGAAAGTTAGATCCTAGCATAGTTAAGTATCCTTTAGGAATGGAGGAGCCTTGGAGATATAGAAATAAGGTTCAACTACCAATAGGACTAATTAATGGAGAGGTTAAAATAGGATTCTTTGCTCCAAGAAGTCATGACATCATTGATATGGAATCTTGTTTAATTCAGGATGAAATAGGTGATAAGGTTGTTAAACTTACTAGAGAGTGGATAGAGAAATTTAACATAAGACCATATAATGTTGATGGAGAATATGATGAAAAAGGAATAGTAAGACACATAATGATAAGAAGAGGATTTACAACTAATGAAGTTATGGTTGTCTTAGTTACAAACGGGGAAAAACTTCCTCATAAAGAAGAGTTTGTAGACTTAATAGTTAAAAATATTCCAGGAATAAAGAGTGTTATACAAAACATAAACTCAAAGAAAACTAATGTAATATTAGGATTAGAAAGTAAAACTCTATGGGGAGAAGATACAATATCAGATTATATAGGAGACTTTAGATTTAATATATCTCCATTATCTTTCTTCCAAGTAAATCCTACTCAAACAGAGGTTTTATATGGTAAGGCTTTAGAATATGCAGAGCTTACAGGAAATGAAGAAGTATTTGATGCATATTGTGGAACAGGAACAATAACATTATTCCTATCACAAAAGGCTAAAAAAGTTTATGGCGTAGAAATAATTCCACAGGCCATAGATAACGCTTGGATAAATGCAAAGGAAAATAAAGTAGACAATGTAGAATTCTTCGTTGGAGAATCAGAAGTAGTAATACCAGACTTAATAAATAAGGGAGTAAAAGCTGATGTGGTAGTAGTAGACCCACCAAGAAAAGGTTGCGATAAAAAATTACTAGATGCCATAACAAATATAGATGCTAAAAAAATAGTATATGTAAGCTGTGATCCAAGCACATTAGGAAGAGACTTAGCAATATTAGAAGAGAATGGTTATGAAACTTTAGAAGTTCAACCAGTTGATATGTTCCCAAACACTGCTCATATAGAAAATGTTGCTAAGTTAATAAGAAAATAATTGTAAAGGGACATAAAACTCGAAAAAATACCTTGAAAGCTTAACCGGAACCAAGAAAGCCGAAATAAAAGAGGTTCGAAAAGGATTAGTTAAAAGGAAATAAAAAGAATAAAAAAAGAAAAAACAATACCCTTTGAAGGCATAAGAAAAGAGCCTTTAGAGGGTTTTTTGTGTGAAAAAAGGAAGACAAAAGAGTTGATAAAAAGTTAGACAATTACGGAAATCTCTAAAAGTCGAAAAAGAAAAATGGTGATTAAAACCATGAGAAAAAGGGGAGAAAAGTAGTTTGATAATTCGGAATTGCTACGAAGACAAGCAAGTTTAATTAGGAGATTTTATGTTTTTTTGTGGGAGGAGTACAATAATATAAAGGTACAAAAAACTCGAAAAAACACCTTGAAAGCTTAACTGGAACCAAGAAAGTCGAAATAAAAGAGATTTACAAAGGATAGCTTACAAGGAAATAAAAAGAAAAAAATAAGTACTCTCTGGAGGAAGAAAAGAAGATCCTTTAGAGGTTTTTATTGAAAAACATAAGAGTTTCATTATGGGTTCTACTATAATTATAAATAAAATATAGTTATATAGATATTAATTTAAATATAGGAGATTATTTATGGTAGGGGTAAAGAGAACTTATAATTGCAAAAAATGTGGTGAAGTATTATTTAGACTTAATAAATTAAATGGCGGTATGCAGATAATATGCGAAAATTGCAATAAAACAAAAGAAATAGTTGAGTTTGATAAGTATACAAGTTTTTTAAGTAATTGTAAAATTTGTGGATGTAATTTGGTTAAAGTTAGTGTTGAAGTTTCGGATAATTTTGAAGAATATATGGTTCCTAAGTGTAGTGAATGTAGAAGTGAAATAGAGAAAGTAAAAATAGATGATAATAGAAATGTAATAGACTTAGAAACATATAAAATTTTAATAGATAAACATGAAAGAAAAGTTTTAGAAGAGAGGTTAGAAGAATTAGAATATAAGAATGAAAATTTAGAAGAAAAAAATTATTATTTAGAAGAAGAGGTTGAGAGACTTAGCGATAAATTAAATTATAAAAAACGTACTATAAATAATTTGAAAAATGAAATAGAGAGTTTTGAATGGGATCTTGAAGAGAAAGATAAGATAATAAGTAGCTTAAAAGATGAATTAGAAAGTGAACAATGTAAGGTAGAGGATTTAGAATCTGAGATTGAAAAATTGAGATATAAATAATTAATTATTAAAAATAAAAAATACTAAATGTATAAAACATCTAAAAAATTCTTAGATGTTTTATACATTTGTTAAATATTTCTTAATTTGATATAATTTTATATGGATAAACAGGTAATAACAGTAAAATAAGTTTATATTAAACTTATTTTAGAAAGGGTATTGAGATGGGAAGTTTTATTAATTCAAATAAAGAGTTAGTAAATAGTATAAATAATATATTGAAGAAAAAAAGAAATTGCTCTGTTAATATAGTTAATGATAAATTGACTTTGTCTGTTTTTTCTCTTATTGAGAAGAATCTGAGTAATGTTAAAGATATTAATTTTCTTATCAGGGATACTAGGAGTATTCCTTCAAATCGTGAAATTTCTAGAGAGTTTCAAATTAATTTTAATCCAAATAATATGCTATTCAATTCCTATGACATAATTGAAAAAAATAAATTACAACATTTTGCTAAGGCTAAAGCTATGTATGATTTTATAGATAAAAATGTAAATGTTAGAAAAGTTAGCCCTAAAATTAAAGTTAGAAGCAATTTACTTACTATTAATAATGATTTCATAATTCAAGGGTCTTCTTCTTTAGAACTCTCTATTGATGAGAGTAAGTCAAAAGTAAGAGAAATAAATTTTAATACAATAATGAATGATTCTATGGATAAAAGTCAGATTAGTGGAGCTAATGAGATTTTTAATAAGCTTTGGTATGGTGATGGTGTAACTATAGATTTTAAAAAAGAACTTATGGAAAGTTTAAGTTATGTTTATAAAGAACATTCACCAGAGTTTTTATATTATTTTACCTTAAATGAGCTTTTTGGAAATCAATTAGATTATGGTGTTGAAAGATTTGAAAAAGATAATACAAGTTTTAAGAAAACAAAGGTTTGGAATATGCTTTTTGATTTCCAAAAGGATGCTGTATTATCTGCTATTCAAAAAATAAATAAGTATAATGGATGCATTATTGCTGATAGTGTTGGACTTGGCAAGACATTTGAAGCATTGGCAGTTATAAAATATTTTGAACTTAGACAAGATAATGTTTTAGTTTTAACTCCTGCGAAATTATATGATAACTGGAATTCATATAGAGGAGCATATAAAGATAGTATTTTAGATGAAATTTTTAATTATAAAATAATGTTCCACACAGATTTATCTAGAACAAGTGGAGAGTCTAAAAGTGGATGGGATTTATCAAGGTTTGATTGGAGTAAGTTTGATTTAGTAGTAATAGACGAATCGCATAATTTTAGAAATAGAAAAGAAAAAGGAGAAGGATTTACTAGATATCAAAGATTATTAGAAGAAGTTAGTAAGAGTGGATGTAATACAAAGTTTTTATTATTATCTGCAACTCCAGTTAATAACTCGTTAAATGATTTAAAGAATCAGTTAAGCATAATAACAGGGGATAGAGATGCTGCTTTCAAAGAAAAAGGGATTTCTAGTGTGGAAAATGTACTAAGAAAAACTTCTCAACAATTAAATATTTGGGAAAAACAAAAAATAAAGAATAAAGAAGATTTATTTAATAATTTACCATCAGATTTTTATAAATTATTAGAAATGATGACTATTGCAAGAAGTAGAAAGCATATTACAAATTATTATGGAACAGAGAAAATAGGAAAGTTCCCAGAAAAATTAAAGCCTAAGACTTTCAATCCAACTATTGATAAGGAAGAAAAACTTCTAAACTTTGAGGAAACTAATGAGATTTTAGAAGAATTAAATCTAGCTGTATATGCACCTTTAAGTTATATAAAAGGGGAGTATAAGGACGAATATGCTAGGAAATATCAAAGTGTTAGAGCAGATGGAAAGGTTCTTATGACTACTGATGTTAGAGAATCGGGTATGAAGGTTTTACATAGGTTTAATTTGTTTAAGAGACTTGAGAGTTCTGTATTTTCTTTTGGAGAAACTATAAGAAGATTATTAGAAAAAATAGATAATTGCATTGCTATAGTAGAGGAAAATGGAAAGAACTTAGAAGTAAGTGAAAATGAAGATAATGATGAGTATGAATCAGATGCTATTTTAGACTATAAGTATGAAATTAAAGTAGATCATTTAAATAAAGATTATTTTTTAAAGGATTTATACTATGACAAAGAAGTTTTAGAAATGCTTTATACAGATATTATAAAGATATTAGAGAATGATAGAGATAAAAAGTTAGAAACTTTATTAGAGTTTTTAAAAGATAAGGTTAAAAATGAGCCATATAACAAAGGTAATAAAAAAGTTCTTATATTTTCAGCTTTTGCAGATACTGCAAACTATATTTATGAAAAAATATCTGATGAAATGCTTAAGTTAGGAGTTTATACAGGTCTTGTAACCGGTTCTGGAAAACCAAGAACAAATAATAAGAAGGTAAATACTGAGTTTAATAATTTGCTGTGTGCTTTTTCACCAAAATCGAAGGTTAAGAGTGAAGTTAGTAGGGAAAATCAGATTGATGTATTAATAGGAACTGATTGTATTTCTGAAGGACAGAATCTTCAAGATTGTGATACCGTTATTAACTTTGATATAAATTGGAACCCCGTTGCTTTAATTCAGCGCGTCGGAAGAATTGATAGAATCGGAAGTGAAAATGAGAATATAATGATGGTTAACTTTTTCCCAGCTCTTGAGCTTAATGAATATTTAAGTTTAGAAAAGAGAGTTAAGGGGAAAATGAATATTTCTAATATTGTTTCTACTGGAGACGATGATTTACTAAGTCCAGAGATGAATGATATTACCTTTAGAAAGAAACAGCTTGAAAGATTAAAAGAAGAAATTATTGATATAGATGAGGCTAGTGATAGTATTTCTCTAACTGATTTAAATATGAATGAGTATCTTTATGAATTGTCTGAATATATAAAGAAAGTGCCAGAAGTTAAGAAAGTTCCAAGAGGAATATTATCAATTACTAATGGAGAGTATGCTGGAGTAATATTCTGTTTTAAACATAAGAATGATTTATCAAAACCAGAAAATGATAGTTCATTATATCCGTATTATCTTGTTTATGTTGATAGTGAGGGAAATAGTGTTTATGAAAAAAATGGTACTAGAAATGTTTTGAAGGAATTTAGAAAGCTTTGTTATAAGAAGAGCAATCCAGATAAAAAATTATTTGAAGAGTTTTTGGAAGAAACAGATAATGCTCATGATATGAGTGAGTACTCAGACCTTTTAAATAAAGCTATAGATAATATTCAAGGAATAGAAGAGGAGAATTCAGAACAAACAATTTTTGATTTTGGAGGGTTTAATAACTTCTTTGAGAATGAGAGTTCAGATGACTTTGAACTTGTTAGTTTTTTAGTTGTTAAGTAGAGGTGTTTGTATGTTAGGGTTACCGAAGAAATATGAACAAAGAAAGAAATTTAATAAGAAACTATTTATACCAAAGGATGAAAATCTTAATATTAAGAAAAAAATCAAGGATAGTCTTTTGAAAATATCATTAGTTGGACAAGTTCAAGGAAATGATATTCCTTCCTTTGTTAATGAAAATTTTAATGTAAGTGTAATTATGATTTTGGAAGTTGAAGTTGATAACATAAAGAATGCAAAGTTTTTAAATGAAATCTTACAAGAAACTTTAAAAGCTTTTGTAATTATAAAATTTTATGATTATAGAGGAAATATTGTTTATGGATTTGGATATAAAAGACTTAATAAGAGTGATAAAAATGAAATAATTTTGGAAAGTTATTTTGTAAGTGAAGTTTTTACAGATGAATTATTTGACGAAACCTTAGAACTTTTTGAAGAGTATATTAATTTTTCTAATATTAAGAATACAAATAATAAACTTTCTTTTTATGAAGAAATGATGGTTAAGGCATATGTTATTTCTAATAAAGAACTATGGAGCAAGTGGGAGAAAATATTAAAGAGCAATATTTGGTACAATCATTCTAAAATAAATAAGATTTTTAAACTATTAATGCAAGTGAAAGATATAAAAAATAAACAAAAGAAAACTACTAATTTAAAAGAACACATAGGAGAAAACAAAGAGCTAATGAGAATTTATGAGGATATGGAGAGAGTAATAAATGAGTAGTTTTGAAAAAATACCAATGGGAATATTAGATAAAGTAGAAAATAATAAAGAAATATTTATAGCAGAATTTAAAGACAAGCTTCAAGAATTATTTCCATCAGCAATTAAAGATGGAATTGTAGACTTTGAAGCATTACTAAATGAATTTGGGAAATATGCAGAAACAGATGAAAAAGAAAAATACAATATGACTTGGGTAGGAAAAAAAGAAGCAATAAAAACTGCCAATGAAGATATAATAGGTAAAACATTAAAATACGTACCAGAAGATAGTAAAAATCCAGAAACAACACAAAATCTTTATATAGAAGGAGATAACCTAGAAGTTTTAAAGCTTTTAAGAAATTCTTACTATGGAAAAGTAAAGATGATTTATATTGATCCACCATATAATACCGGAAATGAATTTATTTACAATGATAAATTCAAAGTGGATAAAGAAGAATACGAAAAATTAGAGGGAACTATAAATGAATATAATGAAAGGTTAACTATAAATAATAAAAATAATGGTGAGTATCATTCAAGGTGGTTAAAGTTATTATATCCTAGACTTAAAATTGCTAGGGATTTATTGACTGATAATGGAATAATATTTATTAGTATTGATGACAATGAAATTAGTAATTTAAAAAGAATGTGTGATGAAATATATGGGGAAGGAAATTTTATATCAAATATAATATGGGAAAGAGCTTATTCTCCAGTAAATTTAAAAAAGCACTTTTCAGAAAATCATGATTTTGTTATTTGTTATTCAAAAAATATTGAAAATTTATTTTGTAACGGACTTAGAAGAAGTTTAGATGCTAATAATAGGTACACAAATCCAGATAATGATCCTAGAGGTGTGTGGAAATCAAGTGATTGTACTGTTGGTCCAGCTATAGAAAATAAAGTATATGAAATAATAACGCCAAGCGGAAGAAAGGTATGGCCTTCTAATGGAAGGTGTTGGTTGTATACAAAAGAACGATTTGAAGAAATGGTTAGAGATAATAGGATATCTTTTGGTGATAGAGGTGATGGAGTTCCAAGGGTAAAGAAATTTTTAAGTGAAGTTAAAGATAGTATAACACCAATGACTATATGGAAATATACTGAAGTTGGACATTCACAAGATGCAAAACAAAAATTGAAGAAACTTTTCGATGGCAAATCATATTTTGATTACCCTAAATCAATTGATTTAATAAAAAGAATGTTAGAATTATATACAGATTCGGATTCTATAATTTTAGATTTCTTCTCAGGCTCTGCGACAACTGCTCATTCAACTATGAAACTTAATGCGGAAGACAATGGGAAGAGAAAATTTATAATGGTTCAATTGCCTGAGTTATGTAATGAAAAAAGTGAAGCCTATAAGAATGGTTATAAAAATATTTGTGAAATAGGAAAAGAGAGAATTAGAAGAGCAGGAGAAAAAATTAAAGAAGAAAATAAGGATAAAGAAGGAATAGAGAATTTAGATATTGGATTTAAGGTGTTTAGAGTTTCTGATACTAATATTAGATGGATTAGTGATGCTATGAAATCTAATGATGAGTTAGTAGAAAAAGATATTGTGGAACAAGAATCAATGATGGAAAATGAATCTTATAAGGATAGATTAGATTTTAATCCTTGGTTTACGGATTTAGATGTTGTTTATGAGCTAATGCTTAAGAGACAGGATATTGAGCTTACAGAAAGAATAGATAAGTTAACTCATATAGGGGATAGAACTTATTTAGTTGGTTATACAATTCTTGTTTGTTTAGAAGAAAATATAACAGATGAAATGGTTAGGAAGATAAGTGAGATTGAAACTTCTTTATCTTGGATTGTTTTTAGAGATAGTGCTTTTGATGATGATATTAACTTAAAGACTAATACTATAAATTTACTTAGAACTTTGATTAAAGAGAAAAATCCTAGAAACAAGAATCAAAAGATTCTTTGGATATAGGAGGGACAAGCTATGAGTAAGAGTATTAAGTTTAAGTTTGAATCTTTAGATTATCAGGATAAAGCAGTTGATTCTATAATTTCTCTTTTTAGTGATGTTCAAAAGAGCATTGATAATTCTGTTTATTCTGGAACTATAAATGCAATTAGAGAAAATCTACAAGGAAATATTATTGATAGAAGAAATGTTCAAATTTTTAAAGGAAAAAAGTTAAGAGATAATTTAAGAGAAATTCAATCTAAAAATGGATTGATTTTAAATGATGAGATAGAAACAGATAACGACACATTAACTTTTACTATAGAAATGGAGACAGGTACAGGGAAAACCTATGTTTATTTAAAGACTATTTTAGAGCTATATAAAAAGTATGATGGAAAGTTTAAAAAGTTTATCATAGTAGTTCCTACTGTTCCCATTAGAATGGGAGTAGAAAAAAGTATAGAAATGCTTAAAGAGCATTTTTCAGAACAATTTGATGGATTTGATATAACAAAGCATGTTTTTGTGTATAATTCAAAACTTAAGGATGTTGCAGAAAGTGTAAGAAGTAAATTTATTGATAGTAAGGATTTAAGTATTTTAGTTATGAATACTCAAGCTTTTAATAAAGATACCAATATTCTTAGAAATACAGATCATGAGAAGAATATTGAAAATATGAGTGTTTGGGATGAAATAAGACAACTTCATCCAGTTGTTATAATTGATGAGCCACAAAAGTTTGATGGCGGCAAGAACAGTAAGAAAAGAACATCTTCTTTATCAGCTATAGATGAAATTCAGCCTACATTCACACTAAGATATTCTGCTACTCATAATGAAATTATAAATCCTACTTATAAATTAGATTCCTATACTGCATATAAGGATAATCTTGTTAAAAGAATAAAGGTTAAAACAGTTAATAGGCCTATTCCAACAGATTTCCCTTATATAAGATATTTAGAATTTACTAAGGATTTATATGCAAAGATTGAAATTTTTTATTCTGAAAAAGGAAAGGAAATAACTAAGAAAATTTTCAAAGTTAGAAAAGATAGTAACGGAAATATATTTGAATTATCAGGAGATTTACCTCAATATAGAAACTTTAGAATAGCTGAGAATCCTTTTAAAGGAAAGAGTTTGAAAATAGAATCTCCAGATAGATATATTGAAATAAATGAAGGAGATTGTTTCAGTCCATTTTCAGAAAAAGAAAATGTGAGAGTTCAAATGAAAATAGCAATACAATCTCATTTAGAACAACAATTTAATCTTCTTGAAAGTGGAAATAAAATAAAAGCGTTAAGTTTATTCTTTATAGATAGGGTAAGCAAAGTAAGAGGTGAAGATGGTGAGGATGGAGAGTATTTAAAAATATTTGATTCGGTTTATAATGAGGTAATATCTGATCCCGTTTATAATAAGATTTTTGAAAAATATCCTGAGTATTTCAAAGAATATAAAGATATTAAAAAAGTAAGACAAGGATATTTTGCTATTGATAAGAAAAAAGGAAATACAATAGTTAAAGAAATTGAGGGGTGGAATGAGGATGGAGAAGATTCTTCTATTTCCTTAAAATCTAAGGATAAAGAATATATTGAAAGAGGAATTGAATTGATTTTAGAGAAAAAGGATGAATTAATTTCTTTTGAAGAGCCTCTTGCATTTATATTTTCTCACTCTGCACTTAGAGAGGGGTGGGATAATCCTAATGTGTTTACTCTTTGTACCTTAAAAAATAGTAGCAATTCAATAGCTAAGAAACAAGAAATAGGAAGAGGATTAAGACTTCCTGTTGATATAGAGGGTAATAGATGTAAGGATGAAAGTTTAAATGTTTTAACTGTAGTAGCAAATGATAGTTATGATCATTTTAGTGAAAGACTTCAACAAAGTTATGATGAGGAATCAGGATTTAATAAGGATCAAGTAACAAATGATATTATAAATAAAGTATTTAAAGAAGCAGGGATTCCAATAGAAAAAATAACATCAGAACTAACAACTTCATTTATGAATGAATTAAAAGAAAATGGAATTATAACTAAAAATGATATTCTTAAAAAAGATATTGAAGATAAGTTTAGTGAAATTGAGTTCAAAGATGAAATCTTAAAAGAACATTCAACTAAGGTTAAAGAAGAGTTTGTAAAACAGATGAAGGCAAAAGGTTCTAAGAAAATTCTTATTGAAAATGGAGATTTAGAGCCAGTTAAAAATAAAATGCAATCATATGTAAAAGAAGCTGATTTTAAGAAGTTAATCTTAGGGATTAATAAAAGATTAGAGAAAAAAACTATTTACAAAATAAATATAGATAAAAATAAATTTATTGATGATTGTGTTAATGAAATTAATAATAGACTTTTTTATAAAGAGATAAGAAATGTAATTGAGCACAGTGAAGGAATGCATTATATTGATGAGAATAATAAGGCTAAGTTTGAGAAAGCAATAGAGTTTAGAACTTCCGAAATAATAGAGAATTTACAAATTAAAAGTGATTTTGAAATAATAAATTATATAATGGCTGGGACAGATCTTCCAAGATTAACAATAAGAAACATATTAAAAGGAATTAAAAATAGAAAAGTATTAAATAGCCAAGACTACTTAGATGATGTGATGATTATAATAAAAGAAAAATTCTTAGAACATCAAGCTAAGCCAACTATTTGCTATGAACTTTTAAAAGGATATAAATTTAATAGTAAAACAATATTCTCAATAGATGAAATCAATGCAACAGAATTAAATTCTGAGAAGAGTTTTATTTTTAAAGCAAATCAGTTAAAAAGAAAGGCTATAAATGAGTATTATAAGTTTGATAGTGATGGTGAATTGAAATTTGCACAGTCACTAGAAAATGATACTAATGTATTATTGTTTACAAAACTTAAAAAAGGTGGGTTTGTAATAACAACACCATATGGAAATTACTCACCAGATTGGGCTGTTGTCTATAAAAATACTGATGATAAAGCAGAAGTATATTTTATAGTAGAAACAAAAGCAGATAAGAAAGAGGAAGATTTATCAGAGGTAGAAAGATTCAAAATACACTGTGGAAAAGAACACTTCAAAGTAGTATCAGAAAACACAGAAGACTTTGTTAAGTTTGATTGGGTAAATTCTTATAATGAATTTAAAGAAAAATTTTCAAAAGTGCAGATTAAAATGTAAAAATAATTAATAAATAAGTGGAGTTAAAAATACGAATATTTAAAAGTAGCTATTAAATTATTATATTAGCTACTTTTTTAGTTTAAAAAGTATTTTTATGGTAAAATATTTAATGAGATAACAGAAAAAAACATATTTAAAATTAAATGGTTTATGTGCGATTTAAAAATTAAAACAATAAATTTTATTAGATAAAAGGATGCGAATATAGTAATGGATGATAGCAAAGAATTTTCAAGAGAAGAGTTAGTAGAGCTTAGGTATAATTTTAATGTGTTTTTAGATAAATATTATTCTAATTTAAAACGTAAAGATATACTTTGTAGCGATGCTTTTTATATTTTTAGGACTAATATTGGTATTACATTTAATGAAGTTTTAGAGAATGAAAATGGTTTGAAAAAATATAGAGAGTTGCTTTTGAAGCACTTTAAAAATAAAGGAAGAAAAAATCCAAAGAGTGATTCATTTACATATTGTAATGCCTTAAAGTATTTAGTGAAATTTATTAAAAAAGATAATTTAGATTTTAATGTAGAAAAAACAAATAAAAAAGTAAGAGTTTATTCAAAGAAAAATCAAATTAAGAGAAATAATTACATAGATATTAGCAAACCAAGTAAAGAAGAGATACTTAAGTATCTTAATAAATGGAATAAGCTTGGAAATTATAAGACTCAGGAAGAAGCTTTAGATAAGCTGTTTTTTTATACATATACTAAAAATAACATTATAGAAGATATATTGGTAAAGGTAGCAACTTTAAATGATTTTTATAGTACAAATATTTACAATACATTTAGTGTAGCAAAGAATATACTTAATTTGAATATTGATGAAAGATTAGACATTTGTGATATTTCTTTAGTAAATGATATTGCAAAAGTAAAAATGGATGATGGAAAGATTAAAAATTTCTATTCTTTTGCAACAAAGTATTGTAGTCATCATAAACCTTTAGATTATCCTATCTATGATAGTTATGTTGAAAAGGTTCTTAAATACTTTAGAGATCAGGATAAGTTTTATAAATTTAAAAATAGTGATTTAAAAGATTATGAAAAGTTTAAAGAAATTCTTATTGAATTTAAAAAATATTATAAACTAGATGAATTTACTTTGAAAGATATTGATAAATATCTTTGGTTGTTTGGAAAAGAGAATTTTCCTAAGAATTTCAAGAAGAAAAACAGAGGAGAATAGGTTATGAAAGAATGGAATGTAATTACTGAATTTAAGAATGATAAAAATATAAATGATATTCCAATTTATATTTATAAAATGGGAATAAGAGATTTCAATAATAGGCATAAAGAAAATGGTAGTATTGTTAGAGAATTAGTGAAATTAAACAATAAGACAATAGCTTTTAATGAAAATTATATAGGTTCTTTTGAGCCAATTGAAGTTTGGGGAAAGGTTAAATATATTGAGGTTAAAAATAGAACTATAAGTTTATTTAGAGATGGTAAGATTTTCGAAACAGAGAAAAAACTTTTAGAAAGATTATTATTTGAAGAAATAAAAAGAAACGTTGATACCAATAAATATAAGGTTATAAAATCTAGTATTTATTTTAAAAATCCTGTTTATAGAGAAAATGGAATTGAGATTAAAAGATATTTTAATTTTGATGTTAATATATGTAAGAATGGAGATATCTTAATTGGATTTGATACTAAGCATACATTTGAATATATTAATACTTTAGAACAGGATATAAGAAATGGAGATATAGAGCAAGGGGAGAAGATAAAAGATTATTATTATAATTGTACTTATGAATATGAAGGAGTAGCTCCATTTACAATAAGTGAAAAGAATGAATATATGGGCAAATCAATAGTTGATTATTACAGAGAGATTGGTAAAAGTTATATAGTTGATAAATTACCTAAAGATATGAAGGCTGTTTTAGCCAAAAAGAATAAAGATATACGTCCATATATACCAAATAGATTGAAAAAAGTTTGTAGATTTGAGAGTTTACCTAATAATATTTTAAAGGATTTCAACATGAGAGTTAAACAAAAGACTAATGAGAAAATGCAATTTATGATTGATGAAGCAATTAATATAATAGGCAGCAATCCTTATATAAAGGTTAGTAAAAATAATATGATATGCGATAAAATTGGATATAAGGTTAATGATTTACAAAATCCAAATTTAGTGTTTGGTAATAATAGAATTCAAACTTATCCTTTATATGGCCTTCGTAATTCAGGAGTTTATGAAGGAAAATCATTGAAAATAAAATATTTCATGGATCCAAAATTACTTAGTAGTAAAGTAAATACTCAAAAATTAATAACGTTTTGTGATGAATTAGAGGAGTATTCTAATAAATTAGGAGTTAATTTAGAGAGGGTCAGAGTTAATGGAACAATTAAATTTAAAGAGATAAATATTGAGAATGAAGATATATTTTCTTATGAATTAAGAAAAGTGGTATCTAATTATGATGAAACAACAATAATTATATTAGCTGAAAATCATTTGAATAAATACTATAATATCATAAAGAAAATTTTTTCAACAGGAAATAATATTCCTACTCAATGTATCAATTTTAATACATTAAATTATAATGAAAAAAGTAAAGAGAGTGTATTCTTAAATATTCTTCTAGGGATATATGGTAAAAGTGGAATACAACCTTGGATTTTAAAGGACAAGCTTAATTCTGATTGTTTTATAGGTCTTGATGTTAGTAGAGAAAATAAAGTCAATAAAGCTGGTGTAGTTCAAGTTGTAGGAAATGATGGTAGAGTATTAAAAACTAAAGTTATTTCATCATCACAAAGTGGAGAAAAAATAAAATTAGAAACTTTGAAAGAAATAGTCTTTGAAGCAGTAACTAGTTATGAAAGGACTTATGGAAATAAACCTAAACATATTACATTTCATAGAGATGGAATAAATAGAGAAGAGTTAGAAACTTTAAAAGAAACTATAAACAATTTAGGTATAGATTTTGATTATGTTGAGATAACTAAAGGAATAAACAGAAGAATAGCCACAATAGCAGATGATAAAAAATGGAAAACTATTTTGGGGAGAGTCTATTATAAAGATAATCATGCATACATTTGTACTACTAAACCATATGAAGGTATGGGAATGGCTCAACCTTTAAGAATAAAAAGAGTATTTGGAAATTTAGATATAGAAAAAATAGTTGAAGATGCATATAAACTAACATTTATGCACATTGGTTCAATAAATAAAATAAGATTGCCTATAACTACTTATTATGCTGATTTAAGTTCAACTTATGGCAACAGAGAATTAATACCTAGCAATATAGATACAAACTGTCTTTACTTTATATAATTAAGTAAATTTTATAATAAAAACTCTATAGTTATATAGGGTTTTTATTATTATTTTAAAAATTAGATGGTTATCTTAGGATAGAAAAAGTTGTAGGAATATTTATTAAAAATAATTAAATTTCAAATATTTTAATTATTTTAGAATATTTCTGAAATAATTGAAAAATATTCATTGTACTTATAAAATAAGGTTATATTTGTAAACAAGATGAAAGAAGGAGTAATTTTGGAAAAGTGTTTAGGTGATTTAATAGATATAAAAATAGGAGATATTATATCTGTTGTTGGTTCTGGTGGAAAAACTACGTTTATATATAATTTAGCTAAGGAACTTAGGGAAGAAAAAGTTTTAATATCAACAACAACAAAGATGTTATGTCCTGAAGAAAATCAAGTTGATTATTTTTTCAGCTTGGCTGAAGATAATGGAATTAGCATAAAAAAAGGAAGAACATTTATTGCAGGAGAAAAAGTAAATCAGAATAAGATTTCAGGAGATATATCCTTAATAAAAAAATATATGAGTAGATTTGATTATGTATTACTTGAATGCGATGGATCGAAAACAAAACCTCTTAAGGGATGGAATGATACTGAACCGGTAATATTAAATGAAACTACAAAAACCATAGGAATAATTCCCTTGCATATTATTGGACAAAAGGTTACAGAAGAAAACATACATCGAATAGAAATTTTCAATAATATATTCAAAACTAAACTTGGAGATGAAATAACATTAGATGTAATAGCAGAGATAATAGTAAATCCAAGGGGATTATTTAAAGATTCCGTAGGAGAGAAAATATTATTCTTAAATAGAATTGATGATGAAAAAAGTAAAGAACTGGTATGGAAATTGCTTGAAATATTAAGTAGAAAAAATAAAAATTCCTTAAAAATTATTGGTGGAGATTTAAAGAAGAATCAATATTATAAATTTTAGTTGGAGGTGACCTAAAATATTAGCTATAATTTTAGCCTCTGGAATTGGTAAACGAATGGGGAAAAATAAGCTTTTATTAGATTTTTGTGGTAAACCTTTAGTGGAATGGGTAATAGAAACTGTTAGCTCTATAGGCTTTAATAAGATTGTTTTAGTTTATAGAGATCCTAGAATAAAGGAAATTGCCCAAAAGTATGGAATATCTACTATATATAATAAAAAAGCTAATTATGGACAAAGTGAAAGTATAAAAATTTCCTTAGAAAAAGCATCAAATTTAAGCAATGGATATATGTTTTTTACTGGAGATCAACCATTATTAAAAAGAGAAACTATAATAAAATTAGTGCAAACGTTTAATGATAAGGGCGGTATAGTTGTTCCAAAAATTAATGGCCAAAATAAGAGTCCTACAATTTTTTCTAGTGATTTTAAAGATGAATTAATGTCTTTAAAAGGAGATATTGGAGGAAGACCTGTTATAAGAAATAATTTGGACAAAGTATCTTTTGTGAATTTTCATTCAGATATTGAATTCTTTGATATTGACACCAAAGAGGAATTGGAATATGTAAGGAGAAAATATAATGAGTGAAATAGTAGTTGTAAGAGGTGCTGGAGATATTGCCACTGGGGCAATTCAAAAATTATATAGAGCTGGATTTAAAGTAGTAGCCTTAGAAATAGAAAAGCCAACTTCTATAAGAAGAAGAGTTTGTTTAAGTGAGGCTATGTATGAAAAGGAATTTAAAGTTGAGGATGTAGTTGCTAAAAGAGCCGATTCATATAATGAAATATTTAATATATTAGATGAAAATAAGGTTTGTATTGTAAATGATACTTCAGGCGAGATAATAAAAAGGATTAAACCTATGGCTGTTGTTGATGCAACTCTTTGTAAAAAAAATATTGGGACCAATAGAGATATGGCTGATATAACTGTAGCCTTAGGACCTGGTTATGTAGCAGGGGAGGATGTTGATATAGTAGTTGAAACTAATAGGGGACATAACTTAGGGAGATTAATTTTTAATGGACCGGCTGCGAAGAATACTGGAGTTCCAGGAATAATAGAAGGCTTTGGAATTGAGAGAGTTGTTTATTCTCCTTGTGAAGGAAATATTGAAATAATAAAGGATATTGGAAGTATTGTAGAAAAAGGAGAAAACATATGTATGGTTGGAAATAAGTATGTTAAGGCTTCATTAACTGGAGTAATAAGAGGAATGATAAGGAATGGATTTTATGTAAAAGAAGGGCTTAAGATAGCAGATATAGATCCTAGAATTAATCAGAAGAAAAATTGTGATTTAATTTCAGATAAAGCTAGATGTATAGGTGGCTCAGTTTTAGAGAGTATAATGATGTTAAGACAATGGAGGAATAAATAATGGATGAAAAGGTATTGAAGAGTATTATTGAGGGATTAGCAAATGGAAAAAAGATGGCGTTAGTTACTTTAACATCGTCTAATGGATCTACACCAAGAAAAAATGGATCTTTAATGAGTGTAGATGAAAATGGAAATATTGTTGGTTCCATAGGTGGCGGTAAAATAGAATGTGTGGTTATAGAAAGTGCTATTAAATGTATAGAATGTGGACAAGGACAAAAATTTGCTTATAACTTAAATGAAAATGGAGTTAAAATGGCATGTGGTGGAGCTGTAGAAGGATACATAAAGATATTTGAACCAAAACCAAATTTAATTATTTTTGGAGGTGGTCATATATCTCAGAGCATATGCAGACTAACTGATAATATGAACTTCAGAAGGGTTGTAATTGAAGATAGGGAGGAGTTTAGAGAATATGATGCCTTTAAAAATGTGGAAGACTTTATAGTAGCTGAGAGTATAGATGAATTAAGGGATGTAAACTTTGATAATAGCTATATAGTAATTGTAACTAGAGGACATAAAAGTGATACTTATTGGGCACAAGAATTAATCAATAAGAATTATAATTATATTGGTGTGGTTGGAAGTGCCAAAAAAGTTATAGAGTTAAAGCAAGCAGTATCAGAAAAAGGAATTTCTGATGATTTAATTGAAAGCATGCATGCTCCAATTGGTCTTGATATATCAGATGGAACTCCAGAAGAAATTGCAATTAGCATTTTATCAGAAATATTGCTAGTAAAAAACAATGGTAGATTAGCCCATTTACAAGATGTAAAAATGAAAAAATTACAAAATCAATAAAAAAGGAGAATCACCATAATGATGCAGATAAATTTAATAGATATCTCAGATGTAGTAAATAAATATGTAAACTTATTATCAAATATATTGAAATTGGATGTAGAAATTGTTGATTACAATATGCAAAGGATAGCAGGTACAGGAATATATAAAGATGGAGTAGGAGAAAATATTGAATCTGCAGGTTATGTATATAAAGCGGCTTTATATACAGGAGAATCAAAAATAATAGAGGATCCAGGAGAAAATTTTCTCTGTAGAGATTGTATGAATAAGGGGAAATGCAAGGAGCATATGGAGATATGTGTACCTATAAAATATGAAAATTCCATATTTGGAATAATTGGATTTGTATGCTCAACAGAAAAACAAAAAAAGCATTTACTTTTAAATCTTGATACAATTATGAGTTTCTTGGAACAAATAGCTGAATTTATAGCGATAAAATTAATAGAACAAAATGAAATATTAGCAAATAAAAATAATTTAAATTTCTTTAAAGAAATTATAAATTCTGTAGATGATGGAATTATTACAATAGATAGTTTAAATAATATTAAAATAATAAACAATAAAGCTCTTAGAATGTTAAACTTAAAACCTGAAATAGTAGGAGAATATATACAAATTAAAGAGACGGATGATTACTTTCCAGGAGGAGATATATTTGAATTATATATAAAAGGGATTCCTTATAAAGTTGTTGGAAAGATAATATATAATTATATAAATAAAAGTAACTGTGAAAAAATAGTGGTGTTTAATGAACTTAAACATTTAAAAGATGAAGTTGTAAACTTAACTCATGGGAATAATAAAATAAACTGTGATGAAATAGTTGGTGAATCTGCGGCTATGAAACAGCTTAAAAGTAAGATAAAAAGAATATCCTATTCAAAATCAACTGTTTTAATAACAGGGGAAAGTGGAACAGGTAAGGAGCTAGTAGCAAGAGCTATACATGCAGAAGGTAGTAGAAAGAATAAACCTTTTATAGCTATAAACTGTGGAGCTATACCAGAGAGCTTACTTGAAAGTGAGTTGTTTGGATATGTTAAAGGTGCCTTTTCTGGTGCTAGTTCAAGTGGGCGTGTAGGTAAATTTGAACTTGCAAATAAAGGCGTTATATTTTTAGATGAAATTGGGGACATGCCTCTATACCTTCAAGTAAAACTACTTAGAGTTCTACAAGAAAGAACAATAGTTAAGATAGGTTCTAATCAATTGATAGAGCTTGATATAAGAGTTGTAGCAGCAACTAATAAAGATTTAAGAAAGCTTGTAGAAGAAGGTAAGTTTAGAGAGGATTTATATTATAGATTAAATGTTATACCAATAGAAGTTCCTCCTCTTAGAAAAAGAGATGGTGATATTGAACTTATTATGCATGAACTTATAAAAAAATATAATAAGATATTTAATAAATATGTTCATACAGTAAATGAGGATGTAATAGAAAAGTTAAAAGCTTATCAATGGAAGGGGAATGTTAGAGAATTAGAAAATGTAGTTGAATTTATGGTAAATTTAAGTGGAGAAGATGGAATAGTTACATTAGAAATGCTTCCTCAAACAGTATTAGAGTATGAAAATGAGGAGAAGGAAAGATCTAACACTATATCTTCAGATGATTTAGAAGAAATAAGAGAGCTTAAGGATATAGAAAGCGAATATATAAATAAGGCATTAGATTTATATGGTCGGGATACAGCTGGTAAGAAAAAAGCTGCAAAAAAATTAGGAATAGGTATTGCTACATTATACAGAAAAATTGGAGAGTAATAATAGATATAAGCAAGAAGAGTTATCAAAATGATAATTTCTCTTGCTTATTTTGTTAATAAAATAACGAAAATATAGTGAATTAAAAGGATTATCAAAATGATAATCCTTTTATCATTTTGATAAAAAGTAAAAAAATATCTACATATCACATTGTAAACATATACAGAAAATAGCCTGTAAAATAAAAAAATATAAAATTAAAGGGTGAAATTTGTGAAAAATATAGAAAAGATTGGCACAAGTATTGCTTTAATAAATAGCATAGAAATAAAACTTAGAAATAAAACAGATAAAATATTAGAAAATTGAAAAAGAATACAGGAGGAAATCTTATGGAGAAAATATTATGGAAATTAAACACATTACCAAAAACAGATAAAGAAGGATGTATAGAATTTTTAAGTAGAGAAGAAGTATCAAAAGCAAAAAAATTTCATGAAAGTTTTTCAGAATATGATAAAACACCATTAGTTGAATTAGATAACCTAGCTAAAAAGGTAGGGCTTAAAGGAATATATTTAAAAGATGAATCTTATAGATTTGGATTAAATGCATTTAAAGTTCTTGGTGGATCATTTGCTATGGGAAGATACTTAGCAGATAAACTAGGAGAAGATATAAAAGATCTACCTTATGAAAAATTAACATCAGATGAGGTTAGAGAAAAACTTGGAGACATTACATTTGTTACAGCAACAGATGGTAACCATGGAAGAGGAGTAGCATGGACAGCTAACAGATTAAAACAGAAGTCAGTTGTTTATATGCCAAAGGGATCATCACTTCAAAGATTAAATAATATTAAAGCAGAAGGTGCAGATGCTAGTATAACTGATTTAAATTATGATGATGCAGTTAGATTAGCTGCTAAATATGCAGATGAGCACAATGGATTAATGGTACAAGATACTGCTTGGGAAGGATATGAAAAGATTCCAGCATGGATAATGCAAGGATATGGAACTATGGCATTAGAGGCTTTAGATCAATTAAATGCTATTAAAGTTATTAAACCAACACATATATTTGTACAAGCAGGAGTTGGATCACTTGCAGGGGCAGTTCAAGGATTCTTCGCATCAGAGTTTGGAGAAGAGTGTCCAAAGACAATTATTGTTGAATCAAACTTAGCAGATTGTTTCTATAAATCAGCAATTGCAGATGATGGAGAGGCAAGATTTGTTGGAGGAGATATGCAAACAATAATGGCAGGACTTGCTTGTGGTGAACCAAACACTATTGGATGGGAAGTTCTAAAAAATCATTCAACAGCATTTGTATCATGTCCAGATTGGGTATCAGCTAAAGGTATGAGAATACTTGGAAATCCATTAAAAGGAGATGAAAAAGTAACATCAGGAGAATCAGGAGCAGTTACAACAGGTCTTTTATATGAAATCATGACAAATGAAGATTATAAAGACTTAAAAGAAGCTTTAGAACTAAATGAAAATTCAAGAGTACTTTTATTTAGTACTGAGGGAGATACAGATCCAGAAAAATATAGAGAAATAGTTTGGAATAGTGAATGTTAATAGAATAAATAATTTATGGGAGGAATATAGAAATGCTTACTAATCAAAGAAAAGAAACTTTAACTAAGTTATGCCAAGATTTAATAAGAAATCAATCAGTTTCAGGAGAAGAAGGAAACGTAGTAGAAGCTATTAAAAAAGGCTTTAAAGAATTAGGATATGATGAATGTTTTGTAGATAGCTATGGAAATGTAATTGGACATATAAAAGGTAATAAGCCAGGAAAAACAATACTTTTTGATGGACATATTGATACAGTTCCAGTACCAGATGATTCAAAATGGACTTATGCACCATTTGGTGGAGAGATAGTTGATGGAAAAATCTATGGTAGAGGGGCTTCAGATATGAAAGGCCAAACATCAGCTATGATCGCAGCTGCAGCTTATTTTGCAGAAGATTTCAAAAAAGACTTTGCTGGTGATATCTTTGTGGCTGGTGTAGTTCATGAAGAAATATTTGAAGGGGTATCAGCTAGAAAAATAAGTGAAGCTGTTAAACCAGACTACGTAGTTATTGGTGAATCTTCAGAATTAAATTTAAAAATTGGACAAAGAGGAAGAGCTGAAATAGTTATTGAAACTTTCGGAAAACCAGCTCACTCAGCTAACCCAGAAAAGGGAGTAAATGCAGTATATAAAATGTCAAAAATAATTGAAAGAATTCAAGATATAGAAACTCCTGTACATGATGTACTTGGAAAAGGAATTCTTGTATTAACTGATATTAAATCATCACCATATCCAGGAGCATCAGTAGTTCCAGATTACTGTAAAGCTACATTCGATAGAAGACTTTTAGTTGGAGAAACTAAAGAAGAAGTTTTAGCTCCAATTAAAAAGATTATAGATGAGCTTATGAAAGAGGATAAAGAATTAAATGCTAAGGTTTCATATGCAGTAGGTAGAGAAACTTGTTATACAGGAGAAATAATCGAAGGAGAAAGATTCTTCCCAGCTTGGTTATATAGTGAAGATGATGAGTTTGTACAAGCTGCTTATAATGGATTAAAACGTGCAGGAATAAATCCAGAAATAACTCAATATTCATTCTGTACAAATGGTTCACACTATGCTGGAGAAGCAGGAATAAGAACAATTGGTTTTGGACCATCAAAAGAAAATTTAGCTCATACAATTGATGAATATATAGAATTAGATCAATTATTTACTGGTGCTGAAGGATATTATGGCATATTAGAATCTGTTTATAACAAATAAAAGGTGGTTTTGAGGATGAAGATATTAATAAAAGATGGCTTTATAGCTGATGGAAGTGGCAATAAAGGATACATCGGAGATATCTTAATCTGTGATGAGAGAATTGAAAAAATAGGACATGGACTTTGTGACAATAATATAGATAGAACAATAGATGCTAGGGGCTTAGTTGTAGCCCCAGGATTTATTGATACTCACTCACACAGCGATCTTAAGATATTAGAAAATCCATTTAATGAAATAAAAATTAGACAAGGAATTACCACAGAGGTATTAGGGCAAGATGGAATATCGATGGCTCCATTACCAAAAGAATATATTTCACCTTGGAGAAAGAATATAGCTGGTTTAGATGGTGAATCAGATGAAATTGATTGGGAATATGAAATAACTGATAATTATTTAAAAATGATGGAAACCAATGGAGTAGGATTAAATGAAGCATATCTAGTACCACATGGAAATGTAAGAATGGAAGTGGTTGGGCTTGGAAATGTACCTGCAACTAAGGATGACATAAGAAAAATGTGCGAAATAACAAGAAGAGAAATGGAAGCAGGAGCATACGGATTATCAACTGGTCTTATATATATGCCTTGTGCTTATTCTCATACTGAAGAACTTATAGAAATGTGTAAGGTTGTTGCAGAATTTGATGGAGTCTTTGTAGTACATCAAAGAAGTGAGGCTGATACTATTATAAACTCAATGAAAGAAATAATTGAGATTGGAGAAAAGTCAGGAGTAAGAGTTCATTTTTCACATTTTAAAGTATGCGGTAAGAAAAATTGGAAATACATTGATGAAGTAATTGAATTATTCAATGAGGCTAAGAAAAAGGGAATAAGAGTTACTTTCGACCAATATCCATATGCAGCAGGTAGTACAATGCTAGGAGTTATATTACCACCATGGGCTCATGATGGTGGAACAGATAAACTTATGGAAAGACTTGCTTCACAGGAAATGAGAGAAAAGATGATATATGATATGGAACACGGTATAGAAGGTTGGGACAACTTTGTTGATTTTGCTGGTCTTGATGCTATATATGTAACTTCAGTTAGAAACAAAAAGAATGAAGATGCAATAGGAAAGAACTTAGTAGAGCTTGGAGAATTAAGAGGAAAAGATCCTTACAATGCAACTTTTGATCTTTTACTTGAAGAAGAAAATGCTGTAGGTATGGTTGATTATTATGGGTTAGAGGAACACATAATCAAATTCATGAAGCTTGCTGAGCAAAATGTATGTACAGATGGGTTATTAGCTGGAAGGCCTCATCCTAGAGCTTATGGTTCATTCCCAAGAATACTTGGAAGATTTGTAAGAGAACTTGGAGTATTAACTCTTGAAGAAGGAGTTATGAAAATGACAAGTAAAGCAGCTAAGGCTTTTAGCATAAAGGATAGAGGAAGTCTTAAAGAAGGATACTTTGCTGATATAGTTTTATTTAATAAAGATGAAGTCAAAGATATTGGAACTTTTGAAGATCCAATAAAATTCCCAGAGGGAATAAATTATGTAATCATAAATGGTCAGGTTGTAATAGATAAGGGAGAGTATAAAAAGGTAAAAGCAGGTAAAGTATTAAGAAAAAAATAGGGAGAGGATTCGTGTGTTAATAGTAGGTAATGGAAGGTTAATAACTCAAAATAAAGAAAATCCATTTATAGAAAATGGGGCTGTGGTTATAGAAGAAGGAAAGATATTAAGCTATGGAAACACTGAAGAGATACTAAAAAATTATAAAGATAGTGAATATATAGACGCAAAAGGCAAAGTTATAATGCCTGGACTTATAAATACACATGGTCATATTTATAGCGCTTTTGCAAGAGGAATGAGCTTAGATGGACCTACATCAAAGAACTTCTTAGATATACTAAATAATTTGTGGTGGAGATTAGATAAAAGCTTAACTCTTGAAGATATAAAGTATAGTGCATATAGCACTTTAATGGACAGTTTAAAATATGGAGTTACAACTTTTTTTGATCATCATGCAAGTCCTAATGCAATTAAAGGAAGCCTTTTTACTATAGGTGAGGTTGCAGAAGAGCTTGGAATAAGAACTTCACTTTGTTATGAAGTATCTGATAGAGATGGAGAAAAGGCTTTAATTGAAGGTATAAAAGAGAATATAGATTACATAAAGCATTGCAAGGAAAGCAATAGCAATATGAAATCAGGTATGTTTGGAATGCATGCAAGTTTTACACTTTCAGATAGATCATTAGAAAAGTGTATGAATGCTTCAAAAGGATTAGATTGTGGATATCATATTCATGTTGCAGAAGGTTTAGCTGATGAAGAAAAGTGTATAGAAGAACATCATATTAGGGTAGTAGAGAGATTAAAAAAATTCAATATACTAGGAGAAAAAACAATAGCTGTTCATTGTATTCATGCAGATGATAATGAACAAGATATAATTCTAGAAACTGGAACTACAGTTGTTCACAATCCGGAGTCTAATATGGGGAATGCAGTAGGAGTATCACCTGCAATTAATTTAATAGCAAAGGGAATAACTGTTGGACTTGGAACAGATGGTTATACATCAGATATGTTTGAATCAATGAAAGTTGCAAACATAATTCATAAGCACCACTTAAAAGATCCATCAGTAGCATGGGGAGAAGTTCCTATGATGTTATTTGAAAATAATAGAAAGATTGCAGAGAAACACTTTAATGGAATATTTGGAATCATTGAAGAAGGTGCAGTTGGAGATGTTATAGTAGTAGATTATAATCCATTAACACCAATGAATGGAAGTAATTATAATTCTCACATTTTATTTGGAATGATGGGGAAATCCGTTGATACTACCATAGTAAATGGTAAGGTTTTAGTTAAAGATGGAAAGCTTTTAAATATTAATGAAGATGAAATCTTAGCTAAATCAAGAGAGGTTTGTAGTAAGTTATGGAATAGAATCTAGTGAAAGGGTTTGGGTTTGTTATGAGAGAGGAGAATGGAAAAGAAAATATAGCACCAGTTGATGAAAGGATACCTTTTTCGAAGGCGTGGATATTTTCGCTTCAACATGTTATGGCAATGTGTGCAGGAGCTGTCGCTGTACCACTTATGGTAGGGGAGGCCGCAGGTCTTAATCACTCAGAAATAGTATTTCTTATAAGTGCAGGGCTTTTTATGGCTGGGATAGGAACATTAATTCAAACAATGGGAATTAAGAAGTTTGCTGGTGCTAAGATACCAATAATAGAAGGGACAAGCTTTGCAGCTGTTTCAGGAATTTTGGCAATAATAGCGGCTACATCAGGTGGTAAAGAGCTAGCTATGACTAATGTATTTGGAGCTGTTATTGCAGCCGGGTTATTTTGTTTAATAATTGCCCCTGTCTTTGGAAAATTAATAAAGTTTTTTCCAAAGGTTGTTACAGGTACTGTTGTATTGGTAATTGGTATATCTATAATGCCTGTAGGTATAAAATGGATTACTAATAGCAAAGTACAAGCGGTAGAACCAAAAGACTTGGCTCTTTCAATGACTGTACTAGTAATAACATTGTTATTATTTAAATATCTAAAAGGTATATGGAATAGCGCTGCTATTTTATTCGCAATAGTTATTGGTACAATACTCGCAATGTTCTTTGGAATGGCCGATTTTAGTGCTGTAAGTAGTGCAGATTGGTTTAGTGTAAATTTCCCATTAGAATTTGGAATGCCGACTTTTGAGCCATCAGCAGTGCTTTCAATGATATTAATAATGTTAGTTTTAATGACTGAATCAGTTGGAAATATGATTGCTATTCATGAGATGACTGATAAGGAAGTTACTGAGGAAAACATAAAAAAAGGATTGAAAGCAGATGGTATATCAACATTGTTTGCAGGATTTTTTAATACATTTCCAATTACTCCATTTGCTCAAAATACAGGACTTGTAGGATTAACAGGTATTAAGTCAAGATTTGTTGCTGTGTATGCAGGGATAATACTTCTAGCATTAAGTTTTGTACCTAAATTTGCAGCAATCATAGGAGCTATACCAAAGCAAGTACTTGGTGGAGTAGGCTTTGCTATGTTTGGAATGGTTTTAGTTGGTGGAATAAGAACTTTAGGAAAGGTTCAATTTGATGGCAATAAGAACTGTGTAATAGTAGCTGTTAGTGTTGGTCTTGCAATGATTCCACTTGCAAATCCAGGATTTTATCATAACTTTCCATCATGGGTAGAAACAATATTCGATAGTGGAATTACAACAGGAAGTTTATCAGCTGTAATACTAAATATATTCTTTAATGTTTTAGGAAATAAAGAACCAATGCCTGAAACTTTAGAGGCTGATATAGAAGAAATTGAAGAAGAAGTAGATGAAGAAAAATTGGCTATACAAGGAAATAAATAAAATTTAGATAAATATGATTGAAGTTTAGAGGAGAGTGTTTGTTATGTCAAAATTAAACGTTAACATTTTAGGGATGAAATTTAATAATCCAATATTTACGGCAGCAGGTCCAGGAGCAAAAGATGGAGATCTTTGCATAGAAGCAGTAAAGGGAGGGGCTGGTGGTTTAGTTACAAAAACTATTTCAGTAGATCCAGCTCCAGTACCAAGACCATGCATGGGAAAAACAAATTCAGGATTTTTAAATACAGAACTTTGGTCAGAATTACCAAAGGAACAATGGATAAAAGAAGAGTATAAAAAAGCTAAATCAGCTGGTGTACCTATGATAGTAAGTATGGGATACTCAGCAGATCAAATCAGAGAAGTTGCACCACTTGTAAAGCCTTATGCTGATGCAGTTGAATTATCAACGCATTATGTTGGTACTGATGTAACTCCAATAGTAGAAGCTATGAAAGCTGCTAAGGAAGCTTTAGATTGTCCAGTATTCATGAAAATGAGTCCACATACAGATATTCAAAAAATAGCAAAGGCTTTAGAAGAGGCTGGAGCAGATGGACTTGTAATGATTAACTCTCTAGGACCATGTATGGCAATAGACGTTGAATCAGGTTATCCAATAATGGGAAGTAAAACAGGATATGGATGGTTATCAGGAGCACCAGTAAGACCAGTTGCTATAAGAAATATATATGATGCAGCACAAGCAGTTAATATTCCAATAATAGGAGTTGGAGGAGTAACTTGTGGAAGAGACGCTGCCGAAATGTTAATGGCAGGAGCTACAGCCGTTGAAGTTTGTACTGAGGCTATTTTAAAAGGACCTGGAGTATATGGAAAAATTGCTAAGGAATTAGATGAGTTCTTAGATAGCCATGGATACAAAGATGTTAATGAGATAATAGGCTTAGCTCATAAGAAAATGGAAGATAGAAGATTTAAAACTGAAGCTATTGCTCCAGAGGTTAATCAAGATGCTTGTATCAAATGTGGACAATGTAAAGTAAGTTGTGTATATGACGCAATTGAAGTTGGAGAAGAACTTGTAATAGACAAGGAAAAATGTTTTGGATGTGGATTATGTGTAACAAGATGTCCAAAACATGCATTATCAATTCAATATAAATAGTTAAAAAGGAGAATGAGTTATGGGAACAGTGCTAAAGGGAGCTTATATAGTAACAAGTAAAGAAATAATAAGAAATGATTTAAGAATTGATGGAGAAAAAATTGAATCTATAGGGTTATCTTTGGAAAAGGATGGAGATGAAATAATAGATTTAAAAGGAAGCTATATACTTCCAGGTGGGATTGATGCCCATACTCATTTTGATTTAGAACTACCTAATATAAAAACATCTGATGATTTTAATAGTGGTACAAAGGCAGCAATAGCTGGGGGAACTACAACTATTATAGATTTTGTAAATTGTCATAGGGGAGAAAAACTAAGTAGTGCCTTAGAGGTTTACAAAGAAAAAACAAAGGATAGCTGTTATTCAGATTATGGATTCCATATGACTTTATGTGAATGGAATAAAGATGTTGAATCTGAAATGGAGGATATGGTAAAGCAAGGAATAACTTCTTTTAAAATGTATATGGCATATAAAGATACTCTTCAGGTGAATGAAGAAGAGATAGAACAAGCATTAAGAAAGGCAAAAGAACTTGGAGCTCTTATTTCATTCCATTGCGAAAATGGTGATGAAATTATAAAAAATATAAATGATTTATTAAAAGAAAACAAGTCCGATGTGAAGTATCATGAAACCTCAAGATCCTCAGAGGTTGAATATGAAGCAGTAAATACTTTGATAAAAATAGCTACCAAAATTAATTACCCAATATATATAGTACATCTAAGTTCTAAAATGTCACTAGATGCTGTAAGAAAGGCTAGACAAGAAGGGGTTAAGATATTTGTGGAAACATGTCCTCACTATCTTCTGTTAGATAAATCTTATTATGAATTAGAAAAAGATGAGGGGTTAGAGGGAGCTAAATACGTTATGTCTCCACCTCTTAGAAGTAAAGAAGATAATAAGGCATTATGGAGAGGTATAAAACTAGGAGAAATAGATACAATTGCAACAGATCATTGCTCATTTAATTATGAAGATAAAAGAAAAAATGCAAAGGTTGATTTTTCTAAAATACCTAATGGGATACCTAGTGTTGAACATAGAATGGAATTGATTTTTAGTTATGGAGTAGAAGATAAGAAAATGTCTTTAAATGAAATGGTTCAATTAACATCAACTAACCCAGCTAAAATATTTGGATTGTATCCTAAAAAAGGTGAGATTAAAGAAGGCAGTGACGCCGACTTATTAATAATAGAAGGTGGTTATGATGGTGTTATAAGCCATAAAGATAGCATACAAGAAGTTGATTACACTCCTTATGAAGGATTTAAAAGCAATGGAAAAATAAAAAGGGTGTTTTTAAGAGGTAAGGAATTGGTTAAGGATGGAAAATTCATAGGAAAAGAGCCAACTGGCCAATATATCTCAAGAAAGAAATGGAGTTATGAGGGGAGATAATATATGTTTGAATTTATTCTTAACGGTGAAAAAAGATTAGTAGAAGAAAATAAAAAGCTTCTTAAATATTTAAGAGAAGATTGTAATATAACATCAGTTAAAAATGGTTGCTCAGAGGGAGCCTGTGGAACATGCATGGTTATTGTTGATGGTAAAGCAGTAAAAGCATGCATATTAACAACTGAAAAAGTTAATGGAAAAGAAATATTAACTATAGAAGGTTTCACAGAAAGAGAAAGAGATGTTTTTGCATATGCATTTACTGAAGCAGGAGCAGTTCAGTGTGGATTTTGCATACCTGGTATGGTAATTAGTGCAAAAGCACTTTTTAATAGAACTTTGAATCCAACAGGGGAAGAAGTTAAAAAAGCCTTAATAGGAAATATATGTAGATGTACAGGCTATGTAAAAATAGAAAAAGCTATTATGATGGCAGCTGAAATTTTCAGAGAAAATAAGGAAGTTCCAAAGGTTGTTTGTAAAGGTCTTGTTGGAGAAAGAATGGGCAGAGTAGATGCTAGAGATAAGACATTGGGAATAGCTGAATACACTGATGATATAAGAATAGATGGAATGTTACATGGAGTTGCACTTAGAAGTAAGTATCCTAGAGCATTAGTAAAAAGCATGGATATTAGTGAAGCTGAGAAAATTGATGGTGTAGTTAAGGTTGTTACTGCGGAAGATATTCCAGGAGAGAGATATTTAGGCCACATACAAAAGGATACTCCTGCTTTGATAAAAGTTGGTGAGGAAACAAGATATCTTGGTGATGCATTAGCTTTAGTTGCAGCAGAAACTGAAGAGATAGCTAGAGAAGCTTTAAAACACATAAAAGTTGAGTATGAAGAATTAAAGCCAGTAACTTCTCCACAGGAAGCTCTAGCAGAGGATGCTCCTAAAATACATGAGAAAGGAAATATATTAACTCATGAGCATCTAGTTAGAGGTAACGCTGATGAAGCTATAAAGAATTCTAAGTATGTTGTTACATACAATTATAAAGTTCCATTTACAGAACATGCATTTTTAGAGCCAGAGTGTGCTGTTGCTGTTCCAGATGGTGATGGAATAATAGTTTATACAGGAACACAAAGTGTATATGATGATCTTCGTGAGATAGAATCACTTTTAGGGCTTGATGATAGCAAAGTTAGAATAATTTCTAAATATGTTGGTGGTGGCTTTGGAGGAAAAGAAGATATGAGTTGCCAACACCATGCAGCATTACTTGCTTATCTTATTAAAAGACCTGTTAAGATGGTTCTTCCAAGACAAGAAAGTATTATAGTAGATACAAAAAGACATGCCATGGATATGGAATTTACAACAGCTTGTGATGAGAATGGAATATTAACTGCCATGAAAGCTGTAATACTTGCAGATACAGGGGCTTATGCATCACTTGGAGGACCAGTTCTTCAAAGAGCATGTACTCATGCGGCAGGGCCATATAACTATCAAAATATGGATATTGACGGTAAGGCACTTTATACCAATAATACGCCGGGTGGTGCATTTAGAGGATTCGGTGTTACTCAATCAGCCTTCGCAACAGAATGTAATCTAAATAAACTTGCTGAGATGGTTGGAATAGATCCTTTTGAAATAAGAAGAAGAAATGCAATAAAACCAGGAGAAGTATTACCAAATGGACAAATAGCAGATGAAGGAACAGCATTGGTTGAAACCTTGGAGGCAGTAAGAGATGTTTACTATGCTAATAAAGATAGAGCAGGAATAGCATGTGCTTTAAAAATGCAGGTGTTGGAGTAGGAATACCTGATACAGGAAGATGTAAGGTTAAGGTTATTGATGGAAAAGTTCATATAAGAACTTCTGCCGCATGTATTGGACAAGGTCTTGGAACAGTGGTTGTTCAGATTGTTGGACAAGTTTTGGGAATACCAGCATCAGAAATAGTATATGAATCACCAGATACAAGAATTACTCCGAATTCAGGGACTACAACGGCTTCAAGACAAACTGTATTTACAGGAGAAGCAACAAAAATCGCCGCTATGAAGCTTAGAGATGCTTTAAAAGAAAAGTCATTAGAAGAATTAGAAGGCGAGGAGTTCTATGGCGAATATTTAGGTGTTACTGACAAGATGGGTAGTAAAAAGGAAAACCCAGTAAGTCACGTTGCTTATGGCTTTGCAACACAGGTAGTTATTTTAGATGATCAAGGAAAGGTTACTAAGGTAGTTGCAGCACATGATGTGGGTAAAGCAATAAACCCTAAAAATGTAGAAGGACAAATTGAAGGTGGCGTAGTCATGGGACTTGGATATGGCCTAACAGAAGATTATCCTATAGAGAATTCAGTACCAAAAGTTAAATTTGGTACACTTGGTCTTCTAAGAGCAACTCAGGTTCCAGAAATACAACCTATCATAATAGAAAAAAATACTCAAGAATTATCCTTTGGAGCTAAGGGAGTTGGGGAAATAACTTGTATCCCAACAGCACCAGCTGCACAGGGAGCATATTACAAATTAGATGGTGAGTTCAGAACTGAACTTCCACTTAAAAATACATTTTATAAAAAATCAAAAAAATAGAAAGAAGGAATTAAAATGAAAAAAATAATTAACACAGAACATGCACCAGCTGCTATAGGACCATATTCACAAGGAGTAATAGTAGGAGATCTAATATATACTTCAGGTCAATTACCATTAAACCCAGAAACTAAAGTTTTAGAAACTGAAATAAAGGCTGCAACTAGACAAAGTTTAGAAAACTGCAAAGCAATATTAGAGAATGCAGGAGCATCAATTGATAAAGTATTTAAAACAACAGTTTTTGTAAAAGATTTAAATGATTTTGCTGCAGTTAATGAAGTATATGGAACATACTTCAATGAAAATCCACCAGCAAGAAGTTGTGTACAAGTAGCTAAGCTTCCAATGGATGCACCAATAGAAATTGAAGTAATCGCTAAATTATAAGATTAAATAAGAATTTATACTAAGTAGGGAGTTTTATAGAACTTCCTACTTAATATAGGTTAAGGGGGTAAAGGGGGCTTATATGCAATATAAAAATATTCTTTTAACTGGTAAAAGAAATTGTGGAAAAAGCACACTTATAAATAAAATATTAGATCATATGGGGATTGAGTACACTGGATATAGAACTCTTCCTTATTATATAAATGGATATATGCAAGGATATTATTTGCATGGTTATATAGATGAAGTAGAGAAGGGATGTTTATACAGCCCAATATCAATAAAAATTAGCAATAATAGATGTATAAGGGTTACAGAAACCTTTGATACACTTGGATATTTAATATTAAAGAATAGTAGAAAGCAAAAAGACTGTAAGATTATATTATTAGATGAAATTGGATTTTTAGAAGATGATTCGGAAAAATTTAAATCAGAAATAAAAAAGTGTTTAGATAGTGAAAAATTTTGTTTAGGTGTTTTAAAAGATAAAAATAGTGAGTTTCTAAACTACATAAAACTTAGGACTGATACATTAATTATAAATATAGAAGACATAAGTTATGATGATAGAAAAATAATACAAGATGATATAGAAAATTATATAAAATTACATAGATTAAAGGGGAATGATTAAGTATGAAGGGGATTAAAAAGTTAACTGCTATAATGCTTTTAGTTATGATGAGTATGACATTTTTCATAGGATGTTCTAGTGAGGCTAAAGTTAAGAAATCAGATAATAAAACAATTACTGTTGAAGATCAACTTGGTAGAAAGGTTGAAGTTAAAAAAGATGTAAATAGAATAATATCAAGTTATTATATATCAACCTCAATATTAATTAGTTTAGATGTTAAAGATAAAGTTGTTGGAATAGAAGCGAAAGCAAAGAACAGAGAAATGTATAAAAAGGTAGCTAAAGAGTTTTTAGATTTGCCAGCAGTTGGAACAGGAAAAGAAATAAATGTGGAAGAATGTATGAAGCTAAATCCTGATGTAGTAATTATTCCTACTAGACTTAAGAATTTTATTCCACAGTTTGAAAAGTTAAATATACCAGTTATAGCAATAGAGCCAGAAACATTAGAAGGATTCAATAATTGTGTAGAACTTTTAGGGAAAATTTCAGGCTCAGAGGAAAGAGCAAAAGAACTTTTAAAATATTATGATGATACTATAAATAAGGTTAAAGATATGACAAAAGGTATAGAAAATAAGCCAACAGTGTACTTATCAGGAAGTGATAGCATACTTAAGACTTGTACATCTAAAATGTATCAAAACTACATGATTGATACAGCAGGTGGAAAAAATGTTACCGGAAATATTGATGATGGATATTGGACAAATATATCAGTTGAGCAGTTAATAGACTATAATCCTGATGTTATTTATGTAGTGGGTTATGCAAACTATACTGTTGATGATGTTTTAGCTGATAGTAAATTAACTGGCGTAAATGCAATTGAAAATAAAAAGGTATATTTATTCCCATCAACACTGGAACCTTGGGATTACCCAACACCTTCATCTATATTAGGTATGCTTTGGATAGTAAATAATCTTCATCCTGAAAAGTATAGTACTGATGATTTTAAAAAGGATGCTAAGGAATTTTATAAAAGATTTTATAATTTAGAAGTTACTGATGGGGAAATCGGATTATGATTAAAAAATATTCTATCTTGCCATATGTATTTATTTTAGTGATCCTAGCTTTAGTATCATTATGTATAGGAAGATATGGACTAAAAATAAGTGAAATACTTAATATCTTATTTGGAAATGCAATTAATGGACAAGAAGTTAATTTATTAATAAATATAAGATTGCCAAGAGTATTATTAGTAATAATTAGTGGAGCAGCTCTAGCACTATCAGGCATGGTTTTTCAGAGTATATTTCAAAATCCATTAATATCACCAGATGTACTAGGGGTAAGCTCAGGATGTTCACTTGGTGCAGCTATAGGAATAGTATTTTTATCAGCATCACCATTTATGATACAAGGATTATCTTTTTTATTTGGTATATGTTCAGTTATATTTTCATTGATTTTATCTAAAAAGATGAGAAGTAATAGGGTATTAGCACTTATTATATCAGGTATAGTAACTGGAGCATTGACTTCATCATTTATTATGATAATAAAGTACTTTGCAGATCCATATAAGGAATTACCTGCCATAGATTTTTGGCTTATGGGAGGTTTTTATAATAGTGATTGGAAAAGCGTTATAAATGTTTTGGTTTTAGTTTTCATATCAACAATTGTTTTGTTATTGTTTAGATGGAAATTAAAAGTTTTAACCATGGGAGATGACCAAGCTAAACTTTTAGGGATAAATGTTAAGCATGTAAGGACAATAGCAATATTTTCAGCAACTCTTTTAGTATCGTCTGTGGTATCAGTTGCTGGCCTTATAAGTTGGATAGGGATACTTGCACCACACATAGTTAAATCATTTGCTAGAGATGATATATCAAAGATTATTCCATTAACAATGGTTGTTGGGGCTATCATCTTATTAATTGCAGATACAGTAGCTAGAAGTATTACTACAACAGAAATACCTATAAGTATATTAACTTCATTATTTGGTGCCCCTTTCCTTGTATATCTTCTTAATAAAAAAGGAGCTGTTATGAGATGAACAAATCATTAGAAATAAGAAACTTAAATGTCTCATATGGAGAGAAAATAGTGCTTAATGGAGTAGATATTGAGATTAACCCTGGAGAATTTACGGTGCTTTTAGGATTAAATGGAGCTGGGAAAACCACATTGCTTAAATCAATAGCTAGCTTAAATCCTATAGATAATGGAGAGATAAAATATGGAGATATTGATTTAATAGACCTTTCAGATAAGGAAAGAGGTAAATTAATATCATATATTCCACAGCATATTCATACAAATCAAAATTATAGCGTAGAGGATATAATTTTAATGGGCATAACTCCATATCTAGGAATGTTTGAAATGCCTAATAAGGAACATTATAAACTTGTAGATGATATTTTAAATGAATTAAATATATCTTATTTAAAAAATAAGTTTATAGGAGAGCTGAGTGGTGGAGAGCGAAGATTGGTTTATTTAGGAAGAATATTAATTCAAAAGTGTAGCATTTTACTTTTAGATGAGCCAAATACATTTTTAGACTATGTAAAACAACATGATTTTTTTAGTTTTATTAAGCCTTTAATAAAAGAAAAGAATTTAATTACCTTGGTTACATTACATGATATTAACCTAGCATTAAGGTATGGAGATAGAATAATAATTTTAAGTAATAACAAAATAGTAGATTCAATAGATTGCAGCGAGAAAGATTATGAAAAAAAATTTATAAGAATAATGGAAGACATATATGGGCGTAAGCTTGAAATAGTTTATACAGAAGTAGGACCATTTATAATATGTTAAAATAGGACCTAAAAAAAAAAAAAAGGAATTTATCTTAAGTATTGAGCTTTAGATAGATTCCTATTTTATTTAAGTAAAAAGGTAAGTATAAAAATTCATAAAATGAGTGGTATAATTTAGTAATAGAAATTATAAGGGGGAGATTCTTTTGGCTCAGCAATATACTAAAAAAATGATTCGTAGTATATTTATAAAATTATTAAATGAGAGACCACTAAATAAGATTACAGTAAAAGATATAGCATTAGCTTGTGGAATTAACCGAAATACTTTCTACTATTATTATTCAGATATTTATGAACTTCTATCTGAATTATTTCAAACAGAACTTCAAACTATTATAGATGAATATAATGACACTATGTCCTGGGAAGAAAGTTTTATGTTAGCAACAAGATTTGCATTAGGAAATAAGAAGGTAATTTACCATGTATATAATTCAATGCAAAGAGAGGAATTAGTTAATTATATTTATAATGTTTCAGGAAATATGATGAATAGATATGTGAAGAAGATAGGCTGTGGTATTAATGCTTCTGAATATGATATGAAATTAATAGCAACATTTTATCAATGTGCACTTACAGAAATGGTGATTCAATGGATTTCTTCTGGAATGAAGGAAGATCCTGATGCAATTATAAGAAGAATAGGTAAATTATTTGATGGAAATATAAAATTATCACTTGAACGCAGTGAAAAGTTTAATAAGATTGAGCAAAAATAATGATAGAAAACTAAAGAGTTACTTATTAAATACATTAATAATTAAGCTTAAAAGCACTTACTTTCTACTAGATATAACATACTAAAAAATTTAGGCAATAAAGAAGAAATGCCTAATTTTTAGACAAATATATATGAGTGTTTGAATTTTGAACACTTAGCCTATTTATCTAATGAAATATTTGGAAAAAGGTTATATTATAGATTTAAAGAACTTAAAGTTAGTTCTAAAACTTAAATAACTTAATAAAACTCTTATATTTAGAAGTTTATAATTAATTAATAAGTATTAGGTTTTAAATATAAAAGTGTTTTAGAAAATTATATCTAGTTTTGGGAAAGAAGGGGATTTTATGAAACTTAAAACACATGATGAGAGGCTTACTTTAACAAATGGAAATTATCATTCATTAGTACACGCTAGAAAACCTAAAGGAATTGAAGATAAAAGTGCATATCTGATTGGTACTGGAATAGGAGCATTGGCAGCAGGATGTTTTTTAATTAGAGATGCACATATGGATGGTAGTAAAATAACATTTTTCGAACAATTAGATCTTCCAGGAGGCTCTTTAGATGGAGAGGTTCTTCAAAATCTAGGTTATGTGGCTCGTGGTGGACGTGAAATGGGACATCACTTTGAAGTTTTATGGGATTTATTTAGTTCACTTCCAGCTACTGAGGATCCCAATATGACTGTATTAGATTATTTCTTCTACACCAATTATGATGATCCAAACTATAGTAATTGTCGTATAACTCATAAAAATGGAGAAAGATATGATGATGCTAAATTTAATCTTGGACAAGATTTAGCTAAGGAGTTAGCAGAATTTGTTCTTATACCAGATGAAGAACTTCAAGATAAGGCAATTGATGAAATATTCTCAGAAGATCTTTTAAACACAGATTTTTGGACATTATGGAGAACTATGTTTGCTTTTGAAAACTGGCATAGTGCTTTAGAAATGAAATTATATATGAATAGATTTATACACCATGTTGGTGGATTACCAACACTTTCAGCATTACAATTTTCAAAACATGATCAATATACATCCTTTGTAAAACCTATGGTAAAATTTTTACAAGAAAATGGAGCTAAGTTTGAATATGGAGTACATGTTGAAAATGTAGAATTTGATATAAGCGATGATAAAAAAGTGGCTAAGAGAATAGTTGCTAAAGATAAAAATGGAAAAGATATTTCTGTTGATTTAACAGAAAATGATTTAGTATTTATAACTAATGGGTCTATTACAGAAGGATCAGGATATGGAGATGATAATACTCCAGCACCATTTAACAAAGAACCTCAAGGATGCTGGGAATTATGGAGAAACATAGCTAAACAATCAGATGAATTTGGAAAACCAGATAAATTCTGTACTGATACTGAAAAATCAAATTGGGAATCTTGTACAGTAACTTGTCATGATGAACGTGTACCAAAGTATATTGAAAAAATAACAAAACGTTCACCATATGGAGGAAAGACTGTAACAGGAGGTATAGTTACAGCCGTGGATTCTTCATGGTTAATGAGTTGGACTATAAATCGTCAAGGACAATATTATGGTCAACCAGAAAAAGATGTAGTTGTTTGGGTATATGGATTATTCTCTGATGTTGATGGTGATTATATTAAGAAGCCTATGAGAGATTGTACTGGTAAGGAAATTACAAAGGAATGGTTATTCCATATAGGAGTTCCAGTTGATGAGATTGAAGAACTTGCCGAGTCTTGTACAGCAATTCCAGTAATGATGCCATTTATAACTGCACAATTTATGCCTCGTGAATTTGGTGATAGACCTTATGTTGTTCCTAAGAATGCAGTTAACTTTGCCTTCCTTGGACAATTTGCAGAAACATTAGATGATCCTGGAAGAGATACAGTATTTACTATTGAATATTCAGGACGTACAGCTATGGAAGCAGTGTATGTATTAACTGGCGTTGAAAAAGGTGTACCAGAAGTATATGCATCAAGATATGACATTCGTTATTTATTAAATGCTGGAGTATGTTTATTAGATGGTGAAAAACCAAAACTTGATTTGCCACCTTTAACAAAGAGGAAGATTATGAAACAAATATCAGGAACTGAGATAGAAAAATTATTAAAAGAATACGGTATTATATAATTCTGTAAAACTTAGATATAAAATTAGACTATTATTTATTAAATAATAATCTAATATAATTATTAGATTGATTTAATAGATCACGATAAAAAGGTAATCATCTGTAATAGGTGTGAACTTTTATCGTGATCTATTTTTGTATAGTTTATTTTTAGTTAAATATATTATATAGTATTAAGATTAAGCTATAATTAAATTGACTAACTTAAAAAAGAAATAAATTTTCATTTTAGATAAAGAAAATCAATATCAATAATTAAAAATTTATGATAATATAAAGTCTTAGGACTATATTAAAAATATACGAATAGCTTTTTAAAGTCGAAGAATTTTAAATATTAAATAAGAAAAATAGTGTTTAAATACGTATTTGAAGCTTTTTTTTAGCTGTACTGATTGTGGATTTTTATCTTCAGTTGTGTTAAAATTTGCATAATTTTTATTTAAAGATTTAAAAATAAGGTGAGTTTGTATAAAAATTTATTTATATTTATTTTGATACAAAGTCATCTTCAAATTATAAAAATTTAGGAAAGGAAGGTAGATATAGCAATGAAACTAATACTAAAATATCTAAAAAACTACAAATTAATTCTTATCTTAAATGTTATATCGGTATTTGGTTTTGCTTTGGTAGAACTTGGGATTCCAACTGTTATGGCAAAGGTCATAGATACTGGAATAATAAATAACGATATTAGTTACATTAAAAAAATGGGATTAGTTATGGTAGCTATTTCTATAGTAGGTGTGCTTGGAACAATACTATTAGGATATTGTTCTTCTAAAATTTCAACTGGAATAACTAGAGATATTAGAAATGATATATTTAAAAAAGCACAGGAATTTTCTCACACAGAATATGATAAGTTTGGAGTTTCTTCTATGATTACAAGAACTACAAACGATCCATTTGTTATTTTACAATTTACAAATACACTTCTAAGAATAGCATTAATAACTCCAGTAATGTTTACTATAAGTTTAATAATGATTCTTAAAACAAGTCTTTCATTATCAATTGTACTAGCTATAGTAATTCCTATAATAATTTTAGGCGTTATTATAATAGCCAAAACTTCAGAACCATTATCTGAAAAGTTACAAAAAACTTTAGATAAACTAAATAGAATATCTAGAGAAAACTTAACTGGTATAAGAGTAATAAGAGCTTTCTGTAATGAGAAATATGAAAGTAAAAGGTTTGAGGAAACTAATGAGGACTACACAGGTATAGCTAAAAAATTAAACAAACTTATGTTAATTTCTCAACCACTTTTCTTCTTCTTACTTAATATAGCGATTATAGCTATATTCTGGATATCTAGTAATATGATAAATGTTGGGACTCTTCAAGTAGGTCAATTAGTTGCATTTATTGAATATTTATTCCATGCAATGTTTTCAATAATGCTATTCTCAATGGTTTTCGTTATGTATCCTAAGGCTCAAGTTTCTGCTAATAGAATTAGAGAAGTACTTAGTGAAACGCCAATAATAAAAAATCCTGAGAATGGAATAAAAGAGACTAATAATGAAGGCTCAATAGAATTTAATAATGTATCATTTACTTATCCAAATGGGGAGGAGCCAGTTATTAAAAATGTATCTTTCAAAGGAGAAAAAGGACAAGTTATTGCCTTTATTGGAAGTACAGGAAGTGGTAAAAGTACATTAATAAATCTAATACCAAGATTTTATGATGTTACTGAGGGTTCTATAAAAATAGATGGGGTAGATGTAAGAGATTATGATTTAAAATACTTACGTAAAAAGATAGGATTTATTCCTCAAAAAACCCTATTATTTACTGGAAGCATAGCAAGTAATATAAAATTTGGTAAGAAAAATGCTAATACTAAAGATATAGAACATTCAGCTAAAATTGCTCAAGCTTATGAGTTTATTTCAGAAAAACCTAATAAGTTTGATGAACCAATAACAGAGGGTGGTTCTAATGTATCAGGAGGTCAGAAGCAAAGACTTTCTATAGCTAGAGCTATTGTTAGAAAACCAGATATTTATATTTTTGATGATAGTTTTTCAGCTTTAGACTTTAAAACAGATGCTATCTTAAGAAAACAACTTAGAGCAGAGACAAAAGATGCAGTGGTATTAATCGTTGCTCAAAGAATTGGATCAATAATGGATGCAGATAAAATTGTAGTATTAAATGAAGGTGAAGTAGTTGGAATGGGAACTCATAAAGAATTATTAAAGACTTGTGAGATTTATCATGAAATAGCTACATCACAACTTACAGAGGAGGAGTTATCAAATGAATAAATTTAAATTAGTAGTTAAAAAGATTTCTCCTTTTGTTAGTAAATATAAATGGTCTTTCTTTGGAGCTATTTTATTTATAATTTCAGCGGCTGTTTTTACAGCATTAGCTCCAAGAACTGAAGGATTGATAATAACACAATTAATAGAGGATTGTGAAAAGTTAATAAGAGGAGTTGCAGGAGCATCTGTCAATTTCAATTATATTATAAAAGTATTGATTTTATTATTTATAGTTTATGCAGGTAGTGCAGGTTCAACACTTATAGCCGGATTTTTATTAACAAATGCAATTCAGAATACAATGAAGGATATTAGAAATGCTGTTGAAAATAAAATTAATAGACTTCCTATAAGATATTTTGATAGTAATAGTTATGGAGATGTTTTAAGTAGAATTACTAATGATGTTGATACTATAGCAAATGCTTTACAACAAAGTTTTGTGCAAGTAATAAATGCTTTTTTATCTATATCATTAGCTCTTATAATGATGTACTCTATAAATCTTAAGTTAGCTTTAATATCAACTATAATAATACCAGCAAGTATTATTATAACTAAGATAATTGTAGGAAAATCACAAAAGTTATTTAATAAGCAACAAAAAGCTTTAGGAAACTTAAATGGAAGAGTACAAGAGCTTTATACTGGATTTAATGAATTAAAGTTATATGGAAAAGAAGATGATGCTTTAGAAAACTTTATGGAGGCAAATGAAGAGCTATGTCAAACTGGATTTAAGGCTCAATTTATATCAAGTATAATGTCACCTTTAATAAGTTTAGTAACTTATTTAGGCATAGCTGTGGTTGCTATATTAGGATCTATGACAGCTATAGCAGGTGGAATTACAGTAGGTAATTTACAAGCATTCATACGTTATATTTGGCAAATAAATCAGCCTTTATCTCAAGTAACTCAATTATCTTCAGCTATACAATCAGCGGTGGCTGCGGCTAATAGAGTATTTGAATTCTTAGATGAGAAGGAAGAGATTAAAGATTCAGAGACTGCAGTAAAACTTGAAAATCCAAAGGGAAATGTAACTTTTGAACATGTTAAATTTGGATATAACAAAGATAAAGAATTAATAAAAGACTTAAATATAGATGTAAAAAGTGGTCAAATGGTTGCCATAGTTGGAAAAACTGGAGCAGGTAAGACCACTCTTATTAATCTTTTAATGAGATTTTATGATATTCAGGGTGGATCAATAAAAATAGATGGTGTTGATATTAAAGACATGAAGCGTAATGACTTAAGAAGTATGTTTGGTATGGTTCTTCAAGATACTTGGTTATTTAAAGGAACTATTTATGAGAACATTAAGTATGGAAGATTTAGTGCTACTAAGGAAGAAGTAATAGAAGCAGCTAAAATAGCTAATGTTCATCATTTTATTAAAACTCTACCTGGTGGATATGAGATGGTATTGAATGAAGAGGCTTCTAATATATCTCAAGGAGAAAAACAGCTTTTAACTATAGCTAGAGCTATACTTAAGGATCCAGAGATATTAATTTTAGATGAGGCAACAAGTTCAGTTGATACTAGATTAGAACTATTACTTCAAAAAGCAATGAAAAATGTAATGAAGAATAGAACTAGCTTTGTTATTGCTCATAGACTTTCAACTATAAAAAGTGCAGACTTAATATTAGTAATGAATGATGGAAATATAATTGAGCAAGGAACTCATGAAGAGTTAATGAAACAAGGTGGTTACTACGAAAGTCTTTATAATAGCCAATTTGCTAGCAAAGAAGAAGCAAATTAAAACTTTTTAGAATAAGTTTTAATTTAAAAATTATATAAATAAAATGAATTAGACCTAAAAACACTTTGGTGTTTTTAGGTCTTTTTTAGTGTGAAGATTATATAAAAATAATAAATTTTTATATGGAAGGGTTACAAATTAAATTTTAAATCCTTTTTATAATACGTAAGGACAATTTAATAAAACAAAAATTCAAAATTAAATTATTAAAAAATAAAAATTTAGAAAGGATGATGTATCTTATGTAAATTTAAGTACAAAAATCATAGAATGTAACATAATAAAATAACGAAAGAGGGAATTAATCATGGAAAGTAGAAGTAATAATAATTTAAAAGGAATTGATGTATCAAACTGGAAAGGAAATATAGATTTTCAAAGTGTAAAAAATGATGGAGTTAAAGTAGTTTATATTAAGGCTACAGAAGGAGATTATTATAAGGATGCTTATGCTAAACAAAATTATAATGGTGCAAAAGCTCAAGGATTAAAAGTAGGTTTTTATCATTTCTTTAGAGCTAATAAGGATGCTAAGAGTCAAGCTAATTATTTTGTAAATTATCTAAATGAAATAGGTGCTACTAATTATGATTGTAAGTTAGCATTAGATATTGAAACTACAGAGGGAATAGGAGTTACTGAGTTAACAACTATGTGTATAGAATTTTTAGAAGAAGTAAGAAAAATAACAAATAAAGAAGTGGTTGTTTACACTTATACAAGTTTTGCTAATTCTAATTTAGATAAAAGGATAGGTGCTTATCCATTATGGATAGCTGAATATGGTGTAGATGCACCAAAAGATAATGCTATTTGGGATAGTTGGATTGGATTCCAATATTCAGATAATGGAACTGTAGCTGGTATAGATGGTGGTTGTGATATGGATGAGTTTAAAGAGGAAATATTAGATGTAACAAATAATTTTAAGTTAGATAATGCTACTACTAAAAATGTATCAACTCATTTAAATATAAGAGCTAAGGGAACATCAGATGCTAGTATTGTAGGGGAAATACCTGCAGGAGATAGATTTATAATAAAATGGGTAGACTCTAATTATTTAGGATGGTATTATATTGAATACAAAAATATTAATGGATATGTAAATGCTAATTATGTAGAAAAGTTACAAATGGCTACTACCAATAATGTAAGTACTTTTTTAAATGTGAGAGAAAAAGGAACTACAGATTCAAAAGTAGTTGCAATTATAAATGTAGGAGAAATATTTAGAATAGATTGGGTAGACTCAGACTATATTGGATGGTATAGAATAACTACTAAATATGGTGTAACAGGTTTTGTTAAGGCAGAGTTTGTAAAAAAACTTTAATTAGGAGCTATGTTTTAAATAATTGTTGATAAATGCATATAGATACAAAAGGACAAGTATATTCTTGTCCTTTTGTATTTAATTTTTCTAATATTAAGATTATTCTATTAAACCCCTAAAGAGAATGTAAATAAATATAGAATCTCATTGATGCTGTGCGTTAATTTAATCTATTAGATTTAATTACATTCCCATTATCATCATAGTAGGTATACCATTTGGCCTTTGGCGTTTCATCTAACTTGAAAGGGTCATATCCACCGTTACCATAATCCTCACTAATCTTCAATTTATTACCCCTTACTAAAGGATTTACATAGTCATAGTAATTCACGTTAACCTGCAAAAAACTATTTACACATGCAACCATTTTTTTACCGTTTTTTTCTACAATATGTTCAGGTTCATATGAAAAGGCAAATGCGAAAAGCCCCAATATTAAGAAAATAACTATACTAAAAGTAGTCATAAAAACTCCCAATCCAGATATAATACGTATTGATAATTTTATTGTTTTCTTTCTTGCAATATTAAATAGAATAATAACTATTTGTACTAAAATTGATAATAACAAAACAGTAAAAATAGAAGCAAATGTATATATAACAGGATTTGTAAAAGTCAGATTGTTTCCCCTTAATATATATTCCAACAATCTATAAATTAACAGCAAAGAAATTAATATAATGCAGTTAATAATAAACATTTTTTTTATTTTCATAATAGACCTCTCTTTTTTATTCAATTACCCTATAATTATTAGTTAACTTATAAATCAATTATTTTCTTAAAATATCTTCATCTTTATAATAAGTGTGTACTTTTTATTTTTTATAATATAATTTATTTTTTTGTAGAAATAATACCTATACTTTGAAGACCGCTTTTTAAAACCATCTTACGTAAGAATGTGTTGTACATAAAAGGGCACTTAAATAACTTTGAAAATATTTTAAGTCTAATTTTTAATGTTTTTAATCTATATTTTTTGTTAGGATTCTTACTATGTGAATTTAATATTTCACTTAAGTATTGAGCGCTAGTTATAGCAGAACTTATACCTTCCAAGGAGCTTGGACTAATAAATCCAGCAGATTCACCTATTAAAAAAGCATTATCTTTTCCACAACAAAAATCAGAGTACTTAGATGGTCTTAAAACTAGACATGCTTCAGTTTTAAGGGGTTGTCCAAACTTAAAGCCAAGCTTTTCTAACTTTACCTTTTGTTTTTCAAATCTTTCTCTTGAATTATCTAAAGGATAAGCACCACCAAAAATAAATCGATTGTCTTTAGAAATGGACCAAGAACAGCAATCAGTATTTTCTTCATCAAATATGCAAGAGTAAAATGGATTTTCATGCTCTTCAGAAAACCATTGTTGAATAGACATATAGGTTCTTATTTTTTTATTTGGATAAATAGAGCGACGTACTAAGGAGTTAGCCCCATCAGCTCCAACTAAATATTTAGCTGTTATTACCTTTTCTGATCCATTTTCAAGGAATGTTACTTTATAACCTTCTTCAATTTTCTCAATTTTAGAACATGCTGAATTACTGTGAATTTCAACATTGTCAGGAATTAATGATTCTAGCCATAAATCAAACTTATGACGGTCAAGGTTTAAATAGAATCTCTGATAATGACGAGTTAAGTTACTATCTAAATCAATAGTTTTAACAGCAAAAATTTGTGGATCAACTAGAATATCTTTTGGCAAAGTCATATCAAACTTCGCAAAGACCTCTTGAGCATCAGAAGAAAGTAATCCTCCACAAGGTTTTTGAAATCCCTTCTCAAGCGAGTCTTTTTTATCTATAGCAATAATTTTAAATTCTTTAGAAAGTAATCTTGCTAATGTAGAACCAGCAGGGCCAAGTCCTATAATAGCAATATCATACATGATATTCATAAAATTTCCCTTCCTTTTTAATCATATATATACTTTAGCAGTTAATAAATATTAAATACGGTTCTAACTAAAGAAAAGTAAAAAGTATTTATTTTAAATAATTTACTGCTTAAATTTATGCATAGTATATCATCGATTTTAAGAATAATCAACAATTATTTATTGTTATTCAATATATAATATTTTTGAAATAATAAAAATATTTATAAGCTTTATTAAGGAGTTAAATTTTTTTAAAATAAAAAGGGCATGTATCAAAACTTTAAATAATAAAACTTATAAATTCTTAGGGGAATTCAGTAATTCTAAGAATTCATATAAATTAGTTTTGATACAGCCCTTTATTTTTTATTTTCCTGTTAATTTACTTTCAAATACTTTTAATGAATCATTACCATTAACATAAATTCTATCCATGTTAAAATTATGGTCTTTTCTATCAGCAAAGTTTCCATTTAAATTAAAGCCTAACTTATATCCTGCCTTTTCAGCTGCTATTCTTGTGTTAGAATTATGTCTACCAAAAGGATAAGCAACAAAATCTACTGGTTTTTCAATAATTTTCTCTAGACTAGTTTTAGCGTTTTTTAAGGTTTCAACTTGTTCAGTTTCGTTTAATTTGGATAAATCATCATGTTTGGATGTATGACTTTCTATTTCAATTCCATTGTTAGACATTTCTTTTAGTTGCTCAGTTGTCATGAAATCAGTTCCACCAACATAGTTTGAGATTACAAACATTGTTGCTGGAAATTTAAATTCTTTTAATAGAGGATAGGCGTATTCGTAATTTCCTTTATATCCATCGTCAAAAGTTATAACAACTGGTTTTTCTGGAATTTCTTTATTATTTCTTAAATAATCGTAAAGTTCATCTAAAGTTATTGGTGTATAATTATTATCCTTTAAATACTGAAGTTGTTCTTTAAATTTTTCAGGACTTATTAAAAGACCATTGTTATCTGGATTATTTGGAGTCACATCATGATAACACAATATAGGAATATTAATATCCTGAGAAGTAGTTTTTATACCTTCAAATCTACTTTCAACTTTTGACTCAGTATTTTGAGCATTATTTACTGTGCTCTTAGAATTTTCTTTAGAATCATTTTCTTTTTCAGTTTTAGCTTCAACTTTAACTGAATTTTGTAACATATTCTTATTATTGAAATTTGTTTTAAATACAGCTAAGGCTGATACTGAAATAACTGCTAAAATTAAAATAATTATAAATCCTTTGTTCTTAAAAAATTTCATAGTACTTTCTCCTAATTAATTAAATTTTAGACCATATTTAAATACAAGTTTTGTTTTTAAAATTTTAGCTTAAGTTAATTTATTATATTTTTCTTTTGTTGTTTTAAATAAGTCTAGCATATTAGATAAAATTTTACAATTTATGATATGAATTAGATGTGAATTATCTTTTTTAGTATTCTCATAATAAATGAAAATAATTAAATTTATAAGTAAACAAATAATTTTAAAGATATGTTTAAACTTTAGAATTAATTAGATGTAAATATAGAGTTTTTTTATTTGTTTTAAAAATTTTTTAGCAAATTTATATAGGCTTATTTTAATGGAATATTCATTAGGAAAGGAAAGATACAGGACAAGCTATTTTTATTATATATTAGGAGACAGATATTATTGAAAAATAGAGATAAATCTTATGAAAAGAGGGTTTGAAAAGTATGTTGACATAAGTGTTTAAGGACGATATAGTACTTTATAACATAAAGCGCTTTAAAGAAAAAATACTGTTAATTATTATTAAGGAGGTGAATTATTATTAAGGATTTAAATTGGTATTTATATCTTTAATAATGGAGAAAATGAGGGGAATAATTTCGGGTAGATTTAAAGATAAGGTTATTATTGTTACAGGTGCAGCTGGCGGAATAGGAAAGGCTGTAGCTTTAAGAGCTGCTAAAGAAGGTGCTAAGTTAGTTCTAGCAGATAGAAAAGAAGAAATGAGCAAAGAAACTTTAGAGGAAATAAAAGAAATAACATCAAATGTTGAATTCTTAATATGTGATTTAAGAAAAAGCGAGAATTGTAAGAGTGTTATTGATACAGCCATAAATAGATTTGGTGGTATTGATATATTAATAAATAATGCTGGTATAACGGGAACACCAGCACCAGTACATGAAATGACTGAAGAAATGTTTAGAAATGTTTTGGATTGTAATATAATGACAGCCTTTCATTGCTCTCATTATGGAATTCAAGAAATGATAAAACAAAATAAAGGAGGTGTTGTTATTAACGTTTCTTCAGTTGCAGGATTAACAGGATTTCCAGGACATTCAGCTTATGTAACATCTAAGCATGGGTTAAATGGACTTACTAGAAATATGGCATTAGATTATGCTAAATATGGTATAAGAGTAAATGCAGTGAATCCAGGAACTACAGATACACCAATGTATCATGAGGCTTTAGATTTCTTAAAGAGAAAAAGAGAGGCTGCTGCTAAAGCTGGAGTAAAAATTGAAGGTGGTATAGTATCAGGAAAAGTTAATTCTCCTCAAAATAGAGTTGCAAAAGCAGAAGAGGTTGCTGATGTAATACTATTTTTAGCTTCACCAGAGGCAAGTAATGTCACTGGAATCTTTATGCCAGTTGATGGTGGTTTTACAGCATTTTAATTTGAAAAAATAATCGCAAATATTTAGGTTTTACAAATAAAAGGGCTATATAAAGATAACTCAAAAAACTATGTTTTAACAGTTAATAAGATTTACTAAGAAGTTAAAAGATTAATGAGTTACTATATAGCTCTATTTATTTTGTTATCTATTAGGATTTATTTTTATTGTACTATGCTTAATTGGAAGATAGTGTTTGTTAAATATAATTGGGAATTCTGAGTCTGAATATATAGCTTCATCAATAAGATAAAATTGTTTTTCATTTGGAATAGGATGATCTTTAGTTACAAAGTTACCTGCAGTAGTAAATTTAATAGTGCTCTTTATTTTTGAACAGTCTTTGTAACTTTCTTCTTCAACAAATTTCAAAATACTACTTTTATCTGATAAATCTATATTAAATTTTGATATAGCTTCTATGGCTATTATTGTATAGGTATAAGCTAAGGTTGAATTTTTATTTAAATACCATCTATCAACACAAACAGTTGCCACAGATTTATCTCCCAATATTTTTTTATAATAATCTGATGGTGGTTCTATTTTAAAATCTAATTCAACATCGTTTGTTTCTAAATCTAAACACTTATAAACAGGATGTCCTATCTTTTCTAAGCCTGTTGTATCAGTTTTATTTTCTTTAATTATGTAGTTCCCTTTACCTCTAATATTTCTTATTAATCCATCATCTTGAAGTAGAGCTAAAGCTTGTCTAAGTGTACTTCTACTAATGCCTAATCTTTTAGCGAGTTCTGGTTCAGAAGGAAGTCTACTATTTTCAGGGAAAGTTCCTTCATTAATCATTTTAAAAAGTTTATCATATACAGTAACATACAATAACTCTTTAGGTTTATTTACAGTTAATATCTCCATTTATAATCACCTTCCTAAAAATAGACAAGTTACAAACAAGTTGTACTAGGATAAAGTGTTATTTACTTAAATTATAAAAGATTTTGCTTTGTTAACCAATAAATAATTTAAAAAATTTTTTGTAAACGTTTGATAATTTCTAAAATGTGTAGTATTATATAAATATAAAATAGACAACTGAGTAGACAAGTTTAAAATTGTTATAAGAAACAAGCAATTAGGAGGAAATTTAAATGATTTATACACAAGGTTCAGACAAACAATTTCATATAGATGTAGCACCAGGAGAAGTTGGAAAATATGTAATTATGCCAGGAGATCCAAAAAGATGTGCTAAAATAGCAAAATATTTAGATAATGCTGAGTTAATTGCAGATAAAAGAGAATATGTTACATATACAGGATATTTAGATGGCGTTAAAGTAAGTGTTACTTCAACAGGCATTGGAGGACCATCAGCTGCAATCGCATTAGAGGAATTAGTTAAATGTGGAGCAGATACTTTCATCAGAGTAGGAACTTGTGGTGGAATTGATTTAAATGTTAAAGGTGGAGATCTTATTATAGCAACTGGATCTATAAGAGCAGAAGGTACTTCAAGAGAGTATGCTCCAATAGAGTTTCCAGCAGTAGCAAACTTAGATGTAATAAATGCTTTAGTTAAAGGAGCAAAAGAATTAAAAGTTCCTTATCATACAGGAGTAGTTCAATCAAAAGATTCATTTTATGGACAACATTCACCAGAAACTAAACCTGTAAGTTATGAATTATTAAATAAATGGGAAGCATGGAAAAGATGTGGATGCTTAGGTTCAGAAATGGAAGGAGCAGCCTTATTCATAGTAGGAAGCTACTTAAGAGTAAGAGTTGGAGCTGTTTTCCTAACTATAGCTAACCAAGAAAGACAAAAAGAAGGTTTAGATAATCCTCAAGTACATGATACAGAACTTGCAATAAAAGCAGGAATAGAAGGAATAAGAAACTTAATTAAAGAAGATCAAATGAGAGAAAACGCATAGGATTTTTAAAGAATCATAAGTTTTTTAATATTTAAATTTTTTATAATAGCTCTTAGCTCCAGCTTTATAAAACTGGAGCTCAAGGGTTTAGTATATTGAAATAATAAATTAAAATATAAAATCTTAAAAATTATAATAGGTACGAAAATATAATTAGGGGGTCTAAAGATGAGTAAATATAAAAGAATTTTTACAATAGTAATCGATTCACTAGGAATAGGTGCAATGAATGATTCAGAAAAATACGGAGATGTTAATGTAGATACATTAGGACATATAGCTGAATCAGTAGATACATTTAATATACCTAACCTTCAAAAAATGGGTATAGCAAACTTACATCCAATAAAACATGTAGCTCCAGTAGCAAATCCTTTAGGATATCAAGCTAAAATGGCTGAAGCAAGTGTTGGTAAAGATACAATGACAGGACACTGGGAAATGATGGGTTTACATATAACTAAGCCATTCAAAACTTTCACAGATACTGGATTCCCTAAGGAATTATTAGATGAGTTAAGTGCAAGAACTGGTCATAAAATCGTAGGAAACAAAAGTGCTAGTGGAACTGAAATCCTAGATGAATTAGGAGAACATCAAATAGCAACTGGAGATATGATAGTTTATACATCAGCAGACTCAGTTTTACAAATCTGTGGTCAAGAAGAGACTTTTGGATTAGAAGAATTATACAGATGTTGTGAAATAGCAAGAGAATTAACTCTTAAAGATGAGTGGAAAGTTGGAAGAATAATAGCAAGACCTTACTTAGGAACTAAAAAAGGTGAGTTTAAGCGTACTAGTAACAGACATGATTATGCTCTTAAGCCATATGGAAGAACAGTTCTTAATGAATTAAAAGATAATAATTTCGATGTTATATCAGTTGGTAAAATCAAAGATATATTCGATGGAGAAGGAATAACTGAAGGAAATAAATCTAAGAGTTCAGTTCACGGAATGGAGCAAACATTAGAAATAATGGATAGAGATTTCACTGGATTCTGTTTCGTTAATTTAGTTGACTTTGATGCTTTATGGGGACATAGAAGAAACCCTCAAGGTTATGCTGAAGAATTAGAAAAATTCGATGTTAATTTAGGAAAAGTATTAGAGAACTTAAAAGAAGATGATTTATTAATCATAACTGCTGACCATGGTAATGATCCAACATATACAGGAACAGATCATACTCGTGAGTATGTACCATTCTTAGCATATTCACCATCAATGAAAGGTCATGGACAATTAGAAACTCCAAAAACATTTGCTACTATTGGAGCAACAATTGCTGATAACTTCGGATTAAAAATGCCAGAAGGAACAATCGGTGAATCAGTTTTAGATAAATTAGTTTAATACGTTTTATAAAAATTTAGACTGTATCAAATTATTTAATTAATAATTTGATACAGTCTTATTTGTTTTTTGAGATATCTTATTTATTCTTAATTTAAACAAAAAACATATTATTGAATAATATGTTTTGATATTGATATATTTCAATTTAAATTTAGAGGAAGTTTTATGTTTATTTTAGTAAATTATATTTAAAGATTTAAGTAGTTATTTATGATAGAATAAGAGTATTTTATAGAATTATAAGTGTATAGATATTAGAACTTTTAGAGTTCCTAAAAATAATAAATGACTAAATTAGATAAAAATAAATTATGTAAATATAAAGAAATATTACTTAAAATTAATTAAGAGTGTAGGTGGGATATTATGAGTATTTTACTAAGTATGTTAGGAATAACAGCTATAACCGGTTTTTTTTATTATGAGAATAATGGAATAAGTACAACAAATTATGAAGTTGATTCTGGAATTGGTAAAGATATAAAGGTAGTTCATTTGTCAGATCTTCATGGCAAGGAGTATGGAAAAAATAATAAAAATCTTAAAAAGTTAATACTAAGAGAGAAACCAGATCTAGTTGTTGCAACTGGAGATATGATAGATTCAAATCTTAAAAATATGGAAGGCATAATAAACTTTTTAAGCGATTTAAATAAGAGTACCAAAGTGATTTTTATCTCAGGAAATAATGAGCAAAGATCCCAAAAAGTTAATTTTATATTTGAAAGTTTAAAATCAAAGGGAGTTATAGTTTTAAAAAATGAAATTATAACTTTAAATTTAAATGGGATTAAAGTTAATATATTAGGTATGTTTGAAGTGCCAAATGGAGAGTTACATTCTCCATTAAAAAAGGTCAATGGAAGCTATATATATTGGTGTGCTGATAAACTTTTTAAAAGATTAGAAAGTTTAGAAGGATTAAAGATTGTTTTAAGTCATTATCCAGAAAAGTTTGAAGATGAATATTCAAAATATAATTTTGATGTAATGTTTTCTGGTCATGCGCATGGCGGTCAATTTAGAATTCCTATAGTTAAAAGAGGATTAATTGCACCAGGACAAGGTTTTTTTCCTAAATATACTGAGGGGATTCATGGAGATAAAAATAAACTTATTATTAGTAGAGGACTTGGAAATAGTGCTAGAATAACAAGATTATTCAATAGGCCTGAAATTGTAAAAGTAAAAATAAAATAATAATTACCTTAATTACAATAATTACGCCACCTTTTAACATTTGGGCTAAGTTTTTATTAATTTCATATATACTCATTCTCAAAGACCTCCTAGTTTTAAAATTGTGGTAATAAAATTTTTGTTTTAATTAACAATGAACTTAGGATATATTTATAAATATAAATAATATAATTGACTATAAAATTTATAACCATTATCTGTTAGATAAAATATTAAGCTTAAGAAATTTAAATAGCAAATATACCGATACAATAAGGGGTTATTTATAAATAATTATTGAAAAGTGAGTGGGTAGAATGATTTATGAGTTAAGTATTGAAGAAAGACATAAAGTTTCAAAGATATTTGATAAAATGGAAGATACAATGATTCAGTCTTATATTGAAGGATACATGGGAAGAGCTTGGGTAGATAATGTTGAAAATCCAACAGTTGCACAAATTTTAGTGGGAGTTTTTATTTTCTTTGCAGGAGATTATAATAAAGAGGAAGCTTATGAATTAATAAAAAATATACCAAATGAAGCATTAATTATAGTAGAGGATTATAGATGGGGAAATCTCATAGAAAATATTCATAAGGGATATGCATGTAAAGTAAAGAGGTATGCATTTGAAAGAAACTTAAAAAATTTAAAGGTGGAAGAGTTAAGAAAGAATATAAAAAGACTTCCAGAAGGTTATGAAATTAGAAAAATAGATGAAGAAATTGCATATAGTCAATCTTTACAGGAATTGACTGTTGATTTTACAAGTCAATTTGATTCTATTAATGATTATTTACAAAAGGGCATAGGATATTGTATTATTCACAATGGAAATGTTGTTTCAGGAGCATCATCCTATAATGTTTACCACAATGGAATTGAAATAGAAATTGATACTTTACCAGGGTATAGAAGAAAAGGATTAGCCAAAAGTGTGGCATCAGCATTAATTTTATATTGTATAGAAAATAATATTTATCCTAACTGGGATGCTGCAAATCTTGAATCAGTAGCTTTAGCAGAGCAACTAGGATATGTAATGAAAAAGGTATATGATGCTTATTATGTAGAGTATATTATTTAGTATTAATATAAAATTAGTCTTAAAATAAGAATTTGATATTTTAATTATATAAGAAGGAGAAATTACAAATGAACAAGAACATGGAAATGATGAAGAAACTTATAGAGGAAAAAAAGAATAAGGGAAAGAATACAAAATCTAATGTTAGAGCTCAAAAAACTATTGGCTTTGTTCAGGGAGGAAGAAAGAGCAATAACGGTGGAGGATTATTTGATAAATAATTTTATAAGATTTAAAATTTTGATATAATATGTTTTAAAAAATTTGCTCTGTTTTAACTTTTAAAATGGAGCCTTAAATTTAATGTTAAAAGGAGAGAGCTTATGAAGAAAATAGGTTTTATTGGTGTAGGAATAATGGGGAAATCAATGGTTCGTAATCTTATGAAAAATGGATTTGAGGTTTCTATTTTTGCTAGGAATAAAGAAAAGGTTTTAGATGTAATTTCAGAAGGAGCAGAGTTTCATTCTACAATAGCAGATTGTGTTAGAGAATGTGATGCTGTAATAACTATAGTGGGTTTTCCAAAAGATGTTGAAGAAGTTTATTTTGGCAAAAGTGGAATACTTGAAAATGTTAAAAAGGGAAGCTATGTTATTGATATGACTACATCTAGTCCAGAGCTTGCAGTTAAAATATATGAAGAGGCAAAATCAAGAGGCATAAAAGCTTTAGATGCTCCTGTTACAGGAGGAGATATTGGCGCTAAAAATGGAACTTTGACTATCTTAGTTGGAGGAGATGAAGAGGATTATAAAGTTTGTATGCCTATCTTTGAAGCAATGGGAACTAATATTCATTATGAGGGAAAAGCAGGTTTTGGACAACATACTAAATTAGCAAACCAAATAATGATAGCAGGAGCAATATCAGGAGTTTGTGAGGCTATGGCTTATGCTGAAGAAAAAGGATTAGATGTTAAAAAGATGTTGGATTCAGTATCTACTGGTGCTGCAGGAAGTAAGCAATTAGAATTAGTTTCTCCTAAAATCTTAGATAATGATTTTGCACCAGGATTTTTCATAAAGCATTTTATAAAAGATATGAAATTGGCTAGAGATGAGGCTTTAGCTAATGGATTAGAATTAGAGGTTTTAAGTAAAGCATTAGAAAACTATGAATCCTTAGAAAAAGAAGGATTAGGGGATTTAGGAACTCAAGCCTTAATAAAACATTATAAGAAGTAATGTTAAAGTTCTGTATCAAAAACAACTTAGAATAAAACTTATAAATATATACTGAAAATTGATGAGATAAAAAACTTTATTATCCTAAAGGTATTATTAAATATCATTCATATATTTTCTATATAATATTTTGTAAGCTTTGTTATTTTAAGTTTTGATGCAGGCTTTTTTTATTTACTTTAAATGCATAGATAATAAATAGTTTTTTACTTTATCTAAACATCAAATTCTTTAATGATTTAAGTAATTGAATTTCCTAATAAAACCTTATATATTGAAATACTTTACCAATGGTGCTATTATATAGTAAAAAATAACATAAAAGTATTTTAATGTATGAAAAAATTGGGGGATAAAAAATGTGCATAAGGGATGAAATATTGAAGTTAAAAAAGGAAAAGGGGGCTATTATCTTAGCTCATTATTATCAAATTCCTGAAATACAGGAGATAGCTGATGCTGTAGGCGACTCTTATTACTTAAGTAAAGTTGCTAAAGATTGTAGTGAGAAAATCATAGTTTTTTGTGGAGTTAAATTTATGGCTGAAAGTGCTAAAATTCTTTCTCCAGAGAAAATAGTTATATTACCAGTTATGGAAGCTGGGTGCTCAATGGCGGATATGGCAAGTGCTGAGAGTGTTTCTTTATTAAAGGAAAAGTATCCTAAGGCTAAGGTGGTTTGTTATATAAACTCTTCAGCAGCGGTTAAGGCTGTATCTGATGTTTGTTGCACCTCATCTAATGCTTTAAATATTATAAAAAATATAGATGAAGAAGAAATTATATTTTTACCTGATAGGAATTTAGGATCATATATTCAAGAACAGATACCAGAGAAGAAAATAATATTGTGGGATGGTTTCTGCATAATTCATGAAAGAATAAAGAAAGAAGAAATTTTAAGATTTAAAAAAGAGCATGAAGGAATTTTAATTGTTGTCCATCCAGAATGTAATAAAGAAATAAGAGCGGAAGCAGACTTTATAGGAAGTACTGGTGAAATAATAAATTTTGTTAATACTTCTTCAAAGAAAAAATTTCTTATAGTAACAGAAGAGGGCGTAATTCATCAGCTTAAGAAGCATAATCCAGAAAAAGAGTTTTACACTCCTTATGGAAGTATGGTTTGTCCAAGTATGAAAATAACTACCTTAGAACAACTTTATGAAAGTCTTTTAAATATGAAAAATGTAGTTGAAATAGATGAAGATTTAAGAATGAAAGCATATAATTCTTTAGAAAATATGCATAAGCTTGGAGAGTAAGTTATGGAGATTTTAACGGATGTTTTAATAGTAGGAACAGGGGTTGCAGGTTTATATGCAGCCCTTAACTTAAGAGAAGATTTAAATATAGTTATGGTTTCTAAGAATAAGGTTAATGAGTGTAACTCTTCTCTAGCACAGGGAGGAATTGCCGTGGCTAGAGGAGAAGAGGATTTTGATTTATTTATTCAGGATACTTTAAGAGCAGGAAGATATGAAAATAAAATGAGTTCTCTTAAGATTTTAGTTGAGGAATCAATGGAGAATATAGAAGAATTAATTAAATTAGGTGTTGATTTTGAAACAGATGAAAATGGATTATGTTTCACTAAAGAGGGTGCTCATACAATAAACAGAATTGTTTACCACAAGGATATAACAGGAAAACGGGTTGAAGAAGTTCTTTTAGAAAATGTACGTAGAAAAAGCAATATTAAAATAATAGAAAACTGTGAAATGGTTGATATATTTGAAAGTAATAATAAATGCAATGGAGCAATTTTTATTAAAGAAGGTAAAGCAGTAAATATATGCGCTAAAGTAGTTGTTTTAGCTACTGGAGGAATTGGAGGACTGTTTAAAAATTCAACAAATGAAAGGATTTTAACTGGAGATAGTCTTGGAATAGCTTTAAGAAAAAAAATAGCTGTTAAGGATATAGGATATATTCAAATTCACCCAACTACCTTTTTAAATAGAAAGCGAAATCATAAGAAGTTTCTTATCTCTGAGTCTGTTAGAGGAGAAGGAGGCAAGTTAATTAATTGTCATGGAGAAAGATTTGTAGATGAACTATTACCTAGAGATGTAGTAACTAATCATATATATGAAGAGATGAGAAAAACAAACTCTAGAAATGTATTTTTAGATGTTTCTTTTATGAAAAAAAGTTTTTTGAAACATAGATTTCCTAATATATATAATGAATGTTTAAAAGAAGGAATTAATATTAGTAAAGAGCCAATACCTGTAGTCCCAGCTCAGCACTACTTTATGGGAGGGATTGAGGTAGATTCATATGGTAAGACATCTATGAAAAATTTATATGCTTTTGGAGAGGTAAGCTGTACAGGAGTTCATGGAGCTAATAGACTTGCCAGTAATTCATTGTTAGAGGCTTTAGTATTTTCAAGAAGAGGTGCCTTTGAGATTAATAAAAATATAAATAACTTTAGAATCAGTAAAGAAAAACGAATTTATAGCAATTTAGAGTATTATAGAGAATTAAATAGAAAAATTTTAATTGATGAGATCTGTAATGTGAGAGGAGATATTATTGATGAATTGGTTACTTGTGGAGGAGAATGTAAAGAGAGCTCTTAATGAAGATTTACAGTATGGAGATGTAACAACAGAAGCTGTAGTAATAGATAATAGGATAGCAAAAGTTGATATAATAGCAAAAGAAGATGGAATAATAGCTGGTACGGAAGTTTTTAAAATGGTTTTTAAGATTCTAGGCCATGTAGAAGTTAAATTTTCAGTAAAAGATGGAGATGAAATTAAAAAAGGAGAGCACTTAGGATATGTTTTAGGAGATGCTAAAAATATTCTTATGGGAGAAAGAGTAGCTTTAAATTACATGCAAAGGATGTGTGGAATAGCAACACTTACAAGAGAATTCACTAAGAAATTAGAGGGAACAAATGTTAAACTTTTAGATACAAGAAAAACAACTCCTAATATGAGATTATTTGAAAAATATGCTGTTAAAGTAGGAGGAGGAACTAACCATAGATTTGGATTAAATGATGGAGTTATGATAAAAGATAATCACATAGAAGCTGCAGGCGGAATAAAAAATGCAGTTTTTCTAGCAAAAAAAAATTCTCCATTTGTAAGGAAAATAGAAGTTGAAGTTGAAAGTATTGAACAATTATATGAAGCTTTAGAAGCAAAAGCAGACATAATCATGTTAGATAATATGGATATAGAAACTCTTAAAAAAGCTGTAATTTTAATAGATGGAAATGCTGAGGTTGAAGCTTCTGGTAATGTAACTTTAGATACTATATCAGAAATTGCTAAGACCGGAGTTGACTTTATTTCTACAGGAGCGGTTACACATTCTTTTAAGGTATTAGATATAAGTATGAAAAACTTTAGATATATAGATTAAATAAAATTGGAGTATATATGAATCTATAAATTCATATATACTCCAATTTGAATTTTAACTTGATTTTATTTCTTCATCATCGTACATATTTTCAAATTCCATAGCTTTAGGTCTTTCCTTTAAGACAGCATTCAATATTAATGCAGCTATTGTTCCAGTTGATATTCCAGAAGAGAAAATCATTCTTATTGCTTCAGGAAGATTTTGAATTACATCAGGTCTAAATGTAACACCAAGACCAAAGCCCATAGAAATTGCTATTATTAAGAGATTACGTTCTGTAAGATCTATATTACTTAGGGTTCTTATACCAGCAGCAGCCACTGTTCCAAACATCATTATTCCAACGCCACCTAAAACTGGGTTTGGTATACCTGTTATTATAGCAGCTACTTTAGGTAAAAAGCCAAGTATAACTAATAGTATTCCTGCCATAACAGCCACATGACGGCTAGCTACTTTGGTAAGAGAAATAATACCTATATTTTGGCTAAAAGAAGTATTAGGACAAGAACCTACTAATCCACCTAAGGCACTTCCTACACCATCAGATAATACTCCAGCAGCCACTCTTTTATCATCAATGTCAATATTTGATGTTTCTCCAATAGCCTTTAAACATCCAACAGTTCCAATTGTAGCAACAAAGTAAGCAGGGATAAATGCCATAACAGCCTTAGCATCAAAAGTAACTCCGAATTCAAGTATTTTAGGGAATGATAACCAACTAGCTTCTTTTACAGGAGTAAAATCAACTAATCCAAGAGGAATACAAACTATGTATCCAACAACTATACCTATAAGTATTGAGGCACTACTAATTATTCCTTTTCCATAATTATTAAGTAAAAGAGTTATTACTAATACAAACATTGCTACAGCTAAATTTTCTAAACTAGCATAATTAGGTGAACAAGCACCTCCAGCAGCCCAATCTATTGAAACAGGAAGTAATGTTAATCCTATTAAGGCAACCACAGTTCCAGTAACAAGAGGTGGAAAGAATTTCATTAGTGGTTTTATAAAGAAACTTAAAATAACTTCAAATAAAGATCCAAGTATTGTAGCTCCAATAATTCCAGGTAAACCAAGAACTGAACCTACTGAAATTGCTGGTGATACAAAGGTAAAGTCAGTACCCATAATACATGCAACTCTTGCACCAACTTTTCCAACACCCTTAGCTTGTATAACTGTAGCAAGTCCAGAAGCTAAAATTGAAGCACTTATTAATGCTGTTGTGGTCTTACTATCAAAGCCAAGAGAGGTAGCTATAACTAAAGGAACAACGATAATTCCTCCAAAGGCAGCGAATATATGTTGAAGTCCAAATAAAACTTTTTTAGGTAAATCTAAATCATCATCTACACCATAAATTAAGTTAACTTCCGTATTTTTAAAATTTTGCTTTTCCATTTTTCCATCTCCTTATAGTTTTCATTAGAATAATTAAATCTAAGATTTTCAATATATCTCTTAAAATAAAAATTCTTTATAAGGTTAGAAAGTATAAAAGATATTAGTTCAAATCTGAAAACAATCTTAAAAGAATTATTTATTTAAAAAGATATATTTTAAAATCTTAAAACTCATATAAAGAAAGTTTTCTTAGAACTTTTAGGAAGTTATACTTAATAAAAAAGCAACACCTTTTTAGAGGTGTTGCTTTTATACACTAGTATTTCTAGATATATCGTACAACTCCTCGTAGTCTGCTGTTTTACGGTTAGCAGGTAGAAACTTTCGGACCATATTACCGATTATATACGAGTTAAAATTATTATATATTATATCACGAAAAATTTAAATATCAAGTACTTGTATTGTTCGTTATATAAAAATTGTTTGTTTTTATAAAAAATTTAATGATATTAGTCTTCATAATTATTTAACATAATTCTAATAAAATTAAAAAGAATATAAAAAAAACGAAAAATATATAGTTATAATAAAAATATATTCGAAAATAGTATATTTTAAAAGTTATATAGATGAATTAATGTATAGACAACCTTGCAATAAATGACATATATACTCTTATAATTAAGCTTAAACAATAAATAATGAAGGATTAAAAATAATTCTTGCATTTCCTTCGTTTGTAGTGTAGAATTAATAAAAAGTTAAATTTGTGTTTTACGGAGGAAGAAGAGATGGAATTGTTAAATCAAATAATTTCAAATATTAATGATGTATTATGGGGTTATATCTTAATTGCGTTACTTATAATCTTAGGAATTTATTTTTCTATTAAAACAAGATTCGTACAATTTAGATATTTTAAAGAAATGATAAGACTATTAGGAGATGGATTGTCATCATCTTCTAAAAAAGATAAGAAAAAAGGTAGTATATCATCTTTTCAGGCTTTCTGTATTAGTACAGCATCAAGAGTTGGTACAGGAAACATTGCTGGTATAGCAATTGCCATTTCAGTTGGAGGACCTGGAGCGGTTTTCTGGATGTGGTTAATAGCATTAATAGGAGCAGCTTCAAGCTTTGTTGAATCAACATTAGCACAAGTATATAAGCAAAAAAATCCAGATGGTACATTCAGAGGAGGTCCTGCTTATTACATGAAAAAAGGACTTAATAAAAAATGGATGGGTGTAGCATTCTCAGTACTTATATCAATATGTTTTGGGTTAATATTCAATTCAGTTCAAGCCAATACAATAACTATAGCATTTAATAATGCCTTTGGAACAGATAGATTATTAGTTGGTATAGTAATAACTATTATAACTTGCTTCGTAATATTTGGAGGAGTTACAAGAGTTGCTAAGGTTTCAGAAATTATAGTTCCTGTAATGGCATTAGCTTACATAGGAGTTGCTGTATTTATTGTAATAACTAATGTAACAGAATTACCTTCAGTTTTAAAATTAATATTTGAAAATGCTTTTGGATTTAGAGAAGTAGTAGGTGGTACTTTAGGTGGTGCCGTACTTATGGGAATAAAGAGAGGGCTTTTCTCAAATGAAGCTGGTATGGGTAGTGCACCTAACGCGGCAGCAACTGCAGATGTAAGTCACCCAGTTAAGCAAGGTCTTATTCAAACATTAGGTGTATTTACAGACACATTATTAATATGTAGCTGTACAGCATTTATGATACTTTTATCAGACGTTAACTATATGGATAAGTCTGTAACAGGAATATCTCTTGCACAAAATGCATTAACAAGTGAATTGGGATCATGGGCAGGAATATTCTTAGCTATATGTATATTATTATTTGCTTTCAGTTCAATAGTTGGTAACTACTATTATGGAGAATCAAATATAGAATTTTTAAATAGTAAAAAATATTTCTTAGTTATATATAGAGTATTAGTTATTGGTATGGTCTTATTTGGATCAGTAGCAGAAATACAAATAGTTTGGAACTTAGCTGATTTATTTATGGGGCTTATGGCAATATTAAACTTAATAGCAATATCATTACTTAGCAAAAAAGCTTTCTTAGTTTTAAAAGACTATACAAAGCAAAAGAAAGCTGGAATAAAAGAGCCTGTATTTAAAGCAGATTCTATTCCAGGATTAGAAAATGTTTCAGAGTGGAAATAGAATTTTCTAATGTTTTTAAATTAAAAGATATTAAATATAAATATTATAATTATCAGAGAAATAAGTACGTCAAATATATTTTGACGTACTTATTTCTTATTTAAGCAAAACTACGTTATTCATAAGAAGTTCTATAAGCTCTTTAGATTCATTTAGAGCACCTCTAGAGGAATTAGTATATCCTTGGATATTACTATATTGAAAAGTACTTATTAGAGAACTAGAATCATAATTTGAGTTATTATTAATTACTAAAGGAAAGAAGAGTTTGGTATATTTTATAGGGGTAAAGCCATCACCAGTTAAATTCATTTCTTGTTCTTCTTCATATAAAAATTCTAAGGAAAGTTTTTCTTTCTTTAGAGAATCCACATAGTTCTCGGAAACAACATCCTGAGCAGTAGAAAGTTTATCTTTATTGATTCTTTTGTTAGTCAATTCAACTATTTCTTTAAATACTTTATCATCTTTTGAAATTTCAATAGGAGAGCCATCATAGTAAACAAAAATTTTGTTAGGCGATTTTATAATTTCATCTTTAGGTGAGCTACCACATCCTAAGAAAAATGTGCTTATAGGTAGGATAAAAATTAGTAATATAAAAGCACTAAATTTTTTCATGAATACCTCCATAATAAATAATATGTATAATAATTATATACATTATTTAAATCCAAATAGTTACAAAAAAGAATTTTAAAGGATTAAAATATATATAATGATAATGAAATATGATAAAATGAAAACGGATACTTAAGAGGAGGAGAGCAATTATGGATGATTACTATAATAATTATGATGATGGAAGCGATAATGGAGAGAAAAGTTTAGCAAGAAGAATAGCTAATCAAATAATATCTTTTATAGTGTTGCTTGTGATTTTTTCAATAGGTTTTAGTTTTTTACAACCAATGGTTTATCATAGTAAAACTGAATTACGAGCAGCACAAAAGGAAAGAGAAACTCTAGAACAAGGTCAAATAGATGTTAAAGAGACAATAAAAAAACAAAAAGAAGAATTGATTTCTCAGCAAAAAGATTTAGAAAAGAAAAATGCTGATCTTAAGAATGAATTAGATAAATTAAATTGATTAGAGGTATAAATGATGAGTAGGATTATTGATTTTATAAAGACTCATAAAGTAGTTATTGTATTAGCGGTGATTTTAGGTATTACGCCTAACCTTATGGTTCATGATTACTCAAAGGAATACAATGAAGAGGTTGCAAAAATAAAGACTATACAAAATGATACAAAAAAATTACATGATGACAAAGAATTGAAAGGTCTTAAAGAGAATATAAAAAATCTTAAAGAGGAGAATGCTAAGTTAGAAAAAGAAATAAAAGCTAAGCAAAAATAGCTATAAGGTTTAGCATTTAGTTCTGATACAAGTTTTTTTAGAATATTTATTAATTTATCTTGTTTTGATAAAATACTTATTATAATAAATATTTCATGAGGGAGTTTAACATGAGCGACAAGAAATTATTTACTATAAAAACCTCTATAGATAAAAAAGATTATCATAAGTTTTTGTACATAGCTACTTTTTTAAGAAAGAAATTTACAATACCGGTTATTATAATAATTACTGCTTTAATGGCAGGTTTTGTTTCTTATAATAATAGAGCTTTTGAAATAAAGAGCTTTTTAATTTATTGGTTAATATTATTAGCTATAATCCTGTTTGCTATAATAGTCAAAATTGAATTTCAAAATAGAGAGAGAATAAAGGCCGATAAAGTAGGGGTCTTAAAGGCAATAGAAACTTTAGATTTCTTTGATGATGCTGTAGTGGTTAAGAGTACAGCTTTTAAAGGAAAAAGTAAAGTTAAGTATTACAAATTTTATGAGATAATAGAGACTAAGGATTATTTTTTAATATATTTCAATAGGAGACAGGCTTCAATAGTAAGAAAGATTGATTTAGAAGATTCTTTAATAGAGGAATTGAGAAATTTATTAATAGAAAAAATAGGAGCTAAATACAGAAAACTTTTTAAGTAGGATATTAGAATATAGAGGTTATATAAGAGATTAAATAAAAAATTTTAATTTAATCTCTTTTATTTTTTTATTTTTAGGCTCTGTTTTAAACTTCAGCTACAATAAGCATATTTTCTTCAAAGGTTTTTTGAAGGTTTTTATCTAAGAATGAATCAGTAACAATATAATCTATAGCATCAATAGGAGCTATATTAATAGTTACATCTTTTCCAAATTTACTACTGTCGGCAACTATGAAAACTTCTTTGGAACGTTCAAGAATATGTTTTCTAGTAACAGCTTCTTGCATATCAAAGTCAGAAATTCCGTTTTTAGCAGTGATTCCACCAGCTCCTAAAAAACTTTTTTGTATATTTAATTCAGAAAAGTTAAAAAGGTAATTATAAGATACAATAGAACGTTCACTATGTCTTACTGATCCACCAATTATTATGATTTCAAAATCTGTATTTATTAATTCATTAGCTACTAATAATGAATTAGTTATTATTAATAGATTTTTCTTATCTGAAAGATTTTTAGCTATATGATGAGGGGTTGATCCACTATCTATAAAAATGCAATCTCCATCATTTATAAATTCACTACATTTTTTACCTATAGCATCCTTTTGAGAAAGTTTAGTATTCATTCTAGATTCCATAGATGGTTCACTAAAGTTTAAATCCTTAAGTTTAGCTCCACCATAAACTTTTTGAATTTTGCCAGCTTTTTCTAAGATTGATAAATCTCTTCTCACAGTTTCAATTGACACTTGAAATTCTTTTGAAAATTCTAAAATAGTTACTACATCTTTTTGGGATAAAAGTTCTAAAAATTTGTTTTGTCTTTCGCTAGGTAACATTTTGATCCTCCCATAAAAATAGATATAAAAAAATTTTATCATATTATTACTATTAAGTTAAAGAAGTTATAAAGAATTTAGGGAAATTTACAAAGTTAAAATAAAGAGTTGATAAACATATAGCAAAGAGTTTATAATAACTTTGTAATATTTTATTTAGTTTTAACATGTTCATAATATGGTTTAACTCAAGAGAAGTTATACTTAAGTTAAAGAATTTAAGAAGTGATTTATTAGGGGGAATAAAAGTGTTAGAACTAAGAAATATAAAAAAAGCTTTTGACGGTAAATCAGTATTGGATGGAGTTAGTTTTGAAATACAAAGGGGAGAAATAGTATCAATGCTAGGTCCAAGTGGAAGTGGGAAAACTACTTTGCTAAATATAATTTTAGGACTTACAGATGTTGATATAAGAAGGAAGGAAAAGCAATAGATTTTGTAGATCCACTAGAAGGGAATTATTCTCTTACAGAGGCAGTAGCTGTTCTTAAAAAAGATGATAAAGATAGGCAAGGACTATCTATGAGAATGACAGAAACAATATTAAGTGAGGCAAGAAAAAAGTTAATAAATAATTATCCTGTTCCTTTATATAAAGGAGAAATAGTTGAAGATTTTAATAAACCTAGTTATCCTAAAAAGTTTGAAAAGAATTTAACTGCAGAACTATTAAATGAACATCAAGAATTTTTTAATGAAGCAAAGTAATTTTAAATATAGGTTCTGTTTTCGGTACGTGCTGATTTTTAGATAGAACCGTAAGACCATCTTAATGAGCAGTTAGTATTGCATTATATGCGTAAGAATAATAGCGTTAAGAAGCTTTTTCTGTTTGAGCATAGCGAGTTTAAAAGCTTTAGCTATTATTCTGAAGCGGATGATAGCAATACTTGCAAAATTAAGTTAGGTCTGAAGGGCTAGCTAAAAATCAACACTAGTTTAAAAAAGAGCCAAAGTATAAATTATAAAGTGAGAGGGAGAGAAAAATGAATTATAAACTTTTAACACCAGGACCTTTAACAACAACTAAAACAGTAAAGGAAGAAATGCTTTTTGATCGTTGTACATGGGATGATGATTATAAAGGAATAACTCAAAAAATAAGAAAAGACCTTTTAGAAATAGGAAATGTTTCAGGAGATGAGTACACTGTTGTTTTAATGCAAGGTAGTGGAAGTTTTGGAGTTGAATCAGTTTTAACAAGTACAATAAAGGACGAAGATAAAGCTTTAATTATTACTAATGGAGCTTATGGAGAAAGAATTGTTAGCATGGTTAATTGTTTGGGAATTGATAATTTAGTTTATAGCTGTGATTATGATAAGTTACCTGATAAGGATGAAATAGAAAATATTCTAAAGGAAAACTCAGAATTAACACATGTTATTATGGTTCATTGTGAAACTACAACAGGAATATTAAATCCTATTGAGGATATAGCAAAGTTATGTGAAAAATATAATAAAAGCTTTATTGTTGATGCTATGAGTAGTTTTGGAGGAATTCCAATAGATATTAAGAAATTAAAAATAGATTATTTAATTAGTAGTGCAAATAAGTGTATACAAGGGGTACCAGGATTTAGTTTTATAATAGCTAATACTAAGAAACTTTTAAAGTGTGAAGGAGTAGCAAGAAGTGTTTCTTTAGATTTATATAGTCAATGGAAGGAAATGGACAAAGATGGAAAGTGGAGATTTACATCTCCAACTCATGTAGTGGCAGCTTTTTCTAAGGCTTTAGATGAGTTAAGAGAAGAAGGTGGAGTTCAAGCAAGATATGAAAGATATAAAAAAAATAATGAACTTATTAGGGTTAGGTTAAAGGAATTAGGAATTGAAGCATATATAGATGAAAACTTACAATCACCTATAATAACAACATTCTTTTTAGATAAAAATAAATTTGAGTTTGGAGATTTTTATAAATATATAAAGGAAAGAGGATTTGTAATTTATCCAGGAAAACTTACTTATGCTGATACATTTAGAGTGGGAAATATTGGAGAAATTTATCGAGAGGATATAGAAAAACTTTGTAGCATAATTAAAAATTATATGGAGGAGAAATAAGTATGAGGAGAATAGAGGGAGTAATATTTGACTGGGCTGGAACAACTGTGGATTTTGGATGCTTTGCACCCATAAATGTATTCATAGATATATTCAAGGGTGCAGGAATAGATGTAACTATGGAAGAGGCGAGAAAGCCAATGGGGATGCTAAAAAGAGATCATATAAGAACTATGCTTGAGATGGATAGGATTAGAGGGTTATGGAGAGAAAACTATGGTAGAGAATTTACTGAAGATGATGTTGAGAAACTTCATAGTAAATTTGAAAAAACTCTTTTAGAATCTCTTTCAAAATATACTGAGCCTATACCAGAAGTTTTAGATGCAATTAAATATTTAAGAGAAAATAACATAAAAGTTGGATCAACAACAGGATATACTAATTCAATGATGGATATAGTAACTAAGGGAGCAAAAGAAAATGGTTATGAGCCAGATTTTTGGATTACTGCAGATTCAACAAATTCATGTGGGAGACCATATCCTTATATGATTTTTAGAAATTTAGAAGAATTAAAAATTTCCTCTGTTTTAAGTGCAATTAAAATTGGAGATACTGAATCAGATATAAAAGAAGGAAAAAGTGCAGGAGTATGGACTGTTGGAGTTGTTGTTGGTAGTTCTACAATGGGTTTAAGTTATGAAGAATTTAATTCTCTTTCAGTTGAAGAAAAAGAAGAGGCAATACAAGTAACTGAAAGAAAATTCTTAGAATGGGGAGCTGATTTTACTATAAGAACTATGGGAGAAATCGGAGAATTAATAGAAAAAATTAATACATTAATATCTGAAGAGAAAAGTCCGGAAAAATATTAGTTTTTATAAGAAAAAATAGCATATTTAACTGTCTATAAATATATACTAGTTATTATAAATAAAAAAACATATTAATCTCTTTTGATTAATATGTTTTTTATTGAACTTTTCAAGAAATTAAGAGATAAGTTTTCATTTTAAAATAAGAAAAATTATTCATTATAATTTATTTTCTATTAATTAATTATAGAAAATAATAAAAAATAAATAAAAAATACACTTGTAGTTGACAGGTGGAAAAATAAAAGGTAATATACATATAAATTCAAAAGCAAATTCTATGAAGAGAAAAAGTAAGAAATATTTATTGTTCCACAGAGAGTTGACAATTTGCTGAAAGTCAATGTTCAAGGTATATCTGAAAATCATCTCGGAGAAGTAAAGCTGAAGCTATGTTTTAGTAAGTTTTATCGGATTTTCACCGTTACAGGAAAAGCGTATTATTTAGTACGTATTTTAAGAGTGCTATAAGTACAATCTAATTTATTTAGGTTATATTTATAGAATTAGGGTGGTAACGCGATTAAACCTCGTCCCTTTTATAGGGACGGGGTATTTTTATTTTTAAGCTAAAATTAAAACTTAATAAAAAGAAAATTTTATTTTAAAGGGGGCTTTTTTATGGACATAGAAGGAGAAATTATAATTTTTTATAGCGATTAAAATAATTAAAAACTATGTTTTTTGGAAATACATAGTAAATAAAAATAGAAATGGGGCAAGTATTTATGAAAGATTTATCAAGAAAAGATTTATTATTAGTAAGTTTAATGTTATTTTCATTATTTTTCGGAGCAGGAAATTTAATTTTTCCACCATTTTTAGGTCAAGCGGCTGGGGGAGCCACTTGGATTACTATTTTAGGCTTTTTTGTTACGGCAGTAGGATTCCCTGTTCTAGGTGTAATTGCTGTAGCTAAATCAGGAGGATTACATGCATTGGCAAGCAGAGTAAATCCTGTTTTTGCAACTTTTTTTACAGTTCTTATTTATATTTCAATAGGTCCTGGTTTAGGAATACCTAGAGCGGGAAGTCTTCCTTTTGAGATGGCAGTGGCACCTTTTTTACCAGAAGGACTTATATCAAATAATTTAGCTTTATTTATATATACTTTTGTATTTTTTGCCGTTGCCTATTGGTTATCTTTATCACCAGCAAAGTTAGTAGATAGAATGGGAAAAGTATTAACTCCAAGTTTAATTGGATTAATAGGATTAGTTTTTGTAGCTAGTTTTTTCAGACCTTTAGGAGGGTATGGAGAAGTAACGGGTATTTATAAAGAGTCACCATTTATAAGTGGATTTTTAGATGGATACATGACTATGGATACGATAGCTGCATTAAATTTTGGGATTGTAATAGCACTTGTAATAAAATCTAAGGGAATAAAAGAGGAAAAATTTGTTGTTAAGACATCTGTGAAGGCAGGAATAATTGCTGGAGGATTATTAATATTAATATATTCAATGTTGGCTCATCTTGGAGCAACAAGTGGTGGTAGATTTGGGTTAACTGAGAATGGAGCTCAAACTCTTGGAAATATTTTCACATATATATTTGGAAGGCCGGGAGCTATCTTATTGGCCGTAATATTTACACTAGCTTGTTTAACAACTTGTGTAGGGCTTATTACTTCTTGTAGTCAATATTTTCAAACTTTAACTAAAAAAATAAATTATATTTCTTGGGTTAGAATCCTAACATTAACAAGTATGGTTTTAGCTAATATGGGGCTTAATAAAATATTAGCAGTATCAGTACCTGTTTTAAATGCAATATATCCAATGGCAATAATGCTTATTGTTTTAGCTATGTTAGATAAATATATAAAAGGGAATTCAATTGTTTATAGTACAACTATAGCATTTACAACTATAGTTAGTGTTGTTCATGCTTTAAGCGGGGCAGGTATTAATATAGAGTTTATAAATAGACTTTTTGAAAAATTACCATTTTACTCAAAGGGATTAGGATGGGTTTTACCAGCCTTCTTTGGATTGGTAATAGGATTAGTGTTAAAGTCTTTTGCAGAAAAGATTAGAGAAAAAGGCACAGAAAAAATCTTAAAAGTAAATTAAATTTTTTATATTAAAGTAGTAGAGGATTTTTCACTCTAATTTTATAAAAAATTTTCTTTGACATTTGACATATGAAAAAATACTATTATCGAATATTAATATTTTAACTTATATAGAGAGAAAATAATAAATAGTTAGTAAAAAGTATAAAATATCATAAATTGTAAAAATAGTAATTAAAACTATTTAAAAGAAAATTTTTGATGATATAATAAATTAAATAAATTTTCAAACAATAAGTAATAGTAAAAAATAACTTTGAACGGAGTGAAGTGAGTGAATAAAAAGAACAAAAGAATTTATCAGGTTGCCTATAGAATTACTGCCATAATTCTTTTTGGGGCTTTAGCTGGAATTGGGGTTAATTTTTTCTTAACACCTGCGCATATTTATTCATCAGGGGTTACAGGAATATCTCAGCTATTATCATCAATTGGTGGAGATTTCTTTAATATTCATATTGATATTTCAACATGGGTTCTAATTTTAAATCTACCACTTGCTTATTTATCCTTTAGAAAACTTGGTAAGAAATTTACTCTTTATAGTTTTCTTTCAATAATTTCATTGTCATTTTTTATAGGTTTTATTCCAACAAGAGCACTTACTGATAATCAGCTTTTAAATGCTATATTTGGTGGAGTACTTATGGGTGCTGGAGTAGGAATGTGCTTTAGAGCAGGTTTCTCTACTGGAGGTACAGATATTATAGTTTTAGTTGTACAAAAAATGACAGGTAAATCAGTTGGTCAATTGGGATTCTTAGTAAATGGAATAATTCTTTTAGTTGCAGGGTTAGTTTATGGATGGGAGCTAGCTTTATATAGTTTAGTTTCAATTTATGTAACTACCAAGGTTATAGATTTATTCTATATACAACAATTCAAGCTTACAGTAACTATTTATACTAAGAAAGAAAAAGAAATAGTTGATAGCTTAATTAAGAGTCAAATGAGAGGAGTTACAATTGGAAGAAATCTTTATGGTGGATATACTAATGAGCCATTAAGTTCAGTTACTACAGTAATTTCGAAACATGAATTACTACTTGTTAAGAAAAATGTTATGGATATAGATCCAGAGGCTTTTGTAAACATACAGCCAACAGTTGAGGTTGTAGGAAAATTCTACGATAATTCTCTTATATAATTTAGGTGGTGAAGGGTTATTTTAGTTAAATTAACTAAAGTTATAATCTTTCACTTCTTTTTTTGATTTTATAAATAAAAAACTTATGATATCATCATTAAAGAAAGTATTTAGTATAGAGGGTGAGCTTATGATAAATGTTGATTTTTCTAAATTAACTGGACAAGTTATAACTAGAGGAAATTTAGAATATGAAAAAAGTATAGAATCATGGAATAGAGCTATAAAAAAGTATCCTTTAGGAATAGTATTTTGTACTAATATTGAGGATGTAAAAAATGCTTTAGCTTGGGCTAGAGAAAATAATATTTCTTTCAGAATAAGAGTTGGACGTCATAATTATGAAGGTTATTCTACAGGAAATGATGTATTAGTAATAGACTTAAGTAAAATGAATAATATAATTATTGATGAGGAAAATATGAAAGTCACTATAGAAGGTGGCGTTAAAAATGAAGAAATATATGAGGCATTAGGTGTTTTAGGATACCCATTTCCAGGTGGGGGATGCCCCACAGTTGGGGTTGTTGGATTTACTCTAGGTGGAGGTTGGGGATATTCAAGTAGATTATTTGGACTTGGATGTGACAATCTTTTAGAAGTAAAATTCATAAACAGTAAAGGAAAAATTGTTGTTGCCAATAAAGAAGACAATTCAGAGTTATTCTGGGCTGCTAAAGGTGGTGGAGGTGGCAACTTTGGAATAGTTGTTTCAATGACATTTAAAATTCCACAAAAAATAGAAATGGCAACTTTAATAGATATAGATTATCCTAATGCAGAAAAAGAAGAGATGGTTTATGTAATAAAAACATTACAGCAAACATTTAAAAATCTAGATAGAAGAATGAATTTAAAGACGGCTATTTATAACTCAAAAGATAAAGGAATTGGAGTTAAAATTACAGGGTTATTTTATGGTAGAAAAGATGAAGCAAACGAAATATTACTTCCCTTTAAATTACCTACAAAGGTTAATTTCAATTTAAGTTACATGAGAGTTTTAGAGGCAAATAGAAAAATTGAGTATAGTCATCCTCCTTATGAAAAGTATAAATCAACAGGAAGATTTGTATTTAGAGATTATGATACTTGTGAAATAAATAAACTTATAGATATAGTTTCAAGTAGAGCAAAGGGAGCATATTATACGGCTATATCATTTTATGGGCTTGGTGGTGCAGTAGAAGATGTTGAAAAAGATTCATCAGCTTTTTACTATAGAGATGCAAGATTTATAATGGGAATACAATCTGTTTGGGAAGAGGATATCTTTGCAGAGGAAAATATAAGATGGATTAAAAATAATTTTAAATACATAGAAAGTATAACTACTGGATCATTTATAAACTTTCCTTTTAGAGATCTTAAGGATTATGAGAAAGAATATTATGGAGAAAATAAGGACAAGCTAAGAGAGATTAGAAAGAGATATGATGAAAATAGATTCTTTGCTTTTGAGCAGGGAATAAAATAATATTAGATAAATAAAGAAGCATAGAGAACTTAAAAAGTTTTCTATGCTTTTTACATATATGCATTAATTTTAAGATATTGATTAATATTTAATTATATATTTTTCATATGATTTATATTTAAATATATTTTAAAAACATTAATAATTAAGCTTTATTGATAAGTTTTCTAAATAAATTATAATATATTTAGAAAATTTGGAAATGTAGGTAAGGAAAATTTTAATAAACAAAAGGAGAATTAAAATGACTTATAAATCATCAATTACTTTAAATAAAGAAAAATATGACTCCTACTTCGATAATACAGTTAAAAATACAATTTTTCATTATTTAAAATGTTTATTATTAGGAATATTAACTTTAGGATTAGCTTATCCATGGATTCTTTGTATGAAGTATGAAGCCACTTGTAAACATACAGTTATTTGTGGAAAAAGACTAAAATTTATAGGTGATCCTAAGGAATTAATAGGACATTGGTTACTTTGGTGGGTACTAATAGTAATAACTTTTGGGCTATATGGTCTTGTAGTAAAGATTAAATTTAAACAATGGACAACCGCAAACACAATTTTTGAAGATGTTGAAATAAAATAAAAGTATTTGGCATTTAAAGTATAGAAATTTTCAATAAATTTCTATACTTTTTTTATAATCAATTTGTTTTCATTATAATATATATAATTAAAAACTTATTATTATTATTAAAAACAAATATTTAACTTATTTATAAGAAGGATATATAATAAATATGTAGACAGAGAGAATTAACAAAAGAAAGAAGTGTTTAGTATGAGTATAAAATTAATATGCATTGATATGGATGGTACGCTACTTATGGATCAACAAAAAGTTGCTGATGAGGATAAAAAAGCAATAAAAGAAGCTGTAGAAAAAGGAATAACTGTAGCAATAACAACAGGAAGAGTTTATGATTGTGCAAGAATGTACTCAGACACAATAGAATTGAAAACTCCAATTATAGCTTGTAACGGAGCATATATTGGTGGAGCTAATAATGAAGAAATATATAATAATCCTCTTAAACTTGAAGATTTAGAGGACTTTAATAGAATAACAAAGAAAAATAATTTATTTACATATGTTAATACAAACTGGGGAATTATTTCAACAAAAGAATTACCAGAAAATCATGTGTACAAAGTTTTAAATAGAACATTACCAGAGGAAGAAAGAATAAGATTAGAAGTTGTTAAAGACTTAGATGAAGCCTTCAAAAAATATGACGGAGAAATATTAAAAGGTGTTTGTGTAGAAAAAGAATTTAAAGATTCTCTAAGAGAAGCTAAGGAAGAATTAATAGGATGTACAACAGACTTAGAGGTTGTATCTTCATGGGACGATAATTTTGAAATTATGAAAAAAGGTAGTTCTAAAGGAGAGGCAGTTAAAATGCTTGCTAAGCATTTAGGAGTTTCCCAAGATGAAGTTATGTGTATTGGAGATAGTGAAAACGACTTATCAATGATAACTTGGGCAGGAACTGGTGTTGCAATGGGAAATGCTATAGATGAGGTTAAAAAGGCTGCAAATTATGTAACTTCAGATAATAAGCATGCAGGTGTTGCAGAGGCTATAAGAAAGTTTGCACTTTAAAATTAAAAGACAAGCTCTTTTAAAAAGAGTTTAAGTTTAAGACTAAGTTTTAAATTAGTGTTGATTTTTAGTTAGATTTTAAATTATACCTAAAAATCAACATTCATCTAAAATAGAGCTTAATTTAAAGAAGGAGATACGGTATGAAAGATATTATAGTTATTGGTGCTGGAGTAGTTGGATGCTCTATAGCTAGAGAATTATCAAAATATGATTTAGATGTTGTGGTTGTAGATAAAAATAGTGATGTTTCAGAGGGAGTATCAAAAGGAAATAGCGGAATAGTACATGCTGGATATAATGAAAAAGTAGGTACTTTAAAAGCTAAATTAAACATAGAGGGAAATAAAATGTTTGATGATTTATCAAGAGATTTACAATTTCCTTTCAAAAGAAATGGTGCACTCATTTTAGCATTTTCAGATGAAGATATGAAGACATTAGAAGATTTAAAGGCAAATGGTGAAAAGCTTGGAGTTGAAGGCCTTGAAATCTTAACTAAAGAAGATGCCTTAAAGGTTGAAGAAAATTTAAGTAAAGAAATAGTTGGAGCTTTAAGTGTAAAAACATCAGGTATAGTAAGTCCATATGAAATGACAATTGCTTTAGGAGAAAATGCTGCTGAAAATGGAGTAGAGTTTAAATTAAATTCAAGAGTTACTAACATAGAAAAAATACCAGATGGATATAAAATAACTTTAAATAATAAAGAAGAATTAAATGGAAAAGTCATAATAAATGCATCAGGATTAGAGGGAGCATTCCTAAACAATCTTGTAAGTATGAAGAAAAGAGAAATAGAACCAGTAAAGGGTGAATATTGTTTATTTGACAAAGTAGCTGGGGCCATGATTAATAAAACTTTATTCCAAGTTCCAAATAAATTAAGCAAAGGAGTTTTAGTGACTCCAACGGCAGAAGGAAATCTTTTAGTGGGTCCTAATGCAGAAAGTGGAGAAAAATTAGGAACATCTAGAGAGGGTATTGATGAAATTTTAGATAAGAGCAAAAAATCAGTTGAAGAGTTACCTGTAGCTAGAATTTTAAATACATTCTCAGGAATAAGACCTAAAACTAAAGATGGAGATTTCATAATAGAAGAAGCGGAAGGTGCTGAAAACTTTATTAATGTTATCGGAATTGATTCACCAGGATTAACTGCAGCTCCAGCTATAGGGGTATATGTGGTTAATATACTTAGAGAAAAATTAGACTTAGTAGAAAAGAAAAATTTCAAAGAAACTAGAGAAAAAATAGCTAGATTCGCAGAACTTTCTTTAGAAGAAAAAAATAAATTAATAAAAGAAAAACCAGCATACGGACATATGGTTTGCAAATGTGAATTTGTTACTGAAGGTGAGATAGTAGAAGCTATTCATAGACCTATACCAGCTACTACAGTTGATGCCATTAAGAGAAGAACTAGAGCTTCAATGGGAGGATGTCAAGGTGTTGGATGTACAATTCCTATAAGTAAAATCTTAAGCAGAGAATTAGGCGTGGATATAAGCGACATAAACAAAAATAGTGAAGGTTCACCAGTTATTGGTTTTAAGGAGGATTAATACTATGAGAGAATATGATTTAATTATAATTGGGGGAGGAGCATCAGGTCTTCTTTCAGCTATCAATGGTAAAAAAAATGGAATAGAAAATATTCTTTTAATAGAAAAAGATCCAAGCTTAGGTGGAGCTTTAAATTCAGCTGATTATAACATAAGTGAAAATGGTAATTTAACAGGAATAGAATATAAAGAAAGTTTATTAAAAGAATTTAATGACTTAGATGTTAATGTTAAATTAAATACTATGGTTTTAAAAATAGAAGATTCTAATGAGGTTCTTTGCACAAGTAGTGAATGTGGAGTGGAAAAGATAAAAGGTAAAAATATAATAATTGCTAATGGTGGTAAAGAAAAAAGCAGAAATGCAGTACAAATACCAGGAGATCGTACAGCAGGTGTTTTAACTGTAGGAATGGCTAAAAAAGCTTTTGGAATTAAAAATATGGTTCCAGGAAAAAATATTTTCATAGTAGGAGATAGTACTCTTTATATGATTCAAGAGGACTTAAAAAAACATAACATTAAAATTGCTGGAATCATAACTGATAAGAGTAAATATGAAGTTTTTGATTTAAGTGATAACTTATATTCTGGTTATGAAATAACTTCAATTCATGGAGAAGGAAGAGTAAATTCTGTAACTATAAAAAATGGCAATGAAAAGAAAAATATAAAATGTGATACAGTAATGTTTGCTTATCCAATGATTTCAGATGGCTTAGTTGCATTAAGAAGTGGATTAAAATTAAATCCAATCACAACAGGTCCAGAGGTAGATGAAAATTTAGAAACTTCTAAGAAAAGTATTTATGCTTGTGGAAATGCAATCTATGTGCATAAATCAATAGAAGAAATTGAAAATGAGTGTAAAAAACTTATTAGTTATGTAAAATAAATTTGACTAAATTTTATATTACTATTCATATGATTAAATCTTAGAATAGTAATATAAATAATATATAATATATTATTTAATAAATCCATTAAGAAATAATATTTGGCAATATTACATAAGGATTTATAAAATTTTAACTCTACTAAAAAATTAATTTAACTTTTTAGTAGAGTTATTTTAGTATATTATGATAGAATAAGTTAACAGATTATAGATATATTGGAATAATATATATAATATACGTTAAGAAAAGGGGAGAGTATATGGTTTATTTTGCTTATGGAAGTAATCTAAGTTTAGAACAAATGAAAAGAAGATGCCCTGAAGCTATTCCTATGATTATGGTACATCTTGATAATTATAAATTAACTTACAATAAATATGCAGATATAATTCCATGCCAAGGGGAAAAGGTATATGGAGCTATTTATGAGCTTTCAATAAATGATTTAAAAAATTTAGATGAATTTGAAGGGTATCCATATCTTTATGAAAAGATAAACTTAAAGGTTCAAGATAGCAAAGGTGTTTTTTATGAGGCATTTGCTTATGTAATGGTTGAAAAAGGAAATAAATTACCGGAAGATGACTACTTAGATATAATAAATAAGGGATACCAGGATTGGAATATTGTTTTATAAATCTAAAAATAAGGATTATGGTGAAATTTTTCATCATAATCCTATTATTTTTAATTTTTCTAGGTTATGTTTTAAGTAAATATTGATTTTTAGATTTAGTTAAAAATCAACACTAATTTGAAACAAATCGTTTTTTTAATACTAAGATTAAAGGAGAATACTTAGTTTTTTCTCTTAATAAGGCTCTAAAATTAATATTTTAGAAGAAAAAAGCTTTTAGGACATGGTTTAATATTATGATATAGTATTATAAATGTTAATTTTTTAAAATATAAAAATAAATAATAAATATAACTTAGAGGTATTGATATGGAAAAAAATTTAAAAAGATTAGATGAGATTTTATTATTTAATAAAAACTTTGTGGAAGATAAAGAATATGAAAAATATAAAGCTACAAAAAAACCAGAAAAGAAATTAGTAATTCTATCATGCATGGATACAAGACTTACAGAGCTTTTACCAAAAGCTATGAATATTAAAAATGGAGATGCTAAAATAATAAAAAATGCAGGGGCTACAATAATGCATCCTTTTGGAAGTATTGTTAGAAGCATACTTGTTGCTATTTATGAATTTAATGCAGAAGATGTTTTAGTTATTGGACATCATGGATGTGGAATGAGTAACTTGAATTCTAAGGATATGATTGAAAAAATGGAGAGCAGAGGAATAACAGAAGAAACTATTTCAACTATAAAACATTGTGGAATAGATGTAGAAAAATGGCTTCATGGATTTGGGTGTGTAGAAGAATCAGTAAAAGAGAGTGTAACATCATTAAGAAATCATCCATTAATGCCTAGTGATGTAAATATTCACGGCCTTCTAATTGATCCTCATACAGGAGAACTTAAAGTTATAGTTAATGGATACGAATAAAAAAAATTTGAAAAATTTGATAAAGGATATGATATTTAAATAAATTTATTTAAATATCATATCCTTTTATTATTATATTTTGTATGAAAATTTTATTGATTTTAAATTTAATAAGATTAGGTTTTAGTATGTTATGAAGTTCATTAGTATTTAAAAGGAATATAAAGAAAAATATAGTATTTGATAGATTTAAGAAGTTAAATCAAGAAATATAAAAGTAATAAATAAATCCAAAATATTAACTATATGTAAATTTTTTGTTATCATGATATAATTGTATCATTAAATAAATATGGAGGTGGCAAGATGTTTAATATTAATAATGTTATAAATATATATAAATTAATCTGGATATTTACCATAGGTTCTATTTTAGGATATTGTGTTGAGATGCTTTGGTGTTATATAAGAAATGGACACTTTGAAAGTAGAAAGGGATTAATTTATGGGCCAATCAGTCCAGTATACGGTATTGGAGGCATTGTTTTAACTTTATTACTTTATAGATTTATAAATTATAATGGAATAATAATATTTTTTATAAGCGCAATTATAGGAGGGGTTTTTGAATATTTATGTTCGTGGGTACAAGAAAAGGCTTTTGGAAGTGTTTCATGGGACTATGATAGCAAAAATCTTAGTATAAATGGGCGAACAAGTGTTGAATATTCAGTGTTTTGGGGAATACTAGGAGTATTTTTCTTAAGAGATATTTATCCTTTATTTGATAAATTTATGAGTTATTTTTCAGATGGAACAATAAAAATACTTACAATTATATTCTTAGTGTTTTTAATACCTGATATTATTATTTCAGCTTTAGCTGTAAGAAGAGAAGTTGCAAGAATGAAAGGTGTACAAGCCAGAAATGCTTTAGATAGATTTTTAGATAAAAAGTATCCAGATGAGTTTTTAAAGAAGATTTATCCAAATATGATATTTAAATAATAATTAAAATAGATTACTAAAAAGTAGTTAGAAATAAAATAAATTATAATTAAATAAACAAAATAAGTATATAAGTTTTATTAGATAATGTTTTTAATAGGAGAATATCATGTTTTTTATCGGAATATTTGGGGTTGAAAATAAACAAAAAGAAATAAAAGAACTAAAGACCATAAAATGTAAAACTTGTGAAATAAGGACCAGAGGAGTTTTAATAAAGAGTTATGAGTATTTTCATATTTTCTTTATTCCTATTTTTAGATGGAATGAGAAATATTACGTCATGTGTAAAAGATGTAATTCTATTTATGAAATCTCTAAGGAAAGAGGAAAAGAAATCGAAAATGACGAAAATCTAGATATTAAACTTGATGACATGGTTCTTATTCAAGAGGGAGAAAGATATGGTAAAAATGCTCTAGAAAGAAGATGTCCTAATTGTGGAAATATTTTAAAAGAAGATTATAAATATTGTCCATATTGTGGCAACAAATTACAATAACCTAAATATAACTGTGGGGGAGAAATGTTTTTTTTTAATGAACTTAAAGAGGCATAAAAAAACATAAGGAATTGGGTTTAGAAGATATTGAGGTACGTAAAAATAAAATATTAATCCTTTTAGATGGAATGAGCCTTTCACATGAGAAGGTAAAAGATAAAGTAATCGAGTTTTTAGAAAAAAATAATTTTAACTGTGAAGATACAGGAAAGCATATATCTGTGGAACCTATAATAAAGATATATGGACAGTATTTTAAAATTACCCTTAGAAACTGTATTGTAGGAAGAGTAATTCCGATACAAACAACAGTCTTAACATTAATAGACAAAAAATAAAAGTTTTAAATAACAGATACATTAAAATAAATCACGAATATCAGTGAAGTATTTTAATGTATTTTTTAGTTTAAAATAGATAATTATTAAATAACATATAAAGAGAATTTATATTGACATTAATTTCAAAAAGTGATATATATAAATTGTGTGGTTAGCACTCAATCATATAGAGTGCTAACAAAAAGGATGTTTTGTTTTGAAGGGAGTAATTAAAAGTGGAAAAAAGAGAATTTAAAGCAGAATCAAAAAGATTATTAGACATTGTAATTAACTCAATTTATACAAACAGAGAAATATTTTTAAGAGAATTAATTTCAAATGCCAGTGATGCAATAGATAAGATTTATTATAAAACTTTAGGAGATAGTTCATTAACTTTTAATAAAGATGATTATTACATTAAAATAGTACCAAACAAAGAAAATAGAACTCTTACAATATCAGATAAAGGTATTGGTATGACAGAAAAAGAACTTGATGAAAATTTAGGTGTAATAGCTAAAAGTGGTTCTTTACAATTTAAAAAAGAAAATGCTCTTGAAGAAGGCTTTGATATTATAGGACAATTCGGAGTTGGATTTTATTCATCATTTTTAGTTGCAGATCATGTTACTGTTATAACTAAAGCTTTTGGATCAGATAAAGCATGTAAATGGGAATCAGATGGGGTAGATGGATACACTATTTCAGAAGCGGAGAAAGACTCCTTTGGAACAGATATAATTTTACACTTAAAAGCAAATAATGAAGATGAAAACTATGATGAATTTTTAGAAGAATATAAATTAAAAAGTTTAATTAAAAAATATTCAGACTTTATAAGATATCCAATTAAACTTGATGTTACTAAATCAAGAATTAAAGAAGGAACAGAAAACGAACATGAAGAATATGTGGAAGAAGAAACAGTAAACAGTATGGTTCCTTTATGGAGAAAAAATAAAAATGAACTTACAGATGAAGACTATAATAATTTCTATGTGGAAAAAAGATTTGGATTTGACAAGCCCTTAAGACATATGCACATAAGTGTTGATGGGATGATAAGTTATAATGCAATTCTTTATATTCCAGAAAATATACCTTATGATTATTACACAAAAGAGTATGAAAAAGGCTTAGAGCTATACTCAAATGGTGTTTTAATAATGGATAAATGCTCAGAACTTTTACCTGATTATTTTGGATTCGTAAAAGGAATAGTAGATTCTCAAGATTTATCACTTAATATTTCAAGAGAAATGCTTCAGCATGATAGACAATTAAGCCGTATTGCTAAGAACATAAAAACTAAAATTAAAAATGAATTAGAATCTATGCTTAAAAATGATAGAGAAAGCTATGAAAAATTCTATAAATCTTTTGGTAGACAATTAAAATATGGTGTTTACGATGATTTTGGAATGAATAAAGATGAATTAAAAGATTTATTAATGTTCTATTCATCAAAAGAAAAGAAAATGGTAACTTTAGCTGAGTATGTAGAAAGAATGGCTGAGGATCAAAAATACATTTATTATGCTGTTGGTGAATCAAATGAAAGAATAGAAAAAATGCCACAGACTGAGATTGTATTAGACAAAGGATACGAAATTCTTTACTTTACTGAAGATGTGGATGAATTTGCAATAAAAATGCTTATGAACTATAAAGAAAAAGAATTTAAATCAGTATCAAGTGGTGATTTAGGAATAGAGCCAGAAGAAGAAAATAAAAAAGAAAATGAAGAAAATAAAGATATCTTTGAAGCTATGAAAGAAGCTTTAGGAGATAAAATAAGTGCAGTTAAAGCTTCAAGCAGACTTAAAAATTATCCAGTATGCTTATCAGCAGAGGGAGAAGTTTCAATAGAAATGGAAAAAATCTTAAGTGCTATGCCAAATAATCAAGGTGTAAAAGCACAAAAGGTTTTAGAAGTTAACACAAATCATGAAGTATTTAATTCATTAAAAGATTCTTTTGAAAATGATAAAGATAAATTTAATTTATATATAAAATTACTTTATAATCAAGCCCTACTTGTTGAAGGATTAAGCATTGAAGATCCAGTTGAATTTACAAATGATATATGTAAGTTAATGAAATAAATAAAAAGTTATATCTAATTTAAACTGGACTATATGTCGGGATATTTAAGAAAAGAACTAGAAAGTTAAAAACTGATTTCGGTTTTGAACCGGAGTCAGTTTTTTTATATTTTAAAGACAATTTATATAAAGGAATTTCAGAAGAAAGCATTTTAAACTTTGAAATAAATTATAGAACATCTATATTAACTGTAATGTTTAGTAAAATTTATATATTAAATAAATGATAAAATGATAATAAAAATACTGTTATATAAATATAATAATAATAAAATTAATTTAAATATATTATTTATATAAAAAATGCTTGAATTTATTGATAGGTTGTAATATTATAGATGAAAGGATTATGGAAAATAAAGATAAAAAGGGGGCGTTAAAATGGATGAAAAAAGAGAACAGTGGGGATCAAAGGTTGGGTTTATTTTAGCAGCTATAGGTTCAGCTGTAGGATTAGGTAACATTTGGAGATTTCCTTATGTAGCATATTCAAATGGAGGAGGAGCATTCCTGATACCTTATTTTTTTGCAATATTTACGGCAGGAATTCCACTTTTAATTTTAGAATATTCTCTTGGACATAAATATAGGGGGTCAACACCACTTGCAATAGCAAGAGCATCTAAAAAGTGGGAATGGATAGGTTGGTGGCCAACAATAACTTCGGCAATTATAGTAGCTTATTATTCAATGATTTTAAGCTGGGCAGTAAATTATTTTGCATTAAGTTTCACTAAAGGATGGGGCAGTGATTCAAATGCATTTTTCCATAATGATTTTCTTAATTTAAGTTCATCACCTTTTGATTTAGGTGGCATAGTTTGGTATGTGTTAGTTGGAATAGCATTAATTTGGGTTATAAATTGGTTTATTTGTTATAAGGGTGTTAAAAAAGGTATTGAGAAAGCAAATAAGATTTTATTACCTACATTAGTTTTAATTATGATAATAATAGCAGTAAAATCAGTAACTTTAGAGGGCGCAACTGAGGGGTTAAATACATTATTTACACCTGATTGGTCTATGGTTATGAAACCATCTGTTTGGATAGCGGCTTATGGACAAGTATTTTATTCCCTTAGCTTAGCTATAGGAATAATGATGACTTATTCAAGTTATCTACCTAGAAAAACAGATATAAACAATAGTGCATTTGTAACAGCTTTTGCTAACTGTAGCTTTGAGTTTTTATCAGCTATAGCAGTTTTCGCCATATTAGGATTCATGGCAACAGCTCAGGGAGTACCAGTTTCAGAAGTTGTATCAAGTGGAGTTGGACTTGCTTTTGTAGCTTTCCCACAAATATTTAGTGAAATGGGAGCTGTAGGATCATTACTTGGACCATTATTCTTCCTATGCTTAATATTTGCAGGAATAACCTCTTCAGTTTCATTAACAGAAGCAGTTTCAGCACCATTTAGAGAGAAATTTGGATGGAGTAGAAAAAAAGTTGTAACTGGAATGTGTATAATAGGATTTTTAATAAGTTCAGTATTCGCAACTGGAGCTGGATTATATATGTTAGATATTGTTGATGCCTTTATAAATAACTATGGAATAGTAGTTGTTGGATTATTAGAGGTTATATTAATTGGTTGGATTGTTACTCCAGAAAAGGTTAGAGAGCATGCTAATGGAATATCACACTTTAAAGTAGGAAAATGGTGGGATATAGCTGTTAAATTTATAACTCCAGCACTTTTAATATATATGATAATCCAAAATATTATAATTGAAATAAAAACTCCATATGGTGGATATGAATTATCAGCATTATTAGCTTATGGATGGAGCATAATAGCCCTTGGAATAATATGTGCTTTAATAATTTCTAAGAAACCTTGGAAAGATAAAAAAATTGAAGATTATGTTGAAGAGGAAGAACTGATTTCTAATGACTAATCAATAAAATAATCTGAAAATAAGGTTCCATTTTAAATTAGTATTAATTTTTATATAGGTTGAAGAGCTAGTTTAAAATAAATTTTAGCCTAAAACATAGTCTAAAATAAAAGTTATATTTATTAGAGGAGGGAATAAAATGAATACAACATCAATAGTATTTTTCTTAATAGGAGCAACCGTTTTATGGGGAGGATTTATAGTAACACTTAGTATGTTATTAAAGAATGAAAGAAAAACAGCTCAATAACAGGTGAAAATATATTTGTATTTTAATATAAAAAAAGTTTATGAAGATTAGATTAAAAATTTTTATCTTCATAAACTTTTTTATCTTTATAACTAAAATAATTTATATATTTTAATGAAATTGATAAATAGTTTATAAATAATAGAGTTTTTAATGAAGTATCCATATTAAATCTCTGTTATCAGCAGATATTGAAGTAAGCAGCGTTATGAAAGATATTGAAATTATTATTAAATTATGGTAATTTTAATATGTGAATAAAATGTTAACGTGAATTTAATAAATGAGGTTTATCCATAGATAAATATTTATTATAAAAGAGAGGTATTGGTATGGAAAAGCATAGTGATTTTCTAAAAGGCTTAAAAGAAGGTAAGGGGATTATAATTCTAATTTTAGATGAATGGTCCTTCAATAAAAAAGAGCTTGTTTCTAATGTAATAAATCATATGGAAAAGGAAGGCAAAGAATGTGTTTATGTTAGAAATTTGTCTAGTGAACCAATAGTATCAATAGATGGAAAAGAATACTCTGTTAAAATATCTAATTATGGAAATAATTATTCTTTAATACCTTCTCAAAATATAATTTTAACTCCTCAATAAATTGATATTCTATGATTTTAAAAGTGAATATTTATTGATGAAAAAGGAGTTGCGTCAAAGATTTAAATAGTAAAATTCATACAACTCCTTTTTGCTTTAATTATATAAAATTTTAAAATGTTATATGGTCTGGATCAGGTCCAATTCTCTCACCAGTATTTAAAGCAGCTATTTTATTCATATCTTCATCACTTATTTCAAAATCAAATATTTTTGAATTTTCTTCAATTCTGTGAGGAGTAATTGATTTTGGAATTGTTACTACACCCATTTGAATATCCCATCTTAAAACTATTTGAGAAATTGATTTGTTATATTTTTCAGCGAGTTCTTTCATAAGATCAATCTCAAATATTTTTCCTTGCATAAGAGGTCCCCATGCTTCTAATTGGATTCCATGTCCTTTACAGAAATTTAGAAGTTCTGGTTGAGCTAATTGTGGATGAAATTCAACTTGGTTCACCATAGGCATTATTTCTGCGACTTCTTTTAATTCTTCGATGTGATGTTCTTTGAAGTTAGAAACACCGATAGCTCTTACCTTACCTTCTTTATAAAGTTTTTCTAAAGCTTTCCAAGTTTCTTTGTTTAATGCCTTTGGCCAATGAATTAAATAAAGATCTAAATAATCAACTCCAAGCTTAGAAGTTGTTTCTTCAAATGCTTTAAGAGTACTTTCATATCCTTGATCAGTGTTCCAAACTTTGCTTGTAATAAATATTTCTTCTCTTGGAATTCCGCTTTCTTTTATTGCTATTCCAACGCTATCTTCATTTTCATAACGAGAAGCACAATCTATATGCTTATATCCTATTTTTAGTGCAGTTTTTACAGCGTCTACAGTAGTTTGCCCATTTTTAACTAGGAAAGTACCAAAGCCTAATATTGGCATTTTAACACCATTTCTTAATTCAACATATTCATTCATCATAAATTTTCTCCCCTTTTTATTTATTTAAATTTTGAACTGAAATTTTAGTCAAATTGAATTAAATTTTTATATTAATTTTATTAACTAACATTAGTAGTATTATTATTTGGATATTATCATTAGTAGTTTTTTGATTTTATGTAATTTATTTTGAATAAAATCATTTATGATATGTTTATAGAAAAGTAAACTTAAGTGGAATATAAAAATTTAATCCGAAGTTATATGGAATTGGGATTTATACTTTATATAAACTTTTCTCTTAGAAGAAATTAATTATCAGATAAATTTTCTTACAAAAATATACTAATATATTAATTAAAATTAATCAATAAATGAGAGATTTATATATTATTTTTAAATTTACTTTAAGTTAATTTATTATTTTATAAGATGAATATAATTTATGGATTTAAGTACTTTGTGGAATGTAGAAGCTTTTTATGGTATATTCTAGATAAACAATTTTGGAAGGAGTGATTTTGTGAAAGTTACTATTAAAGATGTGGCAAGAGAAGCCAATGTAGCCCCTTCTACCGTTTCAAGAGTTTTATCTGATAGTCCTAAAATTAGCGAGGAAACTAAGATAAAGGTTAATAAAGCCATAGAAAAATTAAATTATAAACCCAATGCAATAGCTAGAAGTCTTGTTAATAATAAGACTAGGATATTAGGAGTAGTTCTTCCAAATGAAGCAGATGATTTATTTAAAAATCCTTTCTTTGTTGAGGCTATGAGAGGAATGAGCATGTCAGCAGATGAGAATGGATACCATATAATGTATGCATTTAGTAAAAATGACGATGATGAGTTAAAAATAATAAAGGAATTTGCAACTAATAATTTGTTAGAAGGAATATGTTTATTATCAGTTAAGGAAGATGACAGCACTATAAAATACTTAAAAGATATAAATTTCCCTTTTGTAGTTATTGGAAGACCTGATGAAGAAGGTGTTTTATGGGTTGATAATGATAACTTTGAAGCTATGTTTAAGTTAGTTAATAAATTTATAAAAGATGGAGAGTTAGATATAGCTTTTATTGGAGGAAAGAGAAGCTGGAATGTTTCAAAAGACAGATTAAATGGATTTAAAGATGCTTTTAAAGCAAATAATTTAAATTATGATGAGACTATGGTTATTGAAGAGAAGGATTTTTCAGAAGAGTGTGGGTATTTGGCGATGAAGGAGATAATTTCAAAAAGAACTCCTAAAATAGTTGTTACTACAGATGACTTTCTTGCTTTCGGAGCAAATAGATTTTTAAATGAAGAGGGAATTGAAGGAATTAAAATAGTAGGTTTTAATAACACACCTATGACAAAATATCAAAATCCACCAATTTCGTCTATAGATATTAATGCTAGAGAGCTAGGATATGAGGCTACTAAACTACTTATAGACTATTTAAATAGCAATTTAGCAGATAGAAATGATTATTGTATAGTAGATACTGAGTTCATTGATAGAGGATAGGATTCCTCATGCAAATTGGGCAAACGTTTGCACAAAAAAGTGAGAATAAATGAGAAAATAGAAGTTAAAGAGAGAAAATAGCATGAAAATTTTCTAAAATCAATTTTGTAAAGGATTTAATTATCTGATATTATAAAAATGTAAAATGAGACTTAATTCAAAGGAGCTTCACGAACTTTGAATTTTAGCTGAATTTTATTAATTATGTTTTTTAGATAATCTAAAAAACAAATTTTTTTGAAATATGGGCAAACGTTTGCACGAATTTCAGCTTTTTAACATTCAAATAATATAAGTAAAAATACAAGGAGTAAGTATGAATAAAAGATGGTGGAAAGAATTAGTTGCATACCAGATTTATCCTAAGAGTTTTATGGATTCGAACGGTGATGGAATTGGTGATATCCAAGGAATTATATCTAAGCTAGATTACTTAAAAGATTTAGGAATTGATTTAATTTGGTTATGTCCAATGTATAAATCACCAAATCATGATAATGGATATGACATAAGTGATTATAAAGACATCTTAGATGAATTTGGAACTATGGATGATTTTAATGAGTTACTTAATGAGGTTCATAATAGAGGGATGAAACTTATTATAGATTTAGTAATAAATCATACTAGTGATGAACATCCATGGTTTATAGAATCAAGATCTTCTAAGGACAATCCTAAAAGAGATTGGTATATTTGGAGAGATGGAAAAGATGAAGTAGAACCTAACAATTGGGAGAGTATTTTTAAAGGTTCGGCTTGGGAATTTTGTGAGAATAGTGAACAATATTACTTACATTTATTTGCTAAAGAGCAACCAGATTTAAACTGGGAAAATAAAGAGGTAAGAAATGAGCTATATAAAATGATAAATTGGTGGCTTGATAAAGGAATTGATGGATTCAGAGTTGATGCCATAAGCCACATAAAAAAAGAAGAAGGTCTTAAGGATATGGATAATCCAGAGGGACTAAAATATGTTTCATCTTTTGAAAAGCATATGAATGTAGAAGGAATAAACTCTCATCTTAAAGAATTGAAAGAAGAAACTTTTTCAAAATATGATATAGTTACCGTTGGAGAAGCTAATGGAGTTAGTGCCAATGAAGCTGATCACTGGGTAGCAGAAGATGATGGAACATTTAATATGATATTTCAATTTGAACATCTTAGTCTTTGGAATTATGAAGAGGGACAAGAATTTGATGTAAAGGCATATAAAGATGTTTTAACAAATTGGCAAAATTCTTTAGAAGGAAAAGGATGGAATGCACTTTTTGTTGAAAATCATGATATACCTAGAGTTGTTTCAACTTGGGGAAATGATGATAAATATTTAACTGAGTGTGCAAAAGCTTTTGGAGCAGTTTATTTCTTACAAAAAGGAACCCCTTTTATATATCAAGGACAAGAACTTGGTATGACAAATGTTAAGTATCATAGTATTTCTGAGTATGATGATGTTAAAACCATAAATACTTACAATGAAAGAATTGAAAGCGGTGTTTCAGAAGAAATAGCATTAAAAGAAGCTTGGGTGACTTCAAGGGATAATTCAAGAACACCTATGCAATGGAACTCAAGTAAAAATGCAGGATTTACTGAAGGAAAACCTTGGATAGGAGTTAATGAGAATTATAAAACAATAAATGTAGAAGCTGAAGAAAAGGATGAAAATTCAGTTTTAAACTTCTATAAAAAGCTTATAAAACTTAAAAAGTCTAATGAAGCTTTAATCTATGGTGTATATGATTTAATACTTGAAGAAGATAGAAGTATTTATGCTTATACAAGAACTTTAAATAATGATAAGTTTTTAATAATAGCTAATTTAACAGGAGAGAACGCTAACTACAATTATGAGGGAGAAAAACTTAACTCTAAAGACTTACTTCTTAATAACTATGAAGTTTGTGAACATAATGATTTAGTAGAATTTACTTTAAGGCCTTATGAGTGTAGAGTATATAAAGTTTCTTAATAAGATTAGATTTAATTCAGAGTGGAGTTTTTACTTTGAATTTTAGCTAGATTTATCTAAAGACAAAACTTAGGGGTTAGAGTGTGTATGGACTATAACCTGAGAATGAGTGTTATAAGATTAATAATTGGAGGTATTTGAGAATGAAGAAATTTAAATTAGGGTCTTTTGATTTCTGGCAAAAGTTTGGTAAGGCATTGCTTGTAGTTGTTGCTGTAATGCCTGCTGCTGGACTTATGATTTCAATAGGTAAGGTAATGGGAATTTACATTGATGTAGATTTTGTAAGAACTATAGCGAGAGTTATGGAGGATATAGGTTGGGCAATAATTGGTAATCTAAACTTACTATTTGCCGTTGCAATAGGTGGTTCTTGGGCTAAAGAACGTGCAGGGGGAGCTTTTGCAGGTACAATAGCATTTGTTCTTATTAATAGAATTACTGGGGTAATATTTAGTGTAAGTAATGCTATGTTAGCAGCAGATTCAACTGCTACAGTTCAATCATTTACAGGACAAACACTTTTAGTTAAAGATTACTTTGTTTCAGTACTTGGCGCTCCAGCACTTAATATGGGTGTATTTGTTGGTATTATTTCAGGTTTCTTAGGAGCAGCCTTATATAATAAATATTATAACTATAATAAATTACCTAATGCATTAGCATTCTTTAATGGTAAACGTTTTGTTCCTTTTGTTGTTATACTAGGTTCAACAATAGCTGCTGTTATACTTTCTTTTGTATGGCCATTTGTACAATATGGATTAAATACTTTTGGACAATGGATAGCTACATCAAAGGATACAGCTCCAATAATAGCACCATTCTTATATGGTACATTAGAGCGTTTATTATTACCATTTGGATTACATCACATGCTTACAGTTCCAATAAACTATACAGAACTTGGTGGAGTATATCACATACTTACAGGTCCAACAGCTGGACAGGCTGTTGCAGGACAAGATCCATTATGGCTTGCTTGGATAACTGACTTAAATAACTTTAAACAAGCAGGAGACATAACTTCATATAATCAACTTATAGGCTCAGTAGTACCGGCTCGTTTCAAAGCTGGTCAAGTAATACTTTCAAGTGCATCATTAATCGGGGTAGCACTTGCTATGTACAAAAATGTTGACCCAGATAAGAAGAAAAAATATAAATCAGTATTCTTCTCAGCTGCCATAGCAGTATTTTTAACTGGGGTAACTGAACCAATCGAGTTTATGTTTATGTTTATATCACCAATATTATATGTAGTTTATGCTGTTATAGCTGGTTTAGGATTTGCTATAGCTGATATAATAAACTTAAGAGTACATGCTTTTGGATTTATAGAACTTTTAACTCGTTCACCACTTATGATAAATGCAGGCTTAACTAAAGATTTAATAAACTTTGTAATAGTTGCAGTAGTATTCTTCTTCATAAACTACTTTGTATTTAGTTTCTTAATTAAGAAATTCAAAATAGCTACACCAGGACGTATGGGTAACTATATTGATAGTGAAGACGAAAATACTGGTTCAACAAATACCAATGCTTCAATGGATGAATTAGCAGTTAAGGCTATTGAGTTATTAGGTGGAAAAGAAAATATAGTAGATGTAGATGCTTGTATGACTCGTCTTCGTGTTACTGTTAAGGAAATTGATAAGGTTGGAGACGAAAAGGCTTGGAAAGAAAATAAAGCTTTAGGTCTTATAGTTAAAGATAAAGGAGTTCAAGCTATATATGGTCCTAAAGCAGACGTATTAAAATCAGATATTCAAGATATCTTAGGTATTTAGGAGTTTATAAAATGAAATTACTTACTTTAAACTGTCATTCTTGGCTAGAGGAAGAACAATTAGAGAAGATAAAATATTTAGCAAAGACAATTGTTGAAGAGAAATATGATGTCATAGCTCTTCAAGAGGCTAGTCAAAGTATCAAAGCTAGTATTAAAGAAGGAAATCTAAAAGAAGACAACTATGGGTTATTATTAATTGAAGAAATAAACAAACTAGGTGCAGAAAGATACCACCTAGTTTGGGATTATTCTCATATTGGATATGACATATATGAAGAAGGTTTATGTTTATTAACTAAGCATAAAATAGTAAATAATGAAAGTTTTTATGTATCACAAAATCAATCAAAAACTTTTTGGAAATCAAGAAAAATAGTAAAAGCAACAATAAATATAAATAAGGAGAACATAGATTTCTATTCTTGTCACATGGGTTGGTGGAATGATGAGAAAGAGAGTTTTATAGTTCAAGTTAAAAATTTACTTTCACATGCAAAAGAAAGTAAAAATAGAGCATTCTTTATGGGTGATTTTAATAATAATGCTTTCTTAAAAAATGAAGGATATGATTTTCTTAAAAGTAATGGATTAATTGATACTTATAATTTAGCTAAAAATAAAGATTCTGGTGTCACAGTTAAAGAAAATATAGCTGGATGGGATGATAACACAGAAGAATTAAGAATAGATATAATTTTTACAAATGAAAATACTGAAGTTTACGAAAGTAAAGTTATATTTAATGGAGAAAATAAAAAAATTATATCAGATCATTTTGGAGTAGAAGTTTTATTAAAATAATAAAATTTTTATATTAAAACAAAAGCTAAATTTATCTAAACGTAGAAGCTATTAACTAATAAGCTGTTTAATAGCTTGCGGATATAAGGTAAAAGCTATTTTTTAATCCCCTTTATTTAAATAGAACTAACATATAAAAGTATATGTTAGTTCTATTTTTTGTATTTCTAAATTTAAAAATTTAACTTTCATTTGTAATTCTACCTATACTTCCTTCTAAAATCTTAGATGTGTTTTTAACTAATTTTTCAGGTGATTCTTTCATCCCAGATTCTATCCATTGAAGTAAAAGTGCTGTGAAACTTATACTATAAAAATTACAAAGAAATTTCTCATTATATTCAGATAGGTTAAATAATTCTTTGTTATTTTCTATAACATTGACAATAATTTTGTTTATAGAATTACAAATAAAAGTTTCTACATACTTTCTGTTTGAAAAACGAATAAGTGAATAGCTGATTTCTTTATTTTTATAAAAATAATCCAAAAGATCATAAAAACAAAGTTGCCAGTGTTGAAAGTCTAAAGACTCATGGATTTTTTCATCAATTTCTGTTTTAAAGATCCATTCTAATAAATCATAAATATCTTTAAAATGTCTATAAAAAGTTCTTCTATTAAGATCACATTCTTCTGATATTTCTTTAATTGTGATTTTTTCAATGGGCTTTTCTTTCATAAGTTTTTTTAAAGAGTTAGCAAAAAGTTCTTTTGTCATCCTTGATATTATTTCACTTCTCATAATACACCACCATATAACCATTTTTGCACAAATTCAAATATATGTGACAGCATGTCTCAGAATGAGAAACTTGATTATTTTCATCATATTCTTATAGAAATATAATGTCAATATAGGCAGTAAGAAGAAATTAGAGAGGATGATGAGTTTATGGAAAATTATCAAAGAATAAAAACTAATGTTCCAGAAGGTATAGAAAAACGTAAGGCTTATCTAGTGGGCGGCGGAATAGCTTCTTTAGCAGCTGCATTCTATCTAATGCGTGATGGTCATATGCCAGGAAAGAATATAACTATATTTGAAAAATTAGACATAGAAGGTGGATCAATGGATGCTGCTGGAGATCCTGAACATGGATATGTTTGTCGTGGTGGAAGAGAGTTAGAATCACACTATGAATGTACATGGGATCTTTTTGGAGAAATACCTTCATTAGAAAAAGAAGGATTTTCTGTTTTAGATGAATTTAAGGAACTTAATGATAAGGACCCTAACAGTTCAAATTGTAGATTACTTAGAAATTGTGGTGAGAAAATTAATCTTGATGACTTAGGTCTTGCTCATGAGCATATTAAAAAAATTACAAATTTATTCCTTGCAAAAGAGGAAGATCTTGATAATGTAACTATAGAGCAGTTTTTTGACCCAAGTTTCTTTGAAACAAATTTCTGGCGTTTATGGTATTCAATGTTTGCATTTAATCCATGGCATAGTGTGTTAGAAATGAAGAGATATATGGAACGTTTTATACATGCTTTTCCTGGATTTGCCAAGATGGATTGTTTAGTATTTACAAAATATAATCAATATGAATCATTCATATTACCACTTACTAAATATCTAAAAGAGAATGGAGTAAATTTTGAATACAAAACAGACGTTAAAGATTTAGATATAGAAATAATAGGAAAGCAAAAAACTGTTACAGGAATTCATTTAGTAAGGGATGGACAAACTAAAGAACATATAGATGTACTTCCTAGAGATTTAGTTATGGTTACTAATGGTTCTATGACAGAATGCACAGGATATGGAGATTTTGATAAAGTACCAGAGTTAATAAGAGAACCAGGTTCTGTTTGGACATTGTGGGAAAATATATCTAAAAATTCTCCAGACTTTGGACATCCAAAAAAATTCTGTGGAGATATAGATAAATCAAAATGGGAATCTTTCACTATTACTTGTAAGAAATCTAAACTTACAGATAAAATTCATGAATTAAGTGGAAGAGATCCATTTGCAAAACATAAAACTGTTACTGGTGGAGTTATTACTATGACTGATTCTAATTGGTTAATGAGCGTAACTTGTAATAGACAACCACAGTTTAAAGATCAACCAGATGATATAGTTGTATTATGGGCATATGGTTTAATGTTAGAAAAAGAAGGTAACTATATTAAGAAAAAAATGCAAGATTGTACAGGAAAAGAACTTCTTGAAGAGCTTCTTTATCATTTAGGTCTTGAAAAAGATATACCTGAAATATTAAAGACAGTTAAAGTTATACCAACAATGATGCCTTATATAACTGCTCAATTTATGCCAAGGGCTAAAGGTGATCGTCCAGAAGTAGTTCCAGAAGGTTCTGTTAACCTAGCATTCTTAGGACAATTTGCAGAAATACCAGGAGATGTTATATTCACAGTTGAATATTCTATACGTTCAGCTATGATGGCAACTTATAAATTACTAAATATCAATAAACAACCACCTATAGTATATCCTTCACAATTTGATATTCGTGTTGTTGCAAGATCAATGAAGGCATTAAATAGTGGAAAACCACTTCCAGGTGAGGGATTTGTTGAAAAATTACTTAAAGGTACAAACTATGAAGGATTAATATAAGCTTAGAATAATTATAATTACTAAGTTTAAATTATAAATATAGTGTTATTTACAATAAAAAGATAAACTAATTATAAAATAGTACTAGCATACATAAAATTATGCTGGTACTATTTTTTTGCGTTTATTTTTACTTATAATAGATTTCAAATTTTGATTTTTACTTAAAACAAGATAAAAATAAATTAGCAATTTGGAATTTTAGTTTATAATAATAAATATAAAATATTTAAATAGTATGATTTAATAGATAAATTTTATTATAAAGAATTAGGGGGAAAGGAAGGCTATTATGATTAACTTAAATGAAGAGCAGCAAAAGGTTGTAAATGAACAAAGTAGTAATGTTATTTTGCTTGCATCTGCTGGAACAGGGAAAACTAATACTTTAGCAGAGAGAGTTGCATCTATAATAAAAAATGGAAATTCAAAGCCTTCAGAAATTTTATGCATCACTTTTACTAATAAGGCATGTAAAGAGATGAGTGATAGAGTAATTAAAATAGTTGGGGGAGAAGCTAAGGATATAACCATAAGAACTTTTCATAGCTTTTGTTTCGATGTAGTTAAAACTTACGCAAAGAGAAATACTGATATATTTTCAGACTTTACAATATTTGATGAAGATGATTGTAGGGAAGTTATAAGTAAATTAAGTTATTATTATGCTACAAGCAATTTGATGGCTACTAATATGCAGATACAAAAAGTTATTGATTTTATAAAGGTTGAAAAGGCAAGAAGAGAAACTTTAGAAGATAGAGTTTTAAATGAATATAAGACCGTAATTAATGAAATTTTTAAGTTTAGCGAAGAAAAAATAAATCAGGTTTGTAGTGACAAAGGAAATTTAAATTTAAAGCTTAAAACCTATATTAAGTTTCATGGACATGAATTAGTAACGTTATATGATTCTAAGCTTAGAGAGGATCATGCTTTAGATTTTAACGATTTAATAATACTTACTAAGGAATTATTTAAGGATGAAAAAGTTGTCCAAGCTCTTAAAAATAAATTTAAATATATAAATATAGATGAAGTACAAGATACAAGTATTATAGAGTATTCAATAGTTGAGAAACTTTTTGAGGGAAATAATGTTCTTATATGTGGGGATTTCTTTCAAACAATATATAGCTGGCGTGGATCAGATCCAGAAATGATTTTTAATAAATTTAAAGAAAAATTTAACCCTATAGAAGTTGTATTTTCAAAAAATTATAGAGCTACTCAAAATTTAAACCAAGCTTCATTGGAGTTTTTAAATAATGCTTTTTCAAAAAAAGTATCTAGTATTTATAAGGATGGAATTTCAGCAGAATCCAAAACTACTGGAGAAAAAATAATATTAAAGGAAACAAGAGGTTTAAGAGAAGAGGCCAGATTCATTTTTGATTATGTAAATAATTTATGCAGAAAAGAAGAAGATTTAAAAAAAGTATGTGTTCTTACAAGAGATAATAACTACAATATAGGGCTGAGTGAGGAGCTTTATCAAATTGGCGGTTATGAAGGTGCTGATTTTGAATTTATACTTGTGGATCAATTTAAGTTCTTTAGAAGACAAGAGGTTAAAGATATATTAGCTTTCTTAAAGTTAATAGCTAATAGATATGATTCTTTAAGTCTAAAAAGAATAGTAAATAGATTGCCAACAGGGATTGGTATGAGAACTTTAGAGGCTATAGAGTCTTTACAATACAAAAAGGTTGGCATAAGATTATCAGATTATATAGATCCACTTGTACTAGAATATGGAGAAAAATTTTCTTTACTAATAAATGAGTTTGAAAAAGAAAAGATAATAGTTTTTGATGTAGAAAGTACAGGTGTTGATGTTACAGAGGATGAAATAATTCAAATAGCAGCCATAAAGTTAAATAAAAATGGAGAGGTAGTAGATAAGTTTGAAAAATTCCTAAAAAATAAAAAGCCAGTTAAGGACTCTTTTTATGTTCATGGTTTTTCAGATGAAATGCTTCAAAAAATTGGAGAAGATAAAGAAAAAGTTTTAAAAGAATTTGTGGAGTATTCTAAAGATTCAATAATAGTAGGGCATAATGTTCAATATGATATAAATATATTATGCAGTGAACTAGAAAGAAATAAGTTAGGAAAACCTAAGTTTAAAACTTTTTATGACACTTTAGATATATATAGAAGGTTTTATCCAGGAAATATAAATTATAAGTTAGAAAATTTAAGTAAAGTATATGATACTAAACATAAGCCAAGCCATGATGCTATGGATGATATTATAGCTACAGGAGAGCTTCTAGTTAGGGCAATAAATGAAAAAATAATTCCAACTTCAATGGAAAGAATGGCTTTAATGTCAAAGCATTTAAAAGCATTTACGGCTATTAGTAAGAAATTAAATGAACTTTTTAAAATAGCAGAGAGTAAAAGACCATATGAATTGGTTGCCTGTGTGATGAATGGTTTTAATATTAAAAGCATGTATGCTGGAGATGAAAATAAAGAAAAACTAAATAGGCTTAGAGATTTATATGCCTTATTTAGAGATTTAGACGATAAAAGCAAAGGAAATAGAGATGCTTTATTAGATATCATAAGAATAACAGGTCTTTCTAATGGAGAATTAGAATCCTTAATAATTAATAGGACAAAGAAGCCTAGAATACCAATAATAACAGTACATCAAGCAAAAGGATTAGAATTTGATACTGTATTTTTAGCTGGTATTCAAAACAACACATTTCCTTCATATATGTCTATAAAAAGTGGAAATCTAGCTGAAGAAAAAAGAGTATTTTATGTAGCTATAACTCGTGCTAAGAAAAGACTAGTAATAACATATAATTCTCAAGGAAAGTACGGTCATAGAAATGAGATAAGTCAATTTATAAATTATATTCCTAATGATTTCTTTAAGATTATATAGGTTTTATTAGAATAATTAGGCGCTGTTTTAGGTGAATGTTGATTTTTAGCTAGACCTTCAGACCTAACTTAATTTCGCAAAGTATTGCTATCATATACTAACTGCTCATTAAGATGGTCTTACAGTTCTATCTAAAAATCAACACTAGTTTAAAACATAGCCAATAATTAAAATGAAATATTGTTAACATAGAAATAACCCAATTGAGAATTAAAACTTCAATTGGGTTATTTTACATGTATTTAGGAGAAACATTTTCTTCGTTTAATTTATTTTCCTGATATGATTTTTAAAGTTTTAGAATGAGTAGAAAAAATTTTTTCTTAAAATCTTCATTGATTTTATCATTATCTATAGATTAAGGATTAGAATTTTTTAAAAGTTTTTAGTAGATTCTTTAATTAAAAAAGAGTTTTAGTTTAGTTATTTTTTTCAGGATTTTCAACGGCTTCTGATTGTGGATCAATAGAGAAATCTTCATTTTGAGAATTAGGTTCTTCGTTTAGGTTTTCATCTGAAACAATACATGGTGGGAGTTCATCACAATTTATAGAGTTGTTAGCTTCTTCCTCTAGGGAGGAAGAAATATTTTCTGAAATTTTATGTGTTACATCTTCATGAATATCTTCATCATCTTCAGTAATATTTTCGTATTTTAATAAATCACTTTCTGAAGAATCATCATTAGGTACGGTTTCTAAAATAATTTCAGATGAATCAAAGTCCTTATAATTGTATATTATAGAATTCATAGAAATTGGTTCTGATTCAGAAGTTTCTTTTAGCATTTCAATTTGTTGATTCATAAGACATATAACTTCTAAGCAAACATCTCTTTCTATTAATGTATAGGTATTTTGAAATTTTTTTAAGTTATTTAAAATTAAATTTGCTTTTTCAATTATCTTATTAGGTTCAGTTACAGTTAAATTTTCTTTGAGTATAGATTCTAGATAACAATATTGATTCTCTAAATATTTCAATTCGTTTGAGCAATCTATACATAGGCCATTATTTAATTTTAAAAACATACCTCTTCTTTTACATACAGTACATTCTTTAATTAATGACATAAAAATCCTCTTATATAAAATTAATCATAATATTATAATATTATGATTTGTGATAATGTGTTAATAAATTTTTTTGAGAATTAAAAAATACTTATTGGAATTTCCATGATTATATATACTAATTTTTAAAGTATTTGGATAAACACTAAGGTTGATATACTTACTATAAATCTGTATAATAATTCTGAAACTAAACAATGGAGTGGATTAAAAATGAGAATGAGAAGAAAGCCTTGGGCTAGACCAGAATTAGAAGCATGTGACTTTTTTGTAGCTAACCCAAAAGAGAACAAAGGAAATTGGAAGAATACTTTTAAGAATACAGAAAACCCAATATATTTAGAATTAGGATGTGGTAAAGGAACATTCATGGCAGTTCATGGTTCAGAACATCCAGAAATAAATTACATAGCAATAGATATAAAGGATGAAGTTCTTGTTTTAGCTAAAAGAAACATAGAAAAAGCTTATGAAGAAAAAAATCAACCTTTAGACAATGTTAAATTAATGCCTCAAGAAATAGCATTAATAGATACTATCTTAGACAATAATGATAGAATAGAAAGAATTTATATAAACTTTTGTAATCCATGGCCTAAAGACAGACATAAGAAGAGAAGATTAACTCATACAAGACAGTTAACAAACTATAGAAATTTCTTAGTTGATGGTGGAGAAATACACTTTAAAACTGATGATGATGAGCTTTTTGAAGAGTCTTTAGAGTATTTCAAGGAATGTAACTTTGAAATAACTTATATAACTTACGATTTACATAATAGCGGTTATGAACATAACGTAGTAACAGAGCATGAAGAAATGTTCTCAAAACAAGGAATAAAAATAAAGTTCCTAATAGCTAAAAAGTTATAGGATTTTTAATTAAATACTTTTATAAAAAGGATTATAGATATAACTAAAGAATTATTGAAATTCTAATTATTCATTCAAATATTCTTTTGTCTATGTCTATAATTCTTTTTTTATGTTTTTAATTATATAAGGATATATAGTGAGGAAGTTTAAAAGATGAGTTTCTAGATTTAGGTGATAAATTTTAAAGCTATTTAAAATAAAATTAAGTTTAAGAAATAATGGATGATTTAAAATCTTTTTTCTAGTCGAAATGGTTTATTAAGTTGAATCTGTAATAGATAGTCTACAAGTTCATTATATTCATCAGGTGTAATTTCAAAGGGTTCCCACCAGCCACTTCTAGGCCAAAAGCCTTCTAATAATACTTTATTTAATACTTTGAATTCTGGAATTACCTTGTCAAAGGGCAATCCTATAAGAATTCCGTTATCTAATATTAAATCAGCAACTGTACCTTTTTTGTCTATAAATTTACCATTAGCACCATAGGCTTCAGGCTCTAAGCTATATTTAATAATTCGCATAAATTAGAAATCTCCCTTTAAAGTAAATAATTCATTAAATACCTAAGTTTTAAGTTATTTTACTACAAATAGTTAGATTTTAGTAGTAGGGTTATATAAAGTTAATAGGTATTTTAAAAATATGATTACTTAGAATATTTTAGATTTTGTCTAGTTTCTAGATTTAGGTGATAAATTTTAGAAACCTTAAGAAGTTTTAGAAAGTATATTTATTACAAAAGTGAAATGGTATACAATGAATCTGAAGTTGATTTAAAAACTTAAATTAAGGTATTAATAGGAAATTTAAAGTCAACTTTAATTAGTTTGTAAAGTAAAGCATTTAATAATAAATTATTTGAACTTGGGGGTAAGGGAAGATGAGTTTATCAACTAATGAATTAAAAGAAATTGTAAGAAAAATCGGCAAAGATTTATCAACAAAAATAGATGATAAAGAGCTACAAGAATTATTTTATAACTGCTTCATAAATACAATGGACACGACTGTTGAGGTTTCTGAAGGAGACGCTTTCGTAATAACAGGAGATATTCCAGCAATGTGGCTTAGAGATTCTACATCTCAAGTAGAACATTACTTACCATTTGTTAATGAATATCCAGAGCTTAAAGCTATTTTTACTGGATTAATAAATAGACAAGTTAAGTGTATATTCATAGACCCATATGCAAATGCATTCAATAAAGAACCTAATGGACAAAAATGGGATAATGATATTACTAAGGATAGCCCATGGGTTTGGGAAAGAAAATATGAAATAGATTCACTTTGTTATCCAGTTAGATTAATACATAAATACTGGAAGGAATCAGGAGACGAGACTTTCTTCAATGAAGATATCAAGAAAGCCTTCAATATGATAATAGATCTTTGGAGAGTTGAACAATATCATAGAGAAAAATCAGACTATAGTTTCCAAAGATTAAATTGTTCAGTAACTGATACTTTAAGTCATGAAGGTTTAGGAACTCCAGTAGAATACACAGGAATGACGTGGTCAGGATTTAGACCAAGTGATGATGCTTGTGAATATGGATACTTAGTTCCTGCTAATATGTTTGCTGTAGTTGCTTTAAGATATATTTCAGAAATTGCAGAGAAAGTTTACAAAGATGAAGAGCTTAAAGAAAAAGCTGATAGTTTAAGAGAAGAAATAGACAATGCTATAGAAAAGTATGGAAAAGTTTATAAAGAAGGTTTTGGAGAAGTTTATGCATATGAAACTGACGGTATGGGTAACTATAACTTCATGGATGATGCTAATGTACCAAGTCTTTTATCAATACCTTACTTAGAGTATAAAGGAATTGATGATGAGGTTTATCAAAATACTAGAAAATTCATCTTAAGTAAAAATAATAGATTTTTCTTTGAAGGAAAAGCTGCTAAGGGAATTGGAAGTCCACATACTCCAGATCAATATATCTGGCATATAGCACTATCAATGCAAGGATTAACAACAAATAATCAAGAAGAAATCGATGAGTTAATTAAATTATTAAAGGAAACTCATGCTGGTACTGGATATATGCATGAAGGATTCCATGTAGATGATCCAGCTCAATTTACAAGAGACTGGTTTGCATGGTCAAACTCATTATTCTCACATTTCATATATGAAAAAGTTATAAATAATAAATAATAAATAATAAATAATAAATTTGTTCAACTGGACTAATTTAGTGATTATTTTAATATTATATTTTTAGAATATTAATCTCCGTTGTTGTTTAAAATATACAATTTATAATTATTAATAATAATCATCTAAATTAAGTAAAGCATATATTTATATATTTCAAAGGAAGTATCAATTGATACTTCCTTTTTTATTGGCAAAACTAGTATGTACAACAAAAAAATTAAAATTTTATTTTATGAAAAGTTATGTTTTAAACTAGTGTTGATTTTTAAATAGAACTTGTAAGTTAGGTATGAAAATCTAGCTAAAAATCAACAATTACCTAAAATAGGGCTTTATTAAAAAATATATAATAAAAAGGTTTATATTTCCTTAAAGAGAGAGTTTGTTGAGAATAAACTTTGGATAAAAAGGTAAAAATAAACTGAGGTGAATTTATGAAAAAGTTAAGCCTAATTGTATTAAATATATTTTTATTATTTAATTTAATATCTTGTGGATCAGAAGGTAAGGAGATTGTTATAAATCTTGTTGATAATGAGCTTGAGGTTGAAGAAAATGAAAAAAGAGATATAACAATACAGTCTAAAGATAAATTTAAACAGTTTAGAAATAATAATACTAAAATAAATAAAGAAGATTTAAAAAGTTATTATGAAAATGATCCTACATTGAAAAATTTTGAAGTTCCTAAGAAAACCATAGAAGAATATGAAAATTGGTTTATAAATATGGCTAGAGATAGAGGTGAAAGTGCTAATGATGTCTCTGATGCTTTTAGATCAGTAGATATTTTAATAGGAGAAGATATAGTTAAGTTTCCTGTAATATTAGATACTGTTATTTTTAATGATAGAGAAGCATATGCTATAGCTTATCTATGTGAAGAAAGTGAAAATTTAGATATGGAAGCACAAGAGGCTATAGAATTAAGACGATTTGATGATGTTTTAATAATAGGAGTTTATAAAGACTCTTCAGATATATTTTATAAAAACAAATACAAATATAAATTTTAATTAAAGGCTATGTTTTAAACCAGTTTTTATTTTTAGATAGAACTGTAAGAACATCTTAATGGCTAGCTAAAAATCAAAATTCGTCTAAAACACAGCCCATTTAAAATATTGATTTTTAGTATAGGATGATTTCAGTATTTATTACCATAATAATATTTTCTTTTTGTGAGAAAAATAAAACTAAACTCAATCAAAAAGGAGGATTAATTATGTCAAAGGATAGTCAACCAGATAATAAGATAGCTAGAATGGAGAAATGTAATTTTCAAACTCCAATAACAAGTGAAGAAGGTAAAAATCATAATAGAACAGCTAAAAAACATTCAGTAAAAAGAGAAGGATTCCAAAGTCCACATATAAATTAGAATATTATGAACAATAAGTTAGAATTTTAAATTTTGGAGATTAGAATAAGCTCTAAAAAATTCTAAATTTAGTGGAAAATAGGAGGATTTCAAGAACGTTTTATTAGTTTAAAGGGATTAGAATCAAAAAATGTTTATTTTTTGAAAAAACACTTGAAATTTGCTTAACCATATGTTAATATAATGTTAACAGGTTAAAGCATAAACCTAATTTCCCTATATTTCATATATATATGCATTTGTCCTATAAGTATCCCTTAGCTTATAGGACTTTTTGTTATATGTTCAGAATTAATGGAGGCGTTATTATGGTAAATAAAAAGTTTGGCATATTAACAAAAATTGTTTTATTACTTTTATTATTAGTACCTATAACTTTTAGAGTTTATAATCTTTATTATGTTGATTCAAATTGGGAGATAAATTCTAAAGTTATTAATAGGGGAAAGGTATATAGGGATTATATTAAAGAAAAAAATTTAGTTGGAGTTCCTAAAATTTATTATAAATATAATTCTTTGACTCCTGAAGAAATGATGACTTTAGATGTCTTAGCCAATACTAAGGGATATGATATTGAGGAAGTTATTCCTGAAGTTGAGAAATATGTATTATCTAAGCATGATGAAATCAAAGAAGCGAAACTTACAAAAAGTGAAAAAGAAGAAGTAAATAACTATATAAATCAAATAAAATATAATGTAAATCAGGCTTTGGAAAAGAATTCAAGATATATATATACTATGAAAATAATATTGTCAGTATTTACAGCACTAATGATAGTTTTAAGTATTTATGCAATTTTCTTGATGGTTATTTTTGTAAATGAAAAATAGGCCTTTTATTTTAAAAGGCCCATTCTTTCTCTTGGGTATATAGTAAAAAAAGCTTTTCCATCTAAGTCTTTTTTGGGAACATAAGGATTTTCCCATTTCCTCGCATCTTCTGAACGTGCTCTATTATCTCCAAAAAATAAATAATGTCCTTCTGGAACATTAAAAGTTTTATTTAATACTTCATTATTTTTTACGTATGGTTCATTAATTAAAATATCATTTACGTACACAACACCATCTTTTATCTCAACTTTTTCTCCAGGAAGACCAATAACTCTTTTTATAAGTAGTTCTTTAGAAGACTCATGGCTAAACACAAATATATCACCTCTATTTACACTAGTAAAAATTTTACTAACAAGCACTTCATCTTCTTCCATTATTGTCGGTTTCATTGATCCAGTAGGAATATATGCTTTAAAAAATAGGTAATTATTTATAAAATAGGATGCTCCAAAAACAACTATGAAAAAAATTATTATATCCTTTATCCTTAAGTATGATTTCTTTTTTAAGGTAGATACATTTCTTTCAGATAACGAACTCATAAAATATTATGTTGCTTTAGATATCATATTGAATTTTATCAAATTTATCTAAAATCATATGAAGTTTTATTTTTAGCTTTTAGATAAAAAATATGAATTGCAACAAGGCACCTCCTGTCTTGAAATAATAATACCATAAAAATCAATAAAATGGAATAAAAGTAATAAAATGTATATTGGATTAGAAGTTTTAAATAAAAAAGTATTTACATATATAAAATATAAGAACAAAAAATAAGAGGTTAATATGAATGAGGTTTCGGATTGGTTGAAGATTACTTCGATTTTAGGTATTGCAGCAACTAGTTATTTAATATATGAAAATAATAGTATAGCAATAAAAGAATATGAGTTATTTACTAGAAAAACTCCCAGTGCCTTTAAGGGTTTTAAAATATTACATTTAAATAATTTATATGGCAAAAGTTTTGGAATTGATAATTATAGACTTATAAAGAAAATACAATCTTTAAAACCAGATATTATAGTTACTACAGGAAATATGCTCACATCTAGACTAGATAAAGATTTTATTTTCTTAGAGCTTTGTAAAAATTTAAGAAGTTTTTATCCAATTTATTATGCAATAGAAAGCCCTGCTTCTTTAAAGAATGAAAAAAATAATAAATATAAAATATATTTAGAAAAATTAAAAGATGCTGGAATAATACTTTTAAATAATAATAAAGTCTCTCTAATAAAAAAGGAAGATAAATTAAATATTTATGGGATTTTTATAGAGTCAGATGAAATAAAAAAATATTATTTTAAAGAAAGGAATAGAGAGCTTGTTTTCTCAAAGGAAGACATAGAAAACAAACTGGGAGAACCTAATAGGAGTGAGTTTAATGTTGTTCTAACAAATGATGTTGTAAATTTTGAAGCTTATGTAAAGTGGGGAAGTGATATAACTTTTTCAGGATATAGCAGAATAATAAATAGGTATATTTTTAATAATCTTATGGAAAGAAAAAAAGGAATTTTTATAGAAAGAGATTCTTCTATGATTTTGAGTAGAGGGCTTGGAAATAAATTTTTAAGAATAAGAATTAAAAATAGACCAGAAATAACCTTAGTTACTATAAGGTAATATTGCATAGATTTAAATAATGTTAATGCAGTGTAAAATTTTGTTCAAATATCATAGATATTGATATATACTACCTCAAAAGGTGATAGAATTTAAGCAATATAATTCGAATTTATTTAATTAATATGACTTTTAATTTTTTTACTTAAATAATTTAAGTTAAGGGTTATAGCTCATAAGACAAAATGTGAAAAGCTTTTAAATCAGAATGTTAAGGAGTTCAATATATATGCTATATCATAAAATAGTAAATAATAAATATCTCCACAAGGATAAGGAATGGATTCTGATGCTTCATGGAATAGGTGGAAATTTAAATATATTTAAAAAGCAGATAGATATACTCTCAGAAAATTATAATTTGCTTTTAATAGATCTTCACGGCCATGGAAATTCACAAAATCATACTTTAGAAAATATGAAAGAAACTAAAGGTGAAATATGCTTTAAATACATTTGTGAGGATATTATAGAGGTAATAGATAATTTAAATATAGAAAAAGTAAACATACTAGGGATATCTCTTGGCACTATAGTTGCAATGCAATTTGAGAAATATTTCCCAGAGAGAATTTCTTCAATGATATTAGGGGGAGGAATTGTGGGGATGAATTTAAAATCTAAATTTTTCTTAAACCTAGCTATTTTTGCCAAGAGTATTATTCCAAGAGAAATTTTTTATAAAATTGTGGCTTATATGTCAATGCCATGTAAAAATCATAAGCTTTCAAGAAATATCTTCTTAAAGGCTTCTGAAAAATTAGACAAGAATGAATGTTTTAGATGGGTTGAGCTTATGAGAGAACACTTGGAAAATTACCAATATAATAAAAGTTATATTAAGAAAATTTTTATTATGGGAGATCAAGACCATGTTTTCTTACCGACTATTAAAAAATTTGTACCAAAAGAAGATATTGTTATTTTAAAAAACTGTGGTCATATATGCAATATTGATTCTTTTGAGATTTTTAATAATCTTACATTAAACTTTTTAGTAAATAACCATGGATATATGTTAGCTACAAAAGGGAGAAGAAAATATATTTGTAAATACAACTTTACATAAGTTATTTTCGTAAAAAGCTAAGGAATAAGTATTTTAATGGACAAAAGTTAATTAAAAATAGGAGGATATATTTAAGGAGAGAGTTTAATATGAGACTAAAAAGCCTTTGTTTTGTGGCCATGACTACTATATTATGTACATCGGTTTTAACAGGATGTGGGATAAGTAGCGCTAAGGAAAAAGCAGAAGACGAGCTTTATATTGTAACAGAAGATAAGTCTACAAAATCTTTAATAAATGCTAAACCAGGAATGTTTGGGATAACAGAGGATGGAGAAATACTTATGGAAAAAGGATATGAAGGGAAAATTGGCTATATAGATAAAAAGGGAAATAAATCTATAAAACTTAAATTTGATAAAGGTAGTGAGTTTAATTACGGAATGGCTGGTGTTAAAGAAGGTGACACATATAAAATAATAAATCAAAAAGGTAAAACACTAGTAGAGAAAGAAGATGGGGTATTATCACCGCTAAGTAATAAACTTATAAGATATGAAAAGTTAGCTAATGAAATTCTAACTAACGAAAATACTACAGAAGCTATAGAAACTTTAGCTGAGTCTGGTAAAACATTAAAAACAACTGGGATAATAAATCTAAATGGGGAGGTTGTAGTTGAACCAGGAAGATATGATGCTATTGTTTCAGATATTGGAGAGGGGTATATACTAGTTCAGAAGAATAAGTTGTATGGGCTTTTAGATCCTAATGGAAATGAAATAGTACCTTGTGAGTATAATTCTATAGGAACTATGAATGAAGGATTTATTCCGGTATCAAAGGGAAATCTTTGTGGAGCTTTAAATGAAAAGGGAGAGGTTATAGTTCCTATAGAATACTTTTATGTTGGGCCGATGAATGAAGGGGTAGCACCTGCAAGGTTAGATGAAACAGGAATAGGATTTTTAGACAATGAGGGAGCTTGGGCTATAAAGCCAGATTTTGATGGAGTAACGGCAATGAATAAGGGGTTCGCCTTTGCTAGAAAAGACGGAAAGCATATAATAATTGATAAAGAGGGAAATGAAATAGAAACTGGAATAAATTTTGAAAATAATGTATCTATAAATGGATTTAGTGACAATGGTCTTGCTGTTGTAGATATTTTAGATGGAGAATCAAAATATATGTCAGTTATAAACACTAAAGGAGAAGAAATTAAGAATCTTGAGAAGAAGGATTATTCTTCTTTAGAGGTTTCTTCTAGTGGGCTAATAGTTTCTGCTAACAAAGAGGGAAAAAAAGGTTTGCTTAAAGAGGACGGAAGCGTAATTTTAGAAGAGGAATACAGTGATATAAGGGTTATATCAAAGGATGTTATTTTAGTAGATAATGATGGAGTTTACTCATACGTGGATTCTACAGGCAAAACATTATATTAATATATTTTTAATATTGAGTTTTATCATTGAAGAAGGTTTTTATTAAGAATTACTATATAAAATAGTTCTTAATAGAAACCTTTAATTTTTATAAAATTCTTTAAAGAGAAATCATTAAACTTAAGAAAATATTAATTTTTAGATAAAGTTTATAATTTGAAGCATTTGAAAAAAATACAATGAGATTAAGTAGTATAAAATGATAAATATTCATAAAGTGAGTATTCATGGTTTTTAATGAAGAATAAGTTACTGGAAATCATGTTAAAAAAGCTCTATAATTTAATGTAAATGGTTATGGCAACTCATATTATAGTCGTAAGTTAAAATTATTACTTAAAAATTTATAAGGTTTTAAGATAGGTATTTAAAAAAAGATACATTAATTAAATTTTACATAGCAAAGACTCATTTTTTTTGTGAGTAATCATACATATAAGTAAAATAAGATTTGTTATATTTCTTAATATAAGATTTTAGGAGGGATAGGAAATGGAGAATAAAGAAAATAGTAAAAAGTCTTTTATGGCAAAGAATAAACTAGAAAAAATTTATAGTGCCTCCCTACCTAGTGGGTATAGATTCACTGAATTTAGACCTGGTGATGAGAATAACTGGGCATATATTCAATATTCAGCAGGTGTATTTAAAGATTATCAGTTAGCTGTAAGAGCTATTTTTAAGGAAGTTGATAGTTTTAAAAGAGAATTTTCAAAAAGATGTGTATTTCTTGAAAATGAAAATGGTGAGAGAATAGGAACAGTTATGATTTTGCCTAGTGCTACAGAAGAGGCTGGAGTTCAAGAAATTAAATATTTAGCTATTATTCCAAGATATCAAGAACAAGGTCTTGGTAAGATACTTATATCAAAAGCATACAAAATAGTTAAGGATATAGATGGAGCTACTAGAATTAATTTAGAGACAAATAATGATGAATCCATAGGCTTTTTTGAAAATTTAGGCTTTGAAAAAAATTAGGTTAATTAAAAACCCATTCCAAAGAAATTTTTACAAATTTATATTGGAATGGGTTCTTTTATTTTTTAAAGAAAACTTGATTAATTATTTTAACGATTTCTTTTACTATTTCAACATTAGATTCTATATTTTCTTTAGCAACAATTAATTCAGCTGTAGTTTCAGTTGCAACATCCGATATATCCTTAATGTTTTGACATGTATTATTAACGTTATTAGCTATAGCAGGTAAATCCTGAATAGTTTTATTTAGGTTGTCCTTATTTTGATCTAAAAGGCTATTTATATTTGATATTAACTTTAGTATTTTATTTAAAGTCAATATCAAATAAACAATAGCCACACATCCTAATATAGCTAATAGTAAATAAATTATATTTAAATCTATATACATAGCTATTAATTATCTTCTTTAACTTCTTCAGTTTCTTCAGTATTAACAACTTCAAAAGGAGTATCTAAATCTTCTTCTACAGCTTGGTTAGTGTTTATACCTTTTTTACTATTAAGATATTCTTTTATTTTACTTTTTGCTTCAGAAATGTTTTCTTTTCCTTTTGTAACTTGGGTATTTAAGTTTCCTTTTAATTCAACAGTTTTATCATTTAATTTTTGAGCTGCTATTTTTGAGCCTTCTTTTATATCATTTCTAGTTTCTTTTCCTGATTTAGGAGCGAATAATACTCCACCTAATATACCAGCTAATGTTCCGATAGCTGCACCAGTTACTGCAACTTTAGCTTTTTTATTTCTTTCTGCTCTTGCTTTAGCTTTTCTTTTTTCTTCTATTAATCTTGATAGACTCATAATTCGTACCTCCCAATAAATTTATTACTTTTGTTTAATTAAATTATACTATACAGTATAAAAAAATCAATAATAATTATTACTTAATATACTTGCTTTATAGATATCAATTTTGAAATTTATTCTAAGAAAATGTAATATTTATGAATATGTTATATATATATTTAATTTGAATAAAAAGTTGCAATTTTTAGCTATATATATTAAATTTTATTTTATTTAATTATAAGCTTAAAAATGAAAATTAAAAGTTTTAAAAATAAAAAGATCTATAAATAATTTTTATTTATAAATCTTTTTATTTAAATTTATTAGTTAAAATTATGAGAATTCTATTCATTAGTTCCTCTTTTATATATTTTGGCTTTCAATATTGTTTTTGTATATTTAATTGAGTTTAGAATGATATCTTTGCTAGTGTTACACAAAAGAATAGTTGTTCCAAGAATGAATTTAAAGAGATTCAAATTTTCTTTCACAATAAACCACCTTACTCATATTATTTATTATAAAAAGTTAATAGGGGGAAGATTAAGGAGCTATAAACTTCAAAGTTACAGCTTGCAAAAATTATTAGTAAGCAAAGATATATTTTAGAGAAAGTTAACTAAACTTCTAAAATAGTCAAAACTTAAGATAAATTAGATCTTATTTATTATATGTATGAAAGACCATATAAGTTAAATATAAGAGTATTATATTTCAAATATATGTAATAAATAATATAAGTTACTTAAATTATTTATTTAGTATAATTTAGGCTAAATTGTGCATATTATATAATTGAATAAAACGTATCAGTATGGTATTATGGTGTAAAATTGATTATCATATAGTTTATTATTTTAAAATAATTAATAAATAAAGCTATAAGATAAAGTAATAAAAATTTATTTTTTTTAGAGGAGGAATTAAAGGATGGACCCGAGTCCCAGTATTTTACCAAAAATTATTCTAATATTATTTCTTATCTTAATCAATGCATTCTTTGCAGCTGCAGAGATGTCTATGGTATCTGTAAATAAATCTAAGATAAAGATGCTTGCAGAGAAAGGTAATAAAAAAGCGCTTTTATTAAGAAAGGTTTTAAAGTCACCTAGCAACTTTTTATCTACTATTCAAATAGGAATAACATTTGCAGGATTCTTTGCCAGTGCATCAGCAGCTACTAGTATCTCAGAAACTCTAGCACAATTCATGGACAAGTTAAATATTCCTTATGGTAGTCAAATATCAGTTATACTTATAACTGTACTTTTGTCTTATATAACTTTAGTATTTGGAGAATTACTTCCAAAGAGAATTGCATTGCAGAATCCGGAAGAAATAGCTTTGATGTCTATAAGACCAATTTCTATTATATCTAAAATATCAACGCCATTTGTAAAACTTCTTTCAGCATCAACAAACTTTTTTATAAAAGTTTTAGGATTGAATAAAGCTGAAAATCAAGAGACTGTTTCTAAAGATGAAATTAAGTCTATGATAAGTATATGCCAAGAAAATGGTGTAATTGATAAGAGTGAAAAAGAGATGTTAGATGGTATATTTGAATTTGATCATAAAACTGTTAAAGAAGTTATGACTCCAAGAGGAGAGGTTTTTGCTATAAAATCAACAACTCCAAATGAAACAATTGCTAAGAAACTTATAAGCGAGCAATTTTCAAGAGTACCTGTTTATAGTGAAAATAAAGATAATATAGTAGGAATACTTTATTTAAAAGACTTCTTTGAGGCTGTTGTCAAAGTTGGAGTTGATAATATTAAATTAGATCAGTTAATACGTCCAGCTTACTTTGTTCTTGAAAATAAAGCTGTAGATGATTTATTTAAAGAACTTCAAGATAGTAAACAACATATGGCTGTAATAATAGATGAGTATGGCGGTTTTTCTGGAATTGTTACTATAGAAGATTTAATTGAGGAAGTTATGGGCGATATATTAGATGAATATGACGACTCAGAGAGCTCCATAGATAAAATCGATAATAATACCTATGTAGTTGATGGTCTATTAACATTAGACAAGCTAAATGATTATTTAAACTTAAATCTTGAAAGCCAAAATATAGAGACTATTGGTGGTTTTGTTGTTAATTTAATAGGAAATATTCCGCAAAATGAAAATCAAATGGTTGAATATAACAATCTTTCTTTCCAAGTTTGTAAAACAAACAAGAAGAGAATAGAAAAACTTAAGATATGTTTAAATAATTCAAATAGTTTTAATTCAGATGTTATATTAAATAATTAAAAATGAAAGTGAATGAAAGTTCATTTTAAATAGATAAATAATGCTTAAAAGAGCCTATAAATAATTTATAGGCTCTTTATTTTTATATAAGGATATGTTTTAGGTAATATTAATTTTTAGCCAGCTTTTCATAACGGCTTAATTTTAAGCAAAAATCAAAATTTTCAATTTTGTATTTTGACTTACACATTTGAGTGAAGCTAATAAATTTAATAAGAAATAAGAATTATTTGCCTTATAATTTATAAGTTTAAGAGGAAAAATAAAATTTTATCTAGAATAATATGTTTTTTATTTTAACTTAGTAACCTGAGTTACTTTTGGAAAAATTTTTTTAGTGTATACTAACATTAATAAAGTTGATTTTAATATTTTACATAGAGTTTTATATAGAGGAGGAGTTTTTATGGACGGTATAGGAATTGGAATACCTAAGATGGTTAGTGGAACTCATTATGGGAATTTACAAAAGGTTAGAGGTGGAAAAAGAACTTTTGGAATAACTCCACATATACCAGGAGGATTTATTTTACCTGATCAATTAGAAAAAATAGCTAAGGTAGCTAAGAAATATAATGGAGTTATTAAAATAAATTCAGGACAGAGAATACTAATAACAAATTTAAAGGGAGAAGATTTACCACAAATTTGGGAAGAACTTGGTATGGAACCAGCTGTTAAAAAACAAAATTCAGTAAAAAATGTAGAGATGTGTCCAGCTGGATTCTGCAAAAGATCAAAATTCAATACTATAGGTACTGGAATGAAACTTTTAAATAAATATAAGCATATGGATATGCCATGTAGAACTAAAATAGGAGTTGCAGGATGTAGGAATGCATGTGGAAGCGTATATTCAAAGGATGTTGGAGTTATAGCTGATAAAACAGGATTTTTAGTAACTGTTGGAGGTTCAGCTGGATATAATCCTAGAATGGCGGATATACTAATAAAGGATGTAGATGAAAAAGAAGCTTTAAGAATTGTTGATAAAGTTTTTGAAGTCTATAAAGGAGAAGCAGAAGCAGGTGAAAAACTAGGAGATTTTATAGATAGAATAGGAATAGATAAATTTAGAGAGAAAACTTTAGAATAATTAAGTAAAATGGATTTATTCTATTTAAATAAGTATAATTGACTTGAAATGACCTAAAATAATATGTGCAATAATTATTCTTATCTGTTACTATCTATTTAAATAATAAATATTATTAATTAAGAATAAATATTAAATTGATATATAGGTAAAACGAGAGGAGAATTTTATTATGGCAAATGTTTGTTTATGTAAAGGTGTTTCAGAAGAGAAAATAGTTGAGGCAATAAAAGAAGGAGCTCTTTCTTTTAAAGCTGTAGGAGAAAAAACAGGAGCAGGAACAGGTGCTTGTAGAGGTGCTAGATGCAAATGTAAAATTGAAGAGTTAGTAGAAGAAAATAAATAATAATATAAACCGAAGAGGTGCACATTTTTGTGCACCTCTTTTTTTATTTAAAAACTTAGCTCTGTTTTAAGTGAATGTTGATTTTTAGCTAGCTCTTTAGACCTAACTTAATTTCACAGAGTATTGCTATCATCTACTACGGAATAATAGCTAAGGGTTAAGTGAAAGTCCAAATTTTTAATTTGGCATCTTGAACTTATGCAATCGAACTTTTGTGAGATTGTATTCTTTTTTTAAATACGCTCAAACAGAAAAAGCTTCTTAACGTTATTATTTCTAAATATATGATGCAATACTAGTTGTTCATTAAGATGGTCTTACAGTTCTATCTAAAAATCAACATTAGTTTAAAACAGAAGCAAAAATTTTTATAAATATATTGACACTATATGGGATTAGTGTATATACTGTGTATATAGAATATATACAGTATATACACGGAAAGAGGTGAGTTTTTGAATATAGTAGTTTCAAACACTTCAGGGGTACCCATTTATGAACAAATAGCTAAGGCTATAAAAAATGATATTTTATCAGGGGAATTAAAAGAAAATTCATCATTACCATCAATAAGAAGTTTAGCTTCTGAGCTTAGAGTAAGTGTAATAACAACTAAGAGAGCTTATGAAGAGCTCGAGAGAGACGGATTTATATACACTCTACCTGGTAAGGGATCATATGTGGCAGAACAAAACAAAGAGCTTCTAATGGAAGAAAAACTTAGAGAGATAGAAGAAAAGTTTAGTGAAGCAATAGATATAGCAAATAGCATAGGATTAGATTTTGAAGAACTAGTTAGAATGCTTAAAACTTTAAAAGAATTATAAAAATAAGGGATAGGTTTAAGGAGGAAGGTTTATATGGAAAATGTGCTTGAAGTAAAAAATATAAGTAAGAATTATAAAGAATTTTCTTTGAAAGATGTAAGTTTCAATATACCTAAAGGATTTGTAATGGGATTAATAGGTCCAAATGGAGCAGGAAAAACAACAACTATTAAGGCTATTATGAATTTAATACATCTAGATAGTGGAGAGATAGATATCTTTGGTAAGGATATTAAGAAAAATGAAATAGCAATAAAAGATAGAGTTGGTTTTGTTTATGATGATTGTTGTGCTTTTGAAGATTTTACTATAAAGGAAAATAAAAATATTATTGCACCTTTTTATTCTAAGTGGGATGAAGAAAAATTCAAGTACTATATAAATAGATTTGAATTAAATGAAAAGAAGAAATTAAAAGAGTTATCTAAGGGACAAAAAATGAGATTTTCTCTAGCAATAGCACTTTCACACAAGGCAGAACTTTTAATATTAGATGAACCAACATCAGGATTAGACCCAGTTTTCAGAAGTGAACTTCTTGATATTTTATTTGAAGTAATAGGTGAAGAAGAAGTTTCAGTTCTTTATTCAACTCATATAACAACAGATCTTGAAAGATTAGCTGATTATATAACATTTATAAATAAAGGGAAAATTGAATTTTCTAAAGAAAAAGACCTTTTATTAGAGGAGTATTTCATAGTTAAAGGTGCTTTAGATGTTTTAAATAAAGATGTTGAAAAAGAATTAATTGGATTAAGAAAAACAATATATAATTTTGAAGGATTAACTAAAAACATGAGAAAAATAAAAGAGTTATGTAGAGATAATATTATTCTTGAAAAAGCTACTTTAGATGATATAGTTGTTTATTACTCTAAAAAGGATGTGAAGTAGTATGAAGGAGTTACTTAAGTTAGATTTTTTTATACAAAAGAAATATATAAAAAGCTCACTTATAGTCTTACTTTTATTGGGGGTTACATTCACATTGACTCAGGGACTAAATTATTTGTTCACTATGGGAACTTTTATCGTATTTTATTTTATGATAATTCCAATTGAGGTTGAAGGAAGATATAAATTTAATGTATATTTAAATTCATTACCAATGAAAAAAACAGATTATGTTTGTAGTAAATATGTAGCAACATTAGTTTATATAGTAGTAGTTAATGTCTTTTTATATTTTTTATGTACAATATTAGGTATGATTTCAGGAAATGTCTTTATGTTAACATTAAGAGAGATACTTCCTAGTATAACAATTCAACTATTTTATGTGGCAATAACTTTACCTATATATTTAGTCATAAATTATAAATTCTATAGAGTATTTAATATAATCTTCATTATGATAATAACCATAATGGGTTCAATGTTATTTAATTGTCTTGAAAATGAAAAATTACAGGCTTTATTCGATATTACTAGAGGAGGTTATGGATTAATATTTGGGTTGATAGCTTTAATAATATCTTTAATAGTATCTGTAATTATTTATAAAAAAAGTGAGGTGAAGTAACATGAAGAATTTAATAGTTAAAGATTTAAAAAATATAAGAGTGTTAGCTATACTATATATTCTTGCAATGACCTTTGGATATTCTCCTTTTTTTATAGATTTACCAAAAGCACGTTATGAGTTCTTAATAAATAGTGTATTTATTTATTTTACTTTATTAGCTTCAATGGTTAGTGTTAACCTTATAGTTGCTAAGAATACTAATAAAGGAACAATGACAAATAGATTATTAAGATCGCTACCAATTGATGCAAGGAAAGTAGTAGGAACATCCTTTATATTACCTATAATAATTTTTATAATATTTGCTTTACCTAATATAGTTGCAAGCATAGGTGTAAGTTTTATAGTTGGAGAAAAAATTATTGTAAACCCTCTAAATCTAATTTTAGTATTTATACTTTTTTATATATACGCAATAATAACATTTAGTATGGCTATTGTATATCCAGAAAGTAGTACAATGTCTTATTTAAGAAGTGTACCATTATTCATTCTAATAATAGGACTTTCTTTAGCAGAAAAATTTTTAAAAAGTATAAATTATGATATTTCAAATATTTTAAATTCATTACCACTTGTTATAGGGATATTATTAGTGATAGCAGTAGGTATGTCCTTTATCCTATACAAATTCTCATTAAATAAATTTCTTATAAAAGAATTATGATTGGATAACTTAATAAATATATTAAAAAATATGTCTATAGATAATATTAGAAATAGCTATACTATTTTTATATAGTTATTTAAAAGTTATCTATAGATTTTTTTATAGATGTGACGATATATAAATGATAATATATAATAAAAAATATTATTATAATCATGGAGGATATAAAATGGCAAGTAAAATGTTACACACATGTATAAGAGTAAAAGACTTGGATAAATCTTTAAAATTCTATGAAGAAGCGTTAGGGCTTATTGAAACAAGAAGAATGGATTATCCAGAATATAAATTTTCTTTAGTTTATCTTTCAGATAAAGAAGATGGATATGAAGTAGAATTAACTTATAATTATGATCAAGAAAAACCATATGATTTAGGAAATGGATTTAGTCACATTGCTGTTGGAGTAGAAGATATCGAGGCTGAAAGAGAGAGACATATGGCCTTAGGATATGAAGTTACACCTATGAAAGGTCTTTCAGATGGAGCTGCAACATATTATTTTGTAACAGATCCAGATGGTTATAAAGTAGAAGTAATTAAACTTTAATAATCAGATTTATTTTAGGTGAGCGTTGGTTTTTAGCTAGCACTTCAAACCTAGCTAAAAATCAATACTAGTTAAAGCATAGCTTAATAATAAGAAAATAGAAGAATTAAAACTTTAAATAAGGGGTTGTATCATAACTCAATAATAAGACTTATAAATAGTATGAAGAGAATATCTGGATGAACTTTAGAATTTAAGCTATTACGAAGAAGATTTTACGTTAAGAAGCAAAGCTGTTTGACCGGAGGGAGTTCTTCGCTTTAGTAAAATCTTCGGAGTAATTGCTATAAATTCTTAGTGAAATTCAGTAATTCTCGGAATATATTTATAAGTTTTTTTGAGTTATTTTGAGTTATTTTGATACAGCCACTTTTAAGTTAGTTAATAAGTATTAAATTTTTATTCCTTCTTTAGAATATTTTAGAGAATATTGTTTGGGAGTTAGTCCAAACTTTTTTCTAAATAAATTTATGAAGTGGGATATATTCTCATAACCTAAATCATAGGCTACTTCCGTAACTGAGTTTGATTTAAGAAGTCTTGCGGCTTCATTAAGTTTTAAGCTTGTAAGATAGTCATTAGGAGTCATTCCCATAACTTTTTTAAATTTAGAAGAAAAGCCAGGAAGTGACATATTAAGATTATAGGCAATTTCTGAAACTGTTATATTGTTTTTTAAGTTTGATTTCATTATTTGAATTGAACGACTTATTGGATTATTAAAATCATTAGCAAGAATATCTTTAGCTCCTTTAGTGTTTAATAGACTATAGGTTATTTCTTGAGCATATAAATCAAGAAGAAATTCTTTATGATTAGTATTATGAGTAGCGGTTTCTACAATCCTTTTCGTTGTTAATTCTATTAATTCATTATTTTCATTAAAAAAAGGCTTTTCTAGTTTAGAGCTTTTTAAATCTATATCCAATTCATAAGATAGTTTTTCTGAAACTGTATTTATTAAATCTTCATTTAATTCTAAAACTAATGCCTTAGTAGGTTTTTCAATTCTCATTTCTACACTTGAATTAGGGGGAAGGAGCATATATTTAGATGAATCATAGGTTATATTTTCTCCATTATTAATTCTTACATTTTTTTCTCCATCAACTATGGTACATAATCTTTTATATTCATAGGATTTGTATGTATCTTTATAATTTTTATCAAAGGTGTAGTACAGAATTCTTAAATATTCAGTTTCTATACCATCTGCTAACTCAAGTTGTCTGTCAAATCTGTCCATAAAATTCACCTCATAATAAATAATATAAAAGCTTATGATAATGTTGTCAATTTCTGTCGATTTAAAAATGAGATATTTTTTAAAAAAATCGATTAGTTAAATTTTTAACAGTAAATTAAAATTAAATTATAACTAGGGGATAAATATTGGGAATACATTTGAGAGATAGACTTGGAGGAAGAGAATATAAGTTATAAATTTTTTATGCCAGCTATAAGTTTAATGGGAGCAGATTGCTTAAAAGACGCTGGAGAACAAGTTGCAGAATTAGGCTTTAAAAGAGCTTTAATAGTAACAGATAAAGTTTTAGGACAAATAGGGATAGTTAAGAAAGTAACAGATGTTTTAGATAGTAAAAATATCGAGTATTCAATATATGATGAAACTAAACCAAACCCAACAGTTAAAAATGTTAATGATGGTTTAGCTTTATTAAAAGAAGAAAAATGTGATTTTGTTATATCATTAGGTGGAGGTTCAGCACATGACTGTGCTAAAGGAATAGCTTTATTAGCTACTAATGGTGGAGAAATCAAAGATTATGAAGGGGTAGATAAATCTAAAAAACCTCAATTACCAATGGTAGGTATAAATACAACTGCTGGTACTGGTAGTGAAATGACTTTATTCGCTATTATAACAGATGAAGAAAGACATATAAAAATGGCTTTAGTTGACAAACATTTAACACCAATTATAGCAGTTAACGATCCAATGTTAATGCTTGCTATGCCAAAATCATTAACAGCAGCTACTGGTATGGATGCTTTAACACACGCTGTAGAGGCTTATGTTTCAACTGCGGCTACACCAATAACTGATGCTTGTGCAGAGAAGGCTATAGAACTTATAAGCACTTACTTAGTTAAGGCCGTTGAAAATGGAGAAGATGTAGAAGCAAGAGATATGATGGCTTACGCTGAATACTTAGCAGGAATGGCATTCAACAACGCTAGTTTAGGATATGTTCATGCTATGGCTCACCAATTAGGTGGATTCTACAACTTACCTCATGGAGTATGTAATGCAATATTATTACCACATGTTCAAGAGTACAATAAAACTACAAGTGCTGCTAGATTAGCTAAAATAGCTAAGATAATGGGTGGAAATATTGAAGGATTAACAGATGAACAAGGTGCAGATCTTTGTATAGATATGATAAAATCATTATCTCAAACTGTAGGAATACCAGAAGGTCTTGGAGTATTAGGAGTAAAAGAAAGTGACTTTGAAACTTTAGCTACTAATGCTTTAAATGATGCTTGTGCATTAACAAATCCAAGAAAAGGAAATCTAGAAGAAGTAATAGCTATATTCAAAAAAGCTATGTAATTAATTTGCCACTTAATTAAATTTCATAATATATATGCTATATCAAAAGCCAATTATAATAAATTTGAGTTTTTTGATATAGCTTTTTTTATAATTAAAGATAATCTATGTTTTAATCTAAGATTAATTTTTAGCTAGTCCCTCAGAACTATCTTAAATTTAAGTAAAAGTCCAAATTTTCAATTTAGTATTTTGAATTTGCATTTTTGAAAGTAGTGAAAAGGTGCTTCCTATTTTTTGAGATGTTATTTAGAACATATGGTATAATAACTGTGTATAACAAGATGGGAGGAATGATTTAATGAGCATAGCTATAATGGCATGTAGAAAAATGATAGGAAAGTGTGCTGCATCAGGGTGCTTTAAGGCATATAATAATTCAACAGCAGCATTTAGCATTTATGGAGAAAACAAAGAGGATTTAGCTAGTTTCTTTTATTGTGTTGGTTGCAAGGATACATTAGTTGAGGGTGAAAACTGGATACATAAAATAAAGCAATTAAAAAAGAATGGTGTTGAAACAATACATATATCTCATTGTATAGAAGTTGAATGTGATGACTATAAAAAGCATGAAAGAATTTTAGAAAAAGAAGGATTTAAAATTGTTCATGGAACACATTAATATTTGATAATATAGATGTTTTAAAGATGGTATTAAATTTTAATCATATCTAAATGAATAGTAAAAATTAATACCTATATATAGGTAGAGTTTAATAATTAGTTTATATCAATAAGGAGGTATTAAATGAATTTAAAGAAAATACATCATGTAGCAATTATTGCTTCAAATTATGAGAAATCTAAAAATTTCTATGTTAACATATTAGGTCTTGAAATAATTAGAGAAGTTTATAGAGAAGAAAGGGATTCTTTTAAACTTGATTTAAAGATTGGAGAATGTCAAATAGAATTATTTTCATTTAAGAATCCTCCAAAAAGACCAAGTTATCCAGAGGCTTGTGGATTAAGACACTTAGCTTTTCAAGTTGATGATATTAAATTAGAAGTAGAAAATCTTTTAAGCAAGGGCATTGACGTTGAAGATATAAGAGTTGATGAACTTACTGGAAAGAGATTTACTTTTTTTAGTGATCCAGATGGGCTACCTATAGAGCTATATGAATCTTAAATAAGGAATTTTTGGGTTATATTCATTACTGAAAAGATATTAAATTAATATCATAATCTAAAGTGAAATTTAGTTTTATATTTAATCTTTCAAATATAAATAAACATTAGAAAAGACTGTATTAATCAATACAGTCTTTATTTATTAAAATTTGAAATTGAAAATATTCTTTGGGAAGTGTTGATAAAACAACATTTAATATAGGTCCTTTAATAGTTATATTATTTTTTTCTATATAATTTTTTAGTTCACATATAGCATCATTTCTTTCATCTTCCTGATAAGAAAGGCATAGATATTCTCCTTTAGGTATAATAAAGTTATGTAATTTTTTATAATCTTTTAAAAGAAAATAAATTTCAGAACTATCATTGTTTCTATCATCTAAGTCTTTAATATAAATTCCTTTTTCAAAAGAACGACTTTGGGTAATTTTATTTAATTCCATTTTAAATTCTGAAAAAACTTGTTCTCTATGAGAGACTACAAAATTTATAGGTTTATCAATTTTTTTCTTAAAAACATATCTTTCTTCAAAGTTTTTTGTATATATATAATTAATATTACTTATCTTAAAGTTATGTTCAAAGGATGATTTAAGTTCTAATATATCTTCTTTTATTATTTTTAAACTTTCAATTTCTTTTTCAATATACTTTATTTTGTTATTAAGAAAATCTGTGAATTCTTTAGAATCTGTATTTTTATTTAGAATTAAATCAATTTCTTTTAAAGGAGTTCCTATCTTTCTTAAATACTTTATAAATCTTAGTTTTCTAAACTGGCTTTCAGAATAATATCTATAACCTGATTTAGTATCTATAAATGAAGGCTTTAATAAGCCTATTTTATCGTAGTTTCTTAACCTATCTATGGAAATTTCATTTATTTTTGCCACTTCACCTATGGAAAAAAGTTTATTCATAAAAAATTACCTCATTTTTAAATTTATTCTTTACTCTAGTATTGTACTAGAGTTTATAATACATATTATTAAAATTAAATTAAACCCAAAATTTATTTGTGAGGGAGTTTTTACTCCCTTTAATTTTGCTTTAAATTAAAAATTATTTAGAAAAATACAGTTTTGAATTTTAATATAAGAATTTAATGCTATTAATATAAGTGTTTCTAGAAGCTTTTTATAGAAAACTTATAAATTTTTATTACATACTAAAGAAAAAATAGAAGGAGACTTTATGGATAAAAAAAAGATAGGTAAGGCTTTATTATTTGCTATTATTACAGTTGCACTAATGATTTTTTATATGAGTGCTTTCGGTTTGGAAAACGGCGGAATTGGAATGATGATAGGATTGACAAGTTATGCACTTACTAGGTCTGATTTAACCGCTTATCCAATTTACAAAACAGCTACATTCATATGTTTAAATGTGTACCTGGCCATAAGTTCATATTTCATAATAATAAATCCATTCTTAGGCTTTATTGTTAATACTATAAATTTATTTAGTATTTTATTTATTTATATGAGAGAGTTTAAAAGTGTTGTATCTTATCTTTTCTTGATGACTTATATAGTTATGTGGGAAGATCCTACAACTTTAGAAAACCTACCAAAGAGGATAATTGCAATAATATTAGGTGTGTTCATAATAATAATAATAAACTTTATTTTTAATAAAAATAAGTTTAAGAAAAATTCTAAAAATATAATTTTAGGAATTATAAAGAATCTTCAAACTGAAATAGAGAACGTATTAAATGATAGTTGTAAAAAAGAGGAAAATCTATATATACATAAAGAGTTAAGAAAATTAATGATTTTACTCGACGAAAGAAATAGTAATGCTCTTATGTCAAATAATAAAGATAATATTTATTTTAATATTATTCTTATATTAGAAAGAATAAATACTATAATTTACAATACAGGAAAAGGAAATCTAAATAAAAATTTTAAAAAAGATTATTTAGATGTTTTAAAAAGTGAGTTGGAAGCATTGGAAAATGCTTTGAATAAAAAAGTTTTTCTAGAGGATGATAATAGTGTTTTTAAAAATTTAAGTGAGAAATATAAGTACTGTAAAGATGATAAAAAATCAGCAAGAGAAGGTATTGAACTTATTAGAATGTTAAGAATACTGATAAATAACTTAAATAAATATAAACAAGCAAGCCTGAATAATGTATATGAAAACAAAAAGAACCTCAAAGAATTGATTGGGAATAAAAGTCTTTGGGGATTAAGAAGCTTAGGAATATCTTATTCATTTAAAGTAGCTTTAACAGTATCTGTAACTATGTTCCTCGTAGAAATTTTGAAACTTCCGCAAGGAAAATGGATGGTTACTACGGTTTTTGTACTTATTCAACCTTTTAAAGAGGATACAGTAACAAAAGCAAAGCATAGATTTAAAGGAACTATATTAGGAATTTCAATGTATTTGATCATATATACACTTATTCCTAAAGTTATTCCTGTACCAGTATTAATGCTAACTATTTTATTTTGTTATTATATTTTTACTGATTATGATAAAAAAGTTATATGTATGGCTTTATTGATATTAAGCTTAGAAGGTCATGGACAAGTATTGATACCTGCTTTTCATAGATTTATATATATTTTCATAGGAGCAATAATTGCATTAATAGTAAATAAATATTTCTTCCCATATAGCAAATGTAATATTATTAATGATTTAAAAGATAGATATGTGGAATTAACTAACAATCTTATTGAAGAGTTAAGAAAAGCAATAGAAAATGGATTTAATAATGAAAATGTATTTAGATTAATGTTAAATTGTAGCTTCTTAGAATCAAAATTAATAAGTAGTGAGAAATTTGAAAATAGTGATTCATTTAATCAATTTGTAAGAAAACAAAGTGACATAATAAGAAAAATGAGACTATTCATATTATTAGTTCACTATTCAAAATGGCAAGTTTCTTCACCTAGTATAGTTATTGATAAGGCTTTTTTAAATAACTTTATAAATAAAATAGAGAAAGAATGCAAAGAAAATAATTAATAAGTTAACAAATAAAAAAGAGAGAATATAAAAACTTTAAGTAAAAAAACTTATAAATATATTCCGAGAATTACTGAATCTCGCTAAGAATTTATAGCCATTGCTTCGAAGAATTTGCTAAAGCTCAGAAACTCCCGTTGGTCAGACAACTTCGCTTCTTAACTCAAATTCTTCTATGTAATGGCTTAAATTCTAAAACTTATTCAGATATTCTCTTCATATTATTTATAAGTTTTTTTTAAAAGTTATTTTTGATATAGCCTCTTTTTTGATTAGGAATATAGGAGAATTTTGTTATACTAAAAATTTATTAAGAAACTCTTTAGAAAATCTTTAGATTTATCTGAGGGGTTTCTTTATTTTTGGAATTTATTATAAGAGTATAGCAAATGAGAAGAAAAAACTTAGGTCAGTAAAAGTTTTTAGATATAACAATTAATTAAGAAGGGGTAATGGGTATGGATTTAGTAAGTATAACTGATTATTTTGCACAATATGGTCTTATATTTTTGTTTGTTATTATTCTTTTGGAATATATGAATTTACCAGGTTTTCCGGCAGGGATAATAATGCCAGCTGCTGGGATAGTCATTTCAAAAAGTGATATGAATTTCTTTGTAGCAATTTTTGTATCAGTAATAGCAGGGCTTTTGGGAAGTTGGGTACTTTACTGTATAGGAAGATTTGGAGGAGATATAATTCTTAGAAAATATTTAAATAAGTTTCCAAGTCATGAAGGTTTCATAAATAAAAAGATAGAGTACTTAAGAGAAAAAGGATACATGGAAATTTTAATAAGTAAGCTTATTCCAATGGCTAGAACAGTAATAGCGATACCAGCAGGAGTTTTGAAACTAAATTTTATTAAATATAGTGCTTATTCAGCTTTAGGAATTTTAATATGGAATACGGCTTTAATATCATCAGGATATTTCTTAGGGGAAAAGATACTACATTTCTTTGGATAAAAGATTGTTTATTGACATAATAAATTTTAATAATGGGGAAGGTGCTATATCTCTTAAATAAAAGAGGATTAGTTATACAGGAGAATTTAAATAGGGATCTAGAAGTATAAATGGAATTTGGGAAAAGGAGCTTAAAAATGAGAATAGCAATGTTTACTAATAACTATAAACCTTTTGTAGGCGGGGTGCCAATATCTATAGAAAGACTTTCTAAAGAATTAAGAAACCTTGGACATGAAGTTTATATTTTTGCACCAAGTTATGATGAAACTTTATACGAAATAAATAGTGATAAAGAAGAAAATGTAATAAGATATAAATCCTTAAAAAATAAAAAATTAAAGGGGGAAATAGTTATCCCAAATATGTTTGATTTAGATATAGAAAAGTATTTTAGGAAGCTAAATATAGATGTTATACATGTTCATCATCCAATGTTAGTAGGAAATACAGCTCAATATTTAAGTAAAAAATATAATGTACCTTTAATCTTCACATACCATACTAGATATGAACAGTATTTACACAACATAAAGGCATATGAAATCTTAGAAAAACATCAAAAAGATAATTCAATAAATCCTTTAAGAAAAGCTGAAGAGAAGCTATTAAAATACACTAAAGAAAAGTTTGTACCAGGATATATAAAAATATTTTCTAATAGCTGTGACTTAATATTCTCACCTACTGCTTTAATAAAAGATTATTTAGAAGAAACTGGAGTAAAATCAAATATAAAAGTTATGCCTACAGGGTTAGATAAATCTTATTTTAAGGAGTATGAGAAGACTAATAAAGAAGTTGAAGACATTAGAGAAAAGTATAAAGGAGGTAAAAAATATTTATTTTGTACAGTATCAAGATTAACTAAAGAGAAAAATTTAGATTTTATGATTAAAGGATTAAATGAACTAAAAGAAAAGATAGGTGATAACTTCAGATTAATGATTATAGGCAAAGGTCCTTATAAGAGAGAACTTGAAGAAAATATAAATGAATTAGGATTACAGAATAACGTAGTGTTCTTAAACAGCATAGACGACACGGTAATAACTAATTATTATAGAGCTTCTGATCTATTTCTATTTTCCTCAAAGTCTGAAACTCAAGGGATAGTTCTCCTAGAAGCAATGGCTGCAAGAGTTCCAGTGGTAGCATTAAAGGCAAGTGGCGTTATTGAAGTTGTTAAAAATGAAGAAAATGGCTTTATGACTGAAGAACATACATCAAAGTGGAGCTTAAAAATAAAAGAAATATTAGAAAATGAGGAGTTATTTAAAAGATTAAAACAGGGTGCTTATGAGACAGCATTAAAATACATGGCTTCAAATATAGCCAAAGAAGTTGAAGAAACGTATAGCTTTTTAGTGTATAAGAAAAAAGCATATTCAGGCTACAGAGATACTTTTAGAAATTATATGAGCTTATCAACAATTTTAAAAAAGGTTAATTTAAGAGTTTAAATGAAAGCCCAAATTTTTAATTTGGTATTTTAGAATTATGTAATCTAAGTTAAAAAGGAATTTATTTTATCAGAGTATTTATTTTTAGATAGAACTGTAAGACCATCTTAATGAGCAGTTAGTATTGCATTATCTACGTAAGAATAATAGCGCTAAGAAGCTTTTTCTGTTTGAGCGTAGCGAGTTTAAAAGCTTTAGCTATTATTCTGGAGTAGATGATAGCAATACTTTGCGAAATTAAGCTAGGTCTGAAGGTATAGCGAAAAATAAATAAACTTTAAAATATAGTTAAAAAGTAGTGAGGGGTAGGTGTAATTGGTGAAGGCAGTTGTAAAAAGGGTTTATAAGGTTTACTTGGATTTTGTTTTAAAAACAAGTACAGTAAACTTTGAGAATTTTTATGAGATAGATGATGAAATCATGGACAATTGCATTTTAGGTTTTTGGCATGGGGATAGCTATTCAATGAATCTTTTATTGAAAAAGTTGAATCGGTATTATAAAGTCAAAAAAAATCAGGAGTTAGATGTAAATGTAGTTGTTACAGCAGATTCTAGGGGAGAGTATATAGAATATATGTTGAATTCTTATGGAGCTCATGCATTAAGAATGCCAGATGGTGTCAAAATGAAGAATTTTCTTAAAGAATTAAGAGAAAAGAGTAGAGCAGAATCAATTGTTGTATTGGCTTTAGATGGGCCAGTAGGTCCATTACATGAACCTAAGAAAATAGCTTTTTCCTTAGCAAAAGATTCTAATAAGCCTTTTGTAGGAATAAAGGTTGAACACTCAAGAAAATTAAAATTGAAAAACAGATGGGATAACTATGGAATACCACTTCCATTTACTAAGATACAATTTTCAGCAGATGTTTTTGGAAATATAGATAATGATGTGTTAACAAATTTTAAAGAATATAAGGAAATAGTTAAAGAGAGACTATGCTCTTAACAATAAAAAAGCTTTCTATGATATTATTATATTGAAATAATTGGGATTAACAAAAGATTATGAAGTTAATGGGAGTTTAAGTGTAATTCAAAATTAAGCTAGGTTTAGAGGGATAGTTAAAAATCAATGCTCATCTAAAATAGAGCTTAAAATTAATACTTTGTAATTGAACTACTGTTAATTTTTAGAGGTAATAAGAGAGTGCTAAGAAATTTCAATTAATAGTATGGGAAGGAAGTAGAAATAAAATGAATAAGTTTAATGTTTTAGTTGTTGAAGATGAAAAGGAAATAGCAGAGGCTATTGAGATATATTTAAAAAATCAAGGATATAATGTTTTTAAAGGAAGCAATGGGTTAGAAGGCTTAGAGATAGTTGAAAGAGAGGAGATTCATTTAGCTATAGCAGATATAATGATGCCTAAGATGGATGGAGCAACAATGGTAATGAAGATTAGGGAAGAACATGATTTCCCTGTAATAATGCTATCAGCAAAATCAGAAGATATGGATAAAATTTTAGGACTGAATATTGGTGCAGATGATTATGTAACGAAACCTTTCAATCCTTTAGAACTTCTCGCAAGAGTTAATTCTCAACTAAGAAGATATTCAAAATACTTAAATATGATGAAGAAAGATGAGAAAAAATCAAATGCTTATGTTATTGGTGGACTAGAAATCAATGTAGATAGAAAAGAAGTAACTTTAGATGGAGAATCAATAAAAGTAACTCCAATAGAATTTAAAATACTTCATTTACTTATGAGAAGTCCAGGAAGAGTTTTTTCAGCTGAAGAAATTTATGAAAGAGTATGGAATGAAAATGCAGTAAATACTGATACTGTAATGGTCCATGTAAGAAATATAAGAGAAAAAATAGAGATAGATCCAAAAAATCCAAAATATTTGAAGGTGGTGTGGGGCGTTGGCTATAAAATCGAAAAGCAGTAATTTAGAAAATAAAATAATTAAAACAAATGGAAAAACAAATTGGATTATTACTTTAATAATAGTAACTTTATTAGGAATATTATCTGTGGGAATGTGCTTGTCTTACCCTATAATTGAAAAGAATTCAAAAGCATATGATGATAGTAATTATAGTTTGTTTAATAGTGGAAATTTAACGCGAGAAATAAAGGACACTAATTATGCTATTTATTATGATTCTTTAGAGAAAAAGGCAAATGATGCAGGAGAGAAATTAGTCCCAGGAGAGAGTTTCTTTACTTTAAAAAGAGAGAATATAAATAAAGAAAATAGTCGTTATGATGAAGCTAAAAAGGAAGATATAGTAGAGTTAAATGAATTGGTTGAAAGAATGATTTTAGATTTAAATAATCTAGTGAACTTAAAAGTTTATGCTTTAGATGAAAATGGAGATTTAGTTTATACTAATGAAAAAAATTCATGGATATTAGAAGGGCTTGCTAAGAATTATTCTATGGGAAATTCAGATGTAAGCAGTAAATATAGATTCTCTGTAACTTTAAAATATGATGATAGAGGAAAGCTTACTATAGGTGATATCTATGGTGAGGATGAATATAAAGTTAAGCAATCACTAATCTCAAATAATGGTTATTTTGAAGATAATGTGCATTTAAGCAATGAGTATGATGCTAAACCAATAGAAAATATGACTTTTGTGTATGCAGTCCCAAATACTTTAGAAGTTGGAGATAATCTATACTATAATGAACTTAATAGAGACGACTATGCAATTATAGATGCAAGTAGCATATTTATTTTAGTTGGAGTTATAATTTCTGCAATATTAGCTTTAATAGTACCATTTAAATATTCAAAGGATACTTTATGGTTTAATAAGCTTTTAAAAATGCCGTTAGAGTTATTTTTAATTATAGCATCATGTGCTCTTCCTATAATTGTGGAAAGTGGATCCTTAATAATAGGGCCAACCCTAAGTGGAGAATTTTTAAGTGTTCTAAAAAATGCGGACATATGGTATTTAGACAGTATTGCATATATTTTAAATATATTATTCTGGATATTTATATATGGAGGAATATTCTTTGGAGTAACTTATATTAAAAATATTTTTGATATGGGATTCAAAAAATATTTGAAAGAACAAGTTCTAATATATAGATTTAAGGAAGTTATATTTGCAGTTATAAGAAGGATATCAAGATATATTAAGGGAATAGATTTAAATAAGAAAAGTGACAAGGTGCTTGTAATACTTCTAGGAATCAACTTTGTTATTGTATCAATACTTTGTTCAGTATGGTTCTTTGGAATATTTGGAGTAATTTTATACTCAGCAGTATTATTCTACTTTGCTAGAAAGTATGTTCACAAGTGGAAAAATGATTATAACAAACTTTTAGAAAAGACCCAGGAAATAGCTAGTGGAAACTTAGATTCTAAAACCGATGAAGACTGTGGTTTCTTTAATCCAATAAGAGATGAATTAAATAATATTCAAAGGGGATTCAAAGCAGCAGTTGAGGAAGAAGTAAAGAGTCAAAGAATGAAAACAGAGCTTATATCAAATGTTTCTCATGACCTAAAAACTCCATTAACATCAATAATTGCTTATGTTGACCTTTTAAAGAGAGAAGAGGATGAAGAGAAGAGAAAGGATTATTTAGATACTCTAGATAAGAAATCTCAAAGATTAAAATATTTAATAGAAGACTTATTTGAAGTTAGTAAGGCTAATAGTGGAAATGTTACCTTAAATATAATGAATGTAGATATTTCATACCTTATGAAGCAAGCTATCATAGAATTAGATGATAAAATAAGTGAAGCTAGATTAGATATTAGACTTGCAATGCCAGAGCATAAAGTAATCTTACCTTTAGATAGTCAAAGAACTTACAGAGTATTTGAAAACTTAATAATAAATGTGGTTAAATATGCTCTTCCAAATTCAAGAGTTTATGTAGAACTTCAAGATAGAAGAGAAGATGTTGAAGTTACTATTAAAAATATATCTGCAGATGAAATAACATTTAATGTGAATGAAATTTCAGATAGATTTGTAAGAGGAGATAAATCTCGTAATACTGAAGGTTCAGGATTAGGCCTTGCAATAGTTAAGAGCTTCGTTGAACTTCAAGGTGGAAAATTTAATATAGAAGTAGATGGAGATTTATTCAAAGCCATAATAAATTTCAAGAAAAACTAAATAAAATTTTTTTAGATGTTATATAGTGATAAGTTTAAATATATATAAATAGTTCTAACTCCAAATATTATGAAAGGATATTATATGGAGCTGAGGAAAGAGTAACTAATATATCTTATAGATAAATAATATTTAAAACTTATTAGAAAAATTAATAAGGATAATTAAGAAGAGTTCAAAGTTATATTAAATACTTTGGACTCTATTTTTATATAAAAAATAACTATAAGTATTTGTAATTCTATAGAATTTAGAGAAAATGAGAATATGAATTAAAAAATCTGTATTTAAATTAAAATTTTTATTAAAATATTTGTTTTTTTACTAAAAAATATAAAAAAATTAATTTTGATAAAATTTACAAATATGGTATAATGCTCGACAGAAGAAATGAAGAGAGAGAAAAGAGGAAGAAAGAGAATGGTGGAAAGTATAAAAAAGAATTTATCTCCTAAGATTCTTATAGGTAATTTAATTATGATAATTGGAATAGTTATATTTGTTACTTTATATGGAGCTGTCTTTGGTAGTTCAAATAGTCTTATAGGTGTATGTGCTGTGACTGCAATGCTTATGTATAGATCAATTCACTTAAGCTTAAAGTTAAATGAAGCTATAATAACAACTATATTATCTTTTGTTTTTATGGGAATTTCAACTCAAATAGCTTTAATAAATCCATTTCTAGGGTTAATAATAAATTTTATAAGTATATTTATAATTTCATATTTAGTTACAAATACTATGGAAACAAAAGCATATTTGCCTTTTATGCTTTGTTATGTATTTATAGAAGGAACTCCCATTACTTGGAGTGAATTCCCAATAAGAATTGTGGCACTACTTTTTGGTGGAATATTAATAGCTTTAGTTTATTACTTTAGTCATAGAAAAAAAGATGATTCAGATCATATGACTATAACTGAAATGATAAAAACTATGGACAAGAATACACTTCAATTTAACTTTTCTTTAAGAATGGCATTATCGGTATCAGTAGCTATGTTTCTAGGGAGCGTATTTGGAGTTCAGAAGTCAATGTGGATAAGCATTACAGCAATGTCAATAACACAACCACATTTTGATGAGACTAAGACGAGAATAAAGGAAAGATTTTTTGGTACTTTAATAGGATCAGCAATATTTATAGTAATATTTGTTTATATTGTACCAGAACAATTCAGCACCATAATTTTACTTGTTTTAAGTTATATTTATACATTCGTCAAAGAATATAAAATAAAAATGATATTTATAACTATGAATGCTTTAGGCGCTGCAATGATTTTATTCCAACCAGGAATTTCAGTACCTATGAGAATAGCCCTTATAGTAGTAGGAATATGCATAGCTTTCATAGTGAACAAAGTTATTTATGGAAAATTTAAAATTAGATGAAAGTAATGAAGAATTAGAAAATACTATTAGAAGTATAGATAAAGTAAATGATGGATTTTAGAGAAATTCTTATTATTGATTTAGAAATAATATTAAATTTTTCTTGAAAAATATCTCAAGTTTTTTCTTGAGTTCTCATTGATAAAGGTAGGTTTAATCCTATCTTTTTTTATTGGATTATTATTATGGTATGTATAAGGAATAACTATAGATTTAAGTGATGATAATAAAGATTTGAAATTTTTCTAGTGCTATAATTAAATGTATAAGATAAATTTTGGAATAAATTAATATAAATTCAAGAGAATCTTATAAAAATGGAGGGAGTAAAAGTGATAGAAAAGGAACTAGAAAAATATAAGGCATATGATGAAATAACACCGGAGATGGGATTAAGGGATAAGCTAGCCGTTGATAGGACTGTATTAGCTAAAGAGAGAACGGACTTGGCCTATTTTAGAACAGCTGTAAGCTTTGTTGTAGCAGCAATAACTTTGTATAAATTATTTGAAGGAAATGCTTGGGGGATAAGCACAGCATTAATACTTATAGTAAGTGCTATATATGTGAGTATAAGAGGAATAAAGGTATCTATGATTATAAAAAAAAAGGCTTAATTTAAAATAGGCCTTTTTATTTTTTTGCTTTTTAAAGCTCATTTAAAATTCAACATGTGTTTAAAAAAGAGCTTATTTTTACAAAATTATATACAAATATTAATAATGATTAAAAAAATTTATAGTGAATTTAAAATAAATTAAAAAAATAAAAACATAAGGTAGAAGAGAAGAAAATGAATGTAATTTTATGTAAAATACCGAAAAAACTTTAAAATAATTTAAGTGTTATGCTTTGATTTGTAAAAAAGTTTTAATAAATAAAAAATAAAAAAAAGTAAGTATTAACAAAGAAAAGCTAGAATGTAAACTGTGGAGAAAAATGATGAAAAATGAAGGTTGTTAATAGTAAGATTTATAGAAAATATGCGGGGTAAGGCTATCTTTTAAGAGAAAAATAATGATGCTATAATTACAGTAATTAAATTTAAAAAAGAAGTAATATTATATGGATAAGGAGAAGGTAATGGAAGAAAATACTATAGAAATTAGGGAGATTTTATATGCGATAAGAAAAAGGTATAAACTAATATTACTAATTATGCTGATACCAATAGCTTTTTCTGCATATAAGGCATTTAAGATGAAGCCTACATACGAGGCAAGAACTAAGTTGTTTATAGGTAAAGAAGGTATTACAGGTACGTATAATACTCAGGATTTAAAAGAATTTAAGGCAATAGGAACTGCTTATATTGATATATTCAATAATGAGGATGTAGTGGCAGGAGTACTTAAAGAGGCGAAGATAAACTTGCCTGTTAATTATGTAAGATCAAAATTGAAATTTACTCAAAATGAAAGTGAATCAACCCCAACTTTAGAGATAAGATATACTTCTCAAAGTGCAGATGAGACTCAACAGGTTATAAATGCAATTACAGAAGGGTTTAAGACAGAGATAAGCAAATATATAGTTAACTCAAAAATAAGTGTTTTAGATTCACCAAAGGTTAGAATGATATCACCAAATAGAGTGAAAACAATACTTATTGGATTTATTTTAGGGATTATGATTGCTTTAGGGGTAGTTTTCTTATTAGAGTACTTAGATAATTCGGTAAAGGATAAGGAACAACTTGAAAAGACATTACCTATTCCAGTTATAGGTGAAATACCAATACATGATTAATAAGGGAGAATTAGAATGTTTTTTGTAGATAAAGAACCAAAATCAATGGCAGCAGAGAGCTATAGAGTTTTAAGAACAAGTTTAGAATATCTTTCAATAGATAAAGATATAAGAACAATAGTTGTAACAAGTTCAGAACCAGGAGAAGGGAAATCAACTGTTTCAGGAAATTTAGCCTCAATATTAGCACAGAATAATAAAAAAGTAATTATTATTGATTGTGATTTAAGAAAACCTACTATTCATAAAAGGTTAGAAATATCTAATTCAGTAGGGCTCACAGAGTTTATTGTTGGAATTAAGGGCTTAAATGATGTAATACAAAAAATAAGTAATAATTTTTTTGCTATCACTTCAGGAAATATTCCTCCTAATCCATCAGAAATATTGAGTTCAAAAGGAATGGAAAAACTTTTAAATGATTTAAGTATTTCATTTGATTATATAATTCTAGATACTCCTCCTTTAAATTTGGTTACTGATGCACAAGTATTAGCAGGAAAATGTGATGGAACTATTTTAGTTGTAAAGGCTGAAGCCACATCTAAGGATGAAGTAACAAAGGCTTATAATGAGCTGAAAAAAGTAAATGCTAATATTTTAGGTTCTGTTTTAAATGGAATAAAGAAAAGTGAAAAACATTATTATGGAAATACTGTCGATAAAAAAAGTAAGATAAAGAGATCAAAGCTAAAAGTATAGTAATTTTATATGGATTTGTTTTATATACTAAATATGGGTTTAATTTATAATAATATATAAAGTTAAATTAATTTTTTATGGTTTTCTGGGGGAGGTAAATGGGTAATGAAAAGAGGTTAAAAGCAGCAATATTATTATTAATGGATATTATAATAATAAATATCTCTTATTTTTTATCTTTTCTTATTAGAGTTGGGGGCAATGACCTAAACATATATGCTAGTTCACTTATTTTATGGATGCCAATAATTATAGTAATATATATTGCCTTATTATATTCTTTTAGAATGTACAAAAGCATATGGAGAATGGTTGGTATAGATGAAGTAATAGAGGGATTAATAGCTTGTGGCTTAGGAACCTTAGGAGTATTAACTATTATGATAATAGTTGGTGAAGGAATACCGCATATAGTCATTGCACTTGCAGGAATATTTATAACTATAGGGGTAATCGGACTTAGAGTATCCTTAAGATTTTATAGGCGTATGGTCATAAATAGCATGATTTTAATTAAGAAAGATGAAAAAGAGGAATATGAAAATATTTTAATTGTGGGAGCTGGAGCTTGTGGCCTTCTTATAATGGATGAAATAAGAAAGCAAAATCCAGTGAAACAAAAAGTTGTTGCTTTAATTGATGATGATTTAAACAAAGTTGGAACCTATTTAAGAGGAATAAAAATCTTAGGAACTAGAGAAAAAATAAAAAGTATTGTTAAAGAAAAAAACATAGACACTATACTAATAGCTATGCCTTCGGTAGGTGGTAAGGATAAAAAAGACATAATTGAAGTTTGTAGAGATACTAAAAGGAATGTGAAAATAATTCCAGGAATGTACGAATTAATAGATAATAAAGTTAGCTTAAGCAGAATGAGAGATGTTGATTTAAGAGATCTTTTAGGAAGAGATGAGGTTAAATTAGACAAAGTAGGAATAAAGGACTATATAGAAAACAAGGTAGTTTTAGTTACAGGTGGAGGAGGTTCTATTGGCTCAGAGTTATGTAGACAAATAGCTAGATTTTCACCTAAACTTCTTTTAATTTTAGATATATATGAAAATAATGCTTATGAACTACAAAATGAGCTAAGAAGAAAAATGCCTGATCTAAAAAAGAAGGTATTAATAGCTTCAGTAAGAGAGGAAAAAAGATTAGAAAATATATTTAAAAAGTATAAACCACAGGTTGTATTTCATGCAGCAGCTCATAAGCATGTTCCTCTAATGGAAGATAGTCCAGAAGAAGCAATAAAAAACAATGTAGTTGGAACTTTAAATGCAGCTGAATGTGCTAATAAATATGGAGTTGAGAGGTTTGTATTAATATCCACAGATAAGGCTGTTAATCCAACTAATGTAATGGGAGCATCAAAAAGATTATGTGAGATGATAATACAGGCTATAAATAAAAAGTCTAATACAGAGTATGTGGCAGTGAGGTTTGGAAATGTACTTGGAAGTAATGGTTCAGTAATTCCATTATTCAAGAAACAAATAGCAGAAGGTGGACCAGTAACCCTTACTCATAAGGAGATAACTAGATATTTTATGTTAATTCCAGAGGCAGCTCAGTTAGTTCTTCAAGCTGGAGCTTATGCCAAAGGGGGAGAAATCTTTGTGTTAGATATGGGGAACCCGGTAAAAATATATGATTTAGCAAGAGATTTAATAAAACTTTCAGGTTTTGAGCCAGAGAAGGATATAAGGATAGAAATAAGTGGATTAAGACCTGGGGAAAAATTATACGAAGAATTACTTATGAATGAAGAGGGGTTAACAAAAACAAGGCATGAGAAAATATTTATAGGTAAGCCTGGTAAATATGATTTAGAGAGATTAAAGTTAGGAATAAAAGCATTAATTGATATATCAGAATTAGGGGATGATGAAATATTAAAGACAGCGCTTCAATTTATAGTTAAAACCTATAAAAGGCCTGATTGTGAAGAGGTGGAAAATACCTTTGAGGAGGTAGCTTCTACTAAAGATTTAAATAATGAATAAAGTTAAGGAATAATAATTTATATAAAGATAATTAATAAAAGATGATGGTAAAGTTTGTTTAATAATTTTACTATCATCTTTTATTTTAACTAATATTCCTTTTAAAAATATCAGTTCTATGTTAGTTATTTAAAATCAGTTTTAGATAGAATAAGGATTTTCATAAAAACCATATCTAAAAGAAAAATTTAGCATACCTATGGAAGGATTAAAAGGATATTGGACCTTTGAAGAAAGTAGTAGAAATACAATAATAGATGAAAGTGGAAATAGTAAGAATGCTACTATTAGAGGAAATGGAGCTATTGTAAATAATGGAGTGAGCAATAAAGGGTTAAAGCTTACAGGAGAAAAAGGAACTTTTTTTGAGTATTTGTTAAAAAAAGAAAATCCTACTAAGGAAGAAGTAATATAAGCACTACAAGACTTAAACTTAGGAAAGGATAGTTTCAATAACTTTAAAATATTAGAAACAACTGGGGATTTTAACAATAATAACAAGATTGATATAGGGGATTTATCAATTATCTCAAAAAATTATAATTTATCAAATAGTCAATATGATTTAAATGGTGATGGATTAGTTGGAGTGTATGAACTTAATTTCTTAAACTTTAGAATTTTAAATTAGTTTTTTGCTATAGAGAAAGATAATATTAAAAATTTATATAGAATATTTAATAATTATAATAAAAAAGAGAATTCAAGTAGAAATATAACTTTGAATTCTCTTTTTATTTGAGATAAATTTATAGATTAAACTTAAGTACTTTCTAAAATTTATTCAAGAAAAAAACTTTAGAAAAGGATATAAAAGCCTTAAATTCTGAATATATTTCTTAGGCAAATATATTTTATAAAAAAACTTGTTGTTAATAAAATTTTTAAAATGTAAAAAGTAGTAAATCTTTGTGGTTTAAATTTTAGAATTTAAAAAAAGTAAAAATATTTTTTTAATAGTAGATAAATAGAATTTAGCCATAATATTAAAAATGTAACACATATGTAAATTTAAGTAATAAGTTTAAATTAATTAAAAAAACAAAATATAAATAATAAAGAGAAAGAATTTTATGTTATAAATTGTAAAACGATTTAAATTTACCCATTTTAAAAAGTTTGATAATATGGGGATATATTGAATAGAAGTGGGGGGAAGGAGATGGATAAGCATCAGAAACAGACATTAACCTTACTAAATTTAGCTATTCATGGAAATAAGTTTACTGCATTTGAGGAAAGCATAGATTGGAATGAAATTATCAAGGAAGCTAATGCACATGAAATTAGTGCACTAATTTATTCTTCTATATATGGAGTTAAGGAACTAAAAGGGTTAGTAAAAGATGATTTAGAAGAGTGGAAGAGAAAAACTTTTATAACTGGTATAAGTCAAATCTCTCATTTCAATCAAGTAGGAAAAATTTTTGAGATTTTTAATGAAAACAAAATAGATCTTATTGCTTTAAAAGGATTAGTTGTTAGAGATTTATATCCTAAGGCTGAGTTTAGAACTATGGGAGATGCAGATATATTAGTGCATGAAGAGGACTTAGAGAGGGTAAAGGAACTTTTAATTTCAGAAGGATATGAGTTAAAAGAGGGAGCAGATAACCATGGAGCACATTTGGCCTTTACTCATAAAAGATTTTGGCCTATAGAGGTTCATTGGACTCTTGTAAATGATGATTATTTTTCTGTGAATAAAAGCTTTGAAAAGGAACTTTGGGATAGAGCTAGGGACGTTAGAATTGGGAGTTCTAAAGTATTAGCTTTATGCAATGAAGATTTAGCTCTTCATCTATGTCTTCATATGGGAGGGCATATAATTTATGGTGGATTTGGATTAAGACAATTATGTGATTTAGTACTCCTTGTGGAAAAAGAGGGAGAAAAAATAGATTGGACTGATTTTATATCAAAAACTAAGGAGTGTGGAGCTGAAAGCTTTGTTTCAGCAATATTTAAATGCTGTAATAGGTTATTTAATATGGAGATTCCTTTAGAGGTACAAAATTTAATTGATATAGATGAAGCTATTATTAATAGTCTTATAGAAACTATTTTTATTAGTGGAGTTTTTGGAAAAAAGAATGCAGCTGTAGCCTTATCAACAAGCTTTTCAAGAAATAAAAATGGAGATGAGGATAAAAGTCCAGAGAAAAAATATTTTGAAACGTTATTTCCAAAAGTAGAAAACATGAATGATAAGTATGATTATGCTAAGAAAAACAAAGCATTAACACCAATAGCCTGGGTACATCACTTAGGAGCTGGAGTTTTGAATAAAGATTTTTCTATAGGAAATAAAATAAAATTTATATCTAGTGGAATAAAGATTTCTAAGAGAAAGAGAAAGCTGTTAGAAGAGCTTGAATTAATAAAGAAATAGTTTAAAAAGTTAATATGTTTATGTAGGTGGAATTATGAATTTATGTAAGGGAAAAATTAAAATTGGGAGAAAAAAAGTAAAAAAAGGAACGATTAAATTTTTCTTCAAAAGACATCTAAAAAAGAATTTTAAATTTTCAGTTTCAGGATTTAAAGAGAAAAATAAGTTCGAAGTTTTAGATGTTGTTAAGGTGGATGGATTAGACTTTTTTGTAGATGTAGAATTTAATGGGATTAGACCTAAAGAAATAGAGCTTAGAAGTGTTGATAATTTGGACAAGAATCAATTTGAGCAATATGAAAAGTGGTCTGAAGAAAAGTTAGGAATACAATTAGAAAATAGTAAGTGGAAGAATAGAATATTTAGATGGGGTAGCTTAAATGCTAAGCTTTCCAAATCAAGAGAAGAAGATCCAGGGTGTATAACAGTAAAAATGATATATAAATAGGAATGTAATGGTTTGGTAAATATAATAGGTTTAAAAATGTAAGGTGGATTATGAATTTTAAATATTATAGGATATATGGATTAAATATTAAATCACAAATAGACTTTCCAGAACTATTAGGAATTGAAGAACTAGAAGATGATAAAGTTGATGTAAATATATCTATTGGACAGATAGATAAAGAAATCAAAGACACTATACCTAAGTATTCTTGGTTTAAATATGAGAAGGATAGAATGGTTTTTAAAGTAGAAAATGTAGGTTGCTTTTATATTCATTCAGGAAAAAGTATAATAGTTGAACCATATGAAGGAATAGAAAATCAACTTATAAAAACATATACTTTAGGCACATCCTTTGGAATGATATTAAATCAAAGAGATATTATTGCCATCCATGGAGGAGCAATACTAGTTAATGGAGAGGCAATAATTTTAACAGGTCAAAGTGGTGCAGGCAAATCTACTTTAACAAATACTTTTAGGCATTACGGATATAAGTTTATGGCAGATGATGTTTCTGCAACCTCAGTAAGTGAGGAAGCGTGTTTAGTTGAGCCAGCTTATCCTCAACAAAAAATATGTAGAGATGCCATGGAGAAGATGGGGTATAACATTAAAGATTTCAAGCTTATTGATGAGGGAAGAGAGAAATATGTGATTCCAACTCATAAGACCTTTGTTAAAGAAAAGAAGAATCTTAAGGCAATTTTTGAAATTGAGCCTTACGAGGGAGAAAGTGTAGAAGTTCATGAAGTCTTTGGACAGGACAAAATGAAAACTGTACTGAGAAATATATATAGGATTGAAATAATAGCACTTCATGGTATGCCACCAAAGTATTTTAAAAAAGCGGTTAATTTAGCAAAACAAATTAGAATCTTTAAAATAAAAAGACCTAAAGATGCATTTTCAGTAGATATGCAAATAGATCTTATAAATAAAGCTATGTGTTAATAAAAGAGTGTTAAGGGAGAAGAGTTATGGAAGAAAAAGTTTTAAATTTAAATTCTACTATTGTACAAAAGGAAGAAGTGGACGTAACTGAACTAAATGGAGAAAAAGTTATGATGGACTTAGATAGAGGTAAGTATTTCATGTTAAATGAAACTGGAAGTTTAATATGGGATGCAATAAATGAAAGAAAAAGTGTATTAGAAATAGTAGATTTCATTTTAGAAAATCATGATGTAGAAAGAGAGACTTGTAAAAATAAAGTTTTAGAATATTTGGAGCTACTAAGACATGAAGAGCTTATCTACCTTAAATAGAAAAATAAAAACTTTTTTAAAGTTAGATTTTGAAAGCAAAAAGTTGTTTATAAAGGCATTTTTCCTTAGTGGTTTTTATAGGTTTATTATATTAAATCGGGATTTTAGTAAAGTAAAAAAATCTTTAGGACATAAAGGTATAGAAAGTAACTTTGATGAAGGAACAAATGAATACAGAATTGCAAATAAAATAGGACAAATTGTTAGAATTATAAGTCGCTATACTCCTTGGGAAAGTAAGTGCTTAGTACAAGCAATGACAGCACAAAAGCTTTTAAATGAGAAAGGTATAAAAAGTACACTATATCTTGGAGTAGCTAGAAAAGAGAGCAGTATGATTGCTCATTCATGGCTAAGATGTGGGAAGCTTTTTGTTACTGGAGGAAATGGTGATCTAAGTTACACTAGGGTTAATTGCTTTTCTAAGTAATTAAATTTTATGTAAAAGTATATACTCAACTTTTTAAATAATACTTATGATTAAAGATAATTAGGGTAATTTAAAAAGTTTAATATATAAATATTAATAATTTTTTTAGGGGGGTATTTTTATGAAAAAATGGGAAAATCCAGAACTAATAATTTTAGGAGTTGAGAACACAGAATCAGATCCATTGGTGCCATTAGCACCACCAGATCAGGATTGTGATTGTTATTTAAGTGGAAATAATCATAGACATGGTGCGCCAGGTCAAGTAGATTGTCCTTGTTGCGGTGGTGGTAATAGACCAAACCCAAGTTAAGTTAAAAGAAGTCACTAATTTAAATTAGTGACTTCTTTTAATATGCTATGTCTTAAGTTAAAGTGATTTTTTCTAAATTATTTTTAGGGATTTCGTTAATATTTCCATCTTTTAGTTCTAAGATTCTGTTACATATACCTAAAGCAAGTGGTCTATGTGTTATTATTATGCAAATAGGCTTATGAGGAAGAGTTTTTATTGACTCAATTACTTTAAGTTCAGTTTCTGGATCAAGAGCTGAAGTTGCCTCATCTAAAATTAGTATAGGTTTATCTCTTAAAAATGCCCTTGCAATAGCTATTCTTTGAGCTTGTCCTCCTGAAATTCCAAGTCCATTTTCCCCAATCTTTGTATTAAATCCTTCAGACAGTTCATTGATAAAGTCAAAGGCACAAGCCTTCTTTGTTGCAGTAATTATTTCATCTATAGTAGCATTCGGTTTACCATGCCTTAAGTTATCTTCTATTGTTCCAGAGAAAAGAGTATCTCCTTGAGGAACATAGGATATAATGTTTCTATGATTAGAATTTAAAGTTTCCTTAGTATTATAGGTACTTGAGTCTAAGTTTTCTTCTTGTTCTTCTAGAGTATATAAAGCTAGAGATGGTTCTTCCTTATACTCTGAATCTAAATAAACAGCTCCCTTATTAATATTAAGTAGTGATAACAATATTTTTATTAAGCTTGTTTTACCTTGGCCAGAAGGACCTATTAATCCTATTATTTCACCAGAGTTTATAGTTAAGTTTAAGTTACTTAGTATAGGGTTGTTTTCATTATAAGAGAAAGACACATCTTTAAAATTAATGCTTAAGTTTGAAGAATTAATTTCAGATTGGTAATCTTTAAAAGAGACTTCCTTATCTATTAGAAGAGTATTACAATCTTTTAAATCCTTATGATTTTCAAGAGGAATTTCTTCAATTTCCATAAGTCTTTCAGTAGCAGCTATAGCACCAACTAAAGAAGGAAAGGTACTAGCTAGTGCTGAAAATGGTCCTTGAATTTTATTATAAAGTTGAAGCATTGCCATAAGTGTTCCATAAGTTCCAACCCCTTCTGAAAGATTTAAAGCACCCCAGCAAAAAATTGAAAAATATGCTATTGAGGAGCAGATTCCTAAAGTAAGTCCAGAACTTATGCTTATCTTAGTATTTTTTAAATTAAGGTTAAATCTATTTTTCTGAATATCACTAAGTTTTTCTAAATTAAGCTTTTCTAAGCAAAAAGTTTTTACTATTATTAGGTTCTTTATGCTTTCTTGAATAAATGTTTTATATTTAACATCCTCTTCTTGAATTTCCTTATATATTTTTTTTAGTTTTCTAGCAAACAATCTACTTATTAATAGTAAAAAAGGTCCTATGAAAACTGCTACCATAGCAACAGATGGAGCTAGATAAACCAAAGTTGTAAATGAAGCTATAAGGGTTATGGAAAGAGAAAATATAGCTGGTATTGTTTGAAGAACTGTACTTGTTATTGTATTAACATCACTAGTTAACCTGCTTAAAAGGCTCATACTATGATGTTTAGAAGATTCTTGCCAATTACTATAGGTTATATGAGCATAAAGCTTTTTCTGAAGCGTTTGAGCCATTTTAGTAGAGGTATAAGTTCTTATTAAAGCAGTTATTGGTGATGATATTAAATTAAGTAACATTATTGATGCCATAATTATTAACCATTTTACAACAGATGGAGTATTTCCAGAAATGGCACTATCAATTAAATTTTTAGAGACTAAGGCATCATAGACGCCTACTAATGAAAGAGCAGATCCTATTAATACTATTACAATTAACATAGGAATTATTATTTTTGATTGATTGTAAATCCATTTTATCTTTTTTAGTAATTCTTTTAATTCTTTCAAGTGAAGCACCTCTTAAATATAAAAATTAAAAATAGCTTTTATTAATATAACCTTCAATAAAAGCTTATTATAAATATTAACATAAAAATTTTGGGAATTTACCAACTAAATGTAAAATAAGGATTAAATTTAAAGATAAATAAAACCATTAAAAGTAAATGTGAGGAATTTTTCGAAGAAATTATTGAATAATAACTAAAAAAATTAAAATTTACAGGAAATTAATAAAAGAAGATTTTTGTCGAAAGAGAGAGAATTGTTTTTTGATATTTCCATAAAGATGTTTTTATGAAATTATTATTCAAAAGAAAAGAATAAAATTAAATTTTATTTAAAAATAAGATAATAAATAACAAAAAAAAACGTTTTGTTAAGAAAATGTAAGAAAAATCGTTCTTTAAGAAGAAAAAGAAATATTATATTATATTCGTGAACAAAGAAAAGTATAAAAATAAATAACGAGTAACAAAAATATTACAAAAATAATTAAGAATAATAAATTAAAGTTCTAGTTATATTAGCTTTATTTAAAGTATATATATTTCTTTGTGACTGAATTTATAATATGAAGCTTCAAATAAATTAATTCAGATGAAAAAGTAATATGAACTTAATTCAAAAGTTATATATTTAATAAATTTATGATTTGATTTGTAAAATTTTTTTAAAAAAGTAGCATTTTACAAAAAAGCGATACAATAAATGGTTATTTTATTAAGAAAGAAGGTAAAGTAAGGGTGTCTAGGGTAAGCAAATTAAAAAGTTTCCTAATTTTATTGGTAGATGTGCTACTGATAAATATATCATATATTTCTATAATGCTTGTAAAGTTTTCTACTCATAGACCAAGTCTTAAGGAGATTCCAACAGAGCATTGGGTAACCTATTTAAAATGGATGCCTATAATAGTACTTATATATTTGGTTTTATTTGGAATGTTTAAAATGTACAAAAGTTTATGGGACTTTGCAGGAATAGATGAATTTATGAAGGGAACTGCAGCTTGTGGTATTGGGTGTTTATTAAATTTAGTATTAATGTTATTGGTAAATAAAAAAGTGCCTGTAATGATAATATTATTAGCTGGTGTTTTAACCATGGTTTTAACCATAGGATTTAGGCTTTCTTTTAGAATGTACAGAAGGTTAATAGTTCATGGAACCATAAGAGGAATAGAAGAAAAAAAGAATGTTCTTATAGTAGGAGCTGGTTCTTGTGGAAGATTAGTTATAAATGAAATGAAAAGAGAAACTGGAGCTGGATTTAAACCTATAGGAGTTATAGATGATGATAGAAGTAAGTTAGGTACTTATATCAATGGGGTTAAGGTTTTAGGAAATAGAAATGAAATAAAAGAAATTGTAAAAAATCAAAAGGTAGATTTAATTTTAATAGCTATAGCTTCAATTACCTCAGAGGAGAAAAAGAGAATCATAGAAGTATGTCAACAAACTAAAGTTAAAATAAAAATTATGCCTGGAGTTTATGAAATGATAGGTGGAAAAGTCAATTTAACAAAGATGAGAGATGTTAATTTAAAAGACCTTTTAGGAAGAGAAGAAGTAAAACTAAGCAAGGATGAAATAAGAGATTATATAAGAAATAAGAGAGTCCTAGTAACTGGTGGAGGAGGTTCTATAGGTTCAGAATTATGTAGACAAATAGCATTATTTAATCCAAAAGAACTTATAATTTTAGATATTTATGAAAATAATGCCTATGACTTAGAAAATGAACTTAATAGAAGTTTCCCTAAATTAAATAAAAAGGTTGTTATAGCATCAGTAAGAGATAAATTAAGAATGGATTATATTTTTGAAAGATATAAACCTCAGGTAGTATTTCATGCTGCTGCTCATAAGCATGTTCCTCTAATGGAGTATAGTCCAGGAGAAGCTATAAAAAATAATGTTAAGGGAACTTTAAATACAGCTGAGTGTGCAGATAAATATAATGTAGAAAAATTTGTTTTAATCTCAACAGATAAGGCAGTTAATCCTACAAATGTTATGGGAGCAACTAAGAGAATTTGTGAAATGATTGTACAGGCTATAAATAAGAAAAGTAAAACAGAGTTTGTGGCAGTTAGGTTCGGTAATGTTCTTGGAAGTAATGGATCAGTAATCCCACTATTTAAAAAGCAAATAGCAGCAGGTGGTCCAGTTACATTAACTAATAAATATATAACAAGATATTTTATGTTAATTCCAGAGGCTGCTCAACTTGTTCTTCAAGCAGGAGCATATGCTAAGGGTGGAGAAATTTTCGTCTTAGATATGGGAAAACCGGTTAAGATATATGACTTAGCACAAAATCTAATAAGATTATCAGGGTATGAGCCTTTTGAAGAGATAGATATAGAAATAACTGGATTAAGACCAGGAGAAAAGCTTTATGAGGAGCTTCTTATGGAAGAAGAAGGATTAAAAGAGACTCCACATAAAAAAATATTTATTGGAAAACCTGGAGATTTTGATTTTGAAGAAATTAAAGAAAATATAGATGAACTTTTATATATAAGCAAGTACGGAAGTAAAGGTGAACTAAAAGATAAAATTGAGGAGTTTGTACCAACTTACAAGAGACTAGATAAAGAGGAAAATAATGAAGGAGCTAATTTAGAGATAGCAGCAACATTAATTGAAAGAGGGAATGAAGAGGATGAAGAGAATATTTGATTTTTTAATGAGTCTTATAGCACTAATAGTTTTTTCTCCATTAATATTCATAATTTCATTAATAATAAAATTAACATCAAAGGGACCAATATTTTTTAAGCAAAGAAGAATAGGAAAAGATAATGAAGAATTCTATATCTTAAAATTTAGAACTATGAGAGTAGATACACCTAATGTAGCTACCCATCTTCTAAAAGATCCATCATTATTTATAACTCCTGTTGGGAAATTTCTTAGAAAGACAAGCTTAGATGAATTACCCCAACTTATAAATATATTAAAGGGAGAAATGAGTATAGTGGGGCCTAGACCGGCCCTTTATAATCAATATGATTTAAAAGAAATGAGAACTGGAGTGGGTGTTCAGAAATTAGTTCCAGGATTAACAGGATGGGCACAAATAAATGGAAGAGATGAAATTCCTTTAGAAGAAAAAGTCACTTTAGATAAAGAATATATGGATATTCAAAGTTTTTTTATAGATATAAAAATAATATTCATGACTGTATTTAAAGTAGCTAAGAGCGAAGGTATAAAAGAAGGAGAGTAATAAATAAAAAATGGAATTAGTTTCAGTAATAATGCCTATGTATAATTCACAGAAATACATAGAGGAAAGTGTAAAGAGTGTAATGATGCAAACATATAGCAATTGGGAATTAATAATTGTAGATGATTGTTCAATTGATTTGGGATGTAATATTATAGAAAATATTCAAAAAAAAGATGAAAGAATAAAACTTATTAAGTTAGAGAAAAACTTAGGTCCGGCTAATGCTAGAAATGTGGCTATTAATAATGCAAAAGGGCGATTTATAGCATTTTTGGATAGTGATGATATATGGCGAAATAATAAATTGGAGGTCCAAATAAATTATATGATTAGTAGAGAAATAGCTGTGTCTTTTACTTCATATGAAATATTATTTATGGACAGAAAAGAAATAAGAAGTTTTAGTGTACCAGATAAAATAAGCTATAATGATTTGTTTTTCAAGAATTACATGTCATGCGATACAGTTATAATTGATAAAAAATATTTAAAAAATTTTAAATTTTATAATTTTGATAGGCATGAGGATTATTTGACTTGGTTAAAGTTACTTAAAGAATCAAAGGTTGCTTATGGGATAAATCAAAATTTAGCAACATATAGAGTTTCAAAAGGAAGTAGGTCGTCAAGTAAATTTAAAAATGTTATACCATTGTTTAATATATTCTTTAAAGAAGAAAAGTTAAACTTTATAAAATCATTATATTATACAGCTAGATTTTCAATTAATAGTATAAAGAAATACAGTTAATTTATTAAGGAGAATTTTATGAAGTTTGAAATTTTACTATCAACAATGAATAGATGTAATTTTGATATATTGGAAAAAATGAACATAAAAAATAATTGTCTTATAATAAATCAAACTGATTTTGACTCAGATGAAGAAATTATTAAAGATGGAAAAAAAATAAGAAGAATTGATTCTACAACTAAAGGATTGAGCAAAAGTAGAAATTTAGCTTTAGAGAAGTCTTTAGGAGAAATTTGTATATTAGCGGATGATGATTTAATTTATTTAGATAATATGGAAAAAATAATTTTGGATGCATTCGATGAAAATAAAGATTATGATTTAATAGCATTTCAAGTAGAAGGAATTGATAAGGAGTTTAAAAAATATCCTTTGAAAAGTAAAAAAATAAACTATATATCTAGTATGAAAATTTCATCAGTAGAAATAGCTTTTAGAAGAAACATTATAATTGAGAAAAATATATGTTTTAATGAACTTTTAGGGTCAGGTGCAAAGTATTTTATGGGGGAAGAAAGTGAATTTCTTTTTAGATGTATTGAAAATGGATTGAAAATAAAGTATATACCTTTAAAAATTGCAGATTTATATGTAGGTAATTCTACTTGGTTTAAAGGATACAATAGTGATTATTTTAAATCAAAAGGAGCTGCGTTTACAGCAATGTCAAAAAAAATGTCTTTAATTTTTATATTACAATTTGCTATAAGAAAATATAAGAAATATTATAAAACAATAAACATGATAAATGCTATTAAATTTATGATAATAGGAAAAAATATGTATTTAAGAGAATTGGGAGAGGATTAAATGAAAATAGTAGTTTCAGGTACAGGATATGTTGGATTAGTTACAGGAGCATGTTTAGCGGAAGTTGGACATAATGTTACATGTGTTGATATAGATACTAAAAAAGTTGAAATTATGAAAAAAGGAATTTCACCTATATATGAACCAGGATTAGAAGAAATATTAGTTGAAAATTATAAAAATGGGAGACTTAATTTTACAACTGATTATAAAAATGCATATAAATTTGCTGATGTGGTGTTTATTGGAGTAGGAACTCCAGAAAGAGAAGATGGATCTGCAAATTTAGATTATGTATTCGATGTTTGTAAGCAAATAGCTGAGAATGCAGAGAAGGATTGTTTAATAGTAGTAAAATCAACAGTACCTATAGGAACAAATGATAAAGTAGAAGAGTATTTAAATATTCATAAAAAAAATAATATTATATTTGAAGTAGCTTCGAATCCAGAATTTTTAGCACAAGGAAGTGCAGTAAAAGATACATTATATGCTAATAGAATAGTTATAGGGGTTGAGTCAAAAAAAGCTGAAAAAATATTAAAAGAAATTTATAGTGTATTTAACCAACCAATAGTTACTATGAATAGAAAGTCAGCAGAAATGGTTAAGTATGCATCAAATGATTTTTTAGCTTTAAAAATTTCATTTATAAATGAAATAGCTAATTTATGTGAAATAGTTGGAGCTAATATACAAGATGTAGTAAGTGGAATGAGTTATGACAAAAGAATAGGAGATAAATTTTTAAATGCTGGACTCGGATATGGAGGTTCATGCTTTCCAAAGGATACAAAAGCATTACATTGGCTGTCAAACGATCATGGATATGAGTTAAAGACTATAAAAGCGACTATAGAAGTAAATGAAAATCAAAAGTATAAATTATTTAGAAATGCTAAAAAAGTTTTAGGAAGTTTTAGAGAAAAAAAAGTTGCTATACTTGGTTTAACTTTTAAGCCTGGTACTGATGATTTACGAGAGGCACCATCTATACCTAATATAAAAAGACTAATAGATGAGGGGGCGGAAATAATAGCATATGATCCTGTTGGAATAGAGAAATTTAAAAAAGTTTGTCCATATCAAATAAATTATGCATATACTCCAGAAGAGGCCTTAGTTAATGCAGATGCTGTATTTATATTTACTGAATGGAATGAAATAAAAACATTAAGTCTATCTAAATATGAAGAATTAATGAAAAAATCAATAATTTTTGATGGAAGAAATTGTTATGAAATTGATGAAGTAGAAAAGAGAAAATTAAATTATTATTCTATTGGTCGTGAACCAATTTTAAATTTAAATAATATATAGAATTATAAGAATAAGAGGAGTTAGTTATGATAAAAGTTAGTGTAATTATAACTACATATAAGCGTTCAGAAATGTTGACAAGAGCTATTGATTCTGTTTTAAATCAAACTTATAAAAATATAGAAATTATAGTTGTAGATGATAATGATGAAAATTCAATATTTAGGAAGGAAACTTCTTTAATTATGGAACGTTATAAAGGAAATAAAAACATTATATATTTGAAACATAAAAAAAATAGCAATGGATCCGTAGCAAGAAATACTGGAATTTATAATAGTAATGGTGAATTGATAACATTTTTAGATGATGATGATTGGTATTATCCTGAAAAAGTAGAAAAGCAAGTTGAATTTTTGAGAATAAATACAGATTTTAAAGCAGTTTATTGTGCTTGTAATAGAGATAATAAGATAATTCCTAGTATGTTATCAGGAGATTTAAGTTTAGAAATTTTAAGTGGAAGAAATTTGATATACACTAATAGCATAATGATGTGGAAAAATGTAATTTTAGAATTTGAAGGATGGGATGAATCTTATAAAAAACATCAAGAAGCAGCATTTCTTTTAAGATATTTTAGTAAAGGACATAAAATCGGCGCTATGAATAATGTATTAGTTGAATTTGATATAAGTGATAGAAGTAATTTCCCTAACAGTATTGATAATGAACAACAAATAAGGAAATATCTTAACGATAATATTGACAAAATAAATTTATTTAGCAAAGATGAAAAAAAATTAATAATATTGAGCAGAGGAAGGGGTGTAATATTAAGTCATTTGAAAAATTGGAGAATATTACACGCTATGAAGGTTTATTTAAAATTATTTATAAAATATCCTTTAGCAGTTAATTTGGATTTTTTAGTTTATTCCAAAAATAAGGTTGGAAAAAAATATGAATTTCTTAAATAAAATTTCTAATGAATTTTTATTTGTTTATTATATTTTAAGTTCAATAATATTAAAACCTATAAATAATAGAGTAGGAAAAGCTTCAAAATTAATATTATTAATTAATTTAATTATAATTATATCAATATATCTATATAATAATAAACTAAAGTTAAGAAAAGAAAATTTAAAAGCCATATTTTTTATTATAATTGTTTTTATAGTTAATTTAATATATATGTTATTAAGAGAAAATTCATATATGATTAAATATTTCTATAACTTTTGTATATATGCTGTTATTCCATTAATTTTATTCTCGAATTCTAAGGATTGTAAAAAATTTATATATTATTATTGCAACTTTTCGATTTTAATATTTTTTATATATTTTTTAGATCCATTTTATGATTATAATTTATCTGAAACTTATATGAATTTTGGGTTTAATGGAATGTTACCATGCTTTATAGGTTTACATACTAAAAGAAAAATAGAAAAAAATAAAAAGTTTATAATATTAGAAATTATAGCATTAGTTGAATTGTTAATATTTGCTAATAAAGGAGCTTTTTTAGCTAGTATAATATATATTTTTTTAATATATATATTATCTAAAAAATACAAAAAGATTAATATTAAAAATACAATTATTTATACAGTAGTATTATTTTTAATATTTAATTTAAGAAGTATATTGAAAATAATATCAGAAGTATTGAAATCGTATGAAATAAATAGTTATTCAATAAACACACTTTTAGCAGCGTTGAATGGAAATAATATATCTTTAAACAGCAGAAATGAACTATGGGAAAATGCAAAAAATATTATATCAGAGAATTTAATATTAGGAAATGGAATGGGAAGCTATGAAGCTGTATATGGAATATACACACACAATATTTTCTTAGATATATTAATTTATTATGGTATTACTGGAAGTATTATAATTCTTATATTTGTATTAAATTCAATAGTAAAGATAATTGTAAGTAAAAATATATATTTTAAAATTTTTTCTTTAATGATATTAGTATCTTGGTGTCCAGTTCTATTATTAAGCTCTAATATTTATTTCAACTTTTCATTTTGGATATTTTTATTTTTAGGAATTTCTAATATAGGAGGAGATTCAATAATTGAAAAGAATAAAGTATTTTTATAGAAAAATATGTAGTAATAAGTATACAAAGGAAGTATTGTATTATTTATATAAAAATATAAACAATTTATTTAGACATTTAATAAATTGTCCTAGTATAAAAGATGAGAATGAGTTAATTAAAAGAATAATAGATGAAAAGTGTTCATTAGCTAGATATGGAGATGGTGAATTTAGAATAATATTTGGAAAAGATATCGGATTTCAAGAATATAATGAGTTATTAAGTATTAGATTAAAAGAAATTTTGAAAAGTAATGAGAAAAATTTTATTGTTGGATTACCCGATGTATTTAGTGATTTGGAAAAGTATACAAAAGAATCAGTTTTTTATTGGAGTGAAGTATTAACTTTTAACAGATTAAAATGGATTAAATTATTAAGTAAAGAAAAAATTTATTATAATTCATTTATTTCAAGGCCGTATATAATTTATAAAGATAAAAAAAATTCTAAACAAAAATTTGAAAACTTAAAGAAAATTTGGAATGATAAAGAAATTGTAATTGTTGAAGGGGAAGAAAGTAATTTAGGTGAAGGTAATGATTTGTTTAAATATTGCAAGAAGGTGGAAAGAATAAAATGTTCTGCTGAAAATGCTTTTTTCGAATATAATTCAATAATTGAGAGAGTAAAAACAGTTGAAAAGAATAAATTAATACTAATTTCATTAGGACCAACGGCTACAATTTTAGCTTATGATTTATTTAGACTAGGTTTTCAAGCAATAGATATAGGACATATTGATTTAGAATATGAATGGTTTTTAAAAGGTGTCAGTAAAAAAATAAAAATAATTGGTAAATACACAAATGAATGTAATTGATGGAGGAATAATGGTTGATCTAAGTATTATAATACCTGTTTATAATGTTGAGAAATATATAGAAGAATGTATTGAATCTGTTTTAAATCAAAATTTAGATAGTTTTGAAGTAATAATAGTTAATGATGGTTCAACTGATAAAAGTATGGAAAGAATAAAGAAGTTTTTGGATAATAGATTTATAATTATAAATCAAAAAAATTTAGGGTTATCATCAGCAAGAAATACAGGATTAAAGAATGCAAAAGGAAAATATATATTATTTTTAGATAGTGATGATAAATTGAAAAAAAATACGTTAAATGAATTGGTTAGTAATATAAAAAGAGATAATTTAGATATTTTACTGTGTAATCATAAAAAGTTTGATGAAAAGTATGTAGTAGAAAATAAAAGATGCAATGAAATTATTAAATCTAATATTATGAATGGTTTTGAAATGCTAAAACTTCAACTAAAAAATAGGAATTATTGTGTACAAGTTTGGGATGACATATATAATACTAATTTTCTTATTAGTAATAATTTGCTGTTTAAAGAAGGTATTATTTATGAGGATGAAGAGTTTATGACAAGAGTATTATTAAAAGCTAAAAAAGTAAAATATGAAAATAATTCATTTTATTTATATAGACAAAGAATGAATAGCATAACTAAAAAAGCTGTTTCAGAAAAAAATTATAAAAGTTTATTAGAAGTTATAAAAAGTTTAATTAATATATTAAACAATGAATGCGATGAATTTAAAGAAATTTTATCTTTACAAATAAATAATCTTATTGAAATTTATATTGAACTTTCAGGAATTCATGAAAAAAAATATTTGAAATTTATGGAAAAAGAAATTGGTTATTATTTAGAATCAAGTAATAATAAAAATTTATTGTTGAAATTTTTAAAAAATAAATTGATTTTATATTTTTATTATAAAAGATTGATTAAGATAAGAAAAATTCTTTTTAACAAATTAGGAGTATCAAATGGTTAATAATATAAAAATTTTGGTTAAAAATTTAGGATTTTATAAATCAGTATTAAAAAACAATTTTAAAGAAGAAAATGATATTTTATTAAAAAAAACAAAAAAGAAAAAAATCTTTATGATGCAGACTCCTGAACATGAAAATTTAGGAGATCATGCAATTGTTTATGCACAAAAAGAATTTGTGAAAAATATTTTACCATCTTATGACATTGTAGAAATACCACTATCAAAAGTTTTAAGTCAAACTAAAAATTTGAAAAAAATAATATCAAATGATGACATAATTATAATACCTGGTGGTGGAAATATGGGAGATTTGTATATTGGGGAAGAATATATAAGACGTTATATAATAAAAAAATTTAAGAATAATAAGATTATATCTTTTCCTCAAACTATATGTTTTACAGAAACGTCATATGGAGAAAAAGAATTAAGTAAAAGTAAGAAGGTTTATAATAAACATAATAATATTAAAATTGTTGCTAGAGAAAAAAAATCATATAAAATTATGACTAACACATTTAAAAAAGACAATATAATATTAACTCCTGATATAGTTTTGTTTTTAGATAAAAGAAATAATAACAAAAGAAGAGGAATAGTAACTTGCTTAAGAAGAGATATAGAAAAGAATATTAGTGAAGAAGATACAAAGAAAATATATTCAATTTTAAATGAAAATTTTGAAAAGGTAACAGTAACAGATACTATACTAGAAAAAAGTGTTTCTATTGAAGAAAGAGATAAAGAATTGACCAAAATATGGAGAACTATAAGTAGTGCTGAGGTTGTTATAACAGATAGATTACATGGCATGATTTTCTGTGCAATAACAGCAACACCATGTATAGTACTAAAAAATTCTAATCACAAGATTGAGGAAAGCTATAAATGTTGGCTTAAAGATTTAGAATATATTAAATTAATAGATTATTGTGAGATTAATAATCTTAAAGATTTAGTAGAAAGTTTAAAAGAACAAAATAATAAGGATAAAGTTTTTAATGATTGTAAAAATAAATTTGAAGATTTAAAAAAAGCTTTATTATTGTAAAAGATTTAGTAATTAGAGGAATATTATGAAGTATAAGAGTAGAACATATAATTCTATAAAGAATATAGTTTTTTCTTTAGGGAATCAAATAGCAATTATGTTTCTAAATTTTTTCAGTAGAGCTATCTTTATACAAGTGCTTGGAGCTGAATATTTAGGAATTAATGGTTTATTTTCAGATATATTGATGATGCTATCATTAGCTGATTTAGGATTAGGTAGTGCAATGATATATAGTTTTTATAAACCATTAAAGGAAAATGATAATATAAAGATTGTAGCTTTAGTTAACTTCTATAGAAAAATTTACAGAATAATAGCATTAGCTGTTGCTATAATTGGAATTTCTTTAATTCCGTTTTTAAATGATTTAGTAAATATAGAAAATCCTATAGAAAATTTAAAGTTGTACTACATACTATTTTTAATCAATTCTGTAGTTTCATATTTATTTGTGTACAAATCATCTGTTATTAATGCCGATCAAAAGGGATATATACTATCAACTTATTCTACAGTAATAAATATTATTAGAATCATATTACAAACAATATTTTTATTTGTTACTAAAAATTATATTATTTATTTAATAATACAAATTTTTAGTACATTTATAAATAACTTATTTATATCATATAAAGCAGATAAAATATATCCGTTTTTAAAAGGTGATAATAAATTGAGTAGTGAAGAAGAGAAAAATATTTTTTTAAATATTAAAGCAGTATTTCTTTATAAAATATCTGGTGTTTTAATTAATGGAACTGATAATATTTTAATTTCTACAATAGTTGGTACTGTATTTGTAGGATATTATTCAAATTATAATATGATTATAAGTACTATAAGTAGATTTATTACAACTATATTCAGTTCTTTAAATGCTAGTATAGGAAATTTGATGTTAGAGGAAGATTTTGAAAAAAAATATGAAGTATTTAAGTTATTACAGATGTTTAGTTTTATAATTGGAATTATATGCACTATTTGTTTATATATTTTAATAAATGATTTTATTATATTATGGATTGGAGAAAATTATATATTAGATAATTTCACATTAATTGCTATATTAGCTAATTTTTATTTATCATGTGTATTACCGCCGATTTGGTCTTATAGAGAAGCTACTGGTTTATTTATAAAAACTAAGTATGTGATGTTGATGACTGCTTTGATAAATATTATATTATCAGTATTATTGGGATTAAAGTTTGGAATAGGTGGAATAATTTTGGCTTCAGCATTAGCAAAATTAAGCACATATTTTTGGTATGAACCAATTCTTCTTTTTAAAACATATTTTAATGAGTCAGTTAAAGAATATTTTAGATTACATTTAATTAATTTTACTATTTTATTAACAACATCTTTTGTTACAGTAAAAATAACAAAAAGCATTTTAGTAACTGGTTGGCTAAGTTTAATCTTAAAAGCAATAATAGTATTTACAATACCTACTTTAATCTGTTTATGTATATTTGTTAGAACTAAAGAGTTTATTACCTTGAAAGGAAGGATTAAACAGTTTTTAAAATAGAAATAAGGGTATTTATTAAAATTCTGTGAAGCTAATAAAGTAGATACAGCTAAAAAACTTTATTTTTCTAAGTAGCACTTCAATATTAAACTGAAGTGCTTTTTTTGTTTCAATTGAACTTTCTAGTTATTATATCAAGCAATATATTTTTTATGTATTGATTAAAGAGAACATTAATTTTTCAATTCTAATATTACAAAATAATTGGCAATATTTTGTTGAGGGAGCATTCCACTATTTTATTAGAGTGTAATAGAATACACAATCTAAATAATATCATCAATCAGTTTGGATATTTATACAAAGTATATTTAATTCACATTTCTCATTAATATTAGAAATTGTAAAATTACGTTTTAAAATTTTTTCTAAGATTTTTAGATTTATTATGCGGTGTTGGTCTATATTTTTTTATTATTATAAATTTTAAACATAATTTCTTTATAAATCTTTAAGTTTTCTTCAGGAATATATTAAAGCAACCTTTAGAAGTAAAACACGTATTTTATGAGTTACAGATGTTCAGTTACTTCTTTTCATGTCCTAATTATGTCTTTTTTTATTTATCATTTTCCTATTTAATTTAACTATTTGTTTTAAGCTTATAACTTCATTATTAGAAATTTTAATTTTTCTATTAGTCTTTATACAGCTATTTATAGTTGATTTTGTAATATCATATAATATCGTGAATAATTTTTGCGTTTTAGGAAGTTAGAGAATGAAAATAAGAAAAATAGTTATATGTAAAAATATCTAGGAATATTTTAAATTTTCATAGCTTTTTCTAACTTTAATTCATATTTATATAGTGAAGACTTATTTATTACTATAAATGTAGGATTTAGTTTACTTAATAAAAGAATTGTTTAGTGAGGAGAGTATTTTTATTTTCTTTACTTTTACTAGCAAAAGAATAAGCTATTTCATTTATGTATTTATTGTAAAAATATAGAAAATAATAAGTTTTTTCATTGAGTTTTAGAATTTATAATGATAAAATTAATTTACAATAAATAACATAACAGTACAAGTTATGTAAAATAACTTGCGATAAATAGATTTAAATAACATAACTGAAAAATATTTATTTAGAATGATAGGATTTCTAAGTTTAAAGTTAAATACTCTAAGAAAGTAAAATTTTTGTTTGTATAAATGAAAATTTTATAGGTAGTAGCTATCAGATGAATTTTTGATTTGAGAGGTTTTAAAATTAAGAAAATGATAGGTATTAGGTTAGGGGAGAGTATGAGTTATGGAAAGAAGGGTAAGTGAGTTAAGAAGCAAGGGGTTAGTTTGGCTTAGAGAAAATGCAAAGAAAGGAAATAGAGCTGCAATCAATGAACTTATTTTAAGAGCAAAGGATGGAAATAAGGATGCTATGGCAGAAATCATAGGGTTATATGAAGGATTAATTCATAAGCATGCATCTAGATTCTTTTTAAATGGGTATACCCTTGAGGATTTGGAGCAGATTGCTAGATGTGTTGTTATTGAGTCAGTTCATAAGTTCGATGGAGATTTTGGTTCAGATTTTATATTCTTTGTAAGTACTAATGTTAAAAATAAGCTTGGAACAATGGGCAGAAAAAAGGATAACAATGAAAACTTTTCAAGCTTAGAAGAACCCACTAGATCTGGAGTTATTATTAAGGATACTCTTGAAGATAAGATTTCTATAGAGGATGAGTATATAGAAAAGGAAAGAATAAGAGCTTTAATAAAAGTATTAGGATCATTACCTAAGAGTGACAGAGAATTCATATTATATGTTCATAAGGACAGAGGAAATCTACAAAAATATTATGAAGAGCATAGAGATGAAATGACTTATGGGAAGGTTAGACATAGAAAAGATAGCTTATTAAAAAAGATTAGAGAAGCAATGAAAGATTATAAATAGATAGTTTACTTTTTAGATGATATGTCAAAGTGAAAAAGAATAAAACCTATAAACTATTAGATTATCTAATAATCCTAGGGGAAAGGGGATAAGTTTTATTTTAAGTAGCTTTTGATATATCATCTTTTTATTTCTTCAATATTTAAACTTATTATTAAAAACGCTAGTGGCGTATAAAATGAATCAAGCTTATTTAATATAATTAAGTTAGGCTATATTTTAAACTAGTGTTGATTTTCAGAGCGAGCTGTAGGATAACCTTAAAATTAACATTGACTTAAAATAGAGCCTTAAGTTAAAGAAAAATAAACTATGTTAAATATTATTTTGAAGTTTAAGTTTAATTTGAGGGAATAGGTGAATTTATGAACAGATTAGAAAAGGAAAGAAGCGTTTCTTTGCTGGAACCTAAAAACAGAGGAGTTTTTACTGTTAATTTTAAGCATCCACTACTGGTGGATAGTAAGAGCAATGTAAAGTCCATTACTAAGAGTTTAGGAGCTGATGTAGGAAAAGATTATGATAAGGCCAAAGAGATAGTTGATGAAATTAAAAGCATCATAAATAACAAGGAGTGTTATGGTGACTTTAATGGGTATTTAAAATGTAAGACAATGTATAGTAAAAAGGCTGTTGATATTGTTTTTGATAATACTATCTTTAAAAATGGATTATATGATGATTTTAAAGTGGATATATTAGAGAAGTATATTCCATTAAAGAGTAGAAGGGAGAATGGCAAAAATTTATGCTTAAATAAAATATGTGAGTATAAGGATAAAAAAATTCAATTAATAGGAAAAGGAAATAAATCTATAAAAAGAATACTGTCTCAATACATAGGATCAGTAAAAACAAATTTTTTAGAAGTGAATAGAAGCATTAATATGGAGGGAAGTTTTGAAGCGCATATTTGTAATAAATCAAATGAACTTGAATTCGTATGTACATTTTTATCAAAGGAAGCCTTAACATATGAACTTAAAAAGAATATATATTATTCAATAGAAGCTTTGCTTTTAAGTGAAAAGTTAAATAATAAATATGGCCTTTACTCCAATGATGAGACAAATGAAGAAAGTAAGTTAAGCATATATAGAAATTTAACTGAAGGAAGACATGGAGAAAATAGTTTTAACTTATTATTTTATAATTTTAAATTAGGAAATGATTTTGCATATATTAATGAAGAAACTCATTCACTATATAATAAAATAACAGAAAAAGTTAAAAACTTAGCTAAGGATTCATGGATAGGATTTTGTAATATTAATAAGAAGACAAATTTTATTTATGGTGATAATAAGGATGAATTAATAAAGGAAGCTTATTATAAATTTTTAACTAAAGAGGATAAAGAGTTTTCTGAAAGATTTAATAGCTTAATTGAAGAGATTATTAAAGAAGTAGAACATAAGAGAGTGAATATATTAAAGAATTTTCTTGAAGAAGCTAAGAATCTTGGAAATGAAACAAAGTGGACTCTTAAAATTTTAGATAGAGAATGTGGTAAAGAAGCTGTTTTTTCTAATAAAGATAGGTTATGTCATAAGGATGAATTATGTGATGCAAATATATTATATGGTGAAGATAAATTATTTGATGAAGATAAGTCATTTGATAAAGGTGAATTATATGCCAAAGGTAGATTAGTTGATGAATGTGAATTATATGGTGAGGATAGATCATTTAATGAATATGAATCATCATATGTTGAAGAGGAGAATTTAAGGTTAAATGATTTAAAGAGCATATCTTCTATGGCATCTGTTTATTTTAGTTTATCCTATAGAAAAGATGAAGAGGATTCAAAGGAAAAGTTAGAGAAGGATCTTGTTGATTTAGAATTAATTAATAAAAAGCCAGATCAGCATTTGAGAGAACAGTTTTTTAGGATTTTGGAGTGTTTTTCAAGTAGTAGTGAGGAATTAAGAGGAATAACATTGAAACCATTAATTAATGGAATAAGAATAAAGGGGAATTTTAAGCCTTTATGGATTAATGATGAAGAAAAATTTGAGAATCTTATATTATCTTATTATGAAGATGAATTAAATAATGAAAAGAGTATTTCTAATGAAGTAAGAAAAAATATGGTTAATTCTCATAGAATACTTTGGGTTTTAGAAGAAAATGAAAATAGTATATATAATGAAGAAATATTAAAATACTTAATAATAAATGGATATTTAAATAAGAGTAGACTTTGTTTTATTGAAGATGAAAGTTCAAAAGGTTATTTTGAAAATAGAGAAGATAGAAAGTATAGAGAATATATAAAATGTAGAGAATATAAAGAAAATAAGGAAGATAAAGAGGAAAAGGAATATAAGAAATGTAGCGGTTATAATTTTAGTCATTATGAGAGTGTGAATGCTGCAATAAGAAAGCTAGATTCTCTTTTAAATTCCATAGGAAAAGAAGGATACTTTGGTGATAAATTTATTAGTGTAAGAGAAGAAATATATAAGAATAAATTAATTAATAAAGGGGTTTTACTAAATAGTTTAGACAAGATTATATTAAATAGAGAGTTTGCTTATAAGGATGAGAAGAGAGCTTCTGAAGATAAAAAGAATATAGAAGCTTTAATTAGTCTAGGGGCAGAGAGGGAAGATTCTAATTTAAAGGATGTATTCTTAAGCTTAAAAAAATCCTTTGAGGAAAATAAAGTTTCAGTTTATGAAACAGTTAGAAATCTTGAAAAGTTAATAATCGATTATGAGGAAGATAAAGAAGTAGTTTTGGAGTGGAGTAAGCCTTCTTATAAATATGAAAAGTTAGTATATTTAGGATTATCCATAAATAAAACATTTAGAGAGAAATTCATAAAGCTTATCAATTCATCAAATTGGCAGGAGCTAGAAAGTTTTAATAGTAAAATAGTCTATAACTATAAAGGAAGAGCAGAAGGTGTTTTATGTCCAGAATATATCCTTGAATGTATTATAAAAGAAAAGCTACTTTCATACTTATTAAATCCTGAATCAATGAAAAAAGAAATTAACATTGAAGAATTTGAAGATGGGGTTATGGCTATTATGGAAAGCCTTTCTGGAGAGGTTCTAGAAGAAGTTAAAAGAATTGTGGTATATGACAATTTAGAGAAATGGGAGAAAGGAATTGTTGGAATAGAAGGGGAAAGCTTGATTAATAGAAGAAAAAATATAGAGAATATAATAAATGAAAGTTTTTATATTGATTATGAATTATTAAAAGAAGATAGAATTCTCTATTTTATGAAGGAAATTTTAATTAATAATAAATTTTTTAAGCAAATTAAGAGTGAGATAAAAATTTAGTTCTTTTGTTCATCACATGATTTAAAAGATTTTTATTTTGAAAGTAGTTTGCTAATATAAAAAATAAAGCTGAAAAAATATAGCTTTATGAATTATTAAGTGATAGATAAGAATATTAAAACTTTTAAGAAAATAAATGTAGTTTGGTAAATAAGATTACAGTAAACAAGTTGTTTAAAATAGGGTAAGTGTTTATCAATTTTATATATTTAGACGTGGTTTTGGTAGGATAAAATAGGTAATTTAATATTTAGTTCAGGATATATCTTTTTGATTATATTATCAGAAAGATATATTTTTTTTGTTTAAAATGTTTTCAAAAATAAGTTAACAAAAAGTTTACAAAAATATTTTTGTAGAAAAAAGTCAAATTATTAAAAAGAAATTATAGATATATTTAAGTTATAAAACTTAATAAAAGTATAAAAAATTAAAAAATAAAATATGTATAAATATAAATTTGTATTAATTTGGTTTGAAAAAAGTTAATATGATATTACTCCAAAATTTTACATGTAATATAAAGTAATTTTTTTTAATTTTAATTTTATTTTTATTTAAATTTAATAATTTAAATAAATAAAAAAAGAAATTAATAATACATTAAGAAAATGTAACCACTTTATGAAAATTTTATTTTGGTATATTATATTTAAGTGAGATATTTTGTTAATATAATAAAAACTATATTAAAAATTGCTTAAGAAATACTTAATAAAATAGGAGGTTTCATGGAAGAGAATACTATAAGCTTACAAGAAATTGCTTACGCTTTAAAGAAAAGGTGGAAATTAATAGCTTTAATAACTATTGGGGTAACTTTAATTTCAGCAATATTAAGTTTTTTTGTTATAAAACCACAATATGAAGCATCAACTAAGCTTTTTATTGGTAAGCAGGAATCACAAGATAATAATGCATATAATAACAATGATGTAATGATGTATCAACAGCTTATGAAGACATATGCAGAGCTTGCAAAGACTTCAGATTTGGTTACTAAGGCTGTTAGTAATGCTGGATTAAATTATGATTCCAAAGAAATTAAAGGAATATTAGAAAATTTAACTGTTACACCTAGTGCGGATACTCAAATATTGGATCTTAAATATAAAGGTAGAAATCCAAAGGAAGTTTTAGAAGTTACAGAAGCAATAAATAATGAGTTTATTGCTGAATCTAAAAAACTTATTCCAAATGGAAATATTCAAATAATACAAGCCCCTCAACTTCCAGAGCATCCTGTTAGTCCGAATAAAAAGCTTAATATAATTATTGCTTTTGTTTTAGGACTTATGGTTGGTGTTGGAGTAGTGCTTCTACTTGAATATTTAGACAATACATTTAAATCAAGAGAAGAACTAGAGAAAACTTTGGATTTACCTATAATAGGAGCGATTCCAGACTATAATAATCTTGATATTTAAGGAGAGGAAAGTGAATGTTAATACTAGAGAGTAATCCTCAGTCAGTTGCAGCTGAGAGTTATAGGACGCTAAGAACAAATATACAGTATTCATCTTTTGATAATCCTGTTAAGTCAATTGTTATGACTAGTTCAGAACCAGGAGAAGGAAAATCAACAACTAGTGGAAATCTAGCTCTTTCCTTTGCACAGGATGGAAAAAAAGTAATACTTATAGATTGCGATTTAAGAAAACCAGTTGTACATAAAAATTTTGGAATAAGTAATTCTATTGGGTTGTCAGAATTTTTAATTGGTAGTACCGAATTTAGTAAAGTAGTATATAAACATGAATCAGGACTTCATGTATTACCATCTGGAACAATTCCTCCAAATCCAGCGGAGATGCTTGCATCGAAGGCTATGGAGCATTTAATAAGTCAATTAGAAGAAAAATATGATTACATAATATTAGATACGCCACCAGTAAATGCTGTAACAGATTCAAAAATCCTTTCAACAAAGGTAGACGGAACAATATTAGTTGTAAAGTATGGACAAACTAAAAAAGATGCTGTAGTTGAGGCTGTGAAAGGCTTAAGAGCAGTTAAAGCTAATATAATAGGAACAGTATTTAATGGAGAAGAGACTCAAAGGGGAAAATACTATCATTATTATAAAAAATATTAATAGTTAAAATAAAACAGCTTAACACTCCAATTATATTGAAGTGTTAAGTTGTCATTTATCATGTAAAAAAAGTAAAAATATTTAAAAGTTTAGAGTGTATGTATTCAATACTATTTTACTAAAAGTAAAGATAAGTTTTCAGTAAATAAAAGAGTATAGATGTTAAGATTAAAATTTGTTGGTTAGGGGGAAAGCTTGATGTATGAATCTGTAGAGAAGATTCAAGAGGAATATAAAAATATAAAAGTAGATCGAGGAAACAAGGGATACTTATTTTTAAAAAGAGTGATAGACATCTTTGGATCAGGCTTTGGATTAATTATATTAAGTCCAGTGTTTTTAATTGTAGCAATAGCTATAAAAATTGAAGATAGCAAGGGGAGTGTGTTATTTTCACAAAACAGAGTTGGTCGGTATGGAAAAGAATTTAATATGTACAAGTTTAGATCAATGGTTAGTAATGCGGAAGAGTTAAAAGCTAAACTTATGGAACAAAACGAAATGTCAGGCCCAATGTTCAAAATGAAACATGATCCTAGAATAACTAAGGTTGGAAAGTTCATAAGAAAAACTAGTATAGATGAGCTTCCTCAGCTTATAAATGTTCTAAAGGGTGAAATGAGCTTAGTTGGACCTAGACCAAGCCTTCCAAAGGAAGTAGCTAAGTTTGATCCATGGATGTTAGAAAGATTAGAAGTGAAGCCAGGACTAACATGTTATTGGCAGGTTATGGGAAGAAATGATATAGATTTTGAAGATTGGATGAAGTTAGATATAAAGTATGTTCATGATAGAAATCTATGGTTAGATATAAAGTTAATTTTTAAAACATTTTTTGTACTTTTTGGAGATGAAAGTGCAAGTTAGATCAAAGGGGATGAAAATATATGTTATGTGCATTAATAATGGCAGGAGGTAAGGGAACAAGATTTTGGCCTTTATCAACTGAAAAAAAACCTAAACAATTCTTAAAGCTTATAGGCGAAAAAACTATGATACAAATGACTATAGATAGAGTTAAACCTATAATTCCTATAGAAAGAATCTTTGTATGTACTGGTGAAAAGTATATTGCTTTGGTGAAAGAACAATTACCAGAATTACCAGAAAAGAATATAATAGTTGAGCCAGAAGGAAGAAATACAGCTCCATGTATAGCTTTATCAGCTTTAGTTATTAAAAGATATTATAAAGATGCAACAATGGTTGTTTTACCTTCGGATCATTTAATAAGTAATGAGGATAAATTTAGAGAGATACTTTTAGATGGACAGAGTTATTTAAAAGAGAATGATAAGTCAATTATTACACTAGGAATGACTCCTAATAGAGCAGAAACTGGTTATGGATATATTAAATTTGACGAAGAAAAAAGTTTAGTAAATAATAGTGCAGTAATAAGGGTAGAGAAATTTGTTGAGAAACCTAATAAGGAGAAAGCAGAGGAATATTTAGCAGATGGTTCATATTTATGGAATGGAGGAATGTTCTTATGGACTGTTGATAATATAATAAACAAAGTGAAAGAACACATTCCTAATACTTATGAAGCTTTAAAAGGAATAGAAGAGGTTGATGAAGAAAAACTTCAAGAATTTATAAATAATAATTATAAAAATACTGATTCAATATCAGTAGATTATGCAATTTTAGAAAATGCTGATGAAATAAGAGTTATTCCAAGTGACATAGGATGGGATGATATTGGAACTTGGAGATCTGTAGAAAGATACAGAGAAAAAGATAAAAATAACAACATTATTAATGAAAATGTTAGAGTTATAGAATCAAAATCTAATATGGCTATCAATAAAGAAAAAAAAGTAGTTATGATTGGAGTTGAAGAAATTATGACTGTGGAAACAGAAGATACAATATTTATTGTAAAAAAAGATTATATGGATAATCTTAGAGATTATAAAGAAGTATTATAATATTGTTAGTGAGGAAAAAATGAAAAAAATTTTATATGTAATGACTAGAGAGATATATCCAATAACAGGTGGTAGGGAAGTTGTTCTATATAATTATTGCAAAGGGTTAAATGAAATATTTGGATGTAAAATAGATTTGTTTTGTTTTAGAAATAGCAAGAAAGAAATAAATAATGAAATTAAATTAGATTTTATAAATAATATATTTTACGCAAAGTATCCTAAGTTTATAAAAAAAGTTTCAAATTGTTTAAAAAATAGTTTAATACTAAAAAAATGGCCTATTCAAGTGTCATTGTATTACGATAATAAAAATGAGAGAACTATAGAAGAACTTATAAAAAAAAACAATTATGAAATAGTTATTTGTGATATGGCGAGAACAGCGGAATATTTAAAAAAATTAAATGGGATAAAAAAAGTATTAGATATGAATGACTTGATATCTAATAGATATTATAGACAATGTAAGAGTATAAATGAAAATTCTAATATATTAGGACAGTTTTCAGATAAGGTACCTAAAGTATTTTCTAAGATTATCAAAAATAAAAGAATAGCAAAATATATTTTGAAATGTGAGGCTAATTTATTAAGAAAATACGAGTGTGATTTAGGCAAGCATTTTGATGACTTTATATTTGTATCATATTTAGAAGCTAATCAATATAATAGGTTAATGAATTTTAATAAAGCAATTACTATACCAATAGGAGTAGACTATGATTATTATTCTAAAAGAGTTGTAGCTAAGGCTGATAATCCAACAATTGTATTTTTAGGAAATATGTATATTTCACATAATAGAGATGCTGTTGACAATTTTATAGATAATATTTTTAATAAATTACTAAAGGTATATCCAAACTTAATGTTCAAAATAGTAGGAAAATGTAGTGAATCATATTTATTAAAAATGAAAAATAGTAATATAGAAGTTACTGGGATTGTAGAAGATTTAAGAGAACATGTTCAAAGTGCATGGATTTCTGTGGCTCCATTAACATATGGATCGGGAGTTAAAACTAAAGTATTAGAGTCTATGGCTATGGGATTACCTGTCGTTACTAATGAAATAGGGTCGGAGGGTATTTGTGGAAATGAAGGTAATGGTCTGTTTATTTGTAAAAATGATTTAGAAATGATAAATATTATAAAGGAGTTAATTGACGATGAAAAAAAATTGATTGATTCGTCTGAAAGAGCAAAAAAATTTATAGAAAATAAATATAAATGGAAAAATGTTTTGAAAGAATTTGATAAAATTTTGAAGTGAATTTAATGAGGTTAGAAATGAAAATATTAATAGATGTAAGAAAGTTATCTAGCAAACCAAGTGGAATAGGAATTTATACATTTAATTTTATACAATCCATTTTAGATCATGAAATTAAAATTATATTAATTTCAGATGTTTTAGAAAGTTTTGAATTAAATCAATTAAAAAAAATAGGAATAGATGTTATATGTTATGGAAAAAAAGTAGATAAAAATTTAGATGTATATAAATACTTTAAATATATTCAAAAAAATATATTTAAAATTAAACCAGATATTTTTTGGGAACCAAACAATATAATGCCTATTAATATTAAAAATCCATTTGGAGCAATAGTAACGACAATACATGATATATTTCCAATAACAACACCAGAATATTATGGATTAATATATAAATTATATTTTAGATTTTGTATAAATAGAACAATAAATGCAAGTGATGCTTTTATTTATGTATCTGAAGATACGAAGAATAATGTTGAGGAAGCTTTTAAAAAATCTGTAAAAAAGAAAAAGTTTGTAAGTTATAATATAGTAGATGTAAAAAACAATAAAATAAAAAATGATGATTGTAATTATTTTCTTTATATTGGAAATGTTGAAAAAAGAAAAGGAGTTGATTTATTAATAGAATCTTTTAAATTATATAGAGAAGAAGGAGGAGAAAAATTATTATATATTGCTGGAAATATTAGAGATAATAAAATAAAAGAAAAAATTGATGAAATTAATAGAGTAGATAACAGTATAATTTTAAAAGGATATATATCAAGTTCAGAAAAAAATAAATTATTAGAGAATTGTAGTTGTTTTGTTTTTCCTTCGAAAGCAGAAGGGTTTGGTATTCCACCAATTGAAGCAATTAGTTTTAATAAGCCTTGTATAGTTAGTGACATTAATATTTTCAAGGAAGTTTTAAGTGATGGAGTTGATTATTTTAAAATAGAAGATGAAAATAAGAAATCTATTATTAACTTGAAAAATAAACTATTTAATTATAAAAAAATTGATGAAATATATAGAAAAAATATAATTTCAAAATATAGTAGTGCAAATTTAGGAGTGAATTTTTTGGAGTTTATAACAAGTATTGTTCAAAATGGTGTGAAAAATGAAATTTAACAATAAAATATTAAGTTTTTTGATAGTGATTTATGTAGCAACTATAATTTTTAATGGATTATTAACTAAGATTGCTATTGATTTTGGGTTTTTAAGTTTTAAGAAGATACTTCCAGAAGTTATATTGATAATAATTTTAACAATATTAACGATAAATATTTTTTTGAAGAAAAAAATTAATCTTAATATATTTTTTATAGCAGCTTGTTTTTATATTTTTAATTTTATTTTTCAATGTATATCTATAGATGATGGAAAAATATTTTATGCAATAAGGGATAATTTATTACCTTTCATATTATTATTTTTAATTATGAATAATTCTTTTAATATAAATGAAAAGAAAATTTTAATGAGAAAACTAACTGCATTAATTAAAATATTTTTAATATCTGGATTTATTTTAGCCGTATTAGAATTTATATTAGGTTGGAAATGGACAAGTATATTTTATACGGGTAGTCCTTTTTATGGAAGAGATGAAGCTTCTGGAATCATGATATGGCAGATTGGAAAATATTTAAGAGTTCCATCTGTTACAGGTGACTCTGTAATTTTTGCAATAAGTAATTTTTTTGCATTTTTTTTAATAGATATTTCAAATCAGAAAAAAATATATAAGTTTTTAGCAGTAGTTAATATTATTTTATCAACATCTAGAACAATTTTGATTGTTTTAATAGTATATATTTTTATTAAATTTTTACTTGAAAACACTAAAAATTTTAATTTTATAAGAAAAAATATGTTAATTATTTTAACAATAACAATTTTTATAGTAGCAGCAGCTCTCTTTATATTAACTTATTGTAATAATAATGTATTAGGTAGTTTATATGAAAGAATAAATGGTGTGTGGAAAAATATATTTCTTAATTTAAATGTAAAAGAATTTTTATTAGGAAAAGGTGTTTTTGAAATTGGTAGTGGTATGAATAATTATTTAGCAAATAATTATGAATATTTTTATATTTACTCTTTTGTTGATAATACAATATTATATTTAATTTTAAGTTATGGGATAATAGGAAGCTTACTATTTATATTAATAAATTTTAAAGTTATAAAAATAAGTTTAAAATTAAATGATTTAAAGTATATGAGTTTTATATTAGCGTCAATGATAGGATCATTAACAATAAATTATATGCAAGGAAGAAGTTATATATATTTATATTTTATATTTTTTATTTTTATAGGTTGCAATAGGGAGGACTTATATGGAGAAAATACCTAAAACAATTCATTATTTTTGGTTTGGAAATGGTGAAAAAAGTGAAAAAATAAAAAAATGTATAGAAAGTTGGAGAAAATATAGTGATTATGAAATAGTTGAATGGAATGAAAAAAACTTTAATGTTTATGAACATGAATACACTAAAAAAGCATATGAAGAGAAAAAATGGGCATTTGTATCAGATTATGCAAGATTAAAAGTACTATATGATTATGGTGGAATATATTTAGATACAGATGTTGAACTAAGAAAACCATTAGACGAATTTTTAAGTAATGATATGTTTTTAGGATTTATGTATGATTGTAATTTAGCAGCTTCTACAATTGGATGCAAAAAAAAATGCAAAACCATTAATGAATTACTTCAATTATATGAAACATTAGAATTAGAAGAGGTTCCTAATAATGATTTATTTACAAAGTTTTTTATTAAAAAAGGATTAAAGTTGAATAATAAGACTCAAGTTTTAGATGAAGTTAAAATTTATCCAAAAGAATTTTTTATTTATAATTTTTTTGGAATAAATAATTATGCTATTCATCATTTTGAAGATTCGTGGAAAGAAAAAAATAAGAAAAAAGAATTAATAAAAACTATTGTCAGAGGAGTTATTGGGAATAGTTTTTATGGAAAACTAAGCAATAGATTGGCGGTTAAAAAATCACCATTTTATTCTATATATTTAAATGATAAAAAGGAAGAAGTTTGATAATGGACAATATATTAATTATTTCAGGAACAGACAAAATTAGTGGAGCAGAATTTGTTTTGAAAGATTATATTGAAAAATCTCATTATAAAAACAATATACATATATTATGTTCGGGTATAAATGAAGTTAAAGAATTTTATAAGGGTTTTTCTAAAAATGTTTTTGAATATAAAGGATTAAATCCTGTAAATGCAACTAAAAGTAAGTTTGGAGTAAAAAATAAGTTCAAGAAAGTTTTAAATATCTATAGTACTAATAGATATTTAAAAAAATTTTTGGACTATAGAACAATTATTGGAAATAATACACGAGATATTGTGTATTCAAATTTTATAAATAATAAAACAAATAAATTTTATTTATTTATACATGACATGATATTAGATGGTACAATCAATCAAAAATTAATAAAAATTTTTGATAAAAATGTATATAAATATATTGCTGTTTCAAATGCTGTAAAAGATTCATTAGTGAATAGTGGAGTGAAAAAAGAAAAAATAATATTGCAATATAATGGATTAGAATATATTGAATACAATGAAAGAAAATTAAATAAACAATTAACTATTGGATTTATTGGAGCACTTATTGAAAGAAAAAGTCCTAAATCAATGGTCAAATTTATAGAAAAATCTAAATTTAAGGGGAAGATGGTTTTTAACTATTATGACGAGAAAATTCTAAATGGAATAAAGGAAGAAATATTTGATAAAAAAATTAATATAGAGTTAATCGGTAAATTAGAAAGAAGTTTAATACCTGATTTTATAAAGAGTGTAGATTATATTTTTGTACCTAGTAAAGAAGATCCATTACCTACAGTTGTTTTGGAAAGTTTAAATGAATCTGTTCCGGTTATAGGAAGATGTATTGATGGAATACCAGAAATGATTTCTGATAGAAAAAATGGATTTTTATTTAATAATGATTCACAGCTTGAGGAATTAATAAAAATATTAGGTCAATTAGATGAAGAGAAATATTGTGAATTATGCAAAAATTCTAATGAAACTATAAAAGATAAATTTAATATAAAAAGAAAAGTTGAAAATTTAGATAGATTATTTTTTAAACTTTAAGTTTAGAAGGAGTTATATGAAAAAAATATTATATATTTCAGATTTTATATTAGAAAAAAATATTGGAGCTCATAAGCTTACTAAAGCACATTTGGGAACGTTAAGAGATATAGTAGGTTATGAAAATGTAGATGTAATTGCTTTAACTGGAAGAAATAATTATAAAGAAGATCAATACTTTTGTATAAGAGGATATGAGAATAAATTTCAAAAAATGAAAAATTTTTTAGAGTTAAATAGTCCATTTATAAATAATAACATTATAAATACTATATTGAAAAAAATTGATGAAAATAAATATAATGTAGTTTTTGTTGATAATTCTATTTATGGAAAGTTAGTAAAATCAATAAAAAGAAAATTCCCTAATATAAAGGTTATTTCTTTCTATCATGATGTAAAGAGAAATTTATGTAAATTGTGGCTAAAGGAATATGGTGTTAAATATTTCCCAGATTATATAGTGAATATTTATAATGAATATCTTAATTCAAAATATAGTGATTTTAATATTACTTTAAACAATAGAGAAGATGAATTATTTTTTAAATATTATAAAAAAAGAAGTGATTTAAATTTACCTATATATATGAAAAAAAGCAACAAGGTTAAAGAAATAATTAATAATGATTTTGATATTTTATTTGTTGGAGCATATTATTATCCAAATGTTAAAGGTATAGAATGGTTTTGCAATAATGTTATGAATAAGATTAAATTTGATTGTAATTTATATATTGTTGGAAAAGGAATGGAGGCAATAAAGTCAAATTTTAATGATTCAAGAATACATGTAGTAGGTACAGTTGAAGATATTTCTATTTATTATAATAAAGCTAATGTTGTTATAGCTCCTATATTTGATGGTGCTGGGATGAAGGTTAAAACTGCAGAAGCATTTATGTTTGGAAAAAATTTTATAGGTACAGATGAAAGTTTAGTTGGATATTTGGAAAATCTAGATTGTAATTTGAAAAATAATTATATATTTTTAGCGAATACAGAAGAAGAATATATTAATTATTTAAATTTACTTTATGAAAATAAAAGTTTTAATAAAATGAATAAAGAGGTTTGTGAATTCTTCTTAAAAAATTATTCTGATAAAGTAGTATTAGAAAAATTGAAAAAAATATTATAGATGAAATTTTTGGAGAAAATTTATGATAAGTTCAAAAGAAGATTACATTAGATTTATTAAACTTGACAAAGAAATAATGATGATAGATAAAGGTTTAAAAAAGCCTAGAATATTTAGAGATTATTGTTAGAAATTTACTAGATTACTTAGAAAAACTGAATACTATAATAATTGTAAAAAGGGATTTTTTAATAAAATAATTTTAAATTATTATAAAGTTAGATTGAATGTATTGTCTGTTAAATTAGGATTTAGTATACCAATTAATACTATAGATGAAGGAGTTGGTATATTTCATTATGGAACTATAATTATAAATGGAAATGCTAAAATTGGAAAAAGGTGTCATATTCATTGTCATACTAACTTTGCAGATGGGGTGATTATAGGAAATGATGTTTATATAGGTCCTGGTGTCAAAATATTAAATAATGTAAAAATAGCTGATGGCATCAGGATAGGAGCTAACTCTGTTGTTAATAAGAATTTTTTAGAACCTAATATTACTATAGCGGGAGTACCAGCTAAAAAGGTTTCTGATAAAGGAATGATAAAGAAGGAGTAAAAATGAGTTTACGTAAAAACTTTATTTATAATACAATATATCAAATGTTAATTATAATTATACCTATAATAACAGTTCCTTATGTATCAAGAGTTCTTGGACCAAATGGTGTAGGAGATTACTCATATACATTATCATATGCTCAATATTTTGTTATGTTAGGTATGATAGGAATTTCAGTATATGGTAGTAGAGAAGTAGCATGCTTTAAAAATGATAAAAAAAAATTATCAGAACAATTTTGGAGTATATATATTTTGCAATTTATAACTACAATTATAGCTACAATTATATATTTTTTTATATTTGTAGGCATAAATAATAATAGTAGATTATTATACTTAATTCAAGGTATAGTTGTTATTACAACTATTTTTGATATTTCATGGTTTTTTATTGGATATGAAGATATGAAAAGTATAGTTATTAGAAATTCTATAGTTAAAATTTTAGGCGTTGTATCTATTTTCATATTTGTTAAAGATTCTAGTGATGTTGTTTTATATGCATTTATATTAGCAATTTCAAGTTTTATAGGTCAAATTGTTATGTGGTTTAATTTGTTTCAAAAAGTAGAAATAACAAAGTTAAATATAAATGTAAATAAAGTTTTAAAACATATTAGACCTGCAATTGGATTATTCATTTCACAGGTAGCAATTCAAATGTATACAGTTCTAGATAAGACTATGCTTGGAGCTATGACAAATGTTTATCAAGTTGGTTTGTATGAGAATTCACAAAAAACAATTAAGTTGACATTAACATTATTAACTTCGCTTGGAGTTATAATGCTGCCTAGAATGAGTTCTTTATATTCAGAAGGAAAGGTTAAAGAACTAAAGAGATTAATGTATAAAGCTTTAGATTATATTAATTTTATGGCATTTCCTATGGTTGCTGGATTGATAGCAATTTCTGATGGGTTTTCCATATGGTTTTATGGAAGAGAATTTTTGGGAGTATCATCACTATTAAAAATAGGATCTATGATAATTATATTTATCTCATGGGGAAATATTTTTGGGTCACAAATTTTACTTTCAATGAAAAAAGAAAAACAATTTACAATTGCTGTTATTGGAGGAGCAATAATTAATGTAATAATTAACTTTTTTATTATAAAAGAACTAAAATCCGTTGGAACAACAATAGCTTCTGTAATAGCTGAATTTATTGTTAGTATGATTTATTTATATTTTTTGAGAAATTTTGTTGATTTCAAAAAGATACTTAAATCTATAGTAAAACCATTGATTGGATCTGCAATTATGTTTATGATTATTTATCCAATAACTTTAATTTTAAATATAGGAGTATTATGGACTATTTTAGAAATTATTATAGGAATAAGTGTTTATTTATTTTTGATGTATTGTTTAAAAGATAGATTTTTATTAAGTATTCTTAGTGAATTTAAATTGAGATTTATAAAGAAAAAATATATTAAAAAATTATAATATTCTTTTAGGAGGAGAAAACTATGAAGCATCTAGAAAAACTAAAAATGTGGCTAGACTCAGCCAAGGTTTCAGAGAAAATAAAAAAAGAGCTAAAAGGATTAAATGATCCAATAGAAATTGAGGATAGATTTTATAAGGATTTAGAGTTCGGTACTGGTGGACTAAGGGGAGTTATTGGTGCTGGTACTAATAGGATGAATATATACACTGTTTCAAAGGCTACTCAAGGTTATTCAGAATATTTAAAAAAACATTTTGAAAATCCATCTATAGCTATTGCCTATGATTCAAGAAATATGTCTAAGGACTTTGCTAAGGCAACAGCATTAACTTTTGCTGCTAATAATATAAAAGTTTTTTTATTTGAAGATTTAAGACCAACTCCAGAACTTTCATTTACAGTGAGAGAACTTAAATGTTCAGGAGGAATAGTTATAACAGCTTCACATAATCCAAAACAATATAATGGATATAAGGTCTATGGAGCTGATGGTGGACAAATAACTGACGAAACGGCTAAGGAAATTATAGGAAACATCAACAAAATACATATATTTGAGCATGTTAAAACTATGGAAGAAAAAGAGGCTTTAGACAAAGGATTATTAACTTATATTGGAGAAGATGTGGACAAGGAGTACATTAAAAATGTTAAGTCTTTAGTCATAAGAAAAGATTTAGTTAAAGAGAATGCTAAAGATTTAAAAATAATATACACTCCAATTCATGGATCAGGTAATAAACCAGTTAGAAGAGTTTTACGTGAACTTGGATTTAAAAATGTTAAAGTTGTTAAGGATCAAGAAAAGCCAGATGGAAACTTCCCAACGGCTGCTTATCCAAATCCAGAGGATAAATCAGTATTTAAATTAGCTTTAGAAATGGCTAAAACTGAAAATCCAGATATAATATTTGGAACAGATCCTGACTGCGATAGAATAGGTGTTGTTGTAAAAGATAATTCAGGAGAATATAAAGTTTTAACAGGAAACCAAACAGGAATGCTTTTAGCTGATTATATCTTAAAATCACTAAAAGATGAAGGGAAATTATCTTCAGAAGGAGCTATCATAAAAACAATAGTTACTACAGAAGGAGTTAAAAACATAGCGGACTTTTATGGAGTAGAGCTTATAAACACTCTAACTGGGTTTAAATACATTGGTGAAAAAATAGGAGAGTTTGAAAAAACTAAGAGCAATGATTTTATTTTTGGTTTAGAAGAAAGTTATGGTTATTTAGCAGGAACTTTTGTTAGAGATAAGGATGCAGTTATAGCCTCAACTTTAATTGCTGAAATGGCATTATATTATAAAGAAAATGGATTAACTCTTTATGAAGCTTTAATTGAATTATATGAAAAGTTTGGATATACACAAGAAAAACTTATATCTATAGAATTAGCAGGAAAAGAAGGTCAAGAAAAGATAGCTAAATGCATAGATTCTTTAAGAAATAATCCTGTTAAAGAGGTTTTAGGAGTTAAGGTTAAAACCTCATTTGATTATAAATTAAGTAAAGAAATAGATAATAATACTATGGAAGAAAGCGAAATTAATCTTCCAAAATCTAATGTCTTAAAATATATATTAGAAGATAACTCATGGTTTGTTATTAGACCATCAGGAACTGAACCGAAAATGAAAATATATTTAGCTATTGAGGCTAAAGGTTTAAAAGAATCAAATGAAAAAATAGAGAAATTTGAAAAATCTGTAATGGATATTGTAAATAAAGAACTTTAATTTTATATTTAAATTTAAGTAAATTAGATATTATTTATATAATATAAAGACATAGCAAGTTCTAACTCCTCTGAACTTGCTATGTTATTTCTTTGATAAATACTATTTATAAATTTAATATTAATTTATACATAGATAATAAAATAGATAAAATATATTAAAAAATTAGCTAAAAGGGGATAAGAAAGTGAGTAAAAGAATAAGAAAAGCTATAATACCAGCAGCAGGTCTTGGAACTAGATTTTTACCTGCAACAAAGGCACAACCTAAGGAGATGCTTCCAATAGTTGATAAGCCAACTATTCAATATATAATAGAGGAAGCTATAGCTTCAGGAATTGAAGAGATTCTTATTATTACAGGAAGAAGTAAAAAATGCATTGAGGATCATTTTGATAAATCAGTTGAGCTTGAAATGGAACTTGAAAAGGCAGGTAAAACTGAACTTTTAGACTTGGTTAGGGACATATCAGATATGGTTGATATCCACTATATAAGACAAAAGGAACCAAGAGGACTTGGACATGCTATTTATTGTGCAAAGACTTTTGTAGGGGATGAACCTTTTGCCATACTACTTGGTGATGATGTAGTTTATAATGAAGAAAAGCCTTGTTTAAAGCAACTTATTGATTGCTATAATGAATATAGAACTAGTGTATTAGGTGTTCAAACTGTTCCTAAAAATCATGTTTCAAAATATGGAATAGTAGATGGAAAACATATTGAAGGAAATGTTTATAAAGTTAGAGGGTTAGTTGAAAAACCATCAGTTGAAGAAGCACCTTCTAATGTTGCAATATTAGGAAGATACATAGTAACACCTAGAATATTTGAAATATTAGAAAATACAAAGCCAGGTAAAGGTGGAGAAATTCAATTAACTGATGCTCTTCTAGAACTTATGGGTCAAGAAGCTATGTATGCTTATGACTTTGAGGGAAGAAGATATGATGTTGGAGATAAACTAGGATTTTTAGAAGCTACTGTTGAGTATGCCTTAAGAAGAGATGATCTTAGAGATGGATTTATTGAATATTTAAGAGGTTTATCAGATAAAGAAACTGAAGAAAAGGCTAAAGAAGAAATCGAAATTGAAGAAGAACTTGTTCTTGTATAATAAATTTAAATGTCATACTGAATTTATAGTATGGCTTTTTTTCTTGGTTAATTAAAATTACTAGCTATGAAGTGGATTTAGAGATGTAAGAAAAAATATATTAATTTTAATTTAAATTGAACTTTTGAAATGTTATTTTACTTTTATCTTAAAAATTATTATAATTTAACAGTAATGTAAGCTATTCTAGCTTATTTACTAGGTGATTTGGTTGAAGGTTACAAGATTAAGAAAGTGAGGAATTATCATGGAAAAATTATCGATAATAATACCTATGTATAATGAAGAGGAATCACTACCTCATCTTTATAAAAGATTAGTATCTTTAGCAGATAAGATAGATAATTATAAAGTAGAATTTTTATTTGTTAATGATGGCAGTAGAGATAAGTCATTAGATATAGTTAAGAACTATCGAAAAAAAGATTCAAGAGTTTGTTATTTAAATTTATCAAGAAATTTTGGTAAAGAAGTAGCTATGGGAGCAGCCTTTGATTATGTATCAGGGGATGTAGTCGCTATTATAGATGCAGATCTACAAGATCCACCAGAATTAATAGTGGATATGCTTAAGTATTATGAAGAAGGTTATGATGATGTTTATGCTAAAAGAAGCTGTAGAGAAGGAGAAACTTGGTTAAAGAAGTTTACATCAAAGAGTTTTTATAAAGTATTAGACAAGGTATCTAATGTTCCTATCCAAAAGGATACTGGAGACTTTCGTTTATTAAGTAGACGAGCTGTAGAAGCATTAAAAGCATTTCCAGAAAAACAAAGATATACTAAAGGTATGTTTAGTTTAATAGGCTTTAAAAAGAAAGCAATAGAGTTTAAGAGAGATTCTAGAGTTGCTGGTGAAACAAAGTGGAATTATTTTAAACTTATGGATTTAGCTATTGAGGGAATAACTTCATTTACTATAGCACCTTTAAGGATAGCTACATTTATAGGTGGATTATTTGCAGTAGGTTCTTTTGGTTATATGATTTTCATAGCTATAAGAACTTTAGTTTATGGAGTAGATGTTCCAGGATATGCAAGTTTAATATGTGTTATGTTATTACTTGGAGGGGTACAGCTTATCAGTTTAGGGGTTATAGGTGAATACTTAGGAAGAGTATTTATAGAGGTCAAAGGAAGACCTTTATATTTTATAGATGAGTATTCAGGAATTTCAGAAATAGATGAACAATAAAATATTGAATAAAGAAGGGATTAATTAATATTGAATATTGTAAATAAGGATATTGGTAAATTTATTAAATTCGCTATTGTAGGTGTTATCAATACATTATTAAATTGGATTATATTTTTTTTGTTAAATAGTTTAGGTATTTATTATATAGTATCAAATGTAATAGCATATACAGTAGCAACGATTAATAGTTATTTATGGAATTCTAAATGGGTTTTTGGATATACAAAGGGATTTAAAGATAATGCATCTATAAAATTTATTATATTGAATATAGTTGGATTAATATTAAATACAATCATATTATTCATATTAGTTGATATGTTTAATATTGGAAAGTTAATAGCACTAGTAATAACAACAGCAATAGTTATGATTATTAACTATATAGTTAATAAAGTTTGGGTCTTTAGAAATGAAGACTAATGTTAATATGGAAAGGGATTAATATGAATAATAAAAAAGTAATTAAATCACTTGAGATTATAGCCGTCATAATAGTTAGTGCATTATTTAATGCTATAGTATCTACAACAACATCACCGATAATTTCAACTATTGGAGCTGATTCAGGAATATTTTTAACAATAGGAAGAAGTGTTGCTGAGGGAAATTCTCTTTATGTAGATATTTTTGATCATAAAGGACCTGTACTATTTTTCTTAAATGCTATACCACAAATATTTATTAAAGGTACATTAGGAGTATGGCTAGTTCAAACCATTTTCTTAATAATTACAGTTCTATTAATGATTAAAATTTGTGATGTATTAATGGAAAGTAAAATAAAGTACTTAGTACCATTAATTTATTTTATATATATATTATTTACTTTTGAAGGTGGAAATTTATCTGAGGAATATAGTAATTTATTTTGCATAATAGGGTTATATGTTTTTGTTAAGTATTACTCAGAAAAATTTGATTTTAAGAATAAATATCCTTTTATATTAGGAAGTTGCTTTATGGCAGTAGCTTTAATTAGAGTGAATAATGCTGCTATACTTGTCAGTGTAGTATTAACAGTATTACTTATACTTTTATATAGAAAAGAATATAAGAAAATAACCACTAGCATAGTTAATTTTATATTAGGAAGCTTAATTGTATTTCTTCCTATAAGTGGGTATTTTTTAGTAAAAGGATCTTTCTATGATTTTATGTATGCTACTTTTTTATATAACTTTAAGTATAAAGGAAATGGTTTTATTGAAAACATTACAGATATGTTTAAGTATAGTAATCTATTTAGATTAATAATAATAGCATTTATATTAATAAGTATTATTAATATTGTAATACTTGCATTAAAATTAAAATATGAATTAAGCGTATTTGTATTGATTAATTTAATAGTAACAATTGTAGCAATTAGTGTAGGTGGAAAAGCATACTTACATTATACTACTATTGCTTCAATAGGATTTATGTTTAACATAATACTTGCATTTAAATATTGGAGAATATTAAGTAATAAATTAATTATTATAATATCATCAGTTTTAGTTGTGGTAGTTTTAGGTGGACTTTTATATCATAAAACTAACAAACTAAAAATTGAAAAAATGGATAGTGATAGATATAAGCAGGAAGCAATTGAATTATCTAAAGATATACCAAAAGGGGAGAGTCTATTAGGATATAATATACCTGCAAAATGGTATTATATTTCTGATTTGTTACCATCAAATAAATATTTTACTTTACAGGATTGGTGGGCTAGCTTTGATCCAAGTATAAATAATCATTTAAATGATTATTTTGATAATAATCCGCCAACATGGGTTGTTACAGAGAATATAAATGATATATTAAATAACCATGTTAAATCATTTATAGAGAATAATTATGAACTGGTTGATGAAAATGAATCTGGACAATTATATAAATTAAAAATTAAATAATTAGAAAAAGACTGTAAAGAATCCAGTAGAATTTCAAATACATATCTACTGGATTTTATTTTATTAATTTTTTTATCAAAATTTTATATGGTGAATTTTTGAATATTACATTCTATTGGGTGAATTTTAGATCTTTGCGATAGGTTAGTTAATTTCATAACTCTCAATAAAATTGATACAATTTAAAGTCTTAATTGTATGAAAACTTATTTGATGTGTAGGATACTTGAATTTCATAAGTTCAAAGAATTTTTTCTTATTAATTTGTCCATGAGTATATGATTCAATATAATCCTAAATAGTATCATCTACCATTGGTCCTATAACAACATCATATTCATGAACATTGCCACTACGACAGATAACTACAAATTCAAGCCATTCATCAGTATAATCTTCAAATTTTTTATATTTAAAGAATCAATATTCTTAATTTCATAAATACTTACTATTGAAGTATTAAATTTTTCAGCCCATCTTTCAGCTTATTCTTTTATTTTTGTGCAATAAAATCTTTTGGAATAAATTTTCATTTTGGGGAATTTTAGTTTTTATTTTTATAAGGGTATGTATTTATAGCGAAGGTAAGAAAAAATCTGTTTTGTTTGATAATATTATAAAAAGTCATATTGCCATACTACTTGGGGATGATGTAGTTTATAATGAAGAAAAACCATGTTTAAAACAACTTATTGATTGTTACTATGAATATAGAACTAGTGTATTAGGAGTTCAAACTGTCCCAGAAAATCATGTTTCTAAGTACGGTATAGTTGATGGAAAACATATTGAAGGAAATGTATATAAAGTTAGAGGGTTAGTTGAAAAACCATCAGTTGAAGAAGCACCTTCTAATGTTGCAATATTAGGAAGATACATAGTAACACCTAGAATATTTGAAATATTAGAAAATACAAAGCCAGGTAAAGGTGGAGAAATTCAATTAACTGATGCTCTTCTAGAACTTATGGGTCAAGAAGCTATGTATGCTTATGACTTTGAGGGAAGAAGATATGATGTTGGAGATAAACTAGGATTTTTAGAAGCTACTGTTGAGTATGCCTTAAGAAGAGATGATCTTAGAGATGGATTTATTAATTATTTAAAAGAATTATCAATAGAAGAAAAGGAAGAAGAACTTATTAAACTTTAATTTTCTTGTGAATAAAAGTTAAATTAATGAAAAGTTGATTTAGTATAAATACTAATATCAACTTTTTATTTTTTAGATATTGTTAATTTGTAAGGGAGAATTATTTTATGATATAATTTTAGATGTAATTTTTTGGTGAGGGAGAAGTTTTAATGAATATATTATTAACTGGTGGAATTGGCTACATAGGAAGCCATACAATAATAGAGTTATTAAAAGATGAGAATAATTCTGTTATTGTTATTGACAACTTAATAAATAGTAGAAAAGAAGTTAAGGATATAGTTGAAGATATAGCAGGTAAGAAAATAAAGTTCTATGAAGGTGACTTAGTCAATTTTGAAGATATAGATAATGTTCTTGAAATTGAAAAAATAGATGCTGTTATACACTTTGCTTCTCTTAAAGCAGTCGGAGAATCAGTTGAAAAACCTTTAGAATATTATAATAACAATATTATTGGAACTTTAAATCTTTTAACAAGCATGAGAAACCATAATGTTAAGAAATTTATATTTAGTTCTTCAGCTACTGTTTATGGAGAGAGTGAAATAGTTCCTGTACATGAAGGACTTCAATCAGGTTTTGCAACAAATCCTTATGGTAGATGTAAGACAATGATAGAGGATATTTTAAGAGATATATATGTATCAGATAATTCATGGGATATTGTACTGCTTAGATATTTTAATCCAGTTGGAGCTCATGAGAGTGGGTTAATTGGTGAATTACCTAATGGAATACCAAATAATCTTATGCCTTATGTTTCAAAGGTAGCTAATGGTGAATTAGATTATGTAAGAGTTTTTGGAAATGATTACAACACTCCGGATGGAACTGGCGTAAGAGATTATATACATGTTGTGGATTTAGCAAAGGGACATGTAGCGGCTATGAAAAAGTTAAAGGACGGTTCAGGAGTTAGCACATATAACTTAGGAACTGGACAAGGATATTCTGTATTAGAAATAATCGAGGCTTTTTCAAAAGCATCAAGAAAAGAAATACCATATAAAATAGTAGAAAGAAGAGCAGGAGATATTGCTACTAGCTTTGCAGATCCATCAAAAGCTGAGAAAGAACTTGGATGGAAAGCAGAGAAAAATTTAGAGGACATGTGTAAAGACTTTTGGAAGTGGCAATGTGTTGGTATGAAGAATTTTAGATAACCTAAATCTATGTTATAATTAAATAGGATAAATTTAACTTAGTATGTTTAAGAAATCTACATTATTTAGAGAGTATAAAATTGATGGTTAATTAAAAATAGATATTTTGAAATACGAGTCCATTAAAATATTTATATATAAAGTATTTTTTTAGGATTTTAAATTTTTATTGTACGAGGGGATAAGAGAGTGAGTAAAAAAATAAGAAAAGCAATAATACCAGCAGCAGGTCTTGGTACTAGGTTTTTACCTGCAACAAAGGCGCAACCTAAGGAAATGCTTCCAATAGTTGATAAGCCAACTATTCAATATATAATAGAAGAAGCTATAGCTTCAGGTATTGAAGAAATTCTTGTTATTACAGGAAGAAGTAAGAAGGCAATTGAAGATCATTTTGATCGTAATGTTGAACTTGAAATGGAACTTGAAAAGTCAGGTAAAACTGAGCTTTTAGATTTAGTTAGAGATATATCAGAAATGGTTGATATTCATTATATAAGACAAAAAGAACCAAAAGGACTTGGACATGCTATACATTGTGCAAAGACTTTTGTTGGGGATGAACCATTTGCTATATTACTTGGAGATGATGTAGTTTATAATGATGAAAAACCATGCTTAAAGCAATTAATTGATTGCTACAATGAGTATAGAACTAGTGTATTAGGTGTTCAGACTGTTCCAGAGAAGGATGTATCTAAATATGGAATAGTTAAAGGAAAACATATAGAGGGAAGAGTTTACAAGGTTAAGGGACTAGTTGAAAAGCCATCACCAGAGGAAGCTCCTTCAAATGTAGCTATATTAGGAAGATATATAGTAACACCTAGAATATTTGAAATATTAGAAAATACAAAGCCAGGTAAAGGTGGAGAAATTCAATTAACAGATGCTCTTTTAGAGCTTATGAGTGAGGAAGCTATGTATGCTTACGACTTTGAGGGAAGAAGATATGATGTTGGAGATAAATTAGGATTTCTAGAGGCTACTGTTGAGTACGCTTTAAGAAGACCAGATCTTAGAGATGGATTTATTGACTATTTAAAAGAGTTGTCTGTTACAAGAAATATATTTGAAGAGACTCATGTTGTAGAAAAAGAGGAAAAAGAAGAAGAAAAAGTGCTTGTAACTCAAGCTTAGTTTTAAAGCCATGTTTTTAGAAAAACATGGCTTTTATAATTTAAAATTAAATTGATTAAAATTAGATTGTTTGGGATATAATTAAGTAATATTAGAAGTGAAATTTATTTCTAGAGAATAATATTTAGGTTTATGGTCAGAAGGAGAGTTTATGATTGTTATTTCTCAAAATCAATTCTTAATATGGGGTATTTTATTTTTTTGCCTTTTTAGAATGGTATTTAAAATCAAAGAAATAATTAAAAAAGAACACATATATAAAGGCATATATTCTGGTGAAGAGTTTATGTTTGATTTATTTTGTATTTACATAATTGGCGTAATTTCAAGAGTTTATTTCCCATTAACTATTGCTTGGGGAAATCATATTGTTTATAACCCACCAGAAATTTGGCTAAGACCACTTTGGAGTATAAAACAAATATACCTTATGGGTGGATTAGAAAGTGTTATTTATCAATTAACAGGCAATTTAATAGTGCTAAGTCCAATGGCTTTTTTCCTTTGTTATTTTTATAGTATAGATGAGGAAAAATTAACTTTAGGAAAAAGCTTAGTAAAAATAATAAATGAACTCTTAGAAGGTTTTGAAAGAAAAAATAAAGAAGGTATAAGAGAAAATTCATATATTCCTTCTTTGATGACTATATTAAAATTCTGCTTTTTAACATCTTTATTTATAGAAACTTCTCAGGTTGTATTATCTTTAGTTTTTCCAAATACAAAAAGATTCTTTGAAATTAATGATCTTACATGTAATACTTTAAGTGGAATTTTGGGATATTATATTTACAATTTATTTATTAAGATAACAGTTAAATCAAGAAAGATCTTTAGATTATAGGTTGAATCAAATTTATAGACATATTCAAAGAAAATTATTTATTTAGCTATAAATGACTTAGTTGAAAATCAAATTTTTCTAAAATAGATAAGCTTAAATTTATATAGAAGAAGTCAGTTAATAATTAATATTTCTATAAAAAATAAAAAAAATTTTAACTTTCTTATTGAGGCTATAACTCTATTAGAAGTAGTTAATATAGGATTAGAAAATATTTTATTAAAAATAACCTTTGACTTATTAAAGAATTAGGAATATACTAAGTACATGTCAGAGAGACAATTTAATGACGCGGGATGGAGCAGCTGGTAGCTCGTCGGGCTCATAACCCGAAGGTCGTAGGTTCAAGTCCTGCTCCCGCAACCATAAAAGTTCTACTTTTTAAAGTAGAACTTTTTTTTGTTTTTATTTTAGATAAGAAAATACATTTATATATTTAATTTTAATGCAATTCTCTATATAATTCTATTAAAGGATAAAATTGGGGATATGATTTGGTAAAGATATAAGTAACTATAAATACATATATCTAAAAATCAATATTCATCTAAAAAATAGTATAAATAGGGGGAAGAGTTAGTAGGACTTTATTTAAGAAACTTACATAACTCTAAGTGGATTATGAGTATAAATTATAATGAAATTTTTAAAACCTTTCATTTAAAGACAAAGAAAATAAGTTATATTTTAAAAATTTTGGAATCAGGACATATAAGTCATTTATATTGGGGAAGAAAGCTAAAGACTGATAACTTAGAATATTTTTTTAGAAAAAGATCTTTTGGAAGTTTTGCAGCTGATACTGATAATATTGAAGGATTTCAATTGGAATTAGTACCACAGGAGTGCCCAACTTTTGGTACTACTGATTTAAGAAGTCCTGCGTTGGAGTTTCAATATGAAGATGGAACATCAGCCACTGATTTAAGATATAAGTCTCATAAAATTTATAAAGGAAAACATAAACTTTTGGGGCTACCAGCTGTATATGTTGAAAGTGAAGAAGAGGCTACATCATTAGAAATAATCCTAGTGGATTCTCTAAAAAATTTAGAAGTAATTTTAACATATAATGTTTTTGAAGATTTTGATGCCATTACAAGAAGTTTAAAGATAGTAAATAATAGCAATGAAAAAATAAATATAGAGAGAGTTTTAAGTGCAAACATAGATTTTAAAGATGATCAATTTGATTTTATTCAACTTTCAGGGGCATGGGGAAGAGAGAGACATATTATTAGAACACCTATAAGAAGTGGAAGTCAAGCTGTTGAGAGTAGAAGAGGAGCTAGTAGTCATGCTCAAAATCCTTTTATGGCTTTAAGTAGAAAAGATGCTAATGAAGAAAATGGAGATGTTTATGGCTTTAGTTTAATTTATAGTGGAAACTTCTTAGCTAATGTGGAAGTTGATATGTATAGAAATGCAAGGGCCCAAATAGGAATAAATCCTTTTGACTTTAAATGGTTACTTGAGCCTAAAGAAGAGTTTCAAGCTCCAGAGGTTGTTTTAGTTTATTCTCCAAATGGGTTAAATGGAATGTCCCAGATTTATCACAATCTTTATAGAAAGAGATTAGCTAGAGGACTATATAGGGATAAGGTAAGACCTATACTTATAAATAATTGGGAAGCTACTTATTTTGATTTTAATGAAGTTAAGATAAAGGAAATCGCTAAGGAAGCTTCTGATTTAGGAATGGAACTTTTTGTTCTTGATGATGGATGGTTTGGAAATAGAAATGATGATAGAAGTTCCTTAGGAGATTGGTTTGTTAATGAAGAGAAATTAAAAGATGGATTAGGTAAATTAGCTGATGACATAAATAATATGGGATTGGGCTTTGGATTATGGTTTGAACCAGAGATGATTTCACCTATTAGTAAGCTTTATGAGAAACATCCAGATTGGTGTATTCATATTCCTGGTAGAACTAGATCTCAAGCAAGAAGACAGTTAATTTTAGATTTATCAAGAAAAGAAGTTTGTGATTATATAATAGAGTCTGTTAGTAATGTACTTGAAAGTGCTAATATATCTTATGTTAAGTGGGATATGAATAGAAATATGACTGAAGTCTGTTCATTAGGATTATCGCCAGATAGACAGAGAGAGACTGCACATAGATACATTTTAGGCTTATATAGAGTTATGGAAGAAATAACAAGCAGATTCCCTAATATATTATTTGAGAGTTGCTCTGGTGGTGGAGGAAGATTTGATCCAGGAATTCTTTATTATATGCCTCAAACCTGGACAAGTGATGATACTGATGCCATAGAAAGACTTAAGATACAGTTTGGAACATCCATGGTATATCCACCAATTTCTATGAGTTGTCATGTTTCAGCAGTGCCTAATCATCAATCTGGTAGAATAACACCTCTTGAGACTAGAGGAATTTCTGCTATGGCAGGTAATTTTGGATATGAACTTGATATTACTAGGTTAAGTAAAGAAGAAAAAGAAGAGTTAAAAGAGCAAATAAACCTTTATAAAGAGATTAGGGAAATTGTTCAATTTGGCACTCTCTATAGATTAAAAAAACCTTTTAATAGTAATGAAGTAGCTTGGATGATGATTTCAGAGGACAAGAAAGAGGTTGTAGTAAGCTATGTTAGACAATTAGCTCTTGTTAATGAAACATTTAAAAATTTAAAACTTACAGCACTAGATGAAGAAGAAACTTATGAAGTTATAGGAGAAAATTTAACTCTAGGTGGAGATGAACTTATGTATTTAGGATTAAATATACCTGAGCTTCATGGAGACTATGTTTCAAAACTTTGGAGATTAAAAAAAGTAGAAAAATAGTTTAATAGAAATAAGTTGATATTTTAAATTAGTATTTATTTTTAAATCTCAATTAAAGTAATAAAGTAAGAGCAAAATCCTAAAGTTAGTATCATGTTAACATAGAAAAATGTCGACAATCCCTAAATTTCAAAAGGTTAAATGGAAGTATTATAGCTTCCATTTAACCTTTTTTAGTACTTTGGTTTTTATCTGTGATTTAAACTAATATTAATTTTTAGATATAACTGTAAAACTATCTTAATGAGTAATTAGAATTTTATTATCTATAAAAGAATAATAGCGTTATGAGTCTTCTTCTGGTCCACTCGAAGCTAGTTTAGAAGCATTAGCTATTATTCTGGAATAGAGAATAGAAACTTTTTACGAAATTAAGTTAGGTCTGAAGGAATAGCTGAAAATCAATATTCACCTAAACCAGAGCTTTGTTTTAAACTTCTTTAGCTACAACTACTATTCTAGCATCATCAAATTCATAACTACAGGTAACTAAAGTTATTATTCTACTGTCAGGTTGTAAGTCAACACCTTCTCTTTTAAATAATGATTTATCAGATTGTTCTTTTAAATATGATTCATAGGATTCCTTATTTGAGAAACTTAATTTCAATTCTGAGTCTAAATCCTTAGCATTACTTAAGTAAACAGAGAAAATTTCAAAGTTTAAATTTTTACCATCTTTATAAAGTGTTATATATTTATTTTTATCAAAAAAGTTTTCATTCTTAAAATGTTTCATTTGAGCAAACATAGTATCATTTCTCATATTATGACCATAAATAACGATGTTAGAATCATTAGCTAAATCATTTGATGAATCAACAAGTATTGAACCAGAAAAACTTTTTTCTTTATTAAAATTATGATGTAGGTAGAAATCATTATCTTTTCCTTGAACTACTGGAAAGTCTATGTTTGTCCCATCAACTTTTATCCAAAATTTATAGTCTGAATTCATATCTTTTAAAATCTTTTCAGTTTTAGTATCTTTCTTATGTTTCTCTGAATCTGCAGAATCAGATAGAGGAGAAAGAGTTTTTAATTTTTCATAATTATTTGAATCAGTGTAATATCCTAAGCGCTTTTGATATATTTGTAGTGCGAAAAAGAAAATTATAAGTATTAAAATTACAGTTATTATTTTTTTGATTCTTCTTGAGCTTTTCATTATATTCACCTCTAAACAATACATTAGATTTTGTAGAACATATAATTCCACGATTATTTAACTAAAAGACCTTAGTAAACTATACTTAATCACTTTCAAAAAGTGTGTATAAATTTAAAATTAAAGGTTAATAGTCTATTAGGTTTATTAATGCTTAAAATTTTTTATAAAACCACGATAGTTTCAATATTACACCAATTTATTTATGAATACAACAGTAGATTTTGTTGTTTAAAAATTTACATTTACGTAATAAAAATGGTGATTCACGCTATAGTCATTGAGCATAGTTATTCTTGGTGATATAAATAATTTGCAAGTAAGAAATTTAAGCTTGTTATAAATAAGAGTGAAAAGGACTATTCTATGAAATCTAGTATAAAAGTTTTTAGTAATATTTTATTTTATGGTGTTTTATGTATTCTTATAGTGTTTTTATTGTTTGGGTTCATTGCTAAAAAAAGTGGACAAGGATTTAAGTTAGGAAGTTATAGAGCTTATGATATTTTAACTGGAAGTATGAGTCCAAAAATAAAACCTGGTAGCTTAGTTGTTGTTAAGGAGGTATCTCCTAATGAAATAAAAGAGAACGATGTTATTACATTTAAAAGTGATATTACAAATAATATAACAACTCATAGAGCTATAGAAGTAAATAATAATAATGGAAATATTACTTTTGTCACAAAAGGTGATGCTAATAATGCAAAGGATCCTGCAATTTTAACTGAAAATAATATTATAGGAAAAGTGATGTTTCAAATTCCTTATGCAGGAGGAATTATAAGATATATTCAAGAAAATTTAATTTTATGTGTAATTATGATAGTTGTTTTAGCTGTCTTAATAGAGATTATTCCTAAGGTTTTTATTAGGGAAAAGCAAGTTAGTTAATTATTGATTTATTAGAAAAAATATTATAAATAAAATAATTAAAATACAGGGGGTATTAATTTTGAGCAAGAAAAAAATAATAGGACTATGTATAGCAGGAACTTTAGCCATTGGATGTATAGGAGGATCATTAGCTTGGTTTACTTCAAGTGATTCAGTTACTAACCCATTCTCAACAGCAAGTACAGACAATCCAAATAATCCAAATTCAGGTATAGAAATTAATGAAAACTTTGATGAGACTACAGCGGATAATACACTTCCAGGTGATGAAGTTACTAAAGAAGTTAGTGTAGAGAATAAAGCTACATATGACCAATTAATAAGAGTAAAAATTAAAAAAGTATGGAAGGATACTGATGGAAATGAAATAACTAGTATTTGGCTTAAAGATGGACAAAGAGTTCCTGCTGGAACTGAAGGTGCTACAGAGCAAGCTTTAAATACTGATTACATAGTTTTAAACTTTAAAGATAATTTAAGTGCTGATGGAACACAAGGAAAATGGATTCAAACAACTGATGCAAATCAAGGAAAAGATGGAGGATATTATTATTATAATGATATAGTAGCTCCGAAGGCTAATACTTTAAACTGTTTAGAAAGCGTTACTTTATCAGGTAATACTCCAAATGAGTATAAAGGATTAAAGTTTGATGTAATAGTAGAATCAGAAGGTGTACAAGCAGCTAATGGAGCAGTAAGTGATTCATGGCAAACAGCACCACAAGCAATAAAGGATTTAGGTGCTAGTAATAATGCACATAAATAATTAATTTTTAAATATGTTTATAACGATATGCAGGGAGTGAAAAGGATGAAAAATATAATAAAATCCTTTTTATTTACCATGGCACTTCTTTTAATAATATGTAAACCAGGGGTTGCAAGTACTTTTGCAACCCCTAATGTTGAATTAGAGGGGAATGCCAATGGTATAGTTTTTCTTTCTGGAGATGAACCTTTTTTATGGTCAGATAATATACTTCCAGGAGATGAGCTTGAAAGAGATATCTTATTAAAAAACAAGCATGATAGTGCATATAAGATATTTATGAGAGCTGAAAGGGTTACTAAAAAGGAAGAATATGATTTATTAGAAAAAATACAACTTAAAGTTAAATATGATGGAAATTACATATATAATGGCCTCGTTAGTGGGAAAAATGGATTGGAAAATGATATATGTTTAGGTGTAATAGAACCAGGTCAGGAAAAAAAGCTTGAAGCTTTTGCAGAATTCCCAGGAAAAGAAATGGGGAATGAATATAAAAATAAATATGGACAAGTTGATTGGATTTTTACAGCTGTTAGGGTAGATAAAGAGGGTAAAGATAAAACTACAGGTGGCAAAGGAACAAATCAAGAAAATGCAAATTCTAAAGATAGTATAGGATCTAATGAGAATAGTGGTTTAAAAAATATAATTAATAAGATTATAGTTCCAAAAACTGGAGACGGTAGTTTAACAACATGTTTTGTAATAATGGTACTATGTTCTATTATACTTTTAATTTTAAATTATGATTTTATAAAAAGTAAAATAAAGTTTTTAAAAAAGAGGAATGATTATGAAAAGAAAAGGAGTAGTTAGAGTATTTATTGGAGTTTTTATAGTAATAAGTATCATATCAGTAACGGTATTGGGAAAAAATTTTATTTCTTCAGATAGGATAAAAAATAAATTTTCACTAGGAAGTATAGAAACTGAAATAACTGAAAATTTTGATGCTCCTAAAGAATGGAATGGAAGCAATATAACTAAGCAGGTTTCAATTAAAAATACGGGCAAAAGTAAAGAGCTTGTTAGAGTTAGTATAATTCCTATGTGGGTTGATGAAGCTGGAAATCCATGGGCCGGAGATACTAATTTAATTCAATTAAACTTTAACCAATCTAATTTAGTGGATATAAATAAAGGTAATGTAAATAATTTATGGATTAATGGGAATGATGGATACTATTATTATGTAGCTGAGTTAGAAAGTGGAGCTTCAACAAAAGAATTGTTAAAAAGTGTAGAAATAAAAACAGATTCTTTAGAGCAGGAATTAAAAGAAAAATATAATGGAAAAAAGGTTATGGTTGATATAAATGTAGAGGCAATACAACCAAACGAAAAGGCCTTGGAAGAAAATTGGGCAGGAATAAATGGAAATATAAAGAATAAGTTTTTAGATATTCTAAAAAAGTAATTAGGAGGGAAGTTTTATGAGAAAAATAAAAAGAATTTTAATAATGTTAATTATTGTTACTTTAAGTACAACCTTCCCATTCCTAAATGTAAAGAGTGCACAAGGAGCTACTTCTAAGGATGATTTCAGAGATATTGGTGAAGGTAATCAAGAAAGAATTTGTGATTATGATGGAACAGAGATACTTAAGGAAGTAACGCAAAGTCCTGACGAAAATGGTAATTATGAAATAAGCTTAACTGTAAAAGGAAAACCTAAAAAAGTTACAGAGCCAGTAGATGTATTACTTATTATGGATGCTTCTAATAGTATGTACTATGATATGGACGAATTAAAAGCATCTATGAATTCTTTAGTTGATAATGTTATTGATAATATTCCTAATTCTAAGATTGCCGTTGTTGCATTTGGTACAGATACTAAAGAAGTTTTTTCATTTAATGATAAAAGTAAATATAGCTCAAAGGAAGAATATAAAAGTGCTATAAAAAAATCTTATAATTACATAACAGGAATGGGTAATACTAACATAGAGGGTGCTTGGAGAATGGCTGATGAAATATTTAAAAATGAATTGAAGAATGTTAACTACAAGAAAAATGTTGTTTTCTTTAGCGATGGGTATCCTAATGTAAGTAGAAATGAAATGTTTAGAAGAGGATATATAGCAAGAGATAAATGGTACAATGATGAATATTATAGGTTTTTAGATAATAAAGATTTTTTAGATGGATATTATTATAGAATAAGTAAAAAAGATCTTGAATATGAGAAGCTTATAATGAGTGACAAATCTGATGGATATAAAACTATAAATGAGTGGGCTTTATATGAGTATAAAAAGTTTTTTAATAATTATCCTGATACTAAAATTTTCTCAGTTGCATTAATTGATAATGTTGAGGCCGAAAATAAAAATAGTGCTAAAGAACTTTTGGGAGGAATGCAAAATTACGGATACTTTACGATAGATTCAAGAGAAAGTAAAAATAATAATAAAAGCTTAAAAGAAATTTATGACCAGATCGCTAATAATATAAGTTTAGATAAAGATATGGCAAAAGGCTTAAAAATAACTGATGTAGTGTCTAAGGACTTTGAAATAGTTAAAGATGGAAGTTACAATGGTAAAAATTCGAAGGCTATAAATTTAAGCGATAATTCTACAGTTGATATTAATGAATCTATTGATGGAAATAAAATAAGTTGGGATAGAGGAGAAAACACAATTGATAAAACTGATGGAATTCAAGTTAAGTTTAAAATAAAGCCTAAAAATGAATATTGGGGAACTGGAGATGATAAAGTTCCTACAAATGAAATTGCTACTATAGAATATACTGATCCAAGAAATGAAAATAAAAATATAACAGGGGTTTTCAATGTACCTACACTTTCTATTCCATATAAAGAAGGAACAATAAAGGTTACTAAGAGGTTTGTTGATGAAAATGGAAAAGAAATTAAAGTGGATGATAAAAAGGCTTATACAGTTTGTGTAGATGGTGGAGATTTGGGAAAGTATTATATTAAGGTTGATGGTAATGGAAATGCTAAAATTTTAGATTTTTATATGAGAGATGAAAACACTGATATATCCAATAATAAAGATAATAAAAAAGGATATTTAAAGGTTACAGAAGATTTAGCAAATAAAAATTCATATAAAGTAAGTGAAATTGATACTATGGATTCCGAAAAGAAGAATATTTCAATAAATGGAGCTTTAACAGATACTTTTAAATTAAACAAAGAAAATAACAATATTGATATCATTATAACTAGTATAGTTCAAAATAAAAATTATTTTTATGATAATGATGATAAAAACAATGATTTTGGAATTTTAAAATTAAATTAATATAAGAAGAAGTTTTTTATTTAATAATATTATTAAAATAAAAAACTTCTTTTTTTGTTTATATGTCGTTTACGCCCAAAATATGCAGTTTACGCATTAAAAGTAGAAATAAAAAATATATAGAGTTATCATATTAACAAACGGTTCACATAATATTACAAAAATAGAAAAATAATGGGTGATTTATATAGTGACTATATGTATTAATATGGAATAATTGAAAGAATGTGAAAAGTTTATTATAATTTTCACGTAGCTTGTTAACATTATTAGGAGGGGAACTATGCTAAATATAGCTATATGTGATGATGAAAAATTTCAGCGTGTTATAGTTAAAGATATGCTTTCTAAAATATGTGCTAAAAACAATATGGAGATAAGTGTTGATGAATTTAGCTCTGGAAGTGAATTAATTAATATTTATAAGAGAAATATTAAAAAATATAGTATAATTTTATGCGATATAATTATGGATGGAATAAATGGAATTGAATTAATTAGAAGAATAAGAAAAATAGATTCATCATTTCAAGCAATTATTATTACCGGGAGCTGTGAATATGTCTTTGATGGGTATGATGTTGGTGCTTTAAATTACTTAATGAAGCCAATCTCTTTTCAAAAATTAGAAAGTGAGTTTTTAAGAGCAATTAAAAACTTGAATTTTTCTAATCCATCAAAATATACAATCACTATAAATGGAAAAACAAGTTTTATAGATTTATCTTCAGTTTTATTTTTTGAAGTTAATAATAAAACTATTTCAGCTAATTTAGAAAAAGAAATTATAGATTTTAATATGAAAATAAAAGATTTAGAAGAAGAATTAAAGGAGAGAAATTTCTTGAGATGCCATAGGAGTTATTTAGTAAATATGTCTCAAGTTGAATCAATATTACAAAATAAGATTATTTTAAAACATGATATTAGTATTCCTGTTGGAAGAAGTTATAAAAAGCATTTGAGAGAGTATTTAATAGAAAAGGTTGCTGATATTTAGATGATGTATTTAAATAACACTATGAGAGCTATATATTATATGTACATAATTTCCTTAGGAGTATTATTTTCCTTTCGATTGGACAAGAAAGAAAAGTTAAATAAAAAAATTTTTTATTTAACATTTATAAGTATATTAGTTTTAGTCATGAATTTGTTTTTTACAATTAACATATTTTATTGCACCTTAGAAGCCTTAATAATATTTTTTATTATATATTTTAATAAAAATAAAAATATATACAATAGTTTAACTATTGCATCAATATACTTATTAGCTATTTATTTAAGTAGATATATCATTATTTTGATTCATTCAATAATGTTCTTTGATTTAAATACATTAGGAATTTTAGATGAAAAATTGTTTGTATTATTTATGATATTAACATTCTTTTTATTAGTTGGATTGATTTTATATATAAAATATTTATTAAGTATTGTATTTTCTAAAAAAATTCTTTCTTTAAGTAAATATAATATAGCAATTATTATATTAGGCCTATTAGTTATATTATCAGGAAAAGCTTTTGACAGTATAAATATTAGCAACACAATAGTTTACAAAGAGTCTATAATTTCCATTAATATAGCAATAAGTTTAGGAATAGTATATTTTTGTATATATAGAAAATATAAAAATAATAATTTAGAATATAAGTTAAAGATTCTTGAAAATCAATTAGATTACCAAAAAAATTATTATGAAAGCATGATTGATAATTACGATGATGGTAAGAAAGCATTACATGATATGAACAATCATATGAGTGTAATAAAATATTTTTTAGAAAATGAAGACTATAAGAGTATAGAAGAATATGTAAATAGCCTTAGTAATAGAGTTCCAAGTAATAAAGATAAGAAGATTTGCGGTAACAAAATAGTAAATGCTATATGTGTAGAAAAGGCTGACATATGTAAAGAAAAAAATATAAATATAAGTTTTGATATAGTAATAGAAAAAGAATTAAATATAGATATTATAGATATTTGCACCGTTTTTGGCAATCTTATAGATAATGCTATAGAGGCATGTGATAAAAATTTAGGAGAGAAATTTATTCAAGTAAGTTCTAGGGTTCATTTAAATAAACTACATGTTAAGGTTATTAATTCTAAAGAAAATACGGTTAAAAAATGCAATGGAAAATTTATAAGTAGTAAAGATGATATTAAAAACCATGGAATTGGAATAGAAAATGTTAAACAAGCAGTAAGTAAAAATGAAGGATATATTGAATTTAGAGATTCTAAAAATATGTTTGATGTAACTTTATATATGACTTGTAAGAATTAATAAATTTAATATAGTTAATTTCTATACAATTTAAGGTAGTAAGTATTAAAAACTTACTATTTTTTTTATTTAAAAATTAATTCATAAAATGTACTACAAAAATGACCAGTTTTTAGATAAAATATATAATATATAACAAATTATCTCACAAATAAAAATATGGAGGAAGATCATGAAAAAGGAAAGAAGAGCTAAAAAGCCTAAAAAGACTTTTTCTAATAGAAGTACATCTAGAGCTTTAGATATTGCAATAATAGTTTTAGCCATAGCTTTAGTTTTAGTTATAAGTGTAGGAACAATAAAAGATAAAAGAACTTTTGCAAAGGGACAATCAAATTACAATGTTTCTTCAGAGTCAAGCAATAAAGGGCAAAATAATGAAGAGAAAGCTTCATCAAATGCTTATGAAAAAATAAAGGCAGGAGAAGAAGTTAACATATTAGTTTTAGGTAATGGAATAGGCCTTAGTGAAGGAAAAACTAATGAAAATGGAAATTGGACAAGTAACCTTTCTAAATGGTTAGAGGAGACTTACAAATCAAAGGCTAATATAACAAACTTATCACAAGAAAAAGCAACTGTTAAAACAGGATTAGAGTCTTTGGAACAAAATAAAGATAATTTTGATTTAGCTTACATAATATTTGGTCAAAATGATCAAAAAGCTTTAAAGCCTAATGAGTTTAAGGAGGATTATGAAAAAATAATCGAAAACCTTAAGGAAAGAAACAAGAATATTATTATAGTTCCTATAATAGAAAATTCTCTTAGAAAGAAAAATGAGTACACAAATGCAATTGAAGAATTAGCAAAAGCCAATAATTTAACTGTTATAGATATGGCTACAGTATTTACAAAGGACCCAGCACCTTACGCTAAATTAACAACAAAGGGTGGAATATATCCAAATAATTTAGGCTATAGCGTATACTTTTCTAATATAAAAAGTTCAATAGAAGCTAATGTATCAGCTTTAAATTAGTATGAATATTTTTAAGTTAGACTTTGTTTTAAGTAGTTATTATTTTTAAGCTTGTACTTAAGAAGTAAAAGTTCTAAAGTGGGCTATTTCAACTTATTAAGCTGGAGTTTCTTGGTCAATATTCCTACTAGAATAAGTTTATCAAAGCTAACCCATTGCAGTAATGAATAGTGTTTATAAATAAAGTTTAGTTTGTTGGAAATAATAAATATCACATTCATAACATAGTAATGCTAACATTTGACTTATCTCAAATTAAGGCTTTATGCATTGAATGTGATATTTTTAATTTTGCCATGTTTTAAACAAGTATTGATTTTTATATAGAATTGTAAGAAGACCTTAATGAGCAATACTTTGCAAAATTGAGCTAGGTCTGAAAGTATAGCTAAAAATTAATATTAATCTAAACCATAGATATTTTAATTTGATATTGTCTTATATTAAAGGCTATTTTACTTGAGCATATCCATGTGAAAGCATATAGTTTGAAATTTGTTCCCCATGTTCTTGTTCTTCTTTTTGTATATGATTTAGAACTTTTCTTATTTTTGTATCTAAACATTCAAATATGGTTGAGTTATAGCTTGAAGATATATATTTTTCTGTACTTAGAGCATCTTGACATAATGTACAATCCTCATGAAAATTTTCACTAGGAGTTATTTCAGATGCTGTTTCCATACCAAAATTTGAGTTCATTTGATTTTGATACATATTAAATTTACTATTATTAAATCCATTATTAGAAGGGGATTGAGAACCGCCTTGATTAGAATTTTGTTGGGATTGAGCTTCCTTTTCTATATCAGGAACATCACCATTTAGTATTCTATTTAAGCTTGTTAAATGTTGTTTTTCATGCTCTAAAATTGAAGAAAAAAGTTGTTTAAGTTCAGGATCTTTAGCTTCTTTTATTCCTTTTTCGTACTTAGCGATACAAAGCTCTTCATTGGCTTTTTCTTCGTTAATAAGCATAGATTCCTTAGTAGTTAAATTTGACATATATTTTCACCTCGTTGAATAATCTTTGTTCTTTTTTAGTATTGGATTTAAAAAAATAAATATACTTCTAAAATTGACTTTAAATAGTATAGAGTGATAATATACTTAGGTGAATTTATTATATATGTTGGTTCTTGAGGATTTATTTCTTCATTTTGGGGATTACTAACATATATTAAATTTCATATAGAAGGTTGGTGAATTTTATTAGGAATTTATTAAATGAGAATAGAATTATTCTCAATGCCAAAGCTTTGAATAAAGAAGAGGCAATACGATTAGCTGCAAAACCTCTTTTAAAAGAAGGAGATATTTCGGAAGAATATGTAGAAGATATTTTAGTGGGACTGGAGGAACTTGGACCATATATGGCTATTATGCCAGGTGTAGTTATTGCTCATTCAAGACCAGGGGAATATGTTAAAAAAGAATGTATGAGTATGATGACTTTAAGTGAGCCAGTTGAATTTGGGCATGAAGCAAATGATCCTATAGAAATAATATTTGTAATTGCTGCAAAAGAAAATAATAGTCATTTAGATGCTCTTCAAGATTTAGCTAGAGTATTAATAAATGAGGAATCTGTAAATAAGATTAAAAATGCTGAAAGAATAGAAGAGGTAATGGAACTTTTTCTTTAAATTTATTAAGGTAAAATATTATCTTATATTGATATTTTTTTAGTTAAAATTATTACTTGGGAAATAATTATTAAAATCTTTTGAGTATTTAATGAGGGGGGAAGAAACTTATGAAGATTATAACTGTTTGTGGATTTGGCGTTGGAACAAGCTTGCTTCTAAAAATGACAGTTGATAGAGTATTGAGTGAAGAAGGGATAGAAGGCGAAGTTGAAGCAATGGACATGACTAGTGTATGTGGAAGCTCAGCCGATATTATTTTAACATCAAAAGAAATAGGTGAAGAAATAAAAGAGCAAGTTCAGGTAAAATTGATTTATATATCTAATTTTATGGATACTGAAGAAGTTAGGAAAAAAATACTTCAGTTTAAAGAAAATATATAATTTACAGTTTTTCTTGAACTAATGTAGATTTTTAGCTAGAAATTCAGATCTAGCTTACTAAATTAAACTAGCTTAAGACAGAGTTAATTTGTGTTAAAGGTTATGATTTTATAAATATTGATAAAAAGGAATTATTAAAATGAAAGAAATATTAGATTTTTGCGTAAGTTTTTTTAGAAATCCAGCTTTATTTATGGGGTTGGTAGTAGCTATTGGTTTAATACTTCAAAGAAAACCAATAGATGCTATTTTAAAAGGTATATTTAAAGGAATAATAGGAATGGTAATTTTACTTAAGGGAGTAGATATAGTAGTTTCTTCAATTACTCCTTTAGCCAATGCATTTTCAGGCCTTTTTAATACCCAAAGTAATAGTGCTTTAGGAGATTTTAATGTATTTTTAGGTGAGTATGGAAGCTATGTTGGATTAATACTTCTTTGTGGATTTGTAATCAATATAATAATTGCTAGATATACAAGATTTAAGACTATATACTTAACAGGAAATATATTATTTTGGTATCCAATGCTTTTCTTAGCAGTTGGTATTGAAAATAATGTAAGTGGATTAAAGTTATTCATATTCACATTAATTATGTATATTTTAGTTATAACAATATTCCCATACATATTAAGAAAGCATGTTTCTTATGTAACTGGTAATGAAAGCTTTACTATTGGACATACTGCCTCAATATATTGTTTATTAGGTTCTTATATAGGAAAACTTGTTGGGAAAAAAGATAAAAATATAGAAGATTTAAATCTTCCAAAATCTTTAAGTTTCTTTAGAGATACTAATATAACAGCAGCAATAGTTATGTTCATAGTTTATATAATAGTTGGCTTATTTATAGGAAAAGAAAGTAGAACAGCTATATATGGAAGTGATCCACTTATTACCTATTCTTTAATTCAAGGAATAACTTTTGCAGCAGGTATGATAATACTTTTAACAGGGGTAAGAATGATTTTAGGAGAAATAATACCATCATTCAAAGGTATAGCAGACAAATTAGCTAAGGGTTCAATTCCAGCTTTAGATATTCCTATGATATTCCCATATGGACCAAATGCTTTATTAATTGGGTTCATAATAGCACTTATAACAAGTATAGGTACTTTATTCTTGTTAGGAGCATCTGGAGTATTAACATTTGCGCTTATACCGTTGGTGGTTGCATGTTACTTTGATGTTGCCCCAGGAGCTATTTTTGCTAATGCAAGAGGGGGATGGCCAGCTGCTATAATAACAAGTGCCTTAGGAGGAATAATTTTAATGGCATTAGCTGCTATTTCTTTAAATATAGTAAGTGGAACTGTAGGAAACTTTATTCAAACTTATGGAGGAAATGAGTTCTCAATTTGGGTAATAGTAAGTGACTTAGTAGGAAAACTTTTTAGCTTATAAAATATAGGCTTTATATTAAAGGGTAAATATATTTATATATAATAAAAGAGAGGTTGCAAATGTACTTTATATTCATTTGCAACTTTTTTTATATAAATCAAAGGAGAAGAAAGTATAAAAGAAGTATATTTATTATACTTATATTAATTAGCATGAAAAGGTTTATAATAAGAAGAGAAAATATGATATTATAAGAACTGTGAAACCTAGGACAAGTTTTCTTATTTGCATTTTATATTTAGGCTCTGTTTTAGTTGGATGTTAATTTTTAGCTAGACTTTCAGAACTATTTAATTAAAAGAAATAAAAAAAGAGGATGGTGGAAATTATGGAGAATTTAAAAGGAATAGTATTTTTTGATGTAGATGGTACATTAATTGATTGTAGTAAAGGATTATATAAACCATCAGATAAGACTAAAGAGGCAATAAAAAAGCTAAAAGAAAATGGATATTTAACTATGCTTGCAACAGGACGTCCAATGAGTTTCGTTGATGAGGGATTAAAGGAGTTAGGATTAGATGGATATATAGCATCTAATGGAACATATATAGAATTAAATAATGAAGTTGTACTTAACAATGATATAAAATTAGAGAAATTAAAAGAAATTATGGATTATTGTTCAGAACATAATATTGATTTTATTTTAGAGGGACAAGCAACCAGCTATGTTTTAAATCAAGAAGTGGTTAAGAAAATGGTAGAAACATTTTCGCTTCCAGAAGAGAGTTTTACTGCTGATTGGACAGAAGAAGAACTTTCAGCAAATAAGCTTGTTGTAATTGATAATGAAAAAGAGGATTTCAAAGATATTTTTGAAAGATTTAAGGATGAGTTTGTATTTATGCAACATCCAGGTCAAAGATCTTATGATATGTATAGAGTAGGATGTACAAAGGCTCATGGAATAGAGCACTTAATAAATGAATTAGGCTTAGCTGATAAGGATACATATGCTTTTGGTGATGGGGAGAATGATATAGAAATGTTCCAAAGAGTTAAATATGGAATAGCCATGGGTGATGCTCATGAAACATTATTACCACATGCATATAAACAAACAGAAAATGTACCTAATGAAGGTATCTATAAAGCTCTTACAGAATTAGGGTTAATATAGAATTAAATTTTATTTGAAATTACTAATTGATTAAAACATTCATATAAAATACAGCTATTATAAAAAGTAAAAGAGAATGTATTAAAAGCAACTTAAAATTTTAATACATCCTCTTTTATTAACTATTTAATAAATGTCACTACATCATCAAACTTTTGTCTTGCTTTTGGTCTTGGTTCTTCTTTTCTATAGCCAAAGGCGACAGTAATACCAATCTCAAACTCATCTTTATTTAAGACACCTTCCTTGATAAGTATATCTTCTAAAGTTTTCTTATCATAGCCACCTATAGCACATGAATCTATTTTAAGAAGTGATGCTGTATACATCATATTCATAAGAGCTAAATGACTTTGAGTATTTGAATACATTAATATTAAATCATCTCTATTTTCTATATCAAATCTTGAAATTTCAAGTTCTTTTAAGGTGTTTTTTATTTGATTTGATATTTCTTCAGGAACTTTTCTTATATCCTTTAGTAAATGATCTATATATCCTGAGTCATATTTAATAGATTTTCCATTTCTAGTAAGAATAACGACAAACTTGCTACAAGTAGGTATTTGCCTTCTTCCACCCCATGAGGCTTCTCCTAATTTATCTTTATATTCTTGATTGTCTATAACAACAAATTTCCATGGTTCAAGTCCCATTGAACTTGGTGCAAGTCTTCCAGACTCAAGTATTAATTTAAAATCTTCATCATTTATTTCTTTTGTCTCATCAAAAATTTTACAGGCATGTCTAAACTCCAAGGCTTCAATAATTTCTTTCTTCATAGAAAACACTCCTTATATTATTGCAATTTAAAATATACTTTTATTAAATATTATTATAAAAATTAAGAGATATTATGAATTTAGAGTTATTTGGTTTGGAAAAATAAGTTGATAGAGTTAAAGAAATTTATCATATATTAAAAAAGAATAGCTCTGTTTTAGGTAAATGTTGATTTTTAGCTAGCCTTTCAGACCTACTTAATTTCGCAAAGTATTACTATCATCTACTCCAGAATAATAGCTAAAGCTTTTAAACTCGCTTTGCTCAAACAGAAAAAGCTCCTTAACGCTATTATTCTTACGTATATGATGTAATACTAACTGCTCATTAAGATGGTCTTACAGTTCTATCTAAAATTAACACTGTTTTAAAATAGAGCTTTATTTGAAGATATAAGACTAAAATACAGGACCTGTATATTCAGTTTTTTCTAATTTATCAAAGTCATAAGTTTTTAATGCCTCTAAAGAATCTATGTAAGAAGTTAAACTATCACTTATCATTAAGTTAACTGGTTTTCCAGTTAAGTTAACTATAATAACAGGTTTACCCATTGCATATGCATATCCACATTCCCAAGCTGTTCCACTATCTGAATAGTTTCCATTACTTATTATAGCAACCATAATATCGGCATTTTTGATTCCAGCTAAATCGGCATTAAAGGTTTCAGTTCTCCATTCCTTTGAACCAAATTCAAGCTCACTTTTAAGTTCGAAAGGTGCAAATACTTCGAAGCCTCTGTCTTCTCTTAAAACCTTAAGTACTCCATGCATTCTTTCAAGTTCAGCATCGTTAAAAAAAGGGCTAGCTAAATAAACTTTTTTCATTTGTTTTCCTCCAAATCAATTTATATAGTAATAATATTATAATAGCTAAATATTCTTTTGTCATTTCATGAGAGATTAAGAGAGAAAAAAGTAAAACAATAAAGCACATACATAAGATGTATGTGCTTTATTGTTTTTATTCTATTTTAGAAAAAATACAATTAAGTTCTTTTGCTAAATCTTTTACTCTATCTAATTCGTATGGTGAAAGTGAAGAAATTTTTTCCCTAAGATGTTTTTTAGTTTTCTCTCTTTGTTTTATACAAAAGTTATGTCCTTTTTCTGTTACCCTAACTCTAATAATTCTTCTATCATTAGGATCAGTAAATCTTTCAACTAAATTTTCTTGAATAAGCTTATCTATAATTGGAGTCATATTTGATTTTGATATAGATAAATGCTTCGCTATTTCAGAAACAGAAGCCTCTCCACCACAATGTAAATGAAACACAACCTTGGCATGTGATGGTGGAATAGACAGCCTTTTAACAATATCATCATGACTAAATACTTTTCTATTTAAACATAATAATAATGTATAAAGTTCTTCAGAAGCCCCATTTAAAATTTCTACGGTATTCATTTTTACCTCCTATCATTATTAAGTTGATAAATTTAATTTGATGTATAATATAATAAATGAATAAATTAAAAAATCATTAATATAGTAGCAAACATCTTATATTATAACTATATATACCTATTATACACTAAAAATAGTTATTGACATAGAATAGTTATAAAAATATAATTAATATTAAAATATAACTAATAAGAGATCAATTAAAATTTATAAAAAGAAAAGAGGTAAATAGATGTCAAAGCTAATTAAATACTTAAAACCATTTACTGCATCAATTTTAGCTGTTATAGTACTTCTTTTTGCTCAAGCAATGTTTGATTTATCATTACCGGATTATATGTCAAACATTGTTAACGTAGGAATTCAGCAAGGTGGTATAGAAAATGCTGTTCCTAAAGTGATTAGTCAATCAGAATTCGATAAACTAACACTATTTATGAGCAAAGATGAAAAAGAAAAAGTAGAAAGCAATTATATATTGTTAGATAAAAACACTCTATCTCAAAGTGATTATGATAAATATGTTAATGATTATCCAGCTTTAGAGAATGAGGCAATTTATAAGCTAAACACAAAAGATAAAGATGTTATAAATGAATTAAATCCTATTATGGGAAAAGCAATAATTATTGTTGGTGGAATTGAAGAAAAGGGATTACAGGAATTAACAGGAAATGCTAATTCTACAGGTAATGCTGAAAAAGTTCAAGCATCTATGGAGGCAAAGGCACCAACAGGTGATCAAATGAAAGGCTTACCTGCTAACACAGATCCATTCTTTATGATAAAAAATATGCCTGAAGCTCAAAAAGATGACATGTTAAAACAAATCAATGATAAGTTTTCAGATATGCCAGAGAGTATGATTACTCAAACAGCTGCATCTTTTATTAAAACTCAATATGCTGATTTAGGTATGAGCGTAGAAAAGATACAAAGTCAATATATACTAAGAACTGGAGGAATAATGATTCTTTTAGCCTTAGGAAGTATGGTTGCTGCTGTATCAGTAACATTAATTGCTTCAAGAGTTGCTGCTGGATTTGGAAGAAATCTTCGTGGTATGGTTTTTGGAAAAGTTGTTAGATTTTCAAATGCAGAATTTGATAAGTTTTCTACAGCATCACTTATAACACGTAGTACAAACGATATTCAACAAATACAAACTCTTATGGTTATGCTTCTAAGAATAGTTTTCTATGCACCTATTTTAGGTCTAGGAGGTATTTTCAGAGTTGTAAAAACTGATACTGGAATGTCATGGATAATTGCTGTAGCACTAGCTGCTATACTTTCATTAGTAATAGTTATGTTTGGACTAGCTATACCAAAATTCAAGTTAGTTCAAAAACTTGTTGATAAACTTAACTTAGTAGCTCGTGAATCACTTACAGGTATGTTAGTAATTCGTGCTTTTAACACAGAAAAGTATCAAGAAGAGAAGTTTGATGGAGTAAACAAAGATCTTACTAGAACAAACCTTTTTGTTAATAGAATAATGGGTGGAATGATGCCACTTATGATGCTTATAATGAACCTTATAACTGTTCTTATAGTTTGGGTTGGTGCTCACAATGTAAATGATGGTGTTATGCAAGTTGGAGATATGATGGCATTTATCCAATATACTATGCAAATCATCATGGCATTCTTAATGATATCTATGGTATCAGTAATGCTTCCAAGAGCATCAGTTTCAGGCCAACGTATAGCTGAAGTTTTAGAAACTGAAGAAAGTATAAAAGATCCTGAAAAGAAAAATGAATTTAATGAAAGCAAAAAAGGATATGTTGAATTTAAGGATGTTTCATTCAAGTATCCAGGTGCAGAGGAATATGTTTTAAAAGATATTTCATTCACTGCAAAGCCAGGTAAAACAACTGCATTTATTGGGGGAACTGGTAGTGGTAAGTCTACTTTAGTTAACTTAATACCACGTTTCTATGATGTTACAGAAGGAGAAATCTTAGTTGATGGAACAGATATAAGAAATGTTTCACAACATGATTTAAGAGAGAAAATAGGATATGTTCCTCAAAAAGGAGTATTATTCTCAGGTACTATTGAAAGTAACTTAAAATATGGTGATGAGGATGCTCTTTTAGAAGATTTAGAAGAAGCAGCAAATATTGCTCAAGCTTCTGAATTCATAAATACTAAGGCTTTAAAATATGCAGAAGAGATTTCACAAGGTGGTACTAACGTATCTGGTGGACAAAAACAAAGACTTTCTATTGCAAGAGCTTTAGTAAAAAATCCAGATGTATATATTTTTGATGATAGTTTCTCAGCTCTTGACTTTAAGACAGATGCTGCTGTTAGAAAAGCTCTTAATGAGAAAACATCACATAGTACTATGCTTATAGTTGCACAAAGAATAAGCACAATTATGGGAGCTGATCAAATAATCGTACTTGATGAGGGTAAGGTTGTTGGTAAAGGAACTCATAAAGAACTTCTAGAAAATTGTGAGGTTTATAAGCAAATAGCTTTATCTCAACTTTCAAAGGAGGAGCTAGGTAATGAGTAAAGAAAGAAAAGGCGGAATGGGCGGCCCAATGGGTAGAATGGGTGGCGGTCCAAGAGCTGTTGAAAAAGCAAAAGATTTTAAAGGAACAATGAAAAAGCTTGGGGTTTACTTAAAGCCTTATAGTTTATCTATAGCTATAGTAATATTATTTGCTATAGGAAGTGCTGCCTTCTCAATAGTTGGACCTAAAATTTTAGGTAAGGCAACTACAAAATTATTTGAAGGAATAATGGAAAAAATAAGTGGTGTTCCAAATGCCTCTATAGATTTTGGATACATTGGTAATATAGCTATAATTTTAGTAGCTTTATACTTAGTCAGTGCCTTATTTGGATTTATACAATCCTTCATAATGGCAGGTGTTGCTCAAAAGGTTTCTTATAATTTAAGAAAACAAATTTCAGAAAAGATGGATACTTTACCACTTAAATACTTTGATACAAGAACAAATGGAGAAGTTTTATCAAGAATTACAAATGATGTTGATACTGTCAGCCAAACTTTAAACCAAAGTTTATCACAGATAATAACTTCAGTAGTTACTTTAATTGGTGTATTAATTATGATGTTCTCAATAAGTTGGATTATGACTTTAGCAACATTCATAATATTACCAGTTTCAATGATTCTTATATCATTAGTTGTTAAGAAATCTCAAAAATACTTTAAATCTCAACAAGAATACTTAGGACATCTTAATGGTCAAGTAGAAGAGGTTTATGGCGGACACAATATAATGAAAGCTTTTAATAGAGAAGAAGCTTCAACTAAGGATTTTAATGAATTAAATGATACTTTATATAAATCAGCTTGGAAATCACAATTTTTATCAGGTATGATGATGCCAATCATGTCTTTTGTAGGGAACTTAGGATATGTTTTAGTTACAATACTTGGTGGATGGTTAACAGTTAGAAGTATTATAACAGTTGGAGATATACAAGCGTTTATACAATATGTACGTTCATTCAACCAACCAATAGCACAAATGGCTCAGGTTGCTAATATAATGCAATCAACAGCAGCTGCAGCTGAGAGAGTATTTGAATTCTTAGATGAAGAAGACGAAGTTAAGGATCCAGAAACTTCAATAGATACTTCAGAGATAAAAGGTGAAGTTGATTTTGAAGATGTTCACTTTGGATATAACCCAGATAAAATAATCATAAATGATTTCTCAGTAGATGTTAAGCCAGGTCAAAAGGTTGCTATAGTTGGGCCTACTGGAGCTGGTAAAACAACAATAGTTAAGTTATTAATGAGATTCTATGATATAAATAGTGGAAGTATTAAGATTGATGGTCATGATATAAGAGACTTTAAACGTGAAGACTTACGTAATTTATTTGGAATGGTTCTTCAAGATACATGGTTATTCAATGGAACAATAATGGAGAACTTACGTTATGGAAGATTAGATGCAACTGATGCAGAGGTTAAAGAAGCAGCTAAGGTTGCTCATGTTGATCATTTCGTAAAAACTTTACCAGATGGATATAATATGGTCTTAAATGAAGAAGCAAGTAATATATCACAAGGACAAAAACAACTTTTAACAATTGCTAGAGCTTTCTTAAAAGATCCTAAATTATTAATACTTGATGAAGCTACAAGTTCAGTAGATACTCGTACAGAACTTTTAATACAAAAGGCTATGGAGAAACTTATGGAAGGCAGAACAAGCTTTATTATAGCTCATAGACTGTCTACTATACGTGATGCAGACTTAATCCTTGTTATGAAAGATGGGGATATAGTTGAACAAGGAAATCATGAAGAACTTCTAAAGAAAGGTGGATTCTATTCATCACTTTATAATAGCCAATTTGAACAAAGTAGTGCTTCATAATAAAGAAATAAAATTTAAATAAAATTTTTAATTATAGCTGATAGAGCTTAGAGAGTGAATGTTTTCTCTGCTCATATCAGCTATATTTTTTATATATTTAAGCTAAGAGTGATATTTAGTTGAATTTTCAGACATAGAGTAATTTAAAGTGGAAATCAAAATTTCTAACTATATATTTTGAACTCACATATCTCAGTAAAGTTAAGAGGTACATACTAGCTTAGACATTAATTAAGATAATCTTATATTTTTATTTACAAATAAAATATAGTCTAAAAATAATTGTTTACCTAATATAAAGTCTATTATTAAATAATTTTACTTTTTTAAAGGGGAGTAAAGAAATTACTATGATATAATTGTAATTAGTTGAAGTAGATAAATAAGCTAGTTTTATCTAAATAAATAGAAAAGTTACTAATAGATTTTATAATTTGGGGTTTTATAGAATGTTATTTAGTAATTAGTTGGTGTGAGGTTTTTTATGAAATTTAGGTTTTTGTACTTAGGGGATAAAACCTTAAGTCATAGAGAAGAGGGGCTTCTTAGGGTTTTTAATTGTGAAAATCATTCTTTGAGGAATAGTATTTTTGAACATAAGAAAATTTATAACAGTAATTTAGAGAAGGTAGATAATGAGGAAGAGAATTTTAAAAGAGTATGCTTAAATAAAAAAGGTGCTGTTATTGATTTTTTTTCATTAGAAACTAAAAATTTCATTAATAGGTGTCTAAATGAGAATTTTTCATTTAAAGACTTATTTAAATTAAATAAAGGCATTAAGAAAAAAAAAGAAATTAATATAATTTTTTTTGACTCGTTAAATAGAGGAAGTGATATTCCAAAAGAGAGTATGAAGTTATTTTTTAATAGATTAAATGAGCTTTTTAAAGAAGTAAGCTCAGAAAAGGTATTAATTATATTTAATGAAGAAGCAGTATTTAATAGAATTATAGAGTTTAACTCAGAAATTGAAGAGATATCATTATTATTAAATAATTATGATGTGGATTTAAAAGAGTTTGTTCATAGTTTTGTTGATTTTATTTCGTTAAAAAATGATTTGTATGACAAATGGTTTTTTTATAGAAAGGAACTAGCTAAATGCAAATTAACTTTAGGTAAAGGAAAAGGTGAAAATTTTTCGGGCGATATAATATTGAAGATTTTAAGTGATTTTTCTAAAATTCAAAGGGATAATTTATTTAAATTAATATTAATGAGCAATAATTATATAAATTTAAATGAAATTTCACTTATAGAGGATGCTTTAAAGGATTATATACCTTTAAGTTCCAAATTAATAATTAAACAATTAACAAACGAATTTTTAAATAATGAAGTTAGATTTTTGCTTTTTTCAAAATAAAAAACTAAATACATATACGGATTAGAGTTCTTAAAGTGGCTTATAAAGCTATTTTAAGAACTTTTTCTTATTTTAAATAAATATTTTAATTGTTAATTATTTAACTTAAATAACTTAAATAATTATTTAAAAACTTAAATAAATTGTTTGAAAGAGGCAAGGCTTGTACAATAATTCTTGTAAGGAAAAGATTCGACAAAAAACAACATGATTTTAAATGTTAAAAAAAACACAAAATAGGAGGAAGGTTAAGAATGTTAGAAATCATTCAAAAAACACTTACAGATAATGCAATTATAGGTGCAATATTTTCATCAATAGCAATTATATTTTTAGGATTTTATATTAGAAAAAGAAATATAGTATCAGGTACTGCATCAAAAATATTAACTAAAGTAGTTTTAACAGTTGCAATTCCAGCATTAGCATTCACTTCATTCATGAAAGATGTTAACCAAAAGGAATTACAAGAAGGTATTAATATTTTAATATGGGGATTTGTAGTTTACATATTATTAATCGTCTTAACAAAGTTTATCTTTGCAAGAGTTAAAGGAGACAAGCAAGACGTATTTAGAGTACTTACTATATTTGGATCAACAACTTTCTTTGGAGTTCCAATAGTTAAAGCTGTTTATGGTTCAGTAGGTGCTATGTACTCATCAATATTTAATATAGCATACAGAGTTTTCTTATATTCATATGGATACATAAAAATGTCTGGTGTAAAAATGGACAAAGAAAACATGAAGAAGAATTTAAAAGAAATGTTATTAAATCCAGTTATTATAGCAACATTCTTAGGATTATTCATATGGTTATTCCAAGGAATGTTACCACAAGTTCAAATTGGAGATAAGAGCTATGCTTTCTTAAGAATAGATAAAACTTTACCATGGTTATATCAACCACTTACATATTTAGATAAGTTATGTTCACCACTTGCTTGGTTAGCTATAGGTATTACTTTAGCAGAGGTACCATTTAAGCAGGCTGTAGGACAAAAAGATCCATGGATATACAGTTTAATAAAAATAATGTTAGTTCCAGCTATAAACTTAGTATTATTAGTAGTATTAACTAAAACAGGTATATTACCAGTTTCATTCGAAGGAATGGCTACAACAGTTATCATGTTAGCAACTCCAACAGCAACAGTTGCAGCGGCTTATGCAATAAGCTTTGATAAGGAAGCTTTATTAACATCAAACTGTTCATTATTATCAACAGTTGTTGCCGTAGTAGCAATGCCATTCTGGATAGTACTTTTAGAAATAATCAAGAATTTAGGCGTATTCGCATAATAGCATAGATATTTAAATAGTAATAAACATTTTTAGAATTAAAAACATATTTTTCATATTAAATATAGTTCAATAATTATTGAATTTCATGAAGAATTTCTATTGTTTATTCCATAGATTCAGCTAAAGCTCAAAAACTTGCTTCACTTCGGACAGTTTTCGCTTCTTAACGCTGAATCTATTCCATAAACAATGAATTTCTAATCACTCATTCAAATATTATTTCACTTATATTTAATATAGAAAAATTCAGTTTCAAATTTAAAATAAAGTAGAAAAGATGGGGAAAAAGAGGAGGATTTTCATATGATAAAATTAGTATGTTATGGAGTAAGAGAAACAGAGGTACCATACTTCCATAAATTAAATGAAGAGTTCGGATATAACTTAACTTTAGTTGAGAAAAACTTAAACCATGAAAATGTAGAAGAAGCTATCGGAGCTGAAGCTATAATGGTAAGAGGAAACTGCATGGCTGATAGACAAAACTTAGAACTTTTAAAGAGTAAGGGACTTAAATATGTTTTAACTAGAACAGTTGGGTTCGATCATGTTGACTTAGAGGCAGCTAAAGACTTAGGATTACATGTTGCTAGAGTACCTGGTTACTCACCAAACGCTATAGGAGAATTAGCGGTAACTTTAGCTATGATGCTTTTAAGACATACAGCATACACTACTAATAGAACAAGCAATAAGAACTTTATAGTAGATGGATTCATGTTTAGTAAAGAAATAAGAAACTGTACAGTTGGAATATTAGGGGCAGGTAGAATCGGATTAACAGCTGCCAAATTATTTAAAGGCTTAGGAGCTAAGGTTGTAGCATACGATGTATTCCAAAGCGATGCTGCTAAGGAAGTAGTTGAATTTATGCCTTTAGATGAAGTTTTAAAAGTTTCTGATGTAATATCAGTACATATGCCATATATAAAAGGTCAAAACTACCACATGATTAATGAAGAATTCATATCAAAAATGAAAGATGATGCTATCATAATCAACACTGCAAGAGGAGAATTACAAGACGTAGAGGCTATAGTGAAAGCTCTTGAAGCAGGAAAATTAGGTGGATTCGGAACTGACGTTTTAGAAGGTGAATCAGCAGTATTCTTCAAGGATTTAGAAGGACAAAAGTTAGAAAATGAATCATATGAAAAATTAATAGGATTATACCCAAGAGCTTTAGTAACTCCTCATATGGGCTCATATACAGATGAGGCTTTAAGAAATATGATAGGAATATCATATGAAAACTTAAAAGAGTATTTAGAGGGAAATACTTGTAAGAATGCAATAGCATAATGAAAATAGAGTGTTATTTAGGGTAATTAAAATTAGACTTAAATAAATGAAAAAAGCAGTATATCAATAATTTAATTACTAAGAAGATATAAATTATATTTTCTAGGTTTATAAATTATGATATACTCTTTTTTTATGAAAAATATTAAATAAAATTCAAAAGATAATTGGAGTAATTTTATTAATATGATATAATTCCTTCACGGTGGTGAAAGCTATGAAAGTAAAATTTGAAAATAAAATATTACTATGGGCTATACTTATCGCCTTTATTCCTTTAGCTTTATCTTTTACTTTATTTATAGAAGATAAGATTTCCTATATGGATGAAGGAATAAGAAATACTTTAAAAGAAACAGCCTTTAGTATAAGCCAAACACCTTTCGTTCAAGAGAGTCTTAGTAAAGGGAAAATAAATCCGAAGATTCAAGAATATACTAAACAGTTTATTGAATCTAGAAAGGATGTAGACATAATTGTTGTGGCTGATATGAGAGGGGTTAAATACTCTCATTTAGATGAAGGGCAGATAGGAACAGTATTTGTAAATAATGATAAAAAAGATGTTTTAGAATATGGATCTAGTTATTATTCCTTAATGCAAGGATCAATGGGAGAAACCTTAAGATGGTTTCAACCTATAATGTATAATGGTAAGCAAGTTGGATTTGTTATGGTAGGAAAATATTATAATGAAATTCAATTATTAACTCACAAGACTTTAGTAAAATATATGTGGCTTTTTATAATAGTTTTTTCAATTACTATATTGATATCTAAACTTTTTGCTAGAGAGGTTAAAAGAGCAATTTTAGGAATGGAACCAGAGGAGATTGCGACTCTTTATAAGGAAAAGAAAATTATATTAAATACGGTAAGCGAAGGAATTATAGCATTAAATAAAAATAATGAAATAACAGAGGTAAATGAAAATTGCTATAAGCTTATAGATGGATTTTCAAAAGAAAGAGCTTTAAAAAAATTAGTTCCTTATATAGAAAAAAATAAATCAGTAGAGATGAAGGAAATTATAGTACAAGGGAAAAAGGTATTCATAAACATACATCCTATTTTGAAAAATGGGGAATACTTAGGCTCTGTAATAACTTTAATGGATAGAAATGATATTAGAAAGATTGCTAAAGAGATAACTGGTGTTGATGAAGTTGTTAAAAACCTAAGAGCTAATGTACATGAATTTAGAAATAATCTTCATGTAATTTTAGGGTTAATTCAGTTAGGAGAATATGAAGAAGCTAGAAAGTACATATTAAAAACACAAAAAATGCATGAGGATAATTCCTTAAAGTTTTCAAGCATAGAAGATTATTATGTTAGAGGATTACTTCTTAGTAGAGAGCTAGTTGCAAAGGAAAAAGGTGTGGAGTTCATTTTAACAGAGGAATCCTTCTTGTTTGGAAGACATAATTATGTTGATTCATATGATATTGTTACTATTTTAGGTAATCTTATAGAGAATGCCTTTGATTCTTGTGCATCTTCAGATACTGAAAATAAACAAGTTGAAGTGACTTTATATGAAGATGATGAAAAAATTGAAATGCAAGTTAGAGATAATGGGAAGGCTATAGATAAGAACATAAAAGAAAAAATATTTGAACTAGGAGTTTCCTCAAAGGGAGAAGGAAGAGGAACAGGATTATCATTAGTTAAGAATAGAGTGGAACTTTATGATGGTTGTATTGATATTGAGGAATTCAATGGAGAAAAAATATTTATTATAACTATTTTAAAAGGAGAAAATTATGGTGAAGAAGATACTTATAGTGGAAGATGATCCAATGGTGGCTCTTATAAATAAAAGATATTTAGAAAATATGGGCTTTAGAAATATATTAGGGCCAGTGCAAACAGAGGAAGAGATAATAAAAGTTTTAGATGAAGAAGAGGTTGACTTAATACTTTTAGATGTATACCTTCCTAAAAAAAATGGAATTGATATATTAAAAAGCTTAAGATATAAAAAGTATTTAACTGATGTGATAATGATAACAGCAGCTAATAGTGTTGAAGAGGTGAAGAGAGCCTTTGCTTATGGAATAATTGATTATTTAGTTAAGCCTTTTGAGTTTGAGAGATTTGAAGAAGCAGTAAACAAATATAAGCAAAAAAATAATATGTTAAATAAAGGACCTTCTTTAAGTCAGAAGGATATAGATGTTATTTCAAAGATTTCAGAGGAAAAATTTGAGTTGCCTAAAGGACTAAATGAAAAAACATTAGAGAGAATTTTAGAGTTTTTAAAAGAAAATCAGGGGAAAATATGGACGTTAAGAGAGATAGCTTATGAGCTTAAAATAAGTAATGTAACTATAAAGAAATATATGGATTACTTAGAAAATATAAAGAAAGTTAATGTAACATTAACTAGCGGAAATGTTGGAAGACCTGAGTATAAATATACTTTAAGTTAGTAAATTGAGTTTTAAATAGTAAAAATTACCTAGTGAATATAGTATAATTAAAATAAGAAATATTCACTAGGAGGGATATTATGAAATATAACAAACATAGATATCTAGGATTTTTAGGATTAATTTCATTAATTGGGCTTAAAGGATTTACCACAGGAAATAATTTATGGTATATTTTCTTTATTAATTTCTTATGGTTCACATTATTTTATGAAAATAGCTGGATTTACACTGGTAATCCATTTAAAGTTAGTAAATAAAAATAAATTTTTTAACCTATAGTTATACAAAATATATTATAATAAAGTTATTGTGCAAATGATTATATATTTGCATGTCAGGGAAAATACATAAGAGAAAGAGTCGGGGGAGAAGAAATAATGAATAGGAAAAAAATTGTTGCTAGTTTAATAATAACTTCTTTATTAGTTGTATCATTTGTTGGTTGTACTAATTCTAGTGATAAAGCTAATACTAATAGTAATAATTCTAATATTCAACAAAGCACTCAAAATCAAACTAACTTTAATGATTTAAGTACTTACGTAGGAAAAACCTATGATGAAGTAACAGCAAGCAAAGGAACTGGAACTGAAAAAATAGAAGAAGTTGAAGGAAAGAAGGTTATCGTATCTTCAAGCTATTCTATAAGAATGTTTAACTATGATGCAAGTTTAGTACTAGAACTTGATGATTCTAAGAATATAAGTGCTGTAAGTGTCCATTTTAAAGGAATAAAACCTGATAACATATTAGGAAGTATTAAAGAAAGCTTAGGTGAACCAAAGATTAGTAATGATGAAGAAAACGGCGATTCTAAAGTTTATAAATGGGAAAAGGACGGATATCAATATAAGCTTTCTGAAGTTGGTGAAGAAACAATATTAACTGTAAATAAAAATGCTATTTAATAAAATTTAAGGGACTTGTAGTTTTGAAACTATAAGTTTCTTAATTTTTTTTTATTTTAATGAATAGTATTTTAATAAAGAAGAAGGTATTTTATTAGAATTAGTCTTATTATAAGTTATTTTTAAAAATAGGATGATAGAGTTAATAATATAAAGAAAATACATTGAACTTTATGAAAAATGGAATATTTTAAGTATATATGCATTAAAATAAAGAGTTATTGATTTTTACAAAAGTTTAGCATAAGAGTATTATGAAATTGATGATGAGGATGACTTTGAAGCTAGACTCCTTACCTAAAATTTAAAGTTACCTATGCTAATATTTAAATGTAAGAAGGTGTTTTATATGGCAAAAAATCATAAAATAAGTCATTGGGACAGTGAACACACAATGAAAATAGAAAAAGAAAAAATGGCTGAAGTCAGAAAAGAAGAAGAAAAAATGGCAGATAAAATTAAGTCTCATGAAAGATGTTGTGGGAAATAATTAAGTTCAAAAACCTAAAAGTCAAAGCATTAATATAAGGATATAAATGAATTTATTAAAAGAATAAATTTATTTATATCTTTATTTTATTTTAGAAGAAGGAAAAGATTTTCAGGTTGATTATAATTGGGTAAGTGAACTTAAAGAATAAAAATAATTATATTGAATACTTTACGCTGAATTTAATATATACTTGATTTTTATAAATATTTATGATAAAGTTTTTAGGTATTTAATAAACTTTGTTTCCATATGAGGGAGTAGTTAGCTCAAGTTGAATGAGTGATTAAGTCAACAAATTGATCAAAGAAATTTGGTCTGGCTTAGTCTTAAATAGCGAGACTTATATGCAGTTTTTTTTGCTGCATATAAGTCTTTTTTTATGCATATTTTAATAAGTAGGAGGATGTGTTTGTTATGAGTATTTTATCAATTGTTTTAACTGGTTTTGGGCTTGCTATGGATGCTTTTGCTGTATCGGTTGCAAAAGGAATAACACTTACAAGAATAAGAGTTAAGGATGCATTAAAAGTTGCTTTATTTTTTGGAGGATTTCAAGCGATTATGCCACTAATAGGGTGGGGAGCTGGAAGATACTTTGCTGATTATATAAAGGCTTTTGACCATTGGATAGCTTTCATATTATTAAGCTTAATCGGAGGAAAGATGATTTTTGAAGCAATAAAAGAAAAGAGAGAAGAGAAAGGAGAGGTTTCAGTAACTTTAGAGGCATTTGAAGATAGTGGTCTAGAAATGGTTCGTAGTAGTAATGATGAATTAAGTACTAAAAATCTTACAATATTAGCTATTGCAACTAGTATTGATGCATTAGCAGTTGGAGTTAGCTTTGCATTTTTAGGAATTTCTATAGTTCAATCTGTAATAATAATTGGCGTTATAACTTTTGTTTTATGTTTTTTAGGAGTAATAATAGGAGAAAAGTTAGGCGATATATTTAAAAATTACGCTGAGATAATTGGAGGAGTAATTTTAATACTTATAGGTATAAATATATTACTAGAACATACTGGAATTATTGAAAAACTATTTTCTTAGTATCAAATAGAATAAAAATCAAAATATTACTTGTAATATTGAGTGAACAAATGTTATAAATATATAGGTAGATTTTAGAAAGATGATTTTAATTAGATTAAAATATAGTTTAATTAAAGTTTTTAGATAGTTTTATAGAAATAACTAAGGAGGTAATTTACATGTATGTTGCATTTGGAAACAGAGTTTTAGATAGTGAAGAAATAAAAAAAGAGATAGAACACAATACTGATGCTAAGGTTGTAAGTGATTTATGTAAAAGTTCAAAAAGAGAGGATATAGTTGCTTTTAAGTTAAGCATAGATATGGATATATTAAGAGGACTTATAAAAGAGAATAATAATCTTAAGACTTTAAATGATGAAGAGCTTTTTGAAGATTATTTAGATTTAGCAGAAGAAGTTGCTGGAATGATATTTGAATACATGCCAGAAGATGCTGTTTTAGATATAAGATCATATAAATGGGATATGTCTTATAATGATGTAAAATTAATAATGGTTATGGCACATGAAGATCTTGGAATAGCAAAAGTTAATGATGTTATGAAAAGACTTTTAAGACAGGTAGATTAATTCAGAATATTATTTATAAGATAAATTTATAAATTTAAATTTTTATATTACATATAATGATTAAAATCTATAAATGTTGCAGGGTTTTATGTAACATTTATAGGTTTTTTATTTTAATTTTTTACAAAAACTTATTTTAAGAATTTACTGTATATAATTTGTGTTGGAGTAAGAATAGAAAGTTTAGTATAATAAAATTATTAATATATTGTAAATAAAATTAAGGAGCATAAATATACTGATTTAACTTCAGGCTCTTTTTATATGATTGTTGATTTTGAAATTGAAAAAAATATTTTATTAGTTTAGTAGGTGATTATAATGAAACTTTTTAGTTTAAATACAGAAATATTAAGCTTTAATAATGCTTATGATTTTGCAAAAGAATTAAATTTAGGAGAAAAAGATTTAGTTTTTACTAATAAAAGAATATATAAGGGAAGTTTTGAAGAGCTAAATTTAAAATGTAATTATATATTAAAAGATAAGTATGATTTTAATGAGCCAAATGACGAAGTTGTAGATGAAATTTTTAAGGATATAAAAGATTTAGATTTTCATAGAGTTATAGCGATTGGTGGAGGATCTATATTAGATGTAGGAAAGCTTTTATCTTTAAAAGACGTAGATAGTACAAAAAAATTATTTAAAAGAGAAATTCCTGTTATAAGAGACAAGGAACTTGTTATTGTGCCTACAACTTGTGGTACTGGCAGTGAAGTTACTAACATATCTATCGTTGAGATAAAGAGTGAAAATACGAAGCTTGGATTAGCTATAGATGAAATTTATGCAGACAAGGCAGTTTTAATTCCTGAACTTTGTAAAACAATGCCTTATAAAGCTTTTGTTTATAGCTCAATTGATGCTTTGATTCATAGTATTGAGGGATTTTTATCTCCAAATTCGACTCCTTATACAGATTTATTTGCTTTAAAAGCTATAGAAATGATTTTAAGTGGTTATAAGGATGTAATAAACAATGGAGAAGAGTATAGAAATGCTATAATGGATAAGTTCCTAATCGCAAGTAATTATGCAGGAATAGCCTTTGGAAATGCAGGAGTTGGTGCAGTTCATGCATTATCATATCCTTTAGGTGGTAAATATCATGTTCCTCATGGAGAAGCAAATTATGAATTTTTAATGGCAGTACTTAATTTTTATAAGAAAAATAATGCAAAAGGAAAGATTAATGAACTAACAAGATTAATAAGTAATATTGTTAATTCAGATGAAAAAGAATGTTATTTAGAGTTAGAAAATTTATTAAATAACCTTATCAGAAGAAAAGATTTAAAAGAATATGGAATGAAAATAGAAGAAATAGATATATTTGCTGATAGTGTTATAAAAAATCAACAAAGATTATTAAAAAATAATTACGTACCTATGAGTATTGATGATATAGTAAAAATTTATAAAACTCTTTACTAGGAGGGTATATGAAATTAATAAGAATGATTGTAACTGCAGGAGAGATTCTGCTTATAGTTTTATTACTTTTAGGAGTTTTATCTAAAATTACAGGCAATAGTACTGAGCAAAAGTCAATCGATAATAAATCAAAAATTAAATTAGAGGATGAATTATCAGAGAGATTGTTAGTTTGCAATATATTAATTTAAGGTTATGTTTTAAAATAGTGTTGATTTTTAGATGGATCTGAAAGTCTAGCTAAAAATCAGCATTCACCTAAAATAGAACCTAATTTAAAAGTTATTAGGGAGGAGAGAAGTTTTGGTTTTAGTACTTACATTTATTTTATTTTTAATGATATTTTTAATTATAGTAGACTTTTTTGCTATATTATTTAGACTTACAGGAGTTCCTATAGAAAAAGCAAGATTTCAGGTTACTTCTCTTTTAACAGGAACGGGGTTTACAACAAAGGAAAGTGAAATAATAGTTCAACATCCTACTAGAAGAAAACTTGCTGTTTGGCTTATGGGATTTAGTTACGCAAGTACAGCAACTATAATATCCTTCGCAGTAAACATAATAACCAGTAGTGTTATAGATATAGGTTCTATAGCAATAATAGTATTATTTATTATATTTGTTTTATTTTTTCATAAAAGTTCTTTACTTGAAAAACTAGAAAATAAAATAGAAAAATTTATTGTGCAATCTAAAATTTGGGACAAGCTGAATTCAAAGCACTTAACATTAATAACTCATACTAGAGGATTTGGTGTTTATGAAATATATCTTTCAAGTAAAGCCACAATTATAGGAAAGAATATAAGGGATAGCGGACTTAAACCTATGGAAATTGAAGTTTTAAACATAGATAAGGGAGATAAATTTATTAATTTTCCAACTCCTGATTATGTTTTTGAAACTTACGATAAAATAACTGTGTATGGAAATTTAAAAAATATAAAGAGTATGTTTGAGCATATAAATGAAGTGAAATAATTTCATCAGTATATATGGTATAAAAATATAGAAAATCTATAAATAGCATCTAGATAAGGAATCTTAGAGCTGTTTATAGATTTTTTTATGTATAGCTATTTAAATTTTTAAGTTATTTAGGTTCTTAATCATTTTGTTTAATATGTTATCAAAGGAAATAAGTTCTTCATCTTTTAAACCTTCTAATAACAATTTACAAAAATCATTACTTATTTTATTTAAAAAATTAATTGTTTCAATAGCTGAGTTAGATATATAAAGTCTAACTATTCTTTTATCTTTATCATCCTTTTTTATTGTTAGCATTTCTTTTTTTAATAAGCTTTCTATAGATCTTGAAATTAATCCTTTTGAAAGACCAGAAAATTCTACTATATCTTTTGCTGTGTTGTATTCTAAATTTTCTTGTAAGAAAACTAATATTTCAAACTCATTATGTGTTAATCCTAAATCATTTAAAGTTGGTGATATAAATTTCTTATATGTCTTTTTAGCTTTAGTAAATGAAACTAAAAATGCGTTACCGTTAGGATTTAGAGTTTTTAAATCCATTAACCTTCCCCCTTAAATAGTTTAATTGTAAACTTTATTTAGATTATACCTTAAGATGGTTTATAAGTAAACCATATATGTAGTTTTTATAATTTATATAGGTATTATATATTTAAAAAAAACTTTTTTTATATCATATTTTTGAAAATTTAGTGTATAAAAGATTAATATTTTTCAATTAGGTCAATAATATAGTGATGAAATAATAAAAATCTTTTAAGGTGATAGTTCACACCAATTTAGAGTTTAGGAGAAAACAATATTGGAATACAAGAATAAAAATTTCAAAAATTATATTTTTTTAGTCACATATATAATATTTTTAACTTTTTTATTTATAAATATAAAAGAGGTATTAGGTTTTTTGTCAAATTTTTTAGAGATAATAAAACCATTTCTTTGGGGAATAGCTATAGCATTTGTTCTTAACATTCCAATGACATTAATAGAAAAATGTTTAGGAAATGGAGAATTTGTTAGGGGTGTTAAGAGAGTATTATCAATAACAATAACTTTAGCTATTTTTGTATTAGCAATAGCAATACTTACTATATTTATAATTCCTCAACTAACAAATAGTATTACTACTTTGATAGAAAATGTACCAGGATATTTAATAGCTTTTGAGCAAATGCTACAAGATAGTGCAATAAATAATTCGCAATCGCAAGTCATCTTGCAAAACCTTACAGATGAACTTGTTAATATGTGGAGAGAAATTTTCAAAGTTACAGGTCAGATTGTTGGAAGTTCCCTAGGATATTTATTAGATTTTACTTTAGGTGTTACAGTTGGAATAGTTAATTTTTTCTTAGCTTTAATTTTAGCAATATATATGTTAGCTAGTAAGGAAGCGCTAATAAGACAAGTAAAGTTAATGATATATGCATTTATGAAAAAGGATAAGGCAGACAGGCTTATTGAACTTGGAGAAATGTGCAATTATACATTTTCTAAATTTATAGCAGGACAATGTACTGAGGCTATAGTTATAGGAGTATTATGTTTTATAGGAATGACTATTTTTAAAATGCCATATGCTTTATTAATAAGTGTAATGATAGGGGTAACGGCTTTAATACCTGTTTTTGGAGCTTTTTTAGGAACGATACCATCAGCATTTATTATCTTAATAATAGATCCAATAAAAGCTTTATGGTTTATATTATTTATAATAGTTCTTCAGCAATTAGAGGGAAACTTAATATATCCTAGAGTCGTAGGTAGTTCTATAGGATTATCAGCCTTATGGGTTATGTTTGCAATATTAGTTGGTGGAAGTTTATTTGGAATTATGGGAATGTTAATAGGCATACCTATCTTTGGAGTTTTTTTCAAGGTATTAAAAAGATTAACCAACAGACGACTTAGAGAAAAAGGGATGTATAAGTAATTAGAATAGCGATAATTAAATATTAGAAATCAAAGTTTTTAGATTAGATCAATATATTATTAAGAAATATATTGGTCTAATTTTTATGCTTTTTTAATCTTGTTTACTTCAAAAGGATAAACTTTAACAATAAAATTTATTAATGTATTAATTAATTTACATAATAATAAGTAAAGTGGTAAAAGTATGTATCTCATAAAAAAACAAATGTGTTGTTACGGTATACATAGAAAAAAGGAGTATTTAAGAGGAAATATGATTAAATTATTAATAAACTTACAATAAATTGTGAAAGTGACGTTTGATTAGAATTAAAAATGTATTTATAATTAAAAATGTGTTAACGAAATAATAACTTTAATGATAAATTAATATAATACAAAGAATTTAATAAAGTTATAATTAAAAGAGGGGGCTTAATATAAAATGGCAGAGGTAATTAATGCTACTGATATTGAAGTAGCGAAGAATAAAGGGCGATTAAAACATCCAGCAGGATTGTATTTACTATTTTTCACAGAGATGTGGGAAAGATTTAGTTACTATGGAATGAGAGCTTTATTGATGCTTTATTTAACAGCATCATTTGTTACAGGTGGATTAGGATATGATGTATCTAGTGCCGCTAAAATATATGGAACTTATACCTTTTTAGTTTATTTCACACCAATAATTGGAGGAGAAATAGCAGATAAATTTTTAGGACAGAAAAAATCAATTATGCTTGGGGCAGCAGTAATGATTTTAGGAAATTTAACTCTATTTGGATGGCAAACTAGATGGGCTTTATATTTAGGATTAGGATTTATAATAGTAGGAAATGCTTTCTTTAAACCTAATATATCAACAATAGTTGGTCAATTATATGAAGATGGAGATAAGAGAAAAGATTCAGCTTTCACAATATTCTATATGGGTATAAACCTTGGATCTTTAATAGCACCAATAATATGTGGATTATTAGCAGAAAACTTTTTTGCTACAAAATCAGGAGAAGTAATACTTCATTATGGATTTAGATATGGATTCTTAGCAGCAGCTATAGGTATAATTTTAGGAGAAATTATCTTCATAACTTTATCTCCAAAATATCTATCACATGTTGGTGAGATTAAAAGAGAAGGAAATAAGAAAGACGTTGTAAAAGAAAAGAAACCTTTAACTAAGCAAGAAAAGAAGAGAGTTGCAGTTATATTAATACTTGCATCATTCGTTGTATTCTTCTGGGCTGGATTTGAACAAGCAGGTACTACTTTAACATTATTTGCTGAGAATGCAACTAATAGACAAATATTTGGATGGACAGTACCGGTAGCATTTTTCCAATCTATAAACCCATTATTTATACTATTATTAGCACCATTATTCTCAAAATTGTGGTTTACACTTGCTAATAGTAAAAGAGGAGATTTATCAATTCCAACTAAAATGGCTATGGGTATGATAGTTTTAGGGTGTGGATTCTTATTAATGGTTTTTGCAACTATGTCATTAGGTGGAAATGTTGAAAATCCAGCAGTTAAAGCAAGTATGTTTTGGTTAGTAGGAACTTATTTATTCAATACAATGGGAGAACTTTGTTTATCACCAATAGGACTTTCAATGGTAAGTTCATTAGCACCAGCTAAATATGCATCATTATTAATGGGTGTATGGCTTGCAAGTAACGGAGTAGCAAACTATTTATCAGGATTTATAGCATCATTTGTTGAAAAACTAGGAGCTTTAGAATTATTTGGTTCAATAGCTGGAGTAAGTATAGTATTAGGTTTAGTATTATTACTACTGAGCAAAAAGATTACAGCTATGATGGAATAAAATGATATTAAGGTTTAAGAAAAATTTCTTGAAGAGATTTCAATTAGATAAATTAGGTTAGGATATTTAAATTTAAAATAAAGAAAAAGACACATTAATTAAATTAATGTGTCTTTTTTTATATTACATTCTAAAATATTCTTCATCTAAATATAAAAGCATTTCTTGAGTTATGGGAACTGATAAACCTGCATAATCAGAAAACCTTTTTGCAGCATCTTCTTGTTCTTCTTTTTTTAATTCATGATGGTGTCTAATTTTTTCACCAGTTTTATGTTCTAGGTCCTTCCACTCTTTATAAACCTTCACTAAATCTTCTTTTACTTTGTTATTGCCCATAAAAAACATCTCCTTTAAATAAATGTATTATTGTAATATTCTTCTAAGCTAAGTATTTCTTCTTCTGTTAGAGGATTATCTAATTTAGCAAACTCAGAGAAATTTTTAGCTAGAAGCTTTTGTTGGTCTTTTTCTAAGTTTTTAAAATCATGATTTAATTTCATTTTTTCAAAAAAATCTTTTTCAGAAGTTCTCCATTTTTTGTAAAGTTTAATTAAATCTTCTTTAAATTTATTTTCTCCCATAAAATCAACTCCTTACAAAACCTATAAATATATTATATAATAAAAGTATATATTTTAAAATTGTGTAAATAAACAAAAATTTTTGTGAACAAAATACTAAAAATTATCTAAGTGGAAAATATATTTTGATAGTATTTTCTTAAAATGAAATATTTGGTTTTTATATAATACATATAGGTTTTTACTTATATTTATCATAAAGAAACAATTGTTTACTAATAAAATATAGACGTTTAAAATTTTAATGAGGTGATATAGAATGAGTACATTAAATGAGATTTTATCAAAGGAAATCGAAGAATTTAGAGAAAAAGGACATAAGTTTTTAAATAAAGAAATGACTGTTGGCGAATTTAAAAAAGCATCAGGAGGAATGGGAGCTTACGCACATCGTGGAGGAAAAGAATTCATGGTAAGATTAAGAGTTCCATCAGGAGTTGCTGGATTAAGTTTATTAAAAGAAGCTTATAATTGGGCTGAAAAATACAACTTAGATAAGGTGCATTTAACAACTCGTGAAGCAATACAATTACATGGAATATCTATAGATGCTGTATGTGACATAATGCAAGATGGATTAACTAAAGGAATATATACTAGAGGCGGTGGCGGAAATTTTCCAAGAAACGTTGCTTTAAATCCTCTATCAGGAGTTCAAATAGGAGAAACTTTTGATGTAACTCCTTATGCATTGGCAGCTAACGCACATTATATGAGTAAAATATATACTTATAAATTACCAAGAAAAATAAAAACTGCATTCTCAAATACAGAAGCGGATGCAGCACATTGTACAGTTACAGATTTAGGTTTCTTAGCTGTTGATAATAATGGTAAGAGAGCATTCAAACTTTATATAGGTGGTGGACTAGGAAGAAATCCTAGAAAATCTGTTGAATTTGATGAATTAATAGATGAAAAAGACGTATTATATTGCATTGAAGCTATGACAAATTTATTCGTAGCTGAAGGTGATTACGCAAATCACGGAAAAGCTCGTATCAGATATATTGTTGAGAGAATGGGCGAAGAAGAATTTAAAAACTGCTTTAGAAAACACTTAGAAGAAGTAAAAGCTAAAGGTGGTTTAGATCTTGAGGTTGAAGATATAAAATACAATAAAAAAGGTGAGAAAACTAATATAAAACATGAAAGGTTAATTCCTCAAAAACAAGAAGGATTATATACTGTATTGTTCCATCCAGTTGGAGGTCAATTAGAATTAGATATATTAAAAGAATTAGTAGAAAAAATAGAAAATTTAGAAGAAGTAGAAATAAGATTAGGTATGGATGAAAACATATATGTTAGAAACTTAAATGGAAAAGAAGCAGAGTCCATTTTAGAATTTACTCAAGGTAAAGGTGGAGAGACTTTAGCTCAAAGAAGTGTGGCTTGTATAGGAGTTCCAACATGTCAAATGGGTGTATTAGAAAGTCAAAAAACTTTAAGAGAGTTCGTGGAACTGTTAAAAGAAAATGCAATTAAGGAAAATTCATTACCAAGAGTTCGTTTCTCAGGCTGTCCAAATTCTTGTAGTATGCATGAAATAGGAGAGATTGGATTTGCTGGTAAAAAGAAAAGAGTTGGCGATGCATTATCAAATGTTTTCGAACTGCATTTTGGTGGTAAATTAGGTATAGGAGAAACTAGATTAGGAGAATATTATGGAGATATACTTCAAGATAATGCTCCAGAGTTTTTAATTAAAGTTGCAAAGGCTGTAGAAGCTAAAAATTCAACTTTTGAAGAATGGATTGAAAATAATAAAGAAGAATTTAAATCTATATTTGATGAATATATTGTATAGTTATTAACAAAAACTTTACAAACTCTAAAAAAACTTCACAAATAAGTTTTTTTGGAGTTTTTTTATTTTTGCTCAGAATTACTTTAAAAGGGCATATTTAAACACTTTTTCAGTTCACTTTGCTAAAGTTTAAGTTTAGTAATACTAAGTATTTTATTTAGTTTTTGTTACCGAAATATTAACGTTACCCTCTGAAGTTAGCTTGAAGTAAGGGGCGGAAAGAATTTGCTATAGCAAAAAATAAAATAGTAATATATAATGAATTCAAAATTTATATTTATGCAAAAATAAGTTGTTTAAAGAAAGGATTGATGTTAGGGTTGAAAGAAAAAATATGCCTTTATGGTTTTAATAATCTTACTAAGACATTAAGTTTTAATATTTATGATATCTGTTATGCAAAAACAGAAAGAGAAAAAGAAGACTATATAAAGTATATAGATGAGCAGTATAACTCTGAACGTCTTACAAAGATTCTTTGTGATGTTACAGAGATGATAGGAGCTCATGTCCTAAATATTTCAAAACAAGATTATGAACCTCAGGGAGCTAGCGTAAATGTTCTTATAACAGAGGAGGCATTACCAGTAGCACTGATTGACCCATCATGTAATAAAGGAGAACTTTCTTATTTGGAGCTTAGAGATAGTGTGGTTGGACATTTAGATAAAAGTCACCTTACGGTCCATACCTATCCAGAATTTCATCCAAATAACGATATAATTTCATTTAGAGTGGATATAGATGTATCTACCTGTGGAAAAATATCTCCACTAAATGCTCTAGATTACTTAATTGGAAGTTTTGATTCAGATGTAATAACTATTGATTATAGAGTTAGAGGATTTACTAGAGATGTTGATGGGAGAAAGTGTTATATAGACCATGATATAAAATCTATTCAAGATTATATAGATGGAGAAACCCTAAAAAGATACGATGCTATGGATGTTAATGTTTATCAATCTAATATATTCCATACAAAAATGATGCTTAAGGATATTGTTTTAAATGACTATTTATTTAATTCAGATCCATATGAATTATCTCCAAATACTAGGAGAGAAATACGAGATAGAATATCAAAAGAGATGATTGAAATATACGGTGGTGTAAATATTTATTAAGAAAAGGAGGGATTTCTGTGAAAAGACTTTCTCAAGAAAATGCTCCTATCTATGAAGCATTAAAATGGTACAAAGGTCAAAGAATTGTTCCTTTTGATGTGCCAGGTCATAAACAAGGGAGAGGAAATGCAGAATTAAGAGAGTTTTTAGGTGAAGATTGTGTTTCAGTTGATGTAAACTCAATGAAACCACTAGATAATCTTTGCCATCCAACTTCTGTAATAAAGGATGCAGAGGAGTTAGCAGCTGAGGCTTTTGGAGCTGATAAAGCATTTTTCATGGTTAATGGAACTACATCAGCAGTACAAGCTATGATAATGAGTGTTTGTAAAGATGGAGATAAAATTATAATGCCTAGAAATGTTCATAGATCAGCTATAAACTCATTAATAATAACAGGGGTTACTCCTGTATATATAAACCCAGGAATTCATGGTAGACTTGGAATTTCTTTAGGAATGGCAATGGAAGATATAGAAAAAGCTATTAAAGAAAATCCAGATGCTAAGGCTATTTTTGTTAATAATCCAACATACTATGGAATTTGCTCTAATTTAAGAGAAATAGTTAAGTTAGCTCATGAAAATAACATGTATGTTTTAGTTGATGAAGCTCATGGAACTCATTTTTATTTTGATAAAAGGCTTCCAGTGTCAGCTATGGAGGCTGGAGCAGATATGGCTGCAGTAAGCATACATAAAACAGGTGGTTCATTGACTCAAAGTTCTATGTTACTTATGAGATGCAATAGAATTAAGCCAGATTATGTGAGAACAATAATAAACTTAACACAAACAACTAGTGGGTCTTATTTATTGTTATCTTCTCTAGATATTGCTAGAAGAAACTTAGTTTTAAATGGGGAAAAAATCTTTGAAGAGGTTGTTAGTATTGCTGAGTATGCAAGAGAAGAAATAAATAAAATTGATGGTTATTATGCATTTTCAAAAGAAATAAATAATGGCGATGATATTTATGATTTCGATATAACAAAGCTAACAATAAATACTTTAGATACTGGTCTTGCTGGAATTGAAGTTTATGACATCTTAAGAGATGATTATGGAATTCAAATAGAACTTGGTGATGTAGCTAATGTTCTTGCAATTATATCAGTAGGAGATACTAGATATAACATTGAGAGATTGGTTTCAGCATTAAGTGAAATTAAGAGAATTCATGAAAAAGATAAAAAAGATATTTTTGACCACGAATATATAGATCCTATAGTCAAGGTTAAGCCGAAAGAAGCCTTTTATGCTGATAAAAAGAAAGTTCTTTTAAAAGAAAGTGAAGGATTAATTTCTGGAGAATTTGTAATGTGTTATCCACCTGGAATTCCAATACTTGCCCCAGGAGAGCTTATAACCAGAGAGACCATAGAATATATTGAGTATTCTAAGAAAAAGGGAAGTTTAGTTACAGGCCCTGAAGATATGGAAATTGAATATATAAATGTTTTAGATTGTTAGGAGGATTTTTAATTATGGAATTATGGTACACAGAAGAACATACAGACAAGGTGCGTTTCTCAATAAAAGTAGACGAACAACTTTATAGTGGAAAGAGTGATTTCCAAAGAATAGATGTTTTTAAATCTCAAGAGTTTGGAACTTTCTTTACACTAGATGGACTTATGATGGTAACAGAAAAGGATGAATTTATTTATCATGATATGATAGTTCATGTTCCAATGGCTACAAACCCTAATATTAAAAATGTATTAGTTATAGGAGCTGGAGATGGTGGAACAGTAAGAGAACTTACGAGATATGAAACTATAGAAAAAATAGATATGGTTGAAATAGATAAACTAGTAGTTGATGTTTGTAAAGAGTATTTACCACAAACAGCTAACAAATTAGATGATCCTAGAGTAAGTTTATTCTTTGAAGATGGACTAAAATTTGTACGTTCAGTAGAGGATAAATATGATTTAATAATAGTTGACTCAACAGATCCATTTGGACCAGGAGAAGGTTTATTCACAAGAGAATTTTATGGAAATTGCTTTAAGGCATTAAAAGAAGATGGAATACTTGTAAATCAACATGAAAGTCCATATTATGAAGATTATGCAAGAGGAATGAAGAGAGCTCATAAGAGAATAAAGGAATGTTTCCCAGTATGTAGAGTTTACCAAGCTCATATTCCAACTTATCCATCAGGACATTGGCTATTCGGATTCGCTTCAAAGAAATATGATCCATTAACTGCTGACATAGAAAAATGGAATGATTTAGGATTAAAAACTAAGTATTATAATACAGATTTACACAAAGGATGCTTTGCATTACCTAATTATGTTAAGGAGATGTTAGAGAGCGTTGATGAATAAGAATATAAGTACATTCATAGGATGTGAATCAGATTATAATGAATCAAGCATAGTTGTCTTTGGAGCACCTTTTGATTCAACAACATCTTTTAGACCGGGTACTAGATTTGCTAGTCAGGTTATGAGAGGAGAGTCTTGGGGATTAGAAAGCTATAGTCCATATCAAGATTTAGATCTTTATGATTTTAATATTTTTGATGGTGGAGAATTAGAACTTCCTTTTGGAAATTCAGAAGGAGCTTTAGCTCAAATAGAAGAGTTTTCAACAAAGGTTGTTGAAGATGGGAAAATACCAGCTATGATAGGTGGGGAACACTTAGTAACATTAGGATCTTTTAGAGGAGTATTTAAAAAATATCCTGATGTTCATGTTATTCATTTTGATGCTCATGCAGATTTAAGAGAGCATTATTTAGGACAAAAACTATCTCATGCTACAGTTATGCATAGAGTTTGGGATTTAGTAGGAGATAATAAGATATTCCAATTTGGAATACGTTCAGGTGAAAGAGAAGAATTCTTATGGGGAAAAGAGCATGTTTATACAAATAAGTTTAATTGTGATAATCTAGAGTATGCTTTAGAAAAGATTAAAGATAAACCTGTTTATGTAACAATAGATTTAGATGTTTTAGATCCATCAGTATTTCCAGGAACAGGTACACCAGAACCAGGTGGAGTACAGTTTACTGAACTTTTAAGTTCAATATTAAAACTTAAAGGATTAAATATTGTAGGATTTGATATCAATGAATTATCACCTCAATATGATCAAACAGGAGCATCAACTGCTGTTGCGTGTAAAGTTTTAAGAGAAATGTTGTTAGTAGTAAATAATAATTAGGATTTTTATAGATGTTGATTTTTAGATAACCCTTCAGACCTAACTTAACTTCGAAAAGTATTGCCATCATCTGCTTCAGAATGATAGCTAAAGGTTAAGTGAAAGTCCAAATTTTCAATTTAGTATCTTGAACTTATGCAATCGAACTTTAGTGAGATTGTATTCCTTAATAATATGCTCAAAGAGAAAAATCTTTTTAACGCTATTATTCTTACGTATATAAAATGAAACTTAATTCAGAGAGAAGTTATGCGAACTCTGAATTTTAGTCGAATTTATCTAGAGTTACTAGCTATAGGAGATGCAATACTAACTGCTCATTAAGATGGTCTTACAGTTCTATCTAAAAATCAACACTAGTTTAAAATAAAGCTTAATAAGTAAGAGGATGTGTATGAAAGATTAATGATACACATCCTCTAATTATTTATCTGATAATGTAAAGAATTAAAAGAGCTTGAATTGATAATATTATAGGAATTCCTATAGTGAACTTTGCATGTTTTGTTTTGTGACGAAAAACATGCATTCCCCATAAGGCTCCAATGCCTCCTCCTAATATTGCTACACCAATTAATGTATCTTCACTAATTCTCCATTGATGTTTTCTAGCTTTTTGTTTATCTATATACATTAGTACTATTGCAACTAAATTTATTAACACTAAATATCCTATAAAAAGTTCTTTCAATAATCATCCCTCCTAATTTTTTTTCATTAGTATTTAATATCCGTTTCCTAATTTAATTATAACTTATTTTATAGAAAATCATTATTAATTAGCAGATAAATTTTTATGGAATTTAAGGAGAATTTTAATATAAGTAATTAATATAATAATTTTTGATATTAATATTAAACTGGACTTTATAAATAAAAATATATTTGTATAGAAAATTAAATAATTAGAAAATATCTTTTTGTGTATTATAAAGTATATTTTACATATTTTTAGTCATATTAAAGCATTTTTAAACGTATACATAATAATGAGGTTAATTTTTATGCTAAGGGGGAGAGTTAATGAAAAGTAGAAAAATAATAGCGACACTTATTGCTGGTCTAGTTATTTCAAATATAGGAGGCTATTTAGTAAAGGCAAATCCAATTTTAAGTGGTAATGATGTAGTTATAGAAAGTAGGCAAGCTGTTGTTGAAACAGCTATTCCACAATCTGAGATGACTGCTAGTGCAACTTCTCAACAGGGACAAGACCCAGCCTCAAATGCTATTGATGGAAATGCAAATACTATGTGGCATACAAAGTGGGATGGAAGTGATGCACTTCCTCAAAGTTTAACAGTTGATTTAGGAGGAGCTAAAAAAGTTAGTTCTATAGCCGTTACACCAAGAACTAGTGGAAGTAATGGATTTATAACTAAGTATGAAATTCATGCTGTGAATAATGGTGTTGAAACTTTAGTTGCAGAGGGAAGATGGGAAGAAAATAATTTAGTTAAAACTGTACCTTTTGATAATCCTGTTGATGCAGAAGAGATAAAAATAACTGCAATTCAAGGTGTTGGTGGATTTGCTTCAATAGCAGAGTTAAATGTTTATGAAACTAAGGGTGAAGTAAATGAAATTGCTAACTATGGAAACTTAAAGATAACTAAAGAGGAAGAGAGAGTAAATATAACTGGAGATTTAGAGAAATTTTCTTCTTTAGATGAAGGAACAATAATAACTAGATTTAATATGAATGATACTTCAATTCAGAGTTTAATTGGCTTGAGTGATGGAAATAAAGCAAATAACTATTTTTCACTTTATGTAAGTGGAGGAAAAGTAGGATATGAGCTTAGAAGACAAGAAGGAAATGGAGATTTTAATGTACATCATAGTACAGATGTTACCTTTAATAAGGGAGTAAATACCCTAGCATTAAAAATAGAGAAGGGTGTAGGAGCTAAGATATTTTTAAATGGTTCTCTAGTTAAAACTGTATCAGATTCAAATATTAAATTCTTAAATGCAATAAACATTAATAGTGGATTTATTGGAAAAACTGATAGAGCAAGTGGATCTAATGAATATTTATTTAGAGGAGATATAGATTTCATGGATATTTATGGTGAGCCTGTAAGTGACAATTATTTATTAAGAAAGACTGGCGAGACTAAAGCACCAGCAGAGGATAGCTTATTACCAGATGATGTTTATAAGACAGAGCCAATAGATTTATTCTATCCTGGATATTTAGGATCAAGAGGATATAGAATTCCAGCCTTAGAAACGACTAAGCAAGGAACTATCTTAGCATCTATAGATGTTAGAAATGATGGAGATCATGATGCTCCAAATAATAACATAGATGTTGGTATAAGAAGAAAAGAAGTAAATGGAGAATGGGAAGAAGCTCAAGTAATCTTAGATTACCCAGGTAAATCTGCAGCTATAGATACTTCTCTTATGTCAGCTACAATAGAAGAAGATGGAGTTGAAAAAGAGAGATTATTTCTTATAGTGACTCATTTCCCAGAAGGTTATGGATTCCCTAATACAGGGAGTGGAAGTGGATATAAAGAGATTGATGGAAAATATTGTTTTATATTAAAAGATGCTCAAAATAATGAATATACAGTTAGAGAAGAAGGAATTGTTTATGATGCAGAAGGTAATCAGACTGAATATGTAATGAAAAATGATAAAACTCTTCTTCAGAATGGAACAGAGATTGGAAATGCTTTATTAAACAATGCTCCACTTAAGGCTATAGGAACAGCTCATATTGAAATGATTTATAGTGATGATGATGGTAAGACATGGAGTGAGGCAAGGGATTTAAACCCAGGACTTAAGAAAGAATGGATGAAATTCTTTGGAACAGCGCCAGGAAAGGGAATTCAAATAAAAAATGGAGAGCACAAAGGTAGATTGGTATTCCCAATGTACTATACTAATCAAAATAATTTCCAATCAAGTGCTGTAATTTATAGTGATGATTTTGGAGAAACTTGGGAATTGGGTGAATCTCCAATAGATACAGATTCAGTAAGTTCTGAAACAGTTTCTTCAGGAACTCAGTTAACAGAATGCCAAGTCGTTGAAATGCCAAATGGACAACTTAAGTTATTTATGAGAAATACAGGTTCATATACAAGGATCGCTACTAGCTTTGATGGGGGAGCAACATGGCATGATGATGTTCCAGAGGATAATTCTCTAAGAGAGCCATATTGTCAGTTAAGTGTTATAAATTATAGTGGAAAGATAAATGGTAAAGATGCAATTATCTTCTCAAATCCAGATGCAAGTGGCAGAACGAATGGAAGTGTAAAAGTTGGTTTAATAAATGAAAATGGAACTTATGAAAATGGGGAGCCAAGATATGAGTTTGATTGGATTTATAATAAAACAGTTAAACCAGGTTCATTCTCTTATTCTTGTTTAACAGAATTACCAGATGGAAATTTAGGATTATTTTATGAGGGTGAAGGCGCAAGTAGAATGGCATACACTGAATTTGATTTGAATTATCTTAAGTTTAATGCTTCTGAGGATTCACCATCAGCTACAGCTCAGTCAATTGAAAGTTTAGATGAAGATTTAGTTTATAATGCTGGAGATGAAGTTTCAATAAAAGTAAACTTTAATCAATTAGCAAGTATCATTGGAGATAGAACAATAACTATAGATATTGGTGGAGTAGAAGTTCCATTAAATATGACTAATTATGAAGGAAAAAGCTCAGCTATATTTAAAGGAACTATACCAGAAGGAATTACTCCAGGAAGTTATGAAATAAAGCTTAAAGCAAATGAATCTATGGAACTTTCTACTGTTTATGATAAAGTTTCAACTTTGAATGGATTAGACACTACAGGTATTACTGTACAGATTGGTGAAGTTAAAACAACTGTTGGAAATTCAACTTTAGAATCTAATAACGAAGTCCAAGTTGGAACAGCATTTGATGTTACATTAGGAGTAGAAGACTTAGCCGAGGATAAGGATGTATATTCAGCAGAGTATGTATTTGAATATAATCCAGAAGTGTTTACATTAAATGAAGTAACTTCAGTTAGTGATACTTTATTTGCTAATAGTAAAGAAGTTGAGCCAGGTAAAGTTAGAATATTAGTGGCTTCTTTAGGAAATGAAATAGAAAAAACATCAGAATTAGTTAAGGTTAATTTAACCCCAAAAGCTTCTTCAGAAGTTGAGTTAATAGGAATAACAACAGCATCAATTGGAACTAGTGATGGAAGTACTCATGAATTAGAACTTGTTAATAAAGAAGTTAAGGTTAAAGAGCAAGAAGATGGTGTTATAGTTGTGAATCCTGTTAGAAACTTTGATATTACAGATATAAATAAAAAAGATGTCAAACTAATATGGGAGGCTCCAGAAACTGGGAACGGATTAGAAGGTTATGTAATCTATAAAGATGGAAAGAAACTAACTGAACTTCCAGTTGATACTACTGAGTTTGTGGCATCAGGATTAAATAGACATACTATTTATAACTTTAAAATAGCTGCTAAATATTCTAATGGAGAGTTATCAAATAAAGAGTCTAAGACTATTAGAACAGTTAGATAATGAATAAATTTGTAACTAAATGTAAATAAATAAAAAAATAGTAATACAATGTAATTAAGGTGAATATAAATATTTATGTAGACGATTAAATTATGTATATATATGTATTATGTATATAAAATGAAATGTTTGGGGGAGAATTTTTATGAAGAAAAAAGTAATAGGAATGTTATTAGCAGGTACATTAATGGTAGGAGCTATTGGATCATACGCTTGGTTTACAGATCAAGCTAAGGTTGATTCAAATATTAAATTAACAATGGGTACATTGGATGTAGAAGTAAAAGAGCATACTGACGGATGGGTTGTTATGGACGAAACATCAGAAATAATAAATAAAGATGCAACTAAGCACTTTAAGAATGTTAGACCAGGAGATGTTTTCCAGAGAGAGTTCTATATCAATAATACAGGTACATTAAAACAAAATGTAACAGTTAAGTTAAATCCAGATATAGCAAAAAAAATTGTTGCTACAGTTGATGGACAGGCAGTTACTTTTGATGAATTATTTAATTTAACTTTTGACTTAGAAGCAACTCCATTAAGTGCAGAAAATCCATCAGAAGTTAAGTTTATGTTAGATTCACTTTATACTGAGGCTGAAGATGCAAATCCATCAACAAGTGCTGTTAATATGAAAGTTAATTTAGAAGTAGATAAAGAAAAGATGGATAACAGATTTAACCATGAAGGAAATAAATTTGTTGAAATATTTGATTTCTTAAAAGATAATTCAGTTCCATTAGTAGTTGTTGAAGCAGAACAAGTTAATAAATAATAATAAATTGAAATAAAAAACAGAGTCTTTTGACTCTGTTTTTTATTTTGTGATTAAGGTTTAAGAAATTTTAAAGTTTATAATTAGATTTTTAAAATAAATAATATTCTAAAAATATTATTTGTAATTTGGTTTGAATCTTTTTAATCTTAAGGCATTTAATAATACTGATACTGAACTAAAGCTCATAGCAAGAGCACCTATCATTGGGTTAAGTAATGGACCACCAAAGATATGAAGTATTCCCATAGCTACTGGAATACCTAAAGTATTGTATCCAAATGCCCAGAATAAGTTTTCTCTTATATTTTTCATTGTTTGTCTACTTAATTGAATAGCTCCAACTACATGTAGGATATCACCTTTCATTAGAACTATATCAGCAGATTCCATTGCTATATCTGTTCCAGAACCTATTGCCATTCCAATATCGGCAATAGCTAGGGCAGGAGCATCATTTATACCATCTCCAACCATGGCAACTTTTTTGCCTTCATTTTGAAGTTCTTTAACTTTTTCAGCTTTTTCTTGAGGAAGAACCTCTGCGATAACTCTATCTACGCCTACCTCTTTTGCAATAGCCTTAGCAGTTTTTAAGTTATCTCCTGTTAACATAACAACTTCAAGACCCATTTTTTGAAGAGTTTCTATTGCTTTTTTACTTGTTTCTTTAACTGTATCGGCAACGGCGATTATACCAGCTATTTTTCCATTAAGAGCAATAAACATTGGAGTTTTACCTTTTGAAGCTAATTCTTCAGAAATTTTTAATAGACTTCCAAGAGCTATATTTTCTTCATTCATAAGTTTTTGATTACCTAGTAAAACTAAATTGTCATCAATAGAGCATTGAATTCCCTTACCTGGTATTGCTTCAAAGTTTGAAACAGTTTTTAAAGTAAGATGTTTTTCTTTAGCATCTTTAACGATGGCTTCCCCAAGGGGGTGTTCAGAACCTTTTTCAGCTGAGGCAGCTATTATAAGAAGTTCTTCTTTTGAAAAATCTTCACATATAATATCTGTAACCTTAGGTTTTCCCTCTGTTATTGTTCCTGTTTTATCAAATACTACAGTATTTAAGCTTTGAGTAGTTTCTAAAGCTTCACCACTCTTAATAAGAATTCCATTTTCGGCACCTTTACCTGTACCAACCATAATGGCTGTTGGAGTAGCTAATCCTAAAGCGCATGGACAAGCTATTACTAAGACAGATATAAATATTGTAAGAGTAAAGATTTTACTTTCACCAGAGAAATACCAAGCTAAACTTGAAATAATAGCTAAGGAGATTACTACAGGTACAAAGTAACCTGAAATTGTATCGGCTAATTTAGCAATAGGAGCCTTAGAACCTTGAGCATCCTCAACTAACTTAACTATTTGAGAAATTACAGTATCTTTACCTACTTTTGTAGCTTTATAGACAATTCTTCCGTTTTTATTGATACTAGCTCCAAACACAGTGTCTCCAACTTTTTTTTCTGCTGGAATGCTTTCACCAGTTAACATACTTTCATCAATTGATGTATATCCTTCTATAACCTCACCATCTACAGGAAGTTTTTCACCAGGTTTAACAAGTATTAAATCACCAACTTGAACATCATCAATAGAAACAACTTTTTCATTTCCATCAACAAGAATAGTAGCAGTTTTAGGAGCTAATCCCATTAATTTTTTGATTGCTTCAGAAGTTTTTCCTTTAGTTAAAGTTTCTAAATATTTACCTAAACTTATTAAAGTAAGAATTGTTCCTGCTGATTCAAAATATAATTGCATTGCATAACTACTATCTCCCATATAGATATGGTATATAGCAAATATTCCATAAGCATATGCTGCTCCAGCACCTATAGCAATTAGGGAATCCATATTGGGACTTCTCATGAATAAGTTTTTAAATCCATGTATGAAGAAATCTCTACATATGAATATAACTATAGTTGTAAGAATAAACTGGATAAGTGCAAAATTTAATGGGTTATACATTGGATCTATTATATGAGGTAAGTGAAGACCAAACATATGTCCCATTGAAATTATAAATAGTGGAATAGTAAACACTGCTGACCATATAAGTCTGTTTTTCATCTTTTTAGTTTCTTTTTCCTTAGTTTTTTGATGCTCATCTTCCTGTGAAGCATCTAAAAGCTTGTATCCTAGTTTTTCAACCTTAGCTTTTATGTCGTTTATAGAAACTTTGTCCTTATCAAAGCTTATATTTAGAGTAGAGTTTGCAAAATTTACATTTGAGTTTTCTACACCATCCATTTTACCTGTTACTTTTTCAATTCTAGCTGCACAGGCAGAGCATGTCATACCTTCAACTTTAAATGAAGCTGATTGATTATTACCTTTTAATTCAAAACCTAATTTTTTGATTTTATCTTTAATTTCATTTATTGAAACTTCATCTTTATTGTATTCTAATTGAAGATTTTCACTAGCTAAATTAACTGATGCATTAGAAATTCCAGATAGTTTATTTAATGTTTTCTCAATTTTAGCAGCACATGAAGCGCAATGCATACCTGATACCTTAAAAGTTTCTCTTTTAGTATTTTGAACTATTGAAAAACCAAGTTTATTGATTTTTTCTTCTATTTCCTTAAAAGTTATTTTATTTTCATCAAATTCTAAGTTTAATTTTTCTGTTGCAAAATTAACATTAGCTTTTGAGATGCCATTAACTTTTCCTAGAACTTTTTCGATTCTAGCAGCACAAGAGGCACAACTCATGCCTTTTATTTTTAATGATTTATTTATCATAAAATTATTGGCTGTTAAATTCCTTATATAAATTTAATATTAATAAAAAGAAATAACAGTTTTCCTCCTTTAATCAAATTAACCACCCCCAGGGGGTGGGGTACAATCTTAATATACTCCTTGAATTTTTTTTTGTCAACAATGAAGTAATAATTTTTATCAATTAAATTTTAGAAGAATTTAATTGAGTTTTTTTTAAAATTATATTTTTAGTTTATCTAAGAAATAAAAATTTATTTAAAAAGTAAATACTAAAATTTTTTTGATATAGATACTAATAAAAAGTAAGAAAAATCACAAGATAAGATAAGAAGTTACTTTAGAAAATTAAACGAGGTGAGTATATGAAAAAGTTACTTTATATTACGGTGAATTCAAAACCAGAGAAGTTTTCATCAAGCAAAACAATTGGAAGAGCTTTTGTAAGTAGGTTTTTAGAACTAAATCCTGAATTCGAGGTTGAAGAAGTAGATTTATATAAAGACTTTATACCTAGATTAGAGGATAAACATTTTTCAGGAAGAAGTTGTGTAGTGGATGGTGAAAAATCTGATTTAGACGAAAAAACTAAAAAAGAAGTTAAGAGAATAATTGAATTAAGCGAACAATTTAAGAGTGCAGATTTATATGTAATTGCAGCACCATTATGGACCTTATCTTTCCCTGCACCTTTAAAAGAGTATATAGATTGTATCGTTCAAAATAAGATAACAGTAAAGATTTCTCAAGATGAAGTAAAAGGATTATTAGATGATAAGCAAAGAGAAATGGTTTATATACAATCTTCAGGCGGACAAATACCTTGGCTTGCTAAAGGGGGATTAAATTTAGGACTAAAGTATGTTGAAGATATAATGAAGTTCTTAGGAATAAAGAAATTCCATCAGCTCTTAGTTGACGGCACAGGATCTAGTATAGAAGAAAAGTTTAAGGCTGAGGATAAAGCTGTTGAAAAGATAGATGATGTAGTAAAGAGTATATATTTCAGTAACAAAGGTTAAATGAAAATAAAGATTTAAAAAATATTTAGCTATGTTTTTGTTAAAGATAGATTTTAATTTATGGCTATGTTTTAAGTGAAGATTGATTCTTAGGTATTTATTCAGATTTATTTTAATTTTGCAGTTTGAACTTATACATTTGAGTGAAGTGAAAATGTGCTTCCTAAAAATAATATTATATATTATAGAATAATATATAATTAAACTCTAACTGCTTATTAAGATGATCTTACGGAACTATCTAGAAATCAACACCAGCTTAAAACATAGCCTAATTTATTTAATAAAAGTTTAATTTAAAGAGAGCTTATAATAGAAATAAGATTTATAAAGTATTTCATAAAATACTTGTTGACAGAAAAACCTTTACATTATATTATGAAATTAACATATACGTACAAGTTGGTACCATAGGAGGATAAGAGAATGGAGAAAAAATGGTGGCATAGTTCAGTGGTATATCAAATATACCCAAGAAGTTTTAATGATAGTAATAATGATGGAATTGGAGATATAAATGGAATAAGAGAAAAGCTTGATTATTTAAAAGAGCTAGGAATTGATGTTATTTGGTTAAGTCCAGTTTATAAATCACCAAATGATGATAATGGATACGATATAAGCGATTATTGTGACATAATGGATGAGTTTGGAACTATGGATGATATGGACAACCTCCTTAAGGAAGCTAAAGAAAGAGGAATAAAAATTCTTATGGACTTAGTGGTAAATCATACATCAGATGAACATAAGTGGTTTATTGAAGCTAAAAAATCAAAAAATAATAAATATAGAGATTATTATGTTTGGAGAGATCCTGTTAATGGTAAGGAGCCAAATGAGTTAGGTTCAACCTTTGGGGGAAGTGCTTGGGAATATGATGAAGCATCAGAACAATACTATCTACATCTATTTAGTAAAAAGCAACCTGATTTAAACTGGGAAAATGAAAATGTTCGTAAGGAAGTTTGGGGTTTAATCAATTTCTGGATAGAAAAAGGAGTTGGTGGATTCAGAATGGATGTAATTGACCTTATTGGAAAAGTTCCAGATGAAATGATAAAGGAAAATGGTCCAAAACTTCACGAATACTTAAGAGAAATGAATGAAAAATCTTTTGGCAAACATGATTTATTAACAGTTGGAGAAACTTGGGGAGCAACTCCAGAAGCGGCCAAACTTTATTCAAATCCAAGCAGAAATGAATTAAGTATGGTATTCCAATTTGAACATATAAGTTTAGATAAAATTCCAGGAAAAAGAAAGTGGGATTTAAAACCTCTAGATTTAAGAGATTTAAAGAGAGTTTTATCTAAGTGGCAAACTGAACTAGATGGAGAAGGATGGAATAGCTTATTCTGGAATAATCATGATTTACCAAGAATAGTTTCGAGATGGGGAAATGATAAGGAATATAGAGTTGAAAGTGCAAAAATGCTTGCAACACTTCTTCATGGAATGAAAGGAACTCCTTATATATATCAAGGAGAAGAACTTGGTATGACTAATATAAGATTTGAATCTATAGATATGTATGATGATATAGAAATTCATAACATGTATAAGGAGAGAATAGCTCAAGGATATAAACATGAAGATATTATGGAATCTATTTATGCAAAGGGGAGAGATAATGCTAGAACTCCTATGCAATGGGATGATTCAGAGTTCGGAGGCTTTTCAACTGTAGAACCTTGGCTTGGAGTAAACTTAAATTATAAAACTATAAATGCTAAGGAAGCTTTAGAAAATAGGGATTCAATATTTTATCATTATAAGAAGCTTATTGACATAAGAAAAAATAATGAAACCATAATTTATGGTGATTATGAACTATTAAATCCTGAGGATGAAAATGTATTTGCTTATATAAGGGAACTAAATGGAGAAAAAATACTAGTTGTATGTAATTTTAAAGAAAATCCAGCTAAATTTATGTTAAAAGAAGATTTAGAAAAAGAACCAGAGATATTATTAAGCAACTATAAGGATTCAGCAGCAAATCTATATGAATTAAATTTAAGACCTTATGAAGCTATAATGTATAAAATTAAATAGAATTATTATTGGGGCTATATCAAAACTAAAGAGTAAAACTTATAAATATATTCTGAGAATTAATTAATTTCACTAAGTTAATTTAGATATTCTTTTAATACTATTTATAAGTTTTATTTATGAGCTACTTTTTTGGTATGGTCTCTTTCTTTTGATATAAATACAATAATTATTAAGTTAGAGAAAGATATATTTTTTGAAATAATTGTATATACAAGAGAACTAATGTTTGCATTTGTTTATTTTATATGTTATACTAAGTTATCAGCTTATGGGTTTTAGTGCTGAAGGGAAAATATAGAAATAAATTGTTTTTATATTTAGTGATTAAATAAAGTTTAAAGTTTATTCTCAGGTTTAAAAAGGTATAGAAGAGAGAGAAAATATATATTAAATTACAAGACGGTAAATTGTAATTCACTTCAAAAAGAAGGTTTTTCACTTCAATAGGTTAAAAATATTTTTTATATTAATGTTTTAAATAAAAATTATAAAAACATGATAAATGGTATAAAAAAATATAACACCTAAAATATTCTTATAAATCCAATAAATGATTTCAAAATATAGTATTAATTTTAGAATAGTCTTAATTTGCATGACTATTTACTAAATATTTATAGACAGTTTATTATAAACAATAAACTACTAATTAAAGATTATTTAGAATAATATTTGATTAGTTTAGTTTTAATTGATAAAAATAGAATATATTCATGCTAGTTGTTAACTCAAAAGAGAAACTAGATGATTTTTAATGCTTAAATTTAGGCCTGAAATAAACAATAAATAAAATAAACAAATATGATTTATAAAAAAATAATAAATTATATATTTAAAGGAGGATTAATTTGTTAATATATAAAATTTGTAATGAATTTAGTAAAAATAAAAAAAATAAAAGAAAAACAAGTAAAGATGTGAAAAAAATTTTAAAAGATGTTAAAAATAAATAGTTTTATTATGTAGAGCACTGTTTTATATAATAGTGTTTTTTTATTATTTAAATTATATATTTAATAGCTATTAAATGAGGAAATATAGCTATTAATGTGAAAGAATATAACATTCAGTATGTAGTAAATTTTAGATAACAAGTTTAAGGTTAAATGACTTGAGATTTGCATTTAACTTTATATCGTGTTACAATAAACTAACAACTTTAATGCATAAATAAAGTTGGCAGTAGAAAAGGGGGATTTTTAATGATAGAAGTAAGAAATGTATCTAAACAAATTGGGGATAGAAAGATACTAGATAATATTTCTCTGACTATTGATAAAGGAAGCTTAGTTGTTTTAATAGGTTCTAGTGGATGTGGTAAGACTACTACTTTAAAGCTTATTAATAAGTTAATAACACCGACTTCAGGTGAAATATTTATAAATGGAAAACCTTTGTCTAAAGAAGATCCAATTGAGTTAAGAAGAAAAGTTGGATATGTAATTCAGAATAATGGTTTATTTCCACATCTAACTATTAAGGAGAATATAGAACTTATTCCAAGACTTAAAAAGGATAAGGAAATTGAGAAAATAGAACAGACAACTATAGATCTTTTGAATATGGTTGGATTAGACCCGGAAATTTATTTAAACAAATATCCATCAGAACTTAGTGGAGGACAGCAACAGAGGGTAGGATTTGCCAGAGCCTTTGCAACAGATGCAGAGATAATTTTAATGGACGAGCCATTTAGTGCTCTAGATCCAATAACTCGTACTTCACTTCAAGAAGAGCTTTTTACAATTCAAGAGGAATTAAAGAAAACAATTATTTTCGTTACTCATGATATGGATGAAGCTTTAAAGATAGCTGATAAGATATGCATAATGAATGGAGGAAGAATAGCTCAATATGATACTCCAGAAAATATCCTTAGAAATCCAGCAAATGATTTTGTTAGAGATTTCATAGGTTCAGATAGAGTTTGGAATAATCCAGATTTTATAAAAGCTAAAGATATAATGATAAAAAATCCTGTTTCTGTTAAAGGTGCAAGAACCATATTACAAGGAATTGAAATAATGAGAAGTAATAAGGTAGATAGTTTATTAATTGTAGATAAAGAAAATATACTTAAGGGTATTGTTACCTTTAAGGATATAAAAACTACAAATGAAAAATCTAGAGCACTTTCAGAAATTATGAGTGAAAATCCACTTAGAGTTAATGAAAATGATAGTTTAGTGGATATTTTAACTGTAATGAATGAAAATTCAGTAGGGTTCATACCCGTTGTTAATTCAGATGAGAAACTGGTAGGACTTATAACAAGAAGTAGTTTACTTTCAATATTAAGTGATCAGTTCTTGGATATGGAGGTGAATATATTTGAATAATTTATTACAATACATGGTTTCACAAAAAACTCAGATATTAGATTTATTAGTTCAACATATATACTTAACCCTTGCAGCTATAGGAATAGCTATAGTTATAGGAATACCTTTAGGGATTATTGTTTCTAGGGTTAAATTTTTAAGAAAGCCGATTATTGGATTTGTTAATTTAGTACAAGCCGTTCCTTCAATGGCTTTATTAGGATTACTTATTCCAGTACTAGGAATAGGAAGTACACCAGCGATTTTTATGGTTGTAGTATATTCATTACTTCCAATTGTTAAAAATACTTACACGGGAATTGCAAGCATAGATCCTGTGGTACTAGAATCAGCTAAAGGAATTGGACTTACTAAGAACCAAAGTTTATTTAAGATACAATTACCATTAGCATTACCAATAATAATGTCTGGTATAAGAATATCAGCAGTTACAGCTGTAGGTCTTATGACTTTAGCGGCCTTCATTGGTGCTGGTGGACTTGGTTACTTAGTATTTTCAGGGGTCCAAACTGTAAATAATAATATGATTTTAGCAGGAGCTATACCAGCTTGTATCTTAGCCTTAATAGTTGACTTTATTTTTGGAAAAATAGAGGTAGCTGTTACACCAAAGGGATTAAGTAATCAAGATAAAAAGAAAAATACCTTCGTTCTTAAAATCATAGGAGTAATAATGGCAATAGCTATTTTATTCATGGGAGTTTCTTCATTTCTATCAAGTAAGAAGGATAAAATAGTTATTGGTTCAAAAAACTTTACAGAGCAGCTTATTTTAGGAAATATGTATGCAGATTTAGTAGAGGATAAGACAGACTTAGAGGTAGAAAGAAAGTTGAATTTAGGGGGAACATCTGTTGCCTTCGGAGCTCTTGAAAAAGGTGATATAGACATGTATGTTGACTATACGGGTACACTACTTGCCAATGTTATGAAAGAAAAAAATATTGATAATAGTATAGATTATTATGAAGGTATAAAGAAAAACATGGATAGTGAACATGGATTAACATTATTAGATCCATTAGGTTTTAATAACACATATAATTTGGCTATATCAAAAGAACTATCTGATAAGTACGGAATAAATACCATATCAGATTTAGCGAAGTATAGTGGTGATTTAACATTATCTCCAACTATGGAATTCCAAAATAGAGAAGATGGTTTAGTTGGATTACAAAAACATTATGGAATGAATTTTAAAAATGTTAAATCTTTAGATGGAAGTCTTAGATATTCAGCTTTAACAAGTGGAGAATCTCAGGTTATAGATGCTTTCTCTACCGATGGACTTCTTAAAAAGTTTGACTTAAAAACTTTAAAAGATGATAAGAATTTCTTTGTAAATTATAGTGCTGTACCTATAGTTAATAATAAAACTTTAGATAAGTATCCAGAATTAAAAGAAGTACTAAATTCTTTAAGTGGAAAAATAGATGAACAGACTATGATTGATTTAAACTATCAAGTAGATGTTTTAGGAAAGTCACCAGAAGAGGTTGCTAAAAGTTTTTTAATTAAAGAAGGTTTAATAAAATAAAAATTATAAAAAGCATATTAAGATTTAGATAATCTTAATATGCTTTTTTATTTAGGTAATTTATAATTAGGATAGTTTTATAATAAATGCCTTTTAAAATATTACCAGTTGGAGAGAACTGTATAAGGCTATTTTATTTTTAGTATTTTAAAAGAACTGATGATAGGACTTTAAAATTAACTAAAAGATTTATATAGAACAAAAATTTAGAAACTTTTTGAAACTTTCTGACCACTTAAAAAGACTAATGTATGTAAGCATCGATGTTAAAGTTTTGGTTAGGAGGAGAAGGATGGGAAAAACTATGAGTATATCATATCTAGATATAGATAGAAAAAATGAATTAAGTGAAATGAAACTAATAAAAGAATCAATTAAAGGAAATAAGGAGTCTTTTGGAATTCTTATAAAAAATAATAAGGAATATTTGTATAAGATGGCTTTTTTATATGTTAAGGATGAACAAGATGCCTTAGAGGTTATACACGAGACAGTATATAGAGCCTTTTTGAATATTGAAAAATTAAAAAAGGCAAAATTCTTTAATACATGGATTACAAGAATTCTAATAAATGTATCAATTGATTTTTTAAAGAGAAAAGGAAAAAGCGAGATATTAGATGAAAGTATACCTACAATAAAAGAAAAATCTGAAGTATCAACAGAAGAGAAATTAGATTTATATAATGCAATAGATTTATTAAATGATAATTATAAGACAGTAATAATCATGATGTACTTTAATGATATGAAGATAAAGGATATTGCAAAGATCATGGAAATTCCAGAAAATACAGTTAAAACTTATTTGAGAAGAGCAAAACAGGCTTTAGGTGAGGTTTTAAAGGAGGGCTATTTAAATGAATAGAAAAGATCTAGATAAGATAAATTTACCAGATAATTTAGATAATATTATAGATGATGCAATAAATATGGCTGAGGAAGATAAAAAGAAAAATAGGAAAAGTAAAGGCTATAAAAAAGTATTAAAAAATATTGCAGCGGGGCTTGCTATAGTTACTACTTTAGGGATTGGGACCACTACTTTAGCACAAGGAGTTCCTAATATAAAAAGTATTTTTAAAGAAATACATGATAAGATTGGTGGAAGTGGAGTTTTGTCAAAATACGAAACTGAAATCAATAAAACAGTTTATGATAATGGGGTAGGAGTAACAATATCAGAGGCAATTTATGATGGTCAATCTTTATATATAACTTATAAAGTTGAAAGTGAGAAGCCTTTTAAATATTTAAGAGATGAAGAGTTCCCTAATGTAGTTAATACAGAAATATTACCTTTATCAACATCAGAGGTAAGCTTTACAGACGAAAAGCTTGATAAAGTAAATAGAAGAATTGAAGGTGAGTTTCTAGATGAGCATACATTCATTGGCAATGAACAGTATGACTTAATGAATTTAAATACTCAAATACCAAATGAATTTGAGTTTACTACAAATATTAATGCATTAGCAATAGAGAATATGAATTCCTCTGATGATGAAGGTCAAGTATTTAAAGGTAGTTGGGATTTCAAAGTCCCAGTAAAAGTTGATAAATCACTTACAAAGGAGATAGAAATTAATGATATAAATGAAAAGGGAATGGGAGTAATTAAAATTTATGATACACCATTTGAATTTAAAATAGTAACAACATCTCCTAAAGATATGGAACCATGGGACTGTGTTCTTCAAATATTTGATGAAGATGGAAAATTAATTACTTACGGATCTGGTGGCTCATATGGTGATTATTCAGTTACAAGACTACCTAAAAAATATAAGGCTCTTAATAAAATAAGAGTAGAGTTTTGGAGTGAAGTTGTAAAAGGCGATGAAGAAAGAGCTAATGTAGATAAAAGTATAATAATGTATTCAAAAGAGATAAATTTAGAAAATTAATGCTATAAAAATTTTTATACTAGTTAGAATTATAATGATTTAGTTTACAGAAAGTATTTTATGAAAGTAATTTAAATTATTAGAATAATATTGATTAAAAGCTATGGTAGAAGAATAAATATTACCATAGCTTATTTTTTATATTTATTTAAGTTAATTTATAAAGTTATATTATTGTGAAAGAAAATTTCCAAGAAAAAAATTGAAAACGTTAAATGAAAATGTTGACATAACTTATACGTATATGTTAGTATAAACACATAAGATATACGTACAAGTTATGGAGGGAAAAAGATGAGTAAGTTTGAAAAAGATGCAAAGTTACTAACCGAGTACATAGGTGGAAAAGAAAACGTAGCTTCAGTAACTCACTGTGCTACAAGAATGAGATTCGTTTTAAATGATACAAGCAAAGCAGATGTAGATAAGATAAAAGCCATTACTTGTGTAAAAGGGACGTTTACACAAGCAGGACAGTTTCAAGTAATTATTGGACCTGAAGTTTCAACTTTTTATAATGATTTTGTTGGACAAACAGGGATAGAAGGACAAAGTAAGGAAGAAGTTAAAAAAGCTGCTAAAAAGAATATGAATATAGTTCAGAGGGCAGTTGCAGGCTTAGCAGAAATATTTGCTCCATTAATACCAGCTATCATAGTTGGAGGGCTTATATTAGGATTCCGTAACGTAATCGGAGATATGAAGTTATTTGAAGATGGAACAAAAAGCTTAATTGAAATATCTCAATTTTGGGCAGGAACTCATAGCTTCTTGTGGTTAATAGGTGAAGCAATATTCCACTTCTTACCTGTAGGAGTTGTTTGGTCTGTAGCTAAGAAAATGGGTGCAGATCAAATGTTAGGAATAGTTATTGGTATAACATTAGTATCACCACAATTATTAAATGCATATAGTGCAGGTGGTGGAGCAGTGGCTCCAGTTTGGGACTTTGGATTTGCTCAAGTTCCAATGATAGGATATCAAGCACAAGTTTTACCAGCAATCATGGTTGGATTCACTTTTGTTTACTTAGAAAGATTCTTTAAGAAAATTACACCAGGACCTATACAAATGATAATAGTACCATTCTTCTCAGTAATACCAACAGTATTATTAGCACACACTGTTTTAGGACCAATAGGTTGGAAAATAGGAAGTGTAATATCAGGAGTTATAGTGGCAGGTTTAACATCATCATTTGGATGGTTATTTGCAGGAATTTTTGGTATGATTTATGCTCCATTAGTTATAACAGGATTACACCATACTTTATTACCTGTTGACTTACAACTTATAAGTGATATAGGTGGAACATTCTTATGGCCAATAGTTGCATTATCAAACATAGCTCAGGCATCAGCAGTTTTAGCTATGATATATGTAAATAGAAAAAATGAAGATGAAAAACAAATATCAATACCAGCATGTATTTCAGGATATTTAGGGGTAACTGAACCAGCAATGTTTGGTGTTAACTTAAAATACCTATACCCATTCATAGCAGCTATGATTGGATCAGGGGTGGCAGGTATGTTCTCAATGGCAATGGGATGCATGGCAAACTCAGTAGGAGTTGGTGGATTACCAGCAATACTATCAATGCAACCAGCTAGCATGTTAATGTATCTAATAGCAATGGGAATAGCAATAGTTGTACCATTTATTTTAACAATAGTGTTCTCAAAGACAAAATTAGCTAACATGGCTTCAAAATAATATAAAAAGGGTGGGGGATGACTCCACCTTTTATATTATCTAGTTTTTTATTTCTTGATTTAGCTATAGTTCAACAATTACTGAATTTTGCAAAGTATTTCTATTAATTTTTCCATTAATATACCTAAAGCTTCGAAACTTGCTTCGCTCAAACAATCTCAGCTTCTTAACGGTATATTAATTCCAAAATTAATGAAATACTAACTGCTCATTCAGATATTATTTCACCTATATCTAAATTAAGAACTTTAAAAGCTAGTAATAATTAAAGAGTTTAATAATGTTGACAGAAAGAAGAATTTAGAATATATTTAAGATAACTTATACGTACAAGTTGTGTGAGGTGTGAATTATGAAAGATTTTAAGAAAAGTGTTGTTTATCAAATATATCCAAAATCATTTAGGGACTCTAATGGAGATGGTCTTGGAGATTTAAGAGGAGTAATTGAAAAATTAGATTATCTTAAGGAATTAGGAGTTGATTATATTTGGATGACCCCTGTTTATGTATCTCCTCAAAAGGATAATGGGTATGATATAGCGGACTATTATAATATAGATCCTAGATATGGTACTATGGAAGACTTTGAAGAATTAGTTAGAGAAGCAAAAAATAGAAATATAGATATTATGCTTGATATGGTATTTAATCATACTTCAACAGATCATGAATGGTTCCAAAGAGCTTTAAAAGGAGAAGAAAAATATAAAAATTATTACATTTTTAAAGAGGGCAAAAAGGGAGAACCGCCTACAAATTGGATTTCTAAATTTGGAGGAAATGCTTGGCAGTATGTTGAAGAGTTAGGAGAATACTACTTACATTTATTTGATGTTTCACAAGCAGATTTGAACTGGGATAATCCAGAGTTAAGAGAGGAAATTTATAAGGTAGTAAACTTCTGGATTGAAAAAGGAGTTAAGGGATTTAGATTAGATGTTATAAACCTTATTTCTAAACCAGAAAAATTCGAAAATGATTATGAAGGTGATGGAAGAAGATTTTATACTGATGGACATAGAATTCATGAGTATTTAAAAGAACTTAATGAAAGAACCTTTGGTAAAGATATAGAAATAGTAACTGTTGGAGAAATGTCATCAACAACTATAGAAAATTGTATAAAATATTCTAATCCTAAGGAAAAAGAGCTATCAATGGTATTCAATTTCCATCATTTAAAAGTTGATTATAAAAATGGACAAAAGTGGTCTTTAATGGACTTTGATTTTATTGAACTTAAAAAAATATTTAATCACTGGCAAAGAGGTATGATAGAAGGTGGTGGCTGGAATGCAGTATTCTGGTGCAATCACGATCAACCAAGAATTAACTCAAGATTTGGGGATGTTAAAAATTATCTTAAAGAATCTTCAAAAATGTTAGCAACTTCAATTCATATGATGAGTGGAACTCCTTATGTGTACCAAGGAGAAGAAATTGGAATGACGAATCCTGGCTTTGAGGATATTGAAGATTATAGAGATGTAGAATCAATAAATTATTTTAATATATTAAGAGAAGGAGGCGTTGATGAAAAAGAGATAATAGAAATTCTTAAGAGTAAATCAAGAGATAATTCAAGAACGCCTGTTCAATGGAATAAAGAAAAAAATGCAGGATTTACTACATCAATTCCTTGGATAAACGTATCTAACAACTATGATGAAATAAATGTTGAAAAAGCTTTAGAAGATAATGATTCTGTGTTTTATCATTATAAAAAGCTTATAGAACTTAGAAAAATTGAAGACATAATAGCATATGGAGATTATGTTCAACTTTTAGAAAATCATCCTAAAGTATATGTTTATGAAAGAAACTATAATGGAGATAAGTTACTTGTTATAAATAATTTCTATGGAGAAGAGTGTTCATTAGATTTATCAAAAGAAATTAAGGAATTAGAGAAATATAATAAGAAAATTTTATTATCTAACTATGATGATAGCACTTTACATCTATCTAAGTTAAATTTAAGACCATATGAATCAATAATTTATAAATTAGAAAAATAAGAAAAAGACCTCTCTTAAGTAAAATTATTTAAGAGAGGTTTTAATTTTTTATGTTAAGAGGTTTTATTTGGCGAAATAGAGTTTTATGTTAAAATATAAGTAAATTTAAATATCAGACTATGCTCTAGGGGAATGCTGAGTTTTATGTAGATCTTTAGACATGAAAAAACAATATTAGTTTAAAATAGATTTAAGAGTTAAAGAGATTTTATTTAGATGAGGGCTAGTTTCAAAGTATTAAATTGATTTTAATATTGAAGTTTAGTAAGAATATAAATTGTAATAATAGTTTAGGGAGAGTTAAAGATGTCTATTAAGTATTTAAATATATACAATGAAATTGTTGGAAAAATAGATAGTGGTGTTTTGGAGACAAATAGTAAATTACCATCTGAATCACAACTTATGGATGAGTATGGGGTATCAAGGGATACTGTAAGAAAAGCTTTAAATTTATTAGAGCAAAATGGATATATTGAGAAGTCTAAAGGTAAGGGATCTTTTGTACTTGCTATGAATAAGTTTAATTTTCCGGTTTCAGGAATAAAGAGTTTTAAAGAGATAGAGAAAAATTTAGGAAAGAAATGTGAAACAATAGTTGAAGAGTTAACATTAAAAAATCCAAGTGAGAATATAATGAAGAAACTTGAGATTTCACCTAATGAATATATTTGGAGCTTAATAAGAACTAGGAATATAGATGGAGAAAAAATAATTTTAGATAAAGATTATCTAAATTCAGAGTTTGTTCCAAGATTAACTGAGGAAATCTGCAAAAATTCCTTATATGATTACATAGAAGGAGAGTTAGGATTAAAAATAGCTTATGCAGAAAAGGAAATAACAGTTCAAAATGCTACAGAAGAAGATAGAAGATTATTAGATTTAAGAGGATATGATATGGTAGCTGTAGTTAAAAGCTATACATATTTAGAGGGAAGAAATTTGTTTCAATACACAGAATCAAGACATAGGCCAGATAAGTTTAAGTTTGTAGATTTTGCAAGAAGATAAAAATAATTAATTAAGTTTTTAATTTTTTTGAAAACTATTTTTGTAAAGAAAAAATATAACTATCACATTCATAGTTGGTAAATACTTAGACAATACACTGTGAATTGTGATATTTTTTTATAGAAAATTTTAACAAATAATACAATCATAAATATGTAGTTTCTTATATTTATAAGTGATAATTAAATTTATACTAAAAATCTCATGGATAAAAAATAAGTTAGGGGTAATAATAATTATTAAATTTTAAAAGGAGGTGAAGTAGTGGAAAAGTTTTATGGACCTTTAGGATTAGAGGGATATGTATCGAGATACATAGACAACAATGGATGTAGCTTAGAGGAAGCTTGTAACGAATTAGAAGTAAGTATTGAAGACATATTTAAATAAATAGAGTGAAAATATATAGAAGTAGCTATATCAAAAAAACTTATGAATATTTTGATATGGCTACTTTTTAGATTGCTTCCATAGTGAGACTAAACAATTATCAGCATAAAAAAAGGAGAGTACAAATGTACCCTCATTCATTGAATAATGTTTAACACCTAAAATAGCAAAGGAAAAAGTTTCGATGTAGTAAAGGCTAATTTAGGAAAGCCACTTAAGTATTAAACAATTTTTAAAAAGTTAATAATGTTTACAATTTATTTATAAACCTTTTTAAGTCTCATGTCAAATACATGAAATTAAATAATTGTAATATTAAAGGCTATATTTTGAAATTAAATCTATTTTAACTAGTAAATATTATCTAAATAAGGAATGTATACATTTTACATTACTAAATCTTTAATATCCCAAAGTTAATGTAATTTTTGAATTTCCATCTACCACTTCCTCAGGTGAAATACTTTGTTTAGTTACAGATGGTCCTTCACCAACAAATTCACCTTTAAGTCCTAATTGATTAAGAAGCTTTTCAGCAGATTCTTTAGAATAGTTAGTGAAATCAGGAACAATAACATCTCTATTTAAATTTGAGCTATCACCTGCAATTAAAGTTATCTTTGTATCTGGTGAAATTGGATAGCCTGTAGCAGGATTACTATCAACTATAAATTCACCTTCACCTTCTACAGCATAAGAAATTCCTAAATCTTTTAAAATTTTAGTAGCATCATCTACAGGTAAACCACAAACTTCAGGAATTATAACAGTTTCTTTTTCAGGAAGTTTTTCATCTAAATGGAATTCTGTTAAGTCTATATAGTTAAATATATTTTGGAATAACATTCCCGCTAGTGGAGCAGCAACTCTACCACCATAATATTCTCCATTCTTAGGATTATCAACAGATACCATTACAGATATTTGAGGATTATCATAAGGGGCAAATCCAACAAAGGAAGCAACATAGCCACCACCATAGCCACCAGTTTCAGGATTAACTTTTTGGGCAGTACCAGTCTTACCAGCCACTCCATAACCCTCTTTATAGGCAGATTTAGCAGAACCATTCTTAGCAGCATTGGCTAAGGCTGCATTTATTTGTTCAGCAGTCTCTTTGCTTATTATATTATCTGTTTTTTTAGGCACAAAGCTTTCATCTATAACTCTTTCATTAGCTTCATTTATATAACTTATTTCTTTAACTACATGAGGCTGAATTAATGTACCACCATTAGCAACGGCATTAACAGCTGCCATAAATTGAATTGGATTAACCGTGTTGGTTTGTCCAAATGCAATAGTAGCAAGGTCCATATCAGTTATGTTTTCAGTTTTCTTAACAATTCCAGGAGATTCACCAGGTAAGTCTACACCTGATTTTTTTCCAAGGCCAAAATTTTTGATATATTTATTTAACTTTTCTGCACCTAATTTTTCTCCTAGATGCATAAAACCAACGTTACATGAATTTTGTATTATTTCTTCAAAAGTCTGAGTTCCATGACCTCCTCTTTTCCAACATTTAATAAATCTATCGCCTTTTTGAAGACCACCTCCACAAGTATAGGTCTCATCTTTACCGGCTAATCCTTCTTCAACAGCTGCAGAGGCTGTTATTATCTTAAAGATAGAACCCGGTTCAAAGGAATCTGAAACAGCTCTGTTTCTCCACATTTTTTGAATTCTATCTGATGAAGTGTTACCTGGGAAGCTTTCTGCTCCATCATAAGGTTTATTTGGATTAAAATCAGGTTTATTAGCCATTGCTAAAATTTCACCATTATTTGGGTTCATTATAATTACTGAAGTAGCGTCGGCATTATTATGAACAAGACCTATTTCAGCTATTTGCTCTGCAAAATATTGTAGTTTTTCATCAATTGTTAAAACTACATCTTTACCATCTACAGGAGCGGTAAATCTAGAAATAGTATAAGGGTATTCAGCTCCGTCCTTAACCATTTCAGTTATTTTTAATCCAGGAGTTCCGGCTAAAACCTTATCGTATTTTAATTCAACACCATTTAATCCAACGCCATCTGAGTTGGTAGTTCCTAAGACATGGGAAAGGAAATTATCATTAGGATAATATCTTTGAGTATCAGGAGAAACCATTACCCCTGGGATTTCTAATTCTTTAACCTTATCAGCTTTATCTTTTTCTATTCTTCTAGCAACTATTGCAGCACCGGCAGGTGCGCCAGAAGGAAGTCTAAATTCTAATTTCTTTAAAACAGCATCCTTATCCATCTCTAGTACTTTAGAAATTTCCAAAGCTAACTCGTCATTAGTCTTGCCAGTTTTCTTTGTGTAGGATCTAATTGCATTTAAGTTAAAGTCAACTCTGTAAACATTAGAGCTAACAGCAAGTTCATTTAAATCCCTATCAAGAATTTTTCCTCTTCTTGCAGAGATTTTAACTTCGTTTGTCCATTGTTCAACAGCAAGTTCAGCATATTCTGGTCCCTTAGCTACCATTACATAAGATAACCTAAGACTTAAAATGAAAAACATAATTATAATAAACGCTAAGATAAACGAGAGTCGTTTCCTGATTACTGCCATATCTCTGTATAATCTCTTCAATATTTCATACCTCCTTCAAAAAACTATATCTATACATAATATTAGTAAAAGGAGGATTTAATTATTAAATTTAAAAAAAATTATAAATGGAATAAAGTGTTAATTATTAAAAATTAGGTGGAGATTAGTTTGGTTTTTGTTTATTATTTACATATAAGGTTTTTATGTGAAGATTATTTAGTGAAAAATATATTAAAAAAGGGTTGAATTATAAATTTTATATATAGGGAAAAGGGGTGTATAAGGTTTGGATAAGAGAAAAATTAAGAATGGAAATTCCTTAGAAAGACGAAAGAAAATTTTAAGAAGAAGGATTATATTTTTTCTTGGTATTGTATTATTTTTAGGAATCATTATTTTCTTTACGTTTTCAATTATAGGAAGAGAAGAAAGTTACAGAGATTTATATAATAAAAGTCTTTCAAAAAGAGAGTTAGAGAAAATGAGGATAGATTTAAATATACAAGATGTTGAATATAAATGGGGAAATGAACTTAAAAAAGGAAATTCACCTAAAAAACTGATTATACACCATTCAGCTACAGATTCGCCAGAAACTCCAGAAGCAATTCATAAATTTCATTTACAAAATGGATGGAGTGGGATTGGATATCATTTTTATATAAGAGAAGATGGAACAATTTATAAAGGAAGAGATGAAAATATAATAGGTGCTCATGCTAAAAATGCAAATTATAACACCTTAGGTATATGTGTTGAGGGTAACTTTGAAAAAGAAGGATTAAATGAGGCACAGAGAAATTCTCTTATTAAACTAGGGACTTATTTGAGTTTAAAATACCCTATAAAAGATATAATTCCTCATAGAGATGTTGTGGATACTTTGTGTCCAGGAAGTCTTTTCCCTATGGATAATATAAAAAGTAGTATTATTGAGGAAATAAAAAAGATGTAGTGAATCGTTAGTTAGAATGAGAATTTATAAACTAAAAAGACAATTGACAGTAAAGGCTGGATGAAAGAAGAATATTTAATAATTTATCTTTTTATTTGTGTATTTTTATATGAATATAAAATGTACTATTATAATTTGGAATTTTTTGCTCTGAACTTTTGTTCAGAGCTTTTATTTTTGATATAGCTATTTATTTTAAGCTTAAATATTAACCTTCTAAGATCTTAACATAAAAGGTTCTATTTCTTGGACCATCAAAATCACAGAAGTACACATCTTGCCATTGACCTAATATTAATCTTCCTCTATGTAGAATTAATTGTTGAGAAACTCCAATAGTTGAGCTTTTTAGGTGTGAATGTGAATTGCCCTCAAAGTGTTTATATTTATGATCTTTAGTTGGATAAGTTTTTTCAAAACCATAAATTAAATCTTTAACCACATCAGGATCAGCATTTTCGTTTATTGTTATTCCTGCTGTAGTGTGTGGGCAGTAAACAACAACAATTCCATTTTCAATATTACTTTCCTTTATGTCCTCTTTTATATATGATGTAATCTTACTCATACTTTGAGGTATATGAGTTTCTAATGTATGCTTAAAAAAATTATTCATAAAAAACCACCCCTTTAAATCTTAGTATATACAAATTATATAACAAATAGGCTATTTAGGTTGTGATTTATTTCAAACTAAATATGATTTTTAATTATAAAATTTTTGAGAGATAGTTATTATAGAATCAGTAATTCTATAGTTGAAGATGGTGATATTAAGTAAATAAGAATTTTTAGAGATTATAATTAGTCTTAACATTAACAAATAAAAAACTTTGTAAAAGATGATAGGTTTTTATATTCCAATTCGTATTTAAATAGTGTACTAGTACTTAGGGAAGTAAATTAGGAGGAGCAAATTATATGGAAGATAGCCTTATCATAAAATACATTGAAAACAGAAAAGAAGAAGGATTAGATATGCTAATAGATAAATATTCTCCAATTATTAAAGGAGTTACTAGAAAGTATTTGTTTAATTTAAGGGAATATGAAGAGGAATGTTTAAATGATATACTTCTTTCTATTTGGAATAATATAGAGAGTTTTGATGCAAAGAAAAATACATTTAGAAATTGGATAATATCAGTTTCTAAGTATAAAGCAATTGATTATAAAAGGAAATATCTTAAAGAATTAGAGGATTTAGAGATAGATTTAAATTTAATAAGGGATTCAAGAAGCGTTGAGACAGATATATTAAGAGAAGAACTTCAAGAGGATGTGTATGCACTTTTAAAAAATCTTAATCATAAGGATAGAGAGGTTTTCATTAAGTACTACATAGAGGAATTGGAACTTAAAAAGATATCTAAAGTTATGAACATTAAAGAATCCACATTATACAACAGGCTTTCAAGAGGAAGAAGAAAACTTAGAAAATTAATTCATTTATATGATTTTTAGGGGGATTGGGATATGAAGAAGAATAAGTTTAAAATTTTAAATGGTTTAGATAATAGTAAGGATAGAATAGAAGAAATAACTCCTAGCCAGGAAGAAAAGGATTCTTTAAAGTTAAAAGTAAGAGAATTAATAAAAGAAGAGAATAATTCAAAATATATAAAGAGAAAGAGTAGAAATAAAATAATAGTGGCTTCTTTATCATGTGTACTTATAGGAAGTCTTGTTTTAAATAGTGAAAGTGTAATAGCTAGTATGACTTCTTTAGGGAAAAAAATAGAAAGTTATTTTGGAAGAGAAGATGATTCTTTAAGACCTTATAAGGATGAAGTATTAAAATCAGTAGAGGATAAGGGGATAACATTCTCTTTAAATGAACTTATTTTAAACGATGAAGAATTAGTAGTAAGTATGATGGTTGACTATGGAGATTTTGATTTTGAAAGTGTTGGGATAAAAGAAAATAAAGCTAATAAGGTTTCAGTTTGCCCAAATACTTTTACTACTATAACATCATCAAATGGCATTAACTTTAATACAAGTGGTATGGGTGCAAGTTATGATTATGAACATGAAAATGAAATAACTAATATGATTATGTATTTTGACATGACTGGAGTAGATTTAGATAAGGATTATAATCTGAGAGTTAGATTAGAGGATATGTTGTTAGATCAATATATACTGGGAGAAGATAAACATATTGAAGGTAATTGGAGTTTAGATGTAGATTTTAATGGTAAAAAATTAAAAGATAAACTTGAAATAATAAAAATAGATAAGACTATGAATTTTGAGAAATATGGATATATGGATTGGATATTAAAAGAAGTAAGAAAAACACCAGCTTCAATAGTAGTAAAATTAAATAGTAAAGAATCAACAGATTTTATAAATAATGAAGATAAGCATAGATATATTGACTTTGAGTTTTATGATGAAAACGGAGAAAAGATAGATTTTATAAGTAAAGGTGGAAATTCTGAAAAAGGACTTTCCTATGAGTATAGAGGTGAGAAGGAAGTTAATAAAATAAAGGTTGTTCCAGTATTATATGAAGAGAGAAATAGTTTCTTTAAGCTTATAGGAATGCATTTTAAGAGTAGAAAGTTAAATGAAGAAGAATTTTATATTAATTTAAAATAGTTTATTAGACTATGTTTTAGACAAATGTTGATTTAATAAGGCTTTTTACAGCTTTATGTGAAAATTAATATTAGTCTAAAGCAGAGTCTTTTTTATTTAGTATAAAAGATATTATTAGGTTTAATCTTCTGATTTATGGATAGAATCACATATGAAGAATTGATATTGGAGGAAGTAGTATGTTTGATTTTATTTTTGACAAAGAAGATAAAGCTATGAGAGAAATGAACTTAATAGAGGAAAGAAAATTTATAATGATGTTTCTTACGTATATGTATTTGTAATTTATAGTAGTAATAGTTACTAATTATAAATATATATAAACTTAATATTTAATTATTAAAAATACTATTTGATAATTTTATGAAATTAAAATTATTTCTAGTGAATTAATTTTAATTTATTATTAAGAGAATTTAAAATAAGAGAGAATTGTATATTATAAATTTACTTTGTGAATAATAAGTAAGGAAAATATGAGAAAAAGTTACCACTATATGCTAATATATATTTAACATTGAGATTATTTAAATTTATGGAGGAATTCAATATGTACACTATAATGGCAATAAAACTATCACCTAGAACAAGTGTGGCACCTAAAGTTCAAGAGATATTAACTAGATATGGTTGTATAATACATACTAGAATAGGATTACATGAAGCTACTGAAAATACATGTTCAACTTCAGGACTTATCCTTTTAAATCTTACACCAAGTGCTAAAGAAGAAATAGAAAAATTAGATAATGAGTTAAACTCATTAGAAGATGTAACAGCTAAATTATTAAACCTTTAATAATTAGTTATTTTAAAAAAGTCACCATAATATATATTATGGTGACTTTTTTAATGCTAAATTGTAGAAATTATCATTAAAATTAATATACTCAAAATTTTCAATAATTTAGTAAATAAATTGCATGTAAACGTTAATTGTTAGGTGTTAATATTAAATTGTAAGAAAAAGGTGAGATTACTATACAAGACTTTAAAGGTCATACAGTAGAGTAAATGGAGGAGAGAATTATGGGAGAGTTAAAAGGAAGAGTTACAATACCAACTGATTCTAATATGAAAGAAGAAATAAAAAATATTATAGATAGATGGGGAGCTGACGCATTAAGAGATTGTGATGGAACCAAGCTTTCTAAGGACATAGTTGACTTAGGTGTTAAGTTATATTCTACATACTTAACAGTTAGAAGTGATCAGGAATGGGCTAGAGAAAATAAAGATGAGTTACAACAGCTTTACTTAATGTCAGAACCTGTTATTGCTAAATCACAAAAAACTGAAATAAAAATATTAGCTGGATATTATGATCAGCAATTTGAAATAGATAAAGTTCATGATGAAAAGAAATGGTGGGAAGTTATAGATAGAACTACTGGAGAAGTCATAGAAACTTCAAAATGGAGTTTTAATAAAGAAAATGAAATATTAACTGTTGAAGAAACTACACCTTATCATGAATATACAGTAAATTTCTTAGTTTATATGGTTTGGGATCCAACTCAAATGTATAACCATATAACTAACGATTGGGGCGATAAACCTCATGAAATGCCTTATGATTGTAGACAAGCTAAAACTAGTGTACATGTTAAAGAGGCTTTAAAGAAATGGATGGATGAGAATCCAGAAGTTGATGTAGTTAGATTTACAACATTCTTCTATCACTTTACATTATGCTTCAATGAAGTTGCTAAGGAGAAGTTTGTTGATTGGTTTGGATATAGTTCATCAGTAAGTCCACTTGCTTTAGAACAGTTTGAAGAAGAAAAAGGCTATAAGTTAAGACCAGAGGATATAGTTGATGCTGGTTACTATAATTCAACATTTAGAGTGCCAACAAAACAATATAAAGATTTTATAGATTTTCAATGTCAACATGTTTCAAAAATGGCTAAAGAGTTAGTTGATTTATGTCATGAAAATGGAAAAGAAGCAATGATGTTCCTAGGCGATAACTGGATAGGAACAGAGCCTTATGGAAAGTATTTCCCAAGCATTGGATTAGATGCAGTAGTTGGCTCAGTCGGTAATGGAACAACTATGAGAATGATAGCTGATATTCCAGGAGTTAAGTATACAGAAGGAAGATTCTTACCATATTTCTTCCCAGATGTATTTAATGAAACAGGGGATCCTGTTGGAGAGGCAAGAGAAAACTGGCTACAAGCAAGAAGAGCTATATTGAGAAGTCCATTAGATAGAATAGGATATGGTGGATATTTAGGACTTGCAGTTAAATTCCCAGAGTTTGTTGAGCAAGTTGAAAAAATATGTGATGAGTTCAGAGAAATTCATAACACTATAAAGGGAACTAAAGCTTATACAACACCATTTAAGGTTGGAGTATTAAACTGTTGGGGTAAATTAAGAAGTTGGCAAACACAACAGGTAGCTCATGCACTATGGTATAAAGAAATATATTCATATGCTGGAATAGTTGAATGTTTAAGTGGTATGCCAGTAGAAGTAGAGTTCATAAGTTTTGATGATATATTAGAAAATGGTATTCCAAATGATATTGGAGTTATGATAAATGCTGGAGATGCTTACACTGCTTGGAGTGGTGGAGAGTATTGGAAAAATCCTAAATTAGTTTCTATGATTAGAAATTGGGTTAATAATGGTGGAGGATTCATAGGGGTTGGAGAACCAACAGCAATACATTATGAAAATAAGTTCTTCCAGTTAGCAGATGTTTTAGGAGTAGATAAAGAGGTTGGATTTAGCTTAAGTACTAGAAAGTATAATGAATTAAACCCATATCATTTTATAACTGAAGAAATTGGGGAAAAGCCTATAGATTTTGGTGAAGGAATGAAGGGTGTTTATGGCAAAGGTGATAATTATCAAGTTTTAAGAATGGATTTTGGTAATGAACACTGCTTAAAGAATAACTTTAGAGGAGATACAACTTGTGCTGTAAACACATATGGAAAAGGTAGAAGTGTTTATTTTGCAGGATTCCCATACACTCCAGAAAATTGCAGAATTTTATTAAGAGCAATTTATTGGGCTGCAAGTAAAGAAGACGAAATGAAAAAATTCTATGTAACTAATATAGATACTGAGTGTGCTGCATTCTTAGAAGTAGGAAAGATGGCTGTAATAAATAACACTCAAGAAGAAAAGGTTACAGATGCATATATAAATGGTGTTAAGGTTGAAACTTTAACTTTAGAGCCTATGGAAATTAGATGGCTAGATATAAATAAATAAGCTTTTTCTTTTAATTCCCTTATATTAAAGATCCTTAGTGTAATTTTCACTAAGGATCTTTTTAATGTTTACAGAATGTTGTACAAATCTTAATAAAAAATAGTGATTGAAATTATTGTTTTAATTTCAAATAAATTACATATATGATAAAATATTAAAAGAATATAGAAATTATGCTGAGGAGTGAGGAAGATTATAAAGAAAATAATAAATATCTTAGGTGAAATATCGAATTTTCTTAGAAAAACTTCTATTAAAAATAGGCTTATAGTTTCTTTTTCCATAGGAATAATATTTTGTAGTAGTATATTAGGAATACTCTTATACCAAAAAGCTACTAATGCACTGAAAATTAATGCAATCAATTATTCAGAAAATATGCTTTCAATCATGGATGAAGACATTTACAAGAATAAAGAGTTTTTAGAAAGAGCATCCGTTGAATTATCTATAAATGAAGAGATAGCAGATCATCTTATAAATTATAAGTTTATGGATGGAAAAGAAAAAAATGAATTTCTAAAATATATGAATGATTATTTATCGAAGAAATTATCACTTCTACCTAACTTAGCAGAGGTTGAAATAATATCAAAGGACTACGATGTAGTTTATATGCAGGGATTCAAATATTTTAAAAGAGGGGATATCGAAAAGTATGCTGATGAAGCAGAGGAGGGATTGATTTGGTTTTCTACTCTTTTAAATAATGAGGAGCATATATGTATAGCAACTCCAGTAAAGCAAGATGAAAATACCGTTGGATATGTTTTTATGGCTATAAAAAATGAGGTTTTTACATCTTCCTTTTCTCTTTTAAATATAAAAAATGGAAGTGAAACATTTATAATTGATGAAGAAAACAACATAATAATTTCTGAGAATAATCTTAATAGAGATTTCATATTAAATCAACCATATTTAAATAAATTTCTTGGAACTAAAGATTCGAAGGATACGGTTAGAAGGATATTAGTTAATGAAGAAAACTATGTGGCAACCTATAGAAAATTAAAGGGGTTTAACTGGTATATAGCATCAATAACTCCTTATGATTTTATAAATTCAGATATTCAAAGTTTAAGAAAAGAAATGATAATAATAAGCGTGCTTTTTATTTTAGTAATTTTAATATTTTCATATTTTCTATATTCAAGCATTAAGGTACCTTTATACAATCTTTTAAACAAAATGAAAAGAGTATCTAAAGGTGATTTAACTGTTGAAGTAAATGATTTTTATAAGGATGAAATTGGTGTGATTTCTGATAATTTTGATTCTATGCTAAGAAGAGTAAATGACTTAATTAAAAAAACAAAGTTACAAGAAATAGAGAAAAGGGATTTAGAAATAAGAATGTTACAAGCGCAAATTAATCCTCATTTTCTTTTTAATACATTAAATTCATTAAAGTGGACAGCTTTAATGAATCAAGATTATACAGTAAGTGAAGGGCTTAGCTCTTTAGCAGAACTTTTAAGAAATACTATTATAGATAAAAATGAACTGGTGACTATTAAAGAGGAACTTGATAATATAAAGAACTATGTTGTCATTCAAAAAATAAGGTATGGTAATTCTTTTGATGTTGAATATGAGGTAGATGAAAATTTATTGGATAATAAGGTAATAAAGTTCATTCTTCAACCTATAGTTGAAAATTCAATAATTCACGGTATTGATGAAAATAAGGAAAATCAAAAGATTATTATTAATGTTACTGAAGAAGGCGAAGAGATTTTAATATCTGTTAAAGACAATGGAAAAGGTTTTAATAGTAAGGAAAAGGTAAAAGACAATAAACTTTCTGGTATTGGATGGAACAATGTTGATGAAAGAATAAAGTTAACTTTTGGGGTAGGTTATGGAACAACTATTAATAGTGAAATAAATAAAGGGACTGTTGTTAGAATAATAATTCCAAAAAGAATTTAAGGGGGAATTTTTATGCTTAAGGTTATTATTGCTGATGATGAGAAAATAGTTAGAATTGCCATGCAAAATATAATCGACTGGGAGGCACATGGATTTAGTATAGTTGGGTTAGCTCAAAATGGAGAAGAGGTTTTGGATATACTAAATAAAAATGGTGCTGATCTTATAATAACCGATCTTAAAATGAAGGGGTTAAATGGAATTGAATTAATTGAAAAGCTTAAGGAAGTAAATTTTAAAGGGAAAATACTTGTTCTAAGCAATCATGGTGAATTTGAATTAGTTAGAGAGGCTATGAAAAAAGGAGCAGCTGATTATTTATTAAAAATAACTCTTAGACCAAAGGAATTAGAAGAAATTGTAGATAAGTTCCGTGAGAATTTAGAAGAATTGAAAGAAGATGAAAAAAAGGAAGAAAAGTTAAAGAGTGAGTTCAATAAAACTAAAAAAATAGCAGAACTATCTTTAATAAGAGAATATCTTAAAGATGAACTTTTATATGATGAGCTTTTAAGTAAATTTCCTAATTTAAGTTTTTTAAATAAAGGAGATGGAGTTTATAGTGGAGCGTGTATTTGTATAGACAACCATAAAAAGGTTTATGAAGATAAGATAAAAGATAAAAATAAATTAACTGTTACTATAGAGAACATAATAAAAGAAGAGTTTAGTTCTAATGAAATTAAGATTATTCCAATAAACAATCATAAATATCTTTTTATTTCAAAAATGGATGCTACTAATTTAAAGCTTAAAACAGTTAATATTCAAAATTTAATAAAGCTTTATTTAAATATTAAAGTAAGTGCAGTTATTTTATCTAAAATAGAGAATGTACAAAGACTGAAAGAATTATTTAAAAAGGGAGAGGAAATTCTTAGCTTAAGATTCTATGGAAAGGAAGGTTCTTTAACTGTTATTGATGATTTTCCAGGCTTTGGAGATGCTATAAAACTTAAGAAAGAAATTACAGATGCTATTTTAGAAAATATAGAATTAGGAGAGATTTCTGCTAACAAAGAGCTTATAAAAGAGCTTGTTAGAAGATGTTCTAATATGAACATAAAACCTGAAGATTTAATAAACCATGTTAATTTTATTTGTGAGTTAATAGAAAATCATGAGTATGTTCAGGAAGAAAATTCAAATGATTTAAAATTTCTTAAGGAAACTATATTAAAGAGTGAAAATGTGGATGAATTAATAAATAGTTCCCTTAAATCAATAGATTATATAAATCAAAGATATATAAAAAGTAAAGAATTAAATTATAAAAAAGAAGTTAATGAAATTATAAAGTTTATAGAGAGAAATGTGGATAAGAGAATAACCTTAGTTATGGTTGCTAATGCAGTTAATTTAAATGAGAGTTATTTAAGTAGGATTTTTAAAAATGAAACTGGTAAAAACCTTATGTATTTCATAAATGAGGTAAAAATGAAAAAGGCTAAGGAATTATTAAAATCTCCAGATAATTTAGTTAAGGAAGTTGCTAATAGCATTGGAATGACAGATCAATTTTACTTCAATAGAGTTTTTAAAAAGTTTTATGGTGTAAGTCCATCTAAATTTAAAAAAGATTATAGCAATAAAGTTTTGTCATAGATATGTATTATTTTTGTTTTGAATAAATGTTGTAAAAAAAGTGCATATTTAAGTAAAATCCTTATATTCAAAAAATTTCCATTAAGAAGTATCATAAGAGTGTAAAGAAAATGTTTACAAGAAATGAGTAAGGGTATTGGAGGAGAGAGATTATGAAAAGAAAATTAGTTAAAATGCTAACAGTTGCATGTGTTACAGCTATCGCTGCATCTACATTTGTTGGATGTGGTAGTAAAGATGAAGCACCAAAAGATAATGAAAAACCGTCAACTGAGCAATCTGATGGTTCAGGAGAGAAAAAAGTTTTAGAAATAGCTGTTTTTGAAGGTGGATTTGGTAAAGACTACTGGGAAGCTTGTATAGATGCTTTCGAGGCTGCAAATCCAGGTGTAGAAGTTAAGATGGAGGCTAACCCTAAAATTGGTGATATTATAAGACCAAAATTATCATCAGAAAATACACCAGACTTCATATACTTAAGTTCAAACGACCCATCAGGTATAGCTAATGCTTTAGTAAAAGATAAAGCTTTAGTAGATTTAACTGATGTATTTGATAGAGAAGACCCAGACAATCCAGGACAAAAATTAAAAGATAAAATATTACCAGGTTTCTTAGATACACCACTTACAACTCCATATGGAGATGGAAAAGTGTTCTTAGCACCACTTTACTATAACGTTACAGGTATGTGGTACAATAAAGCTTTATTTAAAGAAAAAGGATGGGATGTTCCAAAAACTTGGGATGAATTCTTTGCTTTAGGTGAAAAAGCTAAAGCTGAAGGAATAGCTCTTTATACTTATCAAGGACAAGCTCCAGGATATAATGAAGCTATAGTATTCCCAATGTTAGCTAGTGCTGCAGGAGAAGAGGCTGTAGAGAAGATATTTAATTATGAAGAAGGAGCTTGGAAAGATCCAAATGTTAAGAAGGCATTAGATGTATTCCAAAAGATGGCTGATGAGGATATGGTTCTTAATGGAACAGTTGGTATGTCTCATACTCAAGCTCAAGTTGAGTTCTTAAATGGAAAAGCATTATTCTTACCATGTGGTAGCTGGTTAGAAGGAGAAATGAAGGATGCTATACCAGAAGGATTTGAATTCGGATTTATGGCTCCACCATCATTTAAAGAAGGGGATACTCCATATGTAACTACTACAATAGAGCAAATGTATATCCCTGCTAAATCAGATCAAGTTGAATTAGCTAAAGATTTCTTAGCATTCCAATACACAGATGCTATGGTTCAAAAGAATGCAGAGATAGCTAAAGCTGTAGTTCCAGTTAAAGGAGCAGTTGAAAAAGCTAAATCTTCATTAGACGCATCAGGATATGAGTCTTATAAGGTAGTTGAAGAGGGAGCTAAACCAATCCCACTTTCATTCAAACCAACTAACTCAAAGATTGACTTTAGACAAGATAGCGTATTTGCACCAATAGGAAGTATCATAAACAAAGAGTTAACTGTTGACGAATGGATAGAGAACTTAGAAGCAGATTCTCAAACTATGGCTAAAGAAATTGTTGAATAATTACTAAATATAAAGCAAAAGTATTGAGAAGGAGGAGAAATTCTTCTCCTTCTTTAAATTTATAGGGGGTGAAATTTCATGAACAGTAATAAAAGGAAAATATTTTTAGCAATGTGTGTGTTGCCTGCACTTATACTATTTACAATATTTATGTTGTATCCAATTGGAAAAGGGTTCATGATGTCTTTATATGAATGGAGTGGGATTTCAGGAGAGCCAGTATTTGTAGGGTTAGAAAATTTTCAGGCACTTTTAAGTGATAGATATTTTAAAGAAGCATTTGGGAATACATTTTTCATAATAGTTTTATTTCCAACAATAACAATAACCCTTTCTTTATTCTTAGCAGTAGTAATAACTCAAAGTAAGCTAAAAGAGAGGAATTTCTATAGAGTTATACTATTTTTCCCAAATATATTATCAATGGTTGTTATAGGGGTTTTATTTACATATGTTTATGACCCATCAATAGGAATACTTAAAGCATTTTTTGAAATGATAGGACTAGATAAGTTAGCTGGATTAGCATGGCTTGGAGATTCAAAGTTAGTTCTATGGGCATTAGTTATAACTATGGTATGGCAAGCTGTTGGTTATTACATGGTAATTTATATAGCTGGATTAGATGGAATATCACCTTCACTTTACGAAGTGTGTTATTTAGAGGGAGCTTCAGCTTGGCAAAAGTTTAGATATGTAACATTACCTCTTTTATGGGATGTTGTTAGAGTAACCTTTGCTTTCTTTATAACTGGTGCACTTAACCTAAGTTTCATATTCGTAACTGTAATGACTAAGGGTGGGCCAAATGGGAAATCAGAAGTTTTATTAACATACATGTATAAGCAAGCATTTACAAACTCTCAATATGGATATGCCATGGCAGTTGGAGTAACTATATTTGCCTTTGCTATGATCCTTGCATTAATAATTAACAAGTTAAGTGATTCTGATGCAAGAGAAGAAAAGAGAATTAAAAAATTACAACAGAAAGGAGTGAGATAACATGTTAGAAACTAAGAAAAAGAAGAATGTCGGGTTAGATACTGAAAATAAAACTAAAAAAATAATATCACATACTTTATTAAGAGTAATATTAATAGCTGCAACTATTTTAGTTATAGTACCAATAATATGGACAATAATGTCTTCATTCAAAACTACTAAAGAGTTCTATGCAAGCCCATGGGCTCTACCAACAAGTTTTGGATTTGCAAACTATGTGACTGCATTTACTGAAGCTAACATGGGAGCTTACTTCCTTAACTCAATTTTAGTAACGGTAATAGCTATGGTTTTATCATTATGTTTAAGTGTTCCAGCATCTTATGTTTTAGCTAGACAAAAGTTTTTTGGATGTAATTTTATAAAGAACTTATTTATGGCTGGATTATTCATTCAACCTGTATATATCATAGTTCCTTTATTTACAATATTAGAGAAAATGAAGTTATTAAATAATCTTTTTGCATTAGCTCTTGTATATGCAGTACTAAGTTTACCTTTCTCAATCTATATAATGAGCGGATTTATGAAGGGTATTGCTAAGGATTATGAAGAAGCTGCAATGATAGATGGATGTACTAATCTTCAAATATTAACAAAGATAGTAGTTCCATTAGCTAAACCAGGTATAATAACTATTATGATATTTAACTTCATGAACTACTGGAATGAGTATGCTATGGCAATGACTTTCATAACAGATGCAGAGAAAAAGACATTACCTGTAGGTCTACAAAACTTAATGGAAGTTCAAAAGTTTGCTACTGACTGGGGTGCATTATTTGCAGGACTAGTAATAGTAATGGTGCCTACAATGATAATTTACTCATTAGTTCATAAGAAACTAACAGAAGGTGTTAATATTGGTGGAGTTAAAGGTTAAAAAATAATTTTTTAATATATAACCAATATAGTTTAAAAAAATCAGGTATTACTTTAAGAGTAGTACCTGATTTTTTATTTATAATAAAGGGCATATTTAGAAGTATTTGAACACTCTATTTTTTATTTACAGTGAGGAGTATGTTCATTTATGAATTTTACTATATAATTAATTAGTGTGGATAATATAAAATTTTTGTATATTAAGTACATGGTTTTATACTATAGATTTTTAAGAAAAATTATTTCAATAAATTATTTATACAATTTAATAATTTAAAGTTAATAATAATGTGAAATTTATTAAATTAAAATGGAGGGAATATGGCGAAAAAAAATACAAAATCATGGGTTATTACCTTAGGAATTTTAATAGTTATTTTAGGAATATATTTTTTTGTTCCAATTGTAAATAGTAAAGTAAATCAAATGATTTTTTATTTAAGCAGTATGAATTTGGATATGATAAAAGAGTATATACTTTCTTTTGGTATATGGGCTCCAATAATATCATTTTTATTAATGGTACTTCAATCTATAATTGCTCCAATACCAGCTTTCTTAATAACTTTAAGTAATGCAGCTATATTTGGATGGATTAAAGGTGCTATATTATCATGGAGCAGTGCTATGGCTGGAGCTGCCTTATGTTTCTTTATAGCAAGAGGATTAGGGAGAGATGCGGTTGAAAAATTAACTAGTAAATTTGCGTTAAAAGATATAGATGAATTTTTTGAGAGATATGGTAAGCATACTATATTAATAGCTAGATTATTACCATTTATATCTTTTGATATAGTTAGCTATGCAGCTGGATTAACATCAATGAGTTTTTGGTCATTCTTTATAGCTACTGGAATTGGTCAATTACCAGCAACAATAATATACTCTTATGTAGGTGGAATGCTTACAGGAGGAGCACAATTACTTATGAGCGGACTTTTAATCTTATTTGCTTTAAGTATAGCTATATATGTAGGTAAAAAAGTTTGGAATGAAAAGAGAGGTAAAAATGTCAACTAAAGAACTAAAGAAAAATTTAGAAAATTGTATTGATTGTGGACTTTGTTATAAAGTTTGTCCTATGATGAGTACCTTTGGAGAGAGTCCTAAAAGTATATTAAATAGTATTAATGAAAATAAAATTAACTTTGATGATATCTCATATTCTTGTATGCTTTGTAATGCATGTACTGAGGTGTGTCCAAAGGAAATAAATTTAAAAGATATGTTTCATAAATTTAGGATAAAATCTTACAGAGAAAATTTAAAAGACACTAGAAAAAAATTTAACTTAAGAGTTGTTCAAGCTCATCAAAAAGGAAGCTTTTCTAAGTTTTTAACCTCAAAAAATAATAATAAAATAGCAGAAAAAGTCTTTATTCCAGGATGTAGTTTAAGTGGATATGATAATGATATTATTATGAAAGTGAAAAAATACTTAGATGAGAACTTAGGAGAAACAGAAATACTATTAAAGTGTTGTGGAAAACCTTCCAAAGATATTGGAGATTTAGATTTATTTGAAAGCAATCTTAAGTATATAGAAGAAAGCTTAAAAAATAAAAATGTTAATGAAATAATAGTTGCTTGCGAAAATTGCTACAAAACTTTTGGAGAAGCTTTTAAGGATATTAAGGTAATAACACTATGGGAAGTTATTAATGAACTTGGAGTACCTGCAGAGCTTAAAAATAAGTATTTGAATTGTAAGGAAAAGTTTGCTTTGCATGATCCATGTCCAATAAAAAAAGAGGAACAAATACATGAATCAGTTAGAAATATTCTTAATGAATTAGGAATAAAAATAGTTGAGTTTGAAAAAAATAGAAGCAAAACGGAATGCTGTGGCTGTGGAGGTATGGTAGGAGTTACTAATAAAGAGCTATGGGAAAGTCAGAAAAATAAGAGAGCAAACTCTACAGAATGTGAGAATATAATTTCTTATTGTGAATCATGTGTTAATACCTTTAAATCTTCAAATAAAAATGTACTGCATATATTAGATTTGATTTTTAATGAGGAGGTTATTAGTGGAAAAATTAAGAGTCAGAAAAATGTGAGTACAATTAATCAATGGATAAATAGAATTAAATTAGCTAACAAAGTAGGGAGAGAAGATTAATGTTAGATACTTATGGAAGAAAGTATGTAAATCCATTTATAGATTTAGGTGCTAATATTTTATTAAAGTGTAAGCTGACACCAAACAGTGTTAGTATAATAGCCTTAATAATAGGAATTTTAAGTTCTGTATTGCTTTATTTTGATAAATTGATTTTAGCTGTAGCATTTCTTTGGATATCAGGATATTTGGATTCAGTAGATGGTGCTATGGCAAGAAAAAAGAATTTAACTAGTGCTTTTGGAACACTTTTAGATATAACTTTTGATAGAATTGTAGAATTAAGCATAATTTTAGTTTTAGCTTTAAAGTTTGAAAACAGTAGATTAGAATTATTGATTTTAACCATGATGATATTAATATCTATGACAATATTTTTAACTGTAGGTGCTTTAGCAAAAAATAATGGAGTTAAATCTTTTAGATATCAAGCAGGAATAGCAGAAAGATCAGAAGGATTCATTTTCTTTTCTTTAATGATTTTACTATCATATACTAAATTGGAGTTAGTAACCAATATATTTTCTATAGTAATATTAATAACAATAATACAAAGAGCACTAGAAGCTAAAAAACTTTTAACATAGAATAGACGTTTTTTTATTTAAAGTTCTGTTTTAGGTGAATTTAAAACAGAGTCGTGTCTAAAAATTCTGTTCAAATAGAATTATATAAATTTATAAATAAATCTTTATTTTAGTGATTTTTTTAATAAAGTATTAAGAGATAAATTGATGATTACATAATTAAATGTTAAGTTAATTTACACTAAATTAACTATGAAATGTATTTTATGACAATATATTTAATTAGATTTAAAAATATAAAGAATAATTTCAAAACAAATGGATAAAAATGCATACTGTGTTAAGTGTAAGTTAATTAATTAATTCAATGTTAAAAATAAAAAAATCTTATGATATACTAAGTTTGTTAAATAAAAATTCATAATGAAAATCAGGAGATGAAAAAAGAATGTTTAACTTAAATCCTAAAGAAGATAAATTTTATGACATGTTTATCGAAGAAGCAAAAAATGTAGAAAAAGCAGCAATGATATTAAGTGAAGCTTTAGGTGATCTTGGGAACAAGACAAGCCACGTAGCAAGAGTAGAAGAGTTAGAGCATAAAGGAGATGAAATAGTTCATAATCTTATAGAAGAATTAAATAATGCTTTCATAACTCCTATTGATAGAGAAGATATATTTTCTATAACAAAAAGAATGGACGATATTTTAGACTCAATAGAAAGTACTATGCATAGATTCACTATGTTTAATATAAATGAGTCAAGAGAAGGTGCTAAAGTTTTAGGAAATTTAATAGTTGATGCAGCTAAGGAATTAGTAGCTTTAATGGAAGAATTTAAGCATATGAAAAAGAAAAATAAAGAAATTACAGAGAGAGTAATTTCAATAAATAAAATAGAAAACAAAGGAGATGTTTTCTATAGACAAATAGTTTCAGAATTATTTGCTGAGGATGGAAAAACTCCAGTTCTTGAAATAATAAAGTGGAGAGAAATATATAAATTCTTAGAAGCAACTTTAGATAGTTGCGAGGCTGTAGCCAATATAGTTGAGGGAGTTGTGATGAAGTATGTCTAGTACTTTAGCGGTAACTATTGTTATCATTCTCTTAACATTACTTTTTGACTTTATAAATGGATTTCATGATACAGCAACTGCCGTTGCTACATCAATTTCAACAAGAGCTCTTTCACCTAAAGCAGCCATAGCTTTATGTGCTATATTTAACTTTATAGGGGCTTTTTTAGGAACTGAAGTTGCTAAGACTGTTGGAGATGGTATAGTAGATCAAAGTAAAATGCCTTTATGGGTAATTGCAGCAGTTATATTAGGAGCTATTATATGGAATCTTATTACTTGGTATTTTGGAATTCCAAGTAGTTCGTCTCATGCCCTAATAGGTGCTTTAATAGGTGGAGGAATAGCTTATTCTCATTCAATTAACATAGTAAGTTGGGGAACACTTTTTGATGAAGTAATTCTTTGGCTTATATTATCACCAATTATAGGTTTAATAGTTGGATACATATTTATGATTTTATTAAACTGGGCTTTAAGAAAATGCAAGCCAGGTCCTGTAAATAGAATATTCTCAAAGTTACAAGTAATATCAGGAGCATTAATGGCATTAAATCATGGAGGCAATGATGCTCAAAAATCAATGGGTATAATTACTATGGCACTTTTAAGTGGTGGATTTTTATCTACTTTTGAAGTACCAACTTGGGTTATAGCTTTATGTGCTATTGCTATGGCTACAGGAACTTCAATAGGTGGACAAAAGATAATAAAAACAATGGGAAGTGGAGTTGCTAAATTAAACCCAGTTAACGGATTTGCGGCACAAACTGGAGCTGCAGGAGTTATTGGGATAGCCACTATGTTCCATGCACCAGTAAGTACAACTCACATAATAACAACTACTATAATGGGAGTTGGAGCTTCTAAAAACCCTAAGGCTGTTAAATGGGGTGTTGCTAAGAATATAGTTTGGGCTTGGATATTAACAATTCCAATAAGTGCTGGTATAGCAGCAATAGTAGTAGAAATATTTAAGTTTATATTATAATTTAAATAAGTAAATATTATAGACTTATACTTTAAGTCATTGAAATATAGGTTAGATAAAATTTAAAGTGATTTTATCTAACCTTTTATTTATTTAATAATATTATATTTAAAGTTATCAAATATATAATATTTATTTATATATTTGTATTTGTTGTGAATATTAGATATAGCATTATTTGCAAGCAAACTTGTTGGGTATAATAATAAAGCGCAGGAGAAGGCTTCTTATTCGTAGTCTTGGTATACTATAGAGAAGATTCTTAGGCAGATTTATATCTAAAGGATGGAAAAATAGAATTAATCGATAATAAAACAAGAATATTTTTCTAAGATTTGCATTAGAAAATCTCTTTATAACACATCCTTTAGTAGAAGAGATAAATAATAAATGGGAAGTTTTTAAAGAGTTTAATAACAATTTAAAAAGCTTAATCAGCTTAATAATAAAAGGTGATGTATTTTTTTATACATCACCTTTTAATTATATTCTATTTATTTCTTTCAGAAACAGGTTTCTTTAAGAATCCTATTATAAGAGCAGCTACGATTGAGCCTACTACTATTGATAGCATGTATAAAAATGGATTTCCTTCAACTACTGGAATTACAAATATTCCACCGTGAGGAGCAGGTAAACCTATTTTAAATACCATTGATAACCCTCCAGCTATAGCTGAACCTATAACACAGGCTGGAATAACTCTAAATGGATCAGCAGCAGCGAATGGAATAGCTCCTTCAGTTATGAAAGTTAATCCCATTATATAGTTAGTAACACCAGCATCTCTTTCATCTTTAGTAAATTTATTTTTGAAGAAAGTTGTTGCTAAAGCTGTTGCAAGTGGAGGTACCATACCACCAGCCATTATAGCAGCATGTGGATAGTAGTTGCCAGAAGCAATCATTGCTATACCAAATGTAAATGCAGCTTTATTTATAGGACCACCCATATCTATAGCCATCATTCCACCTAATACTATTCCAAGAAGAACTAGGTTTCCAGTTCCCATGTTGCTTAACCATATGGCAATATTATTATTTAAAGCAGTTACAGGTCCCACAATTACTAAGTACATTAAGGCACCAGTTATTAGTATACCAAATAGAGGATATAGTAAAACAGGCTTAATACCTTCTAATGATTGAGGTAATTTACTAAATATTTTCTTTAATAATACAACTACATAACCACCTAGGAAACCGGCTATTAGACCACCTAAAAATCCAGATCCGCTATTATATGCTATTAAACCACCAACCATAGCAGGAGCAAATCCAGGTCTATCAGCTATACTTGATCCAATAAATCCAGCAAGAACAGGAATCATAAGGAAGAAAGCATTTCCACCACCAATATCTTTTAGTAATTTAGCTATTGGACTAAAAGTAGGATCATTTATTTCAGCTGAGTGAATACCAAACATAAATGATATGGCTATTAATATACCACCACCAACAACGAATGGTAACATATTTGAAACTCCATTCATTAAGTGTTTATAAAATCCTCTTCTTTCAGTCTTACCAGATGATTGATTAGAAGAATCACCAGAATGAGAATAAACTGGAGCAGAGCCACTTAAAGATTCATTTATTAATTCTTTTGGTCTTTTCATAGCTTGCACTACAGGTACTATCACGACCTTTTTACCATTAAATCTAGCCATTTCAACTTGCTTGTCAGCGGCAACTATTATACCATCAGCTTTATCTATATCTTCTTGAGTTAATTGATTTTTAACCCCTGTTGAACCATTTGTTTCAACCTTTATATTTATATTCATTTCCTTAGCTGTTTTATTAAGTGAATCAGCAGCCATATAAGTATGAGCAATACCAGTTGGACATGCTGTAACAGCTAAGACATACTTCTTATTTGAATCGTTTTCTTCAAGGTTTGAGTCTGATGATTCATCATCTTCTTCAAATTTATCAAGAAGTGAAATAACTTCTTGTGGTGTTTTAGCATTTAAAAGTCCATTCTTAAACTCAGGATTCATTAATAACACTGAAAGTCTTGAAAGAGTCTCTAAATGTTCATTATTAGCTCCTTCAGGAGCAGCTATCATAAAAACTATATTAACAGGTTCACCATCAAGTGAATCATAATCAACGCCATCTTTATATATACCAAGAGCTAAAGAAGCATTTTTAACTGCAGAAGTCTTAGCATGAGGAATAGCTATTCTTTCACCAATGCCAGTTGAAGATAAGCTTTCTCTTTTTAAAATTTCTTCTTTATAAAGAGCTTTATCATTTAATTTTCCGGCATTCCATAAAACATCAACTAATTGATTTATAACTTCATCTTTATTAGTTGCTACAAGATTAAGTTTAATTGTATCAAGACTTAATAATTGAGAAATTTTCATAGTTTACTCCTCCTCGTATTTTTTGATTTCTATAATTGGTAGTAGTTTATTAACATCTTCAGCAAGAGCTAAATCTAAAGAAAATGCACTAGCACTTCCTGAGGCTATTCCATTTTTAAAAGAAGCAATTAAATCTTTAGTCTCAACATATTTAGCTAAGAAACCGCCTACTAGAGAATCACCAGCTCCAACAGAATTTTTAACTTCGCCTTTAGGTGCGTTTCCTTTAAATACACCATCTTCAGTTATTAGTATGGCACCAGATCCAGCCATAGAAATTATTACATTTTCAGCTCCAAGAGAAACTAATTCTTTCCCATATTTAATAAGTTCTTTTTCAGAGTTGATTTTTACATTAAATATCTCTTCAATTTCATGATTATTTGGTTTTATTAAAAATGGTTTGTTTTTTATAGCCTCTAAAAGAGCCTTTCCAGAAGTATCAACAACTACTTTTACATTTCTTTGAGAAACTCTTTTTTGTATTTGAAGATATAAATCTCTAGGAAGAGTAGTAGGAATACTACCTGCAAGTACTAATATATCTCCTTCTTTTAATTGATCTAATCTATTGAAAAGTAAATTTAAATCTCCATCAGATATTAATGGACCAGATCCATTTATTTCTGTTTCTTCGTTAGACTTAATTTTTACATTAATTCTTGAATCTCCATTTACTTTTATAAATTCAGTTTTTACACCTAAAGAAATTAATTTATCTTCAATAAATTTACCAGTAAACCCACCTAGAAATCCTAATGCTATATTTTCAGTGCTTTGATTACTTAAGATTCTTGAAACATTAATTCCTTTTCCACCTGGAAATTTAAAGTCTTTAGAAGTTCTATTAACCTTTCCAAGTTCTAGATTTTCTACATCTATTACATAATCAATAGATGGATTAAGGGTAAGTGTATAAATCATTAAATATCGACCACCTTTATATCAGTTTTTTTATCATATGTACTATCTTCTGGTTTTTCGTTGGTTACTATTATACATTTATCAATATCAGCAAATTTTATAGTTGAAATTTCTCCGAATTTTGAGTCATCAACTAATAAATAAGATTTTCTAGAATTCTTTATTGCGCAATTTTTTATTATTGCTTCATCATTATCTGGAGTAGTTAATCCATAAGTGTGGTGCACTCCATTGGCTCCAATAAAGCATTTATCAAATCTGAATTTTGAAAGACACATTAGTGCATCGCATCCTGTTATTGCTTTTGTAGAAATTTTTACATTTCCACCAATTATGTAACATTTAATATTTTTTTGAATAAGCGTATCTATATGAGATAATCCATTACTTACTACAAGAATATCTTTATTTTCTAAGTAATCGATTAATTCATAGGTTGTAGTTCCTGCATCGATAAAAATACAATCTCCATCTTCAATTAAAGAAGCTGCATATTTTGCTATAGCTCTTTTCTCATGAATGCTTTTGGATGATTTTTCGTTATAGCTTAATTCTTTTGATACATTATCTAGTGATTTTGCCCCACCATGAACTCTTTTAAGCAAGTTAATTGATTCTAAGTAGCTAAGGTCCCTTCTTATAGTTGACTCAGAGCTTTCTGTAGATTCAAGCAATTCATTAAGAGTAACAAATCCTTTTAGTTTTAATAAGTTTAATATTATTTCATGTCTTTTTTCACTTAACATAATAACCTCCTAGAACCTTGTAATTAGATTATACAACCAAAAACAATCAAAATCAATAATAAACATTCAAAAGTTTTAATATTTATTATAATAAATTTCAACCTAATAACATATAAATTATTAAGAGTCAGAAAATTCTTGAAACAAGAGGTGTTTATAAATGATGAGTAGGGTAAGTGGTGAGATTAGTGTTATGGCTCCAGGAGACGGAATTGTTTTGGAGTATGTTGTTTTAAATAAGGCTTTCAAATTGTGTGATTTAGAGGACTTGATTAGCTTAAGTTCACATAATGAATTTTTCTTTTCACCAGTTGATGGAGAAGTTACTAATATTTCAAGAGAAGATGGCATCATAGAAATAAGAGTTAATGATGAAGTTGATGTAATAGTGAGTACCCATATAAACAAGAATATAAAATCTGTAGAACCTATGATTGATATTGGAGGAAATGTTTTGACAGGACAACCTCTTATGTATTTTGAAAAAGAATATGACTATGATTTACCAATTACGGTAGCAATAAAAAAATCTAATTCAATTTTAAGATTAGTAAAATCAAAAAATAAAAATATACTTGTAAATGAGTTTGTAATGAAGTTAAATTTAAACTAGAACAGATAGAGAATAATAAATTAAAATAAAGATAGATTGTATAAAAAATATACAATCTATCTTTATTTATTCTGCTCTGTATTCAAATTTATTTATTAATTTTTTAGTATATATTTTAAAGACTGACATAATTGGACTTCCAAGAATCATGCCTATAGGGCCATAAACGGCACCACCTATAGTTACACCTAGAATTACTAAAAATGGACTAAGACCAACTCTGTTTCCTATAAGTTTAGGGTCTAGGTACCAAGCATCAAATTGTTGTAATAAGAAAAGATAAATTAGAACAACAAGTGCTTTCATTGGACTTACAAATACATTTATAAAGAATCCAACAACCATTCCTATAAATGGACCAAAATAAGGAATCATATTAGTTATTGCAACTACTACTGATAATAAAAGAGCATATTCAGATCTCATTAATGATAATCCTATAAATGCTAAAATTCCTATGATTAAGGAATCAATAGCTTTTATACCTACATAAGAACCTATCTTATAGTTAAGTATTTTTACAAAATCTATTAACTCATTTCCAAATTTTTTACCAAAAATAATTTTTGTAACCTTAGCGCTTGAACTAAGGAACTTGTCCTTATCTACTAATACATAAATTGAAATTAAGAATCCAAATACCCAATTTATTATTGAACTAGTTAAGCTAATTGCCGTATCTAATAACCAATTTGACAATACTGTAACTAATGAACCTATAAAAGTAATTACCTTATTTGCATCACTTTGAGGTAAATAAGAATTTATTCCTTCTGGAATTTTTAAATTTGTCATTATTTCAGTAAATAAGTTTTGAACATAGATGGTAAAAGATGGTATATTATCTATTAATTCAACTAAGCTTGTATATAATTTAGGCAGTAAATAAGTTGCAGCTAAAGAAATTGATACAACAAATAATAAATAAGTTATTACAATACTAATTCCTCTTGACAATTGGAATTTCTTATTAAATAAATTGACAATTGGATTTAATATATAAGCAATAATAAAAGCTAGTAAAAAAGGTGATAGTATAGCTAATACAGTATGAACTCCAGACATAACGCTTGGTACGTTATCGATTAATTTTATTGATAAGTAAGATACTATTACCACTAATACTACTTTTATATATGTTTGATTGTTTTTAAAAAACTTATTCAATATGAAACCTCCTTTTATATGATTATCATCTAATTATATTTGTTTAAAATAAATTAATCAATTATAAGATACATAAGACTATCATAAATTAGTTTATTATATTTAAACTTAAGAATTTATTAAGAATAAATACTTTAATTAAATGTTAAAAATATCTAGAATTATTGATAAAAGAATTGATTGATTAGATAATATTTTATATATAAAATATTATCTTTAAGTATAGGGGGCATTATATTATGAATACTAAAGAAATACTATTGAATGAAACTCATGAAATGATGGAGGGAATTTATGAAAGACTTCAATCTTTAGAAAGTATATCATTAGAGGCTTTAGATAAAGAAAGAACAATGCTTTTAATAGTTGATATGAATAAAGGATTTGCAAAGGAAGGTGCTTTATATAGTTCGAGAATAGAAAGTTTGGTAAATCCAATAAGTAAATTAGCTAAAGTAGCTTTAGAAAAAGGAATGAAAGTTAAAGCTTTTACTGATTATCATACAGAAGAATCTGTAGAGTTAAGATCTTATCCTAAACACTGTATGGTTGATACTGAAGAGTGGGAATTAGTAGATGAATTAAATTTGGAAGGAATAGAAGTTATAAAGAAAAATTCAACTAATGGATTTTTAGAAGAAAAATTTAATTTCGATGAAAATAAAATAGATAACATAATAATAGTAGGGGATTGTACAGATATATGTATTTATCAATTAGCCATAAGTTTAAGAGCAGATTTTAATAGAGTTAATAAAAGTGGAGAAATATATGTACCTAAAAAGCTTGTAGATACATTTGATATGCCTATGCATAGAGGAAATTTTATGAATTATGTATTTTTAAACTCTATGCTTGATAATGGCATTAATGTTATTGAAGATGTTGTTATAGATTAAAGGCATATATTTCCTAAATAAATAATTAAATAATTAGCAAAACTAAATATTAATAGTTTAACTTATGATGAGGAGTTGTTTTTATGAGCGAAAAAAAAGGTAGGCTTAACCTAAGTCAATTAGTCCTTATGATATTTACTACAGTATTTGGTTTTGCTAATATGCCAAGAGCCTTTTATTTAATGGGTTATGGAGCAATCTTATGGTATGTAATAGCAGCTATAGCCTTTTTGATACCTTTTGCATTTATGATTGCAGAATATGGTGCTGCCTTTAAAACGGAAAAAGGTGGTATATATTCATGGATGGAAAAATCAGTAGGAGCTAAATATGCATTTATAGGAACTTTTATGTGGTATGCTGCTTACTTAATTTGGATGGTTAATGTATCATCAAGCATTTGGATACCTTTATCAAATGGTATTACAGGTAAAGATACGACAAGTACTTGGCATCTTTTTAATCTAAATTCAACTCAAACATTAGGAGTATTGGGTTGTATACTAATAATAGTTATAACTTCAATAGCTATAAAGGGTATAGATAAAATAAAAAAAGTTACAAGTACAGCAGGGATTTTTGTAATGCTATTAAATGTTCTTTTAATATTAGGAGCAATAATAATATGGGTTTTGAATGATTTTACTTTGGCTCAGCCAATTAAAAATACTATGGATTTTATAAATTCTCCTAATCCTGATTATCAAAATATAGTATCAGTATTATCTTTTTCAGTTTTTGCAATATTTGCTTATGGTGGAATAGAAGTTGTCGGAGGATTGGTTGATGAAACAGAAAATCCTACTAAAACGTTCCCTAAAGGAATAATCTTAGCTGCTACTATTATAGCTATAGGATATTCATTAGGAATATTGATGTGTGGAGTATTTACAAACTGGCAAAAAGTATTATCTTTTGATACCGTTCATATGGGAAACGTAGCATATGTACTAATGAGAAATTTAGGGTATGAACTTGGGGTAGCATTAAACTTAGCTGAGAGTAGTGCTTTAAGTTTGGGTTTATGGATTTCTAGGTTTGTTGGATTATCAATGTTCTTTGCTTTAGTTGGAGCTGTTTTTACTGGTGCATATTCTCCTTTAAGACAATTAATTGAAGGAACACCAGAGACTGTTTGGCCTAAAAAAATTGCTAAACTAGATGATGGAGTACCTAGAAATGCAATGATAGCCCAATGTATTATTGTTGTTGTAATAATATTATTGGTATCTTTTGGTGGAGAAGGAGCTTCAAAATTCTTTTCAAAATTAGTTCTTATGACTAATGTTGCTATGACAATACCATATATGTTTATAGCAGGAGCCTTTTATTCATTCAAAAGAAATAAAAATATAAAGAAGCCTTTCGAAATATATAAAGGTGAAGGGGTTGCATTATTAGGAACTTTCGTTACTGTTTTGGTAGTGGGATTTGCTAATGTATTTACAATAATTTCACCAGCTATAAATGGAGATTGGAGTTCTACTTTATGGATGATAGCTGGGCCCATATTTTTCTCTTTAGTAGCATTAGTATTATACAGTAGGTCAAAAGTTAATAAAAATTATTAAATATGGTTATTTGAATTTGTTATAAATTTTAGATGGAGTTATGTTAAAAGAATTTAATACTAGCATGACTCCTATTTATTTTTCTCTGAATTAAGTTTCATCTTATCTACGTAAGAATAATAGTCTTAAAGAGCGTTTTTTATGGAATCAAAATATTAAAGGAATATTATTTCATTTCACTGCATTATATAAGTTGAAGATACTAAATTAAATATGGACAAGTATTTATAATTATGTTATTATTTTAAAGTAAATCTTACGGGCGATGGAGTTCGCCATTAAATGCTTTATGCTAATGACTCCTACAAAATATAAGTTATAACTATATAACTTATATTTTGTAGGAGTTATTTTTTTGATAAAAAATTTTATTTAAACAAGAAGGGAGAATATTAATGAAGCATAGATGGAAGAAGTATTTTAAAATAAATAGTAACGATACAATTCTACTAGGAAGAACATTTTTAAAGTGGCTATTAATAGGAAGTTTAATAGGTATTTTTATAGGTAGCGTAATAGCAGCATTTTTGAAATCTTTAGAATGGGCAACAGACTATAGAGTGAATCATGGTTGGGTTCTATTCTTATTACCATTTGGAGGAGCATTAGTAAGTTTTTTATATTATAAATTTGGAAGAAACTCAGTAAAAGGTAATAATTTAATTATTGAAAATATAAATGAATATTGTGGAGATATACCACTTCGTATGGTTCCCTTAGTTTTCTTTGGAACAGTTGTAACGCACTTTTTTGGTGGGTCAGCTGGTAGAGAGGGTACTGGAGTTCAAATTGGAGCAAGTATAGCGGAGGCTATAGGAAAGTTATTAAAGTTAAATAAAGAAGATTCTAAGATAATGCTTATGGCTGGTGTCAGTGGGGGCTTTTCAGCCATATTTGGAACACCTCTTGCTGGAACAATATTTGGGTTAGAGGTATCTGTTTTAGGTAAGATGAGTTACGAAGCTTTAATACCAAGCTTCTTTGCTAGTATTGTCGGAAATGAAGTGGTTAAAAGACTTGGTGTGCATCATTCTCATTATGAAGTTTTTGGAGTGCCTGAACTTTCTGCACTAGTTTTATTAAAAATAATAATTGCTTCTATTTGCTTTGGACTAGCAAGTAAGTTATTTAGTCAATTAACTCATAAATTAAAAGAAGTATTTTCTAATAAATTTAAGAATACAGCATTAAAAAGTTTTGTAGGTGGATGTATAGTAATATCATTAGTATATTTAGTTGGTAGTAGAAAATATTTAGGGCTAAGTCTTCCTTTATTATCAGATGCTTTTAAAGAGCATGTAGCTCCTTTAGATTTTTTAGGTAAATTAATATTTACATCTGTAACCTTAGGTTCTGGATATCAAGGGGGAGAAGTTACACCTTTGTTTGTTATTGGTTCAACTTTAGGAAATGCATTATCAGGAATATTAAATTTATCTCCATCATTCTTAGCAGCGTTAGGATTAGTTGGAGTTTTTGCAGGAGCTACCAATACACCAATAGCATCATTTATATTAGGATTAGAGATGTTTGGGTCAGCTGGAGCACCATACTTATTTATGGCTTGCGCAATAAGTTATATTTTTTCAGGGCATACGGGTATATATAATTCTCAGAAAATAGGTGTTAGTAAAAGTGATTTAATAGTCTTTCCTAAAAATTCAACACTTTCTTCATATAATAAGAAGGAAGTTATGAAATAAATAATCAGAAGTACAATATAATAGCTTGATAAGTGAAAATACATAAGGTAACCTTTGATAAGTTTTAAAAGGTAAAAGTTAATAAATAGTAAATTAATTTGCAAAAAATACACTTTTTAAACTGTAAAAGAATCAAAATTCTTTTTGTTTCAAAGAAATTGTAATTTTGGAATTAAATTTATAAATTATCAATGAAAAAGTTGTTGGAAGTTCAAATTATGATTTTTGATTTTGAGTTTATTAACTGCCTATAATACATTTAGAAAGTAAATTGAGAGGTGATTTTTATGGACATAAATTTAGATGCATTAGTAGAAGAAAATAGAAAGTATACAAAAGATGGACATGTAGCTACATATATTCCAGCACTTGCAAAAGTAGATCCTAATCAATTAGGAGTTTGTATTTATGATTTGAAAGATAATAAGGAATATTCAGCAGGAGAATGTGATGTTAGATTTGCAATTGAAAGTATATCAAAGGTTCCTACATTAATACTTGCTATATTAGACAATGGAATAGAGAAGATATTCTCAGAAGTTGGAACAGAACCATCCGGATTTCCTTTCAACTCAATTATGAATATGCAAATAAATCATAAGAATAAACCATCAAATCCATTTATTAACGCAGGTGCTATTAAAGTAGTATCTTTACTTAAAGGAAAAAATGATGAGGAACGTTTCCAAAGAATTTTAGATTTTTATAAAAAAATTATGAATGACGATGATATTACATTAAATACTGAAATTTATTTATCTGAAAGAGAAACTGGAGATATAAATAGATCTCTTGCTTATTATATGAAGGGTAATGGAATAATGAAAGGAGATGTTCCAGATATTCTAGACTCATATTTTAAACAATGCTCAGTTTCAGTTACATCTAGAGATTTAGCAAGGTTAGGTGCTGTTTTAGCTAATGAAGGAGTTATGCCTTGGAATGGAGAAAGATTATTTTCAACAGAAACAGCAACAGTTGTTAAATCATTAATGACTACTTATGGTTTATATGATGAATCAGGAAGTTTTTCAGTTCATATTGGATTACCATCTAAAAGTGGTGTAGGAGGAGGCATTTTATCTGCTGTTCCTAATAAATGTGGTATAGGGTTGTTTAGTCCAGCTCTAGATGTACCAGGAAATAGTGTTGCTAGTTTAAAATTACTTAAACAAATAACAGATAAATTAAAATTAGATATATTTAGATGATAATTAAATACAAACAAAAGCAGAAGATTATTTATATAAATAATCAGACTCAAAGTCCTCTAAATAAATATAATTAATAAGAGAACTACATAAGATTAGAATTTAACTAATCTTATGTAGTTCTCTTATTAATTTTTTTAGAAAAAAATTAAGTAAAATGATTTATCTTTTATATCAAGCATACTTTAATAATAGAAAGTTTATTTTATGGGTTTTTAGGGAGTTTTTTATGGAGTTAACTTTAGGTATAAAAGATGTCATTTTAAGATTATTACTTGCAACTCTGGTAGGGGGTATTATAGGTTATGAAAGAGAATACCATAATAGGGCTGCTGGTTTTAGAACTCACATATTAGTTTGTATAGGAGCAACTATCGTTTCTCTTATTGAAATAAAATTGGGAGAAGAGGTCTTACAGTTAATAAGTAACAATTTTTATGCTCGGAATGTTGTCAAAGTTGATTATGCTAGATTAGGAGCACAGGTTATCTCAGGAATTGGTTTTTTAGGCGCTGGAACAATATTACAAAATAAAGGGTCGGTAAAAGGATTAACAACTGCTGCTTCTTTATGGGCCGTAGCTTGTCTTGGATTAGCTTTAGGAATGGGATATTATGAGTTGGGAATTTTAGGATCATTGTTTATATTTTTAACTTTGGCAATATTAAAGAAATTTCAATCTAGATTTATAACAAAGGCTGGAGAAAAAAGATTTGAGATAATATATGAAAAAGATTCACATGTATTAGAATTTATAGAAAGAACTTTTGCTCAAAAAGGAGTTAAAATTGTTAGTATTGAGTTTTTAAGAAAAAATAATAGTGAAAATTTAAATTATAAGAGTGCAATATATATAGTTGACTTACCTAATTATGTTGAAGTTGGAGAAATAATAAATAAATTAAGTATAAATGATGGAATTATAAAGATAAGTGAATACAGCGAATTATAATATGAGTGAAAAATATATTTTAGTTAAAGGCAGTAAAATTACTTAAGAATATAGGTTTTTTATATAGAATTAAACTTATATATTTATCTTTTTACAATATAAGACAAATATATAGAGAAAACTACCCCAAGTGTATCGGGATGAAAAATTCAAAGAAATGTTGAGAGATAATAAGTAATTTTAAAATAATTTAATAAATTGAGTGTATATATTTTAATTTAGGGTACAAGATATGATAAGATAAAACACGTCGCTGAGAGACAAATAAACAATTTGCTTCGAGAATTAAATTTGATTAAAAAAATCAAAAATAATTAAGAAAAAAGTTGTTGACAAAGTTTCAAAGTGATGTTAAACTAAGAAAGTCGCTTGAGGGCGACAAAGAAATGGTCTTTGAAAATTAAACAGAAGATATTAACATAAACCAGCAATTCTTTTATAAGTAATATGAGTATAGATTAAACTTTTAAATTGAGAGTTTGATCCTGGCTCAGGATGAACGCTGGCGGCGTGCTTAACACATGCAAGTCGAGCGATGAAGTTTCCTTCGGGAAACGGATTAGCGGCGGACGGGTGAGTAACACGTGGGTAACCTGCCTCATAGAGTGGAATAGCCTCCCGAAAGGGAGATTAATACCGCATAATGTTGAGAGGTGGCATCGTCTTTTAACCAAAGGAGCAATCCGCTATGAGATGGACCCGCGGCGCATTAGCTAGTTGGTGGGGTAACGGCCTACCAAGGCGACGATGCGTAGCCGACCTGAGAGGGTGATCGGCCACATTGGGACTGAGACACGGCCCAGACTCCTACGGGAGGCAGCAGTGGGGAATATTGCACAATGGGGGAAACCCTGATGCAGCAACGCCGCGTGAGTGATGAAGGTTTTCGGATCGTAAAGCTCTGTCTTTGGGGAAGATAATGACGGTACCCAAGGAGGAAGCCACGGCTAACTACGTGCCAGCAGCCGCGGTAATACGTAGGTGGCGAGCGTTATCCGGATTTACTGGGCGTAAAGGGAGCGTAGGCGGATGATTAAGTGGGATGTGAAATACCCGGGCTCAACTTGGGTGCTGCATTCCAAACTGGTTATCTAGAGTGCAGGAGAGGAGAGTGGAATTCCTAGTGTAGCGGTGAAATGCGTAGAGATTAGGAAGAACACCAGTGGCGAAGGCGACTCTCTGGACTGTAACTGACGCTGAGGCTCGAAAGCGTGGGGAGCAAACAGGATTAGATACCCTGGTAGTCCACGCCGTAAACGATGAATACTAGGTGTGGGGGTTCAACACCTCCGTGCCGCCGCTAACGCATTAAGTATTCCGCCTGGGGAGTACGGTCGCAAGATTAAAACTCAAAGGAATTGACGGGGACCCGCACAAGTAGCGGAGCATGTGGTTTAATTCGAAGCAACGCGAAGAACCTTACCTACACTTGACATCCCTTGCATTACTCTTAATCGAGGAAATCCCTTCGGGGACAAGGTGACAGGTGGTGCATGGTTGTCGTCAGCTCGTGTCGTGAGATGTTGGGTTAAGTCCCGCAACGAGCGCAACCCTTGTCGTTAGTTACTACCATTAAGTTGAGGACTCTAGCGAGACTGCCTGGGTTAACCAGGAGGAAGGTGGGGATGACGTCAAATCATCATGCCCCTTATGTGTAGGGCTACACACGTGCTACAATGGCTGGTACAGAGAGATGCAATACCGTGAGGTGGAGCCAAACTTTAAAACCAGTCTCAGTTCGGATTGTAGGCTGAAACTCGCCTACATGAAGCTGGAGTTACTAGTAATCGCGAATCAGAATGTCGCGGTGAATACGTTCCCGGGTCTTGTACACACCGCCCGTCACACCATGAGAGTTGGCAATACCCGAAGTCCGTGAGCTAACCGCAAGGAGGCAGCGGCCGAAGGTAGGGTCAGCGATTGGGGTGAAGTCGTAACAAGGTAGCCGTAGGAGAACCTGCGGCTGGATCACCTCCTTTCTAAGGAATACATCTTAGGATAACTAAGATGATAATGAATTCTGGATAATATCTCTGTTTAATTTTGAGAGACTATCTCTCAAAATTGTTCTTTGAAAATTGCACATAATTTAATTTATAGAAACAACAAGCCAAATTGGCAAAACCAATTTCTATTCTTTGTAAAATGAGAACTATAACTAATATAGGTCAAGCTACAAAGGGCGCATGGTGAATGCCTTGGCATCAGGAGCCGATGAAGGACGTGATAAGCTGCGATAAGCTTCGGGTAGGCGCACATAGCCTGAGATCCGAAGATCTCCGAATGAGGAAACTCACATGGGAAACCCCATGTATCATTAAGTGAATACATAGCTTAATGAAGGTAACCCAGGGAACTGAAACATCTAAGTACCTGGAGGAAGAGAAAGAAAAATCGATTTTCTTAGTAGCGGCGAGCGAAAGGGAAAGAGCCCAAACCGGAAACTTGTTTCCGGGGTTGTGGACATAACATAAAAGTGGAGGCTATTGTAACTGAAGAGAGCTGGAAAGCTCCACCGTAGAAGGTAATAGTCCTGTAAGTGAAACGAGAAGACCACGAGTTATGATCCAGAGTACCACGAGACACGTGAAACCTTGTGGGAAGCAGGGAGGACCACCTCCCAAGGCTAAATACTACCTGATGACCGATAGTGAAGCAGTACCGTGAGGGAAAGGTGAAAAGAACCCCGGGAGGGGAGTGAAATAGAACCTGAAACCGTGTGCCTACAACCGCTCAGAGCCCCTTATGAGGGTGATGAGGTGCTTTTTGTAGAACGAGCCAACGAGTTACGGTATGTAGCAAGGTTAAGTACTTAAGGTACGGAGCCGAAGGGAAACCGAGTCTGAATAGGGCGACTAGTTGCATGCCGTAGACCCGAAACCGGGTGACCTATCCATGGCCAGGTTGAAGCGAGGGTAAAACCTCGTGGAGGACCGAACCACGTTGCTGTTGAAAAAGCATGGGATGAGCTGTGGATAGCGGAGAAATTCCAATCGAACCCGGAGATAGCTGGTTCTCTCCGAAATAGCTTTAGGGCTAGCGTCGAGTATGAGTAGTGGAGGTAGAGCACTGAATGGGCTAGGGGGCATAGCGCTTACCGAACCTTATCAAACTCCGAATGCCACATACTTTGAGCTCGGCAGTCAGACTACGAATGATAAGATCCGTGGTCAAAAGGGAAACAGCCCAGATCGTCAGCTAAGGTCCCAAAGTGTAAGTTAAGTGGGAAAGGATGTGAGATTTCTAAGACAACTAGGATGTTGGCTTAGAAGCAGCCATTCATTAAAAGAGTGCGTAATAGCTCACTAGTCGAGAGATCTTGCGCCGAAAATGTAACGGGGCTAAACTTACCACCGAAGCTACGGGCTTGAACTTAGTTCAAGCGGTAGGAGAGCGTCGTAACCGGGCTGAAGTCGTACCGTAAGGAGCGGTGGACTGGTTACGAGTGAGAATGTTGGCATCAGTAGCGAGATGTGGGTGAGAATCCCACAGGCCGAAAACCTAAGGTTTCCTCAGGAAGGTTCGTCCGCTGAGGGTTAGTCGGGACCTAAGCCGAGGCCGAAAGGCGTAGGTGATGGACAACTGGTTGATATTCCAGTACCACTACCATCGTTATTATCGATGGCGTGACGCAGGAGGATAGTGTGTGCTAGCTATTGGATGCTAGTCTAAGCGTTTAGGCAGTGAAAGTAGGCAAATCCGCTTTCATAATGCTGAGGCGTGATGGGGAAGGTTCCACGGAACCGAAGTACATGATTCCACGCTGCCAAGAAAAGCGTCTAGAGAGAGAAGTAGTGCCCGTACCGCAAACCGACACAGGTAGGTGAGGAGAGAATCCTAAGGCCGGCGGAAGAATTACAGTTAAGGAACTCGGCAAATTGACCCCGTAAGTTCGCGAGAAGGGGTGCCTACGAGAGTAGGCCGCAGAGAATAGGCCCAAGCAACTGTTTAGCAAAAACACAGGTCTCTGCTAAAGCGTAAGCTGATGTATAGGGGCTGACGCCTGCCCGGTGCTGGAAGGTTAAGGGGAACACTTAGCGCAAGCGAAGGTGTGAACTTAAGCCCCAGTAAACGGCGGCCGTAACTATAACGGTCCTAAGGTAGCGAAATTCCTTGTCAGGTAAGTTCTGACCCGCACGAATGGCGTAATGACTTGGGCACTGTCTCAACTGTAAATCCGGCGAAGTTGTAGTGCGAGTGAAGATGCTCGCTACCCGCGATTGGACGGAAAGACCCCGTAGAGCTTTACTGTAGCTTAGCATTGAGTTTTGGTATTGTCTGTACAGGATAGGTGGGAGGCTAGGAAACTAGGGCGTCAGCCTTAGTGGAGCCATCCTTGGGATACCACCCTGACAGTACTGAAATTCTAACTGGCGGCCATGAATCTGGTCACAGGACATTGTTAGGTGGGCAGTTTGACTGGGGCGGTCGCCTCCTAAAAAGTAACGGAGGCGCCCAAAGGTTCCCTCAGAACGGTCGGAAATCGTTCGTAGAGTGCAAAGGCAGAAGGGAGCCTGACTGCGACACCCACAAGTGGAGCAGGGACGAAAGTCGGGCTTAGTGATCCGGTGGTACCTCGTGGGAGGGCCATCGCTCAACGGATAAAAGCTACCTCGGGGATAACAGGCTGATCTCCCCCAAGAGTCCACATCGACGGGGAGGTTTGGCACCTCGATGTCGGCTCGTCGCATCCTGGGGCTGAAGTAGGTCCCAAGGGTTGGGCTGTTCGCCCATTAAAGCGGCACGCGAGCTGGGTTCAGAACGTCGTGAGACAGTTCGGTCCCTATCCGTCGCGGGCGTAGGAAATTTGAGAGGAGCTGTCCTTAGTACGAGAGGACCGGGATGGACTGACCTCTGGTGTACCAGTTGTTCCGCCAGGAGCACAGCTGGGTAGCTAAGTCGGGAATGGATAAACGCTGAAAGCATCTAAGCGTGAAGCCAACCTCAAGATGAGATTTCCCATAGCGTAAGCTAGTAAGATCCCTTGAAGAACACAAGGTTGATAGGTCGGGGGTGTAAGCATGGTAACATGTTCAGCTGACCGATACTAATAGATCGAGGGCTTGACCAATATAGTAAATTAAATATGTGCAATTTTGAAAGAACAAAAACTTTCAAATATCTGGTGATGATGTTCTTTAGGGTAACACCAGTTCCCATTCCGAACACGACGGTTAAGCCTTTAGAAGCCGATGGTACTGCACGGGAGACTGTGTGGGAGAGTAGGTGGTCGCCAGGTTAGTTTGGCCCCTTGGTCAAGCGGTTAAGACACCACCCTTTCACGGTGGTAACAGGGGTTCGATTCCCCTAGGGGTCACCATTAACTCGATAAGCTTAGCTTATCGAGTTTTTTTGCTTTAATGAAAATTATTTGCTATATGGTAGTAGTAAAATGCTTATAGCACTTAATATTATTTTAAATATATTAAAAAGTTTTAAAAATATATAGATACATTTTTTTAGGCTTATAGCTCTAGCTTAGTCTATACATTTTACTGGTGGTTATTACTAAAATTAAAACTTTTGATAAGTTTTAAATGTTTTAAAAAGTTGAATTTTTAAAGTTATCTATGTTTATATAGATATGTTCTAACTTGTTAATAAAAGAGTTTTTATGTAGAATATAATAACAAGGAATATAAAAAATAAATATTTTTAACAGTTTATGATAAAAATTAAAAAGTCTAATAAAGATAAAGAGGTTATTATATATGAATTATAATAGTATTATTAGAAAAGCTATTTTTTTAAGAAGACCAAATAGATTTCAAGCCTATGTAGTTTTAGATGGAGAAGAGTTATTAGTTCATGTTCCTAATACAGGAAGATGTAGGGAAATATTAAAAGAAGGATGCACTGTGCTTTTAAGAAAGGGAACTACTCCAAATAGAAAAACTCCTTACGATTTGATAGCAGCATATAAAGGAGAAATTTTAATAAATATAGATTCTCAGATTCCTAATAAGGTTGTAGAAGAAGCACTTAGAAATAAGAAAATAAAAGAATTAAGCGAATTTAATAATATAAGTAGAGAGAAAACTTTTGGAAAATCTAGATTTGATTTCAAATTACAAGATGAAAATGAAAATACATATTTTTTAGAAGTTAAAGGTGTAACTTTAGAAGAAAATGGGGAAACTAGATTTCCAGATGCACCAACTGAAAGAGGAAGAAAACATATATTAGAGTTAATTGAAGTAAAAAAATTAGGTATGGGAGCAGGAATAATTTTTTTAATTCAAATAGAAAATGTTTTTAAGTTTTCTCCTAATGATGATACTGACCCAAAATTTGGAGAGGCCCTTAGATTAGCGAAGGCTAAAGGGGTAGATATATTTGCTTATAATTGTAAAGTTACAGAAGAAGAAATAGAGTTACTTAATCCAATTGAAATAATATTATAAATTATAGGGAAGATAGCTTATTTTAATTATTCTAAATAGATAATAGTAGAATTTATAAGATATAGATTAAAAATGTAATAAAGAATATAAATGAGTATTTGAGAATATGAAAGGTGGTGAACTTTAGTTAGCTTAATTTTATATATTACTATTTTGATATTAAATCATGAAAATTAATAAATTTTATATTGTAATATATTAAACTAGCGTCACTAAAGATATTAATTATGAAGTTTAAATATTGTCCATTATGTGGTGAAAAATTAGAACTTAAGGATAGTTGGGATGAGGGAATGATACCTTATTGTAATAAACATGACATGATGTTTTTTGATTTGCCTAAACCATGTATTGTTGTTGCTGTGATAAAAGGTGATGAAATAATTTTATTAAAACAAAGTTATATATATAAAAACTCCAAAGTGCTAATATCTGGTTATGTTGGAGTAGATGAATGTGCTGAGGAAACTGTTTATAGAGAAGTAAAAGAAGAAACAGGTATATTAGTAAAGGATATAAAATATTTAGGTAGTGACTTTGTAAATGGCAAAGAATTACTTATGTTAACTTACCTAGCATATTATGAATCTGGTGAAATAAAAAAATCTAATGAAGTGGAAGGAGCGGCTTGGTACAACATAGAGGATGCTCTTTGCGAGTTAAATGAAGATGGAATTGGAAAAAGAGTAGTAAGAAAAGTTTTAAAAGAAATTGGCTATGAAGGTACTATGGCTTTTAGATGTGAAGGAAATGATTGTAATGTATAAGAATTTTTATTAATAAGATTTATTTAGAGTATTGCATTAATTAGAATTTTTTAGTAACATTATAAACAATTATTAAATATAATAAAAATATAAATAAATTAATAATAGGGCCAAAGTAGAGGTGCTGTAATTAAGAGTAGTCATAAGTAGCTGACGAGTGATGAGATATGATGAAAGGGGTTATGGCCGAAGGAGAGTTGATGGTAATTAAATTTCCTGGGTATATGTAAAATATGCATATAACTGTCACTTTGAAAAAAGTGGAGTGCTACAAGGTACGCTAAGTTGCGCTTAAGGCAGCAAAGGTGTTCCTTTGCTGTTTTATTTATTGGAATTAAATGCTAAAATTTCGGTAGCTTTGCATACTTTTATACTCTACCACTAAAAAATTAATTGTGTGGAGGGAAAAGATATGAAATTATTTGGATCAATGAAAGTAGAAGAAAATGAATTGTATGTGGGAGGAATAAAAGCAAGTACTTTAAGTAAAGAGTATGGAACTCCTTTATATGTAGTTGATGAAGAGTTAGTTAGAAGCAATTGTAGAAGATACTATAATGCTATGAAATGCGAAGAAAGAGGAAACAGAGTTACCTATGCGGGTAAGGCATTTATAAACATGTCAATGTGCAATTTAGTTAATGAGGAGAATTTATATTTAGATGTAGTTTCAGGTGGAGAACTTTATACAGCATATAAAGCTGGGTTTCCATTAGAAAGAATATATTTTCATGGAAATAACAAATCCGATTATGAAATAGATTTAGGGGTTAGATTAGGAATAGGAAGGTTTGTAGTAGATAATTTGCATGAACTAGAAGTTTTAAATTCAATAGCTCAAGAATATGGAAGAGTCCAAAAGGTGTATTTAAGAATAACTCCAGGGGTAGAAGCTCATACTCATGAATATATAAAAACAGGACAGTTAGACTCAAAATTTGGATTCCCTGTGATTGGTGATACTGTATATGATGTGGTTAAAAGAGCTATAGAATTAGAGTATATAGAATTAAGTGGATTACATTGTCATATAGGATCACAAATATTTGACTTAGAACCTTTTGAAGATACAACAGAAATAATGCTAAATCTTATAAATGATATAAAAAATAAAATAGGATATGAAATAAAAGAACTAGATTTAGGCGGAGGATTTGGTATATATTATACTGAAGGAGATAAGCCTAAAGAAATAGAAGAGTATTGTTCAGTTATAATAAATAAGGCTGAGAAAGTTTGTAAAAATTTAAAAATGAATATTCCTATATTAAGTATAGAACCAGGAAGAAGTATTGTAGGAAACGCTGGAGTAACCCTATATACTGTTGGAGCTATAAAAGAAGTTCCTAATATAAGAAAATATGTTAGTGTAGATGGTGGAATGAGTGATAATATAAGACCAGCATTATATAGTGCAAATTATGAGTCATTAATAGCTAATAGAGTTTATGATAACTCTAAAGAAGTAGTAACTATAGCAGGAAAATGCTGTGAATCAGGAGATGTACTTTTAAATTCTATAGAAATGCCAAAAATGGAAACTGGAGATATATTAGCAATAATGTCTACTGGAGCTTACGGTCATTCAATGGCTAATAACTATAATAGAATACCTAAAGCTGCTGTAGTTAGTGTAAATAATGGAAATTCAAGATTGATATGTAAAAGAGAAACTTATGAAGACCTACTTAGAAACGAATGTTTTTAATTTATAATATAAGGTTGCATGGTAAAAACTATGCAACTTTTTTTATTAAAAGTATTTAGAATACTTCATTAAAGTATATAATAAAAGATGAAGTAGTAAATAAAATAATAAACCTAAATTAAATTAGAATTCATATATGCTTATATCAAATTTTTAGTTAAAATTGAATGAAAAATATTCAATAAAAAAAGACACAAAAAAGACACAATAGGTTGATAAACTTATAGTAAAATATTTTTTAAACTTGAGGGAAAAACTATGAATTAAAGTTTACAAAGTTATGGTAATTTATGATATACTTATATTTGATGCTTTAAAATTTTGAAAAGTAAAAAATTCTAAAATTGATGAGGAGTACTTTAAAATAAATTTTTAATATTTCTTATATTAATATTCGGAGCAAGGAGTATAAAATGAAAGAATTAATAGTTGATAGAATAGAAGGGCATTTTATTGTATGTGAAGATGAAAATGAAAAGATTTTAGAATTAAATAAGGACGATGTAATAGGTGATGTAAAAGAGGGGGATGTTTTAGTAAAAGGTAAGGATGGAAAGTTTTTTTCCGATAAAGCGCTTACAATGAAAAGAAAAAAAGAAATAGAAGACTTAATGAAAGGTATGTGGGAATAGGAATGAGTACTAGTAATTCAAAGAAGACATCATTCTTTTTAGATTGGATTGTACCAATCTTAGCAGCTTTAATTTTAGCTTTTTTGATTCATAAATTTTTATTGTTTAAAATAAAAGTTCCGACAGGATCAATGATGCCGACAGTAGAGATTGGAGACCAATTATTTGTTACCAGAATATACAACACTAATAATATTAAAAGAGGAGATATAGTTGTATTTAATTCAGATGAGTTTAATGAACCACTTCTTAAGCGTGTTATAGGATTACCAGGTGAACATGTTGAAATAAAAAGTGATGGTTCAGTTTATGTAAATGGAAATAAACTTGAAGAAGATTACGTTAAATATCCAGGTGGAAAAACTGATATGTCTTTTGATGTACCTGCAGGGAAATTTTTAGTGTTAGGTGATAATAGAAATAATAGTGATGATGCTAGATATTGGAGTAATCCATATGTAGATGGAAAAGATATAGAAGCAAAAGCCCAGATAACAGTATATCCTTTTAACAGAATAGGATTTGTAAAATAAACGTTAGAAAAGGAGGAATGAGAGATGTTTAAAGATAAAAAAATGCTTAAATATATTCTCATATACGGTATTATAGCATTTGGTATAGTACTAACCTTTAATATGGTTAAAGATGAAATGCTATATGAAAAAGTAGATTATAGTACTTTTATGCAAATGGTAGATAAGAAAGAAGTTAAATCAGTAAATTTTTCAGGAAATCAAATTGAAATAACACCTTCAGATAACAGTGAATTAAAAGGAAAAATATTATATACAACTAACCCAGCGGTAGTTGGTATTACACAACCAAATTTAATAAAAGACTTAACTGCAGCAGGTGTAGGGTTTAATGTTACTAAACCTGAAAATTATCAATTTTTAGGGTTCTTAGTATCATGGATATTCCCATTATTACTTATATTTGTTTTTGGAAGAATGATGTTCTCTAAAATGAATAATAAAATGGGTGGCGGAGTAATGTCATTTGGAAAAAATAATGCTAAACTTTATGCTGAAAATGAAACAGGAATAACATTTAAAGATGTTGCTGGTCAAGAGGAAGCTAAAGAATCATTAGTAGAGATAGTAGATTTCTTACATGATACTAGTAAGTATGTTGCAATTGGAGCTAAACTTCCAAAAGGGGCATTGTTAGTAGGGCCTCCAGGAACAGGTAAAACTTTACTTGCTAAAGCTGTTGCAGGAGAAGCAAAAGTACCATTTTTCTCAATGTCAGGTTCTGATTTTGTAGAAATGTTTGTTGGTATGGGTGCAGCAAGAGTAAGAGACTTATTTAAGCAAGCTGAAGAAAAAGCTCCTTGTATAGTATTTATAGATGAAATTGATGCTATTGGTAAAAGCAGAGAAGGTTCTATTCAGGGTAATGATGAAAGAGAACAAACTCTTAACCAATTATTAACTGAAATGGATGGTTTCGATTCTTCTAAAGGGGTTGTTATATTAGCAGCTACTAACAGACCAGAGGTTTTAGATAAAGCTTTATTAAGACCAGGTAGATTTGATAGAAGAATAATTGTTGATAGACCAGATTTAATAGGTAGAGAAGAAATATTAAAGGTTCATTCTAGAGATGTTAAATTAGCAGATGATGTATCATTAGAAGAAGTTGCTAAAGCTACTCCAGGTGCTGTTGGAGCAGACCTAGCTAATATAGTTAATGAAGCTGCATTAAGAGCTGTAAAGCATGGTAGAAGATTGGTAATTCAAGAAGACTTAGATGAAGCTGTTGAGGTTATAATAGCTGGTCAAGAGAAAAAAGATAGAATACTTTCACCAAAGGAAAAGAAAATTGTTGCATACCATGAAGTTGGGCATGCATTAGTTGCGGCTTTATTAAATCATACAGATCCAGTTCATAAGATAACTATAGTTCCAAGAACAATGGGAGCTTTAGGATATACAATGCAACTTCCAGAGGAAGAAAAATACTTAGTTTCTAAGGATGAAATGATAGACCAAATATCAGTTATGCTAGGTGGTAGAGCTGCTGAAGAAGTAGTATTTAATACAATAACTACTGGAGCTTCAAATGATATAGAAAGAGCTACTCAATCAGCTAGAAATATGATAACTATATATGGTATGAGTGAAAGATTTGATATGATGGCTTTAGAAGCTATGAGCAGCAGATACTTAGATGGTAGACCAGTTAGAAATTGTTCAGAAACTACGGCTGCCGTAGCTGATGAAGAAGTTTTATCAGTAATTAAAAAGGCTCATAAAAAATCAATTAAGCTTTTAATTGAAAATAGAGAATTATTAGATGAAATAACTAGCGTTCTTTTAGACAAAGAAACTATCATGGGTGATGAATTCATGGAAATAGTTTATGGTAAGTATCCTGAAAAGAGAGAAGCTGATGAAAAGGCTAAACAGGAAATTCAAAGCTTAAGAGAACAAGCTTTAGCTAAGAGAAAAGAAAAAGAAGAAGCAATTAAAAAGGCTAAAGAAGAAGCTTTAAAATTAGAAGAAGAGGAAAGAAAACAAGCTGAGTTAAAGGCTATGATTGAAGCTCAAGAGGAAGCAGCAAGATTAGCAAGAGCTAATAATGAAAAATTAGATTTATCTAAGGAAACTCAATCTCCTAATGCTGAAGATGATAATAAAGATGATAACTCTACAAATAAAGTTGATGATGAATAAAGCTTAAATAATATTTAGAGAAAAAAGTTTTAAAATTTGGCTGTGTTTTAAACTTGTGTTGATTTTGGATAGACCGTAAGTTAGGTGAGAGGAAGGGTTAAAATTAACATCTACTTAAACAAAGTTTGATTTTATATGATAATAAAATGTGCATGAAGTTAAAAATACTTCATGCACTTTTTAACTTTTCATTTATACTTTTGTTTAAAGGAAATCTTAATGCTATAATTGGTTATAATGTAATAGAGAAAGTAGGAAAGGAAGATTCTAATGACTGATAAAAAAGATATAGAATTTTTAGTTGAAGAGAAAAAATTAGAGGACGTTTCCAATATATTAAATGAGGAAATGCTTTCATATATAAATAAAAGAAAATTTGTAACACAATACATATTAGATTATAGAAAGAATGCAGTTGATGAATATAAGGACGATGAAGATAAATTAATAGAATACTTTGATCATGAGAGATATGTAAAGGAACAGGCATTCACTACAATAGATAGAAGGTTAAAGGAATTAACAATATTAAAAAATTCTCCGTATTTTGGAAGAGTTACATTTAATGATTTAGAGTTTGATCAGAAAGATACCTTATATGTTGGTAGATTTGGAGTAACTCCAGAAGGTAGTTATGAACCGGTTATTGTTGACTGGAGAGCACCTGTTGCATCACTTTTCTATCATGGAAGCTTAGGAGAGGCTACGTATAATTCGCCAGATGGACCTATAAAATGTGATATAGAAGGAAGAAGACAGATTATAGTTAAAAAAGGAGAATTAAAGGGTGTATTTGACTCTGCCATAGACGTAAAAGATGATATATTACAAATGGTTTTAAGCAACAATAGTTCTGATAAGCTTAAAGATGTAATAATGACAATACAAAAAGAACAAGATGAAATAATAAGAAAAGATAGAACATCTAATATAATTGTAAATGGGGTAGCAGGTAGTGGTAAAACAACAATTGCCCTTCATAGAGTTGCATATCTTTTATACAACTATAGAAAAGAATTAGAAGATAAGGTTCTTATTTTAGGACCAAATAGTATATTCATGGAATACATTTCACAAGTATTACCTAGTCTTGGTGAAGTTGGAGTTAACCAAGAAACTTTTGCTAGTTTTGCTTTAAAAGAAATGGATGATGAATTATATATAATGAGTTTTGATAAGTATTTAGAGAAAATACTTTCAAATGACAAAGAGTTTATAGAAGATGCAGCATATAAGAATTCATATGAAATAATTAAAGATTTAGATAATCTAGTTAAAGATATGGATAAGAGCTACTTTAATGTTGAAGATGTAAAATATTTTGACGAAGTAGTTATTTCTAAAGAAGAGATAGAAGAAATGTTTACTAAACATTATGAATATATGCCTTTATTCAGAAGAAGTGACAAAATTAAGAGAATAATATTATCTAAAATAAAAGATAAGAGAGATGAAAAAGTTTGGGAACTTAATGAAGAATTAAGAAAAGAAAGAGAAAAGCTAACTGCTGAAGAACTTTTAGTTGAGGAAAATAACTTAGAATTTAGAAGAAAATTAAGAATAAGAGAGATTGTTAAAGCGGTAATGGACTCAAGAGCCCAATTAGACAGTTGGATTTCTAGAGAAAGTATTACAGATGTATATGATAGATTTAATGGCGATAAAAAAGAATATACAATAAATGACCTAGCACCAATGCTTTATTTAGCAATAAAGTTAGAAGGAAAAAAAGCTTCTAAAGAGTATAGACATGTTGTTATAGATGAGGCACAAGATTATTCACCACTTCAATTTAAAGTTGTGAGAGAGTTAACTGGAACTAAATATTTCACTATTGTCGGAGATGTCAATCAAAGGCTTGTTAAATATTTAGATGTAGCACCAATGATGGAATTAGAAAAAATATTTGATGATATAAATCCAGAAATTTATAACTTGAATAAAAGTTATAGAAGTACTTATGAAATAATGGAATATGCAAATAAATATCTTAATGAAGATAGAATAATACCACTTGTTAGACATGGTAAACCTGTAGAAGAGTTAGAATTTAATAACACTGAAGAATTTGGTGATGCAGTTATTGATTCTTTAAGAGAGTTTTCTAATGATGGATTAGAAAGTATAGCCATAATAACAAGAGATAAAGAAGAGTTAGAGAGGGTTTATAATTTAATTAGTGATAAAGTTCATTTAGTTAAGTTTGACAATGAGGATGTTCTATATAAAGGTGGAAATGTTATAATACCATCATACTTTGCAAAGGGATTAGAATTTGATGGGGTTATAATCGTTGATAGTAGAGAAAATGAAGAGAATGAGGATCTAATAAAATATATAATGAGTACTAGAGCTCTTCATGTATTAAAAGAAATAAAAATTAAATAAATTATCAAAAAGCTCTAAATAGATTACGAAAAGTATTGTGTTTCGTTACTAGTTCTATTTAGAGCTTTTTTTAAGTTATAGATATAAGAACAATAAGTTTACTTTAACATAATAATAAAATGTATAAAAACGCATAAAATATGCAGAATACGCTTATAATGAATTTATAAAAAATATGCATTAAAATTAATTAAACAACCATAGAAAACCTTTTAAAACAAAACGTATTAATAAAATATATGCTATAAAAATAATTTAATATCAAAGAATGATGAAAAGAAACATGTTTATATTAAAAAATATATTGCACTTTTATTCACGAATAACGTATAATTATACAAAAGAAAGCGATAAGCGAATGAATATTAGGGGGAATATATATGAAGAAAAATTTATTTAAAAAAATATTATCAATGGCTGTAATCGGAGGGTTAACTTTAAGCTTAGCAGGATGTGGGGCAAATGCTGCTAAGGGAGAAAGTGATTCTAATGGAAAAATAACTGAAATAAAAGAAAATGGAAAACTAGTCGTTGGATTAAGTGCAGACTATGCGCCTTATGAATTTCATATAATGAAAGATGGAAAAGACCAAATAGTTGGATTTGATATAGACATAGCAAAGGAAATTGCAAATGATATGGGCGTTGATCTAGAAATTAAAGAAATGGACTTTGGGGCTATAGTCCAATCAGTTAAAAGTGGAGCTATTGATCTTGGAATTTCAGGATTAACTCCTGATGAAAAAAGAAAAGAAGCTGTAGATTTTTCAGATATTTATTATGAAGCAGAACAAGGAATTTTAATAAATAAAAACAATAAGGATTCTATAAAAAGCATTGAAGATTTAAAAGGCAAAAAAGTTGGAGCTCAAATAGGATCTATACAGGCTGAAATAGCAAATGGAATAGAAGGAGCAGATGTTAAACTTTTAGATAATGTAAATACTTTAATTTTAGAGTTAAAAACAGGAAAACTTGATGCTTTAATAGTAGAATTGCCAGTTTCAAAAATAGCTACTGAAGTTAATGAAGAGTTAGCTATTGCAGATAATGTCATAAAAGATTCTGAGGGAGGATCAGCTATAGCAATACAAAAAGGAAATAAGGATTTAGTTGACCAAGTAAATGCTACAATTAAAAAATTAAAAGACGATGGTAAAATGGATCAGCTTGTAAATGATGCTATTGAATTAGTTCCATATCAAAAGAAGGATTAGTAATAAAAGTTTTAATAATTAGGGGGCAATATACATGGGGAGTTTAGACTTTAGTTTTTTAAAAGAGTATTTTCCAGTGTTTTTGGAAGGTGCTAAGTGGACATTAATAATTTCAGCAATAACAGTAGTTTTGGGAGCTTTATTAGGAACAATTTTATGCTTTATGAAGCGCTCTAAATTTTCAATATTTAAAGTTAGAATATTAAATATAATTTCTAGCGTTTATGTAGAATTAATAAGAGGAACACCTCTTTTATTACAAATATATATAGTTTATTTTGGATTACCTTCATTTGGGATACAATTAGGAGTGTTAACTTCATGTATTATTGCTATTTCATTAAACTCAGCAGCTTATGTTTCAGAAATAATAAGAGCTGGAATAGATGCTATTGATAAAGGTCAATTAGAAGCGGCAAGAAGTTTAGGAATGACAGAAGGAATGGCTATGAGACTTATAATACTTCCTCAAGCTATAAAAAATATACTTCCAGCCATAGGAAATGAATTCGTTGCTATAATTAAGGAATCATCTATGGCATCTACAATAGGTGTGGCAGAACTTATGTATTCCTCAAAGATAGTAACAGGGGCTACCTACAAAGGGTTTGAGCCACTTATTGTTATCGCTATGTTCTATTTTGTTATGACGTTTAGTTTAGGAAGAGCTATGTCTTATGTAGAAAGGAAGTTGAGTAAAGTATGATAAATGTTAGTAATTTATATAAAAATTTTGGGAAAAATGAAGTGTTAAAAGATATAAGTGAAACAATAGAAAAGGGAGAGGTTGTTGTTATAATTGGTCCTTCAGGATCAGGAAAAAGTACAATTTTAAGATGTTTAAATTTATTAGAGGAACCAACTTCAGGGATAATTAACTTCGAAGGGGAAGATATAACAAATAAGAATGTTGATATAAATAAAATAAGAGAGAAGATGGGGATGGTTTTTCAGCAATTTAATCTTTTCCCACATAAAACAGTTATGGAAAATTTGACTATAGGACCGACTAAAATAAAAAAGGTCTCTAGTGAGGATGCTATAAAAAAAGGAAACGAGTTATTAGAAAAAGTAGGTCTTTTAGATAAAAAAGATGCTTATCCTAATTCTCTTTCAGGAGGACAAAAGCAAAGAATAGCTATAGCAAGAGCTTTGGCTATGGAACCAGATGTTATGCTTTTTGATGAGCCAACATCTGCTTTGGATCCTGAAATGGTAGGAGAGGTTTTAAATGTTATGAAGTCTTTGGCAAAAGATGGAATGACCATGGTTGTAGTAACTCATGAAATGGGGTTTGCAAAGGAAGTAGGAGATAGAATATTATTCATGGATGAAGGGAAAATAATTGAAAAAGGTACTCCAAATGAAATATTTGAAAATCCTAAAAATCCAAGAACACAAGACTTTTTATCAAAAGTTTTATAATAGCCTTTAGAAGATTAAATTTTAATAGATTTAATCTTTTAAATAAATTAATTAGTACAAAAAGAGGACATAAAGATTCAAATCTTTATGTTCTCTTTTGTATTTCTAAGAAAAAAATTAAGTCCTTAGGGAAACATTAAGTATTTTTTTGATGAAAAATTTACTGTAAATGTTATAATAATGAGAGTAAAGATTAAAATAATAAAGATAGTGAGGAAAAATTTTATGAAGGAAAAAGTAAAAAGCTTTTTTAAGTGTAACTGGGTTTTTATTTTCCTAGTGATAACACTTCAAATAAAATCAATGTTACTTTTATCAATGCTTAGAACACCAGGATCTACGAGTATTAATTTATCTTCAATGTATTTTACTCCTCCAGCTTGGTGGGGACACATAGCAATAGTAACATTAATAGCAAGTTTTGTTTACTTGTTTAAAGGTAAAGGAAGAATGTGGTCAGCTATAGTAATTGATATCTTAGTAACATTACTATTCATAGCTGATATTTGGTATTACAGAGTAAATGGTACTTTCTTATCAATAAGACACATAATTGCGCCAGGAATTTTTAATCCTGTAGGAAAGAGTTTATTTAATTTTGCTACTGTAGATTTAGTGTTTATAGTAGATTTCATATTATTATTTTTAGTTTATAACTTTACAGGCTTAAAAAATGTAAAGTATAAGAGTAATATAAAAACTAGATTGATTGCATTTATATGTGTCTTTGGAATAAGTGCAACAGTAATAGGAGTATCACACTATTACATAGATATTGAAAGGAAATCTGATAAAAGTTTCCTTAGTATATCATGGGCACCATTCCAAACAATTAGTGATATGAGTCCTTTAGGATATCATGGATATGATATTTATTATTATTCAAATAGAGAACAAACTTTAAGTGATGCTCAGAAAAATGAAATTAAAGAATGGTTTAATGAAAACAAAGAGGACTTACCAGATAATAAGTACAAAGGAATGTTTGAAGGTAAGAACCTTATAGCTCTACAAGTTGAATCTCTTGAAAATTTTGTTATAGGTCAAAAAGTGTATGGTCAGGAGATTACTCCAAATATAAATAAGCTTTTAAAAAATAGTTTATATTTTGACAATATAAAGGAACAAAATAACTCAGGAACAAGCTCAGATGCTGATTTAATGGTTAATACATCAATACTACCAGTTAGAAAAGGAACTACATTTTTCGGTTATCCATGGACTGAATATAATACCCTACAAGATTTGTTAGAAAATAAAGGATATACAACAATTTCAACACATCCAGAGGTTCCAGGAAATTGGAACTGGGCTGAAGTTCATAAAGCATTTAATGCAGATGAAATATGGGATGCATCTCAGTTTGATCAAAGTGAAATAATAGGACTTGGAATGTCAGATGAATCTTATTTAAGACAGATTGGAGATAAGCTAAAAGATCAAAAGCAACCATTCTTTACATTCTTAGTAACATTAACAAGTCATGGACCTTTTGATATGCCTAAGGATAAACAGTATTTAGATTTGCCAGAGGATTTAAATAACAATATGTTAGGAGCATATTTCCAAAGCATAAGATATACAGATCAAGCAATTGGAGAATTTTTAAATCAATTAAAAGAAGAAGGACTTCTAGATAATACTGTAATAATGCTTTATGGGGATCATGGCGGAGTTCATAAATTTTATGAAGATCAAATAAAAGATGCGCCATTAGCTGGTGATTGGTGGAAAGATGATCATAAAGAAATTCCTTTCTTAGTATATAATCCAAGTATTAAAGGGGAAACTATATCAAAAGAAGGTGGTCAAATAGACTTCTTGCCAACTATAGCATATCTTTTAGGATTTAACAGAGATGCCTTTGATAGTACATCAATGGGTAGAGTTTTAGTAAATACAAATAGAAATGCAACTATATTAAATGATGGAACAATAGTAGGAACACCAACTCCTGAAGAGACATCACACTTAGAAAAATCATTTAATATTGCAGATATGGTTATACAAGGTAATTATTTTAAGAATAATTAATAAAATTTAAAGCTATTAGTTAAATTTTGATAATAATCTAACTAATAGCTTTTAAATATGTATTTTTTAGTAAAAAACGTAAACTATAAACAAAACAATTATGATATAATATTAATCGTTGTAAAACTTGAAAAAACCAAATGTTCTATAAATGGAGGCCGTTTAATGGAATTTAAAGAAAAAAATAATAATAAAGAGGTAAATATTAAACAAGAGGGTTTCTGGGTAAATTTATTTAAGTTAATGAGACCTAAGCAATGGATAAAAAATTTTTTTGTATTTGGAGCTTTAATTTTTTCATATAGTTTCCTTGATTTAAATAAAGATATTCATGCTGTTATAGCTTTTATACTTTTTTGTTTAATATCATCTACTGTCTATATTATGAATGATATTTTAGATGTAGAGAAAGATAGGATACATCCTAAAAAAAGATTTAGACCTATTGCAAGCAGAGTTATATCAATAAAAGAGGCAGAGATAGCTTTAGTTATTTTGCTAGCATTTAGTATGATATGTGCTTTTCTTGTTAATAGAAAGTTATTTTTTATACTAGTAATATATTTTATAAACAATATTCTTTATTCATTTAAGATAAAAGATATAGTAATATTAGATGTTATTTCAATTGCTTTTGGATTTATATTAAGAGTTATTGCTGGTGGAGTAGCTATTGATGTTTTATTATCTGGATGGATATTGCTATGTACTTTCTTTATAGCATTATTCTTAGGGTTTGAAAAAAGAAGAAATGAGATAATTAAATTAGAAGGAAAGGCTACTGAGCATAGAAAAATATTAGATGATTATTCTGATGAACTATTAAAGCAATTTTCAGATATTACATTAACTTGCACTGTAATAGCTTATGCCATGTATACATTTGTAGCATACAGTACTTCTTACATGATGATAACAAATGTTTTTGTTATTTATGGACTTTTCAGATATAAATATTTAAGTATGAAAAAAGGTGAAGGGGGTAGTCCTACCGAAACCATATTAACAGATAAAAGTATAATAATTGACGTAATATTATGGGCAATTACAAGTGTAATAATACTTTTATGGATAGTTTAATAGTTTAAATTCGGTTGGTTGAGTACCATTTTTATGATATATAAAGTCTAATTGTATATTTAATTAAGAAGTGAGGAAGAAAAATGAAAGCTATAAAGATTGCTTTGTTTGATATTGATAAGACCTTAATAAAGGGAGATTCTATGTTTAAGCTACTAAAGTATACTATAAGTAAGTATCCAAAAGCTAAATGGAAGTTACCAAAACTTTTTTTTATGATGGTTGCATATAAATTTAAATTTATTGATACTAAAAAAGCAAAAGAAAATATGTTTTACACACTAAATTATTTAAGTAATGAAGATTTGGAACAGTTTTATAATTGTGTGATAAAAACTACAGTCTATAGTGATGCTATAGAAGAAATTAAAAAGTTAAGAAAAATGGGTTATTACATATTATTAGTATCAGCTTCTCCTGAATGTTATTTAAAGTTCTTTGAAATAGAGGATTATGTAGATGGAGTAATAGGAACGAAGTTATATTTAGAAAATGATAGATACATAAATAGGATAGATGGAGAGAACTGTAAAGGAGAGGAAAAGGTAAGGAGAATAACTTCATACTTAAAGGAAAGAGATTTCTATATAGATAAGCCTAACTCTTTAGCATATTCAGATTCTCTTTCAGATTTGCCTATGTTTAATTTAGTGGGAAAGGCATATTTAATAAATTATAATAAAAAGAATTTAGATTATGAAATACTAAGATGGAAGTAGGAGAAGAGTTTGAAAGAAAATAAGCTTTGGAAGGGAATATTGTTAATAATTATATCAGCTCTATGTACTTCGTTTGGGCAACTTTTTTGGAAAATTGGAGTAAGTAAGAGCATATGGATTATATTGTTAGGGTTTATTCTTTATGGTGTTGGAGCATTAACAATGATAATAGCATTCAAATTTGGTGAATTATCAATTTTACACCCTCTTATGTGTATAGGATATATTTTTGCTCTAATAAATGGATTTTTATTTTTGAAAGAAAGAATATCTCTTTTACAATTTGTAGGGATAGTTGTGATAATTATAGGAATTGTATTCATAGCAAGGGGGGATGAAGGTGAATAATATATATTTTTTATTCCCTATAATGACTCTTTTAGGAGCATTAGGTGGATACTTTTTTAAAAAGGGAGCAGATAATTTAAATGGGTTATTATCTCTTATTTTAAATTGGAGAGTTTATCTTGGAGGAATATTTTATGTGAGTGCGGCACTTTTGAATATAATAGCACTTAAGTTCTTACCATATAGTATTGTTTTGCCTTTAACTGCTATGACATATATATGGACAATGATAATATCAAAAATTGCTCTAGGAGAGAAAATAACTAGAAATAAGATAATAGGAACTATTTTAATAATAATAGGTTCTATTTTTATAGCTATGTAGTTAAATAGTATATAAGTTTGTACTTGGTTATTTATAGAAAAAATGTAATAATAATATGGTATTTTAAAATTTATATATTGATAGAGAATTAAACTTTATAACTAGGTTTAATATGTTTTATCAACTTAAGATTTGTTTTAGCTAAGTTAAAATAGATATAAATTATATTTAAAAATAAAAAAGGAGGATATTTTATGGAAAAAAGTAATGGTTTTTTAAGTAAAATAGGTAGATTTTTTAAAAATTTTCCTTTAGAAATACTATTCTATCTTTTACTTGTGTTTAAAATTACTGTGTTTTGTACAATGCTAAAGAGTAATAGTGGAATGGAGCTTAATTTAGGTTTTGTATATGGATTAATAGACTATAAATTAATATATCTTTTATTTCCACTAATATTCATAAGCTTTGGGTTCTTATTTAAGAGATGGGGAAAATTTATATATTTATATATTGTAGATTTTGGAATTTCAGCACTTTTAATTTTTGATTTACTTTACTACAGACTTTATGGAACTTTTCCATCAATAAAGTTCTTAATTTATCCAGATTTATTTAATCCTTTAAATAAGGACTTGCTATTTTTTAGAAGTAGAATGCTTTTATTTGTAATAGATTTAGTATTGTTACCTATACTTTACATATTATTTAAAAAGTATACTAAAAACTTGTATTTCGGTAAGCTTAAATATAGAGTTATAGCATTTTTATTAACATTCTTAGTTCCTAGTGGATGTATATTAGGAAAATATTATTTATATGATGTAAAAGATATAACTAATGGAGAAAAGGGATTCTTAAGAGTTGCTTGGACACCTACCAGTGGAATTTTTAGAGCTACTCCTTTAGGATATCATTTCTTTGATATTTATAAGACGTTAGTTCTTGATAAGGATATAAAATTAAGTGACCAAGAAAAGCAAGAAGTACAAAGTTGGCTTGATGCAAACTATGAAAACTTACCTGATAATCAGTACAAAGGAGAATTAAAAGGTAAAAATTTAGTAGTTATACAAGTTGAATCCTTAGAAGATTTTGTTATAAACAAGAAAGTAGATGGACAAGAAATAACCCCAACATTAAATTCAATGTTGAAGAATTCATATTATTTCCCTAACATTTATGAAGAGAACTTAACTGGATTTAGTTCAGATGCTGATTTAATGGTTAATACAGGTATGCTACCAGTAACTAATGCTGCAACATCATTTGCATACCCAAGTAGAACATTAACAACACTTCCATCTTTATTAGAAAAGGCTGGATATACTACAGTTTCAGCTCATCCTGAGGTTGCTGGAAGTTGGAACTGGGGAGAAGTTCATCATAGCTTATTAAAATTCCAAAATTCATATACTTTATATGATTTTAATGAGGATGAAATAATTGGATTAGGAATATCAGATAAGAGTTATTTATCACAATTAGCAACTAAAGCAGGAAGCTTAAAACAACCATTTTATCTATTTACAGTTACTTTAACAAATCATGGTCCTTTTGAAATTGATGATGCGCATACAACAATAAAAGTACCAAGTGAAATACAAGGAACTCTTTTAGGACAATACTTTAAAACTGTAAGATATACAGACGAAGCTATTAAGATGTTTATGGATAAATTAAAGGCTGAAGGTAGATTTGATGATACGGTATTTGTTATATATGGAGACCATGCAGGTCCTAATAAATACTATAAAGATCAATTAAAAGATGTGAATTTTGACGGTAACTATTGGAAGCTTGATGAAAAGAAAGTACCCCTTATAATTTACAATCCATCAATACAAGGAAAGACAATAGAAACTAAAGGTGGTCTTATAGATGTTATGCCAACAGTTTCATATTTATTAGGTGTTAATGATGGAAGTTTAAGAAATGTAATCGGAAGAAATCTTTTAAATACAAATAGAAATATAGCACCGCTTCCAGGTGGAGAAGTAGCTGGAGAAGCTAAATCACAAGATGAGTTAAATCACGTTAAACAATCTTATGATATATCAACTAAGATAATAAGATCAGATTACTTTAAAAATAATTAATACTCATGTTTCATTAATAGGAGTGGAGTAGTTAACTAAAAATTTATTTAAAACAAAATTAAAAAGAGTAGAAATGAGAGTTCTCATTTCTACTCTTTTTTAACAAGTAAAATCTCTATCTATAGTTATTATGCAGTTATATTGTGGATGAGTCTCTTTAACAGCATTTATTATACTTTTCTTTAATTCACTTTCGGACATAACTTTTTTTAGTTTTTCTGGGTTTACAACTACATCAAATATAAGATTTTTCTTTTCACCATGACCAACGATTCTAAAATCATGCATTGATTCTATTAATGGATTATATTTTATTATTTTATCTATTTCTTCTTTAGCTTGTTTTATTTCATCATCTTCTAAACAGATAGGATCCATATGAATTACTAAATAAATTTTTAGCTTTTTAGAAATTTCTCTTTCAGCCATATCTATAATATCATGTATTTTCATAACATTTATATCAGATGGTATTTCAGCATGAATTGAAGCCATACATTTACCTACACCATAGTTATGAATTATAAGGTCGTGAACTCCTATAATATGATCATATGATAAAACCATATCTCTAATGTTTTTCGCAAGTTCCGGGTCGGGAGCTTCTCCTAATAGTGGATTTATAGTTTCTTTTATTAAAGTGAATCCAGCGTAAAGAATAGCAAGTGAAACAAGAACACCTATATATCCATCAATAGGGAATGTGGTAAATTTAGCAGCTAAAAATGATATAACAACACATGTTGAGGTAAATACATCACCTAAAGCATCAACTGAGGCAGCTTTAAGAGCTGATGAATTTATTTTTTCACCTGTAAGCTTATTAAATCTACTCAACCAAAATTTGAAGAATATTGAGATTACAAGTAGAATAAAAGGAATTATTTCAAAATTGACAGGTGTGGGATTAATAATTCTTTCAATTGATGATTTTGTAAATTGAAAACCTACTAGCATTACCATGAAAGCAACTATTAGTGCTGAAATATATTCAATTCTACCATGACCAAATGGATGTTCCTTATCGGCTGGCATTTTGGCTAGTTTAAAACCAATCATTGTTATTACAGAAGAACCGGCATCAGAAAGGTTGTTAAAGGCATCAGCTGTTATGGCTATACTTGCTGAAATTAATCCAACAGAAAATTTGATTAGAAATAAAAGTATATTAACAATTATTCCAATTATGCTGGCCAGATACCCATATGCACTTCTGACATCTTCGTTCTCTGTATTTTTATAATCCTTAATGAACATTTTTATTATAAAATTTGAAAACATAAGTATCATCTCTCCATTTTTATATTGAATTGTGAATCTAATATTAGTAATTATACTGTTTAAAGTATGTAAAAAATAAAATTCCCAATAATAGATTGACCAAAATAAAGTCCAGAAGTTTTAAAAACTACTCTTAACTAAATCTCATTTTATTATAGCATAATATTTTATATTGAAAAATATTGAAATAGAATATAAAATAATAAGACGATTATAAAAAAAAATCGATATGAAGAAAATTATGATGTATGGGAGAAGATTAGATATGAATAGAGGGAAAATAAGTGCTTTAATACTGTCGTGTGTTTTGGCTACGAATATTTCAAGTTTTAATGAAGTGGTTTTAGCAAATGAAAATAAGGGAGAGAAAAATCATAGTGAAAGCCATAAGGAAAGCAATTGTATAGCTGGTGATTATCACGAAGTTAGTGAGGAAAATTTAAAAAATTCAAAGAATACACCTATTATAAATGGAATAAAGGTAAATAAGCAATTAATAGATATAAACTATTCTCAAGGGGTTACTATAAAGCCTAAATATATAGTTATACATGATACTGATAATAGACAAGCTGGAGCTAATGCTATGGCTAACAGAAATTATTTCGCAAATCATCCAAATGCTAAAGCATCAGCTCATTATATAATTGATGAGGGAAATATTGTTCAAGCTTTAGAGGATAATTGGAAGGGTTGGCATGTTGGAGATGGAAATAATCCAAATATAAATAATTCAACAACTATAGCCATAGAGTTATGTGTTAATAAGGGAAATAATTTTGATAAAACTTTAGAACATGGAGTTGAATTAACTAAGTATTTAATGGAAAAACATAATATACCTGCAGAAAACGTTGTGATGCATAGAGATGCAAGTGGAAAAACATGTTCAAGAATGATGATTGAAGATAGACCAAGTTTATGGCCTTATTTCAAGAATAAAATTTCTGGTGGAGATGGAAGTTTAGAAGATGATGGATTGAAGCCTAAAATGAAAGGGAAGGTCATCAATGCCTCTGTTCTTAATGTAAGGGAGAGTCCAAGTACTTCGGGGAGAATAGTTCATAAGTTGAATAGAAATCAAGTTGTAGGAATATATGAAGAGCTAAATGGATGGTATAAGATTGATTATATAGATGGATTAAAAAAGAAATATGGATATGTAAGTAAAGAGTATATATCAGTAATAGATGAAGCGCCAGGAGGCGATGATAACACAGGAGATAATCAGGGAAATTCCATAAATAAGACGGGTAAAGTTGTCGGTATATCAACAAATTTAAATGTAAGAAAAGGACCAGGTACATCTTATAGTGTTGTAGGATATCTTTTAAATAATGAAGAGGTAAAGGTTAATTATGAAAAGGATGGCTGGTATAATATAACTTTTAATGGAAATAAAGAAGGTTATGTAAGTAAAAAATATATTTCTCTGGAAAGTGATAGTACACCAGAAAATCCAGAAAAACCACCAGTTTCGGTGAATAAACAAGGAATAGTAAAGGTTAATAGTACCTTAAACATGAGAAGTGGTCCAGGAAGTAATTATAATGTTATAGGAACTTTACGTAATAATGATAAAGTAGAAATAATAAAAGAAGTAAATGGGTGGTATGAAATAACATTTAATGGTAAGAGTGGATATGTATCAAGCCAATATGTGAGTATGGTAGAAGAGGGATCGAATGAAGAAAAGCCAATAGAGCCACCAGTTTCAGTAAATAAACAAGGAATAGTTAAAGTTAACAGCACATTAAATATGAGAAGTGGTCCAGGAAGTAAGTATGGAGTTATAGGAATTTTACATAATAATGATAAAGTAGAAATAATAAGAGAAGTAAGTGGATGGTATGAGATAAAGTTTAACGGTAAAAGTGGATATGTATCAAGTCAATATGTAACTATAGTAAATGGTGGTGCAAATGAAGAAAAGCCAGTAGAGCCAGAAAAGCCACCAGTTTCAATAAATAAGCAGGGAATAGTTAAAGTTAACAGTACATTAAATATGAGAAGTGGTCCAGGAAGTAATTATGATGTTATAGGAACTTTGCGTAATAATGACAAAGTTGAAATACTTAAAGAAGTAGATGGTTGGTATGCAATAAAATTCAATGGTAAGACTGGATATGCTTCAAAATCATATATAACTATAGTTAATGAAGGATCGAATAATGGAATTATTAATGAAAATAAAGAAGGAACTGTTTATGGAGTAAGTACAAATTTAAATGTAAGAACAGGTCCTGGAACTAATTATCAAGTATTAGGATATCTATTATCAGGAGATAAGGTTAAGATTTTAGGAGAAGAAAATGATTGGTATAAGGTTCAGTTCACTACTAGTAGTGGAAGTAAGATTGGATATGCAAGCAAAAAATATATTAGGGTATAATTATATGTAATCTATTCAAAAATCAATAAATTTTGAATAAAAATAAGGTTTTTCATAGTGCTTTAATATTTTGTTAATTATGAATTTTGTGGTAAAGTATAATTAAAAGTATCTATTTAGATAGAAAGGTGAGATACAGATGGAAAAAGTTATCGCAAATGAATTAATTAATTTTTTATATGAAAGTCCAACCGCTTTTCATGCTGTAAAGAATGTAAAAGACACTTTAGAGTTTGAAGGATTTAAAGAATTAAAAGAGACAGATAGATGGGATTTAGAAGTTGAAGGCAAATATTTTGTTACTAAAAATGATTCAGCTTTAATTGCTTTCAGAGTTGGTAAAGGTGACATTGCAGAGCATGGATTTAAAATAATAGGTGCTCATACTGATTCACCAGGATTTAGAATAAAACCAAACCCAGAGATAACAGTTGAAAATACTTACGTTAAGTTAAATACTGAGGTTTATGGTGGACCAATATTAAATACTTGGTTTGATAGACCATTAGCTTTAGCAGGAAGAGTATCATTAGTAAGTAAAAATCCATTAAAGCCACTTAATAAAATAGTTAATATAAATAGACCAATACTTATAATTCCAAACTTAGCTATTCACATGAATAGAGAGGTTAATGATGGATATAAAATAAACAGACAAAAGGATACATTACCTTTATTATCACTTGTTAACGAGAATTTAGAAAAAGGAAATTATCTAATTGAGCTTTTAGCAAAAGAATTACATTGTGAAAAAGAAGATATTCTTGATTTTGAATTATATCCATACGAATATGAAAAAGGTTGTTTAATGGGATTAAATGAAGAATTCATATCTTCAGGAAGATTAGATGACTTATCAATGGTTCATGCAGGTATTAAAGCATTAATGGATGCTGAGATATCACAAGCTACTAATGTAATGGTATGTTTTGATAATGAAGAAGTTGGAAGTGCAACTAAACAAGGTGGGGATTCAGATTTCTTAAAAACAATATTAGAAAGAATTGTACTAGCTTTAGGCAAAGATAGAGAAGATTTCTTAAGATCTTTATCAGAATCATTTATGATTTCAGCAGATTTAGCTCATGCAGTTCATCCAAACTTAGGAGAAAAACATGATCCTGTAGTTAGACCAGTTTTAGGAAAAGGCCCTGTAATAAAAATAGCAGCATCACAAAGCTATACTAGTGATAGCGATTCAGCAGCTGTTTATGAAATGGTATGTAGAAAAGCAGGTGTTAATGTTCAAAAATTTGTAAATAGATCTGATATGAGAGGTGGTTCAACAATAGGACCAATATCTTCAACTCATCTACCAATAAGATCAGTTGATATGGGAACTCCAATATTAGCAATGCATTCAATAAGAGAGTTCGGTGCTGTTAAAGATCATTTTGATTGTATAAAATCATTCACTGAATTCTTTAGAATTTAGTCTATTAATAATTTTCAATATATTAGTTAATATAATTTTTAGTAGTTATAAGAATAAAAAAGTGTATCAGTATTTGATACACTTTTTATTTTTTGGAGCTATTTTGTAAATGTTGATTTTTAGCTAGCCCTTCAGACCTACTTAATTTCGCAAAGTATTACTATCATCTACTTCAGAATAATAGCTAAAGCTTTTAAACTCGCTATGCTCAAACAGAAAAAGCTTCTTAACGCTATTATTCTTACGTATATGATGCAATACTAACTGCTCATCAAGATGGTCTTACAGTTCTATCTAAAAATCAACACTAGTTTAAAACATAGCTTATTTTTTTATATATCATCGTCGTCAAAAATATCTTCTGTATAATCAAATTCATTGTACGCTATATTATTACAAACTATATCATCTTTAACTGGACTAGGTAGTTTTGAATAAGTTTTTCCTGTTTTTGAATAAGAAACTAGATCATGTCCCTCCGGACTATAAAATGTCCTATCTTTAGGAGTATATAATTTGCTTTCATTTTTTTTGCTCATTTTTTATTTCTCCTTTCAATTTTAAACTTGACTATAATTTAGAGTAGATTAATTTTCTTTAAATTAAGTCTAATTTTAGTTTCTCCAAAATAATTTAAGTTATTTAAAATAGAGTTTAAGTTTATTTGGTAATTATTAAGGTTTGTAGTAAATCTATGAGTTGGATTGTTAAATCCATTATTATTAAGTTTTATATAGGTTATATTTACGTAAAGTCTGATTAATAAAGTTGAAAAAACAAATACTATATTTTAGGATAGGATATAGAAAGAAAAAATAGGTGATATATGATTGGTAAATTGAAGGGAGAATTTAAGTATGGCATATAAATTAATATGTATAGATATGGATGGAACATTATTAAATAATAAGCATGAAATCAGTGAAAGAAATAAAGAAGCCATAAAAAGAGCTACAGAAAAAGGAGTAAAGGTAGCAGTAACAACTGGTAGATTATTTGCTTCAGCAAAATATTATGCAAGCCTTATTGGAGTTAAGACACCTATAATATCATGTAATGGAGCTTTTGTAAGAGAGAAGGATGAAGATAAAGTTATATATGAATCTGTTTTAAATGAGGAACAAATAGGAAGAATATATGATGTTATAAAGAAGTATGATATTCAAATGGCATATTTTAATACACCTGACACTGTTATATCTGAGAAGATAGTTCCAGAAGAACATGGATATAAAGTTATGAATAGAATGATGGAAGAATCAGATGAAAAAGTCAAATTTTCAGAAGGAATAGATTTTAGAGAGTCTTTTAAAACTCATGGAGAACATATACTTAAAGCTATTTGTATAGAAAATGATAATAATAAATTAGATGAATTATTTAAGGCAAAAGAAGAGTTGAAAAAATATGATGATTTTGAAGTGGTAAGTTCATCACCTAATAATTTTGAAGTTATGAATAATGGAACTTCAAAAGGTAATGCGGTGAAAGTTTTAGCAGATATACTTCATATAAATAGAGAGGAGATTATTTGTCTAGGTGATAGTGAAAATGATCTTAGTATGATAGAGTTTGCTGGACTTGGAATTGCTATGGGAAATGCTGAAGAGTTTTTAAAAGAAAAAGCTGATTATACAACAGATACAAATGAAAATGATGGAGTAGCTAAAGCTATAGAAAAATTTGTATTAGACTAGTTTATTAATAAAAATGTTTTTTTAGTGTAGTGTACTTTAAAAAGTAAGGAATAATTAAAAAGAACTTATAAAGTATGTAGAGAGTGAAAGCTCTTTCTATATTTTATAAGTTCTTTTATTTTTATGTTTTATATAAATTTTTATTTTTGAGTGGTAGTTGTTTTTGATTCTTTCTTTGTAGTAGTAGAGGTTCCTCTACTTGTGGTTGTTGTGGTGGTAGTAGTTGTTGTAACTACTGTTGTAACGATTTTAGTCGAATTATCTAAATTTGAATCTTCCTTCGAGATAGCTGGTTTAAATGGCCACCAGTTTGCTTTACCAAATATTTTTACCATGGCTGGTATGAATAAAGGAAGAACAAAAACAACATATAAAAGAATACCTGTTAAAACTACCATAGAAATTTCAATTAATGATAGTACTCCAGATGGAAGTAATGCTGCAAAGGTACCACTAAGGATTATTACAGCAGAAATTATAACTCCACCCATACTTTTCATTGTTCTTATTATACGATCTTTTATAGTTCCATTAACATCTTGATTAAATCTTGTCATTATAAATATTGAGTAATCTATTCCTAAGGCCATTAGGACAACAAAGCCAAAGAATGATGTTATCCATGATATACCTGGATAGCCCATGATTTTAGTGACAATAAATTGTATTACGCTTATTGAAGTAAAATAAGTTAATAATAATGAAATCATTAAGTATGCTGGCATTGTTAAGGATCTTAATATAATAATTAAGGTAATAAATACTCCAACTATTACAAAGATTAAAGCTTTATCATAATCAGAATCTGCCATTTTTTTAGTTTCATATGTTGTGCTAGCCATTCCGCCAATACCAATATTAGCATTTTCTAGTTTAGTTCCTTTAACACTCTCTTGAACAATGGACTTTAATTCTGGAATTTCATTAATAGCTTCATTAGAATAAGGATTTTTATTAGTAACTACATTTATAACAGCAAGTTTTCCATCTTGACTTATATATTGGTTTAGTGATTGTTTAAATTCACTATTATCGAATACTTGTATTGGAACACAAATTCCTGAGAGATTATAAGAAAGGTTTGCCCAGTCATTTATGAAACCATTAGCATATTTAAGACCATTTTGAATCTCAGTTATTCCATTAGAACCTGCTTCAAGTCCATTAGATAATTCATTTATTTGTCCTGAAAACTCCTTAAATCCATTTTGGATTTGAGATTGGCCATTAGCAATTTGACTTAATGCATTTGAAATTTCAGGTATATTAGAAGAAATTTCTTCTCCTCCTGCTAGGGACTTTCCAAGTCCATTATCTAAGGCATTTAATCCATTTTCAATTTCAGAAATCCCAGAATTAAATTTTCCCAAATCATTTATTACAGTATCTTTTTTCTCATTTAAATTATTTATTAGAACCTTTAGTGCTCCTATGCTTTCATTTATTGCTTGAATTTCTGGACTATTATTAAGGGTTCCTTTTAAATTGTTGGAATTATTGTTTAAATTATTAACATCCTGAGTGAACTTTTTAAAGTTTTCATCATTAGCAATCTCAGGATGGTCCTTTGAATACTGACTTAAGTGAGAATTTAATGATGAAAGAGATTCTTTAAGCTTACTAGTATCTACATTAACTGCATTAGGGTTACCTGTTAATGAACCGATTTTATTTAAGTTATTAAGAACATCGTTAGCAGAATTAACTATGTTAGTATAATCTTCTTCAAGTTGAGATTTACTTAGTTTCAAAGCATTAACTTTATCTAAAGCTCCATCTATAGAAGTTTTTAATTCTGTAGCTCCATTATGTTCTTGACGTATGCTTTCAACAAGTTCATTAAGAGCATTTTGAAGCTCTGAAACGCCTGCTTCAGTTTTCTTAGTACCTTCTTGAAGTTTTGCAGTTCCTTCTTCTGCACCTTTTAATTGACTTTTAGAAGAATCTATTTTTTTACTGGCATCAGCTAAGCCACTGTTTATTTCACTTAATCCACTATTGGCCTTATCTATACCTTGGTGGACTTGGCCAGCTTGATCATTTACATAAATGTCATCAATACGAGTACCTGTAGGTCTAGTAACACTTAAAACAGATTTTATATCCTTACTAGAGTTTTGTAAATCATTAGAAAGTTTTTCTACAAGAGCTACATATTCTGGTTTTCTCATATCATCATCATTTTCTATGTATATGGAAACTGGAGAAGCTTGTCCTATTCCAAAATCATCTGCTATGATATTAAATCCTTCCTTTGCAGAATATGAATCACCTATTTCATTTAAATTATTAAAGGATTGGTCAAAATTGTTAAATAAAATAGGTATTAAAAGTATAGCTAATATAATTCCTAATATAGGTATGGGTTTGTTGAAAGCTTTATTAGCTAGTTTAGCCCAAAGTTTATTTTCTTCAGCTTTAAAAGTCCCTTTAACGGGCCAAAAAATATTTTTGCCTAATATAATCATTACAGCTGGGAAAATTGTAAATAATGCTGTGATTAAAAATAATATACCGATTGCTACAGCAACAGCACTTCTATATAAATTAAATTCTATAAAATTAAGAGAAGCAAAAACTACAAAAACTGGAGTAGCACTGGATAAGACTGTTTTACCAGCGGTCTTAAATGTAGTTTTTACAGCATTGAATCCTTCATTTCCATTTACCAATTCTTCTTTAAATCTATTTAATAAAAGAATTGAATAATCAGTTCCTATACCAAACATAATGCATATCATAAATATTTGAGTATAGTTTGAAAGTGGAAAATTAAATTTATCTGCTAAAATAGCTACGACTGATTGAGCTCCAAGATAACTTATTCCTACAGTAAGTAAAGGAATAAATGGAGTAACTACTGACTTAAATAATAATATAAGTACTATAAATATAAATATAACCGTTATAGTTTGAGTTTTATTTAATCCTTTTTGTGCAGCTACGTTAACATCATTTTCTATAAGACTTTGACCTGTAACATAGGTTTCAACGCCTGGAGTTTTTAGTTTATCATTTAAGGTCTTTTCAATTGTGCTTACAGAAGCTCCTTTGGGATTGATTGTCATTAAAGCCATGATAGTTTCACCATTTGGTGAATTAAGTTGATTTTTTAGCTCAGGAGTGTCAAAACTATCATTTATGCTCTGAATATAATCACTATTTTCTTCGGACTTTAACCTATCAATTGTATCTTTTATATTTTTTAAATTCTCATCTGTTAATTTGCTATTAGAATGGAAAACAGCTATATAGCTATCATTATTGTTAAATTGATTATTTTCTTGGAGTATTTCTGAAATTTTAGAAGAATAATCATTAGGTAATTGAATTCCACCCTTTTCACTAACTAGTTTTGATAGGGATGGAGCAGTTAAAAATAAAAATGCTACAATCGCACACCATAATACTAAAATAAAAAAGCTAAGTGGTTTATTTAGTTTAAAATTCTTTAATAAGTTCTCTTTCATATAGTCCCTTCTTTCTTTTACTACTTTAATTACAATCATTAATAGAAAATTAATATTTTGTTGAAGAATAAAGTAGTGTCAAACTTAAGAAAAAAACTAGCTTTTTTCTTAAGTTTTCGCAATTAAATATAATACTTATAAATTAATAATACCATATATTTCATGAAATTATGAACTAATTGTTAATAGGATAAAAGCAAAAAAACACACGATTTATTAAGAAATTTCTTAAAAATCATGTGTTTTCTTTAAAATAATGTATTAGTCGTTAGATTTACCAACACCTGAAAGGATTATTCCAGGGTTGTGGTCTATAGCCCATGATATACCCCAGTCATTTTGGAATATAAGTAGATTTCTATCTTTAAAGTCTTTAACTTTCTTAGTATCAGACGTTAAGTTTAATGAATCTACATCTATATCAGTATTTTCAATCCATCTAACATATCTAAATGGAAGTCTTTCCATTTTTATATCAACGTTATATTCATTTTTTAATCTGTATTCTAAAACTTCAAATTGAAGAACACCAACAACACCAACTATGATTTCTTCCATACCTATGTGTAATTCTTTAAATACCTGAATAGCACCTTCTTGAGCTATTTGAGTAACACCTTTTATGAATTGCTTTCTCTTCATAGTATCTACAGGTTTAACTCTAGCAAAGTGCTCAGGAGCGAATGTAGGAATTCCTTCAAATTTGAATTTTTTAGGGTTTAAGCATAAAGTATCTCCAATTGAGAATATACCTGGATCAAATACCCCTATGATATCTCCAGCATAAGCTTCTTCAACAACCTCTCTATCTTGAGCTAAGAATTGTTGAGGTTGAGCAAGTTTAACTTTCTTACCACCTTGAACGTGGAAAACATCTTTTCCTTTTTCAAATTTACCAGAACATATTCTCATGAAAGCAAGTCTATCTCTATGAGCTTTATTCATGTTAGCTTGTATTTTAAATACGAAAGCTGAGAATGGTTCAGTCATAGGATCTATTTCACCTATTGATGAATTTCTTGGAAGTGGAGAAGTAGTTAGTTTTAAGAAGTCATTTAAAAATGGCTCAACTCCAAAGTTTGTAAGAGCTGATCCAAAGAATACAGGAGTTAATTCTCCTTTTCTAACTTTCTCTAAATCAAATTCGTCACCAGCTATATCTAAAAGTTCAACATCTTCCATTAACTTATTATGTAAATCTTCACCTAGAAGTTCTTTAAATTTAGGATCTTCTAAGTCACCAGTTATAGTTGAAACCTCGCTTTGTCCGTGATTTCCACCATCAAATAAGTGAATTGTGTTTGTAGCTCTATCATAAACACCTTTAAAGTGACTTCCACATCCTATTGGCCAATTCATTGGGTAAGATTTTATACCAAGTTCACTTTCAATATCTTCTAGAAGTTGGAATGGATCTCTAGTTTCTCTATCCATTTTGTTTACAAAAGTAAATATAGGAATTTCTCTTAATGAAGCAACTTGGAATAGTTTTCTTGTTTGATCCTCAACCCCTTTAGCTCCATCGATAACCATAACAGCTGAGTCGGCAGCCATAAGTGTTCTATATGTATCTTCTGAGAAGTCTTGGTGACCAGGAGTATCTAGTATATTTATACAATATCCACCATAGTTAAATTGCATAACAGATGAAGTAACAGAGATACCTCTTTGCTTTTCTATTTCCATCCAGTCAGAAACTGCGTGTGTAGCAGCTTTTCTAGCCTTTACAGAACCAGCCATTCTAATAGCTCCTCCATAAAGTAAGAATTTTTCAGTAAGAGTAGTTTTACCAGCATCAGGGTGAGATATGATGGCAAAGGTTCTTCTTTTCTCTATTTCCTTAATTAAATCGCTCAATCTAATTTCCTCCTTAATTTTTTATGTATATTAAAATATTAACTATTTTCCTTCATTAATATATATAAATATGAAAGATTAAGAAAATAATTGTTTTATCTCTTAAATAGCCTAGACTATTATATCATAAAATAACTATCAAATTAATAAATACTTTTAAGTAAAAAAAAGGTCATATTCTTAATCTTTAATATGACCTTTTTTATATATTTTATTTTGAATTTTTCTTTTTAAGTTCTCTCATAGTAGGAAGTGCATCTTTATTATCTAATCCTACAATAGATAATATTTGTTTAGCTCTATCCTTAGTTGAACCTTCTATTGTTGTATATTTAACATTTTCACTGTCTAAGAATTGCTTTAGTGCATTATCAACAGCAGAAGCAGTTGATTCATCTTGCCATCTAACACCATCTTGAGTATAACCAAATTCTCTAGGAACAAAGAATATGTAGTCATACTTTGGAAGGTCCTTAAGAGCTAAGTGGTAAAGATCTTTTAATATTTCAATTTCTTTTTCAGATCTTTTTTTGTCTCCTAGCATAAATCTTCCATATATATATGGTACAAAAGTTGCATAATCAGTTAGAGCATATTCAAATTGATTTAATGATTCTTCTAAGCGAAGTTGTCCTAAATAAATACCATATTGTTCAGAAATAGTTTCTATCATACCTTTTTCTTTAAGATATTCTGTACTATATTCAGTTGCTGCACCAACATCTAAGCCTCTAATTTTAAACTCAACATAAAGTTGTTGGATTAAAGTTGTTTTCCCACATCTTGGACCACCAAGAATTGCAATTCTAATTGGCATATTAAACCCCCATTAAAGTGTGTATTTATAATAAATTTAAAATTTTTTTGAAACTATTTTTGTTTGAGTAGAATTTTTTAAAAAACTTACAATTTCTCATTTTAATTCAACTCAAATATCTAAATAAATGACAAATTTCATTATAGCAATTTAGGTGTTTTATTTCAATATTTAATGAAGAAGATAATATTATAAAAAGTTTAAAAAAATATAATAAGAAAAGACAAATTGTCACAATTTAATTGTTGTATTTTAAAAAAATGCAAGTGTATGGTATAATCTTAAGTAAATATGCCAAAAAATGATGAAATAGCAAAGGAAGTTTTGCTATAATCATTTCGTATTTATTTATAATGATTACGAAATATAGAAAAGTTTTGTTTTAATATATTTAAGAGGTGGATTTTATGTATAAATTAGTAGCAATAGATATGGATGGAACTTTATTAAGAGAGGATAAAACTATATCTAATAAAACAAAGGAGGTAATAAAAAGAGCTAGAGAAAAAAATGTTAAAGTTGTTTTAGCAACAGGAAGACCAGTTGACGGAGTAAAAAGATATTTAGAGGAATTAGATTTATATCATAATGATGAATATGTTTTAACTTTTAATGGTGCCATAGTAAAGGAAGTTGGACCAGATAGAGTAATTTGTAGAGATACTCTAAAGGGAAGCGATTTATTATATTTATATGAAATAAGTAAAAATGCAGGAATAAATATACATGGATTTTCTAAAGATGGATGTGTAACTCCTAAAATGAATGAGTACACAGAATTAGAAGGAAGAATAAATGGAATAGATGTATATGAAATTGATTACAAAAATGTTGATCCAGAAGAAGAAATAATCAAAATAATGATGATTGATAAACCTGAAGTTTTAGAAGAAGGTATTAAAAAGTTACCAAAAGAAGTTTATGAAAAGTATACTGTAGTAAGAAGTGCACCGTATTTCCTAGAGTTTTTAAGTAAAACATGCAATAAAGGTGAAGGGGTTAAATCACTTGCTAAAAGCTTAGGAATAAAGAGAGAAGAAGTAATAGCAATAGGTGATGCTGGAAATGATCTTCATATGATAGAATACGCTGGACTTGGAGTTGCTATGGGAAATGCCTTTGATGAAGTTAAGGAAAAAGCAAACTTTATAACTAAAAGTAATGAAGATGATGGAGTTGCTTTTGTTTTTGAGAAGTTCGTTCTTTAGTTTTAAGAGCAAAAAAATAAAATTTGAGGAGAGTGCTAGTTTTGGTTGAAGATAAGATTTTTGCCAAAGAAGATTTTGAGGATAACATTAAAGATAATAAAATAGGTTATTTATTTATAAAAAGACTTATAGATATATTAGCGTCATCTTTAGGTCTAGTAGTATTAAGCCCGATATTACTATTAATAGCTATATTGATAAAATTGGATTCTAAGGGACCAGTATTTTTTTCTCAAGAAAGAATTGGCTTTAGAGGTAAACCGTTTAATATGTACAAGTTTAGATCGATGGTAGTCAATGCGGAGGAAATTAAGGAAAAGTTAAATGAGCATAATGAGATGTCAGGGCCTATGTTTAAAATGAAGAATGATCCTAGAATAACTAAAATAGGAAAATTTATAAGAAAGACAAGTATAGATGAGCTTCCTCAGTTAATAAATGTTTTAAAGGGAGAAATGACTTTAGTTGGACCAAGACCAAGTTTGCCAAAGGAAGTAGCTCAATTTGAGCCTTGGATGATGGAAAGACTTACAGTTAAGCCAGGTTTAACATGTTACTGGCAAGTTATGGGTAGAAATTCAATTGAATTTGAAGATTGGATGAAGCTAGATGTTAAATATGTACATGAAAGATGCTTAACTTTAGATATAAAGCTTATATTTAAAACATTTTTTGTACTATTTGGAGATGAGAATGCCAGTTAATTTTTAAGGAGAGTAATTGATGGTTAAGGTTTTTGAACTAGATTTTTATGATAAGACTTTAGGTGAAATAGCTGATGAGTTAGAAAAAGATATTGATGAGAATAACAAAGTTAGAATATATACTCCTAATGTAGATCACATAATTAATATAAAAGCAAGTAAAAGTGTTTTTGATAAATATAGCAAGGCTGAATATATAATTGCAGATGGGTGGCCAGTGGTTGCTACTGCAAAGGCTAAAAAAACACCAATATATAAAATAACTGGTGTTGACTTAATGGATGAATTGTTAAAGTTAGCTGATAAGAAGAATCTAAATGTATTCTTTTTAGGAGCTACAGACGAAACATTGACAAAATTAACAGATAATATTAAAAGAGATTTTAATGGCATAAAATCTATAAATTATAATAATGGTTATTTCAGTGAAGAAGATAATGATGAAGTAGTAAAAAAAATAAATGCAACAAATTCTAATATACTTTTTGTGGGTATGGGATCACCTAAGCAAGAAATGTGGATTACTGAAAATATAGAAAAACTTAATATAAATATTGCAATAGCTATTGGAGGAGCATTAAAGATATATTCAGAAGAAATAGAGAGAGCTCCTGAAATAGTTCAAAAGATAGGAATGGAATGGTTCTATAGATTTATGAAAGAGCCTAAAAGATTATTCTCAAGATATTTTGTTAAGTACCCTAAATTTATAAAGCATTTTATGGATGAAATAAAGAGGTAATTAATGATAAATGTTTTAATAATCGATTTAGGTAGAGATTATGGTGGTGCTGAAAAAGTAATAGAGAATTTGTTTTTTTATAATTATTCAGATATAAATATGCATTTAGTAGCTTTAAAAGATACTAAATTTTTTGAGGTAATAAAGTCTAAAGATAAAAATAAAAATTTTATGTTTATTGAAAATGATAAGAAGAAGATATTAAAAAGTTTATTTGAAGTAAAGAAGTATATCGAAAATAACAATATAGATATAATTCATGCTCATGGAGTTACATCTGAAATCTTTGGAGTGTTATTATCTAAAATGACTAAGTGTAAGTTAGTTACAACTATTCATAGTAGAGCTGATTTTGATACGACTAATAAATTAAAAGGAAAGATATATTGTGGATTACAAAAATACCTATTAAATTTTAATGAAAAATATATAGTCGTTTCAGATGAATTAGAGAATTTTTTTATAAATGATTTAAAAGTTAAAAAAGAAAAGTTAATTTTTATAAGAAATGGACTAAAAGGTTTAGTTAAGAGAGAGAAAAAAAAACATGAGCAGTTTGTTATTTGTAGTATAGGAAGGTTAACTGAGGTAAAAGCTCATAATAAATTATTAGAGTCTCTAGCAGAGTTAAATCATGAAGGTTATAATTTAAAATGTTTAATAGCTGGAACGGGTGAATTGGAGAATGAACTTAAAAGACAAACAGAGGATTGTGATTTAAAAGAAAAAGTTGAATTTTTAGGATTTATTGAAGATGTAAGAGATGTTTTTGATAAAGCAGATTGCTTAATAATTCAATCAGATATGGAAGGGCTACCTATGGTATTATTGGAAGCAATGAGCTATAAAATGCCGATAATAGCATATAAAGTTGGTGGCATAAAGAAACTTCTAGAAAAAAATCAATGTATAGAATTAAAATCTAATGAACCTAATGATATTTCTGATGGAATAAAACAAGCTTTAGATAAAAGCAAGGACGAATTAGATTTGATTGCTAATGAAGCTTTTTTTAATTTTAAAAAAAATTATGATATAAATATTTTTATTAAAAAGCATGAAGAGTTATACAATGAGGTTAAAGGAGATACTAATGAATATAATAAATAGTGTTGCAGAAACATTGAATTATAGAAAATATACCAGAGAGCAAAGAATTAAATTTATATTATTAAGTATTATGGCTTTAATTCTTATTTTAGTTAGAACGTGGAGCATTGCTAGTTATTGGCTTATGATTCCTCTTGTATTAAATACAATATTTATGATATGCGGAACCATAGATGAATTTGAGTTCATAATGTATTCGATGATAATGCCAAGTGAGTTATATAGTTTTTTAGGAATTGGTATAGCTATATTAAGTTGGATATATAAAATTTTTTCAAGAAAAATTAATATTAATTTTGATAAAAGAGATAAATGGCTAGGTATTTTGATAGTCTTTATGTTAGTATCAGGATTTGTGAGTTCTATAGTAAATAAAACTATATTAAGTGCAATATTTTCATTAGGATATATTTTTGTAATGCTATTTATTTTTAGAATAACAGTAGCATGTAATTATAAAATAAAAGATATTTCAAATGTTTTTAAAAATATTTTAATTATTCAAATAATAATGATGATAATACAATTCATTAATTATGGGGTTTTTCAACCATCAGATTCATTTTCTGGAACTTTTGTAAATGCACATAGACTATGTGTATGGCTTATATGGTATTTAGTAGTTAGTGCAATAGTTATTAAAGAAAAAAAATTTATATGTAAGAATGATATATTAAAAGTATTAGTTCTATTAGTTATGATATATTTGACTGATGGAAAGCATATAGTAGCATCGGCTATAGGTGTTCTTATATTATGGTTTATACTTGATAAAATAAAATATTTAAAAAATAAAAAGGTATTAACTACAGGGATATTAATTCTTTTAGGATTATATTTGGTAACTAATATTTCACATAATACTTCATTTAAAGAAAATATAAAATCTAAAAGCGAGTATGTATATAGATATATATACGAGCCACCATATAACAATAAATTTCATTATTTTGATAAAACAATAAATGATGAATTAATAGGTTATGAATTATTTTTAGGATTTGGACCAGGACAATATGGAAGTAGGGTTGCTAATTTAAGAGCATATGAATATATGGTTAAAGAAGATTCATTAGCCATAACAATATCTAAATTTATACCTCCACATGTAATAGATCCATATAAAGAGTTTGCAGAGCAGTACAATGAAGAATATTTAGCATTTGTAAAAGACATGAGTGCTGTTTTATCATATCCTTTTAGTAGTATAATGGCTATCATAGGAGAGTTGGGGATTTTAGGATATTTAATTTATTTGATGTTCTTTAATAGTATAGAAAAGTATTCAAATAATAGCATATATTCTATACTTCCGATGATAATGTTAGTTTTAATGATATTTGATTCATACTTTGAAATGACTGCTATAATTACTTTCTTTTGGATAATATTAGGTAGTAGTCAAGTTGAAAAAAAGATATATTAAAATAAAACAGGCACAATTATTTAAATGATTGTGCCTAATTGTTCTTCTTGAAATAAAAGATTAGTATGAGGTGTAATAATTATGAAATTATTATTTTTAATTGATAATTTATGTGGGGGTGGTGCTGAAAAAGTTTTGATTGATATTTTGAAAAATTTAAGTTTGGAAAAATATGATATAGAGCTTTTTTTAATAAGAAATAAAGGTGTTTATTTAAATAGTGTACCAAACAACATAAAGGTAAATTATATATATAATGATAAGAAATTTGAAGGTAAAAAAATATATAAGGCATATTATTTACTAACTAAAATTCATTTTAAAATTAATAGAATATTAGGATTAGGAAGATTATTTAAGAAAAATATTAAAAAGAAATATGATGTGTATATTCCATTTTTAGAAGGAGCATGTATCCAGTTAATATCAGATTCTAATTTGGAAAGCAAAAAAATTGCATGGATACATACCGATTTAATCAAACATAATATAATGGATTTAGAAAAGGAACGTAAGGCTCTTAATTCAATGGATAAATTAGTATGTGTATCTGAAGGAAGTAAAAGATCGCTTTTAAGAAAATATCCAGAGTTTAAAGATAAAGTTAAAGTGATAAACAACCCAATAGATTTAGTTGATATAGATAAAAAATCAAATGAAAAAATTGAGGAAAAAGTAATATTTAATAATGCAAATCCTGTTTTTATTGCTATTGGAAGAGTTGAAAAAGTAAAAGGACATGATTTATTAATAGAAGCACACAAAAAACTTATAAATGATGGGTTTAAACATAACATTGCAATATTAGGGATAGGGCAAGAAATGGATTGCTTGGAAAAGTTAGTTAATCAGAATTCTTTAGAAAATAGTTTCAAATTTTTAGGTTTTAAATCAAATCCGTATAAATATTTAAAAAAAGCTGATTTTTATATTATGCCATCAAGATATGAGGGGTATCCATTGAGTTTATGTGAGGCTATAGCGTTAGAGAAACCTATTATAGCTACTGATTTTGAATCAGCTAAGGATATACTTAAAGATGGAAAATTAGGGCTAATAGCTGAATTAGAGAATGTAGATGATATAGTTTGTAAGATGAAGAATCTTTTAGAAAATGATAATTTGGTAAAAGAACTAAAAAATAATTGTAGTATTTTTAAGCATAAATTAGGCTTTGAAGAAAAAATATTAGAAATTGAAAATGTTATAGATAATTAGCTATGGAGGTTTGTTTATGGAGTATAGAGAATGTTCATTAAAGGAAGCACAATTAAGAATGCTTGAAATGCTTTGTGAAATCGATAGAATATGCAAAAAGTATGATATAAACTATTGGCTTGATGCAGGAACTTTATTAGGAGCTATAAGACATAAAGGGTTTATTCCATGGGATGATGACATAGATATAGGAATGGTTAGAGAGGACTATAAAAAATTTAAGTCTATAGTTGAAGATGAATTAAATAAAAATTATTTTTGTCAAAGTCCTTTGACAGATAGCTATACGGAAGCACCGTGGATAAAAATAAGAGATAATAATAGTCGTATAGGGGAAAAAGAAGTAAAAGGACATTCAGGTCTATTCATAGATGTACTACCTTATGATGATTATAATGAGTATAATAATCATAAAAAGAAACATATTTACAATATAATAAACTTAAAGTGGAAAAGTGAGTTACCATATAAAAATGGTATCAAAAATATACCGAGAAATATAATGTTATTTTCTTTAAAATTAATGTACAAGGTATTACCGTATAAAAGATTTATAAAGAAATCTTTTTATGTTGCAGACGAGGCAAAAAATATGGATAGTGAATATATAGATTATGGTATTGAAGGTCCTTGGAATATGAGGTTAAAAAAATCAGATGTATTTCCATTAAAGACTACTGAATTTGCTGGATATAAATTTATGATTCCTAATAAATATGAGAATGTATTAGAGTGCTTGTATGGAGATTGGAGTATATTACCTCCAGAAGAGAAGCGTATACCTACACATTGCGAGAAAATCTATATTAGATAGATTAAACTTTAGGAGGAATTATGAGTAAATCTATTTTTAAGAATATAATATTTAAGTTTTTGCTTAATTTATTTAATTTAGTAGTACCTATACTAATAGGACCATATGTATTAAGAAAATTAGGACCAGATCTTATGGGTACAGTGAACTTTGCCCAAACTATATTTGGATATTTCTTCATATTTGCAGGATTTGGAGTATATCAATATGGGTTAAGAGAAATAAGTAGAGTTAGACATGACAAGGAGTTATTATCAAAGACATTTACAAGTTTATTTGTATTTACAGGAATGACTACTATTTTAACAACTATAGCATATGTATTTTTCATAAAATATATGTATTCTGGAACAGTTGTATATACCGCTTGTATGATATTAACTTTTAATTTAATTGCTAACATATTTTACGTTGAATGGATAAATGAAGCTTTAGAAAATTATGATTTTATAACAATAAAAACAATTATTGTTAGGATAATATATATAATATTACTATTTATGTTTGTAAAAAGTGCAAAAGATGTTAATAATTATTTGTATTTATTGGTTTTATCTACAGTTTTAAATAATATAATAAGTTATGTTTACATAAAGAAAAGCATAAAGTTTAATTTTAAAGAAATAAAAATAGTAAGACATATAAAACCTATGTTTTTAGTTGTAATATTATCTAATGTAAATGTATTATATACACAACTAGATAAATTTCTTTTAGGAGAATTTGTTGGACTTAAAGAGGTGGGTTATTATACTGCAGCTCAGAATATAAGTACAATAATAAGCACTTTATTATTATCGGTAATACATGCAACAATACCTAGATTATCAAATTATATTGCAAAGGAGAATGATGAAAAATATATAAGTTTATTAGATAAAATAACAAAAATATATTTTATGTTATTATTCCCAGCTGCTATTGGAATGACTGTATTATCTAAAGAAATAATACTTATCTATGGTGGACAAGAATATATAGACTCAGTTCCTATGCTTATTGTTTTTTCCGTATATATGATAACTTTAGGATATGAAACAATACTTGGTAACCAAGTCATGTATGTTAAGAAAAAAGAAAAAGAACAAGTTGAAATGATATTTATTGGAGGATTTATCAATCTAATTTTAAATATACTTCTTTTAAAAATGAACTTATTGAATGGTACATACTCAATAATAACTACAATGATAGCAAATATCGTAGTTATAATATTAGAGTGTATATATATAAGGAAAAAATTAAATTTAGATTTTAATATTTTTTCTTTAGATAAAAGTAAATATTTATTTATATCATTACTATTTATACCTATTACTAGTTTTATAACTAATTCAATAAATAATATATTTATTGTTAGTGCTTTAGCTATAGGTATAAATGGAATTTTATATTTTGGAATCCTATTATTAATAAAGGATAATACTTTAATGGAGTTATTTAATAAAATTATTTTTAAATTAAAAAGATAGTATTAATAAATGTTAAACATAATATGTTTAACATTTATTATTGTAAAAAAATAGTGTAAAAAAACCAAAAATATGGTATTATTTAAGCGAATATGAATTAATTTGAATAAAAGGGGTGTAGTGATGCATACTTCCAAAGGAAGAAAACTTAAATATATTATATTAGGTGGTATTTTAAGTGTACAATTTTTAACTTTTAATAGTGTTAAAGCTACTGAGCTTAAAGTGGCGAATAATTCAAATAAGACTAATAACATAATATTAAAAACTGATGCTTTAAGTGACAAGAAAACTATTGGATGGATAGAGGAAAATGGAAAATGGTATTATATTAATACAGACGGAACTAAGTATACCGGATGGTTAAATTTAAATAATACATATTATTATTTAGATCCATCAACTGGAGTAATGCAAACTGGTATGAAGGAAATCGGTGGATATAAGTATTACTTAGACAATAGTGGTGTTATGAAAACTGGTTGGGTAAAATATAATGGAGAATATTATTTCTTTGGACCAGATGGAGCCATGAGAACAGGATGGATAAATGATGGGTGGACAGACTATTATTTAAAGAAAGATGGGACAATCTATAAAGGTTGGTTAGATGATGGACTTAATAAGTATTTCATGGATGAAAACGGTCAAATGAGAAAAGGTTGGGTAAAATATAATGGAGAATATTATTTCTTTGGACCAGATGGAGCCATGAGAACAGGATGGATAAATGATGGGTGGACAGACTATTATTTAAAGAAAGATGGGACAATCTATAAAGGTTGGTTAGATGATGGACTTAATAAGTATTTCATGGATGAAAATGGTCAAATGAGAAAAGGTTGGGTCAACCATGATGGAGAATATTATTTCTTTGGACCAGATGGAGCTATGAGAACAGGTTGGATAAATGATGGATATGCATATTATTTTATGAATAAGAATGGACAAGTTACTAAAGGATGGTTTACAGAAGGAAATAATAAGTATTATTTAGGAAATGATGGTGCAATGAGAACAGGTTGGCAAGATATAGATAATAAGTGGTATTATTTTGAACAATCTGGATTTATGGCTAAAAATAAAGTAATAGGAGATTGGTATGTAAATAGTCAGGGGATTGGTGGAAGATATATAGAGAAATCTACATATGGGAAAAGTGGACGTGGTAGAGACCTTGAATATTACAGAGTTGGAAGTGGGAAAAAAGTTTTAGTTGCTGTTTTTGGAGTACATGGTTATGAGGATGCTTGGAATGGTGATGCTCAAGAGTTATATTTAATAGCTCAAAAAGCTTATAATACTTTAGTTAAACAATATGAAAATGGAACAAACGCAGATGATTTAAGTGAATGGAGTGTTTATTTAATTCCATCAGCTAATCCAGATGGTAGAATTGATGGGTGGACAAATTATGGACCAGGAAGAACTACCATAACAACAAGAAATGATATAAACAGATCTTTCCCAGTAGGATTTACACCTTATTATAGTGCAAGAAATTATACTGGAGATAGTTATTTGGGATCACCAGAAGCAAAAGCTTTATATAATTTTATAAATAAGACTATGGGAGGAGCAACTGAAAAAGTATTATTAGATGTTCATGGTTGGGAAGATAAGACTATAGGTGACAGTCACATAGCAAGTTATTTTAATAAAGAGTTTGGGTTTAGAAATATACCTAAATATCCTGGCGGATTTGTAATAACTTATGGAAATGCAATTGGTGCCAAATCAGTATTAGTTGAATTCCCTGTTCCAAGTTCACATGAAGATATATTAAGAAGAGATTTTTCAGGTAAATTTTCAAGAGCTTTAGTAAATATATTGTTAAATAATTAAATTATAGAATTCGATAATACTAAGGTATTATCGAATTCTATTTATACTAAGAAAATTTTATAAGTTAAAAAAGTATTATATAATATAAGAGATATTTTATTAGGAGGATTAAGGATGATAAGAAAAACATCTGCTATGTTGGCTATAGTTGTGGCACTGTCAACAACTAATGTATTTGCCACAGAAATTGAAGTTAATAGTAATACTGTTAATAGTAAGCAAGAGAAAAATATTGATAGTTATAATCAAAAAACTTCAGAAAATAATAAGGATACAGTAGATGCAAAAGAAGATACTGTTAAAGAGGGTTTAAAAGAAAAGAATGAAAATATAGACAAATCTTCTATAAGTGATCAAGAAACTGAGATGAAAAAAGATAATAATCAGGGTAAAGATGACAAACAAAAAAGTAATTTAGATAAAGAAGATAATCTTAACAAGAATAGTACTTCTGTAGACGAGAAAAAAGAAGCTGAAAAAAATGAAGACAACAAAAATGTTCAAACGACTAATAAAGATAATAATACTGAAAAGAAGGATGAATTAGTTGGAAGTGTTTATGAAAAGAAAAATATCAATCCAACCCCTAGAGCCTACCAATTTTTCAGTGTAAATAATAATGGAAAAGAGCTAAAATACGAACAGATAAGAGATTCAAATGGACTTGAATCATTAGTGCGCTTACAACCTAAAACAGACAAAAACTATGAGGTTGCTTTAGCTAAGAATGATGGAACTTTTGTTTATCTAGGAAGTTATGATGACTATACGATTGCAAAAAAATCAACAGAACATAATAGTTCTAATGTACAAAGTTTTGCTGCTGTTGATGGAATGCCTATTATTTTAAATTCAGAAGGTAAAGTCATATATGCTGAAAAAGCATTAGGTAGAGTAGTTGGGATTAGTGGACAAAGTACTATTAATATTTGTTCAGATTCGGGATTGAAAAATACGTTTACTTATATAGCAGCTTCATATATTGATGATGTCCCTATAATAAAATATGAAGGAAATTCAGCAGAGGTTGTTGTTAATGGGTATAGAGGATGGATAAGTAGAGATGCAATAGATATTGTTCCTTTAAACCAAGTAGAAAATCCAAGTAACTATGTTAATAGATATGGTGAATTAAGCCATTTTATTAGCGATAACTTAATGAGTAGTGAAGAATATTATCGTTATCCTTTAGGTAAAGCTCCAAGCTATTTAAAAGAATGGGAAAAATATTATAATTATGATGGAAAGTATTTTTATACAAGCTTAGACTTGTTAATAAGTGATTTACAGAATAATACGCATGCAAATGCTGTAAATGCTAATGAGCCTTACTATAATTATTATTATTATTTGCCGATGAGAAGTAAGACAAGCTTTACTGCTGATCAAATAAATACATATATAAGTAATAATGCAGCTTCTAATAGTAAACTTAGAAATACAGGTCAATATTTTATTGAGGCTCAAAATAAATATGGAGTTAATGCATTAACTATGTTAGGAATAGCTATAAATGAATCAGCATGGGGTACTTCATATTATGCAAGAAATAAAAATAATTTATTTGGAATAGGTGCTGTTGATTCAAATCCAGATGATGCATTTTATTTTGAAAGTGTTGAACAATGTATAAATGAATTTGCAAAATATCAAATGTCTAGAGGATATGCAGATCCATATAACTGGTCTTACAATGGAGCCGCTTTAGGAAACAAAGGCTTTGGAGCAAATATTCAATATGCATCAGATCCATTCTGGGGAGAAAAGGCAGCAAGTAATTTCTATAAAGTAGATTATCATATATCTGGAAATGGATTAGCGGGATTAACTGAGTATGATAAATATCAGTTAGGATTATATGTAGAAAATAGTAAAGTAACAGATAAATCAGGAAATTTATTATATAATATAGGAAGTATGGAGAGTAGTAAAGTTGGTAAAATTGGTACTGCTGTAATAATAAATGATTTAAATAAGAAGAATATAAATAATAACTTAAGTTATACTATACAACCAGATAGAACTACTCCTATAAGCAATGGAAAAATAAGTGGGGATTATGATTGGAAAAGTGGATATACTCCAATTTCTAATGTGAAATTAATAAACCAAGGTAAGGATGTAACTAAACCATCTAGTTGGATTAATGAAAATGGTAAATTTTATTACCAACACCCAGATGGAACATTAGCAAAAGGATGGTTAGATCTAAGTGGATATTGGTACTATTTAGATCCTAATACTGGAGAAATGAAAACTGGACTTCAAGAGATAGATGGATATAAATATTATCTTGATGAAAGCGGTTATATGAGAACGGGTTGGGTTAATTATAATGGAGAGTATAGGTTTTTTGGTAAAGATGGAACTATGAAAACTGGATGGATAAATGATGGTTGGACGGACTATTATTTAAAGAAGGATGGAACAATCTATAAAGGATGGCTAGATGATGGCTTAAATAAATACTTTATGGATGAAAATGGTCAAATGAGAAAAGGCTGGGTTAAATATAATGGTGAATACTATTTCTTTGGACCAGATGGAGCAATGAGAACTGGATGGATAAATGATGGATATGCTTATTATTTCTTAAAAAAAGATGGAACTATTCATACTGGTTGGTTAGAAGAGAATGGTCAAAAATATTATTTAGGATCTGAGGGAGATATGAAATTAGGTTGGTATAATATTGATGATAATTGGTATTATTTTAATACCTCAGGAGCTATGGTGAGAAATACAACAATAGATGGTTGGAAAATAGATAATAATGGAATTGCCACAAAATAAGAACAAGGCAGCACATAAATGTGCTGTCTTGTTTTTATTTGTCGAAATTTAATAGAAAAAAATTTTGAAAATAAAGCCAATTTATACTAAAATTAAATAGCATATTAGGAGGTAATTTTATGAAAAGAAAATTTATTACAAGTTTAACTGGAGTTCTTATTGGTAGCCTAATTTTAACAACAGGAACTATAAGTGTACAAGCTGCGGAAAAAAATGAAAATAACATTAGTCAAAATATTAGTGCGAAGAATGGAAATGCTGATTTTATATCATCTGTTGACGTAGAAAGATTAGATAATGATAAGGTTGCAATAAAAATAAATACTAATAATAATTATAATGGAAATTCTTATAATATATCAGTTAGAGGGCCGGGATATATGAATAGTATATCTACATATACTCCATATAATGAATTAGAGTTAACTAATTATGGTACATATAATATTTCTGTTACAGTAACGGACGTATATGGTATTAGTGATAGTCATTTTAAGAGTTACAATTATTCAGCACCTATACAAGCAAGATTTTCTGAAACGACTGATAAAGCTATTATAGGAAATGATATTAAATTTAATGTTATTTCTTCAGGTGGAAATGGAAGACATAAATATAAATTCTATACTAAAAAGGATTTAATAAAAGAATATTCATATGATTCTACATTAGTTACTAAATTTAATGAGTATGGAGAAAAAGAATTATTCTGTGATATAAAGGATGAAGATGGTACAGTAAAAACTATTTCTCATAAAATAAAAGTGATAGCTAATGAACCGACATGGAAAAATGAAAATAATAAGTGGTATTATATTAATGATAAAGGTGAAATTGTTAAAGGTTGGCTTAATTTAAACAACATTTGGTATTATTTAGATAATGAAACTGGACAAATGGTAACAGGGCACAAAGATATCAACGGAAATAAGTATTATTTTGATACAAATGGAAATATGAAAACTGGTTGGGTGAATGATGGTAATAAAGATTATTTTTTTGGACCAGACGGAGCAATGAGAACAGGATGGATAAACGATGGTTGGACAGACTATTATTTAAAGAAGGATGGAACAATCTATAAAGGATGGCTAGATGATGGCCTTAACAAATATTTTATGGATGATAATGGTCAAATGAGAAAAGGTTGGGTTAAATATAATGGAGAATATTATTTCTTTGGACCAGATGGAGCAATGAGAACAGGATGGATAAACGATGGTTGGACAGACTATTATTTAAAGAAGGATGGAACAATCTATAAAGGATGGCTAGATGATGGTCTAAATAAATATTTTATGGATGATAATGGTCAGATGAGAAAAGGTTGGGTTAACCATAATGGTGAATACTATTTCTTCGGACCAGATGGAGCAATGAGAACTGGTTGGATAAATGATGGATATGCTTATTATTTCTTAAATAACAATGGTACAGTGAAAAAAGGTTGGTTTGATGAAAATGGAGTAAGATATTATTTAGGATCAGATGGAGCAATGAGAACTGGTTGGCAAACAATAGGAGATAATTGGTATCATTTTAATGATTCGGGTGTAATGAGTAAAAATACAAGTATAGATGGATGGAAAATAGCTGAAAATGGAATAGCAACACCTATTAAAAATAATTCAACTGTATATGTAACACCAAATGGAACAAGTTATCATTATAGCAAAAATTGCACAACATTAAAAAGAAGTTCTCAAATATTAAGCATGAGTCTAAGTGAAGCCAAAGCTAAGGGTAAAAACGATCCTTGTAATGTGTGTGTTAGATAAATCTATAATCATATAAAAGAGCATATTAATTAAAGGTAGATTCTTATTTTGAATCTACCTTTTAATTGTAATAAGGTAAAATTTGTGATATTATATAAATGTTCAAAAAATGAACGAAAGGGGAAGAGGAATGTTAACATATGAGGTTGAAATATTGAAGGTCTTAAATGATGAAGAAAATATAAGTCAAAGAAAACTAGCAGAAAGACTAGATATTTCTGTTGGGAAAGTAAATTCTTTGCTTAAAGAATTGTTAAATAGTGAATATATAACAAAGAATGATATAGATAAGAGAAATGTTAAGTATGAAGTAACAGAAGCAGGTATTGCTTTACTAGAAAATTCATTAGATAAAATAAAAAATACAAAATTAGCTATACATAAAGATAAATTCTATAAAGTGAAGCAAGCTGTAATTTTAGGTGCTGGTGGTAAAGGAAGTTTTGGAAAGCCAGTAGGGTTCTTAGAAATTGAAGAATTTAAAATTATTGATAGAATAATTGAGTCCTTAAAATCAAATGGAATAGAAAAGATTGTTATAGTAACTGGCTATAAGAAAGAGTATTATGAGAATCTAGCAGAAAAAGACTCATCAATTGTTTGTGTAACAAATTCTAACTATAAATGGACAGGTACTATGAGTTCTTTAGAGTTAGCTAAGGAACATATAAATGATGACTTTATATTAGTAGAAAATGATCTTGTTTTTGAAAGTAGAGCTGTAGAGCAAATTATTAAAAATGAAAATAGAGATTGTATTTTAATTACTAATGAAAGTGGATCGGGTGATGAAGCTTTTGTTGAAATAAGAGATGGTTATCTTTTTAAAATGTCAAAGGACATACATCAGTTTAATAAGATAGATGGTGAAATGATAGGTATAAGTAAAATATCATATAAACTATTTAAAATGATGTTAGAAGAATTTAAATATAACATAAATCCATATATGAATTACGAATACACTATGCTAGATGTAGCTAGAAATTATAAGGTTGGATATGAAAAAATAAATGATCTTGTGTGGGGAGAAATTGATAATGAGGAGCAATATGAGAAGGTAAAAAAACATATTATTCCTATGATAAGAAGAAGAGAAATGCAGTATAAGATAGAGCAAGTTAAGAATGCTATAATTGAAGGTTTAGGAATTAGTGAAAAGGATATAAAAGAGATACTTCCTGTTGGTGGTATGACTAATAAAAACTATAAAGCCTTTGTAAATAATAAAGCTTACATAGTTAGAATACCTGGTGCTGGTACAAGTTCTATGATAAATAGAAAAGATGAAATGATAAATTCTAAGCTAGCGGCTGAAGAGGGAATAGATGCTAAGATACTTTTCTTTGATGAGGAATCAGGAGTTAAAATAGCTGAACTTATAGAAGGAGCAGAAACTCTTAATCCAGCAACAGCTAAAAAGAAAGAAAATATGGAGTTAGTTGTAGGTGCCTTAAGAACTTTACATAATTCTAATTTAAAGATGAAAAATAGATTTAATGTTTTTGAGAAAATAGAGGATTATGAGAATATTGTTAAGAAGGTTAATGGTACTCTTTTTAAAGATTACTATGAAATTAAAGAAAGGGTATTAAAATTAGAAAAAACTTTGGATAAATACGGAATGGAAATAAAGCCATGTCATAATGATACTGTTCCAGAGAATTTTGTTAAAGATATTAACGAAAGAATGTTCTTAATAGATTGGGAATATAGTGGATTAAATGATCCTATGTGGGATTTAGCAGCACATTCAATAGAGTGTGATTTTTCAGAGGATGATGAGGAGTTATTCTTAAATTTATACTTTAATAATTCAACTGAAGAAAAACATAAGATAAGAATTCTTATTTATAAAATATGTCAGGATTTTTTATGGAGTATATGGACTGTGCTTAAAGAGGCTCAAGGAGACGACTTTGGAACTTATGGAATAGACAGATATAATAGAGGAAAGAAAAATTTAGAGGTATTAGATAAAGTTTTAATGGGGCAATAATTAAATTTATTAGTTTTAAGGAGAGGTCATATGTTTAAAAGTAATTATAAAGGCTATGGAAGCGGAGTGATGTCTGCTATAGCTTGGGGGCTGGATACTGTTTTAGTTGGAGTTATATTATCAATGGCTCCATTCATAAATACAGAGGTAGCTATAGTGTTAGCACCTTTTGTTAGTACATTTTTACATGATTTATTTTCAACTTTATGGATGTTTCTTTATATGGTTTGTACAAGACAAGTTGGAAAACTTTTTAAGGCATTAAAGACACCAAGTACAAAATATGTTGTTTTAGCATCTATACTTGGAGGTCCAATAGGAATGATAGGATATTTGCTTTCTGTTAAATATATAGGACCTTCATATGCAGCTACCATATCATCAATATATCCAGCTGTTGGAGCTGTTTTAGCTGCTATATTCTTAAAAGAGAGAATTAGCAAAAAAGGTTATGTTGGATTAATAATAAGCATATTAGGAATAGCACTTTTAGGATTTAGCAATAATGGCGGCGAGGCAAATATAATAGGATTTTTATTCGCTGGACTAAGCGTTCTAGGATGGGGAGCAGAGTCTGTAATATGTTCCTATGGAATGAAAGATGAAGAAATAAATCCTAAACAAGCTTTGCAGATTCGTCAATTTATATCAGCGGTTTGTTCAGGGTTAATAATTCTTCCTTTGTTAAAGGCTTATCCATTAGTATTTGAGGCTTTAAAGGGAAATATCCTTTGGGTCATAATAATAACAGCTTTAATGGGAACTATTTCTTATGTATGTTATTATACGGCTATACATAAGTTAGGGCCAACAAGAGCAATGGGGCTTAATATAACTTATGTTGTTTGGGCTATGGTCTTTGATAAATTCTTATTAGGACACGATATAACTATTAAGATGGTTATATGTGCTTTAATGGTTATGATAGGTTCGTTTGTAGTTGCAACTCAACCAGCTCATGAAGAGGAATTAACTAATGTTACTAATTCTGTAGCATAGTTATTAAATAATTAAAATTATATCTTGAAATAAGCAATAATAGCTTATAAGTTAAGAAATTATTATATATTTTAGAATTAATATTATTTAAAATAGAGTATTTAATGAGAAGAATAAGTATAAATTAAGTTTGTAGCGAATAATAAAGGAGATTTAATAAATGAGAGCAATATTACTAGCAGCAGGAATGGGAACTAGATTAAGACCATTAACTTTAGATACACCTAAGTCACTTATACAAGTCAATGGGAAACCTCTTTTAGAAAGACAAATAGAGTTTTTAAAAGAGAAGGGTGTAGAAGAAATTATTGTAGTTACAGGTTATCTTGCAGAAAAATTTGAGTATTTAAAAGATAAATATGGAGTAAAATTAGTTCATAATGATAAATATGATGTTTATAATAATATATACACTATGTATTTAGTAAGAGAATATTTAGAAGATACATATGTTGTAGATGCTGATGTTTATATAGCAGAAAACTTCTTACTACAAAATCCTGAAACATCAATGTATTTTTCTGCTAATAAAAAAGGATTTAAAGGCGAATGGAAACTTCACTTTGATGAAAATTTAAAGGTTAATGATATAGAGGTTGGAGATAATGAAGGGTATATATTATGTGGAGTATCTTATTGGGATAAAAAAGATACTGACATAATAGTTAAAGAAATTGAAGACATGGTTGAAAATGGCGATTTTAGCAACTTATATTGGGATGATATTGTGAAAAATAATATTTCTAAGCTAGATATCCATATTAAAAAGATTTCAGAAGATAGTATTTATGAAATTGATAATTTAGAAGAATTAGATTACGTTAAATCAATAGTTGAGAAATAATAAAGACAAGCTATTAACTAAATGATTTTAATTAATAGCTTGTCCTTTTATTTTATAAATTAAGATAAATTTCAATAATGATTAATAGATTTAGTACTTAAAGATGCTTTTTAACATATATTATTTCGGTAAATAAAAGAAATGTGTTGCTCTTATAGTATCATTAACTGGATCATCTACTGATACCAGTCTTTTATGAAGAACTGATCCAAAATATTTTTTTTGATTATCTACTATATAGGCATAATCGTTATTATACCAGTTCATAAAAGTAAATGAGTGCTTATATGAAGAGAATACTACATCACCTGGTCTAAGATCACTTATATTTGTAGATTTAACCCATCCTCTAGAAAGTAATGCTCTTTCAAGTTGGTAAGTATTTGCTACATATAGAGGGATATCAACACCTGCTCTTCTTAGTGCTTCAGAAGTAAAGTAAACACAGTTATTAGTTGTTTCGCCACCATGAAGATCTATTGCAGCCTGATGAACAGATTCTCTGTTATTCTCATTACTCATATAATTAAATAGCTTGTACTGAGTATATGAATGAGATCTAGATGGTGAACCATATAGTACAATTCCATCTTTATTTACATAAGTAGAACCAAACCATTTATCAGTAATCATTACGCCATCTGAATCAAATTTATAGGTATTACCATTGATGCTTTTTTCAGCGTTTTTGACCATTACTCCATTGTTTTCGAAGTAATACCATTTATTATCTAGGAAAAGCCATGTTTTTTTTATGGATCCATCTTTGTTTAAATAATATTTATTACCATCATAATTAAGCCAACCAGTATGAGGAGTTCCGTTTGAATTTAAATAATAATCCGTCCAACCATCATTAATCCAACCAGTTCTCATGGCGCCATCAGGACCAAAGAAATAATATTCTCCGTTATATTTAACCCAACCTTTTTTCATTTGACCATTATCATCCATAAAATATTTGTTAAGTCCGTCATCTAACCAACCTTTATAGATTGTACCATCTTGTTTTAAATAATAGTCAGTCCAACCATCATTAATCCAGCCAGTTCTCATAGCGCCATCAGGACCAAAGAAGTAATATTCTCCGTTATATTTAACCCAGCCTTTTTTCATTTGACCATTATCATCCATAAAATATTTGTTAAGTCCATCATCTAGCCAACCTTTATAAATTGTACCATCTTGTTTTAAATAATAATCAGTCCAACCATCGTTAATCCAACCAGTTCTCATAGCGCCATCTTTACCAAAGAAATAGTACTCACCATTAGATTTAACCCAGCCAGTTTTCATAAAGCCATTATATAAATCAAAGTAATATTTATGCCCATTTATTTCTTGAAATCCAGTTTTCATTTCACCATTAGCAGTATCTAAGTAATACCATGTTTCATTTAAATTTAACCAACCTTTATGAGGTTGATTATTAGAGTCTAAATAATACCATTTGGAGTCTTTCTTAATCCAGCCTTGGTTTATATTATTTATTGAGTTTTCAATAGCAACCTTTTGTTCAGAATGATTAATTTCTTTAGCAAACACAATTTTACTAGAGTTAATTATTAAAAATGAAGTTAATACTAAAGATAATTTTTTTTTATTCATTAGCTCCTCCTTAACTATTAAATATTTAATAACAATATACCATAAAAGGTTTTACGTGGAAATACAGCATATGAATTATATGCTGTATTTAAGTTGTTTAATCAATTTTTATATCTTCAAAGATATAATTATGAATTTGTTTAACAGTAGCATCTTTGTCAAAAGCTAAGTAATAAACACCTTTTATCATTTCACCTTTTGAGTAAGTATCCTTAGGGAATCTTTCTTGTTCTAATCCAGAACTACCCATAGATGCAACTGTTGTTGCAAGGCTTAAAATATCACTAGAAGAAAGACTAGTAGTCACCATAGGCATAAGTTCATTTAATATTGATGGATATTTACTTGGAGAAACTTGAGTGAATTTTTCAAATAGTTTACTTAAAACTATCCTTTGTCTTTCAGTTCTTTCTCCATCACCGCCAGAAGTATATCTTATTCTACAGTAAGCTAAAGCTTGAGTTCCATTAACATGTTGAACACCTGTGGATGTTATATTAGGTGCATTTGTTTTATTTAAAGTATTAAGTTCATTTATATAATTATTTATATATTGAAGTTCGTCAGATCTTATATCCAATTCTATTCCGCCAACAGAATCTATTATTTTAGGTAGTGATGAGAAGTTAACTGTAGCAAAATCTTTAATGTTTAAATCAAAGTTTTCATTTAAAGTTTTTAATGCTAACTCATGTCCACCAAAAGCATAAGCATGGTTTATTTTATCTTTTCCATGTCCTTGAATATCTACATAAGAGTCTCTCATTATTGAAGTTAATTTAAGTTTTTTATGTATCTTATCAATGGTAGCAATCATTATAGCGTCTGATCTACCATTATTCCCCTCAGTTGCATCAATTCCAAATAAAGCTATGTTAGTTATACCATCATATTTTGAAAGCTTTTCATCAACATCTTTATTTATTCCAAGATCCTCCTCATTTAAATCAACTTTATTCATTTTGTTAAGCATTGTTAACCCATAGGTAGCAACTCCACCTACTAAACCTACTATTAAAAGTCCTATAATCGAAAGTGTTATTATTAACTTACGATTTTTAGCAGATTTTTTCGATTTTCCTTTTTTATTTTTGTTATTTGCCAATGTAAACATCCTTCCTTTTTAAAATTATAGAATAATTGTAGCATCGTATTGTATTAGTTGTAAAGTTATGGATATACTTATTAAATAATTAAAAGACAATTTAAGTAGCAAGAAAAATATTAAAAATTACAGATTCTTTTACCTTAAAAAAAGATATAGAAAGATATACATTTTAATTTATTTAATTGTATAAACTTTGAAATTAAAAATAGCTTGCAAGTAGAAGGAACAAAGAAATTTAAAAAATCCTTTGTTTTCTATTGCAAGCTAATATTTTCTAAGCTGTAGCAGTTTTTCTTACAGGAATAATACTAGGTATTATAAATCCTACTAATGCAGGTAATAACCAGCCAAATCCTTTAGAGTATAGTGGAAGTAAAGAAACAAAGTTTTCTAATCCAGGTATAAAACCAGCTAAAGTTATTAATATACTGAATGTTAAAGTAACATATACAGTAACTTTAGGAGTAAGTGGATTAGTTATTCTCTTATGGAATAGATTTAATAATATAAGAACTATTGTTACTGGATATATAATACCAAGTAAAGTAGCTGATAATGATATTATGTTATCTAATCCTATGCTAGCAACGAATATACTTGTTATAGTCATTAATATAACATTGAATTTATATGGTAGCTTTCCATTAGAAACTCTTTCAAAGAAGCTTCCGCCAGCAGAAAGTAATCCTATTGATGTTGTTAAGCAAGCTAATGCCATTGATATTCCTATTAATATTGCTCCTGCATGTCCTAGAATACTTTCAGCTACGAAAAGTAATAATTGAGAATTTGATAAATCTAAAGCTTGGTTTCCAGTATGAGCACCAAGGAATATTAATCCACCATAAATTATTGCCAAACCTCCGATTGCAATAACTGCAGCTTTAATAAGTATTTTAAAACTAGATTTACCAGTATATCCTTTAGCTTTTATTGAACCTAATATTATTGAAGAGAATATAACAGCTGCAATTGCATCCATTGTTTGATATCCTTCAAGTAATGATATAGAAAGAGCATCAGGAGTATATGATGTTGTTAAGGCATCTATTGGATTAAGAACTCCTTTAGCTATTAAGAAAAATAATATTGCTAATAATATAGGAGTTAAGAATTTACCTAAAACATCTATAACTTTTGATGGCTTTAATACAAATATTAAGTTTATTAAGAAGTAAGCAACTATTATTGCAAAATAATTTATGTTAGGGAAGTTAGGGGCAAAAGCCAATTCATATGTAGTAGCCGCTGTTCTTGGTATAGCCAATAATGGTCCTATAAGTATAAACAAGGCTATTGAATATATTAATGAGAACTTCTTACCAACTTTATCTCCGAATAATTCAAATTTTCCGTTAACTCTCATTGAAGATAGTATTCCAAGTAGAGGAACACCAACACCAGTTATTATAAAGCCTATAATACCTAAGTAGTAGTCAGGTCCTAAATTTCTTCCTAAAAAAGGAGGGAAAATAAGGTTACCTGCACCTAAAAACATTGAAAATAATGCAAAGCCGATTACTAAAAAGTCTGATCTTTTGTTATTCATAATACACCTCATCTTTCTGAAATAATTAAATTAAATTTCGTAACAATTTTCTATAATATTTCATTATTATTCTTTGAGTAATTTTTAATTTTATTTATAAAAGTTATAATAATATATTATCACAATGTTAAATAAAATCAATAAAAATATTTTATAAATGAAATAATAAGAATATAAAATTGATAAATTAATAAAAAAATAAAGAAAATATTGATTTAATGTTAATGTGGGCGTTTAGCGCATATAGATAATTTCTAACTTATCAATAATTTAATAAAAGAAATATTCTTGACTAAAAGTAAAAAAATGATAAAATAACATTAAAGTTAATATAAAATATCTATGAAAAGAATTAGTAGGCTTAAAACCAGACTTACAGAGAGTCATATGTTGCTGAGAGTATGATAGTTATGATTAAGTTGAATGGATCTTTGAGGTGTTTAGAGGAATTTTTAGTATTCTAAATCGTAATCCTTACGTTACAAGGTAGAGATGCAAAGAGTTTATCTTTGTAATATTAGGTGGTACCACGATATATTCGTCCTATAAGTCTTTATGGCTTATAGGACTTTTTTATTTTTAAATTAATAAATAAGATGATCTATTTAAAGTTTTTAAATAACGTAGATTTAATTAAGAGCTTTATTCAAGAAAAATAAGTTAAATTTTATATAGTAATTAAAATAAGGGAGGTGTATCTGTCTCTTGATATAATTTTATGTTTTAGTATAGAGACAGAGTAGTAATGGAAGATAAGAAAAAAATTATTTTTAGTGGAATAAAACCATCAGGTGATTTAACATTAGGAAATTATCTAGGAGCCATAAAAAACTGGACTAAATTACAAGAGGAATATGACTGTTATTTCTGTGTTGTTGATTTACATGCAATAACAGTAAAACAATTACCAGCTGATTTAAGAAGAAGAACTTTAGAAGTTTTAGCTATATACATAGCATCAGGTATAAAACCAGAAGAAAACACTTTATTTATCCAATCACATGTACCAGCTCATTCAGAGGCTTCATGGCTTTTAACATGTAATTCATACATGGGTGAATTAAGTAGAATGACTCAATATAAAGATAAATCAAAGAAAATGGGAGATTCAATAGGAGCAGGATTATTTAATTACCCAGTTCTTATGGCAGCAGATATACTTTTATACAATGCAGATCTTGTACCAGTGGGAAAAGATCAAATGCAACATTTAGAGCTTGCAAGAGATATAGCTACTAGATTTAATAATACGTATAGTCCAACATTCACTATACCAGATGGATATGTTCCAAAAGAAGGAGCAAAAATAATGGACTTACAAGATCCAAGCAAAAAGATGTCCAAATCAGATGCTAATCCAAATGGTTTCATATTAATAATGGATGAACCTAATGTTATAAGAAAGAAAATTTCAAGAGCAGTAACAGATAGTATTGGGGTTGTAAACTATACTGATGAACAGCCAGGAGTAAAGAATTTAATCAATATTCTTTGTGCGATAAAAGGAAATACTCCAGAAGAGGTTGTTGAAATGTATAATGGAAAAGGATATGCTGACTTCAAAAAGGATGTTGGAGATGCAATAGTTGAGGAATTAGCGCCAGTTCAAGAAAAAGTTAAGGCTTTATTAAGTGATAAAAAAGCTTTAGAAGAAATATATAAGAGTGGTGCAGAAAAAGCAAATTATACTGCAATGAAAACATTAAGAAAAATGCAAAAGAAAATAGGATTAATCCCAAGATAGGAATTAATAGCTTTATTAAGTAAAGGTTCACTAGATATAGCTTAGTAATTATTGAATTTCGTGAAGAATTTATATTCATTCTGCCATAAATATAACTAAGGCTTCGAAACGCCCATTGGTAAAACAGTCTCAGCCTTTTAATGTTATATTTATTAAAGAATAAATGAAATTCTAATCACTTATTTAAATATTACTTTAGTTATATCTAGTGATTTTTTATACAGAAAAATTCATATTTTCTTTAATTTGTAAAAATGCTATAATAAAGAAAATGAACAAATTGTGAAGTTTGATTTGGGAGAACTTACTTTTAGAAGGGTAAACAAAGGAGTATTTTATGATTGGCAGATTAATTATGTGTATTTTAATATTAGGTGGATTGATTATTTATAGGAATAATCAATTAAAAGCTATTAAATTAGAAAAGAAAAAAACAGATTCAAAAGGTATTAGTTTATTATATGATAAACTATCAAACGTATTAACAATATTTTTTGCTTTTGATTTGGTAATTGGAGTTATGGCAAGGGAACCTGATAATCTTACATCAATTATATGGAGATTATTAACTATTATTTTTTGTGTTGGAATGGTTATATATACTACAAAGGAAAATATTAAAAGTACTATTATTATAAGAAAGAATGATTTTGTTCTTTTTGTAAATGGAGAGAAAACGTTAAATTTTAAAGATGTTAAAGAAATTAGCATAAATAATACAGCTAATAGATATGTTTATTTAATTACTATATTTTTAAATAATGGCGAAGAATATAAAATTAAAGGACGAGATCAATATGAAATGAATAAAGTGGTAAGATTAATAAATGAAAAGACTAGTCATCAAGTTTTGGGAAAAGAAGAATTAGTAAAAGTATAGGGGGAAAGTAAAGGTTTTTCTAGATATAAAAGTTGTTAAGAACTATGTTTTAAGGGGTATAGTGACTAAATAATATTAATACTTTTAAATTTAATTAGTGAAGAGGATAATTTACTAAAAGGAATAAATAAAGCTTTTATAGTAATATGAAAGAATTAAGAGGGGGAATTGGGATGCCACCATTAAGTTTGCTTATTAAGCCAGCTTCAAGTGCATGTAATTTAAAATGTACTTATTGCTTTTATCATTCTTTAAGCGAGAGTAGAGAAGTTAAGAGTTATGGAATTATGAGAGAAGAAGTTTTAGAAAATATGGTCAAGAGAGTTTTAAATGAGGCAGATGAACATTGTAGTTTTGCTTTTCAGGGAGGAGAACCGACCTTAGCAGGACTAGAATTTTTTGAAAAGTTAACTGGATTTCAGAAAAAGTATAATCATAAGAGGTTAAAAATATATAATAGTATACAAACAAATGGAACTTTAATAGATGAAAAGTGGGCAAAATTTTTAAGTGAGAACAATTTTCTTGTGGGATTATCTATTGATGGTCCAAAAGAAATACATAATTTAAATAGAAAAGATTGCTTAGGGCTAGATACTTTTAATAAAGTAGAAAAGACAGCAGAATTATTTAAAAAGTATAATGTTGAATTCAATATACTTTGTGTTGTTACATCTAATACAGCAAAACATGTGAAAAAAGTCTACAAATATTTCAAGGAAAAAGATTTTAAGTTTCTCCAATTTATAAACTGTTTAGATCCATTATACGAAGAATGGGGAAGTTACAAATATTCATTAAAACCTAAAGATTATAGTAAGTTTTTAAAAGAGCTGTTTGATGAATGGTACAAAGATTTTATGAATGGAAATAGAATAAGTATAAGATATTTTGATAGCTTATTAGAAACTATGATATTTGGAAAATCATCATCTTGTGGAATGAATGGTACATGCACTTGTCAATTTGTAATTGAAAGTGATGGTGGAGTATATCCATGTGATTTTTACGTTTTAGACAAATGGAAGCTTGGGAATATAGAAGATATTACAATGAAAGAACTTTTTGAAACAAAGACTAATCACGAATTTATAAAATCATCATTTAAAATAGATGAAGAGTGTAAAAAATGTAGATGGTTCACACTTTGTAAAGGTGGATGTAGAAGATGTAGAGATTCAAAAGAAGATTCAGAATTAGATTTAAACTACTATTGCCAAAGTTACAAAGATTTCTTTGAGTACGCATTACCAAGATTAATAAATGTAGCTAATACTATAAAATAATAATTAAGCTAGTTTTTTAGTCATTAATTTATAAAAGTTATTAATAGTATGAATAGAATATCTGAATAAGCTTTAGAATTTAAGCAATTATGTAGTGGGATTTACTTTAAGAAGTTGAGACTGTTTGACCGAAGGGAGTTTCGAATCTTTAGTAAATAACACGTAGTAATTGCTATAATTTCTTAGTGAAATTCAGTAATTCTCGGAATATATTCATAACTTTTATTATAAGTGCTAATAGGCATAAAAGGTTAAAATGGATTCCTATTCTATTTTAGCCTTTATTTTTTTATTAACATGGACTTAACTTTAGCATAATTTCCTTTTAACTTTGAGAAGATAATATAAGAGTGTACTCAATATTAACTGAGATTTGGGAGGGAAATTAAATATGTTTAAGAAGAGATTAATAGCAATTATAGGAACTATATTTATAGGTGCAACAGCAATGGTAGGATGTACTTCTTCAGGTGGGGCAACTAAATCTTCAAATGTAGTAAGCGTATCAGGCTCAACTTCTGTAGGACCAGTTATGGAAGCTGAAGCTGAAGCATTTAAAACTAAAAAGCCAGATGTTGCTATAGAAATAAATCAAATAGGTTCATCAGCAGGAATAAAAAATGCTATGGAGGGAGTTTCACAAATAGGTATGGCTTCTCGTGATCTTAAGGCAGAAGAAAAGCAAGCTGGACTTAAAGAAGTAGAAATAGCTTATGATGGAATAGCATTAATAACTAATAAAAATAATCCAGTTAAAGATTTGACTATAGCTCAAATAAAAGATATATATACAGGCAAAATAACAAATTGGAAAGACGTAGGTGGGAAGGATACACCAATAGTAGTTGTTTCAAGAGAAGATGGATCAGGAACAAGAGATGCTTTCCAAGAGATAGTAGGATTTAAAGCAGAAGAATTAACTGTAAATTCTCAAATATCAGATGGATCAGGTAACATAAAATCATTAGTTGAAGGAAATGAGAATGCTATTGGATACATATCATTTAGTTATGTAGATGATACTGTAAGTGCATTAAAGGTTGATGGAGTAGAAGCAACACCAGAAAATGTTTTAAACAAATCTTACAAAGTTTCAAGACCTTTCTTAGTTGTTTATAAGGAAGATGTTTTAACAGAATCAGGCAAGAGTTTTATAGATTTTATATTAAGTGAAGAAGGGCAAGATATAGTTGCTAAAGAGCACTTAATAAAAGTTAAATAGTTCGCTTATATATTTAATATACATTTATCCTAAGGATAACTTAAAGCTATCCTTAGGATTTTTTTAAGTTTTTTACATAGATTTAACATAGAAATAATATTAACTTAACCTAGTAAGAATATCATTAATCTTGTAAGCGAAATAAAAATATAAAGATAAATAAAAATTATAATTAGATTTTAAATGTATATTAAATTGATATAAGCGGAGGACAAAAATGAATAGGAGAAGAGTAATAGTTGCCTTAAGTAGTATTTTAGCAATGGGATTTTTAATGACAGGCTGTGGAGAAGGATCAAGAGCAAATATAGTAAAAATTTCAGGTTCCAGTTCAGTAGGGCCAGTTATTGAGGTTGAGGCTGAAGCATTTAAAAATGAAATGCCTGATGTAACTGTTGAGATAAATCAATTAGGTTCATCAGCAGGGATAAAAGATGCTATAAATGGAACTGTAGAAATAGGAATTTCATCAAGAGATTTAAAAGAAAAAGAATTAGAGGCTGGAATTAAAGAGAAACCTATTGCCTATGATGGAATGTCAGTAATAGTTAATAATGAAAATCCAGTGCAAAATCTTACCATGGAACAAATAAAAGATATCTATACAGGAAAAATAACTAATTGGAAAGAAGTCGGAGGAGAAGATACTCCAATAGTATTAGTTTCAAGAGAAGATGGATCAGGAACAAGAGATGCTTTCCAAGAAATAGTTGGATTTAATTCAGAACAATTAAATCCAAAAGCTCAAATATCTGATGGGTCAGGAAGCATAAAGACTATGGTAGCAGGAAATAAGAATGCAATAGGATATATATCATTTAGTTATGTAGATGATTCAGTCCATGCAGTTAGTGTTGATGGAGTAAAACCTACAGCAGAAAATGTACAAAACAAAACGTACAAGCTATCAAGACCATTTTTATTAGTTTATAAAGAAAATAATTTAAGCGAAAATTCAAAGAAGTTTATAGATTTTATGATGACTAAAGAAGGACAAGAAATAGTAGAAGAGGAAGGATTAATAAGTGTAGGATAAGCTTATTAATTAAAAAGAATTAATTTGAAAAAAATGCGAAAGATATTATGGAAAGATTATTTTTAGGTGGAGGTAAATATGGAAGCTAAAAGTCAAAATAATAAGAATAAGTACTTTATAGAGAGCTTAACTGAAAAAATATTCTTAGTAAGTGCCTCAATAGCTGTAATAAGCTTACTTTTAATAATAGGATTTGTTTTTTATAAAGGATTAAGACCATTTATAATAGAAGGATATTCTTTTTGGGACTTTATATTTGGGACGCAATGGATACCAAGTGCAAATAAATATGGAATATTGCCTATGATAGTAGCTTCTTTAGGTGCTACAATAGGATCGTTAATAATAGGAGTACCTATAGGAATATTAACAGCAATATTCATAGCAGAGATAGCACCAAAAAAAATAGCAAAAATTATGTCAGGGGCAGTAGAACTTTTAGCTGGAATACCATCTGTTTTATATGGGGTATTTGGATTGGCTGTAATAGTTCCTACAATACAAGATATATTTAACTTACCAAAGGGACAGAGTTTATTAGCTGTAATAATAGTATTAGCGATAATGATGTTACCAACTGTCATCACAGTTTCAGAGACGGCTATAAGAGCTGTACCAAATGCATATAAAGAGGGATCATTAGCTTTAGGAGCATCAAAAACTGAAACAATATTCAAGGTTGTTGTACCGGCAGCAAAGTCAGGCATAATGACAGGTGTAGTATTAGGTATAGGCAGGGCTATTGGAGAAACAATGGCAGTTATATTAGTGGCAGGTAATACACCAGTTATTCCAAGTTCTATAATGGATAGTGTAAGACCACTTACAACTAACATAGCTTTAGAGATGGGATATGCTTTTGGAACTCATCAAGAAATGTTATTTGCAACAGGAGTAGTATTATTTACATTCATATTAATACTAAACTTAGTGCTAAGTAAACTTTCCAATAAGGGTGGTAAATAAATATGAGAAAAGTTAAAGATAATATATTAAATGGATTAGTTTGGTTATCAGCAGCCTTTACAATTGGAATCCTTGTAATAATATTAGGATTTATATTTGTAAAGGGTATAGGAAAAATAAATTTAACATTCTTAACAAGTAATTATTCAGCAAGTGGTGGTGGAATATTACCAATGATAGTGACAACACTATGGACTGTCTTACTTTCATTAGCGGTAGCTACACCAATAGGAGTTTTAGCTGCTGTTTACTTACAAGAATATGCTAAACAAGGAAAAATGGTTAAATTTATAAGATTTGCTACTGAGAGTTTAGCTGGAATACCTTCAATAGTTTATGGATTATTCGGTGGTATATTCTTTGTAGTAGCTTTAAAGATGGGATATTCAATTTTAGCAGGTTCATTAACAGTATCAATAATAATCTTACCTGTAATAATTAGAACAACAGAGGAGGCATTAAAAACAGTGCCTGAATCATATAGAGAAGCTTCATTAGGATTAGGAGCCACAAAGTTTCAAACTTTATATAAAGTAATATTACCAAGTGCAATGCCTGGAATACTTTCAGGAGTAATATTATCAATTGGACGTATAATTGGAGAGTCAGCAGCTATATTACTTACTGCTGGAACTGTTGCACAAATGCCAAAGGGAATTTTCTCAAGCGCAAGAACACTTACAGTTCAAGCTTATCTTGTAACAAAAGAAAAGGGAGATATAGAAACAGCGGCTGCAGTTGGAATAGTGCTTATAGTTATAATACTAGCATTAAATATTTCAGCTAAGTTAATAGCTAAAAAATTCAATAAGGCAAACTATTAATTTAAGGTGGTATTAAGATGAGTGATAAAAAAACAAAAATTCAAGTAAGAGATTTAGATTTATTTTATGCAAGTAATAATGCTTTAAAAAAGATTAATATAGATATAAAAGAAAATGAAGTTACCGCATTAATCGGTCCTTCAGGATGTGGTAAATCAACTTTCCTTCGTACTTTAAACAGAATGAATGATTTAATTCCTATAGTTAGAATTGAGGGAGAAATTAAAGTTGATGGAAAAGACATATATAAGGATGATGATGTTATAGCACTTCGTACTAAAGTCGGAATGGTATTCCAAAAGCCTAATCTTTTCCCAATGAGTATATATGATAATGTTGCTTATGGACCAAGAATACATGGAATAAAAGATAAGAAGGTTCTAGATAAAATTGTTGAGGAAAGCTTGAGAGATGCTGCAATATGGGATGAAGTTAAAAATAGACTTAAATCATCTGCATTAGGTCTTTCTGGAGGACAGCAACAAAGAATATGTATTGCTAGAGCAATAGCTATGAATCCAGAAATAATTCTTATGGATGAACCAACATCAGCTCTAGATCCAATATCAACATTAAAGGTAGAAGAGCTTATAAGAAAGCTTGAAGATAAATATACTATAGTAATAGTAACACACAACATGCAACAAGCAGCACGTATATCAGATAAGACAGCATTCTTCTTAAATGGAGAACTTGTAGAGTTTGATGATACCAATACAATATTCACGAATCCAAGAGATAAGAGAACAGAGGATTATATAACTGGTAGATTCGGTTAAAATTATAAAAGGGGTGATTATAAAAAATGAGTATAGATGATTTAAGGATGAGTATAAAAGAATTAAAAGTTGAAACTAAGCAAATGATGGAACTATGCGAGATAGCTATAGAGAAATCAGTAGATTCAATAGTTAATAAGGACTTAAGTCTTGCAAGAGAAGTTATAAAAATGGATGATGAAATAGATAATTTAAGAAATAAAATTGTTGAAAAAACAATAGAGCTTACAGCTTTAAAACAACCTATGGCTAAGGATTTAAGAAATATTTATGCTTTATCAACAATATCTACTGATCTTGAAAGAATAGGTGATTATTCAGTTAATATAGCTATGGAAACAATAAAAATAGATAATGAAGACCATATTACAGGCATGGTTGGTATACCTAAAATGAAATCAGTTTGTTTAAATATGTTAAAAGATGCTAAGAATGCTTTAGATAGCAATGAAACAAAATTAGCTTATGATGCAGCATTAGAGGATAACATTGTTGATGATTTATACAATGATGTGTATGTAGATTTATTATCAGCAATGCACAAAGATCCTAAGAATATAAACCAAGGGGTTAAGTTAATATTTGTTGCTAGATATTTGGAGAGAATAGGGGATCACATAACAAATGTTTGTGAGAACATAGTTTACGCCATAAAAGGTGATATGACTGAACTAGGATAATAATCTAAAGATATATCATGTAATGGTATATCTTTTTTTGTTTTTAATATTATGATAAGCTATAAAATAGAGTAGTGTTTTGGGTAAAGGAGGGACAGAATATGACCAGTAAAAAAGTCCTAATAGTAGATGATGAGGAACATATTAGAGAACTTATAAAATTTAATTTAAAAAAAGAAGGGTATGATACAGAAGTAGCTGTTAATGGAACTGAAGCACTAAGGATTATAAAAGAAACCAAATTTGATTTAATACTTTTAGATTTAATGTTACCAGAAGTTGATGGATTAGAAGTTTGTAAAGAAATAAGAAGAAATGAAGAAACTTCAGATATTCCAGTAATGATGATTACAGCGAAAGGTGAAGAATTTGATAAAGTATTAGGATTAGAACTTGGAGCAGATGATTATATAACAAAGCCATTTTCAATTAGAGAGCTTATGGCTAGAATAAAGGCTTTACTTAGAAGAAGTAATGTTAAGAAGGAAGAGAATATAATTAAATTTGGAGATGTTGTGGTTAACTTCCAAACAAGAGAAGTAACAAAAGGAACAAAGAATGTGGAGTTAACTTTAAAAGAGTTTGAACTTTTAAAGCTTCTTATAAAGAATAAAGGTAATATATTAACAAGAGAACTTTTATTAGATAAAATATGGGGTTATGAATATATAGGAGAGACAAGAACAGTTGATGTTCACATTAGACACTTACGTAAAAAAATTGAAAGTGATGACAAAAACCCTCAATTTATTCAAACCATAAGAGGTGTAGGATATAAGTTTACAAGCAATGAATAATATATTGATTGTTCATTTAGGATTATTATTAATTTTCAAAGGAATATATAATAAATTTTTTAAGAACTTCAAGAGATAGTTAAATATATACTATTTTAAAAATTTAGGTTATGTTTTAAAATAGTGTTGATTATTAGATAGAATTGTAACACTCTCCTAATAAGTAATACTTTGCGAAATTAAGAGCGTTATGAAGAGCTAGCTAACCTAGCTAATAATCAACATTCACTTAAAATAGAGATAAAATTAAAAATAAAACCACTCAGATAATGGCAGAAATCTGAGTGGTTTTTAGCAATGAGAGTTAAATGTTAAATTTATATACATTATTTGTCAAGTTATAAACTTCTTTTAAATCTTTACCTGAAAGTAAATGATTCATTACAATTTCTTTTGAACTATCATAGAGTTCAAAGATTTGCTGAGCTTTTTTTTCTTCTTCATATACTTTCCAATATCTACAAAGCAAGCACTTATTTTTATTACATTCCATAAAGCATTTTACATCTTTAACTGGAATCCCGAGAAAAATACCTAACTCATGAGGACAATGAAAAGTAGAACATCTATTGATTAAATGATTTAAAAGATCATCTAAATTCATTTCTAATTTATAGTCTAGTTTTTCTAGAAAATCCATTGAAGACTTTTTATATATTGTATTCATTAAGTTTATCTCATCATAGATAAGAATAATTTTTGAATTACTAGTTTCTCTAAGTAAAACATATTTTAGTTGAAGATCATTTAAAAAATCTTCACCATACATGTTCCAAAGTTTAAATAAATTATGACCCTGTTTTGAAAGGGTAATGGTAGAAGAAGGCTTAATCCCTGTTATTACAGGAGAAATTAAATATGATATAAAAGTTCTCATGTATTTTTCGTTGTTAAGAGTTTCTAAGAGATTAAGAAATTGATTATTCATTTCCTTACTTCCACCTTTCTTTTAAATAAGTATAATTTAATTAAAGTGCTTTACCAGCATCTTTACATTTATCTATATCTTGCCCTTCAGGAATATTATTAACTATTAGTGTATTAATTATACTTGCGCCGTAATCTTCCATTCTATCTTTCCAAGTATCCATCCATTCACCAGTTCCCCAGTCATATGAACCAAATAATAGAGTAGGTTTTCCAGATACAAGTCCTGAAATTTCTTCAACAAATGGATCCATTTCTCCTTCTTCTATTACTTCACATCCCATAGCTGGTGATCCTAAAGCTAATACATCACATTCTTCAACATCAAGAGTAGATGCATCTGAAACATTTAAAAGTTTTACCTCTAAACCATTTTCTTTAGCTCCTTCCGCTATAAGATTAGCCATAGTTTCTGTATTACCAGTTCCTGACCAATAAATAATACTTAATTTTTTCATATATATCACCTCATAAATTTAATATTTATAATTAAAAATGAAAATCAATTTCAATTAGTTTATGTCATTATAGTACAATAATAATATAAAGATGTCAATAATAAATGATAATAATTTTCAATAAACTTTTTGATTAATAAGTTGAATTATTTAAATAGCAGAATTCTAGTATATTAATAAGTAGAGAAATTTTACTAAAAGTTAGAGTTTATGTAATTTTTCTCTGAATTAAATTTAATATTATATGCATAAGAATAATAAATAGAGTTAAGAAGCTTTTTCTTATTTTATAAATAATATAATCTAACTATGTTACATTATATAAATTTGAGATGCCAAATTAAAATCTGAGATTTTCATTTAGAATTAAGCTAAACTTGAAGATTTAGCTAAGAACCAACATTCATCTAAAATATAACTAAATATTAAAATAACTGAGTAAAGTTTAATACTTTGACTCAGTTAATAATAATTAATCAGCTTTTTTTGTGCTACGTTCAATATTTTCTTTTCTTATTTTAAGTTCCTCATTTAATCCTTGAACAAAATATTGAAATCTCATCCTAATACTTTTTTTGTATAAAAATTTATGCATAATATTATTTAGCATACCAAATATTCCCGACACGGTTTGTTCTTCTCTTAGTGTAAGTTGACAGCTAGAGTCATCTATTTTTTTAAATATGTAAGTAGAAGAGTATTCTCCAGTGTCTGTTACTGTTTTAATAGCATAAACTTCATTTTCTTTAAAATCAGTTATTGTTATTGTAGCCTCTGCTTTTTTCTTTGAATAATTACCTATCTCTCTTTTAGTTGTTGTTCCTATTGGATTTTTAGAATTAAATTTCGGAAAATCTCTTTTAGCAGTTTTTATAAATATTGCAAATACCTCTTCAATTGGGTAATCAATTACAGTTTTATTTACGAATTCAAGCATAATTACCTCCTAGAATTTATATATGTGTTATATAAATATGTACTTAATTTTTGAATAATTCTACATATTATAATTATAAAATAATTTAATAGAAAATAATAGAAATTTAAAGATTTTATATTATGTAGTATTAGTAAGTAATAAAAAAGACCACATTTATGTGGTCTTCTTATTATTTTAATTTAAATGAACTTTTTAATGAAACTATTCTGTTGAATACTAAGTTATCATCGCTAGTAAACTTAGGATCAACATTGAAATAACCATGTCTAAATAATTGATATTTATCTTGAACTTTAGCAACTTTAGCACTTGGTTCAATGAATCCATTACATACAGTTAATGAGTTAGGATTTATTTGCTCAAGGAAGTGCTTTCCTTCATTTTCTTCACAATCATCTAAGATTAATGGTTCATATAATCTGAATTCAGCTGGGATACAGTTGTTAGCATCAACCCAGTGAATAGTTCCTTTAACTTTTCTTCCAGTAAATCCAGTTCCACTCTTAGTTTCTGGGTCATAAGTACAGTGGATTTCTGTAACTTCACCATTTTCATCTTTTATAACTTCATTACACTTAACAAAATAAGCACCTTTTAATCTTACTTCGTTTCCAGGGAATAATCTGAAATATTTCTTTGGAGGATTTTCCATAAAATCTTCTTTTTCTATATAAAGCTCTCTTGAGAATGTAACAGCTCTTTTTCCTGCTGATTCATCTTTAGGATTATTTTCTATTTCAAGAACTTCTGATTCTCCCTCAGGATAGTTTGTTATAACTAATTTAAGTGGGTTTATAACAGCCATAGCTCTTGGAGCAGTTTCTTGAAGGTCTTCTCTTATGAAATGCTCAAGCATTTGAGAATCAACTGTAGAATCTGCTTTAGCAACACCTATAGCCTTACAGAAGTTTCTTATTGACTTAGGAGTATAACCTCTTCTTCTAAGTCCGGCAACAGTAGGCATTCTTGGATCATCCCATCCGTCAACTATACCTTCGTCAACTAATTGCTTTAATTTTCTCTTACTCATAACAGTGTTTGTGATATTAAGTCTTGCAAACTCGATTTGTCTTGGAACACTTTCCATTTCACATTCTTTAACGAACCAATCATATAATGGTCTGTGATCAGCAAACTCTAAAGTACAAATAGAGTGAGTTATTCCTTCTATAGCATCTTCTAATGGATGAGCGAAGTCATACATAGGGTAGATACACCATTTATCACCAGTATTATGGTGGCTAGCGTGAGCTATTCTGTAGATTATAGGATCTCTGAAGTTTATGTTTGGTGAACTCATATCTATTTTAGCTCTTAAAACTTTAGAACCATCTTCAAATTCACCTTTTCTCATTCTTTCGAATAAATCTAAGTTTTCTTCAACAGATCTATTTCTATATGGACTTTCTTTACCTGGCTCAGTAAGAGTTCCTCTATATTCCTTGATTTCTTCTGGAGTTAAGTCACAAACATAAGCTTTTCCTTTCTTAATTAAAAGGATAGCTCTTTTATACATTTCATCAAAGTAGTTTGATGCAAAGTGAAGTTCACTCCAATTATATCCTAACCAATTAACATCGTCTTTAATTGATTCAACGTATTCAGTATCCTCTTTAGTAGGGTTAGTATCGTCAAATCTTAGGTTAGTTCTTCCATTGAACTCTTTTCCTAATTCAAAGTTTAAAACTATAGACTTTGCATGACCTATATGTAAATATCCATTAGGCTCAGGTGGAAAACGAGTTATTATTGTATCATGTTTTTTGCTATCTAAATCATCTATTATTATGTTTCTTATAAAATTTGATGAGTGTTCAGCATTTGACATTGTTTATCATCCCTTTTCTCTCATTTTTATATACTCATAAATATACCATAAAAAGCTAAATCTATCTATAATATATTAAAATTTTGAGCATATAGTTTAAAATAAAATATATATAATTAAATTAAAAACTTTAAGATTTATAAAATAAAGTAAAAATATGTATCCTATGGAACTTTTGATACTAAATTAAAGAAAATTTTAGTTTAGTTAAGTTTATTTTATTTATTAAATCTAATTATGAAAAGATACTTCCATACTGAAGTAGAGAAGTGTTTATAAGTATTATAATAAGTGTCTATATAAATCATAAGTTAGATTGCTTTATATAATATTTCCAAATAAAATTAATTTTATGAAATAGAAATAAAAAAAGTTCTGCAGAATGCAGAACTTTTTAATTTATGAATAAACTTGCGTTAATTATCAATTATCTATTCATTTTTTGAGCTTTTCTTGCTTTTCTGCAAGCTGGGCATCTAACTGGATCGTTTTCGAATCCTTTTTCTTTGAAGAACTCTTGCTCTCCTACAGTGAATACGAATTCTTTTCCACAATCTTTACAAACTAAATTCTTATCTTCCATTTCTTTTACCTCCTGTAAAATTTACTAGGTACGTTTGAAATCTATACTATAAAACTAAATTTTACAGGACAGAAATAAAGTACATATCTACTAAATTTTATTTTATATTTAAATTATAACATATAGAAAAAAGAATACAATACTTTTTTATTTCAAATATTTAAATTTCTTGCGCTTAAAATTAGCCATTGTATATATGAGAATTGGGCATATAAAGAACACCACTAAAAGTATGTATTGATAGTATTTTAATAGTATAAAGAGAATGTATATATTCTTAGCTATAAAGTAAGAAAATACATATACTATTATAGAAATCAGTGCTATAAAATTACGCTTATATTTTACTCTATCTTTCCAAATTGTATATAAAGAAAATATGGTTATTAGATATTTAACAACCCAAGATAATATAGAAGAAATCATAACAAAAACATTACCATTCTCTACAAAACCTCCAAAATAAATTCTTTGAGCTTGAACGAACTGAGGATAGAATATATTTGATGCTCTTAAAGAGCCAAATGTTGCTATAAGAATTACGACAAACAAAGCACAAGCAACACATGTTAAAAATATTGTATTCATTGAAACCTTTTTTAGATTCTCTTTATCGTCTATTCTTGGAATAATAGGGAGTACTATAGCCAAACTTGATAAAGAGCCTAATTGGGTTAAGGCACAAAGTGTATATTCTGAAATCCTTCTATCTTTAAATATAGGAAGAAGTAGTGTGTAGTTTACATATTGAATGTTTAGCAATGCTAACATTAAATTTATTGCTATTACGATACTAATTGAGACTATACATATTATAAGTATGCTATTAAATCTATTTTTCCCTATTAGAAACACGGTAATTACAAAGAATAATAAACAATACCATGTTGGTGTTTCAAGAAAAATATTGACGTTTATAGAAGTCGAACTAACAGAAGCCGATTCTATACATACCAATATTAGAGTTAAAGAAAATATTAATATATATATGTTGCCAAAGGTTTTGCCAAGAACAATGTAGCAAGTCTCCTTAAAATCATAGTAGTTTATTTTAGATATTATATTAAAGATATAGAAAGCTACAAAGAAGAAAACAACTCCAGATACTATAGTGAAAATCCAAGAATCTCTTCCCCCTAATTTTATAAATAGTGATGTGTAGTTCACTAAAGATGTACTTATTGCGGCAACAATAAAAAATATAAAATGCCTTGCAGTTAGCTTTTCCAAAGACATCACCTCATTTCTTTTATAATTTCAAAGTTTAGTATTCTCAAAATAATGAATATTAAACATAATACTAGCGGATAATATTTTTGGGTGATAAATAAAATGCAAAAACAATTAGAATTTCTAAAAGAAAAATTAAAAGATAGCTTTGATGTTAAATACAGGGAGGTGGATACTGCTTTAGGACCAGCCACAATTGTTTTTATGGATGTTTTGTGTTCTACTCAATTTATTAGTGAATACATAGTAAAACCATTAACCTTAGTAAAAGATGGCATAAATAATGAGTATGATATTATGACTAAGGTTATAGATATAAACATAACAAACTGGTCTAAGGATAAAAATGATACATTACTTCATGTCTTGTCCGGAGATGTAGTAATAATATTTAAAAATTATGATAAGGTAATATATTGTGAAACAAAGGGATACACGAGAAGAAGTGTTGGAATTCCAATAACAGAGGCAGTAATAAAAGGACCAAGAGAAGGATTTAATGAAGCCTTTGTTGATAACGTTACTTTATTGAGAAGAAGAATAAAAAATCATAATTTGAAATTTGAGCCTTTATATGTTGGAGAAGATACTCAAACTGTGGTATGTATATCTTATATAAAAAATAAGGCTCCAAAAGAGTTAGTCGATGAAATAAGAGAAAAGATAAAAAACTTAGATTATAATTTTATATTGGATACAAACTATATTGAAGCTAAGATTAGAGAAGATAGGACTTTATTTGATACAGTTGGATATACAGAAAAAGCAGATGAGGTTGCGGCAAAGTTACTAGAAGGAAGAGTAGCCATAATAGTAGATGGTACACCTTTTGTTCTTACTGTACCATTCTTTTTTATAGAAAACTTTCAAACACCAGATGATTATTATCTAAATAGGTATTTTACTAGTTTTACTAGAATTTTAAGATGGATAGCCTTTTTTATTGCTATGTTTTTACCTGGAATTTATGTTGCATTAGTTACGCATCATTTTTCTATATTGCCTAGTTTATTTGTTTTTAGATTGGCTGTTGCTAGAGCAGGAGTTCCATTTCCTATAGTAGCAGAAGTCATAATAATGATGTTATTATTTCAAATAATAAAAGAAGCAGGATTAAGATTACCTCAACCTATAGGAACTTCCATGAGCTTAGTTTCAGGATTGATTTTAGGAGAGGCTGCTGTAGGAGCAGGTATTGCTTCAAGAATAACAATTGTGGTTGTTGCATTAGGCGCAGTCTGTTATTTCTTAATTCCAAAGCTTTATGGTGCGGTTTCTGTATGGAGTATAGGAATAGTAGTTGTAGCTGCACTTTTTGGAATTCCAGGTGTTGTCTTAATAAGCATTGTATTATTATCCCATTTAGCACATTTAAGAAGTTGCAGGTATCAATACTTATTCCCTCTAGGAACCTTAAATAGTTATAAGTTTAAGGATATTATTACTAGAGGAAAATTAGATAAAATATCAAAAGATATAGTTAGCAAGGATGGTAAAAATGAACCTAAAGAAAGTTATAGCTAGTTTACTAAGCATAATAATTATGTCAACTATGTTTATTGGTTGCTATAATTATAAAGATATAAATAAGGTTACCTTTGTAACAAGTATTGTATTTGATGAAAATGAAATAGGAAATATAGATATATATTTAGATTGTGTAAAACCTTATAGAAGTTCAAATGAAAGTTCAGATAAGGGTAGAAGAGTTCTATATAAAGGTTCTGGAAAAACAGTTTTAGAAGCTATGAAAGAGATAAATATGTATTCTAGTAGTAAGTTGGATTTTACTCAATGTAAGGGATATATATTTACAGAAAAAGCAGCTAAAAATGGTATAAGAAAGTACATAGATATTATAAATAAGAATCAAGAATTTATGATTAGACCATATATGTTTGTCTTATTTGGTTCTCCAGAAGAGCTTTTAAATGATGTTACTGTAGATGAAGAGTATTTAGGAGTTTTTATTGATGAGTTAGTTCAAAAATCAAATAGAAGTTCTAGAGTTATAGCTATTGATGCTAATGATTATTTAGAAACTAGAACTAATTACGGAAATTTAATGGTTTTAGGTGCTTTAAGTATAAGAGATGATATGAAGGAGAAAAGATTAGAATTAAGTGGAGGTGCTTTGCTAAAAAATGAGGTTTTAGTAAGACGAATAACTGCTGAAGAAGGAATGAGCTATAACATTTTGATAGGAGAATTAAAAGATGGAACTTTAGAAGTTATGAATCCACAAGATCCAAATACATTTGTAACATTAGAGATATCTAATGCTCGTACCAAAACATCTTTAAGTTATGATGGAGAAAATATAGTTCTACATAAAGATGTAAAAGTTAAATGTTCAATTGGTGAATCACAGTCAAGACTTATCGTTAATGAGAAGGTAATAAATATCTTAGAGTTAGAAGAGGCAGCCACAATAAAACAATATTTAGAAATTCTGTTTGATAATTTTAAAGAAAGTGGAATAGATATTGTTAATGTTGGAAACTTATTCTACAGAAAATATCCTGATGAAGTTTTATTAAAAGACCCTATAACTATCACTAATATAGAGGTTAATGTTAATGTTGAAATTGATGGAACAACAATTACTGGAAATACACTCTAAAATATAAGGAATTAAAATGAACCCATGGAATATAATATTCTATGGGTTTTAAATTTATGTTATATTTTATTTAAAGCATTAGGTCGTAAATAGAGCTTATTAAAAAAGAGGGTTATTATGGATAAAAATAAGTTGAGAAATTTGATAAAGAAAAATGAATATGAGAAGTTAGACTTTAAGCTGAAAATAGAGCTTTTCACAGAGAGCACCAAAAGGGAGTTAGCTAAGGATATATGCGCCATAGCAAATTCTAGAGGGGGGAGAGGCTATATAATAATTGGGGTTGAAGATAAAACAAAAAGGATTGTTGGAGTTGAGGCTGATTATATTTCAGAGGAAAGAGTTCAACAAGTAGTAGCATCAAGAATTGAACCACCAGTTCCTGTTAGTTTAGAGGAGTGTTTTTTAGAGGGGAAAAGGTTATTAGTAATAGTAATTTTTAATAGCTATCAAAAGCCATATCAAATTAGAGAAAATGGAGCTTTTTATATAAGAAGGGGATCTACTACTGATATTATGAGAAAACAAGAGCTTCTTTCTGAATTTCAAAAGGGAATAAACTTTAATTTAGAGACCTGTCCAATTGTTAATAGCAATATAGAATTTTTAAATGAAGAACTTGTAAATAGGTATTTTTACTTAAAGGGTATTAAGATTTCAAAGGAAAATAGAGAATTTTTATTAAGTAGTAGTAATATAATTTATAAAAATAGTATTTCTGGAAAATCAACGTGTACATTAGGAGGATTATTAGTATTTTCTGATGTAAATAATCTATATGTGCCACATAATATGATAAAGATAAGAAGTTCATTAGGTAACGGACAAACTTTTATAATAAGAGGAAATATTTTAGATATGATGAAGAATGCTGAGAAAAAAATAAGAGAGATAGTACCTAATGAATATCCTGTGTCTCTAATAGTTGATACTATAAGGAATATTATAATTTATAGAGATTATTCTCAATATAATAAGATAATTGAGGTTGTACTAGGAAATAAGGACTTAACCATATACTGCCCAGGTGAAATTGTAAAAAGATATAAAGATGGTCGTTTAGGATATGTAAAAAGGAATATGTGGATATATGAAAAAATAATAAGTTTAGATAGTAGAGATGGGGAAATGAGCTACAATTTAGGAGGAAAAGAAATAAAAGAGAGCTTTACTAACAATGTAAAGGTTATAGAGATTAATGAAGAAAATATAACTAAGTTTATATTTAATAAATATAGCACAATAGGTTAATAATTTCAGAAAACTCTGAATATTATATATAAAGGAAGTTTTTACCTGATTAAAATTATTATTAAGGGGTGGTAAAGATGATTCAATTATTCTTTAACCAGAGAGGTGCTGGAAAAAGCAAAAATTTAGTTAAGCTAGCTAATGAGGAGATTGAAAGATCAAAAGGAAGTATTATATTTATTGATAATGATAATAAAAGAATGCTTCAATTAAATAAAAAGGTTAGACTTATACCTATGAACAATTACTGTATAAATAGCTATGATCAATTTTATGGTTTTTTGCAAGGAATAGTTTCTAGAGATTATGATGTTGAAAGTATATATATTGATAGCATAGCGAATATTTTAGAGGATATAGAATTAGAAGAATTAGAAAGTTATTTAGAGAAAATAGAACTTATGAGTAGAGAATTAAATGTAAACGTATTTGTAACTGTTCATGGTGATATAGAAAGAATATCTGAAAATATAAAAAAATATGTGGCGTAAAGTTTAGCTAGTTTAGAAAATAATTGGTTTATATAGATTATTGTAGTATTTATTAAATATTTAATACTATAAGTAGAATAAGAACTATAATTGAAAATTATAGTTCTTATTTTTTTTATAAATCAATTGAGAATTACTATAATAAAGGATATACTATATACTATATGATATGCTAAATATAGCACCAGCAAGTGAGCTGGATGAAAATTTTTTGGAGGGATAAACAAATGGCTAATGTATTAGATACGTTAATGGAACGTGGGTACATAAAACAGTTTACTCATGAAGCTGAAACAAGAGAACTTTTAGAAAAGGAAAAAGTTACTTTTTATATAGGATTTGACCCAACAGCTGACAGTTTACATGTAGGACACTTCATAGCAATGATGTTCATGGCTCATATGCAAAAAGCCGGTCATAGACCAATAGCTTTAATTGGTGGTGGTACAGCTAAAATTGGAGATCCAAGTGGTAAAACTGACATGAGAAAAATGATGACTAACGAGACTATAGCACATAATGTCGCTTGTATTAAAAAGCAAATGGAGAAATTTATAGATTTTTCAGATGACAAAGCTATACTTGTTAATAATGCTGACTGGTTATTAAACCAAAACTATGTTGAATTTTTAAGAGAGGTTGGAGTTCATTTCTCAGTTAATAGAATGCTTGCAGCAGAGTGCTTTAAGCAGAGACTTGAAAGAGGACTTTCATTCTTAGAATTTAACTATATGTTAATGCAAGGATACGATTTCTACGTTTTAAATAAAGAGTACAACTGTAAAATGGAGCTAGGTGGAGATGACCAATGGTCAAACATGATAGCTGGTGTTGAACTAGTAAGAAAGAAATCACAAGAAAGTGCATATGCTATGACTTGTACATTATTAACTAACTCAGAAGGACAAAAAATGGGTAAAACAGTTAATGGTGCATTATGGTTAGATCCAGAAAAAACTTCTCCTTATGAGTTCTACCAATATTGGAGAAATGTTAATGATGCAGATGTTGAAAAATGCTTAAAATTATTAACATTTGTTCCAATGGATGAGGTAAGAAGACTTTCAAGTTTAGAAGGAGCTCAAATAAACGAAGCTAAGAAAGTTCTAGCTTTTGAAGTAACTAAGCTTATACATGGTGAAGAAGAAGCCACAAAAGCTCAACAAGCTGCTGAAGCTTTATTCGGACAAGGTGGAGATATGAGTAATGTTCCAACTTATGAAATAGGAAGAGATAAGTTAGGAAGTGAACTTTTAGATATTTTAGTTGAAGCTGAAATAGTTCCATCAAAAGCTGAAGGAAAGAGACTTGTTAAGCAAGGTGGATTATCATTAAACGGAGAAAAAGTTGCTGATTTCAAAAAGACATTAGAAGAAGCTGACTTTGAAAATGGTGAAGCTTTAATTAAAAGAGGTAAGAAAAACTACAATAAAATAGTTTTAGCATAATACTTTTTTAGAGGAGTGTATTAGAATATATTAGCTAAGCGTTATTAAAGCAAGTATATTCTATGTACACTCTTTTTTATTTTAGATAATGTTTAGCAAGTACTGATTTTTAAAATAATAATCTATAGAAGACGGTAGATTTATGAGAGGATTGATTTACTTAATTGCTATATTATATTACTTTGAAACTTGTATATATAATTGATAAAAGTGTATAATAAATTACTGACAAAATATAGATTAGTTTAGATACTTTATTTTAGTGTGTTAAAGAAAATATTTTCTTTAATAATTACATATAAGACTAAATAGAATATGAAAGGTGATGAAATATGGCGTTATATGCTATCTCAGATTTGCATTTAGCACTTAATACAGATAAACCAATGGATATCTTTGGTGAGAAGTGGCGTAATCATCATGAGAAGATAAAAGAAAATTGGGAAAATAAAATTACTGAGGAAGATACCGTTTTAATAGCAGGTGACATTTCTTGGTCAATGAAGGCTGATGAAAGTAAGGATGATTTAGACTGGATAGATTCACTTCCAGGCAAAAAAATAATAATTAAAGGAAATCATGATTATTGGTGGGGAAGTATTTCAAAGTTAAATAAAATGTATGAAAATACAAAATTTATACAAAATAATTTTTTTACATATAAAGATTGGGCTATATGTGGAAGTAGAGGATGGATTTGTGAGGGGTCTGATAAATTCACTCAAAAAGATAAAAAGATTTTTGATAGAGAACAAATAAGATTAAGATTATCCTTAGAGGAAGCTAAAAAGGCAGGATATGAAAATATAATATGTATGATACATTATCCTCCTACAAATGAAAAATTTGAAGATTCAGCTTTTATGGAGATATTTAAAGAGTTTAGCGTAGATAAGGTTATATATGGACATCTTCATGGTATGGCTCTTAAGGGCAAGATATTAAATGAAGAGAGAGATGGCATAGAGTATAAGCTTACAAGTTGTGATTTTATAGATTTTGATCCTATAAAAATATTAGATTAGAAACTTAATTTTTTTATTAATTAGCAAAACTTATCCAGCGATAATTTATGGATTTTATATAAATTAAAACTTCGAAATATTTAGTTTTAATACTTTTTTTGGTATAATGAGCGAGGAGAGTTAAATAATCTCTCTAAGAGAGTTAGGAAATAGGTGGTTCTATGGCTATACAAAATTGGAAAGACTTTTTAACTCCTTATGATCAAGCGGTAAGTGAATTAAAGGTAAAGTTAAGAAGTATTAGAAAAGAATTTAGAAGAAAAAATGAGTATTCTCCAATAGAATTTGTAACTGGAAGAGTAAAGGAAGTATCTAGTATATTAGAGAAGGCAAATAAGTATAATATTCCTGTAGATAGAATCCAATATGAAATGGAGGATATTGCAGGTATAAGAATAATGTGCCAGTTTGTTGATGATATAGATACTGTTGTCAATATTATAAGGAATAGAAGAGATATGCAGGTTCTTTATGAAAAGGACTATGTTAGTAATGTAAAACCAAGTGGTTATAGAAGCTATCATGTGGTTATAAGATATCCTATAAATATGGCAGAAGGGCAAAAGGATATACTTGCTGAGTTTCAAATAAGGACTTTAGCTATGAATTTCTGGGCTACAATCGAACATTCTTTAAACTACAAATACAAAAAGAATCTGCCAAAAGATATACAGTTAAAGTTAAAGCGTGCAGCAGATGCAGCGTTTACTTTAGATGAAGAAATGCTTGAAATAAAAGATGAGATAAAGGATGCTCAAACTTTGTTTGAGGTTAAATCAGATATTATAACAAATATAATGAATAGTATTTTAACCCTTATTTCAATAGGAAAAGTAGCAGAAGCTTCTAGATATCAAATAAGCTTAAATAAACTTATTGAAGAGGGAGAAGTTTGGGAGCTTAATAAATTATTACAAGCTGTTCAAAGGGATATAGATAAGTATAATATTTAAATTAAAATAATTTAAAATACCTCCTTAGCTTTAAGGTGGTATTTTTCTGTATAGAGGGTCTTTATATTTAATAATAATTATTATATAATAAAATATATTAAAATGTTGTAAGTATTGAGATTTTATTAAGATAGATAAAATAAACTTGAGGATGTGTGTTTATGAATACTATGGATAATTTAGAATTAAAAAAGGTTAAGGAAAATCCTTTATATATAAAAGAGATAGAAAATCCTTCTGAAGAGATTCAATTAGAAGCTGTTAAGAAGAATCCATTTACAATTCAATATATTGAAAATCAATGTGAAAAATGCAAAGAGGAAGCTATAAGAAGAAATCCAACTACTATAGAATATGTAAAAGAACCATCAGAGGAATTATGTATATTAGCAGTTAAATCTTTATGGAATGCTTTAAAACTTATTAGTAATCCATCAGAAAAAGTAATAGAAGAATCTGTAAAAACAAAAGGATGGGCTATACAGTTTGTAAAAAATCCTTCAGAAAAGTTACAGCAAATAGCTGTTTCAAGGGATTATGATGCTATAAAATATATTGAGAATCCTTCATCAGAAGTACAACTTATAGCAGTTAAAAATCATTGGTCAGCAATTAAATTTATAAAAAATCCTACTTTAGAGGCTATGAGAGCTGCTGTTAAAGAGGATGCAGAGGCAATAAATTTCTTGCCTAATTATACTTATGAAGATTTAGAGACATTTATAGGAGATAATATAAATGTTGTTAAATATCTTTATGAAAGTATAGATATTGATATGGTTGTTGAAATTCTTATGAAAAAAGTTGCTGAAGAAGATTTAGATGAAAAATATCTTTTAGATTTTATAGATTTAGAAGTTTTAGAAATGAATAAGGTAGAATTTATTAAAGAGTATGGAAGTAAAAGAGCAAAAATAATATTAGTAGATAGTATGTTATCTATTTAAAAATCAACATCAGTTTAAAATATAGCTAAAATAAAAAAGTTAAAAGGGAATTAATAGGAAGTTTTGAAAAGTGTATTAGAATTTTTAACGAGGTTAGAAGTTAAGTTTTTACGGATAGATTAGGAGAAAGAAGGGACGACTAAGGTGGATTTTAAAGAAGCATTAAGTACAGTTAATTTAGTTCTTATGACAGGAGAGGTACCTCTTTTAATTGGAGAAAGTGGTATAGGTAAAACTTCTTTAGCAAAAGAGCTTAGTAAAGTAAATAATTATCATTTAGTTACTATAGATGGGAATCTTCTTAAGGAAGGAGAGATTGGTGGACTTCCAATTGTTGAGAAGAAAGAGGCTGTATTTCAAGGAGAAATAGTAAAAAGAAGTGTAACAAGATATGCTACACATGTTAAACTTATGGAAATAGATGATTATATTGAAAAAGGAAAGAAGGTTCTTTTATTTATTGATGAATTAAATAGATGTGAGCATGCAGTTCAGCAAGAGCTTATGAACCTTATATTAAATAGAGAAATAAATGGATATAAATTAAATGAAGATGTGTACATATTAGCAGCTATGAACCCATCAAACAAATATGATAATTACGAAGATAGTGATTATCAAGTTGTTGAGATGGATCCAGCTCAAGAAGATAGATTTGTTTGGATTGATATTAGCTCAAATCTTAAAGAATGGATGAGTTGGGCTATGGGTGAAGGAAATATACATGAGCATATAATAGAGTTTTTATCAACATTTCCAGAATATTTCCACACACCTAATTCTTTAGAGACTATAAAGGCTACTCCAAGAAGCTGGGAAAGGGTTTCTAAGGCTTATAGAGTTTATTTAGCAAATAAGAAGAGTTTCTCTAAGGAAATACTTTATAGTGCTTTAAAAGGAAATGTAGGCTCAACTATAGCACAAGAGTTCATATCATATATAAGTAATCTTAATAAGCCTATTATTTCAAATGAAGAAATATTTGAAAGTGATGTTTTAGGTTTTAATGTTAGAGAAAGAATAATGAGTGAAAATCACTCAAGAATGTATATTATAGCTAAGAGTGCTTTATATTATCTTGAAGGATTAAAAGAATATAATAAAGAATTAGAAGTATTCTCTGATTTATTATCTTGTTATCCAAAAGATTTAAGACTTGGAATAATGAAAGAAATAAAAAGTGACCATTTAAAAACTTTATACGATAAATTATTAAATGAGGATAAGTTCTTAGAAGCATTCTTTGAGATATATAGCTAGGTGGTGAAATCTTATGGATTTTGAAAGAACTAGAAGAAAGCTTCTTAACATAGCTATAGAAGCTGAGGAGGAAAATAAACCCTTAACAGAAGATTTTAAAAGAGAATTTTGGGAGCTAATAGAAAAGGTGATAATATCTCTTTACGACAAAGAAAACTCATTTTTTGGTCAATTCTTAATCCATGTTAAAAGGGAAATAAGAATAGATATAAAATGGCCTATAGCTACTAAGCCTGAGATGGGACACTTTACAATGGCGTTTAACCCAAGAATAATATTAGAATGTGATTTAAAAGAGGTTCAGGCACTTTTAAAGCATGAGGTTTATCACATAATGATGTCTCATTATGCTAGAGAAAAGGCTTTAAGTAGAAAATACTCAAAATTAGCTGTTAGTATAGCTATGGATATAGCTATAAATCAATATATAAAGAATTTACCTCCATATAGTAAGAGGCTAGATTATGTAAATCTAGAATATAATATAGATTTAAAACCAGATATGCCTATGGAAAAATATGCTGAAGAGATTCAAAAAGCTATAGAGAAAAGAAAAAAATATAGCATTATTGATAAGGATGGAGAATCAGGAGATTTAGTAGATCAAGAAGGATCTCATGACGTATGGGAAGAGGTATCAGTAAGTTTAGACAGTCTAGAGGGAACAACTAAAAAGACTGCCATAAATGCTTATAAGGGAAAGGCTCCTAAGGATTTAGAAAAAATAATTCTATTAATGAAGGAGAAGCCTGAAATCAAATGGAGTGAATTTTTAAAAAATATACTACCTACAACTAGAGGGAGTTATAGAAAAACAATAACTAGAAAAGATAGACGTCTTCCAGAAAGGTTAGATTTAAGGGGAAAATTACCTAATTCCATTCCAAAAATATTAATAGCCATAGATGTTTCAGCTTCAATTTATGATAAAGAATTTGAGAACATAATAATCGAAGTTTTGGGGATTGTTAAAAACAAAAGTGCTGAAATAAAAATTATTGAATGTGATGATGAAATAAGAAGAGTTTATGATTTAAAAGGAATAAAGGATATAAAACCAAGAAGTAAGAAAAATGGTTCAACTAAATTTTCCCCTGTTTTTAGATATATAAAAGAAAATAATATGAGAAATCATATACTTGTATATTTTACAGATGGAGTTGGAGAGAAAGATTTAGAGGTTAAACCTATAAATTATAGAACTCTTTGGGTTTTAACAGGTAAGGAAGAATTAAGTCTTAATAGAGCTTTTGGAACTGTTAAACATTTAGAAAAAGAAAAAGGTGAAAAATATACAATTATGGACGGATTACAAGAAATGAAGGATAATCTACATGATTGGGCGAGATAAATAAAATATAGCACATATTGATTTAATTGGAAATCGATATGTGCTATATTAGTTTTTAGATGAGTAAATAATTATATTAGCTATGATTTTATAAAATAAGGTTTAGTTAATTAAAATTTTATTTTAATTATATTAGATATCTTTATCTAATTATACAATGATTATTAAATTTTTATATAAAAGTTTATTGGAGTTAAGTAATTGTTGGTCGTATAGATTTACAAAGGAGGAATTTGGTGAAAGAAAATATTAAAAATGTACTTTGGGTATTATTAATAGTTTTAGTGGTTTCTTTAATGGTTATAGCTTTCAAAATATTAATATTTAGAGAAAATGCTATAACTAATATAAAAGTAAATGATAATAAAATAACTTTTGACTGTAAAACTAAAAGGGAAGATAAAAAATATTTAACTGTAGAAGGTGAAAAAAATAGGCCTATAAGTGAAGTAAGAGGGTTAAAACTCTTTTTAAATAATAATTTAATAGTTTTTGGGGACAAGATATATGAAAAGAACTTAAGGTATTATATTTCAATAGATGATATGGTGGAAGACGGAATAGTACATTCAGAGGAGAATAAAATATTAAGCAAAAAAAATAATGATTATATAGATTTAGATAAAAAAGAAATTTTAAAAGGAAATGAAATTTTAGAGCTTAGAGGAGAAGTTTTAGAGATAAATAATAAAAAATACATATCTATAAATGATTTTAAAGAGCTTCTTAATTTAAGAGATGATTGGTATGAAAATAAAAATTCAATATACTTTTTTGAAGGAGAAAATCCTAATATAGATTCAAGTTATAAAGTTGAGAATGGAAAGGCTGCTGTAATAAGAATGGAGGATGTAGCTGCAGGTGGTGTGTTTTCTCAAGATAACAACATGGAAAAAATGAAATATTTAGGAGATTATTTTAAGGTTAATGATATAGTTTTTCATATAGCATGGATACCTAGATATATAAATCCTAAAGAAGGTATTGATAATGATCTTCTTAAAAATAATAACTTTGAGAATGTACACTTTATAAATATGTTAGATCATTTAATAAATAGAGGAGCAGTAATAGGACTTCACGGATATACCCATCAACATAATAAAGAAATTAGTGGAATTGGAGTGGACTTAAAGTGGAATGTTAATAATAGAAATAGTGATGTTTTAAATGTTGTAGAGTCATCTTTAAGAACAGCTAATACATTAAATATACCAATAGGCTTCTTTGAGAGTCCTCATTATAAAGCCGATAGAAGTCAACAAAAAATAATAGAAGAATATTTTCCTATTATGTTTGAACCTTATTCAGGTTATTGGAACTTAAATCCATTAATTAGTCTTAGTAATAAATCAACATTATATGTACCAGCTCCTTTAGGATATGTAAAAGATAATGGAGAAGCTGTAGCAAGAAGAATTAAAACTTGGGGAGATGATATTTTTACAGGATTTTTTATACATCCATATAAATTTTTAGGAAGTATAAAAGATAAAAATGATACTGTAAATAATGATCAAATTTATAGTTTTGATAAAGATTCAATGATACTAAAAATAATATCTGCATTAAAAGAAAGAGGTTGTAAGACTATAACTGTAGATGAACTTAACAGTCAGGTTAAATAATTAAAGCTTCTTTGTTCAATAAATAGAATTTCATTGAATAAAGAAGCTTTAATTTTAAATTATGGATTAAATAAAACTTGTTAGTGATTATATATTATTTAGATGATTGTACACGCTTACACAAAGAGGTATACTAAATTTATATACATATTTTACAGGAGGGGAAGAGATGGAAAGAGTATTAGAAATACTAAAAGATAAGTCATTAACATATCACCAACAAATTAAAAACTTAGCTGCTTATGCAGAAAATACAATTGAGGTTTTAAAAGTTGATGAAGAAACAAAAAAACTAATAGATGAGGGTTGCATATGTACGCTTTTTGAGGGAAATGCACCGTTTAGACCTAGATATATAATTCCAGATTATTCTTTATTAATGGAAAAAGGATGTGAGTTTTTAAAACTTTCAGCTCCAGAAGATATATGGGAGGCTACAAATAATCTATTGATTTTTTATAAGCATGTGCCTTCAATAACTACATTTCCAGTTTATCTTGGAAATTTAGACGAGCTTTTGGAACCATTTATAGAAGATGAAAAAGAAGCTAAAAAAGCTATTAAGCTATTTTTACAGCATATAGATAGAACACTAACCGATTCTTTTGTACATGCTAATATAGGGCCAAGAGAGACTGTAGCAGGAAGATTAATACTAGAGTCTATGGATGAACTTCAATGTGCAGTTCCAAACTTAACTATGAAGTATGATGTGGAAAATACTCCGGAAGATTTTATAAATCTTTGTGCTAAGGTTGCTTTAAGCACAGCTAAGCCAAGTTTTGCTAATCATAAAATGGATGTAAAAAGCTTCGGAACAGATAGATATGCTATAGCAAGTTGTTATAATGGATTTCATATTGGTGGGGGTGGATATACCCTTGTAAGAATAAAATTAAATGAGGTAGCTAAAAAGGCTAGTTCAGTAGAGGACTTTTTAGATAATGTATTACCTTATGTAAGTACTAAAATGATTCAGTATATTGATGAGAGAATAAGATTTTTAGTTGAGGAAACTCAGTTCTTTACTTCTAATTTCTTAGTAAAAGAAGGATTTATTCAGAAAAAATTATTTACAGGAATGTTTGGGGTAGTAGGATTAGCAGAGGCTGTAAATAGCTTGCTAGGAGCAAAGAAACAAAGTGATAGATTTGGATATTCAGAAAAGGCTAATAAGCTTGGATTAAGAATAATAGAAAAATTAAATAAAATAGTATCACAGCATGAAGCAAAGCATGTAAATTGTTTTGGAGGACACTATGTTCTTCATGCACAAGTAGGAATAGATTTAGATCAAAAGGTATCACCAGGATGTAGAATACCAGTTGGAGAAGAACCAGAATTATTTAATCATATAATGCAATCAGCACCATTTCATAAGTATTTTTGCAATGGAATAGGAGATATATTTGTATTTGAAGATACTTATAATAAACATCCTGAAGCTTTAGTTGATATTATAAAGGGCGCATTTAGTTCAGGAATAAGATATATGTCTGTTTATGGTAGTGGAGCTGATGTAATAAGAGTTACAGGATATTTAGCAAAACGTTCAGAGGTTGAAAAGCTTGAAAGAGGAGAGGCTGTTCTTAATAATACTGATGTCTTTGCTATGGGAGCTAAGAATAATTGTCATGCCTTTGAAAGAAAACTTAGAAAGTAAGTGATATTATGGCTTTAGTAAATAAAATAATTCCTTTTTCTTGTGTTGATGGACCAGGAAATAGAATGGTTATATTTTTTCAAGGATGTAATTTTCAATGTTTATATTGCCACAATCCTGAGACTATAAATAAATGTATATCTTGTGGAAAATGTGTTGAAAATTGTGAAGTAGGTGCCTTATCAATTAGTGATGGAAAAGTTATTTGGGATGAGGAAGAATGTATTTCTTGTGATAAATGTATAAAGCTATGTGAACATATGTCTTCTCCTAAAACTAAGAAATATTCAGTGGAAGAACTTGTAAAAAAGATAGAGAAGGACAGTTTTTTTATAAGAGGAATAACTGTTAGTGGTGGAGAATGCACTTTAAACTCTGAATTTTTAATAAAGCTTTTTAGAGAAGTTAAAAAGCTTGGATTGACTTGCTTTGTTGATACTAATGGTAATACTGAACTAGATGAAGAACTTATAAATCTTACAGATAAGTTTATGCTTGATGTTAAGTCAATTGATGAAAAAGAAAATATTTGGCTAACTAAATCATCAAATAAATTAGTTTTAGAAAATTTAAAAAGAATATTAGAGTTAGACAAGATGTATGAAGTTAGAACTGTTATATCCCCAGGACTAAATAGCGAAAAAACAGTGGATGAAGTTTCTAAAATCATTGGTGATAAATGTAGATATAAACTTATAAAATATAGACCCTTTGGAGTTAGAGAAGAGGGGATAGAAGTTCATGGTATGACAAGTCCAAGAGATAGTTATATGAATGAATTAAAAGAAAAATCTATATCAAATGGATGTATTGACACAATAATAACTTAATATTTTATGTATTAGAATTAGATAATAATTTAATAAGAAATAAATATTTAAATATTAGAGAATAGAAAAGAATTTATGAAAGCTTTAAAAATATATAGCTATATAAGTAAAAAGATAAAAGCAATTAATTTGCTTTTATCTTTTTTAGTTAAGCTTTATAAATTTTAATAAAAAAATATTGCAATATTATTTTATGAGAATATTATTTTTACTCCTTTTTCTCTTAATTTTTCAAGTTCAGACTTATCATCTTCAATTTCATTTGTGATTACATAATTAACTTTGGAGATATCCCCACTAGAAAAATTATGATGTATCCCTATTTTTGAGTTATCTGCTAAGACGAAAGTTGGGCCATTACAATTTTCAAGCATCTTCATATTTACTGTGGTTTCCTGGAGAACAGATGTACTGATTCCTGTATTAGCATTTATACCACTGACTCCTATAAAACATTTAGTTGCAGTTATTTTAGAAATTATTTGAGTAGCTATATCACCAACCATAGATTGCTTTCTTCCATATACTTCACCGCCTGTAAGTATTATCTCTACATTAGGTGATAAATTCATACCTAAGATTTTGCCGTTGTTTGTAATTACCATAACTCTTTTATCTTCTATATATTCTAAGAGTTTTATTGCAGTTGAACTAGAGTTTATAAATATACTATCTCCATCCTCTATAAATTCAGCAGCTTTTTTAGCTATAGAATCTTTAATTTTTTCTCTTTCAATATTGCTATGATTGAAATAAGGATCTTCACTCAAAGCTCCTTCAATAAGTTCAGCACCACCATATTTTCTTCTTATAACACCTTCTTTTTCTAAGTTTTGAAAATCTCTTCTTATTGTTATATTAGATGTTTTTAATAAAGTAGCTAATTCTTCTGTTTTAGCAAATTTATTTTCTTTTAAATATTTTAATATTGCCTGTTGTCTTTTAAAAACAAAGCCTTTTGCGTTTTTCATTATAAATGCCTCCTAACCAATATTGTTTGGTATTATTTTCTAAAATATTTCAACGACTATTATAAATCTGAAATTAAATTATATATAGATACTTAAAAAAGTATTAAAATCTGTAGATAGTAATTCTCTAAAATATGAAGTTGTATTTAACTTTAATAATTAAATATTGGAGTTTATTATAAAATATATTTAGCACTAAATTCGATATTGCTATTTATAATAATTGTACATAAAAGAACAGTATAAATCAACGCAAATAGAGTAAAAACAATCAAAAAGAACATAAAAACTAAAAGTAATTTGATTAATAGTATAAAAAAACAGAATAATAACAAAAACAATCAAAAAATACTTGCAAAGAAAACAATTACAGTATATAATTTAATCATAAAGTGATTGAACGAACTTAATAAACGTTCAAAACAATCAAAAATGGGTGGAGGTATAATTATGAGTAAAGTAAATGAAATAACAAGAGAATCATGGATTTTAAATACATTTCCAGAATGGGGAACTTGGTTAAATGAAGAGATAGAAAATGAAGTGGTTAAACCAGGAACATTTTCTATGTGGTGGCTTGGATGTACAGGTATATGGCTTAAAACTCAAGGAAATACAAACATATGTATAGATTTTTGGTGCGGAAGCGGAAAAAGAACAAAGAAGAATCCTTACATAAATCCAGAGCATCAAATGGCAAGAATGTGTGGAGGTAAGAAACTACAACCTAATTTAAGAGTTGCACCTTTTGTATTAGATCCATTTGCAATAAAGAATGTTGATGCAATAATATCAACACATGATCACAACGATCATATAGATATAAATGTTGCAGCAGCAGTTTTAAAAAATTGTTCAGCAGATGTTCCATTTATAGGACCACAAGCATGTGTTGATAAATGGATAGGATGGGGAGTACCAAAGGAAAGATGTATAGTTGTTAAACCAGGAGATGTAATAAAGATAAAAGATATTCAATTACATGCTTTAGAATCTTTTGATAGAACAGCTTTAATAACAGCCCCTCCAGAAGGAGATTTAAGAGGAAAAATGCCAGTAGATATGGATTATAAGGCTGTTAACTATTTAATAGAAACTCCAGGAGGAAATCTTTATCATAGTGGAGATTCACATTATTCAAATTATTATGCTAAGCATGGAAATGATTATAAAATAGATGTTGCTCTTGGATCATATGGAGAAAACCCAAGAGGTATTACAGATAAAATGACATCAGTAGATATTTTAAGAATGGCTGAAGCATTAAATACTCAAGTAGTAATACCATTCCATCATGATATATGGTCAAACTTCCAAGCTGATACAAATGAAATCTTAGCATTATACGACATGAAAAAATATAGATTACAATATAAATTTACACCATTTATATGGCAAGTAGGTGGAAAGTTTACATTCCCAGAAGATAAGGATAAGAGAGAATATCACTATCCAAGAGGATTTGATGATTGTTTCTCTGTAGATATAAACTTACCATATAACTCATTCCTATAAGATTTAAGAGTGGAGGAATTTATCATGTTAAAAGAATTAATAGAAAAAGGTAGATATTCTTTTCATGATGGCTTTGATAATTGGGAGGATGCAGTTAAGGCTGCATGTGCTCCCTTAGAAAAAGAAAAAGTTATCGAAAAAGAGTATGCGAATTTAATAATAAATAGTATTAAAAAACATGGACCATATATAGTAATTGCGCCAAAGATTGCTATACCACATGCACAAGAAGGACATGGAGTTAATGAAACAGCCATATGTTTTATGAAAACGAATACTCCTGTGAGTTTTGGTGAGGGTGAAGAGTATGATGCTCAATTGTTCTTTGTTTTAGCTTCAGTAGATAATGAAGTACATTTAAAGAATTTAACTAAAATGGTTGAGTTAATTTCAGATGAAGAAACTGTAGAAAAGCTTTTAGAAGCTCAATCAGTTGAGGATCTTAAAAAATTAGTATAAGAAATTTTGAAAAAACAAGTTTTAAAGTTTCTACAGTGCTTTAGGTAGGTTTTAAACTAAAGTACTGTAGAAATTATAGTAAATATTTAAGACTAATCTTATTTAGTTTTCAGTTAAGTTATAAATTAAAACAGTTTAAATAATATTGGAACAAGTTAAGAAAAGGGATATGGGAGGAGAAGTATTATGGATTTTATAATCTACATTTGGGAGTTTTTCCAAAATAACATTCTGACAAAACCTGCATTTTTCATTGGATTTATAGTTCTTATTGGTTATTTGTTACTTAAGAGACCTTTTTATGATGCTTTAGCAGGATTTATAAAGGCAACAGTCGGTTATTTAATTTTAAATGTTGCAGCAGGTGGACTTGTTAGTAACTTCCGTCCAATTCTTGCAGGCCTTAAAGATAGATTTAATTTACAGGCGGCAGTTATTGATCCTTATTTTGGACAAACGGCGGCTCAAGAGGCTATAGGGAATATAGGAAAATCTTTTTCTATGATGATGGTAGTTTTACTTATAGCATTCTTATTCAACTTAGTACTTGTATTGCTTAGAAAATTTACAAAGGTTCGTACAGTATTTATTACAGGACATGTAATGGTACAACAATCAGCTACAGCTTTATGGTTAGTATTTTTCTGTTTCCCAAACTTAAGCAATATGGGAGTAGTAGTAATGCTAGGGTTACTTCTTGGAACATACTGGGCAGTATTTTCTAATCTTACAGTTGAACCATGCCAAGACCTTACTGAAGGTGGTGGATTTGCCATAGGTCACCAACAAATGTTAGGAGTTTGGATAACTGATAAAATAGCTGGAAAAATAGGAAATAGTAAAAAGAGTATTGAGGATTTAGAACTTCCAGGATTCTTATCTATATTTAGTGATAACGTTGTAGCAACTGGTATATTAATGACTGTTTTCTTCGGAATAATTATGGGAATACTAGGACCAGATTTAATGCATACAATCGATAAGGGATTTGATCAAAATACAAATTTCTTATTTTACATACTAGAAAAATCACTTAACTTTGCAGTTTACTTAAGTATATTACAAATGGGTGTTAGAATGTTTGTTTCAGAACTTACTGAATCATTCCAAGGTATTTCAAATAAAATACTTCCAGGATCAGTACCAGCTGTAGACTGTGCAGCAACTTATGGATTTGGACATCCAAATGCAGTTACTATTGGATTCTTGTTTGGAGCAGTAGGTCAATTTATAGCAATAATAGGACTTGTAGTTTTCCAAAGTCCAGTACTTATAATAAGTGGATTCGTACCATTATTCTTTGATAATGCTACATTTGCAGTGTTTGCTAACAGAAAAGGTGGATTAAAGGCGGCCATGATAATTCCATTCGTCTCAGGAGTTATACAGGTTTTAGGTGGAGCATTTGCCGCTTACTATTTTGGATTAGCTCAATTTGGAGGATGGCATGGAAATTTTGACTGGGATACATTATGGCCAGTAGTTGGAGTTCTTATGGACAAGTTTGCTTATGTAGGGGTTGGAATAGCAGTAGTAGGAATGCTTTTAATACCTCAAATTCAATATTTTAAAAATAAAAAGGGTTACTTCAAGTTAGTTGAAGATTATGAAGGATATTTAGAAGACAAAGAAAAGGAAAGAGTACAAAATTAGATTTAAATCAATTGATAGTTAGTACTTAACAGAGTGGTACTAACTATCAAAATAAAATAGATAAAAATAATTGGTGTTAATTAGGAGGAGATATTTATGTTAAAAGTAATAGCAGCATGTGGAAATGGAATGGGATCAAGTCAAATTATAAAAATGAAAATAGAGAAGATATTTAAAAAGTTAAATATTCCTGTATCAATTCATCATACAAGTATAGGAGCAGCAAAAACAGAAGCTTCAAGTTATGATGTAGTATTCTGTTCAGATGCATTAAAAGGAAATTTTGATAAAGCAAAGGCTTCAGGAACTATTGTTATAGGACTTAAAAATCTTTTATCAGAAAAAGAAATTGAAGAAAAGATTGTAGAAAATATAGTAAACAAATAAATATAAAAGTTATGATATAGTACTTATTTCTTAGAGTGTTAAGAGATAGGTACTATGTTATAAATAAGACTTTATTTTAATTATTTATAATTTAGGAGGAATATAAGATGAAAATAGAAAAGAAGTTTTTAACTGATTTACATAGATGTTATGCAACAAGTAGTACTGTTATTGATGGAGATAGAAAAATACTTATAGCAACTGAAGGAGAAGGTCCTTGCTTCATGTATGAGGGAGATGATTTTAAACAATCAACTGTTTGGGATGGTCCAGGAGGAACAATGTCTATAATTCCTATCCCAGGAAAGAATGGAGATTTTCTAGCAGTTCAAAGATTTTTCCCTACATTTCAATCAGAAGATGCTGAGATAGTATGGGGAAGATATGAAAATGGAAAATGGGAAATAAAAACATTATTTAAGCTACCATATTTACATCGTTTCGATATTTTAGAAGCTAATGGAAAGTTATATTTTTTAGGAGCAGTCTTATGTAATAGTAAGCAATTTAAAGATGATTGGAGTGATCCAGGTAAGATATATATAGGAGAAATTCCAGAAGATTTAAATAAACCTATTGAGCTTAAGGTTATAAAAGAAGGATTAACTAAAAATCATGGATATTGTAGAGCATATCATAATGGAAAAATGGTTGGTTTAGTAACATCTCAAGAAGGAGTATTTAGAGTAACACCACCTCAAAGTGATGATGAGGAATGGACTATTGAAAAAATAATGGATAGACCTACAAGTGATGTAGCTGTTGTAGATATAGATGAAGATGGTGAAGATGAATTAGTTACTATTGAAGAATTCCATGGTAAACATTTTAGAATAAATAAAAAGTATGGAGATGAATATAAAATTATTTATGAGTATCCAAAAGAAATGGATTTTGGACATGTTGTTTGGGGTGGCAAGCTAAGAGGCGTTCCAACTATAATAGGTGGTTATAGAAGATGCGATAAAGATTTATTTTATATTCAATGCACTAATAAAGAAAAATTAGAGTTTGAAACTGTAGTTATTGAGTCTGGGGTTGGACCAAGTAATGTTGCAGTTTTAAATGAAGATGATAGAGATATAATAATATCTGCAAATAGAGAATTAGGACAAGCTGCCTTATATATTGTTACTGATTAATAAAAGATAATAAGTTTATTTTAGTTTGTTAATTAATAAGAGAGCTGTATTTTAAAGTTTATTAAGTTAATTAATACGAAATACTGAAAAGTAAATTTTGCTATAAGTGTTATTAAGAGTCTAAGGAGGATCTTTTATATGTTAGAGAACTTAAAAAAAGAAGTTTACGAAGCTAATATGCTTCTTCCAAAATATAATTTAGTAACTTTTACATGGGGGAATGTTTCTGCCATAGATAGAGAAAAAGGACTTGTTGTAATTAAACCATCAGGAGTTGAGTATGACACAATGAAACCAGAAGATATGGTTGTGGTTGATTTAGAAGGAAATATTGTTGAAGGAAAATATAAACCTTCATCAGATACAGATACTCATTTAAAACTTTACAAGGAATTTAAGAATATAGGAGGAATAGTTCATACACATTCTAGATGGGCAACAATATTTGCACAAGCAGGAAGAGGAATAAAACCATATGGAACAACTCAGGCAGATTATTTTGCTGATGAAATCCCTTGTACAAGAGACATGACTAGAGAAGAGATTGAAGGAAATTATGAATATAATACAGGGGTTGTAATTGTTGAAAGATTCAAAGACATGAATCCAGAGAATATTCCAGCAGTACTTGTTAAAAATCATGGTCCATTTACTTGGGGAAAGGATGCTAAAGATGCTGTTCATAATGCTGTTGTTCTAGAAGAAGTAGCAATGATGGCATATAACACAGAAATATTAGCAAATAAAAATGTAGATAGTATGTCTGATGACTTATTAAATAAACACTTTTCAAGAAAGCATGGTCCAAATGCTTACTATGGACAAACAGGAGCTTAAGAAAAGGAGCTGATTAAAATGAAGGAATATTTTATTGGATTATATGAGAAAGCTATGCCTAATACACTTACTTGGAGGGAAAAGCTTCAATGTGCAAAAGAGAATAACTTTGATTTTTTAGAGGTTAGCATAGATGAAACTGATGAAAAATTAAAAAGACTTGATATGACAAAAGAAGAAAGACAGGTTTTAGTAGACCTTATGTATGAAGTTGGGCTTCCAATAAGAACTATGTGTCTTAGTGGACATAGAAAATATCCTATAGGAAGTGCGGATGAAACAACTAGAAATCGTGGTATGAGAATAATGGAGAAGGCCATAGAGCTAGCTGATGATTTAGGAATTAGGATAATTCAATTAGCAGGGTATGATGTTTACTATGAAGAGGGTAGTGAAGAAACAAGAAAATTATTCTATGAAAATCTAAAAAAAGCTGTTGAAATGGCGGCTAGATCAGGAATAATTTTAGCTTTTGAAACTATGGAAACTGAGTTTATGAACACAGTTGAAAAAGCGATGAATTATGTTAAAAAGATTGATTCACCATACTTAGGGGTTTATCCTGATTGTGGAAATATAACTAATGCCGCTACTAAATATAATAAAAATGTTATTGAAGATTTAAGAAGTGGTAAAGGTCACATAATGGCCGTTCATCTTAAGGAAACAAAACCAGGTAAGTTTAGAGAGATTCCATTTGGAACTGGACATGTTGATTTTGAAAGTATAATAAAAGAATCATATAACATGGGAGTAAGAAGATTTGTTACTGAGTTTTGGTACACAGGTACTGGTGACTATAGAGTTGAGATAAAGAATTCAAGAGAGTTTATAGAAGAAAAATTTAATAGAGCTTTAGAAAAATAAAATTAAAAAGGGCGTGTATCAAAATAACTTTTTATAAAACTTACAAACCTAGATGAGCTTTAGAATTTAAATTATTACGTAGAAGATATTACGTTAAAAAACTGAGACTGTTATCTTAGGAATACAATCTCACAAAGTTCGATTGCATAAGTTCAAGAATCCAAATTAAAAATTTGATCTTTCACTTAAGTTTCGAAGTTTTAGTAATATTTTCGGAGTAATAATTATAAATTCTTAGCGAAATCTAATAATTCTCGGAATATGTTTGTAAGTTTTGTTGTTATATTTTTATACAGCACCTTTTTACTATATTCTTAATTCTGCTATAGTAGCTCTAATCTTATCCTTATTAAGAGCTGAAAGATAAGACTCTCTCTTGGTTAATGCTTTATCGAAAGACTCTAAAGCTCCTTTAGTATCTCCTTCATCTCTTAGGATTAAGCCATAATAATAATATGGTTCTGGTATTCCAGGATCTTGTTCTAAAAGTTTATTATATACTTCCTTAGCTTTTTCTATATTTCCAGTGAAATAATAAGATTGAGCTAAGTTATCCATTATAACCTTATTATCTTGATCATATTCATAAGCTAAAAGGTTATATTCTAAAGCTTCTTCATATCTTTTATCTAATATTAAGAAATAACCTAAAGTCTCATAAACAGTTGTGTGTTCATATTGTGTGTGAAGATTTTTTAAGTTTTCAATAGCTTTTTTTAAATCACCATTCTTCCAAGTTATAAGAGAATCTGTCATTGTATAAGAAGCTCTTAATCTTTCGGGTAATTTATTATAATCAACAGCATTTAGAAGCTTAGTGGCTTCTTCTAAATTACCTAAGTAAAGAGTAAGATATGCATATTGAAGTCTTATGCTATCACTAGCATTTTTATATGTACAAGCTTTTTTATAAAGTTCTAGAGATTTTTCTCTTTCACCATTTCTAAAGGCAACATTACCTTTGTAAGCTAAAATATAAGGCTTTTTCTTATTATATTTGTATAAAGCATAGATTACTACAACAAGTAATGCAAAAATATATTGTTTCATCATTACTAATACAAATGCTAATATTAAAGCAATTATAAAGTCATAAGCTGTATTCATTTTTTACGCCTCCAGTAAATATAAAATATTGCAATTATATTATAAGAATAATTTTAATGGAATTTTATTCTTAATACAACTTTACTTAATTATATTTACAAAAAAATTATTTTAATTTAACAGTAAAATAAAAGAGAGTTGTACCAAATCAAAGATTAATAAAACTTATAGAAAATATAAAGAGAATATATTTATAAGTTTTAAATATAAGTTTTGATACAACTCTTTTCTTTAAAAAGTATAAAACTCTATTAAGAGCAATTTTAACGCTTTACTTACTACATTTATTTTCGTATTTTATAGAACATTATTTATTAAAATTATCCTAAATATGCACCAATATGATTAATCATAGGTGGATTTTTATATTTAGTAAATGAAATCTTAATTTTATCGGTTTTGATATTATTAAGTTTAGCTATGTGTCTATATCCTATAGAAGAGCCATTATAAAGTTCAAACCAGCCATTATTATAAGCATAAACTTTAAATTCTTCTACGTTTTGACCTTCAGCAATCCACTCTCTAATTTCTAAAATATTAAATTCAGTGATAGTTTTGAAATCTATTTCTATATAAGGATTAATAGCATTTTCATTAGCTATCCAATAAGATTTCTTATAGTCATCAATTAAATTATAGCTATCGCTAGAAGATGAATTTGTAGCTAATATAGAAGAACCCTTAATAAGGTTATTAGAAAAAGTTTCTTTTATATATTTAGAAAAATCAGAAAGTACACTTAATTCATTATCATTTAATAATCCATCTGTATTAGGAGATAAAACTAATACTAAATTTGAGTTTCTTCCTAATGAATTATTGTACACATGTTTTAGGTTTGATAATGAATCTTTATTATGGTTTAAACAGTCAGATAGAGAGTAAATACTTTCACCAACCATCCAAGTGTCTCCATAAATATTTCCTTTTTTAATCTCTTCGTTGTTAAAATCTTCTTTTAAAAGATCTAAATTTACAGAAGAGTAGAAATAGTTTTTAGATGACTCTATATTAGAATAATATGTCCAACGAACATCTGGTCCAATAGGGCTAGATATCATACATTTAGGATTTATTTCTTTAATGATCTTAAAGTATCTTTCAAAATCAAGTGATTCATAATATTCATCTAAAGATGTCATATCCATAATAACTTCACTTACATGTGAATAATTAGTCATAAGTTCTTTTAATTGAGCTACATAGTAATTATCATATTCTTCAGGAGTTAAGTTTAAAGTGAGATAATCTTTTAAAGTAAGATGAATACCAAATTTAAGTCCAAACTTTTTACAAGATTTACTAACTTTTTTTACTAAATCATCATAATTATTTTCCAAAGAAAAAGTATTTATATTAACTTTTGAACAATTGCTTTGCCATAAACAAATACCATTATTAAGCTTAGCAGTTAAAATAACTTTCTTAAATCCAAATTTAAATAAGTTTTCTATCCATCTATCTGTGTTAAATGAAGTTTCTTTTTTTAATAAAGAAGGAGCTTCATCATTATTTTCAGAATTAGCTGTAAATGTATTCATTTGAAGGTCTAAAAAAGCTATTAGTTCATCTTCTTGGTATTTTCTTTGTTCTTTAGTTGGAGTTAGGTTTACTAGAGTTGTATTCATTATCTCTCCTCCTTAAAAATAAAGCGTTTATTAAATTATAATACTAAAATTAAACATAAACAACCATATTAGTAAAAATATTGAAATTAATTTAATTTAAAAAATTAAAGAATAAAATTTATTTTTAGTAGAGTTTTAATTTAGGATTAATTTTAAGAGAAGATAAAAAAGTAGAGATGGAATAAAATCCATCTCTATATTTAAAATTAATGACAGCTTGAGCAAGAAGAGCATCCGCCTTCGCTTTCTTTAACTGGTTTTAATGATAATCCTCTGCCACCATTTTCTTCTGAAGAAAGAAGAACGAATCCTTCAAAATCTTTAACAAGTTCCTTGTCAACGAAGAATGTTATATCCTCGATTTTTACAACTTCATCATTATCTGATTGTTCATCCAGAACAATATTAAATACTGGGCCGCCTCAGCCAACTCCTGCTAGATTTATTCTTATGTCAAACTTTTCTATGCCGTTTTCTTGTAGAAAAGATTTGAACTCAGTATAAGCTTCATTGCTCATTTTAACAACTGACATATCTATTTCCTCCTAAAATTAAATTAAAAGCAAGATTTGCTTTATATAATGTATTATTAATATATTTTAAAATAATATCACACTAAATTGAAATATTATAATTAGTGACAACCACCACAGCTACCACAGCTGCCACTACAACTGCCACCTTCATAATCGCTCATTAGAGGATCAAGTGTTAATCCTTCACCGAAATTTTCCTCATCAGAAAGTATTGAGAAACCTAAGAAAGTATCAATTAATGGAGAAGCAATAACAAAGGTTAGGTCTTTTATTATCTCTATTTCATCTCCTTCATTTTTTTCTCCAGCAGTTACATAAAACATAGGGCCCATAGGTCCGTTCCCACCAAAATTTATTCTAATAACATCACTATCTATATCATTAGCTTTTAGGAACGCTTTAAATTCAATATAAGCATCATCGCTCATTGCTACCTTTTTCATTTGATCACCTACTTAAATTTAATTAATTAATAATTAATATTAATTGATTAAATTATATAATTTTACATAAAATAAATCAAGACTATTTTAGTAGGAATTTGATTAATAGAAATTTATCTTAGATAAATATAAGAAAAGTAGAGGAGAATTATTATGTTTTTGTAATAATATGAAAATTTTTATAAAAAACAGGTTGAGAAGTTTTCTTTATCAAATTAAAATAAAATAGTTAAATAAAATATGAAAATACATTAAATATATAGTAAATATAAATAAGTAAGGGTTATTTTGATAAAAATAAATTATCCTTAGGCAGTTTAGGAAGGAAAAAATTATGGTACCATATACGCTAAGTTATTGTGAAGATAAAATAAAAGAATATAAAAAGAAAATAAAAGAAAATAAAAAAGGTAATTTTATTGTTAAATATAGTAATAATAATGAATTTGATGGATATTTATATGAGCATAAGGAAGAGATAAATGAAAGTCCAATAGAACTTTTTGAAGGTGAAAAGCTTTGGATGAGAATTTCGCCACATGAGATTCAAGGTGCTTTTGAAAGCATAAAAAGAGCAAGTGGTAAAGTTGGTGTTCTTGGGTTAGGTTTAGGATATTTTGTCCAGGAAATAGTTAAAAAAGATGATGTAAAAGAAATAATTGTTTATGAAATGAGTCAGGAGATAATCAATTTATATTTAGAGAGTTTTGGGGAAAATCCTAAGATTAAAATCATAAAAGGTGATGGATTTGAAGCAAAAGGAGAACAATTTGATTTCTTCTATGTTGATATATATGAATATAAGTTAACTACAAAGGTGGTTGAGGATTATGTTAGCTTAACAAAGCTTCATGATATAGAGGAATATAGTTTCTTTGGAGTTGAATCATTTATATTAAGCTGTCCAACAAGTGAAATAATATGGGTTTATGTATTAGAAGAATGGATGGATATGTCGAAAGATTTATTTACAAGATTTAATCATAGTAAATATATAGAATATTTTTCACCTATAGAGGAAAATGAAGTTTTAAAAGTACTTAAAGAATTTGGAAAGGTTTTATAAAAAGTTATTATTAATAATAAAGGCTATGTTTTAATCTAGTTTTAAAGGACTATCTTAAAATTAACATTCACCTAAAAAAGAGCCATAATTAATATAAATTTTTATAGGTTTAATTTATTTAGATTATGGATTAAGTTAAAATCTATAATTAATTAAACTAGTAAAAGATAGTGAGAAAATTAAATAGTTTATTTAGTGAGGTTATAATTATGTTTTATTAAGAATCTTAAAAGAAGTTCTTAGATGTTATTTAAGAAGTTAAGTGTTCATAGATCTTTACTTTAAAAAACATATTATAACCTTTTTGTCTTTAAATTTTAACTTTATAAATTAAAATAGAACATATAATTTAATATGACTTATATATTTTAGATTAAGTTTTTGTTTTTATTGAATTAATAGAAAGAAAAATATTTAATTTTGAATAATATAAATTTAATTATTTAAGATATAGGTTCTTGAAAATAGTAAATATACATAAATAATTCATAAGATTTTAGTAGAGTTAAAAAAAATCTATTATATGTCAAAAAAATCTATAATTTATCTTTTGAAAACCTATACAAAAGATGATATAATTAGTGCATAATAGAAATATAAAATATTTAAGAAGAGGTGAGTTTAATATGGCACATAAAAAAGTCGCAAAAATAATAGCAACTGCTATAGTAGTAAATAACCTCTCTAGTAGCGTAGTTTTAGGTAAAGAAGTTAATTTAACAGAAAAAAATAAAGATAATGCAGTAATAAATCAAAGTATAAATGATAATAAAAAATATAGTGATATTTTTAGAATAGAAAAAAGCGTTGGAGATACAGAAAGCTTCTTAAAAATAATAAATGATGGGGACTTAGAAGAAATAAAACTGTCAAAAGATATTGATCTAAGCAATTTGACTTCAGGTGGAATAGATATAAGGACTTCAAATATTGTAATAGATGGACAAGGGCACAGTTTCTATGTTCCTAAATCAGCTAAAAATCTTAATAGAGATTTTTTTACACTACAGGGAGATAGAATAGTATTAAAAAATCTAAATATAGTATGTAAGGATGAAAATGAAGGAGATACTAGTAAGAATAATCTTATTACTATTTCAGGAGATAATATAACTTTAGAAAACGTTTTGATAAAATCTAACTTTAATAGAGCAGTTAATATTTTAGATGGAAAAGATATTAATGTAAATAATTGTAGAATAGAAAATAATCAAGAGAATGGAAATGGATTAAAAGTTGAAAATGGACAAGTAAATTTAAATAGTTTTAACTTGAAAAATAAAAGTGGAATTGGTCTCGATATTTTAGGAAAAGATGCAGATATAAATTTAATAGGAGATATTAAAATAGATTCTCCAATTGAAATAAGAGGTCAATTTAGAGATGGTGGAAAAATAAATTGCGATAATAATCAATTAGTTCATGAAAAAAGAGTATTTGGATATACTTATTATGATGTTGCAAGAGAAACAGAACTAGTTAGAAATAAAGAAGAGTTTTTAGAGGCAATAGATAATAATATAGTTAAGAATATAAAATTAATAGATAATATTGATTTAAGAGGACATGAATCAGAATATTATAAGGTCTTTGAAAAAGAATTAAAAATTGATAAAAATAATTATCACATAATAATGTAAAAGATAAAGGTATCTAAACGGAGTTAAATCTCAGCGTTTAGATACCTTTTTATAATATAATATATAACTTGATGTTAAAAAGTGTTAATTATTAAGATTAACTAGTAATTTTCAATCAATCAAAAAATTTGCAACGTTAATATTATATTACTTAACAACTATATTTACAAGTCTACCTTTTATAACTATTACTTTAACAACTGTTTTTCCTTCAGTTGCAGCTATGATTTTCTCATCAGCTAAAGCGGCAGCTTTAATTCCTTCTTCATCTAAATCAGAAGAAACCATTATTTTGTTTTTGATTTTTCCGTTAACTTGGATAGCTATTTCAACCTCATCTTTAACTAAAGCTTTAGGATCAAATTTTGGCCATGCTTCATTGAAGATTGAATATGAATTTCCAAGTAAGCTCCATTGTTCTTCACTAAAATGAGGTGCAAATGGTGCTAATAATCTTAAATAATCAGAAACAACTTCTTTTAAGAAATCAAGATTCATTTCTTTTTCTTGAGTGTATTTAGATAAAGCATTTATGAATTCCATCATTCTAGCTATAGCAGTGTTAAACTGAAGTTTATCTGTATCATCTGTAACAGATTTTATAGTGTTATGTCTCCAGAAGTTAAGCTCTTTTTCAGCTTTATCTATTGTAGTTTTATTATTTTCACCTTTAGCTATAGCTTCTCTAGCAGTATCTATTATTCTTTCAATTCTTTCAACAAATCTGTTTACAGACTTGATTCCGTCATCACTCCAAGCTCCACCTTCAGTATAAGCAAAGCCAAACATTAGATACATTCTAAATACATCAGCACCATATTCTTGGATATAATCATCAGGAGAGATTGTGTTTCCTTTTGATTTACTCATTTTTAATCCATCTGGTCCTAGGATTAATCCTTGGTGAGTTAATGAAATAAATGGTTCATCAAAGTTTAGGTATCCCATATCTCTTAATGCTTTAGTTATAAATCTTGCATAAAGAAGGTGCATACAAGCATGCTCAGGTCCACCAACATATTTATCAACAGGTAGAATCTTGTTGATTAGCTCAGGGTTAAATGGAGCCTCTGTATTTTTATTATCAGGGTATCTTAAATAGTACCATGATGAACATACGAAAGTATCTAAAGTATCAGTTTCTCTCTTAGCTGGTTTTCCACAGTGAGGACAAGTTGTGTTAACAAATGACTCACTCTTAGCTAGTGGAGATTTTCCGTCTGGAGCGAATTCAACATCATATGGTAATTCAACTGGTAATTGACTTTCAGGTACAGGAACTATGCCACACTCTTCACAGTAAACTACAGGAATTGGAGCTCCCCAGTATCTTTGTCTTGAAACTAACCAGTCTCTTAATCTGAAGTTAACTTTCTTTTCTCCAAGACCCATTGAAGCTAGTTTTTCAACTATTTTTTCTTTAGCCTCAGCTGTAGTTAATCCATCGAATTCTCCTGAATTAACTAATACACCATGTTCACAGAATGGAAGTTCAGTTTCGCTACCATCTTTAGCTTCTATAACTCTGTTTATTGGAAGATTGAACTTCTCAGCGAAAGCAAAGTCTCTTTCATCATGAGCAGGAACAGCCATAACAGCACCAGTTCCATAAGTTGCTAAAACGTAATCTCCAACCCATATAGGAACTTCCTTACCTGTTAGTGGGTGAATAGCATATGCACCAGTGAATACACCAGTTTTTTCTCTTGAAATAGATTGTCTTTCTATATCAGATTGTTTTTTAGTTTCTTCTTTGTAGTTTTCAACAGCTTCTCTTTGTTCATCTGAAACTATTTGGTCTACTAATGGGTTTTCAGGAGCTAAAACAACATAGCTAACTCCACATAAAGTATCAACTCTTGTTGTGAATACATCGAAGTTTAAATCGCTATCTTTAACTTTAAAGTTAACTTGAGAGCCTGTAGATCTTCCAATCCAGTGCTTTTGCATAGCAACTGTTTTTTCAGGCCAATCTAAACCATCTAATTTATCTAATAATTCATCAGCATAATCAGTTATTTTGAAGAACCATTGAGTAAGGTCTTTCTTAGTAACCTCTGTTCCACATCTTTCACATGCACCATCAACAACTTGCTCGTTAGCAAGAACTGTTTGACATGATGGACACCAGTTTACAGGAGCTTTTTTTCTATAAGCTAATCCTTTTTCATATAATTTTAGGAATAGCCATTGAGTCCATTTATAGTATTCTGGTGAACAAGTTACAACTTCATTTTCCCAGTTAAACATAGCTCCCATAGCTTTTAATTGTTCTTCCATTTTAGCTATATTTTTTATTGTAGAGTCTTGAGGATGTATTCCTGTCTTTATAGCAAAGTTTTCAGCTGGTAAACCGAAAGCATCAAATCCCATTGGTTGGAATACATTGTATCCTTGCATTCTCTTAAATCTAGCCCATGAATCAACTGGTCCGTAGTTAAACCAGTGACCTGCATGTAATTGGCTACCTGAAGGATATGAGAACATTTCTAAAACGTAAAGTTTCTCTCCTTCTTTATTTGGATCAAATTTATAAAGGCCTGATTCAGCCCATTTGTCTTGCCATTTCTTATCTATGGCAGTACTGTAGTTACCCATTAACTAATCCTCCTCTAAGTTTATATAATTAATATTATTTGCTAGAATCAAATAAAAACAAATAAAAAAACCTTCCATCTCTTAATATTTAAGAGACGAAAGGATATTCGCGGTACCACTCTTATTAGGAAAATTTCTTTTCCTCACTCGATTTTATAACGGGTGTTTCCCGTATGTGCTTATTTTCACACATATGCTCATAGGCAAGTTCATATTTTCATACCATTGTGTCACAGCAAACCACAACTCTCTTTAGGCTATGAAGTAATATTACTACTCCTAATCAAAGCTTTTAATGATTCAGTTTTTATCTATTATATATCAAAAGTTTAAAATAAGTCAATCAAAGTTTCTAATAAATACCTAGGATTAAAAAAATATAATTACAAAAGATAAATTTGAATAAGCTTTACTTAAATTTAAGCTTTAATAAAAATAGAAAGAGGTATATAACTATGGAAAAAAAATTAAAATCAGCAACAAATAATCAATGGGTATCAACAACTGTTGATCCTAACATGGTTCCTGCAAAGGATAGACAGCCAAAGACTGCAGGAGATAATCAATGGACATCAACTTCTAAAAACCCAATGAAATAGTAAAAGTATGGGCTTAATTTAGAAATAATAACTTTCTAAGTTAAGTCCATATTTTATTAAAGTTAAAGTTACAAATCGGCTTTTAATAAGTAATTAAATTTAAGTTTAAAAAATATATTAATTTAAAAGAATAAAATAAATTAAGATTTTAAGGGGGAGGTTATGTTACGTGGATTATTAGGAGGATTATTGGTTGCCTGGATTTTAAGTTTATTCGATTTTGATAATATGGTTATAAATTCTATACATGAAGTCTTTGATATAGAAGTATCAAAAGATCTTTATTATGTTATTTTTGCTTTAATAGGATTAATAAGTCATATTTTAAAATATTGAGGTTTTTATATTAATAAAGATAGGGAGGGATTAAGTGTTAGGTGGATTATTATGGGGGCTATTAATTGCTTGGATATTAAGTATATTTAATTTTGATCATATGTTTATAAATGCGATATATGAACTTTTTAAGATAAGAATATCAACGGATGTATATTATGTAGTACTTGCATTATTAGGATTAATATGTGGTATTATAAATAAAGAAAGCTAAATATTAGAAAACAAAGGATTAGTTAAGGAGAAACTGCAGGAATGAAAAAATATTTTAGTTTAGGAATTTTAATTCTTTATGGGATATTTCTAGGAGGAGTAGTAGGAGCTGTCAGTTGGCTTTTTTTATCTATTGTTAGTTTAGGAATACATTTTATGTGGAACGAATTACCTGGGAAAATTAATTTTCCATATTGGACATTATTAGTATGTAGTGTTGGTGGAATCTTAGTAGGGCTATGTCAAAAATATTTAGGGGAATATCCAAAACTTATGCCAGAAGTTATGGCAGAATTTAAAAAAACTAAGAGAGTAGATTATAAAAATGTTCCAAAGGCTTGTGTATCAGCCTTAATTACTTTATTTTTTGGAGCAAGTTTAGGACCAGAAGCTGCTCTTGTTAATATTATAGGAGGACTTTCCACTTTAGTTGGAGATATTTTAAAATGGACTGTTAAGGACAAAGAGTTACAAAAATACGATAGTGTAGTAACAGAGTTTAGTATGGAAGCTGCACTAGGACTTATATTTCATGCACCATTAATAGGATTAACTCCATTAATAGAAGGTGATGATTCTAAAGTAAGAAAGAATATTAAAACAATAATTTATTCAATTACAACAGCTGCTGGATTTGCTGTTTTAATCCTATTATCACAAATTGATAATAGACCATCTTTTATAGTTCACTTTGGAAATTTTAGTCTTGGAGTGGGTGAAGTAGTATCAATAATACCATTAATAGTTTGTGGAATTTTGATGGCATTATTATATGGATTATATGGTAAAATTCTACATAAAGTTTTTTTACCTTTAAAAAACTATAAAATAATAAGAGCATTAATTGGGGGAATAATTTTGGGAATAGTTGGTACACTGCTACCATATACACTATTTTCAGGAGAACATGAAGTAAAAGAATTGGTTAAGGAATGGAGTACTTTATCAGTATGGATTCTTATATTAATTAGTTTATTGAAATTGTTCCTAACAGAGGTTTGTTTATCTACTGGATGGAGAGGTGGACACATATTCCCAGTAATATTTTCAGGAGTTTCAATGGGATATGCTCTTTCAACCATATTCTCAATTGACCCAGTTGTCACAGTTACTATAGTTACAACGGCATTTACAAGTGCGGTTTTAAGAAATGCTGTAGTTACTTTACTTTTGTTAGTGTTATTCTTCCCAAGTTCATTAATATGGGTTATGTTAATAGCTGCATTTTTATCAGCTTATGTCTTAAAGAAATGGGATTCACGAGGAAATCAAAAAGAAGATATTAAAAAGGTTGCATAATTTTTATAATAAATAATTAAACTTAAAAATGAATTTATTGGTTTAAAAGCTATGTTTTAAATAAATAGGATTTTTAGATATTATCTAAAAATACACATGAATTTAAGACATAGCTTTAATTTTTTTATCTTAAAATTTAGTTTGAGTTTCTAGTTTGCTTATTAGCTTTTCATATATTGGAATCATATGAGCTTCACTACAATATTCTTTTATTTTATCAAAAGGAATCCACATAACACCACTATTTTCATCTTCCTTAAGAGTAAGTGATTCATCTTCAGAGCATTCAATTAAATAAGTAAGGTTTAGATGTAGATGAGATGATACATATTTACCTCTTTTTATATGACCATTTACAGTTAAAACATCTAGTGCAAAAGCTTCATTTAAAAGTGGTGTAGCATCCTTAACACCTGTTTCTTCTTTTAATTCTTTTAAAGCAACTTGAAGTTGATCTTCTTCCCCATCTGAGTGGCCGCCAGTCCATGCCCATGAGTTATATATATTATGATGAATCATTAAAAATTTGTTTCTATCTTTATTTACTGCAAAGGCAGAACTAGTTAAATGAGCAATTGTATTATTTCTTGTTAAAATATCATCAAAATCATTTAAGCATCTTAAGAATAGTTCTTTATCTTTCTCTTCCTGTTCATTAAATGGAATATAATTTTTTATATCTTCAATATAGTTCATCTTAAACACCACCTAGTAATTTGTTGTTTTTATTATATAATAATTAACTTTTGGAAAAACATATATTATTAGGATAATATATGTTTTTTTTGTGCATATTAACAAAAAATTAATTAAATTTTAAATAAATATTTCCTTTTTTTCTTTTGTAAGATATAATCATATTACTAATGGGAATTAAAGTTAATTTAAATAACTTTTAGTGTTTTATTACCCGTTAGGATTAAAAATTATATTATCTTTTTATATAAATAAAAAAGATAGAAATACTAATTATTATAGGTAAATAGTATAAAGGAAATAAGTAAGGAGATGATTTTAATGGAAAAAAACATAGAAATCAATAAGGGTATAATTTCAACTTGTAAAGAGGAATATTCAAATACTATGGCTTTAGTAAAAGAAAAGTTAGAAATATATTTAGATGAGCCAAAAGTTTTTTCACATGAATATGTTTTAGGTACACCAGGATTTAAAGATAATTTAAGAGATAATATACAAAGAGCCTCTGCAATAATTTTTGATTTTGTAGCAGTTTATAAGAGATATGAAGAAAATGAAGATATAAAACATATTTTAGAAAAAGCAAGAAATGTTTATGCAGTATTAGGAGAAGCATCAATAAACATTAATAGTGATGTTTTAGAAGCATTAAGAAGAATTTCAACAATAGAATTTGAATAATTTAAAAAAAGGTTAGTAACTTTTAAGTTTACTGGCCTTTTTATTTTGGGCTTTGTTTTAGGTGAATATTGACTTTTAGCTAGCTTTTTAGATTTGGCTAAAAATCAATATTAGTTTAAAACAGAGCCTTATTTTTATATAAATTTTAAAGAATATTATTTTCTATATGAAAAAATATTACTAAAGATAAATAAAAAATTAACTTAGTTAAGTTAAAAAATAATAAATTTATATTATTAAGAAAATAAATGTAATATATTTACAAATAAATAGAGTTACATTATAATCGAATTTACATTGATAAAATGATAAAAATATTCGTTTTATATTTGGGGTTTATTAAATAAAACGGAAAAATGTTATGTAATTGTTATCAATGATTTGTGTTTACAATGAAAAGGGGGAAATTTTATGATTAGAAGAAAAGTAAAGTCCATGTGTGGATTTGCTTTAGCATTAGTTTTAGCTGCTAATGTTAGTCCGGTAGTTTCTTATGCAACAGTTAAAGAGGAATCAGGTAATGGCTCTAAACTTACTAGAGAATATAAATTAGATTCCTCATATCTAAAGAAGGATGATGCTGAGGTTGCTGAGAAAAAAATTATTGATGGAGTTGATACAAAAACTGATGAGGAGATTTCTGTAATAGTTGAATTTGTAAGTCCATCAATAGCGGAGGGTGTTAACAAAGAGAGACAAGCTAGCGCATTAACTCAAAGTAAAATTGAGAGAGATCATCAATCATTCAAAGAATTTTTAGATTCTATGCCTGCTAAGTATAAATCAACAGGAAATACATCTATAGAATATTCTTATAAAGAGGTATTTAATGGAGTAAGCTTAAGAATACCAGGATCAGAAGTTAAAAACTTACTTAACTGTTCAGTTGTTAAAAGAATACATCCAGATGTTGAGGTTCAAGTAGATTTACCTGAGGAAGTGGAAAAAAATAGTGAAGGAATAACAAATAGGCCAGAAGGAAAAATGGCAGATAGTGTTCCCCATATTGGAGTGGATGATTTACACAAAGAGAATGTAACTGGAAAAGGAGTTAAAGTTGGTGTTTTAGATACAGGAATAGATTATAATCACCCAGATTTAACTAATGCTTATAAAGGATTTAGAGCAGAACAAGGAAATTCAAATTCACAAAATATAGATGATGTTATGGGATGGGATTTCATAAGTGGAGATGCAGATCCAATGGAAACAACTTATGAGGATTGGCAAGAGAGTGGAGAACCAGAATTTGATTCAAGAGGAAATGCTTATTATACAGCTCATGGAACTCATGTATCAGGAACAATAGCCGGAACGGCTGATAACACAGAAAATAAGATGGCTGTTAAAGGGATTGCACCAGATGTAGAACTTTACGGTTATAGGGTTTTAGGAAAGTATGGTTCAGGAGCTACTTCAGGTATAATAGCCGCTGTAGAAAAGTCTGTTAAGGATGGAATGGATGTAATAAATATGTCTTTAGGAAGTTCAAATGGGACACCATTTGACCCTCTTGTAACGGCAGTTAATAATGCTACATTAGCTGGAGTAGTAACTGTAATATCAAATGGTAACTCAGGACCTAATCCTGTTACAGTAGGATCTCCAGGAACAGCTCAATTACCAATAGCTGTTGGAGCCTCAACAACTCCTTTAATCGTAGCAGACTATGAGTTAGAGGTTGGAGAAGGAATAAAATTAACAACTGCTAATCAAGTTATAACAGATTTTTCAAAGTCTATAGAAGGTTCTCATGGAAAAGAGTATGAGGCAGTTTATTGTAATCTAGGTTATGTAGAAGACTTTGAAGGAAAAGATTTAACTGGAAAAGTAGCTTTAGTTGATAGAGGAGATATAACTTTTGTTGAGAAGGCTACAAATGCAAAGAAGGCAGGAGCAGAGTATGTAATTATAATGAATAATACAACTGCAAATGAGATACCTAATCAAGGAGAAAGTAAGGCAGCTAATGCCATAGCAGTAAATCAGGCTGAGGGAGAAATAATAAAAGCTAATTTATCTAGTGAAGGAACTATTAAATTAACATTAAATAAGCTTTCAGACAAAGAACTTAAAGGGGATGAGATTACTGAATTTAGCTCAACTGGGCCAGTTCTTACAACTGATGAAATAAGACCTGATATTGTGGCGCCAGGAAGTCAAATATTCTCTACAGTTCCAGAGTATATAAATGATAAAAATACAGAAGTAGATGATTATTCAGTGGCTTATGGAAGAATGAGTGGAACATCAATGGCGGCTCCACATATAACTGGTGTGGCTGCACTTATACTTCAAGAAAATCCAGATTATAAGCCAGAAGATGTTAAGGCTGTAATGATGAACACATCAGAAAATCTAAACCAATTTAGAAGTGATGAGTATAGTGTTCATCAACAAGGTGCAGGAAGAATTAATGCTTATGAAGCTGTTTATGATGATACTCATATAACTGCTGAAAATATAGTTTATGATGGAGTTGATAATAGAGAACTTGTTAATGAAACCGGATTAATTTTCTTTGGTAAGTATTCTAAAGATGAAGAAAATCAAAGTGATAAATCTAAATCAATTCCTGTAACAATAGAAAATAATTCAGATAGTGAAAAAACTTATACTGTTAGTATTAAATATTCACAAAGTGATAGAGCAAAAGATGCTGTGACAAATGGGGTCGCTGTTAATATGGAAGATAAAATCACAGTTGAGGCTAATTCTAGTGAAACAGTAGATGCAACTTTAAGTATTTCAGGAAATGCTGAAACTGGAATATATGAAGGGTATATAGTAATTGTTGAAGAAGAAAGTCAAAAAGATTATCAAATGCCATTCTCTGTGTCATATAAAAATTCAGGATTTGACCAATTATTTTATCCAAGTATGATGGGAGGATTTGCAGAAGGTCTTACATCTATGACTTCATCAGACTTATTCAATAGAGATGAAACACAATTAAATCTGTATTCAGATATTGAGGTGGGAATTCAAACAAATGAACCTATTTCTCAAATATATGGATTTGTTAAAGATAAAGAAAGTGGAGAGTATTTAGGGTATGCTGGTGGAGATATGGATACTTCATGGATACAAACTGGTAGTCAAGCTATTATAAGTGCTTTGGTTCCAAATGGAAGAGTACAAAAACTTAAAGGAGAGAATATAACTAATGAATATATGTTACTTGAAAATGGTATTTATGAGCTAGAATTAATAGCTGTAAGACCAGATGGAACAACATTTAATGGTTCATTGCCTATGGCTATAATAAATGATGCTAACGAAAATGAAATGACTTTAAATGTTGAACCAGGAGTTACAGAGGTTACAGAAGATATGTATTCAACTAAAACATGGGCTGACGGGAATGACTATGAGGCTTTATGGCTTGAAGGAAATATAAGCAATGGAATAGTTGAGGAATTAAAAACAAAGCATGGGATGGATTACTTAGATCAATCAGAGGTAAATAATCCTTTATTCTCTTATGTAACAAAAAGTGGAATGTTTGCTCCTTTAGGCGCTTGGGCTAAAGAAGATGGAGATTTCTTATTAGCTGGTATAGAAAAAGAAGATTTATCTGAGGGTCCTTTTGTATTAGAAGGAAGATCAATTAATCCAGGTAAGGTTTCTTCTAAATCAGAGCCATATATCTTTATAAATGAAGGAGAAAGTTATTTAGAATTTGATATAGAAAAAGATTATGCTAGGGTAGGAGAAGAATTTAATGCTTCTTTATCAATGAATAATGTTGAAGATGTTGCTCAAGGAGACTTTGTACTTTATGACTTCGGAAATGCAGTATATGATATAGTTAATATACAACCTTCAGAGTCTTTAAAAGCAGAGTTACAAAAAAATAATAATACTATTGATATAAATTTTGAAAAAATAGCTTCAGATTATGATACAAAAACTAGCTATAAAATAAACTTTGAAATAAAAGGCGAAAATGTAGTAGGAATATCAGGTGATTTAGATTTATTTGATATAACTTATAAATTATCAGAGTTAAGAGGAATTAATAAAGACTTCTTTGTATCTATAGGAGAGTTTAAGAAAAATTCATTCTCATGTAATGATGCTAAATTTAAAAATTCTCTTGGAGAAACTGTAGAGGTAGAAAGTAAGACTGTTAATGACTTTATAGGCTTAGTAGATCCTAATGATACTTTAGTATATGGTTCTATTGGAACAGCAGGTTTTGGCTCAAAGGACATAGAAATATATGCTGTAGATAGTGATGGAAATAGATATGAAACTGATAATCAAGATACTTATAGATATGAAAGATTATATTCCTTTAAACTTCCAGTTATAGATGGTGAATATAAAATCATTGCTGAAATGCCAGGACATTTTAATGTTATAGCAAACATTAAAGGTGGAGATTATGTAGATGGCGAACTAGTTGGAAAACAAGTTGATTTAGGTACAGATAGCTACTTTGCACCGACATTAAGACCAATAGCTGGGGATGCTAATGAAGATGGTGCAATTGACATGCATGATGTTAATATTGTCATGAATTCCTTAGATAAAGAAGTTCAAAATACTCAAGGAAATGCTCCTGATTTTGATCAAGATGGAATAGTTACTATTGAAGATTTTATTCATCTATTTAATAATTATGGAAAACAAAACTTCAATAGAGATGATTCTAAAACTCCAGAATTAATTGTTGATGGAAAAGATATAATTGATGTTCTTGAGGAATTAGGAATATTTGAGAATGGGGAAGGATTTGGAATAGAGCTTAATAAGGATATGACAGAATCCTTTGAAGGAGAAAAAGTAACATTCACAGCTAATACAGAATATGATCCAGGATATTATAATTTTAGATTCTATACTAGAAGAGTTGGAGAATCAGATTGGACTTTAGCAAGAGAAGAAAGTCAAGATCCTGTATTCGAATGGACTCCAGAAGTTGCTGGTAACTATGAAGTTAAAGTTAGAGCAATGCATCCAAGTGGACAAGAGATTCAAGATACTATCACTCATTTTGTTAAATCATTAGATAGCATAGTTGTATCTCCTGTAAATAACTTTAGAGCTACAACTATAAATAAGAAAGATGTAATTGTAGAGTGGAACGCACCAGAGAACACTGAAGGATTAACAGGCTATGTTCTTTATAAAGATGGTAAAAAGATTGGAGAAGTAGATGCGGGCGAAACTAGTTATATATTTAAGGGATTAAATAGACACACAATCTATAACTTCAAAATAGCTGCTAAGTATGTTAATGATAAATTATCAACTAAGGAATCAATAACACTTAGAACAGCAAGATAAAAATTAATTTAAAGGCCTATTAAAGTGTAAAAGAGAATTATATTATTTAGGACTTAGATATTTATACTAAGATTTAAATTTGATTAGGATTATTTATCTAGGTTCCTAAAGCTTAAAATTTCTTTGGTTTTAGAAGATTTAAGTGTATTTAGGGACTAAGATTTATGATTACTTAAATTAAAAATCTTAGCTATATTGTCTTAAGAGTTAATATAGTTTTGCATGGTTACAACTTTATAAGGCCTTTTTTATTTTTAATAAGAATTAATTAAAATTGTAGACTTTAATTATTAAAAAGGTTGCCAATAAAGAGTATAAAAAATATAATCAAGGTAAGTATTAATTAATAATAAAGAGAGTTAGTATTATTAATCTTTTATAAAATAAAGATTTTCTTTGAATATATAAGAATAAATTTTTCATTAAATTTATTACAGAAAAAATTAATTTTCAAATAGAAATAGGAGGCAGGCTTAGTGTCAGTTAAAGAGTCAGTATTAAAGATTCTAGAAGAAAATAGGGAGACTAGCATATCAGGAGAGGAGCTAGCTAAATATTTATCAGTTTCTCGTGCGGCTGTATGGAAAGCTATAAATGCTTTAAGGGGAGAAGGATATAATATTACTGCTGTAACTAACAGAGGATATCAATTAACTAAGGATAATGATTTACTGTCAGCAGAAGGAATAAAGATTTTTTTAAATCCAAAATATAATGAAAATTATATAAGAGTATATAAAACTATAGATTCAACTAATCAAGAAGCTAAAAAATTTTTAATGGATGATGATATACCTCATGGAACAGTTTTGCTTTCAGAAGAACAAACAGCAGGAAGAGGAAGATTTCAAAGAAAGTTTTTCTCACCATCTAATAATGGAATATATATGAGTGTTATTTTAAGACCTAATATAGAACTTTCAAAGGCTATACATATAACAACTTCTGCAGCAGTATCGGTCTGTAGAGCAATAGAAAACTTAACAAATAAAAGACCAAAGATAAAATGGGTTAATGATATATTCCTAGATGAAAAAAAGATTTGTGGGATATTGACAGAGGCAAGTGGGAATTTTGAAAGTGGAAGAGTTGAGAATGTTGTTGTTGGAATAGGAATAAATTTTAAAACCAAAGAAGATGATTTTCCAGATGATATTAAAGATATTGCAGGATCTATATTTGAGGGAGAGGAGCCTAATATTACAAGAAATCAGTTAGTTGCTGAAATCTTAAATGAGCTTCTTTATATGTGCGATAATTTAGAGGATAAAAGTATAATGCAAGAGTATAAGGTTTTATCTTTTGTCTTAGGAAAAAAAGTAAGTTTCTTAAAGAATAATAGGCTAAATAAGGCAAAAGCAGTTGATATTAGTGATGAGGGTGCTTTAGTTGTTCAGTATGAAAATGGCGATTTAGATTATTTGAATTCAGGAGAGGTTTCGATAAAGACTTGTAAAAAATAATTGCAGTTGATTATAGAATTAAAAGAAGTCAAAAACTTAATTCACTTATATGAGAAATTTTTGAGTGTTAGATATATTTTAATAACAAATATATCTGACACTCTTTATTTTTTTATTTAGATAAATAATGAAATATTAACAAAATGTTACAAAATATGCTACAATGTGAATGAACAATTAGGAGGAGGGTTGCTTATGTTGAAGGAACTTTTTTTTGGAATTTCATCTATAAAAGGTCCTATATGGCTTAAGGAATTTAGTGAATACAATAGACAATTAGAAGACTTAAAAGAGTTAAGTTGTAAAGTGAAAAGTGAAAAAAAGAATTTTATAGATAGAGATATTATGTATTTAAACTATGGAATAGAGGGAGAGAAAAATGTTAGTTATGAAATAAAAAACTCCTTTATTCCTATGTTAGCTTTGCATGATATTAGAATAGAAGATGGGGAAGCAGTAGCTCAAATGGATTATGTCCTAATAACAAAGAGTTTTATTTTAGTTCTAGAAACTAAAAAATTAACTGGAGATATAAGTATAAATGAGTCTGGAGAGTTCATAAGATACTTTAAAAATAAAACAGGAAAAGTTTATAAAAAAGAAGGGATATATAGTCCAGTAGTACAGAATGAAAGACATGTTAGAATATTAACGGAGTATTTAAAGAAAAATAAAATAATTAAAAGAGTACCAGTTTATTCATGTGTAGTAATTGCAAATTCAAAAAGTGTTATAAATAAATATAGAGCACCAAAAGAAATAAAATCTCAAATAATAAAATATGATCAATTAACATCTTTTATAAATTCAAAACTTCAATATCATAAAAAATTAAAGGATGTTATAAATTTAGATAAACTTATGTATTCAATAGGAAACTTTCTAGTGGAGAACAACAAGCCTATGAAATTTGATTATTATAAAAAATATTCTTTAAGTGAAGTTGATTTTATTGAAAAAGAAGGTTTGGAAGAGAAATTAGAAGGTAATAATAAAAATCAATTTACTAAGGAGTGCTCTGAAGAATATGATTATTTAAAAAAAGAAAATAATTTAAAAAGCAAAGATAGAATTGAATATAAAAATGAAGAGGAATTAAGGAACAAGCTTAAGAAAGTTAGAATTTCCTTTGCAATAAAAGAGAAACTACCAGCGTATTATATTTTTAATGATGAAACACTAGAAGATATTTTAAATAAAATGCCAAAAACTAAGGAAGAACTCTTAAAAGTTAGAGGTTTTGGTAAAGTAAAGGTTAATAAATATGGCGAAGAAATTATAGGAGTTTTAAATTAAAAATAAAATTGATTAGAGAAAAAGAATTAATTCTGCTACTGTCTAACGTTATACTTTTCTTTTTAATGGTTTCATCAAAAGAATTAGTATATAGAATTTTATTTTTCATAATAATACTAGGTATAAATGTTATTATGTATTTAGAAAGAAAAAATAGTTTTAAAATAGGTATTAGAATACTTCAGTTAGAAATTAATGGATTAAAAGAAAATTATTAATCGTTTTTAGTACAATCGTTATATGTTATAATGGGATAACATTTAACATATGAAGGGGGAGCAGATATGCCTTTTACGCCTGCACATCCGGCAGCTGTACTTTGTTTGAAAAATAAAAGATTCAATTTTACAGCTTTAGTTTTAGGGAGTATGGCACCTGATTTTTTATACTTTTTAAATTTTAGACCATATGGTAATTTAGGCCATGAGATTTTAGGCTTTTTTATATTAAATTTACCTTTATGCATTTTATTAGCTTATGTTTTTCATAATTTTATAAAGGGACCTTTAATAAGTAATTTACCAAGACCTTTTGATGGATGGTACGGATATTTAAGAACAGAACAATTTGGGTTACATTCTTGGAAAGATGGATTTGTATTTATATATTCAGCTTTATTAGGAATGATAACTCATATAATATGGGATGCTTTTACTCATAAAACAGGTTTTTTTGTTGAACATATTTCTTTTCTTCAAAAAAAGGTGTTAACTTTAGAAAATTATAATATTTATGGATACAGTTTATTACAGCATGGAAGTACTTTAGTTGGAATAATTATAGTGTTATGGTTTCTTTATAAACTTAGAGATACTAGAAATAGAATTTTATGGGGGCATAAAGAGTTTAAAGATAAATTAATTTATCATTTAATAATAGTCTGTGCTACCATGATAGTTTTATTTTTTAGTTATTCAGTTTTTAGATATTTTAATATAAGTTATGGAGTAGGTAATTTAGTAGTAGCAATTATAAATGGAATTTTTATTGGGATTATTATTGCTACATTTAAAAATTAGATTATATATTATTCGGTATTAAAAGTAGAGTTCACTTAAAGTTGCATTAAATGGTATAATATAGCTATTAAGTATCAATTGAAAGGAACGAGAGTATGGATAAAATTCTTTTAATACAAAACATATTAGAAGCCTTAGTATTTGTTGTGTCAGCAATTATTTTTGCAGTTATATGTGGAATTATTGATAAAAAATATAGATTATCAAACAAAATTTTTGGAGTTTTTAAAATAAATCTTAAGTGGGAATGGATTGTCCATGTTATTATAGCTATTATATTAATTATAGTTGTTTATTTTTTAGGAACTTATGTGTTTAAAATACCTGGATTAATAACTATCGGTATAATAGGAGCTATTGCTGGAATTTGTATCTATAACTCAAATAGAAATAGTTTTTAAATCAAATTTTGATTTAAAATATGAAAATTAAATATCATAGATTATATAGAAGAACAGAATTAAATTAAAGTCTGTTCTTTTTTTATTATTCAAAACACGAACTTTTAAAATTAAAAACGTAATAAATCTATCTAAGATCGTCCAAAGACGAACGTTTAAATAATTTTAACTATTGACAGTACGTGTTTGTAGTGATAATGTTTAATTAACGAATGATTAATATTTAATCATAAATAATGTTCGTATTTGGAATGGGGGATTAAAATGTCTGGTATTAGAATGGTATTTGTAGAAAAAAAGGCTGGTTTTAATGTTGAAAGTCAGATATTACTTAAAGATTTTAAGGATAATTTAAGAGTAGAAGCTTTAGAGAATGTAAGAGTTTTAAATAAATACATACTAGGAAATATGGAAGAAGAGCAGTACATAAGGACTGTGAATACTATTTTGTCAGAGGCTCCAGTAGATATGGTTTATGAAGAAACTTTTGAAATTGAACAAGATGAAAAAGCTTTTGGTGTTGAATATTTACCAGGACAGTATGATCAAAGAGCTGATTCAGCTTCAGAATGTATAATGCTTCTTACTGAGGAAGAAAAAGTTCCTGTTAAATCATCAAAAATTATTGTTTTAAAAGGCGATTTAAGTGATGAAGATATTGATAGGATAAAAGCTTATTATATTAACCCTGTTGATTCAAGAGAAGTTAATCCATTATCAAAAGTTTTAGATAATAAATTAGATGAACCCAAAGAGGTTGAGATTCTAAATGGTTTTTTAAGTTTTTCAGAAAAAGAGATTAAGGAATTTCACACAAATCACTCTTTAGCTATGAGTTTAGAAGATTTAAAGCTGATAAGAGATTATTTTAAATCAGAAGATAGAAATCCAACAATAACTGAGATTAAAGTCATTGATACTTATTGGTCAGATCACTGTAGACATACAACTTTTGAAACAATAATAAAGGATGTTGAAATAGAAGAAGGAAAATATTCAGAACCTATTAAAAAAGCTTATGAAGATTATAAAAATTCAAGAGCTTATGTTTATGAAGATAACCTAGAAACTAGAGATGTTAAGTTAATGGATTTAGCTACCATAGCAATGAAGGAGCTAAGAAAAAGGGGAAAGCTTGATGACTTAGATGTTTCAGAGGAAATAAATGCTTGTTCTATAAATATAGAAATAGAAACAGGTAAGGGAATTGAAGAATATCTTTTAATGTTTAAGAATGAGACACATAATCACCCAACAGAAATAGAGCCTTTTGGAGGGGCAGCAACTTGTTTAGGTGGAGCTATAAGGGATCCACTTTCAGGAAGAAGTTATGTTTACCAAGCTATGAGGGTAACAGGGGCAGCAGATCCAACAGTTAGCATTGAGGAAACTTTAAAGGGAAAGTTGCCTCAAAGAAAAATAACTTTAGGAGCTGCACATGGATATAGTTCATATGGGAACCAAATTGGACTTGCTACAGGTCAAGTAGCAGAGATTTATCATCCAAATTATGCTGCTAAGAGAATGGAAGTTGGAGCAGTCATAGCAGCGGCACCAAAAGAGAATGTTGTAAGACTTGAGCCTTCAAAAGGAGATTTAGTAATACTTCTTGGAGGAAGAACAGGAAGAGATGGTATTGGAGGGGCTACTGGTTCTTCAAAGGAACATACTGAGGAATCAATAAATCAATGTGGAGCAGAGGTTCAAAAAGGAAATGCTCCAACAGAGAGAAAAATTCAGAGACTTTTTAGGAATAAAGAAGTAGCTCAAATGATAAAAAGATGTAATGATTTTGGAGCTGGTGGAGTATCAGTAGCCATTGGAGAATTATGCAGAGGGATTGATATAGATTTAAATAAGGTTCCTAAGAAGTATGACGGGTTAGATGGAACAGAACTTGCAATATCAGAATCTCAAGAAAGAATGGCAGTTGTTGTTGAAGCTAAGAATGCCAAGAGATTTATAGAACTTTCAGAAGAAGAAAATTTAGAATCTACAATTGTGGCAGAGGTTACAGATACAGATAGATTGCGAATGATGTGGAAAGACAAAACAATTGTTGATCTAAAAAGAACCTTTTTAGATACAAATGGAGCAAAACAAGAAATTTCTTTAAAAGTAAAATCACCAAGTGAATATCCTTATGGAGTTAAGGAATCAAATGTTAAAGAAAAATGGATTGAATCACTACGAAATTTAAATGTTTGTAGCCAAAAAGGTTTAATTGAAAGATTTGATTCAACTATAGGTGGAGGAACAGTGCTTATGCCTTTAGGTGGAAAGTACCAATTAACACCAGCTGAAGGGATGGCTGCTAAAATTCCTGTATTAGGAGGAGAAAGTAAAGAAGCTTCCTTAATGACTTATGGATTTAATCCTTATTTAGGGGTATGGAGTCCATTCCATATGGCATTCTATTCAGTTATTGAGTCAGTAACAAAGATAGCTGCCATGGGAGGGGATTATAGAAAGGTTAGATTAACTTTCCAAGAGTATTTTGAGAAGTTATTAAAAGATAAAGAAAAATGGGGTAAACCTTTCTCAGCTTTATTGGGAGCTTACAAGGCTCAAATGGATTTAGGATTACCTGCAATTGGAGGTAAGGACTCAATGTCAGGAAGTTTTGGAGAATTAAATGTTCCACCAACTTTAGTTTCATTTGCAGTAGGTCTTGAAAAAGCTTCAAGAGTAATTTCACCTGAGTTTAAGACTGTAGGATCAAGTTTAGTTCTTATGAAAGCTGAAAGACTAGAAGATGGAACTTTAAATATGGAAGAGTTCAAAAATAATTTAGAAAAGCTTTATGAATTAATAGGAGAAGAAAAAGTAATTTCGGCATATTCTCTTAAGTTTGGAGGAGTATCAGAAGGGGTTACTAAGATGTCCTTAGGAAATAGAATAGGGGCAGATTTAAAGGGGATTTCTCAAGAAGAGCTTTTTGGATTTAATTATGGAAGTTTAATCTTAGAGGTTAAAGAAGGGGTTAACCTTGAAGAGGAGTTTAAGGGAACTAATTATAAGGTTATAGGAAGCACAATCGTGGCTGATGTTATAAAGTGTGAGGAATATGATTTTGAAGTTTCATTAAGAGAGTTAGAAAAATGTTATGAAGAAAAACTTGAGGATGTATTTAAATCTAAAATAGAAAATGAAGAGGGATGTGTTTCAGATTTAATAAGCAATAGTGAAGATGGGGCAGATATTTTAGATAATGGACAAGTGCATATAGGAAAAGAAAAACTTAAATCAAAAATAACAATAGTAGAAAAACCAAGGGTTGTTATTCCAGTGTTCCCAGGAACTAACTGTGAATATGACTGTAGAAGAGCTTTCGAAAAAGAAGGAGCAGAGGTTCATGAGGTCGTTATTAGAAATTTAAATAAAAAAGCTTTAATTGATTCAATAGATATGCTTAAAAAAGAAATTGATCAAGCTCAAATAATTATGTTACCAGGTGGATTCTCAGCAGGAGATGAGCCAGATGGATCAGCTAAATTTATAGCTACAATATTTAGAAATCCTAAAATAAAGGATTCAGTTATGAAACTTCTAAATGAAAGAGATGGGCTAATACTAGGAATTTGTAATGGCTTCCAAGCCTTAATCAAATTAGGACTTCTTCCATACGGAGAAATAATTGATATTGAAGAAGATATGGCAACATTAACTTATAACAATATAAATAGACATATGTCATCTATTGTTAGAACTAAGATTACTTCTAAGAAATCTCCATGGTTTAATGAGGTTTCACTTGGAGAAATTCACAAGATTCCAATATCACATGGAGAAGGAAGATTTGTTGCACCAGAAAGTTTATTAAAGGAGTTAGCAGAAAATAATCAAATAGCTACTCAGTATGTTGACTTAGAAGGCAATGCAACTATGAATATGCCATATAATCCAAATGGTTCAAGCTTAGCAATAGAAGGCATAACAAGTAAAGATGGAAGAATCCTAGGAAAAATGGGGCACTCAGAAAGAATAGGAGAAAATCTTTATAAAAACATACCAGGAGAATTTGACCAAAAATTATTCAAAGCAGGTGTAGATTATTTTAGAAAATAGGTTTATTAAGTTTTAAATTGTTTTTAGATATAGCGGATAAGAACATCTTAATGAACAATTAGTATTTCATCGTATATGGAGAAATAATATCGTTAAGAAGCTGAGATGTTTGAAGCGAAGCAAGTTTCGAAGCTTTAGATATTATTTTGGAATATATGATAGAAATACTTTGTGAAATTAAGTAGTTCTTGGAGCATATCTAAAAACAATAATAACTTAATAAAAAAGTATAGGGAGGAAATTTTAATGAAAGTAGCAATATTTTTCGGAAGTAAGTCAGATATAGATGTTATGAAGGGAGCGGCAAATGCTCTTAAAGAATTTGGAGTTGAGTATAATGCTTATGTTTTATCAGCTCATAGAGTTCCAGAAAAACTTCTTGAAACTTTAGAAAAGATTGAAAAAGAAGGCTGTGAAGTAATTATAGCAGGAGCAGGGTTAGCGGCTCATCTTCCAGGAGTTATAGCTTCTCATACTATACTTCCTGTAATAGGAGTTCCAGTAAGAGCGGCAGTAGAAGGAATGGATGCATTATTATCAATAGTTCAAATGCCAAAATCAATTCCAGTAGCAACTGTAGGAATAAATAATAGTTACAATGCAGGTATGTTAGCAGTTCAAATGCTTTCATTAAAATATCCAGAACTAAGAGAAAAACTAGTTCAATTTAGAATTGACATGAAACACAAATTTATAGAAGAAAATGGAGAAGGAGTAGAGTTATAATGGTTAATCAATTAGAAATGTTATATGAAGGAAAAGCTAAAAAAATATATGCAACAGATAAAGAGGATATGGTAATTGTTCATTATAAGGATGATGCTACAGCTTTTAATGGAGAAAAGAAAGCAGAGATTGAGAGTAAAGGAATATTAAATAACGAAATCACAAGTCTTATCTTTGAAATGTTAAATAAAGAGGGAATAAAAACTCATTTTGTAGAAAAGCTTAATGAAAGAGACCAATTATGTAAAAAGGTTGAGATTGTTCCTTTAGAGGTAATAGTTAGAAATGTTGCAGCGGGTAGCATGGCTAAGAGATTAGGTCTTGAAGAAGGGTATGAATTAAAAACTACAGTTTTTGAACTATCATATAAAGATGATTCTTTAGGAGATCCATTAATAAATGATTATCATGCTGTAGGAATTGGAGCTACAACTTTTGAGGAATTAAATAAAATTTATGAAATAACTGCTAAAGTAAATGACGTTTTAAAGGAAGCATTTAAAAAGCAAAATATAAACTTAATAGATTTTAAATTAGAGTTTGGAAGATGTGATGGAGAAATATTATTAGCAGATGAAATTTCACCAGATACTTGTAGATTTTGGGATGCTACAACTGGAGAAAAAATGGATAAAGATAGATTTAGAAGAGATATGGGCAATGTAATCAATGGCTATAGAGAGGTTTTAAATAGACTAAGAAATTAAAACTTATAAATAATTTTTAGATATAGCGAATAGGAACATCTTAATGAACAATTAGTATTTCATCATATATGGAAGAATAATATCGTTAAGAAGCTGAGATGTTTGAAGCGAAGCAAGTTTCGAAGCTTTAGATATTATTCTGGAATATATGATAGAAATACTTTGTGAAATTAAGTAGTTCTTGGAGCATATCTAAAAATATTTAAGTATTAATTTCTTAAAAGTAATTAGGTAAGAGGAGTAGAAAATATGGTGAAGCCAAATTTTGATATTATGGATCCACAAAATGATAAATTCAAAGATGAATGCGGAGTTTTTGGAGTTTTCGCAAATAAACCAATAGATGTTGCTTCTATAAATTATTATGGCCTTTATGCCCTTCAGCATAGAGGACAAGAGAGTGCAGGTATCGCTGTAGCAAATGGAGAAGAGATAAAGGTTCATAAAGGGTTAGGGGTTTTAACAGAAGCCTTTGAACCTTGTGATTTAGAGAGATTAAGAGAAGCTAATGGTCATATATCAATAGGACATGTTAGATATTCAACGGCTGGAGCTAAGACGGTTGAAAATGCACAACCTCTAGTTAGTAATACTAAACTTGGTCCTATATCTACTGCTCATAATGGCAATTTAGTTAATGCTGATGTAATAAGAAGCCTTTTAGAGGATGGGGGACAAGTATTCCATACTAGCGTTGATTCTGAAGTACTTATAAGTTTGATTGCTAAAAGAGCTAATAATAATGGGATTGAGAGAGCAGTTATAGATGCTATATCAGCAGTAAAGGGTTCTTTCGCTATGGTAATAATGACAAAAAATAAGCTTATAGGAATAAGGGATCCTCACGGAATAAGGCCTTTATGCTTAGGAAAGTTTGAAGAGGGATATATATTAACTTCAGAAAGTTGTGCTTTAGATACAATTGGAGCAGAGTTTGTGAGAGATATAAAACCAGGAGAAATTGTAGTTATTGATGAAAATGGTATTAAGAGTTACAGATATTCAGAAAACACTGTTTGTCAAACTTGTGCTTTTGAATATATATATTTTGCAAGACCTGATTCAATTATAGATGGTTTAGATGTTCAAACTACAAGAGTCAACCAAGGGGAAATATTGTTTAAGGAACATCCAATTGAGGCTGATATTGTAGTAGCTGTTCCAGATTCAGGAATACCGGCGGCTATGGGGTATGCCAAAGCTTCAGGAATTCCTTATGATGTAGGATTTGTGAAAAATAGATATGTAGGAAGAACTTTTATATCACCATCACAGGAAATTAGAGAAAGAGCTGTGGCTGTAAAGCTTAATCCTTTAAAGGTTAATGTAAATGGTAAAAGAGTTGTTTTAATAGATGATTCTATTGTTAGAGGAACAACTTCAAAGCATTTGATTGAATCTTTAAGAAGAGCAGGTGCCAAAGAAGTTCACTTTTTAGTTGCATCACCAATGGTTAAATATCCATGTTATTTTGGAATTGATACACCATATAGAAGTCAATTAATTGGAGCAAATAGAAGTGTGGAAGAGATTAGAGAAATGATAGGTTGTGATTCTCTAGGATATTTAAGTTTAGAAGGCATGTACGAAAGCTTTGAAGGAAGAAGAAATTTCTGTGTAGGATGTTTTAATGGAGTATATCCAGTAGCAGCACCTATGGAAGCTTTAGAGGATAATCTTGAAAGGGTGAAGAATTAGATGTTAACTTACAAAGAAGCAGGAGTAAATATTGAAGAAGGATATAGATCAGTAAAGCTTATAAAGGAATATGCACAAAAAACAATGAGTGAGTATGTGTTAAATGGCCTAGGTTCCTTTGCAGGTATGGTTGAACTTCCAGAGGGATATAAAAAGCCAGTTTTAGTTTCTGGAACAGATGGAGTTGGAACAAAACTTGATATTGCTTGTAAAAAAAGAAAGTTTGATACTGTCGGAATAGACTGTGTTGCAATGTGTGTTAATGATATTTTATGTCATGGAGCTAAGCCTTTATTCTTCTTAGATTATATAGCTTGTGGAAAGCTTGAAGCAGAGGTTTCTTCTGATTTAGTAAAAGGAGTGGCAGAAGGGTGTATTCAATCTAACTGTTCTTTAATTGGAGGAGAAACTGCTGAAATGCCAGGTATGTATAAAGAAGGTGACTATGATATTGCTGGTTTTGCAGTAGGAATAGTAGATAAAGATAAAATCATAAATGGTAAGGATATAAAACCTGGTGACAAGCTTATAGGAATTGCTTCTTCAGGAGTTCATTCAAATGGATATTCTCTTATAAGAAAGGTATTTAAAAACTTAGATCAAGATTTTAATGGAAAGGCTATATGGGAAGAGTTATTAACTCCTACAAAAATTTACGTTAAACCTGTATTAAACCTTATAGAAAAGTTTAGTATTAAGGGAATGGCTCACGTAACTGGTGGAGGATTTTATGAAAATCTTCCAAGAATGTTAAGTGGAGAAGAGCTTAGTATAGTAATAAAAAGAAATAGTTATGAGGTTCCAGAAATATTTAAAAAAGTTATGGAGCTTGGAGTTTGTGAAGAAGAAATGTACAATACTTTCAATATGGGAGTAGGCTTTGTTTTATGTGTTGATGAAGCAGATGTTGAGGGAGTTTTAAAAGAGCTTTCAGAAAGTGGAGAAAAAGCCTTTGAAATTGGATATATAAAGGCTGGAGGTGAAGGTGTTTGTATAAAATAGCTGTATTAGCTTCTGGCAGTGGATCTAATCTTCAGTCAATTTTAGATAATATAGAGAATGGAAATATAAATGGTAAAGTTTCCTTGGTAATTGGAAGTAAGGAAGGAATTTATGCTTTAGAAAGAGCTAAAAAACAGGGAATAAAAACTTCAGTTGTTTCTAGAAAAGAGTTTGGAGAGAATACTTCAGATGAGATATTAAGACTTGCTAAAGAAAATAATATTGATCTAATAGTATTAGCTGGTTATCTTTCAATATTAAAAGGAAAGCTTTTAGAAGAGTATGGGAATAGGATAATAAACATCCATCCATCTCTTATTCCTTCTTTCTGTGGAAACAAGATGTATGGAATAAATGTACATAAAGCAGCTATAGAAAAGGGAGTAAAATATTCTGGTTGTACAGTTCACTTTGTTAATGATGAAGTTGATGGAGGGGCTATTATTGGACAAGAAATAGTTCAAGTTGATTTTGAAGACACTCCAGAAAGTCTTCAAAAAAAGGTGTTGGAGAAAGAACATATATTACTACCTAAGATTGTTAAGTACTTATGTGAAGAAAAAATAGAAATTCATAATGGAAGAGTAAAAATATTAAACTAGGGAGGTCTTTTCATGAAAAAGAGAGCTTTAATAAGTGTTTTTGATAAAGATGGAGTTTTAGAACTTACAAAATTTTTAAGAGATAGAGATGTAGAAATAATCTCAAGTGGTGGAACTTATAGATATTTAAAGGAAAATAACATAGAGGTTAAAGAAATAAGTGAAATAACAGACTTCCCAGAGATGTTAGATGGAAGAGTAAAGACTCTACATCCTTTAGTTCATGCTGGAATATTAGCAATAAGAGATAACGAAGAGCATATGAAAACTCTAGAAGAGAGAGAAATAAACACAATTGATTATGTAGTTGTTAATTTATATCCTTTCTTTGAAAAAGTTAGAGAAGATTTAAGTTTTGAAGAAAAGGTTGAGTTTATTGATATCGGTGGACCAACAATGCTTAGAGCGGCTGCTAAGAATTTTAGAGATGTTGTAGTTCTTTCAGATAAAAAAGATTATGAAAGAGTAATAAATGAAATTAAGGAAAATAACGAAGTTTCATTTAAATTAAGAAAAACTCTTGCAGGAAAGGTATTTAACTTAATGAGTGCTTACGATGCTGCAATTTCTAATTTCTTGTTAGAAGGAGAAGAAGAGTATCCAGAATATCTTTTAGTTTCATATAAGAAGATACAAGATCTTAGATATGGAGAAAACCCTCACCAAGGAGCTGCTTACTATAGTTCAACAGAATTCGATGGTGCTATGAATAGTTTTGACATTTTAAATGGCAAGGCTTTATCTTACAACAACATAAAAGACTTAGATATAGCATGGAAAGTTGCATGTGAATTTGAAGAACCAGCTTGCTGTGCGTTAAAGCATAACACACCTTGTGGAGTAGCTGTAGGGGAAAACTCTAAGGAAGTTTACTTAAAAGCTCATGATGCAGATCCAGTTTCAATTTTTGGTGGAATAGTTGCTATAAATAGAAAAATAGATAAGGCTACAGCAGAAGAGATGGTTAAAATATTCTTAGAGGTTGTGGCAGCACCAGATTTTGATGAAGATGCTTTAGAAATTTTAAGAACTAAGAAAAATTTAAGGGTTATAAAATGTAATAATACACCACAAGCTAAAAACTATATGGTAACAGTAGATGGTGGAATATTAGTTCAAGAAGAAGATACCAAGTTATTAGATGATTTAAATGTGGTAACTAAAAAACAACCAACAGAAGAAGAATTAAAAGATATGATCTTTGGAATGAAGGTTGTTAAATATGTAAAATCTAATGCAATAGTAGTTGTAAAAGATGGAGTTGCTACTGGTATCGGTGGTGGACAAGTTAATAGAATTTGGGCTACTAAAGAAGCTTTAGACAGAGGAAAAGGTGGAGCTGTACTAGCTTCAGATGCTTTCTTCCCATTTAGAGATTGTGTTGATGAAGCTGCTAAAAATGGAATAAAGGCAATAATTCAACCAGGTGGTTCTATGAGAGATGGAGAATCAATAGAAGCTTGTGACGAACATGGAATAAGTATGGTATTTACAGGCGTTAGACATTTTAAACATTAGGAGGATTTATGAAGATACTTTTAGTTGGATCAGGTGGAAGAGAGCATGCTTTAGCATGGAAATTAGGAAAGAGTTCTAGAGTAGATAAGATTTATGTTGCTCCTGGTAACGGGGGTACTGATAAGGAAGATAAGTGTAAAAATATAGATATTACTAATATAGAAGGACTTTTAGAGTTTGCTAAAATTAATAATATTGATTTAACCATTGTTGGGCCAGAAGAGCCACTTATTAATGGCATAGTTGATACATTTAAGAAAGCAGGTCTAAAAATATTTGGTCCTGATAAGGCTGGAGCTATGCTTGAAGGTAGCAAGAGCTTTTCAAAGGATTTTATGAAAAAATATGGTGTAAAAACAGCTGATTATGAAGTTTTTTATGAGTATGAAGAAGCTAAAAGTTATCTAGAAAATTGTAAATATCCAAGAGTTATAAAAGCAGATGGATTGGCAGCAGGTAAAGGTGTTGTAATCTGTGAAAATAAGGAAGAGGCAATAGATACATTAAATTTATTTATGATAGATGATGTATTTAATGGAGCTGGAAAGAAAATAGTTGTAGAGGAATTTTTACAAGGAGTAGAGGCTTCAATACTTTCAGTAACTGATGGAAAAGTAATATTACCATTCCTATCAGCTAAGGACCATAAACAAATATTTGATGGTAATAAAGGTAAAAATACAGGGGGAATGGGAGTTGTTTGCCCTAATAAATATGTTACCGAAGATGTTTTAGATGATTTTCATAAGAATATATTAGATAAAACCTTAATTGGAATAAGAGAAGAAGGATTTGAATTTAAGGGAGTAATTTTCTTTGGAATAATGATAACAGAAGATGGCCCTAAACTTTTAGAATATAATGTTAGAATGGGTGATCCAGAAACTCAAAGTGTTTTATCTTTAATGGAAAGTGATTTATTAGAAATAATAGAAAATGCTTTAGATGAAAAATTAGATCAAACTGAGGTTAAGTGGCACGATGGATATTGTGTAAATGTTGTTCTTGCTTCAAAAGGATATCCAGAAGCTTATGAAAAAGGTTATGAAATAAGAATTGAGGAAAGTATTAAAGGAGAGTACTTTATAGCAGGAGCAAAAATTCAAGGAGATTCTTTAGTAACAAGTGGTGGAAGAGTATTATCAGTTGTTGGGAAAGGAAAAACTTTAGAGAAAGCAAAGGAAAATGCATATAAAAATATAGCTAAAATTAATTTTGATGGCATGTACTTTAGAACTGATATAGGTACTGCAAAATAAGTCTATTATATTAATAAATAGTTAGTTTTTGCATATTAAATTATAATATATTTATATAATTTAATTAAATGGGGAAAGAATTTTTAGGTTTTAAATAAGAAATAAAAGTTTCTAAATTGAATAATAGATAGTTAAATTTAAAAAGGCTTTATTAGAAAAAAATATTAGATATAGTTAAACAATCTAACAGCAGTGAAATTAGTTTGGTTTATCTATATCTAATAAAAATACTCTAATAGAGCTTTTGTGTTTGGACTTATTATTAGTTTTATCAAAAATAAAAAAACTCTTAAACTTAGTTTAAGAGTTTTGGTGCCGAAGACCGGAATCGAACCGGTACGGTGTGTTAGCACCGCAGGATTTTAAGTCCTGTGCGTCTGCCAGTTCCGCCACTTCGGCATGTCCTGTTGACAATATTTATTATATACACATAAAATATAAATGTCAACAAAAAAATAAAAATTTTTCTAAGAAAAATTACTTTAATTAAAATAAATAGCTTAATAAAATAAAATTGGATAATATTAAATTTATAATCATATTATTTATACATAGTTAGGATAGAATATAATTCAAGAAATTTTTAAGTAAATATTTCTTAAATTATTGAGATTATCGCTTTAAATGGTTGAAGTAATCTAAAAAAGATGGTATTTTATTTAAAATACTTATTAAATAAAAATATTAGCGAAAAGAAGAACTTTTTATATAATAGAGTAAACAAATTTAGAAAGGAGAATATATATTGAGCTGTTTAGGGAATATACTTTGGATGATATTTGGTGGTCTGATTAATGCTATAGGATGGTTATTCTGGGGATGTGTGTGGTGTATAACTATAATAGGAATACCGGTAGGACTACAATGTTTTAAATTAGCAGGATTACAATTTGCTCCATTTGGAAAAGAAGTAGTAACAGTAGATGATGGTGCGGGTAATTTATTATTAAATATATTATGGTTGGTTTTTGGAGGCTTTACTCTAGCAATTGGTAATTTAATAAGTGCGGCACTATTTGCAATTACAATAGTTGGAATTCCATTTGCCATACAATCACTAAAATTAGCTAAATTATCACTTATGCCTTTCGGAAAAGCGGTAAAGTAGTAAAGAATTTTTTTAGTTATGCAAATTAAAATCCAATTATATATAGTATTAAATTAAAAAGATGCAATTTATTAAGTAAAAAAGAGAGTTGTTTTGAAACAACTCTCTTTTTTATTTTCTGTAAATCTAAGATATAAATAACTAGAAGTATTAATTAGAAAATTAAAATGATAAAATATAAATGTTTTTATATTATAAATAATAATTATAACTACTATTTACCATATAAAGAAAACAATTAAATATTATTTTTTATTAAAAGTGTAAATTATTTAAAAAACGTTGATAACAGAAAGTAATTATCATATAATAATAACAAGGTTAAGAAAAAATTAACAAATATATTTCGTAGATTATAAAGAAAGATATTTAAATAGATAGTTTTCTTTATGAATATATTTAAATAGATAATTTTCTTAATGATCTAGGAACAAAATTATATGGATACATATTTAGGAGGAATAATGTTATGAAAAAATTTGTTTGTACAGTATGTGGATATGTTTATGAAGGAGAAAAAGCTCCAGAAAAATGCCCAGTATGTGGAGTAGGTGCTGATAAGTTCGTAGAACAAAGTGGAGATTTATCTTTTGCTGATGAACACAGAATCGGAGTTGCTAAAGGCGTAGATGAAAGAGTAATCGAAGGATTACAAGCTAACTTTACTGGAGAATGTACAGAAGTAGGAATGTACTTAGCTATGTCAAGACAAGCTGATAGAGAGGGATTCCCAGAAGTTGCTGAAGCATATAAAAGAATAGCTTTCGAAGAAGCTGAACATGCTGCTAAATTTGCAGAAATGTTAGGAGAAGTTGTAGAAGCTGATACTAAAGCTAACTTAATGGCAAGAGTAAATGCAGAACAAGGTGCTTGCCAAGGTAAAAAAGACTTAGCTACTTTAGCTAAAGCATTAAACTTAGACGCAATCCATGATACAGTTCATGAAATGTGTAAAGATGAAGCTAGACATGGAAGAGCTTTCGAAGGATTATTAAAAAGATATTTTGAATAATATTAATAAAAAACCACTTAAGAGTTAATCTTAAGTGGTTTTTTTATTTAGTCTATTAAATAAAGTAACCTATAATTAATTTTTATTCCATAATAAAATTTTCATTTATTTATAAAGAATATTTTTAATTACTATGATAATAATATATTAAAAAAGTTTATTAAAAATACAAAATAAAATTATAAAAATTAATTGTATTATTTGTATATGCTTTACATGATAAAGATTACATAGGGGATACTCTAATTATGTAATAGAATACATTAGTTTTATGAAATATTATATTATAGCATAATATTTAGAAAAAATAAATTAACAAAATGTAAATTTTAAATAAAAATATTGAATGTTTTTATTTGTAATGTTAATATCTATCTGTGGAAACGGTTAAATAAAAGTGTGGAATTTAAATTAATATTTTAAAAGTAATGAAAAGGAGATATGAAATGAAAATATTCATTGATACTGCTAATGTAGAAGAAATAAGAAAAGCTAGTAAATTAGGGGTTTTAGCTGGAGTAACAACTAATCCTTCATTAATAGCTAAAGAAGGAAGAGATATAAAAGAAGTAATTGAAGAAATATGTAGTATAGTTGATGGACCAATAAGTGCTGAAGTTATGGCTTTAGAATGTGACGAAATGGTTAAGGAAGGAAGAGATTTAGCTAAATTACATAAAAATATAGTTATAAAAATACCAATGTGTGAAGAAGGTTTAAAAGCTGTAAGAATACTAGCTAATGAAGGAATAAGAACAAACGTTACTTTAATATTCTCACCATTACAAGCTTTATTAGCAGCTAGAGCAGGAGCATCATTCGTAAGTCCATTCTTAGGAAGACTTGATGATATAGGAAATCCAGGTATTGAAATTGTATCACAAATAGCTGAAATGTTTAGCTTACATGGTATAGATACTGAAATAATATCTGCAAGTGTTAGAAATCCAATGCATGTTCTAGACTCAGCTATGGCAGGATCACATATTGCAACAATACCATATAACGTTATAGTTCAAATGATAAAACATCCTTTAACTGATGCTGGAATGAAGAAATTCATTGAAGATTATAACAAAGCTTTCAATAAATAATATAAAATAATTTCTGAATATACAATATAATTAATACACATAAATAATTTTTAATAATTTATAAAACTATATTTTAATTATAGTTAATAATTAACCCTTTACAAGGAACTATCTTTTTTAGATAGTTCCTTTTTTGTTAATGTAAAAGGTTCAAAAGAAGAAAGTTTATTTAGAAGAATAATAGTTGTATCAATATTAATATTATTTATGCTAATTTTGAATCTATATCTTATGGTATGTTTAGTAGGTAGTGCAAGTCCAAGTGCATTTACAAATGCTCAAGGTAAATTTGATTTGTGTTATTACACAATAATAACATTTAGTACTATTGGATATGGAGATATATATAGTTCCCAATATATTTTTAGCAAAAGTAATTTCTATTTTAATTTCAGTAACAAGTATAGTTTGTATAAGTGTATTTTTAATTAGTATATTATTAGATAAAGAAGAGTTGTCTAAATCGTGGATAACTCTTCTTTTATTTTATAAAAATAATTTAATGATAAATAGAATTTTTGTAAATAAAATACATGATAAAGTCGAAAATATACATGTTAATAAATGTAACTAAAGGTTAAAATTACAATGTAAACATTTAACAGGAAGCAAAATAAGATTAGGGGGAAGTATAACATGGGTAGAAGATGTATGAATAAAAAAATTGCTGCCATAATAGCTATGGCAGTTATTATTGGGCAATTACCAATTTCAGCACTTGCTACACCTGCAAATGAGGCAGGCAATGATATTAAAAATGAAGTTGTTGAAACTGTAACTCATAGTGATGAAGATGTAGAACCATATATTCAAAACTATGATAGACCAGAAGGAATTACATGGACAAAATTAGCTGGATCAGGAAGTGCTGAGGTGACTGATGGATTTTTATCAGTTACTAATAATGGAGACTATAGAATTATGGAGGATCAATCACCTAATATAAAAAATGGTGAGTTAGAAAGTAAATTTACAGTTGGAGGATCACAAACTGGAATAATATTCAGAGCAACTGAGTCAAACTATGGAATGATTAACTATAATTCAGGTACTGGCTGGGTTATAGAAAATAAAAGTAGCTGGGAGGATATTTCAGGCCCTAAATTAAATAATGGAGATGAAGTAACAGTTAAAGCTACTTTTGTAGAGAAAAAATTAACTGTTAACGTTTCTGTAAATGGTGGAGAATTTGAAACTATATATGATAAAGAGTCAGATTTAATTCCATTACACGCTGGTAAAGTTGGATATAGAGGATGGGGTAACTCTAAAACTACTAAGTTTGATTATATAAAATATGCTCCTATAACTGTTGATCCAGGGACAGCTATTTCTATAAATGAGGTAAATGTAGAAACTTCTCCAAGGCTTAAACCAAATTTACCGTCTACAGTTACAGTAAATTATGATAGTGGTATGTCAAAAATAAAGGAAGTTTCTTGGAATTATATACCTAAAGAAAGCTATTCAAAGCCAGGAACATTCCAAGTTGAAGGTACAGTTGAAGGTGTAGATATAAAAGCAATAGCTAATGTAACTGTAAGTTCAGATTTAGCATACTATGAAACTGATTTTGAAACAGAGGAAACAAGAGGAGATTGGCAATTAGTAAAGGGAAGTGGAACTCCAACATATGAGAGCGGAGTAGTTCAAATTCCTATGAATGGAGTAGCTACAGCTGTTGACATGAATTCACCAGATGTTAAAAACTTCACTTATGAAACAGATTTTTCTGTTAGTAATGATGGAGGAAGAATAGGATTATTATTTAGATATGTATCAGAAACTGAGTGGGGAGCTGTTTGTTATGATGCTGGTTCTTGGGTATGGAAAACTGGAGATGGAAAATATGGAGCATTCCCAGGTTCATTTACACCAGAGCCAGGAAAAACTTATAGAATAAAGCTTAAAGTAGAAGATACAAATATTACTATGTGGATTGATGGCGAGAAAATAGGTCAGGTTGCAGTATCTAATTTACCAGATGTAAAAGGAAAAGTTGGTTTAACTGGATGGTATGGAAATAAAAATGTTACTTTAGATAATCTTGTTGTTGAAGAATTAGGTGGAATAATGGCACCACAAGTAGGTCCATTAGAAGAACAAACTATAGAATCAGATTCTATGAAAGTTGTTCTAGATAATAGATTCCCAACTGTTGTTAGATATGAGTGGAAGGGAACTGAGGATGTTCTAGCAGGAGCAGCTGTAGATGATTTAGAGGCTCAATACTTAGTTGAAGTCAACGGTGAAAAACTTATTCCAAAGGTAACTAGTCAATTTGCAAATAATGAAGGTATTTATACATTAAACTTTGAAGATATAGGAATGACTATTACTTTAAAGATGACTGTTGAAGGAAATAAACTAAGAATGGAAGTTACTGATATTCAAGAGGGTGAAGTTAAACTTCAAACATTAAACTTCCCAAATCATAGTTTAGCTTCAGTAAGTAGTTTAAATAATGGTAAAACTGCATCTGTATTAACTACAGGAGACTGGAATAATATTAATGAAGAGTTCACAGAGGTTGCTAAAGCAAGACCAGGAGTTAAAGGTAAAACTTATGCATTTATAAATGATGATAAGTTTGCTGTTACTATAAATAATAATACTATTGAAGGTGGAAATAGAGTTGTTTTAACAACTGAAAATGATGTTTTACCAGATAACACAAACTATAAGAGAACTGGAATTTCAAACGGTACTTGGACTTATAAAGAAGTTCTTCAAGATGAAACAGCTCAAGGAAGTAAGTTATATCAAGGTGAAATGCCATGGTCAGAGGTTATAATTGCTAGAGATGAAAATGAAGATGGTCAAGTTGATTGGCAAGATAGTGCTATTCAATATAGAGAAAATATGAAAATTCCAGTAGGTGGAGAAGACATAAAGAATCAAATGTCATATATTGATTTTAACATTGGATACACTCAAAATCCATTCTTAAGATCATTAGATACAATTAAGAAACTTTCTAACTACACAGATGGATTTGGTCAATTAGTTCTTCATAAAGGATATCAAGGAGAAGGTCATGATGACTCTCACCCAGACTATGGCGGACATATTGGTATGAGACAAGGTGGTAAGGAAGACTTTAATACTCTTATAGATGAAGGTAAGAAGTATAATGCTCAAATAGGTGTTCATATAAATGCAACTGAATATACTATGGATGCATTTGAATATCCTACTGAACTAGTTAATGAAAATGCTCCAGGTTGGGGATGGTTAGACCAAGCTTATTATGTTAATCAAAGAGAAGATATAATGAGTGGTGAATTATTCAGAAGACTTGATATGTTAATGGAAGATGCACCAGATTTAGGTTGGATTTATGTTGACGTTTATACAGGAAATGGATGGAATGCTCATCAATTAGGAGAAAAGGTAAATGAATATGGAATCATGATTGCTACTGAAATGAATGGTCCATTAGAACAACATGTTCCATGGACTCATTGGGGTGGAGATCCTGCATATCCAAACAAGGGTAATGCAAGTAAAATAATGAGATTTATGAAAAATGATACTCAAGACTCATTCTTAGCAGATCCACTAGTAAAAGGTAACAAACACTTATTATCAGGTGGATGGGGAACTAGACATGATATAGAAGGAGCTTATGGTACGGAGGTATTCTACAATCAAGTATTACCTACTAAGTATTTACAGCACTTCCCAATAATTAAGATGAGTGAAAATGAAGTATTATTTGAAAATGGAGTTAAGTCTGTTAGAGAAGATACTAATATAAACTACTATAGAAATGATAGATTAGTAGCTACTACTCCAGAAAGCTCAATTGGAGATACAGGTATAGGAGATACTCAATTATTCTTACCATGGAATCCAGTTGATGAAGCAAATAGTGAAAAAATATACCACTGGAATCCATTGGGAACTACTTCAGAGTGGACTTTACCAGAAGGATGGACTTCTAATGATAAAGTTTATTTATATGAGTTATCAGATTTAGGAAGAACTTTAGTTAAGGAAGTTCCAGTTGTAGATGGAAAGGTTACTTTAGAGGTTAAACAAGATACCCCTTATATAGTAACTAAGGAAGCTGTTGAGGAGGCAAGAATAACTGATTGGGGATATGGATCTGAAATAGCTGATCCAGGATTTGATTCACAAACTTTTGATAAGTGGAATAAAGAGTCTACTTCTGAAAACACAGACCATATTACTATTGAGAATGAGAAAGTTCAAAAGAGATTAGGTAATGATGTTCTTAAAATAAGTGGAAATGAAGGTGCTGACGCTAAGGTTTCTCAAAATATAAGTGGATTAGAAGAAGGCACAACTTACTCAGTATCTGCTTGGGTTAAAAATGATAATAATAGAGAAGTTACACTAGGAGTTAATGTTGGTGGAGAAGAAGTAACTAACGTAATAACAAGTGGTGGTAAGACAAGACAAGGAGAAGGTGTTAAGTATATAGATGATACTTTCGTTAGAATGGAAGTAGAGTTTACTGTTCCTAAGGGAGTAAATTCAGCTGAGGTTTACTTAAAAGCTTCAGAAGGTGCTGCTGACTCTGTTGTAATAGTTGATGACTTCAGAATTTGGGATCACCCAGGTAAAACAAATAGAGATGGATATGTATTCTATGAAGATTTCGAGAACGTAGATGAAGGTATATCACCATTCTATTTAGCTCCAGGAAGAGGTCACTCAAATAGATCTCACTTAGCAGAAAAAGATATATCTATAGATGCTAATCAAAGAATGAATTGGGTTCTTGATGGAAGATTCTCATTAAAATCTAACCAACAACCAAATGAAACTGGAGAAATGTTAACTACAGACGTTTCATCATTCCAATTAGAGCCAAATAAAACTTATGAATTTGGATTCTTATATTCATTAGAAAATGCAGCTCCAGGATATACTGTGAATATTAAAACTAGAGACGGTGAAAAAGTAGTAAGTATTCCTTTAGAAGCTACTGGTGCAAACTATGGACAAGATATTTTCACTAAGACTAAGTCTGTAACGCATGAATTTACAACTGGTGATTTTAATGGAGATTACTATATCACATTAGAAAAAGGACAAGGATTCAAGGAAGTAATCTTAGATAACATTTATGTTAAAGAAATAGATTCTTCAATTGAATCTCCTGAATTAGCTAACGTAAACTTAAATACAGTAGAGCATGATTTAGAAATAGGTCAAAGTGTACCATTTGCAGTTAATGCATTAATGAATAATGGAGCAGCTGTTAATTTAGAAGAAGCTGAGGTTGAATATAAGATTTCAAACCCAGAAGCTTTAACTATTGAAAATGGAATGATGACTGGTGTGGCTGAAGGATTTGTTAATGTTCAAGTTGATGTTACTGTTGACGGAAAGAAAGTTTCTTCAAATTCAGTAAAAGTTAAGGTGGGAGATCCTCAAGTTGAAGAAGAGGTTGTTGTTAATCCTGTAAGAAACTTTGAGATTACTAACAAAGATAAAAAGACTGTATCTGTGGCTTGGGAAGCTCCAGAAACAACTTATGGATTAGAAGGATATATTCTTTATCAAGATGGCAAAAAAGTTGCAGAAATAGGTGCTGATGAAGTTGAATATACTTTCAAAAAATTAAACAGACATACTATTTACAACTTTAAGATTGCTGCTAAGTATTCTAATGGAGAGATTTCATCTAAAGAATCATTAACTATTAGAACTGAAAGATAATTTAAAGATTAATATTTTAGATTGAAGTAAATTTTAGAGATAGTATGAGATAGTTTTTTTAAAAAAATCTCATACTATCTTTTATTATATGAATTTAAAAATATATAGAAATTAATAATAAAAACTTTAATATTTAATTATAAGAAATGGCTTCAATATTTTGTTAAGATGATATAATAAATTTTAAAAATGAATAATTTAATTAGAGTTGAGTAATATATTTTTAAAAGAATATTTTTTAGAATTATGTATTTGATTACATGAAAGTATTTTCTTTATTGATTAAAAATATAGAACTATATTTTTATATCAACATATCATAAAATTAAAACTTAAAAAAGGTTTATATTATTGACTTTGAAATTACAAAGTGTATAATAAATTTAAAAAAAGTTTGGAAACAACTGTTTAAAAAATCTTTAGGAGGATGTTATGCTAAATTTATTAGTAAGAGGATTAGTAGCACAATTTTATAGCTTTTACTCTAGCTGGGGCTTTTATTTTAGTGCTGGATATTTTATGTGCAAAAAAAACTATAATCTTTTGACTAATGGGTTTGTATAATTAATTTAATAGATAGTAATATTATAGGAATATCGTATTATAATTTATTGGATAGAACTCATTAAAAATGGGTTCTATTTTTTTATAACAAAATTTTAATAATAAAAGATTATTAAATAGTTGGATTTTTAGATTTAGACTATTTTAAATAAAAAGGTTAAAATAAAAAGGAGGGCGAATTATGATAGTTATATTAAAACCAAGAACAAAGGAAGAGGAGATTTTAAAATTGATAAACAAGATTGAATCACTTGGAGTTGAGGCTCAAAGGATTTCTGGAAAAGAAATGTGTGTAGTTGGTTTAGTTGGAGATACAAGTAAAATTGATCCATCTAAATTAGAAGCTAACAAAAATGTAGAAAGAATAATGCATGTTCAAGAGCCTTTCAAAAAGGCAAATAGATTATTTCATCCAGATAACACAATAATTGATGTTTTAGGAAATAAAATTGGTGGAAAGAAAATAGCATTAATAGCTGGTCCTTGTTCTGTTGAAAGTGAAGAACAAATTACAGAGATAGCCAAGGAAGTTAAGGAATTAGGGGCAAATTTCTTAAGAGGTGGCGCATTTAAACCAAGAACTTCACCATATAGTTTCCAAGGACTAGAACTTGAAGGATTAGAGCTTCTTAAAAAGGCTAAGGAAAAAACAGGACTTCCAATAGTTACAGAAATAATGTCAACTAATATGATAGAAAAGTTTATTCAGGATGTTGATGTTATTCAAGTTGGAGCAAGAAATATGCAAAACTTTGATCTTTTAAAGGAGCTTGGAAAGACAAATAAGCCTATTCTTTTAAAAAGAGGATTATCGGCAACAATAGAAGAGTTAATAATGTCAGCAGAGTACATTATGGCTGGTGGAAATGAAAATGTAATTCTTTGTGAAAGAGGAATTAGAACCTTTGAGACTTACACAAGAAATACTTTAGACTTAAGTGCTATACCTGCTATTAAGAAATTAAGTCATTTACCAGTAATTGTTGACCCAAGCCATGCTACAGGAAAAGCGTGGATGGTAGAACCATTATCAAAAGCTGCAATAGCTGTTGGAGCTGATGGATTAATAATAGAGGTTCATAATGATCCGGCTAATGCGTTATGTGATGGACAGCAATCAGTTAAACCAGAAGAATACGGTAAGCTTTTAGATGATTTAAGAGCTATAGCCAATGCTGTTGGTAGAGAATTATAAAATAGTGCTTAATTTAGTGGGAGTTTTTACTCCCATTAAATTTAGGGTTAATAAATAATTAGTAGGACTTGAGAATTTTAAAGTATTAGAATTTTAATATTTAAGGGATAAAATTTAGAAATGCTTTGGCTTTTAAAATTAAAGTGTTTGGAGTGAGAATGATGAAAGTTTTAAGAGTTAATTTAGATGAAAAAAGTTACGATATAGTTATTCAGAAGGATTTAAAAGATTATTTTGGAGAATACATAAAAACTGTATTTGATGGAAATAAAGTAGCAATTATAACAGATGATAATTTAAATGATATATATGGTGAAAATATAAAATCTAATATAGAAAATGAAGGATTAGAAGTTAAAATTATTTCTGTTAAACCAGGAGAAAAGAGTAAGTCTTTTGACACATTACCAGGTATATATAATGAACTTTTAGATTTTAAACTAACAAGAAGTGATTTAATTATAGCCTTAGGTGGCGGAGTTGTTGGAGATTTAGCTGGATTTGTGGCAGCAACTTTCTTAAGAGGAATTGATTTTATACAGATACCTACATCACTACTAGCTCAGGTTGATTCTAGTGTTGGTGGTAAGGTTGCTGTTGATTTAGAAAGAGGAAAAAACTTAGTAGGAAGCTTCTATCATCCTAAGTTAGTATTAATAGATCCTAATATGCTTGGAACTCTTCCAGAAAAGTATTTCAATGATGGACTTGGAGAAGTAATAAAGTATGGATGTATAAAAAGCAAGGAACTATTTGAAAAGTTAGAAGGTTTTGAGAATAAAGAAGACCTAAAAGAAAATATAGGTGATATTATTTATGAATGTTGCAATATAAAAAGAGAAGTTGTTGAAAATGATGAGAAAGACTTAGGAGAAAGAATGGTTTTAAATTTTGGGCATACTTTAGGTCATGCTATAGAGCAAATTTATAACTATGAAACTTATTCTCATGGAGAAGCTGTTGCCATAGGAATGAACATGATAAGTAAGATTGCAGAGGAAAAGGAACTTACTAAAAAAGGAACAGCTGAAAGAATTGAAAAGTTATTAGAAAAATATGGGTTAGGAACTGAGGTAAATATTGAAGATAATGGATTAGCAAGAGAGGCTATTAAGTTAGATAAGAAGAACTTAAATGGAAGTCTAAATGTTATTCTTTTAAAAGATATTGGAGAAAGTTATATATATAACACAACTGTAGAATTCTTTGAATAAAAAGCTATATTTTAGGTGAATATTAATTTTTAGCTAGCTCCTGAGACCTAGCTAAAAATTAATATTAGTTTAAAACATAGGCTAAAATCAATACTAGGTTACAATGTAACTTAAAATTAAATGTAGGGAGTGGGTAAAGGTGAAAAGGATGATTATAACTCCTAATAAATTAAATGGGAATGTTAAAATACCTCCTTCAAAGAGTATGGCTCATAGAGCTATTATTTGTGCCTCTTTAAGTAAAGGAGAAAGTATTATTAATAATATAGATCTTTCAGAGGATATTATTGCTACTATGGAAGGGATGAAAGCCTTAGGCGCAGATATTCAAGTAGAAAAAGATAAACTAATTATAAATGGAGAAAATATTTTAAAATCTTCTAAGGAAAAAATTATTGATTGTAATGAATCAGGTTCAACTTTAAGATTTTTGGTTCCAATATCTTTAATTAAAGATAATAAGGTTAATTTTATTGGAAGAGGAAACTTGGGAAAAAGACCATTAAAGACTTATTATGAAATATTTGATGAGCAAGGAGTTCAATATTCTTATAAAGAAGGAGAACTTGATTTAAAGATAGATGGAGCCTTAAAAGGAGGAGAATTTAAGGTTAAAGGAAATATAAGTTCTCAATTTATAAGTGGTTTATTATTTACCCTTCCTTTATTAAAAGAGGATTCAAAGATAACAATAACTACAGAACTTGAATCTAAAGGGTACATAGATCTAACTTTAGATATGATAGAGAAGTTCGGTGTAATAATAGAAAATAGAGATTATAAAGAGTTTTTAATAAAAGGAAATCAAAATTACAGACCTATGGATTATAAAGTTGAAGGAGATTATTCTCAGGCTGCTTTCTATTTTTCAGCAGGGGCTTTAGGGAACAATGTTGAATGTCTTGATTTAGATCTAAATTCTTATCAAGGGGACAAAGAGTGTATTGAAATTCTAGAGAGAATGGGATGCAATTTATTAAAAGAGGATTTTATAGAAAGAAAACATAATAAGCAGTATAGTTTAGAAGAAAAGTTTATAAATAATAATCCTAAAGAAGCTAATAATGAATACTTAGAAGAATTAGCGTTGAAGATAGTTGGAGAAGATTTAAAAGGAACAGTTATCGATGCTTCTCAATGTCCAGATATAATTCCAGTTTTAACTGTGGTTGCAGCTTTAAGTGAGGGAGAAACTAGAGTTCTAAATGGAGAAAGGCTTAGAATTAAGGAATGTGATAGATTAAATGCAATTTGTACAGAGCTTAATAAGCTAGGAGCAAATATAAGAGAGTTAGAAAGTGGCCTTATAATAAATGGGGTTAAAGAGCTAAGTGGTGGAGTGGTTTATAGTCATAAAGACCATAGAATAGCTATGAGTTTAGCTATTGCTTCAACGAGATGCAATGATGAAGTTATTATAGAAGAGCCTGATTGTGTTAAAAAATCTTATCCAGGATTTTGGGAAGATTTTAAGATGTTAGGCGGAATATTAAGTGAAAATTCAAATTTTTAATTTATTATCTTGAATTTATATGCAGTTGAACTTAGAGATATTACAATGAGTTCTATTTAAAAAATCAATAATAATTAACATGGTCATTAATTAATTTTGATTAAAGTATAAAATTAAAAAGTTATTATTAACGTGAAATGTAATTATAAGATATCATATATTGAAAGGAGGGAGTTATTAGGGGGATAGAACTCTAATAGCAAACCAATGAGTGGAGTTTGGGGCAGTAAGATAAAGTTATCTATATTCGGTGAATCTCATGGAGAAGGAATAGGAATAGTTATAGATGGAATAGAACCTGGAATTAAAGTTAACATTGAAAATATAGAAAAAGACATGGAAAGAAGAGCACCAGGAAGAAATAGTTTGTCAACTCAAAGAAAAGAAGGAGATAAACCAGAAATATTAAGTGGAATATTTAATGGAATGACTACTGGAGCTCCTATTTCTATGATAATAAGAAATACAGATAAGAGATCAAGAGATTATTCCAAAATAAAAGATGTTATGAGACCAGGACATGCAGATTTTCCAGGGTATGTTAGATATAAAGGATTCAATGACTATAGAGGAGGCGGGCATTTCTCAGGAAGAATAACTGCACCTTTAGTTTTTGCTGGAGCCCTAGCAAAAGAAATACTTAGAGAAAAGGGAGTCTTTATTGGCTCTCATATTAAACAAGTTGGAAAGGTAAGGGATTCTTCTTTTGACCCATTAAGATTGAGCAAAGAAGATTTAGAAACATTACTTAATAAAGAACTTCCAGTAATAGATAGTAACAGGATAGAAGAGATTAAAGAAGAAATTACTTCATATAGAATGGAAGGTGATTCTATTGGGGGGATTGTTGAGTGTGGAATAGTGGGATTAGATGCTGGAGTAGGAAATCCATTTTTTGATTCCTTAGAGAGTATCATAGCTCATTTAGCTTTTTCAGTTCCGGCAGTAAAAGGAATTGAGTTTGGAGCAGGGTTTGATTTTGCCAATATGAAAGGCTCTGAAGCAAATGATGAATACTTCATAGAAAATGGAAAAGTTAAGACATATTCAAATAATAATGGTGGAATAACTGGAGGTATTTCTAATGGAATGCCAGTTATATTTAAGGTTGTTATAAAACCAACTCCTTCAATTTCAAAGGAACAAAGAACAATAAATATTAAAAATATGGAGAATGAAACTTTAAGCGTAACAGGAAGACATGACCCATGTATAGTTCAAAGAGCCTTAGTTGTTATTGAAGCCATTGCCGCCCTTTCAGTTTTAGAATTAATTAAATAGGCTAAGTTCTAAGCAGTTATAGTTAAAAAACAAAATCAACTTTAAATAGAGTTATTAGATAATAAAATGGTAATTTTTAGAAAAGAGGTGAAATTTTTGAGTGATAAGTTAGCTCAGTGTAGAGATAGAATTGATGCAATAGATAAAGAGCTTATGAACCTTTTTGAAGAACGAATGAATGTTGTTTTAGATGTTGCAAAATACAAGCAAGAAAATAATATGGCTATTTTTCATAAAGATAGAGAAAATCAAGTTATAGAGAAAAATCTAAAGAGAGTAGAGAATAAAGAACTTTTGCCTTATGCAGAAGAAATGCTTCATGCCTTAATGGATATAAGCAAAGAGTATCAACAATATAAAATTGGAATGAGGGAGAGTCCACTTAGTAAAGGAAATAAAATAAAAATAGGATTTCAAGGAGAAAAAGGTTCTTTTAGTGAAGAGGCTTTAATTGAGTATTTTGGAGAAGAAAATGAAACTCTTAGTTTTGAAGAGTTTGAAGATGTCTTTGAAGCTTTAAAATTTAAAAGAATAGATTATGGAGTGTTACCTATAGAAAACTCATCAACTGGTTCTATAACAGATATATATGATTTGTTAAATAAATATGGATTTCATATTGTTGGAGAAAAAAATTTAAAAATAGAGCATAACCTAATAGGAATTAAAGGAGCACAGCTTAATGATATTAAGGAGATATATTCTCATTTACAAGGCTTTGAGCAAAGTAGTGAATTCTTAAAAGGGCTAAAGGAATGTAAAAAGATACCTTATTATAACACTGCTATAAGTGCAAAATATGTAAGTGAATGTGAAGATAAAAGTAAAAGTGCAATTGGAAGTAAAAGAGCTGCGGATATATATAATCTTGAAGTTTTAAAGGAGAGAATAAATAATCTCAAGGAAAACTATACAAGGTTTATAATTGTAGGTAGAGAGTTAGAAAGCAATGAACTGTGCAATAAAATGACTATAAGTTTTTCCCTTCCTAATAAAGTTGGATCTCTTTATGATAAGTTAAAGATATTCTCAGAAAATAAAGTAAATATGAGAAAAATTGAGTCTAGGCCTGTAGGAGACGGAACTTTTAGTTATTTATTTTATATTGATATAGATGGAAATATAAACGATGAATCCATAAAAAATATTCTAAATTATTTAAGAGATTCTATAAGTGACTACAGAATTTTAGGATGTTATAAAAGAGCTGAGTTTTAGAATAGTGTAAATAGTGGGTGTCAAATTTACATGACATCCATTTGTTTTAATAAAAGATAAACTTTTTTTAAATACCATATATAAAGTTTAAAAAGGAGTAGAATAATAATTATTGTTAAATAATTATTAAAACAAAGAGGGTCTTAAATTTGGAAATTAAAAATTTGATTAGATTTTTAAAGGGATTAATATTAATAACTCTAATATTGATATTAATTACTAGTAATTTTGCAATAAAAGCATTTTTATTTGTTATTGAAATTATTTTTTTTATTATGTTTTATAAGTTTAAAAGTATATAAAGCATAATAAGGAGAATTAGTACATATTTTTATAGTTACATAGCTAGGTACTTTCACTAAAATAATTTGTAAAATGAAAAAGACACCTAGCAGGGTAACTAAGTGTCTCACATGAACTTGTGTATTTGGTTTTGGATATTTAAACAATAAAACTTAAAATTATTATTAATCTTTTGACAGGGGATGTAAAAAGATCAATTAACGTTAATTAATTTGTAAGTTTTTCAAATCTAGTTAAACATAGAATTATGAATTAATTATGGAGTTTTATGTAGTAATGAATAGGGTAAAATATGAAGAGATAGAATTTTTTTTAGTTATATTTTTATGATATTGACTAAGTTATATAAGTAAGGATTATATTTTATAATCTATAAATATAGATGGCGCGGGGTGATTTTTTGAAGGTCTTTGGATTAATAGGTGAAAAATTAGGACATAGTCTTTCACCAAATATACACAATAAAGTTTTTAAAGATAACAATATAGATGGACTATATAATCTTTTTTCTGTAAAACAGGAATACAAAGATAAAATAGTAGAAAGTTTAAAAACTTTGGGGGTAACTGGTTGTAATGTTACAATACCTTATAAGGAAATTGTAATGAAACAATTAGATTTTATTTCAAAGGAAGCAGAGGCTATAGGAGCAGTAAATACAATATTAATAAAAGAAGGGAAGTCATATGGATATAATACAGATTATTATGGCTTTGGAAAAATGCTAGAGAGAGCAGAAATTAATATTGAGGGAAATAGCTTTTTTGTTCTTGGAGCAGGTGGGGCTGCTAGAAGTATATTGAAATATTTAGAAGATAATAAGGCAAGTAAAATAGTGTTACTTTCTAGAAATAAAGATAAAGCTATTGAAAAATTTAAGGAATTTAAGCTTCAAGTTATGAGCTATGAAGAATTAGAAGACGTTAAAGAAGAATTTACTTTAATCAATACTACTCCTTGTGGTATGTATCCTAATGTTGATTCAATAGCAGTATCTGAAGAGGTGATAAAAAACTTTAAAGTAGCTATAGATATAGTCTATAATCCTTTAGAAACTAAATTTTTAAAGCTTGCAAAAAAACATGGACTTAAAACAGTTGATGGTTTGTTTATGTTAGTTGGACAAGGAGTTAAGGCTGAAGAAATATGGAACGGCATAAGTGTAAATAAGAGTACTGAGGAAGAAATTTATGAGAATTTAAAATGTAAATTTTAAAATAAGTAATTTAGAGATAATATTATATTTTATATTATAAAATTTTTAAGGTTAATTTTGTAATAAAAAAGTGTTAAATCAAATCCCAAAATTAGTTAAATGTGATATAAATTAATTATAAATATAAAATATTATTTTAGGGGAAAGAAAAACATTGAGAAAAGGGGATTAGGATATGAAAAAAAGAGGAGTACTTTTAATTGGAATGCCTGGATCAGGAAAGACAACTATAGGAAGAGAGCTTTCAAAGGCGTTAAAAATGAATTTTGTAGATATTGATGAATTTATAGAAAAAAGTATAGGAAAAGAAATTAAGGAGCTTTTTGATCAAGGAGAAGAGGTTTTTAGAGATTTAGAAAGTAAAAGTTGTGAGCTTTTATCAACTTTAAAAAGTGTAGTTATATCTTCTGGTGGCGGTGTAATCACAAAGGAAGAGAATATGAGCAATTTTGAAGAGTTTATAACTATATTTATAAACAGACCTTTGGATTTAATTATGGAAGATATAGATACAGAAGGAAGACCCCTTTTATGGGATGGAAAAGAAAGGCTTACTAATTTATACAGAGAAAGAATTGATTTATACAAAAAGTATAATGATATAGAAATCATAAATGACGGAAGCGTTGAAGATGCCGTTAGAGGTATAGTTAAGGCTATTTCTGATTTAAGTAAAGAAAATTAATTTTGGAGAATTTTACTATGCATATTAGAAAATATAGGCCGGAGGATTGTAAAGAAATTACTGAATTATTTTATGAAACAGTTCATACTGTTAATAGGAAAGACTATACAGAATCACAGTTAAATGTTTGGGCTACAGAAAATATAGATTTAGAATGTTGGAATGAATCATTAATAAAGAATTTTTCTATAGTTGCTTGTATAAATGATATTATTGTTGGATTTGGAGATATTAGTGATAGCGGTTATTTAGATAGACTTTATGTTCATAAAAATTATCAAAATAAAGGAATTGCTACTAAGATAGTTAATTGTTTAGAAAAGCATGTTAAAAAACTAGGGGTAAACATTATAAATACAGAGGCATCAATAACAGCTAGGAAATTTTTTGAAAATAAAGGCTATAAAACAATCAGAAGCCAACAGGTAAAAAGACAAGATGAATTTCTTAAGAATTTTATTATGGAAAAGAAAATATAGTAATATTTCTAACATACTTAGAAAAGTTGTGAATTTATAAGGATAAATTCTAAATAGAAAGTAGGTGAATTTTAGCTAAATGCTTAAAATGTTTTTGGGAATTTAGTTAAAAAATATAATGAAAATAATGGTTATAAATGGACCTAATTTAAATCTTTTAGGAGTTAGAGAGAAGAATATTTATGGTACTAAAGATTTTAATGAAGTTATTAATTATATAAAAGAAGAAGGAAAGAATTTAGGATTAGATATAAGTTGTTTTCAAAGCAACATAGAGGGAGAAATAATAAATTTTATTCATAATGCGTATTTTGAAAAATATGATGGCATAATCATAAATCCAGGTGCCTACACTCATTATAGTATAGCAATTTATGATGCCTTAAAGGGGGTTGAGATACCAACAGTTGAGGTGCATTTAAGTAATATTCATAAAAGAGAAGAGTTTAGACATAAGTCAGTTACAGCATCAGCTTGTATTGGTCAAATAAGTGGATTTGGTGAATATGGATATGTTATGGCAATGAATGCATTAAAAAATCATATTAAATAAAAAGAAACTCCTTCAAAGTTTTACTTTGAAGGAGTTTCTAAGTTTCCAAAGTATTTTCTAGACCAATTTTCCAAACATTCCAAGACAGGTGCAAGCTCTTTTCCTTTTTCACTTAGATAATATTCAACTCTTGGAGGATTCTCATCGTAAACTATTTTTTTGACAAGTTCATCTTCCTCTAATTCCTTAAGTTTTTCAGCTAATACTTTATGGCTTATTCCAGATGTGATTCTCTGAAGTTCAAGGAATCTTTTCTCTCCATTATTTAAGTGACACAAAATAACTGCCTTCCATTTGCCGCGTATAAGTTCCATTGCTAAATCTAATAGGCAGACATAATTTTTATCTTTATATTTCAACAAAGTTATCATCTCCAAAATTTGTTTCTATTTTAAAATCTAATGATAACATTATATATTAATGATTTTTATAACTCAAATAAATATAAAAGGCCACTTACTAAAAAGTGCGTACTTACATAAATAATATTAATTTTATATACTATGTTCATAGAGTGAGGAAAAAATTTATAAGCTTATAAAATATGATTCTCATAAAAGAAAAACTGAGTTTATTAATATAAAAAATAAAATTTAGTTTTATTTTTAGGAGGAAAGTATGAAAACATTATTTGACAAAACTAACTTAGGAACAATTAACATGAAAAATAGATTTTTAAGGGGAGCATTATGGACAGCTTTAGCTGATGAGAAAGGTCATATGACAAATGAATTATCAGAAGTATATGAAGAATTGGCTAGAGGTGGAGTAGGGACAATAGTAACAGGATATGCTTTTGTAACAGAGAATGAACAGCCAAATCCAAGAATGATGGGAATATATGATGATTCTTTTATACCAGAATATAAGGAATTTACAGATAAAATTCATAGACTTGGATCTAATATAATAATGCAAATAGTGTACGGTGGATTTATGACTGAATTTAATGTAGGAGGAAGAGTTATATGGGGACCTTCTACTACTAGAAATGAAGTTACAGGAACTTTATCAAAAGAAATGACTAAAGAAGATATAAAGTATTTAGTTAATGCATATGCAGAAGCAGCTTTAAGAGTCAAAAAATCAGGATTTGATGGAGTTGAGATACATGGAGGACATGGATATTTAGTAAGTCAATTCTTATCTCCTTACTATAATAAAAGAACAGATGAATATGGTGGAAGTATAGAAAATAGAGGAAGATTTGTTTTTGAAATATTTAAGGCTATGAGAGAAAAAGTTGGAGATAATTTCCCAATTTTAATAAAATTAAATTCTTCAGATTATGTAAAGGAGGGGGGATTAACTATAGAGGACAGTCTATATGTAGCTGAAAAATTAGCTAAATTAGGAATTAATGCTATTGAGGTTACTGGAGGAAATGAATCTATAGAAGAGGTTATGAAAAATAACTTAGGACCAGCAAGAACTAAAGTAGCTATTTCAAAGGAAAGAGAATCTTATTTTAAGGAATATGCTATAAAGTTAGCTGAAAGAATAAACAAACCTGTAATTTTATCAGGTGGTAATAGGCACTTTGAAGTTATGGAGGAGTTGTTAAATAATACAAATATAGAATATTTTTCACTTTCAAGACCTTTAACAGCAGAGCCTGATTTAATAAATAAATGGTCTTCAGGAGATTTAAAGAAACCTAAGTGTGTGTCATGTAATCAATGTTATCAAACTTATGGAAAGAGATGTATTTTTAATATTAAATAGATTAATTAAAGAATAAAGAAGTATTACTTATTAAAAGGTACAATCCTTATTATAGGAGGTACCTTTTTTATGGAAACAAAATTTTGCTAGAATATGAATTTTGAGATTAATTATAGTATTAAAAACTTAGTTATAGCTAGATTCAGAATAAGTTTACAGTAAGTTAAAGAAATTAGAAGGAATATTTAAGGTGAAAGAGGTATCATTATATTATAAAGTTATGGATTTTAATATAGCTTATATGAGGAAATTTAGGTTTTACATGCTGTTAGGCATAAAATAACTAATTAGGTTTTACAAGTATTTATATTCTCTAAGTAACTATATAAAATCCATAAATTTTATAAACTTTTATTTTAGTAGCATTTTAAATATTATTATTTTTATTACATATTTATTTGGGGGGGATATAAATTTGTAATTTAAATTTACTCAGGTTTTTTATAAGTAGTATTTTAATTGGGGGTGGGCTATTGTCTTAATGCATTAGGAACTGGGCATATTAATGTTTTTATCTTAGGTTAAAAATAAGTATTTTAAATTTTAGGTTCATTAATTAAATTTTTAATTGAGAATGATAAAAAATTAGTTTTATGCATTAAAGCAAGATATATATGAGGATAACAATAGTTGGACTTGGAGTTATTGGAGGTTCATATGCTTTGTCATTAAGGGATTGTAAAGGTTTTGAAGTTTGTGGGATTGATATAAATTTAGATTACCTAAACAAAACTAAGGAACTTTGTATTATTAAAGAGGGAGCCTTATTTAAATCCGAGGAATCAAAAAAAATAATCAGAAATACGGATCTACTTGTTCTTTGTATTTATCCAGAAGACATTATAAACTTTATAGATATTTATAAAGATGAATTTAAAAAGGGTTTAGTTATTACTGATGTTACTGGAATCAAGGAGTGTTTTATTCAAAATGTACTAGCTATCTTACCAGATGGGGTTGATTTTGTATTCTCTCATCCTATGGCAGGAAGAGAAAAAAGAGGTCTAGAGTATGCTTCATCAGAGGTTTTTAAAAATGCTAATTTTATAATAACTCCTTTGGAGCAGAATAAAGAAGAAAACATAAAGTTAATTGAAGAATTAGCTTTTAAGATGGGATTTTCCAATGTTAAAAGAGTAAGTCCAAAGGAGCATGATGAGATAATTTCTTTTACAAGTCAATTGCCACATGCTATTGCAGTATCTTTAGTTAATAGTGATAATTTAGCCGTGGATACAGGAAAGTTTGTAGGTGATAGTTATAGGGAGTTGACTAGAATAGCAAAGATAAATGAAGAATTATGGAGTCAGTTATTTTTAGGAAATAAAGAAAATTTAATAAATAGAATAGAATCCTTTCAAAGAGAGTTAGACAAGATAAAAAGGGCCTTATGCTGTAATGATCAAGAGAGTTTAAAAACTTTATTTAGAAATTCTACTGAGAAGAGAGAGAATTTAGAATAGTTTAAAGTAAAATATTTTCTGGCTTCGTTTTATATGAATGTTGATTTTTAGCTAGCATTTTGTATCTAGCTATAACAAACATTATTTTGAAACATAGCCTTTTATTTATTAGCTTATAACTTTTATATTTCTAAGAGGGTAATGAATATGAAAGTTAAATATAAATTTTATTATAAGGGTAAAAGGGGATTATGGTTATGGAAGAGAGAGTAGAAAACTTACAGAGAATAATAAAAAATATTCTTGCAACTACAGATGATCAAATTCAAGGAAATTTAAAGGAAACATTAAAGCTTAGAATGTCTGTTTCAAAAAATTTATATGGAGAGGTTAGACATTTAAAGTGTTTAAGAGAATTAGCTGAAAAAAAGCTTCAGGGGTTTTTTAGAGAAAAAAAGTTTCCAGAGGATTACAATGAATTTGTGAAAATATGGTCGAATCTTTCAGAAGAGGCAAAGGTTCTATGTAGAGACCCTAAGTATGATTATGATGAGCAAAAATACAAATATGAATTTATATACTTTGAAGTTTATTGTAACGTTTATCTAAGATATTCCTTAGGCTTACTTTTTAATGGTAATAATAAAAATATAATTGATGAATTAAATGAATATAACCATTTAGAAATAATTCAGATGTATAGATATTATCTTCATCAAATAACTCTTAGAAAGTTAGAAAAGAGTTTAAAATTAAATAAAGTTAATAATTAATATCAAGAAGGAGTTGTATCAAAAGAACTCAAAAACTTACTATTTGTAAGTTTTATTGCTGAGTTATGATATAGCTCTTTTTTATAATTAGGTTTTTAAGTTAAATTTTAAGATAAGGAAGTTGAGAGATAAATGGAAATTATAGCTTATGAGATGGAGTATATTGGTGGAAAAGTTCAGTCAGATATAGAGTTAATTACTTTTAGAGAAGAATACTTTGAAGAATATAAAAATATATATAATGAATGTTTTTATGATATGAGAAAAGCTCTGGATATAAAGCCATATTATTTTTACTCTTCAATAGAAGAATTAAAATATAAAAAAGAAAGAATATTCATTTTAAAAGAAAATAATGAATTAATTGGATCAATTGCAATTTTAGATAATGAAATAGATGATTTAATAGTAAATAAAAAATATCAAGGAAAAGGATAGGGTAAAAAGTTATTGCTCTATGCAATTAATAAAATGCAAAATTTAAAGGTAGAAAAGATAACTTTACATGTAGCTAAATGGAATGAAAAGACATTAAAGCTTTATGAAAATAATGGATTCAAATATGTAAAGATAGAGAATGTAAGATAGGATTTAATTTAAAGGCTAAATTGGTATAAAATACTGATTTAGTTTTTTATTTATTAATATACTATAAAGTACTCTATACTATAGAGTACTTTATGTTATAATTATTTACAGGAGGAGATAATATTGGAATTAAACAAAGAGATCATAAAAGGTCATATAGAAAGTATAATATTATCACTTTTACAAGAAAGAGATTTATATGGATATGAAATTTCAAAATTAATTAGGGAATATAGTAAGGAAGCTTTTGAAGTAAAAGATGGAACTTTATATGTTGTTTTAAAAAGGCTCGAAAAATCCGGCTTTGTAATTTCGTATTGGGGAGATTGTAAAAGTGGAGGCGGAAGAAGAAAGTATTTTAAAATAACTGATGATGGAATTGATTATGTTCAAGAAAAAAGAATAGAATGGAAGTTTTTAAGAAGTGTTATGAATATATTTTTAGGGGGAGAAGAGAATGAGGGAGATAGATAGTTATATTAATTCCTTATATAAAAATTTTGATAAAAATTCAAAAGAAAATTTAGAAATTAAAGAAGTAATGAGAACTCATTTAATAGAAACTGTAGAAGACTTAAAAAGTAATGGATATGATGAAAAAGAAAGTATTAAAATTGCATTAGAAAGATTTGGTGAGGTTAGTGAAATTAGAGAAGAATTAGAAACTGTTGTGGAAAAGGGGATAAGACCTCTTATATATACAGTAGTAACTTCTTTAATAATACTTTCAGCATTCTTTATTTATTTAACAATAATGAGGTTCGATTTTATAAGATTACCTGCTTTACTTATAGTAGCTATACCAATGTATATAGGAATTAGAGGAGGAGTTTTAATTTATTACAAAAATAGAGGAATTAATTATTATATAAATTGGAGGAAGGAAATATATAAATTTTTATTTTCCACTTATTTTATTTTTTTGATTGGTTGGTATGTTTTCCCTATAGCAATCGAAGGGATTAGTAATATAAATTTTGAATATGATTTAATTCCTTTTTATAGTTTTATAAAAAATATAAATAATGGAATTACTCCAGTATTTATTTTAAAGGGTTTAATAATTAGAGTGATTTTATTTATGCCATTAGGATTCTATCCTATATTTTTAAAAGAAAAATTCAATAATATAATAGGATGTATAGCAATTGGAAGTTTGGTTTATTTTATAATACCTATAATTGAATTTATATTAAATTTTGGAAGAATTTTAGTTCCAGTAATTTATATCGGAATAGATTATTGGATTATAAGTATAATTGGAGTGTTATTAGGATATTTACTATATAAATTAGTGATTAGAAAAGATACAATATAGTTAAAGATGACTAGTGAAGGAGAAAATTATATGTTAGATATGAAAAATGGATTAACTTATGAGGAATATTTAAAAACCGCTACAGATGAAGAAAGAGAAATGATTGAAGAATTTTTTAATAGAGCTGTAGTTAGCGAAGAAAAAATTAATGAGATAAATAGTATTGAAAATAAAGTTGATATAGCTGTATTTTCAATAACTAGATGTAAAGATGCAGCCTCAGCAATTCCTTTTTTAATTAAGTTAAGTGAAAACAATAAGAATATAAACATAAAGTTTTGGGATAGAGAAGGAAATGAGGAGATTTTAGAGGAATTAACAGGTGCTGGAAGGGTACCTTCAATTTTAAAAATAGAAAATGGACAAGTAGTAAAAAGTTATATAGAGTTTCCAAAAGTTTTAGATGAGAAAATAAACAATAATCTAGAAGAAAAAGAAAATTTCGTAAATGATTTGAGAAGTAATAAGTACGATAAAGAAATAGAAAAAGAAATTTTTAATATTATCAAATAAAAGGTCAATTAAGACCTTTTATTTTTTTATGAATTTTATAATATTTTTCAAGTATTCATCAGGTGAATCGGTATGAATAAAATGACCACAATTTTTTATTATAACCAAATTACCTTTTAATGAATTTCTTTTATAATATTCCTTAAAGTTATTGCTCAATATAGGATCAAATTCTCCACATAATAAAAGAGTTTCACAATTTAATTTAGGAATTAGTCCAATTAAATTGTCATACGCATTTTTATCTTCCATAACTTTTTGAAAATGAGTAATACAATATTGCCATCTTTCTTCAATATCAACTTTAGCATTTAAATTTTCTTTTTGCTCTTCAGAATATTCATCAAAAGGTTTTGTATTATAAATTTTAGTTTTAATTTCTTCAGGCATTTCTAATAAAGTGGAAATAAAGCTTTTAGTAGTTTGTATGTCAGTAATCTCGATATTAAGTTTATTGATAAGCTTAAATTTATTTTCTTTTTTTAGATAATTAAGTACTTTAGCTTGAAGTGATTGCATTGAATCTTTAAAGCTAAAAGTTGGATTTTCAAAAATAACTTTTTCTACTAAATTAGGATATTTACTTGCATATAGTAATGAGATAAATCCACCAAAGGAATGACCAAGTAAAATGAGCTTATCTATATTAAAAAAATTTCTTATAGTTTCACAATCATCAACTAACATATCTATAGTACATTCGTCATTAGATTCAAGTTTATCGGAACGTAAAACGCCTCTTTGATCTATTAAGATTACATTTATGTATTCTGATAATTGTGTTGCCATATACTGAAATGTTATGCAACTTGCTCCAGGACCACCGTGTAAGAATAATAATGCTCTGTTATCATTTTTTGTTTTATAAAATCTAGTGTAAATTTTCTTATGGTTATCTGTTTTAACTAATATTTCTTTCATAATAATCTCCATATAAATAGTTATTTTAAATACTTTATATTGAAATTGTAACACAAATTAGGAAAGTACATTCTTACTGATTTTAGTTTTTAAGTAAATATTAAGGTGTAAATGTATTTCAAAAAAACAGAAAAAATGGTAATATTTTAAGTGATACTAAATTTTAACAGATTATTTTAATAAAAAGGGGGACTTCAAGTGAGAGTTGAGGCTCAAAGTATAAGCAAAACCTTTGGTGAAGTACAAGCATTAAAAGATTTAAGTTTTGTAATTGAAAAAGGAAAGGCTTTAGGTCTACTAGGAAGGAATGGAGCTGGGAAAACTACTGCAATAAGAATATTGCTTGGCATACTTCCAAGTGATACAGGAAAAGTTTTGGTTGATAACAAAAAATTAAGCTTTGATCAAAATGCTTTTGGCTATTTACCAGAGGAAAGAGGTCTTTATCTTAAGTACACAGTAAAAAGTCAACTTATGTATTTTGCTTCACTTTATGGAATGAAGAAAAATGATGCTTTAAAAAGCATAGAGCATTGGCTTGAAAAATTTGAAATCAGTGATTACTTAAATAAAAAAGTCGAAACATTATCAAAAGGAAATAAACAGAAGATACAATTAATAGTTGCAGTAATGCATAATCCTGAGGTGATAATATTAGATGAACCATTTAGTGGATTAGATCCTGTAAATGTAGAATTATTTAAAAATGTAATAAGAGAATTATTAGCTGAAGGAAAAACTTTAATTTTTAGTAGCCACAGAATGGCAGATGTTGAAGAGTTTTGTGATGATATCATAATGCTTAAAAAAGGTGAAACAATACTTCAAGGAAATCTTAATAAGATAAAAGAAGAATATGGAATTAAAGGTCTTGTAGTAGAAGGAGAAAAAGAGCTTCAAGACTTCTTAAAAGAGTTAGGATTTGATTCTTTAGAATTTAAAAAAGGAAGCTATAGAATAAACCTTAAAGATTTAGAAAAAGGAAAAGAACTTTTAAGAAAAATCACTAACACAAATTTAGATATAAGAGGTTTTTATTTTGAAAGGCCGTCTTTAAATGATATTTTCATAGAAAGGTTAGGTGATTAATATGAAAAAGTTTTGGAGTATTTTTAGTTTTACCTATAAAGAGACCATTAAAAATAAAGGACTTATAATATCAACAATAATTACTTTAATATTAATGCTTGGATTTTTTAACATGGATAAGATAGTAGGTTTATTTAAAGGTGAGGGATCCAAAGAATTAATAATGGTAAGTACAGAAGCAAATAACAGTTTCTTAAATAAAGACACCTTAGATAGGTTGAATGATGATAATTATGAAATTACCTTAACTAGCAATAGTGGAGAAATAGATAAAGTTAAGAATGAAATTGAAAATGGAAAGTCAGATTATAAGGCTTTACTTGAAATTTCAACAGGACAAGAAGTCACAGGAAAATTATATGTAAATGAGTTACCTAGTGATTCTTTAATGAAGAAGGTTAATACAATTTTAAATGACACTAAGTTTATGTTCTCAATAAAGAAATTTAATTTAACTCCAGATGAGTATGCAAATATAATGACACCAGCTCAACTAGATGTAGTTCAAACAGGAAATGCTTCTCAAGAGAGAATGGTTTTAGTTTATGCACTTGTATTTGGAATCTATATAATAACTCTTACCTTTGGTTCTATGGTTGCTAACTCAGTTATAGAAGAAAAGAGTAATAGAATAATGGAGACATTAATAACAATGGCTAAACCTATGGAGCTTTTCTTTGGTAAGGTATTGGGTGTATGTGCCGTAGGACTTACACAGATAGCTGTATTTTTAGGTTTTGGACTTATAATGCTTAAGACTTCGGGAATAAGTCTAGATGCTATAAGTTCACTAAACCTAAACGCAGGAATAATCTTCGCCTTTGTAGCATACTTCCTTTTAGGATACTTAACATTCTCAATGCTATATGCTGCAGTAGCTTCACTTGCTACAAGTGCTCAGGACGTAAATTCATCAATGGGTGCAATAACTTTAATATTTGTTGGGGTTTTCCTGCTTGCAATGAATTGTATGTTTAATATTGAATCAACATTAGCAAAGGTGTTTAGTTATATTCCATTTGCATCACCTTTAATAATGTTTGAGAGAATAGTTCTATCAAAAGTTACTTTTATGGAAGTTTTAATAACTACTATTATTAATGTTGGATTTATAATTTTAGTTGGGTTCTTTAGTAGTAAATTATACAAAAAAGGAACATTACATTATGGTAAGAAGGCTTCTTTAATAAAAATTTTAAGAGGAAAAGAATAATATATATGTGAGATTATAAAAAAATATTGAAAAAAATATTGAATTTAATAAATTTTATGTATATAATATAGAAAAATGAAAAAAGATTAGAAGCATTGAAAAGAAAGAGTAAATTAAGTGTACTTTTCAGAGAGCTAAAGTTTGGTGTGAATTTAGTAAGAAAGCTTAGTTGAAGCAGTCTTGGAGTTTCTTGTTGAGAACTAAAAGTTGAATCAGAAGATTTAGTGAACTTATCTTAAGTTTTAGGATGAGTTAAACTTTTAATTAGATTAAGACGAGTTCCTCCCGTTAAAGAGGATAGAAATTAATTAATAATTGGAACATAAATTTATTGAATTTTAACCATACTATTAAAGATTTCTAGCTGAGGTGAGTAAATATAATTTACTTATTAGGGTGGTACCGCGAAGTAGTTCCTTCGTCCCTTTTTAGGGATGAGGGAACTTTTTTATTTGTTTTAAAATATTTTTAGTTTATTAATTTTTTAGTTAGACTTCAAGAACTACTTAATTTTATTTGAGATTAGTTAAAAATGAAAAATAGTTTAAATAATAATAAACAATAATAAAGGGGGCATTTTGTCATGGAAGAGATTTTAGAAGTTCTAGAAAAAAACAGTAGACACACAGACAAAGAAATAGCCATTATGACAGGCAAAACAGTTGAGGAAGTTAGAGAGGCTATAAGAGACTTTGAAGAAAGAAGTATAATTGCAGGATATACTACACTTGTAAATTGGGAGAATACTGGGCGAGAAACAGTTACAGCCTTAATAGAGGTTCAAATAACTCCTCAAAGAGGTGTTGGATTTGATAAAGTTGCAGAGAGAATATACCAATTTTCGCAAGTTAAAGCATGCTATTTAATGTCTTCAGGTGGATTTGATTTAACTGTTATTGTTGAGGGAAAAACTATGAGGGAGGTTGCAATGTTTGTTTCAGATAAACTTGCAATTCAAGAATATGTAACAGGAACAGCAACTCACTTTGTACTTAAGAAATATAAAGAGCATGGAACAATATTTAGAGAGAAGAAAACAGATGATAGGGAGATGTTATTTATATGATGCTAGAGAATATGATATTAGATAATGTAAAAAATATGCCGCCTTCAGGTATTAGAAAATATTTTGATTTAATAAATGAAATGGAGGGTGTTATTTCTTTAGGAGTTGGGGAACCTGATTTTGTAACTCCTTGGAATATTAGAGAAGCAGGAATATATTCTCTAGAGCAAGGCCATACTCATTATTCATCAAATGCTGGTTTCATAGAATTAAGGGAAGAAATAGCAAAGTATTTACATAGAAGATTTTCACTTAAATACAATCCAAAAGATGAAATTCTTGTTACTGTTGGAGGAAGTGAGGGTATAGATTTGGCTCTTAGAGCTTTAGTGGGACCTGGGGATGAGGTTATAATACCTGAACCAAGCTTTGTAGCATATAAGGGATGTACAGCTTTTACAGGAGCAACTGCTAAAACAATAAATTTAAGAGCGGAGGATGATTTTAAGTTAACTCCAGAACTTTTAGAAGAGGCTATAACAGAGAAGACAAAGGTTGTAATAGTGCCATTCCCTAACAATCCAACAGGGGCAATAATGAATAGGGAAGAGCTTGCTGCCATTGTTGAAGTTCTAAAAAATAAGGATGTAATAATTATTTCAGACGAAATATATGCAGAATTATCATATGATGAAGATCATGTTTCTATAGCTAGTTTCCCAGAAATTAAGGAAAAAACTATTGTTATAAATGGTTTTTCTAAGGCCTATGCTATGACAGGGTGGAGACTTGGATATGTTTGTGCTCATAAGATTTTAATTGATGCTATGAAAAAAATACATCAATATGCAATAATGTGTTCACCAACAACAGCACAGTATGCTGCTATTGAGGCTCTTAAAAATGGTGATGAAAGCGTAGCTGAGATGGCAAGAGAGTATAACAGAAGAAGAAGAGTTTTAGTTGAAGGTTTTAGAAGTATGGGCTTAGATTGCTTTGAGCCACTAGGAGCTTTATATGTTTTTCCATGTATAAAATCCACTGGAATGAGTTCCGATGAGTTTTGTGAAAAACTTCTTCTTGAGGAGAAAGTACTAGCCGTTCCAGGAAACGCTTTTGGAGAATGTGGGGAAGGTTTCATAAGAGCGTGTTATGCAGCTTCAATGGAAGATATTATGGAAGCTATAAAAAGAATAAGAAGATTTGTTGAAAGAAATAACCTGCAAGGGAAATAGATAATCTTTTTAAATAGGTAGTAAAGGCTTAAATTTGAGCCTTACTACCTTTTTTAACGTTAAATTTTTTTGATTCACAGTGATATAATTACATTAAGATGGGAGGTGACAGTAATGGATAACATGAAAAAGATAGTAAAGAAAATGCCTAAAGTTATGAAAAAATCTTTTAAAAAATCTAACACCCATGATATGTTATTAGAACAAGCAAATAGAATGGTAATTAATGATAATAATTTATATCTTAATAATGAGAGTTTTTCTAAATCTCTTAAATGGTGTATGGATATACTTGAGCTAAACTATAATGTTAGCAAAAGTTTTGGCTGGATTAGGCCATCATATTCTAGAAAACCAGATATAATGATTAGATCAGCACTGACTTTATTCTCCTTCCATTTCTATCATGGAGAGCACAAGGATAATTATTTCGGAAGAATTGGCAAAGGGAAAACTGCAATGTGTAAGTTTATATTCTTTGGTAGAAAAGCTCTAAAATATAGAGATATGGGGAAGAGAAGAAAGTGCATGAAGTATTTAAGTTTTGCTTGTCATTATTTAGCTGATATGAGTGAACCTCATCATGTAACACATCATATTGCGAGACCCAATGATAAAATAATGAGCATATTAAAAAAATTTGATATAAATAGGATAGGAAAAGGATATTTCTCTAATCATCGTAGATTTGAAAATCTTGCTCAAGATTGGATAAAGGGTGATAAAGATGTAACTCTTCTTTTAGACAAAAATAAAGATAAGGATGAGAATATACTTTTAAAAGGGGTGCCTACTCATGGAGAAATTTTTTCATATATACTAAAAGATGAAGGTGATAAAGTATTTAAGGAAGATGACAAACAGAGGGTTTTAGATATATATTATAAAAATAGTAACTTTAGCTTTGATGAATATTGCAAGTATTTAGGCAATGAAAGTTCAGAGTATGCAAAAGAATTAATTCATGATGCTTTTAAGGATGATACAAGAGAACAAGCATTAGCTGCTATTAAGGCGCTTAATATAGCAGAGATTCAATTAGCAAGATTTTTATATTATTTTTGTAATTACAATATTATAGAAGAAAAATTTATTGAACCTAAATTAAAATTCTATAATGTAAGTTTAGGAGTAAACTAAAAATAAAAAAGTCTATATAAACATATTAAATTTTAGTATGTTTATATAGGCTTTATTTATAAATTTATACATAGAACCTTACCATGAAGAGCATTTAATAGTGTTTTCTTTTTTAAATAGTCTAATTTAAAATATAATATAGTGGCTCCTTTTATGTATATTGTTACGAGAAATTTGTTTTTTATTTTTCTAATTTCTATCTTGTGTATATCTTTAAACATATAGTAATTATAACCATAGATTATAGCGTCATCTACTATATAAAAACATATGAATTTATAAGATATAAAAATTAGAATAAGGCAGTAGATTACTGTTACTACTATATTTATTGGAGTTTTACCATGTAAATAAGACATAGCACCAAATAAAAGTATTAGTAGAGACAATAAAAACATTATAATTGAAACAAGACTAACTATCTTTATTGTAACTGTTTTTTTCCCTTTTCTAATTTTTTTTGTTCTATGAAGTAGAATTATATTTATTAATATATATATTCCTATAATAATAAGTGCCAATAGAACCACCCGTATTCTTAGATTTTATTTATAAGTTTACAACAATTTTTTTGTGTAGTCAAAGTTTATTATTTAAGTTTTTCTCTTTTCTTTTATAATACTCATTTATTAAAAACTTACATATATCGTCTGCGGCATTTATATTAGAATTTAGCTTTTGAGATGAGACAATTTCATTATAGAATTTTTTATTTGTAATAAGTTTTTCACAAATAAGTAGTGTTTCATGAAGTGAATGAGATTTAATTCCTAATTTATGCTTGTTGAAAAAATCATAGTTTGCACTTTCAACTCCTGGTATTGGGTTTATCATTATTATAGGTAATGATTTATTTATAGCTTCTGTAGAAGTTAATCCACCAGGTTTAGTAATTAAAATGTCAGCAGAGTCCATTAGTTCATTCATCTTATCTGTAAATTTAAGAACATTAATTCTATTACTTAAATTTCCTATTTCAGAAAAATCATTGTATAAACTTTTATTGTTTCCGCATATAGTTGTTATATTACATTCTTTAAGATGTTTATTAATATAAAGAGTAGTATCTTTAACTGAGCCAGCCCCCATACTGCCACCCATTATCAAAATATGAGGTCTATCTTTTTCAAGTCCCAGATTTATTTTAGCTATTTTTTTTGAAGTATGAACTTTAAATTTAGAGTCAATAGGCAATCCAAAAGATACTAGTTTCGAAGCCTCTAATCCCTTATCTTCAAATTCTTTTATTAAATCTTTATGAGGTAAAAAATAATAGTCTAAATTTGTTTCTTCCCAGAAAGGTGCACAAGTGTAGTCAGTTACAATTGAAGCTGTTAAGGCATTTATTTTATTTTTTTGTTTTAAGTAGCTAAGGCTTTGAGTTGCAAAAATATGTGTTGATATTATTATATCTGGTTGTTCTTCTTCTAAAACAGTTAATATATTATCAGCGTAAAAAGAATTTAGCTTATATATTATGGATTTTTTATTGGAATCACTAATCTTTTCACCGGCATTATAGAGTGCTCCAAATAATTCAGGAACAGATTTAACTATATAAGTATAAGCAGAACATATTTCCTTAGAAACAAGATGACCTGCAAACTCTAAGGAATCTAAACTTATTACAGGTATTTTCATAGAATGTAAACTTTCTTCTAATGATTTACAGGCTGATAAATGTCCACCGCCAGTTTGGGCATAAAAAATTAAAACTTTCATAATTAAACCTCCTTTTTAAGTATCTTTTGATAAATTTTAACAGAAAAATAGGGTTTGGAAATTAAGAAAAGATTAAATTTGTAAATAAAATCTATTGAACTTAATATATATTAAAAAATAAAATACTGCTTTAAATATTATAAAGATTTTTATCAAAAGAGCTTTGAATAAATAAATTATTATTGTTGATAAGGTGTGTTAATGAATTTAGCATGTATACTTGAGTTGTAGCATAAAATTATTAGTTTCATAATGTTTACAAGAAAGAGAAAAGGTGTATAATAAGGTCTATCATAAAAGAGGGGGATATTTTATGAATTTATTAGAAAGCAGTCGGTTAATTTTAAGGTCGTGGAAAGAAAATGATTTAAATGATTTGTATGAATATGCAAGTAGCGAGCTTGTTGGTCCAAATGCAGGATGGCCAGTTCATAAGAGCATAGAAGATAGTAAATTAATATTAGAACATTTTATTAAAAGCGAAGAAGTATATGCTATTGAATTAAAAAATGAAAATAAGGTCATAGGTAGTATAGGACTTCATCATAGAAAATCAGATGAGAGACTAGATGCATTAAACCAAAGAGAAGTTGGATATGTTTTAAATCCTAAATATTGGGGACAAGGAATAATGCCAGAGGCTGTTAAGGTATTAATAGATTATGGATTTAATAACTTAAATTTAGACTTGATTTGGTGTTGTCATTATGAAGAAAATTTAAATTCAAAAAGAGTTTGTGAAAAGAGTGGATTTAAGTATAAATTCACTAAAGAAAAAGTCTTAGAGCTTTTAGATCAAAGAAAAGTTAAAGCTCTTTATTATAATTTATCTAAAGAAGAATATTTAAATTGTAAAGTTAATTAATAAAATATAGGAATAGAGAATTTTTAGGGGGAATAAGTATGCTTGAATTATTAAAAACAAGAAGAAGTGTGAGAAAGTATAAGAATATTGAGGTAGAAAAAGAAAAAATAGAATCAATTTTAAAAGCTGGGCTTTTAGCACCTTCATCTAAAAATAGAAAGCCTTGTGAACTTTTAGTTGTTAAGAACAAAGAAGTACTAGAAAAGCTTTCTAAATGCAGAACTAGGAATGAGAGTATTTTTGTGAAAAATGCAAATTTAGCAATTGTTGTAATGGCTAATACAAAGATTACACCAGATGTATGGATAGAGGACGCTGCTATAACAGCTACTTTAATTCAACTTGAAAGTCACTTTTTAGGATTAGGATCTTGTTGGATTCAGGTTAGAGAAAGAGAATTTGATGAAAATACTTCAACTGAGGATTACATAAAAGCACTTTTAAATATACCATCTGAATATGCTATTGATTCAATCATATCAATTGGATATCCAGATCAACCTTTAAGAGTAAGCAGTGATGAGAATTTGTTAGAAACAAGAGTTCATTTTGAAACTTTCAAGTAAGTTTATTTAATGTGATTTTTAGGAGAGTTTTTATTTTAGGATTGAAATAGAGTTAGCCTAAAAAAGAAACCCAATTAATATATTTTTTTTATAGGGGAAGATTAAGTTAGGAAGTAGGGTGAATTGTTTAATGGATGATTTAAAAATACGTAGATTTGAGCCAAAAGATGGAAGTGAAGTTTCTAAACTGATTGAAAGAAATTTTTTAGAAGTTAATATAAAGGATTATTCCGAAGAAAGTATCAAAAAGCTAGCTTCTCATTATAATGAAAATAAAATTTTGCATATAGCAAAGAATTCACATATGTATGTTGCTGTTTTAAAAAATAAAATAGTTGGTTGTGGTGCAATTTCAAGTTTTTGGGGAAAAGATGATGAAAGCATATTATTAACTATTTTTGTTTTACCTGAATTACATGGTAAAGGAATAGGTAGAAAAATTATAGAGACTTTAGAAAAGGATGAATATTTCTTAAGAGCGAGAAGAATTGAAGTTCCAGCATCAATTACAGCATGCGATTTTTATAAAAAGATGGGATATGATCACAAATATAATCTTAAAGAATTGGACAAAGAAGGACATTATAGACTTGAAAAGTTTAGGTATAGACTTCAATATGATCAAAATTATTAAAATATATTAAAAGCATTATATGGCATAAAGTCATATAATGCTTTTTTTATGAAAAAATAATGATATTTATGTATTATAAATTATTAATTTAAATTTCCAGATTCTATTTTTCCAGTTGATGATATTGTTCCATGATCTATTGTTCCACTACCACCATTTTTTAAAAACTCATAACTACTTACAATAAATGAATAGGTATCTGTTTTTTCATTATAACCAAAGAGATTTACTAAAGTTCCATATTTTAAATTTTTGCTATCAAATTTAGTATCAGAACAGAAGAAAAGACTACTATTTGGATCTTCTTCATAAGATAAATTTTCACCAGAACCTATTGCCTTTACTGGGGTTATATATTGTACATTTCCACCTAATTCTAAATCAGCGATTTTATCAGCTAAGTCTTTTAATGATACTTTAGACTTGTTTTCCTCTCTATTATTTGAATTTGATTTATTATCTTCAGTATTTTCTTGAGAAGAGTTAGAGTTACTATCTTTCTTATCTGAACTATTAGATAAATTATTATTATTATTATTATTATTAGAATCTTTACTACTTGAAGCATTGGATTTAGCATTTTGAGAATCTTTTGTTTCAGTAGACTTTTCTGAATTTTTATCAGAATTTGAAGCTTCTTTGTTAGAAGAATTATTTTCTTCAGTGTTATTATCTTTATTTTGTGAGGCCTCTATAGCATTAGCATTGTCTTTGTTTTCAGTTGAATTAGAATCAGCCTGACTTACTGATTGAGAAGTTTTAGTATTAGCTTCTGTATTATTTGAATTTCCACATCCAGTCAAAACAACACTTGATGCTATTAAAGTTCCTATTATTACACTTATTATTAGTTTTCTTTTCATATTAAACATCTCTTTTCTTTAAGTTTAAAATAAATTTTCCTGTTATTTAAATAGATATTTTCATGCACTTTTAATATGGTTTATAAAAAGCATATTAAGGCTAATTAATATGGTGTAGAAGTATGTCCAATAATTAATAGTGAATTAAGATATTGGTTTAAAGTTTTATATTTTTATTATAAAAAATTAATAATAAACAAACAAGAAATATGTAGACAATATGTTAAATATGAGTAAATACTGTCTGAGTGGTATTTAAAATATTTATAATAATGACTATGTTTTAAGTGAAAGTTCAAATTTTCAATTTGGTATCTTGAACTTATGCAATTGAACATAGTGAGATTGTATTCCTTATAAAAATAAGAAAAAGCTTTTTAACGCTATTATTCTTATGTATATAAAATGAGACTTAATTCAGAGAGAGGTAATGCGAACTCTGAATTTTAGTCGAATTTATCTAAAGCGTAGAAACTCTTGATGACAGCTTGGATAAGCTAGAATCTTAGAGTTACTAGCTATTAGGAGATGCAATACTAACTGCTCATTAAGATGGTCTTACAATCCTATCTAAAAATCAACACTAGTTTAAAACATAGACATAATAAAAATTATTTTTATAGGGAGCATTTTTATTAGTTGAACCATCTAATAAGTATAAAGCTTAGCTAAGTTATTATATTTTAGGAGGAAAGTTGTGGAGTTATTATCATTTTTAGAACATAGAAAAACCTCAATGGTTTCTCAAGTAAAAAAAGGGGACAAAGATGCCTTTCTAAGTCTTATAGATGAAAATAGGTTGAGCATTTATAGGGTTGCTAGAGGAATTTTAAACAATAAGGAAGATATAGAGGATGCACTTCAAAATACCATAATAAAATCTTATGAAAAGATTGGAACTCTAAAAAAGGATGAGTTTTTTAAAACTTGGATAATAAGAATTTTAATAAATGAGTGCAATCTTATATTAAGAAGAAATAAAAAAACTATATTTTTAGATAAGTTAGAAAATCAAGAAGTCTATAGTGATGACTATGAGAATATTGAGTTAACCTCTGTAATTAATTCATTAAATGAAGAGTTAAGGGTGACTACAGTATTATATTATTTTGAGGATATGTCTACAAAGGAGATATCAGAAATGTTAAATGTAGCAGAGGGAACTGTAAGGTCAAGACTTGCTAGAGCGAGAGAAAAACTTAAAAGTTCTATGTAACATAAAAATATTAGAATTGTTTTTTCGAAGCTTAAAAATATTATGGTAAACAATCAATTTTTATAAGATTGATGAAAAATTTTGAAGTTCAATGAACTTAACTTTAATGGAGGGTTTAATTAATGAAAAATATAGATGATTTATTTGATAGGGAAGTTAAAAATAAATTGAAAATGGAAAATAGTAAAATACCAGAGGATATTAATAAGAAAATGGATGAAGCTATTAATAATTTAGGAAAGAGAAAAAGAAATTATAAGAAAGTTTCTGGAATATGTGCTGCCTGTATAGCCGGAACTTTAATTTTTGGAGTAACAATGCCAACCTATGCACAAAATATTCTTGTAATAGGAAAGATATTTGAAATGTTTAATGACGTAAGATATGAAAATTATGATAAATATGCTTCTGATTTAAATGTAACTAAAGAGTGTAATGGGTATAGAGTAACAATAAATAAAATTGTTTATGACAGCCTATATTTAGATGTTTTTTATACTATTCAAGCTGATAAACCTCTAGAAAAGGGATTAGATTTAGTTGATGTTACGCTTAAAGTTAATGATAAATGGTTAAACTCTGGATTCAGTGGGGGTCCAAGAAAGATAGATGATTTCACATATGTTGGTGAGAGAAGTTATTCTGTAGCAACTCAAAGGCTTGCTCCTAAGGAATTAAAGGAAAATATGCTAGGGGGAGATATAGAAATTCCTGATAATTTTAATTTAAGTATTGATATAAATAGCCTTGGAACTATTACCGAAGATGTTATGGTAGAAGGAAAGTGGAATTTTAATATACCTGTAAGTAATGAGTTAGTTAAAGAAAATATAAAGGAACAAGACCTTAATATAAACTTAGGAAAAGATTTAAATGGTGCAACATTAACTAAATTGATACAAACTCCTATAAATACAGTTTTACAAGTTGTAGAAACAAAAGAGCCATATGATTATAGCACTTTAAGTTTTGTTATTTTTGATGATAAAGGGAAAAATTTACTTCCAAAAGGGGGCCGCGGAATTGGAGACAGTGATGAAAATGGAAACTCTAAAATATTTAGCACTTTCAATCTTAAAGAGGTTGATGAGGATTGTGAGAGTCTAACAATTATTCCATATATACAAAGAGATGATATGAATGAGGAAACTTCTTCTGGTGAAGTTACTTTTCCAAAGAAGCTTAAAACAGAGTTAAACTTAACTGGAGAAAGTGAAGTGAAATTAGATAATGGAGAAGTTTATTCTAAGGTTAATAAAATAGAAAGTAATGGAGATACAACTAAGGTATATTATGAATCAAAGTATTCAATATATGGAGCACCAAGCTATATTATAGATAATGAAACAGGAGAAAAAATTAAACCTATAGGAGAGACAGAAAGCATATACGCTTATAATATTAAACAGGTAGAAGGAGAACAGTTTGTTATAGAATTTCCTAAGGCATTATCAGGTGATAACTATACTGTTGTATTTTTAGATCAAAGCTACTATGAGAGAGCAGGAGATGCTATTAAAATAAATTTAAAATAGTTTTTATAAGAGTAAAGCTATAATTTTTCTAATATTTTTAGAGAAATTATGGCTTTTATTTATTTTACAAATTAATATAATTATTAAAATTCTTTTTGAATTTTGTAAGTTTTAATTTAGTAAATAAATGATATAATTTATTTTAGAGTTTAATTTAAATAAGAGAGGTTTCTAAAATATTTTAAGGAACTTAAAATTAAAAATATATTTTAGTGCTTTAGCCTTTAAAAGTTGAGTAATACGATGGCATTATCAATATATGATTTATGCTATTATGTATTTAAAATTGTAAAATTTAGAGGTAATTTTATGTGTTAGAAAATATGTTTAAGTTAGAACTCATCTATTATTAAAGAAGTAATCGAGGTGTAAAGATAAAATGATAAAGCTTTATTATGAAAATCAGTACATAAAAGACTTTAAAGCAGAAATTCTTGAAGTTAAAGAGGTAGATGGAAAATTTCATGTTGTCTTAGATCAAACAGCCTTCTTTCCAGGTGGGGGTGGCCAACCAGGTGATTTAGGGCTTATTGGAGGAATTAAGGTTCTTGATGTTTATGAAGAAGATGGAAAAGTATATCATATTCTTGAGAAAGAACCTAAAAATTTGAAAAACTTACAATGTGAATTAGACTGGGAAAGAAGATTAGATGGAATGCAACAACATTTAGGTCAACATCTTCTTTCAGGTTGTTTTTACGATTTATTTGGAGCAAACACTTGTGGGTTCCATTTAGGTAAAGAAATAAGCACAGTTGATATTGTAGGTTTTTTAGATGAGAAGACAATAAGAGAAGCGGAAAAAGAAGCCAATAGATTAATATTTGAAAGTTTAGAGGTTAAGAGTTACGCTCCAACTAAAAAAGAGCTTAAAAAGATTAAAACAAGAAGAGATTTACCTAAAACAGATGAGGAAATTAGAATTGTTGAAATAGTAGGATTAGATTTAAATGCTTGTTGTGGAGTTCATCCAAGCAATACAAGAGAGCTTCAAGTCATAAAAATAAGAAGATGGGAAAAGCATAAAAATGCTACAAGAATAGAGTATGTAGCTGGAAAGAGAGCTGTTTCTGATTTCTTTATGAAAGATGAAATCATAGGTGAAATATGTAAACTTCTAAAATCAGGAGAAGGCGATACATTAAATGCTGTTAAAAATCTTTTAGATAATAATAGAAATCTTTCAGATGAAAATAGAAAGATTAAAGCTGAAATAGGTGATTATAAAATAAAAGAAATGTTAAGTAAGTCAGAGAGAATTGGTGATATTACTTTAGTTAATGAAATTTTTGAAGGTGATGATACTAAACACATAGGAAAACTGGCAAATAAAATAACTGAAGAATATAATTCTATAGTTTTATTTGCAGTAAAAAATGGTGATAGAGTAAACCTGATTTTTAATAGTTCAAGAGATATTAAAAAGGTTAATATGAATGATATTTTAAAAGACACAATAACTTTAATTGATGGAAGAGGGGGCGGAAATCAATTTGCAGCTCAAGGTGGAGGAAAAAATAATGGAAACACAGAAGTTGCGATTGATTATGCTAATAATAAGATAAGAAATATTTTAATTTAATAATTTAGACTCCTTATATAATCGTGTAAAAGGTATTAATAAAAATAGAAATAGGGGTAAAAGTAGTTCAAAAAGATTAATAGACATAATTTAAGACTGTAATGGAGTTGAAGAAAGATGACAGTAATGAGGGATAAGTTTTTAAGTATAATAATTCCTGCGTACAATTCAGAAAAATATATAGAGAAAAACCTTATGTTTTTAGAGAGACAGACATCAAATAACTTTGAGGTTATAGTTGTTGATGATGGATCAACAGATAATACTTGTGAAGTTAGTGAGACATGTTTAGAGAAATTTAAAATAGATCATAGAGTTATTAGATGTGAAGAAAATAGTGGGCAAAGTGTTGCTAGAAACATTGGAATTAAGTATTCAAGAGGAAAGTATCTTTTGTTTTTAGATTCAGACGACTTTGCAGAGAATAACTTAGTTCAAATTTTAGAAAGAAATCTTTTTAATGAACCTGATATAGTATTTTTTGACCATAAAAGGATAAAAGAAGATGACAGTATAAATGTAAGTAGAGAACAGAGTTTTGAGTTTGGAAAAGAAAAGTCAGGTAAAGATGTTTTTTATGCTTATAAGGATAATAAAATAAGACTTTGGACCGGAAGTCTTATTTATAATAAAGAGTTTTTAGAGAGGAATAATCTTAGATTTTTAGAAGGAGCTCATGGTGCAGAAGATTTAAACTTTATATTTAAAGCACTTTTAAGTTCAGAAAAAGTTAGAGGAATAGAAGATAGTTTGGTTTTCTATTATCAAAGAGCGGATTCTTTAACAAATAATCCTGATATATACAAGAATATAACAGTAATAAAATCAATGGATGATGTAGCTAAGTTTATTGAAGAAAGAAAATTAGAGAGAAATTTAAAAGATATTATAGTAAAAGAGTTTACAGTTGAGCATATAATGTATCAAATATTAGGATTTTTAAATAGTAAAACAAAGGAAGATACTTTAAAAGTACTTAGAGATGAGAGTGTAAAAAAAGCTTTAAAGAGGGCAACCTTGAGAACAAATAGATATGGAAAAAGCATGTATGTGTATATGAAATTAGCTGCTTATTCACCAAGTTTATTTGTAAAAATGTATTTAAAGCGTACGGGAAAATAGGTTTTTAGTACATATATAAATTTTAAAACATGATTTAGAAAAAATAAAATTTTAATATTATATTAACAAATAGTTAACAATGTGATATATTTAAAAAAATAGATAAATTTTCAATATACAACAATTTGGCTTTTATAAGAAAATATAATAAGACCTTAGATAAGGGAGTGATTACGTGTTTTATAATGATAAAAAGTTAAAAGGAGCTTTAATTGTCGTTACTTATGGTATAGTTTTAGCTTTTATATTTATGAAATATTCCACAATTTTTGGTGGTTTAGGATATATTACAAATCTTGTAAGACCACTAATTTTAGGTATAGCAATAGCCTTTATTTTAAACATACCTATGAAATTTTTCGAGAGAAAATTATTTAAGAAATTAGATAATAGTAAAAAATCGTGGGTTAGGAATGCTAAAAGACCTTTAGCCATTACAGTCACAATAATAGTTTTAGTAAGTGCTATAACTGCAATAATATTATTTGTTGTACCTGAAATTACTTCAAGCATTATTAAACTTACAAATAGTATTCCAGGTTATTTAAAATCATTTGAAATTAGTATGAGTAGTTATGCGGATTCAACAGTGATTTTAAGTAAGGTGTGGGATCAAGTTATGAATGCTTGGCAAGAAATATTAAAAACAGTTACTCATTTGTTTGGTGGACTTGCCTCTTATATTGTTAGTATAACAGTTGATGTAACAACAGCCATTATTGATTTTTGTTTAGCCTTTGTATTAGCAATATATATGCTTTCAAGCAAAGAAAAATTAATATGCCAACTTAAAAAAGTTATGTATGCATATCTTAAAGGAGATATTGCAGATAAGATATTAGGAGTTGGACAAACTATTAATAAAGTATTCTCAGGTTTTATTATTGGACAATGTACTGAGGCCTTAATTATAGGAACGTTATGTTTCCTAGGTATGTCAATATTAAGAATACCATATGCTTTCCTAATAAGTGTTCTTGTTGGTACAACAAGTTTAATACCTATTTTAGGAGCATTTATAGGAACAATTCCTTCATTCTTCTTAATACTTATAATAAGCCCAATTAAAGCAATATGGTTTATTATTTTTATACTTGTACTTCAAAGAATTGAAGGAGATTTAATCTATCCAAGAGTTGTAGGTGGATCAGTAGGATTATCATCTCTATGGGTTTTACTTGCAATTATGATTGGTGGTAGTGCCTTTGGATTTATTGGAATGTTAGTAGGAGTTCCAACAGTAGCTGTTATATACTGTGTATTTGGAAGCGTTACTAATAATAGGTTAAATAAAAAAGGCATTAAAATAGATGAAGATAAAATACAAGATAGTGGAAAGATTCATGTTTAATAAATTCTAAATCTGTAAATTGAATAATTAAAAATATAAGATAAAAAGATGTTATAGGCTGAAATGCTATGACATCTTTTATTTTTTATAATAATTTCTATTTGGATGGTTAGATCTAGATTAAAGCATTAATATTTTTTATAGAGTTAATATATAATTAGCATATAGTATTTTAAAGAGAAATGAGAGGAGTTTTAACATAAAACTTTTATAAAATAATAGGATTATATAGACAAATGGTAAATTATAAAATATAATTGATAATAATTATCAGTTGATTATGGAAGGGGGAAGAGAAATGAATAATATACTTTTAGCTTTTTTATTAACTTTATTAGCTGGTTTAGCTACTGGAATAGGAAGTTGTATAGCATTTTTTGCAAAAAAAACAAATAAAAAATTTCTTTGTATAAGTCTTGGCTTTTCTGCTGGTGTTATGATTTACGTTTCTATGATAGAAATATTTCAAGAGGCAAAAAACTCACTTATTGGAGCTATGGGGCTTAAAGCTGGTAGTTTAGTTACTGTTATTTCATTTTTTGTAGGAATAGCAATAATTGCTTTAATAGATAAGTTTGTACCTGAAGAAGAAAATCCCCATGAGGCAAGAAGTATTGAGGATATAGATGAAGGTAATGTAGCTTCAAATTTAATATATGAGGATTCTAAAAATGAATCTTTTAAAGATAAAGCTCTTATGAGAACAGGGTTAGTTACAGCTTTAGCAATAGCTATACACAACTTCCCAGAAGGATTAGCTACTTTTGTTTCAGCACTTAATGGAGCAAGTTTAGCTATTCCAATAACAATCGCAATAGCAATACACAATATACCAGAAGGAATATCAGTTTCGGTACCTATTTACTATGCTACTGGCGATAAAAAGAAAGCTTTTCTATATTCCTTTCTATCAGGAATGTCTGAACCAGTAGGTGCCATAATAGGATATACATTACTTAGAAATATTTTTAATGACATGACTTTAGGAATATTATTGGCTGCAGTGGCTGGAATAATGGTGTTTATATCTTTAGATGAATTATTACCAACAGCAAGGAAATATGGAGAGCATCATCTTTCAATATATGGACTAGTTGCAGGAATGATTGTTATGGCAGTTAGTTTATTATTATTTTTATAGTTAAAATAAAACTTCTATTGAAATAAATAATTATTTCAATAGAAGTTTTTTATTAATTCTTATTGATTCATACAAAATAATAACATATAATAATAAATAAGAAGAACAAACAATAATAAATAATAATAAATGATAAAAAGTGATTTAATTGAGAGATTTATATAAATTGGAGTTTAATTAGGTTAAAAGGAGAATAAGATTATGTTCATGGAGGAACGATTAGAGGAAACTCTAAGAATACTAAAAAGAGATGGAAAAGTTTTTGTTAAAGATTTAAGTGAGAGATTTGATGTTACTGAAGGAATGATTAGAAAAGATCTTCAAAAACTTGAACAAGAAGGATTACTTAAAAGGACTTATGGTGGAGCTATATTAGAAAGACAAACTATTCATGATGATAGTATTATGCCTAGACTTATGAAAAATCTAGGAGAAAAAGATATTATAGCAAAACTTGCTTTAAATGAGATTAAAGATGGAGATTTTATATTTTTAGATGCATCCACTACAAACTACTCAATTGCCAATATGCTTTTAAATACTAAAAAGCATGTAATTGTAGTAACAAATATGAATAGAATAGCAATACTTTTTGATTCACATCCTTCCATAGATGTTATATGCATAGGTGGTATATATAATAAAAGTTTAGGGGGAACTATAGGTGGTAAAGCTGTTGAAGATGTTAAAAGTTATAGATTCCATAAAGCATTTGTAGGTGTTGGAGGAATAAATTTAGTAGAAGGCTTTATAAGTAATTTTAATTTAGAAGAAGCCAGCATGAAAAATGCTATAATTAAATCTAGCTTAAAAACTTATTTAGTTGCAGAAAATGAAAAATTTTATACAGATGGTGTTTGTAGTTTTGCAAAATGTGAAGATATAGACTTTATAATAAGTGATAAAAAACCAAATGAAGATATTTTAAAATTACTAGAAGAGAGAGAAATATCTATAATATATTAATCTTTATTTTTTATATTTAATTTAGCATTAGAAAATTATAGTTTATACTTTTTTTACTTAGGAGGATATATATATGATAAAATTTATAGCAACAGATATGGATGGAACTTTATTAAATAGTAAGAAGGAATTAAGCCCAGAATTTTATGAAGTTTTTGAGGAACTAAAGAAGAGAGATATACTTTTTGCAGCAGCCAGTGGAAGACAATATTATACTCTAGCTAAGGAGTTTGACAAGATAAAAGAGGACATGCTGTTTATAGCTGAAAATGGAACTTTTGTAGTTTATAAAGGAAAAGAACTTGTGGTTAATGGATTAGATAGAGAAGTAGCTAATGAACTTATAAGAATAGGAAGAACCATAGAAAATGCAGATGTTGTTTTATGTGGTAAAAATTCAGCTTATGTTGAATCTGATGATGAGAGATTCTTAGGTGAAGTTAGAAAATACTATGAAAGATGTAAAATAGTAGAAGACTTAGAAAAAGTTGATGATACAGTTTTAAAGGTTACTATGTGTGATTTTAATGGATCAGAGAAAAATAGCCATAAATATTTTAAAAAGTATGAGAATGATCTTCAGGTAGCAATAGCAGGAGATATATGGCTTGATATAACTGCTGGTGGAGTTAATAAGGGAGTTGCCATAAAAGAAATTCAAGAACTTTTAAATATAGGATTTGATGAGACTATGGTATTTGGAGATTACTTAAATGACTTAGAAATGATGAAAAGTGCATATTATAGTTATGCCATGGAAAATGCTCATGAGGACTTAAAGAAGGTTTCAAGATTCATAACTGAGAAGAATAATGATGAAGATGGAGTAATGTACCAAATTAAAGAGGTTGTTGGACTTTAGTTAGAAGTATTATCTGAAAAGTTCATTACTTTTAGATTAAACTTTATTGAATTATTAGAACTTTTGATTTATAAGTATTGGCTAATAATATTTCATCATATAAAGTATTAGTTGTTAAGTATATAGAAAATTATTAAAAGAGAATATTGATATATTTTATAAAATATAGATAATCATTTAAATATAATATTATATAAAATGATATTAAAAATATAAATATACAAAAAAAGTAATATTTTCAATAGATATTAAATTATTTAAAAAAAGTGCTATTTAACAAGAAAAATAGCATTTTTTTTATTTAAAGCACTTTTATTGTGATATAAATGAGTTTTGATAAGATGAACAAAATATTAAAAATGATATAATATAATTTGCTTGATTTTTATTTGGAGTGGGTAACCAAATAACAAGAACTTGGGAAAAGCTTGTAGATACCTGATATATGCTAAATGCATATATCTTTTTTACTTAGGAGGAAATGAAGATGAATAAGAAGAATATAAGATTTATTGCATCTGATATGGATGGAACATTATTAAATAGTAATAAGGAGTTAAGCAAAGACTTTTATGATGTTTTTAATGAGCTTAAAAAAAGAGATATACTTTTTGCAGCAGCTAGTGGAAGACAATACTATAATTTAATTAAAAAGTTCTCGGATATAAAAGAAGAAATGTTATTTATATCTGAAAATGGTACTTTTGTTGTTTACAAAGGAAAAGAAATTGTGGTAAATGAGCTAGATAGAGAAATGGCAAACGAGCTTATTAAGATTGGAAAAACTATAGAAAATGCTCATGTTGTTTTGTGTGGAAAAAAATCAGCTTATGTTGATTGTGATGATGAGAAATTTTTAGTAGAAGTAAGAAAGTATTATGATAGATTTGAAATAGTAGAAGATTTAGAAAAAGTTGATGATACAATCTTAAAAGTTACTATGTGTGATTTTGAAGGAGCAGAAAATAATAGCTTAAATTATTTTGATAAATATAAGGACAAGCTTCAAGTAACTGTAGCTGCTTATTTATGGTTAGATATAATGGCAAATGGAGTTAATAAAGGGGCTGCAATAAGAAAAATACAAAATCTACTAGATATTAAATTTGAAGAAACTATGGTTTTTGGAGATTATTTAAATGATTTAGAAATGATGGATAGTGCATATCATAGTTATGCTATGGAAAATGCTCATGAAAAATTAAAAAAGGTTTCAAGATTTATAGCTAAGAGCAATGATGAAGATGGAGTTATGCACCAAATTAAAGAAGTTGTAGGATTATAGAATTGAATAGTAATTTTTAATAATATGGAGAGAATCATAATGGTTTGTTGTGATTCTCTTTTTATATTTAATTTAAAGCTATGTGTGAAGGACTAGTTAAAAATCATATTTACCTAAAACAGAGCCTAATTTAAAAAGAGAAATTATATTTTTATCTATAAACACAATGGATTTTAATAAGGATATAATTAAAATAAGATATATAGAAGGAGAGGAATTTATGGAGTATATACCAGCTAAAAAAATTGTATCAGGATATATGGAGAAGAATTCGTGGTTTGGGCTTAATTACAATATGAATATATATAAGGGGTGTTGTCATGGGTGTATATATTGTGATTCAAGGAGTAGTTGTTATAATATAATAGATTTTGATAGAGTAAGAGCTAAGGAAAAATCTACAGAAATAATAGAAAAAGATTTAAAGAGTAAAAAGAAAAAAGGAGTAATAGGAATAGGGGCAATGAGTGATCCTTATAATCCTTTTGAAAAGAAATATTTACTTACTAGAGAAGCACTTAAATTATTAGATAAATATAATTTTGGAATAAGTATTGCCACAAAGAGTAGTTTAATAACAAGAGATATAGATATTTTAAAAAAGATACAAGAACATTCAGAGGTATTAATAAAAATTACTATTACAACATATGATGATAACTTATGTAAAAAGATAGAGCCAAATGTAAGTCATAGTAGTGAGAGATTTAAGGCTATAAAAGAATTAAGCGATAATGGAATAGATGTTGGAGTACTTCTTATGCCAATACTTCCTTTTATAAATGATAGTGAAGAAAATATTATTAATATTATTAGAAAAGCTCATGAATGTGGAGCTAAATTTATATTTTCTTATGGACTTGGAGTTACTTTAAGGCATAATCAAAGAGAACATTTTTATAATAAATTAAAAGAAATCTATGGGAATGATGAAATAGTAAAAAAGTATATTGACACTTATGGAGAAAAATATGAGTGCCCACCTATGAATTCTTCAAAGCTTTGGAAAGTATTTAAAGAAGAGTGTGAAAAATATGGACTTCTATATAAGATGGATGACATAATTAAAGATTATAAAAGCAGATATGAAAAAGTTCAAATGAGTTTATTTTAATTCTTAGAGAATTTTTCCTAAATTTTCAATACGGTATATGTTTAATTTTATCAGTGCTTGAGGCTATTTAAGGAATTAGAATATGTTGAATATCTATAAGGTGAATACAGGAAATTAAATTATTAATAGGGAGAGAAGTTTTATGAAAAGTTTTAAAGTTGGATTAGTACAAGAAAAAGCTTTTGAAAATAATATAGATATGAATTTAAAGCTAGGATTAGAATATGTGAAAAAGGGAAAAGAACTTGGGGTAGACATAGTGCTTTTCCCGGAGATGTGGTCAAATGGATATAATCCGCCATATGAAGATACCTTTGACAATCCTTTTGATGAAAGATATGAAGAGGAAAGAAAAAAATGGCTTGAAGAAGCTATTGATGAAGAGAGTAATTATGTAAAATCATTTAGAGAAGTTGCTAAAGAGTTAAAAATTGGAGTTGTAATTACCTATCTTTCAAAAGGAGAAAAAGCTCCACAAAATACAGCTTTAGTAATTGATAAAACTGGAGAAATTTTGATGAAATATTCAAAGGTTCATACTTGTGATTTTTCATTAGAGGCTTTGCTTCAAGGAGGCGAAGAATTTAAGGTTTGTGATTTTAATGGTGTTAAAGTAGGAGTTATGATTTGTTATGATAGAGAATTCCCAGAGAGTGCTAGAATACTAATGCTTAAAGGAGCAGAAATTATCTTTGTGCCTAATGCTTGTGATATGAATCCAGCTAGACTAAATCAATTATCAACAAGAGCCTTTGAAAATATGGTGGGAGTTGCTATGGCAAATTATCCAGGAGAAAAATGGGGATATTCCTGTGCATATAGCCCTATAGTTTTTAATGAAAATGGTGATTATGTTCATAATAAAATAGTTGAGGCTACAGATTTAGAAAAAGGAATAATTGTAGCTGAATTTAATTTAGATGACATACGTGATTATAGAAAAAGTGAAACTTGGGGAAATGCTTATAGAAAAGTTAAAGCTTATGGCAAATTAATAGATAAGGAAGTAGAAGAACCTTTTATAAGAATAGATAATAAAAAATAGATAAAGAGGATTATGGTTTTTTTATAAACCATAATCCTCTTTATCTATACAATTGATAGGTAAATTTAAGAAAATTATTTTCGAAAATATAATTTAGTGAAAAAAATTTTCTTGAACATAAAATTTAATAAGAAAAATATCGATTTAAAGGCTAAAACCCTTAATTTTTAGAGTAAGTTGATAAATATTTCTTATATTAAAATTAAATTTAATATAAGAAATATAAAGATTAATAATAAATTTGTGAAAAAACAATAGAAAAACTTACCATGAAAATATCTTTATTATATTGAAATTTCTTTAGAAAAGGATTACAATGTGAAATATAAGAAAAATATTTTCAAATAATTATTGTTGTGAAAATAGTTTTCAAAAATAATAAAATTTTTTAGAGGAGTTGCTTTTATAATAAAAACTTAAATTATGTTTTAGTGCCCTAAAAAGTAATTAAATATACATTTAGTATTTAATAATTTTTATTAAACATTCTAGTAATTAAATTTTAGTCGCTGCATTTCAAAAATTATATTCTTAAAAGATTTAAAGAGAACTAAGAGAAAAAATCTTTTTATCAAAATAAGTAAATATCATAAAAATAACACTTAATATATTCTAAAAGATAAATCCAGAAATTATAAAAAACAATAAGAAAAAATTTTACTTCGTATGTTTTAGCATTAAAAATTAATGCTATTTCAAAATAATAAAAAATTATTTATGGGAGGATGTAAAATGAATTACAAAGGGATAACTTTAAGTTTAGCGGCTGCTATGGTTATAAGTAGTGGTAATTATGTATTAGTTAAAGGAAGTACTTTAAACTCAGAAGAAAATAATAGTGGGTATGAGCTTAATGTGGCAAATGGAGAGAGTTTAAATTCTCTAGGAGAATATAAAAGCATCAACCTAGAGAAATCTAACGCTTTAAACATTACAGGAGATTTAGAAAAATATAAAAACTTAGATCAAGGTACCATTCTAGTAAAATTCAATTTAAAAGATTCTAAAATACAAAGCTTATTAGGGATAAGTAATAGTAAAACAAAAAATGGATATTTCAATTTTTACGTTACTAATTCAAGAGTTGGGTTTGAGGTTAGAAATCAAAAAAATGAAGGAGATACACAAAAGGGAACTGAAAATTTAGTACATATTTATAAAGATGAGCCTTTAAATGAAGGGGATAATACTGTTGCTTTAAAAGTTGAAAAGAACAAAGGGTATAAGCTTTTTATTAATGGAAAGTTAGTAAGAGATGTTAAAGATGACAATACGAAGTTTTTAAATAATATAGAGAATTTAGATAGTGCTTTTATTGGAAAAACTGATAGATACGGACAATCTAATGAATATAATTTTAAGGGAAATATAGATTTTATGAATATATATAAAGAACCTGTAAGTGATGATTACTTAATAAATAAAACAGGAGAGACTAAGCCTAAAGAGGAAGTGCTTGTGGATGGAGCAATTAAGACGAAGCCTATGGATTTATTCTACAAAGGATTTTTAAACTCTAATAACTATAGAATACCAGCTTTATTTAAAACAAAAGAAGGTACTTTAATAGCTTCTATAGATGCAAGAAGACAAGGAGGAGCAGATGCACCTTATAATGATATAGATACTGCTGTTAGAAGAAGTGAAGATGGCGGTAAAACATGGGATGAAGGAAAGATAATCATGGATTATCCGGATAAATCTTCTGTTATAGATACTACTTTAATTCAAGACGATGAAACTGGAAGAATATTTTTGTTAGTAACACATTTTCCTTCAGGATATGGTTTTTGGAATGCTAAATTAGGAAGTGGATTTAAGAATATTGATGGAAAAGAGTATTTATGTCTTTATGATTCATCAGGTAAAGAATTTACTGTAAGAGAAAATGCAGTCTATGATAAAGATGGTAATAAGACAGAGTATACAACAAATAATCTAGGAGATTTATTTAAAGATGGAACCAAAATAGATAATATAAATTCTAGCACATCACCTTTAAAATCAATGGGTACAAGCTATATAAATCTTGTATATAGTGATGATGATGGAAAGACTTGGAGTGAGCCACAAAATATTAATTTCCAAGTTAAAAAAGATTGGATGAAGTTCTTAGGAATAGCTCCAGGTAGGGGAATACAAATAAAAAATGGAGAACATAAAGGAAGAATAGTAGTTCCTGTTTATTATACAAATGAAAAGGGTAAACAATCTAGTGCTGTAATATATAGTGATGATAGTGGAAAGAACTGGACAATGGGAGAATCTCCAAATGATAATAGAAAATTAGAAAATGGAAAAATAATAAATTCTAAAACTTTATCAGATGATTCACATCAATTAACTGAGTGCCAAGCTGTTGAAATGCCTAATGGTCAAATAAAATTATTTATGAGAAATTTAACTGGATATTTAAATATCGCTACAAGTTTTGATGGTGGAGCTACTTGGGATGAGACAGTAGAGAAAGATACAAATGTTTTTGAACCATACTGTCAATTAAGTGTTATAAGTTATAGTAAAAAAGTAGGTGGAAAGGATGCTGTTATTTTATCAAATCCAAACTCAAGTACAAGAGATAGAGTAAATGGTACTGTAAGAGTAGGATTAATCAATCAAGTAGGAACATATGAAAATGGGGAACCTAAATATGAATTTGATTGGAAATACAATAAGTTAATTAAACCAGGATACTATGCTTACTCTTGTTTAACAGAATTAAGTAATGGAAATATTGGATTGTTATATGAAGGAACACCGAGTGAAGAAATGTCTTACACAGAAATGAATTTAAAATATTTAGAAAGTGGTTCTAATAATTAATAATTCATTTAATTTAAAGTTTAATTTAGGGATTTTGAGAGGGGTAAAAAATTATGAAAAAAATATTGAAATATGGAATACTACTTACCTTGCCACTTGTTTTAGCAGGATGTGGAAGTAAGGCTAATGATAGTGACAATAAAAATAAAGAGCTTACTTCAATTAAGTGGACTGTTGATGGTGAACTAGAGGCTCAAAAAGGACAAAGTAAAAATATAGGAACGGCTGGATTGCTTTATGGTAAGACAAAAGATTATATAGTTGTTGGAGGAGGAGCTAACTTTCCAGATGAGCCAGCAGCTAAAGGGGGAGCTAAAAAGCTTTATCCAGATATATATGTTTTAAAGAATGAAAATGGTAATTTAAAACAAGTAAATCATACAACATTAGATTATGAAATTGGTTATGGAAGTTCAATAACTGCTGAGGAAGGGATTTATTATATAGGTGGAAGTCCTAATGAAGAGGAAGGGAATAATGTTTCTCTTATTACAACTGATGAAAAGGGTGAAGTTAGTTTAAAACATGTAGGAGATTTGCCTTTTACATTCAGTGATGGGTTTGCTGTTAAAAAGGAAAAGGATATTTATTTAGGCCTTGGAAAGCAAAATGGAAAAGCTAGCAATAAGGTATATAAATTTAATATTGAAACAGGAAAAACTGAAGAGTTAAAAGAAATTCCAGGTGAGCCTACTAGAAATCAAGCGGTTGCTCAATTATTAGGCGACGATATATATGTATTTAGTGGTGGAGACAAGATAGCATATACAGATGGTTATAAATATAGCATTAAGGATAATTCATGGAGCCAAGTAGCTAATGTTAAGATTGGAAATGAAGAAATTTCACTTTTAGGTGCTAATTCAGTAAAATTAAATGATGATGAAATGCTTGTTATAGGTGGATTTAATAAGGCTGTTTATGATGATGCTGTTAAAAATTTAAATACTTTAAAAGATGAGAGTTTAGCTGAATTTAAGAAAGAGTATTTTGGAAGAGATCCTCAGGATTTTTCTTGGAATACAAAAATATTAATTTATAACTCAAAGAGTAATGAGTGGAAGTCAATTGGAGATGTACCATTTAATGCACCATGTGGAGAAGCATTACTACTAGATGGTGATAATATATTCTCAATAAATGGAGAAATTAAGCCTGGAATTAGAACAAATAAGATTTATTCAGGTGAATTAATTTATAAAAAATAAGGAGAAAGACTATGCCTTTTATTTTAAGGCATAGTCTTTTTAGTTTATTGATCAACTTTATCTAAGTTTTTATTTATTAACTTCATAAAATCAGTTGGAGTTACCACCTTAACTTTAGGATTCTTAGTTAATTTATTTACTACATCATAGACATTATCCATAGTATTACTCCATACATGAACATATACAAAGGTATAGGAATTAGGATCATTTAGCTTAGTATGACCAGCAAGAACTCTATTATTTATGTTAGAAATAAGTTGGTCTTCAGTTTCTAGTCCTTCCCAAAGTAAATCGCGGCAAGAAACTACAGGTTTATCATTTGACCATATTATTTTTCCATCATAACTATTATTTTTATAATAATTAAGATAAAAAAGTCCATTTATATTTGATTTAGTAGTGTATTTATTCCATAAATCTTTTTTATAAAGGACATCATCATCAAGAATTAGTACATAATTTTGATCAACTTTTTTCATATAATTATTTAATCGGGTTGTGTAGTCATCTAATTTATTAGGTGGAAATTTACTTGGATATATATATCCATTACCAGAGGGAGAAACAACAAAGTTGTCATTGCAAATTGAAGCTTTAGCACTTTTATAGTATTCTTCAAAAACAGTAGGAGCCAAGTAGTAAAGTGATTGACTTATTGACCATCCTAAATTAAAAGTACCTCTATAAGGAGAACCAAACCAATTTTTATTATTATAATTGCTTCCAAGTAGCCACTGTTGATTATCTCCATCAGACATAATAAAGGTTACGTAATGAAAGCCATCTTCTTGTTTTATTTCTTTTAAACTTTTTTGAGTTAGATCCTTTGTAGGAAAAGAACTTAAAACAGAAAGATTATAAGACCAATCAGCAGCAATCATATCAATTCCATATTTTGAAGAAAGTGAAACATTTCCGTGTTCATCAGGTCCCCAACCTAATATACATCCATTATCATCTATAGAACTGAAAATTTTATCTCTTAAATCTGTACTATTAATATCTTCATAGAATATAAGAGATTTAGACATTATTGCATAATCTCTTAGGGCAGTAGTTTTATCTGGGGATAGCTCTATAACTGTTGAATGATTTAAACCTGAATTCCACAAGTTCTTAAAAGCCCAGCATTTATCTGTATTTCTACAATCCTCAATTAAATTAGTAATTCCATGTTCATTTAACTTAGATTCTATAGCTTCATCAATAGCCAAAGCATCTTTTAAAGAAGCAAGAGTACATGCATTGTTAATTGAAGGTGATTTGAAATTACTATATAGTACATATCCTTTAATATATTGTTTAAAAATATTTATTAATTCCCATGGATCTTCAATTTTAATTTCTTTAATTTTATATTCTTTTTTTAGAGTTTCTAGCCAAATTTTATAATCACTCTCACTTGAAGGAAGAATATAAATTTGAGTATCTGTTTTGCTTGAAATAAGTCCTTGAAGTGTTGCAATCATAGTTTTTTCTGCATTAGTCATTTGGTTTTCCATTATTACATAAAGTGATTTTGGAATTACAGAATTTTTTATATAGGGAATATTATTTTCATTTGATAGAGTTAATGAAGATTCACAATTTATAAGAAGATTAGAATTTAGGAGAGTAAATGCTTTGGTGTTAGTAGGAAAAATGGTAACTATGCAACTTATAATAACTAAGAAAATTAAGAAAAATCTTTTGAATATTTTCATTATAATTCCTCCTGTGGTTTTCATTAATAAATAGCTTTTGTTAAATCAATAAATTTATTCTTTATAAAAACCACAAGAGTAAAATTAATAAATACAATGTTTTAAATTTTTATAACATGTTTTTAAAGACGTTAAAACTATTTTATAATTGTATTTTATAAAGTAAAGTATAGGCATAGAAGTCTTTATAGAGTTTGTGTTAGAAGTTCAATAGCGATAATACATTCACCAGAGAAAAAGTTACTTTCTACTTTAAATTTAGGATTAGTCTTAGTCTTTATAGAAAGATTAGATAAGCTACTTATTTTATTGTTCTCAGAGCCTGTAAAGCTTATAATTTCTAAATTGTTTTCTTTAGCTTTAGTTGCTAATTCAACAAGTCTAGGTGTATCACCAGATTGGGAAATTATTATTAATAAGAGTTTATTAGCATTATCTTTATTTAAAAATTGTATGTGAAGCTTTGAAGTTATATTAAATCCTTTTAAAAATAAGGATTCTGATATATAATCGGCAACAATTTGAGAAAAGCCCATACCTGTTACGACTATTTGCTTATCTTTATACTTATTAAGAAGTTTTAAAAAGTTTTCTTTATATGGATTTAGGGAATTTTCAATAGCTTCATAAGGACTATTAGATTTTCTTCCTAAACTTTTATTTAAATTGTCGTAATGGAGAGCATAAATCATATCAGCATAACCATCAAAACCTAGTTTTTTTATAAGCTTATAAATAGTTGCAGTAGAAGTAAAGTTTTCTTTAGCTAGTTTTCTAATACTAATATTTTTTATGTCATTTATATTTTTTTCTAAGTAATTTAGAATATTTATTTCAAGTTCATTTAGATTGTATTTATCAGTAGAATAAAAAAATGTCATAAAATCACCTCTATGAAGTACTGTTTTTTAAGATAAATTATAACATATTTAAATACTTATTTTAGATAGGAGAGTTATTATGAGTAAAAAATTCATTCAAGATCCATGGGCAAATATAAGAACAAGAAATGGTTTAAGAGGAGACGAGGTTATATCTTCCCTTCAAAAATCAATAAGAAGAGGGCTTGTTGAAGAAGCTTGTAAATTTGCTTATGAAATGTACATAACTTCACCTCAAATGGAGGATAAACTTTGGAGAAGACTTATAACAATCACTGTTGAAGATATTGGAATGGGAGATACTAATGCACCAATTTTAATAAATAATTTAAATACTATGAGAAAAGAGTTTGACTATGCAGATGGAGATAGACCTATATTCTTCATACATGCTATTAGATATCTTTGTGCATGTGAAAAAGATAGATCAAGTGATTTACTTAAAAATATAGTTATTAAAGGATTTGCAATGGGAGAAGTTCCAGAAATTCCTGATTACGCTTTAGATAAGCACACAGTTAGAGGCGCTGAAATGGGAAGAGATTCATTCCATTTTTTACATGAAGCAAGTAAAGTTATACCTCAAATGAATGTAGATAATGACTATAAAGAAAGATATGAAGAAATACTTAAGGTTTATAAACCAGAAGATGCCGTTGAATCAGCATTTAAATATAATGGATTTCAATATTAATTAAAAGATAAATCTCTTTAAGGGGTAGGACTAATTGAGAGATAAATTAACATATCTCAATTCAAAAAATTCTTTGAGGAAGAATTTTGAGTTTTATTTAATAGGACAAGTGTATACGAGATTAAGGATTAAAATTTTATAAGGGGATAACTTAAGATGGAAAACAAATTTTTAGCTAAATTAGATGAAAAACTGTCTCCTTTAGGAGCGAAATTAGGGAACCAAATACATTTAAGAGCCATATCAGCAGGAATGATGATGCCTCTTGCACTTATAGTTGTTGGAGCTTTATTTTTAATAATAGCTAATCCACCAATAAATATGGATTTAGTAGATGTGAATACATCAAATATACTTATTAAATTCTTAATTAATTGGAAAAACTTTTCCACTGAAAATTATGCTTTATTAACAGCACCTTTTAATATGACAATGGGGATATTTGGCCTTCTAAGTGTTTTCGGAATTTCTTATTCATTGGCAAAGGAATATAAGTTAAATGCACCAATAGTAGGATTAATATCAACTTCTGTTTTTCTTATGGTTGCAGCTCCTGCTATTGAGGGAGGAATAAGTACTCAATTTTTAGGGGCAGATGGATTATTTGTAGGAATAATAATATCAATTTTGTCAGTTGAAATAACAAGATTTATAGAGTTAAAGGGATTAAAAATGAAATTCCCAAGTTCAGTTCCACCAGCAGTAACATCTTTTGTCAACTCTATACTTCCAGTGTTAGCTAACATAGTAATAATATATGGGTTAAATATTATCTTAGTTTCTATGATAGGTAAAAATATTCCTGAGGCAATAATGAGCATATTAACACCAGCTTTATCAGTTGTAGATAATATTTGGGGATTCTTATTTATAATAACTTTTGGAAATATTCTTTGGTTATTTGGAATTAATGGAACATCAATAATATTTCCAATACTATTTTCACTTGGAATAACTAACACTGGAATTAATAGTGAGCTTATAGCGGCAGGACAAGATCCAACAGCACTTATGAATCTTCAGATGTTTAGAATAGCTATAATGGGGGGAGCTGGAAATACCTTAGGTTTAGTTCTACTAATGTGTAAGAGTAAATCTATACATTTAAAGTCACTAGGTAGATTATCATTAGTACCAGGTATTTGTGGAATTAATGAGCCAATAATATTTGGAGGGCCAATAGTATTTAATCCAATACTTGCCATACCATTTATTTTAACGCCAATAGTTACTTGTGGCTTAACATATTTTGCTCAATTAACTGGGTTTATAACACCGGGATACATAGTAGATCCATCATTTACACCATTTTTTGCACAAGCATATTTATCATCTTTAGATGCTATGAATGTTCTTTTTGTATTTTTACTTATACCAGTAAGTATGGTACTTTATTATCCATTCTTTAAAATCTTTGAGAAAAATACAATGAAGAATGAAATGGTTGCTACTAACTAAATAAATTTATGATTTAAAATAATTATTGAATTTCTTTAGTTAATTATATATATGGATTAATAAAATAAAAACTCTATAGAATAAATAATAAGTTTAAAGCATTTAGGAGATTATACCTAAATGCTTTTTTTATTAATTTTAGATTACATATTTTAATAAATGAAGAAGGCGAAGAATAGAATAAATAATATAAACTTTGTTAAGTAAGTAGGAGAAGATATGAGAGTAGGAAATAGTGTGTTTTTTAGAAAAACAGAATTAAGAAATTTTTGCACATACAGATTTATTTTTGGAATAAGTTATAGTCTTATGATTCCTATAATTCCATTATTCTTAGAGTCTATAGGTATGGAGACTGTTGTAATAGGGACAGTTATGTCCTTATATGGTGTTAGTAAAACTCTAGCACAAATGCCTTTTGGAATTATTTCAGATAGGATGGGGGATAAGTCAACTTTAAAATTAAGTTTAGGTTTAATGACAATTGTTCCAATAGGATATACATTAACTAATAATACATTAGCTGCAGGGAGTTTATATGTAATACAGGGAGCGGTTTTGGGTATGGCAGCTCCAGCCACTTATTCTATACTAGCTAGGTCATTAGATTCTAGAAGAAGAGGAGAGTGTACAGGCTTTGCATCAGCAGTTTTTACCTTTAGTGGTGGAATAGGTGCAGCAATTGCAGGATATATTGTAACACAGTTAAATGATTATAATACTGTATTTTATTTAGCTTCTTTTGGAGTATTTATTACTTTAGTTTATGTATCATTAAAGATAACTAAGGTAAAAGTAAGTAAATCATGTGGAGGAAGTAAAGTAGGATTAACGTGTATATTAGAAGAATTAAGAAGAAAAGATCTTATATACAAGGTTCTAGTTCTTGGTTCAATAGCTTTCTTAGGAGATTATATATATTCTTGCGTTGTAGCACTTTTTCATTTTTATGGACGAGATGTCTTAGGTACGTCCACATCTTATACTTCCTCAATTATATCAGTTTATTTATTGGTATTTGGATTAGGAGCTCCTTTAGCAGGGTATATTAGTGATAAAATAGGAAATAGTAGGCAATTACTTTTATCCTTTGCTGTAATGAATGTAACCTTACTATCTCTCGTAATAACTAGAAGTGTACCAATTTTTACAGTGGTTATAATAATGTATTTTTTAGGAGCTACTTTTTTAAATGCAGCTCTTCAAAGTTCTCTTTCAGAATTTGGAGACAATCATATAGTCAAAGGATTTGTTTTTGGTTTTGTTGGTTCATCAGAATCTTTAGGTTATGCCTTAGGACCACTTATTTCAGCATATATCTATGAAGTTAATAAAAATTATTTGTTCTTGGGTTTACTAATAGTTTCAGTTTTAGTTACAGCTTTATACATAATTTTATTTAATAAAGCTAAGATATAGTTTTGAATAATAATTTAAGAGATGAAGGATACTAAAGAAAAACTCAACTTAAGGAGTTAGCCATGAATATAAAAAATAATGTTTTATTTAAGAAAAAAGAATTATTAAATTTTTGTATTTTAAGGTTTATATTTGGTATAAGTTATACTTTTATGATACCTATAATATCTCTTTATTTTGATTCAATTGGAATAGGCACATTATTAATAGGAGTAATAATGTCACTTTATGGATTGAGTAAGGCACTAGCTCAGGTTCCTTTTGGTATGGTTTCAGATGCTATAGGAGATAAGTTGTTACTTATAGTTGCTCTTGTCTTAATGTCTTGCGTTCCTTTTGCATATACCATTTTTCACACAAAGATTTTAGCAGGGAGTATATATATAATTCAAGGAGCAGTTTTAGGAATGTCGGCACCAGCAAATTATTCTATACTTTCAAGATCTTTAGATGAAGAAAAAAGGGGAGAATGTACAGGGTATGCCTCAGCAGTTTTTACTCTTGGGGGCGCTATTGGAGCTATTATAGGAGGATTTATAGTATCTAATATAAATAACTATAATATGGTTTTTTATGTATCATCAGTAGGGATAATAATTTCACTTATATTTACCATATTTAAAATTAATAAACCAGAGAAGAAAATGGATAAATGTAAAAAGTCAAAGGAAATGTTGGGATGTAGGATAAAGGTAATATTAGAAGATATAAAAAAATATAAACTTGCTCCAAAAATAATCTTGCTAAGTTCAATAGCTTTTTTAGGCGACTTTATATATGGATGTATAGGATCCATTTTTCCCTTTTATGGTCGAGATGTTTTAGGAGGAACAATATTTTACACTTCATCAATAATTTCAATTTACTTATTTGTTTTTGGTTTATTTGCTCCTTTGGGTGGATGGACTAGCGATAAAATTGGAGTAAAAAGACAATTATTTTTATCATTTATAGTTATGGATCTATCTTTATTTGCATTATCTTTTATAAGAAGTATGACCTTATTTACCATTGTAATAATTATTTATTTTTTAGGAGCAACATTTTTAAATGCCTCTCTTCAAAATTCATTAATGGAATTTGGAGAAGATGAGAATATAAAGGGTGTAATTTTTGGAGTCGTTGGAGCATCAGAATCTTTAGGCTATGCAGTAGGTCCATTGATTTCATCATATGTATATAAAATAAATAAAGGATGGCTATTTCTAGGGTTATTAGTAATATCAGTTATAGTAACATCAATATTTTTAGTGCTAAAGAATAAAGCTTTAAGTATAAAAATATAAACACTAAGGATTAAATATTTGCTAAACTTAAGCAGAAAAGCTTCTTAACGCTATTATTAGATATATGATTTCATACTATATGCTTATTAAGATGATCTTATATATCTATCTAAAAATTAATACTAGTTTTAAATAGATATAAATATAAAAAATTATATAGTTGTATTAACTGTAAATAGGAGTGTAGAAATAATGAGAAAAGTTATATTAATTACAGGAGCAAGCTCTGGAATAGGTTATGCAACAGCTAAATTATTATTAGAAGAAGGGAATACTGTATATTGTACTGCAAGAAGAGTAGAGAGAATGAAAGAACTTGAAAAAATTGGTGGTAAATTAATGTTTTTAGATGTTAGAGATGAAGAATCAGTACAAAAAGCAGTAGAAACCATAATTAAAAACGAAAGTAGGATTGATGCGGTTTTTGCTAACTCAGGATATGCTTGTGCAGGAGCATTAGAAACTATAGATATAGATGATGCAAAAAAAGAATTTGATGTTAACTTATTTGGAGTGTTAAGAACTATTAAGGCGGTTATGCCTCAAATGAGAAAACAGGGATATGGGCATATTATTGTAACATCTTCTTTAGTAGGAGTAGTTTCCACACCAATGATGTCTTTCTATCCAGCTTCAAAGCATGCATTAGAAGGTATGATTGATGGTTTTAGAATGGAAAATGCGAAAAGTGGAATTAAAGTAGTAAAAATACAACCTTCATTTATTAATACTGAATTTATAAATCCAGCTATGAAAACACTTGATAAGACATCAAAATCAAAAAATGCTGAAGCTTACAAAGAAGAATTCATGTTATTTAAAAAAAGTTTCACTAAATTAATTACCAATGCACCACCAATAAAGGTAGCAAGAGTTGTATCAAAAATAATTTCTAAAAAAAATCCTAAAAGTCAGTATTCCGTAAATATTGACTGTATATTATGCAAAACATTAAAAAGAGTATTTGGAGATTTGGCAATAGATAAATTAATGACTAGAATATTTTTGAAGTAAAGAATAGTTAATTTTTAAGGTATAATAAAAAATAAATATGAGAGTTAAATAGAATGGAGAGAATAGTTTTGAAAGATAAATTTACCATAGGGGAGTTTGCAAAACTTAAAAATATTACTTCTGAAACTTTGAGGTATTATGATAGGATTGGATTGCTAAAGCCAATTAAAACAGATGAAAAAACAGGTTATAGATATTATTCTATTTTACAATATGAAAGACTTAGTACTATTCTTGAACTTCGTCAACTAGGTATGAGTATTGAAGAGATTAAGAAGTATTTTAACAATAGAAATCTAAATCAATCTCTTAATATTTTAAAACAAAAGTACAATGAACTTGAAGAAAAAATAAAAGAATTAAAAGCTTTAGAAAAAAGTACTAAAGAAAAGATAAAACATTTAGAGTATATCTCAAAAGTGGATCATTCAGAAGAGATAATTATTAAAAATATTGAAAAAAGATATGTTATTACTTTTGATAGAGAAATTTTCAATGAAGTTGAGTTAAATTACTCCTATGTTGAACTTGAGAATGAGCTTAACGAAATAGCTCCTATCGTAGGAAGTAATAGATATGGAGCTATTATAGGAGAAAAAAGTTCTAACAATATTATTGAAAGAGTATTTAAGTTGTTTTTGTTTATAGATGACACAGGAAATATGGATGAGAATAAGATTAAAATTATTCCAAAGGGAGATTATGTTTGCATGTATTACAAAGGTTTTATATGGGACATTAGCTCAAAAATTGAGAAAATGATAAAGTTTATAGAAAAAGAAAATTATGAGATTTGTGGAGATATAATAGAGATTGTACAAATTGATATTAGTGTTACAGATATAGATGATGAAGAATTATTTGAAATACAAATACCTGTAAGGATTAATTAATTTATAAGGAGTTAATTTATAACTTGACCTTTGTGTTACACAAAGGTTTAAAATTAGTTCCGTCAAAATATTTTATTTTTACAGGAGGAAGAGATGAAGGAAAACATATTAGGAACTGAGAAAATATCGAAATTACTTGTTAAATTTATGATACCAGCAATAGTTTCTATGATTATAGCTGGTGCTCAAACAATTATAGATGGTATGTTTTTAGGAAATTATGTTGGAACAAATGCAATGGCAAGTGTAAATATTGTACAACCTTTTATGCAGGTTATAATAGGGTGTAGCATGATAATAAGTGTTGGTTCATTAAGCTTTATAGGTAGAAGTTTAGGTGACAGAAATGAAGAAGAAGCTCAGAATATATTTAAAACATCATTTATATTAATCATAATATCAACTATTATTATTTCGATTTTAGGAATATTTTTTAGTGAAAGGATAGCTTTTATATTAGGGGCTGATCAGGTCTTATTAAATGGAGTTGCAAGTTATGTAAAAATAATTTCAATGTTTGCGCCTCTAATTGGTTTAATGTTTTTATTTGGATTCATAAATAGGGTAGTTGGAAGACCAGATCTATATTTAAAAGGAATGATTTTAAGTGTTATTTGTAATATAATATTAGATTTTCTTCTTATAAAGAAATTAGGTTTAGGTGTTAGTGGAGCAGCTATTGCCACAGGATTAGCCTATGTAGTAGCATTTTTTGTTGTTATAAAGCCAATGATTGATAAAAATAATATTGTAAATGTATTTAAGGGTAAATTTGATAAGTCAGTAATAGTACCTGTAGTTTATAATGGTTCATCAGAGGGAGTTACTGCAATAGCCATAGCAACAACTGCCTATGTATTTAATATGGCTTTTATGCAGATAGCAGGAGCAGCAGGTGTTGCAGCATTTACTACTATAAATTATATAGGAGAATTCGGGGTACTAATAATGTTTGGGATATCAGATGGAATAGGACCAATTATTAGTTATAATCATGGATACAAAGATAAGGATAGAGTAAAGGAGACCTTAAATTTAGCCATAAAAATAAACTTAATTGTTGGGGCAATATTATTTTTAATATTATTTGTTTTTGGAAAAGAATTAGTTTCAATGTTTGCTAAGGGGAACGAAGAGGTATTAAAATTAGCAATAGATGGTTCTAAAATATATGCATTTTCATTTTTAATATGTGGATTTAATATAATAAAATCAGGTTATTTTACATCAATAGGTGATGCAAGGGCATCAATTGTTATTGCAGCAAGTAGAGGAATTGTATTTATAATTTTAGGAATAATAATTTTACCAAATCTTATAGGAATAAGTGGAGTATGGTTAACTATTCCTTTTGCTGAAATTGTAACTATAATAATAAGTATGTACTTAACTAAAATTAGTTCTAAAAATTTAGAGATAGAGATGATTACTCAGCAATAGAAATTAAAATTATTAATAGAAGTAAAAGGATATAGGTAGATTAACTAAATATGTTATCTAACCTATATTTTTTTATGAAATTTATAGGAGATTTTTTAAAATATATGTATACTTGATATAAGTATATTAATTATTTAAAAAAATAATTAGATTAGTATGAATCGGAAACTTATCGTATGGAGGAGAAAATAAATATGGAAATAAGAGAACTTATGAATAGTGAAATAGATGAAATTATGAAAATATGGTTGAAAAGCACAGTGAAAGCTCATGATTTTATTGAAGAGGAATATTGGAAGAAAAATTATGAGGTTGTAAAAAATATTTATATTCCAATGGCTAAGAACTTTGTTTATTATGACGATGGAAAAATAAAAGGTTTTATAAGCATAATTAATAATGAGTTTATAGGAGCTTTATTCGTCGATGTTAAAAATCAGGGGAATGGCATAGGAGGAACTTTAATCGATTATGTTAAAAGGAAATATGGAAGCATAGAGTTAGCTGTCTATAAGATGAATGAAAAAGCAGTTGAATTTTATAAAAAGAAGGGTTTTGAAATAATCAAGGAGCAAGAAAATGAGGATTCAGGGTTTTTAGAATACATAATGAAATGTTAAGACTTATATTGAAATTACTAACTTTTTAAAAATCAAAAATAGTAAGACTAATAGAGGCTTATGTGATATATCAGTAAATAGTATTATAAATGATATGGAGGAAAGATTAATCGATTAATTGAAAGCTTTGTGCATAATAGGCGCTTGTGATTAGTGACTAACAAATTCAGAGCTATTAGTTTGGCCTGAAAATTTCACTGATTTGAAAGCAATATATGAAAATAAAACTTTAGATATAAGTGGAATCGGTGATATGATTGTGTAATAATCAATATATAAGAAACTTTTTATAATGTGAAAAGCTAATAAACTATATAATATTTATATGGTAGAAGGAGAGAGAACAAAATGAAAAAATGCTTATATTGTGGAAAAGATTTAGAAAAAGAACCAAAGGAAAATTATATAGAAAATAAGGTAGGATATTTCTGTAATGAAGATCATTTTGATAAATATATACTTTCTTTAACTCCGGAAGAGTATATAGAAGTTCAAAATTCTTTCTGCGTATGTAGTGATGACTAGTTTAAATTATTTTTTATTTGCAAAATTTATTAATAATATATATCATGCATTTAAATATTCTTAAAATTTTAATAAAAAGGAAGTTTAAATCAATAATTGAGAAAAAATTAAAGATAAATAAGATATAGCAACATGTATCAAAAGATTATGATACATGTTGTTTTTTTAGTTGGGTTTAGAATTTTAATTAATAGCAAAAACTTTTCCAAAAGAAAATCTAACTAAAGGAGATATTATTAATAAATTAAGTGGTAATGCTACAATAAAATTTCTTGCAATACAGTATGGGTATATTTTTATTGCTTCTAAATTGAAGCCAGCAACAACTATAGAACCATAAAGAGACATTAATAAAACCATTCCTATAACCATACAAGTAGATATAGCTATAACAATTTTTAAAGGATGTGTATTTTCAGTTGGTTTAACTATTTTAAAGGCAAGAGGTTTAGCAAGTTTACTCACTACAAAAACATCTAAAAAAAGTGCTACAATGAATCCAAACCAAAAGTCTTTAAATAAGTTTGAAAGCAAGCTTGAATTTAGTCCATCATTTAAAATCATATTATATACTGTCATACAAAGTACCATGCCAAAACACATCATTAATGTAAAAATAAATTTTTGAAATTTAGTGTTTCCCATAAAAAAATCCTCCTAAGTAAAAAAATAAAGTCAACTAAGTTGACAAATTATATTATAACAATAAAGGAAAGAAAAAGTCAACTAAGTTGACTTTGGGTATCGGGGTTATAAATTTAGGTTAAATAATTATTTAGAGATTAAACTATATAGTAGGGATTTTATATTGAATTATGTAAATTAAAATGAAAGATTAAAATGCAAATCTTAATGTGATAAAATATATTAAAGTATGAAGAAGTAAAAAGGAATAATAAATAAAATTATGATAAATAGGTGAGGGAATGGATAAAGATTTAAATATAATAGACTTAGTAAGTGAAAAACACATAGTTCTTAGAAGAGAAGTTGAAGATAGATGGTTAAAAGAAAATGAAGAAGAAATTTCTCATACAGAGGCAATGCTTTTGGCTAAAATTAGTATGGGCAAAATATCTATTGCAGAGGTTGCTAGGCAGGCAAATGTTTCCAGACAGGCAATGTTTAAATGTGCAAAGAAATTAGAGAGTAGAGGCTATTTGAAGTTTAAAAAGACAGAAAGTAATAGTAAATATACAGAACTTACTGAAATAGGAAAAGAATATTGCAAGAAAAACAATGAACTTAAATTAATTATAGAGAAAGAAATAGAAAAGAATATAGGTAAGGAAAATTTAGAAATTATAAAAGAAATATTAAAAAAAAGATGGATAGAATAGGAAGGTAACTAGGCTATATTATTAAATATACGTATAGTGAACTAGTTAAAAAGAATCTAAAAAACTTTCTATGTAATGTAGACTATCTAATATAACCACATAAAAAAGGAGCTATATTAAATAATTTTTTTATATAGCTCCTTTTTAGGGTTTTGTATGAATGTATATTTAAATTTTAAGTTAATCGGGGGAATTAACTTAATTCAGTATGTCGTAAATATCATTTAAATTTCTTACTACTAAGATGTTCCTATATTTTATTTTGTTATAAATATAGGATTTAAAATCTCTACATAATATTATTGGAGTAATACCAAATTTCATAGCAGCTTCACAGTTTTTAGGGTTATCATCAATAAATATTGATTCCTCTGGTTGAACATTAAGTTCTTGTAAAGCTAGTCTAAACATAAGTTCATTTGGCTTAGTTATTCCTTTTTGAGAAGAAATTATAAATGAAGAGAAATATTTTCTCAAGTTCATGTTTATGAATATGCCTTCTAAAGAGGGCCAAGCATCTGATACTACTGCTAGTTTATATGATTGACTTAGTTTTTGAAGAGTACTAGGCACATCTTCAAAGAAGGTATATTTTTCATAATTGTATACATAATCATTTGTTATTGATTTAATATCCTCATTAGTTAAATCTAATTCAGGAAGATTATTAGAAATAATCTTATAATATTCTAAAAAATGAGTATATTCATCACTTTCAGTAAGAATAAATTTTTGTTTATCTATATATTCATAAGCCTTAGAGAAGGCATTATTTCTTTTGGATTTTTTTATGGAATCAAATTTTTGTTTGTCCACATATTCAAAAAAGTTAGGTGTTATAAACCAATGACCAGTAGTTGGTCTATTTAAAACTCTACCTGAATCAAATAAAATTGCTTTAACTTTACTTTTATCAAAAGCTTTCATATTTTAAAGAACCTCTTATCTTTACTTTTAAAAAATATATTTTGTAACTTCTTTAATATAGTAATATGAAGATTTATTTATTACAATATTTATATATGAATATAAAACTTACTTGAAAAGTTTATGATATTAAGTTGAATGAAATTCAAGTAGGTCTATTTTTATGCTAATTATTAAGCATATAATAGCTTTAATAAGAGAAAAAATAAAGTTTAGTGGCATAATAAGTTTTGGGAGGAATGCATTTGAAAAAGGAATTAGATGAAATTAAAAAAATAGAAGAAGATATAGAAGTTAAAATAGAGTCTATAAAGAATGAAGTTAAAGAAGAAAAACATGATATTAATAAGGTTAAGGTTTTAAAAAATACTATATATGATAAAACTTCAAAAGTTTTTATATATAATTTAAAGAAACTTATTCAACTTGAAGGAACTCAAAAAAGATTAGCAAAGAAGATTGGAGTTTCAGAGGATTTGCTTTCAAAATATAAAACTGGAGAAGCTTTTCCTTCCATAGAAACACTAATGTATATATGCAAGATATATGATTTAAGTTTAGACAAGTTTCTAAACAGAACTTTAACTGCTATGGATATGGATAACTTAGAAAATAATAATGGAATAGATGAAGAAATATTTGAGGATAACTATTATGCATATTTTTTAATTACTAACATAGGCAAAGAGGGCGGAATACATGAAGGAAAAATTGAGTTTAGAGAGGAAGAGGTAATATTCAAAATCCTTTCAAAGGGAGAAGTAGTTAAAGCTTTTAAAGGAAATTATACAGTTTCTGAAAAACTTATATTTTTCAATCTACAAAGTGGACATGATGGTATAGCATATATAAATATGATAAAACCTAATCTAAATAAAAATAAATACATAGGTGGATTAGCATTAATGATGTTACCATCAGATGCAAACAGTAAGCCTTGTGTACAAAAAGTTTTAATAAGTAAAACGAAGATAGATAGAGAAGGAAACAAAGATGAATTAAAGAGTTTTTTAAATTTTCCTGAGAAGAGTAAGGAACTTGGAAATATAAAGATCTCTCAATGGGAGGATGAAGAGGTATATGACTTTATAAGTAACTATTAAGATGAATAAGGTATATTATATTGACAATAAATAATAGAAGATAAAAAGAAAATAAATTAGGCTGATTCATAAAGGTAATATTAGATTAGAAAACTACTTTTTTATAAGGAAGGAGAAGCTACTTAATAAATAATATATTTTTTTATTAGTAGCATTAATAAAATATGAAAAAATGGAATGATGGTGCAAAAGATAAAAAGTTCATAGCCTCATATAGTGGAGGAAAAGATAGTACATTAGCTTTATATAAAGCGATGCAAGAAGGAACAGCCGTAGGTATTATTGTAATGATGGAGGAAGATGGAGAGAGATCAAGAGCTCATAGTCTTTTTCCATCTGTGCTTAAGGCACAAGCAGAAGCAATTGGACTACCTCTTTTTACAGCTGCTACAAATTGGGAAGACTATGAAAAAGTTTTTGTAGATAAGTTGAAAGAAGCAAAGGCATTAGGTGCAGAGGTACTTGTAACAGGAGATATTGATGTGCCGGAAGAAGAATGTTGGCATGAAAGAGTTACTAGTAGTGTAGGGCTTGAACTTGGTATGCCACTTTGGAGAAAAAGTCATAAGGAAGTAGTTGAAGAATTCATTAATTTAGGATTTGTAACTAAGATTGTTACAATTAATCTAAATAAAGGAATGAAGAAAGAAGATTTAGGAAGAACTCTTACTCTTGATTATATGAGAGAATTAGAGAAAAGAGGAATTGATCCTTGTGGTGAAGCGGGGGAGTTCCATACTACAGTTATAGCAGGACCGCTTTTTAAAGAGGAATTAAAAGTTAAACAGGGAAAAATAACATCAGATGGAGATTATATGTACTTAACTTTAGAACTTGAAGATAATATTTAAAGGAACTTATTGATAGAATAATAACAAGCAAAATAGGAGCTTTGGATTCAATTCCTACTTGGGATGAAATATTAGAATTAAGTAAATAAAAATATAACTACTTCTATTTTTGTATAGAGTAATAAAGGTTTAAGATAGACTTTTTAATAGTCTATCTTATTTTTTATTCAAATAATTATAAAATCTTTTAAAAAGCTATTGACTTGGAGCTAACTCCAAGGAGTAGGCTATATTTGTAGCCGAAAATAAAATAGATAGATTAAGGAGTGAATAATTATGGCTTTTGATATGTATGTACCAACAAGAACATTATTTGGAGCAGGTAGATTAAATGATTTAAATACTCAAAAACTTCCGGGAAAGAAGGCAATGATAGTAATATCTAATGGAAAATCAACAAGAGAAAATGGATATCTTGCAAGGACAGAAGAACAACTTCATATGGCAGGAATAGAGACCGTTGTATTTGATAAGGTAGAACCTAATCCATTAAAAAGTACTGTTATGGATGGGGCTGCTTTTGCAAGAAAAAATGGCTGTGATTTTATTGTTGCTTTAGGTGGTGGAAGTTGTATGGATGCTTCAAAAGCAATAGCACTTATGGCAACAAATGAAGGAGACCTTTGGGATTATGTTGTTTCTGGAACAGGAAATGGAAAATCTATTAAAGTAAATACACTTCCAATAGTTGCAATAACAACCACTGCAGGAACAGGATCAGAAACAGATTATGGTGCTGTTATCACTAATGCAGAAACAAATGAAAAGACAGGAATTGTTCATGAATTATTATTTCCAACATTAGCAATTGTTGATCCAGAATTAATGTGTACAGTTCCACCAAAGTTTACTGCATATCAAGGATTTGATGCATTATTCCATAGTGTGGAAGGGTATATTTCAAATAGAGCAAATTTAATGAGTGATATGGTAGGAATTACTGCAATAGAAAATGTAAGTCGTAATCTTGCCAAGACAGTTAAAAATCCTAATGATTTAGAAGCTAGAGAAAAAGTTGCTTTTGGAAATTATTTATCAGGAATTGAAATGTGTGTTGGATCAACTTCAAGTCAACATTCATTAGAACATGCAATGAGTGCATATCATCAAGAATTACCACATGGAGCAGGACTTATTATGCTTAGTAAATCTTATTTCACACACTTCATAAATAAACATGTTTGTGATGAACGTTTTGTAAGTATGGCAAAAGCTATGGGGATGAAAGATGCAAAAGAACCTATGGATTTTATAACTATGCTTGTAAAATTGCAAGAAGATTGTGGTGTAGCAGATTTAAGAATGTCTGATTATGGAATCAAGCCAGAAGAATTTGAGATGATGGCTAAAAATGCTATGGATACAATGGGCTTTTTATTTGCTTGTGATAGAGTAGCTTTAAGTGTTGAAGATTGTATAGATATTTATAAAAATTCATATAAATAAAAATTTATAAGGAGCGGATTAAAATGAGTAAAGAAAAAGACTTAATAAATAATTCGATTTTCTCAGTTGGTGAAAAATTTGAAAGTGAAAATTTTATAGGAACAGTATATTTAAACATGCTTACACCTTTTGAGAGTGCTTGTCCTATAGGAAATGTAACCTTTGAACCTGGATGTCGAAATAATTGGCATGTTCATGCAGGAGGACAAATACTTTTAGTTACTGGGGGAAGAGGTTATTACCAAGAAGAAGGAAAAGAAGCACAAGAGTTACATGCAGGAGATGTTGTTGAAATTCCAGCTGATGTAAAACATTGGCATGGTGCAGCTAAAGATAGCTGGTTTTCTCATCTTGCTGTGGAAATTAAGTCAGAAAAAGGAGCTACAGAATGGTTAGAAGCTGTAGAAGATGAGATATATAACAAATTAAAGTAAGGAGAACAAGATTTATATATCGGTAATATAATTAAAAAATATAATGTTAGTATTATTAAGAGGGGGAGATTAGAATGAGTAAAAAGGTATTAATACTATCTTCAAGTCCACGTAGAGGTGGAAATTCAGATATGTTATGTGATCAGTTCATGAAAGGCGCACAAGAAGCTCAAAATAAAGTTGAGAAAATTTTCTTAGGAGATAAGAAAATAAATTTTTGTATGGGGTGTGAAAGTTGCCTGAATAATAATGGAAAATGTGTATTGAATGATGACATGGCAGAAATTCTTGAGAAAATGGTTGATGCAGATGTGATTGTTATGGCTACTCCAGTTTATTTTTATACAATGGATGGTCAAATGAAAACACTAATTGATAGAACTGTTGCTAGATATGAAGAAATAAGTAATAAAGAATTTTATTTTATTGTTTCAGCGGCAGATGGAAGTAAAGATACTATGAAAAGGACAATAGAAAGTTTCAGAGGATTTACAAGCTGTCTTTCAGGAGCAAAGGAAAGAGGAATAATCTATGGAACTGGTGTATGGAAAAAAGGTGAAGTTAAAGGAACTAGAGTTTTTGATGAAGCTTATGAAGTTGGAAAAACTGTATAAAAGAATTTTTTTAGTTTAAGTATTTTGTTATAATATACTAGTTTATATAATACAAAGTGAAAAAGGGGATGATTTAGATATGAAGATTACAGAGGTAAGCAAGAAGTTTAATCTTTCTCAAGATACACTTAGATATTATGAGAGAATAGGTTTAATCCCACCTGTGAATCGTAATAAAAGCGGAATTAGAGATTATACAGAAGAAGACTGTAACTGGATAGAGTTTATAAAATGCATGAGAGGAGCAGGTCTTCCTATTGAAGTGTTAATTGAGTATGTTGGTTTGTTTCAACAAGGAGATGCAACTATTGATTCTAGAAAAGAGTTGTTGATTGAACAAAGAAATATACTAATAGAAAAAATAGAAGAGATGAATAGAACGCTAGAGCGTCTTAATTATAAAATCGCAAGATATGAAGATTCAATGTTAGAAAAGGAAAAGAGCTTCTTAAATAGAAATTTTTAAATAAATATGAAATAGTCTAAGGTCTATATGTTAACCTTAGACTATTTTAATTGATTATTTCTTTATTTTATTAACATCCTTTAAAAGTTTTTCAAGTTTATCAGTGGAAGTAATTCTCTCATTACATTTTTCACTATCTAAACATATGTCAAAACCTATTGACCTATAAGTTCCTTGCTCTGGGTTGGATGTTTTGCAAACAGCTGAAACAAAGGCTACTTCTGTATCATTTCCAATATGGTTGCAAAGGGCACAAATGTGGTTATTGCTTGAATTATAACTTGGTATTTTACATGACATACCAGTAAGCCTACCATCTAAGTTATATGCTAAGAATAATTTTCTACTTCCTTCATCAATCCATCCTAAATAAACTTTCTTTGAATTTTCAAAATCCAAATCAGGAATCTTTAATTTCTTTTCCTTTCTAAATAATTTAGTAAGTTGAGTGCTTTTAATAGCAGACATTCCATATACATATTCATTTAAATCTTCTAAATACTTATCAATATGTAGTGGATCAGTTATTTTATTAATATCAATTAAGTTTCTTTCTTCATCAGATATATCAATAAATCTATTTAATATTTTCTCATTTATATATGCTTTATTTGTTTCTATAATATTAGGGTCAACACAGTTTCTTAAAGTACTGTGTAAATCATTTGTACATTTTCTTATAAAATTAAAATCTTCTTTCTTTATAAAAGGTTTCATTAAAACATACCTCCTTTTCAAAATAAAAAATGATTATTATCACTCAAATTAGAGTAATAATAATCATCTATATTTAAAACATAATATATTCATAATCATATTGTTTTTAAAGCTTGTTTTAAATTTAGATGTTATTACTTTGCGCTAATGCTTTAATGAAATAATAACATCTTTTAAAATAAGTATTCAATCTAATAATTAATTCTGTAATGATTATGAGCATAATTTCTTTTTATCACTTATAATTCTTCTTATACTTTTCTCTGAAAGAAAGTACTCTTTTGCAAGAGTATTTATGGAGATTCCATCTTTATATTTTTTAAATATCTCAGTATTTCTAGCATTAAGACTTTCTCTTATGCCACTATTTTCTCCCCAAGCCTTTTGATTTTCATCTTTTCTTGGAATATAAAGATACTTTCCATCTACATATTTTTGTAGTATTTCAATGATTTCCTCTGGTAACACATCTTGTGCTTTTACATATTTCATTTCCTTGCTCCTTTACTTTACGTAATAGTATTAAAGCAAAGAATACTAAAAAAGCTATGTGTTACAGAACCTAAAAAATATTCAGCTAACTTAATATCTTAGGCTCCAAACAAAGCATAGCTTACTTTTGGTAATCTTTGCAAGGAGCAAGATAGTTTGTAGCTGAATGTATCATGTACTTTCAAGAAAAACACCTCCTTTATTTAATATGTATTATATCATATTTTATTTATTTTTAACATTAAACAAAATGCTTAAATTTAAGGTTATATTTTATCAAGTTAAATATAAAAATTATAAAAGATTTCTTTTAAGGTTTGTGTGGCAAGATTACAAGAAATTCCATTTATTATTTAATTGGTATTTTTATAAGTAGAATAAAATTTATAAAGGAATTAAATATTGGGTTATAAATTAAGAGATATCTATAATAAAATTGAGTAGAAATAAGAAAATAGTATATATGAAGTGACTAATTTATTATGTAAGTCTAAAAATTCTACAAAATAAGAACCAATATGTCGAATATTTTCATACTATATATTAAGAGATTTTTTAGCGAAATTTCTTAATATATAGTATGTAGGAGATATTCAAAATGGGTTATCAAAATTATAAGTGCAGAAGAGATTATAATGATTGTAGAGATGATAATGACTGTAGAGATAAAAACGAATGTTGTATGAAATGTTGTATGAGATGTTGTAATGAAGAAAGACAGACACATGTTCATGAATTTGAACAAAGTGTTAAGTTAGCAGAAGAAGGCGATGATAGACACAATCATCGTACTGCAGGAGTTACAGGTGAAGCTATACCAATACATGGTGGAAAAAACCATGTTCACAAAATTAACACTAGGACAGATTTCCTTGATCATTTTCACCAAATATGTATTTTTACTGGTCCTGCAATTAGAATACCAGGTACTAACAAGCATGTGCATTTAGTAGCTGGAAGAACTAGTTGTAATGATGGTCATTTTCACCAGTTCCTTTTCACTACTCAAATTGAAGCACCTTTGGTATAAACTTTATTAAAATATATATAAATATTTATTATGTCTAAAAATATAATTGTTTATTTTATAATGTTATATTAAAATTAATAATAAAGATTATTGAGGATTATGGAATTTGTTTACATAATCCTCCTTAAATATAATTGATATCTATTAATTACTTAAATTTTTCAGGAAACTGCTTTATTATTCCATCAACAAGTATATCTGCAAACTTAATCATATGATCTTCACCTTGGTCAAATGCCTTAATATCTGCATTCCAATCTTTATTTAATCTAGATACAACTTGAGTTGTAATAAACTCTAAATGTTTATGTAACATATTTTTTAGAGTTCTTTTTGAATAGTTAGGGTTAGCAGAACTTAAAAAATCATCTATTTGGTCAGCATTTTCGTACCATAGTGTATTATACTTTTCTAAATCAGATTTATTTCCACTTTTAGCGGCACCAATAACTTGTTCAGCAAGCTTTATATGTTCTCTCAAAAGAGTGGCAAGTTTATTTCCAGCTTCTTCTCCATAGTAAGGTTTAATTGAATTTCCAATATCATCTTGGTTTTTTAGAAGTCTCTCTGATACAGCACTACTGTCTTCAAGTGAAGCTAAGGCACTTACAATATCACTTCTAGTCCACAAAACATGGTCTATCCAAAGTCTCCTTTCTGCCATTCTTAAATTACAGGTAGCTTTGTTATAGGGCATATTTTTACATTCTTTATTTTCTAAAGCTTGAACTTTAACTGGTGCTAAGAATAAAGATAATAAAAATAATGAAAATAATGAATTTTTTAAAATTTTCTTCATTGATTTATACTCCTTTGTTCATTTTATTTCGATTTTATTTTGTTCAAAGAGGTATCTATATATTCATAATTAATATTCATTTTATTTAAATAGAAACTATGGCATCATATGAAGATATTTTTTATTGTTAAATCAAACTTTAGCCATTATAATGCTTTGGGCAGAATTAGTTTATACGGTATAAGATCTTATAGAAGATTGATGTAACTATAATGATATAGTATAATTAAGTGCAAAAAAATATGTTTGGAGTAAATATTATGTCATTAGAAAATGTATTTGAAAAAGAACTTATTAAGAAATGTGAAATAGCAGAGAAAGAGTGTGGATGCACTCAAAAGAGGCTTTTATTAACAATAGAAAAGTTCGGTGGAGTAAGAACAGTTCAAGAGATTTTACGTAAAGGTAGAGTTTCAGAGGGTTTTGATAAATTACAAAAGGCAAACCGTTTAGACCTTACAATGGAAGCCACTATTGTTGAAAGTAAGTATAGTGAACTTTTTACAGATGATGAGGTAAATAGTTGCCACGAATTACTTTGTGAATATGGATATTATAAGTAAAAAAGAGACAGCACAAAAACTTAGTAATAAAACTTATAAATAGTATTCAAAATATATTTATAAGTTTTATTAAATTGTTTTTATATGGTCTTTTTATTTATTAAGCTATGTTTTAAACTAGTGTTGATTTTTAGATAGAACTGTAAGACCATCTTAATGAGCAATACTTTGCGAAATTAAGTTAGGTCTGAGGGACTAGCTAAAAATCAACATTCACCCAAAACAGAGATATTTATTAAAAGCTTTGAATATTTACTTGGTTTATGCCATTAATTATGTGAACAAGCTCCTTTGGAGATTCAGGAAGGTCATTTTCTAACCATGTTTCAATAATTGAAATGCAACCTCCAACAGAGTATCTCATATAGTAGTTAGCTATAGTTTTATTGATTAGATTAGGGTTATTAAACAATTGATCTAAATCTATTTGATTTGCAATATTTAAAATACGATTTAATATGCTACTATCTCTTTGATTACAGAATAGTACTTTACACAAATCTTTATTTTCCTTAATTAATTCAAGTACCTTAAGAAGTAGTAAACTGTTATATTCTTCTACTGGAATTTCTTTTATGTACTTTAAAATTTGATCAAACAATTCATCTTCCATAGATTGAAATAAATCAAAAGCATCCTTATAGTGAGTATAAAATGTACCTCTATTAATATCAGCTTTTTTACATATATCAGTAACAGTAACCTGATGAATTTCTTTAGTTTTAAGCAATTCTATTAAACTTTCCTTAATTACTTTTTTAGTATATAAAGTTCTACGATTTCCTTTAACACCTGCCATATTATAAATCTCCTTTTAATTTATATATTTTAAGAAGTTGTTTGTCTTAAGATAAAACTATGTTTTAAACTAGTGCTTATTAAGTAGGTCTGAAGGACTAGATAAAAATCAACATTCACTTAGAATATAGTTTGTATAATTTAATGTTAAATGTTATTAAATGAACAAATTAACTTGGAATGTTTATTTAATAACGTTAAGAATTTATGTGATTATTGTCTAGAGAGTTTTATTAACTTATACTATTAATTATAAAATTAAATGAACAAAGTGTCTATTTAATAACTTTAAGTATATAGTAATTTTTCTAAAATTCAATAGTTAGTTATGGGAGGTATAAAATGGCGTATATAGATGTAATTGATGTATATAAAAGATATAAAATCGGAGAAAACACAGTTGTGGCTAATAATGGAATTAACTTTTCTATTGAAAAAGGAGAGTTTGTTGTTATTTTAGGGCCAAGTGGTGCAGGAAAATCAACTACACTTAACATTCTTGGAGGAATGGATAGCTGTGATGAAGGAAAAATAGTAATTGATGAAACTGATATATCTAAATTTAGTAATAAGGAACTTACTAAGTATAGAAGATATGATGTTGGGTTTGTATTTCAGTTTTATAATCTAGTACAGAATTTAACAGCAAAAGAGAATGTAGAGCTTGCTACACAAATTTCAAATAATGCATTAGACGTGGACAAAACTTTAGAGTTAGTAGGACTTGGACATAGAAAGGATAACTTTCCAGCACAGTTATCAGGGGGAGAGCAACAAAGGGTTTCTATTGCAAGAGCTATTGCAAAGAATCCAAAATTATTACTTTGTGATGAACCAACTGGTGCTTTAGATTATAGTACAGGTAAGCAAATATTAAAAATATTACAGGATACCTGTAGAAAGATAGGAACTACAGTTATAATAATAACTCATAACTCAGCAATTGCACCTATGGCTGATAAGGTTATTAAGATTAATGATGCAAAGGTTAGAAGCGTTGAGGTTAATCCTAATCCAATATCAGTTGAAGAAATAGAATGGTAGGAGTGAATTGTTTTAGATGAAGTCATATAAAAAATCCATAGTAAGAGAAATTCTATCATCAAAGGCAAGGTTTTTTTCTATAATGGTAATTATCTTTTTGGGAGTTGCCTTTTATTCAGGAATAAAATCAGCTGGACCTGATATGAACAAGACTATAAATAATTTTTATAGTGAGCAAAATCTTATGGACAGCAAGATTGTATCAACCTTAGGATTAACGGATAAAGATTTAGATTTACTTAAGGATAATGACAAAATATTAGATTATTGGGGTACTCATAGTATAGATGCCAATCTTACTAACATGAGTAATGTAGTGAGATTCATGGAGTATGATGGTAAAAATAATATAAACGATTTTGTTGTTTTAGAAGGCAGACTACCAGAAAAAAGTGGTGAAATAGCTTTAGATGAAAGAGCATTTAAATTAAACAAGGACTTAAAAATCGGTGATGAGTTTGTAATTGACACTGATGAAGATACAATTAAGAACTTTAAGGAGAATAAGTTTAAAATTGTTGGAGTTGTGAAAAGTCCAATTTATATTGAAAAAGAATCAAGGGGAACAACCCCTGTGGGAAAAGGTACTATTGACTATTTTGGAGTATTAAATAGTTCTGATATAAAAATGGATGCTTACACTGAAATATATGTAAGATTTAAGAATGTACAGGGACTTAATGCTTATAGTGATGAATATAAAGACTTAATGGAAGAAAACAATAAATATCTTGAGAATTTATATTCAAATAGAAAAATAGAGAGAGTTGAAGAGGTAAAAGCAGAGGCTCAAAAGGAATTTGACAAGGCTTATGAGGAGTTAAATGAGAATGAAAAGCTACTTTTAGATAAGGAAAAAGAATTACAAGAGGGAAAAGCACAGTTAGCAGAGGGTAAAAAACAATATAATGAGAAGAAGTTAGAATTTGAAAATGGCATTAAAGATGGAGAAGCAAATATTCTAATTGGTGAAAAGAAACTATCAGAAGGGCAAGCTGAGATTAATAAACAAAAGGCAAATATCCAAGAGGGAGAAAGTCAGTTAAATAAGGCTAAGGCTACCCTTGATAATAGTAGACAAGAATTTTTAAATCAGGGAATTAATCCAGATGAAAGTACTAGTGAACTAGAAGGTAAGGTAGATAATCTTAAAAAATTATCTGGAACAATGACTTTACTTTCTAATGATATAAAAAATACAGTTAAAAACCTTCTAGAAAATGAACCAATACCTACTGAGAAAATCCAGTATTGGAAAGGAATAATATCTAATTTAGGATCAAATGAGTTAAATGGAGCAATAGATGGGTTAGAAAAAAATCCTGAAAATAAAAATATTGCTATGGGAATTGCTACTTCCTTAGATGAAAGTGTTAAATCAATTAATGATAATACTTCAAAATTACAAGTATTATTAGGTGGAATTACTAAATATCAAGAAGGAAAATTACAGTATGAAAATCAATTAGCAGTATTTAATGCTGGGAAAACTAAGCTTGAAGAAGCCCAAAAGCAATTAGATAATAGTAGAGCTGAATTAGCTAAGGGTAAAAAATCTCTTGAAGAGGGAAAAGTTACAGGAGAAAGAGAACTTAATAAGGCAAAGACTAAGTTAGATGAATCAGAAGAAAAGTTAGCAGAGGGCGAAAAGGCTATAGCAGAAAATAAGGAAAAGCTAGCTGAGGGAAGAAAAGAAATTGAAGAAAAAGAGAAGTCAACTTTAGATGATTTAAATGAGTGTAACTACTATGTATTTGATAGAACTGATAATCCGGGATATTCAGGATATAAGGATTCAATTAATAGTTTAGATAGTATTGCATCAGTATTACCAGTATTTTTCTTTATAGTAGCAGTCTTAATTTGTTTAACAACAATGACAAGAATGGTAGAGGAGAAGAGAATAGAAATAGGTACTATGAAGGCCTTAGGATATGGTGATTTTCAAATATCTTTAAAATTTACAATATATGCAGCCTTAGCAAGTGTATTAGGATGCATACTGGGAATCTTAGTTGGAAGTAGTATTCTACCTAATATAATCAGTAATGCTTATACAAGTGTATATAGTTTGCCAGATATAAAGACTTATTATTATCCAGCTTATATAATTCAGGCTTTAGTAATATCAATACTATGTACAGTTGGAGCAGCCTTATTTGTTGTAAGAGTTGAACTTAAAAATAAGCCATCTAATCTTATGAGAGCAAAGGCTCCAAAGTTAGGGAAGAAGATATTATTAGAGAGAATTACACCGTTATGGAAAAGATTGAACTTTAATCAGAAAGTAACTCTTAGAAATCTTTTCAGATATAAACAGCGTATGCTTATGACTATCTTTGGTATTGCTGGATGTATGGCACTTCTTGTTACTGGATTTGGACTTAAGGATTCAAATAGTGGAATGGTAGAAAAACAATTTGATAAGTTATGGAAATATGAAACTATGGTAGTCTTTGGTGATAATCCTACAGAGGCAGAGATTCAAAAGTACAATGAGACTTTAAAAGAATTACCTGGATATGAAAATGACTTAAGAATGCACCAAGAATCAGTAACATTTAGCAAGGAAGGCATGAACAAGCAAACAGTTAGTCTTTATGTGCCACAAAATAAAGATGAATTAGATCAATTTATAGTGTTAAATGATAGAGTTTCAGGTGAGAAATATGAAGTACCAGATGAGGGCGTTGTAATAAGTGAAAAATTAGGAAAACTTTTAGGTGTATCTGTAGGAGATACAATAACATTTAAGGATGATGATAATAATCCTCATGATGTTAAAGTAGAGGCAATAGCTGAAAATTACCTTATGCATTCAATGTATATGTCACCATCATATTATGAAAAAGTATTTGGAGAGAAACCTGTATACAATACAGACCTTTTAAACTTTGATAAAGATAAAATTAATGAAGATGAAGTCTCTTCAAAACTTATGGAATGTGAAAATGTCGTAAATGTAACAATGACATCACAAATAGAAAAGACAACAGAAGAGTCAGCAGCTAACATGAATGTAGTAATGTTAGTAATAATCTTATCAGCAGGATCATTAGCTTTTGTAGTTTTATACAATCTAAACAATATAAATGTATCAGAGCGTATAAGAGAATTATCAACTATAAAAGTTCTTGGATTCTTTGATGATGAGGTTACTATGTATATCCTAAGAGAGAATATAATATTGACTTTATTAGGAATATTAGCAGGTTCAGTCTTAGGAAGGATGTTACATGCCTTTATAATAAGAACATCAGAAGTTGACACAATGATGATGTCCCCTAAGATATATGTAACTAGTTATATATTCTCAGCTTTAATAACTATACTTTTTACAGTAATAGTTATGATACTTATGCATGTTAAGTTAAGAAAAGTTAATATGATTGATGCATTAAAATCAAATGAATAAAGATTTAATAAGTCATAAGCTATCTAGCTTGTGGCTTATTTTTATTAACACAAGAAATAGATTTAGATAAGGTCATTAATATATTAATGAAAGAGGAAACTAATAAGGTAGTTTTTGGTTTTACGACTAATAATACAGATTTTTATGAAGAGAGTTTAGTAAATGAAGAGGATACTACATTATTTATAAGAGCTAAAAATGATAGTCCATTCAAAACAGAAAAATTAATGTTCCCAGTATTATCACATACATAACAAGAAAGGTATAGATTGAATTCTATACCTTTTTCTTTATGTTAAGCTGATATTTTATGAGAAGTATTAATAAATAAGAAATATTAAATGAATTATTGTATATCGATGTTAGAGCATTTATGTTTTAAACATATAAAGCTAATAAATATTTAAAATGCAATAATATTTTTATGTGAATTTTTATGAAGTTTATAGTTAATATATACAGAGATAAAATTTTTATAATTTTTTTTAAAAAGTTAAAACTATTTTTGTAAATAATACGAATATAGAAATGTAAAGAGGTTTAAAAAGTTATAATATTAGATTATATTTTAAAATTTCATTTAGGTCTTAAGAAAAATCAAAAGATAAATATTTACGAAAGACATAGTTAAATATTGAAAAAGTTAAATAGATAACAACAAATAAGGGGAGGTGAGTTAGGATTAATGAAAATAAGTTAATAGAGCTTTTAAAGAACAGAGGAGATAAAAAATCAGCAGAGATATTAATTAAATTATATTATAAAGAAATATTTTATTATGTTTTTAAGCAAACAAGAAATGAGGAATTATCAAAAGACTTAACTCAGGAAATATTTATTTCTATGCTTAAATCAATTGAAGGATTTAATGAAGAAAAGGCATCATTTAGAACATGGCTTTATAAAATTGCCAGTAATAAGATAATAGATAATTATAGGTCTGCATATTATAAATATTCAACTATAGTTGATGAGTTTGATGAAAGCTTAGTAGGACAAGAAAATTATCTAGAAGAAAGTTTTGAATTCAAGGAAAGAGTTAATGAGGTTATGGAGATAGTAAATACATTAAATGCAAACCTTCAGCAAATATTTAGACTTAAAATCTTTGGAGATATGACGTTTTTTGAGATTGGAGCTTTGTTAGAACTATCAGAATCAACTGTAAAAACTAGATATTATACTACCATTAAAAAAATAAAGAAGGTATTGGAGGTGAAAATCTGTGAATAATAAGGAGGATTTAAACAAAAAGAGTTTGGAAAGAGAGTTTAATAGCAAAAGTAGGACAAGCCATCAAGAGAGTAAAAATAAAGAAGATATATCTGTAGATGAAATAGATTTTGATATTTTTAATATTGATTTAGATATTGATATACCAGATATAGATTTGGGAGATTTAGATGAAATAGTAACTTTAGGAGTTAAGCCTAAAGTATCCTTCTTTACATATTTAAAAAATGCAATTAAGGAACTAGGATTACGAAATATATTTCATGATAAAAGTGAACTTTTAATTATAACTATAGTAGGTGCTATAATTTTAACTTTCACTATTTTTAATTCAAGCAGTGAAAATATAGAAAATTTATATAGTTTAGTATTTGTTGGATCTCCTTTAATTTATTTAGGAGTAGTTTTATTTTCTTTTTATAACTCAAAATTAAAAGGAGTTTTAGAGTTAGAAATGACTTGTAAATATAATTTATATCAATTATCAGCTTTAAGAATGTTTATTTTTAGTATTGGTAGTGTTTTTATAAACACAATGATTATATTGATAGCTGCTTATTATAACAAAGATATAAATTCTATTAGAACAATAATCATATCAATTACAGGATTGTTTTTATTTTCTTCAATATTTTTATATTCATTAATAAATTTTAAAGGGTTGTTTATGAAAATTGGAATAGTTGTTTTATGGGTTATAGGCAATCTATTATTAAGTGTTGGAAATAATGAATATTATATTGTTTTTTTTGATAAAGTTCCAATTTATATTCACTTAATTATTTCAATAATTTGTATTGTTTTTTATGTGAAAAATTTAAATAATCTAATAAGTTATAGATGGAAAAGAAGAGGAGAGATTTTATGTTAGTCGTTAATAATGTAAGCAAAAAGTATGGAGATTTTTTAGCACTTGAAGAGATAAATTTAGAATTTAATAATGGAGTATATGCTCTTTTGGCACCCAATGGAGCAGGAAAAACAACTTTGATTAAGATGTTAACTACACTTATATTTCCTACTAAAGGAGAGATTTTATATAACGGTACAGATATTATTTCCTTAGATGACGAATATAGAGATAAGATAGGATATTTGCCTCAGGATTTTGGATATTATAGAAATTATACTCCAACAAAATTTTTGCTATATTTAGCTGCATTAAAAGGAATAGAAGAGAATAAAGCAAAAGAAAAAATAAAAGAGTTATTAAAACTTGTGGCTTTAGAAGATGTAGCTAATAAAAAAATGAAGAAGTTTTCAGGAGGAATGATTCAAAGAGTCGGTGTAGCTCAAGCATTACTTAATAATCCAAAGATTTTAATATTAGATGAACCTACAGCTGGATTAGATCCAAAGGAAAGAGTAAGGTTTAGAAATCTTTTAAGTGATTTATCTAGGGATAGAATTGTAATAATTTCAACTCATATAGTATCAGATATTGAATTTATATCAAATGAAGTAATAATGATCAAGGACCATAAGGTATTATTTAAGGATTCAATCGAAAATATATGCAATACATTAAATGGAATGGTTTATGAAACAACAATGAGTTTTCAAGAAAGTTTAGACTTTAGGAAAAATAATATTGTACTTTCAGAAAAACAGGAAGGTGGTATGGTTAAGATTAGGTTTATAAATGAAGATAAAAATGATAATCATAAAAACAAAGATATGTGGATAGGAGTTATTCCAAATATAGAAGATATTTTTTTATATCAATATCTTGATGAGGAAAAATAGAAGGGGTTAAGTGGATTATATGGATGTGAAAAGGGGAGAATTTGAAAAGCTTTATAGAAATCCTATTTTTATAATACTTATAGGAGTTTTCTTAATTTATAATTTAATGATTATGTATAACAATTTAGATATAAGGGAACCATTAAAACTTACAAATGAATTGATAAGGGATGTAGGTTATAAGATTGATGATAGTATGCTTAAAAAGTTGACTTATAAATATGAATTAGAGTTAGAAGAATTAAATGAAATGACAACTAGAAAGTTTAATAAAACGTACACTTCTATAAACGACTTTTTAGAAAGTGATGAATTCAAAAAAAATATTTATGCAAATAATGCTTTTTCAAATGAAGACAAAGAGATTATTAATAGCTTGAGTCTTTTAAACATGTATAAAAACGAGATTCCAATAGCTATTTCAGAAATTGAAGGTATAGACTATGGTGAGTTGGCTAATAAAGGTATATCCATGTATGGATTAACAGGAGACGCTGCTAATTTTATAGAAAATAGTTATAAGAACTTTGAAAAAAGGTTTGAAGAATTAATAGCTAATGGAGAGCATAAAAATTTATATTTTCAAGGATTAAACTATAAAACACATAGTCTTTTATTTGGAAATATAATGAAGGCTTGCATAATGGAAATAATGATTATTGTGGTTTTAGGAATGGTTTTCTTAGTTAATTATGAAAGAGAGAATAAAACTTTAGGTTTAGTTGTAGCTTCTAAAAGAGGACGTAGAATAATAAAGGACAAGCTACAGGTTGGGTTAGTATTTTCCATACTAGTAACTACAATTGTTTTAGGAATAACCCTAATAACTTACTTTAATATTTTTGACTACAGTGAAGTATGGAATGTACCTATAAGTTCAGCTTTTAATGCTGAAGAATCTGGTCCATTCTTATCATGGTATAACTTAAATGTTAAAGAGTATCTTATGATTTCAATAGGAATAGTATTCACATTAGGTCTTTTATCAGCGGGATTAGCATTTGTAGTAGGTTCTTTATTAAAGAGCAGCTATAAGTCATTTTTCGTATTTTTTATTTTATTTGGAGCTTTATTCATGTTAACAGGAATATTTAAAAATGACTCTATATTAAAAGTATTCAGCAATTTTAACATGTTTGTTTTATCATTAAATCCAAAATGGTGGTTAATGGAGGGTGGCCCTCTAATAGGAAGTAAGCATTATGTTGACATAACTTTAATAAGTAATAGTTTTATTATTGGTATATTAAGTTTATTATCAATAAGGCTTTTTAAAAAGGAGTCTATATAAAATATAAATTTAAAATACTGAACAATATAAAAGGAGAAGATAATGAGGGTAATAATAAATGAGATAAAAAAAATGTTTTCGGTAAAGACTATTTTGGTCTTAGCATTAATAACTTTTATAATATCTAAAATGTTTATAGGATTTTGGATTAAAAATTTTCCAAATGGATATCCAGAAACACAAAGTTTTGATTTAAGTGTAGATATGATTAAAAAATATGGAACAACTATTGAAGAAGATGAATTTAAAGAGTTTGAAAAAGAAACAGCTTTAAGGGAAAAGGAAGCAGATGATTATTTAATTAATGACAAGGATGCACAGAAACTAGGAATAGATTCTTATAAAAAATTACAAGAAGAAAGATTTGAGTATAGGGGCGAAAATGAACAACTAAATGCATTAAGTTCAAGAATTATGTTTGAAGAACATCAGTATTTATTTTGGGAATTACAAGCTAGAGAGTCTATGATTTCTTATTATAGAGATATGATTTATGGAACAGACAATAATACTCCTAAAATGGAGGAAAGAATAAAAGAAATTGAAAATAGTGCTGAAATTAATTCAGTATTAACTTTTGAAGTTATGGATAATTATAATAATTTAATATCAAATTTTTCAATACTTTTAGTTATAAGTATAGCTTTTATAATATCACCAATATTTTTAAGAGATAATAAAAATAAAGTAAACCTTCTTCAGTGTAGTTCTAAATTAGGAAGAAAAATAGCTAGCAAAAAGATAATAGCATCAATGATTATTATATTTTTAATGGCAACTATTGAGATAGGAGGATTATTTGCTTTATATGCTGAAAATAATACACTTCAATTTTGGAATTGTAGCATAAATTCAAAGTTTTCATCAACTATATATTGGTTTGATTTAACTTTTGGAGAATATATTATTTTATCAATAATTCTTATGTATATTGTAGCTTTTATAGTAGCAAGTTTATCATTATTTGTAAGTAGCAAAGTAAGCAATTATGTGTCATTAATAGGAGTTCAAGTTCCAATATTAGGTGGATTAATAGCATTTTTAATGAAATTAGGTATGTTTAATATCACAGTACTTTGGAAACCTAAATATATTATCCATATTTCTTATGGAGTGCTATTAATAATTTCTATATTTATGTTGGTAAGTTTAATAAAAAAAGAAAAGTATAAAGACATTCTAAATTAGTATAATTTTAAGGAGCAGTTTTTACTGCTTCTTTTATGTTAAGAAATATTTGAATGAGTGTATTGAATTTAGATAGTATTATATAATTTAGATAAGATTATTAGTATATTAAGATGATAGAATATTGATGGTGTTATTAAGAAAAAATATAATATTAATATATAGACTTAATGAATAGAAAATATTTTTATATTTAGGAAATAAATTAGAATTTGACGGAGGTAAAGTCAAATGAAGAAGATGAAGAAATTCAACTCCTTTATGCTGTTTGGAGTTTTTCTTTTGCTGTATGCTTTTCTGTGTTCTTATGCGTTGATTTTCAAGTATGTTTCACCATTAGAATTGTTCAGCTCAAACAGAGAGTATATTAGGAGCACTAATGTAATACCATTTCACACTATATACAGCTATCTGTCAGGTACGCTGAACGTTTCTAAAATTATTGTTGCAAGCAATATATTCGGAAATATCATATTGCTCGTCCCTCTAGGAATTTATTTGCAATTATTAAAGAAAAATAAAAAAATATGGATAAACACAATGATTGTATTCTTCATTGCCTTGTTTATTGAAATATTTCAACTTATTTTTGGGCTTGGTGCTGCTGATATTGATGATGTTATTCTTAATTGTTTAGGTGGCTTAATTGGAATATTAATATATAGAGGATTGTGTAAATTCTTAAAAAGTGAGGAAAAAGTTCGTACAGTTATTGTATTATTGGGACTTATTGTTATTTTAATTCCGATTTTGGTCATAACTATATTTGGTTTTCGCTTTCGATTAGGTTAATATTTTTTATGAAATAGGTTTCGACCAAAATAAGTATAAATTTAATGTATTAGAAAATAAATATCTTTCTAAAAATAAGATAGGCTAAAATTAGCTTATCTTATTTTTTTCATATTTCCTTGTAAATTTCTAAACCCTAACTTAATGAAAAGCTCTTTTATAGTCATTTATTATTTTCTCATTTAAGTACTGGATTGCAGAAGTATATATATATATTATTTTTTAATAGATTAATATTTTGGTTCAGCTTTTCAGTAGAACGGGGTTCCGCATATGAGCTGATACCGCTGTGCTTTTCAGCCGACTGCTTTTTTGCATAATCCTCCCTATGTGTTGTTTAATCCTTTTCTTTCATCTGTTTATTATGAAAAATAAGTTTTTTATACCTTTTTCCAATTCTATAAAAAGTATAGATTTCTCCACTTTTAAGCAACCTAAAAATTAATATCTTAGTATTCCACAGTTTCCTTAATATTCTTCTAAAAGCATCCTTACTTTTAATCTCTAAGATTGGTACATTCTCTAAAGATTTTTCATATTACATCCAATAAGCAAAGTGATCTTCAATTTCTCTTTTAAGCATAACTACTATTCGTATAAAATTAAAAAAATATCTTAGTATTTTTATAATTGAATCTAATTCCATTTCTAAAGCCTTTTTTTCATTAAATCTTAAATAAGTGAAGCTCATGATTCTCCCTCCCAAAATAACACCTAAAAAATTTATATATTTATATGTTAAAATTCCCTTCATTATATAAATACTTTTAAGTTTGACTTTCGGCTGTAAAAATCTAAAAAAACTTTTATTTTTGTAGCTTCATACAATTTAAATATCTTAATAAGAAATAATAGTTTGATTAATAAGTATTATGACTTATGTAATTTGATTTTTCATGAGTTAAGCCATTCTATAATAAATCCAATAACTGAGAAAAATTCAGAGTTAGTAAATGAGTATAAAGGAGTATATGAAGAGTTTGAGAAATATAAAACTACATTCTGTGGTTAGATTGAGTGTGGGAAGAGTATGTAAATGAACATATGGTAATAACCATAGCAATACATTTAAGTAGAAAATATTTTGATAGTGATTTAACTAATAGAAGAACTGAATGTGATTATAATAATTCTATAAAAAAAGTTGGATTTTCTATGTCAGAAGAATTTGGATGTATGGTATTTGTGAAATTTATGAAAAATTAGTTGTTATAATTTAAAAGTCTTAACCATATGGATGTTACTAAATAGTTGTAAAAAAGAGGTATAAATAGGAAATAATCAAAATAAGTAATATTACATGAATAGTAGTACTAAAGAAAATTTTTAAGAAGATGAATATGATTAAGAGGAATTTAAAATTAATAGGAGGTATATATGGCAATAACTAAATACTACGAATTAATAGCCAAGGAACTTAATAAAAAAGCAAATAATATGGGAATCGGTTTTAGTACACGTAAATTATCAGTAGGTGAAAATAGAGAAATAGTAGGGGATTTTTTAACTGATAATCTACCTAAGGCTTTTAAGGTAGATTTAGGTTTTATACTTTCTATGGATGGTGAGTTTTCAAATCAAGAAGAGTTGCTTATTGTAGATCATATGTTTAATTCCCCACTATTTTTAGATAGTGAAAGTAAAGTTTGGTTAGCGGAGTCTGTATATGCAATGATAGATGTTAAGTCACAACTTACAAATACAGAATTAGAGGATATAATATTAAAATGCAGAAAATTTAAGCGAATGAGAAGATATTATCAATCAATACCATCAACACCTAGAACTAAAGATTCATTATTTATTATATGGGGAGGAGATGGAGGTTCATCTGAAACACTAAAAAGTAATATAATTGAAGTATTAAGAGATGTTCCAGTAGAAGAACAACCAGATTTTATTATTGTACCAAATTCAATGATAGTAACCTGTGGATCTTACAGAAAGATGTCACAGTTTGGCCAAGATGGAAGCAAACTTAATCAAAGAGTAATATCTGATAATCCAGGAAAAAGTTATGAGGATATATTTGAAATATATGAATTCATAAAATCAGAGGATAATAGTATTTTGATGTTTTTAACATGGCTAACGGCTTGGTTAAAAGTTGCAGGATATAGAAGTGCTCCTATAGAAGCCTATTTAAAAGATTCTCAGATATTTGAAAATTTGATTTAAACAGATTAGTAATTATTTATAAGAGCTAGAAAAGAAATTCCATTTAAAATAGAAAAGTTAATGTTTCCTATATTATTATATGCATAAGAAGTAAATAAAAACCTTGAATTTTAGTTAGACCAATTCATAGTGTTTATATTAGCATTTAAGTAATTAAAGTATATTAAGAATTTAGCCACTAAAATAATAATAAATAAATGGGACTATATCAATTTGATATAGTCCCTAGTTAGTTTGTTAGAATTTGTTAAATTTAAAAGAGTATATTACTTTCTTTCAAATCTAAGTGCTGTTAGAGTATTAGGTCCTTGTGAAACTAATCCAGTTGCATTTGCTGATGCAAAAACTCTATATCTAACATCAAAAAGATCAGCATTATTAACATCTACATGTGAAAATGGTATTGCACTTACATCGTCAGCGCTACTTACATCAATTTCAACAGTTAAAGTGTAGATAGTAGTAGGGGTCATATTAGGTGAATCTTTAACAATTCTAATTGTTAGTCTTATTATACTAGCAGTAGTATTATCAACTGCAATTACACCATTTAGCCATACTCTATCTCCTCTTTCCACTTCATCAAATCTTACTGCAAGTAATTCTACACCTGGGTTAGTAGTAGGGATAGGAGTAGGTGGGGCTGGAGTGTTTTCATCAAATCTGAATTCAACTCTATTCTCTTCTCTACAAGGTTTACGGTCCTTATCATGGCAATGATCTTCTTTGTCACGGCAAGGATCTTTCTTATCACGGCAAGGATCACATTTAGTATTACAACAATGGTTAGGTCTTCTATTACAAATCATATCTGACATAACAAATACCTCCTATTTGTCATTTGTTATTACTCACTAATAGTATATTAAATAGATTAAAAGATGTTACATTATGTTAAGGATATAAATAATTTTATTATGTCATTATGATAGAGTATAATTTTAGTATATAGAATCTCAATATAAATTGAAGATTTATATGATTAAGGTTATTTAGGTAAAGAAACTAGAAAGGTTGGAATAAAGATGATAAGACCAGTTGTTAAAGATGTATTATTTTTAGGAAAGAAATCAGAACCTGCAACTCAAGAGGATATAGCAGTTATTGATGATTTAGTGGATACTTTAAGAGCAAATTTAGAATATTGTGTTGGTATGGCTGCTAATATGATAGGAGTAAAAAAGCGTATATTAGTATTTACTATAGGAAATATTATAGTTCCTATGGTGAATCCAGTTATATTAAAGAAAGAGAAAAGTTATGAAACAGAAGAAAGTTGCTTATCTTTAACTGGGTTCAGAAAAACGACTAGATATGAAATAATAGAGGTAGAATATTTTGATAGAAATTTCAATAAGCACAAAGAAACATTTACTGGATTTACTGCACAGATTATTCAGCATGAAGTGGACCACTTCGAAGGTATAATAATCTAAGACGTGATTTGGGTTAGTGAAGGAGAAAGTAATTTTATATTTAATTATATAATAAACCTCCTTTAGAAATGATATAAAGAGCTGTATCATAAATAATAGAGAATTTTTATATCAGAAATAAATTTTGATTTGAAAGCTATACTTATTAATTTAAGTATAGCTTTTATTAATATAGTATTTAATATTAAAAATTTACTTTAGCTTTAGTGATTTATAAATATTAATTTGAGTTTTTTAGGAAGTTAGTTAACATAAGATATATTTTGTATTTTCTATATTTTGGGAAAAATAAATAAATATTAAAAAAGAGTTACCAATCGTAATGTTATGTAATATTATATAGTATAAAAATATGTAAACAAAGGGGTAATTAAAATGAAGAACGATAATGCTGAACAGAAAACTAGAACCTTTAATGTTACAGTACTATCTATACCGATTGTATATGATTTTTTTGGTGACCATGATCCAAATGGATTGATGTATATATTAAAAGAGTATAAAGATAAAGTAAAAAAGAAAGCTTTAAAGAATTTTTATAATAAAGATGAAAATAATAAGCCACTTCCAAAACCAACAGAGGAAGTTCAGCCACTTACAATAAGGGCAAATGTTGGAGATACAGTAAGAATAAAGTTTAAGCATAATGAACCAAGAAGATTATCAATTCATATGCAAGGACTTAAGTATAAAAATATATTATCTGATGGTGCTAATGTAGGTTACAATGATGATTCTACAGTTGGTCCCGGTGAAGAGATAACTTATGAATGGTACGCAGATAGAGAAGGTATATTCTATTTTAGTGATATGGGTGATACTAGATTCAGTGAAAAAGGAACTAATATACACGGTTTATTTGGAGCACTTATAGTAGAAACTAAGGGATCATGGTGGACAGATCCTGTAAGTGGATATGAACTAAAGAGTGGTATATTTGCTGATATACACAATCCGAATAAGCCAGACTTTAGAGAATATGCAGTATATTTTCATGATGAACTCGAAATGTTAAATAGATTTGGAAAAACAATAATAGATCCGCATACTAATCAACCAACAGGGGTAACTGCTATAAGTTACAGATCAGAGCCTATGGTAAATAGAGCTGGTTTTATACCAGAGAAAGATAAAGGTTTCAAGTATTGCAACCCTTGTGATTCTGATGATAATATTAATGAAATAGATATAGCACATCATAATGATCATATGGTAGATGGAGAAGATGTTTCTATGAGTTCTTGGACCTATGGTGATCCAGCAACTTTTATACCAAGAGCATATAAAGGAGATCCTTCCAAGTTTAGACTTATACACGGAGGCGTAAAGGAAACACACGTATTCCATCTTCACACACATCAATGGAGACTAGAGCCAGACAATCCAGATTCAACAATAATAGATTCTATATCAATAAGTCCTCAAGAAAGTTACACCCTAGATATGTTACACGGAGCAGGAAGTTTAGCTGGATCTATAGGAGATCATATATGGCACTGCCATTTATATCCTCACTTCCATGAAGGAATGTGGAGTTTATGGAGAGTATTTGATAGATTAGAAACAGGTAAAGATGTAGTACTTGAAAATGGAGATATCATACCGGCACGATATCCAGATGGAACTATTATAAAAGCGTTACAGCCACTTCCAGATAGAAAGCCACCTCTTAAAAAAGATGCATGTCATCCAGGATATCCGAATTTTATAGATGGAAAATTTAAGGAGAGACCAAAGCAACCACCTCTAGGAATACTAAATCAAGAGGGAGGAAATAAAATATGCCCAACTCCTATGGAGCGAGCTAACTTTACAGAAAATTTTGATAGAGGAGCTTTATATACTCAACCTTGTCCAGATAAAAAAGATAATTGTTCATGTAAAAAAGCAGATGTTGTATTTGAACTATTTTTATTAGAAGCAAAATTAGTATATAACAATGCTGGTTGGAATGACCCATATGGAAGATTTTATGTTACAAAGGAACAAATAGAAAGATATACAGGATGCAAGGTAACAGATGAAAATAAAGAAAAGTTAGCTAAGAAATATGTGGATGGAGTAGAAAGTAGATGTATTGATGTAGAGCCATTAGTCATAAGAGCTAATAAGGGTGACTGCATAGAAGTTAGAACTACTAATTTTTTACCAGAAACATTGCCAGAAACAGAATTCCAATTAAAAACTTTAACTGATAATGCAGGATTTCATATACACTTAGTTAAATTTGACGTTACAGCTTCAGACGGTGGTGCAAATGGATACAATTATATTAATTCTGTTTTTTATGGAGAAACCTTAGTAGAAAGATACTATGCTAATGAAGAATTAAATGCTTGTTTTTTCCATGATCATTTTAATCCAAATTCACATCAACAACATGGAGTCTTTGGAGCTCTTATAATAGAGCCTGAAGGATCAAAATATTATGATCCTAAAACAGGTGAACCACTAAAATATGGAACAAAAGCTGTGATAGAAACTCCTTCAGGTAGAACTTTTAGAGAATTCGGATTATTTGTTCATGATTTTGCATTACTATTTGATAAAAAAGGACGTCCATTAAACAAACCTCCATTTCCAGGATCACATGATGACCCAGGTGTTATGGGTATAAATTATAAATGTGAGCCATTAAGAGAAAGACTAAAAGGGAAAAAGCTAAATGATGATGATTCAGCTTATGTATTTAGTTCTAGAATCCATGAAGATCCAGTGACACCAATCTTGGAAACCTATCCTGGAGAAGAAATTGTAATAAGATTATTAGATGGAGCCCAAGAAGAACAACATGCATTTAATATAAATGGAATGAAATGGAGAAAAGAAATAACAGATAAAAAGTCACCATTAGTTCAAGCTCAAACAATGGGAATATCAGAGGCATTTAATATAAGAATAACAGATGACTATAAAGCAGGAGATTATATTTACTACTTTGGAGGTCAAGATGATCTTTGGCTAGGATTATGGGGAATAATAAGGGTTTACAAAAAGAAAACTGAAAAATTAATTCCTATAAGCTATTCAGAGGATTGTTATAATGAAATAGATGACTGCAAAGGTAAAAAAGTAAGAGAGTTTCATATAGCAGCTATACAAAAAGATATTAAATATAATAATTTTGGAGATCATGATCCTGATGGATTATTATTTGTACCATATGAGTACAAGGATGATATAATAAGTGGTAAAATGGAACCAACTCCATTGATATTAAGAGCTAAAAAGGGTGAATGTATAAAAGTAAAATTAACTAATTGCTTTACTAAACCAATACCATATCAAAAGTTCCCAGGGGTACCAGTTGATAAAAAGGTTACACCATCTATGAGAGTAGGAATTAGCCCACAATTCTTAAGATTTAATCCAATAACTGATAGTGGTATAAATGTATGATACAACAATATAGAACAAACTGTAAGACCTGGAGATAGTAAAACTTATTTATGGTATGCTGATGAAGAATACGGAACTTGCTTATTATCATCTTTTACAGATATAAGAAATCATAGATACCATGGTTTATTTGGAGCAATAATAATAGAACCAGAAGGATCAAAAGTAGAGAGCGACAATATTTATGGAGAGCAAGTAACTATAGCTGAATCTAAGAGTAAAAAATTTAGAGAATTTGTAATTTTTATGCATAATGGAATAAGACTTTTAGATGAAGAGGGTAAGTTAATAATGACTAATCAAGAAGTTGAAGGTGGGGAAGAAGGAGAAGAACCTGAACCAGTAGATTTTGAAGATAGAGGTGAAAAAGGATTTAACTACAGATCAGAAAGATTCTTTAATAGATTACAGGATGGAAATGTTATAGCAGATGTATTTAGTTCTGATGTTCACAAAGATCCAGCTACACCAATATTTGAAGCTTCACCAGGGGAAAGAGTTATTATAAGACTTCTAATGCCAGGAGATAAACCTAGAAATACTTGCTTTGTACTTCATGGTCATAAATGGAAAGCACAACCAAGTGACCCATTCTCAAATATTATATCAGCTCAAGGAGCTATGAGTGTAGGAAATGTATTTAATATAGAACTATTAAATGGAGCATCTACTATACCAGGGGATTATCTATATAGATCAGGTATTATAAGATGGGATATAGAATCCGGTATGTGGGGAATTTTTAGAATTAGAGATAAAGATAACGACAATGCTAACGATAATGACAATGATATGAATACACCATAAGTAAATAAGGTTTTTACTAAAATAAAATTATAATGAGATACCCATAGAATTTTTTATTCTATGGGTATCTTTATATTTAAATAAAAGTAATAGTAATCTAAAATTTTTTAGAGTGAGTATATAACATGATATTTGTTGGAAGGAGTTAAGTAGTTTGTATTGAAAGTTAAAATATTAATACTTTTAGTAATCAGATAGCTGGAAATTTGATTTAAAATGAAAAGTTATCTAAACGTTCATAAATATAAAATCTATCTGTATATCCATAATAAGCTGATTTTTTTATCAAAAATAGTATAATATTTTTACATAGGAGATAACAATTGATTTGAATCGAAGACAATGAGACATATTAAATATAATAGTATTGAAGAAGGATAAAATTATCAATTGATAGGAGGATTAATAATGAAACTGGCTATTATTGGAGCGGGAATGATTGTTAAGGATTTTTTAACTATTGTATCAAAGTTAGAAGATTTAGAATTAACAGCAATTTATGGTAGAGAAAGCAATAAGGATAATCTAAATGAACTTAAGAATAGATATGGTATTATGGAGGTGTTTTATGACTATGGTGAATTGCTAAGTAGTGATATTGATACTGTATATATTGCATTACCAAATAACCTTCATTTTGAATTTTCTAGAAAAGCATTAGAAGCTAATAAAAATGTTATTATTGAAAAACCAATGACATCAAATTATGAAGAAGCATTAATATTAAATAAATTAGCTAGAGAAAAAAAGTTATTTATTTTTGAAGCTATTACAAATCAATACTTACCTAATTATAAAAAAATTAAAGAGTTACTTCCAAAATTAGGTGAAATAAAAATCGTTCAGTGTAATTATTCACAATATTCTAGTAGATATGATAGTTTTAAAGAAGGTGTTGTACTACCAGCCTTTGATCCAAACTTCTCTGGAGGAGCATTAATGGATTTAAATATTTATAATATTCATTATGTAGTTGGATTATTTGGAAAGCCAAATAATGTTGAATACTATCCTAATATTGAAAGAGGTATAGATACATCTGGAATATTGATATTAGACTATAAAAAGTTTAAATGTGTTTGTATTGGAGCAAAGGACTGTAAAGCACCAATTGCAAATAATATTCAAGGGGATAATGGATGTATATATCAAGATTCACCAGCTAATGTTTGTAAGAATTTTAAATTGTTAATGAATGATGGAACTAGTTCTTTAATTAATGTAAATAATTATGAGCATCGTATGGTTAATGAGTTTATTGAATTTATAGACATTATTAAGAAAAATGATTTAGATAAATGTTATGAAATGCTAGATCATAGCTTAATAGTGAGTGAAGTTCAAACTATTGCAATAAAAAAAGCTGGACTTGTATTTAATGATTTTAATAATAAATAGATTTAATTTGCATAACGTGTTTTTTAGGGATGGCGAAAGACATCCTTTTAATATTAAAATAGCCTTAGGTATTGATATAACTTGCCTAAGACTATTTTTATAATTAAATAAAATCATAATTTAGTAAATTAAAATTATGCTATTTCACTAACTGATTTAATATATTTTTGTCCTTCTTCAGCGTTAAATTCATTTTCCCATTTAGATATAACAACAACAGCTAATGAGTTTCCAAGTACATTAACAAGAGTTCTCGCCATATCAACGATACGATCTATACCAGCAATAAATGCAACTCCTGCTACTGGAATTCCTAAAGAACCAACAGTTGCTAAAAGTACTACAAAAGATGCACCAGGAACTCCAGCCATACCTTTTGAAGTAAGCATTAACACAAGCACTAAATTAATTTGAGCAGAAAGTGGTAAGTGAATTCCATATATTTGAGCAATAAAAAGTGCTGCAATAGATTGATATAAAGTAGATCCATCTAAGTTAAATGAATATCCTGTTGGAATAACAAAAGATGTAATTGCCTTAGGACAGCCAAACCTCTCCATCTTTTCCATAAGCTTTGGTAAAACCGCTTCAGAACTTGCTGTAGTATAAGCTAAAATAAGTTCATCCTTTAAAAGCTTTATAAGTGATATAATGCTTGTTCCAGCCATTTTTGCAATAAAGCCAAGAACAAAAAATACAAAGAAGAACATGGCACCATAAACAGTAATTATTAACTTTCCTAAAGGAATTAATGAAGCTAATCCAAATTTAGAAACTGTTACACCTATTAATCCAAATACGCCAAGTGGCGCAAGCTTCATAATTTGATTAGTCATCCAAAACATTGAATCAGCTATACCTTGACATATTGCAAGGACAGGTTTTCCTTTTTCTCCAATTGCAGCTACACCTAATCCAAACATAACTGAAAAGAAAATAATAGGAAGTAAATCTCCCTTTGCAAGAGATTCAAAAATATTAGTTGGAACAATATTTATAAATGTATCTATAAATCCATGGTTAGATGCAGCTTCTGCTGTACTCATATATTTATCAATATTAGTAGTTGCAAGAGTACTAATGTTTACTCCGTTTCCTGGATGAAATAAATTAGCTACAACTAAACCTATTATAATAGCGAATGTAGTTACAATCTCAAAGTAAAGTATTGTTTTTCCGCCGATTTTCCCTAATTTTTTAACATCTCCAACGCCAGCAACACCAACAACAAGTGATGAAAAGACGATAGGTATGACAATCATTTTAATTAATCTTATAAAAATATCTCCAAATGGTTGTAAATATGAAGTGACAACTGGATTACCATAAAAAGCAGCTCCTACTATAATACCTAGTACAAGTCCAAGTATAATTTGAAATGCTAGTCCTAATTTTTTCATTTGTTTAATAGCCCCCTTGAGTAGTTTATAACTTAAAAATCATTTGTTTAAAATTTTGCTAAATTAAATATATGCAAGAAATGCATAATAGAAATTTCATTTTATAGCATATAGTATATCACAAAAAAATAAATTTAGCTTTATATTTTTTAAAAAAAATTAATTTAATATATGTATTTGTGAATTAAAATTGAAAAAAATTAAATTGATATAAAAATTGATTGATGGAAATCTTTCGCTTGATTAAAAAAATGCAAGTTTTGCATTAATAAATAGAATGATATCACGAATATTATGTAAAAAAACAAATGTTTTATATGTTTTAATATTAAATTCTGATTTGATGCACTTATGAAGTTTCTATATAATGTTTAATAGAGAATTGCAGTTTTATTATATAGAAAATTGCAATTACAATTAAATTATCTAAGCAATTTATTCACTTGTTCTTTTATTAATTCTTTGTTAGACTCTGTCTCTAACATATATTCTACTTCTTCTTTTGTTAATTCATATATTTTTTTATCATATATTATTGTTGCTCCTTTCATTTTTTCTCACTAATAATTTGTGACTTATCTAAAATTACAGAAATAATAAAACTAACAGCTATGTCTTGCATTGTTGAATTACAATCATATCGGTTTTATTTCTAATATTCACTAAGTTAGACAATCTTAGTAGTCTAAAGCGTAAGGTGCAATTAAATATTTATGACCTCTCTTTTTTTATACCCAAAATAGGTATATTATGCCTTGAAAAGGGCAGAACTATAAAATGGTGTTTAAATATTAAACATCATTTTAATTATATTAATAATTTATGTTAGGGTGAGAAGTTTATGAAAGAAGTATTACATTTAGGAGTTGATATAGGATCAACTACTATTAAGCTTGTATTATTAGATACTAATGACAATATTATTTATAGTAAGTATGAAAGACACTACTCTAATATAAAGGAAACTACAGCTTCCTTTATAAAAGAAGTTTCTAAAAAATATAAAGATTATGATATTACAGCAATGATAACAGGATCTAGTGGATTATCACTGTCAAAGTTTTTAGGATTATCTTTTATTCAAGAAGTTATTGCTTGTACAGAAGCTGTTGAAGTTTTTATAAATAATGCTGATGTAGTAATAGAGTTAGGTGGAGAAGATGCAAAAATAACATATTTTGAAGGTAGTCTAGAACAACGTATGAATGGGGTCTGTGCTGGTGGTACAGGCGCTTTTATAGATCAGATGGCTACATTACTTGAAACGGATGCTAAAGGATTAAATGAATTAGCTAAAAACTATAAGATAATTTATCCAATAGCTGCAAGGTGTGGGGTTTTTGCAAAAACAGATATACAATCTCTTATAAATGAAGGAGCTACCAAGGAAGATATAGCAGCATCTATATTTCAAGCTGTTGTAAACCAGACTATAAGTGGGCTTGCTTGCGGAAAGCCAATAAAGGGAAATGTTGCATTTTTAGGAGGTCCTTTATACTTTTTATCAGAGCTTAGAAAAAGGTTTATTGATACCTTAAAATTAAAGCCTGAGGAAATATTATTTCCAAAAGACCCTCAACTATTTGTAGCTATTGGTGCAGCTATTGAATCCAAAAAAGAGAAAGTTATAAATTTTGAACAATTGTTAAAAGATATTGAAAGTTTAGATAACAATATAGCTACTTCAGATACCTTAGAGCCATTATTTGAAGATGAACAGGAATTGCAAAGATTTAGACAAAGGCATTGTAGTTACAAAGCAAAGACAAGGGATATAACTACATATGAGGGAGAGGCTTTTTTAGGGATAGATGCAGGTTCAACAACTACTAAAGCTATATTAATAGATAATGAAGGGGCTATATTATATTCTTTTTATGGTAGCAATAAGGGTAATCCCATGCAAATTACTATAAACATATTAAAAGATATATATAGCAAAATTGATGGGAAAATAAAAATTGCTAAAGCCACTGTTACTGGGTATGGAGAGGCTCTTATAAAGTCAGCTTTAAATATCGATATTGGAGAAGTTGAAACCATTGCACATTATAGAGCAGCAAAGCATTTTTTAAAAGATGTGGACTTTATTCTTGATATAGGTGGTCAAGATATGAAGTGCATCAAGATAAAAGATGGAGTAATAAACTCTATTCAATTAAATGAAGCTTGTTCATCAGGTTGTGGTTCTTTTCTTGATGTGTTTGCACAATCTTTAAACATGAGCATCGAAGAGTTTTCAAAAGAAGGATTATTATCAAAAAGTCCAGTAGATTTAGGGTCAAGATGCACTGTATTTATGAATTCTAAGGTTAAGCAAGTTCAAAAGGAAGGCGCTGATATTGGATCTATATCTTCTGGGTTATCTTATTCTGTAATTAAAAATGCTCTTTATAAAGTTATAAAAATAAGAAAACCTGAAGATCTTGGAGAAAAAATTATAGTTCAAGGAGGAACCTTTTATAATGAAGCTGTTTTAAGGGCCTTTGAAAAAGTTACTGGTAAAGAAGCAGTAAGACCTGATATTACTGGCCTCATGGGAGCATTTGGAGCTGCTCTCATTGCAAAAGATAACCATAATGAAAATGAGGTTTCTAATATTTTAGGGGAAGCTGATCTTGAGAATTTCAAAGTGTCAAATGAATTTAGACATTGTGGATTATGCAGTAATAATTGTTTACTTACTGTAAATAAATTTTCTGATGGCAGAAATTTTATTTCAGGTAATAGATGCGAAAGAGGGGGAGGAGGCGCTCAAAATACAAAAAAAGCAGCTAATTTATTTGATTATAAATATAAAAGAATTTTTGGATATAAACCTCTTTCAATAGAAGAAGCAATAAGAGGAGAAGTAGGCCTACCGAGAGTTTTAAATATGTATGAAAATTATCCTTTTTGGTACACTTTTTTTACAGAACTAGGGTTTAGAGTAGTATTATCTCCAAATTCTACAAAGAAAATTTACAATGAAGGTATTGATACTATACCATCAGAGTCTCTTTGTTATCCTGCTAAAATTGCTCATGGACATATAGCAAGTCTTATAAAGAAAGGCTTGAATTTTATATTTTATCCATGTGTTTCTTATGAGAGGCTAGAAGATAAAAGTGCAGATAATCACTATAATTGTGCCATAGTAAATTCTTATCCAGAGGTTGTTAAAAATAATATTAGCTTTTTAAGAAGCAAAGACATGATATATAAAGATCCATTTTTAAATTTTAATGATAGGAAGTCAATGAAAAAGAACTTATATGATGAACTAAAGGAATTTAATATAAGTCAAAAGGAAATAAGCATTGCAGTTGACAAAGCTTATGAAGAAGTTAATAAGGTTAAAGAAGAGATAAAAAATAAAGCATTAGAAATTCTAGAAGACTTAGATAAAAGTGGTGGAAAAGGTATTGTATTAAGTGGAAGGCCATATCATTTAGATTTAGAAATAAATCACGGTATAGCAGATATGATATCAAAAGAAGGATTGGCGGTATTTACAGAGGATTCTGTAGCCGATTTAGTTAAAATTCCAAGACCATTAAGAGTGTTGGATCAATGGACTTATCATTCAAGAACATATAGGGCAGCACATTTTGTAGGTACTAGAAAAAACTTAGAGTTAATTCAATTAAACTCTTTTGGATGTGGATTAGATGCAGTTGCTACAGATCAAGTACAAGAAATACTGGAGAGTTTTGGTAAAATATATACATTATTAAAAATAGATGAGGTTAGTAATTTAGGAGCAGCTAGAATTAGAGTACGTTCTCTTAAAGCTGCTATGGATGATATAAATAAGTCAAGAATCTCCAATTCAAATTTAGAAATAATTAAACCTTATGATAAAACTATATTTACAAAAGAAATGAGAGAAAAACATACAATACTTTGCCCACAATTTTCTCCAATACATTTTGAATTGCTAGAATCCGCTTTAAAAAGCTCAGGATATAATTTAAAGGTATTACCTACAGTTAATCGACAGACAATAGAAGAAGGATTAAAATATGTAAATAATGATACTTGTTATCCTGCAATTGTAATAGTAGGTCAAATTATAAATGCACTTAAGTCTAGGGAGTATGATTTAAACAATACTTCTGTAGTGATTTCTCAAACAGGAGGGACTTGTAGAGCATCTAACTATATTGCTCTTATAAGAAAAGCATTAAAAGATTCAGGATATGAAAAAATACCAGTTATATCTTTAAGTGTTCAAGGAATAGAGAAGAATCCAGGGTTTAAAATAACATTGCCAATGATTAATAGAGCATTAATGGCATTAGCTTATGGAGATATGCTTTTAAACATGACAAATAGAGTAAGGCCTTATGAAAAAATAAAAAATTCAACAAATTTACTTTGTTTAAAATGGTTAGGTATATGTAAAAATAGCATAGCTAGTGGAAACTTTAAGGAGTTTAAAAATATTACAAATGAAATGGTAAATGAATTTGATAGCTTGGAAATGAAAAATGTAATTAAGCCAAAGGTAGCAGTAGTGGGAGAAATTTTCTTAAAGTATAACAGTTTAGCTAATAACAATATTATAGAAATACTAGAGGAAGAAGGAGCAGAAGTAATAATCCCAGATTTAGTATATTTTCTATTATATTGTGCCTATAATCAGAAATTTGAATATGAGAAGCTAGGCGGAAACTTAAAAAGCTTATTAGGTGGTAGATTAGCTACTAAATACATAGAATTTTATGTAGAACAAATGAGAAAGGCACTAAGTAATAGTAAAAAATTTATGATACCACAAAGAATTGAAAAATTAGCTAAAGAAACTGATGATATCTTATCTCTTGGTAATCAAGCTGGAGAGGGATGGTTATTAACCGCAGAAATTATTGAGTTGTTGAAGTCTGGAGTTAGCAACATGATTTGTATACAGCCTTTTGCATGTTTACCAAACCATGTGAATGGAAAAGGCATGATTAGAGAAATTAAAAGAAGACATCCTTATTTAAATATTACTCCAATAGATTATGATCCTGGTGCCAGTGAAGTAAACCAATTAAACAGAATAAAGCTTATGCTTTCTACTGCAACTAAAAATGTGGAAAAAGTAGAAAAGGGTAAAATAAATATAGAAAATTAAGAGTTTAGTCAATAGAATTAATAAATGTTCTTTTACGGTAAGAATTCAATACAAAATATTGTTTTAATTTCAATTATTTATAAAAAATATTAAAAAGGTTGCAATTAATTAAATACTATGTTATTATAAAATAGTAGCAAAGTTGCTAACAAAAAAGTTTCATTTAGGTAAATAGTTTCTCAAAAATTAGAGATTATTATATCAATTTAGAATCTTTAATTTTAGGAGGAATGTTTATGTCAGATAAAACATTAAAATGCAGAGATTGTGGAAGTGAATTCGTATTTTCAGTAGGAGAACAAGAATTCTACAAAGAAAAAGGATTTGAAAATGAGCCAACAAGATGTATATCTTGTAGAAGAGCTAAGAAAGAGCAAAATAGAAGATAATTTTAGATTGTTATAGGTTGTAGTTTAAACTACAACCTTTTTTTGATATTTTATTATAATAAAATAAATACTATGTTAAACAAAGAAACTCACTTAATACTGATACGGAGAACCATATCATAAGTAAATAAGTTTTATAAGAATTTAAAAAGGTATAGAATTAGATTTAATTCTATACCTTTTTGCTATTATTTATGAATTAACTAGTAAAGATTTTAATTCCTCAAAGCTAGAAATTTCATAAGTAGGAGTTATTGAAGTTTTATTTTCAATCTTATTAGGGTTGTACCAACAAGTATCTATACCAAAGTTTATTCCACCTTGAATATCAGAAGTAAGGCTATCTCCTACCATTAAAACTTTACTTTTATCATAGAAATTAATATGTTTTAAGGTGTGTTCAAAGATTTTAGGATCAGGCTTTGCTATTAGTATTTCTTCAGATATTACTATGGCATCAAAGTATTTTGCTATAGTAGATTTTCTGATTCTCTTATCTTGAACAGAAGTAAGACCATTAGTTACTATTGAAAGCTTATAAGATTTATTTAAATTTTCTATAAGATCAATACTTTCATCAAATAAAAATGATGCATCAGCTAAATGCTCCATATATGATTTAGCAAAATTAATTTCATCAAATTTTATATTTAATTTATCTGATAATCTTTTAAATCTTTCTATCTTTAACTTTTCCTGTGTAATAAGTCCTTGCTCAAATTCTTTCCATATGCCAGTATTTATTTCATTATATATTTTTAAGTGATAATTTTCATCATATTCTATATCAAATTTAAGCATTGTGTTTTTAAAAGCTTCTCTTTCAGATTTTTTAAAATCAAATAAGGTTTCGTCTGCATCAAATATTATAACTTCATATTTCATAATATATCCTCCCAGTTTTATATAAGTAGCTTAATTTTCAGTTGCCTTAAAATATTTTTATTTATGTATTTTATAATATTTTACATTAACAAGAATGCTTATTAAAGTATTTATTAAAATTTACATATCTCTTTACAAGCTTCCATAAATAAAATAATATATTTGTAAAATATAACGTTAAAGTTATATTTAGTTATTTGGATTCTTAGGGAGTAGATATATGAATATTAAGAAATTAGGTGTTGCAAAGACTATTATAATAATAAGTATTTTAATTTATATTATTTATTTAACTTTAAGTAATGTTTTATTAACTTATGGTATTGAGTTTAGAAGTAGAGTTATAAGTTTTATTGCCTTAAACAAATGTATATTTATAGTAGTGGTAACCATATTAGTTATTAAATCAGTTTGGAATATGACTACAGGTAATTTATCAAAATTATTTTTAACTTTATTATTAGCTATAATGGCAACTGGTACAACCGTATTTATGGTGATGTTACCATATTTATTTACTGTAAAAGGAGAAACTTTAGCATATAAAGAAGGAAAGTTATTTTTAGCTATTTCAGAGCCTGTGGGGCTTCATAATACTAATATAAAGTTTTATGAACCTATAAATTTTATGCTTATGAAGGAAACAAATACTGAAGGTTTTATTTATGATGGGGCTAGCAATTGTTATGCATATGGAGAACTTAATTTTTTACAAAATCCTGATTTTGATATACGTAGAGAATCTGAGTTTAAAGATTTAAAGCCCTGGAGTGCAAAGAAAAAGTTTAGTAATGGAGTATTTAAATATTTAGGAAATGAAACTTATGATTTTGGAGGAATAGTAATTAAATTTGATTCTAAAGAAATAGAAGTAAAAGAAGCTTGGATAGAGAGACATATAGCTAAATATGGTGGTAAGAATATAATTGGTGAAAATATTGAGCTTGTCAAAGAAAATATAGATAAAGTAAATAGTAATTCTGGTATTAAAACAAAATATGAAGAATTTTTAGACGAAAAAGATAATAGAAATATTAGAATTGGTACAGAAGGTGAGTATGGAAATTTTTATTATGAAACAGTCTTAATTGTTAATAATAAAGGAATAGTTACTTCAGTAAAATATTTAAATGATTATTAGTATAGTAATTACATTATTCAGATTAGAATGGAAATAATAAATTTCTTAGTAGATTCATAAGTGAATTAAGTTATACCAGAAGTTAAAGGGTTTAGATTTGATACAGAGTTATATATTTGTTAAATATTTATATGATCTAGAATGGAGAAATATTAAATGCAGTGTTTATTAAGTAAATTAAGAAATGAAGATATTTCTAAAAGAATATATATTGTTGGAATTGATGGTTTAGGAGGAGCAGGTAAAAGTACAATAGTTAATTCATTAAAATTACAATTACAGAATGAAAATTATAATACTTATGTTTTGCATATTGATGATTTTATACATCCTAAATACATTAGATATGATGAGTCTAAGGAAGCGTGGGATTGTTATTACAATGTATAATGGAGATATGATTATCTAATTGAAAAAATTTTATCTCCAATAAAAAAGAGAGAAACAATAGATACAGTAATAGAATTATATGATAAAGAAAATGATAAATATATTCTATAACCAATATGTGTACCATATGGTTCTGTTTTGATATTAGAAGGAGTGTTTTTACAAAGAAAAGAAATAAAAAGTTATTTGGATTTTGTAATTTATCTAGATGTTCCAAAAGAAGTTAGGCTAAATAGAGTTTTAGAAAGAGATAAATATATAGGTGGAGTAGAAGATATAAAAAATAAATATGAAAGAAGGTACTTCCCAGCAGAAGAAAAATATACATTGGAGTATTCCCCAGTTGAAAATGCTGACTTTGTATTAAGTTACGAAAAATAAAATAGTAGATAATTTTCGAAAATTATCTACTATTTTTAATATAAAAGATTAGTATTAAATTTCAAAAGAAATAATATAATTTTACTTATTAAGTTAGATAATTTAAATTAAATCATCTAAGCCATTGACTGTAGCTTGCTCATCCTCATTAACAGGAATAATGATGCATTTCTGCCCATCAATTATTTGAGATTTTATTTGAGGTATTTTTTCAGGCTTAACTTGAAGTACGACATCATATTCATTGTTATTAATGTCATCTTCTAGATTAACATCTGAAATTTCTTCTGAATCAGTTTCTAAAGATTCTTCTGAAACTATGTTATCATCATCAACTTGTTGATTAGCTTCCTTATCTATAGCAGCTTCTTTTTTAACTTCCTCAAGTCTAGTTTTAAGTACTTCCACTTGTTTTTCAAGACGTTCTTCTTTTTTTCTTTGCTCATTTGCTTTAAGTGTTTTTGCATCAAGTAAGTTTTCTGCTAGAGGAAGATCTTCGCCAAAGTTTTCTAAATAAGATTTTTCAATCTGAGTAGTAACATCTTCAGGAATACCACTTTCTATTAAGATGTTTTGTATATCTTTGTCTGTTAAAGCTATAGGTTCACTATCTGGAGTATCTTCATACATAGAATTATGTTCTTCTATCATATTATTTAAGTTTTCTTGTACTTCCATAAACACTTTTTCAGCTTTTTCTTCATCTAAAAAAGAATCTTTGATAATTGATTGAAATGTTTGTTTTTGAATAGTAGCAGTTTGTCTTGAAGTACAGCCTAAGACATTTTCCATTAACTCTGGGTGTGTATCTTTAGCATTTTTAGTGTAGTACATAACAGAGTTAACATCTGAACTACGATCAATAAAAGCAGGGAATACAAAGCCGTTAGCAGGGGCTTCAACTACCCAATCTCTAATACGTGCTTTTATTTGGTTTTCTTCTTCAAAGTATCTAAGACCAGGACCTGAAAGGGAAACTGGACATACTGCACATAATATATATTCATATACTTCTTCAGATTCATCTACTTTAAGATTATCTTTAGTTTTAGTAATAACATCATAAGCATCATGGAAAAGAAGTATTAAAAAGTTACCTGTATAATCATAATTATCTATAACTAATTTATAAAAATCATTAAGAAGTTCATCATCCTTTAATTGACTGTTTTTTAGTTGCATAAGAGAAACTTGTCTTTCATTTACAAGGTACTCATTTAGTGGAAAGTTAAGTTCTAAAATATTGTTTCCAATAGTTCCAGACATAACTTTTTTAGCAATCTCTAAGTATTTAAAGTATTCATCTTCATCTAAATTTAGAAAAGTTTCTCTAAAATTTAAAATAATATGTTTTTCTCCATTGACATAGCAGCCACACATTTTAGTGAAAGTGCAATGGTCCTTTTTCAAACGCTTTTTTAATTCAAGTATATCTTTTTTTCTCATATATAAACTCCTCAATCTAATCTAATTAATATGTTGTCATTATTAAGTATAGTATTTTTTGTATATTAATTAAAGATTTTATTAGGTAAACTTAAAGCAGACTATATGAAATAAAATATGAAAATTAGTATTTAATTTGAATATTATTCTTTTATAAATGTTAAATAGCAAATTTCATAGAAATTAATAAAAAAATAATAGTTATAAAAATATCTATTATTAATTAAAAATTTTTTTTTATTAATAATTTTTTTAAAAAAGTATTGTAAAAAAATAAATAGTATGTTATTATAAAGAAGTAGCAAAATGCTAACAAAAAAGTTTCATTTAGGTAAATAGTTTCTCGTAAATTAGAGATTATTATATCAATTTAGAATCTTTAATTTTAGGAGGAATATTTATGACAGATAAAATAATAACATGTAGAGATTGTGGAAGTGAATTCGTATTTTCAGTAGGAGAGCAAGAATTCTACAAAGAAAAAGGATTCGATAATGAGCCAACAAGATGTATGTCTTGTAGAAGAGCTAAGAAACAACAACAAAATAGAAGATAATTTTAGATTGTTATAGGCTGTAGTTTAAACTACAGCCTTTTTTGATGTTTTATTATAAATTTTAAATATAAATTAAATAGGATAAATAACAAATTTAGAAATTTTATTAGGAAATTTAAAGGAGATGATATGATAATGAAAAAAGAAGAAAATGGCGAAAAATTTTTTCCTAATAATAATTTTTAAAAAAGCATTGTAATAAAGTAAATAATGTGTTATTATAAAGAAGTAGCAAAAATGCTAACAAAAAAGTTTCATTTAGGTAAATAGTTTCTCGTAAATTAGAGATTATTATATCAATTTAGAATCTTTAATTTTAGGAGGAATATTTATGACAGATAAAATAATAGTATGCAGAGATTGCGGAAGTGAATTCATATTTTCAGTAGGAGAGCAAGAATTCTACAAAGAAAAAGGATTCGACAATGAGCCAACAAGATGTATGTCTTGTAGAAGAGCTAAGAAACAACAACAAAATAGAAGATAATTTTGAAGTGTTATAGGCTGTAGTTTTAAACTACAGCCTTTTTTATATTCCAATACTTTAAGCTTCATTAACAATACACTTATCATTATTTAATTGCTTCTTAAATACATTTCTAAAAACAAACCTTATTTTTATCATAATAAAATAATTTTTTTGATTTTAGTTTATTAATATACTCTATATTTAATTAGGAAATATAAATCAATATTTTAGAAACTTAATTCTATTTGATTATTAACAAAATTTTGTAATAATATATACGAAGATTAAGAAATCGATTTCTTTTAAGTGGTTTAATTAAACGGGTATTACAAGATTTTATTAGTAGAATATAGAGGTGATGGTTTGAATACACTAAGAGATAGACAAATTGACAAAAGTGATGATGTTTCTATAAAGACTTTAATAACTTATAGTATGGGAAGTTTAGGCAATAATATGATATATGCATTGATTAGTTCCTATCTTTTAATTTTTTTAACAGATAGTTTTAAAGTAGGAGCAGCTGCCATAGGAACATTATTTCTGGTGGCAAGGGTTATAGATGCAATAACAGATCCTATAATGGGGGTTATAGTTGATAATACTAATACTAAAATTGGAAAGAGTAGACCTTATCTGTTTGTTGTTCCTATTTTCATGGGAATAGCAACAATTATGTGCTTTTCAGCACCAGATTTAAGTTATAGTGGTAAAATTATATGGATATACATAGCATATATATTTTGGGGCATATCTTTTACTGCTATGGATATACCATATTGGTCATTATCTGCCAATATTACAAGATCTTCTGAGGGAAAAACTAAGATTGTTACATCAGCGAGAACAATAGCGTATGTAGGTAATTTTATAATTCTAACACTTACTATACCTCTTGTATCAATTATTGGAAGTTGGACAACTGTGGTAATAATATATGTTTGTTTTGCTACCATATTTACTTGGATTACTGCCTTTGGAATTAGAGAAATTAATGATAAGGCTGCTAAGAAAAAGCAAAAACAAGGTATAAAACAATTTATAAACTTATTAAAAACAAATAAGCCTTTAAGAATAGTTTTATTATCAATGTTAGTGTTAGAACTAAGTGGATCAATAAAAAATACAATAGCTATATATTATGTAAAGTATAATTTTAATGCAGAAATGATGATTCCAGTAGTTAGTTCGGTTGGTATGGGAGCAAGTATATTAGGTGGAGTAATGTCACCATTTTTAACAAAAAAGTTAGGCAAAAGAAATACTGCACTTTTAGGATTATTAGTTGGTGCAGCAGGATCATTTTTAATATTTTTACTATCATATTCTTCATTACCTTTAATGATAGTTATAAACTTTATAAGTGGAATTTTTGATGGAGCGGGATATATAACTCTAACTTCAATGGTTGCTGATTGTGTTGAGTATGGTGAATGGAAGACAGGAAAGAGATCAGAGGGGATGATATTCTCTTTAAATATATTTAAAAGTAAAATTGCTAGTGCTATTGGGGGATCCTTATGTGGATACATATTAGCATATATTGGTTATACAGCAGATTCAAGTCAATCTACATTTACTTTAAATGGAATTCATTTAATACAGACCTTGGTTCCATGTGCTATTGTAATAATAAGTTTTATGTTATTAAGAAGATATAATTTATCAGAGGCAGAATATGAAGCAATAGTTGATGATTTGAAAAATGGTGTTACAAGAGTAGGATAATATTATGGTTAAAAAGGTATAACTGAAGTTTTGTTTAAGCTTCAATTATACCTTTTTATGTTTTAAAATAGTATTGATTTTAGAGTTATATAAAGATATATTTCCTAGCTATTTTTAAGCTTTGTTTTAAATCTTTTGATTTTAAGTGTAATAGAGTAATTAAAAACAAATAATTTTATAAAAATATTTAATGAGCTTTTGCTTAAAGGGACGGGGATGATAAGTTAAAAATCAAAATCTATATATAAATATTCTAAAATAATTAATTTGATTTATTCACTTGATTATTTCTGTAATGTAATGGAGACATTGAAAAATGCTTTGAAAAAGTTTTTGAGAATAATAAGGAATCACTATATCCTACACTGTTTGCAACTTCTCCTATAGGTAGTTTAGTGCTTTTTAATAAAAGTGTTGCTTTATACATTCTAAGATTTATTAAATATTTTTGAGGAGAAATTCCAAGGTTTTTTATGAACATTTTATATAAATAGCTTCTACTTAGGTTTACATAATCAGCAATTTCTTGAACAGTTATATTATTCATATAATTAGAATTAATGAAATTAAGAGCATCTTGAATATATGTATGTAATTCTTTGTCTTTGTAATCAAAAGGCTTTGGGAATTCTTCTATAAGTGTGTATAATAATGAATAAAGTTCCTTTAATAATAGTATGTCATCGGAACATGAGGGATTATAAGTCTTTGATATTTCACACATATTTAATATTATGTGGGGAATTTTTGAATTTGATTTACAATTAGCAACATAAGAGTTAGTAATAGAAGTTCTATTTAAATATTCATTAGCATTTGAACCACTAAATCCTATCCAGTAGTATTCCCAAGGATCATCTATGGAGGCTACATATTCAACATTCATCCCTTTTATTAGTATAAATATATCACCTTGTTTTAAATTATATACTTTACCATTAAATTTAAATGTACCATATCCCTTAGTTACGTAATGAATGACAGCATTTTTCAATACTTCATATTTATATCCTAATCCTGGGATACCTTGTTCTATACCACATTCATCTACATTCATTTCAAAATTTTCTTTTGTATATTTTTTCCACAGTATTTGCATTTGTACCTCCTAAACCTATAAAACTAGCTAATTTTATATTAAGTTTTTATATCAAATATATAAATAAAGTCTTGATACAATAATATATTAATTATCTATAGTATTTGAAAAAAATGAATTTCATAAGAAACATTATAACATGTTTTAGAACTTTTTAACTATTTTAAAAGATTAATTTACATATTAATATTAAATTATGGGTAAAAAATATTTTTTTTAATGATTTATATGGAGTTATGTTTCATAAATATATAATTATGATTCATGAGTACATAATGATGCTAAATGTATTAGGAGGGTAAAATGATACTAAAAAATGAATACCATGAAGATATTTCTAAACTACATGTAAATATGATGCCAAGAAGAAGTTACTATATTCCATTTATGGATACTGATGAGGCCCTTAATATTAAAGATAGAAGTAAGCAAGATAATTTCTTTTCACTTAATGGTAAATGGGAATTTAGGTATTTTGATAGCTTACAAACAGTAAAAGAATTTAAGGATATAAATGAAATTAGTTTTAAAGACAATATTGCTGTGCCTTCCCTTTGGCAACTAAATGGATATGATTATAATCAATATACTAATGTTAAATATCCTATTCCTTATGATCCACCTTTTGTTCCTATAAATAATCCATGTGGAATTTATAAGAAAGATTTTGAAGTTGAGATACTTCCTGAAAAGTATGATTATAATATAAATTTTGAAGGGGTTGATTCATGCTTTTATTTTTGGATAAATGGAATGTTTGTTGGATATAGTCAGATATCTCATAGTATATCTGAGTTTGATATTACGGAGTTCTTGGTAAATGGTAAAAATACAATTGCAGTCTTAGTTTTAAAATGGTGTGATGGTACTTACTTTGAAGATCAAGACAAATTTAGAATGTCTGGAATTTTTAGAGATGTGTATATATTGAGAAGAGCAAAGTCAAGAATAGTTGATTATAAAATAACTCAAAGTATAGATTTTTTAGCTAAAGAAGGAAAGTTAGATGTTGAGATTTTATCTAAGATAGGAAATCTAGAAGTTAAATATTATTTATTAGATCCTAAAAGTAATATAGTTTCATCTGGAAATATAGATAATAATAAAGCAGAAATAAATATTAAAGATATAAAACTTTGGAGTGCTGAGATACCTAATTTATATACTTTGTTAATTGAAACAGAGCATGAGGTTATAAAAGAAAAAATTGGTATGAGAGAAATTAAAATAGAGAATTCTATTTTAAAAATTAATAATACTCCAATAAAGTTAAGAGGAGTTAATCATCATGACAGCAATCCAACTAAAGGATATGTTATGACATATGATGATATGATTTTGGATTTAAAAATAATGAAAGAGTGTAATTTCAACTCTATAAGAACTGCTCATTATCCTAAATCTCCAATTTTTTATGAGTTATGTGATGAGTACGGCTTTTATGTTATGAATGAAGCTGATATTGAAATTCATGGAGTTGTTGAATTATATGGATTAGGGTATTTAGATAATTATAATATGATAGCTGATGACGAAATTTATGAAAAGGTTATTATTGATAGAGTTGATTCATCCATAGTTCCTTTTAAGAATAGATCTTGTATTTTTATGTGGTCACTTGGAAATGAGTCAGGATTTGGATGTAACTTTGAAAGAGGATTAGAATATGCTAGAGAACTAGATTCTACACGTCCACTTCATTATGAAGGTGCACATTATGCTAGTAAAGAAAGAAAAAATGATTTTACTAATATTGATGTTATTAGTCGTATGTATATAAGTATAGAGGAAATTAAGGATTATTTTAAAATGGGAATAGACAAGCCATTAATACTATGTGAATATGCCCATGCCATGGGAAATGGTCCTGGTGGATTACAAGATTATGATGAAATGATTCAAAAATATGATCAGTTTGCAGGAGCATATGTTTGGGAATGGTGTGATCATGCGATACTTATTAAAGAAGATATTAATGGCAAAAAAGCATATGGATATGGAGGAGATTTTGGAGAGGAAAATCATGATGGAAACTTCTGTGTTGATGGTTTAGTTTATCCAGATAGAACTCCTCATACTGGATTATTAGAATATAAAAACATTAATAGACCTATAAGAGCATTAGAATTTGATCAAATTAATAGAAGAGTTAAATTAAAAAATATGCTTGATTTTAAGAATGCTGGTGAATTTTTAGATGTTACCTATAAAGTACTTTTAGATGGAGAGATAATTTTCTTAGATAAGATAAGTTTAGAAAGTTTAAAGGCAAAAGAGGAAAAATGGTATGATTTAAATATATCAAGATTACCAAATGCAATTATTACTATATTAGTTGAGTATAAAATAAAATATAATAACTCTCTTTATAAACAGGGGATTGTACTAGGGCATGACCAGTTTACAATAAAGAATGAAGTAGAGAATATCGAATCTGTTAATAAATTTATAAAAACTACTATTAATGAACAAAAGTTTTATATAGAAGAAACAGTTAATAAAATTAGAGTTATAAATAATGAGTTTAGTTATAATTACAATAAGAATACAGGAACTTTTGATTTCATTGAGTCATTAGGAAAAGTGTTTATAAGTGATCCAATGGAGTTTATTATTTGGAGAGCACCTACAGATAATGATAGAAAGATTAAAAATCAATGGATTGAAGCTGGTTTTAATCAAATTACTACAAGAGTATATAATAGCGAAATTAAGGAGTTTTCCAATAGAGTGGAGATAACTAGTGATTTAAGCTTGATACCACCATATAGGGAAAGAGTCTTAGATATTAAGGTAACATGGAGTATTTATTCAGAAGGGTTAATTAAGTGTCATATTAAAGGTAATAAAAATATGAAAACACCTTATTTACCAAGATTCGGTGTGGAACTTAAGCTAGACAAGTCCTATGAAGAAGTAAGTTACTTTGGATTTGGACCATATGAAAATTATGTAGACAAAAACTCATCTTGTTATTTAGGAAGATTTAATTCAAAGGTTTCTGAAATGCATGAAGACTATATAAGACCTCAAGAGAATGGTAGTCATCATTTTTGTAGAGAAGTATCTATTAATAATGAAAAAAGTAAAATTTATGTTTTATCAGAAAATGACTTTGCCTTCAATGTTTCACACTTTTCTCTAAAGCAATTAACCAATGTAGAACATAATTTCGAATTAAATGAAGAGGATACAACTTATTTAATTATAGATTATAAACAAAGCGGTATAGGCTCAAACAGCTGTGGTCCTGATTTAGATGAAGAATATAGACTTAATGAAAAAGAATTTTCTTATGATTTTTATTTGAAATTTGTAAAAGATCATATAATTGATAATTAAAGATAATATTTTTTTTATGTAGTGCTGTCTCATAGATTATTTAAAAATAGTCTGTGTAGACAGTTTTTGTTTTTAAATTTGTTACTAAGTTTATAATTAAAGTTATTTAATGGATTATCAAGTTTGAAAAATGTGTAAACGTATAAAGAAAATGTTGACATGGAATAAAAAGAAGATTAATATAATAAATATAAAAAAATGAAACGTTTCAAATTATTAAATTGGAGGTTAATTCATGGCAAAACAAAGGAATTATAAAAAAACGGCAGAACTTATAATTGAATATATTGGCGGAAGTGAGAATTTAGTTAGTGTAGCTCATTGTGCTACAAGATTAAGATTAGTTTTAAAAGACGATAGTAAAATAGATATAGGAAAGATTGAAAATATAGATCTTGTTAAAGGAAGTTTTAATAATGGAGGACAATTTCAAATAGTTTTAGGAACTGGAATAGTTGATCAAGTGGCAAGAGAATTTATTGCTTTATCAAACTTATCAGAAAGTAGTAAAGAAGAGGTTAAGAAAAAAGCTGATGAGAAACAAAATATTTTTCAGAGAATTCTTAAAGCTTTAGCAGATGTATTTGTTCCTATATTGCCAGCCTTGGTTGCAGCCGGGTTATTAATGGGATTAAACAATGTATTTACAGCTCAAGGGTTATTTTTTGAGGGAAAATCTTTAGTAGAAGCATATCCTCAATGGGCTGATTTTGCATCTATGATAAATACTTTTTCAAATGCAGCTTTTGTATTTCTTCCAGTTTTAATTGGATTTTCGGCGGCTAAAATTTTTGGAGCTACACCTGTTCTTGGAGCAGTAATTGGAGCAATAATGATACATCCAGATCTGTTAAATGGATATGGATATGGTGAGGCTTTATTAAATGGAACAGTGCCAGTATGGAATATATTTGGGTTTGAAATAGCTAAGGTAGGATATCAAGGAACTGTATTACCAATCATAGTTTCAGCTTTTGTGCTTGCTAAAGTAGAAAAATCTTGTAGGAAAGTTGTTCCTCCAATGTTAGACAATATAATAACTCCTTTGGTGGCAGTTTTAGTTACAGCAACCTTAACATTTACAGTAATTGGACCTGTTATGAGAACTGTAGGAGATGGATTAACATATGGAGTAATGTGGTTATTTTTTGAATTAGGACCTATTGGAGGAATGATATATGGAATTGTATATCCATTACTTGTAATAACAGGTATGCATCATAGTCTTATTGCGGCTGAAACTCAAATTTTAGCTAACATAGGTACATTAGGAGGCTCTCCAACTTTCGCTGTGGTAGCAGCATCAAATGTAGCACAAGGGGCAGCGGCTTTAGCAATCTTATATATTATGAGAAAAAATGATAAAATGAAAAGTTTAGCATCAGCAGCAGGGACTTCTGCTTTATTAGGAATTACTGAACCAGCTATATTTGGAGTAAATTTAAAACTTAAGTATCCATTTATAGGAGCTTTAATAGGATCTGCCGTAGCTTCTGCTTATGTTACATTTATGCAGGTTTTATCACTTTCACCAGGGCCTGCAGGATTACCAGGAGTAATAGTAATAAGAACCGAATCAATGATTCAATATATGATTGGGTTAGCTATAGCCTTTGTAGTGGCTTTTATAGCTACAATAATATTATCTAGATTCTGGGGAAGAAATAAACTAACAGAGGGAGTAAATTAATGGAGTGGACAAGGGAACAAAGATATAGAAAAATAGAGGATATATCAGAGGAAGAATATAGAGCTTTAGAAAAAAAGGTAGAAAAGTGTCCTTATAGACAAAAGTTTCACGTTCAACCTAAGACAGGGCTATTAAATGATCCAAATGGGTTTTCATTTTATAATGGTGAGTATCATCTTTTTTATCAATGGTTTCCTTTAGGACCTGTACATGGATTGAAATATTGGTATCATGTTTCCTCTAAAGATTTAGTAAATTGGGAAGATAGAGGCATTGGAATAGAACCAACAAAGTACTTTGAAAGTCATGGAGTTTTTTCAGGAAGTGGTATTGTAGAAAATGATGAATTATACCTTTTCTACACAGGAAATACAAGAGATGAGAATTGGATAAGACATCCTTACCAATGTTTAGCTATTATGAATAAACAAGGTGAAATAAGAAAGATGGACAAGCCACTTATTAGTAAACCTGAGGGATATACAGAACATTTTAGGGATCCTAAAGTGTTAAAAAGTAATGGCAAGTATTATTGTTTAGTAGGAACTCAGGATAAGGATGAGTTAGGTACTGTGATTTATTATGAATCAGATGATTTATTAAATTGGAAAATTAAGAAAGAAATTGATACTAAATTTAAAGGCAATGGGTTTATGTGGGAGTGTCCAGACTATTTTGAATTAGAAGATAAAGGTGTATTAATTTTTTCTCCTCAAGGGCTTAAAGCAGAGGGCGATAGATTAAATAATGGAGATAATTCAGGATATCTTGTTGGAAATAAGATTAGCTTTGAAGATGGAATTTTTAATCATGGAGAGTTTGATGAATTAGATAGAGGCTTTGACTTTTATGCTCCACAGACCATGGAAGATGAAAAAGGTAGAAGAATATTAATTGGATGGTGTGGATTGCCTGGAGTCGATTGTGTAACAGAGAAAAGTGGATGGGCACATAATATGACTCTTCCAAGAGTGCTTACACTTAAAAATAATAAGTTATATCAAACACCTGTTAAGGAATTAGAAACTTTAAGAGAAAATGAGAGAATAATAAAGACAACCCTAAATAATGAAGAGAAAGATTTTGAAGGCTTTAATGGAGATACATATGAATTAATCTGTAATTTTAAGAATATTACAGGTAGATACGTTGGGGTAAAGTTTAGAAAAGGTATAAAAGAAGAAACTACTTTTTATTATGATTTAAAAGAGAAAAAATTAATTTTTGATAGAGAAAATTCTGGTGAACCTACAGTGTTAGAATTTGGTACTGTTCGTAAATGTGATATGGATAGCAAAGATCTGAAAATTCAAATGTTTGTAGATACATCAATGGTAGAAATATTCATTAATGATGGAGAAGAAGTTTTTACGGCAAGAATTTATCCTAATAAAGAAAGTAAGGGAATAAGTTTCTTTTCAGATAAAGCATCAGATCTTGAAGCTAAGATTTGGGATTTAAAATCAGATAAATAAGTATAAAAATGTTATGTTTATTCTTAATAAATAGGGATATCTTATTAGATATCCCTATTTGAATTTAAAAATTTAAAACAATATATATTAAATAAATATTTTTCTATATTTTATTAGTTTATTTTGTAGTGTATCCTTTAATAAATCTTACTGGTAGAAGTGTCTCTTTTGAAATAGCTTCCTTATTTATGACTTTATTTAAGTTAAAAACAGCTTTTTCAGCAATTAAATCCAATGGTTGACGGATGGTAGATATCTTTATTGGAGCTTTTTCATTAATTTTTGCTCCATCATATCCAATTACTTGTACATCATCTGGAACACTTATATTAAATTCTTCTAATTTTTCTATAACATCATTTGCATGAGAGTCTGTAATTGCAAAAATCCCATCAAACTTAATTTCATCTTTAAAATTTTCTAAGATAAATTCATTAAGAAAATTATTAAATGATTTTGAATGACCTACGTAATAGTAGTCATTATAATATACATGGTTTTCTTTACAATAATCTATAAATCCAACAACACGATTTCTAGTAGAGTTGTTAATTTCTGAACCTCTACCAATAATAGCTAGCTTTTTACAACCGGCTTTAACTAATTCTTCAGCAGCTAAACGTCCACCTTCGAAGTTATCACTACTTACATAGGGAATAGTTTTAGTAAAAAATCTATCAATACTTACTATCGGAATATTGGCAGAAATATAAGGGTCAATATTACTGTAGGTAATAGAAATTATTCCATCAACTTTATTTTGTTTAACCATATTAATATATTCTAATTCCTTCATATAGTCGTTCTCGGAATTGCATAATATCATTTTATAATTATAATTTCTTAGATTCTTTTCAATATGATAAGCTAATTCTCCTAAAAATGGATCCCATACTGTTGGAAGAATTAGTGCTACTGTATTTGTTTTATTAAGTTTTAATCCTCTTGCATAGGCATTAGGTTTATAATTCAATTCTTTTATTGCCTTTTCCACTAATTCTCTACTTTTAGATTTTACATTAACATTATTTATAACGTTAGAAACAGTCCCAACAGATACACCAGCTCTTTTTGCAACATCTTTAATTGTAGCCATAATTTAAATTGCTCCTGTACATAAATATTTTTATGTAATTAAGTTTATCATAATGTATGGTCAAATTAAAATAACATAGAGATTAAATATAGTGTATTTATCTTAATTTAAGTAAACATTATTAAAAAGGGGGGGACCGCGAAATTATTTTGCCCCTTGAGTTTTTTCTTAAGAGGATATTTAATAAATAACTTAAATTTATAAATAGTAAAAGGTAAATAATATAAGTATCATTTAAGAAGGAGTGTTTATATGAAAGATACTATTGTTATCTTAGTTAGATCAGTCGTGACTTATTTTACTTTATTATTTTTTACTAGAATTATGGGGAGAAAGCAGATATCTCAACTAACATACTTTGATTATATTGTTGGAATAACAATAGGATCAACTGCAGCAGTTGCTTCAGTTGACAAACATGTTAGCGTATATGAAGGCATTTTTTCTATTGCCGTATGGACTATTCTTACAATACTTATTGCCAATATAACTTAAAAAAATATAAAATTAAGATTATTAATAGATAGTGAGCCCTTAATAATAATAGAAAATGGAGAAGTTAATTACAAGAATATGAAAAAAGCTAGATATAATATTGGAGATCTTTTAATGCAATTAAGAGATAAAGATATATTTTATATCACAGAGGTAGAGGTTGCAATACTAGAACCAAATGGAACACTTAGTGTGTTAAAAAAGGCGGAATATTCTTCATTAACAGTCAGTGATTTCAATATAAAAAAACCTAAAACGGATATGATGGTAGAGTTGATTTTAGATGGTGTTATATTAACTTCACAATTAAAGAAAATAAATAAAGATGAAAAATGGGTTGTTAAAGAATTGAAAAAAAGAAATATAAATGATTTAAAAACAGTTGTATTTGCAGGCTTACAATCTGATGGACAAATATATATAGTCACTAATAATAGTTAAAATTATTATATTGTTTGTGGATAATCAATTGCTAAATTTAAGTATGTGGATTAAATAGTCTGCATACTTTTTTTATTAATTTTTCTAATGTGACCACAGTCATATTTCAAACTAGCACTTTGAAATTATAATAGCATCATAAGAGAGAGGCAATAAGCCAATATGAAATAAAAAAATTTTGTTTTATAGGAGGAAGTATTAGCACAAGTTATGGTGCTATTGAAATATATATATGGAAAATAAAAAAGTAATATTAAAAAATGGACAAGCAAAAGTAATTGATTCTGAAAGAATCAACATGTTAACAGATTTTTTAAGAAGAATAAACAAAGATGGAATAACTCAAGAATTAAAAGAAGAAGGATTAGATATTGTAAAGGCAATAGATCCATTAGAATTATCAATTGCTGAACAAAACCTAATAGATGATGGAATGGAACCAAGTGAATTAAGACATTTATGTGATATACATATGGAAATACTTAAAGATGAACTTGAAAAGTTAAAAAGTAATATATCAAGGGGACATGTCTTAGATACTTTAGTTGAAGAGCATGCAAAGATATTAGGTTTATTAGAAGATCTTGAAATAGTTACTAATGAAATAGTAAAAATGGATAAGTATAATAAAGAAAATGTAGAATTTTCAAAGGCCTTAGAAATAGTACAAGGTATTTTAGATGCAGAACTTCATCATAAGAGAGAAGAAGATGTGTTATTCCCAGAATTAGAGAAAAGAGAAATAACTGGACCAACAAGAATAATGAGATTAGAACATGATCAATTAAGAGAGAAAAAGAGAAGATTAAAAGAGTTAATAAAAGTAGTTGAATATCTTGATTTTGAAGACTTTAAAGATAATATGCAATCTTTATCTAAAGAAATTTGCTTTGAACTTAAGGATCATATATTTAAAGAAAATTATATTTTATATCCAACAGCTTTAGAAGCTATAAAGGATGGAAATCTTTGGAATGGTATGAGAGAAAAATGTGATGAGATAGGATATTGTCCATTTACTCCAAAAGAATGTATAGAAAAATAGGTTTAAGATAAAAAGATGTTAATGAAGAATTAGGAGGAAAGTACTATGGAAAAATTAATTAGAAAAGACTTTAGTTTAGGAGAAGTTGTTACTGTTTATCCAGCAGTTGTTAAAAAATTTAATGATATGGAATTAGACTATTGCTGTGGTGGAAGTGAGAGCTTAGAATCAGCTCTTAAGAAAAAAGGTGTTGATGTTGATAAATTTGTTGAAGAATTAAATAAAGAGTTTAAAGAATTTAAATTTGAAAATTCTCAATATGTAGATTGGAGAGAAGAATCTTCAGAAGCGTTAATAAAACATATAGTTGAAACTCATCATGCAACTACTTTTAGATTATTAAAAGAGATAGATCCATTAATGGTTAAAGTATTCAGAGTTCACTTTTCACATGGACCAGAGCTTTTAATGAGAGTTCATAAACTTTTTGGACAATTAAAATGTGAATTAGAAGAACATTTACTTAAAGAAGAAGAGATTTTATTCCCATTAATGATGAAGTATGATCAAACAAATGATGAAAAAGAAAAGAAAGAAATAGAAGAAGATATAAGAATAATTGTTAGTGAACATGAGGCTGCTGGTGATATATTAAAAGAATTAGCAGAAGTAACTAATGATTATAAGGTTCCAGAGTGGGGATGTTTAAGTTTCAAATTATTATATGACAACTTACATGATTTAGAAAAAGACTTATTTATACACATTCATAAAGAGAATAATATATTATTCCCAAGATATTAGTATTGCGTATAAACATGTATAAAGTTAAATTAATTTATAATAATACCAGGTTGAAAGTAACTATTATACTTTCAACCTGGTATTTGTTGTATATTAAAATTGTTAATTTTTAATATATTTTCTTATAATGTATATATAGTGATATAAGTTTGAAAAAGGAGAAGACATATGGAAGTTAGAGAAGCTAATAGAGCAGATTTAGAAGAAATTATACTTATTGAAAGTGAGTGCTTTCCAGTAGCAGAGGCTGCAAAGGAAGAGGATATTCGTAAAAGATTTGATGCTTTTAAAGAAAATTTTATTGTTGCAGTTAAAGATGAAAAGGTAATTGGCTTTATTAATGGATGTACTACAGATAAACCTGAATTACCGGATGAACTGTATCATGATACTAAATTACATAATCCAAATGGAGACTATCAAACTGTATTTGGACTTGATGTGCTACCTAACTTTAGAAACAAAGGTATTGCAGAAAAATTATTAAATAGTTTTATAGAATTATCAAAAGAACGTGGGAAAAAGGGAATGGTACTTACTTGTAAAGATCATTTAGTACACTATTATGAGAAGTTTGGATTTAAGAATCATGGAGTTTCAGATTCTTCACATGGTGGAGCGAAATGGAATGATATGATACTATTCTTTGATTAGAGGTATATTAAAGATATAGAATAAGTTAAAGAATAATAAGGAGCGGTTAAGAGTATGGAGAAATCATGTAATTGTGGCTCATGTAAAGAACCTTGTGCTAAGAATATAGCTATTTTTTCAACACTATCTCATGAAGAGTTGTTAAAAATAGTCAATATGACTGAACATAAAAGCTTTAAAGAAAATGATGTTTTATGTAGAGAAGGAGAAAAGTCAGATAAACTTTTCCTAATTAGAGAAGGTAGAGTAAAAATATGCAAAATTACTAAAGAGGGAAAAGAGCAGATAGTTTATGTATTATCTAAAGGGGATTTCTTTGGAGAAAATAATCTTTTTACAAGTGATAACATTAGTAATTTTTCAGCTTATGCAATAACAGATGCAAAGGTATGTATTTTAAAAAAGGAAAATTTAGAAGGAATACTTCTGAAAAATCCAGAGATATCATTAAAAATAATACAAGAAATGGCTAATAGAATAAATTCTGCTGAGAATTTAGCTCAAACTTTAGCAACTAGAGATGTTGAAGTCAGATTAGCAACTGTATTAATAGAATTTATGAATAAATATGGCCAGAAAAATGAAGAAGGAATATATATAAAATTACCGCTTAATAGAGAGCAAATGGCAAATTACTGTGGTATAACAAGAGAAACTGTAAGCAGAAGGCTTTCCAAATTTGATAAGATGGGAATAATAAAATTAAAAGGAAATAAAGGACTTATTATTAAGGATGAAGAAGCTTTATTGAGCTTAGCAGAGTAAAGTAAAGAGTTATACCAAACAATTCAAAAAGTTTTAAATAGGCTATGTTTTAGGGCAGCTTTTATTTTAGATAGTTATGTAGAACTACTTATTTAAGTCAGTCTTACAGATTTATCTAAAATCAAAACTAGTTTAAGACATAGCCTTTAAATAAAATTAGAATATTTATAGGTTTATTAAGTTTTATTATAACTTTTAATATTATTCAACTTTAGAAAAATGAGTTTTATCTAATTTACAAAGTGGACATACCCAATCATCTGGAATATCTTTAAATTCAGTTCCAGCTTTAACTCCATGCTCAGGATCGCCTACAGCGGGATCATAAACATATCCACAAACATCACAAATATATTTTTCCATAATCAAGACCTCCTTAAATTTTATAGTAATAATATTATTTTAGTATGTTTAATTATTAAATAAATTATGTTTTAAATAGAAAATTTACTCTCTACTAAATATAATTTCTTTAATGTGACACCAATCATATTTCAGAGCAATTATTCTAGATATAATGACCTTGTAATAGAGAAGTAACTAAGAAGTTCATATTATTAGTATATGAGCACAAATTAATAGCTTAATAAGTTTATAATTTTAGTTTCTATTTTTATTAAACCCTAAATAATGTATAAAACCTATAAATTAAGAATTTCGATGTACAAATTTTAAATAATTTAGTTGTTACTTATCTATTAAGCTTAGAATACAATAAAAAATATGAAGTTAAAATTATGAATTTAATTGTAAGTAACAGTATATGAATTTATATTAAATATTCGATTAAATCATATATTGTTACTTATTTTTTAAATGACTTAAAAAATTAGGCCAAAATAGGATGAGGTGATAGTATGGAAAATGTTTGGAATGGATTTAGACAATTAGAGATATTTAAAATAGAAGAAGAGGCAAAAGATATAAAATCATTTTATTTAAGAGCTACTGATCAAAAGCCATTAAAAGAATATAAGTGTGGTCAATTTTTACCAATTAAAATAGAAACAGAAGATGAAGTTATAAAAAAAGAAATGAGAAGATATAGTTTATCAGGTGATCCGCAAGAAGATTATTATAGATTAACAATAAAAAAAGTTCCTAATGGAAAGGTAAGTGGATATTTTCATGAATCTATTAAGGTAGGGGATACAATATTAGCCATGCCTCCATTTGGGAAGTTTACATTAACAGAAAATAGTGAAAAGCCTTTAGTTTTACTATCAGGAGGAATAGGAATAACACCTATTTTATCAATGTTATATGGAGCTAAGGATCAAAGTAGGGAGGTTTATTTTGTTGAGGCTGTATTGAATTCAGAAAGTTTAGCTTTAAATTCTGATGTTCAGGAAATCAAAAAAATAAAGGATTTTAAAGAAATAAAGATATTTAGTCAACCATTAGAAAGTGATATAAAGGGTAAAGATTATGATGAAGAAGGCTTTATAGCAGAAGAGTGGATAAAGAATAATTTACCTTTAAATGGGGAATTTTTCTTTTGTGGACCAACTTTATTTATGAAAAGTATAAATAATAGCTTGAAAAGTTTAGGCGTTAAAGAAGAAAACATTAATTTTGAATTCTTCGGAAAAGAAGAGTTTTAATAATTATTATTTTAGATTTTAATATAAAAAGTATTATTATATTAAAAATTTAAAATAAAAAAGTTATATAAAAGTAGTTAATTCTTAAGAATTAACTACTTTTATTTTTAATAAGGTTATATGAGCATATACTCAAAATATTATGATGTATTGATAGTTATTAATAGCATTTGTTAAAATTGATATGAAATACCCAAAGATAAAAGGAGCGTATAGATTTGTGATTAGATTATGTAATTGTGCGTCAGATAAAGGGCCGTGTGCTAGGAATATAGCTATTTTTTCATCATTATCTGATGAGGAACTATTTAGAATAGTTAATATGACAGAGCATAAGGAATTTGATGAAAATGATGTTTTATGTAGAGAAGGTGAAATATCAGATAAGCTTTTTTTAATTAGAGAAGGAGAAGTAAAAATATGCAAAATTACTAAAGAGGGAAAAGAGCAGATTGTTTATATATTATCTAAAGGAGATTTCTTTGGAGAGAATAATCTTTTCGTCAATAGTAATATTAGTAATTTTTCAGCTTATGCAATAACGTCAGGTAAGATGTGTATATTGAATAAAAAAAGTTTAGATAAAATACTTTTAGAAAACCCAGAAATATCAATAAAAATAATAGAAGAGATGGCCAACAGAATAAACTTAGCAGAGAATTTAGCTCAGAATTTAGCAACTAAGGATGTAGAGGTAAGAATAGCATCGGTATTGGTAGAGTTTATGAATAGGTATGGACTTGAAAATGAAGAAGGAATATATATAAAATTACCACTTAATAGAGAACAAATGGCAAATTATTGTGGAGTGACTAGAGAAACTGTAAGTAGAAAACTATCAAAGTTTGATAAAATAGGAATAATAAATTTACAAGGAAATAAGGCAATTATAGTTAAAGATAGGGAAGCTTTATTAGATTTAGCTGAATAAAGTAAAGAGCCTAATAAATCTATAGGATTTATTAGGCTCTTTAATAATATAAATATTATTCAGTTTCAGAGAATTGAGATTTATCTACTCCACAAAGAGGACAAACCCAATCATCTGGAATATCATTAAATGCAGTTCCAGGAGCTACACCATTATCAGGATCTCCTACTGCAGGATCATAAATATATCCACATACATCACATATAAATTTTTGCATAATTAATTCCTCCTAAAATTTAATAATTATATTATTGAACTGATATAATCAGCAGCTCTTACAACTTCTTTTTCTGATTCATCATTTAATGAGAATCTAATTCTTACTGGAAAATGAACATCAATCATACCAGTAGATTTTATTATTGATGAAGTATTTAAAACATTACCATTTGTAGAATTTAAATAATCTTGTATTATCTCTATAGGTTCACCACTCCAGCCAAATGAACCGAAGGCCCCTAAAATTTTGTTGCTTAAATCTAAGTTAGGTAATTCTTTTAATATATCTTCAATAGAACCTATTAAATCTCCATATTTAGTTGAAGTACCAAATAATATTGCATCTGATTCTTTTATTGAGTTTAATATATCCTCTTTACTACTTTTATCTGCATTAAAAATAGCAACTTCAATATCTTCATTTTCTAATTCAGATTTAAATTTTTCAGCTATTCCTTTTGTTGCATTTCTCATTGTAGTATAAACTATAGTAGCTTTTTTACCTTTCTTGGTTTCTTTACTATATTTATCATATATATCAATATACTTTTGAATATCTTCATCTAGTATATAACCATGAGATGGAGCAATCATTTCTATATCTAAATTTTTTACTATATCAATCATTGGTCTAACATATTTTCTATGTGGTGCCATTATAAGCTTATAGTAAGTTATAAAGTCATCAGTAATATCTTCTTTTGCCTTACTTGAGAAATGTTCTTTTGCAGTAAGGTGAGTACTAAAGATATCACAAGGGAATAAAATTTTGTCTTCTATACAATATGTAATCATTGTTTCTTCTGTGTGTAGATATGGAGTCATTTTAAATAATAATGTCTTTCCTCCTATATCAAGGGTATCTCCATCATTTACTATTATGAACTCTCTATCATGTAATTTATATAATTCTTTTAGGTGATATACAGCCTTTTCACTACAAACTATTTTAGCATTAGTAGCTTGTCTAGCTAATCCACCTAACGCACCTGAATGATCAGGTTCAGTATGGTTAATTACTATGTAACTTATGTCTTTTAAATCAATAATTGCTTTTAAATTATTTAAAAAATCTTTTGTATATATTAAATCTACTGTATCAATAATTGTTGGCTTTTTAGTTTTTAATAAATAACTATTATATGTAGTTCCTTTTTCTAATATTAATCTATGAAATGGAACAGGTCTATCATCTATAACACCTACTGAGTAGATATCGTTTTTTAGCTTAACTTCTGTATTCATAAGTATCCTCCCTATTAAATTTCTTTTCTGAAAATCTACAACCTTAGTTTAAAACATAATAGGATAACTGAATGTGATTAGAAACACATGGTAAAAAATTATCTTAGTTGAAAGCAAAAGATAGAAGATATTTTAGAGCTAATAAAATAATTTATTATAAAAACAAAGAAATAACCTTAACAATTTAATTTTGTTAAGGTTATTTTTATTGGTTTAAGTTAATAATTCTGTTTTAAGTGAATGTTTATTTTTAGATAGTTTTCTAGACCTAACTTAATTTATTTTTTAAGTTCTTTAATTCTTTAAGTAAATCAGAGTATTCAGTTTCTAATAAGCTTTTTTTTGTGCTATCAGTTTCTATTGAAAGGAGAGAGATTACATTAGAAAGTCTGTTCTCTAAGATAAGAAGACTATCTTTATTCTCTCTTTCTTTATTATCTAACTTTGGTTTATTCTTAAAGTTTATATATTCATCATAGGTGCCAGCAAATTCATGAATTATATTGTCATCTATTTCTAAAATATAATCGCATACATTAGAAATAAAGTTTCTATCATGAGAAACTATAATTAATGTTTTATTACAATTAATCAATGCAGTTTCTAGAGATTCCATAGATTTTATATCAAGATAGTTTGTTGGTTCATCTAATATTATTAAGTTATTATCAGATAATAATATTTTACAAAGTGCTACTTTTACTTTTTCACCACCACTTAGGGATGAAACTTTCTTAAATACCGCATCTCCTTTAAAACCAAAACCATCTAAGTTTATTCTCACAAAACTTTCATCATAAGAACAATCTTCAAGAATATTTTTTAGTATTGATTCATCATCTTTTAATATCTTTTGAGATTGATCAAAGTATCCTATAATAACATTATCTAAAACTTTTATATTATTTTCTCTTGAAACAATATTTTTTAGCAATGTACTTTTACCACATCCATTATCACCAATAAGGGCTACTTTCTTACCATTCTTTATTTTAAATTTAGCATCTTTAATTAGTAGTTTATTACCTGCAAACAATGTAAAATCTTTGGTTTCTATAAGATTTTTAGAAGATATTTTCAAATTATCTTGAACTATTATTTTTATTTCTTTTATGCTTTTAGGTTTTTCTTTAACTTCAAGTTGATCAATTCTGCTTCTTAAAGCTTTTATATTATTATCTAGATTTTTCTTTGCTCTTTGAGGTCCCATCTTGTGCAATCTAGCCTCAGAATTACCCATTCTTTTAGGAGTTTTTCTAAGACTATCTTTTAAGTTTTGCTTATTAAGTATAGAATTTTCAAGATGCTTTTTTTCATTTATATAAGAAGTGTACTCAGTTTCAGCTCTTTGTCTTTCTAAAGATTTTAACTCTAAGTATTTAGAATAATTTCCTTTATAAGCTTTAATTTTTCCATCTTCAATTTCAATGATAGTGTTACATAATGCATCTAAAAACCTTCTATCATGAGATACTAAAAGCAGTGCACCATTATATTTTTTTAACATATTTTCAAGAATCTCAATACTTTTTTCATCTAAATTTGCTGTTGGTTCATCAGCAATAATTAAATGTTTATTTTCACTTAGAGCTTGTGCTATCTTAAATTTGACCTTTTCTCCACCAGATAAAAACTCATGGTATTCAAAAGGAGCATTAAAGACATTCTTAAAATTATTATTTAAAGTTTCTTCATTAAAATTTTCACTTTGACTTATATAAGCAAAGCTTTTAGTTAGAGATACATTCCCTTCATCAATAGGGAGTAATCCAAGCAAAGATTTAATAAGTGTGGTTTTACCTGCACCATTAACTCCAACTAATCCAATTCTATCCCCATCTAAAATTTCTAGTTTATCTATATCTAGAATTAATCTATCACCGTAATACTTTTTTATTTTATTTAATCTTGCTAAAGACATAAAAAAATCCCTCCTATAAATTACAGGAGAGTATATATAGTCATAAAAAGACAAAAATATACCTATCTCACTATAATCTACTCTCCATAAAGTTAAACACAACAAAAAAAGCTCTAAATAAGTTATTTTTTAAAGCTAAAAATAAATACTTTTTGTTGTAATTAAAATTTGAAAAATAGATTATATTTCCATTGTTGAAACTACCTTCGTCTTTCTTAAATTTTAGTTTATATATATTATATTATATTATATCACTATTTACTATAAGTATCCAATAAAGCTTACTATTTATTAATAACGCATATTCTTTTCATAAAAAAGTATTAGGTTTATATAGATAACGTAGATTGATAAAATGTTTTACAGAAGCCATATTTAGAAAAGCTTTTAATTATTTTAATAAAAATGATAGTAATTATAAAAAGAAAAGACAATATAAGGTTTTTATTATAAAAAACATAATAAAAAAGTATTAGATTTTATATGAAAAATATACTATATTAAAAGTAGTTGACATAAGTTGATTTATTTCATTCACTTTGTATAATTCATTTTTATCTAAACAAGGTGTTTAATATGAACATCTTCTTTAAATTTATATAAAAGTAAATAATGCTTAAAAAATAATATAATATGGTATATATTATTCTAAAAATAATTTAATTTTTAAATTAAAATCTTCTGAGTTGATTAAAACAACAAAAAGAGAAAGGATTAAAATCCTTTCTCTTTTTGTTTATTCATAGGGTAATTTTATAGTAATTAATAATATGTCTTTTATATTATCATATTTACTTTTTATCCAAATAAAAATATTATTTATAATATATTCCTATAAATATTTTATCAAGTTTAGAATTTTTATTTTTTATATAAAATCCTTCTATTAGTATAGGATTTTGTTCTTCCTTATCATCTTCTTTAAGGTTTCACCAATCATTTCTACAAAACCTAGATAGTATATTGTTAATTTCTTTTTTTGAAATTTGATTATTTTTAATTAAGTTTTCAATACCGATACTCATTATTGTAATTAATCTGATAATAGATGCTCCTTAAATATATTTGTAAATTTATATATTTATCAAAAGGTGTTCTCAGAGGACACTTTTAATTTTAGTATTCATGTGGGAATAATACAGTTATTAAAGTATCTATTGTATAATCATTTTCACTCATAATCCAAATTTTAATATTTTTTATTAAATTGTATACACTCATAAATCTATATTTAAGCATACAAACTTAAGTAATATTTTAGAAGAAAGATTAGCTTTATTAATTAATTAAAATATTATTATAATAACTCCAGAAATTTATCAAAATATTTATATTAAAGATAACTCAATATTTTAAATGAAAATTTTAATTTGTTCTTTTCATTATATCTACTATTCATTCTTAATATAACCTTAAAAATAATTAAAATTTATTGAATTTAAAAAATAAATATGATATTTTTTTCTATATTGTTTATAAATGTAAGAAAATATGAATTTAAAATAATAAAAATAAAGAGTATTAAACAATTTTAAAAATGGAATTGTTTCTTTATGAGGAGAAATTATGAAAAATTCACTATCAAAAAATATAATATTTAAATTTTTATTGAATATTTTTAATGTTGTAGTTCCAATAATTATAGGCCCATATATACTTAGAGTTTTTGGACCTGACTTAATCGGGACAGTAAATTATTCTCAAACAATATATGGATATTTTTTTATATTTGCTGGTTTTGGAGTTTATCAATATGGATTGAGAGAAATAAGTAGAGTTAGAGATGACCCAAAAAAGCTATCACAGGTATATACTAGTTTATTTACTCTAACTTTTATAACAAATATATTAACAACTATTGGATATATAATATTTGTTCAATTTAATTATTCTGGAACAGAAATATATGTTGCATGCATGATATTAACTTTTAATTTATTAGCTAATATCTTTTATACAGAATGGGTAAATGAGGGATTAGAAAATTATGATTTCATAACAATAAAGACTATAATAATTAGAATTATTTATGTGATTTTCTTATTTATACTTGTTAGAACTTCAAATAATTTAAAAGAATATATGATTCTTTTAGTTTTATCGACCTTTTTAAATAATATTGTAAGTTTTTTATATATCAGAAAAAGCATACCTTTGGATTTTTCTGATTTAAAACTATTAAAACATATAAAACCTATGTTTTTAGTTGTTATATTGTCTAATGCTAATGTTTTATACACACAACTTGATAAATATTTTATTGGTCAATACATAGGAATGGATTCAGTTGCTTATTATACAACAGCACAAAATATAAGTAATATAATAAATACTCTGTTACTTACAGTTATTTATGCAACCATTCCAAGAATGTCAAATTATATAGCAAATCAAGGTCATGATCAATATAAAATTTTATTAGATAAAATTTCAAGAATGTATTTTTTAATTCTTTTTCCTGCTTCTATTGGTATATTTGTTCTAGCAAAAGAAATAATACTTATATATGGTGGAGGTAAGTACTTAGCTGCTGTTCCAATACTTAAAATTTTTGCTATATACATAGTTACTATAGGGTTTGAAGCCATTTTAGTTAATCAAATTATGTATATAAAAGGAAAAGAAAAAGAACAAGTAAAAATAACATTTATAGGTGGCTTTATAAATTTAGTATTAAATACAGTATTAATTTGGACAAACTACTTCAATGAAACAAATGCAGTTATTACAACATTGTTAGCTAATATAGTTGTTATTTCATTAGAATATTTATATATAAGGTTTATCATGAGATTAAACTTCAATATTTTTAGTGTAGATAAGATGAAATATTTAGCTATATCATTATTATTCATACCTATAACGTATTTTATAGGTAAATTTATAAATGGAGTTTTATTATTTACTTTAGCTGTAATGATTATAAATTCATTAATTTATTTTTTAATTTTATTAATTATTAAAGATAATTCTTTATTAGAAATAATAAAGAAATTTAAAATAAAAAATTAATAGGAGTATTTTAGTATTACCTTACATAGGAGCAGGATTAATATATTGAAAGTCAGATTATAATTTAGTATATTCATCTAGTTTACATATTTTAAATAATTTATTAGGAATATTAGCTATACAACTTTCTTAATAATAAACAGTTAAAACAATTAAGAGTAAATATAATTCAAAAAAGTATTTTAATTAAGTAATTTTTTAGTAGAATCATATATAGGAGAAAGATAAAAAAAGATAATTTTTGAAGAAAAATAATGTGGTAGCAAACATTTGCTTAGAACTACCCATTTCAACTATAATTTATAATTATTTAATTATAATTTCAATTGGTAAAAACTATTAGATTATTTTTTTTATATAATATAAAATACAATTAAGAAGGGTTTTAAATTAATAAAAAATATATATCACTTTAGCTTTTATATTATAAAATTTAAATTTCTTCTGTAAAACTTTAATATTATAAACATAAGCCAAAATGAGAGAAGGTATAATTTATCTTCTCTTATTTGTAAATCTAAACTAAATATAGTGTGTATATGTTGAAGTGTATTTGTTTATAACATAAAGTTTTAAAAAGCCAACATAAAATTAAGTTTTAACCTCTACGTGTATGAAAGAATTAGAAAAAAAGAAGCTATTCAAATTTTGAATAGCTTCTTTTTTATTTATATGATAAATTTTACATGCTATAAGATTTAAATAGTTTTGTAAGATTTGATTGAGGGTTTAAGTCTACAAGTAATATTTTTCTTTAATGTTGAATATTGATAAATTTTTCATAGTAAATTCCTTATTTCTTTTATAACTTTTATTTTATGTCATAGGGGCCACAGGCATCCTTTTAAACAAAAGAGTATAGTATAATAAAGGAAATACTAGTATTAATGATAATTTGTCAGTTTAAATATATTTGTTAAAAGTAATGTAAATGTATTAGTATATGTTATATAGCATTTGAAGAGTGTAGCTTATAATTAATAATAAAGGAGTAGAATGATTATTATGTCGATGAATAATGAGAAGCCTTTTAAGAAGTTTAATATAAATTGTGAAAAATGTTTTGGATTTTGCTGTGTTGCACTTTATTTTTCAAAGTGTGATGGATTTCCAATTGATAAGGTAGCCGGAAAGCCTTGCATTAATTTAAAAGGTGATTTTACTTGCAAAGTTCATAAAAACCTTAGAAAAAAAGGCCTTAAGGGATGTACTTCTTATGATTGTTTTGGAGCTGGACAAAAGGTAGCACAGGAAACATATAAAGGAAGTAATTGGAAAGATTCACCTAGTTTAGCACAGGAAATGTTTGATGTTTTTTTAGTTATGAGACAGCTTTATGAAATGCTTTGGTATCTTAATGAAGCATATATTCTTGATGTTGCATCTGAAATAAAAGATGAAGTTAGAAGAGTGATTGAAAAAACTGAAAAATTAACGGAATTAGATCCAAAGGAGTTATTAAATCTAGATATAGAGGTTCATAGAGATAAGGTTAATATGGTATTAAGAAAAACTAGTGATTTAGTTATGAAAAAATATAATACTTTAAATAAAAAGAAAAATAGAGATTTTATAGGAAAGAAACTTAGTAAAACAAATCTAAGAGGAATAGATTTAAGAGGAGCTTTATTAATAGCTGCAGATTTCAATAGAAATGATTTAAGTGGAGTGAACTTCTTGGCTGCAGATATGAGAGATGCAAATTTAAAAGGAGCTGATTTAAGGAAGTCTATATTTCTTACTCAATCTCAAATAAATGTATCAATTGGAGATAGTAATACAAAATTACCAATTCAATTAAGTAGACCATCATATTGGGAAAAATAATTATTTAATATAAGAATTAAAAAGATAGATAAGCAAAACCATATCTTTTTAATTCTTATTTTTTTATTTTTAATTTAATATACAAGCTATATTTATGTATAAAATTCCACAAATGTTTCTAAAGTGTTAATTTAGTACAATTATTTGTTATATTTTTAACTTTTATGTCTTAAATGTATTGCAATTTATATTTATATTATGATATATTGATAGCGGAAAGTTAGTTGTACATACAAATAAGGGGAGAAATCATAATGATTTCGCAATGAAAACAATTAACTTTAGGGAAATTACTAGTAATTTATTAAAAAGACAACTTCAGACAATAAAAAACGATAAAATCCAAAATGATAAAAAATAAACAAAGGTATAGAATAATATTTTTTTTTAGAGTAATAATATTTAATATATTTTGTATCGTTATGGATTTTAACTAACAAAAAATTTTATAATAGGAAGAAGAGAGATATGGCACAGAAGAATATTTCAAAAAAAGACAAGTTAACACCAAAAGATTATTTAAACAAAGTTTTGGCAGGAACTGCAACTGGAATAGTTGTTGGTTTAATTCCAAATGCAATTTTAGGATCAATATTTAAAAGTTTAATAGGTGTTTCACCTATATTTGCTACTTTTTATAATGCTGTAAATATAATGCAGTTTATAGTACCTGTTCTTGTAGGTGTTTTAGTCGCTTTACAATTCGAATTTAATCCTATGCAATCAGTTATTGTTGGATCAGCAGTATTCTTAGGATCAGGAGCTTTTAAAGTTACTGAAGCTGGTGTACAAATGGTCGGTATTGGAGACTTAATAAACATAATGTTAGTTTCATGTATAGCTGTATTTGTTATTAGATTAATTGGAAACAAACTAGGATCTTTAACTATATTATTATTACCAATTATAGCTGGTGCTGGAGTTGGTATTATCGGAATGTTTATGTTACCTTATGTAAGACAAATTACTATAGTAATTGGAGATTTATTAAATAACTTTACAACTTTACAGCCATTATTAATGTGTATTTTGATTAGTATTTCATTCTCAATTTTAATTATTTCACCAATTTCAACTGTAGCAATAGGTATTGCAATAGGTATCACAGGATTAGGTGCTGGAGCAGCTGCTATAGGAGTTACTGCTTGTACAGCAGTTTTAGTTGTTGGATCAAGAAGAGTAAATCAAAGTGGAGTTACTTTATCAGTATTATTAGGGGCTATGAAAATGATGATGCCAAACCTAGTAAAATATCCAATAATAGCAGTTCCAATTATTGCGAATGGAATTCTAAGTGGAATAGGAGCTTACTTATTTAATATATTAGGTACACCTAATAGTGCAGGATTTGGTATAGTTGGTTTAGTTGGTCCTCTAGCGGCTTCAGCTACAGGAACTATCTTTGAAGTGTTAATGGCATTCTTCGTAATACCTTTCGTAGGAGCATTCGTTATTGAATGGTTCTGTAGAAAAGTTTTACACTTATATGATGAAAATATTTTTAAATACATTTAATTTAAAATTTAATATTTAATTTAGATTTTGGATAAAAGAGGAGAGTTGATTTAAATGAAAATTGCAATTGTTGGAGCAGGAGCTATGGGCTCACGTTACGGATATATGTTACATGAGGCTGGAAATGAAGTTTTTCTAATAGATGGTTGGAAAGAGCATGTAGATACTATCAATAGAGATGGATTAACAGTTGAAGAAAATGGAGAGATTAAGAAGGTAAAAATACCAGCAATGTTACCTGAAAATGCTACAGAAGTTCCAGATTTAATCATTTTATTCACTAAGTCAATGGGATTAGAGCCAATGTTAGAGTCTATTAAGAATATTTTAGGAGAGCATACAAAAGTATTATGTCTATTAAATGGATTAGGACATAATGAAACTGTTGCAAAATATGTTGACAGCAAAAATATTCTTATGGGAGTAACTTTATGGACAGCTGGATTAGCAGGCCCTGGACACGTTGTTTTAACTGGAGATGGAAGTTTAGAGGTTCAAAATATTGACCCTAGTATGGAAACAGAAGCAAAAGAAGTTTGCCAAGTATTAAGTGAAGCTGGATTAAAAGCTCATTATAGTGAGAATGTAGTATTTTCAATATGGCGTAAAGCTTGTGTAAATGGAACTTTAAATAGTGGTTGTACAATTCTAGATTGTAATATCAAAGAATTCGGAGAATTGAAAGAATCACCACAACTTATTCGTAACATTATAAAGGAATTTGCTGATGTCGCTGCTAAATATGGAGTAGAGTTAAATGTTGAAGAAGTTGCAAGAGGAATAGAGGCAATATATGATCCAAGTCAAGCTGGAGCTCACTATCCATCAATGCATCAAGACCTAATTCAAAATCATCGTCTTACAGAAATAGATTATATAAATGGTTATGTATCAAGAAAAGGTAAAGAATTTAACATAAATACACCATATAATGATTTACTTACTACTCTTGTTCATGCAAAAGAGCAATTACTTATTAAATAAGAATAGATAATAAATATTTATTTTAAAAAAAGTTGATTTTTATCTTTGATAGAAATCAACTTTTTTATATTTATCGTTTATGAAATTAAATAATTAGCTTAGTAATAAAAAATGATATAACAAAAAATACTTTAATGGGAAATGATGGATTGGATTTTGTTGCAAATTTTAAAATTTATCTTTAATATAGTATATAGACAAGTTTTAATAGTTTAGAATGGAGGATATAATGCTTGAAGAAAATTTCTGCGGTTGTTTATTTTTCACTGCAACTAGATTAAAAAAGATAGCAGCTAAAATAGCTGAAGAAGAATTGAAAACATTAGGGATGTCTCCGACATATGTATATATACTTCTTGGCGTAAAGTTTAAACCAGGAATAACACAAAAAGAATTATGCGAAGAGCTACATTTAAAACCATCTACAATAACTAGACTTATAGATAAATTAGTTATAAAAGGTTTAGTAGAAAGAAGAGCAGAAGGTAAGTTGTCCCATATATATTTAACTGAAGAGGGAGAAAAAATTCAAGAGGATATACAAAAATATAGATTAAAGTTACATAATCGTTATAAAGAAATATTAGGAGAAGAAGAATATAATCTTCTAACTAAAATAACAAATGATTCTGCAAGAATATTAGAGCCTAAATAGATATATTTTTGAAAGAAAATTTTATACAGTTAATTATGTAATAATATCATAATTAATATTAGGGCAAATTCTTAGAATTTTTAATTTATATTAAAATAAGTAATAATCCACAACTTCTTGGAATTAAAAAAATAAGAGGTTGTGGATTATTATTATATAAAGTTACTTATTTAATATTAATGATGATATAATAAATTTATTATTTTAAAAATAATACTGAACTGTTATTTTACCACATTTAAAAGGAGCGATATACATGAAAGAATTAAAAATAAAGAAAATGACTGAAGAAGAGTTTAAAAATGAGTTTAAATTAGGAAGTATAGATGAAATTAAAGCTTATGAATTAAGTGAATTAGGAAATATTATTGAAATTTCAAATGAAGAGGAAGTTTATTTCTTAGTTGATAATAAATTATATGCTACTCCTAAAGCTACTATTTGTGATGAAGAAATTTCTCAATCAGATATTGAAAGTATAGAAAAATTAAATGAAGAATTTAGAGACTCTTTAATAAGTTTAAGAGAATTTTTATATCATGGAAATGGAAAACTAGACTCAGCAGAAGCAGTAGCTATTCAAGTTTCTATGAATAATAATATAAAAGTTGCTAAAGAAATAGTAGTTAAGCACAGCATAACTAATAAAGATGAAATGAAAAAATTAAGTAAAAAATACTTTATGCCAGATTTCTTAAATGGTGTATTTGGAAATGAAGAATATAATTTTGAAAATGAAGTTGACATAGACTGTGGATTATAATAAAAAGCTATATCAAATCTTTACTTGATTTGATATAGCTTTTTTGACTGAGTAATTAGTAATTGTATTGAAAATAGTTGCTTTCCAACAGATTGTCTATCCATATTAAATAGAGGTTTAACCTCAGGGTTATTTTTTAATAAAATAAAAATAATATTTCAAAATAAAATCTATAAGTAAAATACATATTAATAATATTTTAGTTGACAATATCACTAATTAGTGATAAATTTTAAGTATGGATAAGATAAAAGATTTAATTAAAGAAAATGAATTAACATTATCAACTTTGGTTGTATTTACGAGAGCAGAGCATATTATTCATAAAAAAGAATTTCAGACAATCAAAGAAAGTGGGCTAACCATAGCTCAATTTGGAGTTTTGGAAGCTCTATACAATAAAGGTGACTTAAGAATATGTGAGATAATAGAAAAGATATTAACAACATCAGGAAATATAACAGTTGTTATAAAAAATCTAGAAAAGGATGGATTAATTAAAAAAAATGCAGATCCAGAAGATAAAAGATCTTGTATAATATCATTAACAGATGAGGGAAGAAAGATTATAGAAAATATTTTACCTAATCATATTAATAATATTAAAAATATTTTTGAGATTTTAACTGATGAAGAAAAGATTACTTTGAAAAATATATTAAAGAAATTTAAAAATTTATAAGTCATCAATAAAAAATAAAAAATTTTAAGTATTTATCACTAATTAGTGATAAATAAAATTTGAGATAAAAGGGGACGAAGCGAATGAAAAATTTTAGAACTGTAGAAAATATATTTAAAGGACCAAAACCACATATGGTTGGAGATGGCTTTAGAGTATCTCAGTATATACCAGCAGGAATAGAAAATATGGAGCGTTTATCACCATTTTTATTGCTAGATTACAATGCACCACATTATTTTGAACCTTCAGAAACTAGATTAGGTGTTGGAGCTCATCCTCATCGTGGATTTGAAACAGTAACAATTGCTTATGATGGTAAAGTGGAACATCATGATAATAAAGGAAATCATGGAGTTATAGGCCCAGGAGATGTTCAGTGGATGACTGCAGCCTCTGGTATTATGCACAAAGAATATCATGAAACTGAGTTTAGTAAGAAAGGTGGTATTCTTCACATGGTGCAACTTTGGGTAAATCTGCCTAAAGATAAAAAAATGATAGAACCTAAATATCAACCTTTATTAAAAGAAGAAATGGGAATTCTTAAACTTGATGATAATAAAGGCGAAATAAGCATAATTGCTGGAAAAGTTAATGGAGTAAAAGGTCCAGCTAGTACTTTTACTAACATTAATCTTTACAATGTAAATCTAAAGGACTATAGTAATACTATATTACATGAACCAGGTAATTTTAATACTGCAGTGCTTATATTAAAAGGTGATGTTAAGATAAACAAAGATAAAATATGCAAAGAGGGAGACTTTATCATATTTGATAATGTAGATGGAGAAATTCTAGTTGAATCTTTAACAGAAGAATCTTTATTCCTTGTATTAAGTGGAGAGCCAATAAATGAGCCTGTTGTTTCTCATGGACCATTTGTTATGAATACATTAGGTGAAATATGTGATGCATATGAAGACTTTAGAAATAATAAATTTGGAACAGAAAATTTTTAAAATTTATATATAAATTAGAAGGAGTGAATATAATGAGTAAAGTATTGTATATTAAAGCAAACATAAAAAATGAAGGAGAATCAAGAACTTTTAAAGTATCTGATAGTTTTGTAGAGGAATATAAGAGAAATAATCCTGAAGATGAAATAATAACATTAGATTTATATAAAGAAAATATAGATTTCTTAAGACATGATGATTTAGGAAAAATATTTGGACCTAAAGATGAAAAGAGTAAGAAAAATCCAATATTAAAATATGCATATCAATTTGCAGAAGCAGATAAATATATAATTGCAGCACCTATGTGGAATTTAAGCTTTCCAGCAATATTAAAGGCTTATATTGATTATGTAAGCGTTACTGGAATAACATTTAAATATACTGCTGAAGGTCCAGTAGGTCTTTTAAATAATAAAAAAGCAGTGCATATAGTATCTAGAGGCGGAGACTATGAGAATGCACCATATGAAATGGGAGATAGATACTTAAGAACTATCTTAGGATTCTTTGGAATAAGAGAAATAGAAACTATAGCTGTAGATGGTTTAGATGTTATGGGTGTAGACGTTCAAGCAAAAGTTGAAGAAGGCATAGAAAAGGCTACTTCATTTGCAAAAAAATTCTAATAGACCTAAAATATTAGAGCAAATATTGTTTCGTAAAAAAATAAAGTAAGACGTTTTAAATAAAAAAAGGTTAGACTATTTGTTTTAACCTTTTTTTATTTTTAATATCCTAAAAGACTATTTAGATTATTTTAGAATAAATAAACTTATTGATTTTACATTAAATATTAAGTCAATTAAAAGGAGTGAGAATATGTATTTTAATGAGGTTATTGGACTAAAGGAAGTAGGCAAAGAGGAAAAAGTATTTTATAGAGTTGCCATAAGAGCAATTATATTAAAGGATGATAAAATACTTATGGTTAAATCCAATACAGGAGATTATAAATTTCCTGGAGGGGGAGTTGAAAATAGTGAAAGTCCAGAAGAAACTTTAAGAAGAGAAGTGACTGAGGAAACTGGATATATATTAGATGAAGTTAAGGATGAAATGGGAATAATAATTGAAAGAGATAGAAGAAAAAAGAAAGGATATTCGCTTTTTGAAATGACTTCACATTATTATTTTTGTGATGTAACTAATGAGAAAGTAAAACAAAATCTAGATAAATATGAGGAAGAACTAGGGTTTTTGCCAATATGGATTTCTTTAGATAATGCAATTAAAGAGAATGAGCTTATTATTGAAGAAGGAAAGTCTAATATTAACCCATGGATAGTTAGAGAAACCTTTGTATTAAAGAAAATTAGAGAATATTATTATAGAAATAAATAAGGACTTTGTTTTAGGTGAATATAGATTTGAAACAGAGCTTAAAGAATTAAGAGGTTTTAATTTCAAATACTTTATAAATAAAAGAGACCACTATAAGTTGTTTTTGATTTATAGTGGTCCTCTTATTATAAATATAAAAACTTTAGTATGTATATTTATAAATATTATTTAATTAGATTGTTTAAAAGTGGTATCTGCTTTTCAATTGAAAAATAAATCTTTTGAACTCTTTTGCTTAAGAATTTAGTGTAAAGTATATTTAGTATAATTACCATTATAAATGATGCAACTACATGTTGAGGGTAGTGATGCCCAACATAAACCCTAGAACCCCCCATTAATATAGATAAAAGAATAAATACTGTTCCAAGAACTTTATTATATCTATTTAATCCAAGGGCTATACTCATACTAGCAACTGAATGATCACTTGGAAAAGAGGAATTAGCTGCATGTGGATATAATAATTTGGCATTAGGATCATTTACGAATGGTCTTGGAAAATACCAAATATGACTTAATATCATTGAAATAAATAAGTTTATTGCTGTGAAAACAACAGTATCTATAGCTACTCCTCTAGCTACTTTCTTTTTAGTTATCACACCTATTAAATATACAACTACTATTGCAGCAGCAAAAATATAAGGTAACTTTTGTGAACTAAAAAGCATAATTGAATCTAACATATGGTTTTTTCCTGCTAGTCCATTAATAGCGTTAAAAATATTATCCCAAAAATTCATATGTATTTCTCCTTAGTAACAAGTTTTTTGAATTTGTATTTACAAATTTTTCATAATAATTTCATATAGTTTTAAAATAAATTATACATAGTTTATTTTTTTTATCAAGTTTCAAATTTTACTTGTTTAGTGAAATAAAGTGAGCGAAATAGAAAAAATAGAATGTAGTTTTAAAATAATGAAAACAAGTTACGTTAAAGTTTGTTTATATATAGACAAATAAAGAAAATAGACATATAATAATTAAAAAATTTTAATTATACAAATTAGAAAAATAAGGAGTTGAGAATTGTGAATGAAGTTAATAAAGAATTATTTTGGGATGCGACTATTGAAGAAGTAAAAAAAGGATATATTGAACAAGAGGATAGTTTTAAATGTATAATTTGTGAGGAAGAGTTTACAAAGGGGAGAATATATGAGATTGGCTCTTTGCTTTATGATGCAAAAAAAGCTACTGAGCTTCATATAGAAGATAAGCATGGATCTACTTTAGAATATTTATTAAGTATGAATACTTCTTTTACAGGAATATCTGAAATACAAAGAGAACTTTTGGTGTTAATGGCATCTGGATTAAGTGATAAAGAAATAGCACAAAAATTTGGAGTGGTACAATCTACCATAAGAAATCATCGTTACAAATTAAGGGAAAAGGAAAAACAAGCACGTTTATTTTTAGCTATGATGGAATTATTATCATCAAATACAAAGAAGAAAGTAAATATACTTGAGAAAGAAACTTTATTTGATGCACATAAGACAGCAACTACTTTAGATGATAGATATAATATCACTGATAAAGAAATAAAAGAAACAATTAAAAATTATATGGATGAGAGTGGGGCGTTAAAGACGTTCCCTTCTAAGGAAAAGAAAAAAATAATAATACTATCTCAAATAGTAAAGCATTTTTCTAAGGGAAAGAAGTATTCTGAGAAAGAAATCAATAGGATTTTAGGAAGAATATATGGTGACTATGCAACTATAAGAAGAGCTTTAATAGAATATGGTTTTGTTGAACGTTCTAATGATTGTAGTAGTTATTGGATAAAGGAATAGGTATTTATAGTTAGCGATGTTTTATGTGAGTGTTGATTTTTAGCTAGCTTTTCAGATGATTAAGAGGGTCTTAAGGTTCTATCTAAAAATCAACACTACTCTAAAGCAGTGTCTTCTATAGTTAAATTGTGGTATAAATGAATAATAAGATTTTAAAAATAATAGAAATAGAGATTTAATTAAATAAGTTAGAAAAATATTTTATTTTTAATATGTGAAAATGGTATAAAACATACCTAAGGTTTATAATAAGCTAAAGACAGTTGGTTAAGTACAATAGAGGAGTATGGTTTAAAATATGGTTTATAAATTTGAGGCTGTAATTCAAAAACATCCTGGTAAAGATGCTACATTTATAGAAATTCCTTTTGATGTTGAAGAGACTTTTGGAAGTAAGAGAGTTAAGGTTAAAGCAAAATTTGATGAGGTTGAGTACAGAGGTTCTATTGTAAAAATGGGATTACCTTGTTATATGATAGGTATAACTAAAGCTATAAGAAAGGAAATTGGTAAGGAAGCTGGAGACTGTATAATCGTTGAGATAGAAAAGGATGAGGAAGAAAGAATAGTTGAATTACCAGAGGATTTTAAATTAGTTTTAGATAAAAATAAAGTTGCTAAAGATTTTTATGAAAGCCTATCTTATTCAGCTAAAAGAAAGTATGTACAGTGGATAACTGGTGCAAAGAAAAGTGAAACTAGAGAGAAAAGAATTAATGAGGCAGTTATAAAATTAGAAAACAATATAAAAATATAAATTTGATTTTTAATGTTAAAATAAGTAAAATCATAGTTAGATGGTATATAAAGGGGGAATTTTTTATGATGGAACCTGCTAATAATGCATAGCAAGGCTATTGCATTTTAAGTAATAAAAGACAAATAGCCTTTGCTAAACCTAAATTAATTTTTTATATTTAGGAGGAGCATTATGTGCTATATCACGGCTAAAGAGGTATTACCTAAGGAAGTAATTGAACTAATTCAAAAATACGTAGATGGCGAGTATATTTATATCCCTAGGAAAGAATGTAATAGACAGGAATGGGGAGCTAAAACATCTACTCGTGAAGAGGTTAAGCTAAGAAATGAAAGTATTTATGCTGAATATATGGACGGATTAAGTAGGCAAGAACTTGCAGAGAAATACTTCTTAGCTAAAAAGAGTATAGATAGAATAATATTGAAAGAGAAATCTAAAAAATCTAAATGAGCCAAGCTATGAGTTAGCCTTGGCTCATTTTTATTTCATAAAAATTTTATAGGTTTAATATGAGAACTTTACATAGTAGTATAGTTATTAATAAGAGAAAAGCAATTTTAAAAAGGGGAAGAGTATTTTGGAGAGAGATTTAATAAAAAATAAGGAAGAATTACAATCGTTATTAGATATATGGGGAATAGATAAAAATTTAGTTATTAAAGCAGAGGATATATTTTACGAAACAGATAGAGAAACTCATATATGGGCTATAGGCGAGGATTATATATTAAAAATGACTAATGATGAAAGAGAAATGAAGAATAATGTTAATATTTCTAAACTCCTTTTAAAAAGTGGAATTCCAGGGCAGAAGATAGTGGAAACAGTAGATGGAGATTTTTATACTGAACTAAATAATAAATATTATGTATTATTTACTAAAATAAAAGGAGAAGTAATTAAGGATTATTTTGAAGATGATTATGTAAAAAGGGGGTTTTATCTAGGGGAATGTGCAGCAAGGCTTCATAAAGGATTAAAAACCTTAACTGAAGATGTTATGGAAAAAGAAAAAATATGGGATAATAATATGATTAAAGAGTTAAATGGATGGGTTAAGGAGCAGATAGATAAATATTTACCTCAGAGTAACTTAAGCAAAGAAGAAATATATTGTTTTAATAATATTAAGAGGGATTTAAATGAAAACTTTGAGGAATTATATTTAAAGCTGCCAAGGCAAATAATTCATAGAGATTTTCATGGAGAAAATATGATTTTTGAAAATGATGAGCTAGTAGGGTATATAGACTTTGATTTAACTCAAGTTAATGCAAGAATATTTGATGTATGTTATTTGTGTACAGGTTCCTTAGCTTCAGTTTTTCATAATGAGGATAAAAGAAATAAATGGATAGATTTTTCAAAAGCTGTTATTGAAGGATATGAAAGTGATATAGATATTACTATTGAAGAGAAGAAATGTATAAAATATATGCTTTTAGCAATAGAGTTAATAATGATAGGATTCTTTGCAAAAGATGGATATAAAGATATAGTAGATACAAATATCCAAATGATTAATTGGATAAATTCAGTTTGGGATTAATAAAACGCTATTTATAGAATAGATTTTAATTAAGTCTATTCTATTTTGTATGAGGTTTTCGACTGAAAAGAGATATATTTAAAGTAAAATTTTAAATATAAAATATTGAGTTTCTAAAGAAAATTTTATAAAAGAATTTAGATTTGAAATAAGGATTCAAATCTAAATTCTTAAGGGCTAGTAACATTAAAGAAGAGGATTTAATAAAATATGGTAAATATCAAGATTATATATAAATTATAAATAATTCTTTAACATATATAATTGTTTTAAAATATATTATCTTTTTCTCAAAGTATATATTTCTTAAGTATTAATTAAAGCTTGGAGGATAGTAATATGAAAAAGTTATTTTACCGTATTCTAATAAGAATAAAAGTATGTTCAATTAAAGCAGTAAATTCAATAAAAAGAAGCTCTAAACTAAGACAATTTAATTATGAGGTTGAAGTTATAGCTGAAAAGTTATCTGTACCTTGGGCTATAGATGTAAGTCAAGAAGGCAAACTTTATTTTACTGAGCGTCCAGGAAGAATTAGAGTTATTGAAAATGGTAAGCTTAATCTAGAACCTTTAATTACCTTAGGTTCACCTTTCATAAGTGAAGGAGAGGGAGGATTAATGGGAATTGTATTGGATCCAAATTTTGCACAGAACCATTATATATATGTTATGCATACATATATGGAATCAAATCAGATCTATAATCGCGTTATAAGGTTAGTTGAAAATAACAATAAAGCATCTATTGATAAAATTATTTTAGGTAAAATTCCTGGAGGACAAATTCATAATGGTGGAAGAATAAAAATAGGTCCTGATAAAAAGTTATATATAACAACTGGAGATGCAGGAAATTCTAATTTAGCACAGGATTCCAGTAGCTTAGCTGGTAAAATACTTAGAATAAATTTAGATGGAAGTATTCCTAATGATAATCCTATTTCTGGTTCACCAGTTTATAGCTTGGGGCATAGAAATCCGCAGGGACTTGCCTGGAATTCAAAAAACATGTTGTATGAATCAGAACATGGACAATCAGCACATGATGAGATAAATATAATAGAGCCTGGAGCAAATTATGGATGGCCTCTTGTTCAAGGAGATGAAGATTTAACTAATTTTAATCTTAAGAAGCCTATAGTACACAGTGGGGAAGAAACTTGGGCACCTTCAGGAATTGCATTCATAAATAAAGGGGCTAGGAAAGATAATTTATTGGTTGCTACCCTTAGAGGACAGAAATTACTTGTTATGTCTTTTGATAAAAGTGGAACTAAAGTAACTAATATAGAAACATTATTTGAAAATAAGTATGGACGTTTACGTGAGGTTGTAGTTGCACAGGATGGATCAATTTATATTTCAACTAGCAATAGAGATGGAAGAGGAAATCCTGCTATAAACGATGATAGGATTCTTAGAGTAGTTTTAAAATAACATTTATCATTAGAGATATAAATAATTTCTTACTTGAAAATATGTAACTATAAATGTAATTTAAAGATTTGGCAATGTTTTAAACTAGTGTTGATTTTTGACTAAGTCTGAAGGGATAGCTAAAAATCAACTTTACCTAAAAAAGAGTCAAAGATTAAAAAGTTAGTATACAATTGTTATAAAGTTACGATGTATTTGGAAATATATAATTTAAGGTTAAGACTATAAAATAAAGTATAGAAATTTATAAGGACTATACTTTATTTTTTTAGATTTTTAGTAGTTAAATATTATAATAAAGAGAGAAATTTTGGTATATTTAGTTTAGAGAACAAATTTATAATATGAATTTTCTAAATAAAAAATATAAAAAGATTATTAAACTTAGATTATGATATAAATATATTTATTTTGGAGATGTTAATATGAAAAAAACTTTATATGATTATGAAGAAGCAATTAAAAAATTGCCTTTAAAAGATAAATATACAAAAGAAGAACTTTTAATAGATGATTTTCTTGTTGATAAGGAAAGAAATATTGAGATTTATTATGCACCACATAATGAGTATATAAATCCTAAAGCTAAGGTTTTTATAGTTGGTATAACTCCAGGGTTCAATCAAATGAGTACAGCTATGGCAACTGCAAGAAAAGAGTTAGAAGTAAGTGATGATATTAAAGAAATTCAATATAAATGCAAGATTGCAGGACGTTTTAGTGGAAGTTTAAGAAAAAATATAATTAGTATGTTAAATGAGATAGAACTTAATAAGGTTTTAGAAATAGAGGATTGTGGAGAGCTTTTTGGAGTAAGGGACTATTTGTTACATACAGTGTCCTTAATTCCTTACTCTGTATTTGTTAAAAAGGCAAACTACACAGGACATACTCCCAAATTAATAAAGAGTGATTTCTTAATGAAGTATGTTTATGATAATTTTCTTTCTGAAATTAAAAGTTTAGATGATTTTGAAAATATATTACTAATACCTTTAGGAAAAGCTGTAGAAGAAGTTTTATGTAAGCTTAAAGAAGAAGGTTTTATAAGTGAAAGACAAATTCTTAAGGGGTTTCCACATCCATCAGGTGCAAATGTTAATAGAATACCTCAATTAAATGAAAACAAAGACAGAATGATTAAAGAAATCAGAGAGTTTTTCTAGAGAAAGATAATTAATTTTTAAGATATATAGAATCCTATGGTAAAATAATTAGGTGAATTAAAGTATTTTATTGAGAAGGAAGTATATGATGAAGAGTGTTAAAATGAGATATCCAATATATCTTAAAGAGTTTAAATGTATTGGGGGAGAATGTGAAGATAGCTGTTGTATAGGATGGGATGTTGATATTGATAAGTTTACTTTTGAGCAATATAAAGGAATTCAAGATGATGAAATGAAAAATATGCTTGAAAGTAATCTTATTAAAAATAAGAACCATCAATGTGATGAAATTGATTTTGCAAAAGTTAAGTTAGGAGAAACTAAGAGATGTCCTTTCTTAAATTGTGAGAATTATTGTGTTATCCATGCCAATCTTGGTGAAGAATATCTTTCAAATGTTTGTACATCTTTTCCTAGGGTAACTAATAAAATTGATGGAATTTATGAAATGTCACTTGCTGTAGCTTGTCCTGAGGCAGCTAGAATTCTTTTACTTAAAAAAGAAGGTATTGATTTTTCAGAAGGTGATGAAACTTTAGGAAAACATATAATATCAAGTGAGGTTAATACTGAACTTGGTGAAGGAGAGTGGCTTCCTGTAGAGTTTATTAAAGAAATTAGAGAAGTAAGTATAAAGATAATAAAAAATAGAAAGTTTTCATTAGATAAGAGACTTTACATATTGGGCGAATTTATAAATAGTTTAGAAGATGAATATGAATATAATTATGATAATGTATTAAATTTCATAAAGGAATATGACATAAATAATGTCCAAGACCCATATAAAGAAAATCCTATGAATTATATTATTCAAGTTGATTTCTTTAAGAAGCTACTTACTATGCTGCGTGTAGAAAAAGATGTTGATAGCGAAAGATTTAAGGAATATTCAAGAGAAGTTAGGGAAGGACTTAATCTTAATGAGGAAAACTATTTAGCTAAAAATGCTCAAATGTATATAAAAGCTTTTGAAGATTATGAGAAAGAGTTTTTAGATGAAAATAGCTATATATTTGAAAATTATATTGTTAATTTTATTTATAGCAATCTATTCCCATTTTGTGAGATAGAATCTATATTTGATAGTTATATAATGCTACTTATAAGATATACCTTTATGAGATTTTATTTAGTTGGAATGTATTTATATAATGCAAATAGAGAAGGAAATGATGATAATAAAGCACTTTCAAAAGAGGAAGTGGTTAGATTTATACAATGTTTCTCAAAGGTTGTGGAACATCATAAGACTTACTTAGTTGACTTATTAAATTACATAAAAGAACATGATTTTAATAACTTAGAGTTTGTAAAAACATTATTGCCAAAATAGCATTTCATATTTGATTTAGGTTCTGTTTTAAACTGGTGTTGATTTTTTTATATAGAGTATAAGGATTGTATTATCTACGTAATAATAGCAATACTTAGTGGAATTAAGCTAGCTCTGAATAAATAGTTAAGAAGCCACATTTACCTGAGGTAGAGCTTTAATTTAAAATATCTATTATTTTGTGGAGGTAAAAATGGCAACAAAACCTAAAATAAAAATTCAATATAATGAAGAATTAAAAAAATAGGTCTTTAATCTAAATTTTACTTATAATTTTTTAGAAAATGGTAGCTTTTTATAATATATTTTATAATAATTTCTATGTTTTTATATAAAATATATAATGAACTGTTTTTACACATAAATAAAAAAGTGATATATTATAATAAATCCTTTGATAAGGAGTAGTAATTAAATTTAGCTTCAATAAAGAGAGTTAGGGGTGGTGGAATCCTAGCAAGAAGAGATTTAATGAATGGACCTTTGAGGAACAAAGAGAAATCTTATTTTGAGAGTATCGGAGTGGTGTGCCGCACCTTACAGCGGATAGAGTATAATAGTACTTGAAGTTGAGAGGCATATTTTTATATGCAAGTTAGGTGGCAACGCGGAAGTTATCTCCGTCCTATTTATTTAGGACGGAGTTTTTTTATTTTAATAGAGGCTATATTTTAAGTAAATGTTGATTTTTAGATAAGACTTTATATCTAGTTACTTATTAAGGTGGCTTTATGGATTTATCTAAAAATTAATACGAATTTTAGAACAGAGAATAAGTAGAATTAAATATATTTAAATTATAGAAGCAATTTAAAAGATTAGGAGGAGAAATTTATGAAAAAAGAAATAATTTTAACAGGAGATAGACCAACAGGAAAATTACACATAGGACATTATGTTGGTTCTTTGATTAATAGAGTACAATTACAAAATAGTGGAGAATATGAAAGTTATATAATGATTGCAGACCAACAAGCGTTAACAGATAATGCTAGAAATCCAGAAAAAATAAGAAAAAGCTTAACTGAGGTTGCTTTAGATTATTTAGCCGTTGGAATAGATCCAAGTAAATCCACTATATTCGTTCAATCTCAAATTCCAGAGTTAAATGAATTAACTATGCATTATTTAAATTTAGTAACAGTTGCAAGGTTAGAAAGAAATCCAACAGTTAAGAATGAAATAAAAGAGAAAAACTTTAACATGAGCATACCATCAGGGTTTTTAATTTATCCTGTAAGTCAAGCTGCTGATATAACAGCATTTAAAGCTACTGTAGTTCCTGCTGGTGAAGATCAATTACCTATGATTGAGCAGACAAGAGAAATAGTGAGAAGTTTTAATTCAATATATGAAAAAGAGGTATTAGTTGAACCAAGAGTTATCTTACCAAAGGCAGGTTTAGGAAGACTACCTGGTATAGATGGAAATGCTAAGATGAGTAAATCTTTAAATAACGCAATATATTTATCTGATGAGCCAGAAGTTATAAAGAAAAAAGTTATGTCAATGTACACAGATCCTAATCATATTAGAGTTGAGGATCCAGGAAAAGTTGAAAACAACACTGTGTTTACTTATTTAGATGCTTTTGCACAAGACAAAACAAAGGTGGAAGAAATGAAGGAGCACTATAGAAGAGGTGGTTTAGGTGATGTTAAAGTAAAAAAATACTTAAATGAAGTACTACAAGCAGAATTAGAGCCTATAAGAGAAAGAAGAAAAGAATATGAGAAAAATATTGATTATGTATATGAAATCTTAAAAAGTGGTAGTGAAAATGCAAGAGAAAAAGCAAGTAATACTCTTTATGAAGTTAGAGAAGCTATAGGAATAAATTACTTCAATAATTTATTATAGAAATTAGTACATTAATAGACCTCTTTAGGTCTATTTTTTTATAGTTTATCATTACTTCTATTTGGAGCAATAGAGATAAAGAGAGGAATAAGACGTGTACTTAAAAGAGTTAAGTATTAGATTTAATGAAATTCTAACACGCAAATATATTTATATCTTGTCTATCTTTTATAAAACTTTTTAAAAGGAAGTATGTTTCTTCTGAAACTTTTGCTTTTATGGATACATTATGAGCAAAGGTCACTTCTTCTATTAAATCATTACTTTCCTCAATTAAACCTTTTATTGCTTCATATGAACTATAAGAAGCTTCTATAAATATAGAAAGTTTTTCTTTTTCCTCTTCTATAATTGTTTCATCTCTATAGTTTGCTCTACAAGTACTATCATCTTTTGTTTCTAAAACATATACTCTAAGTTTATTACTTCTAGGAAACTCAATTTTTTCTATGCTTCTTAAAAGCTTTTTTAATTCTTCTCTTGAAAGATCTAGAAATTCTCTTTTTTCATATCCATCTTCATAAACATTAAAGGTGTTTTCAAGTTTTTCAATAACAACCTTTCTATTCTTCTTATAGGATCTTATATCTAAACAATTATAAGGTTTTAATTCGTTTAATTTTCTTAAGGAGTCAAAAGTGAAATTATCGATTGTAAACATAAATTTTCACCTGCTTTCAGAATCATTTTCTTAAAGTATAGCATTTTTTTGTTTACGCTAGAATAATTTAGCTTATTGGATTTATTTATACATATTATAAAATTTTATAATATGTGTATAAGTAAAACTAAAAATAGTAAAATCAAAGTTATAATTAAATTTAAAGAATAATAACTTTATTTTTATTTGGAGAAACTATGCTTTCACAAGCATGAGTTCTTAAATAAACAGTTGAATTAAATTTAATATTATATGCATAGTAAAAATAAAGAATAACAGAGAACCATAAAGCAAAATACTAATATATCCATAGTAAGAGTCCTTTCATTAAAATTTAAATAGTTTAAATTAATATTTAGGAGTAGAAATTTTTAGATATTTTGATAGAATTAAATAAATGCTTTATTATAAAATAATATTTATATGGTTAAACGTAAAAAGTATATTATTTTATTATATGAAAGAGATTTTTAATTTAGAACTATAGGGGGAATAGAATGTGAGTAAGTATAAATATATAATCTTTGATATAGATTGTACACTTTTAAATACTGAAGGAATGAATGTTAGAAGCTTAATGAGAATTGTAAAAGAAGAGTTAGGAATAGAAAAGTCATATGAGGAACTCGTTACATACATGGCTTTCCCAGGAAAAATTACTTTAAAAAAGCTTGGGATAGAGAATATTAATGAAGTTTATCCAAGATGGGTTTCCTATGTAAATGAGGACAAGACAGGAGCTGTTCCTTATGAAGGAATGAAAGAGGTTTTAGATAAGTTGCAGGAGAAAGGATATATTTTAGCTGTAGCTAGTTCAAAAACAAAGTATCAATATGGTATAGATATGGTTAATAATAATTTTCATACATATATGAAGGTTAATGTTTTAGTGGAAGATGTTGAAAATTCGAAACCACATCCAGAACCATTAGAAAAGGCAATAAGCCTTTTAGGTGCTGAGCATGATAAATGTCTTTATATTGGAGATACAGAATCAGATTATCTTTGTGCAAAGGCTGCAGGTATTGATTTTGCACTAGCCCTTTGGGGTTGTAGAAACAAGGATGGAATACACGCAGATTATGAACTTGAGAAGCCTAGGATGTTATTGGATATTTTAATTTAAATTTGATCATAAATTTAAGCTCTTATTAAAGATTTTTCGTATTAAAGTCTATATTTAAATATATGAATGGTATTTTATAAAAAGTTAAAGAGAAGAGAGAAATTAGTACATTCTGTTTACAAAAAAACTTTAAATTGATAAGATTTATATAGTATTTAAAAGTTTTGGAGGAGAGAATGAAGAGTTACGAAAGAAAACTAAAGATTGAGATTATTACTATATTTGTAATGATTGATTATATGCTTATGATTAGAAGAGCAAGTAGTGTTTTAGAGGAATCAATATTAGCAGGAATTGCTCTTGCATGGATACTTTTTGCTTTAGGTTATCACATATGGGATTTAAAGAAAAGAGAGTTAACTTTTAGATTCTGGATTAAAACTTTTACTGAGAGAATAAAAGGTTTAAAGTATTTTAGTAAGTTTTATTCAAAGATATTTAAATATGGAATGAGTATAATGATTATTTTAGGAATAGTATTAGTTGCTTTAAATGTAATTAATACCGAGGTTTTAAATATATCATTTGTGAAATACATTATTAATATAGGAATGGCTTTAACTATTTCATTAGGTATGTTAGAGGTTATAGCTTTCTCTATGGCTGGAATAGTAAGAATGAATGAAAATAATGAAGAAATATAGTAGAAATGTCTCACATTTTGTGAGACATTTTTATTTTTTAGAATATTATTTTGGAATTTTGAGAGTGAATTAGTATAATTAAATAGTAAATAAATTACATGAATAAGATTATGATTTATGAATAATTCTTTATAAAAACTGTTATTTAAAAGAATTAAGACTTGATATATATAGAAATGAAAAAAATACTTAATTTTAACTGGTAAAAATATAGTAGGAAAGGCATTAACTTAAAAAAGAATTTAATAAGTAATCTTACTTAAATACTAGATTAGAGGCTGACAAGTATTATAGCTTTAAAGAATAGAGGGAAATTATGAAATTAGGATTTGAATTTCAAGATAAGTATGTAGAGTTTGAATTAATACTTAGCAAAAGAAAAACTATGAGTATAGAGATTTTAGCTAAAGGAGAGGTAAAAGTTAGAGCTCCTATGGGTATTCCAAAGGAGAGTATACTTGAGTATGTTAAGACAAAAGGTAAATGGATAGTTGAAAAACAAGAAAATGCTAAGATTATTAGTTCTAAAAAGGTTAAAAGAGAGTTTGCAGATGGAGAACCATTTATGTATTTAGGAGAAGAATATCTATTAAAAATAAGATATAATCAATTTTTAAAAGGAGTTTCTGTTAGTCTAATAGGGAAAAAGCTAGTTGTTGATATTGCCAAATATGATAGAGAAAAAATAAAAAAAGCAATTGAATTATGGTATAGAGAAGTAGGAATAAAAATAATTAAGGAAAGAGTAGATTATTATTCTAAGTTTTATTCACTAAAACCTAGAAGTATAAAGGTTAAAGAGCAAAAAAGAAGATGGGGAAGTTGTACATATTATAATGACTTACTTTTTAATTGGAGATGTATAATGGCTCCTATAGAAGTGCTTGATTATATAGTTGTTCATGAGATGACTCATATGATTCATAAAAATCATTCAAAAAACTATTGGGAAGCTGTGGTTAAAGTAATGCCAGATTATAGAGAAAAAAATAATTGGCTAAAAGCTAATGGAATAAGGATGGATATATAAATGAAATTAGATTATATAAAAAAATTAGTTGAATTTAAGAGAAAAGATGGACATATTCATACACAATATTGTCCTCATGGAAGTAAAGATAATATGGAGGATTATGTTGAGGAGGCAATAAAGTGTGGTTTAGATGAGATAAGTTTTACAGAGCACTTGCCACTTCCAAAAAACTTTGAAGATCCTTCACCCTTAAAGGATAGTGCTATGGAAATAGAAAAAATAAAGGAGTACTTAAAAGAAGGACAACTATTACAAAAGAAATATAAAGATAAGATAAAAATTAATATAGGTGTAGAAGTAGATTATATAGAAGGATATGAAAAGGAAATTAAAGAGCTTTTAAATAAGTATGGTGCTTTTTTTAGTGATGGAATTTTATCAGTACATATGATTAAAGGAAATAAAGGTTATTATTGCATTGATTTTAGTACAGAAGAATTTCAAAAAATTATAGGGGATTTAGGTTCCTTAGATGAAGTATATAATAAATACTATGACACCGTAATTATGGCATTAGAAAGTGATTTAGGATCCTATGAGCCTAAGAGAATAGGCCACTTAAATTTAGTAAGAAAGTTTAATAAAGAATTTCCTTATAACTATGAAAAGCATCTTCCAAAGATAGAGAAGATATTAAATATCATAAAAGAAAAAGAGTATGAGCTTGATTTTAATATTGCAGGCTTAAGAAAAGAAGAATGTAGAGAACTTTATGTTGAAGGTAAGGTATTAGATATGGCCACTGAGAAAGAGATACCTATGATTTTAGGAAGTGATTCTCATTCAGCTAAATATATAAAGGCATTAAAAGAGTTTTTATAAATTGATACAAGTAATTTTATAAAAGTTTAGCAAAACTAGTAGTTTTACTACTAATATTACTGGAAAGTATTATTTTCAGTAATTTTTTTTGTTTAAAAATAATGAAAATATATAAGTTTACTTTTAAAGCTAATTGTTTTTATATAGTATAGAGTTTTGTAAGTTAATGGAAAGTTAACATAAGATTACTTGGGAAAATCAAAAAAATGAGTTATTCTTAATATATGGAAATATTTGTAATAAGGGGTTGGGATTATGGTAGAAAATAGAAGAAGTAAGTTGAAAAAGCGAAAAGCTAAAAGTACAAGAATTTTTGTTTATGGACTTTGGATTTTAATTTTCGCTCTAGATATGCTTTTTAAAGTTAATAGTCCTCTTATGAGTTTTTTAATAAATAGCACTTTATTAGGTATCCTTATATATTTAGAAATCTATTCAAAAGAGTAACTTAGTTTTTTATATGGTATAAATTAAGTATTTAGAAGTAGGGGCAATATAGAAATAACAAGGAATTTATATAGGATAATTCTAAATAAAATCTATAAATATATTAGAAGATAGGCGTTATATTAAATGTTACACAGGATCTTTAATAATGTTTGTAAATTTTTTTGATATGCAAATTATCTTATTAGTATAAGGATTATTTATAGCTTTTAGTTTAATTACATTATAAAGTCGGAAACGGTTTAGGTAAAACTCTTATGTTAAAGGATTACATGATAAGTTATAATAAATTTATAATATAGAAAATTGCAATTTTTTAATATTAAATCTATATATCCAAAAGGAAGAGATTTATGAGTAAAAAAATTAAAATGATTTGTATAGCTCTTGGAATTACTATAGCACAAGGAGTTGTTACTTTACCTGTTATTCCTAATATGGAAACAGTGTATGCAGCGGAGAAATATTCAGCTGATGCCTCTGTTGATAACAAGGTTAACTTTGATACTGATGTTATATATCAAATTGTAACAGATAGATTTTATGATGGTGATGCATCAAATAATCCTAAGAATGGTATGTATGATGCAAACAAAGAAAACTTAAAAAAATACTTTGGTGGAGATTGGAAGGGAATAGCTGATAAAATAAAGAGTGGTTATTTAAATAATATGGGAATAACAGCATTGTGGATTTCTCAACCAGTTGAAAATATTTATAGTGTATTTCCAGATGGAAGTACTTCTTATCATGGATATTGGGCAAGAGATTTCAAAAAGCCAAATCCTGCTTTTGGTAATATGGAGGATTTTAAAAACTTAGTTAAAACTGCTCATGATAACAATATAAAGGTTGTAATAGATTTTGCACCTAATCATACATCTCCTACAAGTAAAGGAGCAGAAGATGGAGCACTTTACGATAATGGAAAGCTTATAGCAACTCATTCTAATGATCCTAATGGAATATTTAATCATAATGGGGGAACTGATTTCTCAACAATAGAAAATGGAATATATAAGAACTTGTTTGATTTAGCAGATTTAAATCATGAAAATGCTACTGTGGATACATATCTTAAACAAGCTATAGATATATGGCTTGATACTGGAATTGATGGTATAAGAATGGATGCAGTTAAACATATGCCAGAAGGTTGGCAAAAGAACTTCATGGATAGTGTTTATGATCATAAGCAAGTATTTACTTTTGGTGAATGGTTCTTAGGAAAAGGAGAAAATGATCCCAAAAATGTAGAGTTTGCAAATAATAGTGGAATGAATTTATTAGATTTTAGATATGCTCAAAAGGTTAGAGAAGTATTTAGAGATGGTTCAGATAATATGTATGGATTAAATCAAGTTATTACAGATACAGCTAATCAATATGATCATGTAAATGATCAAGTTACATTTATTGATAACCATGATATGGATAGATTCCAAACTGAAAATGGAGATAAGAGAAATGTTGATGAGGCTTTAGTTTGTACACTAACTTCAAGAGGGGTACCAGCTATATACTATGGAACAGAACAATATATGACTGGTAATGGAGATCCATATAACAGAGCAATGATGACTGGATTCGATGAAAATACAACAGCTTATAAAATAATACAAAAGCTATCGGCTTTAAGAAAAACAAATCCAGCTATAGCTTATGGAACTACTGAGCAAAGATGGATTAACAATGATGTCTACATTTATGAAAGAAAATTTGGTGATAATGTAGCTTTAGTTGCTATAAATAATAGTGAATCAAATAGTGTAGATATAACAGGGGCTATGACAGCACTACCACAAGGAACTTATGAAAGTCTTTTAAACGGAGTAACTACAGAAAATAACATTGAAGTAGACGGTAATGGAAATATTAAGAATTTCAATTTGAAACCAGGAGCAACAGCCGTATGGAGCTATGTAGCTAAAGAAAATAATCCTATAATAGGACATGTAGGAAATTCTACTGTAGAAACAGGTAAAACAGTAACCATTGATGGTAGAGGATTTGGTGATTCTAAAGGAACTGTTAACATTGGAGATAAGGAAGGAGAAGTTATTTCTTGGAACGATAGAGAGGTAAAAGTTAAGGTTCCTAATGTGACTCCAGGTAAGGTAAATGTTAGTTTAACAACTTCTAATGGAATAAAATCAAATGAATATAAGAATATAAATGTTTTAACAGATAAACAAGTATGTGTTAGATTTGTAGTTAAAAATGCTAAAACATTAATGGGAGAAAATATATATTTAAGTGGTGATGTAGCTGAACTTGGAAATTGGAATCCAGATAAAGCTATTGGGGCAATGTATAATCAAATAGAATATAAATATCCTAACTGGTATTTCGATGTAAGTGTTCCAGCAGGAAAAGAAATAAATTTTAAGTTTATTAAGAAAAAAGGAAATCAAGTTATATGGGAAAGTGGAAACAATCATGTTTATAAAACACCAACTGATTCCACAGGAATTATAACAGTAGATTGGCAAAATTAGAAGTAGGAAAAATAAATTTTAATGTAAGGTGAATTTTTACTATTTATTTCTGTTATAAATTAGTTTAGATTTTAGAATAACTATTTAGGAAAATAAAAACTGTATGCTTAATTTAAAAATAAGCATACAGTTTTTGTTATTAATAATATCAATATAGTGTGATTTTGTTTGAAATATAGTTTGGGAAAAACTCGGAAACGATTCCGTTGATTAAAATCGTGAAAAAATATTGAACGTTTTCATAAATGGGAATATAATTACATACAAGAGAATAAATTGTTAAAAAATGAAATTATTTTAAAACTATGTTAATTATATATTCACAAATACTTTGTAACTATTAAAAATAATAAATAATTAAATAGTTGCTTTACTTGAATTGTTTTAGTTGAATTTATCTAAGTAAATAACAACATTAATTTGGAGTTTAAAACAAGTTTTTAAATTTAGATTTTACTTAATAAATTATAATTATGTCTATTGTTACAAAAGGGGAGAAGTTAAATTGACTACAATTAAAGATATATCAAAAAGATGTCACGTATCTATATCTACAGTATCTAGAGCTTTAAATGGATATGATGATATAAATTCTTACACTAAGGAGTTGGTATTGAAAGTAGCCAAAGAATTAGATTACGTACCTAATAAACATGCAAGAGCTCTAGTTAAGAGAAATAGCAATAATTTAGTTATAATAACAAATAGTTTAAATGAGCAAGATTCAGTATTTGATATATTAAGAGGGTTATATAAATATGGTGAGGAAGAAAATTACTCCATATCAATATTTACATCTTCAGTATCAAAAAAGCATGGAAAGTCCTATTATAAGTTTTGTAGAGAAAATGATATTGCAGGAGCAATGTTATATGGTTTAGATAAAAATGATGAACATGTTATAGAATTGATTGGCAAAAATTTTCCCATAGTAACTGTTAATTCTGATATATCTGGAGAAAGTGTTGCTAGCATAAGTATAGACAATTTTAAAGCTGCTTATGAAGCTGTTACAAGTCTAATAAATAGTGGTTGTAAAAAAATAGCTACAATCCAAGGAAAAAGAGATTTGTATGTTACTAAAGAAAGAATAAAAGGATATATTGAAGCTTTAGCTAAAAGCAATCTTGAGATAACAGATGAATTAATTTATTGTGGAGATTTTTCAAAGGAATTTGGTGAAGAAGCAATAGAAGAATTAATTTCTAACAATGAGATTGATGGGGTATTTTGTGCTTCAGATAATATAGCTATTGGAGCTTATAAAGGATTAAAAAGACTTAAGATAAACATTCCAGAGAGTGTTTCAGTAGTTAGCTTTGGAGATAAGGAAATAGCAAAATATTTAACTCCTACATTAAGTTCAGTTAAAGAAGATATGTATAGGCTTGGATATGAAGGAGGACAACTTTTAGTAAATCTCATAAAGGGAAAAAAAGTTGTATCAGGAATTAATTTAGATTATGAATTTATAAGAAGAAATTCAATAAAGTAGTTAAATTTATAGTGTGAATAAGTTTTTTTAAGAGAAAATTGGAAACGTTTCTAAAAAGTTATTGAATGCGATTATTCATTACTTTAGAATAAAATCAGACTTGATTCATTTAGGTTATTCGAAATATGAATTTTAGTGAATTTATCTTAAGGTATATTGATTTTTAAAATTAAATTTGTTGAAGCTAAATTTCATAATTGATGGCTATAAGACAAAAAATATAAAAATATTTATGGAGGAGTAGGAGTTTATGAGTAATAAAATTACAAGAGAGGCAATACATCATATAGCACAGAGTAATTATTCTTATGGGTATAATGATGATACCTTAAATTTAAGGATTAAAACTAAAAAGGGTGAAGTTAAAAAGGTGGATATAAGAATTGGAGATCCATATATATGGGATGTAGGTGGATGTGATGGAGGAAACATGAATGCCACTGGAGGAGGAAGATGGATAGGCGGAAAAAGCTATCCTATGAGAAAGGAATGTGAAACTAAGTATTTTGATCACTGGATAATTGATTATAAGCCAATAACAAAGCGTTCAAGATATGGGTTTATATTATATGGAGAAGAAGAAACTCTTTTATTTACAGAAAAAAGAATAGATGAATTAAATGGAGAAAATGATGAAAGAAAGCTAAGTGCTATAGAAAACTTTTATTGTTTCCCATATTTAAATAGTATAGATGTTGCTAAAACACCTCAATGGGTAAAAGATACAGTTTGGTATCAAATATTCCCAGATAGATTTTGTAATGGAGATAAATCTATAGACCCTGAAAATGTTGAACCGTGGGGAACAGAGCCTACTAGATACAACTTTATGGGAGGAGACTTACAAGGTGTTTTAGATAAATTAGACTATTTATGTGATCTTGGGGTTAATGGATTATATTTTTGTCCAATCTTTGAAGCAACAGAAAACCATAGATATGAAACTATTGATTACTTTAAAGTAGACCCAGCTCTAGGAGGAAATGAAGTATTTAAAAAGCTTGTAAGTGAGGCTCATGAAAGAGGAATGAAAATAATGCTAGATGCAGTATTTAATCATATTGGTTATTTTTCACCTCAATGGCAAGATGTATTAAAGAACAATGAAAAGTCAAGATATAAAGATTGGTTTTGTATAAAGAAGTTTCCTGTTCTAGAAGGAGGTCTAGAAAATGTTGATGGAAATAATCTAAACTATGAAACCTTTGGAAGAATAGCTACAATGCCTAAATTAAATACTGAAAATCCAGAGGTTGTAGATTATTTATTAAAGGTTGCTGAGTTCTGGGTTAAGGAGATGAACATTGATGGCTGGAGACTAGATGTATGTAATGAAGTTGATCATGTATTTTGGAGAAAATTTAGAGAGGTAGTAAAAGGAACTAATAAAGAGGTTTATATATTAGGAGAAGTTTGGCATGATGGACTTCCATGGCTTATGGGAGATCAATTTGATGCAGTTATGAACTATCCTGTAACAGATGCAGCTAAAGAATATTTCTGTTTAGACCAGTCTAATACAGAAGATTTTAAATATATGATAGAAGCTAATAAGGTTAGTTATTTAAGACAAATAGGAGAAACAATATTTAACCTATTAGATAGTCATGACACACCAAGGATATTAACTGTTGCTGGAGGAAATAAGAATAAGATGAAATTAGCATATCTATTTATGTTTACTCAAGCAGGGTCTCCATGTATATATTATGGAGATGAAGTTGGTATGGAAGGTGACCAAGGAATGGGAATGGAATTCCATAGAAGATGTATGATTTGGGATGAAAATAAGCAAGACAAGGATATGCTTCAATTCATGAAAAAAATTATAAGAATTAGAAAAGAAAATAAAGAATTTAATTTACTAGATAATAACTGGATAAGAGCGACTAGTGAGGATAATATACTTATCTACTCAAAAGGTGACATAGTTGTTATAATGAATAATTCGGGTAAAGAGGAAAAAGTATTTTTACCTAAAGAACTTAAAAATAAAAAGGTTAGTGAGTTATTTAATAATAATATAGAGTTTTTAGAGGAAGAAATTAAATTAAAGCCCTTCGCATTTAAGATTTATAAGGAATTTTAAATGATAAAATAAAATCCCTCAGTTAGAGCAAGCTTTAAATTTAATAAAGTTTGCTTTAGCTAACCTTTAAAAGTTAGCTATTAAAATATTAATCTTATTTTATGTATTAGTGATTCTTGAGTTAGTTTTAATTAAAAAACTTTACAAAATTTCAAATAAAGAATTAGATATTATCAATAATATACATTAATTAATAAGGATATGTATGTCACCTTATGTAAATGTTTACAAATAAGATTTTAATTAATAATTAAAATAAAAAACTATAGTATAGAGTTTATGGGAGGTAATTAAAAATGATTAAGAAAAAGTTATTGGCAACATTATTAACTGGTGTATTAGTAACAACTATGTTTATGGGGTGCTCTGGTAGCGGAGACAAAACGGCTGAGGCATCAGGAAGCGGTACTGAATTAACAATTTGGACAAAACTACCTGAGAAAGAGGTGCCAGTATTAAAAGAAGCTGCAGATAATTGGGCTAAAGAAACTGGAAATAAAGTTAAGGTAGTAAGAGATGATGGAGATTTTCAAGCATTTTTACAAGCTGCTAACTCAACAAAAGGACCAGATATATATTTTGGATCAGCACATAATCAACTGGCAGCATATGAACAAGCAGGAATATTATCAGAAGTTCCATCTAAGTATGTTAAAGAAGATGAATATGTAGATAAAGGGGTTTGGGATGCTGTAACTGTAGATAATAAAAAATATGCTATTCCAATATCAGTAGAAACAACAGCGTTATATTACAATAAAGATTTAGTTAAAGAAGCTCCAAAAACAATGGATGAGCTTGTAAATGAAGCACTTAAAAAAGGTGAGGGTTCTTTCCAATTTAATATAAATGATCAATATACCGATTTAGGGTTTTTATTAACAAATGGTGGATACATATTTGGTAAAAAAGATGGTAAATATGATGTAAATGATATAGGACTTAATAATGCAGGATCTGTTAAGGGGTTACAAATGCTTCAAGACTTTGTTGTTAAAGATAAGTTCATGCCAGCAGATATAAGTGGAGATATAGCTTTGACAAACTTTAAAGAAGGAAAATCTATGTTCTACATATCAGGACCTTGGGATATACAAGGATTAAAAGAGGCTAATCTTAACTTTGGTGTATCCAAAATTCCTTCAATAGATGGTAAAGAATTTAAACCAATGTCCGGAGTTCAATGTGCTTTTGTTAGTTCAAAATCCAAAAATATAGATTTATCATGGGAATGTTTAGATTATTTAGTAAAAGAAACTCAAGAAGGTTTATATGAAAAAGGAAAAATTCCAGTAACTAAAGCTATGTTAGATAAGAAAGAAGTTAAAGATAACGAATATGTTCAAGGATTCTTAGGATCAGTTAAAAATGCAGAACCAATGCCAAATATTAAAGCTATGGATGCTGTTTGGGAACCATTAAAGAATATTCAAAGAGTACTTCAAGGAGAAAATCCACAAGAAGTTGCAAATGAAATTGTGGCTGGAGTTAAAAAAGGAATAGATTTACAAAAGCAATAAGATAAAAAAGGGGAAAACAATTCCCCTTTTTATTTAGAATTTAGAAAGTAGTATTGAGGTGAAAAATTTATGGTGAGAAAGAAAAGTAAGAATAAAGACAATTTAACTGCTTCAAAGTTTTTAGCACCAGCACTTATAAGCATGCTTATATTGTCAATAATACCCATAGCATTAACAATAGTAATTGCATTTACCGATTATAATCTAGAGACAGTAAATACTGGTTGGAAGTTTGTTGGATTAGAAAACTTTAAAAGTGTTTTAACAGGACCTTTAAAAGAGGTTTTCTTACCTGTTTTTGGATGGACAGTAGTGGCTGCAACAGTGATAACTTTTGGAAGCTTTGCTTTAGGATTGATCTTTGCAATAATTTTGTCTAATGAAGATATGAAAGAGTCATTTATTTATAAAGGGTTATTAATATTACCTTGGGCATTGCCTGCTACCATTATAATAATAGCATTCCAAGGTTTATTAAATAGTCAATATGGAGCTATAAATCAACTTTTACTTAAATTACATATTATAAAAGAGCCAGTTATGTGGCTTACAACAGTAGGACCAGCAAGATTAGCTTTAGTTTTAGTTAGTATTTGGATTGGATTCCCATACATGATGAATGTGTGTTTAGGAGGATTATCATCAATTCAAGATACATATTATGAAGCTGCTGATATTGATGGGGCAAATGAATTTCAAAAATTCTTTAAAATTACACTTCCATGTCTTACAAGAACTGCTTATCCATTATTAATTGGTTCATGGGCAATGAACTTTGGTAACTTTGGAGTGGCATTCTTACTATTCAAAGGCGGGCCAGTTAGACCAGACTCACCATTTGCAGGATATACAGATATCTTAGGCTCAGCAGCATATAAGATGTCAACTCAGTTTGGAAGATTCGAATTAGCAGCAACTCTATCAATATTAATGTTTATTATTGTTGGTGGTATTTCATTTTTCCAAATGAGAGCATCAGGTCAATTTAAGGAGGTGGATTAAGATATGAGTAGTATTACAAGATCAAAAAGTGCCAATTCAATAGAACTAAGCAAAAATGAAGAATCACTAGAAAATAAAAAGTTGGTTTATAAAAAGAAAATCAGTAAAAAAAGAAGAGTAAAGCTATGGATTAGTAGAGTATTTTTATGGATCTCAATACTCATAATAATTTTTCCTATATGGGCAATAATATCAGCTTCCTTATCACCAGGAACAAGTTTTTATGAGAATGGAATAATTCCTAAGGCAATAACTTTTGATAATTATAGACATATCTTTCAGGAAACAGACTTTTTAATTTGGATTAAGAACAGTTTAATAGTATGTTTTTGTGTATCAATAGTACAAGTTATAATGACACTTCCAGCGGCTTATGCTTTTAGTAGATTAAAATTTGCTGGGAAAAAATATGGATTAATGACACTTTTAATACTTCAGATGTTCCCAGCAACAATGGCAATTCCAGCTATATTATCAATAGCTTATAAATTACCATTTGGAATGGACAATATTCCTTTCTTAATATTGGTTTTATGTGGTTCAAGCGCATATAATATATGGCTTATGAAGGGATTTGTTGATGGAATTCCTAAGGAGTTAGATGAATCAGGGTATGTTGATGGAGCATCTCATTTTAAAATATTTATGAAAATAATTCTTCCATTATCAGCTCCTATGCTTATAGTAATCTTTTTCTTCTCTTTTATAGGAGTATTTGGAGAATTTATGATATCAGCAGCACTTTTAAAAGCTCCAGAAGTAAAAACATTAATGCTTGGATTAAATGGTATGATGAACAATGGTACAACTAGTTGGCCTAAATATGCAGCAGCAGCAATGGTAGCTACAGTGCCTATAATGATTATATTTATATCAATTCAAAAATTTATAGCAAAAGGTTTAGTAGCTGGGGCTGTAAAAGAATAAAGAAGGATTTAGGAGAATTTATGCAGATTAAGGATATAGCCAAAATAGCAGGAGTTGGTGTTGGAACTGTTTCAAGAGTAATAAATAATTGCTCAGATGTAAGCGATAAAACTAGACGAAAAGTAACTAAAATAATTGAAGAATATAATTACGTACCTAACAATAGTGCTAGACTTTTGAAGATGAATGATACACGAAATATATGCATATTTGTAAGGGGGGTATATAACCCGTTCTTTTCAGAGATTATTAATTACATTAGAGAAGAAATTTCAAAAGCAGGTTATTTTATGATACTTCAACAGGGAGAATATAAAAATGAAACTGAAGAAATAAAGAGTATGTTATCCTTGATTAAGGAAAATAAGCTTAAGGGCATCATTTCTTTAGGAGCTCAGCTTTATAATGTAGATAGCAAGTTATTTAAGGAAATAAAGGTTCCTATAGTTTTCACTTCAGCAGATGTACTAACTAAACAGGATATAAATTCAATTTCTACCATAAAGGTTGAAAATAGATACTCTGCTTACAAGGGAGTAAAATATTTAATTAATAAGGGACATAAAAATATTGCTATATTATTAGGAGATGAGGATGATAAAGGAATTAGTATAGAGAGATTCAATGGATATAAGAGAGCTATTCTTGAAGAGAAGTTTGCAATAAATAAAAAGTATATAAAATATGGAAAGTATGATTGCAAGCATGCATACAATAAAACTTTAGAATTGCTAGAAGAAAGCAAAGAAGTAACTGCTATATTTGCAATTTCTGATATTATGGCAGTAGGAGCAGCAAAGGCAATAACGGATAAAGGCCTTAAAATTGGAGAAGATATAGCTTTACTTGGTTTTGATGGTATGGAGATGACGAAATATTATTTCCCAGGAATCTCTACCATAGAGCAACCAAAGGAAAAGCTAGCAAAAGAGAGTATAAATCTATTATTAGATTTAATAAATAAAAAAAGTGAAAATAAACATATAGTGATAGAAACAAAGTTATTAGAGAGAGAGTCTACAATTAAAGAGTTTGGAAAAGTAGTTACTTAACTTTTAAAGAGGATGAAAGTTTTAATGGATTTTAATAAATTATATATAAAATAGAATTAGTTTGTAGAGAAATTTAGATTGGTTACTATAAGGTAAATTGAACACAAAAGTAGAGAATGGTTATATCAAATAATATGATAAGGAGAGTTAGTCTTGTCATGATTTTGATGTAACCTTTTTTATTTAAGGCTATATTTTAAATTAGTATTTATTTTTAGCTAGGTCTGAAAGTGTAGATAAAAATCACATTAACCTAAAATAGGGCTTTATTTAAATGATTTATTAGCTATAAATTACTTTTTTTAACAAATAGCAAAAGAGTTGTGTAATTGATTACATATTAATTCTTTAAATGGTATAATTAAGATATAAATTAAACTTGATGAAGGTGAGAATATGAGAGAGTTATACTTAAAAACATTAAAAAAAGAAGTGGTACCATCAGAAGGATGTACGGAGCCAATAGCAATAGCTTATGCAGCATCCATAGCAGCAGAACATTTAAATGGAAAAATAAAAAAAGTAAATATTTATTTAAGTAAAAATGTAATAAAAAATGCATTAGGAGTTGGAATACCTGGAACTGGTGGGGTTGGAATAGAAATAGCAGCTGCATTAGGAATCTCAATTCAAAAATCCTATAAAAAATTAACCATATTATCTAATTTTACAGAGGATGAACTAAAAAAAGCTAAGCAAATTGTAGAAAGCAATATAATAAATATAAAGCAAAAAGATATTGATAAGGCTCTTTACATAGAAGTAGAACTTTATTCTGAAATCTCAAAGTCTACAGTAATTATAGAAGATACTCATACTAATGTAACTTTAATTAAATGTGATAATGAAATTTTAATAGATAACAATAATGAAGTTAATGAAGAGTTAGAAGAAGATCATAAACTATTTAAAATAGAAGATATCTACAACTTTGCTAAAAAGGTAGATTTTGATGATATAAAATTCATCTTAGAAAGCGCAAAAATGAATGAAAGAGTATCAGAAGAAGGATTAAGAGGAGATTATGGTCTTCAAGTTGGAAGTAAAATAATTCAAAAAGGAAATTTCAATCTGTTTTCTAATGATGCTTCAAATAAAATAATTGCAGCTTCAGCAGCAGCTTCAGATGCTAGAATGGATGGTTGTGCAATGCCTATAATGACAACAGCAGGAAGTGGTAACCAAGGTATAGCCTGTTCAATTCCAGTAGCTCAAACAGCAAAGCTTTTAGAAAAATCTGAAGAAGAATTAGCAAGAGCTTTAGTTTTAAGTAACTTAGTTACAATTAGAATAAAAAAACATATGGGAAGACTTTCTCCTTTATGTGGTGCAGGAATTGCAGGGGCAACAGGAGCTTCTTGTGGAATAACTTACCTACTTGGAGGCAGCATAGAAAATATAAATTACTGTATAAATAATATGATTTCAGATCTTTCAGGAATGATATGTGATGGAGCGAAGGAAACTTGTGCTTTAAAAATTGCTACTGGAACAAACGCAGCAATTCAATGTGCAAACCTGGCTATGAACGGCATATCCGCAACATCTAATGATGGAATAGTTTCTAAAGATGTAGAAAAAACTATTGAAAGTATAGAAACATTAATTCAAAATGGTTTTAAAACTGTTGATGACACTATACTTAACATAATGCTTGAAAAGAAGAATAATAATAAATAAAGGGTTGTATTAAAACAAGTAAATAAAATTTATAAATATATTCCGAGAATTACTGGATTTTAAGTGAAAGTCCAAATTTTAATTTGGCTCTTGAACTTATACAATGGAACGTTAGTTACATTGTAGTCCTTATTTATAGCCATTATTCCGAAGATTTTGCTAAAGTGAAGAACTCCCATTGGTCAAACAACTTCGCTTCTTAACGTAAAATCTTCTACATAATGGCTTAAATTATAAAGCTTATCCATATATTCTCTTCATACTATTTATAAGTTTTATTGATTAAAGTTTTTAATACAACCTTTTTTATTAAGATTAGAATGATTTATTTAGAGTTTTGCATATGTTTAAATAAATTTTTTCTTGAAGCTAGTTTTACTAATAAAGCTACCGTTAATAAAGCTATTAGTAATATAATTAATGGACTTATTCCTGTTAATTCTATTAATTCATCTAGTTCAGTATGTAATCCAAGATCAGTAAATAATGAAATGAAAGGATAGAATATTAAGTATATTGAAATACTTAAAACTGAACATATGAAGAATATAAGAGTAAATTTATGATATAATCCATTTCTTAATGAATTATTAAATATAAGTACTAGTGCAAATAAAAATAATACAGGTATTGAAATACCAACTATAAGATTAAGCACATAAGAAAAGTTTCCGTAATTAGCATTTACTACAGAAATTCCATGACTAAATTGTAATTGTCCTCCACACATTAATCCAACAATGCCCTTTGAAATATTATGTAATAGATGAATGATTAAAAATGATAAAACAATCATAATTAATGTTGAAATAGTGTTTTTAAATTTGTTTGTTGTATTCAATTTTTTCAACTCCTTATTATAGCTAAATATTATATATGAAAATATGTTTTATAACTAACAATTTAAAGTTTAGCTTTTGTTTTAGTTAACTATTAAAATCTAATTAATTTAAAATTTTGAATAAAGTGTTAACTAATACTATATTAATATAAACTTTTTATGAACATAAGTAAAGAATTAAATAGAAGAATTGCAAATTTATGATTTTGTAGGAATAGACAATATACAATTTCTAAAACAAGGGATAAAGTAAAAGGGAAATGTATATTTTATGAAATACTTCAATTAAAGGAGGGAAGGGATTGCTGTAATTTTATAAGTTTTATAGCAATTAATTTATATGAGTGAATATATGGTAAATAGGATTTTAGGAAGAGACTTTGGTTTTTATAAGAGTCATGAGATTCCAAAAGAAGGCATACTTGAGTTTGATGTTTTTAGCGATATTCATATTGTTAGTGATAGTATGGAACATGAGCTAAGTGTGAAGTGGAATAAAGCAATTGAAAGTATTAAAAATGATTTTAAGAATTCTTCTGGAATCATGGTTTGTGGAGATTTTGCAGAATCTGGTGAGGAATATCAGTTTAAAACTTATTTTGATATATTAGATAAACACCATAAGGAATTAGAAATTTTAACTGCAATAGGAAATCACCAAGTTAGATGGAAAGATACTTGGAATGAACCTTATAGTTTATACATGAAATACAATAAAAAATATATGGGAGAAACTGAAGGAAAAATATATTTTGATAAATGGATTAATGGATATCATTTTATTTTTCTTAACACTGAATGGCATATTAAGGATCGTGCCTATATTTCTCAAGAACAACTTGATTGGTTAGATAAAGCTATGGGAGAAAGAGAAGAAGAAGATAAGCCTGTATTTTTATTTTTACATCAAGCTTTAAGAGATACTTATTGGAATAGTAATGAATGGGATGTTGGCGTTCAGGATTTTGCTTTAAAAGAAGTTTTAAGAAAACATCCTAAATGCATAATGTTTACTGGGCATATTCATAATGGATTAGGAAAGTTAGATGTTTTAAAAACTGAATATGGAATAATGGTTGATGTACCTGGATTTCGTTCAAATGATTATGGGGATTCTAGAGGCGAGATTGGATATCATGTAAGTGTCAATGAGGACAAAGTTCAAATAAGTCTATACGATTATAGAGAACATAAATGGATAAAAGATTACAACTATATAGTAGATTTAGACGCTAAGTTCTATGAAAAAGCAAAGATTTTAGATATTGATTTTAATAATTGTTCCTTAAGAGATAAATCTTCTTATAACAAATTAATTAATATTGAAGAAGAATTTGCTACAGGAATTTATGAAGGAAAGGCTTTGAGAATAAAAGATTTTAAAAGCTTAATTAATAAAGGAATATTTGATGAAGAAAATTTAATAATTTCATCTCAAAATAGTGAGTTCACAATTTTGTTTTGGAGTAAGATTAATTGTGAGGAGTGGCACCAAATTGCTATAAGTAAAAATAATGAAAATAAATTAAAATACCATATGGATGGAGATGTAATTCATATGGAAGAAAGAAATCAAAATGATATTTCTTTAAATAAAGCTTTTATAAATGGAATTTTGAAATTAACTAAGTTTAAAGAAAATGAAATAAAAGAATTATTAATTGATGAGCTCAAGGTCTATAAAAAAGCATTAGGAAGTGCAGAACTAGAAACAGCGTACAATCCTTTTAGAATTAAAGTGGAATCTAATAAGATAATAATTTCTTGGAAGGAATTTATAGACAAGGAAATAGAACCTGCATATATAGTTTTAAATGGTGAAGAATATTGTAAAATTGATTTAAATGAAAATAGCAAAGAGATAACTGGGTTAGAGCCCAATAAGGAATACACAGTAATTATTGTTGATAGAGAAAAATATAATCATAGAAACTTTAGAAATGCATATTCCTTTGTTATTAAAACAAAAAATTAATATAATAAAAATATTTTAGTATAAGATAATAATCTTAAAATTCTATCTGAAAATCAACATTATTTAGAACATATAGCCATTTCAAAAAACATATATACAAACGTTTTCAGAATGTGTTATAATAAAGTAAATAAAATGTTAATAATTTGATGCGTTTGTATATATTTGAATATGGAGATGAGGAGATGAAAAGGTTAATCACAATTATATTAATTATTGGATGTTTTGGCTTAGGGGCATGGGCAATATCTGAGCATTACATCAATTTAAAAGAAGAAAGATTTAATAATATTATAGAGAATGCAAATAAAGCTATTGATAATAGAGAGTATAAGACAGCTGAAATATTATTGGATAAAGCAAAGATTATGGATCACAAATCAGATATAGTATGTGAAAAAATAGATAAAATACAATTTAACAAGGAACAAAATGAACTTTATGATAGAGGATTGCAATTAAAAAGAGCACGAAGATATTCAGATGCAATAGATGTTTTCAGTAAGATTACTGATAAATCAGGAGATTTGAGAGATAAGAGTAGCGAAGAAATAAAAGAGTGCAAGCAATGTATGATAGTATATTTTTCAGATAAAGCAAATGAAGCTATAAGAAGAGGTGATATAGAAAAAGCTAAATATCTTGTAGTTAAAATAGAAAGAGTTGATGAAAATAGTCCAGAAATAAATATAATAAATACAAAAATAGATAATTTTAAAGAAGATGGGTCTGTATCAAAATAGCTCAAAAAAACTTATAAATATATAATTTTCATAATATTTATAAGTTTTATTTTTGAGTTTTAATACAATCCCATCTATTTTTATTGCTGATTTTATTTTAAAACATAAGATTATTATTAAACAATATCTTTAGTATCTAAAAATGTCTCTTGTAAAAGTAATTTAATCATAGCAGGAAATTCTCTAACCATATATTGAACTCTAAGAACTATAGGAGTTTTTGATGGAAGCCCTTCATTTTTTATGTCGAAGTAATCTGCAATTTCCATAGCTCTAAATAGATGAAAATCACTTGTTACTATTAATATTTCATCTTTACTAGCATTTCTTTCATCAAGAATTTTTTGACTGAATTCTAAGTTTTGAAAAGTAGATTTAGATTTATCTTCCTCTATAATTCTATTAGGATCAATTCCTTTTCTAACAAGAAAATCTTTCATTGCTTCAGCTTCTGGAATTAATTCATTATGACCTTGTCCACCAGAAACTATTACCTTAGTGTTGGGATGAAGTTCCAAATAAGCTAGCCCAGCATCTAGTCTTTCTTGGAGGATAGGACTTGGCTTGTCTCCTTCTAATCCAGCACCTAAAATTATTTCATAGTCTACATCCTTAAGTTGGTTTATCTTTTTAAAAGTCATCATTTTATATGTTAAAAAACCTTCGAAAATAATGAAGGCTGCTATAAGTAGACCTATTACAACAGCTATTCCAACAAAAATTTTCTTTTTAATCAATCTCTCACTTCCTTTGTTTTTACCTTCAAGTAATGTAATATTTATCCTTAAGAATATTTTCTCATATATACCTTACAGAGTTATGATTTAAATGTGAAAAAAATATTACAATATTCAATATTTATACAATATTTTTAATACTTAGTTATATTTATATATCTTAATTAAATTTAGAAAAGTTTATGTTTAAAGGAAATAATTTTAAATATAAAATTTCGGAATATATATTATCTATTTTAAAATAGCATAAATTAATTTTGGAAAAATATAAATATAAAGTAGTACATTTTTACTACAACTTATATTTTAAGGGGGAAAAGTAAGTATGAATTTTAAAGGAGTAATGAGTAAACGATTACTATCTATATTATGTCTAGTATCAGTAACAACATCTTTATTTACTTTAGGAGCACCTAAGGAAGTTAAGGCTTCTCAAAACACTCCATATGATCAAAAGGAGTCATTAGCTCCACTTGGACAAGGGTATAGCATAGATGATTTATTGAATTGGACACCGGAGAGCGATCCAGATACTAAATATAATAGAGCTAGTATTGAAAGAAAAGATAGGTTTATGGGTGACATAGTAAATAAAAATGCTCATCCAGAGGCTAGAATAATGAATTGCGCTTTAACTAATCCATTAACAGATAATGCGCCAGTTCAAGGAACAGAATCAATTAATGCTTATGTTTTCTCATATTGGCAATATATTGACTCTTATGTTTATTGGGGAGGTTCTAGTAAGGGAATATTTTTAATGCCAACAGCAGATGTAATAGATGTTGGACATAAGAACGGAGTTCCTGTTTTAGCTACAATAGGATTCCCATGGGGAAGTGGAGCAGGGCATGTTGAGCAAGTTAGAAAATTTATTCAAAAAGATGAAAATGGAAATTTCCCAGTGGCAGATAAAATGATAGAAATTGCTAACTACTATGGATTTGATGGTTACTTCTTCAACCAAGAATCTTATGGATGTAATAAAAATGATGCAGATTTAATGATAGAAATGCTTGAATATATTAGAGAAAAAGATCCAGATATAGTTATTGGATGGTATGATTCCATGGTTTCCACAGGAAATGTGTCTTATCAGGATTCATTAAATGATAGAAATGCACCATTTTTCCAAAATGGAGATGTTAAGACTACTGATCAATTTTTCTTAAACTATAACTGGAGTAAGTGGAAGATTGATACTACTGTTGATACAGCTAGGGGACTAGGAAGAAGTCCTTATGATGTTTATGCAGGGTTAGATGTTCAACAAAATGCATATAATACAAGCTTTAGAGTAGATCAACTGCTAGATGAAAATAATAAGCTTAGAACTTCTTTAGCTATGTATTGTCCAAACTCTACATTCTCAATGGCTAAGGATGCTTATGATTTCTATAATCATGATCAAAAATTCTGGGTAGGACCAACAGGAGATCCTTCAAAGTCAGATACTAATTCTTCTTGGGCTGGATTAGCAAACTATGTTCCAGATAGATCAGCAATTAATGATTTGCCATTTGTAACAAACTTTAATTTAGGTCATGGGGAAGATTATTATATAGATGGAGAAGTTTCAAGAAATGAAGAGTGGAATTATAGAGCGCTTCAAGAATATCTCCCAACTTGGAGATGGATTGTTGAGTCAAATGGAGCAAAACTTTCTCCAGAATTTGATTTCAAGGCAGCTTATAATGGTGGTTCATCTTTAAAAATACAAGGGAATTTAGAAGCATCAAATCCAAATCATATTAAGCTTTATAGTACAAATTTAACTTTAGAAAAGGAATCAACAGAATTATCAATTGTTTATAAAACAGAATCAGCTCCTAATATGAAAGTTGGATTATGTTTTGGAGAAAATTATGATTATGAAAACTTTACTTTCTTTGATGTTACTAAAAATAGTAATGGAGAATGGACAGAGGTTAAAATTCCTTTAGGAGAGCATGTAGGAAAAACTATTTCAGCTATATCTTTAGAGTTTGAAAGTGAGTCAGATATAGAGAACTTTAATATAAATATAGGTCAAATATCTATAGAGGATACTGAAGCAAATAATAAGGGATTAAAAACTGGTAAAGTTGTTTTGGAGGAATCAATGGTTCACCATGCTAACAGTGCCGAGGCGAGAATTTCTTGGAGCGGATTAGAGAGTGGAAATGAGGAAGATTTAGCATTCTATGAAGTATATAGAATTAAGCCAGATGGATCAAGAGAGCTTATGGGGGCAACTCCAAATGATGCTTATTATGTTCAAGACTTTGAGAGACATGGAGAAGAAATGAATTTTGAAATAGAGGTAGTTCCTGTAGATGTTAACTATAATAGAGGGACTGGAGAAAGAGTTACTTTTGATTGGGGAATAGCTCACGATGCAACTGAGGTTCCAGATAATAAAGAACTTGTTAACTTTGCGTTGAATAGACCAGTAACAGCAAGTAGAGAAAATAGTGGAGAGCCTGCTATGAAAGCTGTTGATGGAACTGTAGAAAATAATAGTAAGTGGTGTGCGACTAATGCTTATTCAGGATGGTTAAATGTTGATTTAGGAGAAGCAAAGACTGTCCAAAGATGGGTTGTTATGCATGGAGAAGCTGGTGGTGAAGCAAAGGAAACTAATACAAACGATTTTGCTTTAGAGGTTTCATATGATGGAGGAAAAACTTATGAGGCGGTTGATACTGTAAGAGGAAATACTGATGCCGTTACAGATAGAAATCTAGTAGAACCAGTTACTTCTCAATACTTTAGATTAAGAGTAGATGACTCAGGTAATTCACCATGGAGTGCTATAAGAATATATGAATTTCAATTATTTGAGGATACTTATACAGAGCAAGTTGACTATATTCCTATGAGATTTGTAAGTGCTAAGAATAATATTGGAGCTAATGACTCTGTAGTGATTACAAGAGGAAAAGAAGGACAAACAGTAAATCTTTATAAATCCATAGGAGATGAAACTCCTTTTGCTACTAAAATTATTGATGGAAATGGAGAGGCTAAGTTCGAGGATTTAGATTTAGGTAGTGAAGAAGGAAGAGTTTATTATGCTATAGCTGAAGATGGAAAAGAAGAAAGCTTAAAAATGAGCGTTGAATATGAAAATGAGGCTTGGACTGAAACTAGTATTCCAGGAAGTTATGAACTAAAACCTTATATAGCACCAGGAACTACTGTAGAATCTTCAAACTATGGAATATTAGAAATAAAAGGATTAGGTGAAGGAGACATAGTAAGTCTATATTCAAGTATGGATTCAATTCTTCCAGAAAAGACTTCAGTTAAGGTTGGAGCAGGAGAAAGTTCTGCTATTTTAGATAGAATAGAAATAAATAAGGATGGAGGCTCATTCATATTAGAAGTTAAGAGTCTAGGTAAAAAGGCTGTTAGATATGAAGTTAAGTATAATGGTTTTGGAGAAGTTGAAATGGAAGTAAAAGTTGAAGCACCTAAAAACCTAAAAGCATTGGATGTCCAACAAAGAAATATAAAGTTAGGATGGGAGGCTCCGCAATCAACTTATGGATTAGAAGGATATGTAATTTATAAGGATGGTAAAAAGATTGCAGAGGTTGAAAAAGATGTCACTGAATACAATGTTGAGAAGTTAAATAGACATACAATATATAACTTTAAAGTAGCAGCTAAATATTCAAATGGAGAATTATCACAAAAAGAAACACTAACTTTAAGAACTGCTAGGTAATAAAATAATTAAATAACAGTAGGTGGAATGGAAGCACTTAAAGCAATTGATGAAAATTACTCAAAGTATGATGTTTTTCAAACACGAAGCATAACTAAGGAGGAAATCAAACATATTTTATGGCTAAAGTCGGAGTAGACCAAGAGGTTTCTGGAAGTTCTGTTTCTTTAGTAATATTCCAAGTTTACTTAGATGTAATTAAAGTTAGTAGTAAATGATGGAGGAAATGGGAATGATTCAGATCATGCTACCTTTGGGGATGCAAAATTTTATTATGTAGAATAAGTTTTATTATATAGATAGAAGTGTAGAGGTGAGAATCCTTTACGCTTCTATTTATTTTAGGCTTTATTGATTTTTAGAGATTTCTATACTTAATTTAAGATTTAGTGAAATCATTTAGTATTAATGATTTATAAGAAAAGAGAAAATTGTATTTTTATAAGAGAAGGAATTAAATAACTTTAGTCATATTGTTAAATTTTGCAGTGATAGAAAAATATAAAAATATATTGACTAAATAAGATTAGATGCTATAATAAATTTAGAATTTAAATGATATTGAATATCATTAGTAAATATTAATGGGAATCAAAAAAAGAAGTTGGAGGACAAATGATGAAGGGATTTAAAAGGTTAGCAGTTTTAGGAATTGCAGTGCTTACAGTTGGAATGCTTGCTGGATGTTCAAGTAGTAAGAATAATGAAAGTAATAATGGGGAAAAAAGAGTTGTACAATCTGTAAAAGGAGAAGTTGAAATACCAACTAATCCACAGAGGATAGTAGACATTTCAGGTAGTAGTGAGGAATTAGTATTATTAGGACATACGCCTGTTGCTACAGCAAATGTTGACTCATACAAAACGGATCAAGTTCCATCATATATGGCAGATAAATTAAAAGATACAAAGATAGTTGGACATTCTATGATGGATACAGCTGATATAGAAGGGATACTATCAGTAAATCCAGATTTAATAATAATGTCACCAAGACAAGAAAAAATATATGACCAATTAGCTGAAATAGCACCAGTAGTTATGCTTGAAGATAACTCAAATGACTGGGAAGCGAAATTTAAAGAGATAGCAAAATTATTTAATCAAGAAGATGATGCTCAAAAGTGGTTAGATGATTATTATAAAAAAGCGAAAGAATTAGGTAATGAAATAAAAAAAGCTAATGGAGAAGGAACATATTTAGCTGTTTTAGCTAATTCAGGACAATTTATGGTATTTACTGAAGGTGGAATAGGAACAATCTTAAAAGATGATATGGGATTACCTCAGCCAAGTAAAATGCCAAAACAAGATAGTATAACATTACCTACAGTAACACTTGAAGGACTTACTGAAATAGATGCGGATCATATAATAGTTTTAGGAACAGAATCAGATAAGGCTAATTTAGAATCAAATAGTGTTTGGAATGAGATGAGAGCTGTTAAAGATGGAAATGTAACAATGCTTGATGTAAGTCCATATTTTAGTCAAGCTTACAATCCAATGGGAAGAGAGCTTTTACTACAATCAATTAAAGATGAAGTTGTAAAATAGTACATATTTCTTAGTAGGTGTAAGATTAAGAATTTTACACCTACTATTTCAATTTAAATAGAATATTTTTAAATTAGGTTTTATTTTAAACTAAATAATTATTTAAACTCGGGTGATACTTTAAGGAGGTCAATTTATGAAAATACAAAAGAAAAAGACTTTAGCTTATTGGCTAATGGCTATAGGCTTATTACTTTTGCTTGGTGGAATTATTTTATCAATATCTATAGGAGCTAAAGATATTGATTTTTCTATGATAGTAAAGTCTATTTTTACAAATGATGCAGATGTAAATATTAAAATAATTAGGGATGTAAGAATACCGAGAGCTCTTGCAGCAGCTTTGGTAGGTGGATTTTTAGCTGTAGCTGGTGCTATTATGCAAGGAATAACTAGGAATCCAATTGCAGAACCTTCAGTAATGGGAATAACTCAAGGTGCTACATTTATGATAGCTGTGGCATTTGTTCTTCAAAGAATATATCCTAATTTAGTAATAAATAGCTTTGCTCTTATGATGTTTGCCTTTTTAGGGGCTAGTATAAGTGGTCTTTTAGTATATTTCATAAGTTCAAGATCTTCTAGAAAAGTTGATCCTGTCAAGTTAGCTCTTGCAGGTACAGCCTTAGGAACTTTGCTTATATCTTTGGCAATGGGAATTTCAATGTACTTCAATTTATCTCAACAATTAAGCTTCTGGGTATCAGGAGGATTAGTTAGTGCTAAGTGGGAAGGGGTAATTTTATTAGCTTTAGTAGGAGGAATAGCCTTTATTGGAGCTATGGTTATGTCACCTAAAATAACAATTTTAAGTTTAGGAGAAGAGGTAGCTATAGGTCTTGGACAAAAAACGAATCTTGTAAGATTTATAGCTATAGTCATAGTAATATGTTTAACTGGAGCCTCTGTTTCTGTGGCTGGTAATATTGTCTTTGTCGGTTTAATAGTTCCTCAAATATGTAAGGCAATAGTAGGATCAGATTATAAATATATAATACCAAGTTCTATGATATTAGGAGCTGTTTTATTAGTATACAGTGATATATTAGCTAGAGTTATAAACCCTCCTTATGAAACACCAATAGGATCTTTAACGGCTTTATTAGGAGTTCCTGTGTTTATATACTTAGTTAGAAAGGAAGGTAAGTAAATTATGAATATAAAAAAGAATCATAAATTTATTTGGGTAACAGGAATTTTAGTAGGATTAATCTTTATTACCTTCTTAATAAGTTTGAATATGGGTTCATTATCAATAGAACCAAGTGAGGTTATTAAAACATTAATTGGACAAGGTACTAAAAGTAATGAAATTGCTATCTTTAAGTTAAGACTTCCTAGAATAGTAATAGGAATATTAGTAGGAACGGCTTTAGCTACAGCAGGAACTATTTTACAAGGGGTCACAAAAAATGATTTAGCTGATTCTGGAATACTTGGTATAAATTCAGGTGCTGCTTTATTTGTTGTAATTTATATGTACATAATGAATGGAAATGTATATGATGGAGTGAGCAATTTAACTATATTTACTATGCCTATAGTGGCTTTAAGTGGAGCAATTTTTGGGGCGTTTTTAATTTACATATTAGCATGGAAAGATGGAATAAATTCATCAAGATTATTATTAATTGGTATAGGAATAAACATAGCTTTTACATCATTATTAACAATATTTCAATTAAGATTTACTACTCAAGAGTTTAATAGGGTTATGGCTTGGATATCAGGAAGTATATGGGGAGCAAGCTGGAAATATGTTTTAGCAATACTACCATTTATAATTATATTTATGGTTTTAAGTCTATATAAATCAAGATATTTAGATGGATTAAATTTAGGAGATGAAGTTGCCACAGGAATTGGCATAGAGGTTGAAAAGGAAAGAAGAAAACTAATAATATATGCTGTTATCTTAGCAGGAGTAGCAACATCTGTAGCCGGTAGTATAGGATTCTTAGGTCTAGTTTCTCCTCATATTGCAAGGAAACTGGTTGGACCTAAGCATAAAAAATTAATTCCAATAGCAGCGCTTATTGGAAGTTTAATATTGTTAATATCTGATACTATAGCTAGAAATTTAATTGCACCAATGGAAATGCCAGTAGGAATAATAGTAGCTATAATAGGTGTTCCATATTTCATTTATTTAATGTTATCAAAATAGATTTTTGTGTATTGATAATTAAAGTTTTACGAAAGCAGAGGAGATAAATATGTATTGCATAACTACAGAGAATTTAAATATTTCATATGGAAGTTTAGATATAGTTAAGGATTTAAATTTAAAGATACCAAAGGGAAAGATAACTACAATAATAGGAGCTAATGGATGCGGAAAATCTACAGTATTAAAGACAATAGCTAGAATTTTAACTCCGAAGAGTGGAGAAATATATATAAATGAAAAAAGTATAAAGGCCCAGTCAGCTAAGGAATTAGCAAAAGTAATGGCTGTATTGCCTCAAAGCCCACAAGCACCTAATGGTCTTACTGTTGAGGAATTAATAGCTTATGGAAGATTTCCACATCAAAAGGGATTCGGTAAATTAAAGAATGAAGATAAAAATATAATTCAATGGGCCTTAGAAGTTACAGGGTTAATTGAATTTAGGGAAAGAGATATAGAAGATTTATCTGGAGGGCAAAGACAAAGAGCTTGGATTGCAATGGCTTTAGCTCAACAGACAGACATATTAATACTTGATGAGCCAACAACTTATCTGGATTTAGCACACCAATTAGAAATTCTAAACCTGCTTAAAGAATTAAATGAGAAGCATGGGACAACTATAGTTATGGTTATTCATGAACTTAATAATGCTGCTAGATTCGCTGATTATATGATTGGGATGAAAAGTGGAAAGATAGCTTGTGAAGGAACTGCTTATGAGGTGATGACAAAAGATAACCTTAAAAAATTATTTAATATAGATGCAGAAATTGTACAAGATCCAAGAAACAACAGACCTGTATGCGTAACTTATGATATGATACAAAAATAGGTGGATGAATTTAATAATAAGGTAGAATAAGTTTTATATAAATAAGAGGCTATTCAAAAACTTAGAATAATAAAATTTGAAAGAGCCTCTTTTATTTTATAAAAAATAATATTAAATGATTATAAGGACTTCTCTAAAATATTTCAGGAATATTATTAATGCTTTTATTAAAATTAGTATTTGATATTATGGACTTAAAGATTGAAAAAGAAGAAATTAATAATATAAAAGATATTACTACACTAAATAAGTTTATTGAAAGTACATCTATAAAAAATATAGAGATTAAGCTTGATGCTAAATTAATAGATAAATGTATTAAAGAAATTTGTATTAAGTTTTTATTCTTAGCATATATTACAGCTAGAAATAGGCCTGCTGAGAATGTAAACAATAGAATTCTAATTGATTCAAAACGTAATAAATCACCATAAAGAATAGGTGTTATTAAATGAATAATAGAAAAAATAAAGCTTGAAATAATTATTTGTTTTTTTAAGCAAAATTTCCTTAAGTAGTGAAAAGCATAAACTCTAAAAACAATTTCTTCTTGAAAAGCACCAGTTAATAAATAAAGTGAGTTAATAAATAAAGCAGTCCAATTTAACTTATCATATGGATTAGGCGGAAATAGTATTAATGCAGGAACAAAAAATAAAATTATTATAAAAATGATGTAAAAAGCAATGCTTTTGAGAATAGATTTATTTAAAAATATAGTTGGTTTGACTATCGAAAATTGTTCCTTTATAGAAATTCCTTTAAATACAAGCAAGTATATTGATAATGAAATTAATATTAAAGGAAAAAAAGACATATTAGTAAATTTAAAATTTAAATAGCACTGTATTAAGCTACATAATGTAAGTGTAAGAAATAAAATAAAAGTTTTTTTAATCATGTAACTATTATTCAAAAAAACAACTCCTTTTAAAAGTTTTATTTAATTTAAAAAGACTAAATTTTTTGTAGTTGATTAAAGTAATCAATTAATTGGATAATTGAAGCTTTATCAGTAAAATCTACAATTTGTCCATAGGTTTCTAACATCATTTTTGTTTCTTCATCTCTTTTATTTTCATCTAATCTTTCTACAGATTTTTTTAACATAGCCATCATAGATTTATGAATAAAACTTAATCTTTTATAGTCAATAGCACCTCTAAAATGAAAAGTTTTAATTTTCTTTCTCATTTCTTCAGATAAATTCTTTTCTAAAATAGGATTAAATTGTTCTTTATTACTTGGATTTGCTAAACCAACAGTAAATAATATTATATTTTTATCTTTCAATTTGTTAAAGTTTTTAGATATTAAAGAAAATCCTAAAATTCCACTTGCATAAAGTCCACCATCATATATTATGTTCTTATATTTTAATAAATCTTTCATATTGATTTTACTACTTTCAAAAATTTCTGTATTTAAACTGTCACTAATCCATTGTGCGTATTTTTTAGTAGCGCCATATTTAGATTTGTAAATAACAACTGTATTATTCATTTGAATCCCCCTAATTTAAAATGTTATATAACTAAAATTTAATATATTTTATGATATAATAACACTTAATTGGTTTAAATTGGAATATGATATATAATATCATATTTATTAATAAGTATATATATGAAAAAATGTTTTTAATTAAAAAATATATTTAACGATTAGTATGAAATTAAAGTATATGTATAAGAATTAATTTGGAGAGGAATAAAATATGAATTTAGATATTAGAGAAGTTAATGTAGATGACTTCAAGGAAATTAGCAGAATTAGAAAAATGGTTGGAGTTATGGAAAACATACTTTCAAATAAAGATGAAGAAGAAGAATTAATTAAAGAAAAGATTATAAATAGGGGTGAGAACCAGTATTGGTACGTTGCTGAAGAGTCTGGAAAAGTTGTAGGTTTAGGAATATTAATGAATCATGGTAATTTAAGAAAGCGACATGTGGCGGCAATAACATTAATGGTTAATAGTAAATATCAAAACAGAGGGATAGGAAGTTTATTAATGAAGAAATTAATAAGTTTAAGTGAAAATCTTAATATTATAAGATTAGAATTATGCGTATTTAGAGATAATTGTAAAGCAATAAATTTATATAAGAAATTTGGATTTGTAGAAGAGGGAATAAAAGTAAAATCAGCTTTGAAAAATGGAGAATATGCTGATGAAATTATAATGGCAAGGATAACTATATAATATTGATTTAAGAATAGTATATATAGTTATTATATTATTAAATAGTGAATAAAGTTATGGAATAAAAGGAGATTTTTATATGTATGAATATAAGTTTATAAACGTACCAGTAGATAAGTCTTTTAAGGCTAAAAGAGGGGATTCCTTTGAAAAATGTAAAGAGGTTATAAAAGAAGAAGCTAAAAATGGATGGAGATTGAAACAAATAGTTACTCCAATTAATGAAAAAACAGGTATTAATGTTACTTATGCTTATGAAATAATTTTTGAGAGAGAAGTGGTAAATGAAGTTTAATAAAACTATTTTTAATAAGATAAATTTAATAACAATAATAGTAGTTTCAATACTGTTCATTCCATTTATATTAGGTACTAATTTAGCTGCAATATGGTTTAGTGATATGGGGAGAGAAGAAGTTTCTATTATTGATAAAATAGCAATTTCATTTATGGTATTAGGACCTTATTGGATCATTTTTATAATTGGAATATTTAAGGACTTAAAAAAGATGTTAATAAATTATAAGTTATTTAATATAATATTCTTTACAATTTATTGCTATTATTTCTTTTTAATAAACATTATTATAAATAGCTTGATGTTACAAGTGAAGAATATTTAAATTTTGCTCTGTTTTAAAGCAATAGTCACCTAAAACAGAGCCTTAAAATTAAATGAAATAATATTTTATAAAGAACGAAAATAAGTTTATATTAAATTTGAGTTATGATTTAACTTTAATATAAAAAGGGCGTGTATCAAAATAAGTTTTATTATTAGGTTTTCATACAGCCCTTTTTTGCTTTTAAATATTACTTAGATAGTTTTTTATTGATTTCAAGCATTTCTATTATGTAATATATAAAACAACCTACAACAGGAATTAATAAATAAGCATCTTCAAATTTAAAAATAAAAAACATAAATTCTGTTAGCACTAAAATAGTACCGATTATTATGAAAGTCATGCTTATTAAAGTTGTAATATTATCTTTATTTTTTATTTTATTTACGTCATAGTAGTTTTCAATCCTCTTGAAGTAGAAAAGATAATATCCAAGTTTAAATTTCTTATTTTTAAATATATAAAGACCTATAAATAAAAACATTAATCCAACTATAAGAATAAGAATTAAAACCATAATATTTTCTCCTTTCACACTTACTTTTGATTACTAAAGTTTTTGATAAGTTTTAGCAATAAAAAATAAGCGTATGATTAATATCATTTGTTTAATATATTTATAAAGTTTTATGGTATTTATTAATTGCAACACTAATTGCGTATTAAGATAATCTCGCAGTTTTATTTCAAAATCAATAATAGTCTAAAACAGTTCTATTGATTTAAATGTGATATTTTAAAAAAATATTATTAAATGAAAACTTAAATTTAATTAGTGTAACAGAGAAGTAATAAGTAATATTTAAACAGTTATATATATCTAATTATAGTATATTTTTGAACCAATTTAAACATATTAGGACAATATTTTCCAAAAAAGAGGGAGTGATTTCATGGAAGAAAAAATTTTTTTTGAAAAAAAGTTTTACTTTTTTGTAATATTATGTGAGTTTATTGAATATAAATATAAAGTCATAAAAGTAATACTAGATTTTTAGGGGGATAAAAGAATGAGAAAAAGAGGTATCATGAGTAAACGTTTGCTAGCAGTTTTATGTATGGCATCAGTAACAACTTCACTATTTGGTTTTGGAGGAGTTGAAGTTAAGGCTTCACCAAATATTCCATATGACCAAAAGGAATCATTAGCACCATTAGGAGAAGTTTACAGTATTGAGACTTTATTAAACTGGAATCCAGAAAGTGATCCAGACGCGAAGTATAACAGAGCAAGTATTGAACTTCAAGACAGATTTATGGGAGACATAGTAAATGAAAATGCTCATCCAGAAGCAAAAATAATGAATGTTGCTTTGACTAATCCGTATGTAGACAAGGCACCATCACAAGGTAGTGATTCAATGGATGCATATGTGTTCTCATATTGGCAGTATGTAAATTCATATGTTTATTGGGGAGGATCAAGTAGAGGAATCTTTGCACTTCCAACTCCAGATGTAGTTGATAATGCACATAAAAACGGTGTTCCAGTTTTAGCTACAATAGGATTCCCATGGGGGCCAGGAGAAGGATATGCTGAACAAGTAAGAGCATTTCTTCAGAAAGATGAAAATGGAAACTTTCCTGTGGCAGATAAGATGATTGAGATAGCAGATTATTATAGATTTGATGGATACTTCTTTAACCAAGAATCTTATGGTTGTGTAAAAGAAGACGCAGATACTATGGTAGAGATGCTTGAATATATTAAAAAGAAAGCTCCAAATATGGTTATAGGTTGGTATGATTCTATGACTGTTGATGGAAATGTTAAATGGCAAGATGCTCTAAATGAGAAGAATGCTCCTTTCTTCCAAAATGGAGAAAATAGAACAACTGATGAATTTTTCTTAAATTATAACTGGACTCCAGAAAAGATAGAGACTACAGTTAATACTGCAACAGCATTAGGAAGAAGTCCTTTTGATGTTTATGCAGGATTAGATGTTCAACAAAACGCATATAATACACCATTTAATGATGATTACTTATTAGATGAGGATGGAAAGCTTAGACTTTCATTGGCTATGTATACTCCAAACTCAACATTTTCAATGGCTAAGGATGTTTATGATTTCTATAAGCATGATCAAAAATTCTGGATAGGACCAACAGGAGATCCTTCAAAGTCAGATACAGAACAGGACTGGGTTGGATTAGCTAATTATGTTCCAGATAGATCGGCAATAAATGACTTACCATTTGTGACAAACTTCAACCTAGGGCATGGAGAAGATTATTATATAGATGGTTCACTTTCAAGAGATGAAGAGTGGAATAATAGAGCAATACAAGACTATTTACCAACTTGGAGATGGATAGTTGAATCAAATGGTTCAAAACTTACACCAGATTTTGATTTTAAAACTGCATACAATGGAGGAAGTTCATTAAAGATTGAGGGAAATTTAGAGGCTGCAAATCCAAATCATATAAAACTATATAGTACAGATTTAGCTATAGAAAATAACTCAACGGAATTATCAATTGTTTATAAAACAGAGTCTGTTCCTAATATGAAGGTTGGATTATGTTTTGGAGAAAATTATGATGAGGAAAACTTTACATTCTTTGATGTAAATACAGCAAGTAATGGAGAGTGGACAGAAGTTAAAATACCTTTAGGAGAGCATGTTGGTAAAACAATATCTGCAATATCATTAAAATTTGAAAGCAGTGAAGACATTGAAAACTTTAAAATGAATGTAGGACAAATATCTATAGAAGAAACTGCTGAAAATAATAAAGGATTAAAAAATAGTGATGTTGTCTTAGAAGAAACAATGGTTCACAATGCAAACAGTGCAGAGGCTAGAATATACTGGGATGGATTAGAAGCTGGAAATAATGAAGATTTAGCTTTTTATGAAATATATAGAATTAAACCAGATGGATCTAGAGAACTTATGGGAGCAACTCCAAATGATGCTTATTATGTTCAAGAGTTTAGTAGATATGGAGAAGAAATGGAATTTGATATTGAAGTAGTTCCTGTAGATGTAAATTACAATAGAGGAGAAGGAAAGAAAGTAACATTTAATTGGGGAATTCCTCATGATGCTACAGAAATTCCAGAGAAAAAAGAGCTTGTAAACTTTGCATTAAATAAACCAGTTGAAACAAGTGCTGAAGGTGCAGCAGAACCAGGTCTTAAGGCTGTAGATGGAAGTGTTGATAATAACAGTAAATGGTGTGCAGCTGGAGCTAAGAGTGGATGGTTAACAATTGATCTACAAGAGCCAAAAAATATTCAAAGATGGGTTGTTAAACATGCTGAAGCTGGTGGAGAAGCAAAAGATATGAATACAAATGATTTTGCTTTAGAAGTTTCATATGATGGAGGACAAACTTATCAAGAGGTTGATGTTGTAACTGGAAATGAAGATGCTATTACAGATAGAAACTTAGCAGAACCAATAGTTGCACAACATTTAAGACTTAGAATTGATGATTCAGGTAACTCTCCTTGGGGTGCTATAAGAATATATGAATTCCAACTTTATGAGGATACATTTGTAGATCAGACAGTTGAAATTCCAATGAGATTTGTAGATGCTAAAAATAACAATGGAGCTAATGACTCTGTATTAGTTACAAGAGGTAAAGAAGGACAAACAGTTAATCTTTATAAATCATTAGATGATGAGACTCCTTTTGCAACTTCTACTATAGATGCTAATGGAGAAGCTAAGTTTGAAGGTTTAGACTTTGGTAAAGATGGTGGAAGAGTTTATTATGGAATAGTTGAAGAAGGAAAAGAAGAAAGTTTAAGAATGAGTGTTGCTTTTGAAGGAGAAGATTGGGAATACTCAAAAGCTCCTGAAAGATTTGAATTAACTCCATATAAAGCTCCAGGAATGAATGGAGAAAATCCTAACTATGGTACTATAAAAATAAAAGATTTAGAAGCTGGAGATGTAGTAAGCATATTTAGTAGTTCTGATTCGATATTCCCAGATAAGGTTAGTGTACCTGTAGCTAAAGGTGGAGACATTGCTACATTAGATAGAATACCTGTGAATCCAGAGGGTGGAGTATTTGTACTAGAAATTAAATCAGAAGGTAAAAAAGCTAGAAGAATTGAAATTCCATACTCAGGATTTGGAGAAATCAAAATGGAAATAGAGGAGGGTGCACCAAAAAATCTTAGAACTATTGATGTTCAAAAGAAGAGCGTAACACTTGCTTGGGATGTACCTGAGAATACTTATGGATTAGATGGATATATAATTTATAAAGATAACAAGAAAGTTGGAGAAGTTTCAATGAATGAAACTGAATTCACAGTTGAAAAATTAAATAGACATACAATCTATAACTTCAAAGTAGCAGCTAAGTATTCTAATGGAGAAATTTCAGAAAGAGATACAATAACAGTAAGAACTGCTAGATAAGATTTTAAAAAGTTAATAAGAATGATATTAGTCAGCTCTTAACGATTTCTGGCTAATATCATTTTTTTATTAGCTTTTGATTATTTTAAAAAGTTTATGTTTTTAACTACTAGTGTAATTGAGAAAATCATTAAAAGTATTGTACCAGTGAATGATAGTAAATTTTTTATGTTATATATGGTATTAGTAAATGCATTTGCTCCGCTCCCACCACCAAATATATTGAAAAGTGCATCATGAATTATTGGTAATTGAAGTAGAATTAGTATAATACTTCCTAAAATACATAGGAGTAACTTTGAGTTAGCTTCTTTATTCATAGAATATCTCCTTTAATTATTAATATTGTTATTGAATTTAAGTGTTTTATATAATATATGCTTGAAATTTTGGAGATAAGATTGGTTATTAAATAGATGATTACATTGTAAAAAGTATAGAATATGGGTTGATATGTCATAGCAGTAAACCACTGTTGTGTAAATTTTCGGCTTAAGTGGCTCTTACCTTTATATATTAAAATCTTATAATAATATTATAGAGTAAAGATTTTAGTTATTTATATTTGGAGGATAATAATATGAAGGTCGGAATAATTATGGGAGGAATTTCTTCAGAGAGGGAAGTTTCTTTAGCAAGTGGAGAGTCAATTTTTAATCATATAGATAAGGAAAAATATGAGGTAAGTAAAATCATAATAGATAATAAAACTGATGTTATAGAAAAGATAAAAGACATAGATTTTGCCTTATTAGCTTTACATGGAAAGTTTGGTGAAGATGGAACTGTACAAGCTTTTTTAGATATAATGGATATACCATATTCAGGATGTGGAGCTTTAAGTAGTGCTTTATGTATGGACAAAAATTTAAGCAAGAAAATATTAAGAGATGAAAATATAAGAACAGCTAAATGGATTACTGTTAAGTCAATAGAGGATATTGATTATAAGAAAATTGATGAAATAGGTTATCCTGTTTTTGTTAAACCTAATAGTGGTGGATCAAGTGTTGCTACATTTAAAATTTATAAAAAAGAGGATATAGAAGAGGCTGTGAAGGAAGGCTTAAAGTATGATGAGGAAGTAATGATTGAAGAGTTTATAAAAGGAAGAGAAATCACTTGTCCTATATTAAATAATGAACTTTTCCCAATACTTGAAATAAAGGCTAAAACAGAGTTTTATGACTATGAACAAAAGTATTTAGCCAATGGAGCAGAACATTTACCAGTAACTTTAGAAAAGTCTTTATATGATGAGGTTAAAGAAATGGCATTAAAAGCTTTTAATGCTTTAGAATGTGAAGTGTATGCTAGAGTTGATATGATAGTTTCTGAAGAGGGAGTTCCGTATCTATTAGAAATAAATACATTGCCAGGTATGACAGCAACAAGCTTATTTCCTCAAAGTGCAGAGGAAAGGGGAATATCATATTCACAGTTTATAGATTCTATAATAGAAATATCATTAAAGATGAGTAAAAAATAATATAATAAATATTTATAATATATAAAAGATAGAGGTTTAAATGAAACAATATACACTAATGATAAGAAAATGTTTTTGAATATTAAACAAAATTAAATAGAGTTTTGAGAGAAGAGTCTACTTAATATAAACTAGTTATAAAATCTATTAGTTTATATTTTAATAAGGCTCTTTTTATATATAATAATCAGTATTATAAAAATTTATATATTATTTTAATAATTTTTTAAAGTGAATTTAAAAATATATTTAGTTTTTTTATAATGATTAAATAAAATTTTTAGATATAAAAAAACATCTTTTTTAGATAAATAAGGTTTATTTCAATTTAAAGAATTTTCATTATACTTATATATAGGAGATGATTTTATGAAAAAAGTGTTAAGCAAAGTGTTTTCTTTAAAATTATTAAATCTATCTGCATGGTTAACAGTAATATTAACTATAATATCAAGGGCTGGAGTTAACTTTGAAGGGTATAGAACTTTTGGATTTCCATATAAATATATAACTCTTGTTCATGGAGGGGCTGATTTTAAGTCTAGTTTGCTTTTATCATGTCATATAAATTTATTCGGATTTTTAATAAATATAATAACAATGTACATATTAGTTTTGATTGTAAGAAATAGTAATAAAGATAATAGATAAAAGAAGAGTAAAAGAAAAATCTATTATTAATTCAGTGTCTAAAGAAAGATGATTAATGATGTTTAAAGAGTCGATTATGAAAGGTATCCTTTTATTAATTGACTTTTTTTCTTTAGTTTCTTTGAATAATATTTAGATATGTTGTATATTAAATAAAAAAGGTAATTAATGTTTATACATTAGAGAAAGAGGTAGTAAATGGATTTATTTGTTTCAGATTTAGATGGAACTTTATTAAATAAGGATCAAATTATATCAGACTATTCAAAGAGAGAACTTAATAGATTAATAAATACAGGAGTTAATTTTGCAATTGCAACAGCTAGAAGTCCAGCTACTGTTTCTGAGATTTTAGATGGAATTAATATAAAAACACCTGTTGTTCTTATGAATGGTGTTATAATTTATGACATTGAAAACAAAAAATATATAAATGTAAAAGAAATAGACAAGGATAGTGTTAAAGAGGTAATAAAAATTCTTGAAGAGTATAATAAGACATTTTTCCTTTATGGAATAAAGGATGATTATTTATGGGTATATCATAAAGATTTTACATATGATTTTGAAAGAGAATATTATGAAGAAAGATGTAATAAGCCTCTTAAGTCATTTAAAAAAGTTGAAAGTTATTTAGATGTTTTAGAAGATAATCAAATAGTAAATTTTGTGTTTTTTGAAAATAATGAAGCTATAGCTAAAGAATTGTTTGATAAGATAATGAATGTACAAGGGGTCACAGGTAACTGTTATAAAGATATATATAATGAAGGAGCATATTTCTTAGATGTATATAATAAAGACGCATCTAAAGCAAATGGAATAAAGTTTTTAGCAGACTATGTTGATCATAGTAAAGTTATAACTTTTGGAGATGGAGAAAATGATGTTCCTATGTTTGAAATAGCAGATGAATGTTATGCTTTAGAAAATGCTTCGGAGGAACTGAAATCTATAGCAACAAAAGTCATAGGAAATAACAATGAAGATGCCGTTGTTAAGTTCTTAATTGAAAGATTAAAATAGATCATAGTGTATCTATTTTAATCTTTCAATTATAAATGGCTAATAGATACTGTTTTTTATTATTAGAATATATATTTATATAAATAGGAGGAAAAATGAGAGTAGATTTTGATTTACCTATATTTGATAAAGATAAATTAGAAGAGGTAGAAAATATTATTGAGAAAATATTAATTTATCAAGGAACAGAAAAGGAGGATTTATTACTAGATGAATTAAAGAAGGTAACAGGATATTCATATGAATCTGAAGACTTTGTATGTATGGAGTATAATGCAACTTTAGAATATATGGCAAAGTGGGCAATAATCAATGATGTTAAAAAGGGAATTCATATTGAAGAAGATGAGTTGGCTGAATTAATAAGTTTAATTTGCTCTGGAGATTTAGATGAGTTTGCTACTGATTATTATATATCTCTCTTAAATAATAGTATAAATTGTTCAAATTGTAGTGATTATATATTCTGGCCAGGAAAATGTGGGGTTAATGAGAATCTTACACCAAAAGAGTTAGCTAAAAGAATACTTAAAGATTCAAAAGAAAAAATAATATATCTATAAAAAATAACTTATATTTGTAGTATAAAAGTAAACAAAATTTAGTGTAAATAAGAATATCTAATAAATTCAAAGGATTAGGATTTCTATAGAGGTTTGATTGAGAAAATATAGAGGAGTATAATAATTTCTAGGATACATAATTTAATTATGTATTAAATCTTTACTTAAAGGATATAAATATAATAATATGTTTATACTTAAGGGGGGAGAATATTATGTTTAAAGAAAAACTCAAGGATTTATTAACTCAATGTGGCACTGTAGAGTTAGTTCTCTATGATGATGAACTAAATTTATATGCTATGACACTATGTGAAGAGTGCCAATGCGATGTAATAAAAGAGCTAGGGATAAAAGGAACTGGAGTAGAAAATTTAAAAGATACAGTACATTCTTTAGGATATGATTTTGTTTCCTTAAAAGAGTATTATGAAAAAGGAACTTATGATGAATATGGCAATAAAATGACTTGTTGTTGTAATGATGATTCTTATAAGATTGTTAAGGTTAATTTTAACGAAGACAAGGAAGATGATTATTACATGGCATGGGCAACCATCTAAAAGCTGCTTAATTAGTGGCTTTTTTTATTTGCACCCAGTTTTACTCAAAAAAAGACCAGTCATACATAAAATATTGTTTTGGGTATTTAGGTGAGTTAGCATTTTATGAGAAGTGGTTGCAAGATATTTAATTAATTTATGTTTTTTGAACTTTTTATTATGTATGTTTTCTTAAGAAAACTTTAATCTTTAAAATATAATGAAAAAGTCAGATAATTTTAAATAAATTGTTCCTGTTTTGTATTTTTTATAATTTTTTATTTTTGTAAAATTAATTTGTACTATTTAATTGAATGGGGGATAAACTTATGAGAAAAGGAGTAAAATTTGGTCTTTTTTTAAGTGTACTTATATGCTTAGGTACTTTTGTAGGTTGTAAGTCATTAAATGAAAAACAGGTTGAAGCAACGGAGAGTAAAGAAGTTATAGACGCTAAAGAGTCCGATGAGGTGAAAAAAGTAGATAATGAAGAAAAAACAAATAAATTAGAATATTTATCTTTTGAGGAAGATCCAAATGCTGAGGATGCTAAACTTGTATCAGAATATACTAATGGGCTTTTAAAAGGAACATTACAGTATCCAGTTAGAAAAGATGGAAAGAAGGTAGCATATTTAACTTTTGATGATGGACCATCAACAACTAATACACCTAAAGTTTTAAATATATTAGATAAATACAATATAAAAGGAACTTTTTTTGTAACTGGAAACTCAATAAGTGCTGGTGATAAATCAAAGGATTTATTAAAGCAAATCGTAAAAAATGGACATGCTATAGGAAATCATACATATAGTCACGATTACAAATATCTTTATCCTAATAGAAAGATGAATGTTAATAACATAATTTCAGACATAAATAAAAATAATGATTTAATGAAAGAAGTTCTAGGTGAAAATTTTTCAACAAGCGTAGTTAGATTTCCAGGAGGATATTGGTCTTGGCAAGATAGAACACCTATGAAGGAAAAAATGCTTGAAGTAGGAATAGAGAACATAGATTGGAATGCTTTAAATGGAGATGCAGAGGGGAAAAAGAAAAATGCTACCGAATTAGTTGAATTTGCTAAGAAAAGTATAGATTCTTTAGGACCTGATGCAGATAATGTAGTAATTTTAATGCATGATACTTATGGAAAAGAAGAAACAGTTAAGGCATTACCAAGTATAATCGAATATTTACAAAGCAAAGGTTTTGAGTTTAAAAGTATTAAATAAATATAGAATATATTTTTACAAGTATTTTAAAAGCTAATAGAGACTGTAGGGAAATTTGTGTGAAAACAAATTTTTCTACAGTTTTTTTGTAAAATATTTTAAAATAGCTCAAAATATTGGTATAAGAGAGGAAAATGCTCTTTATTTAGCATAAATCACCATTTTTTTTTGTTTTATTCATTTAATAAAATTTGTATTTAAATATATATCGTTGTAAAATTAGTGTAAAGCTTGTAAAATAAAGATAAAATAAGTAAATTTTATCGCAACAAATAAAAAATAGGAGGTATACATATGGTAGGAATTATTCTTGCTAGTCATGGGGAGTTTGCTAAAGGAATACTGCAATCTGGTTCAATGATTTTTGGAGAACAAGAAAATGTAAAAGCTGTTACATTGATGCCTAGTGAAGGACCTGATGATATTAAAGCAAAAATGAAAGAAGCAATTGCATCCTTTGACAATCAAGATGAGGTTTTATTCTTAGTTGATCTTTGGGGAGGAACACCATTTAACCAAGCGGATAGCCTAGTTGAAGAACATAAAGATAAATGGGCAATCGTAGCTGGTATGAATTTACCAATGGTTATTGAAGCATATGCTTCACGTTTTTCAATGGAATCAGCACAAGAAATTGCCGCTAGCATAATAAAAACAGCTAGAGAAGGAGTTAAAGTTAAGCCAGAATCATTAGAACCTGTAGATTCTGAAAAAACTGTTGTAGATTCTGCTCAACAATCTAATGTAGGTGCGCCAGGATCATTTGAATACGTTTTAGCACGTATTGATTCACGTTTGCTTCATGGTCAAGTAGCAACTGCTTGGACAAAAACTGTGAGACCAACAAGAATTATAGTTGTGTCAGACGATGTAGCTAAAGATGAACTTCGTAAGAAATTAATTCAACAAGCTGCTCCTCCAGGAGTTAAAGCTCATACTGTTCCGATTAATCAAATGATTAAACTTGCAAAAGATAATGAACACTTTGGAGGACAACGTGCATTACTTCTTTTTGAAAATCCAGAAGATGTACTTAGAGCAGTAGAAGGAGGAGTACCTATAAAGACAGTTAATGTTGGTTCTATGGCACATTCTCCAGGAAAAGTTCAACCAAATAAAGTACTTGCTTTCAATCAAGAAGATATAGATACTTTTAATAAACTTAAAAATGCTGGATTAGATTTTGATGTTCGTAAAGTTCCAAATGATTCAAAAGGAAATATGGATGAAATTCTTAAAAAAGCACAAGAGGAGTTAAACAAATTAAAATAATATAAATTATTTTAATAGAAAAAGGAGGATTAACAATCGTGGATCTAAATATATTTCAAGTAATATTAGTTATTATTATTGCATTTTTAGCTGGAATGGGAGGTATCCTAGATGAATTCCAATTCCAACAACCTCTAGTTGCTTGTACTTTAATCGGATTAGTTACAGGTAACTTACTACCTTGTTTAATCTTAGGTGGTAGTCTTCAAATGATTGCCTTAGGTTGGGCAAATATAGGTGCTGCCGTAGCACCAGATGCAGCATTAGCATCTGTTGCAGCTGCGATCATTCTAGTTCTTAGTGGAGAAGGTCAAGCAGGAATTCCTTCAGCTATCGCTATAGCAATTCCACTAGCAGTTGCAGGATTATTACTAACAATCATTTGTCGTACAATAGCTACAGCATTTGTACATTTTATGGATGCTGCCGCTAAAGAAGGAAATATAAGAAAAGTTGAAATGTGGCATATTATTGCTATTTGTATGCAAGGTGTACGTATAGCAATCCCAGCTGCATTAATCTTATTAATTGGCGCTGGTCCAATAAGTTCATTACTTGCTTCTATGCCTGCTTGGTTAACAGATGGTTTAGCAGTAGGTGGTGGAATGGTTGTAGCTGTTGGTTATGCAATGGTAATAAACATGATGGCAACAAAAGAAGTATGGCCATTCTTCGCAATCGGTTTTGTATTAGCAACTATTCCTCAACTTACACTTATAGGATTAGGTGCAATTGGTGTAGCTTTAGCTCTTATTTACTTAGCACTTAGTAAAAGAGGTGGCTCAGGTAATGGTGGATCAAACATGGGAGATCCAATAGGCGATATTATTGATAGATACTAAGAAGGGAGATAAGACGAAGATGGAAAAAAATTTAAAGTTAACAAAAAAAGATCGTCTTTCTATTTGGTGGCGTTCAACTTTCATTCAAGGATCTTGGAACTATGAAAGAATGCAAAATGGTGGTTGGGCATATTCATTAATTCCTGCCATCAAAAAATTATATAAAACTAAAGAAGAAAGATCAGCAGCATTAACACGTCACTTAGAGTTTTTTAATACTCATCCATATGTAGCTTCACCTATTATTGGGGTAACATTAGCATTAGAAGAAGATCGTGCAAATGGAACACCAGTTGATGATGTAACTATTCAAGGGGTTAAAGTTGGTATGATGGGACCTTTAGCTGGTATTGGAGATCCTGTTTTCTGGTTTACTGTTAGACCTATATTAGGAGCATTAGGTGCTTCACTTGCTATGGCTGGTAATATATTAGGACCAATTATATTCTTCTTAGGTTGGAACATTATACGTATGGCATTTACTTGGTATACACAAGAGTTTGGTTATAAAGCAGGTTCTCGTATTACAGAGGATTTATCAGGTAGTTTATTACAAGATATTACAAAAGGTGCATCTATACTTGGTATGTTCATCTTAGGGTCATTAGTTAATAGATGGGTATCTATTAAATTTACACCTGTAATATCATCTGTTAAGTTAAGTCAAGGTGCTTACATTGATTGGAATAGTCTTCCTGCTGGGGCAGAAGGTGTTAAACAGGCCCTATTGCAACAAGCAGCTGGATTATCATTAACTCCTGATAAGGTTACAACATTACAAGATAACTTAGATTTATTGATTCCTGGACTTGCAGGATTATTATTAACATTTCTTTGTATGTGGTTACTTAAAAAGAAAGTATCTCCAATTGTCATTATTCTTTCTTTATTCGTAATCGGTATTATTTTCCATGTGATAGGTTTAATGTAATATGTTTATTTAGCCTAGGTTAGTGTAATATTTTTTACTTAACCTAGGCTTTTATTAACTATAAATAAGCTAAAATAGAATAAGAAAAACAATTTTTATGATATTATGTAATAGAAAATAATTATTTAATTTGAAATTTTAAAAGGAAAATAAAGAAATTTAAGATTAAATATAATTAAAACATTAATTATATTTAGCTATTTTTTTTAATAGCTCTTGATTTTTTTAGAAATATATAAATAAAATAAATGTGTATGTTAAGTAGAAAAGAGGTGTAATGTATGGTTCAATCACTCAATACAAAAGTTGATTTAGTTGTTGATGCCACATCTTTTGCAGGTCTTGCGGATTATGGGAAAATAATGATTGGTGATAAAGGGTTTGAATTTTATAATTCTAGTGATTATCGAAAATTCATTCAAATTCCTTGGGAAGAAGTTGATTATGTCATTGCGTCAGTAATGTTAAAAGGAAAGTGGATTCCACGATATGCAATTAAAACTAAGAAAAATGGTACATATTCTTTTTCGTCTAAAGAAACAAAGAAAGTACTTCGTACTGTAAGAAAATATGTTGATCCAAATCACATGGTTAAGTCGTTAAGTTTTTTTGATGTTGTCAAAAGAGAGGTAAAATCCATATTTAAGAAAAAATAATATTAAAGAGTTTTGTGTTGGGTATAACAAAATAGATATAAAACGAGGAGCCAGATGGATTTAGATCTATGTCAATATTTTGGACACAAAAATTCAAACTTTTACATTGGTATTGCATATTAATGTGAAAAAAATGAAGATGGGCAGTACAGGCTATTTTAATATAATATATACTAAAAAGATAAAAGTTTAAAAAGAAGTAGCTTTATAAGAAAATTAAAGGCTACTTCTTAGTTTAGTAATATTATTTTATTTTCTGAATATTGTCCAATGTAATTTTCATAAATGCTACCATCACATCCACTTAAAGGTTTGAGATTTGGAGAAGATGAATAATGAAATAATTTAGTTAAAGAATCTTTTTCTACCTTAAAGTTTTTTATAAATAAGGGAAAACTTTTAATATCAATAGAAAGAGCTATTTTTCTATAGTAGAATTATCTTTTTCGATTAAGTTTTCATCAACAAAGTTATTGAGATACATTTCTGATTCACTCATGGTGAAAATATATAAGGATTATTTTTCTAGTTGGGTTTTCAATAAGAGAGTATATATTATTTTCTCAAATAATAAAATTCTCTTCATATGAATTATATGTAGGAGATATTAATGACATATTAGAATGTAATATATAAAATAGCTTATTTTTAAAAGTATTAAAATCTGTTATATTCATTTCATAAATCTGTATCATATAATTACTCACTTTCTTTTGATTTCCAATTAAGTAAATTATAATATAATAAATATATAGGCTAATATTTAAATTTATTAAGTGATATTGGGAAATAATAATCATAAAAAGCTAAGAGGAGGGTTTAGTAAGGTATTTAGTACTTTTACTAAAAGATTATTATGTTTATTCCAAAAAGAGTAATATTTGAAAAAGGGGCCTTAGAATATGAGCTAGGTAAAGAACTATACGATATTTTTAAAAAAAAGGGAATAGAAATTATAAATTTATCATCTAATAGAGTAAAGTCAGCTATTCCAGGAGAAAATCCTAATCAGCAATATCGGGAAGGAAAGGAAACCTTAGTTGTTGGGATTAAAAAAAGTATGAAATTTCAGAGCTGTAAGCCTTCTGCTCATTATCAGTTACCATTAGTTTCAGGGTGCATGGGTCAATGTGAATATTGTTATTTAAACACTCAATTAGGTGATAAACCCTTTGTTAGAGTATATGTTAATATAGATGAAATTTTAAAGAAAGCTGATAAATATATTGAAGAGAGAAATCCAGATGTAACAATATTTGAAGGGGCAGCAACTTCAGATCCAATTCCTGTTGAACCATATACTAAATCTTTAGCTAAATGCATAGAGCATTTTGGAAAAAAAGAGTTTGCTAGATTTAGGTTTGTTACTAAATATAATGATATAGATAGCCTTTTAAACTTAAATCATAATGGTCATACAGAAATAAGATTTAGTATAAATACAGACAAAGTAATAAATGATTATGAGCATGTAACTTCCTCAGCAAAAGTAAGAGCTGAAGCTGCTAGTAAGGTTGCAAGGGCAGGATATCCATTAGGATTTATAATTGCACCAGTATTTTTATATGAAAATTGGAAGGAAGAGTATAAGGACCTCTTAGATAGGCTAAGAAGCGAAATTCCAATAGAGCAAGATAAAAATTTAGGTTTTGAAGTTATAAGTCATAGATATACCATAAAGGCTAAAAATAGAATAATTGAAATATTTCCAGATACCTCTCTTCCTATGAACGAAGAAGAAAGAAAATTTAAATATGGTCAATTTGGTTATGGCAAATATGTTTATAATAAAGAAGATATACAAGAAATAAAAGAATTTTTTAAAGAAGAAATTCAAAAGCGTTTTCCTTTAAGTGTAATAAGGTACATAATATAATTAAAAATTAAGAAATAATAGGATAGGTCTTTTAAAAAAAGTTCCTATCCTAAATTTTTTGGTAATATAAAAAAACAAAGTAATATATTAACATAAATTCTAAAATAAGTGATAAAATTAGAGGGAGAGAGAGACTCGACTTGGTGATTAAATCTTATAAGTGGAGGTGAATAAACATGTATAGCAAGTTAATAGATATACCTTTTTATAGAGGATGGAGCTTGGTGAAAAAGATTAATGAAGGTTGGTCCAATGATGAAAAGTACTATGTAGAAGATAAAAAAGGAAATAAATTGTTAGTAAGATTATCACATATAGCTAATATAGAGGATAAAAAAAGAGAATTTGATGCTATTAAAAAGTTCAACAAACTTTCATTTGAAATGTCAAAAGCAATATCCTTTGGTTTTTGTAATAATAACCATGATATTTATATGATTCTTTCATGGATAGAAGGAAAACCTTTAAATCTTTGTTTGTCAGATTTACCTAAAAATGAACAGTATGATTTAGGAGTAAAAGCTGGAAGAATTCTAAGGGAAATACATTGGATATTTTGATAATAATCCACCAAAAGAGTTTTGGAATATCTTAGCTATTTATGTTGCATATTCATCTTTAACTTCAATAACATGGGCAGAAGCTTTTGGTAAGGATGAAATAGAAGCAATGCAAAGAAGAGCATTAAATGCTTTTAAAGATTATGAGTATTTTGAAAATAAAATTCCTAATTGGTATAAAAGCTATGAATATTACATTACTTTAAGAAGGGTTTAATTTAATAATATTAGGAGCTTATAATTTAAAGTAATTGCATAATTTATAAGTTTACATCTTTATTATAGGTTTAGATAACTATAGAGTATAAAGATAGTAAATTTAGTATATTAATTAATAATAATTACTTTAAAATTTTATAATAGTTTTAATAATTTTGGGAAAAAGGGGGATAGAATGCTACTTTAAATTTGTATTGTTATTAAAATATTTCAATAAATATAGGTAGCAGAGTGGTTATGCTTAAAGATTTAAATAAAAAAATAAAAGAGTGTCGTGAAAATATAGCTTTAAAAGAAACTCTTGAAAAGAAGAGTTTAATTCTTAATGAGGATTTAGATAATAAAGAAAAGGAACTATTGGAACTTGAAAAAAGTTTGAAAAAGGAATTAAAGGATGTTCAAAAGCTTAAGACACTTTCATTTTCAAATTTAATGGCTAGTTTATTAAGAAATAAAGATGAAAAATTAGAGAAAGAAGAAAAAGAATATTTAGAGGCAAAGATTAAATATGATAGCTTTAAGTCTAATGTTGAGAATTTAAGACATGATATAGAAAGTACTAATGAGAGATTAGGTTATTTAATTAATATTGAAGGAAGATATAAAAATCTTATAAGTGAGAAAAGGGAATTAATTAAAAAATTAAATTTAAACATAAGAGATGAGATAATTAATATTGAAAATGAAATAAAAGAATTATTAAGCAGCAAAACTGAAATTTCAGAGGCTTTAAGAGAGGCTAATAATTGTTTAATGATTAGTAAAGAAGTTAAAGACTCTTTAGATAGTGCTCATAGTTGGGGAACATATGACATAATTGCAGGCGGAATGATTTCTTCTTCCATTAAACATAGTAGAATTGATGATGCTAAAACTTATATGGAAAGACTTAGTTATGCTGTTGAAAGACTTAACAAAGAATTAGGTGATGTTGATGTTTCAGTATTTAATGAAAGTTTAAATATAAGTGGACTTTCATATACCCTTGATATTTTCTTTGATAATATATTTACTGATTTTTCTGTTCAGGGAGAAATAAAAGATTCTTTATATAAGATTGAAGACTTTCAGAATAAGATGATAAAGTTAATAAATAGATTAGAAGAAAAAGAAAATATTATAAATGCAAAAATTAATACTTTAAATGATAAATTAGAAAAAATTATTGAACAAAATTAATTAGAAATAAAATATATGTATTACTTTAGATTAAACTATAAATTTCACATTTCCCAATAAAGTAATACATATATTTACAATAGATTAGGGGTATGCTATATTCAGTTTAATAAGAAATAATTAAATTTTGATGAGGAGGAGAAGTTACTAATAATTTTAAAAACTTATAATTTATGATTTTTTAAAAATGTTAGTAATAGAAAAGATATGCAAATGATTAAAGAAATAGATGAAAAAATCAAAAAGTATAGAAACAATAAGGTGCTTAGAGAAGCTTTGGAAAATAAAATTTCTTCAATAATAGAAACTTTAAACAATAAAGAGGAAGAGTTGGAATCTTTAGAAAAAAACTTAATTAAGGAAGAAAAAGATGTAGAAAGGTTAAAATCATTTTCTTTTTCAAATTTAATTGCAAGCATAATGAGAAATAAAAATGAAAAATTAAATAAAGAAGAAAAAGAATATCTAGATGCTAAATTAAAATATGATAATTTAAAGTCAGATATTAAAAATTTAAATAATGATTTAGAAGAAGAAAAGAAAAAGTTAAGAGAGCTACAAGTAGAAGATGATCAATATGAAGCTCTCATATTACAAAAAATAGACATGTTAAAGAGAAGTAATTTAGAGGTTAAAGATGAGATAATTAAATATGAAAAGGAAATTAGTTCTCTTTTAAATGAAAAAGTTTTGGTTTTAGAAGCTTTAAATGAAGGAGAAAATGCTCTTATGATAGCTGATGAAATAAAAAGTGCTTTAGATAGTGCTGAAAATTGGGAGTCATACACTATTATAGGAGCAGGAGTAATAAATCCTATAGAAAAGAGTGAAAAAATAGACTTTGCAAAATCTACTATGGAACGATTAAGTTATTCAGTTGAGATGTTAAATAAAGAATTAGAAGCTGTTAGAAAAGCAATGTCTTTAGAAGATAAGGATATTAGTGGAATTGTTTATATTTTTGATAATTTCTTTAATTGTATGTTTTATGATTTTTCAGATAAAGAAGATACCAAAGGTTCATTATATGAAATTTTTGAGCTTGAAGGCGAAATAAAAAGAATAGCAGAAAAATTAAAAAATGAAGAAGTAAGAGTTAATATGAAAATTAAAGAATTAAATGAAAAGTTAGAGAATATAGCAAAGACAGTAAGCTAATTACATATTATAAGTTAATATTGACAATACAAATAATTCTATGGGGAGTATATAAGTTTGATATACTCCCTTTTAAAGCTTTTAGATAATTCATTATATTATTCTTCATTGATTACATAGCTTTTTATTAAGGCTTATTTTAGCAATTATTAATGTGCATATGAATGCTAGGAAGTCTGAAATAGGGAAGGCTATCCATATACCCCATATACCAAGGTTAAATAGTAATGGTAGTATTATTGAAAGTGGAATAAAGAAAATAAATTGTCTTAGCAAAGATAAAATTAATGATTCTTTTCCTCTTCCTGTTGATTGATAGAAACCAATAGATGTTAGATATATACCTAGTACTGGATACATAATTATATTACTTTTTAATACCTTACTTCCTTCAGTTATTAGAGTAGCATCTGTTGTGAATAATTGCATGAATATATCAGATTTTATTAATATTATTAAGGTGAAAATTGTAGCAATACAAGTTGATATTATTAATGTTAATTTAAATGTACTCTTAACCCTAGTCGTGTTTTTAGCTCCAGTATTAAAACCAACAATAGGCTGCATTCCTTGAACCAGTCCAGATAAAGGCATTTGTATAAACAAGGTAAGTTTGTATACTATTCCATATATAGATAGGGCAAGATTTCCACCATATTTAACTAAGGAATGATTTAGTAGTAATGTAACTAGACTAATAGATACTTGAGTTATGAAAGCAGAGGAACCTATTTCAATAATTTCCTTAAATATTGAAAAATCAAATTTTATATACTCAAATTTAATTTTTACAGAGGATTTATTCACGAAGTAATAAACTAGGTATGAAAAGCTTAGTGATTTGGAAATTGATGTTGCTAAACCAGCACCAACTATCCCCATATTAAATTTGCATATGAACAAATAGTCTAGAATTATGTTTGCCACCATTCCAATACTCATACAGCACATAGCATCCTTGGCACTTCCTTCAGCTCTTGTTATATTATTAGCTGCTACACACATTGGAAAAAATAAAACCCCAGGAAGTATTGATTTAGCATAATCCATTGCATAAGGTAAAACCTCATTACTAGCACCAAGAAATTTTACAAGCTCCTCCAAAAATATAAATCCAAATACTAATGTAAATATTGAAAAGGAATATACTAATAAAATTAGATTACCAAAAGCTTTATTAGCTCCCTCTAAGTCATGTTGTCCAATTTTTCTTGAGAAAATTGAAGCCGTACCAATACCAATTAATGATGCTAGTGACATCATAATCATTTGTAAGGGAAGATATATGGATACACCTGCAATTCCTAAGGCACCAATTTCACGACCTACAAAGATTGTATCAACAATGTTATATATAGCATTAACAAGCATAGCAAGGGTTGCTGGAATACTTAATTTCATTAAGGCAGTAAAAATTTTTTCTTCACCTAAAATATAATCGTGACTCATATAATATCTCCTATAATAGTTGCTATATACAATTATTATATTTAATTAAGTTATAAAAGGAGATTGTTTTATTTTATAATCTTATTTGCTACTATAAATATAGAGTTTTACTGTGAGAAAATGTTGTGAAAAGCTTATCTGATAATTAACTATTTGGAAATTTATAAATTGAATATATAGAAATAATGTTTATTTTAAAAATATTAAAAAGAATAGATATGAATATAAGAGAAGAGGTGAGTTTTAAATATGAGCAAGGATATAAGTAGAAAATTAGACTTACTCTATGATATATATCCATTATTAAAAGATATAAATGAAAAAAGCAATGGTGCTTTTGAAGAAAAAATAATATTAATAGAACTTAAAAGTGGAGAATTCATTAAATCAAGCGAAGAAAAAAGCTGTGCTGGTTTTCCTTTAGTAATTAGAGGAGAGATAAAAATTCAAAGAATAAACGAAGAAGGGAATGAGACTAATTTATACACTATAAAAAAAGGTGAATTATGTCATGAAGCTCTTGGATGCTTTATGCATTGTCTCCCTCTTAACATAGAAGGATATGCTATTCAAGATTCAGAAATGTTTATAGTACCATCAGAAGTTTTAAGAACATATTTATTTAATAATTTAGAGTTTTTTCAAGCGTTATATAAAGATTTATATAGAAAATTTAGAGGAATAATAGACAAAAACGAAAATATTATTCATGAGCCAATAGATACTAGACTTACTAAATTTTTAAAAGAAAAAGGTACAAGTAATATTTATATTACTCATAATGAGATTGCAAAAGAAATAGGATCTTCAAGAGAAGTTGTTAGTAGAAAACTTAAGAAGTTAGAAAATGAAGGGGTTTTAGCCTTATCAAGGGGTAAAATAACATTAATTAAAAAATTATAAATGCAAATTAGAACACTTTAAGCATTAATAATGAATTTTATTTATATTGTTAAGTTTAAAGTGTTTTTATCTTAGACAAAATTAAATTATTTGTTAGAAACTTCAATTGTTAAAAGAAAGTTCATAGAGAAAACGTGTATAATATATATGGTAATAATTTACTTTGAGTTTGTGCAGAATTAGTTGCAAAATTAGGAGGGGAATTTATGAGAGAAATAATTCATATCAATAATCAATGGTTTTATGCAAAGGATTACAAAGAGGGGTATTTAAAAAATGAGTTTGATTTTAGTAATTTTGAAAGAGTAGATTTACCTCATACAAATATAGAATTACCATATAACTATTTTGACGAAAAGACATATCAATTTATTTCTACTTATGTTAAAATTTTAAATTTTGATGAGAGTATTAAAGGTAAAAAGGCATTTATAGACTTTGAAGGTGTTATGATAGATGCAGAGATTTATTTAAATGGAATTCATGTTGGTGGACATAAGGGTGGTTACACTAATTTTTCAGTAGATATTACAGATGCCCTAAAAATAAATGAGGATAATATATTAAAAGTTATAGTTGATTCAAGAGAAAGACCGGATATACCTCCACATGGATATGTTGTTGATTACTTAACTTATGGAGGAATATACAGAGAAGTTTCATTAAGAATAGTTGAACCTACATTTATTAATAACTTATATGCAAGAGCATATGATTGTTTAAAGGAAGAAAAGAAATTAGAAGTTGATATAGAAATAAATAACTTTGTCAACTATAGAAATGATATAGAAATAGTAGTAGAATTTGGAGACGAAGCTTTTGAAGAAACTTTAAGTACAAGCTTACCAATTGAAAAAGGAACAAATATTAAAAAGATAGAAATAGATGAATTAAATATGGTTGAATTATGGGATATAGAAAATCCTAAGCTTTATGAAATAAAAGTTAAATTATTAAAAGGGTCAGAAGTTATAGATGAATATAGCGATACTTTTGGCTTTAGAGAAGCCGAATTTAGACCAGATGGATTTTATTTAAATGGAAGAAGAATAAAACTTGTTGGATTAAATCGTCATCAAGCTTATCCATATGTAGGATATGCTATGCCAGAAAGAGTTCAAGAAAGAGATGCTGAGATTTTAAAAAATGAATTAGGACTTAATATAGTTAGGACATCTCATTATCCACAATCAAGACATTTTTTAAGAAAATGCGATGAAATTGGTTTATTGGTTTTCGAAGAGATACCAGGATGGCAACACATAGGTGATGAGGCATGGCAAGCTGAATCAATTAAAAATGTAGAAGAAATGATAAAGAGAGATTATAATAGACCTTCTATAGTTTTATGGGGAGTTAGAATAAATGAATCTCAAGACAATCATGAGTTTTATATGAAGACTAATGCCATGGCAAGAAGTTTAGATCCGATTAGACAAACTGGTGGGGTTAGATACTTAGAAAATAGTGATTTTTTAGAAGATGTCTATACTATGAATGATTTTATACACAGTGGTGGAGAAAAAGTATTAAGAACTCAAGATGAAGTAACAGGACAAGGAAAGAAAGTTCCTTATTTAGTAACTGAGTATAATGGACATATGTATCCAACTAAAAGTTTTGATCAAGAATGTAAAAAAGTTGAACATGCATATAGACATTTAAGAGTTATTAATGAATCTTTTGGATTAGATGAAATAAGTGGAGCAATAGGATGGTGTGCCTTTGACTATAATACACATAGCTCATTTGGATCAGGAGATAAAATTTGCTACCATGGAGTTTCTGATATGTTTAGAAATCCTAAGTATGCAGCTTATTCATATGCTAGCCAAAAGGAAGCAGAGGCTGGAGTTGTTTTAGAACCTATTACTTTAGGAGCTAAAGGGGAAAGAGATGGTGGTGCAATACTTCCATTTACCATTCTTACAAACTGTGATTATATAAAGCTATTTAAAGATGGAATATATATTGATACTTATTATCCTAATAAAGAAAAGTTTCCTAATTTACCACATCCACCAGTAGAGGTTTCACATATTCTTGCTATGGATTTAGAAATACCTCTTAGTGAGGCTGAAAAAGTTGAAATTAAGGAGTTTGTGTTAAATAAATTAAAAAATTCCAATTTAACAAATTTAGCCGAAGAGGATTATAAATATATAGAAGAATTCAGTGAAAAAGTTAATGTGCCAGTATTTAAAATCATGTCTTTAGTTTATAAATTAGCTGGAGGCTGGGGGGATAAAGAAAATGCTTTAACTATAAAAGGTTTCATAAATAATCAAGAGGTTGCTTCAAAGGAAATTGGTGAGTTGAGAAGTATGGATAAACTTCAAGTTATACCAGACGACTTAGAACTTTCTTCAGATAAGTCAAGTTATGATGCTACAAGGATTGTTGTTAAACTCTTAGATAATTTAGGAGAGGTTCTTTTCTTAAATAATGATTTTATTGAAGTTGAAATAGATGGACCTTTAAGCATAATGGGGCCAAGTAAATTTGGAATTTCTGGTGGAGCGACAGCCTTTTGGGTAAGAACTCATGGAGAAGCTGGACTTTGCAAAATAAAGGTTAAGAGTATGTATTTTGAAGAAGAAGTTACTATAGAAATTAAGTAAAGTAGTATTTATTCTAAAGTATTTTAGAAAGTCTATAGCCTTAATATAAAATTTATAAATTAGAAAATTAAATATTTAAACAAAAGGGGTTATATCATATTAATTTTAAAAGTCATTATAGAGGATCTTATTATGATTTCTATAATTTCATGTAACTAATAATGATATAACCCATTTTTACGTGACTTTGAAAGGACGACATCTGTCGAAAATATAATTTTTAAAAAAAGAAATAAGAGGATCCAATAATATTATTAGCTAATATATGAAAAAATATCATAGAGATTTTATATACTTTATACTATAAAAATAGGATTAATATGAATAATTTAATAGTATAGAATCATTTTTACTGTATACCCAAAAACAATATTGGTAAAACATAGGTGAAAAAGTGGATATTAGATTAATAGTCATATATAATTCAGTTAAAGTCTAGATAAAAGACTTTGATATCAATTGATTCCTAAGTTAGAAAAAAAGTGTTGATCTTAAGTTTACAGAAAAATGTAAGAGCCAAATGACTTATACATATTAGTAGTTAAGATATAACACTTTTTTATTTAATAGCTAAGTAATTCTTAAATTATACTTTACTTAAGATATAATTAGAGCTTTCAATAATATCTATGTATATGAAGGCTTATAAGAATTAGAGTTAGTTTTCTTAGGAAAAACAAAAGATAATTGGGGGGAAAAACATGAATAAAAAATTAATTTCTGTAATAGTATCTTTAGGAGTAGTTGCTGGTAGTGCTGGAATGGCATACGCTAATACTATAAGTACAACAAATCCTAAAAGCTTAGAAACTAGTAATAATGTTTTAACTGAGACTAACAAAAAAGTAGAAGATGGACAAGCTTCTGTTGAAAACACTAAGGCAACTACTGAGAGTAGCAATCCTTTTACAAAAGTGTGTGAATCTGTAGCTAAAACATTCTGTAAAGATCAAGGACAAGCTAATAAAGAAGAAGGACAAGCTAATAGTGAAAAAAATGATAATATAAACAATTCTTCACAATGTGATGAAGCAAACGCAGAATGTAATGGATCTAAGGATCAAGCGTGTGAAAATAATAATGATTGTGCCAATAACAATGGAACAAATTGCAAGGATCAAACTTGTGACAATAGTAAAGAAATAAATGATAATAAATTTTCAATTTTTGGATTTAAAATTCCATGTTTTAATAATGGGACTTTAAATAAAGGAAATAGTTGTTCAGAAACTGGTAATTCAAATAAAAATGATTCAGTTGAAGCACCAGCAGAAAAACCAGCTAATGACAAGCCTGCTGAGAATCTAATTGTTAACAATCCAACAGAAAAACCAGCAAATAAACCAGCTGATAAACCAGTAGAAAAACCTGCAGATAAACCAGTTAACAAACCTGCAGAAAAACCTGAAAATAAGCCAGCAGAAAAACCAGCTGAGAAGCCAGCAGATCAATCAAGTAACGAGAGTGCTTACGTAGCTCAAATTGAACAAATGATATTCAACAAGGTTAATGAAGAAAGAGCTAAAGCAGGGGTAGCGCCTTTAAGTTATAATAATACAATGCAAAAATATGCTCGTATTAAATCAGAAGATATGGGAGTTAAAAAGTATTTTTCTCATGAAGATCCAAATGGACAATTAATAACAGCTAAAATGAAAGCTGATGGAGTTTCTTATAATGCATGGGGAGAAAATATAGCATACTTAAGTGGATACTCAGGCGACGCGAACATAGCTAATCAGTTTATGACAAACTGGATGAATTCATCAGGTCACAGAGCTAACATATTATCTTCAAACTTTACTTCTATGGGAGTTGGAGTTTATAAAATTGGAAATACATACTATGCTACACAAGAGTTCATGAAGTAATAGAGCTTTTCAGATAATTTTTAATATGAAGTTATAGTTAATAACTATAGCTTCGTATTTTTTTATATAACATGTTTAAAATATAAAGTCATAGATATAGGTAACTTAATATTTTTTAGAAATAGACTGAAAATAAAAATAATAAATCTAAAAGAATTTGTTTACAAAACATGGTATTTCGTATATACTAAAAATATAAATAGATTTATATTTTTTTAAAGTTTAACGTAACAATGTTTCGTTTGTTGGTTTTAAATCTAATTTTAAATTAGTATAAACTGTTATTATTTTGGGATATAACGTAACAATGTTATATTGAAAGAAGGGTGATGAAACAATGCTTAATAATATAGATATTTCAGGAATGGGGAAAATTGCTGGAGGTGAATATAACAATATCAACATATCAGGAATGGTTAAAATTTGGGGTGATATAAAAGCTAATAATGTTGGAGTATCAGGAAAGGGAGACAGTTTAGCTAATATAGAAGCTAACTCTATAGACATTTCTGGAATGTTTAAAGTTTTAGGTGAGGCTAAAGTTATTGAGTCAATTAACTCATCAGGAAGTTTTAAAGTCTTAAAAAATATTACTGCAAATAAAGTGAATATATCAGGTACTTTAAAATGTTTAGAAGGAATAAACTTTGATTTGATCGAGCTTTCAGGATGGTTAAAATGCAAGAATGATTGTGAAGGAAGAAAAATTTATGGTGAAGGAAAAATAAATATTGAAGGATTATTATCTGCCGATGAAATTGATATAAAACTATTAGGTAGATCTAATGTTAATGAAATAGGGGGAGAAAATATAAAAATTAAAGCTGGAGAGGAAAATTGCTTTAAAATTTTTATATTTAATTATAAACAAAAAAATGAATTGATTTGTAATCTTATAGAAGGAGATAATATAGAGATTGAAAATACCACTGCGAAGGTTGTTAGAGGAAATAATATAACTATAGGCAGAAATTGCAAAATAGAGAAGATTGAATACTCAGGAGAATTGAGTGTAGCTGAGGGAAGTTGTGTTAAAGAAAAAATTTTAATTTAGTTGAATGAAATATAATTTTTAAGTAGATAAAATAGTTCTTATAAAAGGAGATAGTAGTTTTATGGAAAATAAAGAAACCTTATATGATGTTAAAATAGCAGGTTCAGGAACAATTTCGCCAGGAGAATATAATAATGTTAAGGTATCAGGCTCTGGCCAAATTTTAGGAAATATAAAGGCTAATGCAGTGAAAACAAGTGGAAGCGCAGATGTTAAAGGAGATATAATTACAAAAGAAATTAAGTGTTCAGGTAGTGTGGTATGCGATGGCAATGTAACATCAACAGAAACATTAAAAGTAAATGGATCAGGAATGTTTAAGCAAGATTTAAAGGGGAAAGAAATAATTTTAAATGGAGGATGTTCAATTCGTGGTAATGTAACCTTTGAAAAGATGATAATAAGAGGTGGATGCAAAATTGATGGGGAATGTGAAGGAGAAGATTTTTATAGTATTGGAAATATATATATGGAAAATCTTTTGGCCGCTGATAAAATAACAATACTCCCAGAAGGAGAGTCATATATAAAAGAAATTGGAGGAGAAGAAATCACAGTGAAAGCTGAATATAGGAAAAGATTTATGTTTTTTAAATTTGCTATTAATTCAGATGGATTCTTAACATGTGATATTATTGAAGGAGACAAAATATCCTTAGAAAATACAAAATGTAAAATTCTTAGAGGACATGATATTACTATAGGAAAGGGATGTGAAATAGAGAAAGTAGAATATACTGGTGAATTAAAAATAACAGATGAAAAAAGCACAGTAGGTGATAAGGTATGCATGAAGAATTAATTTCAAAAAAAGATTTATTAGCTTTAATGGGAATATCATATGGACAGTTATATAGATGGAAGAGAAAAAATCTAATTCCAGAGGAATGGTTTATAAAAAAGAGTGTTTCTACTGGACAAGAGACATTTTTCCCAAGGGAGAAGATCATAGAAAGAGTAAATACCATAATAGAACTTAAAGATGATGCCTCCCTAGATGAATTGGCAGAGAAGTTCTCTAATGAGATTAAAAATATTTATCTAAGACGAGAGTATATAGTAGAACGTAACATTGTTTCAGAGACCATTTTAAACATGTTTGATGCTTTTGCGGGAAGAGAAGAAAATTACAATGAAGTTACTTTGTTTACTTTATTAATATATAAGGACTTAATATTGAGTGGTCTTATTAATGGAGATGAAGCAAAAAATATTGTTCTTGCCCTAAAAAGAGAGTATGGAAGAATTGAAGATGAAATGACTTTAATAATAAAAAGAAAGTTAGGGGTTTGTTTTTATTATTTAGTCAATGAGGGAAAAGAGATAAACCTAGATGAAATAGCTGTGGTAATACAAAAAATAAATCTAGATAGAGTAAAGGATATGGTTAAAAAGTATAGTTTGATTAATTAAATTTATTGTAAAAATTATAGAAAAAGTTAAAAATTTTAATAAACCATAGTATTTTATAGAAAAATCAAGAAAGAATGATAAAATATATATAGATAATTTGGAATAAAAAGGTATTTGAAGGGGGAGAATTTATGAGTGGTCATAAGAAAAAGGGTACTCTTATAAGTAATTTAAAGTATGTTTTAGGATATGCTTGGCAACAGGATAAAATAGTGTTTTTGCAGTGCGCTATTTACACTATTTTAGCGCCAGCAGTTACTTTTTTAGGGATATTTTTGCCTAAATTTTTGATTGATGAACTTATGGGTCAACAGAGAATAGAAGTTATCTTAATAATTCTAGCTAGTTTTTTTGTATTATCCTCAATAGCTAATTTTATAGTTTCTTGGCTTAGAAATGCCTATTTTCCAAGAATTGTTGAGCTAAGAATGGGTTATATTTCAAAAATAAGTGAAAAAGAAATGCGTATGGATTTTAAGAATACTGAAGATCCAGAAGTTTTAAATAAAATAGAGAGTGTATATAATGCAGTCAATAGCAACAATACAGGGGTAGAAGGTATATATCACTTACTGTTAGGGCTTTGTGGTAAGCTTACAGCTTTTATTGGATATATTTCAATATTATTCTTCCTAAGTCCATGGATTTTATTATTTTTAATGTTAAACGTTTTAATAAGTTACTTCTTAACATTCAATGTTAAAAAATATGAGTATAGTTTAAAAGATGATGCAGCTGATAAAGATAGAAGAAGTTTTTATGCTTTTGATACCATGTATGATTTTTCATATGGAAAAGATATAAGAATATATAATTTAAAGAATATTTTAGTTAATAAGTTTAAAAAGTTTAGAGGGGCAAGACTGGATATTTCTAAAGCTTTAAGAAAAAAAGAAATAAAAGCTAAGTTAGCAGATGTTGGGCTTCTTTTAGTAAGGGAAGCTGTTGTTTATGGTTATTTGATATATAATGTATTGTTTGCTGCTATGACTATTGGAGATTTCACAATGTATTTTTCAACAATCAGTGGATTTGGTGACTGGATGAAAGGTATATTAGAGGATATTGCTAATATCAAGGTTCAAAGTATGTATTTAGATGATATGAGAGAATTTTTAGAAATGAAGGATAGTGATGAGGTAGAGAATCCAATAGAAATTCCACAAGATGATTCTTATGAGATAGAATTTAAAAATGTATCATTTAAGTATCCAAGAACAGAGAGATATATTTATAAAAATCTTTCTTTAAAAATAAAAAAAGGACAAAGACTTGCTATTGTTGGAATTAATGGAGCTGGGAAAACAACTTTTGTTAAGCTTTTATGTAGACTTTATGAGCCAACAAGTGGGGAAATATTAATAAATGGGGTTAATATAAAGAATTTTTCAAAGGAAGAATATTTTAAGATTTTATCTGTAGTATTTCAAGAAATCAAGACATTTGCTTTTAGTGTTTTAGAGAACGTATCTTTAAAAGAGGCGAAAGATACTGATAGGAATAAGGTTTTAAAATGTATAAATAAAGCAGGAGTTGGAGAAAAAATAAATTCACTTGAAAAGGGTATAGATACATCACTTTTAAAAATATTAGATGAAGAGGGAGTAGAACTATCAGGAGGAGAAAATCAAAAGTTAGCCTTAGCAAGAGCTTTATATAAGAATGGGAAAATAGTAATTTTGGACGAGCCAACATCAGCCTTAGATGCTGTAGCAGAATATAATATCTATAAGGGTTTTGATGAGTTAATAGGAGAGAAAACAGCAATTTATATATCACATAGGTTAGCAAGTACAAAATTCTGCGATGTTATAGCTTTCTTTGAAAATGGAGAGGTTGTTGAATATGGAACACATGATGAACTTTTAAGTAAAAATGGAAAGTATAGTGAGATGTTTAACATACAGTCTCAATATTATAAAGAAGAAAGTGAGGCTTTATCATAATGAATAAGAAGGAAAAGTACACTAGTGATTTATATATAATAAAATATTTCTTAAAAACAGCACATGGTATGTCAAAAACTTATTTGCCTACATTGTTCTTTTCATCATTTTTTGCTGCTGCAGTTCCTTTCTTAAATATAATAATGCCAAAGTATATTATAGATGAATTGCTAGGAGCTAAGAGAATAAAAGTACTTCTTTTATTAGTATTGGCAACAGTAATAGGTAATGGAATATTAAATGCCATAAATAGAATCTTAGAAAATAAATGTGCCTTTAAAAATGAGGAAATAGTTGCAGGTTTTGATTTGCTAATAGGAAAAAAGGTTATGGATATGGATTTTGAAAATATAGAAGATCCAGAAATGCTTAATTTGAAAGAAAGAGCATTATTTCCAATAAGAAATCAAGGGGCAATATGGCAACTTATATTTACTTTATCAAGTATATTGACTGAAGTGATTAAAATTATAGCTTTAATAGGATTAATCCTAACTTTAGACTGGATTATTATAGTAATTATAGTTGGAATAGTTCTTTTAAACACTTTTGTTTATAAAAAATCTCAAAGATTACAGCATAAGTTTTATGATATGTTAATTCCACTAAATAGGGAGTATGGGTATTATGCAAATACGGTAAATGATTTTGGAGCAGCAAAGGATGTAAGACTTTATAATATAGCACCGCTTTTAGTTAATAAGATAGATAATTTTAATAAAAATAGTATGAGTATTTGGTTCAAAATGTTTAATAAATTAGGCCTTTTTGATGGATTTAACCAGGTAGTTGTACAATTACAAATGCTTGTAGTTTATGGGTATATAACTTACAGAGTTTTAAATAAAAGCATAGGTATTGGTGATTTTGCAATGTATACAAATGCAGCTATAAACTTTAGCACATCAATCTCTAATCTTTTTAAAAACTATGTGACAATAAGACAAATGTGTAGATACCTTCAAGCTTATATGGAGTTTGAGGGTGTAGAATCAAAACAAGTTAAGAATGGTAAGCATATTGAAAATTTAGAAGAGGCAAATATAGAATTTAAGAATGTTTCATTTAAATATCCAAGAAGTAAAGAATTCACTTTGAAAAATGTTTCAATTAATATAAAAGAAGGTGAAAAGCTTTCAGTAGTTGGATTAAATGGAGCAGGCAAAACAACTTTTATAAAACTTTTAGCAAGGCTTTATGATCCAACAGAGGGAGAAATTCTACTAAATGGAGTGAATATAAGGGAATATGATTATGATGAATATATGAAACTTTTATCTGTGGTATTCCAAGACTTTAAGCTTTTGTCATTTTCAATTAAAGAAAATATAGCTTTAGATAATGTTGAAAATGTTAAGGACGAGGATATAGAAGAGGTTTTAAGAAAAGGTGGATTTGAAAAAGATTTAGAGAAACTACCTAAGGGGATATATACCCCTATATACAAAAACTTTGATGAAGGTGGTATAGAGTTTTCAGGAGGACAAGCACAGAAATTAGCCATAGCTAGAGCTATTTACAAGGATGCACCAATAGTAATACTTGATGAGCCAACAGCAGCCTTAGATCCAAAAGCCGAGCATGAGATATATAGTAAGTTTAATGAACTTATAGGAAAGAAAACTACAATATATATTTCACATAGATTATCTAGCTGTAAGTTCTGTGATAAGATTGCAGTGTTCCATAAAGGAAGACTTATTCAATATGGTACACATGATGAGCTTGTAAAAGATAAAGGTAATGAATATGAGATTATGTATAGTGCACAGGCTCAATATTATATTTAAATAAAACCTTAAATATATAGAAATTTAGTGGTTAAGATTGTATCTAAGATATAGAACTAATTTTATAAAAGTTAGTCTATTATATAGATACAGTCTTTTTATTTAGATTAATAATTAGATTTCTTTCTTAAGCTTATCTTAATTTTTAAGGGTTAAAATTGACTAAGTAAATTCTATATGATATTTTAAGGAAAAGTTAACAAATTTTATAAAATTTAAACTTTTTTAATAAGTTGTCATAAAAATAAATACAAATAAATTTAAAAAGGGGGATGTTAATGAATAGAAAGCTTAGTAATAAAGCAATTAAATCTTGGGTAATATCTAGAAGTATTGCTCTAATAATATTATTAATTATATATATAGTAGCAATGGTTATTTTGCCTAAGTTTAATCTTCAGGGATTTAATTGGTTTATAAATAAATTTAGAACACCAATAAATATAGTAAGTTTAATAGTAATATTATTAACTGCTGTAAGTGCATTTATTGAGCCATTTTTTGAGTATAAGCAATGGAGTTATAAAATAAGTGAAGATGAGATATTCTTCACAGAGGGGATATACTTTAGGAAGAGTGTAACAATTCCTATTGTTAGAATACAAAATATAAATTTAAGTGAGGGACCAATTAATAGTTATTTTAATTTAGCTACTGTTAAGATAGGAACAGCTGGTGGAAGTTATGATATTCCTAATATCGATAAAGATGAAGTGGAAAAGATTAGAGAGTTTTTAAGTAAAAAGATAAATGAAAATGTAAGGGAGGAACTTAAGGGTTAATTATGAGTGAAGAGTTGAGTAGTAAAAAAATAAATCAATCTAATAATTATGAAAATCCTTTACATAATAGAGAAATAAAAATAAAAAATAATTGGAAAAGTTTGATTTATAGCTTGCCTAAATCAATAATAAATATTTTAGTTTTTTGTTTAGTAACAATAGCATTTTCTAAAAATAAGGCCTGGTATCTTATTGGCATTGTTATCTTACTAGATTTAGTTTTTATGATAATTGAGTGGAATAAAACTTTTTTAGTTATATCAAATGATGAAGCGAAATATCATAAAGGCATATTATCAAAGAAGACTCTAATAATACCTAGAAAAAATTTAAAGTCAATGGATATATCTCAAAATCTAATAGAAAAAATTTTAGGTTATAAGGTGCTTAAAATAGAAAGTTCAGCTAAGAATGTAGGATTAGAAGAAATTAAGTTTATGTTTTCTGATAAAGAAATAGAAATTTTAAAGAACTTTGCTTTTTCAGGAGATGGTGAAATTTATGATGAGAAATTAGAAATTTCTGAGGCGAGTTTAGTATTAAATAAAAAAGAGATTATAGAAAATAGTAATTGTAATGATACTACATCTGAAAAACAATACGAAAGAAAGTTTGAAAATAAAAAGCTAATACTTTTTGGTTTTACTAGCTTTAATTTATTTGTAGCATTAATATTTATTTTTAATGGAATAGACTATTTAGAAAAGATAGTGACTATTAATTTTTTAGATAGTTTTTTCTCAAGAGTAGAGCAATATACTTTATCTGTTGGAATCATAGTAGTTGTATTTATAAGTTTAGTTGGAATATTATTAGGACTTAAACTTATAGCAACAATATATTATTTTATAAAATATTATAATTTTACTATTTCTAAAAGTGGTGAGAACATAAAAATAAAGTATGGGTTACTAAGTACTAAAGAATTTTCATTTAAAGAAGATAATATTAAAATGATAAAGATAAAATCTAATCCAATTAGACAGCTTATTAAAAAGTATGAAGTGAATTTAACTTTAAAAGGGTATTCTGGAGAGGGAAAAGATCGTGTTTTATTATATCCATTAGGAGATTTAGAAGAAGTACAAAATTTAATTGAAGAACTTATACCACAGTGGAAAGTAGAAGGTGATGGAGAAGGAATAAAACATGGTAGAATAACCATGATAATTAAGCCAGTATTAGGTATTCTTTTTACATCAGTCATTGCTTTATTAATTTTTAAAACACCATGGGTAATGTTAATAAATTTACTTTTATTAATAGTAATACCTTCTACTATTTTAAAAGGGATAAATACAAATTTAAAAGTTAAAGACAATAAGGTACGGGCAGTTACTGGTGGATTCTTTAGAACTATACACATATTAAAGGCAAGAGATATACAAGCTGTGAGTTTCAAAGATAATCCTATACAATCAAACTTAGGAGTAGGAAAAATTATTATAGATTACTATAGTGAAATAGTTGAGGAAGTAAAGTTGCCTTATATGAAAAAAGAGTTTGTTAATGAAATATTAAATGAATCATATAAAAAGTGCTTAAAAGTGAATTAAGTAAAGGATGCTAATTAGCATCCTTTTTATTATATTAAAATAAAGGCTCTGTTTTAATTGAGTGTTGATTTTAGCTAGCCCCTCAGACTTACTTAATTTCGCAAAGAGTTTCTATTATCTATTCCAAAATAATAGCTAAGGCTTTTAAACTCGCTATCGCTCAAACAAAAAAAGCCTCTTAACGCTATTATTTTTCCATAGATAATCAAACTCTAAATTGCTCATTAAGATAGTATTACGGTTCTATCTAAAATGAACACTAGTTTAAAACAGAGCCTTAAAATAAAAAGTGACTATATGTTTAATTGAATTGAACAATATTAATATAAATTTGTTTGGTTATATATCTATAAATGTAGATGTATTATTAGTATATTACGTTACGATATAACATATATTAATAAATTATATTGACATATATCGATGTTTGTAAATATAATGAATAAAGGATTACTTTGTGTTAGGATGTGTATAGTTATGGAAGATAGATTTGAAAAGAATTCAAGAGTCTTCAAAGCTTTAGGAGATTCAAATAGATTAATAATATTAAATTTATTATCAGATGGAGAAAAGTGTGCTTGTGAAATACTTAAATGTTTTAATATTTCTCAATCAACATTATCTCATCATATGAAGATTTTAAGTGAGTGTGGGTTAGTTAAATCTAGAAAAGAAGGAACGTGGAACCATTATAGTCTTAATTTAAACAATGCCAATAGAGCAATACTATTCTTTATGGATGTAATAACCTATTCAGATATGGAAAAATGATGTGGGATAATATAATGAAGATTTGGAATTAACAATGTTTTTAAGTATTTATATTTAATAGGAGAAGAAGATTAAGGAGTATTATTATTATGAAAAAAGTAGCATTTGTATGTGTGCATAATTCGTGTAGATCTCAAATGGCAGAGGCCTTTGGAAAGATAATTGGATTAAATGTTTTTGAAAGTTATTCTGCTGGAACAGAAGAAAGAGATAAGATAAATCAAGATGCAGTTAGAATAATGAAAGAAATAGGAATTGATATGGAGTTAACTCAAAGACCTAAATTATTAGGTGAAATTCCAGAAGTAGACATAGTTATAACTATGGGATGCAATGTTCAGTGTCCAACTTTACCTTGCAAATATAGAGAAGACTGGGGGTTAGAGGATCCAACTGGTAAAAGTGATGATGATTTTATATATACAAGAAATAAAATAAAAGAAAAAGTTGAAGAGTTAGTATATAGAATAAAAAATGGACAACTTTAATAAAGAGTTATTTATGAAAATAAGTATTAAGCTTTTGGGTTCATAAAAAATCTATAAAGTATGTGAAGAGAACATCTGTATGAGCTTTAGAATTTAAGTAATCATGGAAAGAAATTTATGTTAAGAAGCTGAGACTGTTTGACCGAAGGGAGTTTCGAAGCTTTAGTAAATTTATTGGAATGATTTCTATAAATTCTTAGTGAAATACAGCTGATTCTCGGAACATATTTATAGATTTTATGATTATAAAAAGCTTAATAGATTTATTAGGAGATGAATATGAAGAAAGTAGATTTAACTAAGGGAAAGGTGTTAAGTGTACTTACCACCTTAGCTCTTCCAATTATGGGAAGTTCATTTCTTCAGTTTGCATATGGTATTATAGATATGTTTTGGGTTGGAGGCTTAGGAAGTGGTGCTGTAGCCAGTATTGGCTCTTCAAGCTTCTTTTTAGGACTTGGATATTCTATAAATGCTTTAGTAGTGACTGGGACTGGAATAAAAGTTTCTCATGAAGTAGGAAGAAAAAATGAAATAGAAACAGAGGATTATATAAGAAACGGTCTTATTATGAACTTTGTTATAGGTATAATATATGCTTTAATATTAGTTATATTTGGAAAGGGATTTATAGGTTTTTTAAATTTAAATGATTCAATAGTAGAGAGAGACTCATATATATACTTGGCTGTAAGTGCTCCAGTATTATTCTTTAGCTTTTTTAATTATCTTTTCACAAGAATATTAGCTAGCTTTGGTAATAATAAATTAGCTTTAAAAATAAGTGCTATTGGAATAATTCTAAATATGGTATTGGATCCGATTTTAATATATATATTTAAAATGGGTGTCTTTGGTGCAGCAGTTGCAACATTATTAGCAAATATGCTTATGTTTTTCATGTATATGTATCATGGAAAAGGAATATTTAAAATAGATTTAAAAAAGAAAATAAACTATGAAAAAATAAGAGAAATAGCTAGATTAGGATTTCCTATGGCCTCTCAAAGGGTACTTTTTACCTTAGTAAATATAATTCTAGCTAGGATAATAGCTAGTTTTGGTGCTGATGCTATAGCAGCTCAGAAAATAGGATTACAAATAGAATCAGTAAGTTTCATGGTTGTTGGAGGATTGAATGGAGCCATAGCAGGCTTTACAGGTCAAAATTATGGAGCAAAGAAACTTAATAGAGTTAATGAAGGATATAAGAAGGCTTTATTTTTAGGAGCGATATATTCAATAATTGTTTCAGCTTTATTTATATGCATTCCTGGAACTTTAGTTAGATTATTTGTTAAGGATGAGGCTACAATCATAATCGGAAGCAGTTATTTAAGAGTTCTGGGTATAGTTCAAATATTTAGTAGTTTTGAAATGATATCAAATGGAGTGTTCTCAGGATTAGGACTTCCTAAAATACCATCAACTATAAGTATAGTATTTACAATGCTAAGAATACCTATGGCTTTATTTTTAGTTAAGTTTTTAGGTATAAATGGAGTATGGTGGAGTATAGCAATATCAAATATCTTAAAAGGAAGTATATCTTGTTTAATTTATAGATTTAGAGTTTATAAGAAATATATTTTCTGTGATGAAAAATAGATTTTATTATTCAAATTAGACTGTATCAAAGTAATTGTTTGTTAATATACTCTGATACAGTTTTTTTTATAATGTAAACAGAATTTATATTAAAAAATATAAAATTACAAATAATAATGAAAATAAAGAAAAAGTTTAAATAACATAAAGAAAGACAGTATTTCTAGAAATACTGTGTTTTAAAATTTGAACTTTTTATGATATTCTAAGTTTATAAATAAAGTGGAAGGATGAGTTAAATGAAGAAGATTCTTATAATTGAAGATACAGATACAATACGAGAAGAACTTACAAAACTTCTTACTAGATATGGATATGAAGTTTTAGCTCCAACAGATTTTGAAAATATATTAGAATATGTTAAAGAAAATAATGCAGATTTAATACTACTAGATATAAATTTACCTTATTTTGATGGATATCATATTTGTAGAGAAATAAGAAAAGATTCTAATGTACCTATAATAATAGTTACAAGTAGAGATAGTGATATGGATGAGATTATGAGTATGAATTTAGGAGCAGATGACTTTATAACAAAACCTTATAATACTCAAATTTTATTAGCTAGAATAGCGTCATTACTTAGAAGAACATATTCTTTGGCTGAGCAAGAAGTTTTAACATATGGAGATTTAAAGCTTAACTTATCTAATGGAACAATTTCTTGCAGAGGAAAAGAAGAAGAGTTAACTAAAAATGAACTTAAGATATTATCACATCTTTTAAAAAACAAAGGAAATGTTGTTTCAAGGGAAGATCTTATGGATTATATGTGGAACTCAGATATTTTTGTGGATGATAACACACTTTCAGTAAATGTAACTAGACTTAGAAAAAAATTAGAAGAGGTTGGAGTAAAAGGGGCTATAGAAACTAGAAGGGGATTAGGGTATATTATGCCATGAAACTAAGGGATTATTTTGAGGATAAAATATTCTTTTTAATTGTAAACTTTATAATTTTTGCTACCATAGCAGTTTTATTGTTCATAGGTAATGTCGGTTCAGGAATAATATTTTTAATAGGATGTTTTTGGTTTATTCCTCTTTTTACATATATAATTTTAGATTTTTACAAGAGTAAAAAATTTTATGATAACATAAGTGGTATTTTAGATAATTTAGACAAAAAGTATTTACTACCTGAGGTAATAGAAGAACCAAATTTCTATCATGGTAAATTTTTATATGAGGTTTTAAAAGAAACTGACAAAGATATGCATGAGAATGTTAAAAAATATAGACTTGAGCAAAAAGATTATAGAGAGTATGTGGAAACATGGGTTCATGAGATAAAAACTCCAATAGCTTCTACTAGGCTTATTTTAGAAAATAATGAGAGTAAGTCTAGTGAAAATATTAAAAAGGAAATAAAGAAAATTGAAGAATATATAGATCAAGCTTTATATTATGCTAGAAGTACAGATGTTAGCAAAGATTATATTGTAAAAGAATTTTCCTTAGGGAAAAGTGTAAGAAATGTAATTAAGAAAAATTCTAGGGATTTCATAAATAAAAGAATAGCTATAGACTTAGAAGATTTAGATTACAATGTTTATAGTGATGAAAAATGGGTTGAATTTATAATAAATCAAGTTATAAATAACGCAATAAAATATAGTTCCAAAAATAGTAGAGTTAAAATATTTGCAAAGAAATCTAAAAACAGTATAACTCTTAAAATAAAAGATAGTGGTGTTGGAATACCTAATAAAGATTTAGGTAGAGTTTTTGAAAAAGGCTTTACTGGAGAAAATGGAAGAAGATTTACTAAATCTACAGGTATGGGATTATACCTATGCAAAAATCTTTGTGATAAGTTAGGCTTAGGTCTAAAAATAACTTCAAAAGAAAATGAGGGAACAGAAGTTAGCATAATTTTCCCAATAGGAGATGCCATAATAGCCAATTAGATAACTAATTAAGGTTATTGAAATATATGGATTATAATGATATAATTTACAAAATATGATATGTATAAATGGGGGATTGGGAATTGTTTAAGATGATTTTTAAGTCAATTGGATTAGCAATAGTTATAATATTTGCATTTCTTTTTGTTTTAGGAAGCATACTTAATGGTAAAGATGCAGCAATAATGGTTGTAGGACTGGCTACAATATCAACTATTATTTTTTGTACATATACTGTTATAGATAAAATAGATAAGAACTTTAATAAATAAAGAATTATTTATACCGTATTATTCTATATTGGATATGCGGTATTTTTTTTCTAAATTTAGAAATTAAGAGAAGTGAAATATATGATAAATAATCAAATAAGTTTTTTTGATAAACCTAAAATAAAGTTACTGGAAGATTAAACAAGGCTCCATCATCTATTAACTAAAAATAGCGTTCATGAGGTTTTTGTGGAGAAAAATGATAGTTATATTGTGTGTTAATAGATAGAATGTTCTACAGAATTTATAGTAGAGGTGTTAAAGTTGAATAAAAAAAGCAGGGCAATTTACCCTACTAATTCATTTTGATATTCCCAAGGTATGGATCCTACAAATTTTCTATCAGATAGGACTATATACCAGAATGCTATAAGTGAAAATATTATTCCTATGATTGTAGAAAGTAATCCGAATCCAAAATTTTTAAAAATTTTATAAAGTACAAGTATAGTAATAATAATATTTAAAATTGGTATAAATGTAAGAATAAAATACCAATAAGACATACCAGCTAGGTGAAACATTTGTAATTCACCGAGGATTGGTATAAGCATCATCCAAGGGATCTTTTAAATTGGCCTTCTTAGCCATGGCATAAGAAGGATAAACTCTTATTAAATAAATAATTAATAAGATAAGAAAACTACTTGAAGTGTAAGTAAATTCTTTAAAGTAATACATGTAATCAACCTCCTATTTGGTTGATTATATCATAAGTGTAAATAAAATGTAAAAAATTGCAATTTTATAATTTTTAATATTAAGGAATGAAAGAATTGGAATTGTTATATGAACTAATAGCTACTCATTATATTCCCCAAAAATTAAATACTTTTTGTATATTTATAAACTTAAATAATAGATTATTATAACCAGTTATGTATAAATTTTGACCAGTTATGCAAATTGTATTGAAAAATTAAAATATTAAATTAATATTAAATTAGTATTAAATTAATGTTAATTTTAGAGGGGGATGTATATGTTTAAGAAAAAGTTATCATTATTGATGGCTACTATTACCATTGGTAGTGTTCTACTAGGAGGAGCTTCAACAGTAAGTGCTGCTCCAAAACGAAAACATAAAACTGTATCAGAAGAAATTAAAAATGTTGAAAAAAATGAAAGTAATAAAAAACTAACGGTTATGGTATATGCTGATTGTGATAATAACCTAGAAGAGTACATACTTAATGATATTGAAGAAATGAAAGAGGGTTATAAAAATAATCCTAATCTAAATATTATAGTATTAGTTGATAGAATTCCTGGCTATTCTAATGATTCATCAGTGTTAGGTTCTAATTTTGAAGATACAAGATTGTATAAAATAGGTGAAAATTCTGCCGAAAGAATTAGTGGGAAAAGTGAATTCCAAGAGATAACTACTGAAAGTAATTATGAAGCTAACATGGGAGATGCAAATACTTTGAAAAAATTCGTTAAATTTTGTAAAAATAATTACAAAGCAGATAAGTATATGTTAATAATGTCTAATCATGGTGGTGGAGCTAAAGATGAAGAGAGAACTAGTTCAGTAAACAAATCTATATGTTGGGATGATAGTAATAATAAAGATTGTCTTTATACTGGAGAAATTTCAGATGTACTTACTAAAGATGAATGTGTTGATGTTTTAGTATTTGATGCTTGTTTAATGGGAACTTCAGAGGTAGCTTATCAATATAGACCTAATAATGGAAGTTTTGAAGCAAAAACACTTGTTGCATCATCTCCAGTTGTTTGGGGGAATGGATATCCTTATGACAAAATATTTTCACGTTTAAAATCTACTAAAGGTGAAAATGGAGAAGTTGATTCCACATTAGGAGGTAAAGAAAAAATATTTGATCCATCACTTGTTACAAATAATGAACTTGGTGCCTTATTTGTAGAAGAGCAGCGTGATTCTGTAAATAGCTATGGAGTAACTAGTCAACAGCTAAGTTGCTACGATCTTTCAAAAATTGAAAAAGTTAAAAAATCAGTTGATGCTTTAGCTAGAAATTTAAGCAAAAATAATAAAAAGGATTCTATTGAAAGTTTAAGAGGTACAGGGAAAAATGCACCAACTATGCATTATTTTAAGGCATATGATGAATATGAATGGATTGAATATCCATATTTTGATTTATATGATTTATGTGAAAAAATTAGCTTAAGTAATGAATTTGATGAAACAACTAAAAAATTATCAAAGAATGTTATGAAAAATGTTGACCAATTAATTTTATACTCATTTGGAGGAAAAGAGTTTAAAAATTTCAAAGAAGGTAAAAATGGGATAAGTATTTTCCTTCCTGATGGTAATAGAAATTATTATGATCAATATTCAGGACAAGCAATACCACATTGGGCTATTCAAAGATGGTACAATCCTTTAGACACTAATGCTTATAGATTAAGAAGTGGATATGGAAAACTAGCATGGTGTAAAGATGGATTAGATTCAGAAATAAATAAAGTTGGTAACTGGTTTGAACTTTTAGATTCTTGGTTCGATAAAGATAATACTTCATTTGGTGGATATAATAGATATAGATATTAAAAGATAATTTCGTAAATTATATAAAAGAAATTAAGTTAATTAATAACTCTACTTATAAGGTTTAAGTAGAGTTATTTCTTTTTATGTAGTTTTTATAATATCTCGAATATTACAATGATTTTTTCATTTGAACTTCTATTATTTATTAAATATTTTCTTCTAAGGAAATCTTACAACATTGTAAGGTTTATGAAAGAAAAATAAATATGTGATTTATCTTAAAGAGGATAAAATAATATTGTAAGATGAAACGAGGAGGAACAAGATATGAAAAATATTTTAAGTGTTGAAAATATAGAAAAGTATTATGGAAACAAAGATAACATAACAAAAGCAATAGACAATATTAACTTTAAGGTTGATAAGGGTGAGTTTGTTGGAATAATGGGACCATCAGGAAGTGGTAAAACAACATTACTTAATTGTATATCAACTATAGATAATGTTACTACAGGAAGTATAGTTATTAATGGAAAGGATATTACAAAATTAAAATCAAAGCAATTAGAGAAGTTTAGAAGAGATGAATTAGGATTCATATTCCAAGATTTTAATTTATTAGATACCTTAACAGCTTATGAAAATATAGCTTTAGCATTAACAATACAAGGTAAAAAGCCTAAGGAAATAGATGCTCTTATTAAAAAGGTTGCAAAGAGTTTAGGGATAGATGGAATATTAAATAAATTCCCATATCAAATATCAGGTGGACAAAAACAAAGGGTTGCTTCAGCGAGAGCAATAGTGACAAATCCATCATTAATCTTAGCCGATGAGCCAACAGGAGCTTTAGATTCAAAATCAGCTAGAATGCTTCTTGATTCATTTGAAAACTTAAATAAGGAATTAGATGCTACAATACTTATGGTAACTCATGATGCTTTTACAGCAAGTTATGCACATAGAATTTTATTTATAAAAGACGGAAAAATATTCAATGAATTAGTAAGAGGAACAGATTCAAGAAAAGAGTTCTTCGATAGAATTATTGAGGTTATAACACTTCTTGGAGGGGATGATAGAGATGTATTTTAAGATTGCTTTAAACAATGTTAGAAAGAGCTTTAAAGATTACTCAATATACTTTCTAACATTAACTCTTGGAGTGTGCATATTCTATGCATTTAACTCCATAGGAGATCAAAAAGCTTTTTCAGAGCTTGGATCAAGACAGGCTGAATATATAACAGTATTACAGGGATTAATATCTGGAATTTCTGTATTTATATCATGTGTTTTAGGTGGATTAATTCTTTATGCAAATAACTTCTTAGTTAAAAAGCGTAAAAAAGAATTAGGTATATATATGACCCTTGGTATGGGAAAAAATAAAATTTCAAAAATACTTACATATGAAACAGCTTTAGTTGGTATTATATCTTTAGTTGTAGGTTTAGGAGTAGGTATAATAGTTTCTCAAGGAATATCTGCTTTTGCAGCTAAGTTATTTGAAGTTCCATTAAGTAATTATAAGTTCTTACTATCAACTGATGCTATTGTAAAAACTATTTTATATTTTGGTATAATATTTATTTTAGTTATGCTTTTTAATACTGTTGTAATTTCAAAGTATAAACTTATAGATATGTTAACAGCAGCTAAAAAGAATGAGGATATAAAAATAAAAAATCCTATATTAACAGCAATAATCTTCTTACTATCTTTAGGGTTATTAGGAGGAGCTTATGCTTTAGTAATTAAAGTTGGATTAAATCCAGTTGATAGAATGTTCTGGGTATCAATAATCTTAGGCGTTTTAGGAACCTTATTACTATTCTTTAGCTTAGCAGGATTTGTTTTATTCGCAGTTCAAAAGAATAAAAATATGTATTTAAAAGGACTAAATATATTTGTATTAAGACAAATAAATAGTAAGATAAATACTAACTTCTTATCAATGACAGTTATATGTCTTATGTTATTCCTAACTATAGGAACATTATCAACTGGTCTAAGTTTTAAGAATGCATTAGAAAAAGGATTAGAGGCTACAACTCCATTTGATGCATCAGCTACTTATTATCCTGATAAAGATAGTAAAATAAAGACTGCTGAAGAATCAATAAAGGAGTTAGGATTTAAATTTAATTCAGACGATAAGATTGCTTCATATAATGAATATAGATTAGATAATACTAATCTAGGAAATTTATTAGAGAAAAATGCAGAAAATAATAATGCAAAAAAAATATTAGAAATTGCAAGTGACTATGGTGTGAATTCTATAAATATAAGCTCATATAACGCTATAAGAGATTTAAAAGGAGAAAAATCATTAAGCTTAAATAATAATGAAATATTAATTTCATCTGATTTTCCTAAATTGGAAGGTACTTTAAAAAATCTACTTCAGAGTAATAGCAAAATAGAGATTGATGGTAAAGAATATACTATTGCAAATGATTCATTAATAGGTAAAGATAAGATAATAGATGAAGCATTTGAAAGTGTAGGTATGCAAAGTAATGTCCTTACTTTAATAGTACCAGATAATGTTGTTTCTAACTTAGAGCCTTCTTCAAGTAAAATTAATATAAATTTTACCAAGAACTCAAAAGAAGAAGGAGAAAGAGTACAAAAGTTATTTGATGACTATAGAGATGGAAGAGTTGATACAGAGAAATATGGGTTTGTAAATGGATATACAAAAGATCGTATATATGAAGAAAGTAATGGTGTTACAAATACAATATTATTCATAGGAATATACTTAGGAATAATATTCTTAATATCAAGTACTGCGGTATTAGCACTTCAACAATTATCAGAAGCTAGTGATAGTGTTGAAAGATATAAATCTTTAAGAAGAATTGGTGTATCTCAAAAGATGATAAATAAATCAATCTTTGCACAAGTAAGTATTTACTTTGGATTACCATTGGTTGTAGCTTTAGTTCACTCAGTAGTTGCAATAAAGGTGGTAAATGGATTCCTAGCAATGTTCAATAAACCAGATATAGGAGCCTCATCATTAGTAACTGCTTTAATAATGGTAATTGTTTATGGTGGATATTTCTATGCAACATATACTGGATATAAATCAACAGTAAAAAATGCTTTAAAACAAAAATAATTATAAAAGCTAATAAATATACTTAGAAAATAAAGAAGCTCGAATTATTTAATTTGAGCTTCTTTTTATTTTATGAAAATGTATTATTTTATATCCAAAATTATAAAAAAATGTAATATAATGAGAAGAGAGTTAAAATATATTTGACGCATTATAATTTGCTTATTTTAGTTAAACATAATTTAAATGGTTGAGAGGTAAGTTGGTATGGGGAAATTTAATAGTTATACTTTTGCTATGAAGGAAAAAGAATTCTGGTATGGACCAATTGTTAATGATGGGATAAAGTATCCATTGAGTTTTAATTCAAATTACGAAGTAAATATATATCCAAATGAGAGTCCTAACCAAGCAAATACATTACTTATTTCAAATAATGGGAGATACATATGGTGCAATTCTGGATTTAAATTAAAAGTTTCTAAGGGTGTTATAGAAATAATTACTGAAGATGAAATACCAAAATTATATGAAGTTGGAGAAAATCTGAAGGATGCTTTTTTACATGCTTCTAAAAATTTTTTCAAAGCTAATGGTAAAGTACCACCTAAAATTTTCTTTACTAAACCACAATATAATACTTGGATTGAGCTTTTATATGATCAAACAGAAGAAAAGATATTGGAATATGCTAATTCCATAATTCAAAATGGTATGCCTACAGGAATAATAATGATTGATGATGGATGGAGCGACTATTATGGAAAATGGAGATTCAATGGAGAAAAGTTTAAAAATCCTAAGGGTATGATAAAGAATTTACATGAATTAGGGTTTAAGGTAATGTTATGGACATGCCCTTTTATTACTCCTGATACACAAGAGTTTAGATTTTTAAGAGATCAAGGTTTTTTAGTAAAAAATAAAGACGGTTCTGTGGCAATAAAAAAATGGTGGAATGGTTATTCAGCAGTTTTAGATTTAACAAATCCTAAAGCTGTTAAATGGTATTGTAATCAAAATAACTTCTTAATTAAAGAATATGGAGTTGATGGCTTTAAATTTGATGCGGGGGATGCAAGTTTTTATAGTAATGATGATTTAACATATAGGAAAGTAGAAGCTAATGAACAAAGTAAACTTTGGGTATTGTTAGGATTAAATTATGAATATAATGAATATAGAGCTTGCTTTCAGTGTGCAGGATTACCTTTAGTACAAAGGTTAGCGGATAAAAATCATAGTTGGGAATATAATGGGGTTTCTTCGCTTATTCCTAATCAACTAGCACAAGGGATTTTAGGATATGCATACACATGCCCAGATATGATTGGGGGAGGAGAGTATCTTAATTTCTTAGAAAATAGTGATAATCTAGATGAAGAATTGTTTGTAAGATATGCTCAATGTGCGGCACTTATGCCAATGATGCAATTTTCAGCAGCACCATGGAGAGTGCTATCTAGAGAGAATTTTGAACTATGTAAAGATGTAGCTTGGAAACATGTGAAATATTCAGAGTATATTTATAGCTTAGCAGAAGAAGCTAGCGAAAATGGAGAACCAATAGTTAGGTATATGGAGTATGAATTTCCTAATGAAGGTTTAGAAGGAATTCAAGATCAATTTATGTTAGGCCCAAAATACATGGTGGCTCCAACTATTAAAAAAGGGGTAATAAAAAGAATTGTGAAATTCCCAAAAGGGGAGTGGAAAAGAGAAAATGGTGAAATTATCATAGGTCCTGCAATAAAAGAAATAACTTCATCTATAAAAGAGGTTTTAATTTTTGAAAAAATAGATTAAATAAAAATCCCTTAGAATTATAATTGAGATAACTTATAATTCTAGGGGATTTGTTTTATATTCTTTAAACTTCGTAATCAACAACAACCCTTGAGCTTGCTACTTTTTTTACGAAAGAACCTGCTTTTACATGATCAGGATTCTTTTGGTAAGAGTCTAAATCCTCTAAAGAATTAAATGTTGAGTATAAAACGATGTCGTAAGCTTGTTCTGATTTATTAACATCTATTCCAACTTCAAGAGCAACTATTTCCTTGATTTTTCCTTGTAAGTCTTCTAAAGAATCTTTTATTATTTTAGCATTTTCAGCCTTTGAATTTCCTTCAGCCTCATCTTTTAGTTTCCACATAACAATATGTTTTATCATAAAATCAACTCCTTAAATATATGGTTCATTTACTAAATAAAATAATTTTTAATAAGTTAATTATATAATAATCTTCATTAGAATAAAAATATATAGTGATATTATTGTTAAGGGGGAACTTGTAAGTTGAATAAAAAGAAGGTTGGAGCGATATTATGTGGGATTTTTATGATGAATGTTTTAGGAGGAACTCAAGGGAAAATTACAAAAGCAAATGAAATAGATAATTTAGATGATATTTCATTTGTAAACTTAGCTTTAGAAAAAGATGTTGAAGTTTCTGGAGTAGAATCTTCAAGTAATTGGCAAGGAGATAAGGCTGTAGACGGAGATTATATTACAGAAGATTCTAGATGGTCAAGTGCAGAAGTAACATCAGTTAAACCACAATGGCTTATGGTTGATTTAGGTGAAGAGTATGTTATAAATCATATCAACATAAAGTGGCAAAATTTTGCATATGCAACAGAGTTTAAGATACAAACATCCTCTGACAAAGAAAATTGGAAAGATGTGACGGAAACATTAACTAATCCAGTAGGCAAGAATGAAAATGATAAAAATAAGATTAATAAGGTTAGTTTTGATAATGAAGAAACTGCAAGGTATGTAAGAATATTTATTACTAAGAGGAATCAGTGGACAAGTGTTAGTATTAGAGAGTTTGAGGTTATGGGATATAAGCTTTTTAAAGGAAATGTAGCTCAAGGAAAAGAAACAAAGGCATCAGCTGTGGAAAATAATAATTCAGAGTGGACTTCTAACAAAATAGTTGATGGAGATACTACTTCAGATGATTCAAGATGGTCTAGTCCTACAATGCCTGTGGAACCTTCAGAAGATAGTCATCAATGGGTATCTATTGACTTTGGAAAAGTTTTAGAGATTGAAAGTGCCAAAATACATTGGTACAAAAAAGCTTTTGCAGAGGATTATAGTATAGAAATTTCAGATGATGGTAAAGAATGGAGAGAGATTAAAAGAGTAAAGCATAATCCTAGTAATGATATGAATAAGGTGGATGAAATCGTTTTTGATAACAAGGAAAATGCCAGATATATAAGAGTTTATATAAGAGAAAGAAATGCTAATGCATACAATAATGTTTCCGTAAGAGAGTTAGAAGTACAAGGAACAGAGAAAATAGTACCAGATTTTGAGCCTTCTTTAGATGAAATTGCAAACTCAATAACTTCTTTACCAGAAGTAACAGTAAGTGATGAGATGATTAAGTTACCAGAAGTGCCAGAGGGCTTTGGTATTAGGTTAAGAGGAAGTGAGTTTAAAAATGTAATAAGTAATGAAGGAGAAATAACAGATTCTAATATAGAAGATAGAGATGTTAGTTTGTTATTTGAAATTTATAAAGAGAAAGATCCAGAAAAGACTGTTGAAAAGAGTTTAAATTTAAATGTTCCAAATAAAACTTCTTTAAATGAAGAGTTATTCCCTCCAATAGAGAAGGGAAATGAAGAGCCAAAGGTAATTCCAAGTCTTCAAGAGTGGTACGGATTAGAAGGGAATTTTACTTTAACAGAAGAGTCAAGAATATTAATTAATGATAAAAATAATGTAGATTTAATGAAGGTAGCTAAGCTATTTAATGAAAGCTTAAAGGACTTTAAAGGAATTGAGCTTGATATAGCAGAAGTTTCATCAGATTCGGAAGTTAAAAAAGGAGATATTTATATAGAGTCTCAATTGGAAGATCAATATGAAGTTGGAGAAGAAGGATATTTTACTCAGGTTCAAGATTCTATAAAGATATATTCAAGTTATTATACCGGAGCATTATATGGAACAACAACATTACTTCAAATATTATGGCAGGATGAAAATCATGATGAAATTCCATGTGGAGTTATAAGAGATTTTCCTAAGTATGAAATTAGAGGAGCTATGCTTGATGTAGCAAGAATGCCTATGAGAATGGAATTCTTAGAGGATTATTCCAAGATATTGTCATGGTATAAAATTAATGAGTTCCATATACATTTAAATGACAATCAATGGGCTCCATCGGGAACAAATTATAATAAGCCAAAAAGTTGGGATTCAGTCTATAATGCATTTAGACTAGAGAGTAAGAATCATCCAGGATTAAAGCCTAGTAATGATGATTTAAACGATCCTTATTATACTCAAGAAGAGTTTGTTAATTTACAATTAGATGCTATGGACAGAGGTATGGAGGTTGTACCAGAAATAGATACACCTGCTCATTCACTTCCTTTTACTAAGTATAATAGGGAGAAGGGTACACCAATACATTCAGAAAATTATTGGTTTGATCATATAGATATAGATAATCCAGAGGGAGCTAAGTTTATACAAGAATTATTTGATGAGTTTTTAAATGAGGAGAATCCAGTATTTTTAGGAGATACAGTTCATTTGGGAATAGATGAATATGATACAAGGGTAGGAGATAAATTTAGAAAATATGCAGCAAATATGTCACAATACTTAGTGGATAAAGGAAAAACACCAAGAGTTTGGGGTTCTTTAAAGCCTTTTGCAGGAGATACAATACTTCCAAAAGAAACTGTTATAGATGTATGGAGCTTAGCTTGGGAAGATCCTAAGGCGAGAATTGAGGAAGGATACAAGATTGTTAATGTTCCACAGCCATATACTTATATAACTCCTTCAAGATGGCATAAGGATTTTATGGATACTCAATATGTTTATAACAATTGGGAGCCAAATCAGTTTAATGCAAATACATTTGTGCCATTAGGAGAACCAAATCTTTTAGGAGGAAAAACGGCTATTTGGGGAGATGAATCCATGGAAGGAATAGTAGAGGCTGATTTACATGAGAGACTACTACCAGCTATTGCTACTATTAGTGAAAAGACATGGAGAGGAAATAAAGAGGACAAAGATTATACAGAGTTTATGAAGACCTTTAATAGATTAGATGAGGGACCAAATACTGAAGTTTCAAGAGAAATCGAAAGTAACAGTGATGTAGTTATAGAATATGACTTTGAAAATGGAGAAAATGCTTTAGATAAGAGTGGCAATGGATATGATGGAACTATTCAAAATGGAGAAATTAAGGAAGAGGATTCAAATAAGTATTTAAATTTTAATGGTAATACAGTGATAGAAACTCCACTTAAGGCTCTAGCTTATCCATATACAATTTCTTTTGATGTTAAGGTTGATGAACTTGGAAAGGTCATGAATCTTTTCTCAGGATATGAAGGAGAATTAAAGGTTTTAGAGGATGGAACTTTAGCTATAAGAAGAAGCTTCTATGAGCAAAATTTTGATTATAGATTAAAAGAAGGAGAATGGACAACTTTAACCTTAGTAGGAACTTTTGAAAGTTTATCCTTATATGCTAATGGTGAGTTTGTACAACAACTTCATAGTTATAGAAGACATGATAATAGTATTATAAGTGGACAAGAATTCCTAACTACCTTTGTTTTACCTTTGGAGAAGATTGGAGAAGGTTTAGTAGGTGGTATGGATAATATTAAATTATATAATAGAGTTTTAGCTGACGAGGCTATTGCTGGAGATGAGAATTACAAAGTGAATCTAGCTTGTGGAAAAGATGCATATTCTTCTTCAAATGATTTATTGTACACCAATGAATGGAGAGCAACAGATGGTAATATTAAAAATGAGGGTTCTAAGTGGGTTTCTAAAAACTCAGATAATCAATGGCTTATGGTTGATTTAGGAGAAGTAAAAGAAATAAATGAAGTATTAATAAGATGGGGAAATCCAGCAAAAGAGTTTTCAATTGAAATATCAGAAGATGGATATCAGTGGAATAAGATTTCTACACTAAATAATAATTCGGAAAATTTAAATTCCATAACATTTGGAGAAGAAATGGCTAGATATGTGAGAATTAATTGCTCTAAGAGAAATAATAATTCTTCATATTCAGTTCTTGAATTAGAAGTATATGGACCAGAAAAAGAGAAAGGTTTACTGGGAGATTTTAATAAAAATGGAGTAATAGATTTAGGCGATTTAGCATTAGCTTCTAAATATTATGGAAAAGAAAAAATAGAATGGGATTTAGATGGAGATAATATTATTACAGAATATGAGCTTAATTTTATATCAGATAAAATATTAAATTAAGCTAAGGGCATATGTGAAAAATATTAAGATTAGATTAATAAGATAAATAAAGATCTATAAATAGTCAATAAACAGGTAGATAACTATTTATAGATCTTTGCTTTTTATTTAAAGTTAATGATTGTTTTGCATAAATTTAAATGAATTATACCGGTATAATTTAAAGTTTTCTTATGGTGTGATATTTTATTATTATAGAAATTAATGAGAGTATTGGGAGGAATAAGTCATGAATTGTAATAAGATAATTTATACACCAGGACCTACTAATTTAAGCGAAAATGTTAGGATGGCTAGAGCACTAAAAACTACTAATCCTGATGTGGACTTAGAGTTCGTTGAGTTTTATAAGGAGACTTGTGATAGGTTTGGGAAATTTATAAATACAAAAAATGATTGCTATATACTTTGTGGAGAGGGGATTTTAGGTTTAGAAGCAGCCTGTGCATCCCTAACTGAAAAGGGAGACAAGGTTTTAGTACTTGATAATGGTTTATATGGAAGATGGTTTGATGGGTTTGTAACTATGTATGGTGGAGAGGTAACGTATTTTTCGGGAGACTATACCAAGGAGATTGATATTGAAGCTTTATCTAAATTTTTAGAGGAGAATAATGATTTTAAATATGCTACTGTTGTTCATTGTGATACTCCAACAGGTGTTTTAAATCCAGTGAATAAGATCTGTCCTTTACTTAAAAGTTATGGGATTTTAACTGTAGTTGATTCTGTTTCAGGGATGGTAGGAGAAGAGTTAAAAGTTGATGATTGGAAGATTGATATAGCCCTAGGAGGTTCACAAAAGGCGTTTTCAGCAGAGCCAGGATTAACTATGGTTAGCATAAGTGATGATGCAAGAGAAGCTATGGAAAATAGAGAAACTCCAGTGGCAGGATTTTATTGCAACCTAAATATATGGAAGAATTATTATAAGGATAAATGGTTCCCTTATACAATGCCAGCAAGTGATATTATATCACTTAGAGTTGCAATAGATAATATTATGGAAGAAGGAACAGAAAAAGTAATTGAAAGACATAGAAAAATTGGAGAAGCAACTAGAAAAGCACTAAAAGAATATGGGTTAAATTTATTTTTAGAAAGTGGATATTCAAATACAGTTACAGCTGTTGAAATACCAGAAGAAATAGGTGCTTTAAAATTAAGAGACCATTTAAATAGAGAATACAATGTATTAATGTCAACATCCTTAGATAAATATGAGAATAAATTATTGAGAATAGGACATATGGGTGAGAATGCAAGGATTGAAAATATAACTACTGTTTTAAATGCAATTCATAACAGTTTGAGGGATTTAGGTTTTAATAGTGAAAAAAGTTTAGTGGATTTATTTATGAAAAATATAGGATAGCTAAATTTTAAAAGTTAAAAAGAAAAATTAGAATTTTATATAAGTACTATTAAAATAGGTAAATATAATAATAGTTGTATTTTTTATTTGATTTAAAATTATAATATGATTTTTAATACTAACTTAATAAGATGATAAATTATCATGTTAAGTAGTTTTTATAGTTTGTATAAATTTAACAATAGATTAAAACATATTAAACTAACTACTGGTTTTATTGTTGCTAGAGAAGATAAAAGCTTGCCTATTAATAAAACTGAGTTTACAATTAGTGCTAAACCAAAAGATTATACAGAGCGTGTGAATGTAGGTTATGTAGATAAAACAATAAGAACAAATGATAAAATTCCTTTAAGTAATGAGGGATACACAGTTATTAATAAAAAAATTCGATTTGATAATATTGAGTTTGAAGTTTTAAGTTTAGGAAACTTTGATTTTGGATCGTTAGTTAACATTTTTGTTGGAAATATAGATGAAGAAAAGAGTAGAGAGATTTCTGAAACATATAATGTAAAATTAAAAAGTGGAGATTTTGAAAAATCTTATAATTTAAAGAAATGGATTGGATTTAATGAGATTGCCATAAGAAAGTATAGTGAAATAGATAAAAAATATAATCCGAATTCACAGTATGATCAATTTTATATGGCAAGAATGTTTTATGATTTAAATAAAGTAGATAGAGATAACATGGAAATTTATTTAATTAACAATATAACTAATGATGAAATACGTATTATATAATAACTTAATAAAATGAAATCATTTATATTGTGGTTGTATAAAATTTTATACAGCCTGTTTTTATTTAAGAAGAATTTTGTTTTTTTTTAGCTAAAAATTTTAAGGATAGATTTAGAATATAAAATTTCAAAAAGGGAAAAATTAAATTGTATTTATGTTTATTAGAAATGGAAATTAATAAACTTTAAAATTAAATTTTTGAGGTGAAATTTATGGAGCTAAAAGGAAGTAAAACAGAAAAAAATCTTTTAACTGCTTTTGCTGGAGAGTCACAGGCTAGAAATAAATATACTTTTTATGCAGAAAAAGCTAGAAGAGAAGGATATAACAAAATAGCTGATATTTTTGAAGAAACTGCTCATAATGAGATGGCTCATGCAAAGATTTGGTTTAAGTTTTTACATGATGGTACAGTTGGTGAAACTGTAGATAACTTAAAAGATGCAGCAGGCGGAGAAAACTATGAATGGACAGATATGTATGCTCAATTTGCAAAAGAAGCAAGAGAAGAAGGTTTTAATGAAATAGCATTCATACTAGAAAAAGTAGGGGAAATAGAAAAACATCACGAAGAAAGATATCTAGAATTACATAATCTGTTGAAAGATGGTGAAATATTTAAAAAGGATGAAAAAGAGTTGTGGAGATGTCAAAACTGTGGATTTATTTTAGAAGCAACAGCAGCTCCAGAAAAATGTCCTGTTTGCCATCATCCAAAATCATATTTTGAAATAGTTTGTGATAAATTTTAATTATAGTATTTAACAAGGATTAAATTATATAATTTTATAGAATTAACTTCTTCCGCAAATTAGTATTAACTATAAAATGCTTTTTTTAATCCTTTTTAAATAAATTGAGATCAAGGTTTAGGTTCTAAAATTTTTCCTAACCTTGGTCTTATTTATTTTATATTTAAATATATTTTTGTACAAAATTTAACTATTAAAAATATGAACTATAAAACTAATATTTGTCCACTTTACACTTAATTGCTTATAAGATATCTTTAAAATATAGAATTTAGATGAATCTAAAGAAAAGAAGCTCATTAATTTTGATTATTAATGTACAGCTCTAAAGATTTATTTTATAAGTTTTAAATTTATCAAGGGGTGAGATGAATGTTATTTCAGATAAATGAACGTAAGAATATTGTAAACGGTTTGTGTGAAAAGTTAGAGAAGGCAATATATAATGTGGTTGCACCTTTAGACATAGATATGTATATCACTAAGGAACCAGTAAGTTATGAAAATAGATTAACTGGAGAGTATAAAAAAGGAGTTATAGGAGAGTCTTGGGGAGAACTTTGGGACTGTGGTTGGTTTAACTTTAAGGGTGAAGTACCAGCAAGTTGTGAGGGAGAAAAGATTGTTCTTTTAATAGATGTAAGTGGAGAAGCCTTTGTTGTAGATGAAAAGGGAGCTCCTATGAGAGGTCTTACAACTTTAAATTCAGAGTTTGATTTAAGTCTAGGAATGCCTGGTAAGAGAGAAGTTCCTATGTTTGATAGAGCTCTTGGTGGAGAAGTCATCGATGTATGGGCAGATTGTGCTTGTAATGACTTATTCGGTAAATATAGAGACAATGGAATTATAAAAGATGCATATATTGCAACTTGTAATGAAGAAGTAAAAGCTCTTTACTACGATGTAGAGGTTTTACATGAACTTATGAATCAACTTCCAGAAGATAGTGCTAGATATCATACTATATTAAATGCTCTTTATGAAGCATCAAAGGTATTAAGTATTAAAACTGGAATGAGCGGATGTGATTTCTTAAAGGATGGAGTTGTTACTCAACAAGAGGTTACAATCCTAAATGAAGAAGAAGTTAAAAAAGCTAGAGAGATATTAAAGAAAGAATTAGATAAAAAAGGTGGAGATCCTTCACTTTCAGTTTCAGCTATTGGACATGCTCATATAGATTTAGCTTGGTTATGGCCAATAAGAGAAACTATAAGAAAAGGTGCTAGAACATATTCAACAGTTTTAGCGAATATGGAGAAGTATCCTGAGTATGTATTTGGAGCAAGCCAACCTCAAATTTATGAGTGGATGAAAGAATACTATCCAGATTTATATGCAAGAATTAAAGAGAGAATAGAAGAAGGAAGATGGGAAGCTCAAGGAGGTATGTGGGTTGAACCAGATACTAACGTTCCATCAGGAGAATCTTTAGTAAGACAATTATTATACGGAAAGAGATACTTCAGAGAAGAGTTCAAAAAAGAAATGGATACTTTATGGCTTCCAGACGTATTTGGATATTCAGCAGCTCTTCCACAAATTCTTAAGAAAAGTGGAGTAGATTACTTCATGACAATTAAATTATCATGGAATAATCACAACCAATTCCCACATCATACATTTGTATGGGAAGGATTAGATGGAAGTAGAGTATTATCTCACATGCCACCAGAAGGAACCTATAATAGTTCAGCTGCACCAAGAGCCGTTGCTAAATCAGAGAAAGCTTTCTTAGATAAAGGTTTATCTGACGAGTGCTTAATGCTATTTGGAATTGGTGATGGAGGCGGTGGCCCAGGAGAAGAGCATTTAGAGAGATTAAGAAGAGAAAGAAATATAAATGGAATAGCTCCTGTCAAACAAGAGCCTTCAAGCAATTTCTTTAAGAGAATAGAAAAAGATATAGATAAATATAGTGTGTGGAGTGGAGAACTATACTTAGAGAAACATCAAGGAACTTACACAACACATGGTAAGAATAAAAAGTATAACAGAAAAATGGAAATCGCTCTTAAAAACTTAGAGTTAGCAGCAATGCAAGCTAAGGTTTTAGGAAAAGGAGAATATCCTCAAGCTGAGATAGAAAAAGTTTGGAAAGAAGTTCTTCTATATCAATTCCACGATATTCTTCCAGGTTCATCAATAGGTAGAGTATATGATGAGTCAGTAGAAGCTTATGAAAAGATGCTTGCCAAAGTAGAAGGTATGACTGAGAGGTTATATAAAGATATCTTAGAAAGCGCTGATAGCAAAGAAGAAGGAGTAGCATTAATTAACTCATTATCATGGAGCAGAGAGCAATGGATTAAGCTTTATGATAGATGGACAAAGATTAAAGTTAAGCCTTTAAGTGGAGAAATCATAAAAAAAGAAGAGGTTGAGCCATATTGTGAAATTTCAACTTTAAGAGTTTCTGAGAATAATTTAGAGAACAGTTTAGTTAAAGTTGAATTCAATAAAAATGGAACAATTTCAAGAATTTTTGATAAAGAGTTAAATAAAGAAGTTTTAAGAGATGAAAATGGAAATGAACTTAGAGTTTATGAAGATAATGGAGATGCTTGGGATTTTTCAGGTGTTTATGAGGATAGACCATCTCAAAGATTTGAATTAGTAAAATCAGAAGTTCTAGTTGATGGACCAAAAGCTACGATTAAACAAAGCTACAAGTGTGGAGATTCTACTTTAGTACAAGAAATAAGTATTTTAGAAGGTAGCAAGAGAATTGACTTTAAAACAAAGGTTGATTGGAAAGAAAATGGAAAAATGCTTAGAACATCTTTCAATACTAATGTTTATACTAGAGAGGCAGATTGTGAAATCCAATTTGGTACAATAAAGAGACCAACTCATGGAAATACTTCATGGGATATGGCTAAGGGAGAAATCTGTGCTCAAAGATGGGTAGATTTATCACAAAGAGATTATGGAGTAGCTTTAATAAATGATTCTAAGTATGGACACAATGTTTCAGAAACTAAGATAGACTTAAATCTTTTAAGAAGCCCAGGATATCCAGATCCAAATGCTGATAGAGGAGAGCATGAGTTTACTTATTGCTTATTCCCACACAAAGGTGATTATATTGAAGGAAATGTTGTTCATGAAGCTCATGAAGTTAATGCTCCAATTCAAGTAATATATAGTGAAAACTTAGGTGAAAATCTAGTTAAAGAGGCAATGGCTTCAATAGATTGTGAAAATGTAATAATTGATACAATTAAAAAAGCAGAAGATAATGATGACATGATAATCAGATTATATGAGTGTCACGGTGAAGATGCTAAGGTTAAAGTTAATATAAATGTTCCATATGCTAATGTAGAAATGGTTAACTTAATAGAAGATAGCATAGATGGAGAAGAATTAAATAAAGAAACAATGGAACTTACATTTAAACCATTTGAAGTTCATACTTTAAAAGTAACATTAAAATAACTAAGAATTTAAGTAATATTTATATAGAAGATAATACTAACAAAAATTAAGGGAATTAAAAGAAACACTTCTAATTACTTAAAGAAAACAGCAAGCAATAGCTTGCTTAGGGAAACTAGGTATTACGAAAAGGCAGCCTTTAAGGGAAGGTTGCCTTTTCTATTTAATAATTTATTATATTTTAAACATAATTAAGACCTTAAAATATATTAGTAGAATCTTTTACTAAATGTAAAAAGTAATATATAATATTGTAAACGTAATTATTTTGGAAAACTAAAACAATATGAGAAAAAATAGAAAGGATGATTTGAATGGAAAATTTTACTTTTTATAATCCTACTAAAATTAACTTCGGTAGAGGAGTCGAATTAACTGTTGGGAAGGAAATTAAGAATTTAGGTGCAAGTAAGATACTTTTCCATTATGGTGGAGGAAGTATCAAAAAAAATGGATTATATGATAGAATTTTAGATTCTTTAAATAAAGCTGGGTTACATGTTATTGAACTTGGAGGAGTTAAACCTAATCCAAGATTAAGTTTAGTTAAAAAAGGTATAGAGCTTTGTAAAAATAACAATATTAATTTTATACTTGCAGTTGGTGGAGGAAGTGTTATTGATTCAGCTAAGGCCATAGCTCTTGGAGTTCCTTATGAAGGGGATGTATGGGATTTCTTTACTAAGAATCTAAATATAGAAAAAGCGTTACCAATAGGTACAGTACTTACAATTCCAGCAGCAGGAAGCGAGTCAAGCTCAGGAACTGTTATAACTAACGAAGACGGATGGTACAAAAGATCAACAGGATCACCACTTTTATATCCTAAGTTTTCAATGTTAAATCCAGAATTATGTGTTACTTTACCAGAGTATCAAATAGCTGCAGGAAGTGCAGATATTTTAGCTCATTTAATGGAAAGATATTTTACAAATACAAAAAATGTAGAACTTATAGATAGATTAATTGAAGGAACAATGAAAACAGTTATAAATAATGTTCCTAAGGTATTAAAAAATAAAGAAGATTATGATAGTTTTGCAGAAGTTATGTGGTCAGGAACAATAGCTCACAACAATCTTCTAAGTACAGGAAGAGAAACAGACTGGGCATCACATAAAATAGAGCATGAGTTAAGTGGAATATATGATGTAACTCATGGAGCAGGCTTAGCAGTTATATTCCCAGCTTGGATGAAGTTTGTCTATAAGCATGATTTAGATAGATTTAACCAATTTGCTACTAGAGTTTTTGATGTTCAAGTTGAGGGTAAAACTAAAGAAGAAATTGCTTTAGAAGGAATTAAAAAACTCGAGGAATTCTTTAAATCAATAAATCTTCCAATAACTTTAAAAGAGCTAGAAATAGGAGAAGATAGACTAGAAGAAATGGCTAAAAAATGTACAGATAATGATGCACACACTATTGGTAATTTCGTGAAATTAAATACAGCTGATGTTTTTGAAATCTACAAATTAGCATTATAGTACATGAATTTAGATAACATGATAACTAGGAAAACTATAAAAATATTTTAGTATAAGGCTATGTTTTAAATTAGTGTTGATTTTTAAATAGAATAGTAGACTATATTAATAACTAGCTAAAAATTAATGCATACATAAAACATAGCCCAATACAATTCTAAGTAGGTTATTATTAAACGAATATAAGAATTATAGGAGTGTTTTTTTAGAGAATGAAGCAGAAGCGTTCAAAGGCATTATTGGTATCAGGAATACTAGGCTTAATTTATTCTTTACTTTTAATTAGATTTTTTGCAGCTTATTTTTTTGTAGGGGTTATAAGTAATGTTGATGTAGAAAAGGCTATATCATTAATTGCGGTAATTATAGTGATACCACATATGATTTTATTTGCTTTAGCTACAATATTTAATTGGATTTCATATATAAAAAATAAAAGAGGGTTTGCTTTAACAGCAGGAATTCTTTATTTGATTTCAGCAATTATATTTCCAATTGATATGATATTTGTTGTACCAAGCATTATTTTTAGTTTTATAGGATATTTTACTCTTAAGAAAGTAAATATATTTAACAAAGAAAAGAGTTATGTTTAGATCTTAAAGGATGCAAGGTAATTGTGCCTTGTATCCTTTTCTTTATTAAGTTATTGTAAATGTTTAAATTTTTTGCTAGTATCAGTTTATGGAGAGGAGGAGTTAAGTATAATAAAATTTTAAATTTTACTTAGCGTAGTATGATGTTAAATAGGGAACTAGCTCAAAACATAGTTAATAAAATGATGGAAGTTATTCCTTACAATGTGAACATAATGAATCATGAAGGGATAATAATAGGAAGTGGTGATTCAAGTAGAATTGGAATGCTGCATAATGGTGCTTTAGAAGCCTTAAAAGTAAAGAAAGTAATAGAAATATCTAAGGATGGAGATAAAGTTAAGTCTGGAGTAAATTCACCAATATTCTTTAGGGACAAGGCTATAGGGGTTATTGGGATAACTGGTAATCCTAAGAAAGTTAGACAATTTACACAACTTGTAACTGTTACTGCTGAGCTTTTAATAAACCAAGAATATACTCTAAACAAGCACATAGTAAAAGAAAGATTAAAGGAAGAATTTCTTTACGAATGGTTATATTTAAAAGAATCTTATGATTTGGAGTTCATACAAAGAGGTGCTAATGTAGGGGTTAACATTTCCTTAGATAGAATAATTTTAGTTTTAGAGTTTGAGAAAGATAAATTTAAAGAAATTGTGAAAAAGGTAAAGAGATTTATAAAAGATGATGAGTACTATATAAATTTAACTTCAAACAGAATAGTTATGATTTTATTATATAATAATTTATTATATAAGCGCTTAAAGGAATTAAAAGAGATAATGATGGATACAAATTCTAGAATAGGAATAAGTGCAAGACATAAAATTATTTCTAAATCAATGAATGAAGCTGTTGAAGCAGTTGATATAGGAAAAAAATTATATAAAGATGAATTCTTTTATGAGTATTCAAAAGTAAAAGTTTTTAGTTTTTTAGATAATTTTCTTGATGAAGAAGAATGGAAAGTTATCAAAAATAAGATATTAGAAGAAAATATGGGAGAAGAATTATTAGAAACCTTTACAGCTTATATGAAGCATAGTGGAGAGAGAAAAAAGACAGCAGAGGCACTACATATACATAGAAATACATTAAATTATAGACTGGAGAAAATTGAGGAAATAACAGGATTAAGCTTTGATAATTATCTGGATTTATTTCAATTTATGATTACATATATAGCAAATGAATTAAAGTAAAAGTATAGGTTTTCTTTGTGCATATGCATAAAGAAAACCTTTTTAATTAGGAAAATTTAATAATGATTTTAAAAATGAAAACTTATACAATGAAATTCGTTAACAAAATTAAGAATATGTTAAGTTTTAGATTTATTAAAAAAGGAGGAATTTATTGTGGACGTAACAGTTACAGCTTTAGGAGCAGTGATTGCATTAGTTGTTGCAATTACTCTTATTATAAAAAAGGTTCATCCAGCATACGGACTTATATTAGGAGCTTTAATAGGTGGGCTTGTTGGTGGAGCAGGGCTAACAGGAACAGTTAATTTAATGATGGATGGTGCAAAAAACATGATGCCTGCTATCTTAAGAATACTTACAGCAGGGGTACTAGCAGGAGTTTTAATTGAATCCGGTGCCGCAGCTAAGATTGCAGAGACTATAGTTGAGAAAATAGGAGAATCAAGAGCTCTTATAGCTTTAGCCATAGCTACTATGGTATTAACAATGGTTGGAGTTTTTGTAGACGTTTCAGTAATAACAGTATCTCCAATAGCTTTAGCAATCGCTCACAAATCAGGTTTAAGTAAGCCGGCTATATTACTAGCAATGGTTGGAGGAGGGAAGGCCGGGAATATCATGTCTCCAAACCCAAACACAATTGCAGCGGCTGATAATTTAGGAGTTTCATTAACAAATGTTATGATAGCAGGTATTATACCAGCTATATTTGGAGTTATAGTTACATGTATATTAGCAAGTAGAATAAAGAAAAAAGGTTCTTTAGTTAGTTCAGAGGAACATATGAAAGAAGTTACTGATATGCCAGGATTCTTACCAGCTATGGTTGGACCATTAGTGGCAATAGTATTATTAATGTTAAGACCATTAGCAGGAATTGCTATAGATCCATTAATAGCATTACCAGTCGGTGGTATGTGTGGAATAATAGCTATGGGAAAAGTTAAGCATATTAACCAATACGCTACTTATGGACTAGCTAAGATGAGTGGAGTTGCAATCCTTTTAATAGGAACTGGAACTTTAGCAGGAATAATTGCTAACTCAGGATTAAAGGATGTTATTATAAGTGGAATAAATACTTTAGGTTTACCAAGCTTCATGTTAGCACCAGTTTCAGGAATACTTATGTCAGCGGCGACAGCTTCTACTACATCAGGAACAGCAGTGGCTACATCAGTATTTGGACCAACAATCGTTCAACTTGGAGTTGCACCACTTGCTACAGCGGCTATGATACATGCTGGGGCTACAGTTTTAGACCACTTACCACACGGAAGCTTCTTCCATGCAACTGGCGGTAGTGCTATAATGTTTAATTAAACAAAAAAATTATTTAAAATAAACCTCAAATTTATCTGCTTTATAGTCATATGTTATTTTCTCAAATATATTCATGGCTAGATTTCTTTTTTGCTCTACACTCAAATCTTTTTTAAACTTAAGTATGTTTTCATATATAGAATCTTCTGTAACATCAAAATTGCTTAAAGTACTTAATTCCAAATCTATAATTTTTTCTTTTATAGATTGTTTTTCTTTTACAAGGGATTCAATTTTATCTATTAAAAACATAGATGCCTCATTGCTTAGTAATGCTATTTTGTCAGTTAGATTCTCTATGCTACTATCTATTTTCTTAATTTTAGATTCTAAATCATGCAGATCATTTATATTTATTTTTTCTCTACCCTTATATTTTTTCAAGAAATATGATTTATCTTTAAGTGCGTATATCAGCTTTTCTATTTTAAGTTCTAGAGAATCTCTTTTTAATCTCTTAGTATTTTCACAAGTTTTTAATCTACCTTTTAGCATATCTCTACACATGTAATATTCATAGTTTCCTATATACTCTTTAGTTTCTCCATATTTATTTGTATATTTACTTCTAACAGTTTTTACTTGTCCACAATAAGTCTTGCCACAATACTTGCATCTAAGTGTTTTAGTTAGCCAAAAGTTTTCGCTAAATCTATTTGTTTCACCATTAGAATTATCATCCATAGCTTTATTTACCGCAATCCAAATATGCGGTTCAATTAACCCTTCTATATCATTGTTAACTATAGCGTAATCTTTATTATTATTTTTATAAGTGTAATAAGAATTTAGATTATTCTCTTCTTTAAGTATTTCATATCCTTTAGTTTTTAAATAAATAGAAACCTCTTTAGAGCTCTTAACGTAGATAGGTTTTCTAAGGGTATTGGATAAAGTAGTGTTTACAAAAGTATGGTCGTATTTCTCTTTAATGTATTCTATTATGTCAGTATTTCTATATTTCTTATATTTCATATTAAATACATCTAATATTAAGTTTTTATTGCCTATTTCAAGTCCACCACTCTCTTTAATCTTGAATCCTAAAGGAGGAGTTCCACCAGTCCAGTTGCCTTTTTGAGCTAAAGAAAACATACTATCTTTAACTCTTTGTTGTATATTACTTCTTTCCATTTCAGCAAAACTTGCTAGTAATGTAAGCATTACTTTACCCATTTGCGTGTTTGGGTCAAAGCCTTCTGTTATAGATACAAGTTCAACATTGTTTTGTTTAAACATTTCTAGTATATTTAGAAAATCTAAAGTATTCCTTGCTATTCTATCTATTTTATAGCAAACAACTACATCTATTTGTTTTAATTCAGCTAATTTAAGCAGCCTTTGGAAAGCTGGTCTATTAGTATTACCTCCACTAAACCCTTCATCTTCAAATATTTCAAATTTAGAGTTTGGAAATTTCTTAAGCATATACTCCTTACACATATTAATCTGTGTTTCTATAGATATAGAACCTTCTATATAGACAGATTTTCTTGAATAAATAGCAATTCTTTTCATATAAGTTACCTCCAAGTTATTTAAATTTTAAAATATAATTCTCCTTAACTCCAAGCTCCCTGCTAATATTTAATCTTTCAGCTAATCTTTTGAGTAAAATATTCTACAATCTTACTTGTAACAAATGTACATTATGTTAATAAATTAATATATTTGCAAAAAATATTAAAATCTAGTAAAATAAAGCTATAAAAAACAGAACATATGTTCGTATGAAGAAGAGCAAATGGGAGTGGATTATTTGGAAGATTATTTAGAAACACTAGAAAAAATATTAAAAGAGATAGAGGATTAACCTCTAACTCTTTTTTTTATTTTTCTTGTTGAGCTAATAATCTAAATTCAGCAGCAACCATTTCATCAACTAGCTTTTTAGCTTTAGAGTTCATAACTCCATTTTGATCTATATCGCCAGTAGCTCTTAGTTTTTGATAAATCAATTTTAATCCATCAAAATTATTAAATGTAATATTATCTTTGTCATCTAACCAAAAAGATGTTCTTGTATTAGTAGCTTCTGAAATTTTCTCAATCATTTTCAATGTTGGTGTTTTTCTTCCACTTTCCAGTTCAGTAATTGTAGTTCTAGAAAAACCATATTTTTTAGCAAACTCAACTTGAGTTAAAGAATTAGATTTTCTAAATTCTTTAAGCTTTTCTTTAAATTCCATATTATGTTCCTCCTTTCAACTATATAATAACAGATAAATGTCTGAAAAACAAGACATTTACAGTTTTTAATGTCTTTAAATTAAGACATAGAAAAAAGAAGTAAATCGTAGAAATAAAGACATAATTTGGATAAATGACCGAAAACAAAGTAAAATAATGTTTGAAAATGTCTTAAATTTAAGACATAATAAAGGCACGGAAGGGAGGCGACGAACTGATGACAAAGTTAAAACAAAAACGAATTGAGCTTGGATATAAGCAATATAAAATTGCAGAATATTTAGGTATGAGTACTAGACATTATGCAAGAGCCGAAAATGGAGAACGCCAAGCTACAGATAAGGAAATATATACTTTATCTAAATTATTTAAGTGTAAACCAAATGAGATTGAGGAGGAATAAATATGGAAGAGTATTTAAGTACACTTATTAAAATCTTAGATGAAATTGAAGGTGGTGCTGATGATGAATAATTTAATGATTTTTAAAAACAAAGATATAGAAGGTGTAAAACTTTCAAATCAAAATGGACAACTTGTGGTAAGCAGCAGACAGATAGCTTGTGATTTTGAAAGAGAGCATAAAGATGTTGTAAACAGTATTGAGAAATTAATTTTGGGTATAGGAAAAAGTTCCGACACCCTATTTATAGAAAGTGAATACCAACATCAACAAAATAAACAATGGTACAAAGAGTATTTAATGACTAGAGATGGTTTTACATTATTAGCTATGGGATTTACTGGACCTAAAGCTCTTCAATGGAAACTAAAATATATTGAAGCTTTTAATAAAATGGAACAAGCATTAAAGGAACGAAAAAAACCAACAAGTGCAATAGATTTATTCGAAGCACAAGTACAAGCCTTTAAAGAAGTTAAAGGAGAGGTTCAAGAGGTTAAAAATGAACTTAAAGAATTTCAAGAAGATTTACCTTTAATAGGTGCTGAACCAGAGGAACTTCAAAAAGTAGTAAAAAGAGTAGGAACAAATGCTTTAGGTGGGTATGGTAGCCCTGCATATAAGGATAAATCAATTTCAAATAAAGTTTATAAGAATGTATGGAAGTTTGTAAAGGATCAATTTAATGTCAATACTTACAAAGCTATAAAGAGAAAACATTTAAGTAAAGCTAAGGAGATTGCAGAGAGTTATAAAGCTCCATTCTATTTACAAGAAGAAATAGACATGCTTAACAACCAAAGTCAATTAAATCTTTAATATTGATAATGTCAAAAAAGGATATTGGACAAGCATTAGTTAAATAGTATATCCCACTAATGCTAAGGGAATGAATAGTACAAGCTCTATTAAAAACCTTATGGAGCTAAAGGTAAATAAACGAAGGAGGGCAAGGAAATGGCTAAGAAGAAAATAGACAATCGGTCTGAGCCTAAAAAGTCTTGGGTAGATGGAAAACCATTTGTAAGCAACGGTTGGATAGATGGTTCTTACTTTGAAATAAAAAAGCAACCATCTGCAAGAAGTGTTGAATATGTAAATGAGGTTTTTGCAGATATTGCTTATACAAAAACAGTAGAAAAGGAGAATACAGTATGTTAAATCCAGGAGGAAAAATAGCCTTTGGAATAGTAACAACAGCAACAACTTTATTTTTAAGTGTTTATTTTTTAGATAAATCTATAAATGAGAAAGAGCCTAAAAAAAGTTTTAAGTATTTAATGATATTTGTTGGATGCGCTTTAAGTTTTATCTTTTCAGTAAATGTAATTTAAGGAGTGGGAATGAAATAATGATAAAAGCAGAAGAACATTTAAAATTAGCTTATAAGGTAGCAAATGAAGTTTATAAAAAAGGTGATGAAAGACCTTTAGATGAATTAATTTCAATTGCAATGTTAGGACTTGTTAGAGCTTCAAATTTATTTGATGAAAAGAAAGGTTTTAAGTTTTCAACTTATGCAATAAACACAATGAGAGGATATATTAGAACAGAGTATTTTCATGATAAAAATAGATTTATCAGAAAAAGAAATGATAATAAAGAGGTCTATGAGAAAGTAAATATTTCTTCTCTTAATAATACTTTATCTTTAGATTCAAGAAAAAAGATTGAGGTTATAGAAAATTGTGTTTCTAATTTTGAAATTGATAATGAGATAGAAAAGCTAGATTTAAAGATTGCTATAAACAAGCTTAAAGATAAAGAAAAACAAATAATTCAGTTACTTTTCTTCGAAGGGAAAACGCAAAATGAAGTAGCTAAATTGTTAGGAACTAATCAAGTCCAAATTTCTAGAATCAAGAAAAGAGCAATAAGCTCTTTAAGAGAAAGTCTTATAGCTTAGATACACATATATAGAATTTTTAAAAGCTAAATGTAGCAATAGGGGGTTAACATGATAAACATAGAGGATTATATAGGATTAGCTTATAAAGTAGCATCAAATTTCTATAGTAAATATTGGGATACAAGTGTTGATGAGATTAATTCAGCTGCTTTCTTAGGATTAGTTAAAGCAGGAAAAAGGTTTAATGAAGAAAGAGGCGTAAGCTTTGGAATTTTTGCAAAAGTTACTATTGAACATGAGATTAAAGAAAGTATTTTTAGAGATAAAAGTAAGTTTATAAGAAAAATAGTAGATGGGAAAGAGAATTATGAAAAAGTATATATAGATTCTTTGAATGCAGAAATAAAATCATCAAAAGTAGAAAAAAGAATTGAACTTTTAGATTATCTTATTGGAGATTTCGATATGAACAAAGAGTTAGAGAGCATAGATCTTAAAATAGCTATAAGTAAGCTAGATGAATCTTCAAAAGAAATTATAAAGCTACTTTATTTCGAAGGAAAGACACAAAAAGAAGTAGCTAAAATTTTAGGCGTTCATCAGCAAACTATATCAAGATGTAAGAATAGAGCGATAAACTCTCTAAGAGAAATTCTTGTAGCTTAAGGAGTGATATAGATGAAAAAAGTAAATAGAGGATGCTTAGTAGCACTAATTGGAAGTGTAGTTATTTGGACAGTTTTCTTTTATGCATCTTATAAGGTTTGGTGTTGGTTATGGACTTAGTAAGAGTAGCTAACAGGATAACTGATGTGGTGCAAGAAAGACTAAGCAAACTAACAGTAGACAAACCTCTAAACGTTTTAATAGAGGAAGAAATAAATAGAGAGTGCATTGGCACCGACCAAAGTAACCAATGTACTCAAGAAATTATTCAAGAAGATTATAACACATTTTAAGGAGGATTCAAAAATGAATATAAGTGGTTGGGCATTTGCTGAAAATGCTGAGGATTTAAGAGATGAAAGATATAACAGATTCAAGGAATTAAATAGAAAAGAAGATATAAAAATTGAATCTATAAGTACAACTTATGCTAGAAAAACATACAAAGGAACTTTACTTAATAAAAATTTAAGTGAATTAGATATATTGCTTTTATGTGATGATGGTAATACTTGTTTTGGTGGCTATGTAACTAAGAACGGAAATAATTTTGTAGCAGCAGTTTACACAGATTAAAGGGGGAGTTAAGTATGAAATTATATGAATTAACACAGAACTATAGAAATTTAGAAAGTTTATTAGACAACTTGGGAGAAAAAGAAGGATTAACAGTTGAAATGATCCATGGAGCATTAGGACAAGTTGAGGATGATATAAACACTAAGATAGAGAATACTTGTAAGGTTATAAAAGAAATAGAAGCAGATTCTATAGGAATAGATGAAGAGATAAAAAGATTATCAGCTTTAAAGAAGCAAAAAGAAAATGCAGTAAAAAAACTAAAAGAGTATGTTGAGTTTGAAATGAATGGAATAGGGTTAAATAAGGTTGAAGGAAAGCTATTCAAAATTTCATTTAGAAAATCTAAGGTAGTTAAAGTACTAGATGAAACTAAGATACCTAAAGAGTTTATAAAGGTTAAAACAACTGAAAGTATATCTAAGACTGATTTAGGTAAAGCACTTAAGAGCGGAGAAGTAATTGAAGGTGCAGAGTTAGTTGAAAATAAAACATTACAAATAAAGTAGGAGGTAACCATGGAGTTAAAATTTAGAACTTTAAAAGAAAGTGAAATAGATGTAAGAGTAGCAACAGTAACAGAAAAGGGCGTATCATTATTACTTTATAAAGATGCTAGATGTGACATGAATATTCTTGATGAAGCAGTAGGACCTATGAACTGGCAAAGAAGTCATACTAGAGATAATGCAAATTGTATTGTAAGCATATGGGACGAGGATAAAAAACAATGGATAAGTAAAGAGGATACAGGAACAGAGAGCTTTACAGAAAAAGAAAAAGGACAAGCAAGTGATAGTTTTAAAAGAGCCTGCTTTAACTGGGGAATAGGAAGGGAACTATATACATCACCTTTTATATGGATTGCTGCTAAGGATTGCAATATAAAACCTAAAGGTAACGGTAAATTTACTTGTATGGATAGGTTTAAAGTTAAAGAAATAGCATATGAGGATAAAGTTATAAAGAAATTAGTTATTTGGAATAACAATTTAAATAGACAAGCTTATCCATCATTAAATACTGCAAGTAACAAAGATATAAATAATAGTACTAATACTCAAAGTGATAATAAGGATAAGAGCTATAAGTGTACTGGTTGTGGGAAAGAGGTGCCTTATAATGTTGCAGGATTCTCATATAAAAAGTTAGGAAAAGTATTATGTATGGATTGTCAAAAGAAAGCCTAGGGGGTAGTTAGGATGGAGATAAAACTAGAGGAAGTTAAGAAGTATGGAAAAGAGGAAAACTTCTTTATAGATATAAGAGATACTGAAAGAGTTGTATTAAGCATAAAAGATAGGGATGACATTATAGTACCAATGGATGAAGCTTCTTTTAATGAGCTAAGAGAAAAGATAAATGAAGCTTATGAGTTAAGACAGATGTAAGGAGCTGAGGGGTTTGGCAGAAAGAAGAATGTTTTCAAAAACAATAATAGATAGTGACATATTTTTAGATATGCCACTATCCACCCAAGCTCTATACTTTCACTTAAGTATGAGAGCTGATGATGATGGATTTGTAAATAATCCTAAGAAGATACAGAGAATGATAGGCTGTGGAGATGATGATTTAAAGCTACTTATAGCTAAGCAATTCATAATACCATTTGAGAGCGGGATATGCGTTATAAAGCATTGGAGAATACACAATTATATTCAGAAAGATAGATATAAACCTACTTTGTATCAAGGAGAGTTAGACCAATTAGAAGTAGATAAAAGTAAGAATTATCAAATTAAACCTTTATGTATTGGTGATGGATACAGTATGGATACAAATTGTATACAAGATGGATACAGTTCGGATACACAGGTTAGGTTAGGTAAGGATAGTATAGATAATAATATATCTAAAGATATATTATGTAGTACTACAGTACAACGATTAATAGAAAAGTGGAACTCTTTAGGATTGTCTACTACCTTAAAAACAATAACTCCAGGTACTAATAGATATAAAATGTTAAAAGCTAGAATTAAACAATATTCAGAAGAGGTAGTTTTTAATGCTATCAATGAAATACCTAAAAGTGATTTTCTAATGGGTAAGGTTAAAGACTTTGAAATAACATTTGATTGGTTTATTAAGCCTAACAACTTTCCTAAAGTATTAGAGGGTAACTATAGTAAAACTAATGGAGGAGTTAACGATGGAAGCTTTAGACAGGATAATAGCAAAGGCAAGACAACAGAGCAAAAATATGACTACAACAAGATCAATGGAATATAAATGTCCTTTATGTAAGGATACAGGCTTTATTTTGGAGTATAGGGAGCATTTACAACCACTTGCTAAGGAATGTTCTTGTAAGGTTAATAGAGATATAGAAAGAGCATGGAGTGAGTTTGGGGTTAAGCCTAGTAAAGCTAAAAAAATATCAGAATATAAACCTTACGACAAGTTAACTGAAAATGCTAAGCAAAAGGTTATAAACTATATTCTTAACTTTGATGATAAGAAAGAAAATAATTGGTTTCTTTTAATGGGACAACCTGGAGCAGGTAAAAGTCATTTGGCTATAGGAATTGGAGTAGCTTTATTTAAAGAAAAGCATAAGAAGGTTATATATATGCCTTATACAGAGGCAATTATGGGCTTAAAAGGTAATGCTAAAGACTTTGAAAAGTATATGTCATTACTAGAAAAATATAAGAATGCTGAGGTCCTGGTAATAGATGATCTATTCAAAGATAAAGTTAGGAACGGAAATATAATAGCTGATATGACAGAGGTAGATATGAAACATATATATCCTTTATTAAATTATAGATATTACAATGATTTAACTACGATTATTTCTACAGAGTGTACTCCAGAAATTTTAGAACAACTAGATGGAGCATTAGCAGGTAGGATTATGGAGAGAGTTGATAAAAATATAGTTATATTCCATGGAGAAGAGTTCAATTATAGAATGAAAAATTTTAGATAAAGAAGGCGATTTAAGTGAAAGTTAATTTGCTTGATATGTATACACCACATGAACTTGGAATTATGACTTATAAAGACATAGCAGCTAAGAGAGAAAAGAAAGATAAAGAAGTATACGCTTATCTTAAGTGTAGAGATATTGGACTTAGAAAAAGATGGAGTGTAAAAGTTGGAGGATATAGGTGGTAAAGATAAATTCAATAAAAGAATTAACAAAACACTCAGATAAATTACCAGAAGAGGTTATTTTAGATATTCAACACAGAATAGGTGATTGGATAGTGAGTGGTGGATCATATGAAGATGATTATATAAAGCAGCAGTTTAGATATGCTGAAAGAGTAATAAATTCAAAGGATAGGTAGTTTATGAAGGTAGTAGTTACAGGAAAGATAAGAGGAAAGGCTAGACCTAGAGTGTGTAGAGGTCATGCCTTTACTCCTAAAGATACGGTTGAGTATGAGAAATTGGTAAGAGATTGTTACAAGGAGCAAGATGGAAGATACCTAGAAGGCTCTGTAAGGGCTTTAATTATTGCTTACTATAAAATACATAAGTCATATAGTAAAAAGCGTGTACAAGCTATAAGAGATGGATTAGAGAAGCCAAGAAAGAAACCAGATGCGGATAACATAGGAAAGATTATATTAGATAGCCTAAATGGTATTGCTTATAAAGATGATGCTTATATAGCAGATTTTAGAGTTAAAAAAGAATATACGGAAGATCTCGAGAGAGTTGAATTTGAATTGAGTGAGATTAGATAGGAGAATTTTAAAATGAAAGAATATAGTTACAGTATAAATAAAAGTTTGTTTAGTTTTTCATTTGTTAATGATACAGAAGAAAGTCATGGATGGAATGATAGAAATAAGTGGTCACATTATCCTATTTTACATAGAGTTTTAAACTTTATGAAGGATAGGGGATTTGAAGTAGGAAGAGATCCAGAAGTTTTAGAATATTATAAATCTTTAAATAAAGATAGATGGTATGGAAGAAAAGGAGATTTAGAATTTAAAGCCAAAAGATATCCCAAAGGATTTGCAATTAAGTTTTTCCAAAATATTAACTTTAAAAATAGGAGTGGTGGAGAATATGATTTTGATAAGTTTGAAAAAGCACCATATCTAATAAAGCTAATGTGGATTAATGAAACTAAAAAGATAGCTGAATTTATAGAATCTATAGTTCCTGGAGTTAAAAATAATACAAAAGAAGACAATAAGTCAGCTATAGATTTTATTAAGAATGATTACGTTGAAAGTTGTCATAAACCACAAAAAGACATGAAGTTTAATCTTAGTGAGTTAGATGGTACAACTTGTGAGTATAACACTAATAATAAAGATAGAGATGGAAAAGTAATTTATAACGGTGATATTAAATATTTTAGGAATAGTTATACAGGTAGACTACAAAGGGGAAAGGTTTATCACAATATAAATAATATGTGGTGGGTTATTTTAAATGATACAGAAGTAACTAATGTAGCTGATTTTATGTTCTTTGATTTAGGTATAGAAGATATAAAACTTAGAAGATTAAAGGATGATATAAAACCTAAGAAGTATCTGGATAAGCTTAAATCTTTAGAAAAGCTTACAACTAAGGATTTAGAAAGAGAGCTTAAGAGAAGAAAAAATCATAAAAAGTAAAATATTTATTTAGTAATGGCTTTATTACTAAGGTGTAAGACTGTTATAAATAATAGAGGTAGAATTTGGTTGCTAAAATTTTCAGAAAAATGTTCAAAAAAAGTCTATTAAATAACAAAGAGAGCTGCTTAAACACAGCTCTCTATCTTAAAAGGTGAATATGATGAATTTGTTTTTAAAATTATCTCTTTTTCTCAAGGAATAAGTTGTCATTCTTATTCCTAGATAATTTTGTTATTTATTACTTATAGCTACTATATAGCATAGAAGTACTTTTGTCACTGATAAAAAATAAGTTTTCTTTTCTTCAGGTGACAACGACTTAACCATTAATATCTTATATGTAAGATACAGATATAGTAAAACTATAAATGTTAATAAATATAACATCATCATATTCTCCTTCCATATTTAATTTTCATATAAATTAATATATATATTTATGTTATATAAAATTTTTAATAAAGTATACAGGAATTTAGAGGAAAAACAATATGATAAATAATCAAATAAGTTTCTTTGATAAACCTAAAATAAAGTTACTGGAGGATTGGACAAGGCTCCATCCTCTATTAACTAAAAATAGCGTTCATGAGGTTTTTATGGAGAAAGAGGATAGTTATATTGTCTTAATAGATAAAACGTTCTACGGCGTTTATAAGGAAGATACGGAGAGGTGTTAAAGATGGAGAGGAAAGAGTTATTTAATCCAATAGAGGTTAAATTTTATGATTTTAGTGAGTTTGAATATTATGCACTGGTTGTAGCTGAAAATCAAGAAAATGCAATTAAAGGATATACAGAAATTGTTGCTGATATAGAAGATGAAGAGATGGAGTTAGAGCCTAGAATAATTACTAGAAAAGAAGCTTTAGAAAAATATAAAAAAGGTGAAATTGAAGGTTGTGAAACTGTACAAGAAAAAGCACAGGACTTTTATAAGGCGTTAAGTGAATTTAGAAATCCATTAACAAATGGAGGAGATGAATATATGGTATTACTGATGGATAGCTCATTACTATAGGAAATATTAAGAGAGGTGCTAATAATGTCGGTTCAATGTAAAAATTGTAGAAACTGTTATGTTTTCGATAAAGATAAAAATCAATATAGTTGTGGTAAAGAAATACCAACAAGAGCATTAGTGAATGTAAACAAGCAAAGAGAGTGTATGTATTTCATAAAAAAGTTATAGAAAAATACAGAGAGGTGTTAAAGTTGAATATACATGAATTAAAAATACTACCTATATATTTTGAGGAAGTAGTTAAAGGAAATAAAACTTTTGAAATTAGAAAAGATGATAGAGACTTTAAGGTAGGAGATATTTTATTGTTAAAAGAATATGATCCAGATAAAAAGTATTTGGATATTGAGGATAAAGAAACACATTATAGTGGTAAAAAAATACTTAGAAAGATTTCTTATGTTTTAAAATATATACCTAGTTTGGGACTAAAAGAAGGATATGTTTTATTAGCTATAAAAGAATTAGATTCAGATATAGAGCTTAAATGGAAATCTAACATGGTTGAATGGGGAGAGATATACAACGAAGAGTTAGGTAAAGATGTGATGACATATTATCCAAGTGGAAGAACTCCTTATGATACTATAACAAATCCTTTTATTAATGAAGATGGAGAAGTATATTTTTATAAGTTTGACCAAGACGAAGGATATTGGGAGGATGGAGCAATAAATTTTTGTGATGCTGAAGAATGGATAAATCTTGATGAAGTTTTATGGTATTAAGAAGGTGAAGTAATTGGAAGTATTAGAAGGACAAGTTAGTGTATTTGATATGCTTAAAAAGAAAGTTCTTAAAAGGACCAATGAGTATGAGGTTATTAAATACGGTGAAGTATATACAATACATTTCTTTGATAAGAAAGATAGAGAGAAATGTAGAGTAACTAAGAATTTTGAATATGTTAAAAGATATTTATAGGAGGAATAAGTATGAGTAGAGAACTTAAGTTTAGAGCATGGGATAAAGAACATAATAAAATGTGGTTTATGGGAGAAGAAGGAGAGGAAATTAAAGATTGGACATTTCAATCATATTTTAATAAACAAGGTTGTTTTGAAGCAGTTATATATAGATGTTTTGATAATGGAGTAGGTTTAGAGGATGAAGATATAAAATTGCCAATAATGCAATATACAGGATTAAAAGATAAGAATGGTAAAGAGATATATGAAAAAGATATAGTAAAAGTAACTATCAATAATAAAACTTTTAATGCTTGGATAGTATTTGAAATGGGAAGTTTTATGATTGCTAATGATGATATTACCTATTATATAGATGATAATTGGAATGATAATGTTAAATGTTTAAGTGAATTAGCATGGGAACAAGAAGAATTTGAAGATAGAATTTATTGTCTTGAGGTAATAGGAGATACTTATCAAAATATAGATTTAATTGAAGTTTAAATAGGTAGGTGAAGAGTAATGAGAGAACTAAAACTTGTTAAAGGAGAGGTTACTTATAGAGTAGATGTAGCTACTTTGGTTAGTCCTAACTTAAATGAAGAAGGTATAAAAGAGATATTAAGTGATATAGCTTTTGAGAGAGTTATTGAGTGTAACATGATGGAAGATGTTGAGATATGTGAAGATGATATTAAAGTCACATTACTTGATAGAGAATGCGAGGAGTATCAAGATAAGTATTTATTTGAATTTGAAATAAAAGAGCTATTAAAAAAGTCATATGAGAGAAAAGATGAAGTTATAGAAATACTACCAGGACAGATTGGGTTTAAGATTTAAGGAGGAGCACATGGATAAGACATTATTTAAAAAGACAGAATGGCAACTTTATAATTACTTTGAGAAGGATTTAAAGATTAAAGCTGCTGAAAGTAAAAGAGATTTATTAAAAAAGAATATAGAGGAATTAGAAAAAAAAATTAAGAATACAGATGTAAGCTTAAGTTCAGATGTTAAGAGTGTAGGATTTGGTGAGAGAGTTCAAACTTCAACTGATGGAGTTAGTGCTGCTGAAAAGAATATGATTAATCTAATTGAAAGATTAGAAAGAGAGATAGAGAAAAAGGAAGCACAGATCGTTGATTTAGAATTATTCATAATGGAAAGTAAGGAGAAAAATGAGACATTAGATGATTATATTAAATGGCTTGGTGAACAACACAGAAAGTTTTTAGAGTATAAGTATAGAGATAAGCTTAAGAATTGGGAAATAGCTAATAACTTGAACATAAGTGAAGTAACTTGTACTAGGATGAAAAATGAATTAGTTGAGGATGTGACTAGATGGGAAGAAAGTTTCTTGTCTAAAAAATCTCATGAAATTTTTTGATTGTTTTTTTGAAATAAATTGATAAGTCATAGCTCATAGTATATGAGATAATATGTATGTGGACAGGTTGAAGTTTTCATTGTGCATGATGCACACCTCCTTTCAAGTTATATGTGATGTTGGGTAAAACAGAAAGCAAGGTGTAAAAGCCTTGCATCGTGGAAGGAAGAGTATTTTAAAGGTGCAACTCCTTTACCTTCCTCTTTTATAAATTTTTAATCACAATTGCTAATTTAAAAGTTCTTATTTAAAAATCTTATTTCCCTTACATTGCAGGATTAAGTTCCTGCTTTTATGGAAAGTTACTCAAGTTGGTTAAGAGAGCAGATTGCTAATCTGTTAGTAGGCTTTATGTCTAGCAAGAGTTCAAATCTCTTACTTTCCGCCATTTAAAAAATTAAATATTCCCTTGGAGGCGTTTTATTATAGCAGGGATTAAATAATAAAACGGATGTGTCTTAAAGAATCTAGTTTAGGCTAGGTTCTTTTTTATTGCAAGCCAATAAATTCTTTTGTAGAATATATCTATGAAGGAGTGATAATATGGGGAATTTACAATTTGCAGTATTAGCTGGGGCTTTATTAATTATTATGTTTTTTTTAAGTGAACTATATAAAAAAAGTATTACTTCTCAAAAAGAAAAAAAAGAACTTTTAAGTATAGTAGCTTCATTAAAATTAAGAGTATTTGATCATGAAAAATATATATTAAATAGAGATGGAGTTTATATAACAGAAGATGTAGGTGAATATTATTTTAAACAAACTTGGGGAACACTTGATGAACAAACAAGAGAAATAATTAATGATGAATATAAAAAGGTTTGTCCGACTAGTATACCATTATGGAAATATTTTTTATATGCTTATAAACCAAAGGTAGAAGTAGTAAGAAAAATAGAATTAAAAAAGATTGATTCTCTTGAAGAATTAATTAATCTTTCTACTGCAAATATAGAGATGTTAGAAAAAAATATTAGTAATTTAGAAACAATAACTAAAAATTATTATGATTTTAAAGATAAAACTATGGGAAAGATAGAAGAAGCAACAGATAAAATTGATAAGATTTCACAAAAAATAGAAAAGAAAACTAATGATAATATAAAGGACTCTAAATAGAGTTCTTTTTTTATTTTACAAAACAAATGAATAGGTGAGGTGGTGATGTGGCTAGAGCAAGAAGTCCAAATCGAGATAAAGCATTTGAGATATATAAAGATCGTGATGGAAATATAACTAATAGAGAAATTGCTGATATGTTAGATGAAAATGAAAAGACAATAAGCAATTGGAAGTGTAGAGATAAATGGAATGTAGTACTACAAAAAAATGAATGTAGTACTACAAATAAAAAAGTACAAAAAAATACTGGTAAGAATATAAAGAAAGAGCCTATTGCAGAAGATGTAAAAGAGGTATTAGAAAATACTGAACTTACTGATAAGCAAAGGCTTTTTTGTATTTATTATATAAAATATTTTAATGCAGCTAAGGCATATCAAAAGGCGTATAAATGTAGTTATGAATCATCATTATCTAATGGATATAGATTGATGGAGAATGATAGTATCAAAAAGGAAATAGAAAAGCTTAAGCAATATAAAATCAATAGAATAATGCTTAGTGAAGAAGATATATTCCAGAAGTATATGGATATAGCTTTTTCAGATATAGGAGATTATTTATCATTTAAGAAGGTTCGCAAAAATAGATGGACCAAGAATGATAATGGTGAAGATATTCCAGTTATTAATCCAGATACAGGAGAGCAGGACTTTTATGAATATAATGTAGTTGAACTTAATGATAGTAAAGAATTAGATACTAGCATATTACAAGAAGTATCAGAAGGAAAAGACGGAGTTAAGATTAAGCTACAAGATAAAATGAAAGCTCTTCAATGGTTAAGTGACCACATGAACATAGCTACTGACAAACAGAAAGCAGAACTTGAAGTGTTAAAATCAAGAATAGTTAAAGATAATTCTAAGAACAATACTAACTCTACAGCTAAGTTAGATTCTATATTAGGACAAATTAAGGAAAGAAATAAAAATGAGTAATGAATATAGGTTGTCAGATAAGTATTTAGATTTTTTAGAGCATAGAGCACCAGTGGAAGCATTGGAGGGAACAACCGCGGCAGGAAAAACTACAGTAGGAATACTAAAGTTTATGCTAATGGTTGCAGAATCTCCTAAGAAAATGCATGTTATTGCTGCTAAAACAACTGGAGTTGCTGAAAAGAACTTAATACAAAAAGAGTATGGGATTACTGATGTATTTGGTGATTTAGTCAAATATAATGGTAATGGCGATAAAGATAATAAAATACCTCATATAAGATATATAACGCCTAATGGTGAGAAAATAATATACATACTAGGTTATGATAACGTAGATAAATGGAAGATGGCCTTAGGTTCTCAATTTGGATGTGTACTTATAGATGAGGTTAACACAGCTAGTATTGAATTTGTTAGAGAGATATGTACTAGAAATGATTATCTTATGATGACACTTAATCCAGATGATCCTAACTTACCTATATATTCAGAGTTTATTAATTGCTGTAGACCATTAGAAAAATATAAGAAAGATGTACCAGTAGAAATATTAGGGCAACTCAATTCAGAAGATAAACCTAATTGGACCTACTGGTTTTTTACTTTCTATGATAATGCATCTTTAGATGAAGAAGCTATTGAAAAGAAAAAGACGAGTGCTCCTAAAGGAACTAAGTTATATAAGAATAAGATACTAGGTTTAAGAGGTAGAGCAACAGGTTTAATATTCTCTAATTTTGAAAGAAAGAATAATGTTTTATCTAAAGATTATATTATTAAGCAAATAAAAGATAAGAAATTAAAGTTTGTTCAATTTACAGCAGGATTAGATACCGCATATTCTCAAAATAGTCCTGATACCTTTGCATTTACTTTCTTAGGTATTACAGATAAAAAAGAGTTATTTGTATTAGATGAAGAGGTATATAACAATAAAGACTTAGAAACTCCATTAGCTCCTAGTGATATAGCTCCTAAATATTTTAAGTTCTTAGAGAAGAATAGAAAAGATTGGGGATTTGCTAGAGATGTATTTGTAGATTCAGCAGACCAAGCAACTATAATTGAGCTTAAGAAGTTTAAGAGAACTAATCCATGTATGTATAACTTTATTAACTCTTATAAGAAAGTAACTATACTAGATAGAATACATTTAATGCTAGGTTGGATTAATACCAATGGTAAAGTATTTTATTATGTTGTAGATACTTGTAAAGAGCATATAAGAGAGTTAGAGTGCTATTCATGGAAAGAGGATAAGTATGAGCCAGAGGATGCAAACGACCATACAATTAACTCTAGTCAGTATGCGTGGATACCTTTTAGAAAGATGATAGGAGATTATAAGGAGGAATAGAAATGGGGTGGTTTAAGAGTATGTTAACTAAAGCAGCAATTAAATATTTAAATGTTCAACCAGCATTAACTAATCCTATTACTATACAAGAAGCTTATACATTTGAAACTAATGTAATTAGAAATAAGCTTTGGTATAGGGGAGAACCATATGAACTGGACCAATTCTTTAAGAATATATCAAGTGATCCAGTAAATAAAGCTAGGTTTTGGAGTGCTGTACCATCAGAAGATTTAAGTATAAGAAAAATACATAGTGGATTACCTGCAATGATAGCTGATAAGTTAAGTGATATAGTTGTGGCTGATTTAGATAGTATAGAGGTTACTGGAGAGGCTGATAATACATTATGGGAAGAAATAAGAAAAGATAATAAGTTTGATGATATGCTAGGAGATATAATTGCTACTACATTAGTTAGTGGTGATGGAGCTTTTAAATTATCTATAGATACAGAGATAAGTAAATATCCAATAATAGAGTTTTTCGATGGTGATAAGGTTGAATATATAACTCAAAGAGGAAGATTAAAAGAAATAAAGTTTTATACTTTTTACACTAAGAATAATAGACAATACAAACTAAGCGAAACTTACGGAAAAGGATATATTAATTATAATTTATATGATAGTAATGGTGATGAAGTTTCTTTAAATACACTTGATGAAACTAGAGAACTTGGAAATGCAACATATAAAGGCGACTTTATAATGGCAGTACCATTAATGTTTTTTAAATCTCCTAAGTTTGAGGGAAGAGGTAAAAGTATATTTGATAATAAATCAGATGCTTTTGATGCATTAGACGAAGTAATATCTCAATGGATAGATGCTATTCGTGATGGAAGAGTTCAAAAATATATACCAGAGGATTTAGTACCAAAAGATATTAATGGTAACTTAATGAAACCTAATCCTTTTGATAATAGATTCTTAAAAGTAGGTTCTAGTCTTGCAGAGGATAGTAAGAATGAGATAGATATGAAACAAGCTAATATAAATTATGAGGCTTATGTTGAAAGTTATTCTAATGCTATTGATATGTGTTTACAAGGAATAATAAGTCCTAGTACGTTAGGTATAGACCTTAAGAAAACAGATAATGCAGAGGCTCAAAGAGAAAAAGAAAAGACTACTCTATATACTAGAGGAAAAATGGTTGATATATTAACAGAGGTTATACCAGAATTGGTTAATATAATATTAAAGACTAACGATGTATTAAATAAAAAGAATACTGGAGAATATGAAGTAAGTATTATATTTGGAGAATATGCAAGTCCATCATTTGATTCAGTAGTAGAAACTGTAGGAAAAGCTAAAACATATGGAGTAATGTCTATAGAGCAATGTATTGAGGAAATGTATGGAGATACATGGACAGATGAAGAAAAGGAAGAAGAGATACAAAGAATAAAGGAACAGAATGGCTATCTTGTAGCTGAAGAACCTAAGACAGTAGATGATTCTGATATGTCATATACTGATGATAATGAGGTTGAAATAGATGGACAAGAGGGATAAGGATATACAATTATTAGCTGATATACTTAGAGGAATTACTGAAAATAAAATAAAAGAAAATGCTAAAAAGGAAAGAGATAAGTCTTATGATATTAGAAGTATATTCGAGCAAATGGAGCTTGATTTAATTTCTAGTATGCATAGGGCTTTTTATTTTCACCAAGCAGAGCAGAGTAAAGAAGGGTTTCAATGGGAGCAATGGCAAAAAACTAAGCTTAGAGAACTTGAAAAGTATAGAAAGAGAAATAAGAAGTTAGTTGAGGAATATAACAAGCCTATCCAAGAAGCTATAAACAGAGAGATTCAAGGGAAGTTTACTAAAGGTCAAGAAAATACAGAAAAGTTAATAGATGAAGTAAAGATACAGTTTCCAGATGATATAAAAGAACATCAAACAGTTAGAGAGTATATTGCTAAAGAATTAGGTAAAAAGGCTACACCACAAGTTGAAGAAAACTTCTTTGGTGTTAATGAAAAGAAACTTAATGCATTGCAAGAAACTGTTACAAATGATTTAAAAAAGGCTCAAATGTCAGTCTTAAGAAAGATGGACGATTTATATAGACAAACTATATTTAAAACTCAAGTGTATTTACAAAGTGGTACTAAAACTATTAATCAAGCTATAGATATGGCTACTAGGGATTTTCTTGAGAAAGGTATAAATAGTATAACTTATAAAGATGGTAAACAAGTTAATATTGCTAGTTATGCAGAGATGTGTTTAAGAACAGCAAGCCAAAGAGCTACATTTTTAGGTGAAGGAAAGAAAAGAGATGAATATGGAATACATTTAGTAGTTGTTACGGCTCATGCTAATACTTGTAAAATGTGTGAACCATGGCAAGGAAAAGTATTAATTGATGATATATTTTCTCATGGTACTAAAGAGGATGGAGATTATCCATTATTAAGTGAGGCTGTAGGAAAAGGATTCTTACATCCTAACTGTAGGCATACATTAGCAACTTACTTCCCAGGTATAACTAGAATACCAACTATACCAGATGGTAAAGAAGCCATTAAACTTTATGAAGCAGAACAGAAACAGAGATATTATGAAAGACAATTAAGAAAATGGAAGAGGTTCAAAGCTGGCAGTTGTGATGAAGAAGATAAAGAAATAGCAAGTAAAAAGGTTAAAGAATTAGAAAAAGTTTTAAAGCAGCATTTAGAAAGTAATAAAGAGCTTAGAAGAAATAATTATAGAGAAAAAGCTAGAGAAGGTTTAAATATTAAGGATGCTAATATAGAGGCAGAAGTATTGAAGCAGAAGGTTCAAAATGCTAAAATTAAAGAAATAAGAGAGTTTATTAAGAATAATCAGCCTTTAAAAATAGAGGTAGGAAAACAAGGTAAACATATTTTAGGTCATAATAACTACATTGAAGGTAGAAGTTATTTAACCATATCTTTAGAAGAGGCACAAGAACTTATTAACAAGTATGCTGGTACTGGTGATTTAGATATGGATTCTAAAGGTAACTGGAGAAAAAAAGAAATAATAAAAACAGATAAAGAAATAGGTGTTAATGTAAGTATGTTAGATGGTTCAGAGACCAAAACAAATAATTTTAAGATACATTATTCTAAAAAAGGAACTCATATAGTTCCTAATTAAAGAGGTGATTCCATGTTTAACTTAGTAGAGAAATTAAGAGATATAATGAAAACTTATAAGCTAGATAATAACCTTAAGTTAAAAATAAAAACTGTTGATGGGAATATCATTATTGGACCATATGAAGGATTTACACAAGCTTTAGATAATGAACCAGAGATAGCAAGTATAGAATTAAAAAGAGATGGGTATAACATAGAGCTATATGAAAATGAAATAAAGTCTATAGAGGTAATATAAATATTTAGTATAATTATAGTAATTAATAAAAATATTTGTAATTAAACAAATTTACTAGTATAGTATACTTGTTTAGTAATTTATGGGAGGATAAAGTAATGTTAAGAAATAAGGAAGATTTAAAAAGGTATTATAAAGAACAAAATTCAAAAGAGATTATTGATTTAAATGAAGGTCAAATAAATGAATTTGTATTTGATTCTTTATGTTTAAATTATTATTTAATAGATAAATTAAGAGAACATATAAATGAAGAATCTTATACATTATTTATTAAAGATATATTTGGAGCAAAACCTTTTAAGGAAAGAATAGAATCAGAGTTAACTCATTCTATTGTTGCAGTAAAATATGATAGAAATAGTAATATAATAAAGAATACTACTCAATTTTTATGTGATAAGTTTACAATAAATGATGAATATAATATACCAGTGTTATTAAAAAGTATATCAGATTATTTAAGAAATAATCGAGGGATTGATAGTGAGATTTTGGATAATGGAATACTAATAAACATGAATCAGTTTAAAGAAGATTAAAAACAGATATAATAATAGTTAAATTTTAAAAGCCTTAGGAAACTAAGGTTTTTTATTATGTAAAAATATATTGAAATACTAAAGGAGAAATTATAATGCAAAGTTATATAAGTGTAAAGTTGATAAAAGCTAAAGAGATGACTAGAGGAGACTATAATAAGTTTAGAGGTTGGACTATTCCAGTAAATGAAAATCCATCGGATGAAGGATATTTAATTGAGTATCAAGATGGATATATATCATGGTGTCCTAAAGAGCAGTTCGAAAAATATAATTTAAAAGTTGATGATAATAAGAATCTACCATCAGGAGTTTCCATTGGACCTGATATGGTTAAAAATTTTATAAAAGAAGTTCATGTATCTACTCTTGGAGATAAAACAACTTTAGTAAGAGCTATCCTAGTTAATGGATTTGAGATAGTTGAATCTACTGGTTGTGTAGATAAAGCTAATTACAGCGAAGATATAGGAGCAGAGATTTGTTTAAATAAGATTAAAGATAGAATATGGTATCTATTAGGATTTTTATTACAAACAGCATATAAAGGTGTTAAGTAAGTCTTAGAAATAAGGCTTTTTTATTTTGTCCAAAACTTGCTTAAGACTTTAAACTGTGCATGGAATTAACAGCCGACAGGCTATAAATGGAGGTATTTATGTCTATATCAAATTTTAATTTAAGAAAAAGATTAGGTATGAAACTAGCTCAAGATGATGGAGCAGGTAATGGGGGAGCAGGTTCAGAAGCTAATCCAACTGATAACGCAGATGGAGAAGGTGAGGGAACAGGAACTAATCCAACAGAAGAAAAGACTTTTACTCAAGAAGAAGTAAATAGGATGATTAAAGATAGGGTGGCAAGAGAAAAGAAAGGCCAACTATCTAAGGAAGAACTTAAAGCTTATCAAGATTGGAAGGAAAGCCAAAAAACAGAAGCAGAAAAGCAAAGTGAAGCTTTAACTAATGCAGAAAAAGCTAAACAAGATGCAGAGGAGAGAGCTAATACATTAGAGGCAAAAGTAACTTGTTTATCTAAAGGTGTTTTAGCTGATAGTGTTGACGATGTTGTTATATTAGCTAAAGCTATGGTAAGTGATGATGTTACTATGGATCAAGCAGTAGATAAAGTTTTAGAAAAATATCCAAGCTTTAAAGGAGTGCAGCAACAAGAGGAAAACAAAGGCTTTAAAATTGGTGCTGGTTCCGAAAAGCAAAAAGAAAATGTTAATGATGCTTTATCAAGAGCATTTGGAAATAAATAAAAAGATTAGGAGATGATTAAATGTCAGTATATAGTTACGCTGAACAATTTGAAAGACAATTACAACAAAAATATGCGAGAGAATTAACTTCTTATGACTTAGAGTTAGCTAATCCACAAGTTAAATTTATTAATGCACAAACAATTAAATTACCTAACATAACAGTAAGTGGATATAAGGATCATAATAGAAATGCTATGGGATTTAATGCTGGAACTATAGCTAATGAATGGGAGCCAAAGAAACTATCACATGATAGAGATATAGAATTTGCTATAGATCCAATGGATATTGATGAAACAAATTTAACTTTAGAAGTAGCTAACATACAGAATGTATTTGAAGAGGAGCAAGCTATTCCAGAAAAAGATTCTTATAGATACTCTAAGCTTTATGCAGAAGCTAAAACATATAAAGCGAATGGTGCTGTTATAGACAATACTGTTTTAACTACAGCAAATGTATTAGATTGGTTTGACGATGAGATGGAAAAAATGGATGATGCAGGAGTACCAAGTGAAGGAAGAATTCTTTATGTTACACCAGCTATGAATAAAATAATTAAAAATGCACAAAACATTCAAAGAACTATGGATGTTAATAATAACAATGGAAATGTAGATAGAAGAGTTTATTCTTTAGATGATGTTAAAATTAAAAAAGTACCATCAGCTAGGCTAAAAACAAAGTATGATTTCACTAATGGCTGTGTTCCTGCAAGTGATGCAAAACAAATCAATATAATACTTATACATCCATCATGCCAAGTAACAAGAAGTAAATATTCTTACATTAAAGTATTTACTCCAGGTACAGACAGTAGAACAGCAGATAAATATGTATTCCAAAATAGAAGTTATGGAGATACTTTTTTAATAAAAAATAAAGCTTGTGGTATTGCTATTAATGCAGAGGCAGAAGGCTAGAAAGGAGTAATATATGAAAGCTATTAAAGAAAATAAGGTTTATACAATAAATGAAACTGAAAAGAGTTATTATATATCACAAGGCTATGATATTGTGAATGATGATGGAGAGATTGAATCATATGGAGCCGGTAAATCAGTTTTATATGAAGAATATAGAAAAGTAAAAGATAAATTAGATTTATTAGAAACAGAAAATGAGAAGCTAAAAGAAGAAAATAAAAAGCTTAAAGCTGAAAATAAAGAGTTAAAGAAGTCTTAGTTTAAGGCTTCTTTTTCTTTATAAGGAAGTGATAATATGTCTTATGTAGATAGTTCATATTACAAAGATAATTTCAAAGGTAATATCCTTAATGATGATACTTTAGAAAATAGATTAGAAAGAGCATCAGATCAGATTGATAAATTAACCTATAATAGAATAGTAAAAATAGAATTTAAGAATTTATCTCCATTTCAACAAGATAAGATAAAAAAAGCAGTTTGTTTACAAGCTGAATTTATAGAGCAATATGGTGAGTTCATTAATATGCCTTTAAGTGGATTTTCGGCTGGTAGTACTTCAGTATCTTTTAATGGAAGTATTATAAATGGAATAACTACAACTAAAGAGGTCATCAATTATATATCTCAAACTGGTTTAAATAGTAGGAGGCTATAGCTATGGGAATTAAATTACCATTTCCTAAATGGCTTTTAAAGACACCAGTAGAGGTTTATCATACTTATATGAATGAGGATGGTGAACCAGTAGAAGAGTTAATTTATAAAGGGTTAAGTATATATAATGAAAAAGGAAAGAATACTCTTGATGCGGAGCGTAGACTTGTAACTTTAAGTGGCACCGTAACAATTGAAGGAGATATTTATCCTAATAAATTAATTGAAGGATATATAAAAATTGGAGAAATAAAAAAAGATATTTATAAGTCATCAAGGCCACGTAATCCAGATGGAAGTGTATTTTCTACTGAATTGGAGCTAATATAATGAAAGCTAAAGTAACAATAAAATTAGATAGAACTAAGATAAACACTTTAATAAATGCTAGGAATAAAGCTTTAGAAGAAACTACAGAGGCTATATTAAGTGATATTAAAACAAGTGCTGTAGTTCCTAAAGGAGATACTGGAGAACTTGAAAGAAGTGGTTTTGTTGATTTATCAAGAATAGGTTCTGGAGTAACATCCATAATTTTTGATACACCATATGCAAGAAGATTGTATTGGCATCCAGAGTATAATTTTAGAAAAGATAAAAATATGAATGCACAAGGTCAGTGGATGCAATCTTATATTGATGGAGATAATAAAGAATTTGTTATTAATGTATATAAAGAAAATCTAAAAAAGTTTAGCAAAGGATTGATTAAATAATGTTGCTAAGTGAAGTAAGAGAGTATTTAAAAACTAAAATAGAATGTCCTCAATGGTATATAGGAAAGATAGATGCAACTAAAGAGCAATGTATAGGTATCTATAGTATAAGAGGATCAAGAAATCATATAGCCTTAGGTGGTTTAGAAAATACAAGCTATTCCACTAAGGCTATTTCTATACTAATACATTGGGGAAAGAATGCTAATATAGCAGAACAAAAAGCACAAGAAGTATTTGATGCTTTATTTGGACAAGAGGCTGTTATAGGTGGGAAGAGAGTTATAGATTTTAAAATGATAACTACTGAACCTATAGGAGTTGGAACAGATAAAAATAACATATATGAATATGTAATAGAAGTAAATATAATACATGAAAGGTAGTGAATAATTATGGCATTTACAGGAGTATTTCCAGTTTATAATTTAAAATTTAAAATTGGAACAAAAGGTAAAGAGAGTGCTTCTCAAGATATGGCTACTATAGCTGATATGGAGAACTTTGGAATAAAAATAGATGGTAAAGTAGAAGATTGGACACCAATGGATACAGCAGGATGGGCAAGGAGTTTAATGACAGGAAAGAGTTTCTCCGTATCTTTAAAAGGAAAAAGAAATGTAGGAGATCCAGGAAATGATTATGTCGCAGCAACAGCATGGAAAGATGGACTAGATTGTAGTACAAAAGGAGAAATAGATTTTCCAGATGGTTCAAAGATTGAATTTGATTGTGTAATTGATGTTAAAAATGTTGGTGGAGATGATAGTACAAAGGTTGCTCCACTTGAATTCGACTTAAAAGGTGATGGTAAACCAACTTATACACCAGCAAGTGCATAGCAAATTAAAGGAGTGAATAATAATGGCAAAAGTATATAACATAATGAACAAACTAACAAATGAAAAACCAGTTTTAAAAATAGATGAAGATCATGAGTATAAAATAAATAATAGTAAAAATAATGCTATCTATATTCAATCATTAGTTAAGAATAAAGATAAACAAGGAAATGACATTGAGGTTTTAGACAAGATTGTAAAAGCCTCATTACCTAAAGAAGCTTTTGAGTATATAGAAAGTTTAGATTTAAGTTTAGATGCATATAGTGTAATAGTTAATGCTATAATGGCTGGAATATCTAATTTAGAATTAGATGAGATAGAGGAATTAAATCAAAAAGAGATGGAGCGATTTCAAAAAGAGAAAAAATAATCAATGGTATGATTTGTTTGAGGATTGGGATTTAATAGATGCTTCGTTTACCGCTCAATATGGAATAAGACTTAGAGGAGAGGAAGAAATGAGTTGGGATGAATTTTGTACCTTACTTAGTGGAATAATGCCTAAAACTCCTTTAGGTCAAATAATTTCTATAAGAAGTGAAGAAGATGAAAATATGCTTAAGAACTTTACTGAAGAACAACATAAAATTCGTAATGATTGGCGAAATAGACAATTAGAACAAATGACAGATGAAGAAAAAGAGGAGCAAATAAAAGAGTTACAAGAAATTCTTAAAAAGGCATTTAGTTAAAGCTAAGTGTCTTTTTGTTTTATATGAAAGGTGGTGAGTTATAAATGGCAGATGCGGATTCAGTTGGAAAGATTGGTCTTGATATAGAAATTACTGGTGATATAGATAAACAGATAGAACAGTTTGCAAATAAAATATCAGAAGGTATAGGTAAAAAATTAGATAACTCTATTAAAAATTTAAATTTTGAAAATATATCTAATAGTATTTCAGAATCCTTAAATGGTGCATTAAGTGCTATAAATGAAACAATAAAATCTAATGTAGAGAAGAATAAGGCTAATATCTTAAAATCTATTGAAGAGATAAAGGAAAAAGCATTGGATGCTATAAGAGCTATTGTTGCTAATGCAAAGAAAATAAAAATACCACTAAACTTTTCACCAGTTCAAAATATTACTACACCAAGTCAAACTGATCAAAAAGTTTCAAAACCTAGAGGACCACCGAAAAGCAATTCAAATATTAATAATTTAGAAGCAATTAAAGCTAAAATTGATAATTTATCTAATAGTTTAGAAATTACAAATAGAAGAATAGAGCAACAACAAGAAAAATTGGCTGTATTAAAAGAATCATATAATTCGACTTTTAATCAAGCTAGAAAAAATAAAATTCAAGAACAAATATTAAAGACAGAAGCTACTATAAATAAATTGATAGGACAAAGTGATAAAGCAGGATTTAAACTTGCTGATTTAGATGTAGAGTTTCAAAGATTAAGTAGTGCTGCTAAAAGTTCTAGTAATGAAGTAAATAAAGCTAATGAAAGTATAAAGAGAACAGCAAATGTTGCCAATAGTGCTTCAAGAAATTTAAGAAATGCTAATAATTCAACTAGACAATATAGAGAGAATATAAATGGTGCTAGAAGTGCAACAGGAATGTTTATAGATAGCATGTTTAAATGGGGAATAGTATTTCCTATTATAATGAAAGGTATTTCAGCAGTTGGAAGTTATATTGGTAGTGCATTAATGACTAATGCACAGTTTGCTAATAGCTTACAACAAATAAGAACTAACCTAATAGTTGCTTTTATGCCAATTTATCAAGCTGTTCTACCAGCACTTAATGCTCTTATGAGTGCATTATCAAATGTAACTGCATATATCGCAGCATTTATAAGTGCTATATTTGGTAAAACATATCAAGCCAGTTTTTCGGCAGCTAAAAGTATGAATGCATCAATAGCAGCAATGCAAAACATGGAGAAGCACGGTAAAAAAGCTTCTAATGCTGTAAATGGAATTGGTGAAGCTGCTAAAAAAGCAAAAGGTGCATTAGCTGGATTTGATGAAATAAATAAATTAAGTGAACCTAAAGAACCGAAAGCAAAAAAAGGAGGAATAGAACCTATACCATTAGTGGCTCCAAATGTTGATTTAAGTCCAACAAGTGCGGCAATGCAAACTATAAGTGGTATGGTTGATAAATTAAAAGATACTCTTTCAAGAATTTTTCAGCCTTTTAAAAATGCATGGGCCAGTGAAGGAGCTGCAACTATAGAAAGTATAAAACATGCTTTGTATGGAATAAAGGAATTACTAGGAGCAATAGGTCATAGCTTCATGGAAGTTTGGACTAACGGAACTGGTGAGGCAATTTTAACTACTATATTGCAAATACTTCAAAATATATTTAATCTCATAGGCGATATAGGTATTACATTTGCAGATGCATGGGATGCTGGTGGAATAGGAACAGCTATTGTTCAATCATTAGCCAATGCTTTCCTAAATGTTCTTACTTTAATTAAACATATGGGAGATTCTTTAAGAGAAGTATGGGGAGAAGTAGGTCCAGGTGTAGCAGCAACATTTATGCAAGTATTAAATGCAACAGCAGGAGTTTTAGAAAACTTAACTCAAAAATTAGTTTACGTTTGGGATAATGGAGGAAGTCATTTATTCCAAGGATTCATAAGATTAGGAGCTAAAATTTTTGAACTAGCAGGGTATATTTATGTTAATTTTGTTGCTCCTATGGTTAATTGGTTCGTTAATATGATAGCTCCAGTTATTGCTAAAGTTGCTGATGTATTAGGTACTGTTTTAGATGCATTTAGTAATTTAATAGGATGGTTATTAGGAAGTGGAAAACCAGTTCTAGATATAATGATAGTTACAGTAACAGCATTCTTCACCGCTTGGAAGGTGGCTAAACTAATGGCTTTTATGCAACAGGCTGGTGGAGTTATAGGTGTGATAAATACAATGGGTACAGCTTTGAAGGCATGTACTTTGGCCAAAGTAGCTGATAAGTTAGAAACTGTTAAATTAACTTTGATGTATGCTAAAGATTTTGCTATGTCTATCGCTAAAGGAACAGCGGAAATTTCAAAACAAATAGCGCAATTTGCTATTAGTAAAGGTGCTAAATTAGCTGATGTTGTAGCAACTAAATCAGTAGCTTTAGCTACTAATACTATGACTATAGCACAGAAAGCTCTTAATTTAGCTATGTCTATGAATCCAATTACACTTGTTGTTGGATTACTTTTAGGTTTAGGAGCTGTATTTGTAACTTTATATAATAAATGTGATTGGTTTAGAAATGGAGTTAATAATGTTTGGGCTTCTATAAAATCAGTCTTTACAAAGTTTGATAATTTCCTTACAGGATTATTTACTACAGATTGGACTAAATCTTTTGGAGTTTTTGGCAATATTATAAATGCCTTTATGAGGAATGTTGAAAATAAATGGAATGCTATAAAAAGAATATTTGGCGGAATTATAGATTTTATTACAGGTATATTTACAGGAAATTGGAGCAGAGCATGGCAAGGAGTTGTAAATATATTTGGTGGAATAATGAATGGATTAGGTGCCGTAATTAAAGCGCCACTTAATACCGTTATTGGATTAGTTAATGCGGCTATAAGTGGATTAAATAAAATAAGCTTTACGGCTCCAGATTGGTTGCCAGGTGGATTAGGTGGAAAACATTTTGGTGTTAACTTACCTAAGATTCCTTATCTAGCTAAAGGTGGTATAGTTGATAAGCCTACACAAGCTGTAGTGGGTGAAGCTGGAACAGAGGCCGTAGTACCATTAGAAAATAATACTGGTGGATTGAATTTATTAGCTAATATATTATCTGAAAGAATAAGTAAGATGGTTAGTATACCTAACATAATAAAACAGCCTAATTTAACTATGTTAGGACAGAATGTATCTAATGATTCTAAAAAGGATTATGATTACATAGAAAAATTAAAAGAAGCTATTATAGAAGCTTTAAGAGAAGGAATAGATAAAAATGACAATAACAATAATTACAACAATCAAAGTGGTGATTTGAATTTAGAGTTAATTGTTGGTGATGATAAAATGGGTGATTTAATAATTAAAGCTTTTAGGAGATTAGAGAGAAAGACAGGAAAACAAATATTAAATATATAGGAGTGGTTACATGTTAGTTATAAATGGAGTGGAAATAGCCACTCCTAAAACTTTTCAAGTTGATATTAATGATATAGATGGTGAAACAAATAGAAATGCTAAAGGTGAAATGTTAAGGGATAGAATAGCTGTTAAGAGAAAGCTTAATTGTGAGTGGCCACCATTAAATGAATATGAATGTTCTGAATTATTAAAGTCTGTCAAAGATATATTTTTTCAAGTTACTTATCCAGATCCAATGGAGGGTAGGATGTTAACTAAAACCTTTTATGTAGGTGATAGAAATATACCAGCTTTAGCAATTGTCAATGGTGAGGTTATTTGGAAAGGCTTAAAGATGAATTTCATCGAGAAGTAGGTGGATCCTATGAGAAATGTATCTAATGACTATAAAGCAGCTATAAGAAAAAATAGTAGAGTTGTATGTAGTAAGCTTATTTTTAATGAAAATGAAATAGATGATACTGATATTATTTCTATATCCATAAATGAATCTATTCTAAGTGGAGAGGAATTTCAACTTGGTGGAGCTATAGCAACTAATGTTGATATTAAAATAAGTAATTATCTTGGTAGGTATAATGAGTTTACATTTAAGGATTTAAAATTTAAGCTTATATTCGGTGTTGAATTGGCTAATACAAATTTTGAATATGTAGAATATGGAGAATATAAAGTATTTGAAGTTAAAGAAACTGGAAAAAGCTTAAAACTTGAATGTTATGATAGCTTTATTGATATGGATATACCTTATAAGACAAAACTACAATATCCTCAACCAGTACACACCATAATAAGTGATATAAGTAAGGTGTTTAATGTAAAGCTTACTGAACGGCTTTCTAGTGGTAAATACAATAATTCTGATTTAATAATTACAGATAGACCAGAGGATATTACTTATAGACAAGTCTTAAGAGATATAGCAACTATAGTTGGAGGATTTGCTGTAATTAAGAATGGTGAATTAGATATAATAACTATTCAAGAAACAGATATAGAAATAAATCCTGGTAACTTTATGAAAACAACTATAACAAGCAATTATGAGAGTATATCTTTGGTAGATTTAAATGGTTTTACAGTAGGTAAACTAGGTGGAAATAAATTAGAGTTAGATATACCTTTACTTGATGCTAATACTAAGGATGAAGTAAAAGAGGTTGCTTCAGGTATTTTAAAGATATATGAGAGTTTTACGTATACAGGATTCAAAAGTGATTGGCAAGGAGACTTTTCTTTAGAGGTAGGAGATTCTATTAAGGTAATTGATATTAATAATAAAGAATATAATTCTTTTGTTGCTAGTAATAAATTAAGTTATTCTGGTGGATTTAAATCTACTACAGAAGCAAAGTTAAATAAAAAGATTACTAAATCAGCTAATAGAGAAGTTCAAAGGTTGCAGAATAAAATAAAAGAAGCAGAGAACGGCATGTACTATTACTGTAATAACAATGATGTTAATGTGATGGCAGTATGGGGACAGTTTGCTTTTATAGGGTTTTCTCTTAATGGATCTACAAATCTTTTACTTAATGTAGCTATACAAGTTGAAGGAACTGGAATACTAGAATGTAAATTACTTTTAGATTCTAATACTATGGGATTTACACCTAAAATAAAAGTTAATGAATTTGGATTGTTATCATTCACTATACCTTTAGTTCAATTAAAAGGTTCTAGTAGTCATGGTATTAGTATAATGCTTAAATCAAGTGATAATATGGTTGTTAAAAGAGAGCAAGGTCAAATAACAATCTATGGAGATAAGTTAAGTGGTGCTCTTAGTGATGAATATCCTCATGCAGAAGTTAAGGAAGAAGTTCACTATTCAGATTTTTATTCACTACAAACTAATTTAAGTGATAATGTATCAGTTACACTTGAAAGAGTTATTAATGTAGATGCTAATGATAAATTAATTTATGAAGAAGATTTATTCGGACAAGTTTCTGATAGTGTCAAATCTTTGTTAGAAAATAAATAGGTAGGTGATAAGATGAATGAAAAAGTTAAATTTGAAGTTCCTCAGATACAGTTAAGTGGTAAATATAAAATTCAGTTATTTGATAAAGATACTAATGAATTGGTAGAAGAAGTTGAAAAGCATAATGTAATAAGTAAGATCCCTTTTTCAACAGCTTTTTATAATCATATTCTAAGAGGGTTTATTTATAATGATAATTGTAGTGGTATGATAGCAACAAAACCAAATAGTAATAACGGGTGGTACAACGCATATATAAATTGGTTAATACTTATAAGTGATTCGGAAGGAGTAGAAGGCGATAATAAGAATCCAGTAATTCTTGGAGATATGATTGGATATGCGAGGTATAATGATAATAATTCATCATCAGATGTTAGAAAGGGACTTTTTAATCAGAATGAAACAGCAACTATTTATAATAGATATGAGGGTGGAACAAAAATTAAAAGTGTAACAAAGCATATTGTTTGGGACTTTGGAACAGATAAGGGTAACGGTACTTTTGATAATATATATTTAGCTCCAAATCCAGATGATAATTACAATCCAGATGATTATAGAGGACAATATGTAAATATAAACTCTATAATATTATCTAATAGTGGAGATTATACAGATAATAATAATAAAGATAATAATGGTGATTTAGGTCCTTTATCTAGTTCTGATACACATTTATATATGCAATGTCTTTATTATAAAGATAATGAAAAAACACAACACTGGGATAAAATAGCCAAATTAAGTTTTGCAGAATGGAAAAAAGAATATGTAACTTTAAATGTTCCAGAAGAAAGAAGAAGCATTCCTGCATATATAATTTATTCTTGTGGAATGTTTTGGAGAATAGAAGCAACTTATATAGCAACTCGATATAATTTAGATGGTACTTATAAAGATACTGTAAATTTAAAATCTAAGTTTACAAATAATAATATTATTGATTTAAGTGGAGGACAATATAATGGTTCACCTTATATAGGTAACTATAACGGTTTAGGTGGAGGAGATTACTATGATTTTTTTACTGGTGATAATAACTATTTATATATAGGTTATATTAATAAAAAAACAGATGAAAAAAATAATACAAATTATGAGTATTATTTATGTTCCATTAATAATAACGGAGATTTAGTTAGTGAAGTCTTAATTGATACAGACAAAAATTATAGAACTTGTGCTAAAGCAAATTTAGCTTATATAAATGGAAAAAGCTATATAATTGCTACAGGTAATGAATATAGAAAAAAAGCTGTCTTTTTAGTTGACAATGGGAAATTAATAAAAAAAAGTAGTATGATTTTAATCTTTTTATCTACAGAAAGTAAACTTCCTTTCTTTTATTCAAAAGATGGTTTGTTATTTAGATTAGGTAGTGGATCTAGTTATTATAATAAAAATGATAGCTTATATGTAGGAACTTTAATTCCTTGGAGCTCACATTGCAAATTATCTTCACCAGTTACAAAAACATCAACTAATACTATGAAAATTCAATACGATGTAACAGTAGATTATATAATGCCTGGAATGATTGAAAACTTGAAATAGAGTTAACTTAATTGTTAGCTCTATTTTTATATAAAAAATTATAAAGGAGGGATAAAGTAAGTGAAAAATATAGAAATTTACAACACACTTAATATTGATAAAGATAGTAGTTCTATAGTTGCTACATTTACCCAAGAGGATGATGCTGTTATGGAATTTAAACTCTTTAAAGATGGACAAGAGATAGTTTTAGAGGATCAAACAATTTCTTTAGGAGCTGAGAGGAAAGATGGAGCAGTAATAGAGCAGGATGATGGCTTTTTAATTAAAGAAAATAATGTACTTAATATAACTCTAAAGAAAAATATAATATCAGTAGTTGGAGTAGTTAAAATACAGCTTTATTTAAAAGATACAAGTGGAGAAATGGCTTCTAATACATTTAATATTAGAGTTAATAAAAAATTGTTAGGAGCGGAGAATATTGAAGCTACTAATGATATAAAAACACTTAATACTTTAGTTTTAGAATTGAAAAATAACACTAATAAGTTAATAGATGATACTAAGGCTAAAGCAGATAAACTGTTAAATGGCTTACAAGAAACAGGAGATAATCTTAGTTCTACTGTAAAAGCTAAGACAGATAAGCTGATAGAAGATACTAAAAAAGACTATGATAGCTTAAAGAAAACTATTATTGATGAAAATATAAGTATTAAATTACAGGAAGATATAAAGTCATTACAAAATGGACTTAAAAGTAATCAAGCTCTAGCCTATAGTGGAAGTTCTATAAGTTCTAAAAATACATTAGAAGGTAGAACTGAAGGAATGAAAATTAAGGGTAGGACTTTACAGAATTTAATTCCTAAACAAACAGTAACTTTAAATTCTAGTACTACTTCAAAGGCTTTTCAAATTTTTTCTATAAAAGCTAACACAGATTTTATTCTTAGTGTTAATATAACGGCAAAAAAAGCACCTAAAAATGGGTTAAGATGTGGATTTAAGAAAAATGATGGAAGTTGGGTATATTCTGATTTTACAACAGGTGTAGGCACTCAAAAAAGAAAATTTAATTTAACGTATGATATTGAGGCTATTACTTTCTATATTCCTTCTGACGAGTTTGCAAGCACACCAGATGCAAATATAACATTTATAGAACCAATGGCTTATATTGGAGATATAGAAACTAATTACTTTGAAGGAATAAAAAGCTTTGGAGAATTAGAGCAAGAAGGAGATAAATATAAAATTAGTCTTTTAAGTCAAAATGATAATTTTTTATACAACTTAAAAAGAGTGTCATTAGATGTTGGAACAGGTGCAGAAATAAGTTCAGATATTTACTTTACAAGTGATTATGTTGTTAATTCATTACCAACGTATTACAAAGCATTATTAGACAATGAATATATTTTAACAAATGTATTTTACTATGATAGCGATAAAAAATATACAGGTAATCAGTTAAATATAGTTGGATTAAGTTCTTTTAATAGTTATAAAAAGGCTAAGTTTATCAGATTTGTGGGGAGAAGAGAAGATAAAAGTAATAATGTTGATTTAAATAATATTAAAATAGTTGTTGGTTCTAAAAAATATACTGAATATTTTAATGGAATGTTAGATAAAAAAGATATTTTGTTGGAAAAGCCACTTAGAGAATGGGATACTTTATATGAAGATAATGGACAGGTCAAGGTTGATAGATTAAGTGGTCAATATACTTTTACTGGTAATGAAAACTTTGCACAATTGAATAACGATAATAATTCTTTAAGTGTATATGTAGATATGAATACATTAAATCTTTTATTAAATGGAATCACAGTATGTAATAATTTTAATTATCTTGCTCCGAATGATTTAGTTAGTAAATATCTAGATGGAATTTCAATAAGCGGCTCTAGTAAGAATAGATTTTTATTTAGAATTTCAACTTCAAAACTTTCAACACCAGACATTGATGGCTTTAAAGCATGGCTTAAAGCTAATCCCACAACAGTAATTTATCAATTAGCAACACCAACTACAGAAATAGTAGAAAACTGTGTAGATATAGATTTAGATACTTACCAAGATGTTACGTACGTAAATATATTAAATAGTTTACCTGGAGAGCTAGACTTTAAAGTTCCAAGTAATATAGGCAGCTCATTACAAAACTTAGCTAAAGAAGTAAATAACATATGGGATGTTATTAATAATTTATTAGTACCATCTTTAATAGAAACAAATAAAAATATTGCATTAGCAACAATAAAAAATAATTTAAAATAAAAAGAAAGGATGATGTTAAAATGGCATACGAATTATGTAAAATGAATATTCAAAATGGAGGATATGATAAAAAGGATATGTTAGAATGTTTAAATTTATTTAGGCTAACTAACCAATTAACAAATGAACAATATTTAGAGCTATTTAAACTTATAAATCCACCAGTACCAGTAACAGAAGAGAAACATGAAACAACAGAAGTAGCAACACAAGCTTAATAAAATAATAGAGAAATAGGATAAGACTAGAGATAGTCTTTTTTTATTTCTCTAAATTAAGAAAGAGAGAAAAGGATGGAGAAAGTAGTTGATTATTTAAAAACTATAGTAGCAGCAATAGGAACAGGATTCACATGGCTTTTTGGAGCATGGGACACCCCTTTAACAGCTTTAATTTTATTTATGTCTTTAGATTACATTTCAGGGCTTACAAGAGGATATGTAAATAAAGAATTATCAAGTGATGTAGGTTTAAAAGGAATAGCTAGAAAAGCAATGATACTTATTGTTTTAATAGTTGCGGTAATGCTAGATAGATTACTTAATAATGGAACTTGGGTATTTAGGACATTAATTTGCTACTTTTATATAGCAAATGAAGGAATAAGCTTATTAGAAAATGGAGCAGCACTAGGATTACCTATTCCAGAAAAATTAAAAGATGCTTTAATACAACTTAGAGAAGGTAAAAAGAAATTTTAGATAAAAGAGAGGATGATTTAGAATGGAAAAAATATTAGATCCAATATTATCAGCTTTAACTTTAGGAATAGTTATAGTTATTGTATCTATTATTAAAAGTGTTGGAGATGTTACTATTCAGTACATAGCTAAGAAGAAAGAGATGGTAGAACAAAAACTAAAGCTAGATCATCACGAAGAAGAATTTAAGACAGCTCAACAAGTGTGGAATATTGTAGAAGAGAAATATCGTATAACAGATAATATAAAAGATTTAGCAAAATCAAAAGCAGATTATTTTGATAAATTAATGTTAGAAAAAATACCGTACTTAACTGAAGAGCAAATAAAAATGTTACGACAGGCTATAGCTGGAGAAGTTAATAAAGGTAAAAAATTATTGTTTGAAGATAGTTTAAAACAACAAGCTACACAATTAGTAAAAGAAAATGAAAAATTAAAATTATTAAATGCAGAAACAGAAAATAAATTAGCAGCAGTAAAAAGCTTAAATGAGAGCCTATAATTTAGGTTCTCTTTTTTATATAAAAATATTTTAAAGAAAGAAGGAATTAATAATGCAAAGTAGAAACAATAATAATTTAAAAGGAATTGACGTATCAAACTGGAAAGGAAATATAGACTTTGAGAGTGTAAAAAATGATGGTGTAGAAGTAGTTTATATTAAAGCTACAGAAGGGAATTATTATAAAGATAAATATGCTAAACAAAACTATAATGGAGCAAAAGAACAAGGATTAAGTGTAGGATTTTATCATTTCTTCAGAGCAAATAAAGGAGCTAAGGATCAAGCAAGATTTTTTATTGATTATCTAAATGAAATAGGCGCAACTAACTATGATTGTAAATTAGCTTTAGATATAGAAACAACTGAAGGTGTAGGAGTAAGAAATTTAACTTCTATGTGTATAGAGTTCCTAGAAGAGGTTAAAAGACTTACAGGAAAAGAAGTAATTGTATATACTTATACAAGCTTTGCAAATAATAATTTAGATAGTAGACTAGGCAATTATCCAGTTTGGATTGCACATTATGGCGTAAATACTCCAGGAGCTAATAACATATGGAATGAATGGGTTGGATTCCAATATTCAGAGAGTGGAAATGTAGCAGGGGTATCAGGTGATTGTGATATGAATGAATTCACCAATGGAATATTCATTAATTCAAATAATTTTACTTTAGATAATGCTATTACTAAAAATGTAAGTACTAAATTAAATATAAGAGCCAAGGGTACTACTAGTTCTAAAGTAATTGGTTCAATACCGGCAGATGAAACATTTAAAATAAAATGGGTTAATGAAGACTACCTTGGATGGTATTATGTTGAATACAATGGAATGGTTGGTTATGTAAATGCTGATTATGTAGAAAAGCTACAAATGGCTACTACTAAGAATGTAAGTACATTTTTAAATGTAAGAGAAGAAGGATCATTGAATTCTAGAATAGTAGCTAGAATAAATGCAGGTGATATTTTTAGAATTGATTGGGTTGATTCTGATTTCATTGGATGGTATAGAATAACAACTAAAAATGGTAAAGTAGGATTTGTTAATGCAGAGTTTGTAAAGAAGCTTTAATTATAAAAAGGTGAGAAGTTTAAAACTTCTCACCTTTTTTTATATTTAAATGTGAATCAGTAATAAAAAGAACTTAAAACCTTGTCTAAATTATACAATAATATAATTTTATTGTAAATAAGGAATTCTTTTTTTGTTAATAAAAATGTTATATAATATTAATAAAAAAAGCTAGATAGGTTAATCCATATCTAGCCTTTTTTATTTTTTAATATTGTAAATAGTTAAGAAAACATAATAAGTAGGGGAATATTATGTTTTTATGTGATTAAAAGAAATTAAAAGCTTATTTAAATTATACAATAATGTAATTTAAATGTAAATAATCCATTTATTTTATGTTAATAAATATAGATGCAATTGAGAATGTTTAGATTAAGTGTATAATTGTAAGTGTAAAAGTTTCATTACATTTAATCAAAAAGAAGGCGAGTTAAACTTAATTAACTTACCTTCTTTTTTTAGTTTTAATAATCGTAGGTAATATTAGTATGTGCATTAATATTAAAAACTATTATTAAATATTTATGAAATAAAAATGAATTAGAAACTTTATCCATTAACAAAAATGTTATATAATGTTAATGAATATTTTTACTAGGAGGTCAATAATGAAAAAAGGACTAATTATTATATTAAGTGCTATGATTGGAGCTAGTGTATTTATTGGATGTGGAAATGATACTCCTACAAAGGTAGAACCACAAAAGCAAGAACAGCAAAATAAAACAGAAACTTTTAAGGTTGGAGATACTGTAAAAACTAAAGATTTTAATATTACAGTTAATAAAGTTACTACATCAGATGGTGGAGATTTTATAAAACCTAAAGATGGAAATGAATTTTTAAAAGTAGATATTACTGTAGAAAATATTTCAGATCAATCACAGAGTGTATCTTCTGTTATGATGTTTAAAGTTGTAGACAAAGATGGTAGAGCATATAATCAAGCATTTACAGAAAATCAAAACGGTCAATTAGACGGAGAAGTTGGAGCTGGAAGAAAAATAACTGGAGAATATGTAGTAGAAGTACCAAAAGGAACTACTGGATTACAATTAGAGTTTAATAGTTCTTTATTAACTAGTGGACAAGTTATAGTAGATTTAAATTAAAAAATAAAAAAGACTAGGGTTTCCTAGTCTTTTTTTGTTAAAATAAATATTATTGGAAGCGTAGCAATGGATATGAAAGAAAGACTTAAGCTTATACCATATGAGTCTTTAGTTGGATTAACAATGACAGTTGTATCTACTATAATATTTGGAATAATATTAAAATAGTCTTTTTGAAAAGTATAGTTTGGTGTTTATTAAGGTGCCTAATTATACTTTTCATAATATAGAAGATAAAATTTTAACATGTGATATTAGAAATTATAAAGTTGAAAAATAATTCCAAAATTGAATTTAAAATAATTTTAGTAAAAACATAGTGAATTTTAAAATGGAAAAATTAAGAGAAAGAATCTTTAGGAGGAAACATAGATGAAATTTGTATTAGCACCAGATTCATTTAAGGAAAGTATGACTTCAATGGAAGCTTGTAATGCCATGGAAAGAGGAATTAAAAAAGTTTTTAAAGATGCAGAATGCATAAAGGTTCCAATGGCTGACGGTGGAGAGGGAACTGTAGAAGCCTTAGTTCATGCAACTGGAGGGAGAATTGAGACTCTAAAGGTTACAGGTCCTTTAGGAACAGAAGTAGAAACTTTCTATGGAATATTAGGTAATGGAAAAACTGCTGTTATAGAAATGGCAAGTGCTTCAGGAATCCAACTTGTTAAAAGAGAAGATAGAAATCCTTTAATAACAACAACTTTTGGAACAGGAGAAGTAATAAAAGCTGCTTTAGATAAGGGAATAAAGCACTTAGTTATAGGAATAGGTGGAAGCGCAACTAATGATGGGGGAGCAGGAATGCTTCAAGCTTTAGGTGGAAAACTTTTAGATAAAGAAGGAAATCAAGTAGCATTTGGTGGGGGAGCACTAAAGGATATAGAAAGTATAGATTTAAGTTCTTTAGATGAGAGATTAAAAGATGTATCTATAGAAGTTGCTTGTGATGTAACAAATCCACTAGTAGGAGAAAAGGGAGCATCGGCAGTATTTGGCCCACAAAAGGGAGCAACTCCAGAGGTGGTTAAAGAGTTAGATAATAATTTAACTCATTATGCTTCTATAATAAGTAGAGATTTAGGGAAAGAGGTTTCAAATATAGAAGGAGCAGGAGCTGCTGGTGGCCTTGGAGCAGCTTTATTATTATTAGGTGGAGAACTTAAAAGAGGTATAGAACTTGTAATAAAACATACAGAGTTAGCTGAGAAGGTAAAAGGAGCAGACTTTGTATTTACAGGTGAAGGAAGTATAGACGATCAAACTATATATGGAAAAACTCCAATGGGAGTAGCTACTGTAGCTAAGGAGAGTGGAGTTTTCACAATAGCTTTTGCAGGTAAAGTAGTAGATGGAATAGAAGGTCTTTATGAAATAGGTATAAAGAGTATATTTAGCATAATGACTGGAGTTTCAACTTTAGATGAAGCTTTACAAAATGGAACTAGGAATTTAGAGATAACAACTGAAAATGTAGTTAGACTTTTAAAATAAAAACTCTGTTTTAGGTGAATATTGATTTTTAGCTAGACTTTCAGATCTAGCTTAATTTCGCAAAGTATTGCTATCATCTATTCCAGAATAATAGATGATGCAATACTAACTGCTCATTAACATAGTCTTACAGTTCTATCTAAAAATCAACACTAGTTTAAAACATAAGCCAAATAAAAAATAATATGAATTAATTTATAGTGAGTGAAAATAAAAAGTATTTAATTTTTTATTTTTACTCTTTTTTATAAATATTTATAATAAAATAAATATTATTATACACTAATTTAGTAGAGACTTATTGAAGGGAAATTTAAAATTAGGTTGAATATAAAAATGAAGGAATACATAAGGAATATAGGGGAGGCTTTATATTATAATATTTTAGGATTGTTTTAAGTTTAATAAAGTCTTGTATATGCCTATTATATTAATTAGTAAATAATAAAGATTTTGATTATTTATTATTAAATTAGGATAACAAATGAATATGTGGTATAACTATAGGAGACCATAAGTTTTAAAACAAAGGAGATAAACATAGTATATGAAATTTAATGAATTTAGTTTAAGTGATGATATTATTAAGGCACTTAATAATTTAGGATATAAAAGCCCTTCAGAGGTTCAGGAAGCTTCAATTCCAAAGCTTTTAGAGGGAAAAGATATAATAGTTAAATCTCAGACTGGTAGTGGTAAGACTGCAAGTTTTGGAATACCTATTTGTGAAAAAATAAATATTGAGGAAAAAAGTGTACAATGTTTGGTTTTAACACCAACTAGAGAGCTTGCAATTCAAGTTAAAGATGAGTTAGCTAATATAGGAAGATTAAAAAAGGTAAGATGCGCCGCTATATTTGGTAAACAACCTTTTAATGAGCAAGTTAGAGAGCTTAAGCAAAGAGTACATATAGTAGTTGGAACTCCAGGAAGAGTATTTGACCATATGGAAAGAGGAACTTTAGATTTAAGTGAAATTAACTATGTAGTTATAGATGAAGCGGATAAGATGCTTTCTATGGGATTTATTGATCAGATAAAAGACATATTGGGAGAATTAAGATTAAACAAGACAACAGCATTATTTTCTGCAACTTTCCCTAAGGAAATAGAAGAAATTTGCGAAGAATATATGAGAAATCCTATTCTTTTAGAAGTGAAATCAAAGGTATTTAACAGAGAAAGAATAGAAGAATGTGTAATTGAAATAGAAGAGAAAAATAAAGGAAAAGCCCTATGGAAATGCCTTTATGCTTATCATCCAGAAAGCGCTATAGTTTTTTGTAACACAAGAAATAAGGTTAAATCAGTCTATAAGATGCTTAAAGATGAGGGGATAACTTGTAATGAGCTTCATGGTGACATGGATCAAAAGAAGCGTATTGAGGTTATGGAAAACTTCAGAGATAAGCACTTTAAAGTTTTAGTTTGTACAGACATAGCTGCTAGAGGAATTCATGTAGATAGTATAGAACTTGTTATAAACTATGAAGTACCAATGGAAATGGAAAGCTATGTTCATAGAATAGGAAGAACTGGTAGAGCTGGAAGAGAAGGAAAAGCTATTACTTTTGTAAATCACTATGAAAAAAAATACTTAGAAAATATAGAAGAATATATTGGATATGAAATAAAAAAAGGAACTATACCTGCTGATGAAGAGGTTAAGGCTGGAAGAAAGATATTTAAAGAAAGCCAGAAGGTTCAGTTAAAAGAGAGTAAAAAGCCTAAAAAAGAGGTTCATAGTGATATAGTTAAAATACACGTTAATGGTGGAAAGAAAAAGAAAATAAGAGCCTTTGATATTGTTGGATGCTTTAGTAACATGCCAGGATTAACTGGAGATGACATAGGAATAATAGATGTTCAAGATGGATTTTCATATGTTGATATATTAAATGGAAAAGGCGAAAAGATTCTGAAAAATTTTAAGGAAGTTACTATAAAAGGGAAAAAAGTTAAGATTCAAAAGGCCAGAAAATAAAGAAATTATTTGTGTTAAATTATGTTTAATAGAGTGATTAATTAGGTGTAATATGGTAAAATAAAGGTAAGATATACAAATAGATATCTTACCTTTTTAAATTGAAAAAAGCTAAAGAATTTCATGGAGAGGTGGTTTATATGAAGAAAAAAGTTACTATCTCTATTACGTTTCTAGTTGCAGTTTTTTTAATCTCTATAGTATATTTAGGTCTATATGAAAATGACTTTATTGGAGAGAGTAAGTCATTAAATAAAGAAGTTATTACTCTTATAGAAAATGAAGAGGATAAGAAATTAGATTTAACTTCCTTAAATAAAACAATAGCTTTTGAATGGAATGAAGTTTACTTAATATCTCCATATAAAGATGTAAACGAATTTTTTGAAAATGTAGATACTTATGCTCCAGAAAAAACATACAATTCAGAAACGACAGAAGTCTATATGTTAGCTTTTGTTAAGTATTCTGACAAGGTTGGTAAAAATAAGCTTATAGAATATACTTATATACCATCTAGTTATATTGATGTAGAAAAACTAAAAGATATGAAAGTTATGGAAGAAAATTACCATTATATTAATGGAGATTTAGTTTGAATTTTAAGACTCTAAGTTTTAAACTTAGAGTCTTTGTTTTATATTAAGTTGAAAATTTAGAATAGTATTTTTAGTGTAATATGTGTGAATGTCTAACTAAATATTAATAGTAACTTAAAGAGGATTTTTATATTAACAATATTTTTCAAACATTCATATATTGTTAAATTTAAAGACGTATTATAAGTTAAATTAGAATGCTATAATTTACATTGAAATTTTAGTAAGAAGACATTTTTTAATAAGGGGGTTAATTATGCTTATAACAAGGGACAAAAAATTTTATAGGCTACTTTTTAGTATTGCCTTGCCAATAGCAATACAAAATTTAATAACTTTTATGGTAAGCATGGTAGATACTTTGATGGTTGGAGCTTTGGGGGAAATTCAACTATCAGCAGTTTCTATAGCGAATAATTTATTTTTTGTACTTACGATTTTAATGTTTGGACTAGCTGGTGGATCTAATATTATGATTTCACAGTATTGGGGAAAAGGAAACGTTAAAACAATTCATAAAATTTTAGCTATAATGTATAGATTTTGTATAGCCTTAACTGGCATTTTTATATTTATAGCAATATTTTTACCAAAACATTTTATGGAGATTTTCACAACAGATATGGCTGTTATAGAGTTAGGAGCTAGCTATTTAAGAATAGTATGTATAGGATATTTATTTTATTCCATAACAAACTGTACAATAATGATGCTTCGTTCAGTAAAAACTGTAAGGATATCAATGATAGTTTACAGTGCTTCTTTAGTAGTAAATGCAATTTTAAACTGGGTTCTTATATTTGGAAATTTAGGAGCACCACAGCTTGGGATAAATGGGGCAGCAATTGCCACAGTATGTGCTAGAATAACTGAGTTCTCAATAGTTTTAGTATTCATGTTTTTATATGAAAGAAAGATTGGTCTTAAGTTAGAGCATTTGTTAAAGCTTGATAAGGATATTTTAAAAGACTATGTTGGATTATGTACTCCTGTATTATGTAATGAGTTACTTTGGGCAATTGGAGCTTCTATGATATCAGTTGTAGTTGGAAGAATGGGAACTGAGGTTGTTGCTGCCAATAGTATAAATGGGGTGGCTCACCAATTTGTAACAGTCTTTATTTTTGGTATGTCTAATGCCACAGCAGTAATCATAGGAAATACCATAGGTGAAGGTAAAAAGGAAAAAGCAAGAGAGTATGCACATAGTGTTGGAATTTTCAGTGTTATCATGGGAGTCATAGCAGGACTTATGATTTTATTTATAAAGCCTACTATCGTTAATTTTTATAATGTATCTGGTAATACAAAATTAATAGCCATGGAAATAATGACTGTAACTTCTGGAATAATAGTATTTCAATCACTTGCAAGTAACTTTATGATGGGTGTACTTAGAGGTGGTGGAGATGCCAAATTTGTTTTGATAAATGATCTTATTTTTATGTGGCTTGTTGCTATTCCAGGAGGATTCTTTGCCGCCTTTGCTTTAGAACTTCCAGTTGCCTTGGTATTTATGGTTATAAAATGTGATGAAGTATTAAAATCTCTTGTTAGTGTATATAGAGTAATTAGTGGAAAATGGGTAAATGATGTAACAAAAGACTATGAATTTGAGGAGGCATCATGTTAGGTTTAAAAATTTAAGTTGTGCTTTATGGGAATATTGATTTTTAGATAGCTCTTCAGACCAAATTTAATTTTAAGTGAAAATCAAAATTTTTAATTTTAGGTTTTGAAATTACAAATTTCAGCAAGGCGAAAAGATGCGTAATAGAGAAAATATTATTTATTACAGTGTAATAGTTCAAAAGGATTATAGAAATAGTTAGCAGTATTGGAAAGTAATTTTTAGGATAGATGAGTTATTAAAGTTAAATACTAAATAAGAACTTAATTTGAAAGGAGTGTTTACTTTGGCTCATAAGAATAATAAGAACAGCAAGGCTAATAAGAAATCTGGACAAAAGACTAAAAAAGAAGTAGAAAAAATGAAAAATGAAACTGCAGATGAAGTAGGATATTCAAAAGAATCAAGAAAACTAGGTAAAAATGATACTAGAGATAATCCTTATAAGGGATTTTAATAAATTAAAAAGTAAATATAATTAATTGAATTTCAAATACACACCTTTTTAGGTGTGTATTTTTTGTAAAAAAACATAAATTTTTGGGGTAAAATACATTAAATTGGGATTATTTACATATAGATATTATGTAGACTTTATTTTAATACTTTTTAGATTAGGGGGGGGAAATTTGTTTAGTAAAAAATTTAAAAAACAAATGGCATATGCTTTAACAAGTACTTTTTTATTAGGATTAGTTAATCCTAGTGCAGTGAAGGTATTTGCATCAGCTGGAATTGAGATTACAGAAGGGGTTACGGTTACTGCCAAGGGGAATACAGAAGGAAACACAGCAGACTTAGTTATTGATGGAGATTTATCAACATATTGGGAGTCTTCAAATGACTATAGATGGATAGAAATTGATTTAGGAGAGATATATGAATTATCTAAAATAGAAATATTTAATAATGCAGGTGCCTCTTATAAATATAATATATATGCTTCAGAGGATGGAGAAACATTCAATAAAATAGCATATAAAAATGATGAGAAAGTAGCTGATAATAATGGAGATGCACATAACATCGATAATATTAGAGCTGGAAAATTAAGAATCGATGTCGTTCAAAATAGTAATAATGACAAGGTTAATATAGCTGAAATAAAGGTTTTTGGAAAGAAAACAGGAGAAAGTTTATCAGAATTAGCTCCAATCACTACATCTAATTTTAGTGAAACAAAATGGGCCACAGAGTATGAAAAATTTGAGAGTGATAAAGGATATGCAGAAGAAAAGACAATAAATGAGATTAAGAGTTTAGTCAGTAGAGTAATTGGAGCTGAGTATGTTGACAACTTTATCTTTGAATTTAGAGAAGAGCTTAATGGTAATGATGTTTTCGAAGTTTCAGATTCACAGGATGGAAAGATTTTAATAAAAGGAAATAATGGAGTTTCATTAGCATCAGGGTTTAACTATTACTTAAAAAATTATTGTAATGTTAGTTATAATCCAATAATGGGGTCTAATTTAAAAATGCCTGAAACAATGCCAAGTGTTGGAGAAAAGATAGTTATAGACACTCCATATGAACATAGATATGCATTAAATTTCTGTACCTATTCTTATACAATGGCTTTCTGGGATTGGGAGCAATATGAAGAGTTCTTAGACTGGTGTGCTATGAATGGAGTAAATTTAGTCTTAGACATAATTGGACAAGAAGAGGTATTAAGAAGAACCTTAAATGAATTCGGATATAGTGATGAAGAAGTTAAAGAGTTTATTTCAGGACCTGCATATTTTGCATGGTTTTATATGCAGAATATGACTGGCTTTGGGGGCCCACTTCCAAATGATTGGTTTGAACAAAGAGCAGAGCTTGGAAGAAAAATGCATGATAGAATGCAATCCTATGGAATAAGTCCTGTTCTTCAAGGATATTCAGGTATGGTTCCTAGAGATTTTAAGGAAAAAAATACAGAGGCTCAAGCTATTTCTCAAGGAGGATGGTGCGGTTTTGATAGACCAGACATGCTTAAGACATATGTAAACGAGGGAGAAAGAGATTATTTCCAAGAGGTTGCAGATGTTTTCTATGAAAATCAAAAAGAAGTATTTGGAGATGTAACTAACTTTTATGGAGTAGATCCATTCCATGAAGGAGGAAATACTGGAGGATTAGATAATGGAAGAATATATCAAATAATTCAAGATAAGATGATAGAGCATGATAATGAGGCTGTTTGGGTTATACAAAACTGGCAAGGAAATCCTAGTAATAATAAGTTAGAAGGATTAAGTAAAAAAGACCAAGCTATAGTATTAGACCTTTTCTCAGAGGTAAATCCAGATTGGAAGAGATTAGAGGATAGGGAGTTACCTTGGATTTGGAATATGCTTCATAACTTTGGTGGAAGAATGGGAATGGATGCCGCTCCAGAAAAACTTGCTACAGAAATTCCTAATGCCTTAGCTAACTCAGAAAATATGGTTGGTATAGGTATTACACCAGAGGCTATAAATACAAATCCTTTAGCATATGAACTTTTATTTGATATGGCTTGGACAAGGGATCAAATAAATTTCAGAACATGGACTCAAGACTATATTGAAAGAAGATATGGTAAGGTGAATAAAGAGATTTTAGAGGCTTGGAATGTTATATTAGATACTGCTTATAAGAAGAGAAATGATTACTATCAAGGTGCTGCTGAGTCTATTATAAATGCAAGGCCAGGATTTGGAATACAAAGCGCTTCAACTTGGGGACATTCAAAAATAGTTTATGATAAGAGTGAGTTTGAAAAAGCTATTGAAATTTTTTCAAATAACTATGATGAATTTAAAGAAAGTGATGCTTTCCTTTATGATTTTGCAGATATTCTAAAACAATTATTAGCTAACTCTGCTCAAGAATATTATGCTGTTATGTGTGATGCCTACAATAATGGCGATTCAGATAAGTTTAGATTTGTTTCAGGAAAGTTCTTAGAGCTTGTAGAGCTTCAAGAGAGAGTATTATCAACTAGACCTGAATTTTTAATAGGAAATTGGATTGAAGATGCTAGAACAATGCTTAAGGATGCTGATGATTGGACTAAAGACTTATTTGAGTTTAATGCTAGAGCATTGGTAACAACTTGGGGATCAAGAAATAATGCTAATGGTGGTGGACTTAAAGACTATTCTAATAGACAATGGTCAGGATTAACAGAGGATTATTACTATGCTAGATGGGAAAAATGGATAAATGGATTACAAACAGAATTAGACGGTGGAGATAAGGCACCTAATATAGATTGGTTTAAGATGGAGTATGATTGGGTAAACAAGAAAAGTGATACAGATAAACTTTATCCAACAGAGGCTTCTAATGAAAATTTAGGTGAACTTGCTAAAATCGCTATGGAAGGCTATTCAGTAACTAATATGGATAAAATATTAGGTGAAGGTGAAGTTGAGAAAAGAGTTAACATTGCTTTAGGAAAGCCTGTAAGCAGTGAGACTCATGGAGCAAATGAAGCTAGTCCTTTAAGTAATATTACAGATGGTAATACAGGAAGCATGTGGGTTGCTGATAGAGAGGAATACCCTGCAAGTGTAACTGTAGACTTAGAAGGAGCTAAAAATATAGATGGAATAGAATTTGCTTTTAGAAATCAAGCTGGAGATAGAGCTGTTGCATATAAAGTAGAAATCATGGATGAAGATGGACAATGGGTAACAGTGTCAGATAAATCAGAGGATTATTCTAATAAAGGTGTTATTGAGGAAGTTAATTTTAAAGGTAAAGTACAAAAAGTTAGAGTTACATTGACAGATGTAGATTTAAGTTTAAGTCCATCATATACAATACCAGAATTAGCAGAAATAATGGTATATGAAGGAAAAGAATCAGTAGATGAATATACTAACGTTGCTTTAGGTAAGCCAGTTACTGGATCAGAATCAGAGAGTGGAAAACCACTATCTAATATTACAGATGGCAATCTAAATTCTCTTTGGGTAAGTAATGGAGGACAAACTCCAGCAACTGCTTCTATAGATTTACAAGGAACAGAAAATGTTGATTTCTTAGAACTTTACTTTGAAAAATCAGGATTTAGATTCCAGTTTAAGGTTGAAGTAGAGGATGTAAGTGGAAATAGAGAGACAGTATTAGATATGACTTCAAATACAGGAGATAATGAAAAGTCTTACAAAATACCTGTAGGAAAAGATATAAATAAAATACATGTTACTATGACTGGAAAAGCAGCCGGTGGTGAATATCCAGGGGCTTGGGCAGCAATAGCAGAAGTAAAAGCTATGTCTAAGGAAAAGCCCGTTCAATATGTAAATATAGCAGAAAATAAATCAGTAAGTGGTTCTCCTTCCCAAGGAGGAAATCCTTTATCAAATATTACAGATGGTAATTTAAGTTCACTTTGGATAAGCGATAATGGAGCAGTTCCAGCCAATGCTACAATTGATTTGGAAGAAAATAATTTTGTTGATTTCTTAGAACTTCATTTTGAAAAAGCCGGATTTAGATTCCAGTTTAAAGTTGAAGTAGAAGATGAGAGTGGAAATAGAGAGACAGTATTAGATATGACTTCAAATACAGAAGATAATGAAAAATCATATAAAATACCTGTAGGAAAAGAAATAAGTAAAATACATGCTACCATTACAGGAAAAGCACCAGGTGGATCATATCCAGCAGCATGGGCGGCGATTGCAGAGATTAAGGCTATGGCTAAAGAAGCAGTAAATAAAGGAGAACAAGCTTCAATAGCATTACCACAAGGTAATATGAAGGCAACAGCAACTTCAGAACATCCTAATGTAGGAAATGAAGGCTTAGCAAGCTTTGCTATTGATGGAAAAGAAAATACTATGTGGCATACAAAATATTCTCCTGTAGAGCCACTACCACAAAGTATTACTTTAGAGCTTGGAGGAAGTTATGAAATTAACAAGTTTACTTATCTTCCAAGAAGCAGTGGTAAAAATGGAAATATAACTAAGTATGAACTTCACGTAAGTAGTGATGGAAATGAATTTAGAAAAATTTCTGAGGGAACTTGGGATGATAGTGGAAGCTTAAAGACATTAAAATTTGATAGTACAAAAGCAACTCATGTTAAACTTGTAGCTTTAGAAGGCGTTGGAGGATTTGCTTCAGCAGCAGAATTAAATGTATTTGCCATACCAGAAAACTTAGCTATGAAAGAAGAAACGAAGGTTGAGGCAACATCAAATAATTCTGAAATAAATAATTTAAGAGATGGAGATGAAAATACTCTTTGGATTCCAGAACAAGGAGAAGAAAAGACTGTAATCTTTGATTTAAGTAAAGAAAAGGATATATCAGCAATAGATATAACAAGTAAAGGAAGCTCTTCATTAAAGTATTCTATAGAATCTTCTAATGATGGAGCAGAGTGGACAAGTTTAGTAGATGAGAACGATAATGAAGAAAACAAAGCTGTATATTCTAATATACTAAAAGCAGGTCATATAGGAAGATTTGTAAGAATTAAATTTAACAGCGAAGAGATTAAAATTGGAGAAATTAGAATTTACAAAGGAGATTCTACTTCAAATCTCGCTTCTTATATAAGAGTTATTGAGGATATATATAATAGTGCAGTAGTTGGAGATATGGCAGGAAACTACACAGCTGAGGCTAAAGAAACACTTGGAAATGCTATAAATCATGCTAAAGAAGTTTTAGGAAATGATATAAATTCAAAAGAAGCTAATGAAGTTATAAGTAACTTAAAATCAGCTTTAAATGAATTCTATAAAGGATTTGTTCAAATAAATAGAACTAAACTGGCAGCTTTAATAAGTGATGTTGATGTTTTATTAAATGAAATATTACCAGAGATTATGAATAGTATTAACTATAATGAAAAGGCTATAGTAAATATGGAAGTTCAAAAGTTAAAAACAGAAAATAATGAAGCTAAAGAAGTTTATAATAAAAAGCAAGTTTCACAAAGTGAAATAGATATGTCTTACGAAGAATTAAAGAATTCTTTAGATTCATACTATGATGCTGTAAGTGCTGAAACTGCATATAAATCAGTGGTACTTTTAGCTAAGGAAAAAGTAGAAAATGCAGTTGTTGGAAATGGAAATGGTCAGTATTCTCAGGAAGCTTTAGATACTTTAAATGAAGCTATAAGAATAGCAGAAGAAGGTTTTGAGAGTGCTATAACTTCAGAAGAAGTTAGAAATATAACGAATTCTTTAAAAGAGGCTTTAGATGCTTTCATTGAATCAGTAAATATAGTTGAAAAAGATAAATTAGAGGAAATAATAACTTCAATAGAAAGTAAATTAGAAAATGCAGAAGGAGTATATATTCCTAATGCTATAGAAGAACTAAGAGGTGCTTTAGAAAAGGCTAAAGAAGTATTGAATGATGAAGGAGCAAGTCAAGAAGTTGTAAATAATTCTATTTCTGATTTAACTGAGGCAGAAGCTAAGTTTGAGCTTTTAAAGGTTCCTAATAAAGAGGATTTAATAGCAGAAATAGCTAGAGCTTATGGAGTCTTAGAAAAGCTTAAAGAATTTAATAATCTTGAGGATATAAAAATGAGATTAGAAGACGCTATTTTAGAGGCTGAAAGAGTTAATAATGATGAGAACTCATTAAAAGAAGATGTAGATAAAGTTTTAGGGGAATTAAAAGTTGTAATAGATGAAGCTTTAAAAGCTATGGATTCTACAGAAATTATAGTAAGTCCAGTTAGAGATTTTGAAGCAACTGATATTTCAAAGAAAAATATAACTGTTCAGTGGAGTGCACCAGAAAATTCATTTGGATTAGAAGGATATGTACTTTACAAAGATGGTAAAGAGGTAGCTGAAATAGGAAAAGATGAAACTAGCTACACATTTACAGGGTTGAATAGACACACTATATACAACTTTAAGATTGCAGCTAAATATAGTAATGGAGAGTTTTCTTCAAAAGAATCTATTACATTAAGAACTGAAAGATAAAAATTTAATCATTTTAATAATAGGTTCTATTTGAGGAGACTGTTAATTTTTAGCTAGCTTTTCAGATTTAGTTAAAAATTAACACTAGTTTAAAAAATAGCTTAATAATAAAAAAATTAGAATAATAAAATACACACCTTTTGGGTGTGTATTTTTTATAGAAAAGTATAGAACTTTAAAACGTAGTAATAAGTTGGTGAGTTTCTACATAAAATATATTATGTAAATATTATTTCAAAATACTTTTAGTAAGAATATAGCATATTAGGAGAACATTATGAAAAAAATAGTATTTATTTTAATAGGATTATTTTTAATTGTTTTTATTTTTTATGGAATTTGGAGAAATAAAGATAATGAATTTAATCTACCAAGTTTAAAAATAAGCTATGAAAATGATAAAATTGAATTTGAAGTGAATGGATATAAGTGGAATAAGAATGGGCAAGCGGTTATAGCGAATTCACAAAGTACTGAAAATATTGCAAAAAAAATAAATGGGAATAATGTGCCAGTAGGAGGAAACTTAAACTTAAAGTTTTCAAAAGAGCCTAAGAGTATTAAGGTGGTAGAAGAAAATTCATTAAAGAATATAGAATACACTGTAACTGATAATACTATAATTACTCCAACTGAATTAGGAGAACATATTTTAGTTATTACGGGAGAATGGGAAGAGGGATATGTGAATTATATAATAAAGATAGAGTCTGTAAAAAAGGAAGAATATAATAAAAAGCAAAAAATAAAATTTTAGAGAAATATAATAACAGGCTTCATAATACATAAAAGAACTGTTAGGGGATTATAGAAGAAATATCCTAACTATTCATAAAAAATAGGGGAATAAATATGAACAGGTATTGTATTTTCAATTATTATTACTTTAATTTATTATGTAGAAGTAAAAATTAAAATAAAGATGTTACATTAAAAGTAACTTAAAATAAAACTTATAAATAGTATGAAGAGAATATTTAGATGAACTTTAGAATTTAAGCTATTACGTAGAAGAATTTGCGTTAAGAAGCTGAGACTGTTTGACCAACGGGAGTTTCGAAGCTTTAGTAAATTCTTCGCAGTAATGGCTATAAATTCTTAGTTAAATCTAGTAATTCTCGGAATATATTTATAAGTTTTATTTTATTAAATATAGTTTCTAACTTTAATTATTTCATTATTCTTTTTATATATTCTAGGAACTCTGTGGCTAATCATACATAATATTTCATAGTTTATTGTTCCCATGATTTCTGCCATATCATTAGCATCAAATTTTAGGTCATTTTCTTCTCCTAAAAGAATTACTTCATCACCTATTTTAACATCATCTATATGAGTTACATCAATCATACATTGATCCATGCAAATTCTTCCTATAACATTGGCAAATTGACCATTTATTATAACTTTTGCTTTTCCGCTAAGTAATCTTGAATATCCATCGGCATAGCCTATTGGAAGTGTAGCGATTTTACTTTTCTTTTCAGTTTTATAAGTTCTTCCGTAACTTACATACATATCTTTATCTAACTCTTTAACAAAAGCAACAGTTGTTTTTAATGTAAGAGTTGGCTTAAGCTTTAAGTTTTCTTTTTTTACTTCCTCAGATGGATAATATCCATAAGAAATAATTCCACATCTAACACCATCTAAATAAGTCTCTGGTAAATCTATTATGGCACCACTGTTAGAAGCATGCTTTAAAGGAATGTGTATTCCTTGTTTTTCTAAAGCTTTATTGAACGTATTTAATTTTGAAAATTGTTCATAAGTATAAGTTTTATCTTCTTCATCAGATGTTGAGAAGTGAGTGAATAATCCTACAACCTCAATTCCAGGTAAAGAACAAATTTCTAAAACTTTATTTAAATTTTCTTGATTTGGGATGAAGCCAATTCTACCCATTCCAGTGTCTATTGCAAGATGAATTTTAGCTTTCTTACCAAGTTTTAAAGCTATTTCTGATAACTTTTTAGCATATTCCACATCATAAACTGTTTGCTCAATTTCATTATTAATTAAGTTTTCAGCGAAACTTATAGGAGTATATCCTAAAATCATTATTGGAGCAGTTATACCAGCATCTCTAAGCTCATCAGCTTCTGTAATTATAGCAACTGCTAATCTAGAAGCTCCATTTTCTAAAAGAGTTGAAGCTATATCTAAAGCTCCATGACCATAAGCATTAGCTTTAACAACTGCTATTATTTCTTTGTCACCGACTAAATTTCTTATTTCTTTCATATTGCTTGCTATTGCATCTAAATCTATTTCAGCCCATACAGGTCTAACACATATATCCATTTAAAAACACCTCAAATAATCTACAACTTTTGTAATTTTATCTAAAAATTTAACAGTTTTATTTAAACGTAACACTAGTTTAAAACATAGCTAAATCATAAGATAACTTTTGAGTTTAGTGGATTAGAACCACAACTCAGTAAAAAACAATTTTATAATACTATTATAAGATATTGTAACATAAAATGAAGAACCACCCTAATTGTAATTTTTAAAGGTAGTGGTTTCACTTAGTATAAACTTTAGAAGATGTTATTACAGATTAATTATTGATTTATAAGTAAATTTCCATAATGAAAAACTCTAATTGGCTCATTAATAGGTTTCCCAATTCTATCTCAATAATCAAACTACTTTGAAGCACAGTCTATGGATATAAAGGATATTTTAAAATAAAAAATTAAGTTAATATAGAATATTTTCACTATAAAGTAGATAACAATGCATATATAATTAAACGGAATTTAGAAATTATAAAGGGAGAAATAAGATGGAAAAGAAAAGAGATTTAAATGGAATAATATTGATAGCAACTGTTTTTATTGGTTTCTTAGTATTTGGATTATCTGAGAATATAAAAGGACCAGCTATTCCTAGAATTCAAGATAATTTTTCTTTAAATGAAGCACAATTAGGAATGCTTTTAGCTTTAAATTCTATAGGATATTTGATTGCTTGTACCTATACTCCATTTTTATCAAAGAAGATAGGGCTTAAGAATACTACTATATTATGTTTTTTGATAATGGCTTTTTCAGGAGTTTTAATAAGTATAGCTCCGAATTATATACTTTTTTCAGGTTCATATTTCATTATGTATCTTGGAAATGGAATGCTTGAGATTGCTTTAGGGGTAATTGCAGCTATAGCTTTTACTAAGAATACAGGAACTATGATGAATTTATCACACTTTTTTTATGGATTAAGCTCTATGGTAGCTCCATTAATTGCTACAAAACTTATGAGCTCAAATTTAGATGGAGATGTTTTGGGGTGGAGAGGAATGTATTTAATTGTATTATTACTTTCCTTAGTTCCAATAATACCTACTTTAATGGGTAAATTCCCTAAGTCAAAAGATGAGGAATCTGTTGGTATAAGAGAATCTTTTAAAGAAATGATAAAGGATAGAAAGATATTACTAATAACATTTATATTATCATTTGGTGTTACATGTGAAATGACTGTAGGCGGATGGTTAGTTAATTACTTAGAAAAAGCTCAAGGTTTTTCAGGAGAAGATGCTTCTAAAATTCTTGTGGGATTTTTTTTCTTTTTTATGTTAGCCAGACTTGTTTTAGGACCTATTATAGATAAATTAGGATTTGTTAAGTCACTTTTAATAGTTTCAACTTTTGCTGGAATTTCAATTATAATAGGAGTATTTTTAGGAAAGGGAGCAACATTACTTTTAATGTTATCAGGAATTGGAATAGCACCTATATATCCAACAGTTATGGCCATAATAGCTAAGGAGTTTAGAGAAAAAATAGAGATAGCTATGTCTTTTGTTTTAACTTTTATGGGAATTGCTATAGTAATAGGGAACTTATTAGTAGGCGTAGTTGTGGATCTATGTAAAATGTTATTTTCTAATATTTATGGAATTGAGTTAGGTACTAAACTAGCATATAGTGCAGGATTTATATTCATTGGGGGATGTAGTTTAATCTGTGCACTGGGAAGTTTAAGACTTTTAAAAATATTAAAAAGTGAAGAGAATGAACTTTTAGTGGAAATGGAATAGTTTTTGTGAAACTTAAATTATAAATATTAAAGCTTTTAATATTTATGATTAGTTTAGAAGTACAATTTCATTTAAGTACGTTTCACATATAATCATAAAGAGATTTGAAATAAGGTTACTTTAAAATAAAGTTAAAAAGGTTTAATATTTGTACAAGTCAGTAGGAGGATGAATTGGGTGCTAGATAAGAATGTTGAGTTTTTCAGAATGGTATTAAAGAGGGAAAAGGAAACAGAGTTAAAGAGTGCATCATTACCAGAAGGATTTAACTTTGTTAAGTTTAAAAAAGGTGATGAAAAGTCATGGGCTGAAATAGAAACATCTGTTTTAGAATTTGAGAATGTTGAAAGTGCTAAAGAGTATTTTGAGAATAAGTTTTTGTCATATTTAAGTGAAATAGAGAGAAGAACGTTATTTATAGAAAATGAAAATGGAGAAAAGATTGCTACATTTACAGCATGGTGGAGGTATACAGGGGAAAGAAGATACCCATTTATGGAATGGGTTGCTGTTAAACCGAGATATCAAGGAAAAGGATTAGGAAAAGCCCTTATTTCTGAAGGGGTAAAATTAATGGTGGCTATTGAGGGCGATTGTGATATGTATATTCCAACTCAGACTTGGAGTCATAAGGCAATTAAATTATATAGATGGGCAGGATTTGATTTTGAGACAGAAGAAAAATTCCCTGGAGGAATTGAAAACAGAACCTTAGAAGGTCTTGAGGTAATAAAGGATTTAATATAAAAGGATTTTAGGTAAAAGTATAGGTGAATTAAAAAAAGAAACAGAATAATAAATTCTGTTTCTTTCATCAAAATAGTATTTTATTAATAGGTAAGTGGACTATAAATTCAGTATGTTTATTATTACTATTTACAATAATCTTACCATTATATGATTCAACTAACTCTTTTACTATAGCTAGTCCAAATCCATTATTATTTTCTCTATTCTCTTTTGTCGTAAATCCATTATTAAATATTTTATCTAATATTTCACTTGGAATTTTAGGACCATTATTTTGTATTTTAAGCACGAAATAATTAAAGTTATAATAAGTATTGATTTTTATTAAACCATTACCATTTAATACTTCAACAGCATTTCTTAATATATTAGAAACTATACGTTGAAAATCTAATTCGTTTACATTGGTTTCTGAAATATTAGCATTTTCATCTATTAAAACAGTAATATCCTTTAAGTTAATAGTATTCACTATCATAGATATAATTGAAGTACTATCAGAAATAATAACATTATTAATAATATTATTATTTCCATCAATTATACTTTTTAATAATTCTCCTAGTTTTTCATGGTTCCCCATAAGATGTAATCCATATAAATAAGAAATTTGAGAACCATAATCATGTTTTAATTTTTTTAATGAATTAATGTTTTCTTCTAAATTTGCATTTAATAGATCAATTTTTTTTGAATTTTTTTCTATACTAGAAAAATATATTATGATAAATATTATAAACAAAAATAATAAAATCAATAGTATTTCTTTGAATAAAGGATTATCTTTTGCATTAATAATTACATTAAATGAAACTATAAAGTCTAATACTATAGTAAAAAGTATTAAGTATATTATTGAACTATTTCTAGATTTTATAGTTTGATAAATTAAGTATATAGCTTTCTTTTTAGATAAAATTAAATATGAAAGAATATACTGTGGAAAATACATAATAAGTATGTAGAATATATTATTTTCTCTTGCTATTAGAATGTTTGGGCAGAGGATGTTACATATAAAAGATGAAATTATCAATGTTATTACAATAAAGGAATAAACTATGCTGAATCCAATGCCAGCAGCTAATAAATCATTTTTGTATATTAATCCCCCGATTATTAACATTACCAAATGTAAAATTAAAGTTGCGACACTAGAATTTCCCATTAATATTGTTGTTATGGATATTATTACCCATAACAACAATATATATAATAACATTTTAGACTTTGGTTTTTTACATTCTTTTTTACTGCATAAATTTATCGTATTTATAAATATTACACATTGTAAAAAAGAGTTTATCATATCAGCTAAAGTTATAGATATATGCATTTATCTAGACTTTTTCATTGACTCAGGCATTTCTTCTACCCCTATAGTCGCAAAAGAAGCAGTTCCTGCACTAATAGTGAATGTTGTTAATAATGCTAACATTGAAAATAATGTTTTTTTCATTTTAAAATTCCTCCCTTTTATATTTATTAAATAATAATATTGATTGTATTAATAAGGTCCATGTTATTGTTTGAGAAATCCATGAAGTTTTAAAAAATATTAAGGCCATAAAAAATAGAATGCTTGAATTTGTAACACCTATTATTTTATTTCTTTTAATTAAATTTTCTTTAGTCAATGGAAATCTCTTGTCTATTACTGGAGCTTTATTATAGATACTAAAAATACTAAATAAGTTTAAGATGATAATACTAAAAAAATTTAATTTACTATAAATAGCAAGTAGAATTATACTACTTGTTATAATTAAAGTAGCAATAAAGCATTTAAGTTGAGTATCTTCATGATAACCACCAATAAATGGCTTTATAAAACACATACTTGCAATTATTATCAAACTTTCTTTAAAATATCCTAGTATTCCAGCAATCAATAAAATTAAAACGCATTTGATAAATTCAAAAGTTAATACAATGACAACATATTGAATTTGTTCTAATAGGTCTTTATCCAAATCAAGATCTTTGGACAAATATTCTACAGTTGATTTTAAAAATTTTCTCATAAAAAATCTCTCTTATATATTTTTTATCGTATAGATTTAAGTAAATGTAATATGGTTACATTATAATAAAAAAACAAGTATTTTACATAGGTTAGTCCTTTTTTTAAAGATATATTTACATAATTTTCATTAATATTGTTATTTTAGAAAGTATTTTGTATTTTTTTGAAATTATAAATAAAAAATAGTAAAAAAAGTGCTTATTTAGATTAGAAATAATCTTTTTAGTAAGGTTTAATGTTTTCTCTTATTAAAATATAAAAAATTTTATCTTAAATAATATACTCGTAAATGATAGTCAAAATAAAAGAAGATTATAAAATAGAGTGTAATACACTAATTTTTAAAATTGGTATTTTTAGGAGATTATTTTTATGTTATTATTATTGAAAGCCTAAAAATATTTTTTAGGAGTGATTTTTAAAGTTTTACTTATATTATTATAAGATGCTTAAAAAGGATAAAATTTTTATAAATACGGGGGCTATAAATATGAAAGTGATTGAAAGATTAGAAGCTTTAAGAAAAGTTATGAAACAAAAAGGAATTGATTATTATATAATTCCAAGTGGAGATGCGCATCAAAGTGAGTATGTATGTGAGTACTACAGGGGAAGGGCTTATATGTCAGGGTTCACAGGATCAGCAGGAACTTTATTAGTGGGGATGGATAAAGCTATTTTATGGACTGATGGTAGATATTTTATACAGGCTTTAGATGAATTAAAAGGGTCTGGCATTGAAATGTTTAAAATGAGAATTCCAGGGTGGCCAACTTTAACAGAATGGCTTAAAGAAAACTCAAAAGAGGGAGAAACTTTAGCTTTTGATGGCAAGGTATTCTCATTATCAGATTATAAAGAGTTTAAAAATTTAGAAGAAGAAAATAAAGTTAAAACAAAAATAGATGAAGACTTATTAAATGAAGTTTGGGAGGAGCGACCAAACCTTCCTAAAGAAAAGGCCTTTTTACATGAGGTTAAGTATTGTGGAAAAAGTGCTAAAGAAAAATTAGATGAAGTTAGAGAAGAAATGAAAAAACTAGGAGTTAAAAATTATATTTTAGCTTCATTAGATGACATTGCTTGGCTTTATAATATTAGAGGAAATGATGTTAAGTGCAATCCTGTAGTTTTAAGTTATGCAATAGTTAAAGAAGATGAGGCTTATCTTTATGTAGACAAGTCAAAATTTACTTCTAATATGGAAGAGGAGCTTTTAAAAGAAGGAATAACTTTAAAAGAATATGATGAAATTGGAGAAGCTATTAGAGAATTAGGAGGAAAGACTCTAGTTGATCCAGCTAAAATAAGTGCTTATTTATATGAGTGTATTGAAAATAAAAAAGATATAATAGAAGGAAGCAATATAACAACTAAGCTTAAAGCTATAAAAAACGAAACTGAGTTAGAAAATTTAAAAATATGCCAAGTTAGGGATGGCGTAGCCATGGTTAGATTTATGAAATGGCTTAAAGAGAATGTTGGCAAAATAGAAATAAGTGAAATATCAGCTTCAGATAAATTAGAAGAGTTTAGAAGTTTAGGAGAGTTATTTAAGGGAATAAGTTTTGGAACTATAGCCGGCCATAAGGAACATGGAGCTATGATGCATTACTCAGCAACACCGGAAAGCAACTATGTTTTAGAGCAAAAAGGATTTTTATTAATAGACTCAGGTGGACAATACTTAGATGGAACTACAGATATAACAAGAACTTTTGTCTTAGGGCAATTAACAGAGGAAGAAAAGAAAGATTATACATTAGTTTTAAAAGGTCATATAGGCCTTATGAAAGCTAAATTCCTAAAAGGTACTACTGGGTCAGCACTTGATATAAAAGCTAGAGAACCATTATGGAATGAAGGAATTGATTATAAGTGTGGAACTGGACATGGAGTAGGATTCTTCTTAAATGTTCATGAAGGGCCACAAAGTATAAGTCCAGTACCTAATAAAGTAGCTTTAGAACCAGGAATGATTTTAACTAATGAACCTGGAGTTTATAGAGAAGGAAAGTATGGAATAAGAACAGAAAATACAATGGTTGTTGTTAAGGACACTTATTCAGAAGAATTTGGAGAGTTTTATAAGTTTGATACTATTTCACTTTGCCCAATAGATTTAGCAGGATTAGATATAAGCTTATTAAATGAAGATGAAAAGGTTTGGCTAAATAATTATCATAAAAAAGTTTATGAGTTATTATCACCATATTTAGATGAAGAGGAAAAAGAATTCTTAAAGAATGAAACAAGAGCAATATAATTTAACATATGATATGATTAACTGAAATTTTGTTATGTCTATATATGGTTATATTAAATTGTTGTGTAATACGTTTTAAGATAAAGAAAATTTTCATAGACATATTATATTTTAAGGAGAATTTTTATGAAAAACTTTAATGAGGTAGGAAAAATAATACTTGCTTATTTTATCTCAACTATAGCATATATTATTGCGTTAAGTTTTGTAGTTAAGGATGAATTAATTACAACAAGAGAGTCATTAAGAGTAGAATGGGTAGGTACGTTGGTGTTTAGTTTAGTATTATTGTTATTAGTATGGATATTTAAGATAAAATTTAAGACATTTCTAATTTTCTTGGGAATTATTTTGCTATTATTTATACCTTTAACAATAAATAGAGAGTCTCTTTGGAATTCTTTATGGAGTACACCTGATACACCAGTTTTTATATATTTAACATCACTATCTTTGGTAACAACATTACCTTTTCATGGCTTAATATGGTCATTAACTGGATATAGATGTTTGGATCTTTTAAATATTATATTTCCAATTTACTTACTTATTATGGGAGTGCTAGGATATATCATAACAAAAATTAGAGGATTAATTAAAGAAGAATAGAGTTAATATTAATTTGAGCAATAGAAAATTATTATATAGTTTCATAAAAAGAAGATGGAATAATTATACCATCTTCTTTTATATTCATATAGTTTTCCAATTTTTACAGGAGTATAATAAAATTAATGGATAAAAATTACTTATAATTTTTATATTTTGAATTTAAATATTAAAGCAAGAAAAAGATTAAAAGAAGATTAGGAAACTAGTTCTAAGAATTATTATTATTAATAAATAATAAGTTAAAATATAATTAAAAAATTATAATACATAAATTTGTATATTTAGGAGGGATATATATGGCAGATCAAAGATTAAATAAGTTAGCTAAACTGCTTGTAAATTATTCAACAGGAGTTAAAGAAGGGGACTTCGTTTTTGTATCTTGTAATGAGGTTGCAAATCCGTGGCTTATTGAGGTAGTGAAAGAAGCTACTGAGGCAGGAGCTCATGTTGAGTATATTTTAGAATCAGAGGAAGCTAAAGAGGCAAGACTTAAATTTGCTACAAAGGAGCAATTATTATCAGGAAATTTAATAATGGAAACTATGCTTGAAAGAGCAGATGTTTGGTTAAGTGCATGGGGAGCTAGAAATACTAGAGCCTTTAGCAATATAGATTCGGAAAAAATAAAAGATAGCAAAGCTGGAGAAAAGGGCTGGAGAAAATTCTATTCAGGAAGAATGGGAGACGGCTCTTTAAGATGGTGTGGAACTCAATTTCCTACATATGCAGATGCACAGGAAGCTTCAATGAGTTTTAGTGAATATGAAGATTTTGTTTATGGAGCAGGACTTTTAGACTATGAAGATCCTGTGGCAGAATGGAATAGAGTAAGCGCAGAGCAAGAAAGATGGGTTAAATATTTAGATACTAAAAAAGAACTTCATATATTAGCAGAAGGAACTGATATTAAGGTTTCAATAGGAGGAAGAAAGTGGATAAATTGTGATGGTAGAGTAAACTTCCCAGATGGTGAAATATTTACATCACCAGTTGAAAATAAAATTAATGGACATATAACTTTCTCATTCCCTGGTATTTATGCAGGAAAAGAAATTGAAGGAATAGAACTTGAGGTTAAAGAGGGGAAGGTAATTTCATATAAGGCTAAAAAAGGAGAAGATTTATTAAAGGCTTTATTAGAAACTGATGAAGGAGCAAGTCACTTTGGAGAAGTTGCTATAGGAACAAACTATGGAATTAAGAAATTCACTAGAAATATGTTATTTGATGAAAAAATAGGCGGAACGGTTCATATGGCTATAGGAGATTCTATGCCAGAGGCTGGTGGAAAAAATAGATCATCACTTCATTGGGATATGCTTTGTGATATGAGAAATGGTGGAAGAATATATGCAGATGGTGAACTTTTCTATGAAAATGGAGAGTTTAAAAAAGAGATATTAGAAAAATATAATCTTTAATATAATTAGAGGGTGAGTAAAATCATCCTCTTTTAATTTTTAGGATATAAAGATACATTCGAATTTTTATAGTTTTACAAAATTTACAGGTGTATAATTAGTTTAAAGAAGAATATTGGTGAAAAGAAATATACGAAGGTTAGAGTAAAGCAAGTGAATAGAAGATTTCTATATATTATAGTAAGAGTTATAGTTTAGGAGTGAGATTATATGACTAGATGGAGATGCAGTGGAAAATATAAAAGTATTAATAAGGCATTAGATATTATAGGATTTCTACTAATAGTATCTTTAAGTGTAATCACTTTTATAGAATGGAGAAATGCACCGGATATTATACCAATTCACTATAATTTTCACGGAGAAATAGATGCATATGGCTCTAAAAATATGTTATTCTTTTTATTACCAATAGTAGTTATGCTTTATGTAGGTTTATATGTTTTAGCAGGATATCCTAAATTATATAATTATATAATAAAGATAACAGATGAAAATAAAGAAAGACAATATAATATGTCATCAACTTTAATTAGAGTGCTTAATATTGAGATTATATCAATGGTTACCTATATTCAACTAAAAGAGGCTACTTCAATTTTTAGTGGAAAGGGAAATTTATCATTTGAATTTTTATCAATAGCTTTAGTTGGTATATTTGGAACACTTGCTTTTTATATTTATAAATCAGTAAAGAATAAATGAATTTTAATTAATATAAATTGGAACATAGGTATAGAAATATTAAGGGGTTATTATATAGATTGATAGGAGATTAAGAGATATGGGAAATATATATGAATTTAAAGAAGAATATTTAAATGAGTGCGCTGAACTTTTTGTTAAAACTTTTAGTGAGGAACCTTGGAATGAACCTTGGAATTTTGAAAGTGCTAAGAAGAGGCTAAAGGATATAACTTTAACCCCAGGCTTTAGAGGAGTTATTTTAAAAAATGGTGGGAAAATAGAAGGGGTTATTTTAGGAGTTCTGGAACAATGGTATGATGGAGAACATTTTTGTGTAAAAGAATTCTTTGTTGATTCTAATTCACAGGGTAAGGGAGTTGGAAAGAAACTTTTAAATGCTTTAGAAAATAGATTAATGGATAAAAAAGTAGGTTTAATTCATTTTTGGACTATGAAGGGAGGAAATGCAGAGGCTTTTTATAATAAGAGAGGATATGAAATTCCAATGGAATTAATAATGATGAGAAAAGAACTTAAATAGCATCAATAAAAGAGCTTTAAAGGATTCTTTTAATATGTCCTTTAAAGCTCTTTTATCTATAAATTATTTATCTGAAATCTATTAAATTATTAAACTGTAAGAGAAACACCTTTTTCTAAATCTTCCTCTTCTTTAGGTTCATCTTTAGTATCAATACCATCGTTTTTGTATTCATATATAACGCTTATTAATTTGCCACTTATGCATACTGCTATTATTGAGAAGAATACCTGTCTAAAGTCTAGGTAAACTAATGATAGCATTAAAACAACGGCATCTGTTAACATGTAAACATGCTGTACCTTAAGAGGTGTAAATTTGCTACCTAATAAGGCTATTACGTCATCTCCACCAGAAGCACCACCGCCACGAAGAACGATTCCTGCTCCAACACCTACACCAATACCAGCTAAAATACTAGCAATTAGCATATTATTAGTAAAATCAGGTGTTAAAAATCCAATACTTTCCCAAACATTATATGATACTGAGAAACAAAATGTAGCGAATATTGAGCATGCTAAGAATTTTTTACCAAAGAATTTAGCACCAAGCGTAAATAATGAAAGGTCTATAATTAAATTTGTTACAGAAGGAGATATGTCAAAGACATTCTTTACTAAAAGTAATAGACCTAAAACTCCACCCTCTGTTACGTTGTTTTGATAGTTAAAGTTATAACTACCAAATGCCAAGATACTTGAACCAAGTGCAATAAGTAGAACACTTCTCAAGATCTTCTTTTTCGATTCCAAAATATCACTCTCCTAAATTTCTTCATAAGTTAATTTACAAAGAAAATAGCAGACATAAATCAAGTCTACTATTAAGCAATAAAAATTATAGAATTAAAAATTATATTTTATAGTAAATTACCTTATAATTTCATTATAATCTTAGTAATAATTAAGGGCAACTTAGATAAAATGGGAGCAGTAAGTATTAAAGGGTTAATTCAGTAATGGCATTAAATAGACTCTGCGGTCATCTGTTTTCCTCTGAGGTCTTCATTTTTGCAAGCTTTTGCAAAGTGCATAGAAAATTTTTATTAATAAGAAGAAAATAAGAGGTTAACAAATAATTAATATATATAATTTTAGCAATATTTGAGATAATATAATATGAATAGTAAATAGTATTTTTAGAAAATAAATTTATTATATTTAAGAAGGGAAGTTAGATTTATGAAAGTAATCGTAAGAAAAGAATTAGAACAAGATCATAAGACCGTAGAGGTTTTAGTTGAAGAAGCTTTTAAGAATGTAGAATATAGTGATCACATGGAACATGTCTTGGTTAGTAAGCTTAGAAAAGGAGAAAACTTTATTGAAGGATTATCTTTAGTTGCTGAAAAAGAGGGAGAAATAGTTGGCCATATATTATTGACTAAGGCTAATATAGAAAATGAAAGTAATAAATATGAGACTTTAGCTTTAGCTCCAGTAGCAGTTTTGCCTAAGTACCAAGGGATAGGAATTGGAAGTGAACTTATAAGAGAGGGAATGAGAATGGCAAAGGAACTTGGATATAATTCCATAATAGTTTTAGGTCATGACAAATATTATCCTAAGTTCGGTTTTAAAAAGGCTGGTACTTGGGGAATAAAAGCGCCTTTTGAAGTTCCAGAAGAGAACTTTATGGCAATAGAATTAAATGAGGAATCCTTAAAAAATGTAAGTGGTGTTGTTAGATATGCAAATGAATTTTTAGGAGATAATAATCAATAAGATTTATTATTATTGATTATTACATAAGACATAAATAAGCTTTTGTTTGATTAAAAAACTTCCTATATGGCTTTTATTATTGCTATATAGGAAGTTTTTATTGGTTTTATTATAAAAATAGTTAGTGAAAATAAAAAGTTTAGGTTTTAAGTGTTGTATATTAAGCTTACATACTTAAGTAAAGCTAAAAACTATTTCTAAGGAATAGTATTACCTATTTAATTGTATATTCATTTAAATAGGATATTCCAAAGTAAACATAAATTATGGAAACTAGAAAGCTCAATGGAAGACTAAGAAGCATATTTATATTTATTAAATTTAAAAGTGCTAGAATTAGTAAGCAAGGCGTTATTCCATACATGCTCATTTTCATAGCTTCACCAAATTTTATGTAGTTATTTTTAATACTAGAAATTATTTTAGTTATTATGGCTAAGATAAAGGCTGCTATAAATGAGAAAATAACAAAAAGTATTACCATTGAAGTTAAATAAGTATTTCCCAATGTTTTATCTATGCTGTTTAAGTAATCTTTTAATTGTTTATCAGTCAAAGAAAGGTTCATAGTAGAATAATTAGCTTCAGTAATCTTCTTATTATTATATTTAATCAATAAAGAATCGCTACCAAATGCAATTCCAGACTTATAATCATTTAGTAGGTTGGCTGCAGTTTCTTTTTCGTTTAATACTAAGGTCCAATTTTCTTTTTCAAAAATTACGAAATTAGAGCCTTTCAAATCTAAAACTCCATTTTTGATTTCAAAAGGTGGAATTTTTTGCTCTAATACGTCTTTTCTAGAAATAAAAAAGGTATTTAAACTTGTATAATTTCTACTAAAAGCTAATAAACTCAATAAAATAGATAATACTAATAAGTAAAAGAATGCGCTGATTCCTGAGGTTTTAAGAAATTCTTTGTATTCTTTAGGATTAAATAAACTTACATAAAACCTTTTAAATACGTTCATAAAATCACCCTTTCTATTTTTTATTAGTTTGTTCATTAAAGAGAAATTTATTAATTATTGTTTATATTAACATTTGTTTAATTAATTTGAAAACGGTTCAAAAAGAATGTGTCGTATGTTATCATAAAAATGTATTAAATGTAAAATAAAGTATTAAAAGAATAAAAAAGGTTTTAGATTTGTTTAATACAGTTAAATTAAATATTAAGGGAATATTGGGGGATTTTATGAGAAAAAAGGATTTTAGAAGAAAATTAACAATGTGTTTAGCATCTGTTATGGCCTTAAACTTAGGTATAAGTGTATCAGTAAGGGCTGATGAAGGGCTAGAAAATGAAATGAAAAAGAATGATATTACTAAAGATCTAAGTATATATCCGACTCCTAAGGAGATATCTTTAGGAGATAGTGAATTTATTTTGGAAAATTCAGTTAACATAGTGGGGGGAGATTTAGCAGATACATATGCTTTTGAACTTTTAAAAAATATATTGACTGAATTTGGAATAAAAATTAATGAGTCAGAAGTTCAAGGCGCTACAACTATCTATATAGGAGAAGTTGATGATAATATCGGGGAAATGGAAAATGTATTAGAAGAAATGAATGTAGATACATCTTCAATAAGTAAAAATGACGGATATGTACTAGTATCTGATGAAAATACAGAGGGAAATAGAATAGTTATAAGAGGAAATGATGAAACAGGAACCTTTTATGGAGTAAAAAGTTTGAAACAGTTAATTGAAAAGGAAGACAATAAGATTACTTTAAATGAAGTTGTCATAAAAGATGAGCCAACTTTTAAAATGAGAGCTGTTGTTGAAGGTTTCTATGGAACACCATGGACTCAAGAAGAAAGATTGGATCAAATTAAAATGTATGGAGAATATAAGATGAATGCTTATATATATGCTCCAAAGTCAGATCCATATCATAGAGAAAAGTGGAGAGAACCATATCCAGATTCTGAGTTAGATAGAATGAAAGAGCTTATAGAAACAGCTAACGAAAATAAGGTTGATTTTGTTTTTGCAATATCACCAGGCTTAGATATAAGGTTTGATGGAGATGAGGGAGAAGCCGACTTTAAGGCTTTAATAAATAAAGCAGAAACTTTATATGATATGGGAGTTAGAAGTTTTGCAATTCTTTGGGATGATATAGAAAATCATAATGGAGTTCAACAAGCAGAAGTTTTAAATAGATTTAATGAGGAGTTTATAAAGGGTAAAGAGGGAGTTAAACCTTTAATAACTGTTCCGGTAGAATATTGGGGAAGTTCAATGTTTAACGGAGACGAGGTTAAAACATATACTAAAGAATTTGCGGAAACTTTGGATAAAGATATTGAAGTAATGTGGACAGGAAATGATGTTATTCCTCCAAATGGGGTTAGTTTAGAGGATGCTAAGAAGGTTTCAAATGTCTATGATAGAAAAATGATGTTATGGTGGAACTATCCTGTTAATGATTATAAAGAAGACAAGATGGCTTTAGGACCAATATATGATTTAGATAAGCAATTGGATGAGGAGGTTTCAGGATTTATAGTTAATCCTATGAGATTCTCTGAAGCATCAAAGATTTCAACATTAACAGGAGCTGATTATGGATGGAACACAGTTGCATATGAGGCAGAAGAATCTTGGGACAAGGCTATTGAAATTATTGCAGGTGAAATGAAAGAAGAATTTAAGATTTTTGCTAACCATTCAACTAGATTAGATACAGGAAGACCAGACTCACCAGAGATTAAAAATATTATAGATAGCTTATGGGAAAAGTGGGAAGCTGGTTCTGATATTAGTGGAGAATTAAGTAATTTACAAAGTGAGTTTTCTAAAATGGTTCAGGTGCCAAATAAATTAAGAACTAATTTAGAAAATAAAACTTTATTAAATCAATTAGATTCACACTTATCAAAGTTTGAGATTTATGGAAATGCTGGACTTAAATCCATAGAAATATTACAAGACATCTTAAATAAGGATATGTCAGAGTTTTGGAGTGATAATTATGAAGGAATAAAACTTCTTAGAAATTTAGATGGAATAAAAGCCACAATTGCTAACAATGTGGTGGATCCATTTATAAGAAAAGTCCATGAAGTTGGAAATGAATATTTCAATAAGGAAACTACTGTTTTAGAGAACAAGAGATATTCTTATACATCAATTGGAAATATTGCTGATCATAAATATTCAGAGTGGTTTATATCAGAAGAAACACATGTTCCAAATTACATGTTTGACAATAAAGACAATACGGGCTTTTGGTCTGCATCTCCAGTAAAAAAGGATGAGTTTATAGGATTTGACTTAGGGCAAGTTGAAGAAATTAAAGATATATATCTTCTTATGGGAAGAAATAATGATGATATAGATGTTATAACTGATGGAGTAATAGAGTATTCAGTAGATGGAGAAAGTTGGACAGAGTTAGAAGTTAATAAGGGAGAGAGGGAATTACTAGTTGAAACAGGAATAAAAGCTAGATTCATAAGATATAGAGTTCTTTCAGATTCTGAAAATAGATTATATGTTAGAGATTTCAAAATTAACACTGGAAAGAGTAAGGAAAAATTAATTGGAAATATAGAAATTAAAGATTCAAAGATAAATAAGACTTCAGAGGGAGAAAATCAAAGTATATCTATGAGCAATATAAATAAGGTATCTTTTGAAGAGGGAGATTCAATAGGAATTGCTATAAATGATGTTAAGAATGTAATTGGCTTTGAAGTTTTAGGAGATATAAAAAGTGATAAATTCGTATTAGAAAGTTCCTTTGATAATATAGAGTGGGAAGAAGTTAGTAAAGGTACTAGCTTTAAAAATGAAGTTCCTGTAGTAGGTAAGTTCTTTAGAATAAAAGCTAAGGAGAAAACTGAAGCTAATATTGATGAGATTAAGGTTTTATTAGAAGGATATTCTAAGGGGATAGTAACAACAAATAGAAGAATAAGCTCAAATTTAAATATACATCCTGATTTTGTTGTGGATAATGATTATGGAACATCTTTTGTATGTTCAGATACCATTAAAAAAGATGATTTTGTACAATTAGACCTTGGAACAGAAAAGAGAATTAGAGATATAAGCCTAGTTCAAGGACCAGGTGGAGACTATATAGATGGAGACATTGAATACTCTTTAGATGGAGAAAATTGGACTAAGGTAGGAATTGTAGAAGGAACTGATACTTTAATAAAGGATTTAGATATAAAAGCTAAATATGTTAGAGTTATTTCAAGTGGATACAAAGATCGTTGGTCAAGAGTCAGAGAATTTACAGTGAATACAACTGTAGAAGAGTTTGAGACTAAGGCTACTTCAGAAGGCACATATACAGATAGAAGTGAGAATATAAGAGATAATAATTTAAATACTGCTTATATACCGGAGGGTGAAATAAAAAGTGGAGACTATCTTCTTTGTAGAGTCTTTGATGAGAGATTGATTTCAAAGATTACAGTGGCTCAAAGTACAGATAATTTATCAGGTGCTAAGGTTATTGGAAAGACTGTAAATGGAGAAACTTTAGAGCTTGGAGTATTAGATAAAGGCTTAAATGAGTTTGTTCTTAAGAATCCAAGGCAGTTAGTATCTGTAAAGTTATTATGGGAGAAGAATGCTGGAAAGGTGGAAATCTTTGAGGTTAAACCTACATTTGTGTCTTTAGAGTCTATGATTGAAGATATTAAAAAAGAAATTCAGCGTGGGGAAAACGCTTTAGTTGAAAATAAAGATAAAGAAAACGAAGAAAGAACTCAATTAGAAGAAGCCTTAAAAAATATTGAAGAGTTATTAAGTAATGAAGCATCTGAAGATGAAATTATTAGGGCATATGAAGATTTAACAAATAAAATAAACAGCTTTATTGATTCAGAGTCAGATGAAGAAGAGGATAATGACAACTCAAATAAACCAGGTGATGGAGAAAATGATTCTGAGGATGATGAAGATAAAGAAGACAATGAAGACTTAGATGATGAAAATAAGGATGAAGACACAGGAGATAATGAAGACTCAGATGATGAAGATAAAGGTGATAATGAAGATGGAGAGGATTCAGATGGAGATGAAAATCTTCCGAATACTGGACTTCCTTTTGGAACAGGTGAGTTAATGTTAGCGGGAGCAGCTTTAGCTACACTTGGAGGATTAACAGTTAAAAAGAAAAAGTAACCAATAAAAAATAAAATACAGAGAATATTTTTTAATCTCTAAGTTAAATTTTAGTGAAATTAATAGGTAAAATAAAGGCAGTAGGTTAAGTAACTTACTGCCTTTATTAAATAGAGAAAGACTTTAAATGAATAGAAAAATTATTATTGCTTTTATATATTAAACTAAAAATTAATACTTTTTATATTTTTCGTGATCAACTTTTTCACGTTTTTTTTCTTTAACTCTGCTACCTATTGCCCAAATAACTAAAATTATAGAGCCGAGAATCATAGTTCCATAAAACAAGGCAACTAATCCTACTATAATCATGAAAACACTTCCTATCTACTTATCTTCATAAACAACAGCCGTACCATAAGCAACCATTTCAGCAGCGCCAGCAGTAAGAGATGATGAAACAAGTCTCATTCCTACAATTGCATTTGCACCTAAAGCTTCAGCTTCATCTGCCATTCTTCCAATAGCTATTTGTCTAGCTTCTGTAAGCATTTCAGTATATGAAGTCATTTCGCCACCAACTAAATTTTTGAAGCTTGAAGTTATATCTTTACCAATGTTCTTACATCTTACAGTACTTCCTTTAACAAGTCCTTTAACTTCTTTTATTCCTTTACCTGGAATTGTTTCAGTTGTTAATATTAGCATAATAGATACCTCCTGAAAGTATTTTATATATTTTATGTTTTAAATTAAATTTTATCCTGAATAGAAACTTAGCTAGTAAGATAAATAAATAGGTTGAAAAACTAAACTAACTAAATTGTTAAATAAATGATATCATAGGTTAAAAAATAATTCAATATATAGTATTAAAAAACTTATTAAAAGATATAATAAAATATTTAAGTAAAATTAAGGTTTGAAAGATTGAATATAAATTGAGGGTATATTTTATGTGAAATTTTATTTTTAGCTAGAGTTTCAGACACAGCCCAAAATTGATACCATTTTAAAATATAATTAAAATTTTGGGGATTTATTAAGTAGTAAATATTTTAAGTGCTTAGCTAAAAGTTAAGAGTAATTTAGAGGAAATTAATCTATTGAAAAATAAAAGGTTATATATTTTTAGTAAGTTATTATAATGTTAATATTGTGTGAACAGAGTTGCTAGTGTAAAATAATGCTATAATGTAAAAAATTTCTTTAGAGATACAATCAGCTTTCACAGGAATTAACTTTTTAGAGAAAAATTAATTCTTTTAACATAAGTTGCTTTAGTTCCACGAATTTATTTATATCTCATTAAGAATTAAGTTAAGGATTTTTACATTAAATAAAATAAGAAAGAGGATAGAAATATGAAAAATATTGATGCTTACACAAGCAATAAAGAGGCTAGAAATGAAATGATTAGAGAGGGGTCTAAAATCTTTGCTGATGAAATGAGAAAATTACAAGAGAAAGATAATGAGAGTAAAAGAGAAGAAAGTTTAAAAGAAACTTCTGAAAAACTAGCTAGATACATGAAAGAGTTAGAAGAAAAATAATATGGTCTTAAGTATTATCTAAAAATTAGAGCTTATTAGATAGTGACGAGGTTGTATTTTGTTTAGGTTATAAAATAATTAGTAATATTTAATTTAATAAAATGAGGGAGCAAACTTTGGTAGGTATGGAGAAAAATAATGAGCTTATTATAAAAATAAGAGATTTAAAAATGAACTTTGGTTCAAAAGAGGTTTTAAAAGGAATAAATTTAGATATACGTAAAGGGGAAATAATAGGTTACATTGGAACTAATGGGGCAGGAAAAAGTACTACGGTTAAAATAATGTTAGGCCTTTTAAGTGGGTACACAGGTACTGTTGAGATTTTTGGAGAGAATATTTTAAAAAGTGATGGAAGCTATAAAAAGAGAATTGGATATGTTCCAGAAATGGCAGATATATATGATACTTTGACTGCTAAGGAGTATCTAACTTTTATGGGACAGCTATATGGCATGGAATATAAAGATGTTTTATATAAGAGTAAGCAGCTTATGAAAATACTGGGTATAGGTGAAGTTTACAATTCAAGGATTTCAAGCTTTTCTAAAGGTATGAGGCAAAAAGTTCTTTTAATATCAAGTCTTATACATAATCCAGATATTTTATTTTTAGATGAACCTTTAAATGGCTTAGATGCAAATAGTGTTATGGTTATAAAGGAAATTTTATCTGAACTAGTTAAAGAGGGTAAAACTATATTCTATTCATCCCACATAATTGATGTTGTTGAGAAAATAAGTCATAGAATAATTCTTTTAAATAATGGATTAGTTGCTGCAGATGGCAGTTTTGAAGAGCTTAAGGAAAATTGTAATGAAGAGTCTTTAGAAGAAATATTCAATGACTTAACTGGCTTTAATGATCATAAAAGATTAGCAGAAGAATTTACTGCACTTATAAAAGGGGTGTAGTTTATGAAAAAGGATAAATCTTTAATAATAGTTGATAGATTAAGAGGACTTTATGAAAAACTAGGTGTGGACTATGAAATGATGAGATTAATTTTAGAAACTAAGCTTATTATGAATAAAAGACGAGCACCTACAATTACTATGAACAATAAGAATAATGATGAGAAGGACAACAAATTTGGTATGGCATTGGGTCTATATGCACTAATGGGAGCATTTATGTCTATGCTTATAGTTTTAAAATATAATATAATGCTTCAAATGGCTCTTTATTTTGGTGCATTTATGTTTCTAATGGGTAGTAGCTTTATAGCAGACTTTTCCTATGTTCTTTTAGATGTTAGAGACAAGAATTTACTTGGAATCACTGGTGTAAGTGCTAAAACAATAAATGCTGCTAAGATTACTAATATTCTAATTTATATGACAAAGTTAAGCTTAGCCTTTGGAGGAGTTGGGATAGTTGTTTCTTTGAGATATGGAGTAGCTTTCACACTTATTTTCATATTAGAGATTATTCTTATTAATCTATTTATGGTACTTATAACAGCATTTATTTATTATTTAGTTCTTAAATTTTTTAATGGAGAAAAACTTAAGGATATAATAAATGGGGTTCAAATATTTCTTACTATTGGAATAATGGTTATGTACCAAATGATTGGAAGAATTTTTGATGTTTTAGAAGCTGGAGGCAATTTTAGTGTGACTAAGTGGTGGCAAGGATTAATACCATCTCTATGGTTTGCAGCTCCTCTTGAGATAATAGAAAGTGGAAGAGTGAATAGCACATTAATAATTTTTACAGTATTAGCAATTTTATCACCGTTAGTATCAGTATTTATTTACTTTAAAATAGCTAAGAGATTTGAAGACTATATTCAAAAGTTAAATAATAACACATATAAGGGAAAAGATAAGATACCGTTCTCTTTTAAGATTGGAAATCTAATTTGTAGAAATAATACTGAAAAAAGCTTCTTTAATTTTACTATTAATATAATAAAAAGTGAGAGAAATTTTAAATTGAAGACATATCCAAATTTAGCAATGGCTGTAGTTTTTCCCTTTATATTTTTAGCTAATTCTTCTAGAAATTATGTAGGTTTTACAGAGTGGAAAAATGCTATGGCTAATTCAAATGAATTTTTCACTTTATACATGTGTATATTTATGTTATCTCCTGTTATACTTATGATTAAATATTCAGATCAGTTTAAGGCAGCTTGGATATACAAGGCTGTTCCTATAGAGGATATGGCCTCAGTATTTAAGGGGGCCTTTAAGGGTGTATTTTATAAAATGGTTATGCCAGTTTATATATTATTGGCTCTGATATATTTGTGGATATTTAGCTTAAGAGTTATTCCTCAACTTATAGCTATATTTTTAGTAATAATTATTTTAAACATAATAACACTAAAGGCTATGGACAAACATCTTCCTTTCTCAGTAAGCTTTAAAGATGGTGATAAAATGGATGACTTGGGAATAACCTTAGTAGTTTTTATGTTAAGCATAATTTTAGGTGGAATTCATTATTTCATTAATAAAATGCCATATGGAGTATATATTTTTATAGTTTTAGAACTTATATTAATAGGGATTCTATGGAAAATAATAAGTAATGGGAAATACCACAAAATACAATAAAGTTTGCTTATAAAAATTTGAATTATATTTAATTTGAGGTTAGTTTTAAATAATTCTAAGAAAAAATTAAAAAAGATTAGAGAGACAGGGTAGCAGCTTAACTAAGAAGGATTTATTGTGTGAGAGTTTTTTAGAGAAAGGTATAAAAGCAAAGATAGAAATTGATAGATTAGAAAAAGGAAAAATTCCTATAAAACAGAGCATATAAGTAAAAAGGACTTATGAAAATACTTATGTTAATAAGACTTATAAACATTTTAGAAAATAGATATTTATCAGTTTTTTAAAATGGTTATAGGTTTTATTAAGTAGATATTTATGACAAGTCCTTTTTTATTTTATTCAAAATTTTATTTTAATAAAGAGGTTTATTTTTAAAAGTTTTTTATATGCTAAGTGTTATATTTGCCTAAATTATTTATATATTAGGTAAAAATACTTCCTCTCCTAATGGAAGTATATCGTTGTGGAATGGATTAACATCCATAAGAAAATCTATAACCACCTCATGATTATAAGTAGGATAGTATTTTCTTGCTATGTTATACCAAGTATCCCCTTCTTTTACTGTGTATTTTTTTCCATCCTCAAAAGCATTTACAGGAACTAGTAAGGTATCCCCTGATTCTAGTGAAGAAACATTATTTACTTGATTGAGAGATTTTATAATATTCAAACTAGAATTAACAGTACAAGTTTCCTTGAACTTTTTAGCAACGTCACTTAAGCTTTCATTTTCTTTAAGAGTATATTTTTCAGTTTCTAAATCATTTAAGTAAGAAGAATAGCTTAGTGTTTTCTTGCTTTCAGATTTAGAGTCATCAGTTTTAGTTCCCTTGTTATTATTATCTGCAGGTTCCTTTGAGTTTGAGTTTTCATTGGAAGTTTTATTACTGTTTTCATTAGTATTGCTCTTATTTGATTTCTCTTCAGTAGATTTTTCCTCTGAATTATTAGAAGTTTTCTCAGATTGTTTTTCATTTGTATCTGAGTTATTTTCTTTTTGCTTTGAATCAGTTTCTTTCAATCTCTCACTTAAGTCATTTTGTGAATCTTGGTTTTTATCTGTATTCTCAGAAGAAGTATCTACATCATTATCCTCATCATAATCAGTTGGAGTATTGCTTGAAACCTTCTGAGAAGTTGCTTTATCTTTCATTAATATAGAAAAAGTTGAATATGTAAAGTAGCCTAATAAAGCTACACATATCAGTGATCCTACAAGGATTAAAGTATTTTTTTTGTTCATTTTTAATAGCCCTCCTATTTAAATTTATATTGGAATTATTGACTATTTTTTATAAAATATACACATAAAAAGAATCTTAAGCAAAATAATTTTCATTTAACTTAAGACTCGTTAACAAATAATAAATTTAAGGGGGATATATTATTATATTTAAAAATAATATATTTGTTATGGATAAAAATAACTATTTTTCTTAAAAAAGCTTGATTTAGTATAAAATTAGAATTATAATGTAAACGTATTAAGATATTGGTTTATATATGTATAGATTTAATTATATAATTTATTTTTTAGCCTTCCTGATCGGTTTAAGGGGGGCTCTTTTTTTAGTTGTTTTTTATTAGAATTAAGAGAATATAAGATTTTAAGGTATAATTATCTTTCTCCAACCAGACAAATAAGTTCATTTGATAGTGGAACTTCTTCAACTGGAGAAAAGGCAGCTTCTTTCATGTCGGAAATAATAGAATTTTTACTAGGAGCTTCTTTATGGAATCCTTCTTTCCAATCAGCAACGAAAATCTTTCCATTTTCCTTTAAAACTCTATAGGTATCTTTAAGAAGTTCAATAGGAGAATGAAGTTCATGATGAAGGTTTATCATAATTACTAAGTCTACAGAGCTATCTTTTAAGGGAATATGGTTTTCTTGCATTTTTCCAATCGTTAATCTATTAGGATAAGAAGATTTTAGGTTCGTATTCATGTAGTCTATGAATTCATCAGCAATATCTAGTGCATAGCAAGTGCTATCAGGAAGTTTTTCTAAAAATGCACGAGAAAATAATCCAGTACCTGCTCCAACATCGGCAATTACTGGAGAATCATTTAGAGCTAAAATTTTTAGCAGTTCTCTTAAATCTATTAAATTTAACCTTTCAGGGCTATTAAGTTTTTCAAAATCCTCTGTATTAAATTTCTTACTCATAATAAAGTCCTTTCATATATAAATTTCAAAGTTTACTTTAGTATTATCAAATTAATTTAATCTTATTATTTATAAATATCTTTTTGTAGATTTTAAACTTTTGCTGAATTATCTTACTCTAAAACCCTTTAATTTTATTTAGGAATGAGGAGTATGGAATTGTTACTTAGTATAGATTAAATTAAAAGAATATTAGTAATTTATTAGCCTTTGGTATAGAAATGATAAGAAGTTTAATAGGATTAAGGAAAAAGGTATTAGCGAAAGTATTGTTATAAATCTGCTTTTGGTAAATTTTCCTACAATAATAAGTAGTAAAGTGATAATTAATAGTATAATTATTTTAATAAGATTCATGGAAGAGGCCTCCTTAATTATTTAAATATTAGTGGCTAAGATTCAATTTTTAATTTTATCTTTTAAACTTACACATCTGGGTAAAACGAAAGGGTAAAAAACTAAAAGTAATATTATGAAAATAGCTAGATTTAAAAAGGAAACTTTAAATAAATTTAAAGTAGTAACTTATAATAAAGAATAGTATTTTGTAATTTCTTTAGCATATTCTAGAATAGTTTGAATTTAAACCTTTATTCATAGGGAAATTTCATGTTATATATTAATTAAGGTTAACATATAAATATATATTCTGTTGTTAAATTATATGAGTTAATTGGTCATACTATGAAACATAAGGTCATAAAAATAAAGTTAATTTTTATAAATTTTTATTTTATAAGATATTATACTTTAAATTTGAAAAAAGGATTTAGTTATATAAAATTATCACGGCTTGAAGTGATTTATAAGTGTTTTAATAATTAGATTTAGTATTAAGAGGTGAGGATTATTATGAGCAACATTGAGGAATTAAAAGAAGTATTTAAGGGGTATAAAGTTGGAATTAATGGATCAGAAGACATGAAAAAATGTTCCGTTTTAATACCTCTTATAAATATAAATGGTGAATATAATATTATTTTTGAGATAAGAAATAACAAGTTAAATAGTAATCCAGGAGAAATATGTTTTCCAGGAGGAGCTATAGAACAGGGAGAAAGTCCTAAGGAAGCTGCTTTAAGAGAGTGTTTTGAGGAAATTGGATTAGGAAAAGAAAAATTAGAGATTATAAGCGAGCTAGATTTATATGTTTCGCCTAATAATATATTAATTTATCCATTTTTAGGAGTTGCAAAAAATTCTAAAGAAGATATAATAAATAGTATTTTAATAAATAAGGAAGAGGTAGAGGACATATTAGTGATTCCTTTAGTATATTTCATGAACTATGAGCCAGAGGTAACTTATAGTAAGATTTTGAATGTTCCAAAGGAGGATTTTCCTTTTCATAATATAATCGGAGGTAAAGATTATAAATTTAGAGAGGGAAAGTATAAAGTTATATTTTATAAGTATGATAAATATGTTATTTGGGGGATGACAGCTAGAATACTTGAAAATTTTTTAAATTTATATAGAAATTTTTATAATAATAAAAAAGCTATGAATTAAATTTTATTGAGTATTGGTAAAATGTTTAAAATTTTGATTATTGAAACGTAAGGAGAGATTAAGTGGAGAAAATAGATTTAAATAAGAAGTGTAAAATAAATAGAGCTATTATTGTTTTTACACTTTTTATAACCATTGGTACTTTGGGAGCAATTTGGTTTTCTACCTTTAATTATTATTATGAGGAACTTAAACACAATGAAGTATCAATAGATAGATTACCAATAGGTAGTTTGCAAAAGAGTTATGATTCTCCAGATAAGAGATATACTATAAATTCATATATATGTAGTTCAGGAACTTTAAATGATTGGGCTGCAAGGTGTGAATTAGTAGATAACTTAACGGATATGGCAAAAAATATTTACTGGGATTATAAAATAGAAATAGTAGATGTTAAGTGGATTAATGAGAATACTGTTTCAATAAATGGTCATCATATAAATGTTGAAAAAGAAGTATATGATTGGAGAAAAGAATAGAAAGTATAAAAAGGACAAATACCTAAAGTATTTGTCCTTTTTAAATCACATTCAATAATACGTAAATAACACAAAAGTGCATTAAAAATGAAAAAAATTAATTAGTTTATCGATGACAAACCAAGAAAAGAGGGTGTCATCATTAAAACCTTTACACTTATTATAATATATTATTTTTAAAAAATCAAGAAAATGTTTTCAAAAAATAAGAAAGTTTTTAGTAATAAATTTGAAAGAATAATTTGGTATTATAATGTTTATAAAGGATTTTTGGTGAGAAGATAGGATGTACACTATATCAACTTTATTTAGGATTAGATTGTAATCCTAGAGAGTTAAATATACCAAATGATGAAGTGTTTATTTTAGGGGATGGTTCTCATGAAGAAAATTACTTGCTATCTTTAGAAGAAAGTTATTAAAAGGCTAGTTTCTAGAGGATAAGAAATAGAGGAAGCTCTTTTTTTGATTAAGTTTAATTTTATCTATAGAAGGATAATTAACATTAAGTTAGAAGAAAGACAGAAAGGAAAATAGTTTATGAGTTTTTTTAGTAGTTTTATTAGCTTTATCATTTATTTGGCTAGTACTTGTGGATATACTGGAATATTCATATTAAACATACTTGAGTATGCCTGTTTACCATTTCCAAGTGAAGTTGTACTTCCAGCAGTTGGGGCTAGTGTGGCAAGTGGTAAATATAGTATTTTATATGTTTTGCCAATAACTATAATTGGAGGAGTTATTGGTGCCCTAATAAGTTATTCAGTTGGTAAATATGCAGGACAAAGAGTTATTGCTTTTATTGAAAGTAAGCATAAAAAGAGTAAGTCTACATTTGAAAAGATAAATAGGCTATTTTCTAAATATGGCAGAATAACAGTTTTTCTAGCTAGGATTTTACCTTTTACAAGAACATACATATCTCTTTTTGCAGGAGCAGAAAATGTCAATAAAGGAATATTTGTGGTGTTTTCAGCATTGGGAATAACAATTATGGATGTTTTTTATCTTTCATTAGGGTATTTTGCTTATGATAATAAGGCTTTTATAGAAAAGGCCTTAAAGCATTATTCAATAGCTTTAGTAATTATTACAGTCTTATCTATTTGTGCATATTGTATTTATAGAGTTTTAAAGAACAAGAAACTAAAACAAGAGAAATAAGTTTTATTGACAATATTTTTTAAAAAGAGTATATTAAAAATAACACAATGTGGTGTTTAGAGAGCAAAGAAGCTCCATAGGAAATCCCTATGGAGCTTCTTATTTTTTTATAAAGAAGTTCTCTTGCCCATAATCAATAAGAAGAGGGGAGCTAATAATGAAGAGGTTTAAGATTAAGACAGAAATACTTTTTGGAGAAGGAGCCTTAGATTATTTAAAAGAACTTAAAAACAAGAAAGTTTTTATAGTTACAGATCCTTTTATGGTGAAGTCAGGTACTATAGAAAAACTAACTAATAACTTAAAAGAATCTGAGGTATGTGTGTTTAGTGAAATAGTTCCAGATCCACCAATTGAATTAGTTGTAAGTGGAATTGAGATGCTTAAGGAGTTTAATCCAGATGTGGTTATTGCTTTAGGGGGAGGTTCTGCTATAGATGCAACTAAAGCAATAATAGATTTTTCAAAGAAATTAGTTAAATTAAATGAAATGAAGTTTATAGCTATACCAACAACTAGTGGTACAGGCTCAGAAGTTACTTCATTTTCTGTAATAACAGATAATCAAAAAGGAGTTAAATATCCTTTAGTTTCTGATGAACTATTACCAGACATAGCAATTTTAGATCCAGAACTTGTTAGAACAGTTCCAAATTTTATAACTGCTGACACAGGAATGGATGTACTTACTCATGCCTTAGAGGCATATGTTTCTAAAAATGCAACAGACTTTTCAGATGCTTTAGCTGAGAAGGCGGCTACATTAGTGTTTAAATATTTATTAAAAGCCTATAAAGATGGAAACGATATAGAGGCTAGAGAGAAGATGCACAATGCTTCATGTTTAGCTGGATTAGCATTTAATGAGGCTTCTTTAGGAGTAAATCATGGTATCGCACATGTTTTAGGAGGAAAATTCCATGTTCCTCATGGAAGAACTAATTCAATATTATTACCTCATATAATAGAATATAATGCAGACATAACAGGTTATAACTCAAGAGAGTTTAGTGAGGCTGCTGAAAAGTATGCTAGAATAGCTAAAATAGTTGGATTACAAGGATCAAATACTAGAGGATTAGTTAAAAATCTTATAAATGAAATTAAAAAGATGCAAAAAACTATGAATATGCCTACAACTTTAAGAGAATGTAAAGTTGATATTGATGAGGTTAATAGACTAGAAGAGGAAGTTGCTAAGTTAGCATTAAAGGATGCTTGTACAGAAACTAACCCAAGAATACCAGATGAAAAAGATATAATATTAATTTTAAACAAAATTAAATAGTTGTTGTTTTAGCTCCTTAAATGATTATAGCTTTTAGTATTAGTCTTTTAGGGAGTTTTAATTTAATGGTTCTTATAAGGTGTTATTTTTGCAAAGGTCCAAGTAAAAGACAAAAAAATTGTTAATATGACAAAATAATATGAAAAATTTATGAAAATGTTGACATTGAATTAATTAAAATTTATAATAAGATTATCACAAAGGTGTGATTAAGTTTTAGAGCAATGCAGCTTCTTAAGGGATTTCATTTATTCAAAAATAGGAATGAAACTTTAAGAAGCTTTTTTATTAAAAAGTTATGAAAAGGATTTGACTAATCAATAATTTAGTGTGGGAAAGTAAGGTGAGAAGCATATGGGAGAAGAGTCAAAACAGAGAATTATACAAGAATATGTACCAGGGAAACAGGTTACACTTGCTCATATAATAGCAAATCCTAATGAGGATATATACAAAAAATTAGGTCTTATAGTGGACAAGAAGGATGCAATAGGAATCCTGACTATAACACCAAGTGAAGCATCTATCATAGCAGCAGACGTTGCTACAAAGGCTTCAGGAGTTTCATTAGGTTTTATAGATAGATTTAGTGGATCTTTAGTAGTAACTGGTGATATAAGTTCTGTTGAGTCAGCCTTAAATGAAGTTTTAGATGTTTTAGGTAACATTTTAAATTTCTCATCAACTAAGATCACGAGGACTTAGACTATGGGAAGAGTAATATTTATGGGTAAGACAGGGTGTGGGAAAACAACATTATGCCAAGCCTTAAACAACTTAGAAATAAAGTATAAGAAAACTCAAGCCATAGAGCTCTATGATAACGCCATAGATACTCCAGGGGAATATATAGAAAACAGAGGATACTATAATGCTTTAATAGTTACAGCAGCAGATGCTGATATTATAGCTTTAGTTTATGACTGTACTTCAGAAGAAAATTATATTGCTCCAGGATTTGCAAGTATATTTTGCAAAGAAGTAATAGGTATTATCACAAAGATAAATCTAGCTAAGGATGAAGAAGAGATAGAAATAGCAGAAGATAGATTAAGATTAGCTGGAGTAAGCAACATATTTAAAGTTGATACAGTGGATGATGTGGGAATTGAAGAGTTATTTAATTACTTAAACAAATTTTAATTTGAGGTGAACTGTTAATGAAAAGAACTATAGTAATAGTCGATGATGAGCCTATTACAAGAATGGATACAAGGGAAATTTTAGAGGCTAATGGATACGATGTTGTAGGAGAGGCTTCTGATGGTTTTGAAGCAATTGAAGTTTGTAAGAAATATAATCCTAGCTTAGTTTTAATGGATATAGATATGCCTTTATTAGATGGAATAAAAGCTAGTAAGGTATTAACTAGGGAAAAGTTAGTTGGGGGCATAATATTATTAACAGCATTTGAAGATAAGAAATATATTGAAATGGCTAAAGAAGTAGGAGCCTTTGGATATATGATAAAGCCTGTAAATGAAAAAGTATTTATTCCTACTGTAGAGATGTGCTTATCAAAGGCAAATGAATTTGATGAACTAAAAAAAGACTTTGATAAGATAAATAATAAATTAAATGATAGAAAGTTAATTGAGAAGGCAAAAGGAATACTTGTTAAGCAGTTAAATTCAACTGAAGACGAGGCTTATAATAGAATAAGAAAGTTAAGTATGGATAGAAGAACTACCATGGCTGAGATAGCAAAAATAATCATTGTTGGATATGAGGAATAAATAATGATTGGGACATTATGTAGAGAATACACACTTTTAAATCAAGATGAAATAAATAAAATAAGGGAAGTTTCAAAATCCTTACAGCTTATGGCAGATTTTTATGAAAGTGATGTATTTATAGATGTCTTAGATAAAGATCAAAACTTTGCTATTGTAGTAGATCATGCTATTCCAAAGGAGAAGCCTTCCTTATATAAAGAAAATGTAGTTGGAAAAAAAGCTTTAAAAGAAAATGAGCCTGGTGTTATAAAAACCTTAGAAACCGGAACAGTTAATAAGGATATAAAGGCACTAAACCAAGAAAATAAGTTTGTAAAACAAAGAATACATCCAATTCTTCATGAAGAAAAGGTTGTAGGAGTTGTAATAGTAGAAAAAGATATTAGTAATGAACTTGAATTTACTTTCAAGATAGATATAAGTTCTGCAAATGAAAAATCAGAATCAAAGGAATTTTTAAAACTTTTAAAAGAAGGTTCTTTAATAGCAAATAACCTGTATGATGGGATTCTTGTTTTTGATAAAAAAGGAAAACTTGTTATAAAGAATATTAGAGCAGATGACATCTATAATTGCTTAGGCTATGAGAACATAAGCTATGGAGATGATTTTGATAAATTATCCTTAGATTGCGCTAAGTTTGAAGATATTTCTAGAATTTTTAATGAAAAAGAGGATTTTAAGCAGGTTAAAGAAATTCAAGTTGAAAATTCTTATTTTGAAATAAGTAGAACATTTACAAATAAAGAGAACTTAAGAGTTATAGAGGTAATAAAGGACATAAGTGAGATTAAAAATAAAGAGGCTGAGTTAGTCTTAAAGTCAGTAGCTTTAAGAGAAGCTCATCATAGAGTAAAAAATAGTTTGCAAACAGCAGCGGCATTACTTAGAAGTCAGAGTAGACGATGTAAAAATGATGAAGCTAAAGAATATCTACAAGAGAGTGTAAACAGAATACTTGCTATTGCTACAACTCATGATTTATTATCTAAATCTCAAGGAAGTAATATTAAAGTTAGAGATGCCTTAGAGGCATTAATAGAAAATATAAAGAAAAGTTGGTATGGAACAAATATAAATATCTATATAACAGGAAATAATTTTTATATAGGTGGAGAAAAGTTAACTGGCTTGCTTCTAATAATGAATGAGCTTATACAAAATTGTTATGATCATGCATTTGGTGATAAAGAAGAAGGAACAATCCAAATCCTTATTCAAAGCCAAGGAGAAGACAAAACTATAGCTGTTGTAGATGATGGATGTGGTTTTGATTTAGGGTTAGTTGGTAGCAATAATTTAGGATTATTCATAGTTAATAGTTACATGAAGGATCAACTAAAAGGAACTATGGATATAACTTCTAATAAAGAAGGAACCAAAGTAATATTAAATTTTAAAATTGAAGAAAATAAAGAATGTAAATAACTATGAACTGCGAAGTAGTGGTTTGAATTGAGCAATGAGGCTTAAGGTTATAGAAAAGAAAACTTAGATTTTTTAATCTAGTTTATTTCTGTAGCTTTAAGCCTTTTTAGTTCTTTAAAATAAAATTTTAGCTTAAAAAGGTGTTTGTTTTTTAGATAAGACTCTAAGCACTGACTGAATAAAAATAATACTAATGTTTATAAGCTAAAGAATTTAATTAGGGTGTTATGAGTTGGTATGAAAAATAACAACTTATAAAATTTTTGGAAGGTATCAAGGGGGTGAAAGGGTGAAAGAGGAACTTTTAAGTGTAGGAATAGATATAGGTACAAGTACAACTCAGCTTATATTTTCTAAGTTAATAGTTGAAAATGAAGCATCAGCTTTTACCGTTCCAAGAATAAGTATTGTAGATAAGGAAATTATCTATAGAAGTGAAGTTTATTTTACACCACTTATTTCAAATACTGAAATAAATGGACAGAGAATAAAAGAAATCATTGAAGAAGAATATAAAAAAGCTGGAATAAATAAGGATGATATTCAGACAGGTGCAGTAATCATAACTGGAGAGACAGCTAGAAAAGAAAATGCGAATGATGTATTACATACATTAAGTGGATTTGCTGGAGACTTTGTTGTGGCAACAGCTGGGCCAGACCTAGAAAGTATCATAGCTGGAAAGGGTGCTGGAGCACATATTTATTCTAAGGAACATTCAACCAGTGTTGTAAATATAGACATTGGAGGAGGAACAAGTAACCTTGCACTATTCCTAAGAGGTGAGGTGAAAGAAACAGGATGTCTTGATGTAGGAGGAAGACTTATAAAGATTAATCCAAGTACAAGAGAGATAACTTATATTTCGCCTAAAATAGAAAAGATAATAAAAGAAAAGAATCTAGGACTAGAAGTAGGAACTAGAGCTACATTAGAAAATATAAAGCCAGTAGTTGATATGATGGTGAAATGGCTAGAAGAAAGTGTTGGCTTAAGATCTAAGGATGAATACTTTGATTATATAGTAACTAATAAAAGTATAGCCTTGGAAACAGAGATAAAATGCATATCCTTCTCAGGAGGAGTTGCAGATTATATATATTATGAGGGAGAAGTTCAAGACTATTTTAAATATGGTGATATTGGAATAATACTAGGACAAGCTATTAAAAACTCAGATTTATGTAGGAAGCTTAAAGTAGTAAAAGCCATTGAAACCATAAGAGCCACTGTTGTAGGAGCTGGTTCTCATACAACAGAAATAAGTGGAAGTACAATTACTTACACAAAGGATAGTTTCCCAATAAAAAACTTACCTATATTAAAGCTTAGTCTAGAAGATGAGAGTCAAGGATCAGAAGAACTAGAAAAAGCTCTTAAAAAGAAAATAGAGTGGTTTAGATTAGAAAATGACTTTCAAAAGATAGCTATAGCTATTAATGGTAAAAAGAACCCATCCTTTAAAGAAATACAAGAATATGCAAAAGGTCTTGTAAATGGAATGAAGGATTTAATAGACAAAGATGGACAACTCATAGTGGTTGTTGAAAATGATATGGCTAAGGTTTTGGGGCAAGCAATATATTCCTTACTTAATTTCGAAAAAGAAATTATCTGTATTGATGGTATTAAGGTTGAAAATGGTGATTACATAGACCTTGGAGCACCAATTGCTGAGGGAAAAGTATTACCTGTCGTTATAAAAACACTAGTTTTTAACTAATTGGAAGGAGGATAAGAAATGATTTTAAAAACAAAATTATTTGGAAAAGTCTATGCTTTCAAATCTTTAAATGAGGTTATGGCTAAGGCAAATGAAGAGAAATCAGGAGACAAATTAGCTGGATTAGCTGCGGAGTCTTCAGAGGAGAGAGTAGCAGCAAAGGTTGTATTATCAAATATAACTTTAGAGGATTTAAGAAATAACCCAGCAGTTCCTTATGAAATAGATGAGGTAACAAGAATAATTCAAGACGATGTAAATGAAAAAGTTTATGATGAAATAAAACACTGGACAGTATCTGAATTCAGAGAATGGATACTTGATGACAATACAACAGGTGCTGATATAAGAAGAATTTCAAGAGGTTTAACTTCTGAAATGGTAGCAGCTGTAACAAAATTAATGTCTAACATGGATTTAGTATATGGAGCAAGAAAAATAAAGGTAACAGCTCACTGTAATACAACAATCGGTGAAAAAGGAACTTTATCAGCAAGACTTCAACCAAACCATCCAACAGACGATCCAGATGGAATAATGGCTTCATTATTAGAAGGATTAACTTATGGAGTTGGAGATGCAGTTTTAGGATTAAACCCAGTTGATGACTCAGTTGAGAGTGTTACTAAGGTATTAAAGAGATTTGAGGAAGTTAAACAAAAGTTTAAAATCCCAACTCAAACTTGTGTATTAGCTCACGTAACAACTCAAATGGAAGCTATAAGACAAGGTGCTCCAACAGACCTAATATTCCAATCAATAGCAGGTTCTGAAAAAGGAAACGAAGCTTTTGGATTTAATGCAGCTACTATAGAAGAAGCTAGACAGTTAGCTTTAAAACATGGAACAGCTACAGGTCCAAATGTAATGTACTTTGAAACTGGACAAGGTTCAGAGCTTTCATCAGATGCACACCATGGAGTTGACCAAGTAACTATGGAGGCTAGATGTTATGGATTCGCTAAGAGATTCCAACCATTCTTAGTTAACACAGTTGTTGGATTCATAGGACCAGAATATTTATATGATTCAAAACAAGTTATAAGAGCAGGTCTTGAAGACCATTTTATGGGTAAATTAACAGGAATACCAATGGGATGTGATGCATGTTATACAAACCACATGAAAGCAGACCAAAATGATATAGAAAATTTAGCTGTATTATTAACAGCAGCAGGATGTACTTACTTCATGGGAATCCCACATGGAGATGACGTAATGCTTAACTACCAAACTACAGGATATCATGAAACAGCTGCCTTAAGAGAAATTTTTGGATTAACAGCTATTAAGGAATTCCAAGATTGGTTAGTTGAAATGGGATTCGTAGATGAAAATGGAAAGCTTACTAAAAAAGCAGGAGATGCATCTGTACTTTTAGGATAGGAGGGAGAAGAGAGTTATGAACGAAAAAGATTTAAAACTAATGGTTGAGCAATTAGTTAGCCAAATGGTTGGACAAGTTGATATGCAATCAGTAGAAAAAGTGGTTAAGGAAGTTACTCAAAATCAATCTCAAGTAGAAAGTGATGAGTTTATACCGGATATTACAGAAATAGATATAAAGAAACAGCTTTTAGTCGATGATCCAGCTGATAGAGAGGCTTATTTAGCTATGAAAGCTAAAACTCCAGCTAGACTTGGAACAGGAAGAGCTGGTGCTAGATATAAGACTATAACGGCTTTAAGAGTTAGAGCAGACCATGCTGCAGCTCAAGACTCAGTATTCTCAGATGTTTCAGAGGAGTTTATTAAGAAGAATAACTTAATACCTGTAAAAACTATGTGTACTGATAAGGATGAATATGTAACTCGTCCTGACCTTGGAAGAAAGTTTTCACCAGAAACAATAGAGTTTATAAAAGAAAAATGTGCTAAAAATCCTAAAGTTCAAATCATGGTTGGAGATGGATTAAGCTCAGCTGCTATAGAAGCTAACTTAGAAGACATTCTTCCTTCAATAGAACAAGGATTAAAAATGTATGGATTAGAGGTTGGACCTATATTATTCGTTAAATATTGTAGAGTTCCATCTATGGATGCAGTAGGAGAAGCAACTGGTGCAGATGTTGTTTGCTTACTAGTTGGAGAAAGACCAGGTCTTGTAACTGCAGAATCAATGTCAGCTTACATAGCATATAAACCAAAGGTTGGAATGCCAGAGGCTAAGAGAACAGTTATATCAAACATTCATAAAGGTGGAACAACTGCCGTTGAAGCAGGAGCTCACATTGCAGAGTTAATAAAAACAATGTTAGATAAAAAAGCTTCAGGAATAGATCTTAAATAATAAGTTTGGAGGGAATTAAGCATGAAAAATGATTTAATACGTCCTAATGTTTTAAGCGTTAAGATAATATCAAATGTTAGTCCAGAGATGGCTAAAAAATTAGAATTAGAACCACATCACAAGAGTTTAGGATTAATCACAGCTGACTGTGATGATGTAACATATACAGCTTTAGATGAGGCTACAAAAGCAGCAGAGGTTGATGTAGTTTATGCTAGATCAATGTATGCAGGAGCTGGAAATGCTTCAACAAAGTTAGCTGGAGAAGTAATTGGTATCCTTGCTGGACCAAGCCCTGCTGAAGTTAGAAGTGGATTAAATGCTACTTTAGATTTCATTGATAGCGGAGTTGGATTCATAAGTGCAAATGAAGATGATTCAATTTGTTATTATGCTCAATGTGTATCAAGAACTGGATCATATCTTTCAAAAACAGCTGGAATAAGAGAAGGGGAAGCATTAGCTTATTTAGTAGCTCCTCCATTAGAAGCAATGTATGCTTTAGATGCAGCATTAAAGGCTGCAGACGTTGAAATGTGTGAATTCTTTGCACCTCCAACAGAAACAAACTTTGCAGGAGCCTTACTTACAGGATCACAATCAGCATGTAAAGCGGCATGTGATGCCTTCGCAGAGGCAGTACAATCAGTAGCTAGTAATCCATTAGGATTCTAATAGGCTAAAAATATGGGAAAAGCCTTAGGATTAATAGAATTTATAGGGTATGTGCCAGCTATATGTGCGGCAGACACAGCTCTAAAAGCTGCAAGTGTTGATTTGATTGGAATAGAAAAGGTTACTGGAGGAATCGTAACAGTAAAAATTACAGGAGATGTTGATGCTGTACAAGCTGCAGTGGAGTCTGCTGAAAATTATGCAAGTAGGATTGGAAGTTTAAGAAGTGCTCATGTGATTCCAAGACTTGATGATGAGGTAGAAGCTCTTTTAATGAATAGCAAAGATTCAGAAGAGGAAATACAAGAAGAAATTCAAGAAGTGGAAGAAGAGATTGAAGAGGTTTATGAAGAAATAAAAGATGAGATGGTGGAAGCTATTTTAGAAGAAACAGAATCTGAAATGGAAGACCTGCAAGAAGATGTTGTTAAATGTGTTAAAGATATTAAAGAGGAAAGCCCAGAAGAAAAAGTTTCTAGAATAGAGGAAATAGAAATTGAAGTAATCTCTGAAAATGAAGAAACCTCAAAGGAAGCTTTAGAGGAAGTTGCTGAAAAAGCTGAACTTATAGAAGATAAGGAAGAAACTTCAGAAGACAAGACTACAGAGCCTTTAAATAAAGAAGTGAATTCCATGGATATAAAAGAAATATCTAAAATGAGTGTTAAGGAATTAAGAAAGAAAATAAAATCCTTAAATATTAACATAACTTCTAACAAGCTTAAATCTCTAAAGAAAAAAGATTTAGTAGATGTACTACTAAAATATAAAGAAGAAGGTGAAAGTTAATGGAATTTTTAGATAGAGACTTAGTTTCCATTCAAGAAACTAGGGGACTTATAAGAAAGGCTAAAGAGGCTCAAAGCAAGTTAGCACTTATGAGTCAGCAAGACATAGATAGAATTGTAAAAGCAATTTCAGAAGCTGCTTATGAGAATGCTGAGAAGCTTGCTAAAATGGCAAATGAAGAAACAGGCTTTGGAAAATGGGAAGACAAGATATTAAAAAATGTTTTCGCAGCAAAAAGTGTTTATGATTCAATAAAAGATATTAAAACAGTTGGAATAGTAGATGAGGATGTTGAGAAGAGAGTTTTCAAGGTAATGATACCAGTAGGAGTTGTTGCAGGTCTTATCCCTTCAACAAACCCAACATCAACAGCTATTTATAAGGCTATGATTTCAATAAAAGCTAGAAATGCAATTGTTTTATCACCACATCCAAGTGCAAAAAAATGTATTATTGAGACAGCTAAGATAATAGCAGCTGCAGCTGAGAGAGCAGGATGCCCTGAAGGGGCTATAGGATGCATCACAGTACCTTCAATAGAAGGAACTAATGAGCTTATGAAGAACAAAGACACTGCATTAATACTAGCAACTGGTGGAGAAGCAATGGTTAGAGCTGCTTACTCATCAGGAACACCAGCTATAGGAGTTGGACCAGGAAATGGACCAGCTTTCATAGATAAGAGTGCAGATGTTAAAGTAGCAGTTAAGAGAATATTAGATTCTAAGACTTTTGATAATGGAACAATATGTGCTTCAGAGCAATCAATAATAGTTGAAAAAGCTATGGAAGAAGTTGTTGTTAGAGAATTAAAAGAACAAGGAGCTTACTTCTTAACTGAAGAGCAAGCAAACCAGCTTTCTAAATTTGTAATGAGAGCAAATGGAACCATGAACCCACAAATAGTTGGAAAAACTCCACAGGCTATAGCTAAATTAGCTGGCTTAGAAGGAATACCTTCATGGGCAAGAGTTTTAGTTCCAAGAGAGTGTCATGTTGGACACAAGTATCCATTCTCAAGAGAAAAGTTAACAACAATCTTAACTTTCTATGTAGAAGAGAATGTAGATGCTGTATTAAATAAATGTAAAGAAATATTATTAAATGAAGGAGCTGGACATACATTCTGTATGCATGCAAATAATGAGGAACTTGTTAAGAGATTTGCATTAGAAATGCCAGTTTCAAGAATGGTAGTAAATTCACCAGGAGCTCTTGGTGGAATAGGAGCTACAAACAATCTAGTACCTGCCTTAACATTAGGATGCGGTGCTGTTGGAGGAAGTTCTACATCACACAATGTAGGTCCATTAGATTTAATGAATACAAGAAATGTAGCTTATGGAGTTAGAGAACTTGAAGATATTAGAGAGTTAGCTAATGATGCTACAAGAGAAGTTGCCGCAAGTTTAGACTTAGGCGATAAGGAAGAGTTAATAAACTTCTTAGTTAAGAAGATTATTCAAGAACTTAAGTAATTTTATAAGATAAATTGATTTTAATGTAAACTATAAGATTTAATCTTATAAATTATTTCCACTAGTTGGAAGCTGAAAGGTTTAAAATGCTTAATATGTTTTAGTCTTAGATTAGAATTTAATTTTAAGACTAAAGCAATATTAAAAGTCTAGAGAAAAATCTTTAGACTCATATATAAATATAAAGTTAAAACACTTCAAGTCAAAAAGATGCAAAAATACTAGGGCTAAAAAGGTCCGTGTGAAATTTTAACAAAAAAGGTTTAAAATTAAGTTAAAAGCAATTTAAAGTCAAAAAATTAAAAAATTAAAAAATTAAAAAGGATATTTTGAGGAGGAATTTATTATGGCAAACGCAAACGCATTAGGAATGATCGAAACTAGAGGATTAGTAGGAGCAATAGAGGCTGCTGACGCAATGGTTAAGGCTGCAAATGTTCAATTAGTAGGAAAAGAGCAAGTTGGTGGAGGATTAGTAACTGTTATGGTTAGAGGAGATGTTGGAGCTGTTAAAGCTGCTACTGACGCTGGAGCTGCTGCTGCAGAAAGAGTTGGAGATTTAGTTTCAGTACACGTAATCCCAAGACCACACTTCGAAGTTGATGCTATATTACCAAAGGCACCAAAAGCTGAATAATAAAAAGTTGTAACTAGGGCATGTATAAAGTGTTTATATAAAACTTATAAATATATTCCAAGAATTACTGGAATTCACTAAGAATTTATAGCTATTACTATGAAGTAGTTGTCAAAGTTTAGAACCTTAAGTGAAAATCCAAATTTTGATTTGGTATATTGAAATAATTCAATTTAACTTAGCGAAATTGTATTAAATTTAAAAGGTAGTCTAATCTTCTTAACGTAACGACTTCTACGTAATAGCTTAAATTCTAAATCTTAGCCAAATATTCTCTTCATATTATTATAAGTTTTATTTAAAATAATCACTTTAATATAATCCCTTTTGTACATCTAATAGGGGATGTGATGAAATGGCTGTTTTGACAGAAGGTGAGGTAAGAAAAAGATTAAGTAGAGAAGACCTAAAATCCTTAAAGGAGTTTAAGGTTGTTAAGGGAGAGATAATAACTCCATCTGCCAAATCTTATTTAGCTGAACATAATATAAATTTAGTTTATGTTAATTCTGAAGAAGAAAAATTAAATAAAGAAACAGAACCTAAAGAGATAATTAGAGAAGTTGTTAGGGAAAAAGAATACAAGTATGAAACTGTTTTTGGAGCAAAGTTAGATGAAAAGCCAGAACATATGACACATCTAACAGGAAATCTTCTTGTATTTAAAGATCATAAGAGAATAATATTCAGAGGAAAGATAGATTCTCTTGAAGCAAGAATCGTAGAAACCCAAGTTCTTTGTCACAAACAGGGAATGAATAAGCTTGTGGAGGACCTTCAAGAGATATTAAGCTTTACAGGTAGAATATTAAGATGCGAGGTTTTAAGTGAGCCTTTAGAAGGATTTTCTCTTCAAGGAATGACAGAAAAGGATCTTAGAGAAAAATCACATAACCCTAAAAAATACTTTGGCATAGGACATGAAATGCCAACTTATGAAATGGGTGAAATAGTGGCTGCACTAAATATTTTAAGAACCTTAACAAGAGAAACAGAACTTTCAGCTTATGAAGCCTTTAAAGGTGAATATGGACAAGTTGAGAGAGAAGATTTAATTAGAGCCTTAAACAGACTATCCTCAGTATTTTGGATTATGATCTTTAAAGTTAGAACAGGGAAATACGAGAAATAGGAGGAAGCTATGGACAATCTATTACATGACATTATCGAGGAAGTAGTTAGAAGAGTTAAGAATGAGGCTTTTATAGAAGTTGAGGCTTCAGGTAGACACGTCCATTTAAGTCAGGAACATATAGATATATTGTTTGGAGAAGGATATGAGCTTACTAGAATAAAAGATTTATCTCAACCAGGTCAGTATGCTTGTAAAGAGAGAGTTACTATATCAGGACCTAGAGGGAATATCGATAATGTTGTGGTTTTAGGACCACCTAGAAAGGAAACACAAGTAGAAGTTTCATTTACAGATGCTTTAGTTTTAGGATCTATACCTCCAGTTAAATTAAGTGGAGATTTAGATAATACTGCAGAAATAACAATTTCGACAGATAGAGCTGCTATAGCTTTAAATAGAGGATTAATGGTTGCTAAGAGACACATACATATGACACCAGAGGATGCAAAGAAATTTGGGGTTAGTAATAACGATAGCGTAAAAGTTAAGGTATTAGGAAAAAGACCTCTGATATTTGATGATGTTATTGTAAGAGTTAGCGATGATTACAGAACCTTTATGCATATTGACTATGATGAGGCTAATGCTTGTGGATTTTCAAAAGGAACTTTCGCTTTAATAGTAGGAAAATAAGCGAAGTAATAACTTAAGTATAAATGTTTAAAATTTAGGCTTTGTTTTTAGAAATTTTTCTAATGGTCAAAAACTTTGAAACAAAGTGTAAAGCTAAAATCGTTAATTTTTATAGATTAAAAGTTTAAAAGCTAATTAGGATTTTATAAAGAATTAGCTTAATAAATTAAAGATTCTAAAGTAGATTCTTTAAGAAGAGTGAGATAGGTCAAAAGAAACCTCTAAATGGAAGGGAGGTAAAAATTAATATGAATTATGAAAAGCTGATTGAATTTTTAGTAGATGAAATTTATAAAAGAATTCAAGAGGAAAGTAATAAAAGTAATTCTTTAGAAAAGAAAAAGTCTATTGTTGTAATTGGAGAGACTAATGTTGATTTCTATAAAGAAGCCTTAAGAGAATTTCATATCAATCCATTAACATCAGAATGCAAGGACTGCGATATTTTACTTATATCAAAACTTTGTATTAAAGGCCTTAGTAACATAGCTCAAGGAACATGCACAACAAAGGCAGAGAACTTTGCTTTAGAAATGCTTTTAAAAGGTAAGAAAGTTTATATTCTTGAGGAGGGTATTGAATACAGAAAGTACAAAAATACAGCTCCAAAAGTTTTATATAATAAATACATTAAGTTTGAGGAAGAGCTTCTAGCTTATGGCATAGAAGTTATTGATGACTTGAACAAGATTTCAATAGGCAACAAAGGTGAAAAGGTTTCTTCTAATGAAATTAAGGAAGAAATAAACAGAAGTCTTTGTCTATGTGATGAAAATAAGAGTGAAGGAGAAAAGAACTTAGAAGCTTCCATTATTGAAGATGAGTTCACAATAAATCTTTCAAATAAAAAATTAGTATCAGAAAGTGATTTAAGAAAGCCACACATAAATGGAGTAAGAACATTAATAGTGGATAAAAAGGCTATAATTACTCCTTTAGCAAAGGACTATATACGCATAAATAATTTGAATATTGTGCTTTCTTAGAGTAACTTAAGCTTTTTTAATATGGATGATTTTTAGGATCATAAGGGGGAAGGCGCTTATATAAAAATCAACCTAGAAGTAATCAGTAAATCCCAATACTTAAAAACGTATATTAAAACTATAGCTACTCCTTTTGTTTTATATAAACACAGGGAGTGGTATAAATAAGATTTTTTATAGGAGGCTTTCTTAAAAGGTTTTTAAGAGTCATCCATATTTTAAGTAGCAATTACATTCTAAGATGGTATCAATAAGAGAATTAGGAGTGAGAGTATTATGGAAATAGGAAAAGTAGTAGGAAATGTGTGGGCAACCAGAAAAGATGAAAAACTAAATGGACAAAAGTTTTTAATAGTTAGACTTCTTATAAGTAAAGATAAGGAGAAGGAAGGCTTATTTGTAGCTGCTGATAATGCTGGTGCTGGTATTGGTGATACTGTTCTTATAACTAAGGGCGGTGCCGCAAGACAATCAATTGGAAACAGAGAAGTTCCTATAGATGCTGCCATAGTTGGCATTGTAGATTCTATAGATCTAGAAGAAGAGTAAAAACTTTAAGCTAGGGTTCTTATAATAAGCATAAAATCTTAAGCATTTTTGCTTGGTATTTATTTTAATACCATATAAATTTTAGCTCAGTTTTAAATTAGTATTGCTTTTTAGATAGAACTGATTACCAAGGTTGGTATAAAGGGATAGCTAAGAACTTAATACTCGCTTAAAATATAGTCTAAAACTTAAGATAAAAGGGAAAGGAATGCTTAGGTTTGGAGGGATTTATATGAATAAAAGCATTGGAGCTTTAGAGTTTAGAAGTATCAGCAAAGGTATTGAGATTTCAAATGAAGTTGTTAAAAAGGCTTTTGTTGAGGTTTCTTATCTTAAAAGTATTTGCCCAGGAAAATTCTTTTTAATTGTTAGTGGAGATGCTGGAGAGGTTAAAGAAGCCATTGAGTTTGGAGAAAGTCTTGGAGAGAAATATTTAGTTGGAAGCTTTATTATAAACTCTATTCATGATGACATAATAAAGGCCCTTAAGGGAAAATATTCTCAAAAGAACATAGAAGATAAAGCCATTGGAATAATGGAAACAGGTAAGGTTTCATCAGGTATATTAGCTTTAGACAAGACCTTAAAGAGCAGTGATGTTAATCTGGTTAAGCTTCAGTTAGCATTTGGAATTGGTGGAAAGCTTGTATACATAGTCTCAGGAGATTTAAGTAGTGTAGAAAATGGAATGAGGGAAGGACAAGCTGTTTTACAGAGTAAGGATATTATAAATGTTTCAATAATTCCTTTTGTACATAGTGAAATAGCAAAGAATTTAATTTAATAAATTATGTGAAATAATGATTAAGTCGATTTCTAAAAAGATTCTATTTTATTTAGAACTTATTGACTAATTTCTTTTAGAAAGTAAAAGAGATTAAATAAATTAGAAATGCTTTGAAATTTGTTGAGTAGAATAAATATAAATTTATTTATGATTAATCACTTGAGATGAATAAGCTTAGTTTTTAAAGTGAAAGACATAAAACAATTTTGAGAATAAGGGGGAAGAGAAATGAGTATTAATGAAATTATAATCTATATAATGGTTGGATGTATGGTTTTAGGTGCTATTGACAAGTGCTTAGGAAATAAGTTTGGAATTGGAGCACAATTTGAAGAAGGTATTATGGCTATGGGATCATTAGCTTTAGCAATGGTCGGAGTTATCTGCTTAGCACCAGTACTTGCTAACGTTTTAGGACCAATAGTAACACCAGTATTTAATGCATTAGGAGCAGACCCAGCAATGTTTGCAGGTTCAATTCTTGCAAATGACATGGGAGGAGCACCACTTGCAGCAAGTTTAGCACAAGATCCACAAGCTGGAATGTTCAGTGGTTTAATAATAGGATCTATGATGGGAGCTACTATCGTATTTACTATACCAGTATCATTAGGAATCATAGAAAAGAAAGATCATAAATTCTTAGCAACAGGAATTTTAGCAGGAATAATAACTATACCAATAGGAGCTTTCGTTGGAGGATTAGTTGCAGGTTTCCCAGTAATGATGGTTCTTAAAAACTTAGTTCCAATAATAATATTTGCAGTTTTAATAGCTATAGGTTTAATGAAAGCTGAAAATGCTATGATTAAAGGATTTAATTACTTCGGAAAAGGAGTTGTTATAATCATAACTTTAGCTTTAGCATCTGCTATTATAGAAGCTTTAACAGGAATAGTAATAATTCCAGGAATGAACCCAATAAGCGAAGGTATAGAAATAGTTGGAGATATTGCTATAGTTTTAGCAGGAGCATTTCCACTAGTTTATATAATCACTAAAGTATTCAAGAAACCTTTAATGGGACTTGGAAAAATCTTAGGAATGAACGAAATAGCTGCAGCAGGTATGATTGCCAGCTTAGCAAATAATATCCCAATGTTTGGTATGTTAAAAGACATGGATGACAGAGGAAAGATTATAAACGTTGCTTTTGCAGTATCAGCTTCTTTCGTATTAGGTGACCACTTAGGATTCACAGCTGGATTTAATTCAGATATGATATTCCCTATGATAGTTGCTAAGTTAGTAGGTGGTATCACAGCAGTACTTCTTGCAATGTTTATAGCTAACAAAACTTTAGTAAAAATAGAGGAGGCTAAATAATTATGGAGAACATAAGCAAAGAATTATTAGAAAAACTAGTAAGACAAATAATTGAAGAAAAGCTTGCTGGAGCTTGTAATAATGAGACAGTTGACTTTATAAGAAATAAAGACAAGAGCGGAATAATGTCAGTTAAGCTTCCAACAGTTAAGGTTGATGAGTCAAACAGAATGGATACCGGAAATCCAAGAGATGTAGTTTACACTAAAGACTTATTTACGTTAGAAGAAAGCCCAAGATTAGGTGCTGGAATCATGGAAATGAAGGAAACTACTTTTGATTGGACTTTAAACTATGATGAAATTGACTACGTTATAGAAGGTCATCTAGACATAATAATAGATGGAAGAAAGGTTTCAGCAGATGCTGGTGAACTTATCTTAATTCCTAAAGGCTCAAAGATTCAATTCTCAGTTCCAGATTATGCTAGATTCATATATGTAACTTATCCAGCAGATTGGGCAAGTCAAGCATAATAAGGTTTTAAGTTAAAATGCTTAGCATTTATTTTTAGTAAATATTGATTTTTAGATAGAACTGTAAGCGGGGTCTGAAAGGCTAGCTAAAAATCAAATTACTTAAAATTGTGAAATAGTGCTAAATGTGGTCAGATAAGGGGAAGTTATATATACATTTTAAAGCTACAATAATGAGAAAAACGTATTTTAGAAGTTTAATTTTTTTAACAGGCAAAGAAATTTAAAAATAAATAAGATTGAAGTAAAAATAATGGAGCCTACTTTTAAATAAAAGTAGGTTCTATTTTTATATTAGGTTAGTTAATATTTTAAAATATTATGTAATTTGCCTTTAAAAAGGTATAGAGACTATCTTTTTAATAAGATAGTCTCTAATTAGGTTAGGTAAATATTAAGATTTTATTTGATGTAGAGTTTGGCAAATATGTTGTGAGAAGTTTTTTTTGTATAATTCATGAAGAAGCAGATAAATTATTACATTATCAAAAAACTCCCCTACTATGATATTTATATGCATGAAATTTTATAAATATTACTAAAATTTGTAAGTTTTATTGTTTTTTTTTATAAAGAGACTGTTTTAATATATAAAATTGTAAAATTGATTTTTTTATAGATTATTAAGTGTAAAACTTAGGTTAAGTACTTGTAAGTTATATTTTTTAGTTTTTTTATGCGGCTTTACTTATTATAAATATATATATAATTAAATAAATTTAGTATTAAACTTTTACCTATAATCTTGTAATTATAAATAGAATATTAGTAGGGTTAGAGGAGTGCTTAATAACATATTAATCCATAAATAATAACATGGTATCACATTGTCTAGGAAATGGAAGAGAGTATATAATGAGTACTATATATTACAGGAAATTAGAAAAATGTGTAGCAATTTATTCGAAATTAGGAGGAATTTAAAATGAAATTTATAAGAATAAATTCAAATAATGAGTGCTTTAACAAGGCAATGGAAATATATAAGGTTAGTTTCCCTATATTTGAGCAAAGAACCATGGAGGATCAAATAAAAGCCTTAGCAGATGAAGATTACCATTTTAATGTTATATATGATGGAGATAAAATGGTTGGAATATTACTATATTGGGATATGGATGGATATAAATATATAGAACACTTTGCTATAGATATTAGTTTAAGAGGGAAAAACTATGGTTCTAGAGTATTAAAAGAATTTTGTAAAAACAATAAAAATGTAATTTTAGAAATAGATCCGCCAATAGATGAAATCTCAATTAAGAGATTAAATTTCTATTTGAAACTAGGTTTTAAATTACAGGATTTTAATCATATACATCCATCTTATAGAAAGAAATGTAAGAGTCATAGTTTGAAAATTATGACTTTTAATGAGAATATATCTAAGGATGATTATGATAACTTTAACAATTTGTTAAAGAAGAATGTTATGAAATACTCAGAAGTTAAAGATAGATTAAAATTCTAAACTTATATGAGATTTTAAAACATTAAGAATTTTACGTGAAATTATAATTACAAGTTTTAGTTAAAAATTTAATATACATTTAAAACATAGACTTAATCTAAAATTATTCATACAATGATATCCTTAATTGATATCATTGCATTTTTGCTTTTTAGGCATATATCTTAAGGAGTGTATTATATAATTTTTTTAAAAGCCTTTGTATGAACAGTTAATTTTAAGTCTTAGAAAAAGAGCTTAAGAATTTTCTACTTTTAAAGGATAAGGAGTAATTTAAAAGAATATATTTATATAGCATTTAATATATGGGGATATATAGAAAATAAACTAGATTAATAGGATGCTTTATTAAAAATTAATTTTAAAGGAGGGGTTAAATTGAATGGTGAGAAAATATTAAATAAGATAGAGGGAGTAGTGATATTTTTTCCAGCTTTAATCATGTTTCTATTATCATCTTTTTTATCTTTAGATTTAAATAAGCTTGGTACATTGGATTTAAAAGGACTCTTAATAGGAAGTCTAATAGTTATATTTCCAATATTGTTTTTCCTTCAAGGTATTATAGTAAGTAAAAAACATATGAAAATATTTTTTCCATACATAGTTTCAGCCATAAGTTTTATAGTTGTTGCTTTAATATTTTTTAATTCTTCAGCCATAGGATATGTTGTTTTTTATACAATATGTGAGGCTTTAGGGTATTTTTCAAATAAGATTATTAAATGGATTAAGAGTTAGAGAAAGAACTATTTTATATTATTTTTATTTGGGTGATAGTATTATCTAAATAATCACAGAAATAACTATGGTTTGAATGTGGAAATAAAAGCTATTATTAAATGAAGGCCTTTTAGAGAACATGACAGAAGATGAATTTGCTAGATATAATAAAAAAGGATATTTATTTAGAGTTAAGTGGGAGATGTCTCTAAAGAAGGCTTTATAAATATTTTTAATAATAGCAAAGGAGAAAGTAATGAAGAAAGTTTTTATTGGAATTTTAGTTGTTTTGATTGTAGTTTTCGTAGGCTTTTTGACATTTAATAAGAAGCAGGAAACGTTAATGGCTGAAGTTGTTGAAAAAGTTGAATATGGACTTTTAATTAACTATGAAGGTGGACTAGCTTCTGTAAATACTAACGGAGCTAAGATAATTGATAGAGATGGAAATAAAAGTACTATAGAGTGCATAGAAGAAGGGGATAAAATAGAAATTATCTATGATGGAAATATAAAAGAAGTTTATCCTGCTAGGATTAATACTGTTTACAAAATTAGACTTTTCTAATTTACATTAAAAATTTTAGAAAAGTTTTATAAAGAATTAATAGAAGTTAAAAATAAATTATTGAATAAGTTTTAAAGTGAAAAATGCTAGAGAGTTTTATACTATCTAGCATTTTTTTGTTTTTTAAATAGGCATTAACAACGTAAATACAGCTTAAGACACTTTTATCAAACTTGAGAAAATTTTTGACTTTATAATTCGTTTATTAATATGTTCAGATTTGAAAATAATATTTATAAAAAATTAAAGTCAGTAAATTAATTTTACTGACTTGTTAATAATGGAGGATTAAAAAATATAACAATAATATATATGTGTGAATTTGTAAAATATGAATAAAAATATACAAATAAGTTTTTTACTTGCATATTTTTTATATAAAATGAAAGTGACAAGTTAAATATTTTAACTTATAGGTTCAAATCCTAAATATATTATGTTCAAATAGTAAACTTATTATTTATTAAGATATAAAAAGAATTAAGTATTAAGTATAGTCTTCATAATTATCATGAAGATTTATTACTTGTATAAAATCCAAATTATAAAAGGGCAATACATAAATAGGAGAGCAAGTCTTTGCCACAAGCCTTCTAAGGATAAAAATATGTTTTGAAACTTAGGCTTTTTTCCTATGATAAAGAAAGCAAAGGAGATTAAGCTTAGAATAAAAAATATAACACTTGAAATTCCAAAGAAGGTTTCCTTAGATTCGAACTGCAAAAGAGCAAGGACTAAGGGAGCGAATTGAAGAGCTGCAAATCCTAAGGCAGAACCTATACTGTGCATATTAGAAGAAAGAATTCCCTCTTCCTTATTTTCATTTAAGGTGAAAAGACCTGATATAATTTCATCTCCAATACCATATAGAAAAAATAAAAGCAAAAGAGTAAGGGCTAGGGACTGTTCAAGGGAGTTGTAGTATGAAAATAATACGTACCCAAAGTAGATCATTACAAAACCTGATATAACCATCCATAGGTTATAAAGCCAACCTAAGGGGCTTTTTTTAGTGCCTAGCATGCTCATTACTGTCTTTTTATGACTATATCCATTATAGGGAATAGCTATTATAAATGGAAATAATAAATCCATGAGTAACACAATAAATATTAAAGTCATATAAGAATCACCTCTTAATGTAAATCATGAAAATTCATGTAAATTATGTACTCTTTCATTGTAACATTAATATTAAGAAATGGAATAAGAGCGGAAAGTTTATTTTCAATAGTGTATAATTTAAGTAAACTTTTTCATAATAATTTAAATTAAGAGGTGTATATGGTAGAGGAATATAAAATTCTTTCAGTTGAAGAAAATCTTCACTTAAAGGATAGAGTTTTAAAATATGTAGAGAATTGTGGATGGGGAGTTAAACCATTCTTTCAGGAACAATTAGAGATTGGAATTTCATTAAAGGGAAAAATACCACAGAGTTTTGTAATGCTTAAGAGGGAAGAGATAATTGGTTTTTATCAAGTTATTAAGAATGAACCGATTAGGAATAGGGATCTTACTCCTTGGATTGCAACTTTATTTATTGATGAGAAGTATAGGGGGCAGAGATTAAGTGAAAAGTTAATAAGTCATGGAAGAAGATATGCTCATAAATTGGGCTATAATAAGGTTTATATAAGCACAGATCATATTCAGCTTTATGAAAAGATGGGATTTCATGAAATTGGACTTGATATAGATAAGTGGGGAAGTCCTACAAAGCTTTATGAAATTGAGTCTTTAGAGAGTTAGTATTAATATAGATAAAATGATTAGGTGAATAAAAAAGACAATTAAAAATTGATATTTATTATATAGAAATTTACTGAAATAGATTAAAAAGAGGTTTAAGAAACTCTTAGATTAAGATAAATTAATTTAATAAAAAGTATTAGAGAACAAATAAACTTTAAATAACTATTTAGGATGAAATTAAGAGGAGAGAGAAAGATGATATTAAAGGAATTAAGCAAAAATGTATATTATATGCCAAATGATGCTCATAGTGATAGACCTACTTTAGGATATGTTAAAGGGGATAAGTTTTCAATTATGATTGATACTGGAAACTCACCTGCTCATTTAGAGCTTTTCTATGAAGGATTAAAGGAAAGAGGACTTGAAAAGCCAGAGATTGCAGTAATAACTCATTGGCATTGGGACCATACATATGCTATTTGTGCTTTTGATGGACAAGTGATAGCTAATAAGCTAACTAATAAAAAGCTAGAGAATATGAAGGCTTGGAAATGGACAGAAGAGGCTATGAATGAACGTCTTGAGAGTGGAGAGGAAATAGAGTTTTGTGATGAACATATTCGTATAGAGTATCCAGATAGAAGTAAAATAAAGGTGGAAACTGCTGATATTGTATATGATAAGAAATTAAGCTTAGATTTAGGAAATATTAATTGTGACATGGAACTAGTTGGAGGTCCTCATGAAGAGGATTCATCCATAGTTTATATAAAAGAAGATAAGATTCTTTTTGTGGGAGATGCAGACTGCATAGATTTCTATGGAAAGAAGGAAAAGTATGATAAGGATAAATTAGAAGCTTACATAAATAAGGTTAAGGAAATTGACTTTGAAACATATGTACATGGTCATTGTGCACCTATGGGAAGAGAGGAAGCCCTAAACTGGTTACAAGACTTCCTTAATGAGTAATTTAAGCTTATTTATACCTAATATTGATTTTAGGAGTGGATATATGGTTATTAGGGAGTATAGAGATGAGGATGAGAGAGGATGGGTAAGGTGTAGAGTACTTTCTTTTTTTAACACTTCATATTTTGATGATGTAAAAAGAGAAAAAGAGCTTTATGAAAATTCATCACTTTCTATAGTAGCTGAGAAGGATGGAAAGATAATAGGAATTCTTGACGTTGAATATGAGAGAAAAGAAGGAGAGCTTTGTTATCTAAAAGGTGAATTAGGTGGAGTAATTTGGAACATAGCTGTTTTGCCAGAGTATAGAAATATTTCTGTTGCAACTAAAATGCTTAATTATGCAAAGATGAGATTGATAGAACTTGGAATAAGGCGATTTGAAGCATGGACACAAGAGGATGAAGAGGCAAATAATTGGTATATAAAGCAAGGGTTTGAGAGAAAGTTAGAATATTTAAATGCTTTTGTAAAAGGAAATAGTACAAATAAGATTATAAAAAAGTTTATAAATCTTAATGATTGTGGAGATATATTCGGAGTTAGAGTATTTAACTTTGAAGCTCCTATAGAAAGAAAAGAAGAATTAAAAGAAGTTTGTTATAGGTTGCATGAAGTAAGACTTTATGAATTGAAATTAACTTAGTAGAAGTAAGAGGGCAGGATTCAATCTTGCCCTCTTTTTTATAGAAAAATAAAAAAAGTTCTTGCCTTGGAGTTAACTCAAAGGTTTATAATTTTATTAAAAGAAGATTTAGGAATAAAAAGTAATAAGAATTAATAAGTAAAAACTAGAGTATAATAAAGAGTTATAATTAGGAGGTATAAAAATGAAAGTATTATTAGTTAATGGAAGTCCTAATAGAAAAGGATGTACTTACACAGCACTACAAGAGGTAAGTAAAACTTTAGAGGAGAATGGAATCAATACTGAAATATTCCAATTAGGAAATAAACCTATAGCTGGATGTATAGGATGTCGTGTATGTAAGAAAACAGGAGAATGCTTTATGAAGGATATTGTAAATGACTTTGTAGAAAAAGCTAAGGATGCAGATGGATTTGTATTTGGATCTCCAGTTTATTATGCATCAGCTTCAGGTTCAATAACTTCATTTTTAGATAGAGTATTTTTTAGTGGGGGTAGCCACTTAGCATTTAAACCAGGAGCAGTTATATGTAGTGCAAGACGTGCTGGAACAACAGCTACTTTAGATCAATTAAGCAAGTATCTTACAATATCTAACATGCCAGTTGTAAGTTCTCAATATTGGAATATGGTCCATGGATATACTCCAGAAGATGTTAAAAATGATTTAGAGGGTATGCAAACAATGAGAGTCCTAGGAAGAAACATGGCATGGTTAATGAAGTGCATAGAATTAGGTAAGGAAAATAACATTCTTAAGCCAGAATTAGAAGAAAGAGAGTTTACTAATTTTATTAGATAATATGTGTTTAAAAGTAGATTTTATTAGTTAAAGAGTTAATGAAATGAAAGTGAAAGATATTAATATTATCTAAAAATGGAGTCTAAATAAAAAAGGTCTATATGCGTTTTTGCATATAGGCTTTTCTGGATTATAAGGAAAATTTCATAAAATTCCCTACCTTTTAATTATAACATAAAAGAATTTTTGTTAATAGTCTGTTTGTTTATGATTTGATATGTTATAATATTATTAATAAATAAATATTTTAGTTATTTATTTGATATTAAAAGGAGGGTTTTGTTATGAGATTATTAAGTTTATATTATTTATTTTCTTTATCAATTTTTATTGTTCCTATCTTAATAGGAGTTGCTTATTGTATTCTGACAAAAGATCTTCCTGAAAATGATTTTGGTATAAATTACGATGAGTTTTAGACATAAATTTTAAATTCTAGATGTTAAAGAGCTGTATCATTAAAAACTTAGAATAAAGCTTATATGAATATTATTTTCATTTCAATTTATAAGTTTTATTATTTTAAGTTTGATACAGTTCTTTATTTTTTTACTATATATACAAATAGTTTAATCTTAGTTAATTTTATAATGTGATTTATGTGTGATAAAATATAAATATTCATAGTAAATGATTACATTTATAAGCTTTTAAGAGTATTATATAAGAGGGACACAGGATAAAAAGTATTTAAGAAAAATTTTCTTGAGTATTAGAAAGTTACAAGAAATGAGGGAGAATCTATGAGTTATGAAATAATCAGTGGGAAATATGAAACAGGAACAGTGGAAGAACAAATTGGTTTTGCTCAGCTTTTTGGAGAAGAAAGTGTACAAAAAAAGTTTGATTTGTATTTTCATTGGTATAATATTATTCATGAAATTGGACATGTATTAGTTGATATTAATAATGTAGACATGGATGGTGTTAATGAGGAGCTTTTTGCTAATTCCTTTGCAGTTGCATATTGGAAAAAAGTTGATAAGAAAAATAACTTAAATAGGGTAAAAGAGATGATACACCACATAATTAAGGATATACCAAGTCCATTGACTAAGGAAAGTAACTTTAAGGAGTTCTTCAAGAAAATATGGGGAACTGAAATAATGAACAGTGTCATGATGTATGGTTATTTTCAATTATGTTGTGTTTTGGAAGCATTTAATTTAGATAAAAACTTAAGTGATGTACTTCAGGAAGTAGGGTATAAAGAGATCTCTTTAAGTGATATGAAACCATATTCTTATGATGTTAATTCTGAAAATACTGAAAAAGTATTAGAGAATTGTTTGGATAATCTAAAAGCTTGTGGAGTTACTAATCTTTCAGAAATAACTTTAAAACTTGTGGATAATCCAGAAATGCAGTGTTGTAATGTAGTATAATAGAATAAATAAAACTTCAAAGTTGGACTAGAAAGTGAGGAGTTTAAAATGGAATCAAAGGAAATGAGATTAGCTAAAAAAGCAAAGAAACTTATAGATAATTTTGAGAAGATGGAGTCAGTTCTTTTAGATGGAGAATTGCCAGAGCAAGAAATAGAAATTAGAGATGATGGAGCTACTTTAGTTCTTAAAAATATAATGCCAGGATATAGTGGAGAGGCAATATTTAAGTTAACACATATATCTGATGTTTTAAAGGCATACATTGATGATATGGATAATGAGGACAGGGAAATGGTTAAAGGCTATGAACTTGAAAATTCAAACTGGTGTAATAATGATTTAGGAGATATTTATAGAGAGGCAGCTATAGAGCATTTAGAGAAACTTAATGTTGTACAAGATAAGGTTCAACACGCATATAAGGAATTAAAGAAGATAGAAGAGAAGGCTAGAGAGATTGAAGGACTATAATAGCTTTAAATTAAGAATGTATTTAAGGTGAATGTTGATTTTTGGCTAGCTTTTGAGTGTTAGCTAAAAACCAATATGATTTTAAGGTATAACATAAAGTGTAAACTATTGATTATAGGAGATAAGGATGAAGGGTGCAGTTTTAGAAAGAGGGGAAGAGTATTACACAGATTTAGCTAAGGTGTTTAAAGCTATTAACAATATTCATACTGAGTTTAACTGGCTTATTACAGATACTTGTGCTTATCCAGTAGATGAAAGGATAAATGACTTATTATCAAGGGAGTATTCATTTTTATCAGGAAGTGAGCTGGATGAGATAGTTAAGTCAGAAGATTTTCAGCTTATTTGGGGCGTATTAAGTGGATTTAAGAAAGATGTATCCTTAGAAGAGATTATGAAATATGATCTTCCTTATGCAGATGGGAATGAGGAGCTTTGGAAAAATCCAGTTAATATTCAACATCCACTTGCAGAGGTTGAAATAATTTCGTGGGATGGGGGCAAGGTACTTACAATAAGCAAGGATGAAAATATAGTAAGTGATTTTAGAAAGAGCTTTTCATTAAGTGAGGATTTAGAAATTTATAATGAAAGGTTAGAAAAGAACACTTAATATTTAGTTGATACTTTTAGAGAAACTAATAAATAAAGCTTTTTTGAAATTAATACTCGTAATTCATTTTTAATACTATATAAACAAAGGTCAGCAAGTTTTTGCTGACCTTTTAATTTCTATAAATTATAAAACAAATGGAATTTATGTCCTAATACACATTGTTGTCAATTGCATTATATACGTAATTTTACTATGAATTTCTATTTGTTATGAGCTAATCAAATTTATAATAATGCTGAAAGTATAGATAATGCTAAAATTAATACTGAGAATAATATTGATATATTCATTCCTGCTTTAGCAAATTTGTCTTCCTTGTTTTTGTATGCAATGAAGTAGGATATACCGAATAAAATCAAAGAGATAATCCCATAAGGGAAAGAGATTCCTAATGTACTAAAGATATGTTGTCCTAAGTATTGTCCATTAAAGTAAGTGAATGAAAACATAATTGAAAATATAGAAATTAATAAAGAAAGACTTCCTATCCCAAATTTTTTTGTATGTATTACACTTTTCATAGTTTATCCCTCCAATCAAAATATCTTATTATAGATAATTATATCTATACTTGAATATAATTTCAATATATTACAAAATTATGAATTGATTATATATATGAAAAGGGGCTGAAAATATAATGAGTTTATCTATGAAGCGAAATCTTTGGATACTTGTTGGTATATTATTAATATTTTTTATTCAAATAACAATAATAGTTCCCTATGTAAATATCCTACTGGCAGTACTTTGCTTTATTAAGGCTTATAGAGTTAATGAGGAAATTAAGAGGAATGAAGAGAAATTATAATAGATCTAAACTAATTTGAGAAGAATTAGAAGGTAGTTCAGATAAGGGAACTACCTTTATAGTAAAAGTTTAATCTTTAGAAAATATTAAGTTTTTACTTGTGTAGCTTATGAATCTAAAACTAAAATAAGTTGTTATTTGTTAAAGAATTATAGCGAAAATAGATGAAATTAATATCAAGGATATTACAACCTTAGATAAAATCATTCCTGTCTTTGAAAACTTGTGATCTTTGTACTTAGAGCTAAGAAGAAGAGCTATAACTAAGAGTAGCAAGGAAATAAGTTCATAAGGAAAAGGCACACCTAGAGAATTAAATATAATTTTCCCTAAAGTTTTACCATAGACAAAGCTAAAAGAAAGCATAATAGCAAATATAGAAATTGGAAAAGAAAGACTTCCTAATCCCCATTTCTTTGTAACTGTATTTTTCATTATTTCCTCCAATAAATAATATATTATTATATATGAATATATATTTCTTAGTTAATAATATTAGTAGTTGTAAGAAATATACATAAAATTCTATTAAGATTATTTGATATTTTGAGGTGAAATTTATTAAGCTGAGTAATAAATTAAAAAATTTTATATAAAAATTTTTGTTTTTTTAGAAGCGAGGAAAATACAAGCTTCTCTTATGATTCTGAGTGATTTAGGATAATTTTGGTTAAATTTTTTTAGCAAAGTTATGATGTGGGAAGAACTTAGATTGCATGAGCAGTTAGAGATGTTTCCAAAAAAAACAAATAATTAATTGATTATGACTATATAGGTATATGAGTATTTATTATAACATTTTAAACTGATGTATAATGTCAGTAGAAACAAAAGGGATGTAAAAAAAGGATGTGAAAAATATGTTGTCTAGTAAGAAAATAGTAGATGATTATATTAAAAAAATAGATTGGAGAGTTAATGAAAATTCTAACTCACCATACAGCTTTGGAAGTCTTAATAAGCACATAATAGCTGAAGTTTCTAAGGATTACTGGCTTAATGAGGTGTACAAAGACAAGAGAATAATAGATGCTTATAGAAATGGAGATATGCATATTCATGACTTAGGAGGATTAACTCTTTACTGCTGTGGATATTCATTAAGAAATATAATATTTATGGGGGTACAAGGAATTCCTAATATTCCAACTAGTAGTCCAGCAAAACATTTTGATGCTATATTAAACCAAATAGCAAACCTAGTTACAATATATCAAAATGAGATTATGGGAGCTGTTGCTTTTAACTCATTTGATACTTTATTAGCACCTTATATAAAGAAGGATAATTTAACTTATGAAGAGGTTAAACAAAACCTACAAAACTTTATATTTAGCATAAATAGTAATAGTAGAGCAGGAGCAGAACCAGCTTTCACTAATATAACATTTGATTTATTCCCACCAAAGGATTTAGAAAATGATCCTGCTTTAATTGGAGATAAGATTCAGGATTTCACATATAAAGAATGTCAAAAGGAAATGGACATGTTAAATAGAGCCTTTTATGAGCTTATGAATGAAGGTGATTATAATGGAAGACCATTTTCTTATCCAATACCAACTTATAATATAAATAGTAACTTTGATTTTGATAATCCAAATAATGATATGTTATTTGAGATGACAGGAAAGTTTGGATATCCTTACTTTGCAAACTTTGTGAATTCAGACATGGATCAAAGTGATGTAAGATCAATGTGTTGTAGATTAAATCTTGATTTAAGAGAACTTAGAAAGAGAAATGGTGGCCTTTTTGGAAGTGGAGACAGTACAGGAAGTATAGGTGTTGTTACAGTAAACTTACCAAGATTGGCATATAAACATAAAAATAATGAAAAAGAGTTTTTTAATGCTTTAAAAGAAATATTGATTATAGCAAAAGATAGCTTGGAAAAGAAGAGAAAATGGTTAAATGACAATATTATAAATAAAGATATGTTGCCGGCATTTTCAACTTATGTAGGTACTTTGAAAAATCATTTTAGTACTATAGGAATAGTTGGATTAAATGAGATGTGTGAAAACTTTAATGGAAATAATATATTAACTGAAGAAGGAATGGAGTTTTCAATAAAGGTTTGTAATTTCATAAGAGAAGAATTAATAAATTTTCAAGAAGAAACAGGAAATCTTTATAATTTTGAGGCTACTCCAGCTGAATCAACTTGTTATAGACTAGCTAAAAAGGATGTAGAGGACTTTGAGGATATTATAGTTAGAGGGGGAAGAGAATATCCATACTATACAAACTCATGTCATATGCCACCTAATGAAGTTAAAAACTTAAAGCAATTATTTGATCACCAAGAGAAGCTTCAAGTGTTATTCACAGGAGGAACTGTGGTGCATATTTATTGCGATGGAGCTATAAGTGGAGAAAAGGCAAAACACATAGTAAAGACAGTTTGTAAGGAATATAGAACACCTTATGTAAGTATTTCTCCTTTAAATAGATATTGTGAAGAGCATGGATATGTAAAGGAAAGGGTAGAAGAGTGTCCTATATGTGGCAAAAAGCTAGATTTATATCAAAGAATAACAGGCTACTTAAGAAAAGTTGAATTCTTTAATGATGGTAAAAAATCAGAGTTTAAGGATAGAAATCAGCTAAGCCTATGATTATAAAAACAAAGGGCATTGTTCATGAGAGAGTAGAGGATGCGCCTTTTATGGGAGCATTAATAAGTGCAGTAGATTGTAATTTAAACTGCAAGGGATGCTTTAATCAGCATCTAAAAGAATTACCAAACATAGAGAAGGATTCAGAAGAAATATTGGATGAGGTAACAAAAGATCCTTTTAATGAAGGTATCATACTTGCAGGCCTTGAATGGTCACTTCAACCTAAGGAACTAAGAGAAATGGTTAATTCAGCAAGAAAGAGAAAGCTTAAAGTCATAGTTTATTCTGGACTTAGTGAAGAGAAGTTTAGAGAGAAGTTTCCTGATATATATAATCTAAAGGGGGATATGTACTTTAAGTTTGGAAAGTATGATGAAAAGTTAAAGGTGAGTAACAACATTCAATATGATGTTAAGTTAGCCACATCAAACCAGAGGATTTTAAAAAAATAGAGATAAAAAACTGTATCAAGTAATTTATAAAACTTATAAATAGATTCAGAGAATTACTGATTTCCACTAAGAATTTATAGTCATTTTATAAGTTTTATTATGTTATGGTACAGTTTTTTTATTTGGTTATGTTTTAAAACTATGTTGGTTTTATATAGAGATGTAATAGCATGTTAATGATAAGTTTAGATAATCTTTTTTATTAGCAGAAAGACTAGTATTCAAAAGGTGATATAACATTTATGGATAAATTTGTAATTTGTTACGAGGTAAAGTTTTATGTTTGAATTTTTATTATATTTTTCATCAGCATATTTTATAGCGTATTTTTTAGTAATGAAGATATGTGAAAATTGTACATTGTTTGATTATATTAATTACAAACCTATAAGAGCTTATATAAGTATAGTTATTCTTTTTGCTATATTTATATTAACAAGCGTGTCTATTGATACAGTTATTACATCTAGAAACATTTTAGATGCACTTTCAGGATTAAGAATTGGAGGGTTAATTGCCTTATTAAAGCAAATAAAAATTACTAAAATGTCTTAATTAAAATTAACAGCAATTCTTAATAAAATTATGACATGTAATTTAAACTGAATCATATAAAAAAATAATCATACTCGTATAAAAGATATTCTTGCTTATAGCACTAAGTTTTTACCTTAAACCTTATAGCGAAGATAATTACTTAATAATCATATATTAAAAATGTCGGTTTTAAAGATAAGGAAAAAAAGATGCTAAATATTATATTTTGTGTTTAAAATTTGAGTATCTCATTAAAATAATATAAGAAAAGACTCGGTTGTTACTGAGTCTTTTCTTTAGATATATTTTTATAATACTTTGTACAGGCAGGGGAATCACTAATAAGTAATAAATATTCATAGTATTCAGTAGTAGGAGCTTCTTTAACCAAAAGCTTATACTTTGAAAATGGACTATTTTTATAATTCAATTTTACTAATTTAGTTAATCCATCCTGAGGGAAAAAGGACGCTGGCAAATTATTTATAGGGCCTTCAACAACATAATTCTGGTTCAAAACATAACTGTTATTTAGTGCAAGGGATATGGATATAACTTTATTTTTAGTTTCGTCATATTCATTATTTAAAAAATTAGCTAAAGATACAGGATCTGATTTACTCATATTACCAGATTTGCTTACATGCATCTCACCAAATTGTCCAAAATATTTCCCTTTAGGTAACCTCTCATATAATGTTGTGAAATTACTTTTTAAATAAGGCTCCCTTTGACTTAATCCTGGTCTACTTACAGACATATTATTTATTGAAAAAGAAAAGTCAAAGAAATTATCTCCTAAATATTCTTTAAAACTATTTTCATTTTCTTTTATTCCCATAGCTATTTTCTTAGTATTTATGAGAAAATTATTGACTGTAGTTTTATTTAGGAGTTCAAAGTATTCTTTTATATCTTCTGGTAGTTTTGTATTTGGTAAAAGAGAATTTATATATCTTAATGCAATGTTTGGTTGGTGCTCTATATCTATTCCTACAAACATTAATTTTTTATTTTCTGGAAGTTTTTTATTAAATTCATATAACTCTACAAAAAAATCATATTGTTCCTGTGTATATGCTAGGGATCCATATAAAGAGCTCATTATAAAATCTAAAATTTTAAAATCTCCTGATATTAAAAATTCATTTAATAATTGTCCCATTGTATATCCACCTTCAAATAAGATATATCTTACATCTGCATTTTCAACAAAAAATTTTAAGAAATCTATATTAAGTTTTACAGATTTTGATGTGCTATGAATCTCGCCAACTAAAAAAATATCATTATTTTCAATATCATCTTTAAATAAATTAATAATCTCATCTTTGTTTTTATTAAAATCTAGTGTAATACTATTCTTATTAAGCTCGTTTTTTATGAAGAAATTTAAAAGAGGCTCTTTAATAAATGGCGTGAACAACAAGATTAGAATTATAAATGTAGTTGGAATTAATATAAATCTTTTTTTCATTTAAAATCTCCTAGCATAAAAGTTTGATAATTATGTAATTAAGAAATTTGCTTTTTACACTACATAATATATATGGTCTTTTATATGTATATATGCTAGTTATTTAACATGAATTTTTAAAATAGTATAGAGAGTAAAGTATATATGAATAAATATAATAACTTAAATTAATATATTTATTCATACATAGGGTTTACATTGATTATAACTTTCTTTAATATCTTAGAATTTAGATTTTTTACTTACCTTATTTTTAGAACTATTATTTGTTTTATTATTAATTGGCTTTTTAAATAAATTAAAAAGAGAGATAATAAAAGCTGCTAAAAAACACAGTATTGATAATATGTTAAGTATTTTAGTGTGTGATGAAGTAGAGTATAACGTACTAAAAATGCTTAATATAAAGCATACCAATAACAATGTGCATGTAAATATCTTTTTTTTCTTAAATTCAAATATGTATGATAATCTTTCCTTCATAAGTGCCTCCTAATTTATTTCTTTGGTAAATTTTTATAACATTATTTTAACATAAATTTTTTACTTATTTTTAATTTCTTTTTTGTATTAATAAGAAATATGACATTACTTAAAAACAACCTTTCAAATATGTAATCTAAGTGTAATCTACTTAAATATGAGATTTTCTCCTAGAAATATATAATTAAATCAAGGGTTGAGGGAAAACAACCCAAAAGAGAAATTAAGAGATAAAGAAGGAGAGATTTGATTATGAAAAAAGCAATGGATTTAGTGAGAGTATTAGTTAAGGCAACATTCTTAGGATATGACGAAAAAGAGGATTTAAAATAATAGGAAAAATAAATGGACAAGTTAATAAAAAGTTAGAATTTAAGTGGATAAATAAGAAAGTTGAAATTAAAGAGTTAAGAAGGAGAGAAATTATTATGAAAAAAGCAATGGATTTAATGAGAGTTTTAGCTAAGGTAGTATTTTTAGGATATGATGAAAAAGAAGATTTAAAATAAGATAATAAGTTATAAAATAAAATTAGAAAAGGTAAATATTATGTATATGTTAGAATGAAAAGATTTAAAGCAGAGTAAGCTTTAAATCTTTTTTTATTATTAATTATGGAAAAAATATGCTATTATGGGTGTAATATAAAATTAAAAGAACTTTTAATGATAAAGTAAGCAAGTATTTTTATGTAAAAACAGTATTTATTATTTTTTTAGCTTTAAGGGGGAATGAGAAAGATGAATTTTAAGATCGTTGGAAGTGGAGGATGTGTTTCATTGCCTAAGCCATTATGTAATTGTAGGGTTTGTAAAGAGGCAAGAATTAAAGGAAGGCCTTATTCAAGATGTGGATGTAGTTTATTTTTAGAAGATATAAATTTGTTAGTTGATACTCCAGAAGATATTGCTTATGGAATAAATTATTGTGGCATAAATGAGATTGATAGAGTTTTATTTAGCCATGTTGATCCAGATCATACTTTAGGAATGAGGGTTTTTAAACAACTTAGACTTAATTGGCTAGATGTCTCTTGTGGCAAGAATTGTGAAAATACAATAGAAGTATTTGCATTAGATAATGTTATGAAAAGTATAAATTCAATAGGCTTTGAGTATGGTTCTTATTTAGATTACTATGAAAATGTTAGAAACCTTATTAAGAGAAAAAGTGTAAATGACCATATATTTATTGAAGATATAAAAGTAAGTTTTATTAATGCTAATCATGCAACAGTATTTGTTTTTGAAAAAGAAGGAAAGAAACTTATATATGCACCTTGTGATGTTAAGCCATTTCCAGAAAGTGAAGTGTTTTTTAATGCAGATTGTTTAATTATAGGAAATACCATTGTGGGGGAAGTGTTAAAAGATGGTTTTATTTTAAAAGAAGATAGTCCTCTAAGAGATGAACTATTTACCATGAATGAAATTAAGGATTTAAAAAGTAAATATAATATTAAAAGAGTAATCATAACTCATCTAGAAGAGGATTGGGGCAAATCTTATGATGATTATGTTCAGCTTGAAAAAGAGTTGGATGACATAGAGTTTGCATATGACGGAATGAAAATAGAAGTGTAATAATTTTATTAATTAATAAAATGGGTATTTGTAGAGGTAGAAAGTATGAGTGAAAAAATAAAGATAATTGATAAATTTGGGGGAGATTTTTTATTGAGAAATGATAAGAGTAGCTTAAAATTCAGATGAGTAAACTGGTTAATTGGGATTAAAGTGAGGGAAATTAAAATGAAATATTATAGGTATATTATAACTTCAATTATAATTTTTATTGCATCAATAGAAGCGATGAAAAATGGCTACAAAATAGACAGATTAGGAAATATAGGTATTACAATGCTATTTTCAGGTATAGTTATGTTGGCCTTAGCTATTACAGGTATTAATATTTATAAATTTATTAGAGTTAGAATTAGCCTAAAAGATGAAGAATTAATAAAATGGTCTTTTAATAATGAAGAGTGGAGAAGATATATAAATAATGAAACAAAGGAAAGGCTAAAATACTTAGGTAGTGGATTGAAGTATGTTTATATAATATATATATTGTATGCTATAGTTATTTTAGAAGAGATGATAAAAGGAACTATACTTATTGAGAATGCTAAGCCAGTTATAATGAATTTTATAGCAATAGGTTTGGTAGCAACTATAGTAGTATTACTTTATAACTTTATAAAAATAATGTTTTTCTACTTTATAAATATAAATTCTAATGGTGAGATTATAATGACAGCTAAAGTTATACTAATAAATGGAGAGCTTAATGATCCGGATAATTTTCTTAGAAGATTTCCTAAAACAACAATAGTACAAAGACAGTACTCTGTTTACTATGATGATTCTATACAACTTAACATATTAAAGGTAGAGAGTGGAGAAATTGAAAGAGCATACCGTAGAGGAGATACCTTAAAGGTACTTAAAATTATTAGAATTCCTATAAACGATGATTGTAATATAGGTGTTATTAAAAGAACTTTTAAAATAAAGATAAATCAAAGCAAGCAAAGATGTAAGACATACTCTAAATCAACATTGATAAATAACAAAAATTAAAGTGAACAATTAAGCTGTACACTTAGTATTATAACTAAAAAATAACAAACTAAAAGGACCAGTAAATGACTGATCCTTTTTTAATACTATATTTTCAACATTATTATTTTACATAGCGTAAAATTTAGATTGTCACTTAAATTCCAATTTATAAAAACTAAGTGAAAAAGATAAATATATTATTTTAAAAAAATTTATAATAAAAAAATTGCAAATATAATCTCTTGAACAATGCGATTTTACAATACGTTATTTATTTTTATTAACTTATCATTAAAAAATATCGTATATTAAATCTTTATTATATCCATATACATGAAAGCATGAAATAAAGATGAAACATGTAGTGCTTGTAAAAATTCATTGTTTTTAAGACTTTTTATTACTTCATTCAAGGGTTTTAATACAACTTTTATTTGCTCTGTTTCATCTAAATTAATATCTTTAGTTAACTCAACATTCAAAGCAAGAAAACAATGAGTAAGGTTATTATGATTTGCGGGATTAGCAGATATAGTACATGTGTGAATAAACTCTTCACCAGTATAACCTGTTTCCTCAGCTAATTCTCTTTTAATTGCTTCAGTAGGAGATGTATCTGTAATCTCCATTCCACCTGAGGGTAGTTCTAATAGTGTCTTTTGGCATCCATGACGATATTGTTGTACTAAAACAACTTCTTTTCGTTTAGTTATTGCCACAACGTTTACCCAGGTCGGATATTCATAAACATAATACGGAGTAACAATCCTACCATTTGGCATTTTACATGTATCTGCCCTCAGAGAAATCCATCTATCCCTAACAATATGTTGAGACTTCAATAATTGCCAATCAAAATTTTGCATATACATCGCATCTCCATTATTTTTTAAATTTTCCATGCCATATTTAAACAAGAACATAGTGTATATTGTATATATTATTTTTATGTTCTAAATAAGATAAATATGGTTCATTTATTAACTTGGTGTGCTGAAGAAGGTTTCAATTAAATTCTTAGAGTGTATTATGTCTGTCTGCAATATAATAAACCTTTGTAATTTTCAATATAGCCAAATGAAACACAAATACATATTTTCTTTGCATAATCACATAGGGTTTTAATAGGTAAAGAGGAAAGAGTAAGTGCTATTTCTTTATCTTTCTCATAGTTCCAAGATAGCGAATCAAATCCTTCAAGAAAAGCTTCTCCAAAACAAATCATATGAGCATTATTTTCTTTTGCTTCTATCATGGATTTTATAATTGTATTAGTGTTTTTTTCAATATCTTTATTTATAAATTCTTTAGATGCTAGTCCTATTTTCATGGTTATGCTCCTTTGATTTGTTTTAGTATAATGTAGTATTTTATTATTGTTTATTAATTAGTAAGTAATAAGGTGTTAAGTCTTGATATTCTATATTTCCATTGGCTTCATAAACAATGCTTAAATGTCCATTTTTAAAGGATAGACAAGAATATCCACCACCTAATTTGTTACCATCTTTAGGGTAAGGAATACATATTTCCTGAACTCCTTTGGATAAGTCATCAAAATCAATCATATAAACAGCAATATTGTCTCTTATATACTCACCTTTAGTGTTTTTAGGTGCTGAAATTAAGCCTATTCTATGTCCATTTGAAGTAGTAGCCTTAATAAATGAACCTTGGCATCCAGATCCCTTACCAGTTAAAATTTTACCGTTTAAAGGTTCATATATTTCCCAAGTGTTTCCTAAATCGTGAGAGATGTATGCTGCTCTATAACCAGAGTAATCATATCTTGTACTCATAATTAAAGCTCCATCTAATTCTATGACCATATTTTCAGAAGTGTTTGAATTAGGAACTTTGTTTCCCATTGTCCATGTTTCACCATTATCCTTTGAATAGATAATTAATGAATAATAGTTATTTTCATTATTTTCTCTTAATGAAATTTGTGCTGGCATAACTATTGTTCCATCATCCATTACAACACCTGAGCCAACACCCCCTAGCCATCCAATTGTATTACTTGGTTGATTTTTTACTTTTGAGGAGTTAGTAGTTAAATCTATTTTATTAGACCAAGTTAATCCATTGTCATCAGAATAAATCATTTGAACAGACCAATCACTTCTTAGGGAAGGGGTAGTCATTGCCCAGTTTCCATTTGTATTCCATGAACCTGCAATTAATATTATTCTACCTGTATTTGTAATAACTGTTGTGGAGTCCATTACACGAGAGTAGGTAGAGTCAATACGATTATTTTTCATTGCTATTTGATAACTCCATGTCTTCCCAAAATCAGTACTACGTGCAGAAGCTATGTCTATATAAGCATGGTCATCAGGACCATTATAACGAATATCTGAAAAGGTTAAAATTGTACCGTCATTTAATAATTGTATATTGGGAATTCTAAAATATTTTGAATTCCATATGTTATTATCCTTATCAAATAGTTTTATTGGTTCTGGTTTATGGTTTATATTTAGATTCTTTTCAAATGTATTGTTTTTGTTACACATAAATATAATCTCCTCCATAAAATGAATATTTACCAATTAATTTAAAAGTTATTTTTCATATAAATATGAATGAAAAACTAATTATTAAAAACTTATCCTAACTTGAAAAATATAGAAGTTTTTCAAATAAATTATAACAGTATTTGAAATTCTTTACTATGTAAATATAATTGTTTTTGGAGTTTTTCATAAAAATAATAGCTTTTGAGAGGAGAAATCAAGAGTTTAGAAAGAGTATAAAATGGGAAATGTTTTAAAATATAGGGTATTAAACAAAGGACTTATATTTTTTGATATAATTAAAAGGTAAGACTTAGAATTATTATGAACTGTGAGGAAGAAAATGAAAGTAAGAGTACCGAATTATTTTAATGATTTTAAATGTATAGCATCAGATTGTGAAGATACTTGTTGTGCTGGATGGGGAATTGTTATTGATGATGAAACCCATGGCTATTATGAGAAGGTTGAGGGTGAATTTGGAGAAATCTTGAGAAGTAAGATAGTTAAAGATGAAGATGGAGACAATGTTTTTCTTTTAAATAATGGAAATTGTTCTTTTTTAAATGAGGAGAAGATGTGTGATATTTATATTAACCTTGGAGAAGAACATCTTTGTCACACTTGTAAGCAATTTCCAAGATATACTGAAGAGTTTTTGTACTTAAGAGAAATAGGAATATCTTTATCCTGTCCAGAGGCTGCAAGAATTATTTTAAGAAAGCCTGAAAATAATACTTTTCAGTTAAGTGAAGAGGAGATTTGTGAGGATAATAGAGAAGATAATGACTTTAATGAGGACGAAAATTACTTTGACCAAGGTATTGATGAAGAGGTTCTTTCAGACTTTTTAGGGTGTAGGGATGTTGTATTTAACATCATGGAACATGCTGATTTAGATTTAGGAACAAAAGCGGCACTAGCACTTAAATTTGTTAAAGAGGTTCAAAATAAAATAGATTTAGGTGACATGGATGAAATAGAAGATGTTATTGAAGAATATAAAGAAGAGAAATTCTTAAATGAACTTATAAAGGATTTAGATAATTACAAAGGAAAAGAGAGTACCAAATACAATAACCTATACGAATATTTTAATGTATATAAAGGCATAAAGCATATAAATTCTAATGATCCACTGGGATTAGATAATGGATTAAAGTATTTAGAGGGAAGAGAAGAGTTCTATGTTGAGAAACATAGAGAGTTTAATGAGTATTATAAAAAGAACTTATACAAGTTTAAGAACATATTAGTTTATTTCATATTTAGATACTTCATGAAATCTATCTTTGACTATGATATGTCTGCAAAAATAAAGTTAGCCATAATCAGTACATTAATGATTAAGGAGCTATCTGTAATAAGATTTATAGATAAAGGTGAGTTTACTGAAGAGGATATGGTTGAAGTTAGCCGTATTTATTCTAAGGATATAGAGCATTCAGATGAGAATGTGGAGAACTTACAAGAGATATTCGAGACTGAAGAGTTATTTGATGTTGATGAAGTCTTAGTTATGTTAATGAATGATTTTTAAAACTTAGTAATTAGCTAAACTTTAAGAAAGCTTATTTATTGGTTTTGAGAGAATCAAATTGCTAATTAAGTTTTTTATGATTTTGAGAAATTAAAAGAGTATTTTAAGTTACATCATAATTGTAATTTAAAATACTCTTTTTATTTTTATTATATCTTTTAAATAATAAGCACATTAAAAATAGATGTTATTTATTAAACCATTCACTTGGTGACTGGTTAAAGTAATGAGCGTTAAATTCTACAAATTTATAATCTTGTATTCCATAAAGTTTAAAAGGTTCATTTGATAAATAAGTTTCTAATTTTTCTATAGATTCTGATTTAATAACAAATATCCCTCCACTCATATCTGATTTAAGTCCAGACATTAATATCATTCCTTCATCCATTGCTTTTTGAGTATAAGCCATATGTTCTTTCATTATATCTTCATTAATCTTATCTGAATTTTTTAATATACCTTCAACAATAAAGTATTTCATTTTTTTATCCTCCTAAATTAAATATTATAAATATATTATAAAACTAATAATTAATAATTAATAGTTTTTAATAAGATTTATTAAATTGTTTAATAGCATATTTAACTCTTATAAATTATAGATTTCATTACCTTCTTTGATACAATAGCTAAAACTAGAGGATAGGAATAATCTGATTATCTTAGCACAATCATGAATAAATAAATAGTTAGAACTAATACAGTGATTTTATATAAATTATGGATGATCAAGTTAGGTTACAGAAAGGAAATATAACCTTTCAAATATGTAATCTTGTTGTAATGAACTTAAATATGAGATTTTTACTTAGGAATATATAATTAAATCAAGGATTGAGGGAAACAACCAAAAAGAGAAATAAAGAAATACAAAAGGAGAGATTAGATTATGAAAAAGGCAATGGATTTAGTAAGGGTATTAGTTAAGGTAACATTCTTAGGATATGATGAGAAAGAGGATTTAAGATAATAGAAAGTTAGAAATAAAAGATACAAAGGAGAGATTAGATTATGAAAAAAGCAATGGATTTAGTAAGGGTATTAGTTAAAGCAACATTCTTAGGATACGATGAGAAAGAGGATTTAAGATAATAGAAGGTTAGAAATAAAGAGATACAAAAGGAGAAATTAGATTATGAAAAAAGCAATAGATTTAGTAAGAGTATTAGTTAAGGCAACATTCTTAGGATATGATGAGAAAGAGGATTTAAGATAATAGAAAGTTAGAAATAAAAGATACAAAGGAGAGAGTAGATTATGAAAAAAGCAATGGATTTAGTAAGGGTATTAGTTAAAGCAACATTCTTAGGATACGATGAGAAAGAAGATTTAAGATAATAGAAAGTTAAAAATAAAAAACTAGAAAAGAGAAATATTATGTATATATTAGAGTGAAAAAGATTTAGAGCAGAGTAGGCTTTAAATCTTTTTTTTATTACAATGTATATGAAAATTGACTATTTCAGAGTTTATAATATTATTTTCTATTTAGAAATGAGATTCATTTTAATTGGGAAGAGTATTTTTAATAAACTATTTATTTAATAATTATAAATTGAAGTGCAGAAAATACATTGAGGTGATTAGTATGTTTAGAAATAAAAGATATTTTATAGTCTTTATAAGTTGTATAATGACTTCAATTTTAATGAATAGCTATGTTAGTGGGAAAACTATTTATAAAGTCGATTCTAGGGATAATATAGATACTTCTGTATTATTGGCAGCAATACCTAATGAGTTTATATACTTATATGCTTTAGATTCTGATGAAGGAAAAGGAGTATATCAGGAGATACTTCTTGATGTTAAAGGTAAGCAGAAAATTTTTAATTGGATTGTTGATTCTGGCTTGTCCTTTAGACCTCAATTAATACTAAGTGACATTAATAATGATAACAAAAAAGAATTAATAGTTATAACAACTAAATGGACGGGAACAGAGATTAATGTTCAAGAAGTACATATATTTAATATTGATACCTTAGAAGAGATTAAAGTTCAGGATCCACTAGATATTATAGCTAAAAATGTTAAAACAAAAGTAAATAAAACTAAAGATACTATTGATATTAAGATTAACATCAATGGTAAAGAAACTAATATTGATGGTAAAAATATTAATATGCTTTATAATGAATCTTTGTTTAAAAAGCATTGGCGTGATAATATTTATTTTGGTAATTATATAAATTATGAATTTACTAATGGAAAGCTAAAGGCTAGCATAGGCGGACAGGTTTCTTTTATTACATATGTTGGAGAAGTAAAAGTAGAGTATAAATTTGAAAATAATATGCTAGTAGCTGATAAAATAGACTTTGAAATATATGATAGGTTTAAAAAATAAAATTAAAATGAGAATTAGTAAAGGGGTATTATAGAAAATAATCCTTTGAGTAATTTAAGTAAAAAGTAAGAAAGTAAGTATTTAAACAAGTAAAATGAATATATTTTTAGAGGAAAATACAAATAGTTTATATTTATTAATAATAACTATTTTAAAATAAAATTTTTATGTTTATAATAGAGGTAGAGAGAATTTATTTTAACAAGGAGGGAAAAATTATGGACATTAAAGAAAAAGTACTAGAAGTATTAACTAACTCTGAAGAACCATTAAAGGGTGGAGAAATTGCTGAAAAAGCAGGAATAGACAAAAAAGATGTGGATAAAGCAATAAAGGATTTAAAGAAAGAAGAAAAAATAATTTCACCAAAGAGATGTTTTTATTCAGTTAATAAATAATAGATATCTTTAAAGGTATTATTGATTTTTAGTTAGTTATATATTTGCCCAATATATACAGATTATTACTCGACATAATAATTTTAAGTAATATATAAATTATAAACTATATAAAAATCAATAAACTAAAATATATCTAAATTTTTAATAGGCTTTAATAAGCAGTTATGAGATAAAAAATTAAGTTTATCTCATAACTGCTTAATTTTTATGTATAAATATATATTTTATTAAAACATCATAATTTATTTAAGAAATTAAGAGGCAAAGTTATAGAAATAACAATTTTATATATCAGAGCCGAAATAAAAAATAACTTAATTTATAAGAATTAAGAATACTTTTAGAATTAGAATTAACACTCATCTGAAATATAATCATTTATAAAGAGTTAAAGAGAATAGTTGTTTAAAAAATATTTATCAATTGCCTTCATTTTGTAATTTTTCATGGGTAAAATATTTTGTATAAGGAAGATTAATTGAGTATTTAAAGTGATGTTTTTTTAGTTAGGAAGAATTTGATAGAAAATTATAACTAGAGAAAGTGACTAAGACATAAAAATTACTTATGACAGATTAATAGATTAAACATTAGAGAGATACGGAAGAGAGAGCTTTAATGTTTAGAAAAGTACATAACTTGTAGAGAAAAATATAGGTTGATATGGGGTGATGAGATGAATTCTTTAAAGGAAAAAATATTTGAATTAGAGAATGATCTATTAAAGGCTGATGTGAGAAAATCAGCACAAAAAATAAATGAAATAGTAGCAGATGATTTTGTTGAATTCTGTAGCTCAGGAAGTGAATATCACTATAAAAATGGAGATATATTTCAAGCTGAGGATGACGAGAAAAACTTAGATTGGGAAATCTTCAACTTTGAAGTAAAAGAATTATCAAAAGATTGCGTGTTAGCCACTTATAAGGTAGTAAAACATGATGAACATGATGAAAGAAAGAGATATTTTCTTCGTAGTTCCATATGGAAAGAAGAGAATGGAAAATGGAAGATGTTTTTTAATCAAGGAACTTTACTGCCTAATGAGAAAATGAGAAACTAGTTGTTTTAAGAATAGGCTTTAATTATGGGCAAGGGTCTGTATCAAAACTTAAATAATAAAACTTATAAATATTAATAGCTTAAATTCTAAAGTGAAGCTAGAAGAGCTTCTTCATGTTATTTATAAGTTTTATTTTAAGTGATTTTGATATATATCCTTGTTTTTTTGTTTTTTAAGATTTTATTTTAACTGAGTTATTTTTAAATAAGCTAACTAATCCAAATGTGAGAAGCACTAAGGATATAAGGAATATTAAAAGTATTGGCTATGTTTTAAAGTAGTATTGATTTTTTCCTAGGCCTTATAAAATTTTATGTTAAATAAATAAAAATATACTAAAAATATAAAAAATGGTAAAATATAGGTGTAAGGAGGGTGGATTTAAAAGAAGTAGATTTAAAAGCTATGAAATTACAGTAAGCTACGTATGGATGATTAGTTAAAAATCAACATTAACCTAAAAGAGAGTTATGCAGTAATATAGCTTAAATTAAGGGGGAAAATATGAAACATAAAAAGGAAGTGTTTATAGCAGCACTTATAATAGTGTTTTTAATTGCTATAGGGCCAAGTGTTAAGCGGCAGGTAGGAATTATTATAAGTAATAGAAATATTGAGAAGAGTTATTCTCAGGATTCATTATATGATATCTATATAACAGATAGTAATGGATTAATGCTTCTTCAAATTGGGAACATTGAGAAAGACAATATTGAATACTCAAAGATAGATAATATTAACGTAAAATATGCTTCAGCTAATCTTTTCTTTATTGAGAAGGATTCAGAGGGGAAAATATATGTTCCTTATTCAAGGGATATAGAAAATTATAAGCAGGCAAATAGACTTTTAATTTTTAATAAGGGCAAGCTAGAGGATGAAATAGAGTTTGATGACATAAGAGAACCACAGACCATAATAAGTGATAGTGAAAATGATAGGATTTTTCTTGAACAATCAGTTACTATTCAACCAGAGGATTCTCCAGGGTTAAAGCTTAAGGTAATTGATAGTAATAGTAAGGAAACAATTAAGGAACTTTATTTAAAGGGATATATTAGGGATTATTATGTTGGAGAGGAAGAGATAATTTTAAGTTTAGAAGGTGCTAATAAACTAGGGTTTAAGGATGCACAAGACAGAAGCTTATATGCCATAAATAGAAAAACTCTAGAGGGAAGAGTAGTTAGTAAAGAAGCCATAGGAAATGTGGTTAATGCCATATGCCAAGATTCTAAGGGGAACAATGTAATCTTTAGTAATTTAACTTTTGAAGAAAATGGAGATTTGGATAAAAGTCAGGTTATTGTTATGGATAATCAGGGAGAAATTAAGGAGACAAAAGAGGTTCCTTATAAAATGAATAGTAATTTTTATGGAAATGAGAAGTATGAGTATATATTAAATGGACAAGTTCATAATAAGAATAATGGATTTCTTATTTTTAATAAAGATACTCTTGAATTTGAAAAGTTAATTGATGATGTAAAGAATATAAGTTATATAGAGAATGTTGATGGTTATGTGTTTGTGTTAACTAAGAATTCAAAGTTATTTATATATGATGAAAATACCTTAGAGAAAATAGGGAGCATAGAGTTAGGTAGTGAGGCTTCACATAGAATGAAGGTTGTTAAAAGAAATTAAGGGGAGGATCTATTATGGAGAAGGCAGTAGGGGAAAAATCTAAGATTGAAATAAACATGGATAGAGTAATATTCATGGGATTAATAATAGAGTTTATTTGTACAGCATTTATATTCTTTAATTTTACAACTCTTTATGAGAATTTAAATTTAATAATAGATGTATTAATGGTTTTAAACGTAGTTATATTCATACTTAGCATTATTTACTTTAAATATAGTAAGAAGTTGGCTTTGAGATACACCATATTAAGTTTGATATTCTTTTTCTTTTCTGATAAGTCAACATATAGCTTAATATTAGTTATTATCATGAGTTTTCAAGGAAAAGGAATGTATTAAAAAACAAAAGGTCAGCTTTATAATTTTTTAATTTAGATATATGGCGGCTTTCAGAACATATTCCAATGAATATTAGAAGGAAGCTGTTAACACAGAAAACAATAAGGAAGAAGATAATAGTGCTTCTAAAGAAAATAATACTGAGAATAAGGACAGTTTAAATAAAGAGAGTACAGGTAATAAGGTATTAATAAATAGACTGTTTTGAAAATAGGTGTAAAGGGGCTGTATCATTTTGGTACAGCCCCTTTGATAAATTTAGAGATTAAAAATAAAGGTTTAAAGTGGTCTACAGCCGATTACATAGCAACCCCTACCACCAAGGCAGCGAATAATTTCATAGGTTTTATTATTTAACTTTACTTGCATATTACCATCTTCATTATCTTCTAGAAATTCATATTCAATATTTTCCTTGGCACAATACTTTGAGATTGCATTTTTTGTAACACTAATTGTTGGATAAACAGTAAAATCCTCATAAGGAATATCGATAGATACTTTAAGCATGTTTTTAAAGATATTTGTCATAACTTTGCCTCCTAGTTCTTAAAATATATTTCAATATATACACTTTATTTCAGTGCTATATCTTTTAACAAAGGTGTCTTGTTAAAGGTTTTATAAGACTAACACTTTGGTTATTAAATATTTATCACACATTTCAATATATGCGCTTTATATTAAGCGCTATACTTTAGCTTATCTTGTTTAAAGTTTTGAGAAGTCTAATGCTTTGGTTATGAAATACTTAGTAGACAAGACATAACTTATAAAAATAACTGAGTATATTAAAATAAGTAGAGGAATAGTGTATATTAGTATGGACATCATAAAGGCAGATTCTTATAATATCTTTGAGGAATAAATTCAATAGCTATCAATACATTTCTTGAGTAAATCTTCATTCATAGTATTTTTCCTATAGGTCATAATCAATAGATTTCGTTTATTCATATTATAAACAAAAATGGATAAAAATTCAAAGGGGTAAGGGTAGAGTTTTAAAAAGTTATAAATACATTATGGTGATTTAATACACTTAAATAATGTAAATAAAACATAAATATGTTAAAATTAGTTCAAAGAAATTATTGGGGTGCGAATTTATGAAAAACTTTATTTTAGCAGTTTTACCTTTGGTTGTCCTTTCAGTTACTATTGCAATGGTTATAAATCTTTCTAGTAAGAAGTATAAAAAACTTAGCCAAGGGGAAGATGGGACTGGTGGTACAGGCTCCATGGAAAAGAAAGAAAATACAGAAGATAATAATATAGCAAATGGAATGAGCCTTGGCATGTGCTTTGGAGTAGCAATAGGTTCAATGTTTATAAATAAATTTGGGTCAATAGCTATTGCATACGGAATATGTTTTGGTATGTTAGGTGGAATGCTTGTGGGATTAGGAAATAAGAATAAATAAAGTTTTAGATTAACTTAGTATTGATTCTTGAGATATAAAATTTTTATATAAGAAACATTAAAAGAGAGTTGGGAAATCCAATTCTCTTTTATAATTTATAGTAAAAATATATAGCAAATAATTAAGCCGTAACTTAGAAGTACTATATATCAGAAGATTTTTTCTTTATAGCTATTATAGTCTAGGATATAGAGCAAATTCCATAAACATTCACTTAAAATATAATTTAAGATAATAAATTTATTTTAATTATATGTAAAAAATTGTAACTATAAACAGTAGATTGGGGTAGAATAGGATAAAATTTTATAGGAACTTAAATTAAGGGGGACTTTAAAATGAAGAGAATTTTAGTTATAGGACTTTGTTTACTTTCCTTAAGCTTTGTAGCTTGTGGAAATGATAAAAAGGTTAATGAAAAAGAGGTTAGTAATATTACTCAAATTAGTGAGGAAGATAAAAATGCGTCTAATGAAATGTTTTTAGCTTTAGCATCAGAGATTATAAATGAAAGTTTAGATCAAAGAGAAATTGTGAAAAGTGAAAATAAGGATGCAGAGATAGTGACTATAGAGTTAGAGCTTGCAAATGTTATAGAAAGAGAGAATGAAAGGTTAGAAACTTTAGTAGGAAAGATATATGATGAAGAATTATTAAGTGCTGCAAAGGACTATATAGAAGGAAATAATTTGGAAATAAAACATCTTAAAGAAAGTAATGAGAATTACGAGAAGGCTTTGGAGTATGGGGCGAAGGCAAATGAGTTAATATCTACAGCAATTGTGAAGATGGTTGATGATTATGGTTTGGTCATCAATGAAGAACATAGAGAGTTTTATGATAAATATAAAGAAAAGGTAGCTGATACTAATAAGGAGGTAGAGCATAAGAAAATTGCACAGGAATTATTATCTGATATTGAGTTTGAATTTGCTTTGGATGAGAATTTATCTGAAATTCAAGGAGAAGATTACTTTAAATACACTATACCTATAGAGAATACAAGTGATGTTAGCTTTAAGAAGATAGACATCAGTATGAAATTAGTAGACAAAGATGGAATTGTTGACGAAGGAAATAATATTATTTGGGAGTTTCCTAAAGGAACTAAACAGGACTTTTACTTTCATGCGCCTAAGGAATATGAATCAATATCTATTACTGTCGAAAGTGTAACTGCTATAAAATAATTTTTAAGAAGACTTTTTAGAAGTTTATTATGGTTTTATAGAATGATGATTCATATATAAATATAAAACTTTTCATATATTAAAGATTAAAAATATATAGACATATGGAAAAGGGAAGTAAATAGTTTTATGTAAAGCTATTTATTTCCCTTTGTTTTTAAGGATCTATTTTAAATTTGTTATTTTAAATTTATGATAAACTTGGACTTATACATTTAGAAAAATAGAGAAAGCTATTAAATGAATTAGAAAAATAGTGTTATTTAAAAATTAGTTAGTAATGAGTATAGGATTAATTTGAAAATTTATAAAAATTTAAATGACTAATGGAAATAGAGTTATATAATAGAAGTAGGTATGAAGAAGAGTGTAAACGGAATATTATGAAAATAAATTTTGAAGATGATAAATACTAATGAGGAAAGGAGAGAGGAAAATGGACTGGCTTATTCCAAGATTAAGTAAAGAAGATTATTTAAGTATATTAGAATTTTTAAAGAAGCATGCAGGAGAAGAATATAGAAATCCAGAAAATGAAGAGAATATTGAAGAGAAAAATAAATACATAAAGTTAAGAGAAGAAGCACAAGAAGTTTTAAATAAATTCAAGTGTATTGCAGATTCATTTAAAGAAGATGGATTTGATTATGAAAAAATGGGAGCTTCAAAATGGTTAGTTGCTGCAAGAGTAACAAGAGTTAGAAACTATCTTTGGATTGAGCTTAAAGAGGTAGGAAAGAAGAAGTTTTCTACAAGTATATCTTTATTTGCAGATAAGATTGAAGAAGGAAATAAGCTTAGATTTAGAGTAGTTTTAGAGACTAAAGACTTAAAGAGTGATGAAGTTGATTATATTAGACATTTTAGATTTCTAGACAAATTAGATGTGGATAACACTGATTTTGAGTACTGGGATAGTTATAGTGATTATAGTTATTCTGAGCGAGGAAAAACAGATGATATAAAGGCTTTAATACATGATGTAAAAGAGAGAAAAGAATTAAAGCTTCAAGTTGGAAAAACTCTATATTATGAAGATGCTAAAAAAATAAGTGGAAAAGAAATAAGAGATTTCTTTGAAAATGCAGTTAAAGAACTTAGACCTTATTATGACTTAGCTGTTGAAGATGAATATGCTTTATCTAAGGAAGAGGAAATGAGAATCAATGAAGAGGGAACAGAGGATTATTTAGAAGATAAGCCTTATGAGTTTAAGGTGAAAAATCAGATTCTATATGGTCCTCCTGGAACAGGAAAAACCTTTAATGCTATTAATAAAGCCTTAGAGATTGTTGATTTTAAGAAGTATGAAGAGTTAGTAAATAATGAAAGTAGAAGAGATGAGGCTGTTAAAATCTTTAATGAACTTTTAGAATATGGACAAATAGCTTTTTGTACATTTCATCAATCCTATGGATATGAAGAATTTGTGGAAGGATTGCGTAGTAATGAAAGAGGCACAGGATTTGTTCCTAAGGATGGTATATTTAAAAACCTTTGTAAGAGAGCTTCAAAGAGCAACAAAAATTATGTTCTTATTATAGATGAGATTAATAGAGGAAATATTTCTAAAATCTTTGGGGAGCTTATAACATTAATAGAGGATGATAAGAGAATTGGAGGGAAAAATGAGCTTAAGGTTATTCTTCCATATTCTAATGAAAGATTTGGAGTGCCAAAGAACTTGTACATATTGGGAACTATGAACACAGCAGATAGATCCATAGCTTTACTTGATACTGCCCTAAGAAGAAGATTTCAGTTCTTTGAATATATGCCTAAGGAGGAACTTTTACCAGAGGATATTGAAGGAATTAATGTAAGAGAGTTCTTAAGGGTTATTAATGAAAGAATTGAATACTTATTTGATAGAGAACACACTATTGGACATTCTTATTTCTTAAAAGAAGAGCTTGATTTTGAAGAGTTAGTCTTAATTATGAAAAATAAGGTTATTCCTTTAATACAAGAGTATTTCTATGGAGATTGGGAAAAGGTAGAATTAGTTCTTGGAGGAGCTTGTAAAGTTGGTAAATCTAATAGATTTATAGAAAAGGAAAGCGTTGATGCAAGAAAACTCTTTAAGGGAATGAGAGTGGATTCTTATGGAGAAGAGTATAAGTATGCTATAGTTGAGAATCCAGAAAAGGAAGCCTTCTTTAATATTTATAAAGATGAGGAATAAAAATATGAGACATATAGTTATTCAGGAATGTTATGACTCACTTAGGATTGTAGATGATTTTATAAATAGAAGTGAAAAAGAAGACTTAAATAGGGCAAAGGACTTCAAAAAGGAGGATAATAAGTTAGAAGAAATTGATTTAGGAAAAGAGTTTTGTAATAACTTTGATGCTTATATAAAAGAGGATTCTGGGAAAGAAACTTTAAAAAGTGAAGATGATTTTAGCAAGGAAAAGGAAAATCTTCATAGAAAAAGAGGGTTAAATGAGAACTTTAAAGAATCCATTGAAAATAAAAATACTTTAAATGAAGAAAAGGTTTATTTAAAAGATGGTTTTCAGGAAGAGCCTTTAAAAGGTGAAGATGATTTTAGTAAGAGAAGAGAGTCTTTTAAGAAGGAAAAGGATTTAGAAGAGGACCTTAAGAAAGAGATTAAAGAGGAAACTGTCTTGTATGAAGAGAGCTTTGAGGAGGGAGATGGCTTTCATAAATATGAAGGAGGTTCTCAGAAAAAAGATAGCTTCCATGAATACGAAGAAGAAGCTCTTTATGGTGAGGAGAACTGTGAGAAGGTAATAAGCAAAAAAGAGTCTGATGAGCTTTATAACTATGTTCTTTCTGAAAAGCTAGATAAGGATAATATAGTTTGGGGAAAGGACACTGTAAGGTTTATAAATTATGTGGGATATATAAGGCTTTCAACAGTTTCAATAGAAATACTTCCTAAAATAAGCATTAATAAGAATAATCCAGAGCTTGGAAGAAAAGCCTTGTTAAATATGCTTTCTAAATGTGGGGTTTTAAAGGTTAATTATTCAGAGATTAGTTCATTAAAACTACATAAGCAAAGTTTAAATGAGATTTTAGCTTACTTATTTAGTAAAAAGCTTCAGAGAGAATTAAGTAAGGGCGTTTATGGAGAGTATGTCTATATTGAAGAAAATGAAAACGCCTTAAAGGGAAGTCTTTTAGTTAGGGAGCAAATTAAGAATACGGCTTCCTGCACACCAAAGGCCTTTTGTAGGTACGAAGAGTTTTCTATGGATAATAAGCTAAATAGGATTTTTAGTTATTTTGTAAAAATACTCATGAAGAATATAAGAAACAAAGAAACATTAAAGCTTTTAAGATTTTCAGAGACTATTTTAGGAGATGTGGATGAAAGAAGCATTAGGTTAAATGATGTGAAAAGCTATAGGTTCAATAGACTTAACCAAAGATTTGAAGAAGCTTTTACATTAGGAAAGATGATTGTTTTAGGAGAATCATCCCTTGGAACCTTTGGAGAAAATAAGGCTTACTCAATATTATTTAAGATGAATGAAATCTTTGAACTTTATATAGGAAAGCTTTTAGAGAAGCTACTTCAAGAGGAAACTGTTCATATGCAACATTCAAAATATAAGCTTTTAATAAATGAGGAGACAAACAAGGGAGTATTTAAGCTGATTCCTGATATTGTTATTGAAAAGAATGGAGTAGAAAGCATAATACTAGATACAAAATGGAAAAGTGTATCTAGTAGCTATAATAGGCATGGAGTTAAAAGAGAAGATCTTTATCAAATGTATGCGTACCTAACCAGATATAAAAATGCAAATACAGTGATACTTCTTTATCCTAATAATGAGAGAATAGAAGGAAAAGAGGGAGAGTACTTAGAGTCTTGGTATTTAGATGATGAGAGGCATAAAAAGGTTAGAGTTTATGCAGTTAATTTGGAAAGTGAGAGGGATACTTTAGAGTCCTTAGATAAAATAGTTAAAAAGTATATGGTAAAATAGAGTTTTAGGAGCTTTAAAATAACTTAGAAGTTTGCAAATAGAGTTTGTTTGTAAATTTTCATAGTAAGTTATGATAAAGCTCCTTTTATTTTGTTAGATGTTTTGAAAGACTCTATTTTAGGTAAGTGTTAATTTTTAGCTAGTTTTTCAGACCTAGTTTAAATTCACAAAGTATTGCAATCATCTGCTTCAGAATAATAGCTAAAGGTTAAGTGAAAGTCCAAATTTTCAATAAGTCTTATAGTTTAACTTAGTGTTGATTTTGGGGAGAACTTATATAATATTTTATATATACTATAATTAGGTTAGGCTTCATGGACTAGCTAAAAATCAACATTAACCTAAAACATAGACAAATTTAAGGGGATGAGATAAAAATGGGATTTTGGATTTTTATGATGGTTATGGACTTATTAATTCCACTTACAATGATTGGATTTGGCAAATACTTTAGTGAAAGAGCACCTAAAGAAATCAATGAGGGTTTTGGGTATAGAACCTCAATGTCTATGAAAAACAAAGATACTTGGGAGTTTGCACATCATTATTGTGGAAAGCTATGGCTAGTAATAGGATATATGATTCTTGTTATATCTGTCATGACTATGTTCTTTGTAATTGGAAAAGGTAAAAATGTTATAGGTATTTTGGGTGGAATACTTTGTGGCGTGCAACTTGTCTTTTTAATTGGTTCAATATTTCCTACGGAGAGAGCCTTAAAGAAAAATTTTGATGAATATGGTAATAGAAAAAATTAGAGTGTTTAGTTAATATTTTAAGATAGATGAAAGAAGTCTCGAGTTTTTGGTGTTTTTAAATATAAGATTATAAGGATTGGTTTAATTTGAAGTTAAATCAATCCTTTTTTTATAATGTTACCAAATAATTTATTATGAAAAAATTATTTTAAATAAGTGTAAAAATATTCAATAATATGACCTTTTAATTTAGGGATAAGATAGAATTTTATTGTAGGGAAATTAAGGGGGAAGACTAGATGAAGAGGACATATATAAGAGGGATTTTTGCAATAGGTTTAGTTAGTTTAGTTTTAACTGGATGTGGAGCTAAGGAGCCATTATCTAGGGAAGATACTATTGTAGCAAAGATAGGGAAAGAGAAAATAACTTTATCTCAGGTGGATGCAGCTGCTTCAGGAACTATAGCTTACACAAGGGATATAGTTGGAGAAGATTTTGAGAATGAAATAAATAAGGTTTTAGAAACATCAGATGATGAGAGCAAGGTTGAAGAATATAAAAAGTACAAGGAAGACTTAATAGAGGCTAGAGAAGAATCACTTCAAAATTTAATTAAGATGAAGCTTTTAGCAATGGAAGCTAGAGATAGAAACTTATTTTCTAAAGAGATATTAGATGAAAAATTAAAGGAAGCTTCAGAGTTTGTGAAAAATCTTTTTGAAGTTACTGGTTTAAAGGAAGAAGACAATAAATTGGCAGAGATTTTTGAGGATAGAATAAATAAGTATGTAAATGACTATAATATTCCAAGAGAAAAAGTAATAAAGTGGTTTGAGGATTCTATAGCTGAAATGACTATGAAAATGGAATTACAAAAAGAAGTCAATATTTCTGAAGAGGAAATAGAAAGCTTTTATAATGAAAATATAGATGAATATGTTAAGAAAAAGGGATATCATGTTCAGCTGCTATTTTTCCCAATAGAGTATTCTAACTGGGATCAATCATATGAGTTTGCAATGGATAGTTTCTTTGATATGCATGATAATAAGCTTGAGTTTGATGATATGTATAATGATGTTATTAATGAAACGGGTAAATATAAAAAAGGGGAAATTATAGCTCAGGAAAAGTTTTTTGCTGAGGAAGATAAAGATAAGTATGAAAGGTTTTGGCCACATTTAGAGGGGAATCCAATAGAATATGCATGTTGTCCAGTAACAACAGAGGAGGGTTCCTATATACCTAAAATTACTAAGATAGTAGAAAATGATTCAGAAGTAACTCTTGAAGAGGCAAAAGAAGAAATAAAGTATTCTATTTATTTTCCAAAGTATAAAGAGCTTTTGAAGAGTGAAGTAGAAAGGCTTTCTAAAGAGCATAAGGTTGAGATATTTGAAGAAAAGTTTGAATTTTAGGTGGAATGGAAGTTATACATTTAAATGAACAATATTAAGACATAATTTACTTTAAGTAAAGATAGAAACTGTAAGCAATTATATGTAATTTACTTAGGGAAGTTAAGGGAGATAATTAAGTGAAGAGATTTTTAGTTATAGGCCTTTGTTTAATTTCTTTAAGCTTAGTAGCTTGTGGAAATGATAATAAGGTTAATGAAGAGGATAGTAAAAATACTGAAATAAGTCAGGAGAGTAAGGATCTAATATCTAGGAGAGAGACTATTGTAGCAAAGGTAGGGAAAGAGGAAATAACTTTAGCTCAGGTTGATGCATTTTCACAGAGTGCTATAGTTTATGCAAAGGCTGTAGTTGGAGATGACTTTGAAAATGAAATAAATGAGGTTTTAGAAAATTCTAGTGATGAAGCTAAGGTTTCTGAATATAAAAATCAAAAGGAAACCATAATAGAAAGTAGGAAATTTGCTGTTGAGGCATTGGTTCAGAGCAAACTTTTTGGATTAGAAGCTAGGGAGAGGAAGCTTATTTATGATGGAATACTAGAGGAAAACAAAGAGTTAATAAAAATGTTTTATATCTCACCAGAAAGTGAATTAAGTGATGAAAGAGTACAAGAGTTATTTGAAAATGATATAAGCAACAAGGTAAACAATTATGGAGTTCCAAGAGAAGTAGCAATAAAAGAATATGAAGATATTGTGGGAGAAAATTTATTAAAGGATGAACTTAAAGAGAAAGCCAGTATTTCTTCTGAGGAAATAGAAGAGTATTATAATAAAAATATTGATTCATATGCAATAGATGGAGTTTCTACAAGAAGTCTTAGTGAGGTTAGTGATGAGATAGAAAAAACACTTTTTTATGAGAAGTATAGTGAGCTTATAGATGGGGAATTAGAGAGACTTTCTAAGAAACATAAAGTAGTAACTTTTGAAGAAGAATTGAACTTCTAGAGGAATAAAAGAACTTAGAATAGAAGAGAGTTAATAATATAATGAATAATCCCATATAAAACAGAATATAATTAGGTTTTTTCTTAGATTTATTCATAAATTTAACCTCCATAAAGTCTTGTGATTATCTAATTATAACATAATATTTTACTTTACAACCATAAATTTACTTTAGATAAGGAAGAAATAATATTTTTTATTTAGAATTAAATATTCAAAATAACTAAAATTGAAAACAACTCTAAACTTTGTAATATGGTTAGTTTAGAGTTGTTTTATTAAATAGTGTTTTTCTTATAAAGTTTGATTAAGAAGTATATCATTGGAATAATGCAAAGTATTTGTACTGTATTAATAATAGTTGATAGTGAATCAGGAAAAGTTGCAAGTAAATTATTTAGCATATGTAAAAACATCACTATAGGAAGTGAATGAGTTTTGCTATAAACAAATCCTAATACAAGTCCACCAATAAAGGCATATACAATTTGTACTGGTTCTCCATGGGCTAGTCCAAATAATAGAGCAGATACGATTATTGGAAATGCTCCTCCTTTATATTTAGCTACTTCATTGAATATTATTCCTCTAAAAATAAGCTCTTCAACAATTGGAGCAAGTATTACAACTGATATAAATGCAAGTATGGGTCCTCCATTGAAAATACTATTATGCTCAATAAGGCTTTCAAGACTATTTTTAATAAAAGGAAAATAGTTTGATAAGAATTCTGCAAGAAAAATCCATAATGCTGATATACCACTAGCACCAAGAGAGATTAAAGCATATTTTCCAAGTGTTTTTAATGACATATGATTATCAATTTTTGTTATATTAAAGTCTTTTTCTCTATAGATTTTAGCAAAGAAGTAAATAGATACAATTTGACAAGTACAATCTAATATAAGATAGTGAAGACTACTAGAAGTTTCGTCAAATAGATTCTGTTTTAGTAATAAACTAAATACTAGCATAAATGGTAGAGCAATAAAAACAGATAAAAATTGTACACCTATATAGATTAAAAACAATGAAAAAAGACTCCTTATTAGTTTAACTACATTGTTTTCAGATAAAGTCATCAATGTCCCTCCTAAAATTTCCATGATTATATGAATTATTTTAACATTATTTAACAAGTTATTCAAATTTTATTAAAATATATAGGTGTATGGTAGTTGGATAGAAGAACTTAAATTTGGAACAAAAGATAGAAAAGGCTGAGAATTTCAGGTTATTTTTATTCTATATAAGATAAGTTGAAAATTAGTAGAGTGTAAAAGGGATTGATAAGAATTTATTGGAAATATATAGTTATTATAGGAATAATTTTAAGTTTATTTGTGCTAGAAATAACATCAATTGGCACAAAAACAATTTAAATTAATTATATTAGAATAAAATAAATGAGGTTAGTTAGAAGAATGGTTAAGAAAGTTAAGAAGTTAGTAGTTATATTTTTTTTATTTATGTTGATTCTACTACCAGCTAATGTTACATATGCAAGAGCAGGTGGAGGTCATGGAGGGGGACATAGTGGTTCTCATAGTGGTTCAGGAAGTTCAAGTGGAAGTAGCTTTCAAGTATTTGATTTTCTGTTTTTAGGAGGTTTTACAGCCTTAATAGCATGTGGTTTAGTATCTTTAAGAAAAGAGAAAAGAAAATATAAAGAGGAGTTAGATGAAATAGGAGAAAGTGATTCTAATTGGGAGTTTGATAATATTAATTTAATGATTGAAGAGACTTTCTATAAGGTTCAGAAAGCTTGGACAAATGATAAATATGAGGAAGTTTCTAACTTACTTACAGATGAATTATATGCTGAGCATATTAATGTTTTGGAGGATATGAGAAATAAAAATAGAAGAAACATATTAAAAAACATAAAGTTTAGGTATGGAATAATACAAGCCTATTTTAAAGGAAATGAGGAATTTGAAGGCTTTTTATGGGTTAAGATTAGTTTTTCCATGAAAGATTACATAATAGAATTAAAAGGAAATAAAAAATCTGTTGTTGAAGGAAGCAAATCTATTGAAGATGGAAGTGAGTACTGGAAATTTGTGTATAGAGATAATAAATGGTTACTAGCAGAGATACTTCAAGATGAGCCACAATATAATTCAGAGTATTTTAAAAAAGAAGTTAGAAGAGTAGAACATATAATTAATAATAAGGAAAATAGAAAAAGCTAGCTAAAAAGAAGTGCTTATAAATAAGCAATATCAAATATTAGGTTAATTGTTATATATAATTTTAGAAGTTTTTTAAAATAAATATTAGGAGGGAAAATATGGATTTTAATATCAATAGTATATGGATAATTATAGGGGCTATTATGCTAATGATTTTAGTTAGTGTTATTAGTCAAATGAGAAATGATCTTAAGCATATGAGGATTACTTTAGATAAGATTGCTGAAAAGTTTGGAGCAATTGAAATTGTAACAAAAGAAGAAAAAGAGGAATTAATGAGGCTTCTCTCAGAAGGAAAGAGTGTTGAAGCAGTAAGGAAATGCAGAGAGATTACTGGACTTGGACTAAAGGAAGCGAAAGAGTATGTTGATAACCTTTGGGAGGAGAAGATAGAGTAGTTTAAGATAATGACTTTAAATTTTAATTTTCATTAAGAAGTAAGTAGTAGCAATATTTTAAGAAATTAAGATAGATATTAGGAAAGACTAAATAAAAAATACCACCAGTTAAGCAGGTGGTATTTTGGGTTTGTTTTTATATGTGAATTTTAATTTTCTATACTAATTAGAATATTACTTTCATCTATTTTATACTCTTTTAATAAATGTCTAATAGTTCTTATTATAGCATTTGCACTAAAATTAACTTCAGCATATAGACCTACTTTTTCTAATAAATGAGCTTTAAATACATCACTCCTATTTTTGCTAAAATAAATTCTTTTTTTGCCTCTTACTTTTTCAGTGGCGGAAATAAAAAGGTTTGGATCTAAGTCGATTAAGTAGTTACAAGCCTGTATATATAAATCCTTCCAATTGTTTACTTGAAATTTAGTATCTCCTATACATAGTTCAATTGGAGATTGGCCAGTAAAGATGCTATCTAAACCTAAATATGTATTTTTTATGGTTGTGTTATTAGAGTCATCAATATCAGAATAACTATTATTAATTGGTGATATGGCAGTTTCAAGTATTTCTTTTAAACCAGATTTAGGTAAAACAGTATCGAACTTATCTGCAACAGGATGATTAATCTTTATGCTATCTAGTACAGCTTGTACAAAATCTCTAAAGTCATTATTAATAGTAAAAAGTCTATTCATTGTTTCCCCTTCTAGCTCATTTTTTCTTTTAGCAGGGAAGAGAATTTCACTTTCTTCACAGTTATTTAAGTTTAATTTTATAACTCCTATACCAAAGGCAATTGATAATCTGTTTATTTCTTGTATTAGTTCTGAATTTTTAACATCAATATCTACTCCTACTAAGTATCCTTCATTAGCCCAACTTGAATTTGATACTGCTTGGAAGAACTGTTCTCTTAATGATTCTAAAGTAATAGTCTTTTTTAGTTCAAAAGAGTAAACTGTTGCTCTATTTATTGAAAAATTACCACATAACTCTAAAACTTTTTCACTCCAATTTTCAACAGGGAGATTAAATCCAACTACATCTGGATGTAACCATTCATTTTTACCTTTATTACCTTTAGTTGATGATTCGTGATATATTGTTTTTGAGTATACGTTCAATTTTTTTGCTAAGTATCTTACAAGAAAAGGGTGTATATCTCTTTCATTTAAATTCTTTAAATATACATTTTTAAAATCCATAGTCAAAACCTCTCCTATATATTGTCTATATATAATTTTATCCTATATAAATAAAGAAGAAAATGGGGGCGTTATAAAAAAGACTATGGTTACTTTAAAAATATTAAGAATGTTATTTCAAATTTTCCATGCAGTCTACTTCTTTTAAATTTATAACATTTTCATATATATTGTAGGCTTCTAGTAAGTCATTAAATGTAATGTTTATTCCACATTTAGATAGTCTATCTTTCCTAATTTTAAATAATTCATTAAGCATTTTTGTTTTATCTTCATCAACTCCATAATGTATGCAGTTATGACAATTACTACATAAACTAATTATATTTGCTTCAACATCTAGACTGAATTCAAAGTTATCTTGTTTTGAAAGAGGTATTAGATGATGGGTTTCCATATAAGGTTTTTTAGTTTTTTTAGAAATAAAAGAATTATGATCAGGATTAATTGCACATTTGTATGAAGAATGTATTAGTGCATTAGAAGCTATATTAGCATTTCTAGGCCAAACTTTTTTATTATTAGAGTTTGTTGTAGATTGTGGAGGATCAGTAGGTGCATCTATTATTTCTTTATGAGGTATTTGAAAATTATCCTTTAACGAATTACTTATAATATCTTCTACTTTATTTATAAACTTTTGATCTTCTTCAACATTATCTAAGAATTTATTATCTGAATTTAATAGAATAAAGTCATTAAATTCGTCTGAACTTCTGCTTCCAATAATTTTTTGTAATCTTAAGTATTCATTGATTAGTTCTTTTAAATCGTTAATAAGTTTTTCATCAGAAGGAATATTTTCTATATCATAATAACAACCACATATATGGCCTAATTCGTATCCTTTTCCTAAATTACCAGAAGCTAATAAATTTATCTTATCTTTATTAAAAGTATCTGAAATAGGTGAAAGTTTTTCTTTTAAAATATTAGATGTTTCCATTATTTTTTGTTTTCCATTTTTCGTACCATATTTATTTTTAAAGTATGTCCATCCTTGATTTAGGCTTAAATAAAAACCACTCATATCAGACTTGAAAAGATAAACAATATAATATCCATTTGTTGCAGAGGTCGTAATATCCTTTATAAATATAGATATCCAAGGAATTTCAGCCCAATTACCTTGTCCAATAGAACCTGTAATTTTAAAAATATTTTTATCTAAATTAAGTTTAGAATAAATTTGATTAGGTAAATCATTTCTTAGAATTTTACCTAATTCATGATTTTTAAAAGTTTCTGTTTTAGCTTGAATATAATTTTTACAAATATAATTAAATAAAGAACTCATGCTTACACTCCTTTAAAATGTAATTCAAGAAAATTATACCACTTAATTAGCAAAAAATAAAAAATATGAATTTTATAGGATATAAAGAGAATATATAATAGAAAAATTTTATGTAGTACTAATTTGAAGATAGAAGATAATAAATTAAAGGAATTTGAATATATAAATAGAATATAAATGTATATGATATTAAACAATGAGAGGTAAGTAATTATGGAGAAGTTATTAAAAGATGTTAAGCACATGGATGCACATAATGAAGCAACAGGTAAAAAGGCTCAACAATGGTATTCAGTAGATGAAAGTAAAAAATTAATATCTTTTTGCATTCAAGACAGGATGAAAAATGAAGAGGGAAAAGATAATAATAGAGTTGATTTCAATAAGGGAATAGCAGAAACTTGTATCGGAGCAAATGAGTATATTTTTAATAGATTTATTAAGAAAAAAAGAGAAGATTATAATGTGCGAGTTTTCATAAAAAAAGTTTCAGAAAAAACTTTTGATGAAGTTAATATAAGGGAATGGAGAGTTTTAGAAGATAGGATAAACTTTTACTTCGATATTTAGATAGAAATAAATTAATAAGTAATAAAATTTTAATAATATAAGAGTTCTGTTTATTGGCATAGAATAATAAACAAGAGCTCTTTTAATTTTATATTGTCAAATAGACTTAGTAATCTTCTGCTTTATGGAATTGGAAATATTTTTATAGTAAAATAATAAGTGTTAATTGAATAAATTTTGATTAAATTACATTTTTTATAAGATAAAAATACTTATAAGTAGTATAAGGAAGTGAAAGAATATGTATAGTAATATACTAAAGAATAAATTTGGGACTATAAAGGTTAGAGAAGGGGAAGCTAAAAGAAAGCCTTATGTTCATCAAAAGGAAGCTATGAGTAAGTTAACTAAGGCTGTTGAAGCAGTTGATGATTACAAAGGATTATTAGTTATACCAACTGGTGGTGGTAAGACTCTTACTGCTGTTCAATGGATTCTTAAGAATGTTTTGAATAAGGGTTCTAAGGTGCTATGGATAGCTCATAGACATGAACTTTTGGATCAAGCTTTGAAAACTTTTATGGACAATAGCTATGAGAATTTAATTCCAAAGAAGAAATCCTATAACTATAGAATCCTTTCTGGAAAGCATGATAGATCTTGTAATATAGCTCCTTCAGATGATTTGATAATTGCTAGTAAAGATAGTCTAAGAAGTGGGCTTGACTATTTAGTGAAAAATTGGGTTAAGAAAACTCAAGAAGAGATATTTATAGTTATTGATGAGGCACATCATTCTACTGCTAAAGGGTATAAAAAGATTATAAAGGCTGTTGAGGAAAATGCTAAAGGAAGTGTTAAGTTATTAGGACTTACAGCTACACCTTTTAGAACTGCTGATAGTGAAAAAGGAGCTTTGAAGAGAGTTTATAAGGATGATATTACATATAGTATAGATTTAAGAACGCTTATAAATAAAGATATATTAGCTAAACCTGTAACAAGTGAAATGAAGAGTAATGTTGAGGTTGTTATTGATTTAAGTGAAGATGAATTAAGAAATATAAGAAATAAGGACAACCTTCCAGATAACATAATTAATCAGATTATCAAGAATAAAGATAGAAATAGAATGATAGTTGAGCACTATCTTAAAAATAGAGAAAAGTATGGTAAAACCTTAGTTTTTGCAATTAATCAAAATCATGCCATAGAGTTAAAGAGTGTTTTTGAGAAGCATGGTGTTAAGGCTGATTTCATTATATCTGGATTAGAAACTGAATTTACAAGGATATCTGTAAGTAATGAGGAAAAAGAAAGAATAATAAGAGACTTTAAAGAGGGAGACTTAGAGGTTTTAGTTAATGTTAATATGCTTACTGAGGGAACAGATATACCAAATGCTCACACAGTTTTCTTAGCAAGGCAAACAACATCTGCAATACTCATGACTCAGATGATTGGAAGAGCTTTAAGAGGAAAAGCTGCTGGTGGAACAGAAGAAGCATACATAGTTAGTTTTGTTGATGATTGGAAAAATAAGATTTCTTGGGTAAGTCCAAATGAGCTTATTGAGGATATGTACTCAGAAGAAGAAAACCTAGTTGATAGAAGTAAAAGGGCAGTAGAGCGTATATCAATAAAAGCTATAGAGGATTTTGCTAAGTATATTGATGAATCAGTGGATGAAAATAAGATTTCTAACCTTTCATTTATAGAGAGAATACCAGTAGGATTATATTCTTTTGAGATTACAGTAAAGATAGATAATGATAATGAAGATAAGAGAATATGTGACATATTGGTTTATGATTGCTTTAGCAAAAAGCTTCAACAATTCATAGAGGATTTAGATGAAATATTTAATGAGTTATCTTTAAGTGAGCTCGATGATTTAAGTGAGGAAGAGATTGATAAAGTATTAAAGGTAGCAAAGGAAAGTTATTTAAGTAAGTGTGATACATCTATAGCTTGTAAGGAAAATGATATTAAGGACATTATTCTTTACTATGCACAAACTGGAGAAAAGCCAGTGCTAGTTCCTTTTGAAAATAGAGAGAAATTTGATGTGAGCAAAATAGCTAAGGAAGTGTTTGATAAGGACTTAGGAGTTAAGGCAAAGAGAGAGCTTATTAATAAGTATTGGAATGATGAAGGTAATTATTTGAAGTTATTTTATAATGGAAATCATAAGCTTTTTGTTTCATTGATTGATGACTGTCTTTATAGGTTAGAAGAAGGGGAAGAGGACAATATCAATAGTATTGAAGCAGATAATTTAGATTATGATAGATATAGTGGAGCAGAAGCTAGGGAACATATGAGCCTAATTGAATTAGAAAAATGTGATCCAGAGTATTATGATAAGTTAAGAAATGATGTTTTTGAAAAGTATAGCTGTGGTGATGGTTTATATAAATCAGCAACAGGATTATTCATAAGCAGCAATAAAGGTCAATTTGAAATAGACCATAGAGTTCCAATGTCTAAAGGGGGACTTACTAACTTAGAAAATCTTCAATTGCTTGAAAGAGGAGAGAATAGAAGAAAAGGTAATAAGTCTTGGAATGAGTTCCTAGAGAAAGAGAAGGAATTAAGAAGTCAAAAGATAACAGAGTCTCAAAAAAATGAGATAACAAACTTAATAGTGGATAATCCTAAAGAGGCTATAAAAACTTGTGAAGCTTTACTTAGAAATACTAATGATAATGAAATATTACTTTATCTTGCAGAGGCTTATTTAGAAAATGGTGAATATGAAAAAGCTATCGAAACTGCAAAGAATGGATTAAAGGAATTTAGTGATGTAAATAAATATGTTAATGAAAATGTGTATGGAAATAATATTATAGGAAGTGCTTATTTCTCATTAGGAGAGTTGGATAAAGCCATAGTATATTTTAAAAAAGTTTTAGAATTAGAAAAAAATCATACCTACTCTTTAGAGAACTTAGGAGATATCTATTGGGATAAAGCGGATTATGCAGAGGCTAGAAAGTATTATGAAATGATTGCATTTAATGAAGAGGCAAATAAAGAAGTTAGATCTTCAGTATTTAGTAAAATAGGATGGCTTGCATTGAATGCTATGGATAAACCAAGAATTGCTCTAAATAGTTTTAGAAAAGGAATAGAGCTAGATTATACTTATTATGATAATTATGTAGGATTAGCAGAGTATTATATAAATCAAAAATCTTTTGAAAAAGCAAAGGAAGAGCTAGATTCTTACTTTGAAATTGGAGAAAAGAATGTAAGTACTCTTATAACTTTAAGTAAGATATACAAAGGGTTAAAAGATTATAAGAAAATAGAAGAAGTATTAATTGAAGCAGAAAAACTAGAACCTAAAAACACTAAAGTTTTAGAAGCGTTAGCAGAGGAGATGAATAGAAAAAGAAGGTATTCAGCAGCTATTGATTATTATGAGAAGGCTTTAGAAATTGAAGATGATAATGATGTGTTTTGGAATAACTTAGGTGTGGCATATGAAAGAAATAAAGAAATATTAAAAGCTAAAAAATGTTATGAAAAAGCATTTGAACTTTATGAGTGTGACTTATATAAAAACAACTTGAAGATAATAAATAAGAAAGTCAAGAAATAACATATATAATGGTAGAAATTTAGATATTAGATAGCATAGGATAATTATGTGCTATTTAGATATTTTAAATCTGAATTAACTTAGGCTGCATTCAAAACTTTAAACTCTATTTTATTAGTAGTTATAAACAAGAGAGTTGAATGCAGTCTCTTACTTTTATAATTATATATTAAAAAATTGGTTTCTTAGGATTTTTATATTATAACTTTTATATTTTCTTTATTTTCCTCATACTTTATTATAGGTTTATTATATAGTTTTTTACTCTGAGATATATTAGATATATTATTTATTAAAATTAATTTATATTCACTATCATAGCAATATAAATATAATCCTTCCTTTTTTAAAACATAAGATATTGGAAAAACTTCAAATGTTGCTCCATTAACATCTACTATTATAAGGTTTTTATTATCTAAAGCTTGGTCAATAATCTTATATTTACTATCTTTTGTTTCTAAATCATCTTTCTCTAAATCTATTATAAATCTATTCTTTACTTCCTCTAATATTTCAGTACATTTTTTATTATCAACAAGTTTGAATTTTTCAATAAGATCTGCTTTCTTTAACTTTTCTATTATATTTTCAGAAATATATAATGATAATATTAGATTTTTATAATCACTTTCTGTAAGAATGTATTTAGCTATTATATAATTATTATCTAATTTTATTCCACCATTTACACCTCTATATGTAATTATAGGAATACCTAAAATAGAAAGTTTATCTAAATCCCTTTGAATAGTCTTAGCTGATACTCCAAACATTGTTGCTAATTCTTTTATTGTAACTTTACAATTACTTTTTAATAAGAAAAATAATATTTCTAATATCCTCATTTGTATATTACCTCACTAAAAATTATTATGTGGTTACTTATATTAAATTAATTAACCAATGTACAAATGATTATGTCAATTTACACATTGGTTAATCTTAAAATAAAATTTCATAACTATTTTTATTATAATTTATTTATCGTATATTTTGTTTATTAAAAATATTATTATTTATTATTTTTAAGCCACATGATTGCACTGTATGCATAAATAGCTGCACCAGTAGCTAATATATCTTCATTAAATGTAACTTTATCATTATGCATTGGTAAACCATATGATTCATTTTCTTCTTTTGTACCTGCACCTAGCATAAAGTAAGCACTTGGTACTTTATATGAATAAGATGCAAAATCTTCTGATCCCATTCCACCACCTTCAAAAGAGATAATAGAATTTTTGCCAACTATATCTTTCATATAATCCCCAAGTTCAGTAGCTAAAGTTTCATTGTTTTCTAAAGGAGGTACTGATGATAATTCAATTAATTTAGCTTCCCCTCTAAACATTTTTGTTGTTGATAGTACTATATCATTCATTCTATCGAAAATAAATTCACCTAATTCCTTATTTAAACTTCTTATTGTACCTTCCATAATCACTTCTTCAGGTATTATATTTGGTGCATCTCCACCAGAAAACTTTCCAATTGTTAATACAGCAGGTTCAGTAGCAGATATTTCCCTACTTAAAATTTCTTGTAAAGATATGTATATGTGTGCAGCTATGTTTATAGGATCCACTCCTGTTTCTGGCATTGCTCCATGACATCCTTTTCCTTTTACAACAATTCTAAACCTATTGCATCCAGCTATACTAGGTCCTCCTAAACCATATAATACTACATTTGAAGGGGTTCCTGAGTGAACATGCATAGCCATTGCTGCATCAACTTTAGGATTTTCAAGTACTCCTGCTTCTATCATTTTTTTAGCTCCAGTGAATCCTTCTTCATCTGGTTGAAATACTAATTTGATAGTACCTTCAATTTTATCTTGGTTTTTTTTAAGTAATTTAGCAGCTCCTAAAAGCATAGCAGTGTGCATATCATGTCCACAAGAATGCATACAACCATTAACTGATTTAAAATCACATTCAGTAGCTTCTTTCATAGGTAATGCATCCATGTCTGCTCTTAATAAAAATGTTTTACCTGAGCTATTTCCTTCTATAGTTGCAACTATTCCACTTTCACAAATTTCCTTTGGTTCATATCCAAATTCTTTTAATTTATTAAGTACAAAAGTTTTAGTTTTAGGCAAATCTGAGCCTACTTCTGGATTTCTATGGATTGTTCTTCTATATTCTATTAATTCTTCTTTTATTTGTTTAGCTTCTTTTAAAAAATCATTCATTTTTTACACTCCTTGCTTAACTTTATTATTGATTATGAATACATAAAAAAGTAATGTTTTGTATTCATTTCATATATTAAACTTTAAACTAGTCATATATAGTCTTATTTTATATTTACAGACTTTAAAATTTTCATAAGAATATATTTTGTTTTAAGAGAGTATTTTAGCTATAGAAATTTATGGTTTATATGTAAATAATCTAGAGTTTTATTATTAGTGCAAGAGAATAGGGAAGAGAATAAACGCTTTTTAGTTTTTATAATTAAAGAGTAGATATTATATTGCTATAAGCTAGGAAGCTTAATTTATTAACATAAAACTTAACTAATTAACATAAATGTTATATAATGTTAATTAAGTCTTGGTATCATAATTTGTTTGGTAGAAGGAGAGAATATGAGAAAAACATTAAGTATGTTATTAGCTATAGGAATAGCAAGCAGTATATTTGTTGGTTGTGGGACAAGCACTCAAGAACCTACAAATAATAAAGGAAATTCTAGTATTGCTAGCAATGAGAGTTCAAGTAATGAAGGAAATAAGGACACTAATAAAAGTGATGATAATAATAAAGAAAATGGTAAGAAAGAAGACTTAGATTTAAATAAAGATAAGATAGATAAAAATAATGAAGTCTCAAAAGCTCAGAGATCTGAAAGTAAAGAAGAACAGAGTAATAAAGTGGCAAATGAATAGAGTAAAGAAGTAGGTAAAGAGAGTTTACAAAATGACGATAATGTTACAGTGAAAAATGGCGTAATAAAGATACCAAGTAATCTTAAGATGCTTCAGATAGACCTTAATTACAATGGAGGTGATCCATTAAAGGTTAAGGAGGTTAATGACTATAATTCAGCTCTTAATGATATGCTTTATGGAGTTGTTATTGGAAAAAATCCTACGAAGGTTGGAGACATTAATGGGGAATGGGAATACAACACTTTAGTAACAAAATTCGATACAATTAAATATCCAAACTTTTTTGAAGTTCAAAAGAGTGAATGGCCAAACTTAGAATTTGGAATAACTCTAAAAAGTAAGGATAAGCAAATGGAGTTTTCATTAGGTTCATATATGAATAATAGTGGACATGATGCAAAAGAAGAATTTGAAAGTTTAATTAAAAACTTTGGGGAGAATGGAAAGATTATTGATAAACATCAAGAAGGAAACACTTTTTCTTTTACTGTAGAAAAGGATGGCTTTATGGAATATCATTATGGATTTATAAGCAGTAAAGGTGATGATGTAAATAGTTTTTTCTATAAGTATCCAGTTAAATATAAAGATGTATTTAAGAAAATAATTGAAGACTCTAAGGAGAGTTTTGTTCCTAGTAAGGAGTTTCCTAAAGAAAATTAATTGAATTAAGAATATATATTTCTAATTTAGGGGGAATAACAATGGAAATATGTAAATACAAAGGAAAAGATATATGTGCATATGATATAACTAACAATAATTATGCATTAAATTATCAATTGGAGAAAGAATGGAAAATTGCAGGGAAAAGTGGAGAATTAAAGTGTCCAGAGTGTGGACTTGATGTTATTTTAAAGGTTAAAGATCCAAGAAAGAAAATTCCACATTTTGCTCATAAGATAAGTATGATTAAGTGCAATTATTATAATGAAGATTTAAAGGAATCTGAGGAGCATAAAAGAGGAAAGATGATTCTTTATAATTACTTTAAAGAGCTTTATCCAGATTCTAATTTAAGGATTAACCATAGATTTAATAATAAGAGAAGAACAGATATTTTCATAGAATTTAAAAGTGGTGAGAAGCTTGCTGTAGAATATCAAAGGTTAGGATTAGATATTATTCCATGGCAGGAAAGACAAAAAGAATATGAAAAGCTTGGTATTAAGGTTTTATGGATACTTCAAGGCAATGAAGAATATTTAATAGAGAAAAGTAAGCAGATAGAACTTTCATTTTTCAAACAAATTATGCTTAATGAGCTAGATAAGTTAGCAGTTTTTTTAGATATTAAAAAGATGAAGATAATTCTAATGAAAAATATGGAGTATATACATAAAAGAAATATAAATGATAAGTATGATGAAATATTTCTTTATTCATATAGACTGGATGAAGTTAAAATAAATGAAGATGGTTCTATTTCTTGTGATTTTTTTGAGAGATATAGATTAGAAGAGAATAAGTTTATATCAAAGTGTAAAAAGGAATGTGAAGAAAGAGAATTAAGAGAACTTCAAAGAAAAGCTAGAGAGAAAGTTGAAGAGCTTCAAAGAAAAGCAGAACAAAATAGAATAAGAGAGATGGAGGCAATAAGACAAGCTGAAATTCAAAAGGAAATATTAGAAGAAATTAAATATGAAGAGAGTATTTATAAAGATAGTAATAAGGTTCAATATTATACAGGAAAAGTTTTTAAGCAAAAAGAAATTAATCAAGCTTTGAAAGGAAATATTCAAGCAATAAACAATTTAACGCGGTATATTGCTTGGGATGCATCAACTGATGATTATAAAAATATGACTACTATATTTAAATATGCATATTCGAATGGTAATAAAAATGCTTTTAAAATATATGATAGGATAGTTAGTGCTATAGAAGATAATGTGGAGCACTTTAATGAAAATGAAGAAGTAAGATGTCCTTACTGTAATGGAAGATTAATAAAAAGATATAGTAGATATGGATTTTACGTTTCTTGTTCAAATTTCAGTGAATGCAATTTCAAGTTTTCTATAGATAATTAGTTTAATATATTAAAAAGATGTTTATTTAAAAGTATTAAAAATAATATTAAGGTTAAAAGTTATATACATTGTAACTTTTAACTTTTTTTATTTTAAAATATATAAATTAAACTTTTGGGTTGTTGCTTTGAGCAAATTTAATTTATACTATAAATAGATTTTATTAAAAATAGTAATGATAATATTAATTTAATAAGAAAATGCATTTTAAAAATAGTATTAATCATTAAATATTGGAGGAAAAAGACATTTATGATTACAGGTGAGTTAAGAAGTAAGGTAGATAAGATTTGGGAAACCTTTTGGACAGGTGGACTTACAAATCCATTAGAGGTTATAGAGCAGTTTACATATCTTTTATTTATTAAAGGATTAGATGATGTTGAAACAACAAAGGAAGCAGAGGCAACTCTTTTAGGAGTTGATTTTGATAGAACATTTCCAGAGGATCAGCAGGAACTAAGATGGAGCAAGTTCTCTAATGAGGGAGATGCTCAAAAAATGTATGATATAGTTCAAAATAAGGTCTTTCCTTTTATTAAGAACTTACATGGTGATAGGGAATCAGCATATGCAAAATATATGGGAGATGCTATATTCAAGATCCCAACTCCACTTATGCTTTCAAAGATAGTTGATGGAATAAATGGATTAGAGTTTAATAAGGATCAAGATACTAAAGGGGATTTATATGAATATTTACTATCAAAGGTTGCAACAGCTGGTACAAATGGTCAGTTTAGAACACCAAGACACATTATTGATATGATAGTAAAACTAATGAAACCAACACCAGAGGATATAATAGTTGACCCAGCAGCAGGATCAGCAGGATTTTTAGTTTCATCTCAACAATATTTAAGAGATAATCATGGTGATTTATTCTTAGTTCAAGGATTAAAAGAGCATTTTAATAATAGTATGTTCTATGGTTTTGATATGGACAGGACTATGCTTAGAATTGGAGCTATGAACATGATGCTTCATGGAGTTGATAATCCTAATATAGAATACAAGGATTCACTATCAGAAGTTAATACAGATAAAGAAAAATTTACTTTAGTATTAGCAAATCCACCTTTTAAAGGAAGCTTAGACTATGAAGCAGTATCAGCAGACCTTTTAAAAGTAACAAAAACTAAGAAAACAGAATTACTATTCCTAGCATTATTCCTTAGAATACTAAAAACAGGTGGAAGATGTGCTTCAATAGTTCCAGATGGAGTTTTATTTGGAAGTACTAAAGGACATAAAGATATAAGAAAAGAAATAGTTGACAATCATAAATTAGAAGCAATCATATCAATGCCAAGTGGAGTATTTAAGCCGTATGCAGGGGTAAGCACAGCTATTATGATATTCACAAAAACAGGTTCGGGTGGAACAGACAAAGTTTGGTTCTATGATATGAAAGCTGATGGATATTCATTAGATGATAAGAGGAATCCAGTAGAAGAAAATGACATAAATGATATAATAGAAAGATTCTCTAACTTAGAATTGGAAGAAGATAGAAGGAGAACAGAACAAAGCTTCTTTGTACCAGTAGAAGAAATAAGAGAGAATGGCTATGACCTCTCAATCAATAAATATAAAGAAATAGAATATGAAGAAGTAGTTTATGATGCTCCAAGTATTATTTTAGGAAGAATTAAGGAATTTGAGAAAGAAATAACTAAAGGTTTGGAAGAATTAGAAGGAATGTTTGAGGTGTAGTCTGCAATGGAGAAATGCGTTGATAGTTTAATTAGAGAAATTAATAGTATAAAGAATAGAGCTATAGAAGAAGGAATTTTAAAAAAAGAAAAGCCTCAAAAGGAATTAACTAAAAAGGAAATTGATTTCAAATTACCTAATGGTTGGAGATGGATTAGGTTAGGTGATTATTGTATGAAAGTAACTGATTTTGTTGCAAGTGGTAGTTTTGCTACTATAAAGAAGAATGTTAATTACTATGATACAGAGAATTATGCAATTATGGTGAAAACAGCAGACTTTTCAAATGGATTTACTAAAAATTTAACTTATACAGATGAAAAAGGGTATAAATTTTTATCAAATTCTAATTTATTTGGGGGAGAATTGATTTTAAGCAATATAGGATCAATTGGTAAAATATTTAAAGTTCCATATTTAAATAAACCTATGACATTAGCATCCAATACTATAATGCTTAAGTTTACTAATGATGAATTAGTTGATTATATATATTATTATTTTAAATCACCATATGGTCAAAATGCTTTAAAATCAATATCATCTGGAACGTCTATGTTGAAATTTAATAAAACACAATTAAAAACTTTACCATTGCCAATTCCGAATTTAGAGATACAAAAAAAAATAGTTTATGTTTTAAATAAATCACAAGAATTAATGAATAAAAGAAAAAAACAAATAGAAGAATTAGATTTATTAGTTAAATCGAAATTTATAGAGATGTTTGGTGACCCAGTTACTAATCTTAAAAAATGGGATAAGGTAGCTATTGGAGAAATATTTGAAATTAAAACAGGAGCAACACCTAGTAGAAAAGAAAATTCATATTGGGAGGGTGGAACAATTCCTTGGGTAAAAACAACTGAATTGAAGGAATACGTTATAAATGAAACAGAAGAATATATAACTGAAGATGGATTTAATAATAGTTCGGTTAATTTATTACCTAAAGATACTATATTGATAGCTATGTATGGTCAAGGTAAAACAAGAGGAATGACAGGGAAGCTTGGAATAGAAGCTACTACTAATCAAGCATGTGCAGCTATTTTACCTAACAATAATGAAAATATGGATTTTGTATGGTATCAATTAAGACTTTTATATGATGAATTAAGAGCGTTAGGACAAGGAGGAAGTCAACCTAATTTGAATACAAATTTAGTAAAAACATATCAGTTGATTTTTCCACCAGTAGAACTTCAAAATGAGTTTGAGAGATTTATTAAGTATATTGATAAATTGAAATTTGAAATGGAGAAAAGTTTAAAAGAATTAGATGATAACTTTAATTCATTAATGCAGAAGGCCTTTAGAGGAGAATTATTTAATTAATAAAATTATTAAATTTTTTGTTTTAGTTAGGAAAAGTTAAGAATTATTTATTAATGGTTAAAAGGAAATTTATTTAATATTAGATATACAATTTAATAGGAGGAATTATGGGATATATAGAATCAATAAAAATAAAAGAAAGTTTAAATAATTATATTAGTAATAATAGCGATATATTAAATAATATATCAAAATTAAACATATTTGTTGGTGGAAATAATTCAGGTAAAAGTAGATTTTTAAGAGAAGTTTTTTCAGATAGTGATTTAACATATAACATAAATCATGAAAAGATAATTGAATATAATGATTTAATTAAAAACTTAAATAATGAAATTAAAGCTTGTTTTAATGGGGGAATTACAGGAATAGAATCAATTTCAAGCAAAAGTAATTTGTTTACAGAATTGAAATGCTTAAACAAAGAATCTAATGTGTTAGAAGAGTTTAATGAAAAGATTAATACTCTTTTATCATTTGATGAAAATAAAGAATATAGCTATACTAGTAGCTCAGTAGGTGTAGTAATTTATGAAAAAAAGGAGATAATTAAAAACTTAAGAGAAATTGGTGAAAGATATAATAATGAATTCAAGCAAAAAAAATTAGATAAGTTTTTTAAAAAAAGAGAATTAGATAAGATTTATATTCCTATATTGAGAGGATTAAGAAGTTTAGGGTCAGAAAGAGATTTATTTAAAGAAAGAACTATAAATGATTATTTTGAAGAAAATTCTGAAACAAAAATTTTTACTGGACAACATTTATATGATGATGTTCTAAAACTACTTTGTGGAGATTATAAAGATAGAGTTCACTTAAGAGAGTTTGAATTATTTCTTGGAGATAATTTTTTTGATGGAAAAAATATATCGTTAATACCTAAAATAAAATCTGATGTTCTTTATGTGAAAATAGGAGATGAAAAAGAGTATCCAATATATGAACTTGGAGATGGAATCCAATCAATTATAATTTTAACATTTAATTTATATGCTAATAAAGGAAAGAATATGTTATTTTTTATTGAGGAACCAGAATTATATTTACATCCTGGTCTTCAAAGAAAATTATTAGAAGTATTTTTGAGTGATGAATTTGATACATATCAATATTTTGTGACTTCTCATTCAAATCATTTATTAGATTTAAGTTTAGATATAGATGATATATCAGTTTATAAATTTATGAAAAATATGTCTGTTGAAGGTGATGAAGAAAAGCAAGCTACTTTTTCAATAGAAAATGTAAAAAATGATGATGTATCATTATTAGAAATATTAGGAGTAAATAACTCATCTATATTTTTGTCAAATTGTACTATTTGGGTTGAGGGAATTACTGATAGATTATATATTAGAAAATATTTAGAAATATATCAAAATGAAAAGTTTAAAAATGAAGAAATTGAAAAAATATATTTAGAAGATTTACATTATTCATTTTTAGAATATTCAGGAGGTAATATAACACATTGGGATTTTCTTGATGATACTGATGGAGATTTATCTTCTATGAAACACAGTAGAATTTGTACAAGTATGTTTTTACTAGCCGATAGTGATGGATATAATGATTATAAAGAGGGTGTTAAAAGAGAAAGGCTTAATAAATTAAGCGATTATTTTAAAGAAAAATTTTATTGTTTGAAAGCAAAGGAAATAGAAAATATATTAAAGCCTAATGTAATAAAAAATGTTGTTACTATGTTTAAATATGGAAAAGAGAATAAAGATGCTGAATTATTTAATAAAGTTGATTTTAGTGAGAATGAATATAAAAATAAAAATATAGGCGAATTTATAGATAATAAAATAGATGAACAGATTGATATTGAAAAAGTTAATGATGAAAAATTTGATTATGAGAGGAAGAAAACTTTTAAAAAAGGAAGTACTGTTTCAGATAAAGTTAAGTTTTGCAAATATTCAATAGAAAATATAAAAACTTTAGATGATATGAGTGAAGAAGCAATAGAAATATGTGAGAAACTATATAATTTCATAAAAGAAAATAATTCTTAGCTAAAGTATTATTGAGTCAATAGAATTTTATAAAAGAAACTTAATTTTTGAAATGCTTATAAAAATTTAGAATAATATATTCAAATAGATATAGTTTTTAACTATATCTATTTTTTGGTAATAAAAATGTATACTTTGGAATTATATAAAATTTATGTAAAATATATATATGGATTAATTAAAAAAAATTAATTGTAATAATTTAAATAAAAAAGTTGCTTTATAATAAAGATTAAATTGAGAAGTTGGTTGTTTAAGTATAATAAAGGGGTAATTAGAAATGTATTTTAAGAAACATTATAATAATATTAGATATCCAATAGGTAATGATTGTGACAAAGGATTAAGAAATGCTCAAATTGGAGCAATTCATGCAATTGCATCATATTTCACAATTGAAAATGATAACGTAGCAATTGTGATTATGCCTACTGGATCAGGAAAAACTGCTGTTTTAATGATGTCACCATATGTTCTACAATGTAGAAAGGTGCTTGTTATTACACCAAGTAGAATGGTGAGAGAGCAAATAGCAGAAGATTTTTCTGAATTGAGAACTTTAACCAAGGCTAATGTGTTTCAAAATGATATTAAGAAACCTAATGTTTATGAACTACGCAATTTATATACTGATGAGTATAAAATCAAGTGTAGTGAAGCAAATGTTATTATTGCAACTCCACAAGGAGCGAATTCATTATTAAATACTTTTGAGGATGAATTTGATTTAGTTTTAGTTGATGAAGCACATCATTCTGCAGCTTCAACATGGTCTAAAATCTTAGGTGGATTTATTAGAGCTAAAAAGATACTATTTACTGCAACACCATTTAGAATGGATAATAAAGAAATTAAAGGAGAAATAATATACAAATATTCATTGGCGTTGGCTTATCGAGATGAAATTTTCGGTGAAATATCATATATTCCTATAGAAGAGGATGAGGAAAATAAGGATATATTAATTGCACGTAAAGCAGAAGAGATATTTTTGACTGATCGTGAACAAGGATATGAACATAGTCTTATGGTAAGAACTGATACAAAAGCTAAAGCAAAAATGCTAGAAGAAATATATTCTTTAGAAACTTCATTAAATTTAAAGAGAATTGATAGTTCAATGTCTAATTCAACTGCTAAAAAATATATAGATAAATTAAAAAATAGAGAGTTAGACGGAATAATTTGTGTAGATATGCTAGGAGAAGGATTTGATTTTCCGAATTTAAAAATAGCAGCAATACATGTCGCACATAAGTCTTTATCAAACACATTACAATTTATAGGAAGATTTGCAAGAACTAATGCAGAAAAAGTTGGAACAGCTAAGTTTATTGCTATGAATGACGAAGATTTATTGCTTGAAAATAAGCAGTTATATGTTTCAGATGCTATATGGCAAGATATAATTATTGATTTAAGTGAGAGTACAATAAAGAAAGAAGTTGAGAATAAAAAATATATTTCAGAGTATAAAAGAACAGATAAAAATATAGATAATACTAATTTTTCACTTTATGGGGTAAGGCCATTATGCCATGCAAAGATATATAAAGTAAAAAATTTTAATATAAATGCAAAATTTCCTGAAAACTGTAATCTTGAAATGAAACCATATATAAATAAAGAAGAGAATACTATTGTAGCCATAGCAAAAGGTTTATCAAAACCTAAATGGCTTGATTCTGATATTTTAAAGAATAAAGAATATTTACTATATATTGTACATTATCAGAAAGAAACAAAACTATTATTTATATATTCACAGATTAAGAGTGAAGTTTTGTATGAGTCTATAGCGGAAAGTTTTGTTGAATATTATGAAAAAATACCTAGAAGTGAAATAAATAGAGTTTTAGCAGAATTAAATAATTTTGATATATTTAATTCTGGGATGTTAAATAGATATAATGAATCCGGTGAATCATATAAAATATCAGCTGGATCAGATGTAAGTAAATTAATTGATAGGAGTACAGGAAGGTTGTATTCTGCGGGACATGTATTTTGTAAAGCTTGTCAAAATGATAGTGAAATTACAATTGGATATAGTAGTGGTTCAAAAATATGGAGTAGTGCATATTTATCGTTACAAGAATATATAAAATGGTGTGATTTTAATGGTAGAAAAATTTCAAATTCACTTTTAAAAGTTGAAACAGGTACCAATTTTGATTACTTGCCTGTTCCAAAAAAATTGAGAGAGTATAATGAGAATATTTTTATGGCAGATTTTGATGGGGAAATTTATAGTTCAAATCCATTGATATATATTAAAGATAAGGAAGATAAATTGAATTTTATTACTGACTTAATTATTATAGTAAGGAAAATTGAAAAAGAAAAAATAGAATTATCAATATCTTTAGATGGTATTGAGGAAATAATAGAATGTGATTTGCAGGGACGGTACTCTATAATAAGTGGTAAAGAAATTTTCTTTGTTAAGTTGGGATCAGATGAAGTTACGATATGCGATTATTTAAAAGAGCATCCATTATTATTACGAACTACAAATGATGCAACTATCCAAGGCGATGAGATATTAGAGGGAGATTCAGCGGCTATTGTATATGATAATTCTAATATTGTACCCATTGATTGGGCAAAAACTTATAATACTAATATCAAAATTGAAGTTAATGACCCTGTGCACCATCCAACTGGAAAGTCGATACAAGATACACTATGTGAGATTTTAAAATCAGATTATAATTTAAAGTACATTATATATGATCATTCAAGAGGTGAAATTGCTGATTATATAACAGTAGAAGAAAGAGATAAGACATTGAATATAAAGTTTTATCATGTGAAAGGTATGAAGGGAGCAAAATATAATGAATCAGTCAATGATTTGTATGAGGTTACTGGACAAGCTGTAAAATCAACTATATGGTTAAAATCAAAACAAACTTTATTAGAAAAGATAAAATCTCGTAGAGCAAGCAATCATTGCAAATTTATCTATGGTGAATTTAAAGAGTTTTCAAAAGATATTAAGAATATTAATACCAATATTGAAGGAGAAATAGTAATAGTACAACCATCTATAAGTAAAAGTACTAATATGCCATTAAAATGTCAGGAAGTATTGGCAGCTGCAAATTACTATATTACTAGATCAGGAAAGGTTAAAAGACTAACTATATTAGGAAGTAATTAAAAACTATTCTTAATTACATATATTTTAATTAGGAGGAGAAATGAGAAATAGTTACATTTTTTTATTAAAGAAACATATAGAAAATTATATAGATAAGGATAAAGAACACTATGATATATTAAATAGCTTATTTGAGGATGTTGATGAAGAAAGTTTTAGAGTGAAATTTAAGGAAGAAAGACATAAGGTTTATTATAGAGCTTTTTATAATGAAGATGAAGAGCTAAGACTATTTAATATGAATATAGAATTAGATCAAATTGATGATAAGCAAGCAGAAATTTTATGTGAAATTAATAATTTAATAAATAAAAGTAAAATGCGTAAAAATTATAATATAATAATTTCATATGATGGGGTTTCTGAACATTATTGTAATAAGGCTTATAATTTACTAAACAAATTTGAGAGAAAACTACGAGCATTAGTTTACTTTATTCTTACTAAGACATTTGGTGTAGAATGGTATGATGCGACTGTGAATGATGATTTAGAGAAAAAGATAAAAGAAACTAGTCAGGGGAAAAATAAATCTCAGTTAATTGAAGGAGCATTACAAGAAATGACTTTGTATGATTTGGAGATGTATTTATTTGAACCTTATGCAGATTCAGATTTTAATGAAATGTTATTAAATGGAGAAATAAATAGAATAACATTAGAATCAAAAAGTAAAGATGAAATAATAGATATGCTATCAGCGTGTAATCCCAAATCATTATGGGAGAGATTTTTTGAAAATATAGAGGATATAGACTATATGAAAAGACAGCTTTCATTGGTAAGGGAGTATAGAAATAAAGTAGCTCATAGTAAAAGTTTTTATATGGAAGAATATAATCAATGTACGAGCTTATTAAAAGAGATTTTAAAAAAAATAGATATTGCTATTAATGAATTAAATAGGTCTAATTTTAATAGAGAAGAAGGATATCGTGCATATGATGCTTTTGCTAAGACAAGTGTTGGAATACCGAATCAATTATCATCAATTTTAAAAATAGGAAAAACATTAGGGTTATCAAGGAGTGATTTGGAAAAAATGGGTATATATAAACAGTCGAATTTAGGAATACCGAATCAATTATCATCAATTTTAAAAATAGGAAAAACATTAGGGTTATCAAGGAGTGATTTGGAAAAAATGGGTATATATAAACAGTCGAATTTAGGAATACCGAATCAATTATCATCAATTTTAAAAATAGGAGAATCATTTAATATGGAAGATAATGATTAGAATTTAGTTGAGTTATATACAATAGAGGTATGAATACAGTAATTTTTTATAGCTATGTAATTTAATATATAGCTTTTGGTTTGCCATAACTATCTATATGTTGTTATAATTTTACTATAATTGAAATTTATTTTGTTTAAATATAGATAACTTGAGGAGAATTTTAATGTGTAGCAATTTTGAGTTTTTAAAGGGGAAAAAGGAATTTGAGTCTTTTAGTTCTCAATGTTTAGAGGCTGAAAAGAGTATTATTGTTAGCCCAGCAACTTGTGCTATTTTATCTAGAAGGGCTTTAGAGCTTGCTGTTAAGTGGGTTTATGCTAACGATTCGGATTTAGTTATGCCATATCAAGACAATATAAGCTCATTAATTCATAATGAGAGTTTTAGAGAATTAATTGATTCAAGTATGTTTAATATTATAAAGTATATTATAAAACTTGGTAATGTGGCTGTTCACACTAATAAACCTGTTAATAGAGGAGAGGCTGTTTTAGCACTTCACAACTTGCATCAGTTTGTTAGTTGGATAGATTATTGTTATGCCAATGAATATACTGCAAAGGATTTTAATGAGAACGAGCTTCATGAAGGTGATAATAAGAGAACCAGACCAGAGGAACTTCAGGATCTTTATGAAAAGCTTAGTTCAAAGGATAGAAAGCTTGAAGAGTTAATAAAGGAAAATGGGGAACTTAGGAAGCTTAGAACTGAAAAGAGAAAAGAGAATACAGAAAACAATACTTTCAAAGTTGATGAAATAAGTGAGGCTGAAACTAGAAGAAGATACATAGATGTTGAGCTTAAGCTTTCTGGTTGGACATTTGGAAAAGATGTTGGAATAGAGGTTGAAATACCTGGAATGCCGAATAATTCAGAGGTTGGATTTGCTGACTATGTTCTTTATGGAGATAATGGAAAACCTTTAGCTGTAGTTGAAGCTAAGCGGACAAGCGTTGATGAGAAGAAAGGACAACAACAGGCAAAACTTTATGCAGATTGTTTAGAGAAACAATATGGCCAAAGACCAATAATCTTCTTAAGTAATGGATTTAATTATTGGATATGGGATGATTGTGGAGAAAGAAGAGCCTTTGGATTCTATAAAAAATCAGAGCTTCAATTAATCATAGATAGAAGAACTTCAAAAAAGAGTTTGAAGGATATAAAAATAAGTGATGATATATCTAACAGATATTATCAAAAGGAAGCCATAACTGCTGTGGCTGAAGCCTTTGAGAAAAATCAAAGAAAAGCTTTATTAGTTTGTGCAACTGGAACAGGAAAAACAAGAACTGCCATCTCCATAGTTGATGTTTTATCAAGACATAACTGGGTTAAGAATGTTTTATTCCTAGCTGATAGAAAAGCATTGGTTAAGCAGGCTAAAAATAACTTTTCTAAGCTTTTACCTAACTTATCACTATGTAATTTATTAGATAGAAATGATAATCCAGAGGAATCTAGAATGATCTTCTCAACTTACCCAACAATGATGAATGCCATAGATGATACAAAAGGAAAAGATGGAGATAGATTATTTACTCCAGGACATTTTGATTTAATAATAGTTGATGAATCTCATAGAAGTATTTATAAAAAGTACAAATCAATATTTGATTATTTTGATGCTTACTTAATAGGGTTAACTGCAACTCCTAGAGATGAGATAGATAAGAATACTTATACTATTTTTGATCTTGAAAACAGGGTTCCTACCTATGCCTATGAATATGAAAAGGCTGTTGAAGATGGATACTTAGTTGATTATAGAACTATAGAAGTTAAATCAAAGGTTATGGAAGCTGGAATTAAGTATGATGATTTAAGTCAGGAAGAAAAAGAAGAGTATGAAATGCTTTTTGATGATGATGAAAATGTTGGTGATGAAATAAGCAGCACAGCAGTTAATGAGTGGTTATTTAATGCAGATACAATTGATTTAGTTTTAAATAAGCTTATGACAGAAGGATTAAGAATTGAGGGAGGAGAAAAGCTTGGTAAAACAATAATTTTTGCTAAGAGTTCAAGACATGCAAAGGCTATTGTTGAAAGATTTAATAAGCTTTATCCAGAGTATGGTGGAAACTTTGCTAAGGTAGTTGAACATAAAACTCCTTATGTTGATACCATAATAGATGATTTTTCAGATAAGGATAAAATGCCTCAAATAGCTGTATCTGTTGATATGCTTGATACAGGAATAGATATTCCAGAGATTTTAAACCTTGTATTCTTTAAGAAGGTTAGAAGTAAAACAAAGTTTTGGCAGATGATAGGAAGAGGAACTAGACTTTGTCCAGATTTACTTGGAGTTGGACAAGATAAAGAGGAGTTTTTAATATTTGATTTCTGTAATAACTTTGAATTTTTTAGAGTAAATCCAAAGGGATTTGAGGGTAATAATGTAGAAACTCTTACAGAGAAGTTATTTAATATTAAGACAGGCCTGGTTAAAGAGCTTCAAGATATTAAATATCAAGATGATGAAGAGTATGTTAATTACAGAAAAGATTTGGTAGATGAGCTTGTAGAGGCTGTTGAAGCATTAAATGAGGATGGATACTTAGTTAGAATGCACCTTCCTTATGTTCATAAATATAAGAATAGAGAAGTGTGGCAAAGTATTGGAGAATTAGCTCAAAATGATATTAAAGAGCATATAGCACCAATAGTTAAATCAATAAATGATGATGAACTTGCTAAGAGGTTTGATTTAGTAATGTACACAATACAGCTTGCTAAACTTCAAAATTTAGGAGCTAAAAGAGGAATAAAAAATGTAATGCAAACAGCTGAAAGACTTTCAAAGCTTGGAACAATTCCAGAAGTAAAAGAAAAGAAATCTGTTATAGAAAGAGTAATGACAAGTGAATTCTGGGAAGAAGCTGATATATTTGATATGGATAAGGTTAGAGAAGAATTAAGAGAACTTCTTAAATACCTAGAAAAAAGTACTCAAAAAATATATTACACAAACTTCAATGATATGATAATTTCTGAGGAAAGTAATGGCTCAATGTACAACGTAAATGATCTTAAAAGTTATAGAAAAAAGGTGGAATTCTATTTAAAAGAACACCAAAATGACTTGGCCATATACAAACTTAGAAACAATAAACCATTAACTGAAGAGGACATAAAAACCTTAGAAAATGTACTCTTTAATGAATTAGGAAGTAAATCAGATTACGAAAAAGAATACAAAGAAACACCAGTAAAAGTGCTAGTTAGAAAAATACTGGGAATGGATAGAGAAGCAGCTAATGAAGCTTTCTCAGAATTCTTAAATAATAAAGGCTTCAATAGTAAGCAAATCCACTTTGTAAAACTTATAGTAGATTATATAGTAAAGAATGGATTCATAGAAGATAATAGAATTCTTATGGAAGATCCATTCAGAAGTGTTGGAAGTATAATAGACTTGTTTGAAAATAATGTTACTGAGAGAACTAATCTTATTAAGAAGATAAATGAGATTAGAGAGAATGTTTTGTAAGATAGTTTTTAATATTTATTTTAAAGAAAATATTGAGGAATATATTGTATAATTTATTACTTAGGAGGTGATATTTTGTCTACGAATAGTCTTCACTTTATAAAATTTGAACCAAAAGAAAAGTTTAATTTAGAAAAGTTAATAAATAGTATTTTTTTTGAGAATGATGATGAGGATGAAAAATTTTTGATTAATGAAGTTTATGATTCAATCATAGAAGGATATTACATTAATTATTATAATTCAAGAGAGTTGTTGTTTAATAATGATACTAACTCATTAGAAAATGTAGTTGTTAAAAAAAGTTCAATAGTTCCTTTTTCAATTGATATCTCAAAAAATATTTTAGATATATGGGGGAATAGAAATAGTGTAATAAGAATAATTTCTAAAATTGGGGTTTTATTAGATCATAAGGTTAATTTAGATTATATAGATATTAATTTAGAAAATATAGCGTTAAATTTAAATTATGACTTAATAAAAATAGGTAAAATAAAAATTGATAATTATCCTATTGAAAGAGATATAATAGCACAATGTACATTAGATTTAAAAAATCATAGTAATGCTATTTCTATAGTTAAAAAATATTCAAAAGATTTAATACAGTTGTCATTACTTATAACTATGAATAATGGAGTTACAATTACAATGATGATTTATAAGAGTGGAAGTGTTGTTATATACAAACCTAAAGAAGAAATTTCACAAGAGACTTTAGACTTAATAAGAAAAATTTGTATTATATAGGAGAGAGTTTATGGGAGAAAATGCGAAAAAAATAGGAGAAAAACTTGAAGGATTTGGAGAAAAGCTGTATGAAAGGTTTGGTTGGGATGAATTAACTAGGGATACTGAGATAAAATGTTCAAAATCTGCACATAAGAATGGAAAAGATAAACAAAAAAAAACACATGGGATAGATTTATATCATAAATATTATGATGCGTATAAAATGAAGAAAATAGCTGTTATAACTGAATGTAAAAATTATTCATGGGATTCTATAAATCCAAGTAATTTAGAAAAATGGCTTAATCAACTTTTAGATACTATTGAATGTGTTCAAACATCAGAAGAACTCCAGAAATACAACAGTAAATGTGAGAGTATAAATACAGGTATATTGCTAGTTCACGCTAATGATGGAAAATATGATGCAAAGAAATTTGATGAGTATGTACAAAGTATAGTTTATAAAACCAGAAGAAATCCAATAAATATTTTTATTGCGTCAAATAAAGAAATTGAAAAATGGGATGCAATGTTTAATTATATAGAAAACTTAAATTCAAAAGATTTTAAATTTTATTATCCGAGTGTTTTAGGGTCGGAATTAGTTACCTTACCACATATAACTTTATATCAACTATTTTCTAGTTTTGTATTTGCTGAAAATAAAATAGATGTAAAACAGACTTTTGGTGGAAAAGAGTATATTGGTGAAGAAACAGAAAAAATTATCTTTTCATTTGATGAAATTAGTGAAAATTCATTAAATTATTTATGTGATATGTTTAAAGAATTGCAATTAGAAAGTGCAGATAAATTTAAATTTTGTTTTTACCCACAATGTACTGAAGATATAAAATTAATTGATGAAAATTTTAATGAATGGGCATCTAAAATTCTAAATAAAGATAAAGTTGAGATTATTAAGTTAGATAACAGAAATTTAAGTCCTGTTTATACGAAATAAAGAGAGGAATAATAATGGTTGAAAAGTTTGCGAAAAATAGTGAAATTAAGATGTTAGTAGAAGAAAGACAAATAAACACTAGACAGTTTAAAAAAATATTAAGTAGAAATAAAATTTTTTCATTTGTAAGAAATTCAGAGGAATTATCGGAACAAATATATCCGTTTTTCTTTGGTTTTAAAGATATTAATTATATGCAAGAACTAATGGAATCACCTTCAAATTATAAGAGGTCGTCTATGATTAAGATTAAGCCTTTAGGTAAATATGATTCTATCGATGAATTTATAGATGATATAAATGATGATATACAAAGATATAGAAATAAAGATATGAGATATAAAATTGAATATATGCATAAAGATAAAGAGCAGAATATTCATATGAAAATGTCATATTATAAGAGAGGAAAGGGGAAAACAGAGCTTATAAAGTTTCAGAAAAGGGAAATAGATATAAAGATAGAGAAAATAGATGATGAAGATGGGTTATTAATTGATATTAGACAAAAAGATAATTCAGATTTAAAAGAATTTGAGATTTTTATAGAGGAATTAAATAAAGTTAGTGGACAAGAATTGTTTAGTATAGAATCTTTAACTTTAAATAAATTAAAAGGTGAAAATAAAATTAAGTTTTTTGATGAACTTATTAAATATAATCATAAAAAATGGAGTTTAACTGATATTAAAGGTATAGATTGTAAAAAATCTAAATCAGATGATACTGATGATCAAGATACTGAAGAAGTTTCTACTAGTGATATAGCAGGAATTAATAGCGCTATATTTAAAGGTGATGGTATTAGAGATAATGGAATAGTAAAAAAATTTGAAAATCAAGGCTTTCATTTTGTTTCTATGAAATTTAAGTATGTATATAGAAAGTCAGTAGAAAGTTTTATTATAGATATTAATTTTAAAAATACTGATAACATAAAGGTAGATATAGTGAAGACTTTTGATAAAGATGATAATGACAATGAGATAATAAGTATTTTGCCAATGAATGATCAAGAAGAAATAATAATAGAGTTTCAAAAGGTAGCGCGTAAAGTGTATGATTTGCTTATTTGTTCGCAATAAGTTCAACCTATTACATAAAATTAAGATTATTAGATCCGTATCTAAACTAAAGAAATACATACAGATCTAATATTGTATTAATTAAAAATATTATAAGAAACAGTACTTTAATTTGTGTAAATTTATTTTTTGATTAGCCTAAGAGAATGAAATTATAATATCACATTCACAGTATGTAAATGCTGAAATTAACAGGGTTAGAGCCTGACATTGACATACTATGAATTGTGATATTTTTTTGGAAATAGAGAATGCTAATCAGAGCAGAATAGAGACTAGATAGTTTTGTTTTTATATAAAACTATCTATTGTCCCGATAACTTTAATTTGATGAATTTTAATTAATTTAATATAATTAATTGTTTATTCTAATTTCAATTAAATCTAAAGATAGGTTCTCACATTTAGCCATTACTTCCAAAGGTTCTCCTGCATACCTTTCTAAAAGCTCATCTGGTATAAGTACGTGAGCTACAAAGATTTTTGCATACCTTTCAAAGTCATCCTTTGATTTTAGAGTGGAATCCACTACTAAATGAATTTCTTCTTTTGGATGCATAAGAAGATATCCTAGTTCATGAGCACAAATAAGTTTTTGTATTTTAAATGGACACTTCGTATTTAAATGTATAAACCTTTGTCTTTTATAGGTATTGGAGTACCCATAAATATTTCCTAAGTCTTCTTCTAATATTATTATATTTTTAGCTTTTGCTAGTTCGAATGGATCTCTAGTATCATATTTTTTTACTAATTTATCTACTAAATTTTTTATATTCATAATAGGCTTGAGCCAATAGTGTTATCTACTAACTCAATTCCCTCCCTTCAAAAATTAAAATTTGAAAGGATATTGGTGTGAAATAGGATTTAGATTTTATTCAGTCTTAGGAGCAAATTTACTTTTGGCAATTACTTTTGCCATTTTCATTGAGTTTTCTAAACTATCCCTTAATAGTTTTCTTGTTTCTAAATCTAGAACAGCTCCATCTAAAACAAGATCTTTCTCAAAGTTATTTAGGTATTCTAAAGTTTTGCCTAAGTCATCTCCAATATTTCTTAGTTCCTTTTTTGAAAGTGTATTAACTTCATAAGGAGCTTCTATTTCTTTTTCAATAATTTCATTTTCTGACATTTCTTCAATTTCCTCATGAGATGACTCTTCACTTAGAGGCTTTAAATAAAAACTTTCTTCAAGAAGAGCATCATCAAAAAATGATTTTAAATCAAGTTTTAGAGCTGATGCTAGGGCCTCAATAGTATCTAAGCTAGGGTTATATCTGTTATGTTCTATATCAGCAAGATAGGAACGGGATATACCAGCTTTTTCTGCCAACACCTTCTGAGTTATTTTTCTTTTCTTACGTAGTCTTTGTAGCCTATAGCCAACAAGCATAAACCAATCCCCCTTTAATTTAAAGCTTTTTAGTTAGGTTTTAATTTAGTAAACATATTTTTTTATTATTTAATTTAGAAATTTTAAGAATTATGTATTGTAATACTCTTAGTTTTTAAAAGATAAATATTACTTAAATATATTAGCTATATTTTAGGATAATGATAATTTTTAGAACTGTAGTCTTAGCTTAATTAATATGTTCTTTAGTTAGGCTCTATTTTAAACTAACTTTAATTTTTAGATGATAGGTAGATCTAAAAACAATAGTTACCTAAAACAGAGCCTTTATTTAAAAGAGATTAAGAGAGCAAGCTTAAAAAATTATCATTTAACTAAAATAGTAATCTTATCTTAAATTACTAACCATAGTTAAATATTTTAATATGTCTAATTGATTTCCTAAAAATCTATAAAATGTAAATTAATGTTTGTAATTATATTTTATCAGTATAATACGTATTAATCAATAGTTAATTACGTGAAATACCAGTTATATTAGTAAAGTGAAGCTAATGGAAGATATTTCAATATAAAGCGATTTATTTACATTTTATGACAGAAAATCAGGTTTTTAAAATGCCAAAAAAAGGTATATAATGCGATTGTGAGGAAATGGTAAGGGTAATACAAGTAGTACTTAGTAATACTAGTACTACTTGTATCAAAACTGAAGAATTTATAGAGATTTAAAATACAAAGTCGATATAATTTATTTTTCTCAAAAATCCTTAGAGCCCTTATATAAAGGATATTGGTGTGAATACTAAACAACTGAACAAAGCAAGTTTCTCTAATATTTAAGCTTATAAGTAAGGTTTTTACCAGTTGAAAATTTAGAAATAGTTATGAGTTATGTATGAGTGAAAACTTAAAACTTTAAAAATTCTTCAAAGAGCTAAGAGGAATACAAGTTATTATTTTAAAATTGTGAGAGCTAAGAAAGAATTTTAAAAGTTTTCAATAAAAGCTAATTAATAGAAATGAAATTAACAAAGGTGTAGTTAAGAGATACTTTAATAATAATTTACTTTAGAGAGGCATTAAATCTAAAGTAATAGAGAAGTAGACAAAGGTTAAAATATAATACTTAAGAAAACTAAAACAGAGTATTATAAAGTCTAATAAGTATATGGGTTGAGAGCCATTCAAGTATAGTCCATGGATAAAGTTGCGTGAAATAGCTATTTAACGAAACTTTGTTAAGAACCGTTCAAGTAGAGTCCATTAAAAAAAGTATTAGAGTAAGGTTATGAACAGAGTTAAATTTACTTACATGTTAAAGTCATGACTATAAATCAAATACAAGTAGGTTATGAACAAGAGTTCAATTTACCTAATAAGAAGCTAGTTAATTTATTGAAGTTTAATATTTTAAGGAGAGAATTATGGGAAATTATAAGGTTGTTTTTACAATAAGTGAGGTTATGAATTACTTAAATCTTCATGATAACAAGGTTGTTGCCTTTGATATTGAATGTGCACCAAAGAATAATGAGCTTAGACAAAGTGATAAGAATGCTGCTTTAGATCCTAACAAAGGTCATATAGTTGGTATTTCCTTTTCTGTTAAGGAGGGCACTGGTATCTACATTCCTTTAAGGCATAGAAATGGGAGAAACATTGAAAACTTAGATAGGTTTATGGTTTGGCTTAAGGGCTTTGTTTTTCACAATCACACTATTATTAAGGTGGCTCACAATATTGCTTATGAATCATCTTTTCTTTATGAGTATGGAATTGTCATTAAGGAACCTGTTTATGACACCATGCTTGCTAGTATGCTTACTTTTAAAAAATATGGAGTTTATAGAAATCTAAAGGAAAGTGGCTTAAAGACTTTGGCTAAGGAGATTTTTAATGAGAGTCTTCCAAGCTTTTTAGATGTGGTTTCTGGAACTTTCTTTGATAATCTAAATTCTGAGCATAAGGAAACCATAAGGTATGCCTGTGCTGATAGTGATTTCACCTTAAGGCTTTATAAGTATTTTAATACATGGTTTGAGAGGAATATACCTCAGCATAAGTTGGTCTGTGAAAGGGTTGAGAGTCCAGCAGGCGTATATACAGGAATTATGAAAAAGAATGGTATGGCACTTGATTCTGCTCGCTTAGAGAAGTTAAGTGAAATAGCAGAGGAGGAGCTAAAATTTTGTAGGGAACAGATTTTAAAATATGCAGATAGAAAGGTTAACTTAGGAAGTAATCTCCAAACTCGTGATTTTAAGAATTTTCTATATAATGATTTGAGACTTCCAACTTTTAAGTATTCTGAAAATGGAGAGTATTCCTTAGATGATGAAAGCATAATTCTTTTAAGTGAATGGTGTGAGGACCATTGGAAAGATGGAGAGCTTCTTATTGAATGTATTAGGAGACATAAGAGAACTGGCAAATTAAAGTCAACTTATATTAATGCTTTAAGGAAGCTTATTAATTCTGAGACTGGAAAGATTCATACAGATTTTCTATCTATGGGAACTGAGACAGGAAGATTTTCAAGTAGAAATCCTAATCTTCAAAATCTACCAAGGAAGGATAATGATCAGTTAGGTATTAGAAAGCTTTTTATTCCTTCTCCAGGACATGTATTTTTGGATTTTGATTTTTCACAGATAGAGCTTAGAGTTGGAGCTTATTACTGTAGAGATAGGAAGATGATAGAGGCTTTCTTAAATGATAAGGATATTCATGGAATGACTACTTCAATCATATATGGAATCTCCTTAGAGGAAGCCTTAGATAAGAATTCAGATGATTTTAAGTGGAGAAGAACCATTGCAAAAAACTGTAACTTTGGTGTTTTCTTTGGACTTTTTCCTAAGGGACTTCAAAAGACCTTAACCTTTAAGGGGGGAATTAGGGTAACTGAGAGTGAGTGTTATGATATTATAAGCAATATAAAAGAAGGATATCCAAGGCTTTCTATTTGGCAGGGAAATGCAAAACAGTTGGTTCGCTATAGGGGATATGCCATGAGTAGAACAGGGCGAAGAAGATATTTAAAAGATATAAGGTCAGAGGATTTTATGAAGAGAAGTGTGGCAGAGAGATGTGCCTTAAACACACCAATTCAAGGAACAGCAGCAGATATAATAAAGCTTGCTATGGGGAGAATACTTAGGGAACTACCTGAGAGAGATTATATAAAACCAGTTTTACAGATTCATGATGAGCTTTTATTTGAGGTTCGTGAGGATAAACTTCAGGAGGCAATAGATTTTATAAAGAAAGCCATGGAAGCTAAACCTTTTAAGGATTTTAATATTCCAATTAAGGTGGAGTATTCAGTGGGATATAGCTTTGATGAGGTTTAAAGAGTTAATAAAAAAGTAAAAGTTTATGAAGTGCAGAAGTTGCGGTGGATAAGCACATTTTATTATATAGATGAACAAGCAGTTTAATGAAGCTTATATAGATAGAATAGACAAAAGTTTAGATAAAGTTTATATAGGGGTAGGATGGACAAGCAATAAAGATACTAAGTGGAATTTATAATGAGCATATATTATATATGTAGAAACTCATAGAGTATAGGAATTTATGAAGTAAAGAGAAGTTATAGTGTACAAGCATATTTTACTGTAGAGTAGACAAGCTTTTATAAATAGAAAAACTAAGTATGATTATATAAGGCTTTAAATAAGAGTGTTATAAAGAAAAAAGCTTATTTTACTATACAGATAGACAAGCACTAAAAAGAGCTACCAATAAGAATGTAAAGATAAAGATATAAGGTGAAAAAGAGGCTTGAAAGGGTGTTAAAAATTGAATAGGAATAACTTTGAGAATATAAAGAGGTTTTTACAGGTCTTCAGTAGAGAGGGAGAAATCAATCTAAGAATCTTTTCAGATAGAAAGGGGACAAGCTTTAAAGGAAAAAACATAAGCTTTAACCTTAAGGATTTTCATTCAAAGATTGAACTTTTGAAATCTCACAACAGAGCCAAAAGAGGAATATTCTTTGTGGTGAATTCAGGAGGACATTCAGATAAAAGTATTAATGGAATCAATGCTCAATTTTTTGAATGTGATGATTTGACTATAGAAGAGCAGCTTGAAAATATTAAGAAGTTTCCCTTAGAACCAAGTATTATTGTTCAAACAAGAAAATCACTTCATGTTTATTTCTTAATTGAACAGGGGAAGGTGGAAAACTTCAGGAGAATTCAAGAGAAGTTAGTAGAGGTTTTTAAAGGAGATAGAAACTGCATAAATGAAAGCAGAGTTATGAGAATACCAGGTTTCTACCATTGCAAAGAGGAACCAATTTTAGTTAAATGCATTAAGTTTAATCCAAAACTTAGATATACTCAAGAAAGATTAGAAACACTTTTAAATGAGTTCATCGTAAATGATGATAATATACAAAAAGAAAAACATATCAATAAGAATTCAAATCAAGAAAACTTTAGGACAAGCCAATATAAAGAGCAAAGGTCAATTCAATATACAAATCAACATAGAGAATCTAATTTATCCAAAGAAGTAAAAGATAAGAAATCAGAATACCTTAGGACAGGCTATCATGATATAGCCAAAAACACAGAGTCAAATAAAGAATCTAACTCAGTCAAATCACAAAAAAACAATTCAGAAGAGATTTATTCATCACAAGAAGACAATACAATTCAAAATAACAATTTAAGAGAAAATCAAGAGAAAAAGAAATTTAATAATGAGAGAAGAGAAGGCATAGAGATTGTCTGCTTTAAATGTGATTTTCTAAAGCATTGTAATAGGAACGCTAAAAAATTACCTGAGTGGCAATGGTATGCCATGATTACTAACCTAGGAGTTTTTAAGAATGGAAGAGATAAGATTCATGAGTTAAGTAAAAGCTATAAGGAATATACCAGAGAGGAAACAGAGAAGAAAATAGAACACTTCTTTAATTCTGGTACAGCTCCAATGACCTGTGAGACTCTTTGGAATAAGGGATATAAGTGTAAGAAGCTTGGTAAGGAGTGTATGGGGAAAAGCCCAGCTTCTTTAGCCTTTAAACCATTAAAAGTAGAGGAGTTAAGAGAAGTCATAAAATCCTTAAAGGTTAGTGAGGTTTCTAATGCCACCAATGTGGATACTGCCCTTAAGTTCATAGAGAATTTCATGTATAACATTGGAGTTCCTTTAGGTAAGAGTATTATTGAGGAAGATTTAAAAAATCACTTAAAGATTAAGAACTCAAAGGATTTGATTACATTTTATAGAGAGGTTATTAGGAAGTTTAAGAAGGAGAGAGGAGAGAATGTTAAGAGTAAAAAGGAGAATAATCCTAATAATAGTGGCAACTTGCCATGGTATGAGGAGCAAGATAAGGGACTTAAGTTTCTACCTTTTGTTTTGGCAAAGTATTTAAGTGAGAATAGGGATGTTTTTTATGCAGGAGAATCCTTTTTGATATATGAAAATGGGGTTTATAACATCAGTGGAGAGAAGGAAGCAGGAAGAATCATCATGGATTATATGTTGCCTAATTATTGTACTATGGCAACTATTAGAGATTGCAGAGATCAATGGGACATACTTGTTTCTAGAGAGTTTGATGACTTTAATAGAAATCCTTATATAGTCAATACAAAAAATGGTCTTTTGGATATTAGAGATGAAAGCTTTAAGGAGCATACACCTAGTTATTTAAGTACAGTTCAGCTAAATGTAGAGTATAATCCTCAGGCTGATTGTCCACAATTTAAAAAATTCCTAAGTGAAGTTGTAGATTGTAGGTTAATTCCCTTAGTTCAGGAGATAGTAGGGTATTTACTTACCACAAATACTGCTGCTCAAAAGTCCTTTGTATTTTGGGGACCAGCTAGAACAGGGAAAAGTACACTGTTATGGGTGGTGGAATACTTACTTCTTGGAAAGAAAAATGTAAGTAATATACCTTGGCAAGATATTGGAGACAAGTTTAAAACAGCAGAGCTTTTAGGAAGGCTAGCCAATGTATTCTCAGATCTTCCAAGTAAATCCATAGATGATACAGGGATATTTAAGGTTTTAACTGGAGAGGACTACTTAATGGCAGAAAAGAAAAATAAGAATCCATTTAAATTCAAGCCTTTCTCAAGACTTGTCTTTAGCTGTAATGAACTGCCTAGAAACTATGTAGATAGAACAGAAGGGTTTTATAGAAGGCTTATAATTGTGCCTTTTAATAGGCAAATAGAAAAAAGCAAAGTAGACAAGCACTTAAAATCCAAGTTCCAAAAGGAAAAGGAAGGCATATTAAATTGGGCTTTGGAAGGATTAAAAAGGCTTTATGAAAATAATTTTGAGTTTAGTGAAAATGAGATAACTGAGGATATTAAGAAGGAATATAAACGTGAGAATAACAATGTTATTTCTTTTGTTGAAGAGTGTTGTGAACTTCATGAAACTTTTCAATGTATTAGAGGTGAACTTTATAATAGATACAAGGAGTTTTGTGAGGAAACAGGATTTAAAACATTGTCTCAGATAAAATTTAATAGGGAGATAGAAAGTAATTTTAATGTAGAGAGAACACGAGTTAGGTTTAGATTATGGAATGGAATAAGAATTAAGTTTGAAGATGTACTTTAAACTTAATTTATATGAAATAGATAAGTAACTTAATTTATAGAAATTAGATAAATAATATTTTAGCTTTAATACATGATTTTAAAGGTTATTATTTTAAAGCTATGTATATGTCGGACTTTTGCCAGAGTTTTGCCAGACTTGAAGTCAGAGATTTTTTAATGATTTCAATGCTTTCGACACTTTTGACGGACTTTTTCTATTTATATAGTATAGGAAAAATACATTAATTAAAATAAAAATAAGCAATTTATATAATATAGTATACAAAATAAGAAAAAGTCAGGCTTTTTAGGCAAAGTTTGGTATAAAGAAGTAATATCAATGGGTTGAGCCTATGACGGAGTTTAAAAAAGTTTGGTAGAAATATTAAAAGTTCGGCAAAACTAAATATATTTATTAGGGGTATAGGGTTTATGAATAAGGAAATGGTTGATCTTTTATTAGTAGAGGGGAAAAAGGGAAATAAAGAAGCCATGGAAAAGTTGTTTGAAATTCACAAAGGATTGATATATAAGTATTCAACTAAGTATTTCATAAAAGGTTACGACAGGGAAGATTTAGAGCAAATAGGATGGATTGAATTTATGGAGGGAGTAAAAAAGTATGAGGGCAAGTTTGGAATAGATTTTGTGGCATTTATAACTATTCTTTTGAGAAATAAATATGGAACTATGTTAAGGAAAAAGGAGTTTGCTATGAAAATTTCCAGCTTAGATACTCCAATAGGGGAGGATATTACAATGAAGGATATTTTGGAGGATGATTTTTCTATGGAAAATGATTTTGAGAATAGAGAAGATATAGATGCATTATTAAATGTTATGAGTAATTTAGATGAAGAGGAGAAAGAATTTATCTTATATATTAATGAAGAGAGAGGAAACATGCAGAAGTATTATGAGGAACATAAGAATGAAATGACTTTTAATGCTATTAGATATAAAAAGAAAAAGATCATGGAGAAGATTGAGATGGGACTTAAGGATAGAGGGATAAAGGTAAGATAGCCATAAGTAGCTTAAGGTAGTGAAATCAATATTTAAATTTATACTTTATTAACAAGTTTTTCAAGTTGTTATGGACAGGATTTACCAAAATTATGATAAAATAATTATACTTATAAAACACAAATTAAAATAAAGGGGAATTACAATGCATCAAGGGGAAATTAAAATGCATAATGAAGAAGTAGAATTTAGAGGTTATAATTTCTTAGGGTTCATACCTAATAGAATTCTAATAAAGCTTAAAAATGGAACCGAATATCATCTTATATTAGCAAAATATAAAAAATTGACAAGAGTTGCAAACTCTAATACATCAATAAGGTGGTGTTTACAATGAAAAAGAAACGTAAAGGCGATTATGTAATAATTGACGGTAAAAAAGAGTATATACAAGATATGGACTCTTATTTACTGAATAAAGGAAGAGGCTATAGTTTTATTATTAAATTGATGGTAATTGCTCCATTGGTATTCTTTATATTAAATTTTATTGTCCTTAATACACTATACTCTGAGGTACTAAAGGAAAGTGTTTTTGTATCTAAAAATATACCTTATCTTATAGTATCTGTGTTTATGATTTTATGGTCAATATACCTAGCAATAGGCTTTGAGCAAAATCCATCTAGGTTATACTTGTTTTCAGGTGTATTTTTTTTACTTGAATCTATAATCTTTCTTATTATTGGTGTTCAAATGCTATATTTTCCACTAGGGAAAAAAGCCATGGTATACATTCTTGTGGGAATAGGTGTGTATTTATTTAACATTATATTTAATGCATTTATTGCATATCTTTTTATAAAGAAAGGATATTCAGAAGAGGATAAAAAGATTACTAGAATTAGAATTTTTAGTATTGTTTTGATATTTGCTATTGGATTAATATTTAGTATTAGTCTTAAACTTAACTTTCATGAGCAAATTGCACAATTATACCCCAATATGAGGAAAACTAGTGTTTTAGAATACGCCAATTCATGTATTGTATTAAGTCAACTATTTGTTGTAGGTACCATAAATATATACAAATATATTTATAGGAAAAAATAAAACTTATATATAATAATAGCTGATCATAGAAATGGTCGGCTATTTTATGTTTTGAAGAATAGTATTATTAAGTTTGTATTATAAAGCATTTTTCTTTATTTATAATGCTGTTAGATATAAAAAGAAAAAGATAATGGATAAGCTTCATAAAGGTCTTAAAAAGAATGGGATAGAGGTGAAATAATATATAAGTAAGTGAAAAAATATTTTTAAGAAATAAATTTAACCTGTAACAAATTGTAAAACTTTATATGGTTATTTAAAGTTAAATTACCAATTTTCTATAAAAACAACCTTAGCATTTAGTTGTAAATCATAAGGTTTGTTTGCTTTTAATATATAAATTTCTGAAAATAGTATTATTTTAATACTTGTTACCATATTTTTAATAAAATTATAAAAAAATACAATCATGATCTTATATAGTTGGATCTAAGGAGCGGTAATCTCTAGAAATTGCAGAGCTAGAAAAATCTAATGGCGTTATAAAAAAGTTCTAATATTCATAATTATTTTACTGTTTTCAATAATACTTATTGTTACTTAACAAAAAGAAGTATAGAAAATTAAATTTAAGAATGTAAATTTGATTAAATATAAGATTATGAAACAAATTTCGACAATAAATTTTTTTAAAAAAATGTAAAATAAAAATGTGTAAAATTAAAACAATATTTACTGTTTATTATAAGGAGAATAGTATGTCTGATATTTTAAATGAAAGCATAGAGGCTTTAAAAATAGCATCTAAGTCAAGTGATTATTTGTATGCTGAAGAAATTCAAGAAGTAGAGGATGCTCTAAAGCATTACAAAGATTATAATACTTTTAAGATTGCTGTTATAGGAGAGTTTTCAGTTGGTAAGAGTACATTTTTAAATGCATTAATAGGAAAAAGACTACTATATTCAGCAGCTCAAGAAGCAACAGGGGTAGCTACTGAAATAACTAATAGCAATAAAAAGATTGCAACTGTTTATGGTGATATAAGTGCTGAAATAGATCTTAGTAACAATGATGCTTATAAAAAGCTAATACCATATGTTAATAGAGATAATAAGATAAATAATGAAGTTGAGGGAATACATATAGAATATCCTATAAAGGCTTTAGGAGAAAATGTATCTATACTTGATACACCTGGATTACAGGGGCTTGGAGATAGAGAAGTAAAAATAGCTAAAAAAGCTCTTTCAGAATCTAATGCAACAATAATTATAATAGAGCCAAAGGGTATTACAGGATCTGAGCTTGACCTTTTAAAGGGTAAACTTAATGGTTTTGATAAGATAAAGAGTAAAAAGAGCATAATACTTATAAATAAGATAGGAAGTTTTTTTGATAATTATCCACATGAACAAGCAATAGAAAAAATAGAGAAATGCAAATTAGGGGTAAAAGAGGAACTTGCTAAGAATGATATAAATGATATTGAAATATTTGCAGTAGATAGTAGAGATTATCTTTGGGCTGTTGATGATGATTTATATAATGAATCAAAAAATGTCAATAAAGATGTTCTTACTCAAGAAGAGTACAAGGAGCGTTCTGGCTTTGAAGAATTTCTTAATTATATAGAAAACTTTTTAAATAGTGATAATAAAAGTAAGATTGTTGAAAAAGAGATTAGAGAAAATTTATTGATTTTATTTAAAGAGTTTGAGGAAGTTTTTAATGGAAATAATAACATTTTAAAGCAGGGTCTAGAAAAAGAAATTGAAAATATTACCTTCCAGAAAAAACTTTTAATTGAAAATAGAAGAAAAGTAATGAATGAAACTAAAAGACAGTTAGTTTCAACAGTATCAGATTTTAAAGAAATATTAGAGGATGATATTGATTTAGATAAGAAAAATGAGAAAAGAAAAATAAGGAAAGAAATAGAGTTAATAAATAAATTATCTGATTTTAATGAAGATAAAGAAAAAGAATTATTAAACTTATTAAATCAAGATGTATCAAATTACTTAAATCATTATAAAGAAACTACTGATTCTTATAAAAAAGAGATAATTAAGAAGGTAAAGGAAACCTTTGAAAAAAGCATAAGAGTTAATTTAAAAACAGAATTAAACATAAATTTCTTTTGCGAAAATTTAAATTTGGAAATAGATGAAAAAATAGTTTCTAGAAGTAGTATTGATAAAAGTGAAGATAGACTTGAAAGAAAGAAAAGAGAGTTAAAAGAGGCAATAATAAAATTAAAAGAAGATGAAGAAAAGATTAGATATAAAAAGAATAATTTGAAATCTTTTAGTTATAAAAAGAATTTAGAGAAAAGGATTGGAAATATTAAAAATGATATTGATAAGAAGATTCTAGCTTTAGGAGTTAGACCAGAGCCTAGAAAAAAATATAAAACTGTATCCAGAAAGACAGGATTTTGGATCTTCGAAAAAACAGTTACAAAAGAGGTTCCTGATGGATATGATTACTCAGAATGTGAGGCTTGGGATCGTTCTAAGGAGAAGATTTATAATGACGCTCAAAAACTTGAAAGAGAGTTGAGTAAAGAGATTTTAGATATAGAAAAAGAAGAAAAAGAAATAAAATTAGATGAAGAAGAGTTAAAAATAAATAGGGAAGATATTAAAAATTTAGAAAATGAAATTAAATTTCTTGAAAATGAAATTGTCAAGCTTAGAGAAGATAATTACGTAATTACTAATATATATATAGGTAAAATGCAAGGACAATTATATGAGGCTATTTCTGATGTGCTTAATGATTATTTTAAAGAAATAAAAAGAATTTTAATAGTAAGATTTAATGAGTTTGAAAAAGTTATTGGGGAAAAAATTCGTAATCAAGCTCAGGATTATTTAGAGAAATATGAAAAAGAGCTAAATAAAAAATATGAAGAAATAAATAGTAAAATCAAAGAATTAAGAAATAAGGATAAATTTGATTTAAATAACATAATAGAATTTAAAGAAAAACTAGTAGTTATGGAGGAATAATTCTGTGGACTTAAAAGAATACAAAAAGAAAAAAGAGATAATTATAGAAAACATAGAAAATGCAATTAAAGAAATTTCAGATGAAAGATTAAAAGAGATTTTAAATGATAAGTTAGAAAAGATTAAGAATGATAAATTCATAATATCTGTATTTGGTCACTTTAGTAATGGTAAAAGTACCTTTTTAAATGCTTTGATGGGATTTAAGGAATCAGTTTTAAAAGAGGATGAATCAGCTAGTACAGCTACTATAACAAGACTTAAATACGCAGAAGAAGACAGATTGAGAAATAAAGCAGAAATAATTTTCAATGATAATACTAAAAGAGTAATAGATGCAAATGAAGTCGATTATTACACAGCTAGAAATGAATCATATGATGTTGAACATAAGATAAAAGAGGTTATTTTATATTTAGATTCAGAGCTTTTAAATGATGGTGTTGAAATAGTGGACACACCTGGTTTTAACTCCACATATAGTATTCACACTGAAATTGCTAAGGCACATGTTGCTAATTCAGATGCATCAATATTTTTATTTAATTATAACAAACCTGGAACAGCAGAAGAATTTAGCTTTTTAGCTGATGTAAAAGAAAGAATGGATAGAATTTTCTTAGTATTAAATAAGATAGATTTAGAGGATAAAACAGAGAGTACTGTTGAAGATACCATAATAAATTTAAAAAATAAGATAGATATTTATGGAGCTGATGTAGACTCTAAGATTGTTTATCCAATATCATCTAAATTAGAAAAAGAGTACTTAGAAAGGAATGATGAAGAAAAGAGAGAAAGAGGAAGATTTAAAGAGTTTAAAGATGATTTACTTTCTTATCTTACAAGTGAAGAAAATATAAAAGACAGACTTCAAGCTCCTTTAAAGAGTTTACTTTCAGAAATTATCTTATTTAGAGAAGAAAAAAAGAAGCAATTAGAAGTTTTAAACCTTGATGATGATAAATTAACTACTGAAATTAAAAATATAGAAGAAGAGATTGAAGATTTAATTGAAAACTTAAATTCAAGAAATAAGGAAATAAGAAAATTAGTAAGAAGCAAAGTTAGAGATTTTGTTTCAAGAATTGAATCAAGCAAAGATGCTTTAAATGATGATTTAAATGACCAAATAAAGGATTATAAAACGAATTTCTCTATGAATGAAGATAATTTTAATGTTATGTTAGAAGAGTTTGATATTAATATAAGAAAAAAAATAAGAAATTCAAATGAAAAATTAAAAAGAGATATTACAGAAATAATTGATATGAATATAGATGATGAAGCTAGTTATGATTCATTAATAAAAAATCTTAAAAAATCCATAGAGATGGAAATTAATATTTCTACAAACAGTGAAGTTGAATTTTTATCTTCAGAAAATGAAGCTATAAAAAAATATGAAGAACAATTAAGAAAAAAGGAAGAGGAGTTAGAAGAATTAGAAGAAGAAAAAAATCAGCTTAGAAAAAAAGCTAAGGAAGTAGAAAAAGCTAATTATGAGTTAGAAGAAATTAAAAAAGAAATTAATATACTTAAAAAGCAAAAAAGAGAAACAATTGAAAGCATAGGTTATGCACCTATAAGGAAAGTTGAAAAAACTGAGGAGGTAGAAGTTAAGAGAAAAGGTATTTGGGGTGCAATCGTTAGGGTATTTGTTGGAGATAAAATGGTAGATAAACCTGTGTTATGTGAAGATAGAACAGAGCATGACAGTAAAAATCAATCAAGAGAAATGGCTGAAAATTACTATGAAAAAGAAATGAAAAAGATTAAAGATGCTTCTGCCGATATGGAGGAGCTAGTTTCAAATAACTTAGATGCTAGAGAAAAAGCTGAAGACTCTAATCGTAAATTTATGAAAACACAAAAAGAAGTTTTTGAAGGACAAAGAGATTTTGAAAGAAAAAAAATAGAAAATGAAATAAATGTTTTTGAAGTAAACAAAAGAAAGTTTAAAAATGCCATAGGCGAATATATAGATGAAGCCTTCGATTCAGCTAAAAATGGAATAGATGAGAGAGCTTTAATAACTATTGCACAAGAGTCCTTAAGTAATTTAGCTAATAATATTGATAACAAAAAAAAATATTTAGAGCAAATTAGAATGAATGAAATAAAAGGGGATAGAGATAAGAAAATAAATGAAATATCCAATGAAATTTTAGTTTTAAACAGGGCTTTTGAAATTTTAAATAATGCTAAGGAGGAAATCTAATATGAAAATAGAAGAGTTAAGTAAATTTGGAATTGATAATAAACTAGTAAAAGAGTATTTAGATAAGGTTAAAAATGGAGAGAAAATAATTGCAGTAACTGGAAGTTTTAGTTCTGGAAAAAGTACATTTATAAATGCTTTTATTGGAAAGGAAAACTTTTTAGCTTCTTCAAATATAGAATGTACTCCTGTTTTAGTTGACTTAGTAAATGAAAATTCAGATAAAATTCTAATTAAATATAATGATGGAAGAGAAGAAGAAGTTGATTTAACTGAAGAAAATATAAAATTTTACACTAGGGACAAGGATAGTTATGATAAGGAGATCTTAGGACTACAAATTCCTTGTGATTCAGAATTTTTAAGTTCAAAGGTTCATTTTATTGATACTCCAGGGACAAGCACTCCTAAAATAGAGCAGGAATTAATAACAAACGCAATATTAAAAAAATCTGATATAGTTTTATATGTTTTTGATACAGTAATTTCTCAAGCAGATTTAGATAGAATAGAATTTATAAAACAGTATTCAAACCAAATAATATTCATAATGACAAAGATTGACGAAACAATAGATGGGGAACTAGTAAGCTTTTCAAAAGATAAGATAAGAAAGTTAAGTGAAGAAGCGACAAAAGAAATATCTAAGGTTTATGAGAATCCTTCTATATTACCTATAAGTTCAAAATTAGCTTTTAAAGAAACAGAGTTAATAGATGCTATTAGAGAAAAGGTTAAAATTATTGTTGATAGAAATAATGAAAAAAAATTAAAAGAAAACGCTAAGAAGCAAATAAAAATTATTTTTGAAGAGAGATTAAATGAGCTTAAGGAAGAAATAAGTGTTGAAGAACAGTTATTCTATCTAGATTTAAAGAAAAGTAATAAAAGTGAAGAAAAATTAAAAAGAGAACTTGAAAATTTAAAAATAAGTAATGATAGCGCTATAAATGAGTTAAACAGAATAATAAAAGAAAATAAAGATAAAAATGAAAGAAAGCTTTCAATAATATACGATGATGCTATGAATAAAATTCTTAAAAATATTGAAGGATATGAAGATATAACTGAAGAGGATGTAGACTATGAAGTAGAGCAAGTTTCAAAATATATAAATATAGAAATAAAAAAATTCTTAGATAATAGTGTACAAGCTATTGTAAAAGATGTTTACGATGAGAATAAGAAAGCTTTAGAACAAATAAATACAGATTTAGGAATAAAAATAGAATCAGATATAAAAATGCCTAGTATAGAGGAAGTTGTCTTAGAAAGCAGAGAAATAGATTTTCTTAAAGATAGAATTCATAATGCAGAATCAGAAGTAGCAGTTACATTAGAAGAGATAAATTATATAGAAGATGATATTAAAGAGCTTAATGAAAGATTAAATCACAATAATGAGAAGCAAGAAGACATTAACAATGAAGTATTAAAAATGGGAACATATACAGCTAAATATAATGAGGTTGTGGAAGAAGGATATGGAGAAATGGGAAGGAGAGTTGGAAGTGTATTTGGCGAGATAGCTGATACTGCACTTATATTTGCACCAGGAGTTGGTGTTTTAAAAACTGCAGATAAAGTTAAAGATGGAATGAAAATAGCAGAATATGCAGCAAGATCAATGTTATTATCAGCAGGAAAGTTAAACAGAAAAAGAGGCAAAAATGGTGGTAAAGTTATGTCTATTCTTAGTATCCTTTCAATCTCAAAATATGCAGGGGATTTAGGAGAATTTATTGGTGAGGCTATAAAACCAACTAAAGTAAGAAATGTTGAGGATGAAGAATATAAAAATGCTTGGAAAGCAGAAGAATATAGACTTAAAACTTTAAAAGATAATTTACTTAAAGAAGAAAACAGGATAAATGAAGATTTTGATAATTGTAGAATTTCAACGGATGAAGCTAAGAAGAAAATTATAAAACTTCAAGAAGAAAAGAGAAGAGCAGAAGAAGAATTAGCAAGAGTTATGGAAGAAAGAGAACAAGAGCAAGAAAAACTTACAAAAAAACAAATAAAAGACCATTATAAAAAAGAGGTTGAAAAAGTTCTTTCAAATGAATTTGATGAATTAAAGCCAGCTATTGATGAAGTTTTAGGACAAGTTTCAGAAAATACAATAGTTATATCAACAGAGCAATTTAATAAAAAAATAGAATCACTAAAGGAATCAATAGAAAGAGTATGTAATGAAAGAGATAAAAGTGAAGAAGTTTTAAATGAAAGAAAAGCTCTTTTAAATGAATTGAAAGGATATAGTGAGTGGATAGATTCATGGATAGCGTAGATATAATTGTAAAAAATTTAGAATATCAGAAAAAATATCTTTACGATATTTACAATCAATATATTTTTTCTAATTTACAGGAAACTTTATCTGAAGTTGCTATAACAAGTATAGATGATGAAATTGAAGTAAATAAAAATTTAAATATAGTAATTTTTTGTGATGAATTCAATGGGATTTTAAAAGAATTATTTTATTTTGATGAGATTAACTTAGAAGATTATGAAGAAGTTTTAATAAAAAAATCTTATATAAATAGTTATGAGATAGATGGTCATAAGATAACTTTAAATTTACTTCACTCATATTTATTAAGAGGAGCAGTGATAAAGTTAATAAAAAAAATCAATATAGAAGCATTAGAGGATGTATCCTTATTAATATCCTTGAAAAAGATTAATCTTTTTAATAGAAAGTTAGTAAGTAAAGCAAATATTAGAGATGTTGAAATAAAAGATTTAAATGAATTAAAAGAAATTTTAAATAAATTCAAAGCCACTTATTATGAAGAAAAGTTTATAGATGAAAATATACCAAATAAAGGTGAAAAAGAGTTTATAACTGATAATAATATAGACTTAAATGGAATCAAGGTTAGTATAAGCCTTGATTTCATTAAAAAAATAATGGAGAGTAAAGGAGATTATTTAGAATCACTAAATTTATTAGAAAAGAGTTGCAAAGAGGAATTTAAAAAAGTATCTAATAATATTATCAAGGATTATATAAATTTAAATTATAAAAGTGAAAAAGAAGACCTATTAAATCTAAGCTCTGAAGAAAAGAAAAAATTATTTAGTACAATGTATTATTTAGTAAATATACTTTTAGAAGGTTTAGAGAATTTAACCAATTCACTAAAGAAAATAAAAGAAGAACTGGTTAAGGAGTTTGAAGATTTTGATAACAATTTAAGCAAATCAGAAAAATATATAAAGATAATGGAAAGCAATATTTCTGAATTTGATGAAATAACTTCTAAGCAATTAAATGATTTTAAAAATGAAATTATCAATTTACATGAATTTTAAAAACTTAAAGGAGAAGGTTACATAATGATAAAAGTAGGAATAAAGTCTGTTCTTATAGGATTTATAGTTACAGCATGTATAAGTTTAATATACCCAATAGATCAAGTAAATGTATTAGCAGGAATTAATGTGGCACTTATTATAGCAGCATTTATAGCATTCTTTGTAGATTATAAGAAAAGTTTAGAAAAAGAAAATAATAATCTGATTTTTAAGGAAGAAATTAAACAAATTCTAAAAGATAATAGTATGTTATATGAAATTCTAAAGCAATTAAAAGATAGAAAAGAATTAGATACTATTTCACAGGAGCTTAAAAATAGAGCTGAATTAAATACTATTATAGATAATCTAAAAGTTTTAGAACTTAATAGTAAAAAAGAACAAATGGAAGTTTTAGAAGCAATAAGAGATAGAAAAGAGCTAGAGGCTATAATAAAAGAACTTAGAGATAGAAAAGAGTTAGAAGATATAACAAGGGAACTTAAAAATAGAGCTGAATTAAATGAACTTATAAAAGAAACAAAAGATTTTAAAAATTTAAGTAAAAAATTAAAAGATGAAATTTTAATAGAGATTAAAAACAAAGAAAAAGAAGAAGAAATAATAAGCGTTATAAATAAGGGAATAAAAACATTAAAAGCTAATAATGGAGAGAATATAGTTGAAATCATAGAAGATTTAATGAAAGAGGTATCACAAAAATTTGATGATAACAAAAAAACAAGGGAAAGATTAATAAATGATAACTTCGATTCAATTATAGAAATTGTTGAAAAAGTTTCAGAAAATGCAGAGCAACAATTAAATCATTATAAAGAAACTACAGAGACTGTTACAAAACAATTAGATGGTGTTGTTAAAGAAAGTGGAGTAAATGTAAAACTTATAAAAGATAGTTACAGCATATTAACTTCATTAATGGAAAACTAAAGTTGGTGTATATATGTACGATTTAGAAAAAAATATTGAAGAGATAAATAGTTCAAGAGATAAGCTTTTAAAAAAATTAGAGGGAAAAAGAAAAGTTTATGAAAAAGAAATTAATAGAAAAAAGAAACTTGAGGAAAAACAACTTCTTAAGCTAAAAGAAAAAATTAAAGATGAAAAGTTTAAAAAATTATACAAATCCAATAATAAACAAGTAGAAAATGTAGTTGAAATTCTTAGAGATTCAAATCTTGAAGTTCTAGAGTCAATAGATGTGCTTAAGAAATTAAATAAAATTTCTGATAATGAGATAAAAAAATACGATACTGAAAAAAATAAATTAATACAAGAGTTTGTATACAAGGCAAGAAAAAGTAATATATTATATAATGATGTTGATAAATTATTAGTATATTTAGATCACATTCTTTAAATTAAATAAAATTAGTTAAGAAATTCTTTGTTTAAGGGGAATAAAGATAAAAATTAATTTTTATTAAGGGGGATTAGAGACTATGCCTAAAAAGTGTTTTTTAATTGACCTAGATGACATGCCTAAAACAGATGATGATATTTGTTTAGAGGTTGCAAAGTATTGTGGAAAAAATAATTTGCCATTTGATTTTATTAAAAGAACTTCACCTGTAATTGCTAAAATTAAAGATAATAATTATGAAATTACAAAGAAATATCAGACTGGTAGATTTCTTAATTATTGGGTTTTAAGGTGCAAAGCAGTAAATTAAGGCTCATTTTTTATCTTTTAAAATTTCCAAGATCTTAAAAGAGCTAAATAATAATTATATAGCATATATAATAGTTAATTTGAGGATTATTTTATTCAATATAGAATAAACTTAAAAATTAATTTTATTAATGGGGGATTAGAAATTATGTTTAAAAAAGGCTTTTTAATTGACTTAGATGTTGAACCTAAAACAGATGAGGACATTTGTTTAGAAGTTGCAAAGTACTGTGGAAAAGATGGTTTACCCTTTGAATTTATAAAAAGAACTTCACCAGTAGTTGCTATGATTGAGGGGACTAAGTATGAAATCAAAAAGACATACCATAATGGCAGGATGCTTAATTGTTGGGTTTTAAGCTGTGTGGAAATAGATTAAATAAAGTTGAATTATATTAAAAATGGGCTTTTATGAAGGCTCATTTTTTTTATTTTAATTAACTTTATAGTATCATTTGTCTTGAATAATTCAGAACTTGTGATTATGCTAACTTTAAATCAAAAATTTTTTAAGATGATAATACTAAAAGGAGCTTTAGGGAGAAATAAATAGACTCCTTAATAAGATATTGATTTTCTTAGTGGCAATAGTATAGACTATTTTTATAATTAAATATAGGATGAAGAGTAATATTTTTATGATAATAAAGTTTTCTTTTAAAATATATTGATTAATAAGGGAGAGAATTATGGGGAAAGAATATTTAAAAGCAGATGAAAATGATTATGAGGAGTTAATTGACTTTATAAATTATGTATTTAGTCATTCAGGTGAAAGCACTGATTTTCTATCATTATTGCCTAAATTATATAAGAATAAGGATAAAATTAAGTACCATCATATAATAAAGGTGGATAATAGGATAAAAGGGGTAGTAGGGGCATTTCCAATAACTTTAAGAATATTAGATGAAAAGGTAAATGTTGTAGGAATAGGAAGTGTATCAACTCATCCTTATTCAAAGGGCAAGGGATATATGAAGGAGCTTATGAACAAATCTATTGAAGAGATGAAAAAGGACAATGTTGATATAAGCGTTCTTAGTGGATATAGACAAAGATATGAATACTTCGGATATGAGCCTTGTGGACAACAAATAAACTTTAATATCCTAGATGTAAATATAAATTATAAGAGCAATGAACTAATTGATGAAAGAATAAGTATTAAATTATTAGATGAAAATGATCATACTATAGTAGAAAAAGCATATGAACTTCATTCTAAGAAAAATGTAAAAGTAGTAAGGAAAAAAGAAGAGTTCTTAGATACATTAAAATCATGGAATTGCAGAATTTACTCTGTGTTTAAAAATGATGAATTCATTGGATACATTTCAGCAAATAATGGATTTATTGATGAAATAGTTGTAGAAGACAACAGTGATTTGAATCTTGCCATAGCTTCATACATAAAAACTTTCAAACATAATGAAGTAAACTTAAGGATTCCAGTGTATGAAATAGAGAAAATATCACAGCTTATAAAGATATGTGAAAATTACTCCATTACAAAAAACAATAACTTTAGAATATTTAACTATGAAAAGATAGTTAGGATAATGCTAAAACTAAAAGCTACGTACTCAAATCTAGAAGATGGGGAGTATAACATAAGCATAATAAATTATGGAGTTTTAAAGATCAAAGTTCACAAAAACAATGTAGAAGTTAAGAAGGTTCAAGAGGAAGCTCATATTGAATTAAATGAGCTAGAAGCAATGGAGTTTCTATTTTCTCCAATAAAGCCATACTTTAACTTCAATAATGAGGTTCCAAACTTTTTAAATAGCTGGCTACCATTACCTTTATACATAGAAGGTTTAGACTGCGTATAATAGATAAAGTAATAGCTAAGAATGGTCTGTATTAAAATAACTCATTAATAAAACTTATAAATATATTCCAAGAATTACTGGATGAATAGGTACTTTAAATAAAAGTACCTATTTTGTATTTATAAGATTGCTAAAATACTTTGTTTGTCCATTTAATACATCATCATAAAATTGTTGCTTTGTGTCAATATATGCAATACAATCGTTGATTTCATTAAGCTTTCTTAATAATGCTTCTTTTTTCCTTGTAAGAATTATTTTTCTTTCTGGAATAGAAGATTCGCCTAATAAACATAAATTTACATATTGTTTCATTTCAGAAATGCTCATCCCACATTGTTTCAGACAAGAAAGGCTTTTTATCCATGCAATATCTCTATCATCAAAAATACGATAGTTGTTTTTATTGCGTTTCACATTAGGTATTAGACCTTCATTGCAGTAATATTTTAATGTTTCATAGGGCATATTTACTTCCTTACATACTTCTTTCATTGAATACATTGAGTGCCTCCTATAAAAATTTTTAAAAAAGTATTGACCGGTAGTTACTACCTGGTTTTACAATATCATTGTATTCAAGAAACAAAGAAAAATCAAGGAGTGATGTATTATGGAATATGTAACATTGAGTAATGGTGTTAAAATGCCTAAATTAGGATTTGGGGTATTTCAAATTTCAAAAGAGGAATGTGAGCGTTGCGTATTAGAAGCAATTAAAATTGGCTATAGACATATTGATACAGCACAGTCTTATTTTAATGAGGAAGAAGTAGGAAATGCTATTTCTAAATGTGAAATACCACGTGAGGAACTATTTATTACTACAAAAGTGTGGATTGATAACTATGGATATGAAAAGGCAAAAGAGTCTGTCTTAAATTCTATGAAAAAATTAAAAACAGATTATATTGATTTAGTTTTGCTTCATCAGCCCTATAGTGATTATTATGGTGCATATAAAGCCTTACAAGAATTATATGGTGCAGGGAAAATTAGAGCAATTGGCGTAAGTAATTTTTCTCCAGACAGATTAGCAGATATAGCAGCATTTAATGAGATTGCACCTCATGTCAATCAAGTGGAAACAAACCCACTTCATCAACAGTTAGAAGCACAAAAAAATATGGAAAAACTAAATGTTCAAATGGAAGCATGGGCACCTTTTGGTGAAGGAAGAAACAATATGTTTCATAACCCTATATTAAAAGAAATTGCAGAAAAGCATAACAAGTCTGTTGCACAAGTCATATTGAGATGGCTTATGCAAAGAAATATTGTAGCATTAGCAAAATCAACACACGCAGAAAGAATGAAAGAAAATATTGAAATTTTTGATTTTGAACTTTCTAATGAAGATATGAAGAAAATCAGCCAATTAGATACAGAAACAAGTTTATTCTTCAATCATCAGACACCAGAAGCAGTAGATATGTTTGTAAATATGATACAAGATAGAAAAGACAAGATTTAATCAAGAAAGATATACATCAAAAATCACTCATATTAAGATAGAGATTTTTATGGTATTATCGCTTTTCTCTTAATAGATTTATATTATCAGAATATAGCTTTCCAAGAACCTTTTGAGTCAACAATGCTTTAACACTCTTGATAAAACATGAATAATAAGTATATTTACTAAAGTAGAAAAGAAATGACTAAGTTCATGATAAAATGCTATAATATAAAAATAAAAAAGAGGTGAGAGAAGATGTGTGGTGGTATTATTGCTCAAAAGATTGCATAAACCCATGTAAATAATAATATGATTAGTTTTTATATATTTGCATGGGAGGAATTTAAAATGAAAGAAAATAAATATGATAATGAACAATTTTTTTTGAAGTATGGAGAAATGGCACGTTCTAAAAATGGTTTGCAAGGAGCAGGTGAATGGTCCGAATTACAAAAGATTTTACCAGATTTTCATCACAAGAAAGTTTTAGACTTAGGATGTGGATATGGATGGCATTGTAAATATGCTGCTAATAATGGAGCAAGCTATGTACTTGGAACTGATATATCACATAAAATGCTTGAAGTAGCCAAAGAGAAGAATAATCATAAGAATATTGAATATCAGTGTACAGCTATGGAGGATTTAAATTTTCCAGATGAAGCATTTGATATAGTCATTAGTTCTTTAGCCTTTCATTATGTAAGAGATTTTGAGCCTTTAATATCTAAAATATCAAAATGGATAAAAAAAGGGGGAGAATTTGTTTTCTCTGTTGAACACCCTGTTTTTACATCTTACGGATCTCAAGACTGGTATTACGATAAAGAGGGAAACATACTTCATTTCCCTGTGGATAATTACTATTATGAGGGTAAACGTGAAGCTGTATTTTTAGGAGAAAAAGTCACAAAATATCATAGGACACTGACAACCTATCTTAACACTTTACTTCAAAATGGATTTGAGTTTCAACATATTATTGAACCAAAGCCACCAGAGGAAATGATGGATATAGAGGGTATGAAGGATGAGATGCGTCGCCCTATGATGCTACTTATTTCAGTTAAGAAGAAATAGTATATTAAAATTTTAGGCAGTAAATCATATTGAGCAAAAGTCATTATGATTTACTGCTTTTTACATGTAAAAAAGAAGTGATAGCAGGACAATAACAAGCCAAGAATTGTTATGGCAACTTGAGTAAGCATTAAAGCATAATAATACTTTTCATTTAAAAATATACTAATTATTGCAATAAGTATTACCCCTAAACCTGTATAGAATATATCACTTCCAACAAAGCTAGACACTGCATTCTTATCATGTTTTTCTTCATCATAGAAGTTAAGAATATCTCCTGCATTAAAGAACTTTATTATTCCTCCAATAAAAGTTAATATTCCACCTCCTAAAAAGGCAAAGATTAAGATTCCAATTAAATCTGGTTTCATAAAAAACTCCTCCCCATATGAGTTTAAATTATTGGCTATGTTTTAATATAGTGTTGAAATATAGCTAAATAAAAATTATAGGTGGGATTGTCCACCTATAATGCTCAATATACGAATATTATGAACCAATAATCATAATATTGTAGTACTATATAGACTATTAATCAATTATGATTATGATAATATAATGCCTTTTTCTATTTTATTTCCTTTTAAAAATTCTTTTACCTCAAGAGGTTTCCCACCTGGAAACTGTAATATTTCTATAATCAGAATACCGTTATTGGTGGCGACTGCAATTCCTTCATTATTTGCTTCTATAATATAACCAGGTGGTTTAATAATATTTGACTCTAATGATTTGGATTTGAATATTTTAATTGGAATATCTTTATAATAAGTGTAAGCAGTTGGCCATGAGTTTATATTTTTATATGGCCAAGAACTTAATCCTCTTATTAAATTATGTATGTTAATACTACTATCATTCCAATTAATCTTTGCCATTTGCTTGTTTAACATCTGTACATAAGAACTTCCATCACTCTGTTGCTTTACCCCAGAAATTTTACCAGTGACAATTCCATTTATTGTTTCTTCTAATAGTTCAGCACCGTTTATTTTTAATAAATTGTACAATTCTCCTGCTGTCATAGATTCAGGTATGTCAAACTCACTTTTCATAAGCATATCACCCGTATCTATACCAGTATCCATTAGTATAGTTGTATTTCCAGTTCTTATTTCCCCATTTATTAAACTCCAATTTATTGGTGATGACCCTCTATACATTGGTAGGAGAGATGCATGTAGACAAATACATCCAAGTCTTGGTATGTCAAGTATCTCCTTAGTTATTATTTGACCATATGCTACAACAATGATAAAATCAGGTTTTATTTCTTTTAATTTCTCAATAATTATAGAGTCTGTTTTTATTTTTTCAGGTTGAAAAATTGGAATTTGATTCAATAGTCCAACCTCTTTAACTGGTGAAATTGCTATCTTTTTTCCTCTTCCACTTGGTTTATCAGGTTGTGTTACAATCGCACTTACATTATATTTCTCTATCATTTTCTTCAATGAGGGAACTGCAAAATCAGGAGTTCCCATAAAAACTATTTTCATTATTCATACCTCCCTTTGATACTACAAAATATCACACATGTTATATTTTCCCTTAGAAAATCTAAATTCTTTAACTTCTTGTTCTACCTAAACACTATTCTATCTATATTGTAACCTATTTCACTATTAAATATCCATTTTTAACATTTGTTTAATATATAGACAAATTATTACATATATTTTTCTTTTAAGCTGTAATGATTTAAGACACTTAATCAGCTCTCTTTAATGTCTCAAAGAATTTCTATTATCTAAAATATTATGATAAAATATAAGAAAATTCAATATTTTACATATAAATGAAGTTGATAATAAAAGGGGCGTAATCAAATGAATAAAAAGTATTGTGAATTAATTGATGAAATACAAAAGACATTAGATGATAAAGAGGTTAAAAGCAATGAAGAATTAACTAAGCTTTTAAGTGAATATAAAGAGGCTTTAGAGAATGGAGAAGAGTATAAATTAACTTGTACAAAGTTAACTAATGATATTACAAGCTATGTAAGATATAACAAGTTTAAAGCTCCAGAAGCAGTTTTAAATCTATATAATCATTTAGCAAATGTTGCAGCTAAATATAGGGGATTATCTTCATTTATTACATGGTTCTAAGACTTCAAACTAAGTATAAAGTTAAAGAGTAATTTCATAATAGGAAGAGTCTTAATTGTTGGATTTTGAGTTGTAAAAAGTAGATTAAATTCGTACTGGTTGTAGATTCATAAAGTTTGGTATAACTATACTTTATGATATTTGAAATATATGAGAATAAATAAGAGGGAAGAAAAATAAGAGATATTAGGTGAATTAATGAAAATACGGGGGTAATTATGAAGAAGGTTCTTTTAATCAATGCAAGTAATAGAAGAAAGAACACATATAAACTATTAAGTTCAATTGAGGATATATTAAAAAATAAGGGATATGAAACAGAACTTATAAGTTTGTCTAATTATAAGATAGATTTTTGTAAAGGATGTGAAGTATGTATATTAAAAGGGGATTGTTTTCTTAAGGATGAATCTAAGATTGTAATGAAGAAAATAATTGAAAGTGATGGCCTTGTAATAGGCACTCCTGTTTATTTAAATAATATGAGTGGAATATTAAAGACTTTTATAGATAGAACTTGCAGCTGGTTCCATAGAAGTGAGGTGGCACAAAAACCAACTTTACTTCTGGCTAATACACAAGGATCAGGATTGAAAAATACAATAAACTCCATAGAAGAGGCAATGATTCAATGGGGAGTATCTTTAGGAGGAGCTATTACAAGAAACGGTAGAAGCTTTAATAAGCCCATAGAAGAAAAAGAAGTGGCAGAGTTTATTAAGTTAGTAGAATCTTCTGGAAGATCCTATTCACCTAGTTTCAAAGAAATTTACACCTACAATATTCAAAGAGCCTTAGCAAATAATGTTTTCTCAGTAGATAAAGAATACTGGATTAATAAAGGATGGATTCATAATGCCTATTTTCCAAGAACTAAAATTAATCCAATCAAAAAGTTATATGGAAATGGATTATATAAACTGTTAACCAAAGTAATAAAGCCAATTGAACAAGAATAAAAAACTTTTTAATAGAACTTACAAACATATTCTCTTCATACTGTTTGTAAGTTCTATTATTAAGTTAGGTTTGAAGAAATATCTAAAATAAAAACTTACCTTGATAAATTATATTTTAACTTTGATATAACATCATTATTAACTTTCTATAGATAATGAAACTCTAATTGCTTATTAAGATAGCCTTTGCTCTATATCTAGAAATCAAAACTAACCTAGGATAGTACCAAGTACTGCCAAGCCACGACCTAAATTCTCTTCAAAAAATCCAGTAGTGGAAATATCCATATAAAGTTTACCAACCTCTTTGCTAAGTGTTTCTTTATTATTAAATTTCTTAAGAGATAATTGGCGTAAAGATTCTGCTAATCTCATTACTTGCTTTTGGAAATCTTTTCCTCCTTCAACTGCATTCTTAAATTCAATTAATATAGAACGCTCATCATCAGGTGTTTCTACATTTAAAATCAAATCATAAACTCTAGTTAATAAAGCATTTTCTGCTTCTATTCTTTTTTCTTTTTTACTCAATTTAATTACCTACTTTCTACCCCAATATTAACCTATGTAGATAGGGAATTCATATCTTTTAAAGGTTCTGTTTTATAAGTAGTGTTTATCAATATAAATAATTACCTACATATAATTGAAAAAGTTTATTTCCTAAATTTAGAATATTGATTTATTAGAATATAAAACTTTTAGGTTAATAATTCAAATTACTTTGATTATTATATTGATAATTAGAATCTAGTTTTAAAATCTAACTTCAAGTAAGCTACATAGTTGAGTAGTTTTTTATTAAAAGTTAAATATTTGAAATGAGAAAGTCATAATAAATTATAGCTTTTCAGAGATGAATTTGATTTATGTACATAGTAATAAAAAAACCTTTCATTAACTGTAAGTTTTATATGGAGTCATTGTTTTGTATAATGAACTCAAAGATACAAGCTAGAAAAACAATAGGGTTAGGAAAGGGAGAGAATAAAGCATGGTAGAAAAGATATTAGAAGTGCAATCATTATGTAAATGTTATGGTAAAAAAGGTAACATTACAAAGGCTATAGATGGAATTAGTTTTCAAGTTGTAGATGGAGAGTTTGTTGGAATTATGGGAAGTAGTGGTTCTGGAAAGACAACATTACTTAATTGTATTGCAACAACTACTAGTCCAACTGAGGGAAAGATTCTTTTAAAGGGTGAGGACATAGGAAGTTTTAAGGGTAAGAAATTAGCAAATTATAGAGGAAATCGTATAGGATATTTATTTCAAAACTTTGAGCTTATTGATAATTTAAATGGTAGAGAAAATATAATGCTACCAATTGCAATCCACAATATGATGGGAAAAGAAGATGAAAAAAGAATTGATGAAATCATAAAGTATCTAGAGATTGAAGAAGTCATTGGTAAGTTTCCTTCAGAAATGTCTGGTGGACAAAAACAAAGAGTGGCAGCTGCTAGAGCTTTAGTTTTAAATCCAGAAATAATACTTGCAGATGAGCCGACTGGTGCTTTAGATTCAAAAAATGCAAAGCTATTAATGGAGAAGTTTTTAGGGTTAAATGAAGAACAGAAAGCAACAATTTTAATGGTAACACATGATCCAAATGCAGCTAGTTATTGTTCAAGAATTTTGTTTATTCAAGATGGAGTTATTTTTCATGAACTTAGAAAAAGAGTTCCAGAGGAATCACAACAGGATTTTTATAAAAGAATCATTGCAGTAATGGCTCAGTTAGGGGGAGGAAGTGCAAATGTTCTTTGATTTAGTTAAGAAAAATAGTAAGCAAAACAGAAAAGAAAATGGTATCTTCTTTGTCTCATTAATTGTGTCAATAATAGCATTTTACATTATCTTGTCCTTAAAAAATCAAGATATAATACTATTTCTAAAAACAATGGAAAGTGATGCTATTAGCCGTTTATTATTAATAACTCCAGCTTTATATGGAGCTTCATTATTTATTTTATTCTTCTTGGTGTACTTTGCAGGCAAGTATCAGTTAGAGAGAAGAAGTCATGAACTTGGAATGTATTTAATGCTAGGAATGCGTAGTAGCAAATTATTTTCAATGCTTTTATTAGAAGAAATATGGAATAGCATTATATCACTTGTTATTGGAATTCCTATAGCTATTTTCCTATCAGAAATGATTAGCATGATTACAGCTAGAGTAGTTGGACTTGGTGTTATAGGACATAAATTTTCATTTTCTATTGAAGCAATATTATTAACAATGGTTGGGTATTTTCTTATTAGATTAGCAGCATTATTAATATTAAGTGGAAGCATTGCAAGAAAGGATATAACAGAGTTATTATCACCTTCTCAAGAGGAAAAACACAAGGTTCATAGTAGAATTTTTATTATAGCAAAGTTATTACTAGGAGCTTTAATGCTAGTTACTGCTTATGGATTAGCTATTGAAGGTTATGCATGGGAATCACTTAAGAACATGGGAATAACTATTGTTTTAGGGATTATAGGAACATTCCTTTTCTTTAATGGAGTTGGAATCGTATTTGAAATTATTCTTAAAAAGAGAAAAGATAAAAATGGTTTAGAATTATTTACATTTAGACAGTTACAAGAAAATGTATTTTTAAAATCAAACTCTCTTGCTATCTCATCTTTACTGGTTTTATTAGCACTTTGTTGTTTTGGTTATGGGGTTTCTGTAAGTTTTAATTCAAGTTCAAAAAATCAGCATGTACTAGATTATACTTTTAAGGGAAATGGAGAAGAAATAAAAAAGGAGCTAGGTAAAGAACCATTAAAAGATTATATCAATAATGTCTGGGATGTTAAATTAGGAATGATAAAGGAAGATGGAGAGTTTTCTGCAAAGAATTTAATAAAAACAGTAGAAAAACAAAAGGATTCTGAGGGGAAAGATGTATTATTGAACAATCTTCAGTACTTTGAATACCCATATTTAATTTCTTTGTCAGGATATAATGAGATTTTAAAGACTGCAGGAAAAGAGCCAATTAAGCTTGAAAAGAATCAAGTAGCATTATTTAATGGATTAGAATTTTCTTATGGAAATACTGCAGAAATTTTAAGAAGTGTCCTTAAGGATAAATTAAAGGTAGAGATAAAAGGGGAAGAATATGAGCTTGTAGGAAATCTCTATCAGGATAATATAGTTACAGATAGATCTATAAACATAAGTTATGGATTGATTGTTTCCGATGAAGATTTTAATAAGCTTATAGATGGAGATTACAGCTCTTATTGGAATGCAACTTTAAATGATAATTTTGTAAAAGAAGAAGGCTTAATGCAAGCAATTTTAAAAGTAAACAAATTAATTGATAAAACAGGATTGGAATATGAAAGTTATCTACAAAATATGGGAAGACAGCTATTTTATAAGGTAGCAGCTAGCTATACAACAATTTATCTAGCCTTAATTTTCTTGATTATTGCCAATACAGTTATAGGAATTCAATTCTTAATGCAGCAGCAAAAGACAGGAAGACGTTACCAAACTATAGTGCGTATTGGAGGAAGTTATAAAGAACTATGCAAATCAGCCAGAAAGCAAATAAAGTGGTATTTTTCCCTTCCAATAATAGTTTCAGCAATTGGAAGTATATTTGGCATAAGAGCACTGTTCTCAGGAGTTGCTACAGCAGAGATGAAAACTCAAATTACTTCATTAATGATAATTGCATTACCTACAATCATTATCCTTTGTGTGGTAGAGTTTACTTATATTATTGCAGTAATGAGAATAAGCGACAAACAAATATCAAAGCTTATGGATACTAAAAGAGAAGATAATTAAAGGGGATATATCAAAACTTAGATATAAAACTTATAAATAGTATGAAGAGAATATCTGGATGAACTTTAGAATTTAAGCTATTACGTAGAAGATTTTACGTTAAAAATTATTAGGAAGCACCTTTTCCCTTCGCTCAAAGGTATAAGTTCAAAAAGCAAAATTAAAAATTTGGACTTTCACTTAACCGAAGGGAGTTTTCCGCTTTAGTAAAATATTCGAAGTAATTGCTATAAATAATGACTACAATGTAACTAAAGTTCCATTGTATAAGTTCAAGAACCAAATTAAAATTTGGACTTTCACTTAAAATTCAGTAATTCTCGGAATATATTTATAAGTTTTATTAATTAGTTATTTTGATAAATCCTTTTTTTATTAGAAATAGTTAGGTTTATATTATATTGATTAAAGTATATTTTAAAATTATATGAGTAAATTAATTATAGTATAAATTACTTAGGAGGCAAAATATGAAATATAGGGATTTATCTGCTCCGGAAAAATGGATTTTAAAAGGTATCCCAACCTTATTTATTATAGGAACAATAATGCATTCTGCATATGACTTAACTAAGAATAATATTATAGTGGGACTCTTTGCTGCTGTAAATGAAAGTATATGGGAGCATTTGAAAATGGTTTTAATGCCTGTAATTTTATGGTGGGCACTTTATTACTATTTTAAAGGTAGGCAGTATTCTATTAACAAAAACAAGTGGTTTCAAAGTGCATTTGTAGCTCTTATTACTTCATTGCTGACAATACCTATGCTTTATTATTTTTATACCCAAGCATTTGGAGTAGAAGTTTTAGTGATAGATATTATAATTTTATTACTTGCAATTATATTTGGTCAATTACTTGGTTTACATCTTTATAAGCATGGTAAAGGTGTTAATTCAAGCATTATTATAATAATTTTTGGAGTATTAATTGCTATGTTTATGATATTTACTTTTTATCCTCCTCATATACCATTATTCCAAGATAGTATTTCAGGTAGTTATGGTATAAATAAAATGTAAAACTTATTTATATAAATTAGAGTTTGTTGGATTTTTGTTATTTAGATTAGTAATTGAAAACGTAACTTTTTTATAAACAATAATATAAAAAATATAAAGAGTATAAAAGAAATGATATTATTTTAGGATAAAGTAAATTATTTTTATATATTTAAAAATATTGTTTAGGGGGAGAAAATTTATGAATGAACGCGAGAAAATGTTGAATGGTAAAATATATGATCCTTTTACAGAAGGATTACCAGAGGAACGTGCAAAAGCACATAAACTTTGCAAGTTATATAATGATACATTTGAAACAGAAACTGAAAAACGTAAGGAAATTATCAATGAATTGATACCTGATTGCCATGAAAGTGTTTATTTACAGGGACCAATTTACTTTGACTTTGGAAGTAATACAGTTATAGGGAAAGATAGTTACGCTAACTTTAATCTTACGGTGCTTGATATTTGCAAAGTTACAATTGGAGAATGTGTTTTTATTGGACCAAATGTTTCTTTACTGACTCCTAAGCATCCACTTTGTTATCAAGATAGAAACCCGTATTACAATGAAAAAACTGGGAGAGTTACAGATATGGAATATGGTGCGCCAATAACAATTGAGGATAATTGTTGGATTGGTGGAGATGTAACTATTTGTGGAGGAGTAACTATAGGAGAAGGTTGTGTTATTGGAGCTGGATCTGTAGTAACAAGGGATATTCCAGCAGGTAGTCTTGCATTCGGAAATCCATGTCGTGTGAGTCGTGCAATTACAGAGGAAGACCGTCTTTCTGCTCATCCAGAGCTTTTTGTATAATAACCATGATTTGATGTTAACAATAAGGATACAAACTAAATAAAGATAAATAGAGAGTAAAAAAGTTACTTTATGATTTAAACATTACAACTTATTTAAATATTAATTAGAAAAAAAATAGGACACAGATATAAACAGCTTAAAATTGAGGATGTTTTAAAGTTACTTGAAAAAACAAGAGATACTAGAGAAAGTTTTAATAAATATATAGCAATTTATATGTAAAATAAAGGAGCTATATAAAAGTAATTTTTTATGTGTAGGGTAGAAAAAAATTTTGATACTAATAGCACTTTTGAAGTATAAAATTATAAACTATCATAAGGAATCACTAAAGTTCTAAATCATGTATTTGGTTTAGAACTTTTTATTATGTATATTTTAATACTGTGGAAATTTGTGGAATATAATTTGAGTTTATGTTATCATGACACTAATAGTAGGCCAGGATTTAGAGAGTAGATGTATCAAAAAGAGATAAGTATAATATTATTCTAGAATAGATAATAGAAACTTTTGGGAAAATTGATTTAGGTTTGATATGTAGATAGATGTTGAGATTATAAAGTACAGCAATAAATTGAAAGTGAGGAAGGAGATTAAGATGAAGAGAATAGTTGTAGTTGAAGATGAATTATTTATGAGGGAAGAGCTTGTTTATATTTTGCAAAAGGCAGGATATGAGGCTTCCTGTATTAGTGATTTTTCAAATGTAGCAGAGAAAATACTTAAAGAATCTCCTGAACTTGTAGTACTGGATCTTAATTTACCAGGAATAACTGGTTTTGAGATATGCAAAGAAATTAAGATGAATAGTACAATCCCTATATTAATTTTAACTAGCAGAGATCAGTTAAAGGACGAGCTTCATGCATTAGGGTTAGGTGCTGATGAGTATCTTACAAAACCATGTAATAAGGATAGATTACTAGCTAGAATTTCTAATTTACTTCGTAGAAATGAAGATAGAAATTATTTTATTGAGATAAGGGGAGTAAAACTTGATTTGCAGACATATACAATGTATTTTAATGAAAAATCAATTGTCCTAAGTGATAATCAAGGAAAGATAATGGAGCTTCTTTTATCTAATCCAAAGGATATTGTTACAAAAGACATGCTATTTGAAAAGATATGGGGAACTAAGGAATACATTGATGAAAATGCCCTGCAAGTTAATATGACAAGATTAAAAAAGACTATTAAGAGTTTAAATATGAATTATGAAATCATGACCATTAGAGGTAAGGGCTATAAATTGAATGCTCTGTTTTAAGTTAATATTGATTTCTAGCTATATCTTCAGACCTAACTTAATTTCGCAAAGAGTTTCTATTGTATATTACAGAATAATAGCTAAGGATTTTAAACTCGCTAAGGCTCAAACAGAAAAATTCTCTTAACGCTATTATTCTTCCATATACAATGAAACTCTAATGCTTATTAAGATGGTCTTTCATCTATATCTAGAAATCAATACTGTTTTAAAACAGAATTTAAAGTAAAGTTAAATTAAGAGAGTTTGAGGGAAAATGATGATTAGAAATTTGATTAATATATTACTAAAATACAGAGTTTGGTTTATTGTCACTATTATTTTAAATAGTATGTTTGGAATATTTATTTGGCTAATTAATCCTGAGAGTTTTATTTATATTTTCCCAACTATGATAATTGGCTCTATTTTAATATATGGCTTAATTGGATTTCTTCTTTACAATAAAGAGAAAAGACAAGTAGAAAGAATCATGGAGTTTATAGAAAATCCAGATTTAAGTGAAGAGGAAGCTTGTCTTGAATTTTTCTATGGTGAGGAAAAAGAGGTTATTAAGTTAATAGGTTCAAGGCTTAGAGAAAAAGAAGAAAAGATTAAAAATCAGGACTTAAACTTAAAAGAGTATGAAGAATACATAGAAACATGGGCTCATGAGATAAAAACTCCATTATCTTTAATGACCTTTGTCCTTGATAATAGGAAGGAAGAACTTTCTCTTCCAATATACCAAAGGCTAGAATATTCAAGAAGTAAAATGCAAGAGGATATTGAGAGAATGCTGTATTACTCAAGGGTTAAGGCAGATCATTTAGACTATATATTTAGTGAAATATCTCTTAAGGAAATTTGTAATGATGTTTTAGATGAATATAAAAACTTAATAGAAGAAGAAAAAATTGTTATTAACAATGAAGTAGGAGATAGCAAGGCAGTTTCTGATAAAAAGGGATTATCCTTTGTTTTAAGACAGATATTAAGTAATTCAATAAAATATACTGATAAAGAAAAAGGACAATCTTTCATAACACTCTCTACCAAGGTTAATAAAAATCATGGGAATATAAAACTAATAATTAGAGATAATGGGATTGGAGCTAATTATTATGACCTACCTTTTTTATTTGATAAAGGCTTTACAGGTGACACTGGACAGGAAAGAAAAAAATCAACTGGAATGGGCCTTTATTTAGCGAATCAGGTGGCTAATAGTTTGAACTTTAAAATAGAAGTTTCAGAAGAATATAAAGAGGGTTTTGAAATATCTTTGATATTTCCCATAGTAGAATGTTAGGACAAACCTATTTAAAAGTAGAAATTCTATATGATTTTAAGGTGATTATAATGTTTTATAATTGCAAATAAATTAAATTAGTACCAAAGGTATAAAAGGTATAAAGATATAAAAGATATAAGAGGTGAAATCGATGAGTAAATTATTAGCTGTATTAACAGCTATATGGGCTACCTTATTCTTTATGGGTTTTTTTGATAAAGATAAAAAGGATAAGAAGAAGTAATAGTTTAAAATTATTCTTCCATAAAAAATTATACTTAATAATAAGGCTTTGTTTTAATAAACTGTTGAAATTTAATTAACCTCTATAAATATGGTTATTATATATATAACTATTATTTAGGAGGTTTTTTTATGCCAAGAGTTAATAATGTTATTCAACAAGTTTCACAATTAAATACATATGAGCAAGGTAAGTTATTTGAGTTTTTGAAGAATGTATTGATTTCAAATGGAATTACTAACTCTGTAAATGAAGAAATTGCTGAAAGTAGATTTAATAAGGGGAAGTGTTGCCCTTTTTGTAATCATGACAAAATATCCAACTAGCTACTTATTCTGGTATAAATGGAGCCAATTATTTAAAACAGAAATGGAAAGAAATAAGCCTAAGAAATTCTTTATTCATGCTAATTCACAGCGCATTCTATATCTTTAATAAAGAACTTTAAGATTATAAATCCAATATATGTGTAAATAGTAAAATTTATTTTAATTTTACTTGTTTTGGTATATATTAAATATAATGATTGATGAACAATCGTATTATAATATGAGGAAAATCATTATGTGGGGAGGAAAGTTTATGGGATTCGGGGGATGGTCTTCGTGGCAAGTTTTCACTTTGGTTTTTTGTATTGCAATAGCACTGGCTATTGCAATTAGTAACCGACATAAAAATAAAAAAGATGAATAATTTTAATATATTACGATTTAAAGGGATGTCCATCGAACATCCCTTTAAGTTATACTTATTTCCACATTATTTTAAAACAAAGCCTTAGAATTAATTATTAAATAGATTAATATAATGAATAAATAATGTATATTGGTTAAAAGGTATGCTAAATTAGAAATTTAAAAGGGGGGATAACTTTAGTGGTAGTTTTGCATTTATATGTAACATATCACTAAAGGCACAATGAAAATAAATAATAAAATAGTATTAGGGGTTATAGTTATTTGCTTAGCAGTAATATTATCTATTTCCATTGGGATGTATTATAAGAATAATGGAGCAGGGAGAAATTTGGGTACATTCAAAAAGGTAATATTAGATGAAAAATATAAAGATACACAGTTCTCTAGTATAGAAGTTATGGGTATAATAGAAGGCACTGCAGAAACTGGGATATATACAACTATAGAAGGAGATACCATAAATAAAGTTATGGATGTACTAAAAGATATAAAACTTAAGGAATATGAGGGAATAAAATATAATGATCAAAACTTTTTTAATCTTAGATTTGTTGGGGCTGATGATGCTTACTTAGAGGTAGTAATAATCGATAATAAAGTTATGCTAATTCAAACAAATGCCTCTAGTGATGAAAGATTTTCGGGTGGATATGAGATTGTAAATAATAATAATGATGTTATTAAAAAACTAGAAGTGATATTGAATGATTATATAAAGTGATATAAAAACAGTGATGCGTAAATTGTAAGCAATATGCAATAAGAGTAGAGGAACGTAAGATCACGTTCTCTTGTTTTGTTGGATTTATGTTTTTATTATTTTAGTGAATTTGTGTTTTAATTTCATATGTGAAAGTAGTTATGATTTACAATATGAATTTAAGGATTTGCACTTCAAAAGGAAATCAGTTGTTAAAAAGGAGTTACAAAGGAATTATATTTAAGTCTCTGTTTTAAACCAATGTTGATATATGGGTATAATAAAAGTGGAGAAGTTAAATTAACTTGTCCACTTTTATTATAGTTCGTAATAGTTTAATACTACGAATTTAATTTTTCTTTAAATCCTACAAAAAGCAAGCATATCCAACCTAAAATCAAGCAAAAAATAGTTATGATTAGAAATGTAAAAGCAGTAATAATTAAATTAGGGTCCTCAAAAAAATAATATCTTATTAATAAATTTATGATAACTGAAGCAATACATGCTATAGCAATGGGTATTTTGTTCTTACTGACAATCCTCTTTCCACAATGTTTACAAACAAAATGTCGTGCAAATAGATTTTTAGGTTTGTGTTTACAAGAATTTTCCACTATAATCACCTCATACAATTTTTAAAATTTAGTATAAAATATAAATAATCTGTTATTCGCCATAATATACAATTGTTTATTAGTCATACCTTTTTATTATACATAACTTATGGTGTATAATTTCAGTGATAAATGCTAAAATAGCTTGTACTCGTATATTAATCTTTAAAAAGGTATAAATAACTTACTCATACCTATTAATTTTTATATGAGTATGAATAGCTTTTACATATTTATTAACTTGTATATGTGTATAATGGCTTATACATGTTACCAATCTTTAAGTATAAATATCTTGTACATGAATATCAATCTTTAAATTGATATAAATAGCTTATGTACGTTTAGTCTAGCAGTTTTTATATAAGTTGAGAACTTTTCTTAGTAGATTTAAATAAAACAGGTATTGCTAATCCTATAAGAATAACACCCATAAAAGCAGGAGCAGAATGACCAAGTGATACATAGACTTGTCCTCCAATAATTGGACCGATTATTCTTGCTAAAGATTGAAGAGCTTGGCTACCTCCTTGAATCCTTCCTTGTTCACTGGAATCTCCAGATTTAGAAAGCATCCCATTAAATGAAGGTCCAAAGATTGAATCACCAAAACCAAATACAAACATTCCAACTATGAAAAATGGATAGAAGGTGAAAATAGCTGATGCTGCAATAAGAGCATAGCCTATGATTTCAGAGGCCATTCCTAGAATTGCTATCTTTGTATCACTAAGTTTCATTAAGAGTTTAGGCATTATTAAACCTTGTGAAATAATATCTTGGATTCCCATAATAGAGAACATAAGTCCTATTAATGTAGGGGACCAATTAAAAGTATCCATTGTAAATAGTGAAAAGATTGACTGTAAAGAGCCATTAGGTATCCAAATTAAGAAGGCTGAAATAAGCAATCTTTTTAAAGTTTTCATGGAAAGCACGCTCAAAAGTTGGGTAAATGGATTAAGTCTTACAAGGGTGATTTTCTTAAGTCTATTACTTTCATGAAGACTTTCAGGCATATATAACATTCCATAAACAAAATTTAATAAAGTTATTATTGCTCCAAAATACATTGGTACAGCATAGCCAAACTTTGCTAGTAAACCGCCTAGAGTAGGGCCAATAGCTGCTCCTATACCTGCAATTGCGCTTATCCACCCAAAGTATTTAGTTCTCTGTTCCTTAGGAGTGATATCTGCAAAATATGCAAAGATGGTACTTATATTTCCACCTGTTACCCCATCTATTATGCGTCCAATAAATAGCATCCATAGAGAGCCACCTATACCAAAGATTAAGTATCCAATTGAGGAACCTAAAAGACATATTAAAAGTAAAGGACGACGTCCATATCTATCACTTAAAGCTCCAAGTCCAGGAGCTACAAAAAATACACAAACTGCATAAATAGAGGTTAGTAGAGTAACAAAGAAGGCTTGTTCACTAGCATTGTTTACATAAGGCTCTACTAAAAATGGAACAACAGGGGCTATAATACTAAATCCCATTCCACAAAGAAAAACAGACGTAAGACCAAAGATTAAAGCCTTTTTATCTACTGTTTCTCCAATCTTTTCTTCATTATATGATTTAGATTTAAACATTTAAATTCTCCTTTCAAAAGTTAATATTGTTTCCTTGTCAACAATAATCATAAAACAGTTTTGTTTCCTTGTCAACAAAATAATGAGAATAAAAAATGCAGTCCATTCTAAATAGATCTTTGGACTGCTCATGTTTATTGCATAAATTTATTCAGGTTTAACATCTAAACCAACCTTTTTTATTTCTTTATCTAAATGACTTCGATATTTTTCTACGAAGCTAATCATATCATTAAAATGTTCCTCAGTTACATCTTCAAATACGGCTTTATCACGCTCTTGAAACTCATTATGAAGATCATCATGAATTTTGTTAATTGCTTTTCCTTCTTCAGTAAGCCTAAAGTAGATTTCCTTTTTGTTATCCTGCTTTTGATAGCTCTCAATAAGACCTTTTTCAATAAGCTTTTTAGTTAATTTACTTATAGCACCCCTAGTCATATAAAAGGAGTCTGCCAGTTTTGTTACGTTACAATCTACATTTTTTGCAATATATTCAATGCAATGCACTTCAGAAGGCTTATAACCTTTAAGACGGTCTTCCATCTTAGACTTATTAAGCCAAGCCATCTTGTTAAATAAGTCTCTAAAACCACTTATGACCTGCTCCTCTTTGTTCATGGTTTATCCTCCCATCCCTTGATTCATTAAGAATATTATATTAAACTTTTGTTTCTCTTTCAACAATCTTAAAGCTTTATAACTTATTAAAAAAACAAACATAGTTAATGAATTACTGCCTTTTAACAATAACTTAGATAAATATATTGAAAGGAATGACCTAGGTACACATGAAGAAATTGAAATATTTGTTTACATAGTTCTATATAAAATGTATTAAATGGCAAAATTATGATAATATTTTAATGAGATAATGACTAAGAGGTGAGATGTTTGAAGAAAATATTGTTGGTTGAAGATGACTTAGATGTTGGAAGAGAGTTAGCTTTATCCTTAAGAAAATGGGCTTTTAAAGTGGAGTTAATAGATAACTTTGATAATATAGTAAAGGAATTTGTAGAGAAAAAACCAAGTCTTATATTAATGGATGTGAATTTACCCTTTTATGATGGATTTTATTGGTGTGAAAAGATAAGAGAGATTTCAAAAGTGCCTATAATATTCTTATCATCAAGAGATTCAAATATGGATATTATTATGGGAATGAATAATGGTGGAGATGATTATATTACCAAACCATTTTCAGTAGAAGTATTAATATCAAAAATTAATGCATTACTTCGTAGAAGCTATGATTACACTAATTCAGATTCTTTAATCTATTATAATGATGCAGTTTTAGATGTTGAAAGATGTATTTTTAGATATAAGGACAAAGAAATAGAACTAACTAAAAATGAAATTAAAATACTATCAGCACTTATAAAAAATAAGGGGAAGGTAGTATCAAGAGAAAAGCTTATGATGAGCTTATGGAATGATGACGAGTTTGTTAGTGACAACACATTAACTGTAAATATTACAAGGCTTAGGGCTAAGATAAAGGAATTAGGATTATATGATGTGATTAAAACTAAAAAAGGAATAGGGTATTTAATACAATGAATTTAAAAAGATTTATTAAAGAAAATATAAAAACTATTTTATTTAATTGCAGCATATTACTGACCATTAATATTTATTTCTTTACATCAAACTTATTAAAAGGCAACAAGGGAGAAATATATTATTTAGATATAATATTGATAATCTTTTATGGGATTAGTTTTATTATTAAATATAAAAGCTGGAAAGAAAGATTCAGCACTTTATATGAAATTATGGAAGATGACAATGATATTAATATAAATGATGTTCAGGGAGAATCTTTAGAAGAAGAAATAATTACTTATATCATCAATAAAAAAGAAAAAAAGTATTTAGATTTAATAGAAAGCAAAGAGCAACAAATTAAAGACATGGAAGAATATATCTCTAAGTGGGTTCATGAAATAAAGCTTCCTATAAGCACTACATCTATGATTTTAGAGCGTGTGGAGGATGAAGAGGCTGGTATTGATATTAAAAATGAAATTGAAAAAATTAACTTTCTAGTTAATTCAGTAATGTATGGAAGTAGAGCAACAGCAGCTGCAGAGGATATATTTATTTCAGAAGAAAAATTGCAAGATATAGTAAGGCAAGCAATAAAAAATAATGCCTTTATGTTAATAAAAAATAATATAGAAATAAAATTGCACAATCTTGATTACTACATTTACAGTGATAAAAAGTGGATTTTATATGTTTTAGATCAGCTCATTAATAATTCAATAAAATATTCAAAGGAAAATGGAATAATTGAATTTTATGGAGAAGAAACAGAGAAATATATAAGCTTAAACATAAAAGATAATGGAGTTGGAATAGCAGCGGAGGATTTAGAAAGAGTATTTAATAAAGGCTTTACAGGTACTAATGGCAGAAATACTACATATAAATCAACTGGAATGGGACTTTATTTTAGCAAAAAGATTTTAGAAAAGTTAGGGAGTTCTATTGAGGTTAACTCTGTAAAGGATGAATATACTCTATTTAAAATAAGGTTTAATAAAATATCTGATTATACTACTATTACAAAAATGTAACATTGAAAGTCTAAATGTAAGGTTAAGTGAAGGATTAATTATTAAAAAACCACTAAAATTAACTTATAAGCTGATTAATAGTTCAGCTAAATAAGAAATTTGATTTTGGAGGAAAAAGAATGAGCGAAATATTAAAATTAAGCAACTTATCAAAGGATTATGGCATAAAGGGCTTTAAGACTAGGGTTTTAAATAATATATCTCTATCTGTTGAAGAAGGTGAGTTTTTATCTATAATGGGACCATCTGGAGCAGGTAAAACTACACTCCTAAATTTATTATCTACATTGGACAAACCTACTAAAGGAGAAATACTTTTAGATGGAATAGATGTTACAAAGGTAAGAAATAAAGAGTTATCTAATATTAGAAAAGAAAAAATAGGCTTTATATTTCAAGATTACAGTCTTTTAGATAACATGACATTAATGGATAACATAGCTCTCCCATTAGCATTAGGAAGAAAGAAAACTAAGGAAATCGAAGAAAAAGTTATTAAAATGGCAGAGGTTTTTGGGCTAAAAGAGCACCTTAAGAAATATCCTTATGAATTGTCAGGAGGACAAAAGCAAAGAGGAGCTGCAGCTAGAGCCTTAATCACAGAGCCAAGGGTTATATTTGCTGATGAACCAACAGGAGCTTTAGATTCGAAATCTTCTATTGATTTACTAGAATGCTTAAAGAAAGTTAATGAAGAAAATAAAGCTACTATAATAATGGTTACACATGATGCCTTTTGTGCAAGTTATTCTAAAAAGGTTTATATGTTAAGTGATGGTGAATTTAAGTGCCAATTAAATAGAGGGCAGGATAGAAAAGAGTTTTATGGAAAGATAATTGATTTATTAGCAACTTTAGGAGGTGCTAAATAATGAGTATATTTTCCATTGCCTTTAATAACTTTAAAAATAATATAAAGACATACAGTATGTTTTTTATATCAATGATATTTTCAGTAATTATTTTAAATAATTTTATAATACTTATAGATGGAGAGGCATTAAATATTTTAGGTGAATTTAATGCTTCCTATACAAAAATGATATTAAGAATGATAAGTTTAGTTTTAGGAATTTTTATGTTTTTCTTTATATGGTACACATCAAATGTATTTTTAAGAAATAGAAAAAAGGAAATAGGTCTATTTACATTTATGGGAGTTGACTTAAGGACTATCGGTAAAATATATTTTACAGAAATGATGCTAATTGGACTATCTTCATGTGTAATTGGAATAGGGGCTGGGGTATTATTTTCTAAGTTTTTTCAAATGATAGTTTTTGCAGTTGCAAATTTTAATGTAGACGTTAAGTTTGCAGTTACAGTCAATTCAATAGTAAATACATTTTTTATATTCATAGCTATATTTTTGTTAATGAGCATTAAGGGTTTCATTAATATTGCAAGTAGTAAGGTAATTGATCTTTTAAATGATAGCAAAAAGACAGAAAAAATGCCTAAAATAACTGTGTTTACTTACATTATTGCTATTGTATCCATAGGATTGATTGCATATGGATATTACTTGATCCGTAGTTCTCAAATGAATGCAGTAAAAACATTAGTTTTAGTTTGTATAGGTACTTATGGATTGTTTTATGCTGCTATTCCAATAGTTCTTAATTCTTTAATTAACAATAAAAATATATTATATAAAGGGGAAAATATAATAACTATTAATAATTTAGCTTATAGAATAAGGAAGAATTACACCACTTATGCTACTATAGTTATTTTAACAGCATGTACAATTACTGTCCTAGGTACATCAGTATCCATGAGAAAGCTTTATTCAATGAGTGAAGAAAATGATCAATTGTTTTCAATGTCTTTTTCTTCTTCAAATGCAATAAATCATGAAAAAATATCAGAAGAAATTACAAATGTTTTAGGAGAAAAGAATTTTGACTTAAACACTGATGTATTAATGGTTAAAGATAATATTCAAAATGGGGAACAAAAGTATATAGTATTACCTTATGATAAATTCACCAGTATATTAAAGAGTAATGGATATGAAAAAGACTTAGAAAAGGTTAATGAAGAAATGGTGCAAGGAGATAAGGTAATATATATTCAGCGTCCAGGAACATTATTAAGTTTAGTTAAGAAAAATAACGTTACTGTTGGTGATAAAACTTTTGAAATAAGTGAAAGTGATATAAGATTTAAGGTTTTAGGATCATTAATTAACTATCCTGCAGTGGTTGTTAACAATAGCCAATATGAAAAGCTGAAAAATAGTGGTGAAATGATAAATTTTTATGGCATTAAAGTAAAAGATGACAAAGAATTACTAGATAAAGATATATTAAATAAATTAAGAGAAGGATTAAAACCTTATTTAAGAGATGATATCAATTTTCAGATAGGTATATATAAGACTGAAAATGTAGCATGGTTAAAGCTTGTCTATGCAATTGGAGCATTTCTATTTTTAGTATTTATACTTGCAGAGGCTAGCATAATTTACATTAAGATATATAGTGATGCAAATGATGATAAAGAGAAATATAAAATCCTAAAAAATATAGGAGTGTCAAAGAAGGACTTAGGAAGAGCAATCAGAAAGGAAGTTTCATTGTTTTATATACTTCCACTATCAATAGGGCTTCTTCATAGTTTCTTTGCAATACAAGCTTTAGGAAAATTCTTATCAGAAAACTTAAATCTAACCTTTGTTATAAGTGTATTAGTATCAATAGGCATTTTCCTTGTTAGTGCAATTATATCTAATAAAAGCTTTAAGAGTATTGTTAAAGTATAAATTGAATATATGAGATAATATACAGTTATGAGCCAAAACTTAAAACAAGTTTTGGCTCATTTTTATATATTAATAATTCTTAAGGTTTATGCCGGATTGGTCAGAGATTGGTGTTTTAAGGTATCAAAGATAAAGCATATTATTTTAACTATTGATTGTGCTAATGTGGCATAATATAAACTTGCTGAAAAATGCGGTTTTGAATTATTTGAAAAAAGAACTCCAATTAGTCATAATCAACCTAATATGGAAAGTGAGAGTTATTTTTATTATGGTAAGTATAGATAAAGTCATAATTAAAAATAAAAAATTAGATAGTAAATAACTATTAAATTTACTAGATTAAGGCTGTTTTTTTGTTTGAGAAAAATAGTATAATTAAGAAAAAGATATGTAATTATATGGAGGAAATAATATTATGAAAAAGTTACCTGCCTATGGAGTAAATAAGCTAACTGGAAATGTTGCAGCAGATATATTGAAGAGTATTTTGCAAAGATTTGCTATTGTCAATACGCATGATGAATCAATTGATTTAGGAATAGATATGAGAGCACAAGTAATTGAAAATACAATCCCGAAGGAGCAGTTCTTTAATATTCAGTGTAAAGGAACTGATGAATTAGATATACATTCTTCAGTAGAATGCTATAATATTCAAATAAAAGTATCTACAATAAATTACTGGAATCAACAAAATGAAACGACATTTCTATTTTTAGTTGATAATAGTAAGTTGAATTGTTATTGGTGCAATCCGTTGTTACAACTTGGAGAACGAATTAATCAAGTTCAACATCAAGACACTGTAACTATAAAAGTACCATTTAAAAACTGTATTAATATGCAAACAGATAATTTACCAAATGAGTTTATAAACTGTATTACTATTTATTTGGTCAACAAAGCTAGCAGATTATCTGATATAACAAAACAAATCAAGAGTGGAATAACAGGAAAGTATATGTTAGATATAGCTTAATCATTTGAAATATTATCAGTATTACTTAGAGAAACAAATAAAATAAAAGAAGATTATTACGAAATAGCTAATACAATAATAAATAACGTAAAGTTGAGGTTAGAAGAGACATATGATGTATATTGTAGATTGGATTATTTACCATGTACAAGGCAATATTGTCCTAATTTGCTTAATGACAGGAAGTTTGGGACAAAGGTACAAAAAAGTATACGAGATTTAAAAAAAGAATCTGATGAACTAATTAATAAATTTGAGAATAATAAAGAAAATGTAGAGTTATTAAAGAAACTAGAAATATGTGAAAAAGAACTGATAGATTTATACCAAAATGTATTAGCATTTCTATATGAAATGGTATGTGAGGATGATCCGTTTGGAGACCATTCATATTTGCTAAATATGATTAATGAAAGGAGAGGTAATCATATAAATATAGATGATCCAGATAATTCTAAATATGATAAAACTAACGATAAATCATATTATAATTATTGTTAGTTAAAGACGATAAGTATATATTATAAAAAATTTCATTTAAGTATGATATAGAGAACCGTACCATAAGTAACGGAGCATATAAAATATGGAAAATTAAAAAAATAATTTAGGAGTATAAAGTATGAGGTTAAATAAAACAAAAGGTTCATTGGTTGAGAATAAACCTATTTTTGGCATAAAATATATAATTATATTAAATATAGCATTTATTACATTATGCATATTGAGTTGGATTATAGGTCCATCCATTTTAGAACTATTAAAAAATAATGGATTAGATCTAATAATGCCTACAGATATAAATACTATTATCATAGCTTTATCTACTATTTCAATATCTATGTTTCAAATTATAATTGAAAAAGTTAATGATAGGATTCTTGGTATGTCTTATAAAAAAATATTTTTTAAAGATAGGATTTGGAAATATAGTAACTTCCCTAACTCATCTTTAATATTATTAGAAATGTTGATAGTTAGTAATATACTAAATCTATTTAAAGAGAATGTATATATCAATATTTTACATTGTATTATATTGGTAATTACTATATATTTTAGTTGTCGGATTTTTTACTTAAGTTTAATTGTAGTTATAAAAAAATCTAAAATATATTATGCAATTAAAAAGAAAATTATTAATAGCATGGATGATATAGATAATAACATAATTTCAGACATAATAGAAGAACTACCATTGTTAGAGAAAGAAAATAAAAAATGTTATAATTCTTACATATATGAAGAAATTGGGGTTTTAATACATTTGATTATAGCTATAAAAGATAATAAAAATATAGATAAACATAAAAAACAAGTGATAAATATTATAAGAAATAAAATTATTTACGATGATAGAGAAATAGAAAAATTAATATCAAATATAGAACGTAAAGGGAATATAGAGTTTGGAGAAGAAAAAGAAATTTGGGAAAATATTTTAGTGGAGATAAAAGAAATAAACACGGAATGTAAAGCTTCGTAGAATAAGGTATGGAGAATCGTACCATAAATAAATTCAGTTTTTACTAAAAATCAATCCATATATATAACTTACCCAATGTTATTTTCCAATTTACTCATAGTACTAGTTATATATTTATATAATTTAATGTAATAGTATTTATATGAGAAAGTCTATATTACTTATATGTCTACATAAATTAAGTAGGTATGCAGGTAGGTAAATAAGAAGGGTAAGGAGGATAGTGTTATGGTAGAAAGGAAATGTCCAGTGACAGGAAGATCAAGTAAAGGAGTAGCAGGTGGAGGAACAACTAATGAGTATTGGTGGCCAAATCAGCTTAATCTTAATATTCTTCGTCAAAACTCAGAGCTAAGCAATCCTATGTCTAAAGATTTTAATTATGCTGAAGAATTTAAAAAGTTGGATTATTATGAACTAAAGAACGATTTGTATAAATTGATGACAGATTCTAAGGAATGGTGGCCTGCTGATTATGGTCACTATGGACCATTTTTTATTCGTATGGCTTGGCATAGTGCTGGAACTTATAGAATTAGTGATGGTAGAGGTGGTGGAGGTCAAGGATTGCAACGTTTTCCACCACTTAATAGCTGGCCAGATAATGTGAATTTAGACAAGGCACGTCGCTTACTTTGGCCAATTAAAAAGAAATATGGAAATAAAATATCTTGGGCTGACCTTATAATATTGACAGGTAACTGTGCATTTGAATCTATGGGATTAAAGACAATTGGTTTTGGTGGTGGCAGAGTGGATGTTTGGGAACCACAGGAGGATATTTACTGGGGTAGTGAGAAAAAATGGCTTGGAAATGATGAGCGTAATAAAGATGATAAAGAGGATAAAGCACTTGAAAATCCTCTTGCTGCTGTACAAATGGGCTTAATTTATGTGAATCCAGAGGGACCAAATGGAAACCCAGATCCTAAGGCAGCAGTTAAGGATGTAAGAGAAACATTCTCTCGTATGGCAATGAATGATGAAGAAACTGTTGTTCTTATAGCAGGTGGACATACTTTTGGTAAATGTCATGGAGCTGAATCGCCTTCATATGTTGGACCAGAGCCAGAAGCTGCACCTATTGAACAGCAAGGCCTTGGGTGGAAAAATAGTTATAAAACTGGTAATGGCCCATATACAATAGGTAGTGGAATTGAAGGTGCATGGAAAGCAGAGCCTATAAATTGGACAATGGGTTACTTAAAAACATTATTTAAATATGAGTGGGAATTAGTTAAAAGTCCTGCAGGGGCATACCAATGGCTAGCTATAGATGTAGATGAAGAGGATATGGTAGTTGATGCCCATGATCCATCAAAAAAGCATAGACCTATGATGACTACTGCAGATTTAGCACTTATTAATGATCCTGTTTATAAAGAAATAGCAAGGAATTATCTAAATAATCCAGAAAAATTTGCTGAGGATTTTGCAAAGGCTTGGTTTAAATTAATCCATAGAGATATGGGACCAATATCAAGGTATCTTGGACCAGAAGTTCCAAAAGAAAGCTTTATTTGGCAAGATCCAGTGCCAAAAGTTAATTATAGATTGATTAATAAAAAGAACATTCAAGAGCTTAAGAAAAATATTTTAGCCTCAGGATTGTCAATATCAGAACTTGTTACAACAGCTTGGGAATCTGCATCAACATTTCGTTGTTCAGATAAGCGTGGAGGAGCAAATGGGGCAAGAATACGTTTAGAACCACAAAGACAATGGCAAGTTAATGAGCCGGAAAAGCTTAAGAAGGTTTTAAATATCTTAGAAAGAATTCAGATGAATTTTAATAGGTCACATTCAAAGGAAAAGAAGGTTTCTTTAGCTGATATTATTGTATTAGGTGGATGCGTTGGTATTGAACAAGCTGCGAAAAATGCAGGGCATAATATTACTGTTCCTTTTACTCCAGGACGAAGTGATGCAACTCAAGAGGAAACAGATATAAATTCATTTAGTGTTCTTGAACCTAAGGCAGATGGATTTAGAAACTATACAAAAGATGAATATGCAGAGATATCAGATGAAATGTTAATTGATAAAGCTCAGTTATTAGCATTAACTATTCCAGAAATGACAGTATTAATTGGTGGTATGCGTGTGTTAAACACTAATTATAAACAATCCAAGGATGGAGTCTTTACAAATAGGAAAGAATGTCTTACAAATGATTTCTTTGTAAATCTTCTTGATATGGATACAATTTGGAAAGCAATACCTGAAAGTAAAGAAAGATTTATAGGCTTTGATAGAGAAACAGGTAAGGAAAAATGGACAGCAACAAGAGTTGATCTTATATTTGGATCAAATTCACAACTTCGCGCAGTTGCTGAGGTATATGCATGTAATGGCAATGAGAAAAAGTTCATAGAAGACTTTGTAGCTGCATGGAATAAAGTAATGAATGCAGATCGCTTTGATGTTAAAGAAGAACAGTAAATTTAACTTTATCATAAGTAATTGAGATTTTTATTAAACTTGGATAATTGAATATATAAGAAAATGTGTAGAATGTAGAGTTCCTTAACAGTAAGTTTTAATGTAGTTAAGGAACTTTTCTTTACATTATTTGCTTAATAATTAAAGCAATATCTACAATAGTGTAATTTTATTGAACAATTTTATAGTTTAACAAAATTATTAAAGTATTTTTGCACTATTATACAGTCTAAAACTTTTTTATGATTTTTTCAGTTGCACATTATAAATGACCAGTTATGTATTTTATATTGTAATTAATTCCTTATAATGTAAAATATAATCAAAAGCATATATATAACTTATTGATAGGGGGATTTAGAATGAGTGAAAAATTAAGTGTGAAGAACTCTACTATTATATTAAATAAACTTAAAACATCAATTATTATATTATTCATTTCAGCATTTTGTAGGATCATTGCACCATTTTCTCAAACTACATCTGAAATTGGATTCTATATATCTTGGTTAGTATTAATATTAGGAGTTATTGGTTTGGTTATAGGGAGCATATTATTCATGGTTTCCTTATATAAAGCTTTAAAATTTATTTTAACTTCACTAGATATATTATTAGAAAATAAAAAATAATCTAAGACCTCTAGCATATTTAATGTTGGAGGTTTTTTGTTTAATTTATAGTTTAAGTTCAATAACTTTATTTTTAGATTTCAGAATTTATAAATAGACTCTTTTTACAAGTATTTTTTATATAAGTTTCAGTTTAGCTAAATAGCCTTTTTTATAAATGTACTTTAGATAGGTTTCAGTTTAGTTTTAATTACTCTTTTTTATTATATTTCAAATAAGTATCAATATTAGTTTTATATAAATAGTATTAACTTTTGATATATTTAAGTAAGTTTTACTTTGTGTTAATTGTTTACAGTTAGGTGTTTTGATATTATTAATTAGGCTGTATTTTAAAGAGTGTTGAATAGTTTTGATTTTGAATAGAAAAAAAACTATTGAAAATTAAGTTGGTATGAAAAAAAGGTTGAAAACAATCTAAAAAAAACAGTTACATTAATTAAAAAAGGGTATTTTAAAGGAATATTTTGAGGGTGAAAAGATGAGTAAAAAACTTAAAGGTGGGAATATTTTTATTTCAATAATTGCTTTAGTAATGATATCAACCATAGTAGGTTTTAATATGTATTTAAATAATGAAGATAGGAAATGGAAAGAGGTTGAAGATAAAAATTTAGATGAAAGAGTAGAAAACTTTTTTGAAAATTTTTTTATGCTTGAAAACATGTATATTGATGTAAATGAATTTAATGAAATAGTATCATCATCAAGATTTATAAATGTAGATCACGGAGAATTGATGTATATATACAGTACAAAGTTTCTATTAAATATTAAAGAAAATGAAGAAAAGGAAAATATAAAGTTTGATGTTGGGTTACAAAAAATCTTTGAAGATGATGAAAATAGATTAAAGGTTTTATTTAAGTATAATAGAACTTTTAATATTATTGGTAGTGATGAAGTTAACAAAGAAGAAACTACATATGAAGCTATTTTATTAAAAAAACAGGATTCTTTAATAATAGATAAGATTTATGAAGCTGATGCTTTAAAGAAAGATAGCTTTTTGGATATATTCTATAGTAAAGAAGAATTGTATGAAAAATATATAGAAGATGAGTTTTTAAAATATAAAAGACTATCAAGAAAATATTTGTAGGTAAGTTTTACTTTATATAAATCAATATTATTAAAAAGTAATTTGGGATGAAATAAAATAAGCGACCCCAAAAATCGCTTCTAAGTAACAATAAGATATATTACTTTCTAGGTAAATGAAAAAATAACTGAGAAGCAATAAGCCAGTAAAATAGCCATTTGTAGGATGTCAAATACTTTTGACATACCTAAAATGGGCAATATCAAATGCTTTTGATGGTAAAAATTCACTCGAGGTTATAGACTAATTATGCAGGAGGGCATTGTATGGAGATTGGAAAACAAATAAAAAAATATAGAACAGAAATGAAGTTTTCACAGGATGAATTAGCTGAAAAGATATTTGTATCTCGTCAAACTATTTCAAACTGGGAAAACAATAAAAACTATCCGGATGTGAAAAGCTTATTATTGCTAAGTTCTCTTTTTGATGTATCTCTTGACATATTGATTAAAGGAGACCTTGAAGAAATGAAAGAAAAAATTAAATCAGAGGACATTGATAACTTTAAACATGATAGTAATATTTTTAGTATATTGTTATTATGTACTCTTTTATTACCTGTTCCACTTGGAAGATTCATGGGGCATATTGGATTTGGAATTTGGGGATTGATTGCTATAGGATCAATGTATTATGCTATTCGAGTTGAAAAGCATAAAAAGAATTTTGATATTCAAACTTATAGAGAAATTCTTGGTTTTTTAGAAGGAAAAAATATGGACGAACTTCAGAAAAATCAAGAGTATGGGAAAAGACCATATCAGAAATTTTTGTTAGCAACAGGTGCAGCTTTATTGATGATAGTTGTGTCAGTTATTATGGGATATATACTGCTATAAATTCTTACAATATATTTATTTAGTTAAAAACTGTTCTATAATTAAGAAAAACAGGAGAAATCTCCTGTTTTTTTTATTTCTCACTTATTAATTGCTTTACAGCTGGAACATCAGCAGGAGCCCATGAAAGAGTTTCTAAGTATTCTACTGGAAGCCATATAAGTTTCGCATGCTCACTAGCCTTTGGTGTTCCATTCACAAGTTTACATCTTAATGTAATTAAGTTAACTATAACTTTTTCATACTCATGAGTATTATCATTAAATGTAGATATGTATTCTATGTCACAATCTAATTCTTCTTTAATTTCTCTAACTATAGCTTGACCTAAAGTTTCTCCTTCCTCAATTTTTCCACCTGGGAATTCCCATTGCTTAGGAAGAGACATGTCTTTTGATCTTAAGGCACAAAGAATTTCTTTGTTTTCATTTTCAATTATAGCGCCAACTACTTTTACTGTTTTCTTCATAACTTTCACCTCAAAGTTTATTTTATCATAATTACAATTGAGATCAAACTTTAGGCCAATTAACAAAGAGCTTATTGGCTATATTTGGATAGGTAATGTAATATTAGATTATTTTTTGCTTTCTATTTATCTTTAAACACTATTATGAATTTAATATCTAGGAGCAAAAAAGAGAAGTATGTCATGACTCCATTATCCTTTGTTACAGCAATATGTTTTTTTGTAACTGTGTTTAAACTTTAGTTTTTTAGTATAACTTTTTATTTAAGGTTTGGAACATGTGTTATTATACTAAGCCTTAAATAATATTAAAGTTTATTTACTCTTAGTAAAAATACTAAGAGTAAAGAGTTTTCTTAATTAAGTATTTTTAAACTACTAGATAAATTAAAAATTGGAATAAATTTAAGTTGATTTAGAATGTTAGATAAAATCAACCATTATCTGCAACAAAGTCCAAGGAATTATTTTCTAGATAAATAGAGTTCCATGGTATCATATACCTTTAGTGAATTATTATGTTCTAAAATAGCTTGCCTAATCTCTTTTTCAAACTGTTCTTTTATCTTTGGATTCATGGTTCTATGATCTGAATAGGTACTTAATAGAGATATGTAATCACAGGAATTAAAGATTCTAGTTTGGTGATAGAGTTTGAGTTTAACATCTTTAAATCCATATTTCTTTAGCCTTTCTAAAAGCTCTTTATAATGATTTTCATCATTTTCTATAGGCTTAGTATTTGAAGGTTTATACTTTCCATATATGTCTTGAATTTTTTGGTGCAACACATCATCTTTACGTCCTATGAATGGTTTATTCCAAAATAATGCTAAAGTTCCATTAGGTCTTAATAGGTTAAAAGCTTTGGGATGACCTACGCTTTCATCAATCCAATGAAAAGCAGTGGCAGAATATATAAGGTCAAAAGTGTTAGCATTACACTTAAAGTCTTCAAAGGAAATGTTGTGTATAGTAAAGTTTTTATAGTCTTTAAATTTATTCTTTGAAAACTCTGCAAGATTTTCTCCAAGTTCAATAGCTGTTAAATCACATCCAGTTTTAAGAAAGGGAAGAGTAGCCTGTCCAGTACCAATCCCAATTTCTAGCGCCTTTTTATGCCCATCTAGTTTTGAATATTCCATAATATCATGAAACAATTCTTCACAATAGTTAGGCCTCCACTTGTCATAATTTATAGCATCCTCATTAAAGGCAAAACGCTTATCCATAACACACCTCCTAAGTTTTATATCTGTTTTATTTAATTTTATTATATTATTCCATTTTTTGAAATCAACTTAAAAAATAAACTTTTCTGAGTTAAGTATATAAACTAAAAATACAATAAGAAAACATATTATTACTTTATTAACAATTTTGCTATATAATGTTAATAGGGAATTAAAGATTTATAGATAGAAATAATGGACAAACTAAAAGATTTATCTACATTTAAAAATAAGTTATTTTAGATAAAAATCATATGGCTATATCAATGATGTATTTAGGCTTTATCAATTTGTAATATAGAAAGTACCTTTTATTATTTAGGACCATATAAAACATAAAAGATACTAAACTATTTTACATTTAGGCTCTGCTTTAAACTAGCATTGCTTTTTAGAAAATCTAAAAAGCTATTTTTTTATGATGTAGTAGACTTTCTTTTAAAGTAGTATTGATTTTTAATGAGAAATTAAATTGGTTTTGAATGGCTAGTTAAAACCTAATATTAAACTCATAGGCAAGATTTAACATTTAATATACTTAGAGATTTTATAAAGACTTAAACATAAATATAGGAGGACGAGCCATGGTGTCAACTGCAGGAGAAAATTTAAAAAATAAGTTACATAATGATAGCACTATTCCAGATAGTATTGAGAGATTAAAGGTATTATCAATGGGAAGTGTTTATCCATACGCACCAGAATTAAGTGAGCTTATAAGAAAAGAAGAGGATAAGGAAACTGAGTGGTTAATGGTTATGAAAGCCTACTTAAGTTTGGATTCATCCATAAAGTTTACTGAAAGATATAAAAAGAGAAAACTCTTTAAGAGTGCATTAAGGGATTCTTGGGCAATAAATAATAAAAATGAATTACTAGAGCAGATGAATTACTTACTTGATGGCACTAATTCTCAGTATGCTAATATTCAAATAAGTCTTTATTGTGAGTTAGTACATAAAAATCTAGATATTACTCCAAAAAATATAAAGAGAACAGAAACATTTAATAAGATTTATGGTGATCAGGGTAAAAGTGAAGATGGCTACGAACAAATAGTAAATTATTTAGTAGGAGCTCTAGAGATTATTGATTCAAATAGCCAAAATCTATTAACTAAGGGATGGGTAAGAGGCTTTGACTTAGCAAGAGTAGTTCATCTTGTAAAAATGGGATATTGCACAGGATTATTATCTGAAAATGAAGCTTGGACAATCATTGATAACCTTTATGAGGAATTCGAGAATTTTGATAGTTATTATGAATTCTTTGCAAGCAATGAGTTAGGAAATTTACTATTTGATTATGATAGAGAATTAGATCTTGTAAAGAACCTAGAAAATAGAATTAATGCCTTAGCTCCTATCTTGCTAGATATACATACGCCATTTAGGTACTTACAGATTTCAGAAGATAATCCAGAATCACCAGCAACTATATATAGAAGGATTTTTAATATAGAGAATATAAAAAAGCTTAAATGATAATCATTAACTATAGTAAAAGCATTAAGAAAAGAAAGTAAAAATAGATGGGCTAATTAGCCTATCTATTTTTTTATAAGTTTATATTTGAATATCAATAAACTAACTATAAATCAACACTAAACTAAAATAGTGCCATATACTAAATGATTTAAAATAATAACTTAAAAGTTACTTATGTATATTCTAATATATCTTTTTCTAATTCATCAAAGCCTTCTTTGGTTACAAAAGATCCTTCACCTAAATAATGATCATATGTTGCTAAACCAATTAACTTTTCACCTAAAAACCATAATCCAATTTTATCTATTAAGTCTCGGTTAAATTCTGGATGGAAAAACATCCATTCCCATCTAGCCCAATTCTAATTAATGTGTCTACAATTATCTTTAGATATTTCAATCAAAAAATCACAGACTACATTGTAGTAAGTATTATTGAATCTTCTAAAATTAACTTTCATTTCACACCTCATTTCTTTTTATTGTGATAATGTATATTAGATTTTCTTTTTTAAAAAGATCCACCAGTGATTATTAAAGTCTTCAAAAGAAATTTCTTCAAAGTTAGAATCTTCTTTTAACCATTCCCTTATTATATCTATTAGATTTTCGAATATATTTATAGGGTAACCTAACCTCAAATCCAGATCAAACATATAGTGGTTAATTGCAATAATTCCATTATCTTTTAATGTATAGGCTATTTCATTAACAAACTTAATAAAATTGTTCTTTAAAGTTTCTTCAAAAGTATTATTTTCAATTTCTTTTTTTATTAGTTCAATCATTTGGGGTAAAAGGTCTAACCACTGACAATTAACGGTATCAATATTACTATTGGCACAAAGCATTGCTTGAAGTACATCATTTACTCCATGTTGAAAAGCTATTATGTCAACTTTACCATTTTCAATATGATTCCTTATATTTGTTGCATCATCATCAATAAGTTCTAAATTTATTTTTAGTCCTTTAGTTTTTCTAATAAGGCTTTCATTTAAAATTTTATTCATATTTGCAGCAATGTAATAAGAGTACGGATTTGAAATTGATAATGTTTGAGGAATAATATCTGCATCACCAGAGGCAACTTCTAAAACGCATATCTTCTTATTAGAATATAGTTTGTTGAACAGATTAGCCCATTTTGATCTAAAGTATAACTCTGTTACTTCATTCCAATTTTCTATTGGTTTTTCTAACACTTCTCTTAACAATGTAACCTTTGAACAATCACTAATTGCCCTAAAATTATTAAACTGTTTTTCACTTAAAAATTTCTTTGCATTATTTAAATCTAAGATTTCACTTTGAAAATTATCTAGTGGCTTCATTTAAATTTCTCCTTAAAAATAAATTTTATATTATTTTAGCATTTTTACCATATTAAGTGAGAGTGAGGGGGTTTTAAACTATAATTTTTTAACTAAAACTATAGTTAGTAAAATAGTCTAATAATATTTTGAGATTAATATATATAGCAATATATTTATTTAATGATTTATTAAGGTAGAAATCATTTAACTAGTACTACAGATAGAGATTTAAGCTACTCTTTAGATAAGGAGAATAATTACAGAAAGTTTTAAATTTGAGATTATAGAATATTGATGTTAATAGTAGAAAATAAATGTTAATATGTGTAAAATTAATATACTATTAACTGAAAGGAGTTTAATAGTGATAAAAGAAGTTGTTTTATTATAAGAGTAAAAATAGGAGCAATTTTCTATTTGTATATTTATCAATATTTTTAAAAGGAAAATATTTTTATATTTAATAATAAAACTTACCAAAATATGAACAGATTATTTGTTAATTCTCATAATATTTTGGTAAGCTTTGTTAAAAGTTATTTGATATAGAGATTTTTACTTTTGATCTAATAATTGCTTTACAGCAGGAGCCCATGAAAGAGTTTCAAGGTAATCTACTGGAAGTCATATAAGTTTTGTATGCTCACTAGCTTTTAGTGTTTCATTGACAAGCTTACATCTTAATGTAATTAAGTTAACTATAACATTTTCATACTCATGAGTATTATCATTAAATGTAGATATGTATTCTATGTCACAATCTAATTCTTCTTTGATTTCTCTAACTATAGCTTAACCTAAAGTTTCTCCTTCCTCAATTTTTCCACCTGGGAATTCCCAGGGCTTAGGAAGAGACATATCTTTTGATCTTAAGGCACAAAGAATTTCTTTATTTTCATTTTCAATTTTAGCGCTAATTCTAAGGTTTTCTTAAATTGTTTAAAGCAATATCCTGAGATAATAAATAGAATTTAACATTAGACTTATATAAGCAATAAAATTAAAAATACATAAATATAAACTGTAGTTTGCTTTAAGTAATTTAAGAAATTATGTAAAGTTAAGAAACATTAATAATATTAAATAAAGAAATGAATGCTTTAAAATATATAGTAGAACTTAGAAACAAGGGTATTAAGATGAAAAGTTCAATAAACATATTAAAGTCAACAGAATGGTATAGAAGCATAAAAAGAGTAGAGACATACACCTTTCCCCATGTGCTTATTCAAGACTCCAGATACAATATTTTGTACAAAGTTTATGAAAGACTATATCTAAGGAGTTCAACTTAAATATTGATATATAAAGAATATAATATAGAAAAATTAAGTTGTAATTTATTGTTATTATCAACAAATATAGTTATATATAGTAAAATATAATAAAGAAGTAATTATAATAAAAAATGCTAATAAACTTTATATAAAAACAAATTTTATTATTTGGTAGTAAATTATAAGGGTTGTTTAACTTTTAATTATTATAAGAATGTAATTTGTTATCAGAGGAATGTGGGTAAAAGTGGAATATAATATTTTTATATATGAAAATCGTATATATTATTTTTAAGATTAGTTTATACAATTAAAAACTGAGACAGAAATATTAGAGTTTTTCATTTATATAGGAAGTAATTTAGAGAAAATAATATATATAAGCAAAATTAAAAATTAAAGGAGTAAATATTATGAGCAATTTATACATTAGTGATTGTGAATCGACTTTTTATCCAGATCCAAATGAAAATGTTATGGACAGTATTTTTAAGCAATATGAAAGGGTAATTGTTGAAAGTTTAATAACTTCATTTGGACTAGATTTTATTGTGAAAGACCAACATGGTGGAGATGTTGATACTATAAATAATGTTCGTAAAATAGGCAAAGATGAAAAAATGTATTATAAAAATAAACGAAATCAAGCAGACTATGAAAACCGAGGGGAGTATGATTCACATCTTTATCACAGTCATAAAGACTATAAGGAAAAAAACAAGCAAATTAGTAAAGATAAAAAAGAAGGTAAATTAAAAGATGCATATACTGGTAAAAGTATTGGGCCTAATGATAAAAGCGATTTAGATCATGTTATTTCAGCTAAAGAAATTCATGAAGATAGAGGAAGGATTTTAGCAAATATAAATGGTGCAGATTTAGCAAATAGCAATGAAAATCTACAAGTTACTAATCCTCATACTAATAGAACTAAAAAAGCAGATACTATGGATGATTTTTTAGAAAAGAAAGGATATGAGTATACTGAACAAGAGAAAAAACAAATGAAAGAAAAAGATGCTAAAGTAAGAAAGGCAACTGAGGCAAAAATAGCAAAGACATATTATACAAGTCCAAAATTTGCTAAAGACGTAGCTTTTTCTGCTAGTAGTGTTGGAATAAAGATGGGATTTAAACAAGCTCTTGGATTTGTATTTACAGAAGTATGGTTCACAGTAAAAGAAGAATTTAATAATTTAAGTGGTTGTTTTGATTTTTCAGAACTATTAACATCAATTGGAAACGGGATCAAGCGTGGATTTGAAAATGCAAAAGAAAAATACAAAGAATTACTTGCTAAATTTAAAGAAGGGATATTTTCGGGAGCTATTTCAAGCATTACTACTACACTATGCAATATATTTTTTACAACAGCTAAAAATGTTGTGAAAATAATTAGGCAGACATATGCGTCTCTTGTTCAAGCTGCAAAGGTGTTATTTATAAACCCTGATAACTTAGAGTTTGGAGAAAGAATGCGTGCTATGGTAAAAATACTTGCAACAGGAGCAAGCATTGTTATGGGGACAGCTTTTAGCGAGGCAATAGAAAAAACACCAATAGGAGCAATACCAGGAGTTGGAGATGTTGTTAAAACATTCTGTGGAACCTTTGTTACAGGAATTATGAGTTGTTCATTATTATACTTCTTTGATAGAAGTGAGATTATGAATAAATTAGTTAGTAAGCTTAATAGTTTAGATATATTAACTACAGAAATTAACTATTATCGTAAACAAGCTGAATATTTTGATAAGTATGCAGCAGAGCTTATGAGTATTGATATTGAGAAATTTCGTGAAGAAACAGAATTATATTATTCATTTGCTCTTGAAATTGAAAATATAAAAAGTGAAGAAGAGTTAAATATTAAGATGAAGAATATCTTAAATAAAATAGGAGTAAAGATACCCTGGGAAGGAGATTTTGACAGTTTTATGAGTAATAAGAAGAATAGGTTGGTGTTTGAATAATGTTTAAATGTGATAAATGTGGAGAATGCTGCAGAAATTTAAATAAATCACCTATATATGATGAACTTCATAATGGAGATGGTGTATGTAAATATTTAATAGGGAATTTATGTAGTATTTATGAAGATAGACCATTGTTATGTCGTATTGATGAAAGCTATGAAACTTTATTTAAAGAAACTATGACTAGAAGTGCATATTATAATCTTAATTATGAATTTTGTAATAAATTAAAAAATAAATTAATATAAGGAGGATATGTTATGCCATTACCATTAATTTTAGGAATAGGAGCTGCTGTTGCAGGAACAGTAGGAGTTGGAAGCGGTATTCGTGGAGCTGTTAAAATGAAAGAAGCTAAAGATAATATGAAATTAGCAGAAACTCGTCATAAAGCAAATATTGATAGGTTTGAAGAAGAAAGCAAAAGAACAAGTATTGATATGGATAAGTTAGGTAAAAAAGAACTTGAGATTCTTAAAAGTTTTGAAGATTTTGCTGATGTTATTGAAAGAATACAATGTAGACCGGAGTTTAAAAGCTATGATAAAGAGGGCTTTAGTATTCCTAAATATGATGCTGAGGAATTAAAAAAGGTTTCTGTAGGAGCAAGTTTATTACTTGGTGGAATAGGAGGAGCTGCACTTGGAACAGCTGGAGGATTCGCAGCAGCAGGAGCGACTACTTCTGCTGTTATGGCAATAGGAACAGCATCAACAGGAGCAGCTATTTCATCATTAAGTGGAGCAGCCGCTATAAATGCTACATTAGCAGCACTTGGAGGAGGTGCAATTGCTGCTGGGGGAGGTGGAATTGCTCTTGGAAGTGCTATACTTGGTGGTGCAACACTTGGAGTTTCATTGCTTGTTGGAGGAATAATATTTAATATTACAGGATCATCCCTTTCAAATAAAGCTGAAGAAGCTTGGTCACAAATGGAAAAAGCTGAAAAAGAAATAAATGAAATATGTTTATATATGAAGGAGCTAAGAAATATATCAAATAAATTTTATGAAGCTATTTCTTCAGTAGATAAAATTTATAGAAAACATTTAGAAAAACTTATGAATATAGTCTACATTAATCATAAAACAAATTGGAATGACTTCACAGAGGAAGAAAAGGTCATTACAGAAAATACAAATTTACTTGTAGGCTTACTTTATGATATGGGAAAAGTTAAAATTGTGTCAGTATCAGAAAATAATGATGAATGCAACAAAGTGAATTTTGATGGAGTATATGAATGTATTGCAAATACTAAGGTATTTCTTAATGAAAAAGGATTAGAATAATTATCTAAATATAAGGACTTTTTTAAAAGCTAAGAAAATCTTATTAAAATGATTGTTTGGAGAATATGAGGAAGATTCTTTAGAGGATATTAATGAAAAAATAAATAGAAGTTAAAGAATGAATCTTGAAAAATTTGAGGTCATATCAAAAGTTTTTATAACTATTTTGATATGATCTTATTTTTATATTATTTAAAAAAGAGCTTTAAAGTGTGTTTGCTTTATAAGAGAAGAATTTTCTATGTTCAGTGAAGAATATTATCCAAACCCTTAAAATGTAGACTTGATTACAAAAGAAGTCTTTAAAATTTAGTAAAAGTTTATAAGAAGTATATAACATGAGAATTTGCTATTTTAAAATTTATATTTAGTTATAAAGTGTAATTAACTTAACTTATTAACAAAATTGCTATATAATGTTAATAAGTTGTGAATTAAAGAGGTGAATATTATGAATAAAAACGATAAAAAATTTAAGTTTATAGTGTATTTAGACAATAAGGAGTTAGTAAAGCAAATTTTTTATTCTAACATTTCTCCCTTTACATATTACACTTTGCCAGTTTGCGGAATACCTGCTGGCAGGGTTATTTTTGAAATAGAAAATAGAAAAATTTACTTAAAAGTAAAATTAAATGATTTTGAAAAGGGTGAACACATTGAGACCTTAAGTGAAATAGGTTTTGAGGATTTAGATGATTTCAAAATTAAGAAAACGAAGAATAAGGATGTATATCACATTACAATAGCCAAGAAAAAACACAGTGTTGGACTAAACTGCAGCAATGGTTTAAATGATGATCTGGCCAAGGAAATAGTTGATTATGTAAGGGGAAGCTCTTAGATGCATAATTTAAAGAAGATAAATTTTTATATTGTGGCAAAATTTTAAGCCTCAAAAGAAAAATAAACAAGATGACTAATTTAAGTTTTATAAGAATAAAAAAGTAAAATAGACAGATTATCTGTCCATTTTTACTTAATTATTATCATATACTTAGTAATTTAAATTTATAATCTTGTATTTAATAATCTATGTATTTAGCAACTTAGTAGCTCCCTTGAAATTTCATCAAATCTCTCATCAGATATACCAAGTTTTTTCTTAAATATATCATCATCAATTCTAGCAACAATAACCTTATTAGGAGAGATTGCTTTTATAACTTCCTTTAATTTATTAACTGATTCAGGGTCATCATTATATCCTTTAACTATGGTTATTTCAAATATAAACTTCCCATTATATTGTTTGTTAAAGGAAGCCATATTTGATATGTATTCTTCAAGGGTATAGCCTTCAATTGGCCTTTGAACCTTTTGAAAATCTTCCTCTGTTATTACCTTTATTTCTCCAATAACCTCATCACATTTATTAGCAATCTTTATATATTCATCTTTTCCTAATATGTATCCATTAGAAAGTAGTCTTACAGGAACTCCTTTTGATTTTATAAAATCTATAATATCTTCAATTTTATCATTTATTAAGGCTTCGCCCTTTGAATTAATAAAGATTAATTCTGGATTTGTATCATTAATTATATTTTCTAGTTCAATTAATGACGTATTCACTTCATCAAAGGATTTTTGAGTATCTATTTTATTCTTTGATCTTCCTATAGGACAAAATATACAATCAAAATTACAGTACTTTTCTGGAAGTACATTAATCTCTAAAACTCTTTTTCCATCCTCAATATAAACCTCTTTATAGGTAAAATTACTCATAAACTTATCCTCCGTAAATACTTAAATTATAGCTTCTTTATTATTAATATGAAGTATTGAAATCTCACATTTTCCACCTAAGTTTTCTTCTATTAATTGAGATAATTGTTTTAAGGCTTTTTCAAATTCTTTTTCTCTTTTTTTATCAACTAACTCAATGCATAAGAAAGCATTTTTTGTGTCTTCTGTTAACATAGTTCTTACTGACTCACGCCAATTCCAGCATCTGCAAATAGCTCCTTCATCATCTTTATAGATTATTTCACCTTCATATGGTGGTTCACTTTTATCTGATCCTAAGGTAATAAAGCTTTCATCTCCAATTGCCTTAGTTAATCTTATATCTCCAACAAATTTATCTATATCTTCTCCACCACAAGGTAGGGCATATTTTAATGATATAGAGTTGTAAATATCTACTAGAGGATTAATTGTTCCTAAGCCTTTACCAGTAGAAACTCTCTTTAACAAAGCTTCAATTGATGACCTTGCACCTTTTTTAGTCTTAAACTTTTTAAAGGCATCTCTCCATACCTTAATAACTTCATTGCTGCTAAAGTCTTCATTAGGTAAGTGGCTTAAAGCTTCCTTTTCTGATTGACAAATCATATCCTTGTAATTATTCTCATCTCTTATAGTGTTATCTATGCCAGTGCAAGTGATAATACCTATCTTTGCATTAGGGAATAGATCCCAAAAATCATCCTCAATAATAAACTTTTTCATATTAATATACCTCCTTTAAAATAAATCCATAGTAAGTTTACTCATATTTACAAGAAACTCAATCTTCAAGTGAATCACTTTAAAATAAATCATAGTTAAATTTACTCTTAATACTACTAGATTTTAGCTTAATATATCTGTAATCTTACATATTCATTTAAAACTTACACTAAAATAAAAAAGCCAGAGAAATATTATAAAAATATCTCCCAGGCTTTTATCCTTCCGTGTTCACAGTTATCTGTGCGTTTTCTCTCGGACCAGCTAGCTAAAAGCTACGGAACCCTAGAAAACTTTATACTATTAAACTTTAATTAACAAACTTATATGTATAAATTAATTTTATCATAGCATTAAGTTTAAATCAAATTCTATAATTTAAATTTGAATCTTGATAAATAAGTAATCTTTTAGTATTTAATTAAAATTGTTTAAGGAATATATAAATGAAATTTACCAATCTAAATTTGAGAAAAATTACCTTCATAAGTTACTATATGTTCAATTTCATTCTTAAGGTTAGTTAATTTCTCTCTAAAAAATGTAGGGTAAGCACGATAATTACTTAGTTCGTTTATTGGAATCCAATGCATAATTTCTTTAACTCCACCAGTATAGCTATTACTATTTAACTTACGTGTTCCTCTAGGTTTCATTAAAAAGTAAAGGCATATTTCATGGCACTTTTTACCTTCCAAACTTCCATCACCCTTAAAGAAGTTTTCATGTATAAATGCTAATCTATCAACTTCATATTCTACTCCTGTTTCTTCAAGGACTTCACGCTTTACAGCCTCTTCAGCTGATTCACCCATATGTACTCCACCACCAATAGAGTAGTAGTAATTTTCCTTTTCATTACCGGCAAAAAGAATAGCTCCATCCTCAATAATAATTGCTGCAGCACGGTAACGAAACCAGTTATTTTCCTTTGTAAAACCACAATCAAATTTCATAATATTTAAACCTCTCCAAATTCATATTTATACTTCCACAATTATTTTATCATATTTTGACAATATAAAGGACCATATGAAGCTTTTATCATATAGTCCTTTTATTTTAAGCAAAGGCTATGTTTTAAGCTAGTGTTGATTTTAGATAGAACTGTAAGACCATCTTAATAAGCAGTTTAGAGTTTCTTTATCTATGGAGAAATAATAGCGTTAAGAGGCTTTTTCTGTTATTTTCTTAGGAATACAATCTCACTAAGTTCGATTGCATAAGTTCAAGATACCAAATTAAAATTTGGGCTTTCACTTAAGTTTAAAAGCCTTAGCTATTATTTTGGAATAGATAATAGAAACTCTCTGCGAAATTAAGTAGGTCTGAAGGGCTAGCTAAAATTAACATTCACCTAAAACAGATTCTAAGCAAACAATCTCCATATTTGAGTTGTAATAAAACAAACAACTATGCCTGCGATTGTTGGTATCAAAAAGCCTAGGGCAGTTAGTTTAAGACTCTTAGTTTCTTTTTTGATTGTCCAAAGTGTGGTTCCACAAGGGTAGTGCATTAAGCATAATATCATAACATTAATTGCAGTTAACATTGTCCAGCCATTAGCAACCAATAACTCTTTAAGCTCAACTAAGCTATCTAATTCTATCATTGTTGTGGCTCTTAAATAACTCATTATTATTATAGGCATTACTATTTCATTTGCTGGTAATCCTAATATAAATGCCATCAATATATAGCCATCTACGCCTATTACATTGGCAAAGGGATTCAAAAAGTTGGCACATATTGATAGTATAGAAGAGTCTCCAATCATTATGTTAGAGAATATCCATATAACCACTCCTGCTGGAGCTGCAATAGCAATGGCTCTACCTAAAACATAAAGAGTTCTATCTAATATTGATCTTACTATAACTTTACCTATTTGAGGTTTTCTATATGGAGGTAGCTCTAATATAAAGTTTGAAGGAACTCCCTTTAATATGGTTTTTGACAATATCTTAGATACTAGTAATGTCATGAAAACTCCTAAAATAATAACCATAGTTACTGTAATGGCTGATATAAAACTGCCTTTTATCCCAACAGCTATTCCTCCTATAAATATAGAGGAAATGGAAATAAGCATAGGAAATCTTCCATTGCAAGGCATAAAAACATTAGTTAATATGGCTATAAGTCTTTCTCGAGGAGAATTTATTATTCTACATCCTATTATTCCTGCTGCATTACATCCAAGGCCCATACACATAGTAAGGGCTTGTTTACCACAAGTGCAACATTTTTTAAAGCATTTATCTAAATTAAAGGCTATTCTTGGCAGATAACCTAGGTCCTCTAACAGAGTAAACATAGGAAAGAAAATTGCCATAGGAGGTAGCATTACTGAAATTATCCAAGCTAAAGTGACATAAACACCATCAATTAATATTCCTGGTATCCAAGAGGGGAGGTTTAATCCTGCAAAGAATTCTCTAAGATACTGTTCTCCATATCCAAACATATTAGCAAGCATTTCTGAAGGGTAATTTGCTAAGGTTATAGTTATCCATAATACAACTAGTAGAGTAGCTATCATAATAGGTATTCCAGTTGATTTAGATACTAGTATTTTATCTATTTTCCTTTGGGTATTATTATATTCCCCTTCAGTTTTAACAACTTTATTTCCAACCCTTTCAGCTTCTTTTATTATAGATTTTATTATTATATCTTCTATTGATTTATCTTTAAAATTCTTAATAAGATTTTCTCTTATTTTATATATGGTCTGCACATATTCTTCTTGGATATTATATTTTTTATATAAGGAGTTTAAAATGTTATGATTTCCCTCTAAGATTCTAATAGATATCCATCTGCTTTTTCTTTTATCCACTTTAATAGCTTCGTTTATTATAACTTCTATTTCTTCTATTGCTTTTTCTATATCAAAACCATAATTTATTGCATTTGCTTTCTTCTTTGGTAGCTTAACTTCTTTAAATATAGCTTCTTTTAATTCTTCTATGCCAATTCCATTTCTAGCAGATGCTGAAATGATAGTTGAATTTAATTCCTTAGATAGTGATTCTAAATCTATTCTTATGTTCTTTTTCTTTGCTTCATCAATTAAGTTTACGCATAATATTACTTTATCTGTTATTTCAGATATTTGTATAAATAAGTTTAAGTTTCTTTCTAATGATGTAGCATCAGCTACAACAACTACTATATCGGGCTCATTAAAACATATATAATCCCTTGCTATCTCTTCTTCTTCAGAATTCGATAACAATGAATATGTTCCTGGTAGATCTACCACCTTTATTATAGAATCTTTAAATTCATAATATCCTTCTGCATTAGCTACTGTTTTACCAGGCCAATTTCCGGTATGCTGATTTAATCCAGTAAGGGCATTAAATACGGTACTCTTACCTACATTGGGGTTACCAGCTAATGCCACAACATAGTCTTCTTTAATGTTTCCTTTTGTTTTATCTGATGATAATAATCTAATCCCAGTAGAATTTTTAGTTAAGCCCATATATGCCTCCTTACTATTTTATTACTTCTATACTTTCACTCTCCTCTTTTCTTATTGCGATTACAGCACCTCGTATTAAATATGCCTTTGGGTCCCAAAAAGGCCCATCATATAAAACCTTTATATTAGTTCCTTCTATTATTCCTAAGTCAAAGAATCTTCTCCTTAGTTCTCCTTCTGCTTTTATATCAACCACTTTAACAGTTGATAATGTTTCAGCCTCATGTAATTTCATATTTTATTCCTCCTAAAGTTTAATTCTCAGATTATTTGTTTGAGTTTTATCCAAAAAAATTTTAAAATTTAATCTATTAATGGTGCATTCTATTATAATAAGCTATGATAAAAAACCACTTAATGTGATTAATATGTCTTTTGATTTATGGTATAAAAAAAGAAGTAAGTTCAAGGGTTTTTGATAATAATATAAACTTTATTGCAATAAATTATGATGTAGATATTAAAAAAGAAGATAATGGCTTTACTACTTTTAGATTAATCACATCAGACTAAAAAAGCGATTTGCTTTTTATGAGTTTAAGGAAACAAATTAATAGAAATATTTTTAAGTTAGTGATTTATTTAGATGAATAAAGTAGAATAATTATAGAAAGTTTTAAAGATGGGCTTTGTTTTATGTAAAAATTAATAATGGTTTGAAAGAGAGTCTAAACTTAAGATGATAGAAAACAGGAGTGTGAGGCGGAAAAAATGGATGTTAGAATATACAAAATTGATACAGGATTAACAGGAAAGAACTTTAGTAGTAATAAAAGAAATAATTTTCCTATAGGAGGAAAGACTAATTCTTTCTACTCAGTTGGTAACTTAATGAGAGGGATAGAAGACTATTTTTTGCAAGGAAATCTGTATTTTATAGACAAAGAAGAGGAACTAGAGAAGTTTGAAAATCCTTTAGGAGATAGATGGATAGCAAAGAGAAAATATTACATAAACCATCCTAAGAAAAGTAGAGAAAACTATCTTATAGAAGCAAACAAATTTCATGAATACATATTTAGAGAGCAGTTAGAAGAGGTAGCAAATTACTTGCATTCTGAATTACATATAAATTCTTTAAAAATAGAAGTAAAAGAGGGAAATGATTTTTCATCATATACAAATTTACCTATTGAAGAGATGAAACTTAATGGTGAGGGAAAAGCAGAGCTAAAGGACAATAAAACTCTAGAGATTAAGTGGAGTGAAAATGTTGCAAATAATGATACTACTACTGAAGTAACTGAAAGAAATATAAACTTAAAGAGTGAAACAAATGGCAATAGTGTCTTAGAAAGTAATTGGAAAGAAGAAGTGAAAGTTAATCAAAAAGAAATAGGGGAAAACTCAGGAAATGAGAATCTAAATTCACATAATGAATATTTTGGGATAGGGGACTTTAAAGGATTAGTTGATAGGGTTAATGAATTTATGACTTCTAATAGAAATGATTTAACATATAACCTAGAAATAGATAATTCTTTTGAAATGAGTGAAAAAATAGCAAAGAAGATAGGTGTTAATCCTACTTGGCTTAAGAAATGTTGCTTTAAATTAACATATTAGTATTTTCAACTTATTATAAGAAATAAAAAAAGCCTAGTTAGAATATATCTAACTAAGCTTTTTTTATTAGTTTTTATGAATATAAATTGTTCTAATATTTTTTGTTTCATATGTTATTTTTTATATTTTTCAAATGCTTTTGTTGGGCTAATATGAACATCTTTGAAGAAAACAATTAACCAAATAATAAATGCTATAATTGCACAATACTTACTTACAAAATAAGAGAAAATCGCACCTATAAATAAGATTATTGCCCACAAGAAAAGAGAATTTCTCATATCCATACTCATTTTCTTTTTATCATATTTTTCTCTTTCTTCTTTAGAAAATGAATTAAATCCACTAATCAGTATTGCACCTTTTTCCTTTAAAAAAGCGAAGCAAATCGAAAGTATTGAAAAAAATTCTGCCAATATTAAACATGCTATTACCCCTGTATTCATAATATAGACATCTCCCTAAAAAATTTTAATAAGAATATTCTTTTCTTATACCATTATTATATTCTTAACTTATTAACAGTTTTGCTATATAATGTTAATAAGTTATTAAGTTAAAGTAATTTATTAACGAATATTAAATGTATCAATAGAAAAACAATTTTAATTAGTATCTTTAGTTAGATTTGGTACAAGCAATCAAGAGTGTTCAAATAAGCAAAGTTAATTCTAATATTAGTGATGTTTTAAGTCATGAAATAGTAGAATTTTTAAAATATTTTATAGAGGGTAATTGAAAATGAATAAACTTTATGAAGAGGCAATTAAAAAGCTTATTGATGATGAAAGACCATTAGGCCACTTACAATGTTCTATTTCAACTTTTTTGTACAGTGAGGTGCACTGATCAGGAGTATTAATAGCAACAAATAAGAGAGTATTTTTCTATGGACTAAATGAAGGATTAGAGTACACTGAAAGTTTCTTATATAAGGATATTTCATCTATTGAAGAGGAAGAGGGAATATTTAAAGAACAGATAGTTATACGCGTAGGTGAAGAGGTTATTAAGATATCTAATATACTTTCTGGAAATGTTCATGAGTTTATAAGCATTGTAAGAAATAATATTGACATGAAAAAGGAATGAATTAATGAAAAATAAAAAGTATAAAAGAGGAATTTTAGGATTTCTATTGATATTATTATTAACAGTACCATCCAATAATATCTATGCAAGAGCAGGTGGAGGACATGGTGGTCATGGTGGGGGACACAGTAGTCATAGCAGTCATAGTAGTCATAGGAGTGGAAGAGCAAATAGAGTAAGTAGTGGAGTACATAGTTCATCTGGAAGTAATGATGATTCTCAGGAGGAAGAAAAGTTCACTTTAGGAGATAAGGTTGTAGGGGGAGTTTTTATTGTTGCATTAGTTACAGTATCAATTAAAAGAACTAGAGAAGCTTTGAAAGATATAAAGTAGAAAATTATAAGTAGGAGAAAAATTTCCTAAAGTACATAAAAAAATAGACTACTTATATTATAGGCAGTGCAAATATCAGAAGAGAGAAGACTTGATATAGTTATTTCAAGGAATTAATTTTATTGAAATAGTGTGCCTATGTGTAGATAAATTGAGATTTTAAAAGTAAGTATGGAATAAAATAAACTATTTAAATACTCATAAATATGTAACACCACTTTGGTTATTGACATAGTATGTTAATATAAAAAATCAAAGGAAGGATATATAATATGTCTCACTATATGGATAAAACTATTAATTTAGAGTATGCACGTGCATATGTCTTGCCTCAAAGGTATGAAAATTTATATTCCGTCTATAAGGCTCTATGGAAAGGAACAATATTTAAAGATTTGTATAGACCTTATAAAGAAAAAAGAGAATATTGATGAGGTGAGTTTATGAAAGCACTTGAATTATTAGATGAGATACAAAAGTTTCAATTTTATGCAATAGAATTAAATCTTTACCTTGATAATTTCCCAGAGAATAGAGAAGCTACAGAGGATTTTAAACAGATTTCTTCAAAATTGAGTGAATTATTTCAGCAATTTGAGTCTGAATATGGACCTATAAGAAATTTTGGACAAGCTTATATAGAAAATCCAGAGTGCTGGGTAAATCAACCTTGGCCTTGGGAAATTAGAAGTTAGGAGGATTTAATTATGTGGTATTATGTAAAAACCTTAGAATATCCAATAAACTTAAAGTGTAATGATCTTAGAATGGCAAAGTTCTTAATATCTCAATATGGCGGGCCTGATGGTGAATTAAGTGCAGCACTTAGATATCAAAACCAAAGATATACAATGCCAACAAATAAATCAAAAGCTTTATTAACTGATATAGGAACAGAAGAAATGGCTCATGTGGAAATGATCGGAACTATGATTTATCAGTTAATGGAGAATGCTTCCGTTGAAGATATAAAGAAAGCAGGACTAGGTGAGCGTTACACAGACCATGGTAAAGCATTATTTTATTCTGATGCTCAAGGAAATCCATGGACAGCAAGCTACATTCAAGCAAAAGGAGATGTTATAGCTGATTTACATGAAGATATGGCAGCAGAGGAAAAAGCTAGAGCAACTTACCAATGGCTTATAAACTTAACCGATGATCAAGATATAAAGGAAATATTACGTTTCTTAAGACAAAGAGAGATTGTTCATTTTCAAAGATTCGGTGAAGCATTAATGGATGTTCAAGAAAAGTTAAAATGTAAAAAATAAGCAGAAATAAAAGAGTCTTATTTTGGACTCAGTCCAATTAAATATGCGTTATTAAAAAAGATTCTTAATTTCTAATAAGCCGCACACCTAAATTCAATTGGTGTGCAGCTTATATTATAGCATTGCTATATCTCAAACGTTTTCTTATACATAAATAAGTGTTTTATTAAAAATTTTAAATGTAAGAATGTCTATTAATTTTAATGAGAATAAAATATTAAAAATTACTAAATATATATATATAATTTATTAAAACGTATTTTAGGCGTGATTACAAAGGAGTTAGAGTAATGAGAAGAAAAACAAAGCGTTTATTAGTTTTTTTTATGCTTATAATGATAGCAACAAGTAATGTAGCATATGCAAAGACTAATATTTCACATGAACAATTAGAGAAAGAAGTAGCAGAACCTTATGGACCTAAAGTAGAGGATTTAAAGAGTAAAGATGTTATTATTAAAAACTTACAAAATATAAAGAGAATAAGAGGAAATTTACTTTCTGTTAATATAACTGAGAATTCAAAGCCTGAAGATTTAAAAGACACCTATAAGCAGTTAGATTATTATATTCAAGAGTTCAATGAAATTAAAAAAAACTTAGACAATAATATAAGTTCAAATAAAGATTCTTTTTCAGATGTATTTTTCTCTGAACAAATTTTATTTATAGCTGAAAGTTATATTATAAGCTTAAGGCAGCAGCAAAACTTAATAAATGCATTACAAGAACAAAGAGTAGAGGCTAAAAAACTATTTTATTCAAGCTATCTAATACCTACATATTATTATCTTAATTTAGGAGATCAGATGACATCATATATTGATAATTATTTTGTAGTATCATAAGTGAATTAAGAAAAGCTTATAAAATTGAGTTTAAACTTGTAATAAATATTTAAAGCTAGATGACCAAGGAGGACATCTAGTTTTATTTTGTAATAAATTAGAGTGAGGTATTTCTAAGAAAATATAAATTAATTAAAAAATAAAGATCCTAATATTGACACTTAAAGTATAAACTGCTTTAATTAAATTATTAAAACACTTTTTAAAACTATTTTAAAAAGTCTAGAGAGGTTAAAATAAATGGCAAATTCAGTGACTATAAAAAGTTTAAATATTAAAAATATCTATGAGGTATTAAAAGAAAATCAATCTATGAGCAAAACAGATATAGCTAAGTGCACAGGGCTAAGCTTTCCAACTGTTAGTACAATCGTAGAATACTTAATAGAAAGGGAAGAAGTAATTGAAGTAGGTTTAAAAAGTTCATTAGGTGGAAGATGTGCAAAAAAGTATAGTATTAATCCAATGTATGCAGTTTCTTTATTATTATATTTAGAGGGAAATAAAATAAATTGGATATTAAATGATTTCTGTAGAAGCAAAATAGATTTTGGAACTGTAGTATTAAAAAATAGTATAGTTGAAGAAATCGATAACATAGTATCCTTGACAAAATCTAAGTATTTTCAGTTAGCAAGTATGGTAATTGGTATTGCAAGTAATGTTGCTAATGGAAAAGTAGAATCATATTTAGAATATGAAGAGTTAAAAGAGATAGACATAATTAAATATTTCACAGAAAAATATAATATACCTGTAGAAATAGAAAATGATATGAATGTTGCAATTAATGGATATTGGGAAAGACATGATAATAAAGATAAGGAAGTAATTGTTAACATATATATGGGTGATAATGGAGTAGGTGCAGGAATGATCTTTGGTGGCAAGGTATGGAGGGGTGCAACTAGCTTTGCTGGAGAGATACATTATCTGCCTATAGATGATAATAATTTAAGTTATTGTAAAAAGGGCTTTCATGGAATTGATATTGTTGAGTATTATGGCAAAATAATTCAATCATATATAGCCTTAGTAAATCCTAATTTAATTGTTATATATAATAATTCATTTATATCAGATAAATTAGAAGAGATAATAGAGTATTGCAAGCTTAGAGTTCCAAAAGAAGTAATGCCAGAGCTTATTTTATCTGATGAATTTATAAGTGACTATGAGTATGGATTGGGCAAAATTGCTATTGACTTAATTGATAGTAAAAATTAAATGGGGGAGATTATATGAGATATTCACATGTAGTATTTGATATTGATGGCACTTTAATAGATTCAGAGAGTGCTATTTTAAAATCATTGCAAAGAGTTGTATTAGAAGAGAAAGGTATAAGAAAAAATTTAGATGAATTAAGATTTTCACTAGGTATTCCAGGAAAATATGCTTTAGAAAAGTTAGAAATTGAAGATTGGGAAAGGGCAGAGGAAAAATGGAATAAATACTTTAATGATTATTCTGATGAAGTAGATCTCTTTGTTCAGGTAAGACAGGTAGTACAAGCTTTGAAGTCAAATGGTATAAAGCTAGGAATTATAACATCTAAAACTAAAAAGGAATATGAAGATGATTTTCTAAGATTTGGATTACATCCATACTTTGATGTAGTAATCTGTGCTGATGATACTAAGAAGCATAAACCAGATGGCGAGCCAATGGAAAAATATTTAGAAATAACTAATGCTAAAAAAAGCAATGTAATTTATATTGGTGATTCAATTTATGATATGCAATGTGCTAAAAACGCAGGTGTTGACTCTGTATTAGCATTATGGGGAGCAAATGATGCAGAAAAAATAGATGCAACTTATAGGATAAAAGAGCCAAAAGAAATTCTAGATATTTTAATTGAAAAACATAAACCAAATAAGGATTGGCTAGATTGGGCTATAGAGTTACAGTACCTAGCACAAGTTGGACTAACATACTCAAAGGATTCCTTTGACTTAGAAAGATTCCAAAGGATTCGTGAAATATCATGTGAAATTGTTGCTGCAAAGACAGAATTAGACTTTGAAAAAGTAAATGATTTATTTTGTAATGAAACTGGCTTCCAAACACCTAAGTTAGATACAAGAGCAGCAATCATTAAAGATAATAAAATATTACTAGTAAAGGAATCAAGCACTAACACTTGGTCTTTACCAGGAGGATGGGTTGATGTAAATCAATCTATTTACTCAAATACAATTAAAGAAGTAAAAGAAGAAGCAGGACTTGATGTTATTCCAAGCAAAATAATAGCTGTCCAAGATAGAAATAAACATAATATCCCAAGATATGCATATGGAATATGTAAAGTCTTTGTACTTTGTAAGTTAGTAGGTGGAGAATTTAAACCTAACATTGAAACCTCTGAAAGTAAGTTCTTTGCTCTAGATGAATTACCTAATTTAGCTTTAGAAAAAAACAATGAATCTCAAATTCAAATGTGCTTCTTAGCATCAAAAGATCATAATTGGGAAACAGTATTTGACTAAAGTATAGAGAAAAAATAAGAAGTTTTTTACTTGGTATAAGTTGAATTGGATCAAAAGAAGAATCTTTGTTCTATTTTTAATTTAATATTTTTATAATGTTTTAATATAAGAAAAACTCCTATGTAGTCATATTATACATAGGAGTTTTTAGTTCTAATAAGAATTCAATAAAGAAAAATATTAATTACGTTATTCACAACTGCCATCTAAATCAGGGTAATATTTAATAGACCAAGCTTCAAATTCTTTAATGAGTTTGGTAATCTCTTTCCCCTTATCTGTTAGATGATATTCAACTTTAGGTGGAATCTCAGCATATATTACCTTACTTATTAATCCATCGCTTTCTAATTGTTTTAAATTTTCATTTAAAATTTTTTGGCTTATTCCTTTAACAATTCTCTGAAGCTCTAAAAATCTTTTGGGTTCTTTATATAAACTACATAATAAAAGAGCTTTCCATTTACCACGTATAAAATCCATTGCAAAATCTAATAAACAAACATACTCTTTGTTGTTGAAAGAAATCATTAAATTACCTACTTTCAAATCTTTTTATATAAGACATTATACTAAATTTATTAATGTAAATAAAGAATATAGCATATTTATATTAATAATTTATTTCTTATGTAAATGGGATATTATAATAAATCTTACTTTTAGGTAAGACACCTAACTTAAAAGTGCGTACTTGTTAATTAATATAGACGTTTATATAATGAGGACATAAGTGGAGAGACAAAAACTAAACATAAGGAGATGTAATTGTGAAAGTAGTTGCTTTTAATGGAAGTCCTAAAAAAGAGGGCAATACATATAAATCAATAGAAGTTGTGGCAAAAGAATTAGAGAAAGAAAATATTGAGGTGGAGATTATTCATGTTGGAAATAAGGTAATACGTGGATGCTTAGCCTGTGGTGGATGTAGTAGAAATAAGAATGAAAAATGTGTCATTGATAATGATGAAGTTAATGAATGGATTGCAAAGATGAAAGAAGCTGATGGGATTATATTAGGATCTCCAGTTCACTATTCTGCTATTGCAGGAACTATGAAATCATTCTTAGATCGTGCATTTCTTGTAACATCAGTAAATGACGGTATGCTTAGACATAAAGTTGGAGCAAGTGTTGTTGCAGTTAGAAGATCAGGAGGAGTTCCAGTATTTGATCAATTGAATAACTATATTAATTATTCAGAAATGCTAATGCCTACATCAAATTATTGGAATGTAGCTTATGGTAGAACAGGAAATGAGGTTCTTCAGGATTCTGAAGGAATGCAAATAATGAGAGTATTAGGTAAAAATATGGCTTGGTTAATGAAGCTTGTTGAATTTGGGAAAGAAAATGTTGAAGCACCAAAAAGAGAAAATAAGGATTTTATGAGTTTCATAAGATAAAGATATTAATAAAAATAATTAAAAGTTTGAAAGGAAATGAATTAATATGACAAATAATATGAATAGTACAATTACTTTAAATAATGGTATTGAAATGCCAAGATTAGGACTTGGGGTTTTCAGAGTAGAGAATAGTTCAGAATTAGTGAATGCAGTTAAAGTAGCAATAAAAAATGGATATAGAAGTATTGATGGTGCAGCTATATATGGAAATGAAGAAGCTATGGGAGAAGGAATAAGAGAAGGTATAAAGGAAGCAGGAATTTCAAGAGAAGATTTATTTATAACTTCTAAGGTTTGGAATGCTGATTTAGGATATGAATCAACTATAGCAGCTTATGAAGCAAGTTTAAAGAGATTAGGTGTGGATTATTTAGATTTATACCTTATACACTGGCCAGTAGAAGGAAAATATAAAGAAGCTTGGAGAGCATTAGAATATCTATATAAAGAAGGTCGTGTTAAAGCTATAGGAGTAAGTAACTTCCAAGTGCATCATCTTCAAGATTTATTAAAGGATGCTGAAATAAAACCTGTTATAAACCAAGTAGAATTACACCCATACTTAAGTCAAGAAAAAGTTAGAGAATTCTGCAAAGAAAATGATATTCAAGTTGAAGCATGGTCACCTTTAATGGCTGGTAATGGATTATTAGAAAATGATGTATTAAAAGAAATAGCTAAAAAGTATAATAAAACAACAGCTCAGGTAGTATTACGTTGGGATTTACAAAGCCAAGTAATAACTATTCCTAAATCAACAAATGAAGGAAGATTAATTGAAAATATAGATATATTTGATTTTAATCTAAGTAAAGATGATATGGATAAAATAGATAGCTTAAACAAAGATTTAAGAGTAGGACCAGATCCAGATAATTTTGATTTCTAATTTACTTTATTTCTGATTATGATAGAGCTTTAAATGTCCAAAAGTGGAGTTAATTACTTCATTCTTATCTAAATAAAAGATATAAACTGCCCTTAATAAGAAATATCGCTACATTTTTTAGTGGTTATCTTATGTAGGGCAGTTTTTTATTTTAGCAAAAATGGAACTGTATTAAAGGGAAAGAGGGTTTATACTATAATTACCAGCTTGGCACTAAGGGGGAATAGAAATGAGGTATTCAGAATTAATATTTTTATGTATTAAATATATTGAAGAGCATATTACAGAGGCTTTAACATCAGATGAAATAGCAAAAGCAATGGGATATTCCACATATCATTTTTCAAGGATATTTAAAAAGGAAATGGGAGTATCTATTATGGAATACGTTAAAGATAGAAGGCTTTTAAGAGCTGCAGAAGATATTATTTTAGGAGAAAAGATACTTGATGTTGCAATAAAATATGGCTATGAAACAAATAATGGCTTTACAAAAGCTTTTAGAAAAAAGTATGGTTTCTCTCCAGCAGTAATTAAAGTATTTGTTATAAAAAAAATTCAAGAAGAGAATGGGGGAGAATATTATATGGATAAAATTTATGAGAATGCAAACATGTTTTTAAAATCTACAGAGTATTATAAAGAGCCTAAAGAACTATACAATCAATTAGTTAAAAGTGTTAAAGAAAATAAATTGTTTAATGATTTTACTAGATTAGAGAAAGCATACCAATTAGCTTGTTTTGCTCATAAAGGTCAAAAAAGAAAATCAGGTGAAGACTATGTTACTCATTCTATTAATGTAGCTATTATATTAGCAGAAATGGAAACTGATGAGGAGACAATAATAGCAGGATTATTACACGATATTGTTGAGGAAAAAACTCCTGTTACATTAAAGATAGTAGAGAAGACTTTTTCACCATCAATATCAAAAATCATAGAGAATACAACAAAAGCTTATAATCCATATATGGAAATAAAAGAGGAAGGTGATTTTTATGATAGTGTTAGTTTAATTAGATTAGCAGATCGTCTTCATAATATGAGAACACTTCAATTTACTGAGCCAGAAAAATGGAGGAAAAAAGCTAAGGAAACCATAGAGATATTTTCACCAATAGCGGCAAAGTTTAATAAATCAAAATTAAAAGCAGAATTAGATAATTTATCACTGAAGTATGTTACCTAAATTGGTTAGATATCAACTAACAATGTGTAAACTTGCTATCTTATAAATAATCTAAAAATCAACACTAGTCTAAAATAGAACCAAATTTAAAAGAGCTTACTTTAAATAGTTATAGAAAAATATAATATGAATAAACTAAACTCTATATCCTTAGGTGCTGATATAAGCTGCCTAAGGATATTTTTATTAGTAAAAATTAATAGAGCATAAGAAAGACTTGAGTCTAACTCTAAATAACTTAACCTATAGTTAAGTTATTTAATTTTAAATTAACTATTATTCAATAGTAAGGGAGTATTACTCTTGATAAAATAGTAATATCAAAAGCTTTTGTTATTATTATCCAAACAAGGAGTAGATATTATAATGAGAATAAATCAGGTTATAAGGGAAAAGAGAAATGCCCAAGGATTAACTCAAGAGCAAGTTGCTATGTATCTTGGAGTATCAACACCAGCGGTGAATAAATGGGAGAAGGGGACTTGCTATCCTGATATCACCATATTACCAGCCTTAGCAAGACTTTTAAGAGTTGATTTAAATACATTGCTTTCATTTAAAGAAGATCTATCAGAACAAGAAATAGGTATTTTTGTGAATAAGCTAGTAGAAATAGCAAGTAATGATGGATTTGATGCAGCCTTTGAAAAAGCTATAGATAAAATCTATGAGTATCCTACTTGTGATAAATTAATTTTGACAGTTGCTACAGTTTTGCAAGGAAGCATGTACATGTTTGGGCTGGAGAATAGAGAAAAGTATGAAAAGCAAATAGAAGAGTTTTACGTGAAAGTTACAAAAAGTGATGATATAGAAGTTAGAAATCAAGCAGTTTCTATGCTTATAAATATATATTTAGGAAGAAAAGAGTATGAAAAGGCACAAGAGTGTGTGGATAAATTACCTAACATTAATTATGATAAAAAAGTATTACAAGGAAATATTTACAACAAATCTGGTGAATTTCAAAAGGCTGCTGAAATTTTTGAACAGAAGCTACTTTCAGCCACTACTGATATATTTATAAGTTTAATTTCTATGCTTGAAATAGCATTAAAAGAAGGGCGTAATGAGGATGCTAAGTATTTTGCAGAAGTTTTAGATAAGACAACAAAGTTATATGATTTGTGGGAGTATAATTCATATAGTGGATATTTTGAATTGTATAAAGCAGAAAAAGATGTAGAAAATTTTGTACCTATATTAAAGAAAATGTTAGACTCAATGGGCAAAAAGTGGGATCCATCAAAATCTAAATTATATAAGCACATAAAGACCAAGGAAAATGATGATGGATTTAATGAACAACTTCTTTCTAACTTTATAAGTATGCTAAAAAATGATAAGAGTGATGAATTAGATTTTTTAAAGGATAATGAGGAATTCCGTGAATTTTTAAATAATAACTTGAAGTAATTTTAAAAATTTAATGGTAAACAAATTCTTTACCAATAAACATAAAAAATATCTATTTGCTATAATGGTTTAAACAAATAAACCAAATGGAGATGGATATATTATGAAAGAAGAACATATCATTGAAGTTAATAAAAATCTTTGTATTGGATGTGGTCTTTGTAAAAAGGATTGTCCAGCAAATAATATAATCATTAAGGAAAAAAAGGCAGTAATAAAAGATCAACTTTGTATAAAATGTGGTCATTGCGAAGCCATATGTCCTAAAGCAGCTATTACATTAACTGGATTTAAAGAAAAACCAATGGAATTTAAAGAACAAACTACTTTAGATTCAAATGAATTGTTAATGGCACTTAAAACAAGAAGAACAATTCGTCACTTTAAAAATAAAGAAGTTCCTTCAGAAATTGTAGAGAAAATTATTGAAGCGGGTAGATTAACACCTAGTGCTAAAAATGCACAAGATACATCATACATTGTTTTAGGTGAGGATAAAGGGAAATATGAAGCTGTTGCAGTACAATTTTTTAAAAGAATACAACCAATTGCAAGTCTTTTTATGAAAAGTGCAAAAGAGGTTACAATTGATGATAATTTCTTTTTTAAGAAAGCTCCTATAGCAATAATGGTAGTATCAAAAGATAAAATCAGTGGTTCACTTGCAGCATCAAATATGGCATTGATGGCTGAGTCTTGTGGCCTGGGTGTACTTTATAGTGGATTTTTTACAACTGTGGTAAAATACTCACCAAAGTTACGTAGACTTTTAAATTTAAAACATAATGATAATGTGGTGACAACATTAGTGCTTGGATATCCAGATGTAAAATATAGACGTACTGCACAAAAAGAGGAAGCTGTAGTTAGATATTTATAAGTGTTAGGAGAAAGTTATGGAAAAAGAATGTGAGGAAAGATTAAATGAAATAACATCAAAATTTAAAATATGCTGTAAAGCTATTTCTGCTATAGGAGATGAAACTAGACAATTGATTTTACTTACACTTTTAGAGAGTGACTTCAATGGAATTAGAGTTGGAGAGATTACAGAAAAAACACATCTTTCTCGACCTGCTGTATCTCATCACCTTAAAATATTGAAAGAAGCAGAAATTGTCAATGTACGTAGAGAAGGAACAAAAAACTATTATTATTTAGATTCAAATGAATCACAATGGAAAACACTAACTGAGGTAATAAACCTTATATTTATTGGAATACAACATATTGGTAAAGATGATGCCAGAAAAGAGGAGTAAACTAAAAGTATTAAGGTTGAATTGATGAAAAGTGTATAATCTATAAAGAAATTATTGTATAGTTAACTAATGTAATAAAATAAATAGTTTCAGGAGGGAAGTCCTATGAAAAAGTACACAAGAGAAGAATTGAAGGATGTATTACAAGTTGTATCTTCCACTATTAGTAGATGTGAAAAAATGCAGCCTAAGTTTGCAGAGGGTACATCACAGCATACATTACTTAAAAATAGATTAAAGGCTCTATATATTTCACAGTCATTAATAACAAATGAGAATATTATGGACAAATATACAAAGGAAGACTTAACAAAAGCACTTCCACCTGTATCTTCCATTATAAGCAAATGTGAAAAAGCACAATCAAAATTTGAAGAAGGTACTTCTAATTACAATAGATTTAATAAAATAATAAAAGCCATGTATATATCAAAAGCATTAATAACAGATGAAATTAATAAATTAAATTAATTTTTAATCTAATTTTAATCTTTCTTATATTTTAGATTAATTTTCTAAAAGTATTATATAACCAAGATGAATAATGTAATCAATTCGTGGAGGTAATATAGATGGAAAGAAATGAAATGATTAATACTTTAGTTAGAAAGGCTAATATAAGTCAGGAAGAGGCACAAGAAGTGTTAGAAAAATGTAATTGGGATCTTTTAGATGCTATTGTTTACTTAGAAAGAAGGGGAAAAGTAGAAAATAATGAAGTTACTGCCCTTACTGTAGTAGAAGTAAAAGAAGATAAGAAAAAGCAGGATGAAAAATATGGTGGTATTGGAGAAATTATTGGAAGAATGTTTAAGTTCATAGGAAAATTCATAAGAAAAGCAAACAAGAATTTCTTTGAGATTAGAAAAGATAATGAAAAACCAATAAGAATATCTTTAACAATATCAATACTTTTCTTAATATTCTTATCAGTACCAACTATAGTATTATTAATAATAGGATTATTCTGTGGATACAAATATTCAATTTCAGGTTCTGATTTTAATTATGATGGAGTAAACAACGTTTTTGAAGAGGTATCAAAATCAGCAGATCATATTAAAAAAGATTTCAAAGAAGGATATGAAAAATAGTTTTTAGATAGTATTCTTAAAGGAGCTACATCAAAATAACTCTTTAATAAAACTTTATAAATATATTCCGAGAATTACTGAATTGCACTAAGAATTTATAGCGATTACTCCGAATAATTTGCTAAAGCTCAGAACTGCCGCTGGTCAAACAGCTTCGCTTCTTAACGCAAATTAGTCTACGTAATAGCTTAAATTCTAAAGTTCATTCAGATATTCTCTTCATAATATTTATAAAGTTTTATATAAGAGTTTTGATGCAGTTCCTTTATTTTATGCTGTGGAATATTAAGTGAGATGGTATAATTTAATTATTATGGAGAGAATTAAAATGAGGGTTTAAAGTTTGGCTACTAATATAGGAGTAGTGCGCTTCAGCAAATATGGAGGATTATTTATGGAAAAGCTTAAGCTTGTAGATAAGTTAAAGGAGAAAGCTAATATAAGTTATGAAGAAGCGAAAAACGCTTTAGAAAATAGCAATTGGGATATGCTAGATGCCATGCTATATTTAGAAAAGCATGGAAAAGTGAAAAAGCCTTCAGTTAGTATATTTTACACCAACGAATCTAAAGAAAGTTACACTGAACATGGAGAAGTAGTTAATCTTAAAGAAGAAAAAAAGGAGAATAACTCTGAAAGTAAAAATAGTTTTGAAGGGATTTTTGAAGCAATATGTAAGGCCATAGATACCTGCAATAATATCTTCATTGAAATAATAAGAAATAATAAGGTGCTTTTAAAGATTCCCTTTACTGTATTGATACTACTTTTATTTTTTGCATTCTGGATGATCATACCTCTAATGCTAGTTGGATTATTCTTTGATGTAGAATTTTTAGTATCTTCTAAAAAGGTTAATGTAGATAAAATAAACAAGGTATTTAATGAAATATCAAAAGCAGTTAAAGACATAAAAGGCAAATTTACTGATCATATTCACTAATAAGAATTAAGGTGCTAAATTTGAAGTTATGAAATTTAAACTTATACTTTAAGTTGTTAGCTAGCAATTAACACTTACTTAAAACATAAAGCCAATCTTAAAAGGGGGGGAATTAATGGTTAAGATTTTAATTGTTGAAGATGAAGAAAAAATAGCAAGATTTATAGAATTAGAGCTAATTCATGAAGGATACAAAGTAATAAAAGCAAACAATGGTAGAACAGGTCTTGAAATTGCAGAAAGAGGGGAAGCTGACTTAGTTATTCTTGATGTTATGCTTCCTGAAATTAATGGACTTGAAGTATTAAGAAGAATTAGAAGAGTTTCTGAGGTTCCTATTATAATGCTTACTGCAAGAGATGCTGTAATGGATAAGGTTTCAGGACTTGATGCTGGAGCTGATGATTATATAACAAAGCCATTTGCAATAGAGGAATTACTTGCAAGAATAAGAACAGCTCTTAAAAAGAGAGTAGTTCCAGAGAAAAAAGAGAACGATGTAATAAGCTGTGGTTTATTAACCTTAGACAAGATGAGACACAAGGTAATGTATGATGGCACAGAAATAGAATTAACTAATAGAGAGTTTACTTTGCTACAAATATTAATGGAAAACAAAAATATAGTATTAACTAGGGATGTTCTTATAGAGAAGGTATGTGGTTATAACTATGTTGGAGAAACAAATGTAATAGATGTTTACGTAAGATATTTAAGAACAAAGATTGACGATGTTTTTAAAGTTAAAATAATAACTACAGTACGTGGTGTAGGATACGTAATAAAAGATGAGTAAGAAGAATAAACCTAAAAATGTTACCTCTATTGCAATAAAAATTAATGCTATTTCTGTTAGAGATTTATTTTTTAGATTTATAGCAATTGATATATGTTTAATACTTATTTTAGTTGGTCTTTGGTGTATTCAATCTGAAAAAGACTTTTATGGAGAATTAGTAAAAAATGCACAAAGGTCATTTAACTTTTTTCCTATAGAAACTTCAACCTATACAGTTGTTTGGAGTAATGGAAAGACTATGGTTAAGGAAGCCAGTGCTTTTTTATATACTATTAGAAAAATAATTATAGTTTTAGGAATAGTAGAAGGAATATTTTTATTAGAAGAAATAATATTTGGTACAGCAAAAATTAGAAAGGTTTTAAAACCACTTAATGAAATAGCAGAAACAGCAAGTAGACTTAGTAATATGGACTTTGATGAGGAAAAATTTCATAGTCTTGAAGATGCTATATCAAAAATAAGTCCTGTAACATCTGATGAAAGAATACACATAGGTGATAGTGAACTTCAAGGGTTAGAGGATGCAATAAACAAGCTTTTAGATAGGATGAGAGACTCCTATAGGCAGCAAGCAAGGTTCGTTTCAGATGCATCCCATGAACTTAGAACCCCTATTTCTGTAATTCAAGGCTATGCAAATATGCTAGATCGTTGGGGAAAAAATGATGAGAGCGTATTAGAAGAGTCTATTACAGCAATAAAGAGTGAATCTGAAAATATGAAAAACTTAGTGGAGCAGTTATTATTCCTAGCTAGAGGGATTAATGGTAAAACTCAGCTTACTATAAAGGAATTTTCTCTTAATGATATGATGGATGAAGTTTTTGAAGAATCTAAGATGATAGATAAAAACCATATATATAACTACATTGAATCAGAGAATATAACTGTTCATGGTGATATGGCTCTCCTTAAACAGACAGCAAGAATATTAGTTGAAAATGCAGCTAAATACACAGAAGAGGGAGGGGACATAACACTTAAAGTAGGAAGAAATTCTAAAGGAGAAGCTTATTTCTCAATTCAGGATAATGGAATAGGTATGGATGAGAGTGATGTACCTCACATATTTGAACGTTTCTTTAGAGCTGACACAGCAAGAGTTAGAAAAGATGGAGGAACAGGTCTTGGACTATCTATAGCAAAATGGATAATTGATAACCACAAAGGATACTTTAGTGTCCTAAGCAGAAAAGGAATAGGCACAAGAATAGTTGTGTACTTACCACAAAATATTAAGTAGAAAATATAGCTATATTTCAATAGAAAGCTATTACATTTTATAGTTTCCTTAAGACATATAATAATATTTTAGAGTATAATAAAAAAACAGTAGTAAAATAATACTACTGTTTTTTTGCTTTCTTTACAGCCATTACAAAATATAATCCAAAAATAATAAATAGAATAGTAATAGGTATTAGTATATTAGGATAAAGATAAAGAGAAAAAAGTACTTCAATTAAAATTAACAATGAAGCTATTAAAGGCAATTTATAAGCAATTAATACCTTTATAAATAAGCCTTTCTCTAAATTTTTAACTAAAAAATTCTTTTTTAATATATCAGTTACTTTTAAAAGATTACCTATAGCTATATTCACAAACATTAATTCTACTAAGAATGGTATTAGAAAAGCTTTAAAGATAATGCAATATAGATTTAAAAGTAATAGAAAAAAAGACATCATTGAAAATATATAAGTTTTTTTCTTTATTAAAACATAGAGATTATCCTTATTCCTAAAAAAATGATAATACTGAATTCCTTTTAATATTAGAATAGCAATAATTAAACTGATAATCTGAATCATAAATATTATATTATTTGGAATATTATCGCCTTCTTTTCATAAATTCTGTTATATATAATTTTATCATAGAATAATTCTTGAAATTTTAACTGTATATAAACTTTATTGAAAGAAATATATTAAATAAGTTTTATATTAAAGTTTTGACACAGCTCCCTTTTATTATCAAATCTTGATTCTAAATATATAAATCCATTAAGATTTCATCATAATAAGTACCTTCAATGTTAAAGTAATTCTTATGAAGGCCTATTTTCTTAAAGCCATATTTCTCATATAGTTTAATGGCATTATTGTTAGGTTCTCTAACTCCAAGACTAATAGTTTTAATTGATTTCTTATCTTTAGCAAATTTTATAAGTTCCTCCATAACAGCACTTCCAACTCCAATATTCCAATAGTCTTTTCTAACTGATATTGCTATTTCACTATTATGGCATATTCTTTTTCTATTAGAGGCACTTATTTGAGCTATACTTACTATTTCATCATTAATAGTTCCTAGTAACATAAAGGAATTAGAACTTTGATTTATTCCTTCAATATAAGATTTTTCCTGTTCCACTGTAAGATGAAACTCCCCCTTGCCAAAAAGTAGGTTATTACTTTCTCCACCTACAGTATTAAGATACTTAATTATGTTTTCAGCATCATTCACTAATGGTTTTCTTAATATTAAGTTTTTACCATCTTTCAAATTTACACTGTTAATAATATTATTACTATTTTCAATACCCATAGAAATCCTCCTTTTTATATATAGTTTTAAGCTAAAAGATAAAATTTTCTGTATAAGAGTTTATCAATTCTAAAGTTATTAAAATATTTATATTATTTATAAGTATTGTGTTAGAGCTTAGATAATTCTTTATTTTTTTTACTATAAGATTTAATTACTATTACAACATTTATTATAAAAATAGGAAATAGTATAAACATTCCTATGAAGAACCAGTGATACTGGATTAAAAATAGTTTTTTAAAGGGAACATCCCAATAAGAAACTTCAAAAACAGGAATTACTCCATCACCAGATGATTTATATTTAGAAGTTACGTCTACTACCTTCCCATAAACAGTAAAACTTCCAAGTTCAATTGGATCGTTAATAAGATGAAAAGGTGTATTCCCAACAAGTTCTATAGCTGAAGTATTTATAGATTGATAAGTATCCTTTATATTTTCTTTAAGTTTTTCAGAATCTTTCTTTTGAAGATAATATGCTGGTCCAGTAGTAGCCTGATTATGAACCTTTACCTTTATATCCCCTTTTTCAATTGCTGACCTTCCTATTAGTTTACAAGGTGAAAACATAATAAATGTTAAAAGCAAAGCATAAATTACCACAAAAATCTTTAAAAACTTCATAATTCCCCTCCAAATCATTATATTTCTCTACGAATTCTTATGATTATACTAAAATTTGAAATATAATAAAATTTTACCATAAAATACTTTTTGAAATCTCAACCTCATGTAAAATTTATTAAAAGTATAGATTATAAGCAAGTTTTACTTTGTGTTAATGGTTTACAGTGAACTCTTTTGATATGATTAATTAAAAGATATAGCATTAAAAATTGTATCTTAAATCAATATTCATTTAAAACATAGATTAAGTATAGTAAACTCATGTTCAAAATATATGTTTTTTCTTATGTCCAAGATACATTTATAGATTTTATGATTTACAGGGATAATGGTTTGGAGGGATATATACTATGGATAAAAGTAAAAATGAAGATTTTATAAAGTCAGTAAAATTAATAAGATGGGTTTTAGTTATAGTATCAGTGATTTTATTAATCGGATCATCAGGTAAAATAGGATCTGAGATATTAATATTATTTCTAGCAATAAACATTGCAACAATAATAATAGGAAAAGATTATAAGAAAAGAAACTAAAATTTTATGTGTATAGTAATATAAAAATAGGATTTTATATAGTTAATAAAAATAGAACTTAGATATAGAGTCTGAATAGGATAACTTTAAATAAACTTGGGGGAGTAGTAAATGAAAAATATAATAACTATCCAACATACACAATCTATACATCATACTAATGGAATGATTGGTTCATGGACCGATTGGGATTTATCAGAGCTAGGAATAAAACAAGCAAATAATATTGGAAGAAATCTATCAAAAGAGTTAGCAGATAAAAAGTATGTAATGTATTCTTCAGATTTATTAAGAGCTAAGAATACGGCAAAAATCATAGGCAAGCATTTAGGGATTACACCAATCTTTGTTACTGAGTTAAGAGAAAGAAACCTTGGAAAATGTGTTGGGAAATCAGTACAGTGGTTGAAAGAAAATATTGAAAAACAAGAAAAATCTATTGATGATAAAATGTTTTCCGATGCAGAAAGTAGAAGAGATGAGTGGAATAGATTATTACCTTTTTTTAATGAGCTAATGACAAATGAATATGAAAATATAATTATAGTTTCTCATGGAGATTTACTTAGCGTATTTAATACAATGTGGTTAGGAATGGATATTGAAATGCTTAATAGAAGTGAAATATTGGGGTTGGCTGGTGGAGTTACTTTTATGCAAGAAACAGCTGATGGAAAAAGATTTATTAAGCGAATGAGCGACATGTCCTATATAAAGTAATACTGATATTAAATTAAAATATATAGGATAAAAAAATCGTACTTTAAGGTGGATTTTGTTTCAATTGAGGAATGGTTATTATATATTAAAATTTGGTTTTTTAATATTTAGTTTAAAGGAGATGAGGTATTGAATATTAAGATTGATGAAATTAGTAGTTCTTTTTTTGAAAATACGATAAAAATGATTACAGAATTAATAAATTATCATAGACAATTAAATAATGCGCCAAAGGAGTATTGGCAAACTGATGAGCAATCTAGAGAAACTTTAGATGAGTGGAAGCAACAAGGAACTATCTATAATATATTTTTAGATGATATAGTTATAGGATTTTTTTATGTACGATTTGGAGGACAAAATGTAGCTTGGCTAGAAGATTTATTTATAAAAGAGGAGTATAGGAAGAATGGTATTGGAAAATTTGCAATGGAAAAATTAGATGAATTAATGATTAATAAAAAAATTACGTCAATGTTTGTTGATGTAATACCAAGAAATAAAGGAGCTATAAAATTATATAAAGAATGTGGGTTTGATCATTTAAATATAATTCAACTAAGAAAAAATTATGATGATAGATTGAATAAAAATGATGAAATAGAAATATTAGGATTTAATTTTAAAAAATATTAGATGTAAGTTTTGTCAGAAAAAAATTCATTTTATTAAGGATAGAATATGTGAATATAATGAGTCAAATGTACCATTTGACTCACTTATTACATCGTCTGAAATTAATAGATATATACAGGATGATAAGGGCAATATTATAGCAGGAATAAATTGCATATATTACGCTTGGAAATGTATATATGTAGATGCTTTATGGGTTAAAGAGGAGTTTAGACATAATGTGTTTGGTTCTGAATTGTTAGGTGAAATAGAGAAAATCTCAAAGGATTATGGTTGTCACATTGTACATTTAGATACTTTTGATTTTCAAGCAGAAGATTTTTATATTAAACAAGGATATGATATACATGGAGTATTAGATGATTGTCCACAAGGACATAAGAGATACTATATGAAAAAGATATTATATATTAGAAAATAAATTCTAATATATAGAATAGATTGAGAAATTAGTAATTTGTGAGATGATGATATGTCATTAAATGAATATAAAAATGAAGTTAGAGAATTTTTAATTAAAATGGATTCTTTGATAGAAATAATCATCAGAAAATAACTTGGTTAAATGAGAATTTGAGTTGTTAAAAAGAGCTGTAAATGATTCGGAAAGGGATAAGATTGAACATCAATTATATGATATGTTATATTTAATATTCGAAATGGTTGCCGATAATAATTTTGATTTAGATAAGGAATGGAAAAAAGGAAGAAAAAGAAAGCAAGAAAAATACTTGAAATAAAAAAAACAAAGTTCAATTTATCAAGTAGATTAAAAAAACAGTTTTAAATTTATAAGAATAAAAAAGTAAAGTGAACAAGTTAATCTGTCCACTTTTATTATATTTATATATTAAAATTCATTTAAGGTATAGCCATTAAATTATTTTTTACCTAACAACTCCAAGGCTTCATTGGCCATAGTTAAAATATTCGCTTGAATGTTAGTAGATTTATTTAGCTCATCTTTACTGTACCATTTGAGTATTTTAGATTCCCCATTTTCAGGGTATGTTTCAAAAGAGTTTGTAGTTGCATAATAAACAAAGTCTATATGTGAATGATTAGGACTTACATCACCGAAAATCGTGTGCATAGGATTTATTAGTAGTTTTTCTCCTGATAAGTCACATGATTTTTTTAATGATATATCTACGGGATTATATAAATTTATCTTTAAACCTGCTTCTTCTTTTACTTCACGAATGCATGCCTCTTCTGGAAGCTCATTCAACTCTATATGTCCACCTAAAGGAAGTATTTTCTTAGCTTTTTTATGTAAATGTAATAATACTTTATCATTACATACTATAAATACTGAAACTGTAAAATGTCTATCCATAATTATTTTATCTCCTTAAAATTATTTAGTATGGTTAGTTTTAATTATTTACCTAATTATACAATAATTTAAAATTACTGTTAAAACTGAATGGAAACAAGAATTCAAAAGCTAATACATACTTATAAATTTAATGTAATTAGATATTTGTTTTTATTAAAATTTATATAGCTTAATGTTACAGTTAAAATTTAAAGAAGATATAGTGAAAATAGATAGATCATTTTGGTCTATCTATTTTTATATAACAAATTAAAGTTTTACTTTATAAAACTACTTAATAAGAGAAATTTGATTAGATTAAAATTGTATCTAAATACAATATATGGTATTTAGATACAATTATTGTAAATGGATTAATGCGATTTTATAACAAGCTTTTTAGTACAAAAATTTATTTCTTAAGGGGGGAGAAGTCTGTAGATTAAGTAATTTTTCTACAACTTTGCTTAATGTATGAATAAAAAGATAGATAAAGGATTTCAATTAAGTTATTCAAAGTTAAGTTACAGAAGAAAATTTATCAGATGTTTATGGACAAGTCCAATAAATGTCTTTTTGAGTATTTTAATATATTATGCTAATAAAGATTTAGTAATTCCAATAATACTAATGGCAGCGACTATAGGAGCTATAACATTCAACTATTTTTCATGGAAAAAGGACGAGTAAAATAGAAAGATTAAATTTAGGTTATATATTTTTATTGGAAAGATGGTATTTATATTAGGGGGGAGAAGAGGATGGAAAGTGTTTTCTTATGGATTTTTGGGTATTACCAAAGTATCGAGGCAATAAAACAGGACATGAATGTTATTATGCACTAATGAACTATATAAGAAATGATAGTGTTAAATATTTTGAAATTAATGTTTCAAATGAGCGAAGTCATAATTTTTGGACAAGTATAGGATTCATTGATGATGGTTTTGATGAGTGGGGTGAACCATTAATGAAACTTAATATTTAGATTATGTATATTAGTGTAATTAAATTTATAAAATTCTACTAAAAAGTAGTGTGGAGGGAGTAAGGTGCATTTAGGTTCAATTTATTTAATAGTTAAAAATTTTAATACATCAATAAACTTTTATGAGAAGCTACTGGAGATGAAAGTGACTTCAAAAAATATGGAACGATTTGCTCAATTTGAGTTTAAGGGTAAAAATATTTCTATAATGAATGCTTACTTTGATAATGATAACCCTGGACTAACTATACATAAAGGGCAGTATATAGAAAAATTTGACAATCTAGTTGCTATAGCTGAGTCAAAAAATACAAACAAATTTGTATTAAATTTTTGGACTGAAGACTTAATTAAAGAACGTGAAAGAATATTAAATTTAAATATTAGTGATTTGGTGACAGAAATAAAATATGTTAATAATGTAATGCCATATTATTATTTTCAAGTTGAAGATCCAGATGGTAACTTAATAGAAATTACAGGTGAATATTCACCTAAAGAAGATTGATAAATTATTTTCCATAAATTTGTAATGCACTTTAAAATATGATATAATTTAAGAAATTAATTTAATATGGTTATTATTCGCCACCGGGTGAATGTTAAGGTATCAAAGTATTCCAGTAGGTCTTAGAAGGAATACTCTGATACCTTTTTATTTTAGGAGGTAATTATGAAAGAATTAAAGTTAAAGTTTATTAAGTATGTAAGCTTAAATGTTATGGGAATGATAGGACTTTCTTGTTATATCTTAGCCGACACATTTTTCGTTGCAGAAGCCCTTGGAACTGTTGGAATTGCTGCATTGAATTTTTCAATTTCAATATTTTCTATTTTACAGGGGGTAGGACTTATGATAGGAATTGGTGGTGCAACTGACTTTTCAATTAGAAAACAAGAGAATAATAATTCAAATAATAAATCTTTTACTTATGCTATTATTATGGGAGCAGTGGCATCACTTATATTCGTTGTAGTAGCTATATTTTTTACTAAACAATTAGGAATATTGCTTGGAGCTGATGAGGCAACATTACCACTTACTCACGTGTACTTAACTACGCTTTTAAGTTTTTCACCTTTTTTTATATTAAATAATATTTTACTTGCTTTTATTCGGAATGATAAAAATCCTAAACTATCAATGATTGCAATGATTGTAAGTAGTTTCTCTAATATTGTCTTAGATTATATATTTATGTTTCCACTTTCTATGGGGATTTTTGGAGCAGCTCTTGCAACAGGACTTTCTCCTATTATAAGTTTAGGTATTTTATCATCACATTTTATTTCTAAAAAGCAAAGTTTTCATATTGTAAGATGTAAAATTCACTTTTTAAGAGTATTAAGAATAATTTCTTTAGGGTTTTCTTCATTTATTGGAGAGCTTGCATCTGCAATAGCTTTAATTACATTCAACCTAATTATATTAAAAATAGAAGGAAATATTGGTGTGGCAGCATATGGAATAGTAGCCAATGTAGCACTTATTGCTACAGCAATTTTTGTAGGAATATCTCAGGGTGTACAACCATTGGCAAGTAAATATTATAGTAAGAAAGACATGGTATCTGTTAATTTGATTTTAAAATATACAATTATTACTTCTATCATTGTTTCAGCTGTTATTTATATAGTCATATATTCTAATAGAAATATAATTATATCTATGTTTAACAGCGAAAATAATGAGCAACTTGCTATCTTAGCCTCTGTAGGAATTAAAATATATTTTATAGGATATATATTTGCTGGCATAAATATTATCTCTGCAGCTTTTTTTAGTGCCACATCAAAGGCAAAAGAAGCAATGATTATATCTACTTTAAGAAGTTGTATAATTCTTGTACCAATTGTTTTAATCTTTAGCATCATATTTAATATGAATGGAGTATGGATTTCATTTGTAATAACTGAATTTATAGTATTTATTATAACTATAATCTATTTTTATTCTTTGAAAGATAAAAATAGGGTATTTAATGATAGCGAAATTACTGGAACTAAGATTGGATTGGATATATAAGAAATAAAGGTTTTAAGATAAGAGAATGAAAATAGATAGATCATTTTGGTCTATCTATTTTTTAGATTTAAATACTTTTTCAAATTTCAATTTCATTTAAACTTTGTTGAATGTAATATATTTAAGTAAGTTTTACTTTGTGTTAATTGTTTCAAAGAAACTCTTTTGATATTATTAATTAAAATATATAGAAATGATGTAATAGAACAATTATTGTTTATGAAATATTAAGATGAATTATAAATAAGGAATTACTTTTAAACTTTATTAATAGGAGAAGAATATGGAAAAGAGCATATTAATCATAGAGGATGATAAAGAAATCTCAGGAATGATTTCAGAGTATTTGATTAAAAATGGATACAAAACAATAGAAAAATATAATGGAATAGAGGGAGTTAGGTGTATAAGGAATAATAAAATAGATCTTATAATTTTAGATGTAATGTTACCATATAAATCAGGAGATGAGGTATTAAGAGAGATTAGACTATTTTCAGATATTCCAGTAATTGTTGTATCAGCAAAAGATATGGTGCAATCTAAGGTCGATTTATTTAAATTAGGAGCAGATGATTATGTTACCAAGCCATTCTCATTAGTAGAACTTTTAGCAAGAATTGAAGTTAATTTAAATAGATATTTTAGGTTAGAGGAGAAGATAGAATACCTAGTCTATAAGAATATTAATTTAAATAAATTCACAAAGGAAGTAAGTGTTGATGGAAGCGACTTGGTATTAACATCTAAAGAATATAAAATTCTTGAATTAATGATGAAAAATCCTTCAAAGGTATTTTCAAAGAAGAATTTATATGAATCTGTATGGAATGAAATATATGATTATTGTGATGAGGATAGAGTTAATACACATATTAGCAACCTTAGAAAAAAGCTTAAGGCAAAAAATAATATAGACTATATTCAAACAGTTTGGGGAATGGGATATAAATTAATATAACTTTAGAATTTCTTTAGAATTAACTTTAGAAATTCTAAAAACTTATATCACATAATAACTAAGAGAGGAGATGTTATTATGGGTGAAATTATTTGTAGGACTATTAATCTAAGTAAGCAATATAAAAATGTAAAAGTATTAAATGACATTAATATTGAAATTAGACGTGGAGAGATATATGGTCTTATTGGTGAAAATGGTGCTGGAAAAAGCACATTGATAAAAATATTAACTGGTTTAGCTAAGAAGAGTAATGGAAAAATAATTTTATTTAATAAAGAAGATGAAAAAGATTTAAATAGCATTAGAAAAAAGATTGGATCTATTATAGAGAGTCCAGCACTATATATTGATATGACAGCAAAACAAAATCTTGAGTATCAGAGAATTCAAAAGGGTGTACCAGATAAAAATTGTATTAATGAGCTTTTATCCATTGTAGGTTTAAATAATACTGGAAATAAAAAGGTGAAGGATTTTTCTTTAGGAATGAAACAAAGGTTGGGACTAGCAATTGCATTGCTTGGAGAGCCAGAATTACTTATTTTAGACGAGCCTGTAAATGGACTTGATCCAACAGGAATAAAGGAACTTAGAGAACTTCTGATTAAGTTAAATAAAGAGAGAAATATGACAATATTTATTTCAAGTCATATTTTAAGTGAACTTCATAAACTTGCTACATCTTATGGAATAATACATAATGGTAGGCTTATAGAGCAGATAACTGCTTATGAATTAGATGAAAAGTGTAAAAAGCACTTATTGATTAAAGTTAGTGATATAAAAAAAGCGTCCAATATATTAGAGGAGTCATTAAATATTAAAAAATTTGTAGTTTATCCTCATAATATATTAAGAATATATGAGTGTATAGAAAAAGGTGCTGAAATAAATAGAGAGTTAGCTATTAATAAGGTATATGCAGAAGAAATAACAATAAAAGGTGATAGTTTAGAATCCTATTTTTCAAATATTGTTGGAGGTGCATGTGATGTATAATCTTATAAAAGCTGAAATATATAGGCTCAAATACAATAAAGAGATAAGGTTATGTGTAATCTTAATAATAATATTAGGAATTATTAATTTATATTTTCATGGTATCCCAACAGGACGTGAAAGCCTTACAAATGAATCTACAGATATGTTTTCTTTAATGGCTTGTGCTATATTTGCTGGAATGTATATAGGGAGTGAATTTTCTAAAAGAACCATATATCATTTAATAGTTTCAGGGTATAGCAGATTTTCCGTGTTAATTAGCAAACTTACATCATATTTAATAGGATGCTTTATTATAATAGCCTCAAATCTTTTTATTAATGGTGGTATTTATTCAATGTTTTATGGATGGGGAGCACCTTTTAATGGTTCTGAAATTATGTTTATTGTAATGTATGTTTTAATAAATATATTATTTATATTATGTATTGCTACCATGGTTTTTCTCGTACCTTTTATAGTAAGAGATGGAGCTATGGCAACAGCAGTTTCGGTTTTTATAATGGGTATTTTTTTAGCACTTTCACAAACATTTTGGTCCTATACTGCATTAAATATAGCTAGTAAAGTTCAGGTTAATAGCAATATATATATAACCTTAATTATACTTGCGATCCCAATTTTAGTGGTAGTCATAGGAAATATATTGTTTAAAACTCAGGATATAAAATAGGCTATGTTTTAGGTAGGTGTTGATTTTTAGCTAGCCCTTCAGACCTAACTTAATATCGCAAAGTATTGCTATCATCTACTCCAGAATAATAGCTAAAGCTTTTAAACTCGCTTCGCTCAAACAGAAAAAGCTTCTTAACGCTATTATTCTTACGTAGATAATGCAATACTAACTGCTAATTAAGATGGTCTTACAGTTCTATCTAAAAAATCAACACTAGTTTAAAACAGAGCCATAAAATAAAAATAGAGGGAGATTATGAATTGTTGATTACCTTAATATTAACTATTGCTTTAGCATTAATTATAATTTTGTTTATTTCTCAAAGGGCTCAAATAAATAAAATTACTGAACAATTGAAAAATGATGAGCATATAAGAATTACCTTAAATAACTCAAGTATTGAGGAATTAGCAAATGCTATTAATAAGAAAATAAGTAAGTGCAAAGAGGAACAAGTTAATATTAATAAAAGAGAAGAAAAGTTAAAGGAATCTATTGCAAATCTTTCTCATGACTTAAGAACTCCACTTACCTCAATACAAGGGTATTTAACATTATTAGAAGAATGTAATGATAAAGATAAGGAAAGATATTTAGAAGTCATAAGATTAAAAGCCACCTCCTTAGAAAAACTTATAAAAGATTTTTATGAAATTTCTATATTAGATGATAATAAGTTTATAATAGAAACTTATTCAATAGATATAACTTCAATAATAGGGGAAGTATTGATGAGTAATTACTCATTATTCTCAGAAAAGGATATAGAACCTAGAATTAATATACCTAAGGAAGAGATGATGATTATTGGTGAAGTGGTAGCTTGCGAAAGAATAATTCAAAATCTAATAATCAATGCAATAAAGTATTCTACTGGGGAGATTGAATTAAAGTTAATAAGAACCAAAGAGGAAACTATTTTCGCAATTAGTAATTCTGTTAAAGATACTGATCAAATAGAAATAACAAATCTCTTTGATAGATTTTATGTTGCAGATAAGTCTAGATCTTCAGGAAATACAGGATTAGGCCTATTTATTGTGAAAATATTACTTGAAAAAATAGGAGGCAGAGTTCTAGATATTTCTCTTGAAAATAATAGAATTAGTATAGATATAGCTTTTAAAAATATAGATAATACTTAATTTAAATATACTATAATATAAAATTTTATGTTAAAGTGCTAGTTTATTTAATTAAAAGAATATTATTTAATACAAGTTATTTATAATTGAATAGTTTAATATAAAAATGCTAATATTTAAGCTTAATGAAAACCTTAAATATTGGCATTTTTATATTAGAGAAGTAGTGTTTTTTAGTTCTTAGAAATTATATTATATTCAAAATAGAAAAAAAGGAGTATAATCGAATAAGCAAAGTGAGTAATCACTCACTTTTTAATATATGAAAAGGAGAGATTTGCTTGAAAATATTATCAGTAAAAAATGTTTCTAAAAGTTTCAAAAAATCAAAGGTACTAGATAATATAAGTGTAGAAGTAGATAAGGCTGAAATAGTAGGAATACTAGGCCCTTCAGGAGCAGGGAAAACTACTCTTATTAAGTGCATTATGGGAATGGAAAAGGTGGATAGTGGAGAGATAGAACTATTTGGAACCAGTGTTCCTAACAGAAAAATACTACAAAATGTTGGGTATATGGCTCAATCAGATGCTTTATATTTAGACTTAACTGCAAAGGATAATCTACTTTTCTTTGGAAATATATTTAAGATTCCAAAGGCTGAGCTTAAGGAGCGAGTAAATTTTTTAGCTGATTTAGTTGAACTAACACCTTATATGAATAGAAGGGTTAATAAGTTCTCTGGTGGTATGAAAAGACGTTTATCTTTAATAATAGCATTACTTCAAAACCCAGACCTTTTAATTTTAGATGAGCCAACAGTTGGTATAGATCCAGAGCTTCGTTTAAGTATATGGAAAGAAATCAACAATTTAAAAAGCAAAGGACAATCCATAATAGTAACCACTCATGATATGGGAGAAGCTTTAAAGTGTGATAGACTTCTTTTACTTAGAGATGGAAACATAACAGCAAGTGGAACACCTGATGAATTAAAGAAAGAGTTTAATGTAGATACAATGGAAGAAGTATTCTTATTAGCTGGGAGGAAGAAGTAATGAGAGTAAAGATTATGGTAATAAGAATTATAAAGCAAATATTAAATGATAAGAGAACCCTTGCATTAATGCTTTTTGCTCCATTAATTTTATTGAGTTTAATGAATCTTTTATTTAATTCAACTTCAAGTAATGATCCAATTATTGGAATAGATAATATAAACTCAAGTATAGTAGATACACTTAAGGATAATGACATAGTAGTAAAGGAATATAGTGATTATTCAAATATAGAAGATAAGATAAAAGATGATAATCTTCAAGCCTTCTTATACATGAAAGATGATAAATTAAATATCACATATGAAAATAGTGATCCATCTAAAACTCTAGAAATCAATGCTAAGATAGGAAGTGCCATGACTAAAGTTAAATTAGAGGAATTAGTTAATTTAACAAAGGAACAAGGAGAAATCATAAAGAATCAAGCCTCCCTTTTAGCATCATTAGGAAAGATGCCAAGTAATGATAATTTAAATATAAAGAAACCATCAGAGATGAATTTGGAAGTTAACTATATTTATGGAAATGAAAATACTAATATTTTTGATACTATGGTTCCTGTTCTTATAGGATTTTTTGTTTTTTTCTTTGTATTTTTAATTTCAGGTATATCCTTATTAAAAGAGAGAACTTCAGGAACATTATACAAGCTTTTATCAACACCTGTAAGAAGAAGTGAGATTGTGTTTGGATATTTAATAGGATATGGATTATTTGCAATACTTCAAACTATAATAATAGTTCTATTTACAGTTTATGTTTTAAAGGTGGATATTTTAGGAAGTTTAGGATTAGTAGTTTTAACTAATATAATAATAGCCTTTGTGGCATTATCTTTAGGAATCTTATTATCAACCTTTGCAAATTCAGAGTTTCAAATGATGCAGTTTATACCAATAATCGTAGTACCTCAAATTTTCTTCTCTGGTATAATATCTATCCATAATATGTCTCAAGGTCTTCAAAATTTTGCCAAGATAATGCCGATGTATTATGCTGGCGATGCATTATCTCAAGTAATTATTAAGGGAAATTCCCTAAGCTATATAGGAAAAGATTTATTGGTACTTTTACTATTTGCATTTGGTTTTACTGTATTAAACATTGTGGGGTTAAAAAGATATCGTAAAGTTTAATATAGAAGTGGAGGTTTTAATTTGACAGATTCAATTTCTAATATATTTAAAAATAAGGTTAATAAAGATACAAAGATGACAGAAAAAAAGAAAAAAATATTAGAAGTAAGCATAGATCTTTTTGCAAAGAATGGATACTCAAATACATCAACTAGTCAGATTGCAAGAGAAGCTGAAGTTGCTGAGGGAACTATATTTAAACATTTTGGTTCAAAGGAAAATTTATTAATAGGAAATATAATTCCTTTTATACTTGAAGAGATATTTCCGGAGGTTGCAAATGATTTTACTGATGATAAATTAAAGGGAGATTATTTAGATTTTGAAACATTTATTTATTCAATAGTTAAGGATAGAATAGAGTTTATAAAGAGCAATAAAAAAATTTGTAAAATAGTAATTACAGAGGTAATGTATAGAGATGATTTATTAAACAATTTAATATCTTCAGTTCCTCAAAAAACTATAGAGTCATTTTATAATATTTTAAATAACTTCAAAGCAAACAATTTATTAGTAGATTGGCCTAATATAGATATAATAAGATTCATAATAACTAATATAGCAGGATATGCTATCACTAAGTTTATACTAGAAGATACAATAGATTTTAATGATCATGAACAGATAAAAAAAATAAGTAGGCTTCTAATAAATGGATTATCAAAATAAAACAAGTATAAAACACTATAATCAACAACAAAAATGGAGAATTTAAAATTTTTAGATTCTCCATTTTTATATCTTTGTAATATTTTAAAATTGTTCTTATAAAGTCTATTTAATTTATTCTAAAAATTAGAATTTATCTATTTAATCTGTAATAGCATATTTGTTGATACAAGTTTCTTTTAGTTTTTTGTCTTTGAGATTTCAATTGCCTTTTCTAAAAGCTCATCCTTTCCATCTCTTATTCCTTGAATAGTTGGTTTTACATATATATCAGGTTTAATCCCTATCCTTTGAGTTTCAAGGCCCTCTGGTGTATATATTCCTATTCCTGTTATTGTGGTTCTTATTCCGCCAGGTAAAGTTAGGGTTGCTACATTTCCATCTGCACCTATGGAGTTTTCTCCAATTACAACTGCATTAGGTGATTTCCTAAGGGCCATTGTAGTAAACTCAGCATTACTTTGAGTACATTCATTAATTATTACTACAATTTTTCCTTTATAATAATCTTTGTTATTTTTTCCAACTGTTATGTCTTCAGAAAATATAAATTCACCAGGTATTGATTTATTAGCGATTGTCGCTCTTGAAAACACAGTTTCTTCTGGTAAAAGATAATTAGGCATTATATATGTTATCATATCTGATGGATAATATCTTAAATCAACAATTATTCCATTAGTATCTTTAAATTTATCCATAATACTATCTATTTCACCTTTGGTTAAAGCTCCTGGATTTATATAACCTATATTATTAGATAAAAGCTCATGGGATCCTCCATTTACTTCATTAATATCGACTTCCTTCGCATTATAACATCTAACTTCTTCAATTAATTCTTTTCCGTCTCTTTCTATTTTAAGAGATAAACTATCATCTGAAGTTCTAAATAAATAATATTTTAAACTATTTACTATAGCTTCATCACGAGAAAATGAAATATACTTAGATTTTTCCTTTATTATTTCAAATATATCTTTATTATTAATCTCTAATATCACGTCTCCAACTTTTAAATTACAGTCATTTTCATATTTTTTAATTATATCTGTAACAACAATTTTATTCTCAACCAAAAGAAATTTAATAGGTGCAAGATTAGTTCCCCAATAGTTATACAAAGTACCAGCAATATCATTAATAGATCCATGAGAATCATGTATTTTTGAAGTTAATTCTGATAAGGTTAGTTTATATGATAAATCATCATCACTCTCAATAATTTTTGGAATAAACTCATTTAATACTTCATTCCAATCCTCACCCATAACGGTTCTATATGGGTAGTAATACTCAATTATATTCCAATATCTAAATAAGCTAAGAAGCTTGTACCCATCATCATTATAGTCAATAACAGGGTACACTTGTTCATTATCAAAATTTGAATAGATTGAATTATTTTTATAATTTACATAAGCTCTATTTCTATCAGATATATAAGACTTTGATATCTTAACTAATAGGTTACTAAGATCTTTACTTAAGTATTCTTCATCACTTATCCAATTAGTATCTGCCTTTACCATAACTTCAGGGTTTTCACTATATGCATTTTCTTTAAACTCTCCAAGTTTATTAATCCAATCATATAAAATATCATTTACTTCATCTTGACTTTTAGCTTCCATAACCGTTGGCATGACTCTGAATAATTCAAAATCCCAGTTTTTCGAACCGGCTACTATTTTAGGATGATAATACTTAGCAAAGCCCCAAACTTTACATAGCTTATTTAAGCTTTCAATTTCATTGTTATCTAAATCATCAATAGTAATATTTGAACCAGCTTTAAACTCAGTATCAAAATAACTCCTATTATAATAGAAGAAAATTAGCGACATGATTATAATGAGGGGGATAGTAATTAAGACTAATTTTTTTAGTGAATCAAATTCTCCCTTTTTACCATTCATTTTGACATCTTCCTCTCATATTAATATAATATACTTTTTATTAATTAAGTATTTTAAAAAGTTACTGCAAATTCTCTTATCTAGTTTGCAATAATCAGAATAAAAAATCTTATATGAATAATGAAATAATTTTATATTAGATTTTAACTTGTACCAAAAAGATTAGGTCTGATCCATCCATTTACCTTAGGTATAATCATAATATTTTTCATAACTTTCACCTCTATAAATGTAGTGTTTTTAGAAGGATATCTTACTAAATAATCTTTATTCTTATTATACACAAATAATTGATAAAAATGAAATAAATTCCAAATGGTTAATATATAACTTTTATAATTTAAAATTATAGTTTTAAATTATGATTTAATTGAGTATTGCTTTTTAGTCATTCTTTTAGATTTAGCTTAAATTTAAGTGAAAATCAGAATTTATAATTTTGTATTTTGAACTTATAACTTTGAATGGAATGAAAAGAGGTTTTCTGGCATAAGCAAAAAAAGTTATAAATATATCACAAAAAAATATTTACAAATAAATGTAAAAGTTGTATATTTATAACATGAAAGTTAGAAATATATAACTTTAAAGGGGGATTAGTATGTTAGAGAAGACGCTAAGTATCAAAAACCAACTATATTTAGGAGCAGCAATACATTCAATTGTAGCTTTAATAAGTTTAGTACAAAATCTTAGAATTTTCAGTGAGAGAACAAATGATTTTTTAGGAATATTTCTTTTGATTATTCTAGCTATTGCCTTTGGATATGAAACAAAGAAAAAAGAAAAAAATGATGAATATACTAATAAAATTTTTGGGGAAATAGATAGTATATGTATAAGAGCTTTATCTTGGATTGTGCTAGCAATTATTGTTTTTGTAGATTTTCCTACAAATCTTTCTAATGAGTTTATTATAGAATTATTTAAGCAGATATTGTGGTTAATTGTAACTGTAATAGCTATTCTAAGAGCTATCCTTTTTAGTCGCTATGAGAGAAAGGGGATTTAAATAAATTGCCTATATTAAAAACAAAAATAAAAGAATATAGAGAAAAAGCACTGATGAAACAAAATGAACTTGCAGAGTTAGTTGGGGTAAGGAGAGAGACTATTGTTCACTTAGAGAATGGTAGATACAATCCTTCTTTAAAATTAGCTATGGATATAGCTAAAATTTTTGAAGTTTCAGTAGAAGAGTTATTTAAATTTGAAGAGTAATAAGGTTTAAGGCTATGTTTTAAAGTAATGTTGATTTTATAGATGATAGAAAAGTCATGAAGTCAACAAAAAAATTAAAACATAGCCTTAATTGATAATTGTAATGAAAAAATTTGGTTTAAAGAATAATATTATTTGACCTCTTTACAAGTTAGTTGGTATCCACCACGAGCCATTGTAATTTCTACTTCATAAACTACATTGTCTAATTTAAAAGTAACAGGTTTTTCTTTACTTATAAATTCAACATTGCTTTCTTCTTTTAAAATAGCATCACATATTGTACCTGAGGATGGATATTCTAGTGAGTCATTTAAATCTACATTAAAAGTTTTTCTAAAAAATCTCATTATTAAAATCACTCCTTTTAGTAATTAATGTAATATATTTACATTAATTATAACAGAATATTATTCAATATATAGAATTTTAAAAGATTGTTCACTTAATATATATAGATGTAGTTAAAATACATGCTATAATGAAATTGTAAACAAAGTAAAAATATGTATTTTATTGTTAAAAATGTTAGTTGGAAAGTTGACTTTTAAACTATATTTTTAATAAGTAAATACATATATAATAAACAATTAAATAAAATACATACAACTATTATAGGTGGTTTGGTGTATGAAATTAAATGTTTATTAAATCAAAAATTTATTACATAGTTTTTAGGGGGTGTGAAAGAAATTTTTATGAGAGCTCTCAAATTTATTTTTAAAATTATTAATGGTGAATTTGAGTAGTTAAAGAAAACGTTTTTAAAAGCAATTATAAATATAATATTTAATTGTAAGTCTATTATTTTACTATGAAAAATTAGTTTAACTATTTAAAAAATAAGGGGTTTTTAAATAGTTTATTTAATAGACAATGGAATTTATAGGGGGAATATTAATATGATGAAATATTTTCAGAGATTAGGTAAATCTTTAATGCTACCAGTTGCTGCACTTCCAGTAGCAGGTATATTAATGGGAATTGGCTACTGGATAGATCCAACAGGTTGGGGAGCAAATAGTGTTATATCAGCCTTCTTATTAAAATCTGGTGGAGCTATTATAGATAACATGGCAATTCTATTTGCTATTGGGGTCGCAGTTGGTATGTCAGATGATAATGATGGAGCTGCAGGCTTAGCAGGTTTAGTATCATGGCTTATGATAACTACATTATTATCTACTGCTGTTGTTGCTATGCTACAAGGTGTAGACGTTGAAGCTGTTAACCCAGCCTTCGGAAAGATACAAAACCAATTTATAGGTATCGTAGCAGGTTTAATAGGAGCTAGTTGTTATAATAGATTTAAAAATACTAAGTTACCAGACTTCTTAGGATTTTTCAGTGGAAGACGATGTGTTGCTATAGTAACTGCACTTGCTTCAATAGTAGCTGCTTTAGTTTTATACTTTGTATATCCTGTAATCTACAGCGGATTAGTTTCATTTGGTGAATCTATGATATCTATGGGACCAATAGGAGCTGGGATATATGGATTCTTCAATAGATTATTAATACCACTTGGTTTACACCATGCTTTAAACTCAGTATTCTGGTTTGATGTTGCTGGTATAAATGATATAGCAAACTTCTGGTCAGCAACAAATGGTACTTTAGGACAAACTGGTATGTATATGTCAGGTTTCTTCCCAGTAATGATGTTTGGTTTACCTGCTGCTGCATTTGCTATGTATACTTGTGCTAAAAAGAATAAAAAGAAAGCTGCTGCTGGTATATTATTAGCTGCTGCCTTATCTTCATTCTTCACAGGTGTTACTGAACCATTAGAATTCGCATTCATGTTCTTAGCACCAGGATTATATGTAGTTCATGCATTATTAACAGGAATATCTATGGCCGTTGTTGCGGCTTTACCGGTAAGAGCAGGATTTAACTTCAGTGCTGGTTTCGTAGACTGGGTATTAAGCTTTAAAGCACCAATGGCTATGAATCCATTATACTTACTTGGTATAGGCTTAGTATTCGCAGTTATATACTATGTAGTATTCGTAGTTATGATAAAGAAATTTAACTTAAAGACTCCAGGTAGAGAAGATGATGAAGATGATGATTCAAGTGCAGTTTTAGCAAATAATGATTACACTAATGTTGCAAAAATCATCTTAGAAGGACTAGGTGGAGCAAAAAATATTACTTCAATTGACAACTGTGTAACTAGATTAAGATTAGAAGTAAAAGATCCTATACTAGTTAATGAGAAGAAGATAAAATCTTCAGGTGTAGCAGGTGTTATAAGACCTGGAAAAACAAGTGTTCAAGTTATAGTTGGAACACAAGTTCAATTCGTAGCCGACGAATTTAAGAAACTTTGTAAGTCTAAGAATTACGTATAAGAATTAATTTATTTATCTTAAAGATTAAGTGTAATTAATAATTTATCTTTGAAATTTTAAAATAAGTCCAGTAGAAATATTTAGTTATCTCTACTGGATTTTTTAGTTTGGTGCTGTCTTAAACTCACATAAAACATAGCCTTTAGTTTATTTAAAGATTGTATAGATTGCAACTTAACTGTTGATTGTTTAACAGAGCCTATTATTAAAATTAAAGTTTTACAAGAGTTTATTTATTCAAGATTTTGTTATATAATTAGTTTACAATAAATGTATAAAATGGGAGGGATTTTATGTTTAAATTAAATCTAAATGAAGAAGAGATTTTAATGAAGATTACAGTTATGAAACCTGTGAGTAATAAAGAGGCAGCTATGAATTTTATAGGAAATTTAATAACAAGAGCAGGAGGAGATGTTGCATATAAGATACATCTAATCTTGACTAAGGATGCTCTTTATTTAGAGCATATAGGACATGCATCTTTAGGATATGCTGAAGAGACAAGAAATATTGATCGAATACCTTTTAAAGATTTAAAAGAGTTTTCAGTAACTACTAAAGATAAGGAAGAAGAAGTAAAAATAATAACTACAAATAAAGAGTTTAACTTTTTTAGAGATAATTCAAAGGGTGATAATTTAGCTTTAACTATGGCTAAAGTAGTAGAGGAGTTTAAATAATTATACTTTAGGTAATTTTGAAAAATCATTATATACAAACTTTAATTGAGAAAAATTAATATTTACATTTAGAAATAAAGAGGATTGAAAAATATAATCTTCTTAAAAAGCCAATAAAGGGAAGTCTTTTGACTTCCCTTTAAATTTATATTTTTAACAATGCTTTAAAATATAAAAAAATGCAAGTTTGTAAAAAGAGTATCAAATTCTTTTAAATCAGGGAGGAATAAATTTGAGAAAAAATAAAGTGGTATTTGGAGTTATAGGTTTATTATTAATCTTTATTTTTAGCATTGTTGGCTTTAGGTTTGTATCAAAGTCAAAAGAGAAAGTGAATTTTTACTGTAATATAGTTGAAGTGAGAATAACCAGCATTTTTATTTTAAAATTAAACTATTTTAAAGGTCTTAATATATACTGTTGAAGAAATACTATGCCTAATATTAATATAAGTAAAGAAGAAACAGTATTAGCTTTAAAATATACTGTAAATAGACATAAAATTAGAATGATGAAATTTAAAAAGGTCGAAAAGAGTATCTTTTTGTATTTTTCTTCATTTAAGTTTTTATATAAAACACCATTAAATCTTATGTGAGTATCTCTAGCTAAAAATGCACAAAGTGGATGAACAATACCAGCCATCAATATAATTAAAAGTATTATTAAAGATATACAATAATATATAACCATAAATTCAATCCTTTCTAAAATTAATATTTTAATTAATAAACAACTAAAATTAAGTTATTCATTTTGAGATATATTTTAATTAAAGTCTAAAAACATTTCCAAACATCTTTATATGTAAATTTTTTGTTGCAAAATAGAGTGTAGATGAAGAAAATGGATGTAGATATTCCAAAAACAATATCACCAAAATCTTGAGATTTGTCTAAAGGAAAATAAAATGCTAATTGTATTATTATAAAAAATAAAAATATGACCAAAAAATAATCTGGATCTTCTTTTAGCTTTTCAATGTTAAACCACAAAAATCTTTTCATAATTTTCTCTCCTTTGCTTTAGAATTTTATTTAAGTTAAATTATACTTTCATATAAAAAAATCACAATACATTTTGCATAACTGGTCAGAAAATTAACAAAATTGGTGTGAAAGTAATAAAAAGTATCAACAAAAAGTTTATAAATTGTGAATTTGGGAAATAAAATATATAGAAAATATTAATAAGTCAATTTTAATGTTAAAATTGATTGTTTTAAAACTTCTTGAATAAGTTAAAAACAGAATTGCTTCCTAATGGAATGAATAAAGTTGTATTAAGTAAGAGTTTATAAGTCTTCCTTTCTTTTAGATGTTAAGAAAGGAGTTTTTTTTATATTTAATAGATAAGCTGAAATTTTATTTATAAAAATAGTGCACCGATTGAAATCTGAGGGATATAATGTAGTAATAAGTAATAAGTAATAAGTAATAAGTAATAAGTAATAAGTAATAAGTAAATGGAGGCATATGATTATGAATCTTACAGATAAAAATCTATCTATTATAGAAGAGTTTGTTACTCTCATGCTTACTGGAAAAGAAATGTTTAAGTACAAAAAGCTTAAATTAGGAAATACTAAGATCTATTCAATTGCATCTATATTTATTGAGTTGTTTTTAGATAATAAGATAGCTTTTAATGAGAAGGAGCAAATTATTGTTACTGATGCAAGATTAACAGGGATTCAATATATTGATGAGGTTTTAAAGACTATTCATGAGTCCAAGAAGTTAAAGAAACTAGATGAGTGGATGGAGCATTTTTATATACACTCTAAGTTTTGTAGCAAGGTATATAACTCTATTGTAAAAGAGATTATTGATAATGAAATTTTAGAAAAGGAAAATGGAGAAGAGTTAGTGGATTTATCTAAAGGAACCTTTAAGGATAGCGAGGATATAGGAGAGCATATAATTCAAAAATTAAGAGCTGAATTATTGGAAGAGGGAGCTATTGATGAAAATACTATGTATCTTGTACTTCTTTTAGATTCAAATAAAATGCTAAGAGCTTATTTTTCAGAATATGAGTATAAAATAATAAAAGAGAGAATAGAAGAAGTAGCTAAAAGTAATAAAACTAGAATTTTTACATTAATTAAGAAAGAAATTACTAAGATTGAAACTTATTCAGCACTTAACTTAGTTTCAGATATAATTGCAGGGTTGGTGTAGATAATGTCAATACCAAGAAGTATTGAGAAAATACAAAATTCTGATTTTGTTACAATAAGCGAATTAGTTAAGTTAACTGGCATGAGATATAGCACATTAAAATACTATACGGAGGAGGGGCTATTACCCTTTGAACAGATTGATAGTAGGCTCGTTAGAAGATTTCCAAGAGAAGAGGCAATTAAGCGTATTGAAGAAATAAAAGGATTAAAAGCTAATGGGTTAACAATAGAAAAAATTAAAAAAATATTATTAGGTCTTTAGAAGTTATAAGTGATTTGGTTATGTGATAGAAACTAAATCACTTTTTACGTATAGTTAAGGTGAAAACTCCTTAGCACAATATATATCCTTATTTAACTACATATAAGCTATAGAATAATTTGTTAGGAAATATTTTTCACTATATAATATTAATTGATTTTATTATTACAGTTTATGAGGTGAAAGTATGAAGAAATACAAAGTAATTGTTATGGATGTTGATGGAACATTAACAAACAATGAAAAGAAAATAAGCGAAAAAACTAAACAAGCTTTATTAAAAGCTCAAGAAGATGGAATGATTTTAGTTATTGCATCAGGAAGGCCAACATCAGGTTTAATGTACTTAGCTAAAGAATTAAAAATGGACGAGCATCATGGACTTTTAGTTTCATTTAATGGTTCAAAGGTAATTGATTGTGAGACTAATGAAGTTTTATTTAATGAAACTATGAGTGTAGAAGATGGACAAGCTGTTCTTGAGCATATGAAAAAATTTAAGGTTAAACCTATGATTTGTAAAGGTGAATACATGTATGTTAAGGATGTGTATGATAATAAGATAAATTATAAAGGAGAGCCTTTCAACATAATTAAATATGAAGCTCGTAATTGTAGATTTAAATTATGTGAAGAGAATGATTTAGTAGCTTTTGCAGATTATCCATTAAATAAGATATTAACTGCTGGTGATCCGGAATATTTACAAGCACACTATAAAGAGATGATGGAGCCATTTAAAGATACTTTAAGTTGTATGTTTACAGCAGATTTCTTCTTTGAATTCACTGCTAAAGGAATTGATAAAGCAAAGGCTTTAGATACTGTGTTCGCTCATTTAGGGATTAGTAAAGATGAGGCTATTGCCTTTGGTGATGGTCATAATGATGCATCAATGATTAAATACGTTGGTTTAGGGGTCGCTATGGACAATGCAGTACAAGAATTAAAGGATATATCTGATTTTGTTACTTTATCAAATGATGAAGATGGAATTGCTTATGCACTAAATAAATTCCTTAAGGAAGAAGTATTAGTTTAAAATTTTTTAGATTTTACTTTCACATAAAAAAGGATTTTTTAATAAAATATCTTGTGGGGGAGTAGTTCGCACGAGAATGTGTTACAAATGCCAACATACTGACTAGTTATAGTCTGGCTTTGTATTAAATAACGAGACTCACGTATAGTTTTTATGCTATACGTGTGTCTCTTTTTATTTTAGAGGTAAAACTCATGTATGGTTTAAAAGCTGTACATGAGTTTTTTTATTTTATATAGATAAAAATGGAGGTAGAGGATTATATGAATGCTTTTATGAAGGAAAAACAAGAAGTTATTGACTTTTTCAACTCAAATGAAAGGGAAGGGTTAAGTGAACTACAGGTAAAAGAAAATCAGAGGAAATTTGGCGAGAATAAACTTAAGAAATATGAATCAGATTCCCTTATTAAACAAGTGGTTGATGCAGCTACAGAACCTATGATTCTAATGTTAATCTCAGCAGGGATAATTGCCTTAGGTGTTAATATCATAAGAGCTTTAAGTGGTGGTAATGCTGACTTTCTTGAATGTTTAGGAATATTTATAGCAATTTCTTTATCAGTTATAATCACAGTTTTCATGGAGCAAAAGAGTGCTAAAGCTTTTGAAGCCTTAAGCAAAATTAATGAAGATATATTGGTAAAGGTTATTAGGGATAATGAAGTTAAGGGAATACCACAAAAGAATATAGTTAGTGGAGATATTATTTTAGTTGAAACGGGAGATAAGATTTCTGTAGATGGAAGATTACTAGAGGCTGACTCTCTTATGGTGGATGAATCGACTTTAACAGGTGAGAGTATGCCTGTAAGTAAGGATTCAGAGATAATATTTAATGAGGAAGACATCCCAGTGGCAGAACGTGTAAATATGCTTTATTCAGGAAGTTTTGTCACAGAGGGAAAAGGCAAAATGATTGTAACCAATGTAGGAGAAAGTACTGAGTTTGGTAAGATAGCCAATGAGTTATCATCAACTCAAAAATCAAATACTCCATTACAAGAAAAGTTAGCTAGATTAGGAAAGTTTATAACTATGCTCGGAGTAATTGCTGCCTTCATAGTATTTTCAGTACAGATTATAATATTTTTTCTAAGTGGAACAATTTCCATTGACACAGTATCTGAAGCATTTATAACAAGCATAGTATTAATAGTAGCAGCTGTACCAGAAGGGTTACCAACTATTGTTGCAGTATCTTTATCTATAAATATCATAAAAATGTCAAAGCAAAATGCTTTAGTTAAGAAGATGATTGCTTGTGAAACAATTGGGTGTATAAATGTGATTTGCTCAGATAAGACAGGTACTCTCACAGAGAATAAGATGAAGGTAATAGATATATATGTAGATTCTCATATAGTAAAACCTAGTGAGTTAAATAATAAGGACATAATAGAAAATATCTGTATAAATAGTACGGCAGACCTTGAATTAAAGAATAAGGAAATTAAATTCATTGGAAGCCCTACAGAATGTGCTTTATTAGTAGCTGTTAAGGAAGCAAAGAAAGATTATAAAGAAATACGTAATTTTAATAATATGCTCTATGTATTTCCTTTTTCTTCAGATACTAAGAATATGACTACAATAATAGGGAAGGAAGAGGAGGCATATGCTTACACAAAAGGTAGTCCAGAAAAAATTATATCTATGTGTAAAATAAATGAGGAAAATAAAAAAGAGGTAGAGAAGGAAATTGAGAAATATCAAAATAAGGCTTATAGAGTAATAGCTTTTGCTCATAAAAATTTAGGGTGCATTAATAATTATGAATGGATTCGAGAGTTAGTAGAAAGTGAAATGATATTTGATGGATTTGTTGCAATATCAGATCCACTTAGAGAGGATGTATTTGCTTCAATAAATAAGTGTCTTAGCTCAGGAATAGATGTGAAGATACTTACAGGAGATAATTTAATAACAGCAAAGGCAATATCAAAGGAGTTAGATTTACTTGATAACAAACACATAGCAGTAGAGGCAAAGGAAATAGAAAAATTAAGTGATGAAGAATTAGAAAAACTATTGCCAAAAATTAGAGTAATAGCAAGGAGTACACCATCAATAAAGATGAGAGTTGTTAAAATCCTTAAAGAATTAGGAAATATTGTAGCAGTTACAGGTGATGGGATAAATGATGCTCCTGCAATAAAGAGTGCTGATGTAGGAATAGCCATGGGGATATCAGGAACTGAGGTTTCAAAAGAGGCAAGTGATATAGTATTATTAAACGATTCTTTTTCCACAATTATAAAGGCTGTGCAATGGGGACGTGGAATATATGAGAACTTCCAAAGATTTATACAATTTCAGCTTACAGTTAACTTATCATCCGTAATAGTTGTTCTTTTCACCATATTGTTAGGTTTTAAATCTCCTTTTACAGCCTTACAATTATTATGGATAAATCTAATAATGGATGGGCCACCAGCTTTAACTTTAGGTCTTGAGCCCATAAGAGAGGATTTAATGGGAAGAGAACCAACAAAGAGGAATGCTAATATTGTAACTAAAGGAATGTTAAGAAGAATAGTAATAAATGGAGTATTCATATCCTTAGTATTTCTAGGACAGCATATTTTTAATTTTATGGGTGCTACTAAAGAACAAATGCCAACAGTGTTATTCACCTTGTTTATTGTATTCCAATTATTCAATGCCTTTAATAGTAGAGAGTTAACCAATACTAGTATTTTCAAAAATATTACTAATAATAAGATAATGCTATTAGTATTCTTAGTGACATTTACCCTACAAGTCATTATAACTCAATTTGGTGGAGTATTTTTCAACACTATAGCCTTACCAATTAGCATGTGGATTAAAATAATCTTAGTTGGATCTTTAGTAATACTAATTTCTGAAATCAGCAAGCTAATTCAAAGAAGACTTTCTAAGTAACAGCATTCAAAAGAAAATATAAATCTATATTCTTTAATAGAAGAGTTAAAAGCTTATATCCCTATTCAGTGAGGATATAAGCTTTTTTATATAATTAAAACATTTTAGGCTTTAAAGGTTCTTATTTAAGATTACGTACTTAATTCTTTTCTTTTGACCAATAATATCCTATTTTTCTATGATGCGAGTTTTTATTAATTATATATGATTGAATTAGAGTATAGAGAAATTTTTGTTTAGACATATATTATCTGTTAAAGAAATTTAAAAACATTTTTAAGGTAATATCTTGGCAATATTTAAATGATAAGCTTATAAAAGAGGAGGAGGGTAAAATGAATTTTTTAAATAAGCTTAGAAGTATAAATGAAACATTAAAACTTGTGATTATTTATATTTTTCTATATGCTTCATCTCTGGCAGTAGGCTTTAAGGTTGATAATAAATATACTCCAATGACAGAAAATGCTCATATTATAATAATCACAAATACTATTTTATTTATTGGCTTAGTAAAACTATTCAATATAAAATTTAAATTGGTTAAAAACTTTATTATTGGATTAATGACTTTATTTATTGTGTTTATAGTTGACAAGGATTATTTTTTATCTGGATTTCAACAATCAACACCAAATGATAATATCCTTTCATTTATTACCTACCCATTAAACATAATTTTATTACCTTTTGTAGGAATATTTGAGGCTTTATATAACTTTGGATTATTTGATTTTTCCTTTATAATTGTGCCAATATACTTCCTTTTTCTTATCTTTGTTATGAAGAAAATCTGTAAAGATTGATATTTATAAGATAAGTAAGTTTCAATAATTCTAAGGGTAATTTATAATTAAGATAATAAGATATTTATGAGTTTAATTATTAAGGGGAGAGAATTATGGAGGATAAGGAGTTTAGTGAAGGTCTAAAAAATAAAAGGACTAAAACAATATGGGAAATAATTATTTTAGCTTTTATAATATTGTTAGGGGTATGTGCTTTTAGAGTAATAACCACAGTAAATGATATTAAAGCTACTTTTCAACCTGGCAAAGAACTTATAAATGAAACAGTATCCAGTGATGGAAAATATAAAGTTCAGGCTTATCGTATTAATGGAGGAGCAACAGTAGATTGGGCAGTAGAATGTTATTTGAAAGAGAATAATAGTAAAAATGAAAAGCTAATATATAAGGATTACCATATAGAAGATGCAGAGATGATTTGGGTTGATAATGACACCATATCTATAAATGGACATAATATAGACTTGCCTAGTGGAAGGTATGACTTTAGAGATGGGTAATTAAAAGCTCATTTAACTTATTACAAAGGAGAATATAAATTATGAAATTTAATATATTAGTTAGGCGTTTCTTAGAAATGGTATAAATTGCTGAATAGAGATTGTTTGTTAAGAATTATTAACTAATGTTAACATATCCTTACAGTTAACTTATAACGAGCACTGAAAAATGTCAATACAAAAATGAATTTTTCTATTTTTTAAATTAAGTTTAATATAAATTATAATTAAAAAGTAATTAATATTTTAGCTGTTGATAAGGGGAAAATGTATAGTTTATAAATATTTAGGTAATAATGTTATATACAATCAAAACATAATCCCAATAATTCAGAAAAGCTCTATGTTTATAAGTATCCATAGAGCTTTTTATATTTTCTGATTGTATTAAATTATGAAAATATATACTGTTATCTTGAGCATATATTTTTATTTACAATGCTTAGGTGATAATTCAGTAGTTATACTTATACCAATACCTGCAACTATTCCAGTAAATATACAGTATGTTAAATCAGACATTGGAATTATATATATACCTAAAAGCCCTACTAAAAGTAAGAGTAAAAGTGTAGATCCTATAAAAAATAAGGCTTTAAACTCACGGCTTACAGGAATATATGGTGCTATTTTGCTAGATATATTGAATTTCTTATTTATTGGCATAAAAATAATTGTAGTTAAAGTTAAAGCCAATACCATTGGAATTAAGTTATTTAAAGATTTCATCATATGTATTCCTCCTTTAGTGAATCAGTTTGTCATAAAATTTTATAAATTAATATCTTCTGAAATAAACTCCAATATTTTTTCTACTATCTTAATAGAATTAAGAGATGCTATTTCACAGTTATTCTCAAAAACTTCTATGCCGCTTTCATTCTCAGTATCAGTTATTGATCTTACAGCTAGGAATGGAATCTTATTTACATAGCATACATGAGCAATGCTTCCAGTTTCCATATCTACGCAAAGGGGATTAAAGTTATGAATTATTTCTTCTCTCATATCATTATTTATGAAAGCTTCCCCAGTAACAATTTTTCCAAAGTAGATTTTTTGAGTAAAAGCATTTTCATCTAATATTTTCTTACATATTTCAAGAAGAGAGTTGTCCCCTTTAAAGTAAACACTTCTCATCCACGGATGATATTCAGTTAGAATTCCTTCTTCAACATCATGGTAGGCAACCTCTGTTGAAATAACCGTATCTCCTATATTTAATCTTTTATCAATTCCGCCAGCCACACCAGTTACAATAATATGGGTAACATTGAATTTATCTATTAATAATTGAGCGGCAATAGCAGCATTTACCTTGCAAACTCCACAGTATAAGGAAACAACATCAACCCCATTAAATTTTCCACTATAAAAATTTAACATGGCAAAGGTGCTTGTTTTTTTATCAGAAATATTTTCAATGAAGGGCATTATTTCTTCCGCAGAAGGACCTATAATTCCTATTCTCATAATATTCACCTCATATTTTATATCTCATAGCATAGTAAGATATATAATTACCATTAATATAAATTATACAATATTTCTTTTATTAGTAAAAATAGATAAGTAAAAAATAAATATTATTAAGAAAGAAAGTTTTAATCAATAATAAGTAAATTAAAGAAAATAATAGAAATTTATGCGTAAGAGGAGTTTTTCAGAGGTAATTTCTCAAGGGGTATTTTTATATATTTAAATTTATTTAACATTAAATAAATTTTATGGTAATATGAGTTGTCTGAAACATACTAAGGAGGAATTATATATGAAGAAAAAATTATTAGCAATCTTAACAGCAATTTTTATGCTGAGTTTTATAATGGTAGGTTGTGGAGAAGAGACACAATCAAAAACTGAACAGACTAAAGAAAACATTGTTCAATCAGACAATACAACATCAGCTAAATCAGATACTGAAACTAAAGTAGACAGTAATAAGGCTGATGAGGCTAAAAATACTACAAGTACTAATACAAATACTAATAGTAGTACTTCCTCTAATAATACATCATCAAAAGCTAGCGGAACTTCTGGAGTAGTAAGTGGAGGAGCTACAACTTCAAGTGGAAGTAATTCTAGTTCTTCTGGTAATTATACTAAAAGTTCAACAACACATAGTTCACAGCCTAAGGAATCAACTAAAAAGTCTACCCCTGCCCCAGCACAACAAGTAGATTCAGGCTCTGGAGATTACGTTTATGCTAATGGAGGGAGATCTAAGTCTAATAAATACCACAGCTCACCACATGCTCATAAAATGGAGGGAGCTATAAAAATGACTAGACAACAAGCAGAAACTCAAGGATATGTAGCTTGTAAAAAATGCTTTTAGTTAGAATTATATTTGTTATAAGATATTAAAAATAAGAGGAATTCAAGGATTAAATTCTTTTGAGTTCCTCTTATAATTAATCTAAAATAAAGATTTTTAATAAAATCTTAGGGTGTTAGGATGACAGCTCTAATAGATATTACTAGCCTAAAGAATTTTCATATGATAATATTTAACATATAGATATATTGTTAGTTAGATTTTTTATTTTTATAGGCATACTTGAAGAAATGAAAATGTTAATTAACATAGCATTTTTCCTTTGAATCTTATATTGTGCAATAAAATATAAAGAGATTTAAAAAGAAATCTATATAAAATTACGTTTAGGGTTAATATGATATTTATTTTAAGAACTTATTTGTAATAAAATGTTTTAGAGATAAGTTAATGTATCTTTTCTTAAGGTAAAGTCACTATGGATATTGGGGGGAGCAAGATGGATATAACTAAGTGTCCATTATGTGGATGCACAGATATAGGAGAAGGAGAGCTTGAAAAGTATAAAGAGCTAATTACCTCAAACATTATATTTCCAAAGTCAGTACCAGTCATAGTGAACCTGTGTACAGAGTGTGGTTATATATTAAGAATGAGAGTAGCTGAACTAAGCAAAGTTTAAAATAAGGATATAATTGAAAGTTGTTAGAAGAACTAAAGAAAGTAAGTAGTAATGAAACTAGGATAAACTTTGAAAATCTTATAAAAATATAATGAAAAAGAGAGGAAATCTATGATAAACATCAAAGGATTCTCTCTCTTTTTATTATTAGTTATTACGAAATCAACTTTATAATTAACTATTATTTTTCATTAAGTTCTCATAACTTTGATTTTCAATATAAAGTGAAGTTGATTGAAAATTATTAGAAGGAGTATCATTCTCTTCATAAATAGAGTAATTTTCTTTTAATATTTTTACTATTTTCTTATGTTTCGCATATAGAACAAAGTTATGTACACCTACAACATAGGATACTGCAGCTAGGAATGTTATAAATGAATATGCTAAATTAGCTAGATTTCCACTTAATACATTTTTGCTTAATAATAATGATAAAACAACAAATATTAATTTAAGTGAGGCAGATAATCCTCCAAAAAAAGAAGGTTCATTATTTGAGTTATTCACTATTTCTCCTCTAATAGCTTTTTCAAGCATTTCATTATAGTTAATCAAATTAAGAACAATAACAAAGATATAGATAACTATATAGACTATTAGAAACTTCGTAAACATAGAATTGCTTAATAAACAATACAATTCATATAAAGATAATAACAATGATTTTGATGAAAATAGTGTTAAAGAAATTCCACTATATAAAAATATAAATTTGCCAATACTTTTGTAACGTAGCAGACATGCTAAAGAAATCAAAGCAAATACAGTAGTTGGTATGAAAAATAAAATCTTAAACTCAGAAGTTATTTTAAAATTTTTACTAAAAAAATAAAATATAATCCCATTTCCTAATACAATTAAAAATATAGTGTTTAATATGCTTTTTAATATTTCTTTAGGTCTCGTTGCTTTAATCGGTGATAGTATATTCAAATTTGTCCCCCTCCTCTTATGTTTCTATAATGTTAATTTATTAATACTCAGTTAATATAACAGTTTTGTTTAAATATGTAAAGTTAAATAAATTATGTAATAATTCTCGGAGGAAAAGGATATACTTTGGTATTAAATATTAAAACTTTCTATATGATATTTGATGAGAAAATAGTGTAAAATAGAATTAAAGCAAATAGCTATAAATATTTCAAAAGAAGAGGAGAATTCATATGAATAAAGGGCAAGAAAATTTTTTCAATTTCATAATGGAAAGAGTAGATATAGAGAATCAAGATAAGGCTAAGGAATTATTAGCTGAAAGCTTCGGAAAACAAGCTGATGGTACATTTAATCAAGAGTACATGATGGTTTTCATTCCTAGAATGTTACAATTAATAAAACCAGAGTGTGTTGAAGAGGTTAAAAACATAATGAGTAATCATAGAGCATAAAGCTTTTAAATAAATTAGTTTAGAAATTTTATTAGAGAATTTAAAGAGTTTATAACCCTTATTTGTAATATATTTAAAGTTATAATAAGGGTTATTATATTTACTAACTAAATAAGCATTTCTATTTGAATAACTTTCCTTAAAATACTTACTAAGATGTTTTTTTTTAGTTGTTAAAACTATTTTGTAAATGCTGGTGATAAATAATAAAATACCACCTGTAATTAAAAAGATATTCCCACCTGTTTTAAATTCACTCATAAAAAAGATTAGTGCAAATAAAAAACTTAATAAGGATAGTACATAACCAATAATTGAAATCTTGTCATTTTTATTCATAATTCTCTCCTTGTTATTTGTAATAATACCTAGTTATTTATATAATTAATAAATACTGTAGAAATAAATTAAATATTAATAGATGAAAATAAAAACAGGGTGCTAAATATTGGCATCCTGTTTTTAGTTGGATTAAAAGCCAGTAATCTCTTCCTCATACACAACATTATAATCACTATCTAAGCCTTTTATATAGCTCACTTCTTTTTTTTCAATATTTTCATACCAAGCAAAAATAAACATTTTATTTTCATCTAATTCATAACTTGAAATAGTTTCTTTATTCTTATCTTCTAATACTATAGTTTTTATTTTAGGATCATTTACATAACCATATACTTTAGTTATAGGTTCAGAGTTTTCTGTAGACTTTGAAGTATAAGCATTAAAAGTTAATTGTTTAGAGTAATCTATTGGATGTCCAGCTGGATAATTAACTGGATACCATTTAATTATTTTTCTTCTAACAGTACTTTCTGAAAACCAATCCTTATATTTACATAGATAAATTTTTTCTCTACCTAAGTCCACAGTTTTAATTACATCAGAAGGTCCATAATATACTGATTTTTCTGATTGTTCATGAGTTTTTAAAGGAGTGAAGCTTCCAGGAAAGAATATTTTAGAGCAAACTAGTATAAGAAGTATTGCTAAAGACCATTCTATAATTGCACTATATTTTTTATAAATTTTCATTAGCTTCACCTTCTTTACTAAGTGGAATTTTAATTTCACTTTTTCTATCATACCAGTCAACTTTAATAGTTAAATATTTTACATCTTTCCCTATCTTTTTATCAAGTTGCATTAAACCTTCTTGTCCCCAAAAATTTGTAGAGGCACTTCCAGCTACTTTGATATATTCTTCTCCTTTATCATCAAATATTCTAAAGATACTTTCTGAGAAAGACCAACCTCGGGTAGTTCTAATTTGTCTATATCTAACATACGATTTATCTTCAGTGTTAATAATTCTTTTTATGATTAAATCATCATTATCTATTTTCATCTTTTGATTTAGTTCAATTACTTCTGCTTTGCCTTCATCAACAAGTGTTTTAATGTCATTATAATAATATTTGCTTTTAGGTAAGCAGGCAAATCCTATAACACAAAGAGTAATTAAACAAATTACTATTATTGATCTTCTTAGTACTTTAATTTTATTCCCCTCCTTATTAATGTTTATCAAGTTACTTATAATTTTCTAGTTTTAAAGCTTAAATTATTATACTTTGCAATCTATTAATTATTTTATCTTACAATAACTAATAGAGGTTTCATATTTTAAAGTAACTTGTCCATTTTCCTCATATTTATCATATATTTTTTTAAGATCTGATATCATAGGTATAAATCTTGGATCATTTTCTTTCGGCATATAAGAATAGGATATTGATAGTCCTTTAAAATTTTCAAAGTCTACTTTTATTGGGTTAGGTAAAGTTTTTTCATAAACAATTTTAGAGTCAAAAAAATTAATTTTTGAATTTTTTGTAGACTCATTAGTATATTTTTCACTGTATTTTTTTATAATTTCTAAATATTCGCTCATAAATTCTTGTGAATTATATTTTCTATAATTATTTAATAAGACAATGTATCCATTAGGTTTAAGTATTCTCATAAACTCATTTTTAGTTGGTATAGGATCAAACCAATGGAAAGATTGTGCAGCTACTATAATATCAATAGATTCTGATTCTAAGTTTGTTTCTTCAAAAGAACCATTTATAGAATGAAAAGTATTATATGATTTAAGAGATTGTTCTCCTTTTTTTCTCATGTTTTGATTTGGTTCCACTGCATATATAGTATTACCATTATCTAAAAACAATTTAGTTGAAATTCCTGTTCCAGAACCTATATCAGCAATTATTGAGTTTTTTTAAAACCAATTGATTTATTGAGATAATCTATTATTTCCCTTGGATAGCTTGGTCTATATTTCTCATAGATTTCAGCATACTCACTAAATCTACTTTTAGGATTTAAGCTTTTTAAATTCATATAAGAACCTCCACAATATATTTTCATTTATTAAACTAAACTTACTATAAAAAAATATTAATTATTATGAGTATTTGTAATATAGACAATATACCATAAAATTATTTAAATGGAAATAAATTCATTTAAGAGAGTTTGATACTTTGATAATATATAACTTAAAAGGAGTAGGGGAAAATAGAAAATAAGAAATGCATCTATTAAAAGAAAAGGGGATACTTACTATGCTGTTAAAAAAGAAAGTGAATTTTTAAAAGAAATTAAGCACGGGTTTAGTATATTTACAAAAGGAACTATTTCAAATATTAATTTTATTTAGTTATTTTTGTATAATGTTACAAAAATACTAAAAGTATTGAAAACGTTATTACGAAAATGTTAATATTAAGATGTATTATTAAAAATTGAATACGAAAGGGGTTTGTGATAGTGAGTAGGAGAAAAAAGATTAAATCCATCGCTATTTTAGTTTTATGTACATTCTTATTTAGTTTCTTACCTCACATGCCAGTAATGGCTGAAGAAGAGAAAAGTGAGGCTAAAGAAGTACAAAAAACTTTAGTTCAGAATGAGAGTGAAGCTTTTGCAGTAGTTGTGGGAGATTTTTTAGAACAAAGTGGTAACGGTTCCAATTGGAATCCCACAAATATGCCGGGAATGCTGAAAAAGTACAAGGATGGTTTATATGAAAGCACTTTAAAGCTAAAGGCAGGTAATTATAATTACAAAGTTGCCATGAATGGAACTTGGGATGAGAGTTATGGAAATAATGGAGAAAACATAGCTCTAAACTTACCAAAGGATTCAGAAGTAACATTCAGATTGGATTATAAGAATAAAAAGGTATATGATTCAATAAACAATCCAGATCAGTTTAAAACTAAAGCAATATTAACAGGAAATATAAAAGATCTAATTGAAGGGGCTTCTGATTGGAATCCCGGTAACGATACCGAAAAGTTAGATTATATAGGTGGAGGTATGTATAAAAAGACTTTCCCTATAAAAGAGAGTGCTCAAGAAAAGGATTTTAATTTAGAGTACAAGGTTGCTTATAATGGTGATTGGAACAATGGTGAAGTAGGAGAAAATATTAAAACTACAATTCCAAAAGGAACAAAGAGTATAACTATTCTAAGCAATTACTTAGAAAATTATGTTACAGATTCAATTCAGAATCCAAGTCTTTCTAACACAGTTTCTTTAATAGGAACAGTTAGGGAAGGAAATGGAGATTGGGATGTAGCAAATAAAGATTTTGAAATGCACAATATTGATGGAAATAAAGTTTTATATTCAAAGGTAATGAAAAAAGGAACTTATGAGTATAAAGGGCTTATAAACCATTCTTGGGATAATGGAGGAATACCAGCTCAAGGAAATGTTACTTTAAATGTACCAGAGGACAGAAATGTTATCTTTGTAGCGGATTTAAAAGCAAATAAAATATACGATTCAATAAACAATCCTAAAGAAATAAATGAAGCACTAGGGATAAAAGATGATGGAAATACAGGTGGAGAAGAGGATGGAAATAAGCCAGATGAAATAAAAAGCCCTGTAATAAATGATGATGGAACAGTAACCTTTAATGCTAAATTTAATGGAGATAGTTTATATCTTATAGGTTCAATGGTATCTTGGGACACAAGTAAACAGGTTGAAATGAAAAAAGGAGAAGATGGTGTATTTAAAGTAACAATGCCTTTATCAGGAGGAGTTTATGAATATAAATTCAAGCCTAATAAGGATAATTGGGACAACTCTTTCACAGATCCAGGAAATAAAGCCATGGCTAATGGAAATTCAGTTTTAAACATGCCAGGCTTAGAGATTGGTGGAGAATCAAGTGTAGAAGTAGGCAATGATGTTGATTTAGTTGCATATATCTATGACAAAGAAGGGAACAAACAAGAAGCTAAGGTTACTTGGTCTTTAGAGGAACCAATAAGTGGAGTATCAATAGAAGGAAATACTTTAAAGGTTTCTAAGGATGTAGACTCAAGTAAAAAGATAAAACTTAAAGCAACTGATGGAAAATATGTAGTTAATAAAGAACTTTCTATTTTATCTCAAATGTATACCTATACAATAAATTACTATAGATTTGATGGTAACTATGATAATTGGAATCTATGGTTATGGGAAACTGGTGGAGAAGGAAAAGGATATGACTTCAATAGAAAAGATGAGGCTGAAAAAGGCTTCACAAGAGCAGTTTATAAATTCCCATCAGATAAATTGAATTTTCTTGTTAGAAAAGGAAATTGGGAAGATAAAGATATTGGACATGATAGAACAATAGAAGTTAAGAATGGAAACAACGTAGAGGTTTGGATAATTCAGGGAGATGAAAACATTTATTATGATAAAAATGATGTGGACACTTCACCTAAATTAGTATCTGCCTTAATGGATAGCAAAACAGACCTTTTAGTTACTTCAGCTGGAAAAATAGAGGATTCAGAATTAGATTCCTTTAAGCTAGTTGATAAAACTGATAATAAAGAGCTTAAAACAAGTGCAGTTAAGGTGGCTGATAATAAGGTTAAATTAACTTTAGAAAAAGGATTTTTTAGAACTCCAGAAATAGATCCAAGCCATTCTTATGAAGTAAGCAGTGATAACTTTAGAGCGACTAAGGTTACTATGAGAAAAATTTTAGATGATCCAGAGTATTTCTATAATGGAGATGACTTAGGATTAACTTATTCAAAGGATTCTTCAGCATTTAAATTATGGGCTCCAACAGCTAAGGATGTTAGCGTAGTATTATATGATAATGCAGGAACTTATGATGAAAATGGTAAGGTAACAGATAATACTGGTGGAAGAGAAATTCCTATGACCAAGGAAGATAAGGGAGTTTGGAGCTTAAAAGTTAATGAGAACTTAGAAGGTAAGTACTATATGTACAAAGTAAGCTTCCCTGATGGAAAAACTAATTATGCTATAGATCCATATGCAAAGGCTGTTTCAGCTAATGGTCAAAGAGGAGCTATAATTGATTTTTCAGCTACGAACCCAGATGGATGGGGTAGTGTTAAAAAACCTACTATGTTAAATCCTACAGATTCAATTTTATATGAAATGCATGTTAGAGATTTCTCAATATCTCAAGATTCAGGTATAAAAAACAAAGGTAAGTTTGAAGGAATAGCAGAGGAAGGAACAAAGGTACCAGGAACTGATTTTAAAACAGGAGTAGATCATTTAAAGGAATTAGGAATAACAACAGTTCATTTATTACCATCTTTTGATTATTCTTCAGTAAATGAAGTAAGTAATAAGCCTCAATTTAACTGGGGATATGACCCACAAAACTATAACTCTTTAGAAGGATCATACTCAACAAATCCACAAGATCCAACATCAAGAGTAAAAGAATTTAAAGACATGGTACAAACTCTTCATAAAAATGACATAAGAGTTGTTATGGATGTAGTTTATAACCATACCTCAGGAACAGGACAAAATTCACCTTTTGATCCAGTTGTACCAGGATATTTCTATAGAACTAATGATGAAGGCAAATATACTAATGGATCAGGTTGTGGTAATGAAGTTGCAACTGAAAGACCTATGGTTAGAAAATATATAAAAGATTCTGTTAAACATTTAGCTAAAGAATATGATGTTGATGGATTTAGATTTGACTTAATGGGATTAATAGATACAAAAACTATGAGTGAACTAACAACTGAGTTAATAAATGAAGTTGATCCAAGCTTAATAATATATGGTGAACCATGGCAAGCGGGAGGAAGTGCTCTTCCACAAGACCAACAAACTTTAAAAGGAAGCCAAAAAGGTAAAGGGTTTGCAGTATTTAATGATAACTTTAGAAACGCTATAAAAGGCGATAGTGATGGAGCTGGACAAGGTTTTGCCACTGGAGCCACTGGTAAAGAAGGTGCTATAGTAGCAGGTGTTAAGGGCTCAGTTGATGATTTCACTGATAGTCCAAGTGAAACAATAAACTATGTAACGGCTCACGATAACCTAAATCTTTGGGATAAGATAATAAAGGCAGCTGGCAAGGAAAAGGTCGCAGGTTTCTTAGAAATGAGAGATGGAGCTTTAACAGGAGAGGATGCTAACAATTATTCCTCAGTTCAAGAAGCTGTTGAAAAGAAAGCTAGACCATATAGCGTAATAACAGAAGATAATCCTTTAGACAATGAATATGTAAGAAGAAGTGTATTAACAACTGCTATTACAATGACTTCACAAGGTATTCCATTCTTCCAAGCAGGAGATGAATTCTTAAGAAGTAAATATGGAGATCATAATAGTTATAAGAGTCCAGATGCTATAAATCAAATAAATTGGCAAAATAAAGAAAAGTTTAATGGAGTATTTGATTATTATCAAGGATTAATAGCCTTAAGAAAATCACATCCAGCATTTAGAATGGATACAAAGGCTGCTATTGAAAGCAACTTAGTAGTGACTAAGGCTAATGATAACGTAGTTGTATTCCAACTTAAGAATTTTGCTAATGGAGACTCATGGAAGAATATCGTAGTAGTTTATAATGGAAACAATGCTGAGAAGGAAGTAGGACTTCCTCACCAAGGTGATTGGAATGTAGTAGTAAATGAACATAAGGCTGGAACAGATGTCTTAGAAACTCTTAAGGGAGCAAATTCAGTAAAAGTCGCACCTTTATCAGCTAAGGTTCTTTATGATGAAAGCCTAGATGGAGAGGTACAAACACCAACTTCTATAGATATTACCCCTTCAAGCTTAAAACTAGATATAGGAGCTTCAAGCTTTTTAAAGGCAGTGGTTAAAGACCAAAATGGAAGAATAATTCCTAACTCAGAAATCAAATGGACTGTTTCAGATGATTCAGTAATAAATGTTGATTCAAACAATGGAAAAGTAACTGCTTTAAAAGAAGGAAAAGCAATTATAACTTTAAGCTCTGGAAGTTTAACTAAGGAAGTAGATGTGGAAGTAGTTCACCTTGTTCCAACTTCTTTAGAATTAGATGGACCAAATCAAGTTTATACAGGTAAGGATATTCAAATTAACCCTACTGTTAAAGATCAATTTGGTCAAGTGATGACAGGAGCTAATATAGAGTGGACATCATCTGATGAAAGCATAGCTAAGGTATCAACTCTTGGAGTAGTTCAAGGAATAAAGCCAGGTAAGGTTAAGATAACAGCTAAGAGTGGAGATACAAAAGCAACTAAAGAAATAGAAGTTAAAAAATATACTAAAAAGTATATTGAATTCACTTATGTTAGAGATGATAAAGACTATGATGGATGGAACATTTGGACTTGGCAAACAGGAGTAAATGATGGACAACAAAACTTCACTGAAGTTAAAGATGGTAAGGCAGTAGTTAAGTTTGAAATAGCACCAGATGTAACACAAGTTGGATTTGTCTTAAGAAAAGGAACAGGTTGGGATGAAAAAGACCCATATGATTCAGACAGATATATAAAAATAGATCCATCAATGAATGTAACAAAGGTAACTGTTAAGAGTGGAGTGGGAGAATTCTTCCAAGTTCCAGCAATAAAGAATGCTGAAATAAAGGAAGGAAACATTGACTTTAAATACAGAGATAAAGCTTTATATGAAGAAAATAATCAATCTTCAATAGATAAGGTTCAAGTTAAGGTTACTTCACCAGGATTATTATTTAAGGATACAAAGACTTATGATATGACTTATGATTCACAAAATGAGTTCTTTGGCTATTCATTAAAAGATATAAAACCTGGCACTTATGAATATAGTTTCTTAGTTACTAAGGATGGTAAGACAACAGAAACTGAAAAGCAAACAATAGAATATTCTCCATTGAAGATAAATGGAGAGGTTACTTTTGCAAATAATCAGGTTAACTATGATGAAAATGCTCTTGTAAATCTTAAATTAAGCGGAAGTGATGCTAAAAAAGAAAATATAAAAGAAGTTTATATGGATCTTACAAGTGTAGGTGGACCTAATAAAATCTTAATGGATTTAAATTTATTAAAGAATGGTTCATTAAGTCAAAGTATAGGAATAAATGATAGCGTACCGACTGGAGAAAAGGAAATACCAGTTACAATAGTTGATAATAATGGAGAAAATCATAAAGCTTCAGGAAAGTTAACAGTTAAATCAAAGGTTGGAGTTGGTCCTTTAGACTTTGGATTTGATGAGTCTAGAATTTACTTTACAGTAACAGATAGATTCTTTAATGGAGATAATAATAATGATGATCCTCATGAAAATAACTATGATAAGAAAAATCCATATACTTATCATGGGGGAGATTTAAAAGGATTAACAGATAAGGTTCCATACTTAAAAGAACTTGGAATCAACACAATTTGGATAACACCTATTGTTGAGAATACTGATTTTAATCAAATGTTCTCTCAAGGAAAAACTCAATACTCATATCATGGTTACTGGGCTAAGGACTTTGAAACATTAGATCCACACTTAGGAACTATGGATGACTTAAAAACTTTAATAGATACAGCTCATGATAATGGAATAAAAATAATGGTTGATGTTGTTTTAAACCATACTGGATACGGAATGAAGAATGCAGATGGTAATAGTGGAGCAAACAACTATCCAACAGATGGAGATAGAGCTAAGTTCAATGGAATGCTTAGAGAAAATCCAGGAAATGATTTTATAACTCAAGAGTCGTCAGGTCTTCCAGATTTCAAAACAGAGGATCCACAAGTAAGAGCAAAATTAATAGATTGGCAAACAGGATGGATTAAAAAAGCTAAGACTGATAAAGGAAACACTATTGATTACTTCAGAGTAGATACAGTTAAGCATGTTGATAACACAACTTGGAAGGCGTTTAAAAACAAATTAACAGAAATAGATCCAAGCTTTAAAACTATTGGTGAATATTTCGGTGCTGATATAAATAATGATGGAGGACAACTTCAAAATGGACAAATGGATGCTTTATTAGACTTTGGTTATAAGGGTAAAGCAAGAGATTTTGTAAATGGAAATGTTGAAGGAGCTTCAGCTTATTTAGATGATAGAGCAAGCAAAATAAGTAATACTAACTTAATGGGACAATTCTTAAGCAGCCACGATGAAGATGGATTCTTAAAAACTGTAGGAGATGATTTAGGAAAGCAAATGCTTGCAGCATCTCTTCAAATAACAGATAAGGGAATCCCAGTTATATACTATGGAGAAGAACTTGGAATGTCAGGATGGAATGGCTTTGAACAAGGGGATCAAAATAGATATGATATGGACTTTGAAAGATTAAATGATCCTAAGTATAAAAAGGTTTATGACCATTACTCAAAACTTCTTAATATAAGAAAAGAATACTCTAAGGTATTCTCAAAAGGTGATAGAAAAACTATTGCTGGAAACAATGAAGAGGGATACTCAGTTGTATTAAGAAGCTACAATGGAGGAGAGCAAGATACTTCTATGCATTTAAATGCTACTAATGAATCTTCTAATATTCCAAATAGAGAAAATCTATTTGTCGTATTAAACACTAAAAATGAAGGCAAAGATGTAAGCTTTAAAACAAACTTCAAAGAAGGGGATAAGGTTAAAGACTTATATAGTGGAAATGAATACTCAGTAGATAAGGATGGAAATGTAACTGTGAAAGTGCCTTCAAAAGAAGATGGAGGAACTGCTATTTTAGCACTTAAAGAGGATAGTGTACCGCCAGCAGTTATAAATAATGCTCCAGAAATAAATGCTAAGGATGTTACTTTAACAGTTGGAGATACTTTCGAGCCAATGAAAGATGTAACAGCAGATGATAAAGAAGATGGAGACTTAACAAAGGGTATTAAGATTGTAGAGAATACAGTTAATACAGAAAAGGCTGGAGATTACAAAGTAGTTTACAAAGTAACAGATAGCAATGGTGCATCAAGTACTAAGGAAATCAATGTTAAAGTAAATGAAAAAGAAGTTCCTCCTTCAGAAGAGGTGAAGGTAACTGGAGTTAAGTTAAATAAAAAGAATTTAAACCTTAAAAAAGGTGAAAGTTATACTTTAAAAGCTAAAATAAGTCCAAAGAATGCAACTAACAAAGAGGTTACTTGGACTTCAAATAATCCTAAGGTGGCATCAGTTGATGAGGATGGAAAAATAAAAGCACTATCATCTGGAGAAGCTGAAATAACAGTAACAACTAAAGATGGAGGATTTAAAGCTACATGTAAAGTTAAGGTTAAACATTCAGGTTTCTTACCTAACACTGGCTCAGTAGGTGGAAGAATAGTCATTGTAATAATTGGAGTTGCAGCTGTTGGTATAGGAGTGGCTATGCTTCTATGGAAAATAGAAGGTGCTAAAAACAATAGAAATTAAGAGGTAAAGTTATAGAAATAACAATTTTATATATCAGAGCCTAAATAGAAAATAACTTGATTTATAAGAGTTAAGAATACTTTTAGAATTTTAATAAAACCTTCTTTAGCTAAGAGGAAAATAGGTACAAGCTTATTTCAAAAGCTAAAGGAGGTTTTTATTTTTTATAAATATTAATAACTATAATTTATAAAATTAATGCCTAGAGAAAGTATGAACCAGTATTTTAGTAATAGTTTTTTATAAAATCAAAGTGGTTAATTTCATATTCAAATTTTATCATTTCTACAGCATCAATAGAAATTTTATTCTTGTTATATGTGCCATAAATCTTGTAAGAGGCTTTTAATTCATTACATAAAGTCTTACCAACTGATCCACTTACACATAATATTAAAATCTTTTCTAAAGTAATTCTCCCTTTTATGTGAGCAATACAATTATTCATTACTTTATTATTTAAGTATGTATTAATAAGAAAGAATACAAAATTAACTTAGACTTATTTTATTAATATGTTTATAAGTATTAAACTTATCATTAATAATGTTACTTTTTAAAAGTAACATTTATTTTTTATGTTACTATATGGATACAAGACGAAATATTTTATAAAAAGTATTAGGGTGATTTTAATTTTTATAAATAGGAGAGGGTATTATGCTAAAAGTGAATTTTTATGAATTACATAAAGTAGAAGATAGTAAACCTTTATTTGCTGTTATTGTGGCAAGATATAAAGAAAAATGTTTGTTTGTAAAGCATAAAGAGAGAAAAACATGGGAGATCCCAGGTGGACATAGAGAGAAAAATGAAGATATTAATGAGACTGCACTAAGAGAATTGGTTGAAGAAACAGGAGCAAAGGATTTTAAAATTACACCAGTATGTATTTATTCTGTAGAACATGAAGGAGTTAAATCTTTTGGTAAGTTGTTTTATGCAGAAATAAATGAACTTGATGAATTGCCTAATTCTGAAATTGGTGAAGTTAGGTTATTTGATACAATACCTGTAAATTTAACATATCCTTTAATTCAACCATATTTATTTAATGAAGTTATTATGCGTATATACAATTAGGCTCTGTTTTAGGAGAATGTTGGTTTTTAGCTAGATTTTTAGAACTAACTACTTATTAAGATGGTCTACAGTCCTATCTAAAAATTACTACTATTTAAAACATAGCTTATAATTAAAAAGGATAATAGAAGAATTATATATTAAATTATATTATTACAAAGAATATTTATGAAAAGAGTGGATTTAAGATTGAAGGAATCAAAAGAAATTCTGTATTCGTTGATGGGCAATATATTGATGAGTACTATATGGCAAAAATATATGAATAAAAAGCTAAAAAAGGTTGTCTATTAAGGCAACCTTGTCATTTTAAAATTCGTAATACTGTTTTTCTTGTAATCTTAAAATATGTTTTTTCATCAAATTATAATTAAAGTATTGCTTTACTGTTAAAGTTTATTCAGTGTGGTAAATTCTTTTAAGTAGCTTTCGAAATAAGAACCACATTTCTTAAGTTCTCTAAGAACTCGGCTTATTCCATAGTCAGACTTATACCAATTATCTTTAGAAATACCTTGAGTTTCTACAGGAACAATATAAAACTTAGTATTAGGATAAGCTAATGAATAAGTCATTAAAGCTCTTCTAGCATGGAAGGCTTGGCAACATATTATTGCACTTTTAACTTCTAATTTTAAATCATCTGTAACCTTCCTTGAAAAAAAGGCGTTTTCATATGTATTAGTCGAATTATCCTCACGTAAAATAGCATCGTAAGGTACATTATTTTTAAGTAGAACTTCAGAACAAAACTGCCAATCTGACTTATATGTACCAGCATATTTTTCACTTTTTATCTTCTCATTAGGAAATTTTTCTAGTTTGCAAGAAAACTTACCTGATGGTAAAATATATTTAGCAAAATCGTGCCTATACAATAAGCTAGCTTTCTCACTTGGCTCATACTTAGATGAACCTGGTATGAATATTATGTCACAAGGTTTGGGTTCATCTTCAACAAAAATAAATTCACTTATATCATCTAATATTCTCATTGGGAATACCATTTACATACCTTTCTATTGTTTTCATAATGCAATAATTTATTTAGAAGTATTATTATCATATTTATTCTTATTTGAACTATAAATTGCAAGGTTAGAGCAAAGTATAGTAGTCATAGCAGCAAGTAATGTATATGAATTTCTTAATGGATGACCTTTAATCATTGAACAAATTATACTTAGTAGAATTACAATCATACCAAACAAAGAAACATAGATACCAAACTTTGATATTTTTAAAGGATCTTTCATTTTCATAACCTCCATAAATTTAGCTAGTTTCATAACTTCACATATTTATTACTATCATTACTTTCTTTAATTCTTACCCATGAATGGAGCAATAGGAATAATAATTAAGTATAGAATATAATATAAGAAATTAAAGGGGTTAATATAATTTTATGCAAAAAAGGTTAATGCTGTCAATGATACAATGATTACTTTAAATGCAGATCATATACAGACTAAGGAATATTTATATATAATTTTCATAGTATTTTTAGCTATGGAAGTTATAATGGAGAGAAATATAGAAATATTAAATTAAATAAAGAGGTAAAATATGAGAATAATAGTTAATGAGATAAAAAAGTTTTTTAGCATAAATAGTAATGTTACTAAAAAAGAACACAAGAGGCATGGGAATTGGAAAAAAACTTATGGATGAAGCAGATAAGTTTGCTAAAGAGAAAAATTGTAACTATGCCCTCTTAGTTTCATCAGACTATAGAAAATCCGCTCATAAATTCTATGAGAAGGTTGGAGGTGTAGATGGTATACTAGGCTTTAGAAAAGTGTATTAATAAAAATAATTAAAACAGACAAGGAGTACTTGTCTGTTTTTTTATAATTCTTGTGAATTTAAGAGTAGGATTATTTTGAGTTTCTACAAATTATGATATATCTATGTTGAAAACTCTCTATATAGCCATTAACTTTTAATTCTTCATTTAATTTGCATAACTCTTTAAAGCAATTATCTACAGAGAAGTTTGGAAATTCCCATTCTATTCTTTTAACGTAATACACAATTGCTCCAATATCCTTAAATCTTAAATATGGAAAATATTCATTACTATATATGATCTCAAAGGAGCTTTCATAGAATTCTTTTAATATATTTGCTAAAGAGTTTTCTGGAAAATTTGCTTTGAAGTCTTTTATTAGTGATTTTGATAATGTTCTATTATTTTTACAACCAACCTGTTGAGTAATAAATAGTCCATTAGGCTTTAATATTCTTTTTACCTCTTTAATATTAAATGATGCTTGTCTATTGATAACAATATCAAAAGTATTATCTTCAAAAGGTAATTCATTATCATGAAATACTTGCTTGACTTCAATTCCAAGTGGTTCTAAACGCTCTTTGCATAACTTCACATTAGGCTCACATTTTTCTGTAACTACTGTATTATTATATGGGTGATTTAATGATAATAAAAATTCTCCACCACCAGTACCCATATCAAGTAATTTATAATCTACATTTAAATATTTCTTTAATATATCTTTATAATTCCAAGGTAATTCTTCACTTTCCCATCTATTTTCTAAATAGGAAAAGTCCCACCCTTTAAAATTTATTTTCTCTTCTTTTTGCCACAATTCTTTTAATTCACTATAATTCATAACTGGTCCTCTTTTCTTTAAGTTTTTTATTATAAGAAAATTGGTGCAGTTACCTGATAGTAATATAAATTAATCTTGGTACAATCTACTATCAGTTCTTATAACTGCACCAAGTAATTAATTCGATTTTTTCTCATTTAGGAATTCACCTGCTTTCATATTTCTTTATATACCTACGTGATAAATATAATTGAAATTCTCTAGTAATTTCATAATATATGTTAATTATACAATATATATGTTAATTATACAATATTTAAGAAAAAGGTAGGTATATTAAGATAAATTAATAGTAAAAACTGTGTTTTCAACCTCAGGATTTCCTATATAAAGTCTCATAGCTACAAGTGGAATATAAAGTATAAATACCTGAGCCATGGAGGTTATCCCTATATATAATGGAAGATTAAACAGTTTATTCATGGTACTAAAAGAGTAGATAATTGATGCAGCTAAAACTACTCCCATAGAAGTTACGCACATAAAAGTAAATTGTCTTAAGTTTTCTTTACTTCTCATAGTTTTATTTGTATATAGTGTAAAGAGAAGGACTCCAAGAATTATTGCTACATATAAATAAGACCATTTAAAATAAGAATTAAAGCGATAAAGTGCCAAATTTATAAAAGTATCATCAATATAACCATAAGTTTCTTTAGCCATTCCTAGTTTAACTATTAATATGCTTTTTATTAGAATTGTAGTAATTATTCCAGTTAAGATTAATAATGCAGAGGAGGCTATGAATAATTTCTGCTTCATGAGACTTTTTCCTCTACCTAAAAAGATACTTATTGCAATTATAATCAAAAAAGCTATAAATATAATAATAAACACCTCAATTCTTTGCATTTATATACTAATTATAACTTGTTTTACAAAATATTACAAATAAGAGAAGTAGGTTTAAAAGAAGATATGAAAAAATTACCATGATTTATTTTTTACTTATCCATTATCTTTTTCTAAAAACTACAATTAAATTTAATATAAAAATAGCAAAGCTTACAATAGATATTAATACAAGTCTATTAGACCAAATAGAAGAATTCAATGCATTATTGTATGCTAATACCCCTTGAAATATAAGACCTGCATACATAGCCAATCCACATAGAACATCAATACCCAAATCAAATATTTGAGTTGATTTTTCAATAGAATGATTTCCTTTTGATTTTTTATTAATATATAGTGCTTTGAAAAAATTTACGCATACAATAATAAACAATGTAACGTAAGTAAAAAAGATAAATTGAAAATAAGACATAATATCATCTAAAGGTTGTATTTCCAACATATTTATTATCCCCCTTATATAAACAGTATATTTTTATTTTCTATTTTATAAACTTTTCTTTTAAAAATAGTAATGTAATAATAACTAAATATATAATTACAACATTAAAAAGAAGGCCGCTTATACTGATTGATGTAGAAAATAGAAGTGTATTGCTTTCTTGAGGAAATTCATATGTTGTAAAATATTTAAAGGGGAATCCCCAAGTTTTAAAACCACCAGAGTTTAATTCAAAAGGCGTTATAAAGGTTAAAAGTACAGTTAGCCAAGCAGCTAAATTTAAAACTCTCAAGTTAATTCTTTCTTTCATATATTTCTCCTTTAATATCCATTTTAATTATAATATACTAAAATATTGAAAAAATAGTAGTTTCAAATAAGTAAATTTTTTAAGAGAATTATTTAAAGTATTAGATTTTATATGGAAAAACGTTGATAAATAGAATGTTTATTTATATAATATAAATAAGTAGATAAATATAAATCTACTTTTGAGTTAGGTGCAGAAATGCTTAATAGGGAATTTAGTGTGAAACTAAAGCTGCCCCCAGCAACTGTAAGTGACTTCTACTTAGCAATATGCCACTGTGAGTATTCATGGGAAGGCTCTAAGAAGAAATAGTCATGAGCCAGGAGACCTGCCTGATTCAACGTAACAGTTTATCTTTCTGGGGAAAGAGGCAAGTGATTGAATTTTTATCATACTAGAAGGTTATTAACACCAAACTTAAATAAATAAGTTTACTGAAAAGTATGGATTTTAACTTGGTAAACATGCTTAAAAGTAAGAGGTGAAGCTACAAAGAAGTAGCTTAGAATAAGTATGATTATATAGATTTATCAATTAACTTGTAGAGATTTTCCTAGATAGGTATTCAAAGAGAGTATCTATCTTTTATTTTTGAGTAATTTAAGCTAGGGTTACTTAAGAATAATAGCAGAAAGCAAATCTAAAACAGGTAAAATAACTCAATGATGAGTATGGCTCAACGGGGAGCTAAGGTTCAATGAGGAATCTAAAAAAACAAACAGAGCTAAGTTGTTTTTAAGATGATATCAATTCAAAATATCAACTAACAATGGGGTTAGTGAATAGAGAATATCTTCTAAAATTTAAACAACTTAGAAAATTTTTATATTATAAGATAAGCGGACAAGTATAAACTTGTCCGTTTTCCATTAAAAAAGATAAGTCAGTATTAAATAACTTTAAACATTTTCTATGGATATAAGCTTCTTTTAGGTTTGATAAATCCTTTCAAAATTTATTTTTTATTAAGTGATATATAACCACATCTTAAAGCCATTTTTTCTAATGTGTATAAGCAGGTCACATTACATAATGCACACAATGCTGAATATAAGCCAATGTGATTAATATTATTTAAAGATAGAATAAAAATTAGAAAAAAAATTAAAAGACTAAAGGCTAATTGCATTTCATAATATTCTATATTTATAACCCTAAATTTGCTTTTAACTGAAGTGTTTTTCTTTAATTTAAAGGCTTTTATATTCGAAAGAACCTTTATAAATGCTAAGGAAAGAAATAGACTTTCTATTATTCTCATAAAGATTAGCTCCTTTAAAATAACTAAAAAGTAGCAAAATAAAGTTTTTGCTATTTTATTTTTGTTTATGTTTTAAACTATTATTGATTTTTAACTAGATCTAGAATAGTTAGCTAAAATTTAATTCATCTAATTTTAAGTATACTAGCTGATTGAGGATTTATGACAATTTTACTTAATTTCGCTAGGGTAAATGTGCAAATTAAAAATAGTTAATTATTTTTATTCTTATTCTAAGTTTATTTTCAAAAAAGTTTCCATAAAATTTTATGTAAAAGTGGAGGTCTTAAGGAATAAAAGAGGAAAAGTAAAGGAAAAATAACTTCTATGAGAATAAAAGATTTAAGGAAAGGATTGAGAAAATGAGAGAGTTTAAGCCAACAAGGGTTTATTATGAACAAGGAATAATAGCATATGCTCAAGGGAGGGAGCTTCTTCAAAGATATAGAGCTTTAGGAATTCCAACCATAGAAATTGAGTCTCATAATAGAATCAATGAACTTAGATTTCAGCCTCATAGTGAGTTTAATGTACTTAAGAAGTATTTGGTTTTAGGCACAAGAAAGACACTAAAGCTTACAGAAAATGATAAAAGTTCAGATTTCATAGTGCCATTTACCTCTAGTGGATGTGCAGCAAGTTGTCTTTATTGCTATTTAGTTTCTAACTTTGGAGTTACTTCTTATTTAAGAGTTTTTGTTAATAGAGATGAAATAATGAATGAGGTAAAGAAAAATATAAAAAAAATAGGGAAGATGGCAACATATGAATTAGGATGTAATTCAGATATGGTTTTGGAAAGCACTATAACAGGAAATTTAAGATGGGCAATTGAGGAATTTGGAAAGCTTGAAAATGCAAAAGCTACTTTTGCTACAAAGTTTCACATGATTAATGACCTTTTAGATGCTAAACACAATGGAAATACTCAAATGAGAATTTCAGTTAATCCTGAGGAGATAATAAGGAAGGTTGAAATAGGAACAAGTTCTTTAGAGGAGAGAATAGAGGCAGCTAATAAGATGTATAAGGCTGGATATAGAGTTGGATTAAACATAGCTCCAGTTATTTTAGTAGATGGATGGGAAAAGCTTTATAGAAAGATGTTTAAAACCTTAGGAGAAAAATTAAGTGACGGGGTAAAAGATCAAATTTTTATAGAGGTTATATTCATGACTTATAGTATTTCAAATGATATGATAAATAGAGCTAGTATGTTAAATTCAGTAGATATATTTCATAGAATTAAAATGAAACCAAAGGGAGGAGGAAAATATCAATATAAGAGTGAAGAAAGAGAACCAGCGGAAAAGTTAATATTAGAACTAATAAAAGAATACTTGCCTAAGGGAACCTTAAGCTATATGGTTTGATAGAGAGACTATATTTTAATTAAATATTGATTTTTAGCTAATTATAAGTGTAAATTTTATTAAGGTTATCTTATAGTTTATTTAAAAATCAATAATGAGTTAAAATATATTAAAAAAATTCTTGCAAAAAGTTTTATTTTATAGCTTAAAAATTCTTATAAAAACATATGATTTTTTAATAAATCTAAAATTAAGAAAGAGTCAAAATAGCCAATTATAAGGTGGTATGACCAATTTCAGTTAGCGAAATCGAAATAGATAATAGATGGCATAATTAAAGTGAATATTTTAACGAAATTAAAAGTTATAGTAGAATAATGTGACAAAATAATTTGCTACTATAATATATGTAAGTTTTTGTTCATTTTGGGAAGTTGTTAAATATTAAAGTTAGTGATAATATTTAAGAATATCAGAAAGTATTAATTTATATTGTATATGTTTATGTGCGTATATGAAAAGCTATTCAGTGGGAGGAATAGCTTTTCTTTTTTTATCTTAAATTATATAAATTTAGCTTTTGAAGGTTTATCTAAAATTTAAAAGTATGTAGTTACTTAGAAGCATTTTTCTTGTGGCATGCTTCATCCTTAATTTCATCTATAAGAGAATTTAGTGCTTGTTCTCTTCTCTCGTTCTTTGCTTTTAGTTCCGCCTGAGTATTACGGTTGTCTGTTGAATTAATCATAGATTCAGATTCATGGATATTTTTAATTGTGTTATCAATAGTGTTTTGAATCTTATCTACATTATCTCTTCTATCATCTGGATTTTGTTTCATGAAATGATTTCCTCCGTAATAAAAATAAATTGCTTATAGGTCTAAAATCTATTTGGAATAGAGGCATTCTCTTTAATTAAACGAAGTGACAACAATCTTGAGAGAGTTAAAGTTGATTGACTAAATCTAATTAATTACACTTTTAAATAATTGTAAGAGATAGGCTATTAAGGTTTAGACCTATAAGCTTTTAAAAAAGTAAGTAGTTTTGGAAGAAGGTATGAACGAAACCTTCTTCATAACTTAGTATTTGCTTAATTTAATTTTATATACAAAGTTTTAATTAAGTCTTTATATTTTGGGGAGTATTGCTTTAAAAAGGAGCAATTTGTAAAAAAAACAGCATAGATAAAGAATTTTGGGCTTATTTGGCAAGTGAAATTGGTAGAAATTAATGGTAATATTGAATATGTATGATTTGGAAAAATATGAAATTATAGTTGGATATAAGGTAGCTTTATTCTATTAATGAAAGGGGTAAATATTCTTGGTTATAATTTTTATGGGAACAGTTATATTTGTTGTAGGTCTTATATGTAAGAAATTACATGATGACTATAAGGAATACCCAAATCTTTTTGTAGGATATAAACTTAAGTATGCAATGAAGGATAGAGAAACTTGGGAAGAGGCAAATAATTATATATACAAACCTTCTTTAGTAGCTTTTATATTTTCTGTGATTTTTACATTGATACTGGAGAAGTTTAGTTTGAAAATTTCTAATTTAGGATATATTTTAGTAATAGCATTAGTTTTACTTGGACCTATAATTTGTACAGAAATACATATAAGAAGGTTTAATAAGAAAAGGGAAATTAAGAAATAGAAGAATACTGCGTAGTTAGAATATAATTTTAATATTGTTGAGTACTTTAGATTATAAAAGGACTAGAAATCAAAATAAGCACTATATAGTGCTTATTTTTTTATTACAATTTTATGTTTTTATTATAAACTTCTACATACTCATCATTTACTTTGTTTTAATATTAAAAAATTAAGACTTTCTTTTAATTTAATTATCTTTATAAAATTTTACAAAGTTTATTTAATTTAATATAAATAGAATTTTCCCATAGGATTTTAGAAAGTTATGTTGAAGTATATAAGGAGAGGATTTTTAAATTTCATTATATTTAAAGGAGTTGAGAAAATGAGAATATTAATGCTAGATTTAGATACTTTAAGAGCTGATCATTTAGGTTGCTATGGGTATGGTAGAAATACATCACCCAATATAGATAGCGTTTCAAAGGATGGTGTAACCTTTGAAAATTATCATTGTTCAGATGCACCTTGTCTTCCTTCAAGGGCAGCACTTATGTCAGGAAAATTTGGAATACATACAGGAGTTATTAACCATGGAGGAGTTTGTGCTGATTTTAGAATCGATGGTGAGAAGAGAGATTTTAATGATAGCATGGGCTTTAATAGTTTACCGATGTTTTTAAGAAGTGAGGGCTTTTATACAGCATCAATAAGTACTTTTGCTGAGAGACATAGTGCTTGGTGGTTTAATGCAGGCTTTAATGAACTTCACAATGTTGGAGGATGTGGTGCAGAGTCAGCAGAGGAAGTAACTCCTACTGTTTTGAAATGGATAGAAGATAATGGGGACAAGGATAACTGGTTCCTTCATGTAAACTATTGGGATGCGCATACTCCTTATAGAACTCCAGAAGGTTATAAAAATCCTTTTGAGGGAGATGGCTTTAAGAGATGGATAAGTGAAGAGAGATTTAATGACCATCGTAAGAATAAAGTTGGTCCTCATGGAGCAAGAGAAATAGGAATGTATAATAGTGATACATCTCCAAGATTTCCAAAACATATGGGTGAGATTAAAAATTATGATGAACTTATACAGTTCTTTGATGGATATGATTCAGGTATAAACTATATGGATTCTCATATTGGAGAAATACTTAGAGCTTTAAAGGATAAAGGGTTATATGATGACCTTGCTATTATAATAACATCAGATCATGGTGAGGCTATGGGCGAGTTTGGTATATATGCAGAACATGGAACTGCAGATTACACAACAACTAGAATTCCAATGATAATAAAATGGCCAGGAGCTATGAAAGAATATAGAGATAGTGGATTCCACTACAACTTAGATTTAGCACCAACATTAGCTGAGTTATTCAATAAGGAGAAAAAATCTTATTGGGATGGACAAAGTTATGCCAAAAGTATTTTAACTGGAGAAGATACAGGAAGAGATTACTTAGTTTTAGGACAATGTGCTCATGTATGCCGAAGAGCGGTTAGGTTTAAGGATTATATTTATATGAGAACTTATCATGATGGATATCATTTATTCCCAAAGGAAATGCTTTTCAATGTTGTAGATGATCCTCATGAAATAAGAGACTTAGCAGAGGTAAGAAGAGATTTATGCATGGAAGGAGCATACCTTCTTCAAGAATGGCATGATGAAATGATGATGACCAGTGAATGTGATGTTGACCCGCTTTGGACTGTAATAAGAGAAGGCGGTCCATATCACGCTAAGGGGCATTTGAAAGCATATTGTGAAAGATTAGAAGAAACAGGAAGAGGATGGGTAGTTCCGGAACTTAAGAGAAGACATCCAGAAGAATTTAAATAGGAATTTATTAAAAAGCAAACAAAGGAACTTATAAATAGTTTTGAGTATTAAATGAAATTATAGAGTTTTTGATTAGTAGTTTAAATTTATATAATTAAAGCTAATTAATTTGTATATTATTATTTAAATAGTATGATTTTAGCTAAAAATTTTCATACAATGTTTTAAAAATTGAAATTCATTTAAATAAACTCTTTAGCTATTTATAAGTTCTATTGTTTTAAATTTATATAAAGATTTTCTTATATTAAATGTTATATGAGTATATTATTTAATATTTAAAATTAGTCAAATATTAACTTGTCCATTTTTAGTATATTAAAAGTATAAGGTCTATTTATTCTTATATGTTAATAAATTTTATACGCTAAAATTAAGCTTTAACTTTATCTTTAAAATACTTTCTTATGCGTAGGAAGTAATATGCAAAGAATATGATGCTATATAATAGTATTTCAAAAAGCTTATTGTTATACTTTGGTATGTATAAAAGCATTATATGTATATATATTAGACCATAAAATAAATAGGCTGATCTTTGAATTCTTTTCCAAGTTTTATAAGGCATTCTTTTTCTTACACATTGAAATGAAGTAATCATTAAAGGAAGCATTAAACATATCATGATTAAGCTCAATAATGTTGCAAAAAGCTTATAATAGGTTAAAGAGTATGGGTTAGTAAAGAAAGTAGGGAAATAATATATTCCGTATAAAATATTGTGTCCTAAGGTTAAAATACAGGCTATTATTGAAAGCTCACCTCTTATAGCAATTAGGTTTTTCTTGTATTTAAAGGAATTACTTAAAGTTCCCGTGTACATTACTATAGTAAATAAGGCCAGTGAAAAAGTACTCTTAGAGAATATACCTATTGTATATTTACTTATGTATTTCGGTACATAGTTATGTAAATCAGTTTTCATAAATACTATGAAAAATATAGCTATTAGAGTAGCTATTACATAGAGTATTGAAGAATATTTTTTAATTTGTTTGTAATAGACAATACTCAAGAATGTTGTTATTAATAATGAAATTATAAGTAGCATTAATCTACCTCCTTTATTGTTATTGATAATCAATTTCATTTAGATTATATATTCAAGTTAACTTTTAGTCAATAAAAAATTCATTTTTTATAAAAAAGAATTTTTATTTATCATAAAATAAATTTTTAAGTAGGATATTTGAGTTTTATGTGGAAGTATATAAGAAACAGATCTTAAAAAATTATTTGAGGAAAAGAGAAAATTAAATAAAAACTTATTGGAGTATATGTAATTGTTTATTTGTTATTTGTATAAGTATATAAGTGAGAATAGGGAGAATTTATGGAATTAGATATCATGAGATGGGGCAAACAAATAAAGGCTGTATATGGTGTTAGTTTTTGGATACTTACAATATTGATAGTTTTAAGTGAGTATATAAAAGACCATATTAGATGGGTTATATTTATCCCATTAGGTGTTTTTGCGGTTGCATCAATATTAAATAGTTATTTAAAGGTTAAAGAGAATAAGAGTAAGTCAGATATGACTACATTAATCTTAAATATGTTAGTAATTGCATTTATATTCAGTGTTTTTATAATTATATAAAAATACGGATGGAAATTATACTATAGTTTAGATGAAAGCCGATTTTTAACAGAGCTTTTAGAAATAACTTAATTTTGTAAAGCATTTCTAATAGTCAGTTTAGATCAGAAAGTGTCACATATTTATTAAGATATAAATTTTTATTTGAAAGTAACTTATAGTTTAAAGCATAAGTTAAAATTTATATAATTTCTAGATTAGTATGAGAGGAGAATAAAGATGAGAATTAAATTAGTTGGGTTAAATGAGGAAATGTCTGAGGCTGTTAGGGGATTAGAAGGGCTAATTGATTTTCAGCTTTATAATGAGAAGGAAAATAAGGAAGTAAGTCTAGTAAACTTAGAAAAGATAGATGTTTCAAAGCTTCCTAAGAGTTCAGAAAATGTCATAGAAGTTGTTAGAGGAGTAGTTAATGAAATAAGGTATAAGGAGAAGCATCACTTTTTTAGGGCTTTGAGTTTATATCTTCAATTTGCTAAAAATGGAGAAGAGAGTTTTTCAAAAAGTGAAAAAACTTGTATTGACTCAGTCGGATCAATGATAGATGCTTCAAGAAATGCTGTTTATCGAGTTTCAGAGGTTAAAAAAATCTTAGGATATATGGCTTTAATGGGTCATAATAAATGTATGCTTTACACTGAAGATACTTATGAGGTTGATGGATATCCATACTTTGGATATATGAGAGGAAGATATACTAAGGATGAATTAAAAGAGATTGATGATTATGGATATTCCCTAGGTATAGAGGTTGTACCATGCATACAAACCCTAGCTCACTTAAAACAAACCTTAAGATGGAATTATGGTGAAGGTATGAAGGATACTCATGATGTGCTTTTAGTGGGAGAAGAAAAGACTTATAAGTTTATAGAGGCGATGATTTCATCATTGAGAGAATGCTTTAGAAGTAAAAATATTCATATAGGAATGGATGAAGCCTTTGATTTAGGAAGAGGACATTATTTAACTAAGCATGGACATGTTCCTCATCAAAAACTTATGGTAGAACATTTAAATAAAGTTAATGAAATAGCTAAGAAGTATGACTTTAATCCAATGATGTGGGATGATATGTTCTTAAGATGTGGAGCACCGGATGGAGGATACTATGATACTGACATAGTTATAACTCCTGAAATAGCTAATAATATTCCAGAGGAAGTTTCCTTAGTTTATTGGGATTACTATAATTCTGATGAAGAAAAATACAAAAAGCTTTTAGATATTAGGGATGCATTCAAAAATAATATTATCTTTGCAGGTGGATGTTGGAGATGGAGTGGTTTTGCACCAAACTATTCAAAGACATTTACTACAACAAATGCTGCCTTAAATCAATGCAAGGCAAAAGGAATAAAAGAGGTCTTTGCTACTGCATGGGGAGATGATGGATCAGAAACCCCAATATATTCAATAATGGTAGGGCTTATACTATTTGGGGAGCATGGCTACTATGAGAATGTAGATGAGGAGTGGATAGATGAAAGATGTAAGGCCTTAACAGGTTTAAGTATGAAAGACTTTATTTCTTTAGAAGAACTAGATCTTGTTCCTTCAGTTAAAACTCCAAATATGGAAGTTTGCAATCCTTCAAAATATATAGCATATCAAGATATACTTTTAGGAGCTTTTGATAAGCACTTAGAAGGATTATCTTTAGAAGATTACTATATGAATCTTTCTAAAAAATATGAAGAAATAGGTGAAAGAAGCGGTGACTTTAAGTCAATGTTTAAGATGTACTCTAAGTTTGCTGTCTATCTTTCTGTTAAAAGCGAGATTGGATTAGAAATAAGAAAGGCCTATTTAGAGAATGATAGAGATGCCTTAAGACTTATAGCATATAGCTTTATTCCAGAAATACAAGAGAAGTTAAAGAGTTTCCATAAGAGCTTTAGAGATTTATGGTACAAAGAATGCAAAGGTCAAGGCTTTGAGGTTATAGATATAAGACTTGGAGGGGTTATGGCAAGATGTGACTCTGCTATGTATAGAATTAAAGCTTACCTTAAAGGTGATATAGAGGGAATAGAGGAGCTTGAAGAGGAAAGACTTTATTTTTCAGAACATTTTGGTGGAGAGGATTGCAAGCTTATATGCTGCAACGAATATCAAAAAATAGCAACTCAAAATATTTTAAGTTGGTAAAATAAAGGAATATTTAATTAAAAGTGATTGGTGCAAAAGAGAAGACAGGGGATTCATTAGAGAAGTATATATAGTAAAAGATAAGAGTTGGTTTAGGAAGTAAACTGGCTACTAAGGCCGAGAATAGAATTTATGATTTAGAAATTGAAAGTAATTTTAAACTATTATTGGCTTTAAGGTTAAATAAGGAGGAATTTTTAGTGGAAACCTTTGGAGAATTGTATGGTATATTAGAGCCATTTATAATGACTATTTTACTAGTAGTTTTCTTAATTTTTATAAATAAATATTTCAAATGGAAAATAGGAGAATAAGTAAGGGGAGAATATAGAAAGGATTTTATTGTATGGACAATAAAAATGTTAAATTGCTTTTAGTAGCTTTAGGATCTTTTATGCTTGTATTACTTCAAGCAGAAGTATTTCAGAGGTCTATAGGATTCTTAAATTTTGTAGGTGTAACTTTATTAGGGGATATATTCTTTTATTTAAGTGGACTTTTATCTTTTGTGGGAGTAGTTATTTTCGCAATTACAACCTTTAAGCTTATAAGATGTAATATTAAATAAAATAAGGAGGCTATACCAAAAGTTTCTCAGAAGGGGGAAATATAAAGGTATAGCCTTCTTCAATTTAAAAAGGCATATAGAAAATTTGAGAAATTAAGACTTTCTAGGAGGTGATGAACATCAATCACAAAAATGGAGTCTTAACTTCTATAAGGATACACACTTAGATTTCCCTTAAAGAAATCTTTTATACTATATATTTGAAAGCTTATTAATGAAATTAAGAAAAGATTTTATGAAAGAGTACTTATTCAGTTTATATGAAATTTTAGTTTAATTAATTTTAGTAGTAAACTTATATATAAGAAAGGGAAAACTTTCTTATATTTTAAGAGAATATTAATTTAGGCTTTGCTTTAAACTAGTGTTGATTTTCAGAGTTAGCTTAATTTAAATATAGTCTAAAAATACTTATTTTAGGAGGTGGACGTTGAGATAATATGTATCTTTAAGTACGCTTTAGGAGAGTTATTTTACGTAATTATTAATTGTATTTTTTAAATTAGTAATAAGTTTAAAGGCTTATTGTTTATTTGGGAGTTATATGTTTAGCATAAGAGAATTATGATTACTTAAAATAGATTTATAGATAAAGGATAATAAAAGAAAATATACATATTATTTGCAACAAATTAGGTATGAGTAAAGAGAAAAAAGTAATATTATATATTGCACAAAGTTTGGATGGATATATTGCAAAGGAAAATGGAGATGTTAATTGGCTTGTAGGAGAAGGAAAAGAAGATATAGACAATGGCTATGAAGAATTCTTAGGTGGAATAGATACTGTAATCATGGGAAGAAAAACTTATGAGCAAATAGTTAATGAGCTAAGTACAGAAGTTTGGCCATATAAAGGTAAAAAAAGCTACATATTTACAAAAAATAAAATAGATGAGGAAGCTTTACTTGAAGAAAGTTTAAGAGATAAAAGTGATGATATAATATTTGTTAATGAGGACTTTGGAAAGCTTTATAGCAAAACAAAAACTTACAATGATGATATTAAATTTATAAATGAGGATGCAGCTAATTTTATTGAAAAGATTAAAAAAGAAGAGGGAAAGGATATTTGGATTGTAGGAGGATGTGAGTTCATTGATACTTTAATGAAGAAAGATCTTATTGATAAATACATAATAACTACAATACCAGTTATATTAGGAAAAGGAATTCCTTTATTTAAGGATGGTAACCCTGAAATTAAGTTAAAACTTGATAATGTAAAAATTTTTGATGGAATGATTATGAGTGAATACTATAGAAGAGGATAGAATTTAATAAGGCTACTAACCATATTAGAAATCTTTTATGATTAATAGCCTAAAAAAAGAAAAGGAGTACTTTAGTGTATGAAAAATATACTTTAAGTGTTCCTTTTTTAGTTTATTAAGATGGCTTAGAGTTATTTCTGAAAAGTAAAAACTTTTATTTGACAATAATTATTGTTGGGAGTAAAATGATTTGCATAGGAACGAAGAGTTCTCATGCGAACCATTTTTAGGAGTTCAGCATTTAATAGATTAAGATGATTTTAGAGGAGATGACACTTATGGAAGAAATTAAAAAATTTACTCCAAGAGTTAGTAAAAAAGTTTTACTTTTCATAGCAGGATTAGTTTGGGGATTTGCAGGATTTAGAGTATTTACTTTAGGATTTGGAGATGTTATGTCACATCACGGTAATTTAATTTTTACAACTATTTTCGCTGCTATTGTATTTTTTGTATTTTTTAAATTTATATTTAGTAAAATGTTTAAAAAGCATACAACAAGAATTGTAAACAGTGAACTTGATAAGCATTGTGTATTTTCATTCTTTGATTTTAAAGGTTATATCATAATGGGATTTATGATTTTCTTTGGAATTACAGTTAGAAACTTAGGAATATTTAATCCAGTTTACTTAGGAACTTTCTATATTGGATTAGGAGCAGCATTATTTATAGCTGGTATATATTTTTTCGTAGGATTCTTTACATTTGACAATTTAAAAGTTAAATATAAAATAAGCTAATACTTAAGATAAAGAAAGCTAGTGGTGCATAGAGTTTAATAAACCTCTATGTACCATTTAATTTTATATAACTTGATAGAATATTTTGCTATATACTTAAAATTAGTTTAAATATAAAGGAGTATTAAACAATGAGCTTTCTTAAAAATAAAGTTAAAAAAAAAGAGGGATTTATATGAATTATGATTCATTTGAAATAGCTATGCTAATAAAGGAAATTTATTCAACCACTGTAGGGAAGGTTAGTGAGGGGCTTAAGGAAAGTGGACTTACTCACCAACAAATAACAGTTATTAAACTTATTGCTCATAAAGGAAAAGTTACAGTTAAAGAGCTTTGTGATGAGATGTCTCTTGCTAAGGGGACAGTTTCTGGCATTGTTTCAAGACTTGAAAATATGGGGTATGTTGAAAAATTTAAGGATGAAAAAGATAAGAGAAACACTTATATAATATTTTCTAAAAAGGGAATAAACTTTGCAAGAACATTCAAATGTGATATAAACAATAGCTTTGATAGTATATTTGAAAATTTCACTCATGAAGAAATTAAAGAAATAAGAGAAGTACTTTTAAAACTTAGAGACAAAATAAAGTAAAGGATAGGCTGATGCTAGTTCTTTATTTTAATTAAACATTGTTTTATATTTAATATTTATCATTTTATTTATTTTAGGCAATTTTTTGATTCAAATTAAGAGAAAGATAAGTACAATTGATAGTGCTACATTTAATTTAAACTATTTATGTTTTGTGAAATTTTCTATATTGTTACAATTAAAGGAGATTAAAAGAATAATTAATTTTTAATTAACTTTTCTTTTAATGAAGAAATATTGTGATAAAATATGAAAGTGATAATCTATTTCAATTGAATGGGGGAGAAAATATGTGGTTTATTTACGCTATGCTATCAGCTGTTTTTGCAGCACTAACCTCTATATTAGCTAAAATAGGAATTGAGAATGTAAACTCAAATCTTGCTACAGCTATTAGAACTGTTGTGGTATTAATACTAGCTTGGGGAATTGTTTTTATTACAGGAAGCTTCAAGGGAATCAAGAACATTTCAAACACTTCTATGATATTCTTAATACTTTCAGGTTTAGCAACTGGGCTTTCTTGGCTTTTCTATTATAAGGCCATTCAAATGGGGCAAGTAACTAAGGTTATAGCTATAGACAAGCTTAGCATAATAATAACAGTAGTAATGGCATTCTTTATTTTAAATGAGAAAGTAACTATAAAAACTATTGGAGGAGGCATACTAATTTTCATAGGTACATTATTTATGGCATTATAGTTTTAATAAAATTTTTTTGGTTATTTAAATGAATTTAATTAAGTCAGTATGTGTTTTATTTTTTCTGAAACATATGCTGACTTAATTTTATAATGTTTTCCTATTACTTATAATAAATAATATCCTAGCATATTGAGAAAAATATAATTGGGTGATTAAAATATATGTTTACTTTAAAATATAGATTTAATATAGTTATTCCTAAAAACTTAACTAATTGCTGGTAAAAATGACACTTCATCACTTTTTATAGCTTTTTAGAATTGTAAAATGGTTAAAATATGGTTTGTAACTCTAAGTTTGTTGATATATAATAGTTGAAGGTTATTTTTAAATGGAGGAGACACTTAAGGGATGGAAAATGAATTTGATATTGAGTTTAAAAGGTATTTATATCATGTTTTAGGAAAGGACAACCTTCAAGAGTTAGAATGCGGTGAAGAAAATGGGGAATGCTACTTAGAGGTTGGTAGTAAACTTTCCATAGACCTTTCAGAGGATATGGTGAGCCTTTTGACGGACAAGGATAGTCTCCTAGTTATTCTAAGGTTTCCAAGTGAAGCTAAGAAAAGTTTTAGAGGAGTTAGCAAAGGAAAAGTTGATTTTGGATTTCAGCTTTTCGATAAAAAAGAATTTGGTATGCACTATGATTTTGTAGGTTTTACCTTATCTATTAAGGATGCTGTAGATTATAGTGATATGAGACTAGATTTTAATTTTACTCCGGAAGGTTTTGAATTTTCAGAAAGAATGGACTATGCTTTAAATATAATAGCTATAGATGAAAATCATATTGTAAGAGCTATGAGGAACATTAGACTTCCAAGGGAACTTTGTAAGATTATTAGAGAGTACTATGTGAAAATTACAAATGAAGAATATGATAGAGAGCTTGCTTTAGAAGATATAGAGAATCTTGATACCATACTTTTTGATGGAATAACTTCAAAACAGGTGGAGGAGAGTTTTAGTCTTTACAATTTTACAGATGAACCAGAAAAGTCCACCTTAGATAAATATATAGAAGACTAAAATAAATAATAATTTATTGGAAAAGTATATATTGTAAGCATATAGTTTTGCAGAAGACTGTATTAAAATGGAGCTAATTACTGAAACTTATAAGTTTTTATGTAAGTTTTAATTAAGTAAACATTTTGATACAGTCTATTTAATTTTCTGTACCAATAGGAGATTTTGGTATATAATGGTTTAAAATCTTATTGTAATAAATGGGGAGGTTTTTATGATGAATGAAAAGCTTAGTGATGTAACAGATTTCGTCAGAGAACTTATTAAAACAGAAGAATTTGAAGATGAACTTTTCTTAAGTAACATTAATGATGCTAAGGAAGAGCTTAGAAAGAGTTTGGAGTCAGATGAGGAATACGATGATAAGGGGGTTATTGTTGGTATAGGAGATAAGACCTATATGGATATTAAAGGAGACAGTGCAATGATTCTTCAGAGTAGGGATGAGTTTAACCTTTTACTTAGATGGGATAATTCAACATCAGAAGATCAATTTGCTATTAATTTTGGAAAGATGGAACTGGGGTTTCAAATATATCCTAAAAAAGAGTTTGGGCTTTTAAGAGACTTTGTAGGTTTTACTCTTACCATAGACGGAGTCTTAGAATGTAGTGCATTTCCAGTTGATTTAAATTTTGCTTCCGATGATTTTTATCTATCAGAGGATTTGGATTACACTTTTGAAGTTCTTTTAATTGAAGGAAAAGAAGGTATAGTAAGAGCCATGAGAGAAATAAAAATGCCAAGAGAACTTTGTAAGGTTATTAGAGAATGCTATATAAAAATAAAAAGTGATGATTATGTTGAGATAGAAGGTTTAGAGGATAGAATGAATATTCAATGGCATGTTAGAAAGCTTGGTGGAAAAGTTGTTGAGAGTAAATATGGAGTGTATAAAATGAAAAATGAAATTCAGCTTTCTAAATTAAATAGTTACATAAATCTTATATGATTTTTTGTATGAAATTACGAAAAATATAAAAAATAAATTTTACATATATAAGGGATAATCTAGTGGTATCTAGATTATCCCTTTGATTTTAGTACTTCTAAGGGTATTGGTATTTTTGTTTTGAAACTTTTACCAAATTATTCATCATTGTTTTATTAAATTAAGAATATTTACTTATTATTTAAAATATGCTACTATTTAATTGGGATAAAAAGGAAATGGAAAAATTATAGAAATGCATGTTAAATTATAGAAGGTGATTTTATAAGGGGAAAAGGTTGCTATTTTTTATGTTACGAAGGAGTAAAGTTATAAGGGGAACAATTTAATAAAGTAAATAAAATTACTTTATTTATAAGGTTAAAAGCAAAGAGATACCTGTTAAATAACAGTGAGAAATTCAAATTTGTTTATGATTTTACTTGATTTACTTTGCTAGATTAAATTAAAACAATTTATGGCAGTGGACAGGAGGTTAATTAAGTGAAAAAAAATATTAAATTTTTGATTTCAGGAATATTTATTACAGTTGTAGCAGGAAGCTTTATGGGATGTAATAATTCAGATAAAGCATTAGCTAAAGGGAAAGAGCTTATTAATGAAAAGCAATATGAAAAGGCAGTTGCTTCTTTAGAGTTGGCATTAGACGATAATCCTAAGAATAAGGATGCAAAAGAATTAAAAGAAATGGTGGAAGATTATTTAGCAGCAGAGAAAGCTTTTAAAAGTGGTCAAATTAATAAGGCTGAAGTTAAAATTGAGGCTATAGGTAATAAAGATGAAGCTTATGCAAGTTTTAAGGAAAGTGTAGATAATCTTGTGAAAAATATAGAGGAAAAAGATGAATATGATAAAGCGATAGCCAGAGATATGGAAAAATTAAATCAATTTATAGATAATAAAAATTATGTAGATGCTTTATTACTTGCAAAAAGTTTGGATGGAAGACAAATCTCTGAAGCTCAAAAAGAAAGGTTTGATAAATTAAAAATAAAATTAACTTCAAAAGTTTCTACAGAAAGTACAGATAAATGAATAGAATTTATTAATGATTATATTATAAAAGAAGAAAGTGAACATATTAAATATGATACATTAAATTGGAACAAAATTAATTATAAATTTTTGCAATAGATTTCAAAATATGATTAAATGCTTTAATTAAAAACATAAAAAAGTTTTATATAAGTGAGTATATCTTAGAACATATTTCTCTATATAATTTTAATATTAAAGGGATTTTATAGGAGTATATTTTATGAAAAAAATTAAGTTTTATAGAAAGCTATTATTTTTCTTTGGATTAAAGGAATTAACAGAAGACATTGATTTAGATTTTAATTCAAATACAAGAATAGCATTTAGCAGTACCTATTTAATAATACTGTATATATTAAATCAATACTTTTTAGAAATCTTTATAAGTAATGTAAATATAGTTTTTAGAGGAATTATATTATTAGCTTCATTAAGTATATTTGTTGAAATTTTATATATGATAACTATGAAAAAGTATAATAGTAAGTAGATGTGTAAGATATTTTTTTAGATAAAAAGTTATTAAAAATAATTAAAGCAAAAAAATAAAGAGGATAAAATAAATATTTATCCTCTTATTCTTTTATAAATAACAAGTTATTAATTTTATTTAAGAACTTAGAGAAAATTCTAGCTACTCTATTTCTTGAAAGAATAAAAGTAACTATCAAAGAACCTAGTATCAAGGCAAAGAGCTTGCCTGAATTACTAGACATTAAAGTTGTTAATCCTAAAATACTACCGATGAAGTAAGTATGTAGGAAATATACTGCAAGAGTATTTTTACCTATTTTTGATAGAAATGTTGGTTTATCAATCATTAAGTTTATGAAAACATAGACAAAAGCAAATCCTATAATATAAACTGAAATATAAAGCAATATGGTAGTAATTATATTTATATTAAAATTATGATATGATCTATCAGCCCAGAAAAACTCATCTGGAATATTTGTGAATCTAACAAATACAAAAGCTATTAGAATTCCCATGGATACAATAAGCAGTGCAGGAACCTTATTTAAAAATCTAAACTTTATAAATTTCTTAAGCTTTTTAAGTCTTTCCTCACTAGAGTAATATCCAGCTAAGAAAAAAGGTGCAAAGGTAATAGTTCTTGAAAGAGCCATATAAGCACCAAACTCTCCAGATAATTTTACAATTATACCAACAATAATGCTAAGCACAAATACATTTTTAAACTTCAAAAGATCTGGCAGGAATATCTTCCATAAAAACATAGCAAATATATACCACAATGCCCATCCAGGAGTAAAAAAAGAAAATGACTGTGCATTGGGAAGTTCAACAAATCTACCATGTAAAAATAATGAACCTATTAACTCAAGTAGATTCCAGATTATATTAAAAAGTAAAAATGGTATAAGAAAGTTTCTAACAGCATTCTTACGTCCTTTTTCTACATTCTTAGAAAGATAGCCTGAAATAAAAACAAATACAGGCATATGAAATTCATATATAAAAACATATAAAAATCTTGCTAGCTCATAATCCTTTCTAATAAACTCTAAACTGTGTCCCAAAACAACTAAAAATATTAGAAGGCCTTTACTATTATCAATTAAGTAATTCCTAGTCTGCGTTTTCAAGTAGTCCACTTCCTTAAATAAGTTTTGAATACCTTTACTATATTATTTGTAGCATAAGAAAAAGTATTATTTTTATAACAGATTAATTATATCACTAAATAGTTTATATGAATTAAAAATATTTCTATAAAAGCGCTAAATTTATAGAGATAGTATGTAAAAAAATATAAGATATATTTTTTTATAATATTAAATAGAAAAAATACCTGTAAATATAAAATTAGTCTTTAGTTAATATTCAGGTATTATGATATAATTAATTAAAATACTGCTAAACAAAATAAAAAACACAAGAAATATTCTTGTGTTTTTTTCTTCAAAATTTATGTTTTAAAGTATGGATGACTTTTAGATGGAACTGTGAGTTAGGGCTTAACATCTAGTTGAATAGTAAAATTCACTAAAAATAGAGTCTATTTTATAAGTTTCTAACCTTTCTGTGGCCACAAGCAGGACATTTGAAAACAAGCTTAATTTTTTCATCATAATCGTAAGCAAAAGGGTTTTCTTCCATTTCTTCACCACAAATTTCACAAATTTCTTTTATATTTTTAATTTCATCTTTCTTAAAATCCATTTTTTTCATTTCAAGTTCTCCTTTTAAATATATAAGTTACAATATTAAATCACCTAAATACAAAAATTTTATATAAATTAAAATTTAATTTAAGAGATAAAAAATATTATTTATCTATATTAAAACAATACATCTTTTTTATTTCTACTTCAATTGTAATTTTTTTGATAATATATGAGAAAAAAAGTGGTGGGAAAATAAGTAATATATATAATTAAATGTATAAAGGTTTAGGGGGAAGGGATACTATGAATAAGAATTCTAAAAAAATAATAATCTCAGTATTAATAGTCACTTTTATTGGACTTATTACATTTAATATTAATCAAAGCTACAAATTAAAAATCTATAAGGAAGATTTAAGCATAATGTTTAGTAAAAATCTTGAGAATTTTTCATTAGAATGTATGAATTTATATGATGATGAGTCATATCTTAGGGCTTATGGATATATAACAAATGCAAGAACAGCATTACTAGGTTTAATGGATAGAAAAGGAATTCCATCAGAGGAGGCTAAATATAGTTTACCTTTAATACTATTAGATCTTGAGCTTCTTATGATGAATGATAAGGATGGGGCTAAAAAATATTTAGCTAATGAAAATGTTGCTAGAACGATGCATAACATATCACTAGATTCAAGTGATAAAACATCGATAGCTGAATTAGTAAGGATTCTAGATGAATATGAGATTTTAAAAACTTATAACTGCCAATAAATAAGTTAACTTAATAAACACTTCATATAGAAACTTTATTTTTCAAAACAGTTTATTTAATAAAAGGAAAAGTATAATTTTTAATATAATTTCTTAAATATTTAATAAAGTTAAAAACTTTATAATGATATAATATGTATGCAGAATAAAATTTGTTTTTAGTTAAATTTTATTTAATTGGTAATATAGAGTATAAAAATATCTTTTTATAAGATCAAGTTATAAAAGAAAATAAACCTTTAAATAAAGCAGACTAAACTTAGAATCTTCTTTTGATTAAATAGATATAAAGAGCTAGCTTAAAACTAAAGCTACTTTAAAGAGTAGATTAAGCCAATATTTAAGAAAATATTTATTAAAGAAATGTTCAATAAATAGAGAGTTTTTGGCACGGAGTAAATATTTTAAGTTATAAGAATAGAGTAGTTACAAAGAAGTGGTAGGCTTTTACTATTTATGGTATTATATAAAATATGATAACAAATTGTTAATAACAAATTATGCAAAGAAATAATTTTTGTTGGTGGTATTTAATTTGTAGACTTTATTTTTAAGCTATTGTTGCTTCGCAAAGTTCTAATTAGTATTAAAATGCAAATATTTAGAAGTTAGTGAAGTTTAAATATATTTTATTAATATTGTATTTAGAATTAAATTAGCATTTAATAGCTTAAATAAGCTAGTCAAACTTAATTTATAATTAAAGTATTTAAATAGGTTAAAAATAATAATATTTCTAGATGAAGGAGAACAGGAATGGGAGTTACTACATACAAGACAAAGAACGGAAATTTTGTAATTGATTCTAAGAAGCTTAATGAGAAGGTCACTGAGGTTTATAAAACTTATGGGTTTGATCTTAATTTATATGAGTTTGAAGATGAAGTGGACAAGGTTTTTTATCTTAGATATGCAGTTATGAAACTGAAAGAAGAGCTAGTAGGGAGAAAAGGAAAATCTGAAAAGGAAAAGTTAGCTGAAAACTGGTATGATGTGATGTGTGAAAAATTTGGAGTTAACTGGGACAAGGAAAATGCTTGGTGTAAGTATATTTCTGAGAAGTATATAATAGCAGAGATTACTCCGGAGGGAAAAGAAATTCCAGAAGCTTGTTATGATACAAAGGTTGAGGCAATTATGGAGTTTCTTAAAATGGGAGCTTGTGATAATCTTAAGGTCTTTAGAGGAACTGTAGTGTGCAAAGATATTTGTGGAGAAGAGGTTTTAATTGCACTTAGAAGAAAAGATGATTATGTATTTCCACCCTTTCGTGAAGGTTTTTAATATATAGATTATGATTTAGACATTATAAATATATTTAAAAAAATAACTGATATTTTTAGAGTTTATTGGAAAAATATTAAATTTATTAATACATTTAAATAGCTGAGAAGTAATAAAACTTATAAATATTACATATAAGAGTACTCTCTTTGTAATATTTATAAGCTTTTTATTTTATTGAAAAATTTTTAGCTATTAATAGCTTATTGGATAAAACCTTTATATTTAAAAATAGAGAAAGTGCTTTACTTTTTTTAGAAGAGAAAATAATTAAATCATATATGTAATAAAGTAAGGCAATACTTAAAGATATAAAGAAAATAATTTTAAAATATAGGGTTATTTTTATATTTAAGTAATATTAGGTTATTGAATTTAATATATTTACATGGGAATAATTTTTAAGGATAGAAAAATGAATTGGATTGGAATTAAGTCTTTAGATGAGTTAAAGGAGCTTGGGACTTTTAAGGCGGTTAGAAATAAAATACAAGAGGATGCTGGTCCTTTAGTTAATATGAAATGTAGAGGATGGAATGATCTTTATAATAAAGTTGTTATTTATAAAGATGTTTTAGAGAAAGCTAAGGAACTTTTACCAAAGCCAGAACCAGAGGTTCATGAAATATCAGAAATTCCTACAACATATTTCTCAAGTTTAAGTAATGAGTACATTTTTTATCTTTTAGAGCTTGATGGAGATATAAGGGCTAAAAAACTAGGTATTACTAAGGCTCATTATAGCAATAGGACTAGAGCGAGAAATTGGATGAATAAGATTGCTAAATGTATCCATCCTGATCAATGTAATCATCCAAAGGCAGATAAAGCTATGGCAAAACTAAATGCCCTTTATAAGAATATGGTGAAGAATGGCTAATAAAAGCATAAGTGATTGCAAAGCTCTAGAAATTTTTAAGTGTAGCGGTAATGACTTTAATTTTAAAGAGCCTGAAAGAGATGAGGAGCTTTCTTCCAAGGTACACAAGGAAATTGATAATGCCTGGAAGGGCTCTTCTTTTTTAGATGATAAAGGATGGGTTTGGATTAGAGAGGATAGATTACATTCAATCTTGAGGACAACAAAGGGAAATGCAGCATATCTTTTAGATAAGATATATGATAAATATAAGATGAATATTGGAAATACAACCTACGTTAGAGGTTTTGAAATAGTTAAACTTATATATAAAAGAATTGAGGAGAGTGGATTAGGGAAAACAGAGAAATATCTTATTCTTTCTCAGAAGTATTATGATGCCATAACAAATAGTGATAAAGCTAGAATTTTAAGGCTTGAATATGGAAGAGATATGGCTGAAATTAAAAAAGTCTTAAAGAAAAAGAGAAAGAATAAATATAAAATAGATGTTGATGAATTAACTTTAGAGCCATTAAGATTTAGAACAGCTGAATTTTCACATATAAGAAGTGCTTCTCTATATCCTGAAAGTGAAGGAAGTCTTGAAAATGGACTCTTAGTCAATAAGGAAACTCATAAGCTAATAACAGAAAAATGTATAAATGATGAGGATGAGCTTTTTGAATTATGTGAAAAAATGAAATGGAGCGTAGCATGGTATGACCCATTTAAAGAACGATTCACATAAATATAGATAGAATAAAAATACTTTATGAAAGAATAAAATTTGTATATGATTAAATGAATGTTGGAGTTTAACTTTAGGATTTTATTTTAAGTTAAAGTTGATTTTTATATGAGAAAGTATAATGATTTACTCGTATACATTAAATCAAAAAGAACTTAAAATAAGGTCTTATTTTCTTGAAATTATTCAAATTAATTTACGTAATTTTGTTTATGAAAAATTTATAGAAAATGTTTACATGGAGGAGCTGTAGTAGTATAATAAAGATAGCAAGAAAAGAGAGATTGCTAGAAAAAACAAGGCTTAAGCCTTTAGTTATAATAAACTTAAAAGTGGTTTGTTTTTGTAAATGTTTCTTGACAATCTAAAAGTTTTAGTTTTGCTTTTCCCATAGTAAACTCTTTTCTTGCTAAAGGATACTATGGTGGTATAGAGTTGTGGAAACTTTAATTCTTTAAAAGACTTTACATTTTAACATGATTCGCTTTGTAAGGAATTTATGATTATTATGAGGGGTGTTGCATTATGCTATACAAAAGCAATGAAAGAATGAAAATAACTTTTAACGAAGACTTTCTAAGTAGAGTGGATTTTGTGAGAGCTGTTGTTAGATATTTGACTAAACATAATAAAGATTGCAAGATTCTAGATCTTTATTATTTAAGTATTAATAATAGAAAATATTATTTAAGAAATCAAAATTTAACATCTGAAGGTTCAAAAAGTATTCAAAATGCAATTTTAATTCCTGTAGAGGAATAAAAAGTAATTTTATAGATATAGTAGATATATTTGAGGGATTAGGAATCTTATTTTAAGGAGATTCTTAATCTTTTTTCATATATAAATTTAAATAATGAGAGTAAATTTTAATAAGATAAGCATTTAGTATAAGTTTATTTTAAGATAGTAGCGTATTTAAAAAGATAACAAAAAAAGTGAGGAGCAAATCCTCACAATTTAATAAAATAATGTAAATTAGAAGTAAGTTTTGAAATGAGGCTACTAAAATAGTCATATAGGCTAATACATAATTTGATTGAAGTGAAAATTAAAGTGTAAGTAAGTTTTTTGTATGGAATTAAAAACAGGGAGATGTGAATAGTAAAGCAAAAAAGTGTTTATAAAAAACCATACAATAGAAAAACAAGGAGGTGTTTATGTGTAAGCCTATATAATTATTAATATGATAATTTACAATTTTGGTGAATGGATTAAGATTTTATTATTTTAGAACTTAATAAAACCTTCTTATAAAATTGAATTAAGTTTAATTTTATTTCACATAATAATAAATAAAGTTTGCAATTCTTATTTTAGAGATATAAAAAATATAAGGAGATAAGTACTAATTAGATTAAGGCAAATATTATTTTAAGGAGGAATTATTTTGAAAGATTCATTAATGTTTTGTTATCAATGTGAACAAACAATGGGAGGAAAAGGATGTACTAAGATGGGAATCTGCGGCAAAACTCCTGAAATAGCTAATCTTCAAGATTTACTTATTTATCAATTAAAAGGGATATCTTGTTATGCAAAGGCTCTTATTGATAAAGGAGAATCTATTGATGAAGAGGTTGTTAAATTGGTTGAAAATGGGCTTTTCACAACTCTTACTAACGTAAATTTCGATCCAGAAGTTCATGTTAAGCTTCTCTTAGCATCTCAAAGAGTAAAAGAAGAACTTAGAGAGAGGGCACCAGAGGGTGATTATCCAGAACATGCTACATATAATTTAAGTGAAACGAAAGAAGAAATGTTAAGTGATGCTGTCAAAGCAGGAATAATGTATGATGATAGTTTAGATCAAGACATAAGATCCTTAAGATCAACAATTTTATATGGTTTAAAAGGAATAGCAGCTTATGGACATCAAGCTAGATTTATAAATTTCCGTGATAAAGAGGTGGATAATTTTTATTTCACGGCTTTGGAAGCTACAACTAATGATAAATTAACTGTAGATGATTTAATAGCATTAACCATGAAGACTGGAAATGCAGCAATTGCAGTTGTGAAGCTATTAGATGATGCAAATACAAGTAAATACAATAATCCAACACCTCACAAAGTAGAAGTAACGCTTAAAAAGGGGCCATTTATTATAGTTTCAGGCCACGACTTAAGAGATTTAGAAATGCTACTAGAGCAAAGTAAGGGTATGGGAGTTAATATTTATACTCACGGAGAGATGTTGCCAGCTCATGGATATGAAGGACTCAAAAAATATAAGCATTTAGCAGGAAACTTTGGTTCAGCTTGGCAAAATCAACAAAAAGAGTTTGATAATATTCCAGGATGTATTCTAATGACAACAAACTGTTTAATGCAACCTAGAGAAAGTTATAAGGATAGAATATATAGCACTAGTGTAGTAGGATGGGAAGGAATAAAATACATAGAAGCTGATGAAGATGGATATAAAGATTTTTCAGAAATAATAAATCAAGCCATTGAACTTGGTGGATATGATGAGGATGAAGAATGTAAAGAAATTATAGTTGGTTTTGGTCATAAGGCAACTTTAAGTCATGCAGAAGAAATAGTTTCAGCAGTTAATGATGGAAAGATAAAACATTTCTTTGTAATAGGTGGATGTGATGGAGCAAGACCAGGAAGAAATTATTATACAGACTTTGCTAAAAAGGTTCCTAAGGATTGTATAATTTTAACTCTTGCCTGTGGAAAGTATAGATTTAATAAATTAGAATTTGGAGAAGTTGCAGGACTTCCTAGATTACTTGATATAGGACAATGTAATGATGTATATTCAGCAGTTAAGATAGCAACAGCTTTAGCTGATGCTTTTGATACTAATGTTAATGCATTACCTCTTAGTATAATTCTCTCATGGTATGAACAAAAGGCAGTAGCAGATTTATTAGCATTGTTAGCGCTTGGGATAAAGGGGATTTATTTAGGACCATCATTACCAGCTTTTTTATCACCAAATGTGCTTCAGTATTTAGTTGATAATTTTGATATTAAACCAATAAGCACTCCAGAAGATGATCTTAAAAACTGTTTGCAACAGAGAGTGTAATAATGAATATATATTTTTAAAAATAAGATATACAAAAGAGAAGAGGCTTAGACTTCTTCTTATTTTTTTAGACAAAAAATAAGAGAAAGAGGATACTTTCTCTTATTTTGAGCTTAATTTATAAAGCAAGACCTAAGTTTAAATATGTAGGTTTATGCTTTATTCTTTTTCTTTTGATTAAGATTTAGATTAGTTTAAAGGAGATTTTAGGTTAATCTATAGGATTCTTTTGTTTATTGAAATTTTCCTTAGTAATTAATCTTTAAAGTAAAACAGGTTTTATTAGGTACTGATTAATAAAAGTAGTATTTTACTTATAGAAGATATAATCTTTAGTTTTTTATCTTATTTAATTTGTTTATACTAGCATAAACATTATGTAATTATGTAAAATGGATAAAATCCATGTTTTTAGCTTTTTAAGGTAGTGTGTAGCTATTTGTGTAATGAAAGTATTTAGAGAGGAGAGCATCATTATTGTTTTAGCTACACACTTATTTATATTTAGTATATAAGCTATTTAAATCTTTGTTCTATAATATATTTGCATATTATTACTGCAAATAAAAATATAAAGCATATACTATTAGAGTTTTGAAAATCATAGGATTATAATTTTCAAAAATATTCAAAACATCTAAAAAATAAGGTAGTATGAATAAGCAGTCCTAAGTATAAGAACAAATAAATATACTTAGTTAGTAAAAGCGTATATTCTTTTTGATTCAAAATACAGCCATTTTCATGGATTTCTTTAGAATCTTTAGTAAATATATTTTTTTGAAAGGTAATAATTACTTTTAATTCTCTAAAAAATAGATATGTGAAGCTGCAAAATAATAAGATTAATAACAAATATAGTATTAGTTCTTTAATCATAATGACAACCTACCTAACTGAAAATTACCAATATATCTTTTTTAACACCATTAGTAAAGATTATAGACACATTTAAGAATTCTTATACAATTTTATTATTTACGTTAATTCTTTTTTTAATAGACGTCTTCCATCTTCATAGAAAATCATACTATCTGAGAAACCATTAGTTTTCCAAAAGGCCTCATTTCTCTTGTTTGTAGGAGTAAGTTCAATGGTTTTAGCACCTTCTTTTATCATTACTTCTTGAAGTTTAGTGTAAGATAGTTTACCTAAGCCTTGCTCTCTAAACTCTTTATTTATACAATATTCCAAAATAATAGATTTGCCACACTCATCAACGCAAATAACATAAGTTGCAAAACCTAGTATCTTTTCCTTATCTTTAAAAAATACGATTCTTAATGGATTAAAATCTCTTTCAGAAAGCTTTATAATGGCATTTTTGTATTCTTCAGAGAGAAAATATTCAAAAGTCTTTTTGAAGTTTGGAGTTATTTCAAAAATATGATTTATATAATCATAAAACATATTCCAAAATAGATCTAAATCTTTAAAGCTTTCAAGAGGATAAATTTTAATATTCATAATAAATATGTGGAGCTTGTAATAAGTCTAAGCTCTCACCCAATCCCCCTTTCTTATTATCAAACCAAAATTAAATATGTTAAGGAATAAATTTATTAAAAATAGGGTTCTCTTAAAAAGAAGGAGATTTTATAGGTGAGAACCCTTAAAAGAGTATGAGTTTTAAATGATTATATTTATATATATGTTTTGAGTTTAGTAGATAGTAGCAAATAAGGAAAATTAAAAAATTTTAATCTTTATCTAATTTTATCTTCATGATGATAGTAAGAATTTATTATATGATTAACTCAAGAGAAATGAGGGAGGAATTTAAAAATGAAAAATGTTTTATTAAAAGTAAATGAGGTATTAAGAAAATATAGAAAGAAGATAATAGTATCAGGAGTAGTTATAGTTTTGGCTGGTGTTGGAGTTTCAGCAGCAGGAGGAGCTTTCCTATATAATAGAGTTCAATCAAATATTAAATATACACAAGGACAATGTGAAGAGGTTGCTTTAAAGAAAATTCCTGGAGAAATTGTTAAAATTAAAAAGGATATGGACTTAGAAGATGGAACTTTTGAATATGATTTTCAAATAAAAGATAAGGACAATATGCTTAAAAAGATAACTGTTGATGCAACTACAGGTGCTATAGTAGATATTGGTCATAAAGGTGACGACTTTCGTGGACACCACGATAAAGATGATCATAGAAAAGAACATTATAATAATATAGATAGAAATAACAATGAAAATAGCACAAATAATAATAATTCAAACGAAGGAAATGGTGTAGTACAAAATAATACACCAGCACAAGATTCACAAGTACAAAATAACTAAGTTATTTAAAAATAAGATAATATTTTAAGTAAAGATTAATTATTAAAATAGCTAAATTTGGTATCTTTAATGTAAAATGATAAAATTATAGTGAGTTTGAATGCTCACTATTTTTTTATATTAAGATTTGTTTTAGATGAATAATGGTTTTTAGCTATCCTTTAGACCTAACTTCTCATTAATATGGACTTACAGTTATATCTAAGAATCAATACTAGTTTAAAACATAGTCTTATATTAAAGTTTAAGCTTATATTATAGAAGGTATAAAGTTTAATTAGATAAAAAGGAGCTAACGTATATGAAGAAAATTTTAATGGTTGAGGATGAAGAAAGTATATCAGATTTTGTTAAAATGGAGCTTGAATATGAAGGGTATGATGTAACTGTAGAAAGCGATGGTAGAGAAGGACTTAATAAAGCTTTAGAAAATGATTATAATTTAATAATTTTAGATATAATGCTTCCTAATATGAATGGTTTTGAGATTTGTAGAAGGTTAAAAAAAGAGAAGGATACTCCAGTAATAATGCTTAGTGCAAAAGATTCTGTTATGGATAAGGTTAATGGACTTCAAATAGGTGCTGATGACTATTTAGCGAAACCTTTTGCTATAGAGGAGCTTTTAGCAAGAATAGAGGTGGTATTTAGAAGAGAAAAAAAGAAAGAATCTATGGTAGTAAATTTTAAAGACCTTGTTATAAATAAGGAATCTAGAACTGTAACGAAAGCTGGAGAAGATATTCTACTTACTAATAAGGAGTATGAGCTTTTGATGTTACTTATTTCAAATAAGGATAAAGTTGTTTCAAGAGATGAAATACTAAATGAAATATGGGGTTATGATTATGAGCCTGGAACTAATGTAACAGATGTGTATATTAGATATTTAAGAACAAAACTAGATCCTAAGGATAAGGAGAAATACATAAAAACTGTGCGTTCAGTTGGATATATAATTAAGTCTTAAGGGTTTCGTATTAATTAAGGAGGCGGAATTTATGAAAAAAAGATTACCTATTTTTCAAGAGCTTACTTTAGGATCCTTAGCAATAATAATGGTGATTTTGATTGTTTACACTGGAGTACAATTAATCAGTTTTGCTTTTTTTAGTAGGGATTATGAAAAGAGCTTATTAAAAAATGAGTATAAGAATATAGTGGCTTTAGCTGAAGATGAAAGTGTAAATATTTCAGAGGAGAGTTTGACAAATTATTTGGATAAAATATCTTCTCGTAAAGGACATAGTTCTTTAATTAGAGTTTATGATTCAGAGGAAAACATAAAAGATGAAAGAGATTTAGTTAAAGGGGTTAATCTACATAGAGAGGACAATGAGGTTAAAATAAAAACAGAGTTTAGAGATTTTAAGCTATATGATGTTTTAAGTGGTCCTATAAATATTAAAGGAAAAACATATACAATACAAATGGTTAAGAACATAAATATTTTTGAAGACTTTATTGAAAGTTATTTTTATAGTTTTATTGGTATTGTGATTTTAGCCATAATACTTAGTGTACTAGGTGCTATCTATGTGTCTAGAATCTTCTTGAAAAGATTAAATAGGCTTACAGATACTATGGTGGAAATAAAGAAAAATGGAATTGGAGAAAGAGCTTATGTTTCAGAGGAAAATGATGAATTTGATAGGGTTAATAGGGTTTTTAATTCTATGATGGATGAAGTTGAAGAGAGCTTTGATGAGCAAAGGAGATTTGTTTCAGATGCTTCTCATGAGTTGAAAACACCTTTAACAGCCCTACAAGGACATTTAAATATGCTTAAAAGATGGGGGAAAAATGATAAGGAAAGATTAGAGAAATCCCTAGATGTTTGTTTAAATGAGGTTAATAGATTGAAGAAAATAGTAAATGATATGCTTGTTTTATCTAGAGTTGAAAAGGAACAAATTAACTTATCAACTTTAAAATCATATAACCCAGAAGTCTTAATAAATGAAACCTTAGAGAGTTATAAAGTTTTAAATGAGAGACTTATTTATACTTTACATATAGAAAAGGGTTTAGAAATTAAGATTTTAGAAGAACATTTAAAACAACTTTTAATAATATTTATCGATAATGCCATAAAATATAACGATAAAGAAGAGATTAAGGTTCAGGTTAGTTTATTTAATGAAAATGATAAGATTGTTATTTCAGTAAGAGACAATGGAATGGGTATTCCTAAAGAAGATATAGATAACGTTATGAATAGATTTTATAAAGTTGATAAATCAAGAGTAAACAATAATTCCTTTGGGTTAGGATTATCAATAGCTAATAGAATAGTTAAACTTTATGGAGGAGAAATTATTATATCTAGTAAACTAGAAGTATTTACTGAGATTAAAGTTAAATTAAATAATTAAAATGTTATTAAAGCAAAACTTATATTATTTTTTGAAAGCTTAAAAAAGCCCTTATTTTAGGGCTTTTCTTAATTTTTTTAATATAAAAAAATTAAGAAATGTGTATTAATTTGGATGAAATTAATTGGTATGAATTACCACGATGAAAATTGGTATTCTTATGGTATAATAAGGTTAATAGGGAATTAATTGTTTAATAAATCTTATATTTTATATAAGGTTTGTATTTATATGCTAAAGTTTATTTTAAAAGTTTATTTACGATGTAAAATAGTTATTTGTCCTTAAGGAGTAAAAGATTGTATTATTTTAATTTATACTTTAAAATGGGTATATTTTTGTTAAGTAATTATTAAAAAGTAAAGATATAAATTAAGAGTTTTGATGCGATTGAGTAAATGAAACTTAGTTTGTATAGTTTAGAAGGGAAAATTATACTTTAATCAGCATAGTTAAAATAAAAGGGGAGGTGAAAGTCACTAATATATTAAGCCTTTTAGTTATCTTACATTTAATGTATTTTAAGAAATGCTAGGATGTGTTGTAAGGAAAATTTGCTTAATTTATGATTTGATTTTTTAGTTTCATCAAATTAGTGACTAAGTTTTTTGAAGTTAATTTGGAAAGGGAAGTTTAAAGGTTTCGAAGATCTTCCAGTAGGTGAGTTACCTGAGAATGCTGTAAGATTTGAAGAGCCAGAATCAGCTGAGGAATTAGCTAAAGAAACCAGAAGGTTTTTAATACCAGTTGTAATATTTTTATTAGCAGTTATTTTTCTTAGAATAAGAGTCATTGGATTTTTTAAACTAAGAGATGTAATAAATCCTTTGGGCGTTATTTTAATACCATTTAGTATATTACCACATGAATTTTTACATGCTATTCTTTTCCCAAAGAATTCAGAGGTTGAGATGTGGTATTCAATTAAACAAATGGTAGCTTTAGTTACATCAACTGCTCCCATAACTAAGAAAAGATTTATATTTTTAAGTCTTTTCCCAAACATAGTATTTGGGTTTTTACCCCTGATATTATGGATTTTCATACCAAATAATATGAGTTTTACATCTGGAACTCTCTTTACCTTTGGTTTCATAAGTTTAACTATGGGTGTAGGAGATTTTATGAATGTCTATAATACCATAAAACAGGTTCCAAAGGGAGCTATGACTCAGATTTCAGGATTTAATTCCTATTGGTTTTTTAAAGAAGATTAAAATAGAAATATATGAAATAAAGTTATGCATATATAAATCAGACAAATTTTAAGGTGAAAAAGCAAGTAAAATTACTTGCTTTTTTTTATACTTTTTAGAGAAAAAATAATATGAAAAATGATATAATGTAAATGGAGAAAATAGAGTAGATAAAGTAAAGCGTTTATCTTATATTCACAAACATTAAAACTCTATGGTTGATAAGGCATTAGTTCTAGAATTAATAGGTTACTAGACAACTTAGAGTGAAATTTAGAGAGTAAAAAACATCATTTTAATTAATGGATAAAAATTTAGAATTAGGAGGAATTAAATATGAATTTTTTCAACAAAAATGAAGAGGAAAAGAGTGCTATAGAAGTTGCTGTAAATGAAGAGGGTAATGTAGAGAATGTTACTTTTGATGAGAGTGATGCTGTAGCCTTTGGAATGACCGACGATGAGGAACAAGTAGAAAATGAAGAAAACAAGGAGCTGGATGAGCAAGGTGAACTTTTAAATCCAATACCAACACCAGTTAAACAAGAAGAAATTATGTTAGATTACATGGTTACTCTTTCAGATGAGCAAAAGATTAAACTTAATGAGCTTATACAAGCTAATGATTATTCAGGTGTAAGCAGATTGCTTTCAGAACATAAAAGAATAATTTCAACTCCTAAGGAGCTTTTCAATGTAGTCTTAAATTTTGAGGATAGTAAAATAATTCCTTTTAAATCTGCTATGGTATTAGGTTTAGATGAGAGAGATGCTTTTAATGTCTTAGCTAGAAAATATCCAATAATTAAAGAACTTGAAAGAAGTAAGGTTTTAATAAAAAGAATTAATAGAGTTCAACAATCACAAATTGTTCTTGTGGATGGAGAAATGAAATTATCTTAATTATATTAGAGATTTAAATACTTTCAAAGTGATTTTTAGTAAGGTTTTAGACAAGCTATTAAAAGAGCTTTTTATATTTAAAGGAATATTTTATTCTTACTAAGTTTTATTTAATAGTATTCTTACATAAGGAAAAAAAGAGATTTTTTGACTAATTATAAAGTCATAAAATCTCTTTTTTATTGAATAAAAATAATAAATCTATTGCTTTTTGTGTTATAGTTGAACTATAATTAATATAATAAAATTATGGGTACAAAATGGAAAAAGATAATTTTAATAAAGAGGTATGGAGGGAGCAAGAATGCTAAGTGTCAAAAATTTTTCTAAGGCATATAAGAAAGGAAAAAAGGTTGTTGATAATATATCCTTTGATGTTAATAAAGGTGATATTTTTGGCTTTATTGGCCATAACGGTGCAGGAAAAACAACCACAATAAAATCAATAGTTGGTATATTGGAATTTAGTGAGGGAAAGATAACTCTTGATGGACTATCAATTAAAGAAAATCCTATTGAATACAAGAAAGAAATAGCATATATACCAGATAATCCAGACCTTTATGAATCTTTAACTGGAATACAATATTTAAGTTTTATTGCAGATATTTATGGAGTTAAAAAAGAAGAAAGAGAGAGAATGATTAAAAAATATGGGGATGCTTTTGAACTTACAAAAAGCTTAGGAGGATTAATAAGTTCTTATTCTCATGGGATGAAACAAAAGCTTGCTATAATTTCTGCATTAATTCATAAACCAAAGCTTTTAATTCTTGATGAGCCTTTTGTTGGATTAGATCCTAAGGCATCACATACTTTAAAGGAAATAATGAAGGAGTTATGTAATGAAGGACATGCTATATTCTTTTCAACTCATGTCTTAGAAGTGGCAGAAAAACTTTGCACTAAAATTTCTATTATAAAAGAGGGTAAGATAGTTGCAGAAGGAAAAACAGAAGATTTAATAGGGGATAGTTCTCTAGAAGATATATTTATGGGACTTATTAAAGAATAAAATTGAAAGGAATTTACTTATAAGGGTGATTTCGATGAATAAATTATTTAAACTTTTAAAAGTTAATTTTATAAACAATTTGGGACTTAATGTTTTTTCTGTAAAGGATGATAAAGAGGAGAAAAGAAAGTCCTTAGGTAAGTTGGGAATAGTTCTTTTAGTTCCTATAGTCTTTTTGTATATTTCTTCTGTATATTCTATACTTTTAGCAGATATGCTTAAAAGTATAGGAGCTATGGAACTTTTACTTCTTTTAGGAACTATGGCAAGTACCTTAGCTGTACTCTTTACCTCAGTATATAAGGCTCAAGGTACTTTATTTTCAGCTAAGGATTTTGATATGTTAATGGCTTTGCCAATAAGTGATAGAGTAATTTTTACAAGTAAACTTGTAGATTTATTATCTCTAAATTGGATATTTACAGCTTGTGTAATGATACCACCTTCAGTTATATATTTCATTAATATGGGTGGAAATTCTGTAAAATTCTTTTTAATGATAGTTATTTCTATATTCTTATTACCATTACTTCCTATAATAATAGGAGCAATTGTAGCACTTATAATATCTTATTTTGCTTCAAAATTTAAATATAAGAATTTAATTAGCATTTTAGGAAGTACTTTAATATTTTTAGTTATTTTCCTATTTTCTTTTAAAATACAAGACTTATTTAAATCCTTAGCAGAGAATAGTAGTAATATAATAGAGAGTTTAGGAGTTATTTATCCTCCGGTAATATATTTAACTAATGGACTTATAAATGGAGACTTATTTGAGCTCTTAAAGTTTGTAGGTATATCAATAACAACTTTTATAATATTTGTGTTTTTATTTAGTACACAATTTAAGAAGATAAATTCAAGACTTGGAGAAAACTTTAAGAAGGAAGAAAACTTTAGGATTTCTAAGTTAAAGAGTAACAGTCAACTTAAAGCTCTTTATTTAAAAGAATTAAAAGGGTATTTTTCTACTCCTATTTATGTATTAAATACAGCTTTTGGAATGCTTATTCTTCTTATAGGCGCAGTTGCCATTTTCTTTGTTGATAAGAATATAATAGCTACATTTGTAGGAGTGCCAGGAATGAGTAATAGAATGGATCTTTTAATATTAGGAGTTATGATATTTTGTATTGGTCTTTCTTCAACTACACCATCCTCAATATCAATAGAAGGTAAAAATTTATGGATTGCGAAATCTTTGCCAATAGGGGAAAAGAGCATATTTTTAAGTAAGATTTTACTTTGTTTAACCATAACAGTGCCAGCAGTTATATTAGCTAATATATTATTTGCTATAGGACTTAAGTTTTCAATTGTTGATATACTTTGGAATCTAGTTATATCAGTATTATATTGTTTCCTTTCAGCAATAATGGGAATAATCATAAATTTATATTTCCCTAAGCTTGAATGGTCATCACCAATTGCGGCTGTTAAGCAAAGTACTAGTGTATTTGTAAATATGATATTTACTTTTATAAGTATAGGAATTCCTGTGGAAATATTTATGGTATTATCTGATATTGGAATAAATACATTTTTAGGAATTTGTTTAGGATTAATCATTTTAGTAATTGTGGGAGAGCTAATATTACTTAAAAGCAAAGGAAGAGAGTTATTCTATAGACTTTAGATAATATAATTTTCGGAGTGAAATTGAATGGATAAGTAGACATTATGAGTAATTTATTTACTTTTAATGTCTATTATTATATTAAGCTTTTTCTTATTTAGACTTTGTTTTAGATGAATGTTGATACTAGTTTTAGTGGATATGGTATGTCTAAAACCTTTGATTTAGTTTTTGAAATTAAGGTAGATTAAATAATACTTAGAGAGAGTTATTAAACCTGAAATAGTTTAAATATTAGAAGATATAAAGAAGAGTTGTATTAAAAGTAACTTTAATAGTGCTTTAATACAACTCTTTTTTATTAAGTGCTTTCTTTTAACAGTCATATCTAAAAATAAATATAGTTAAAAAGGTCTTGTTATATAATGAAATATAATAATTTATTTTAATTTAATATTATATTTTAAAAATTACTTTTAAGATTTTACTTGAAAATATAACTTATATAAAATAAAGATAAAGAAACAAATTTAAAACTATATCCAAGTTATTTTAGCTTCTTTTCTTGGAACAGTTCTTTTATATTTAACCCTAGGATATCCAATCACCATACAGTTTACTAGATATTCATTTTCTTTTAATCCTAAGAATTCATTTATTTTAGGATTAACGTCAGCTGCCCTTTTTAAGAATCCACTAAAATAAGTTCCAAGACCTAGAGCGTTAGTCATAAGTTCCATATTTGATGCTGCAAGAGAGGCATTTACAGCAGATTCTGACTTAACAATTATAAGTGCAGGTGCTTTAAAGAATAACTTGTCTTCTCCATTTGGATCTTCTAAGAAATCATTATACATTTTAATCCACATATAACAATATCTTTTTATAGTCGTTGGAGTAGTTTCTTTGCTTATTAAATCTTCTCCTAAAGAATTCAATGTTTCTAAAACCATTTTTCTAAGTTCTTGAAGTTTATCTTTTACAACTACATAAGAAACGTTTTGCATATTACTTCCTGTTTGAGTAAATCTTCCGGCTTCTATTATTTTTTCAAGCTTCTCATCTTCCACATCTTTATTTTGAAAAAGCCTTGTACTTCTTCTAAACTTAATAAAATTTAGAAGTCTATCTGAGTCAATATCAAAATCCTCTTTTTTATATTCTTGAATATTACTCATATCATAATCTATATCTAAAACAGCTTTCTTAGGACAAATAGCAATACAGTGTCCACATTCTATACAACTTTCATTTTTTATGTGTGCTTTACCATTTATCATTTCAATATCACTAACTATACAATCTTGCATACAAAGAGTGCAACCTATACATTTACTAGTGTCTACTTTCATCATAATAAATCAACCTACCTATCTAATAAATATTAATTAAAATTTCTGTACGTCTAAGTAAAATTATAGTAATCATTAAAATTTAAAACAAGTACGCAAAATTTGTTTAGTTACTTACAAAAAGTTAAGTATTGAACTTAATTTGTATTATTTATTCGAAAAAAGAATGAGTGTTATAGTTTGTTTAGGTTTTTAAAACAATATATCAAAAGGATATAAATATATTGTTTTTCGATAAAAAATGATTGAAATTTCTTTTGGGAGGTGATATTATTAATTTAACTTAAACAAAGTATGAAGGAGATTTTAACATGAAAAAATATATTTTAAATTCAATACCTTTTTTAATAGTTGTAATATGTATTATTGCTTTTAACATCATAGGATCAGAAGTATTACCAGATGGTAGACTCGTTGAGCCATTTTTCTTAATACCTATAGCATATCTAGCTTTATTTGTAGGTATATTAAATATAGGTGTACAAGCAATCCTATCATTAATAAAAAAAAGAAAATAGCTACATAAAAGCTCTATTATAAATTTTTAGTTATATAAAAATTTATAATAGAGCTTATTTTTTATTTTTATCAAATGTATAGCTTTATTTAGCTATTTTTATAAAATTTTTAATGAGGTTACAATAGATTGTTTAAGACATGGTTTTAAATTGAGTAATACTCTTGTGGATTATGAATTTAGATTGTTATATGATATCATTAATCAGTAAAATAAGTTTTAGGACTGGTGTCATATGAAAAAATATAATAAGAGAAAAATTAATGAAAGATATATAGAGCACGCTTTGAAAGTTTTAAGTGGAAAGTGGAAGTTGAAAGTTTTATGGGAAGTTTCTAGTTATGATAATATAAGGTTTAACCAACTTCAAAAAAATATTGAAGGAATATCAAGTATTATGTTAACAAGAGTTTTAAAAGATCTTATAGAAAATAAACTTGTACTAAGAACTCAGTTTAATGAAGTTCCTCCACATGTTGAATATTCTTTAACTGACCTTGGAAAAAGTCTTTGTCCAATAATAAAACTTTTAGAAGATTTCGGTGAAAATATCTTAGCATAAGAATAGAAGTTTTAACATTAAATAAAACTTAAATATATTTAAGAATCAAGAATATTCAAAAGTTTTGTGATAATATAATTAAAAGAGTAATGATATTAAAAAGGGAGAAGCTTAAAATGAAAGCTAAAAAGCTTTTGAACTTTAGATTTTTATTATTTAATTCTAAATTACATGATATATTCCTTACAAATTTGAAATGAAAAAGTAAGAAACTTAAATATTAAAAATCGAATCTATGGTATATACTTAATTTATAAATTAAATAAGAGAATTTTTAAGGGTAAGAAAAGGAGTTTTTTATATATGGAGAAGAGAAAATTTATTTGTCCAAAATGTCAATGTGAGGAATTTGTAAGTGATCAAATACAAGCTACTGGTGGAACTATGGCTAAACTTTTTGATGTTCAAAATAAGAAGTTTATAACTATAAGTTGCAAGCAATGTGGATTCACTGAGTTCTATAAAGCTAAAACATCAACAGGAATGAATATATTAGACTTCCTAGTTTCATAGTTTATTACTAATCGTATTGATAAAAATTGTTAAGTTTTAAATTTTAGAATAAAAGTTCTAAGGTTCATATATTAATTATGAATTTTAGGACTTTTTGTTTTGCTCTATTTTAAGTGAAGATTAAAGTTTAAATTTGTCTACTTAAATTTATGTAATTGAACATAGTGAAGTTGTGTTCCTTAAAAGAAATAAGACTTAATTAAGACAGAGATTGAGGACTCTTAAGTTTAGTGAATTTTATTTAGGCGTATAGAAAGTCTAAATAGCAGCTAGGACAATCCGGAATTTTATTAAGAAGTATTTAGGTGAGTTGGTGTTTTCTTACAAAATTGCAATGAAAAGTAAGGTGCTTAGATACTTGAATTTTAATTTAGAATTTATAATAAAGTTGTCAGGTGAGAAGAAATGATTAAGACAAAAAATGTATATATTTAAATTTAGGAGGAACAAAATGATAAAAAAAGTAACAAGTGGGATATTAATAGCATTAGCAGTAACTATAGGAGCTGGATTTGTAGCAAGGGAAACTGTATTTCCAATGAAAGATAGAAATGCAATAGAGAAATATGCTAAGGAATATAATGTTAAATCAGAAAGAATTGCAGCATTTATAAACTTTGAAACAGGATTTGATAAGGTTGAATATAAGGAACATAAAGCTTCAGGATTAATGAAATTAACAGAGGATACTGGAGCTTAAATAGCAAAAGAAATTGGGGATACAAACTTTAATCCGCAACAAATAGCAGATGATGATAAAAATATACAGTATGGAACATATTATTTATCAAAAAGTAATGGAAAATCTTTAGAAGATACAGTGGGAGAATGGTCCATAAGAAATGGTGAAGAAAAAAATGAAGAAATAGACATGAAAGAATATGCTAAGAAATATTATACAGATAAAATCAAGAAAAGAGAGGCCATTTATAAAATATTATGTTTTCAGTTTTAAAATTTAAATCTGTTTTAGGTAGATGTTGATTTTTAGATAGCCATTTAGAATTAGCTTAAAATTTAATTCGGAGAAGGTAGTTAATTTCTCTAAAATAAAGGTAGATAGAACTAAATTCTTTAATATAGAAGTATGGGATATTAAATTTAAGCTACGAGATTAAGTATAGGTTTAGCCATTAGAAATATAAATAAGAATAAGATGGAAAGAGATATTACATAGATGGTTCAACTTTATAAGTTATGTTTATATCCAAGCAAATGAAAAAGCTTGTTTCTACATTAGTGGAAATAAGTTTTTTTATAAATTTTATTTAAGAGATTAATACTACATAAATCTCTTAAATAAAATTTATAAACAAAATATGAACAAAATGTAACTAAATGTGGTACAATTTTTATAGTAGCATATTTAAAAAAAGTGAAATGAAAAATTTTTGAAAGAAGGGGAGGGCTTGGAACTAGATAGTATAAGAGAAACTTTTAAAAAGGCATTACCACCCACTATTGTTTCTTCATTGCTTCTATTTGTCAATGTAAAATTCTTTGGAATGAAAAATGTAATAATTGCGCCTTATATGACATTAACCTTTGTAAGAATGAGAAATTATTCTATTATAGAAAAAAATGAATTTAGTCCACTTTTTCTACATCTAGCTATAGGAATCTTTGCTTCTTTAGTTAGTAGAGGGGTGTGGAGTGAAGCTTTCATAAATTTCTTTGGAATAATAGTTTTAGTTTATCTTTTAACCGATGAATATAATCCTAATAGTTATTTCCCTTATTTAATGGCGTTTGTATTTTTACAAGTGTTTCCTATAGAGCCGCAAGAAATGCCAGACAGAATATTAGCTATAATAATATCATATCTAATAGTATATTTTGCTTTATTTATAGTTTCTCCAAGAGGAGAAGTAAGAAAAATTGAGGATCTAATAGAGAAAGGATTTAGCGAAGCTATTTCTCAAATGAAAATTCTTATCTCAGGAGATGGAAATAAGGTTAGAGAAAACCAGTTTAAGCTATTTAGTGTTGAGAAGGAACTTAATAGATTTGTTTACTTAGGACAGAAAAATAAATATTATCAATTTATAGTTGCATTTCAACACATAAATAACATAATTGAAGACTTTGCTAGTCAGTCAATGATTGATAATAATAAAGAGAGTTATAATAATATTCTTAGTTTATTAGGTTTTCTTAAGGATAATCTGAAAGATGAAAGTGCATGCAAGGATGAAATAAGTAAGTTTATAAAAAATAATAATTTTAATAATGAAAATTTAAAGAAATATGTAGATTCAGTAATGGAGTATTTTCTAGAAGCCATTAATCATATGAATTCTAAAAGATTTAGTTTAAAGAAATTTCTTGATTTTAAACATAAAAAGACTAAGGAGTATTTTGAAGTTTATAGTAAGTATAGTTTAAAGTTAAATGAGTTTAAACTTAGATTTGCATTAAGAATATCGATTTTAATTACTGTATCATTTTTAATTGTTAGGGTATTTCATTTAGGAAAGGGATATTGGCTTCCGATGACAATATTTTTATTGGAGGTTCCTTTTTATACAGATAGTAAGGCTAGAGTTTGGAATAGGTTTAGAGGAACTGCTATAGGAACTGTAGTTGCTTTAATATTATTTTCAATTTTCAGAACTCCTTTAGAGCATATCATAATAATAGTTTTAGCTACATTCTTTAAATATAGTTTTAAAAACTATGGAATTATGAGTATATACATAACTTGTTATGCACTTGGAATAAGCACTATGTCAATGAGTGATGGAGCTGCTTGCTTTTACAGATTAGGATATACAGGGATTGCAGCCTTGGTGGTTCTATTTGCTAATAAGTTTATTTTTCCCAATAAAAACCACATGGAGCTTAAAAATATGATTAGAAGATTATTAGAATTAGATAAAGTCATGGTAAATAAAAGTATTAAAATTTTGCATGGGATTAACGATAAAGAAAGAGAGGAAGGAAAGACAGATATAAGAAGAATTATATATTCATTTTATTTAATAAGTGGGCGTCTTCAAATTCACAATAATTCAATTAATGATGGATTAAATGATTCTTTAAAAAAATTTATGTTGGATAATAATGCTTTTTTAGCTAGTATCACGAATTATTGTATAGTTTTAAATAATTCAAATTTAAAAATTGGGTGTAAAGATTATAACTTTGCTTTAAAAGGAATTAATATTTTGGAAAAGGCAAGTAGTGGTTTAAGCTTAAATAATTTAGTTAGTATTAAAATTCTAGAAAAAGACGTTAATGAATTTAAATTAATTAGTCATAAGGATAATTATAAAAATTATTCTTTAATTAAATCCCTAGATAGATTACTTTTAATTGGGAGAAGACTTAATGAAATTGAAAGTAAGCTTTAGTAGAAATAAAAGTAAATAGACTTATTAAATTTTACTACAGTTTATTTAAATAATACTAAAAAATATATTTTGGTAATGCTATTAAAAGTTCTATATATTATATGAAATCTGAATGAAGCTTTTGAAAGAGGGTGATAGTATGGATTTGAAATCTATAAAAAAGTTTTAAAAACAGCGTTACCGCCAACGATTTTATCAATGTTACTACTTATCATAAATTTAAAGTTTTTTGGATCTAGTAATATAATTGTTGCTACTTATATGACATTAACTTTTATTAGAATGAGAACATATTTAATAATTGAAAAAAATGTGTTTAAACCATTATTTATACATTTACCTATTGGAATACTTGCATCCATAGCAAGTATGGGTGGAATAAGTGAAGTACTAATCAATTTTTTTGGAATAATTTTATTGGTTTATTTATTAACAGATGATTATAACCCTAATAGTTATTTCCCTTATTTAATGGCATTTGTACTTCTTCAAATGTTTCCAGTAACTTTTAAAGAAATTCCTACTAGACTTTGTGGAATTTTTGTATCATATATAATTGTTTATTTAGCCTTAATCATTGTATCACCTAAAGGTGAGGAGACTAAAATTGAATCCTTAATAAGAAATGGTTTTGATAATCTTTATTTTCAATTTAAGAATCTTTATAGTGAAAATACAACTGAAGTTAAAAGTGGACAAGTTGAACTTTTTGATATTTGTAGAGAACTAAATAGATTTGTTTATTCAGGAGGAAGAAGAAAGTATTATCAGATTATGGTTGCTTTTCAGCATATAAATAATTTAATTCATGATTTAAAAAGTTCAGAGGAAATGATTCGTGAAAATAAGAAGGAGTTTAAAAAATTCTATAAGCTATTTAAGTATCTTAGAGATAATTTTAATGATTATGAATTGTGTTATAGAAAATTAGATGAATTTCAAAAGGAATTTAAGTTTCATAATAAAAATCTTACTTTCTACACAGAGTTAGTTTTAAAGTATTTATCAGAAGCTATAGAACATTTAAATCTTCATAGATTTAATTTGAAAAGATTCTTAGATTTTAAAGAGAATAAAGAGTATTTTCAAGTTTATAGTAAATATAATTTTAAGCTTAATGAATTTAAATTTAGATTTGCCATAAGGATGGCTATAATAGTAACATTTTCATTCTTTATTGTTAGAATATTCTCTCTTCCAAAGGGATATTGGTTGCCTATGACAGTATTTATCTTAGCTCTTCCTTTTTATGAAGATAGTAAAGCGAGAGTTTATGATAGATTTAGAGGAACTATTTTAGGGGTTATATTAGCTTTTGTATTATTTTCTATTTTTAAAGGTTATGAAATGCATTTTGTTATAATCTTAATCTCAACATTCTTTATGTATGCATTTAAGGATTATGCAACTATGAGCATTTATATAACTTGCTATGCTTTAGCCATAACTACTATTTCTATGAGAGATGGAGAGGCCGTTACATTAAGATTAGCTTATACTGCCATTGCAGCCTTAATAGTATTATTTGCTAATAAATTTATTTTACCTAATAAAAATCGTGTAGAATTAATAAACATGATAAAAAGACTTATTACTTTAGATAAAATAATGATTGGTAAGGTTAAAGGAGCATTAAAAGATGATTTTAATGAAATGGAGCTAAGAAGAATCATTTATTCATCTTATCTAATTAGCGGAAGAATACAGATGCATAATGATTCTAAGGATAAAAGAGAGTATGAAGAACTTAAGAAGTTTATGTTAGCCAATAGTGAGTTCACAACATCCATAATAAATTATGTTGTTGTTTTATATAATTCAAGAAAAGATTCTTTAGATTATGATTATATAAATGAAGGCATAAGAATTATAGAAGAAAAGTTATCAAGTTTTAATAAGAACTTTCCAGAGGGTTATAATATAGTAGGTGAGTCATGCCGTAATATTCAATTAATAAAACATAAGAATAATTATAAGAATTATTGTTTAATAAAATGTGTAGATAGGCTTTATGGAATCGAAAAGGGATTAAATTCTTTAAAAACTTTAATAAATAATTAAAGTTTTTTTAGTATAACTAAAGTAAATTTTTATTAAGAATATTTTTAAAAAATAGTTTAATGTTAAAAAGTAAAACAACTTTTTTACTAAATCTAACATATTTAATCTTTTGAAAGCATATATAAATAATAGTTGCTTAAATTTTACATTTTGGCAAGGAAAAGGAGGAGTAGAGGTGAAAGAAAATTTAAAGTATAATTGCACAATGTCTAGATGTGATTTGGATGTTGGTATAAAACAAAATAACATAAAGAATCAATGTATAGATACATTTTGCTTTAACTGTGAAAAAGGATTTAGTGTTAATGATGGAGGTTATTTCATAGTAGATGAACCGTATTGTTCTTTAGAGTGTGTTGTAGAAGCAATAATAAAAGAGATAAACAGCGAACTAAGAATTAAAAAGTTAGATAGGGAAAGTATTAACTTAAATTATTTATATGAAAGCTCAGCTAAGAAAAGTTTACTTCATTTAAAGAATCATTATAATTTAGACTCTACTCAAAAGGAAAGAATAATAGAATATGCTAAGGAAAAAGATGCAGAATATTTAATCGACTTTTTAGAAAAAATTTTATATAGTAATGAATTTTAAAAACAAGGAACTTATTTGTCATAACTAAACTAAATATTGTTGACAATAAATAAGATTTGAAGATTAAGAGTACATTAAACAAAATAGGTTGTTAGTGAAACTAATATATTTTAATGTAAATTATGATTTAAGCTAGGAAAGGAGTATCTTTTAAGGATACTCCTTTTTTATATTACAATATAGTTTGTAATATTTACTTTTAAAATTGTTATTTGCTTAATATAAGAGTATTTTATAAAAACTTAATTAAAATCATTAAGCTTACGTAAAGAAATCAATGATATAATAAGGGAGGTTCTTAAAGTATAAAAATATTTGTATAGGAAATTTTAAAATATGAAAAAATTGTTTGGTAGGAAAATATAATTAGAGGGAGAAATTATGATAAAAGTATTGCTTGTTGAAGATAATATAAAGATTAGTGAGAATATAGTTGAATATTTTAAAAATGATGTAGAAATAGAATGTGTTTACGATGGGTTAGATGCTATAGAATATTTAAACACATATTATTACGATATAGTTATATTAGACCTAATGTTACCAGGTACTGGAGGTATGGAAGTTTTAAATTTTATATCTAAAAAGAGATTAAATACTGGTGTTATAGTATTAACAGCAAAGGAAGAGTTAGGGGATAAGCTTAGAGCTTTTAATTTAGGAGCAAATGATTATTTAACTAAGCCATTTTATATGGAGGAGTTAAAGGCTAGAGTAAATCTTATATTAAAAAGTTTAGGGAAAATAAAGGATTCTAACATACTTCAGCTTAAAGATATGGAGATAAATATGAAGACTAAGAAAGTATTTATAAATGGTTTAGAGCTAGAATTGAATGAAAAGTTATTTAATTTATTAGAGTACTTAGTAATAAATAAAGGTGTTGTACTTTTTAAAGAACAACTTTTTGATAATATTTGCGGATATAATAGCGATGCATCTACTGAAATTATAGAGGTTTATATGAGTAGGCTTAGAAAACAACTAACTCCTTTTGGATATGATAAATATATAGTTACCAAAAGAGGAATGGGATATTTAATAGATGAAAGTATTGAGGATTAAAGAATGAAGAGAAAGGATATTTTTTATAAAACCAAGAGAAGTGTTACTTTAATTAGTGTAGGCATAGTTTTTTTCTGCCTTTTAATCTTTGCTATTATAACAATAACTTTATATACTTCTAGAGTATTTAGTGATGTTGATAATAGTTTGATTCAAGAAAAAGAAAAAATTCAAAAAATATTAAATCTTGAACCATATGAAAAAGCATTTTTTGAAAATGGTAAATTTATGTTACCCCCTATTCCACCTAATATTATAGTAATTCAATATAGAGGAGATAAAGTTTTTGCAATGAAGCCAAATCCTTATTTTGATGAGTATAATTTACCTAATTTAGGGGATGAATCTTTAAATAACGTAGAACAAATAACATCAAATGGATATAAATTTAGAGGAGTTACTATAGTAAATAGAGATATTAAAATACAGTTGCTTATAAATATTGATTCTGAGGTTCAATCAATAAATCAATTAATTAAGACAATAATAATTGCCTTAATAATATTAATTGGAATTGCTTTGGTTTTATCATATATACTTTCTTCAAAAGTTATAAAACCAATAAAAGAAGCTTATGATAAACAGGTTTTCTTTGTTCAGGATGCATCTCATGAGATGAAAACACCTTTGGCTGTAATTAAAGGAAAGTTAGAGCTTTTAGCAAATTCTTGGGATGATACAATAGACGAGCATTTTGAACATATATCTAAGATGATGAGTGAAGTTAGAGCTCTTGAAAAATTAAACAGTGATTTATTACTTCTATCAAAAGAAGATATAGATAACAGCATAAATGTTACATCCTTTGAATTAGAGGAATTTATAGAGGATTTAAGTGAATTTTATATAGATTTAGCAGAAATTCAAGATAAGGTTTTTCAGGTTAATAGACCTTTAGAGCCTGTAATGGTAAAGTGGGATTATAGTAAGGTAAAAAGAATGATTATTATACTCCTTGAAAATGCTTTTAAATACACAGAGAGTGGAGGAAGCGTAACTTTAAGTTTTCAAGAGATAAATAAAAATATTAAAATAACAGTTGAGGACAATGGGATAGGAATAAAAGAAGAGGATAAAGGGCGTATTTTTGACCGATTCTTTAGAAGTGCAGATGTTAGAGGGAAAAATATAAATGGTAGCGGAATTGGATTAAGTTTGTTAAAGTCAATTGGTAAAACATTAGGTGTTGATATAAAGTTATATTCCAAGTATGGAGTTGGAACAAAATTTGAGATTATAATACCTAAGATAGTAAATTAGAGCTTAAGTAAAAAGAATGTTTTTAGAGTTTTAATAAGGTTGTATAGTTAAACAGTTATTGTTTAACCTATATAACCTTATTTTTATTTAATCAAAGTTTAGAAGTAAAGGAATTAATCTTAAAACTTATTATTTTAAAAGAATTTGTATTTTAAGAAGTTACTAAATATCATTGAAATATGGATAGTAGAAGAATTTATAGATAACCTTAATAATTTTCTATTTGCGTTAAGGAACTATTAAGGTTAACTCTATAAAATAGATTTTGATGAGAGATTGGAGGTGATATCAGTGGAAGAAAAAAAGTTTAGACATGAAATTAAGCATTATATAAATCATTCAGATTATATGGCTATCAGAAATAGATTGATGCATGTTATGAAAATCGATAAAAATGCTAGCGAGAATAATGAGTATAAAATAAGAAGTCTTTATTTTGATAATTTAAAGGATAAGGTTCTTATGGAAAAAATCAATGGAATAAATCATAGAGAAAAGTTTCGTATAAGATTTTATAATGATAATCACTCTTTTATTAAGCTTGAAAAAAAATCTAAAATAAATGGATTATGTTCAAAGGAGAGTGAGTTAATAAGTAAAGAAGAATGCGAAAAAATCATTAAGGGAGATATTGAATTCTTAAGATATAGCAATAAAGCTTTGTTTATTGAATTTTATTCAAAAATTAAAGGTGATTTATTAAAGCCGAAAAGTATAGTTGATTACATCAGAGAGGCTTATATATATAGATTAGGAAATGTACGTATAACATTTGATAAAAAAATAAGAACAGGAATATGTAGTACAAATATATTTGATAATAATTTACCTACAATAGAAGCAATAGATAATAACATAGTTGTATTAGAAGTAAAGTTTGATGAATTCTTACCAGAATTAATACAGGATATTATTCAAACTAATGACCGTAGAGCATCAGCTATTTCTAAGTATGCAGCTTCAAGAATATATGGATAAGCTTTTGAATTAGGTTATGTTTTATTTAAGCGTTGATTTTTAAATATTCCTTAAGAGCTAGCTTAATTTCGCAAAGTATTGCTATTATCTACTTCGGAATAATGCAATAACTGATCATTAAGATGGTTTTACAGTTATATTTAAAATTAACATTAGTTTAAAACATAGTCTTAAATTAAAATTAGGAGGAGAAAATAAATGAATAATCAAGCAATTAATTTTAGTGATATATTTAAATCAAGTTTTATTGACAAAATGACGTCTATATCATTTTTAGACATGTTCATAGCAATGGCGCTATCTTTTGTAGTAGGACTATTTATAATGCAGGTTTATAAAAAAACATTTAAGGGAGTTATGTATTCATCAACTTTTGCCATGTCTTTACTTGCACTTACCTTAATAACTACATTAATTATACTTGGAGTTACATCTAATGTAGTTCTTTCACTTGGTATGGTTGGTGCGCTTTCTATAGTTCGTTTTAGAAGTGCTATAAAGGAACCTATGGATATTGCATTCTTATTTTGGTCAATAAGTGAGGGAATAGTTTTAGGTGCTGGTCTTATTCCACTAGCCGTTTTAGGTGCTGTTTTTATAGGAATAGTAATGGTTCTATTTGCTAATAAGAAAACAACTGATAACCCATATATATTAGTAGTTAATTGTGAAAATGATCTTAGTGAAAATGGTGTACTTAACATACTATCAAAGAATGTGAATAAATATTGTGTTAAATCAAAAACTGTTTCACCTTCAAATGGAATTGAAATGACAATAGAGATTAAATTAAAGAATGTTACTACATCATTTGTTAATGAAGTATCGAAAGTAAATGGAGTTTCAAATGCTGTTTTAGTTAGCTACAATGGAGATTATATGGCTTAGATTTAGTAATAAGGAGAAATAGGAGAGAGTAAGGATATTCTCTCCTATTTTAGATAAGTTAAAATTTTATTAGGATGGTGAGGTTAATTGATAAATGAAAAGGGAAGTAAATACATTTCTTTAATAAGTATTTCTTTAGCTGTTATATTTGTTTTTGTATCAGTATTTGCTTTAAAGTCATTGAATTACACAAAGGCAGCTATTACTAGTGAAAAGTATTCTAATATAGAGGCAGTTTTGGATAAAAATACTGTAACTAATATAAATATAAAGATAAAAGATAGTGATTGGGATTGGCTTATTGAAAATGCTACAGATGAAGAATATAGAAGTGCAGATGTCACTATAAATGGAGAAACTTTTTATAATGTTGGGGTTAGACCTAAGGGAAATTCAAGTTTGTCCTCTGTAGCAAATGATAGTACGACAGATAGGTATAGTTTAAAAATAGATTTTGGACAATACGTTGATGGACAGACTTATCACGGTATAAGAAAATTAGCGTTAAACAATAATATATCTGATGCGACTTACATGAAAGAAGCGATATCTTATGATATATATAATTTTTTAGGCGTTCCTACTCCAGAATATTCTTATTCAAATATAAAGATTAATGGAGATGAATGGGGATTATATTTGGCAGTAGAAGTAATTGATGAAAGATTTGTTGAAAAGAACTATGGTGAATTAGAGGGGAATTTATATAAACCTGAAACTATGGGGGTAGGAGCTAAAAAAGGTGAAGGTAACGAGAAAAATGCCATGCCTGATATGAAAAATAATCAAGGAAAAGAAGGTGGAATGATGAAACCACCAAATATGCCTAATAATGCTGAAAATAATAATGAGGGAAATAAACCTATGAATATTCCTAATGAAAATCAAAAAGCAGAGGGAGATAAAAGTGAAGAAAAGGAAGGAATGGGACAAATGCCTTCTATGATGGGCGGAAAAAACAATGAAGGTGCTGATTTAAAATATATAGATGATAATGTTAGTAGCTATTCTACTTTAAGAGATAGTGCAGTATTTAAGAGTACAAATGACAAAGACTTTGAAAATGTGATTGAAATGATGAAAAGCTTAGAGACTGGAACAGATATAGAAAGTCATTTAAATGTTGATGAAGTTCTTAAATATTTTGCTGTTAATACATTTTTAGTTAATTTAGATAGCTATTCAGGTGGAATGTATCATAATTATTATCTTTACGAAAATAATGGGGTATGTGAGATAATCCCATGGGATTTAAACATGTCCTTTGGAGGATTCTCAGTGAATAGTGGAAGTAAGGCAGTTAATTTCCCTATTGACTCTCCTGTTACAGGTAATTTAGAAAATGCTCCTCTTATAGGAAAACTTTTAGAAAATGATGAATATAAAGAGAAATACCATGGATATTTAGAAAAAATAGCAAATGAATATTTTAAAAGTGGAATTTTTAACACAACTGTTACAAATAATGATAAATTAATAGGAGATTACGTAAAGATTGATCCTACAGCATTTTATAATTACGAGGAATATAAAAATGCTATTAAAGAGTTGTTGGTATTTGGAAATGATAGAACAAAGAGTGTAGAAGCTCAATTAAATGGAGAACAGACTTCAAGTGAATATGGCAATATTACTACTTCATTAAATTTAAAAGCATTAGGAGAACAAAATATGGGTGGAAAAATGCCTAATGATAAAATGAATGGAGAAAATTTAGAAAATAATGATGAAAAAAATAACAATGGACAAGAACCACCTCAAGGCGGAGCAGCTTTTAATGGAGAAGCTCTTAACAATATGAAGAATTCTAATGGTGCTCCTCCTAATAATAAGGGTATACCTAATATGGATAATATGCCTTCCCAAGAAAATATACAGAAAGCTATGATTATATTAAATAATAGAGATTATTCAAGTTTAAGTGAAGAGGAGAAAAATCAGTTAACTGAACTTGGAATAAGCGAAGAAAACATAAATATGTTTAAAAGTATGCCGAGACAGAATCAAGGAGAATTTTCTAAAACATCATTTAATAAAATTTATTTCATACTGTTAGGGGTAATTTCTTTTATATTACTAATCAGTACATTATTCGTAAGTAAGTATAAAAGAAGAAAATATTAATTTAGTGGAGAATATTTATATATACATTAAATAAAAGATTTTAAAAAATTTGTGGGAGAATCTAGTGGAATTAAGAAGTCATTGAATATTTATCAAGAAATTAGGGATGAACTACTTAGAACAATGATGTTAATAATAGTAGCTAAAAAGAAATATTAGAGCTATAATATGGAATATAATTAGAGGTTAATGCTATTCCAAGAGCAAAAGTTATTGGAGAAACTCAAGGACTGATGAAGTCTATAGTGGATACAAATACTAATAAGATATTAGGTTGTACACTGTTATGTGCAGAGTCAGCTGAAATAATAAGGACAGTTAGTTTAGCTATGAAGGTTGATGAGGACTATACTTTCTTAAGAGATAATATATTTACTCATCCTACTATGAGTGAAGCTTTAAATGATTTATTTTCATTAGTATAGGATTGTAGTTTGTTTTGATAAATATATTATATAAGTAGTCAATAAGATAATTTTTATATAGATTAATGAAAGCAAAAATCAAAAAAACAAATATGTATTAAAATTTCTTTTATAAAGCATATAAAGAGTCAATATTTTATTAAATATTGGCTCTTTATAATTATTTTTATATTAACTTAAAGATGTTCTACCTACAGAAGTATTGTCAGACTTTCTACCTCTTAAATCTTCAATAGGATTTTCACAAGTTTCAAATCTATAATCTTGATTATTTTTTGATATGAAGTCTGTTATAACCTTATGACTTGGAACACTAGCAACATCAGCATTAACTTTACTTTGGAATTCATGGAATGATGAATCAGATTTTAATGTGCTTACATCCACATAATCATCTTTTATTGTTGTATTGTTGACAGTATTTTTTAATACATCTCTAACATAATCTATATTTTCACCTAGAGTTAATAATTCTGGGAAATCTCCATTTGGAATAACTTCTTGCCATTCTTTTTTATCATATTTTTTAAGAAGTTCAGCTGCGTGATGTAATTGAGAAACTTCTTGAACAAAGCCTTGTTCCCATAGACCTTTTATATATGGATCAACTTCAGAATTATAGCAAGAATAATATAAATATGCTTCAGTATATTTGTGCATAAGTAAATTTTCAAGCCATGTACAGTTAGGATCTAAAAGGCTTCCATAGTGTGAAACATGTTGTTCTTCTATTAATCCTATTTCTTGATAAAGGCTTCTTCCAATATCACTAGTATAGAAACCTGCTATATTCATGTAATAATTCATAGTTTGTTGTTCAGCCGCTGTTATTATTGATATGTTTAACTTAGTAAGAATATCAGCTGTTTTAAAATCTACAAAATTTCTTATGTTATCAGTAGGGCATCTATGTTCAGAGATTGTTGGTCTAGCTGGCATTATTTCTGTATAATGACCTACTAGGTTTTCAGCCTTAACTCCTTCTTCCATGAAGAGTAAATCTGAATACCTATATAAGTGATCAAAATCTTCAAGTAATGCAAAATCTAGCGCTTCTTTTACATGCTTATTAGGCTCTCTTTTAGCAAGTTTTGCGGTTAAATCTACTGCAAGTTGTTCATAACTTATAGTAGTTTCTAGAATAGTCTCATGTGCAGGTCTTAATGAACCTATTAACATTTGTTGCTGCTTATCTAACCTTCTAGAAAGTGCAAGTTCTCTTCTAAGTTCATTATTTAAGCAATGTCTGGAAAATTGATGAGAAAACCAGTTTGACTCAAATTCAGCTCCGTTCATTAAAATTATTCTAGTTTTAGTGTAAGGATTAACCTCACTTTTATTATAAGGCTTTGCAGCGATATTTTTCCAATCTGTAAAATGTGATTGAATTTTTGAACTTTTCTCTAAAAATGGATTCATAATAAACAAATCACTACCTTTCAAATTATAATACCTTTATAGTGTTTGGAAATTAATATTTGATTATTCACTAAGGTCTATAAGTTTGAAAGATTAAAATTTATAATTAAAAATAAATATATTGAATTAGATAAAATTTTAATTATTAGCTAAAAATCAACATTCCCCTAAAACATAGCCTAATTATTAAAAAATAATTTGCAACCTTTTTATGGGGAAGTTTATCTAATAAGTGAAAGAGGTCTTAAGGAAATAAATTTTAAAAGATTATTAAGGGGGAATAACTAAAAATGCAAGAGCTTATAGAGAGGGCTTTAGGTGGAGAACAGGAAGCTTTTATAGAGATTATAAACAAATCTACAAAACAGATGTATAGAATAGGTAAATCTATATTAAAAAATGATGAAGATGTTGGGGATGCAATGCAAGAAACCATAATGATAGCTTATGAAAGGTTAAATACTTTAAAGGAGCCGAAGTTTTTTAATACATGGTTAATTAGGATTTTAATAAATCGATGTAACTATATTTTAAATAGGAATAAGAAAATTATTTCTATAGATGATATTAATGCTGTTAGTTATAAAGAAAAGGGAATAAGAAATTTAGAACTTAATGAAGCAATAAATCAGTTAAAAGAGGATTATAGAATTGTTATAACACTTTATTATATTATGGGATTTAGTGTGAAGGAGATTTCAGCTATTTTAGATGATAAGGAAGGAACCATAAAATCAAGGTTATGTAGGGCAAGAAACGACTTAAGAGATTTTTATGGAGTTAATAAGGGGGTAAAGTAGATGGATAACTTAGAAAAGAAATTATTAAATTTAAAAAATGAAAATATAGAAGTTCCAAAAGTTGTTTTAGATAAGGTTAACCTAGCTTTAAATGAAATAAGAGAAAAAGACCAAAACAAATCATCAAGTGAGTATATATTTAGTAAAAAAGATAAATTAGAAAAATTAGAGTTAGACATAAAAGATAATAAAGATTTAAATAAAGAGTGTAATATGAGTTCTGATGAAACTTATAAGAACATAATATATATGAAAAGTAAAGAGAGAAAAGGTAAATCAAATAAAAGAAAATACGTAGCTGTAGCAGCAGGATTAACTATTACTACTTTAATAGGATTATCAAGTCCAGTTAGAGCAACCATTAATAAGTTATTTTTCAATAATCCTGGAATTGAAAGTGCAATAAACAACAACTATATTCAAGAAGTATCAAATGAATGGATAGTTACTGATGATTTTAATATGAAGTTAAATAATGTTTTAGCTGATAGTAGTCATATAATTTTAGAGTTTGAGTTAGATGTTAAAAATACAAAAAATCTTTTAAAGTTAGATAGTGAAAAGACTGATGTTTATAATGATATATCCTTATACACTGGAGATGGAGAAATAATTTCTGAAAATGGACAGAAGGGTGCAATTGGAAGTACTGAGTATACTTTTGATAATAGTAAAGCAAGTGAAGGAAAGCTTTACTTAAGAACTTTATTTGAGTCAACAGAAGGAAAAATTCCTAAAATGGATGAGATTAAAATAAAGGTTAACAGTATAAACTTTAGAAACTTAACTACAGATAATCTCATTTATAGTTCAGAATTAAATTGGAATTTAACTGTTAATTTAGATGAAAAATTTACTCAAGTTAATGAGATACAATATTCATTTGAAAATGAATCACCTAATATAGTTATTCATGAGGCTAAGGCTATACCAACAGGATTATTCTTAAAATTTGATTATTTAGCACCAGGTCATGATGAAAATATATTATGGGCTATGAAAGTTATAGATGAAAATGGGAAAGAGTATAGGATGAATGGAGCTAGTATGGAATCTCTAGAAAATGGGGGAGATAGGTTAAGTGGAACTTTTGATGGAATAAGCTCTTTTGATAATGTGGAGAAATTTACATTAGAGATTAAAAATCCAGATGGAAAGAGCATAGATAAGATTAACTTTTTCAAAGAAAAATAAATAGATGATTTTAATTGTTTTATAATACTTATAATTTAAAATTTAAAATTTAAAATTAAGTTTAGAAAAGTATGTGGATTTAAAGAGAGAATAAAAGAAACCCAAAGGTAAGTTACTTTTTCACCTTTGGGTTTCTTGGTCTATGCTTGAACTCTTTATAAGCTTTATAAAAGAAAGCATAGAATAAAGCAAAACAATAAGAAAAAATTAGAAGTGGAAGTCCTATTAAGTAAATAATTACTAAAAAGCCTATTACTCCTAAAAGTATTTTAATATAAACTACCTTAGGATATATTATTCTTGTAGGTTTTATTAAATGCTTGAAAGCAAGAATAATTATTAAAAGGTATATGGATGAAAAAGCTATTAAAAGGCTTATAAACCTAGAACTTAATACGCTTATATATAGTATTCTTAGTGAAAATAAGAAGGAACATAATGAAAGAATGCTCATTGATAATGCTTTATAAAAAGTTAAAAATATGTAGAGTTTTTTAGCTAATGCTAATAAAATCAATGATAGAGTGTTAAAAACAACAAAACTAAGAAAGACTATATCTAGATAGCTAGTAGTAAATGTTTCATAATCATAATATAGTTTAAGTATCATTGGAAAAAGAGTATTAAAGAGAAACATAATCATTAATATAGAAAATCTAGTAGCACTTATTAAATCCTTAGGGGGCTTGTATCCTATACGAGCTCTTTCTTTTCTTGTTAATTTTTTGTTTGTTTCTTCGTTGCTTCTTGCTAAGTTTTTTACTTTTTTCTTTTTATAAATTTTTCTTTCATTTTCTTCCTCTTCATCTTTATTAGTTGATGATATAAATATAATAAGCCAAAAAATAAAGATAGTAAAACTTAAGGGGATGGCCCATTTCCCATTTTCAATAATAAAATTTAAATCATAATTGCTTTTATAAATTCCTATTATATATCCAAAAAAAACACCAACAGAAGTAAGAAACAAAAAAATATTAGTAAATATAAGTCCTATATTTGAATGTATACTTTTTAATTTTTTAACTAGTTCATATTTAGACAATATTAACTTTCCTTTCTTTAATAGGTTAATTATGTAATTATATATTATAACATTTTTTTAGTGAAATAAATTGATTTTACAAATAGTTTAAAGCTTAAGAAATAGGTTAAGTAGAGAGGAATCTATAAGTATGATAGAATAATTCTATAAAAGTTAAGGAGGGGAATGCCTTTGAATTTAGAAATTTTAATGAAAAACTTAGTAAGGCGAACTTCCAGTTTTACTAGAGAGCAAGGAAAAAAGTTAATTAAGGAAGCATACATAAAAGATGTTAAGGGGAAAAGCATAGATGGAGTTTATCATATTTATGGAAGGGTATTAAATGAAGATAAAAACTGGGATTATGATACTCACTTAAAAATAAATATGAAAAATAATGAGATTATTGGAGTTAACTGTAGTTGTGAAACCTTTAAGGAGAATAGTAAACAGGTGAAAAATTATATGTGCAAGCATATATCAGCAACTGGTGATGCTTTTTATTCTTTAGCTAAGAAAAAAATAGCAAGTAAAAAATCAATAATTAAGGTGGAAAACAAGTTAGTTAAAGAGAATGAGAAGAATAATGAACAACAAGAGAAGAGATTTCTTTCTTTAGATATAAGCATTAAGCATATGGTAAAAGAGGGAATTCAATTCTTCAATTGCGAATTTAGAATAGGAGTAGGAAATTTAAACTTAATATTAGATCTAAAAGATTTCTTATACAAAAACAGCTTGAAAAAGCCATTGAAATTTAATGATAGTTTTACATATAATCCTTTGAAGGATGATTTTTTGAAGGAGGATAAAAGAATACTTCAATTTATTGGAGCTAATAGTGATAAGATAAATGGAAGATATTTAAGGCTTAGACAAAATAGTTTAAAGGATTTTCTTAAGTTAATTGATGAGAAAAAGAAAATAAACTTTAATTTTAATTCAATTAATTATGAAGTTAAGGTTAGAAAGGAAAATGTTCCGGTAGCTCTAACTTTAAAAGAAGGAAAAGAAGAATTTATATTAAGTCATCATAAAAAATTTCCTGTTATTTTAAATAATACAGGAGATGTAATGTTTTTTGATAGAAATTTATATCTTCCAAGAAAGAGACAATTAGAATATTATATTCCAATTCATAAGTTGTTTTTAAAGAATAATACAATTACATATAAGAAAACTTTAGAAAACTTAAAAAATCTTTTGGAAGAATTAAAAAATATAAGTAAAAATATAGTGCTTGATGAGAATGTTAAAATCTTTAAAGAAAAGCTAATGAAAACAACATTTTATTTTTATGAAAATAAGGGAGAAATTTATTGTAATGTAAAAATAGATTATTGTGGATATATAATTGATTTAATAAGAGATGAAAAGGATAATAGCTTTTTAAGGGATTTAAAAAGTGAAAAACATATAGAATTTCAACTTGAAAGATTTAAATTTATAAAAAGGGAAGAGGACTTTTGTTTTATTGGAGATGAAGAGGCAATGTATGATTTTTTCTCTAAAGGACTTAAGAAGATAAAAGAGCATGGTGATGTTATATTATCTAAAGAGTTACAGGAGTTTAAGGTTATAGATTCATCACTTATTTCATCAGAACTTTCAGAGTTAACAAATTTCTATAAGTTAAAATTTAATTTTGGAGATTTTGATATACAAGAGCTTAGAGAAAGTATAGATGCCATGAAAAATGGGAAGAGATTTTATAAGACTAAGAAGACTTACTTAGACTTAGAAGAACCAGGTATAGTACATTTCTTAAACCTTTTAGAGGACTTAGGGCTAGACAATATTAGTAATAATGAAATTAATATTGATAAGAGTAAAGTTTTATATATACAAGAAAAGTTGAAAGACAGAAATTTATCATTCATAAAAGGTGGTAAGGTTCTTCAAGAAATAGTCAATAAACTTTTAAATAAAGAGTTTAAGAGAAAACTTGTTCCAAAAGCTTTAAATGCAGAGCTTAGATCTTATCAAAAAGAAGGTTTTAAGTGGATTAATGAAATTACTGATTTAGGATTTGGAGGAGTTTTAGCAGATGATATGGGGCTTGGTAAAACTCTTCAAATAATAGCTTTTTTATTATCTCAAAAGAAAAGTAAAAGCATAGTGGTGGTTCCAACTTCAGTTATATATAATTGGATGGACGAATTTGAAAAGTTTGCACCTAGCTTAAGGATTGGATTAGTTCATGGAAGTAAAGCACGACGAGACAAGGTTTTAAATGACTTTAAAAGAAGTCTTGGTATTAAATTAGATTACATGGATTCTTTTGAAGGATTAGATTTAGATGAAGAGGAAAATATAAATAACTCAAAAGAAGGCAAAAATAAATCAAATGGTAAAAATAAAACCAAGAAATCATCAAAGTCTTATGAAAGATATGATATTTTATTAACTACTTATGGTACCTTAAAAAATGATGAAGAGGCTTATGATAACTTAAGTTTCGATTATTGCATAATAGATGAGGCTCAGAATATAAAAAATCCAAGTGCACAAGCAACCTTATCTGTGAAGAAAATAAAGTCAAGATGTAATATTGCCTTAACAGGAACTCCAATAGAAAATAATTTAATGGAACTTTGGTCAATATTTGATTTTGTTATGCCTGGATATTTATTCACTAAAGAAAGGTTTAGAGAGCGTTTTATCTTAGATGAAAATAATTTGGATGAATTAAAATCATTAATAAATCCATTTATACTAAGAAGACTTAAGGAAGATGTTTTAAGTGAACTTCCAGAAAAACTTGAAAAGAAATATTTAGTAGAAATTAAGGGTAAACAAAAGCAAATATATAATTCATATGTAAAAGCAATAAAAACCAAATTAAATGAAAGTAAAATAAGTGGAAAGAGTGGGAATGAGAAGATAAATCTATTTGCCTATTTAACAAAGTTAAGGGAAATTTGTTTGGATCCTTCAATAGTTATTCCAGAGTACACTGGAGGAAGTGGAAAACTAACTGTAGTAAAGGAAATTGTTAAGGATGCCAGTGAATCCGGTAAGAAAATTTTATTATTTTCTCAATTTACTTCAGTATTAAAGAAAATAGAGGATGATTTTAAAAGGGAAGGTATCTCTCATTTATATTTAGATGGAGGAACATCAGCTAAAGAAAGAGTTGAAAGAGTAAAGAAGTTTAATGAGGATGAGAGTATAAAGGTATTTCTAATATCTTTAAAAGCAGGAGGAGTAGGATTAAACTTAACTTCTGCTAGTGTGGTTATACATTTTGATCCATGGTGGAATCCAGCGGTAGAAGATCAAGCTACGGATAGAGCTCATAGATTTGGACAAGAAAATAGAGTAGAAGTAATAAAGTTAGTTGCAAAGGATACTATTGAAGAAAAAATAGTATTAATGCAAGAGGATAAAAGAGAGCTTATTCAAAGTTTAATGGATGGTAAGGCTATGGATGGCAAAGGATTGAAAAGACTTACTGAAGAAGAAATAACTAAATTATTTGAATAGGGTTTAAAATAAGAAAAAAGCTAAGGTAATTTAAATTACCTTAGCTTTTTCTCTAATCGTACTGATTATCTGTAGTTGGTGGCAAACCAAGTTAGAGAGTTTAAAGAAATAAGTTTAAAACATAAAATTTAAGCTTATTTATCCATAAAAATCATCCAAGTTATTTTTAAAGCAAAGAAGGTTATTTACTCTAAAAATACAATATAAAAACAGGCTAACAGAAAATCCGAAAAATATTTTATAGTATAACCATACGTTCCTAAAGTATGTTATTAAATTTTAAATATACTATAATTACATTATAAACTACTATTTGCAATATATAAACTAATTTTTAAAATTTGGTTAAAATAAATATTTTTACTAAAGAAAAAAGGATAATTTTATTTTAGAAAGAAACTATTATTTAGGGGATTTTAAGAAGTCTATATATAATTTAATTTTAACAATTGTAATAAAAGGATATTGTAAATAAATTTATAGTTTAATATGAAGAGAGGAAGTTTATGAATTTAAAAAGAAAAAACAATGGAATAATATTTTTTATATTTGGAGTTGTTTTCATTCTAAGCGCATTAAGACCATTAGGAGAATTAATATATATTAAATCTAATGGAGAAAAAGCAGATGCAAAAATAGTTGCATATGATTTGCTTCAAAAAAGTAGTAGAAGAGGAAGGAGCAGTTATTACGATTATGTCCCTATAGTTGAATTTTTTGATGGAAAGGAAAAAATACAAGTTCCTGTAACAATGAATTCTTTAAATGAAGAGTTAGACATAATAGGATTAGATGTAAAAGTTAATTACTTAAAAAATACTCCATCTAAAGTAATAATAGATGATAAACTATTTTGGTTATATGAGATATCTAATTCTTTAGTATTTGTGGGATCTTTTTTATTAATGGTTATGTTAAGTCAAATGTCTGTAGAAACATATAGGGGAAGAGAGTTAACTTTTGATGTTCCTACAAAGAATAAAATAATATTTTTGATTTCAGGATTACCAGGAGTTATAGGGGCATTTCTTAGCTTTTACTATGGCTTTATTACATTAAAATATAATGGTTTAGGTTTTACTTCCGGAACTTTAATATTATCCTTATTGATCATAGGAATATATCTATTGGGAATAGTTAATTTTGCTAAAAGAAAAAATAATTGTTGGAGATAGTTTTCATTATAACCTTTCTTAATAGTTAACTTTAAATGAAGTTTAATTAACTAAAATTTTATGGAGCTGACAAATTGTTAGTTCTTTTAAATTTTATATATTATTATGATACATACTAATTTTGAAAATTATTAATTAATTCTGTTATAATTAATCAGATGAATTTAAAATTAATATAAATAATAATTTGAGTTTAGGAAGGAATGTTTATAATTAATAATGAGAATAAACAAGCTTTTTAGCAATTTTGGGATATGCTCTAGAAAAGAAACTAATAAAATTATTAGAGAGGGAAGAGTTATTGTCAATGGTAAGCCATGTATTGAGGGGCAATGGGTTGAGTTGAGTGATGAAATACTTTTAGATGGAAAGCCCTTAGTTCCAAAGAAAAAGATTTATATAGCACTTAATAAGCCAGTAGGAGTTGTGTGTACTGCTGCAGAAGAGGTTAAGAATAATATAATAGATTACTTAGGAATCGACGATTATGTTTTTCCAATAGGAAGGCTTGATAAGGATTCACAAGGGTTAATAATTCTAACTAATGATGGTGATTTAGCAAATCAAGTTTTAGCAGCAGAAAATAATCATGAAAAGGAATATATTGTTAAATTAGATCAGCCATTTTATGATGATTTTATTGAAAAAATGGAGCAGGGTGTTGAAATATTAGGACAAGTAACAAAGCCTTGTAAAGTTAAAAGGATAAATGAAAATACATATTCTATAATACTAACACAAGGATTAAATAGACAAATAAGAAGAATGAGTAAAGCATTTGGGTTTAATGTGGTTAAATTAGAAAGAATAAGAATTGTAAATATAAATCTTGAGGGTATAGATTATGGAAAGTGGAGATATATAAGCAAAGAAGAAATTGAAAGCTTAGAAAGGATTATAAAATAGTTAAGGGGATAAAAAATGGCAAAAGAGAATAAGATAAAAATAGGGTTTACAAAGTTAATATTAATTTTAGCAGCCATAGTACTTTTGTATTCTGTTATATCTGATTTATATAAAATTGGTTATTTGGAATTAAAAGGAGTAGAAACAACAGGGAAATTAATAACTTTTGATGAAAAGATTACTTCAGGAAGACGTAAATTAAAATCATATACTCCAATTGTAAGAATAAAGATTGATGGACAAGAGATTGATGTTCCTGCTACGTTGAATAAAATTGATAAAGATTTGGTTGATTTTGTTGGTGATGAAGTTAAGGTCAAATATTCTTTAAAGGATTATAAGCTTTTAATAATAAATGAGAAAAAATATTTATTAAATAGAATTAATGATATAATATTAGCATTACAATTTTCACTATTTGCTTTATTAGCTATTGGTATGAAGGCTACTTATGGAGAAGATAGGAAAATAAAGTGGATTCCTAAGAAAAAAAATCTAGTTTTGGATTTAATTTTGTTGTTACCGGGTTTGATATTTTCGATTTTGTGGATTTATTACCAAATTATTTTAGGAGAATACGCGTTAGAACAATTTGACTTCGTAGGTGCATTAGGCACATTTATGTTTTTATTAGTTTATACTATTATTGCAATTAGTTTTGTTAAAGATAAGAGGAATTCATATAAATTTTTTAATAAAACAATATAAAATTTTAAATAAATTAAAGAAATGTATTTATGAAAATAAGTTTTTTGGTTGACATTTTAAAATTTATTGCATAGAATGAAACTAACAACGGAATAAAAATCGGTAGGTGAGGTTACCACCGGGATACGGATTGCTGCCGCGGAGTAGTGGAGACACTATGAGAAGGTTAGCAGGCTATGTCGAGAAAACAAGGCATAATCTAATGCAATTTCATTGCCCGGTGAAGCTAAAGCTTGAACGATATTGTGCTTAGGCGTTTTTTTATGCGCTTAGTACTTTGTTTTTGCATGAATTTAATCCTTACCTAAATTTAGGTAAGGATTTTTTATGTTGAAACATATTATTTAAATTATTTTAAGAAAGTAGAGGTGATAGTAATGGACACGGGAAGTAGTGGAGGCATACAACTTGACGGGCGAAGTATTTTATATGAAAAATGTTTTAAGAATATTTCTGTTAATGTTCCTGCTATCATTTTTCGAAGGCTTAATTAATTTAATAGAGTAGAAGGATACTTTTGTCCTGTTTAATGTCTTTACTTCCTAAAAAATTTCTTCAAAGAATTAGGAGGTAAGAATTATGAAGAAGAGAACAGAACAAAAAGTTATAAATGAAGTTTTAATGAATGAAAGATTAATAAGAGCAAGTAAAACGAGCTCAGAAAATCTATTAAAAGAAATGGAAACATCTTTAAATGGATATAGTGAGAAAGAGGCTGAAAGAAGAATTGATAAGTATGGCGAAAATGTAATTTCACATGAAAAAGGTGATTCAGTATTTAAAAGACTTTTTGAATCTTTTGTTAATCCTTTTACAGTTGTACTTTTTATTCTTGCAATAATATCAACATTTACAGATATCATTTTACCAGCACCAAGTGATAGATCTTACAGTACAGTAGTAATAATAGTTACAATGGTTACTGTTAGTGGAGTATTAAAATTTGTTCAAGAAAGTAGATCAAATAACTCCGCTGAGAAGTTAAAGGCTATGGTAAAAACAACAGCTACAGTTGAGAGAGAAGGTAGAAAAGAAATTGAACTTTCAGAAATTGTACCAGGAGATATAGTATATTTATCAGCTGGAGATATGATTCCTGCTGATTTAAGAATAGTTTCTTCAAAGGATTTATTTGTTAGCCAAGCTTCATTAACTGGTGAAAGTGAACCAGTTGAAAAATATGGAGAAGAAGTAACCTCTAATTTAACTAATCCTTTAGAAAGTACAAACTTAGGATTTATGGGAAGTAATGTAATAAGTGGTTCTGCACTTTGTATTGTATTATCAACTGGAGACTATACTTACTTCGGTTCTATGGCAAAGACAATTACAGAGAAGAAAGTTGTCACTAGCTTTGAAAAAGGCGTAAACTCAGTTTCTTGGTTATTAATTAAATTCATGATGTGTATGGTGCCAGTTGTATTCTTTGCAAATGGATTAACTAAGGGAGACTGGGGTGAATCATTCTTATTTGCATTATCAGTTGCAGTAGGTTTAACTCCAGAAATGTTACCTATGATAGTTACAACAAACCTTGCAAAAGGTGCTGTAAAAATGGCAAAGAAAAAGACTGTTGTAAAGAGCTTAAATTCAATACAAAATTTTGGAGCTATGGATGTACTTTGTACTGATAAAACAGGTACATTAACTCAAGATAAGGTTGTTTTAGAATATCATCTTGATGTTCATGGTAATGAAAATGAAAGAGTTCTTAGACATGCTTTTTTAAATAGTTTTTTCCAAACAGGATTAAAAAATCTTATGGATGTAGCAATCTTAGAACAAGCTAACAAATTGAATTTTAGTGACTTAGAGGGAAAATACACTAAGGTTGATGAAATACCTTTTGACTTTAATAGAAGAAGAATGAGTGTTGTAATAAAAGATAAAGAAGGTAAAACTCAGCTAATTACTAAGGGGGCAGTTGAAGAAATGCTAAAAATTTCTTCGAAGGTAGAATATAGAGGAAAAGTTGAAGTTTTAACAGATGAAATAAGAAAAGAGATCTTAGCTACTGTTGAGAGATTAAATAATGAAGGAATGCGTGTAATTGCGGTTGCACAAAAAAACAATCCTTCTGTAGAAGGTGTTTTCTCTGTAGAAGATGAATCTAACATGGTTCTTATGGGATATCTTGCTTTCTTAGATCCACCAAAAGAATCAACATTATCTGCAATTAAAGCTCTTAATGATAATGGAGTAGCAGTAAAAGTTTTAACCGGAGATAATGATGGGGTCACAAAATGTATTTGTAAGCAAGTTGGATTGGAGGTTGAAAATATTCTTCTTGGTTCTCAAATAAGTGAAATGAGTGATGAAGAATTAAAAGTTGAAGTTGAAAAAACAAATATTTTTGCAAAGCTTAGTCCACAACAAAAGACTAGAATAGTTAGAATTCTTCGTGAAAATGGACATACTGTTGGATTTATGGGAGATGGAATTAATGATGCCGCAGCAATGCATGAATCAGATGTAGGAATTTCAGTTGATACAGCAGTTGACATTGCAAAGGAATCCGCAGATATAATTCTTTTAGAAAAAGACCTTATGGTATTAGAAAAAGGAGTTATTGAGGGAAGAAGAACTTTTGGAAATATAATTAAATATATTAAAATGACAGCAAGTTCTAATTTCGGAAATATGTTTTCTGTAGTTATAGCAAGTGTGTTCTTACCATTTTTACCAATGCTACCTATTCAAATTTTAGCTTTAAACTTAATCTATGATATTTCTTGTATTTCAATTCCATGGGATAATATGGATGATGAATATTTAAGAAAACCTAGAAAATGGGATGCTTCTTCAATAGGTAAGTTCATGGTTTGGATAGGACCTACAAGTTCAGTTTTTGATATAGCAACTTATATTATTATGTTCTTTATAATTTGTCCGAGTATTGCAGGAGGACACTATGGTGCACCAGGAGTAAATAATGCATTATTTATTTCAGTATTTAATGCAGGATGGTTTGTTGAAAGCTTATGGTCTCAAACACTTGTTATACACATGATACGTACACCAAAGCTTCCATTTATACAAAGTAGAGCATCACTTCCAGTATTAGCTGTTACGACTTTAGCTATTATTGTTGGAACAGTAATTCCTTATACTTTTTTAGGAACATCATTAGGGATGACTGCGTTACCATATACTTATTTCCCTTGGTTATTAGGAATAGTAATATGCTATATGGTTCTTGCAACAGCAATGAAAAATGCATTTAGAAAATATTATGGTGAATTACTTTAATTTATAATTAAACAATTAGAGAAAAAAATATTAAAACCATATAAACTTTTTAAGGTTTATATGGTTTTTTATTATGTAAAAAATATATAAATTTTATATATTTTTAATCATGAAATGAGTAATTTTAAAATAATATGTGTAAGATATCTATTAAGTTAAGTAAATAATAAAGAGAAAAATATAAAGTTTTATATTATAGTTAGAATAATATATATTCCTATTGTATTATTATATAAATAAAATACGATTATTAAAAGAGTATATGGAGTGTATTGAAGTAATATATATTTAAGAGGTGATTTGTTATGGATATGTTATCAAAAAGTGTAAATAATAAAGTAGTTATTGTAACTGGAGGAACTAGAGGAATAGGATTTGCCACAGTTAAAAAATTTCTTGCTCATGGAGCTAAAGTAGCCTTATGTGGTTCTAAAAAAGAAACTGTTGATAAAGCTTTAAAAGAAATAAATGAAATTAATCCTAATTATGAAGTTATGGGATTTTATCCTAATTTATTAGAAATAAGTGAAATAGAGGATATGGAAAATATAATTTTAGAAAAATGGGGAAGAATAGATATTCTTATAAATAATGCTGGTGTAAGTGATAATAGACCAATATATGGTCAAAGTGATGATGATTTTTCTAAAATTATGGATATCAATGTCCAAGCAGTATTCAACTGTACAAAGGTTGTAGTAAAAACAATGAAAACTCAAAAAGAAGGAGTTATTTTAAATACAAGTTCAGTAGTGAGTTTATATGGTCAAAGAACAGGAGTTGGATATCCAACTTCAAAATTTGCAGTAAATGGATTAACTAAATCTTTAGCAAGAGAGCTTGGAAAAGACGGTATACGAGTAAATGCAGTAGCTCCTGGAATAATTGCTACAGATATGGTAGCTGCTTTAGATAAGAAGTTAATAGAAGAAATAGCTAAGAATATTCCGTTGGGAAGAGTTGGGAAAGCTGAAGACATAGCAAATGCTTTTTTATTTTTAGCATCTGATATGGCTAGTTATATAAGTGGAGAGATATTATCAGTAGATGGAGCTGTTGTGCTTTAAAATAGATATAGGATAAGAATATGGCAGAATATTAAATATTACATCAACTAGATGGAATCAAAAAGAGACTAATTTGGAGGCTTATGGATCATTAAAATGGGCTCAAGTCTATAAAATCACATTCATAGTATGAAGATTGTAAGAGTAAAGTCAAACAACAGGATTATCTATGAATGTGATTTTTCTTTTTTAGTAGAAAAGGTTGAATAAATCTTCTTAACAATGAATGTATTATATAGAAATATTATTTCTTATACTAATCTAAAGCTATTAGGGAATCCATAAGGAATTTTTCAGTGGTTATTTTCCATTCTTCCACCATTTCCAAATTTACTTTATTAGCTATTTTAGCGAATTCCTTAATGTTCAATAGCTGTTCTTCTAAAGTACCATATTTTAAAACTATTCCAGCATAGTAAAGTGGAAGTCTGGCTTCTTGAACTCTTGTAAATAAGACTTCATTATACTTAGTTTTTTCATAAGCTTTATCAAAAAGGTCATTATATTTATTAAATAAGTCTAAAGAAAGATAGGTGTTTTCAGCATTTTTAGGACCATTAAATATGTCTAATCTTTCATTGAATTTTTCCTGAGCATCATGAATAAGCTCTATATATTCAAGAATGAAAGGAGAAGCTTCTTTATAATATTTATCACAGAAATCCTTCATATGATAGAATTCATCACAGTCTGGATTCCAAGCAAGTTTAGCTAGCATATATCCACGAAGCTTAGCAAATTCCCCGCCTATTTCTCTATTACATTGGCTAAATAAAAGTTTAAGATTATTCTTTACAAAATATCTCATATTTGGTCCTAGAGTTCTTAAGTTTGGAAAAGGGCTAACTAAATTAGCAAATTGTATATTATAATCCCAAAGAGAGATATTTTTACATATTTTTGACCAGGCTATTAATTCTTCTCTGACTTCTTTATTAGTAGGATCAGTTTCTATAGGGAGTCCTCTATTAGCCTCAATATTACAAAGCATTATATGGACATTAGAAGCTGGACGTGTATGTTTTGGAGGTTTTCTAGAATACCAATAAGCTAGGGTTGATATAACTTTGTCAGGAAATTCATTAGCAACCTCATTTATAAAATCTAATATAGAACCCATTTGAGTTTCATCATAAGCATCTCTAGCAGCACATTCTGGACAACGGCAATATAAGTTATCATCATTTTGGCTTACAGACCAATATTTACATTCTGGTTTTTCATCCATAAATTTTTTTAAGTTTTCTTTTATTATTTTTCTAACATCAGGATTGCTTAAACAAGGTTCTCCTTTAGGATTTCTTTGCCCATCTATTAAGGCAAAATATTCTGGATGTTCATGAAATAAATCATAAGGTAGTAAAACTTGGAATGAATGGCACCAAAAGCCCCAACTCTCATGTTCTTTACTTGTATTCATCTTTAATTTTTCTGCAAAAATAGGATTTTCAAAATCCTTATAAAAAACCTCACGATAGTCTATTGGAGGATTAAATGAATAGGAAGCAAAATTAATATCTAAAGTTTGGATTTTAGGAACAAACTCACAATCACTACTATAAAAACCACATCCTATTATTCGCTCTAAAAAATCATAGACTGAATATACAAAGGCTTGTTCATTTTTAGCTTTGAAATATAAGATGTTTTTATCAATATGATATGAAAATCCATTTTCACCATTAGAAGAATCTAATACAAATAGGATTTTGTTTGGAATGAATGATGAGTTATCTTCTAAAGAAATTTTTAAATAAGTATCTTCCATATATAGAGTAAAATCAGCATCTGTAATAAGTTCTAAATAGTCTTTTAGTATTTGTGAGGCTCTTTTACTTTTTTTTATTGAAAAAATTGATGACAAAGGCTTAGAATTCTTAGTAATTAGCATAATAATCCTCTCCTAAATAATGATGTTTTACTAATTTTACTATTAAATTTATGAGGAGTAAATTGTGAGTTTTCATTAATTTTAAAAGGAGAATTATTAAATTTTTATTTAATAAAGTTAATTGAATGAATTTTTTGAAGAGGGTTATTTTAAATTTTACATACTATTACTTATATATGGGAATAAAAAGTATAGATTAAAAGTTTTGTAAAGGAGATTAATATGATGAAAAAATCGAGTTTAAATCTTGCTTATGTTATATTAACTATAGCTATTTTAATTGTAGGATATTTTGGTTTTCCTGAAACAAAGGAAGCTATGAAGATGGTAGAATTACAGAGCATTGAAAATACTATTATTCCTAAACCTCTAAGTTATGAGAAAAAGGAAGGCGTATTTAAATTAGAAAATAATCTACCTATTTATGTTAAAGGAAGTAATACGGATGAAACAGAGGAACTTTATAAAATAGCAGGAGATTTTGCTAGTCTTTTAAAGAAAGTAACCGGATTTGAAATTAACATTGTTGAAGGAGAGTCAACCAAAGAAAAAGGCATTTTTTTAACCACTATAGGTGGTGATAAAAGTTTAGGAGATGAAGGCTATAAATTAAATTCATCAGCTAATAGAGTCGAAATAATTGGGAATAAGTCTGGAGGAGTATTTTGGGGCATTCAAACTTTAAGACAAATGTTACCTCCTGAAATAACTAAACAATCAATGGTAGAAGGAGTAGAATGGAGTATTCCAGCAGCTACTATAACAGATAAGCCAGAGTATGGTTATAGAGGACTTATGATAGATGTAGCTAGACATTTTTTCACTATTGACGATTTAAAACGTCAAATAGATTTAGCATCTCAATATAAAATAAACAAACTTCATCTTCATCTAACTGATGATCAAGGATGGAGAATAGAAATAAATAAGTGGCCTAACTTAACTAAGATAGGAGGATCAACTCAAGTTGGTGGAGGAAAAGGAGGATATTACACTCAGGAAGAGTTTAAGGATTTAATAAATTATGCATCAGATAGATACATAGAAATAATTCCTGAGTTTGATATGCCGGGGCATGTAAATGCAGCATTAGCTTCTTATGGATTTTTAAATCCTGATGGAAAGAAAAAACCACTGTATACAGGAACTTCAGTAGGCTTTAGCACATTTATGACAGATGATGAAAAAACTTATGAATTTATTGAAGATGTAATAAGAGAATTAGCTGCTATCTCACCTTCTAAATACTTACATATAGGAGGAGATGAAGCTGATGCGACTAAGAAAGAAGATTATGATTATTTTGTGGGAAGGGTTTCAAAAATCGCTCAAAAATATGGTAAAACTCCAATAGGATGGGATCCAATAGATACTTCACCTAATATAGATTCTAATACAATTCTTCAAAATTGGAAGGATTCTAATGAAGCTGCTAGGAAGAAAAATATGAACATGATTATTTCCATTGCTAAAAAAGCTTATTTAGATATGAAGTATAATAAAGATACTCCTTATGGATCAGATTGGGCTGGATATATTTCAGTTGAAGATGCATATAATTGGAATCCTACAGACTTTGCTCCTAAGAATTTAATTTTAGGTATAGAAGCACCTTTATGGACAGAGAGAATTTCAACTGTGGAACAAATGGATTTTATGATATACCCAAGATTGATAGGATATTCAGAGATAGGATGGACACCAAAAGAATCTAGAAATTGGGATGAATATAAGAAAAGGTTAAAAGCTCAAGAGTCTAGACTTAAAAACCAAGGAGTAAATTATTTTAATGATCCTACTATTTTTGAAAACAAGCAATAAATATGACAATTAATATATAGTTTGGGTAGAAGTTTTCAATATTAATTAAAAAGAATTTTTTATAATGAACTATGGAATTTTTAGTAATTCCATAGTTTTTTATTATATATACAATTGAATTAGTTAAAAAGTAAAAATAAGTTATTAAAATGAACAAATTGTTAATAAATCTTCTTGGAAAAGGTAAAAATTTTTTAATTTATGTTTAGCGTTAAAAGATATGCAGTTTGATTTATGTATTTAATAGTTATAAACTTATTATAAATAATATAAGTTTTTATAAAGTAAGAATTCTTGGTAAAAATCTTAATCTTTATAATACAGACATATTTAGATTTGCTTTGGAATCTATTATAAGGTGAAAGGTTGGATTTAAAATGGATATTTCGCAAGTAGGAATTAGGATAATATTATCTATAATTATAGGTGGTCTTATTGGATACAACAGAGAATATGAAAATAGACCAGCTGGGTTTAGAACTCATGTTTTAGTGTGTTTAGGAGCTACTATTGCAGCGCTTATTCAAGTTCAATTAATTTATTTTGCTGGGGAGGAACTTGCAAAAAATCCTGCATTATCTGGTGTATTAAAAGTAAATGCAGGAAGGGTTATATGTCAGGTTATATCAGGAGTTGGTTTTTTAGGAGCTGGTGCAATAATACAAACCAAATGGGCTGTCAAAGGACTAACTACAGCAGCATCTATGTGGGCTGTTGCATGTGTTGGACTTGCTATAGGAATGGGATTTTATAAAATTAGCATTCTAAGTGGATTTAGTATATTAATAGTGCTTACTTTCTTAAAAAAAGTTGAGGATAAATTCATAGATAAATCCAAAAAATTAAACATTGAGATTAGATGTTTAAATGATAAGGCAATAGATGAAATAAATAGTTATTTTGAAGATTATCAGATTAAGATTGATAGTCTTGAATCTAATTGTGATGGAGAATATATCTACACTTTAGAAATTCCACACTTTATAACTTCAAATAAGATTATAAGTGGATTAATAGGTAATAAGAATATAAATAGAATAAGAGAAATTAAAAATAAGTAAAAAAGCATAAGGAGTGTATTACAAATGGAAAAATTAAATGGATATGTAGAAAGAGTTGATAACAATAAAATATTAATAAAGTTAAATAGAGTTTGTCAAAATATTAAAGTGTTTTATAGAGATGCACTAGATAAAAAAGAAACTTTTCTTATGGATTTTAATAATACAAATAGCCTAGAATTTGAAGATCCAAAACCACTTAACAGAACTTTTTATAAAATTGAAGCTGATGGTGAGGAAATCATAGTTGCGGAAAGAGTTTTACCTCTTAAAAATTTCTGTAATTTCAGAGACTTAGGAGGTTATGAAACTAAGGATGGAAGAAATGTTAAATGGGGATTATTCTATAGATCTGAAGATTTATCAGCTTTAAAGAGCGATGATTTAGAGTATTTTAAATCTTTAGGAATAAAATATGTCTTAGATTATAGATCAAAGGAAGAGGTTTTAAGCAATCCTGATGTTCAGATTGATTCAGTTAAAAATATAAATATATCTGGGATGAATTTAAAAGGAAATGATAACTTAGATATGACTGGATATGTTAAAGAGCTATTAAGTGGAGGAAAAATGACTATTAGCCCAGAGCAGCTATTAAAAGAAGGTTATGAAATGATGCCATTTAATAATCCTGCATATAAGGAATTATTTACATTATTTAAAAATCCAGATAATATGGCTATATTACAACATTGTACAGCAGGAAAAGATAGAACTGGTGTTGGGTCAGCTTTAGTTTTACTTGCTCTTAATGTTCCAGAAAAAACAGTTATACAGGATTATATGGAAAGTAATAAAAATAGAAAAGAATTCAATGACAAGGTTATGGCAACTTTTAAAGAGTATATTAAGGATGAAAAATTAAAGGCAAGTATACAAGGAATGCTAGGAGTAGATGAATCTCTTATAAGTTCAAGTTTAAATGCTATAAAAAATAAATATGGTACTTATGACAAATATTTTGAAGAAGAATATGGATTAGATAGCGATAAATTAAAAGAATTAAGAGATGTTTATCTATATTAATTTAAAAGAAAATTCAGCAAGCTAAGTTACTGTTTGCTGAATTTTTTATTATATGTAATTAAATAAGATAGTTTTTATTTGGAACAATATATAGTGTGATAAATTAATATATTTATAAAATTAGAGAGGTGTATGTTATGAAATACTTTTTAATGCCACACCCTCCTATAATTATTCCAGAGATAGGAAAAGGGAGAGAAGAGGAAGTTATAAAAACAGTTAATTCATGTAAAGAGGTAGGAGACATAATAGAGGAGTCAGAAGTAGAAACAATAATAATTATATCTCCTCATGGAACAGTCTTTAGAGATGCAATTTCATTAATTAAGACAGATTATATTTATGGTGATTTAGGCGATTTTGGAGCTTCAGAGGTTAAATTTAATTATAATATAGATATAGAGCTAACAGATGAGATAATTAATCTATCAGTAAAGGAGGAGATACCAGCAGTAGCTTTAGATGAGAACTCAAGCGTAAGATATAGAGCTCCTTTAGAGTTAGACCATGGAGCTATGGTTCCACTATATTATGCTGATAAAAATAAAAAACATAAATTAGTGCATATAAATTATGGGTTACTAACACCAATTGAGCTTTTAAAATTGGGGTTAGTAATTAAGCAAGCAATTAATAACACAGGAAGAAAAGTTGCAATAATAGCTTCAGGAGATTTATCTCATAGATTATTAGAAAATGGAACATATCCTTATACTCCTTTAGGCAAAGAATTTGATGATGAATTAGTAAAAATACTATCATCAGGAGATTTAAAAAAGATTTTAGAAATTGATAGGAATCTTATAAAATCTGCTGGAGAATGTGGATTGCGTTCAATTTATATACTACTAGGTATTATAAATTCATCAAGGGCTAAATCAAAGTTACTTAGTTATGAAGGACCTTTAGGGGTAGGATATGCTGTTTTTCAGTTTGAAGAGGGCAGTGGAAATCTCTATGAAGATATTATGAATGAAAAAGAGAAGAAACATAAGAGAAGATTAGAGGAAGGAAATCCATATACAAAATTAGCAAGAAAAAATTTAGATACCTATTTTAATTTAGGTAGATTATTAACTAGAGAAGAGATTGAAGATAAGGATCTCCTAGAAGATAGAAAGGGAGTTTTTGTATCATTGAAAATGAATGGAGAACTTAGAGGTTGTATAGGGACTATTATGCCAACAACAGATTCTGTTGGAGAAGAAATAATTAGGAATTCTTTAAGTGCTGCCTTAAATGATCCAAGATTTGCTCCTTTAAAGAAAGAAGAATTAGTTGAAATAGATATATCTGTTGATTTATTATATCCACCTGAAAAGGCTAATTTTGAAGATTTAGATCCATATAATTATGGAGTTATAGTGACTTATGGAAATAAAAAAGGCTTACTTCTTCCAAATTTAGAGGGAGTAGAAAATAAAGAGGAACAACTTGAGATAGCTATGAATAAAGGTGGAATAAGTCCTTCTGATAAATATACATTAGAGCGTTTTAAAGTAGAAAGGTTCAAGGAAGTTTAATTTAGGTGATAAACTATGAAAAAAGAAGCTTTATATTATAAACATGAGGAAGAGTATATAAGATGTTATTTATGTCCGCATAATTGTTTAATAGGTGAAGGAAAAAGAGGAATATGCAATGTTAGAGAAGTTAGTAGGGGTGAAGAGGGAGCTTTAAGGCTTTATTCAATAAACTATGGAGAGATAACCTCAATTTCCGTAGACCCAATAGAAAAAAAGCCACTATATCACTTTTTACCTGGAAGTAATATATTATCTATTGGCTCTTTTGGATGTAATTTTAAGTGTTCATTTTGTCAAAATTACAGCATATCTCAATATGAAGCTAATAGTAGGTTTGTGTCTCCAGAGGAGATGGCAGAAACTTCCCTTAGTATGAATAATAGTATAGGTTTAGCCTTTACCTATAATGAGCCATCAATATGGTATGAATATGTACTGGATGTTTCTAAAAAAATTAAAGAATTAGACTCTAACCATAAAATAGTTTTAGTTACTAATGGTTATGTAAGTGAAGAGCCTTTAAAGGAGTTGCTACCTTATGTAGATGCCTTAAACATAGACTTAAAAGGAAATGATGAGTATTATAAAAGATTATGCTTTGGATCATTAAATGAAGTCGAACGAACTATTAGGATAGCTAATAAAATGGGAAAGCATATTGAGGTTACTACTCTTTTAGTAACTGGTTCTAATACAGATAATGAAACCTTAGAGCGTATAGGAAAATTCTTAGGAAGCGTAGATAAATCAATACCTATTCATATATCAAGATATTTTCCAAGATACAAAATGCAAGAAGAGGCTACATCCTTAGAAGAAATGAAGAATGCATATGTTTTTTTAAGCAAATATTTAGACAATATTCATTTAGGAAACTTAAGCAGAGATGAATTAGAATATTGCTTAGAAAAATAAAAATGATAGAAATAAAAAGAGGGTATCAAAGAGTAACTTAGTGTAAAATTATTTGATAACCTCTCTTTTTATAGTATTAAGATAGCATATAAATATACTATTAATATGATGCTAACAGGTAAATATTTATTAAAAAATAGAACCTAATATAAATATCAATGGTATGAATATAATAAGGTAAATTATATTATAAATAGTGAAGCTTTTTAGGTATTTAAAACTAAGAGAAGGATTCTCTTTAATAAAAAGTTTATAAGATATAACACTAGCTAATGAGGCTATTAAAGTACCTGCACCTCCAATATTAACTCCAAGAAGTAATGAATCCTTGAAAGTTGTAAATGGAGAAAGCAATATTGTCGTTGGTACATTGCTTATAAATTGACTAGTAATTATTGAAGTGAAATAGGTTGTACTACTATCACTTAGAAGAGTATTCATTAAAGTTTTAACCTTATCTAAGTTAGAAATATTTCCTATAAATATAAAGAATGCTATAAAAGTTAAAATTAATGAATAATCTATTTTTTTTAATAAGCTTTTATTAATTATTAATGTCACTAGAATAGTACATATAAAAGCCAATTTATAATTTATAACTTGAAAAACTGATAATAATATTATTGCAAATAAAATACTCCATATAATTAGATGTCTAAAATTTTTTATTTCTATTTTTAAAAGAATAACATCTAGTTTTTTTCTTTTTAACATTAAGAGCGTTATCATTAAAAAGAAAGAAGACAAAATAGTAAGAGGAAATGTTACTTTAAAAAATTCAAATGGTGACATATTAAAATATGAATATATAAATAAATTCTGAGGATTTCCCATAGGGGTTAAAGTACTTCCTACATTAGCTGCTAAAGTTTGAAAGACAATCAAATTCAAAGTGTTTAAGTTTGATTTTTTACCTAAAACTAAGCTTAAAGGAATAAAGGTTATTAAAGCAACATCATTTGTCACTAGCATAGAAGCAAAAAATGTTAAAAATACTAATGTAAATGAAAGTGATATGGAGGTCTTGCATTTATACAGTAAATATGTAGCAATCCAATCTAAAACTTTAAGTTCTTTAAATGCTGCAACTACAATCATTAAGTTAAAAAGCAAAATCAATACTTTAAAGTCTATGTATTCTATTTGGGGTATGGATATCAATGAACTAATTAAAGCTAGGGTAGTAGCTATAATTAGAACAACTTCCTTTTTAAAAAAATCTATAATTTTTTCTCTTTTTGAAACCGATAGTGATAAAAACAAGATTATTACAGACTCCTTTCTATTTTTATATTAGTCGCTGTTTTAATCATTTACCTAAAACTTTGTCTTATACTAATTAAATATATATAATTTATTGAAATTTTAATTAAAGTTAAGTATTTTGATTAACTAATCAATTTCTAAGAGGTTTTTAAATACTTTATTATGTTCTAAATCCTTGCTTAAAGCTTGAATTATATGTATTATTTCGTATTCTGAAATTTCTTTTGATGATGAATTATATAAAAGTATTAAATAGCCTTTTATTAATTTATAGGTATTTATAAGAACTTTAATACTATCTTTTAAATTTTCTCCTTTGTTAAATGGTATTATATCCTTAAATATTTGGTTTACTAGGTAGTTCTCAAATATATATGAATAGTTTGTGAGAGTAATATCTAATTTTTTTAACTTATCATCATTAAAAGATTCAGACATTAGGTTTTTCTTGTCGTTTAAAGAAGTTAAAAAAGTTTTTAATCTAGTACCAATAACTTTTTTTAAAAGATCCTCATTTAAAATAAGGTTAAAAAAGTTTCTATCAAAATTAAAAGGAGTAAACTCTATAGGTTTAATCATAGAGTCTATGTTTGAAGAATCTTCATTAATTTTCTCAAGTAATTCTTCAATTTCATAAAAGTTATGGCTACCTCTTAAATATTCAAGTTTTTCATAGAAAGAATTTAGTAAAATGAGTCTTTCTTCAATAGAAAAATCTCTATTTTGCATAATATTTATGGAGTTAACCCTTATATCCCAGAAATATTGAATTAAGCTATCTGAATCAATAAAAGCATCAGTATCTATAACTCTACGTATTTCTATAGTTTCCTCATCAACTTCCTCTTCAGTCTCTATAAATTCCATTTTCTCTTTGTTTAAGAAGGCTTTAGAACAAATTTCTTCGCATGAAGGAATACCACTTTTTTCGTATATGCCATCTATAATATTAAAAACTCTAGGATATCTTTTGCAGGTTATAGAAAGATTTTCTTCACCACATTCACCGTGAATTTCACAAAGTAGATTAGATTTTAAAAAAGGACATTTCTTATCCTCTGTTAAAATCATGAAACCATAGTTAAAGGAATCATCTAAGTTCTCATTTTTTATATATTTTTCTTTTACTATTTCTTTTAATTTACCATTACTATTTTCATATTTTTTAAATGTAACTTCATCTATGTTAATATCCCAGCCGGCACAGCAAGTATCAGTACATTTAGGGCCTATACATTTAAATGTAGACATATATTTTGGTATAAAAAAATTTACTTTCAAAAAAACACCATCTTTCGTATATAAAAAATTTATTTAAATTTAAACTTGCCTTAATATTTTATCACTTAATTCTATAAATAGTTAGAAATTTTTTATAATAAATGAAAATAACAATTATGCATAGATAGAAAGATATTAGATATAACGTTATTATTCCAGATTTAAGAGGGCATGGCACTAGTGAAGGTGACTATATCGGTATGGGGTGGGACGAGCGTTTAGATATAATAGATTTAGTCAACTATAGATAGTTTTTTTAATAAATATGTTAACTAAGGCTTTTAATTAGGATTATAAGAAAGGAAAAAGACTAGTTGTTAGATTTAACAGCTAGTCTTTTTTTAGTAAGGATACTTAATATAACTATTGAATATTATGAGTTTCTTACAAAATTGAAATCTAAAAGAAAGAGAATTAAATACTACATATATATTAGATTATTTATAATTAGCTTATAAAAAGAAAAATCAAATAAAACATTTGATAGATTAAAATTAATTTAAAAATAATGAATTTTTATAAACAAATAGGGAGGATTAATAGTGAAAAAAATATTGAGAAATAAATCTAAATTTATAATAATGTTTTTAATAATATTTACACTTCCAATGGTTTTATTAGGATGTACTGATTTTAAAGTTAAAACTGATAGTGAAATATTAAATCAGAAGATAAGTGAGTTAAAGAAAAACCCTAATTATGTGAAAATAGATAATATAGATCAAACCTTTTTAGATGCAATAGTTGCTATAGAAGATAGAAGATTTTATAAACATGGCGCTTTAGATTTTAAGGCTATTGCTAGAGCTACAGTAAATAATGCGAAAGCAGGAAGATGCATAGAAGGTGGAAGTACAATAACACAACAGACTGCAAAGAATCTTTGTTTAACTAATGAAAGAAGTTTTAAAAGAAAGTTTAAAGAGATATTTTTTAGTTTAGCTTTAGAGAAAAAGTATTCTAAAAGAGAAATATTGGAAATATATGTGAATTCAATTTATTTTGGAAATGGGCATAAAGGAATAAATGAAGCTACAAGAGGGTATTTTGGCAAAAGCCCTAAAAATTTGACTTACAATGAAGCAACATTACTTGCAGGAGTACCTCAGGCACCAAGCAATTATGCTCTAAACACAAAAAAAGGTTTAGAGTCAGCAAAAAAAAGACAAAAGACTGTTGAAGCTACCTTAAAAAAGTTTAAAAATTAACTGATATTTTAAGTGAAGCTTGACTTTTGGCTAGTTCTTCATACCAATCTATAATTAACGATAGTCTAAAATATAGTCGTATTTTAAAAAAAAGACAGCATAATTCTGCTGTCTTTTTTTGGTATATTTATTATAAAATATATTAATAAAAAGAAAATTTTGACTAGAGTACATTGACTGTACAGTTACTGGAGGCTTTAAAATAAAGAGACTAAATTTAATATTAAAAGGAAGAAGTTTATGAAAGAGAAAATTAAAAACGATGTGAAAGAAGAATCTCATTTTAAAGAGGAAATTTTAAGTGAAGAAGCCTGTGAAGTTCTTCTAGAGATGGAAAGTAGTGAGGGGAAAAAAAGAGGTAAAATAGATTTAGGAAAAGATAATGTTTTAAAAATATTTTTATATTATGCTATTCCAGCTATTTTAGGAATGGTATCCATGACATCAGCATGGCTTATAGATGGAATTTTTGTAGGTCAGTTTGTTGGTTCTGAGGCGGTAGCAGCCATAAATCTATCTATGCCTATTTTGAACTTTTTATTTGGTGTTGGAATGATGATAAGTATTGGAGGGGGAACTTTAGCTAATATAAAAAGAGGAGAAGGTGACATTCATGAGAGTAATAATTTCTATACAGTAACCTTCTTAATGGTGACTATAATATCTATATTAGCAACCATGATATGTATATTATTTAGTAGGCAAATTGCCATTTTACTTGGTGCTAGCGGAAGTACAACATCCCTGGTTAGCTCGTATTTATTTATATCATCACTATTTTTTGTTGGGTTTATAGGAAATGCAGCTTTAGATATGTTTTTGAGAAGTGGAGGATTTCCTGTATTCCCTATAGTATGTACAACTTTAGGAGCAGTGATAAACATAGTATTAGACTATTTATTTATAGCAAAGTTTAAAATTGGACTGAGTGGAGCTGCACTTGCTACTGGGACATCACAAGTAATACCTATGATTGCAATGTTAATATTTATAATTAAAAAGTCATCTTGGAATTTTGTTAAACCACATTTTGATATGAAAGCTATAAGAGAAATGTTATTTAATGGTTCTTCAGAGCTTTTAAGTAATGTTTCAGTGGCTATAAGTGGATTTCTTTTTAATATATTAATAATGAGGCGTTTAGGAGTAATGGGAGTCGCTGCATTTAGTGTTGCTAACTATATAGCCACTGTTGCTATGTCTGTTTACTGGGGTATAGCATCAGCTATTGGTCCAGGAGCAAGCTTTAATAAAGGAATGGGCGAGAATAAAAGGGTAAGGAAGTTTAAAAGAGTTGGTGTTATTACAAGCTTAATTTTAGGATTAGTACTAGCTTTAGTAATATTCTCTAAGGGAACCCCTATTGCAGAGATATTTGTTGGTGATGATATAGAAGTAATAAATTTAGCTGTCCATATTACTAAGTTCTATGGAATAGCAATAATTATAATGGGAATAAATATAGTTGCATCTATGTATTATACATCAATAAATGAACCATTGATTTCTATAATTATAGCCTCTTCAAGAAGCTTAATAGTATTGATAGTAGGTCTTTTTACTTTACCATTTATATTTGGAGATAATGGATTATGGCTTTCTTTAATATTTGCAGAAGTAGTAACATTAATTATTGTATTTTATTATTTTAAGAAAAAGCCATATTAAAAACAAGAAAAACTCTGATTTAAGTTTATTTTAAATCAGAGTTTTTTATGTAATTTAATTATAGGTTACATAGCTGGTTTAGATGAGAATCTAGTTTTAAGTACACCTATTATAGCTGGTAAAATAGAAACTACTATTATTCCCATAATAACTATAGAAAAGTTATCAGCAACAATTTTTATATTACCAAAGAAATAACCTAGAGATGATACAAGTAAAACCCATACAAATCCACCAATAGCATTATAAGTTAAGAAATTTTTGTACTTCATTGTTCCTATTCCAGCAACGAAAGGAGCAAAAGTACGAATTATTGGTATAAATCTAGCAATTATTAAAGTTTTTCCGCCATATTTATCATAATAGGCATTGGTTTTTTCTATATATTCTTTTTTTATTAATTTAGAATTTTCAAGCAGTTTGCTTCCTAAAAATTTACCGATACTATAATTAAAGGTATCTCCAGCTATTGCAGCAATTATAAGCAAGGGTACTAATATATAAATATTAAGTAATCCTAAAGCACAAAATGTAGCAGATGCAAAAATTACTGAGTCACCTGGTAAAAACGGAGTTACCACTAATCCGGTTTCAGCAAGGATTATTAAAAATAAAACTAAGTAGGTTAAGGTACCATAATTGGTGATAAAGGCACCTAAATATTTGTCTAAATGTAATATTAAATCAAAAAAGTTACTTATCAAGTTCATATAAAGTCTCCTAACTAAAAATATTAAATAATATTTTTTTATTATAATACTAATTTAAAGTTTATTCATTAAAAAATTTTAATAAACTAATAATTCAGTTAATATCTAGATAATTATTTTTATTAAAAATTCATATTATATATAAGAAAATAGTTATGATTAATCTAAATAAAAACTATATTTCTTATTACTATTAAAATACTATAATAAAGATAAGGGTAGTTATTTTTAATTATATATGGTTTAAGGAGAGTAATAATGAATAAGTTCACAGTAGAAGAAAAGCAATGTTTAAAAGAACAGGGAATATTAAATCAAAAACAAGAAGAGTTTTATGCTATAAGATATTTAAGTAAAGTTGGATATTTTAAAGCAGAAGAAATGAGGGACTTAGCAGATATTGCTAAAGAGTATGGAAATGGAGAATTAAGTTTAACTAGCAGGTTAACTATAGAAATACCTTATATAAAAGAAGAGAATATAAAAAAAGTAATAGAAGTTTCAAAAGAAAAAGGTCTTAGAATTGGGGGCGCAGGAAAAACTGTTAGAGCTATAGTCACATGTAAAGGAACTGTTTGTAAGCATGGACTTATTGATACAAGAAGAATAGGAGAAGTTTTTGAGAAAAAGTTTTTAGGAGAGAAGGTTCCAGCTAAATTTAAAATAGGTGTTTTTGGATGTATAAATAGTTATGGAAAGGCTCAGAGCAATGATTTTGCAGTTATACCAACTATAAACATAAATAGTAAGGAGATAGAATTCTTAGTTTTTATAGGAGGAAGAGCTGGAAGAAAATCTAGAAAAGCAGAGCCTATGAAGAGAAAGTTTAAAGAGAATGAATTAACAAGACTTTTAAAATGTACTATAGATTATTACAATGAAGCTGCTAATGGTAAAGAAAGGTTAGCAGAAGTTATTGAAAGAATTGGAACTATAAATTTTGAGAGAAATTTAATATATAGATTTAATAGAATATAATTTATTGATATTAAGGTGGTTTTAAAGTTCTATCCAAAAACCAACACGGGTTTAAAGTGGAGTTTATTTTATAAATATTTTGAAAAGAGATGAGTAAATATGGTAGAAAAGAAAATAATCATTGACAACAATGTTTATTTAAAAAGGTTCTTTGAACACAATAAGAAATATGAGGAATATATAAAAAGTAGGATATACAATAATACATTAGAGTTGATAAACAATAATCCTCATAAAATCAAAACTGTAAGGGGATATAAATATAAAAATAAGACCATATATGAATATAAAATTTCTCTGGAGCCAGGATTAGATTGCAGAGTTGCATATATTTTTGAAGGAGAAGAAATAAGGGTATTCTTTATATCAAATATAATAAAGAAAAATGAATTTACAAAACTAGTATCAAAAATAAAGGCTGTAAAAAAAGCATAATATTAAGGAGGGTGTATGTAAAATGGTAAGCATAACAGATTTTATAGATGTTGCTTTATACACACTAAAGAGGATAGAAATTAATGATAAAGTTAATTTTAAAACATTTAAAAAAGATAGACAAGTTGAGATAGAAAAATTAGAGGATGGGCTTTTTAATGTAAAAGAAGATGGCTTTGATAGAAAGATATTTAGAAATATTGATGAAAAAGAATTAAAAAAATCCTTAAAATATCTTCAAAAGAAAGAGTTCCCAAAAAGTAACAAACTTTGGTATAAAATAATAAGAGCAAAAAAATAAGAATATGAGCCAATTCAGAATTTTTAGAATGACTAGTTAAAGTTATATTCTTCCACTACGGTATATAAAGCCGTTTTCAGTACTTCCGATAATATCATTGAATATATGTATGCTTTTACCTTTAGAATTACAGTCTCTTATTAAATAAGCAGTATAGGCAATGGAAGCTAGTCCACTACCTATAAAATATACTTTACTATCATAGTTATAGAAAAATGTTATATATTATAAGTTAAGGAGAGTTTGGAAAAAAACAACTCAGTAGCCTTAGTATCTAGAGTATTTTTAATATATAAAAAGCGAAAAATATTAATATAAGAATTAAATCATTCTTATAAATAGAAAGAATAAAGAGGTGTCTAATATGGTATCTCATCTAATTTTAGCTTTTGTAAAGAGTGTTGGAACAACCTCCATAGGTGCTATTGAAAGAAATATAATGCCGCATGGTTTTACAAAAGAAGAGGTAGATTCAGGAATAAGATGCTTATATTTGTTAGATTTAATAGATATAGTAGAAATTGCAAACTTGGATGGAAGACCTCAATATATTTTTTCATAAAATTTAATTTTATGTATTTATTAAAAGGTTTTTAACAGCTATAAGAAGTAAGAAAGTGTTTATTATAGCTAATATCATAAAATTTTTGACTTAATTCAGTTTTAAGACTATATGCTGAATTAAGTCTAATTTTATTTTTACCAAAAGATTAAAGAATATTCCAGTTTAGAATTAGTATTACTTAAAATATTGTATTTAAAAATTATTATATAAAACTTATAAAAAAATATATGTCAAAATAATGCAATAAGAATATATAAATCTAAAGAGTAAATAGATTAAACTTTTTACCTTTTTTAAAATAGAATATATTGTAATTAATAATAGAAGGAAAAGTATATATGCCTAATTCAGATAATAAAATAATTTTAGATCTTAAAGTTGGCAGTGTTACAAAGGAATATAACAAAGATAAAATTGTTTTAGTTGGAACATATTATCAAAAGGGAGGGGACTTTGTTGAAAATGTACAAATAGTTATAATTCCAGAAAGTGGAGGAAAAGAGATAACTACCAATGTTGATTATACTGGATATGGTTTAGAGTTATTTCTAGGAGATTTTAATAATGATGGATTAGATGAAATAATGTTAAGAGGAGCCTATGGAGGATCAGGTGGATATGAAATAGCTAGCATTTATCAATATAAAGATGGGAAATTAAAAGAAATTTTTAGCCCAGAAATGTTCTCTAAAAAATATAACTTCGTAGCGGAATACTTACCAGGAAATATGGTAAAAGTAAGTTCAACATCATTAAAAGAAAAGTTTATATTTTATATAGGTAATAAGCCTAAAATTTATTTAGATATGATATATGATAAGGATGGAAATGTAAGAGAAAATGTAACTCCAACTGTATCAGCTATAAATAGTGCCTTTCCAATAAAGAGCTTATATATTAGCAACCCATATCTTTTTATAAGACAAAGGGTAATAGGATCATCTAATGCAGATACAATTGGATATATTGAGAGTTTGGTTAGTTTAGTTGATAATAATATAATAATTTTCAATATTGGTGCCTTTACTTTTGGAGAAAAAGAAGATAAAGAAACTAAGAAGATTTTGGGAAAAAGAATAAGTGATTATAGAGCTAAGGAAAGACAAGAGTATAGTGATATTGATATAAGCTATTATTATAATTTCAAAGAAGAAACGGAGACGCTTAATGAAGAAGTAAAAGAAGATAAGTTAATTAATACAAGGTGTATAAAGACTATGAATTCTATATTTATAGATTTTTATAGCCCTTATTTAAATAAGAATTACTTAGATGGCACTGAGGAATTTAAGTTAAGAGCAGATTCTAATAATGAAGAAAAGTTGAAAGAAGAAGAGATAAATAGTTCTAATGATAAAAAATATTATAAAGAACTGGTAGATTATTATGAAAAACTTGTAGAAAGTAATGTAAATTCAGGAGTTAATTCATATAATTTAGCTTTAGCCTATGAAAGAGTAGGAGAATATAAAAAGGCGCTTGATGTAATTAATAAAGCGCTTGAACAGAAATCTCCATATCCATCAGTGGAAAGGTTAAAGGAATTAAGAGAAAGAATACAAAAAGAAATGGTAGATCATTATGAAAAACTTGTAGAAAGTAATGTAAATTCAGGAGTTAATTCATATAATTTAGCTTTAGCCTATGAAAGAGTAGGAGAATATAAAAAGGCGCTTGATGTAATTAATAAAGCGCTTGAACAGAAATCTCCATATCCATCAGTGGAAAGGTTAAAGGAATTAAGAGAAAGAATACAAAAAGAAATGGTAGATCATTATGAAAAACTTGTAGAAAGTAATGTAAATCCAGGAGTTAATTCATATAATTTAGCTTTGGCTTATGAAAGAGTAGGAGAATATAAAAAGGCACTTGATGTAATTAATAAAGCGCTTGAACAGAAATCTCCATATCCATCAGTGGAAAGGTTAAAGGAATTAAGAGAAAGAATACAAAAAGAAATGGTAGATCATTATGAAAAACTTGTAGAAAGTAATGTAAATCCAGGAGTTAATTCATATAATTTAGCTTTGGCTTATGAAAGAGTAGGGGAATATAAAAAGGCGCTTGATGTAATTAATAAAGCTCTTGAACAGAAATCTCCATATCCATCAGTGGAAAGATTAAAGGAATTAAGTGAAAAATTACAAAAGCTAGTTAAGTAATTTATAGTAAATAAGTATTTAAGTGTATTAACTTTTTATAGGTTAATACACTTTTTGTTTTATCTAAAATTAATAAATACATAAATTTAAAAAATATTGCTTATCATAATTTTATATATTCTAAATGATTAATTAGATAAAAATTTGAGAAAGGAGGAGATTATAAATGGATAGATTTAAATCCATAAAAAATTATGCTTCATTTCCTAGAAATGTTCAAATAATAGTTATAAGTGAATTAATTTTAGCTGGAGCTTTTGGAATATATGGTTTTTTACAAATTTTATATCTAAATGAAATAAAAATACCTCCAGATAAAATAGGAATGCTTTTTTCTATAGGAGCATTATCATCTATGGTTGGATTTTTTGTAGGTCCATTTATTAATATTTTAGGGAGAAAAACTGTATTGACAGCTGGATGTCTTTTAAGTGCATTAGGAATGGGATTTTATGTTGTTTTTATAAGTTATTTTATGTTATTAATAGCTCAAATTTTAGTCAACATTGGCTTATGCTTTATTCAGGTTACAGAGTTACAGTTATTATATTCATATACAACACCAGATAAAGAATGTTGTGCTTATAGTTATAAATCATCAGTGAATTTTATTGCATCAACCTTAGGTGGGCTATTGGCAGGAAATATAAATAAAATCCCTATATTTATTAATGTTAGCTATAAGACTCTCTTTTTATTAGCTACTATGATGACAATAGGAGCTTTTATAATACGATTATTCTTACTTCCAAAAGATAAGAGAATTAAGAGTGATAGTAAAGTAGTAAATAAAGCTTTAAAAAATGCATTAACGCTATTTAAAACTCATAAGAGAATAAGAGTTTTTGCTATGTTTTTATTCATACTATCTGTAGGAGGAAGTGCAATTTGGCCATATAATAATTTAATACTTAAGAATCAGTTTAATTTAAGTAATACAATTATTTCTATAATTAACTTTATAATAACTTCTCTCAATATGGTAAGCATAACATTAATGCCAATGGTTATAGAGAAGCTTGGTATACGTAAATTTGAACTTTTAGCTATGCTTGGAATAGTACTAAGTACATTTTTTCTTTCTTTAGGCCTTCCTACAGTGATTTTTATTGTAGCTTTAATATGTAGAGCAGCAAGTGCATGCCTAGTAGGTTCTTCTCTAGATAGTTCCATGATGAGTCATATAGAGTTAGAGAATAGGGATATCTTTGCAGGAGTTAAATTATTAGTTAATGGATTATCTAGTTCTATAGGAAATTTTATAGGAGGACTTATAATAGATAAATTGACTTATAGAGGAATATATGTATATGGGTTTGTTTTAATGGTTATTACAACATTAGTATTTTATTTAAAAGTAACTAAGTATTTTGATGAGGAGATACATATAAAGATGTTAAAAGAGAGACATTGTAAGTGTCATATGAGATATACATATGTACAAAGAAAAATTTAAAATGGCTTTAAGTGAATAAAAAGTTTATATTAACTATTATATCTTACAAAAATGTAACACTAACGAAAGATAAATCAATATAACAAATTAAAATAAAAAATTATAATTAAAACATAAAATTTTATATTTTATTTAAATGGGGGGGTTATATTGAAAATATTATCAAAAATTATTTTAGTGGCTACATTATGTTTTGTTGCAGTAGGTATTACTGGATGTGGAAGTTTAAAAGACGTAGGTTCAGATAAATATTATCTACAAGTTTCAGTTGATGGGAACAAAAAGTTTGCATTTAAAGATGGTGAGGAAGATGTTTACAGATATGAATATAGAGATATTAAAGCTTATGATGAATCTGGAAATGAAATAAAAGTAGTATTTACAGCAGATAAGAATCTAAGAAAAGGTGCTTTCTTAGAAGTGCGTGTTAGAGATCCAAAAAGCAATGAATTAAATTCTATTCTTTCTTACAAAGAAGTTCAAGTAGATGAATTGCCGAGTTTAGCTAAAGAAAAATTAAATGTGAAATAATAAAATATAAAAAAGCTCTACTAATTAAAATAGTAGAGCTTTTTTTAAATCCAATTTACTTCAGCTTTTTTTCTAGGAGCTGTTCTTTTATATGTAATTGCTGGATAGCCTATAATCATACATGAAGCTATTTTTTTATTTTTAACTCCAAGTAGATTTAGAATTTTTTCATTTCCTTCAGCAGCAAGTTGTAAGAATCCACTAAAGAAGGTTCCAAGCCCTAATGCATTAGTCATAAGTTCCATATTTGAAGAGGCTAATTCACCATCTAAGTCATGATGAGAAAAGACAATTATAATTGCTGGAGCATTAAAAAATAACCTATCATTTTTTATTGGATCAGCTTTATATGCTTTATACATTTTAGTCCATATTAAGGCGTATCTTCTTAAATGTTTATTTTCATCATTTAAATTGTTAAGTATATATTCACCTTTTTCTTTTAAACTTTCATAAGCTAAATCTCTTAGTTCAGCTATTTTTTCAGTAACAACAACATAAGAAACATCTTGGCTATTAACTGCTGTTTGAGTGAATCTACCAGCTTCAAGAATTTTTTCTAGTTTTTCTTTTTCTACATCTTTATTCTTAAAACTTCTAACACTCCTTCTGAATTTTATGAAGTTTAATAAGTTTTCAGATTCTATATCAAAGGTTTCATTATCATATTCTTTAACTTCTTCCATATTGTAATCGTCTGTTGAAACAGCTTTAGTTGGACAAATCGCAATACAATGACCACATTTTATACAGTTTCTATTTTTAATATTAGCTTTTTCATCTATAAGTGATATATCATTTACAGGACAATCCTTTATACATTGAGTACATGCAATACACTTCTCTTTATGAACTTTAAACATAAAATCTCTCCTTAATAATAAAAATATCTTAAAATAAGATGTTTATTCTTTAGTATAGATAAAATACTTCACTTAAAATTTCAAGTGAATTTATTTGCTTATTATATCATCTATAAAGTAAGAATGTCTAATTATTAAGTATATTAATTTAAAGGGGGGAGATTTATAAGAGCTTTAGTTAAAAATAATGTTTCATTTTAAATTGTTAATTAAAACAAAGTTTAAGTTTCATTATATAGGTCTTAGTAAGATTTTTTATTGTAAACTTATTTAATATTAATGGTTGACATTTTGAATATCAAAGTTTATTATAGTTTACAGAGGTGAAATAAAGATGGATTTAGTAACTATTCTAGCTAAAGAATTTGGTAAGCTTTATGAGAAAAACTTTGATGGATATTTTATTGCTAAAGGAGTTTTGAAGCTTTCAAATAATTCTTATTATAAAGTTTTAGAAATGGATTATAATTCAAAATCTAAGATTATTAGGGATAACTTGTCAGTTAAGATCTGTGAAAGTTCAATATTTTTAGCAGATAAAAAGAATGTAACTTTGACATTAACCTTAATGAAGCCAAAATCAAATAGAAATTTTAAAGATAGAATAGAAAACTATAATTGGCAAAAGACTTTATCTGAATTTAATATTGAAGAAGGTACCAGTTGTAAAAGAAAGTTTTATAAAAAGAAAAAATGTTTTTCTAAAGAAGAAATAACAACTTTTTGTAATTTTGTTGGTGATTTTAATTCTATTCATGAGGGAAAGAATTCAGTTGTTCCTGGAATGATGATTTTAAAATATATAGTACAGAATATTGCTAAAGAAAATATAAGTTTTACTACAATAAATATTAGATTTTTAGAGCCATTATTTGTAGAAGAAATTTTTAATTTAAAAATAGATGGAGATGATTTCTTTGTATATTCTAAAAATAAATTATTTATTAGGGGGGGGAGTTCTTAAATGAAGAATAAATCGACAGAAATCTCTATGGTTGGGCTTATGGTTGCACTTCTTTGCGCGAGTGCATACATAGCTTTTCCAATACCATTTACTCCGATTATGATTACAGCACAAACTATAATAATAAATTTAATAGGACTTACACTTAGTCCTAAAAATAGTGCTTATGCAATAATAACATTTTTCTTATTAGGAGCTATTGGAGTACCTGTGTTTTCAGGTGGAAGAGCCGGTTTAGGAGTATTATTTGGACCTAGTGGAGGATACTTTTTAGGATTCTTAGTAGCTACAATAGTTATGGCTTACTTAAGAGGAAAGTCAGTAAATCTTAAGAAATATTTATTTATAACAATATGTATTGGACTACCTATTATACTAATTTTAGGTGCTACTTGGATGAGTATTTATAATGGAATAGGAATAATTAAGACTATAGAAGTCGCTGTATTACCTTTTTTAATAGGAGATTTAATAAAGGCAGTAGCTGCTTCAATCATAGCTTTAAGAATAAATAAACTCCAATTTATGAGAAAGTAAAAAACAAATAGTTAGAGATTCATTTAAGAGAGCTTGGATATTCTTAAAATTAATTATAGATAAGAATATTAGGTTCTCTTAATTTCATTTTACTAGGAGGATATTATGGAGAAGGTTTATATTTTAGGAGGACTTAGAACGCCCATTGGTATAACTAATGGAATACTGAAAAATAAATTGCCTGAAGAATTAGCAGCCATAGTTATAAAAAATTTAATAAGAAAATTTAATTTACAACATATAGATTCTGTAATATTAGGAAATGCTGTAGGACCAGGAGGTAATATAGCTAGGCTTAGTTCATTAATGGCAGGATTAGATGTACCATCCTTTACTATAGATATGCAATGTGCTTCAGCACTTAAAAGTATTGAGGTTGCTTACACTGAAATAGCTTGTGGTCTTTCAGAAGTTATAATAGCTGGAGGAGTTGAAAGTACTTCTATGTCTCCAGTAAGATATTATTCTAAAAATGATCCTAGAAAGACAAAAGATAATGAGTTTTATAAGGTAGCTCAATTTACGCCAGATGATCATAGCGAGCTTTCTATGATTGAAGGAGCTGAAAGAGTGGCAAAAAAATATGCTTTTTCGAGGGAAGATTTAGATTTATTAAGTATAGAAAGTCATAGAAAAGCATTTGAATCTAAAAAATATCTAGAAGGAATTAAAACAGCAGTTAATACTGATAAATGTGAAAATTTAAATATGAATAATACTAATTTAATTATTGAGGAAGATGAAGGTATAAGAAAAGGAATTAATGAAAGGTTATTAAAAAGATTGAGGCCAATATTAAATGGCGGAAATATGATGACAGCAGGCAACTCATGTTTAACTCATGATGGAGCAGCTATGGTTATACTTTGCTCTGAGAGAGGAATAAAAAAGATTTTAAATAATGTCTATATAGAAGCGGAGAAGGAATTAAAAAATGATATGTTAGTAAAGTTAGATGAAATCTTTCAGATAAAAGGATTTTGTAATATTTCTGGTGAGGGAAATCTAAGTCCTGAAAATGGGGTTAAGGTAGTTAAAAAGATTATGAGCAATTTTAATCTTACTTATGATGATATAGATGCTTTTGAAATAAATGAGGCATTTGCTGTAATAACAGCACTTTTCCAAGAAGAGTTTGGAAATATGGAAAAGCTAAATAGGTTTGGAGGTGCTTTAGCATATGGACATCCCTATGGAGCTTCGGGTGGGATAATAACTTTACATTTAATAGAGGTTCTTAAACACTTTAATGGTAGAAGAGGAATAGTGGCAATTCCAGCTGCTGGAGGCTTAGGAGAAGCAATGATTTTAGAGCGTACAAATTTGAAACCTTTAGATTAGGTAGATATAGAGGGAAATAAAGATGAGTTTTATAGATATGTTAAAATTTGGAGCGTTAAACTTTAAGGATAGGACTTTTATTTTATTAGATAATTTAAAAATTACATATGGAAGAGCAAGTAATGTAGTGACATGTATAGGTAATTTATTTTTAAAGTATAAAGGTGAACTTATAGCTGTAAAAAGTGAGAATTCACTAGGAGAGATATTAGGTTTTTTAGGGGTACTATCTTCTGGTAATGTTCCTATAATAGTTAATAAAAATATAGATGATTTAAGTTTTTTAGGAAAAGTAGATAAATTAGAGGACTTTTATTTTGAAGAAGGTATTTTAATAGAGTTTTATAGGATTAATATTATAGATGAAAATAAAAATATTAGAGCTTTTAAAGAAACAGTTATCTTAAAAAGAGAAAGTTTAGAAAGTTTTGGTGTTTTATCTTCTGGAACCACAGGAACACATAAATTGATAGTGAGAAGTTCAGAAAGTTGGATAAGAGCCTTTAGCTATCAAAGCGATATTTTTAATTTAAGAAGAGGAGTAAAGAGTTTTTTAGTTGGTTCATTTAGTTTTTCAGCTAATTTAAATATGGCAATGCATATTTTGAATTTAGGAGGAAGCATAATTATTACAGATAGCCATCTTCCTAAAACTTGGAAAAAGGTTATAAATCTTAATAAGGTAAATAGCATATTTCTTGTTCCATCTAGATATAGAATCCTTCTAAAATGTTATGAAGAAGAAAATATTTTTACAGAAAGTGTTTTAAGTTGTGGAGAAAAGCTATCTTATGATTTATTTAATAAACTTAATAAAATATTTAGAGTAGCAAAGGTTATTGAATATTATGGTAGTAGTGAAACTAGCTTTATTTCTTATAATAATCAAGAGACATTTTCTTTGGAGAATAATGGGGTTGGAATCATATTTCCTGAAGTTCAGGTAATAGTAAATAATAATGAACTTTTGGTTAGCAGTCCTTATGCTGCTTATGGGTTTGAGAAGAGGTTTAAAGTTAATGATTATGGATTTATAGACTCTAATGGAATATTGATTATTGAAGGAAGAGATAATGATGTAGTAAATAAAGCTGGCAATAAAATAAGTCTTAAAAGAATTAGAAGTGTAATTGAAAAAAATGAATTAATTGAAGAGTTTGTAGTTTTAAAACTAACTAGCAAATTAAGAGGGGAAGATGTTGGTGCAGTAATAGTTTTAAAAAGTAAAAATATTAGCATTAATATTTTAAAAGCTTCTTTAAAAAATAAACTTTCTTTGTATGAAATGCCAAGAATAATTGTAGTTGAAGAACTGCCTATAAATAATAATGGTAAGATAGATATTAAGAGATTAATAAATTTGTTTTAGAGTGTATTATAAATTATAGTATAGAAAATATTATTAGTAAGCATGAAGGAATTAAGGGAGGAATAGAAATTAAAATATACACATAATCTTTTATTAAATGATAAAATAAGTTTGTTGAATATTATTTTAGAGGAGAATATATATGAACTTTTTTGAATTATTAGATAAACGAGAGAGCGTAAGAGGGTATTTAGATAAGAAGGTTGAAAGAGAAAAAATATTGAAAATAATTGAAGCAGCTAGATTAGCACCATCAGCTTGCAATGCTCAACCATGGAAATTCGTTGTGGTTGATAATAGAGAAATGGCAAAAGAAATTGCAGATAATTTATATGATCCATTAATAGGAATTAATAAATTTGCCTTAACTTCTCCAGTATTTATTGTGGTTGTTGGTGAGAAACGTAATTTTACATCTAAGATGGGAGAACTTATAAAGAAAAAGGATTATACATCAATAGACATTGGAATTGCATCAGAACATTTATGCTTAGCTGCTACAGAATTAGGACTTGGTACTTGTATGATGGGATGGTTTAAAGAAAAAAATATAAAAAATCTTCTTAACATACCAAGTAGTAAAGAAATTCATTTAGTAATATCTTTAGGATATTATGAGAATAAGAATACAAGAAAAAAAGTTAGGAAAAACATAGATGAGATATATTCATTTAATGAGTATAAGTAAAAATTTTTATATGATTGCTTTAGAAAGTTTGGGTTGGAAAAAAACAAACTAGATTATTAAACCTAGTTTGTTTTTATTTTTGAGAAAACTTCAATTCTATTTTTACCATTGTTTTTAGCTAAATATAATGCTTCATCTGATTTTTGAATCATATCATAAAGATCTTCTCTTAATCCTTTTGCTTTTGTATATATTCCTATACTTATGGTTACATATTGGTTGACTAAAGAGAATTTGTGTTCAATTGACTTTAGTCTTAAATCCGCTTGAATTTTAAATGAAATTTTTTTTGCTTCTAATTCAGATTTTTTTGGTAGTATAATTAACAATTCTTCACCACCATATCTTATAGCAAAATCCTCCTTATCAATATTAGCTAAAATAGATTGAGAAACAGACTTTATAACTTCATCTCCTTTTATATGACCATAATTATCATTGTAATTTTTAAAATAATCAATATCTATAAGTAGTATTGAAATTTCATTAAGCTCAAGGAATTTTTTGTTTTTACTAGCGTATGAAGCTAAAAACTTTCTATTAAGAAGATTTGTCATTCCATCAGTACAATTAGATTTTTTTAATAGTTTTATTAATCTCATCCTTGTGAAAATAATTATTAGTAAAAAACTAACAATAGTTATTAATATAATCATAAAAAGTTGCTCTCTATTCTTTTGTTCTTTAAGTGATTCATTTTCATAAGCTTTTATAGCATAATCGATATAATCTTTATCTATTTCATTTTGAATTTTATCCTCTTCTTCAATTAGTTTCTTACTAAAATTTAAAGCTTGATCAGTATTGCCGAGGGCTTCATAAGTTTTTATTAACCCTTCATAGATAGATATATTTAATATTGCACCTCTTTTATTGGATTCTTTCAAGTCTTCATTATATTGAGTTAAAGCATCACCATAATCTCCTTTTTCAAATAAAAGATTTGCATATGTTAATTTAATTATAATATCTTTATTAGAATATATAGAAGCATTGTCATTTTTTAAAAGTTCAAATCCTTGATTTATGTATTCTTCGGCTTCTTTAAAGTTTTTTCTTTTCATAGCTAATATGGCTAAACTATTTAGATATAATATTTCAGCATCATCCTTATAATAAGAAGATAATTTTGCAAGTAAAGGGGGTACTTTAGTGGCAGCATATTCAGCGCTTGAAAAATAATTTAAATTAGTATATGAATTAATTATATTTATGTAAGCCTCAACTTTTGATTCGGCAGCACTTTCATCATCTTTAACAGGCGTTTTAATGGCTAATTGATAGAAATCAATAGCTGTGCTGAAGTTCTTTAACTGATAATTTATATTTCCCAAATAAGTATATGATTTTATTTTATATATTTCTCCATCTTTTATATTTTTTTTAGTATTAATACTATTTATAATATCTAAATAAATATAAGTTGCATTAGTATAATTAAAGTTTAATAAGTAAAAATTAGCAAGATAATAATTTAAAGCTATTTTAGATTCTTCTGTAAGCCCAGCTGTATTGTCAATGTAGTCATTTAGTATATTTATTGCAGCATTTCGAGTATAAGATACACTAGTAAGAGTTTTTAAGACATCATTAATTACATAAGTATCATTCTTAAAAGAACTATCTTTTTTTATATATTTTATTGCATCCTGTGCATTTTCAATCAATCCTGAATATCTTCCAAAATTATTATTTTTTTCAATTAAGCATCTATTTAAAAAAATATAGGTATATATTTTCACAAAGTCGGAAGAAGATTTATTAAGAGTACTTTTAGCATTTATAAAATTTTCAATGGCATTATTGTAATCCTTTGATAAATAATAAAAATATCCTAAACAAAAGTAAACATCACAGTTTTTTGGAATGTTATTTAAATAATCTTTCATTTTATTTATGTATGAAGGAGATACTTTAGTATCTCTGTAAGTATTTTCTATATTGTTCAATATTTTTTTTTCTGTTAAATAATCTTTATTTGGATTATCTGAAGGCTTTCCATATACACTATATCCTTTAAATGTAATAGGAAATAAGAATATAAGTATAAGAAAAACTAAGATAATACTATATTTCTTTTTCAAAATATTTTCTCCTTATTTATGTGTCTATTAATGAGAATAACATATTTACATAAATTTTACAATAATGCTAATAATAATGAATATTATTGGCTATTATTGCAATTTTATATCGTGTAAATGTATACAAAAAGTTAATAGAATGATATAATTGAATTGTAATTATTTGGCTTTGGTTCTGCTTTTATTTTGATAAATAGGGGTGAGTATATGGTTTTTACAATTAATGCTTATAAAATACCATTAGAGTCAGTGTACAGGCTTAAAAATAACTATGAGTGGGTACCACAAGAAAACTTTTTGAATATTAATTTTCAAGATGATATGATATTTAAAACCCATGAAGAGGCTGAAAAGTGGCTTATTAATAATAATATTCTTCATATAAATGGAGAAAAGGTCAATGTTGGAGGCTTCCAAATAAGTTGCTTTGGGATTGATAATTTTAATATTGAGATAGTAGTACATAGAAAAACAAAGCCTAGTATTTTTACTATTGATGATATAAGAAGAGTTCTAAAAGAAGGAGATGATAGATATAACAACTCTCTAATAATAGATTTTGAAGGAAATTTAAAGTTAATACAGAGCAATCCAGAAGATATAATATATCATTCTAATTATGCAGTTAGTAATGAGGTATATAATAGTGGAAATGGATTTGTTGGAAGAGAGTTTAATGATTTATATATAAAGTATATTTATTTAAATATGCTAGATAATTGGTTTTTACATTTAGAATCAGGAAGAAGTATTTACGTGACCTGTTATGAAGATAATATTGATGAAAAAAATACAATTTATAAAATAAATAAATTGTTAATGGACATGAAGTTATTATAACAAAGGAGATGTAAATAGTATGGAAAAATCAAATATATTTTCAAATAATGAAATAATTAAATGTATTGTATGTGGTAAAAATTTAATGGATGATATAAAAATGTCTATGGTTCAAATAATAACTGATGAAAATAATCAAATAATAAGAGTTCTTCCATGCTGTAAGGGAGAATGTGATCATATTTTACAAGATGAGATTAAAGATTATGAAGGAAATGGATTTAGAGATTTAAGCACTTTTGTAAATCCATATTTGTATATTAAAAATCTTGTTCAAATGATGGATAGGATGTTTGAAGGAAAAGGCTTTGCAAATCAGCAAGCTTTTGATACTTATTCAGATTTAATTTTAAACTGTTATCAATATGTTTCAAGGAATTTAAGTGAAGAAGAGAAGGAAGTTGCTAAGAGGACAACTTTATTACCATTATAATATTAATTAGGTTTTATTATATGAAATATAATAAAGCCTTTTTATCTTAATATTAATAAATTTTATATAAATATAGATTAATGAGTTAAAATAAGCGAATATTTAGCATAAAATTATATTAAATTTTAAGAAAAATAATATAATTAATCAACAGTATAGAAATAAATTTATTAACTCTAATTGGAAAAATTGATTAAATTTACTTTAAATAGATCTAGAGAGTAGTATAATATATATAAAGAATAGGGAAAAATGTTTTAATATTTTTAGTAATAAGTTACAATTTATTAAGTTGAAAATATTTAAATAAGGGTATTTTATATATTTAAAATTTAATTTGGGTTTTAAAATTTAAAATATAATTTTTATATTATATATGAGGTTTAAACTATATCTAATGTAAAATAGAATTAAGAAAATTAAGAGGAGTGGGTAATTTGGTAATAACAACATTAGTAGAAAATACAAAGATAGCAAGTGAATATAATAATAGACATGGATTGTCATTTCATATAAAAACAGAAAAACATAATATACTTTTTGACTTAGGACCAAAGGATGTTTTTATAGAAAATGCAAAAATGTTAAATATAGATTTATCTGAAGTTGATACTGTTATAATATCTCATGGACATAGTGATCATGGTGGAGGTTTAGAATCCTTCTTAAAAATAAATAATAAAGCTAAAATATATATACACAAGGATGCTTTTAATGAGCATTATAGTGTTGTTGGATTATTTAAAAAATATATAGGATTAGATAAAGAATTAAAATTAAATTCGAGAATAATATTAACAGATGGTGACATGAAAATTAATGATGAGTTATATTTATTTTCAACTATTGAAAACAATCACAAGAGTTCTACTTTTAATAGAGCATTATATAAAAAAGTTAATGGAATATATTTAGAAGATGATTTTACTCATGAACAAAACCTTATAATAAAAGAGGGAGAAAAGTATATTTTATTTGGTGGTTGTGCTCATAATGATATAAGAAACATTCTTGATAAGGCAGAAGTAATTGTAGGAAAAAACTTAGACTATGTTATAAGTGGATTTCACATATTTAATCCAGCAACAGGAAGAAGTGAAAGTGATACTTTTATAAATGCATTAGGAGATAATCTGATTGAAAGAGATACTAATTTTTATACTTGTCACTGTACTGGTATGAAAGCTTTTAAAATGCTAGAACAGAGACTTGGAGATAAGATTAATTATATAGCCACAGGTCAAGTTTTAAACATATAAAAATACAGGTCATATAGTAAATACTATATGACCTGTATTTTTATTTATTTTGTAAGTTCTTTAACTTTTAATATAAAATCTTTAACTGCCTTTTCTTTGGTTGCCCAAGAGGTTATAAGTCTTATAGAAGATTTACTTTCATCGACTTTAGTCCATCTATAGAATCTATAATCTTTTTCAAGCTCTTCAATTATATTGTTAGGAAGGATTGGGAAAATTTGATTAGTAGGAGATTCTATTAGAAGCTCACAACCACATTCCTTTAAACCTTCGCTTAAAAGTTTACCCATTTTATTTGAATGAGATGCTAATTCAAAGTATAAGCCATCTCTAAATAATTCTTCGAATTGGATCCCTAAAAGTCTTCCTTTAGCTAGTAGAGCACCTTTTTGTTTAATGTTATGTCTGAAATTAGGTCTTAAAAGATCATTACTTATAACTAAAGCTTCTCCTAGAAGAGCACCATTTTTTGTTCCTCCAATTGAAAATGCATCAGTATATTTACACATATCAGATAGAGAAAGATTAGCTTCTTCAAGAGTTAAGGCTGAACCAAGTCTTGCACCATCTACATATAAAAGAAGATTATTCTTTTTACAGCAATCATAAAGTGCTTTCATTTCATCTTTATTATAAACTGTACCAAGTTCTGTCGGGTTAGATATATAAACTAATTTTGGCATTAAAACATGTTCAGAATCATATTCAGTTAATAAGTTTTCAATTAAGTGAGGATTTAGTTTTCCTTCATTATAATCAATAGTTATTACTTTATGACCGGTATATTCAATAGCACCACATTCATTAACAGCTATATGCCCTGTGCTAGGTGATATGCATGCTTCATATGGTCTTAAAAAGCCATCTATTGCTATAAGGTTAGTTTGAGTTCCACCAGAAATAAAATGGACATCTATATTTTCATTTTGAGAAAGTTCTTTTATTATTGAAATTGCATTTTTAGTATGACTATCATAGCCATAACCTTCTTCTTGAGAAAAGTTTGATTCCATTAAAGCTTCTAATATTCTAGGATGAGCTCCTTCACTATAATCATTTTTTAAGCTATACATATTAGTATCCTCCCTAGTAAAAAAATATTACATTTGCTTAAATTTTTTATCTGTAAAATATAAATTATGAATAAATATAAAATTAAAATAAATTAAAATCCAATTAAAAATAACTATATATCAAATATAATATGGATGTCAAATGCCTTCTCAATATGCATAAATACAAGAGTTCGCCATATAAAAACATATTGGATTAAAATAGAATAGGATAATGTTTACATTTTTTTTGTAGCTATAAAAATATCAAAAAATCAAGAAAATTTTAAATGATTTTTTATAAAATTTAAAAAAATATACAAAAAGAATATTTGTAAATAAGTATAGAGAATTTACAAATGCATTTGAAAGAACTAAATATATAAATTACAATATTAATATATTGAAAGGAGAAGATAAAATGGAATTAGACTTTTTAAGGATATTTGCTACTTTATTTAACATAGGATTAATAATTTTAATTGTATATTTAGTTATTAAAGCAATAAAAATGATAATAAGTTCAATGAATAGATTAAAGAGAATAGAAGACAAGTTAAATGAAATTTCAGAGAGTTTAAAAGAGAATAATAAAGAATTCTAAAATGTTGAAATTTTAACTAATTTAAAAGATTTTCATGGATAAATTTACTTTAAATGGAGTATTTTTTTAGCGATATTAACAAATATATTAAAAATAAAAAGAAATTTTAATTATAAGCTTGACTATTTTTTAACATATGTATTATATTATAAGTGTTGTTAAAGAAATATTAAAGTTTTATTAAAGAGTATTGTATTTGTGTCATAAGTATAGAGGAGTATATTTTATGGCAACATTATTAGCGGAATTAATAGGAACAATGCTACTTATAATATTAGGTGATGGTGTTGTTGCTAACGTAGTTTTAAAGAAAACAAAGGGAAATAGCTCAGGATGGATAGTTATAACTACTGGATGGGCATTAGCTGTTGCTATACCAGCAGCCATTTTTACTAGCGTCAGTGGAGCATTATTTAATCCAGCATTAACAATAGCTTTAGCTATAGTTGGACAATTTTCATGGGCTCAAGTTATTCCTTATATAATTGCACAACTTTTAGGAGCTTTCTTAGGAGCTGTTGTAGTTTATATAACTTACTATAATCACTTTGATGAAACAGAAGATCAAAATTCAAAGTTAGGTGTATTTTGTACTATTCCAGAAATAGAAGATCACAAGATAAACTTCTTAACAGAATTTATTGGAACTTTTGTTCTAGCTTTTGCTGTATTAGGAATAGGTGCTCAAAACATAGATTATGGTGTGAAAGTAATTATAATAGGATGTTTAATATGGGCTATTGGATTAAGTTTAGGTGGTCCAACAGGATATGCAATAAATCCAGCTAGAGATTTTGGTCCAAGACTAGCACACTTCTTACTTCCTATTCCGAGAAAAGGAAGTTCAAAATGGGAATATGCTTGGATTCCAGTTGTTGCACCTATACTAGGGGCAATATGTGGAGCCTTAGTTTATGTAAATATATTTTAATAAGCTAAGTTAAAGGGATTAAAAATTATTATCTATATTTTAGTATAGATAATAATTTTTTTTTTCAAATACAAAATATAGAGAATTAGTGTTGTTTTTTTTAGTATTATTTTTACTACAGAATAGTATAGCGTATATATTATAAAGTTCTTAAAGGAGGACATTATGGCAAGCTTATTAGATATTAGGGAGATTTTAGATGTTAATTCCTTTCAAAAAATACAGGATGATATAGCTAGAGCAACGGAGTTTGCAATAATTACAGTAGATTATAAAGGAATACCTGTTACAAAGCATAGTAGATGCAGTGAATTTTGTAAACTTATAAGAGAACAAAAAGAATTTGCTAAATTATGCGAAAAATGTGATTCAAGAGGTGGATTAGAAGCTGCTAGGGAAGGAAGTTTTTACATATATAAATGCCATAGAGGACTTGTTGACGTTGCAGTTCCTATAATAATTGATGGTCAATATTTAGGTGCTGTTATGGTTGGACAAGTACTTTTAGAGAATGCAGAGAATTATAACCTTGAGGAGGTTCTTACGAAAGAGTTAGAGTATGATTCAATGGAGAAAGAAAAAATACTTGAAGCATATGAGAAAGTTCCAGTGTTAAGTTTTGATAAAATACAAGCTGTTTCTGAAATGATGTCCCATGTAAGCAATTACATTGTTGAGGAGGCGCTTTTAAAAAGAACTCAAAATGAAATTTACAAAAAAAATATAGAAATTGCAAGGGCAGAAAGAAGTAAGTTAGAACTTGAAGAAGAATATAAAGCTTGTCAGTTAAAGGCTCTTCAATCTCAAATAAATCCTCATTTTTTATTCAATGTATTAAATAGTATAGCCTCTTTAGCAATTATAGAAGATGCTCCTAAAACACAGGAGATAATCTATAATTTATCATATATTTTAAGGTATACCTTGAAAAAAGCTAATAAAATTGTAAGACTTGATGAAGAGATAAATCATGTTAAGGCCTATTTAGAGATTCAAAAGGTAAGGTTTGGGGAAAGAATAAAATATAATATAGATTTTAATGAAGATGATTCTAATGTTCAAATTCCATTTATGGCTCTTCAAGTTTTTGTAGAGAATGCAGTGTTGCATGGAATTGAAGAAAAGGAGCAAGGTGGAACAATTAATTTATCAATTTCTAATAAGGAAGATAGTATGCTTATTACAATAATTGATGATGGAGTTGGAATACCAGTTGAAAAACTTTGTGAAATTAGAAATGAAATAAAAAGTAGAGATAAAGTTGGACTTGATAAAGTCGGAATAAATAATGTTAATAAAAGAATGTACCATTATTATGGTGATGATTACATTATAAATATAGAAAGTAAAGTTAAAATAGGTACTAAGGTGGAAATTACAATACCTAGAAAACTTTAATAGAGGGAGTGCGTTTTAGTGGTTAGCATAATGGTTGCTGATGATGAGCAATTAGAAAGAAGTGTTTTAATTGCCATATTAAAAAAGAATGTAAGAGTAAAAGAAATTATTGAGGCCAAAAATGGAAAGGAAGCTTTGGCGTTAAATAGAGAGCATAATCCGGATCTAATAATCATGGATATAAAAATGCCAGGAATTAATGGTATTAAAGCTTTGGAGCTTATAAAGAAAGAAAATCCTAATAAGGAAATAATAATGCTAACTGCATATGATGATTTTGAATTTATACATAAGGTTTTAGTACTAGGTGGATCAGATTATATACTAAAGCCAATAAAGCCGAATAAGATAACAGAAATTGTTAATAGTATTATAGATAAGATAGAAAATAATAAGGGATCAGTAGAGAATACAGATTATAATTTTATAAAAAATTCAGAGACAGGCTTTGAAGAAAAAGAGAATATTGTAGAGAAGGTTTCAAAATATATAGATGATAACATGGATAAAATGCTTAAGCTTGAAGAATTAGCATCTATTTGCAACTTAAGTCCTGGGTATTTTAGTAGAATTTTTAAGAAAGAGACTGGAAAGACAGTAATTACTTATATAAATGAAAAGAAAGTAGAAAAGGCAAAAAAATTACTAAAAGAGAGTAAAGAACCTATAATCAATATATCTTTAGACTTAGGTTTTGATGATTGTGGATATTTTATAAGAGTATTCAAAAAGATAACAGGATTGACTCCGAAGGCTTTTAGAGAAGAATAAATTGATTATTAAATTAACAATCCTTTTATTTTCGTGAGAAATGTTACATATGAAATTATAGCTATGAGATAATATATTGTTACAAAAAAATCAAGATTGATAGGAAAATATCACCTTAAAGAGGTAAAAATATTAAAAAAACGATATTTAGATAGGATTATTTTAACTTTCGTATATACAAAGTTAAAATAATCCTATTTTTTTACCTAAAATACGACAAAAATTTAACATAACATATGAAGATTTTTCGATGGAATTTTATTAAAACTATATTAAAATCTAGACATGGATAAAAAATTAACAAATGAATTTGAATTTGAAAGTGAGGAGACGTCAAAGTGAAATCTAAAAGATTCCAAGTATTATCAGAGCGTCCTGTAAATCAAGATGGACTTATAGGAGAGTGGGCTGATGAAGGCTTAATAGCTTTAGATAGCCCAAATGATCCAAAATCATCAATAAAAATAGAAAATGGAATAATTACTGAATTAGATGGCAGATCAAGAGATGAATTTGATATGATAGATAAATTTATAGCAGAGTATGCTATAAACATAGAAGACGCAGAAGAATCTATGAAACTTTCATCTAAAGAAATAGCAAGAAGATTAGTTGATATAAATGTTAGTAGAGATGAAATAGTAAAAATTACAACTTCAATAACACCAATGAAAGCTGTAGAAGTTATTCAAGAAATGAACGTTGTTGAAATGATGATGGCTCTTCAAAAAATGAGAGCAAGAAGAACACCTGCTAACCAATGTCACGTTACTAACGTAAAAGATAACCCAGTTCAAATAGCAGCAGATGCTGCAGAGGCTGCTTTAAGAGGATTTGCAGAGCAAGAAACTACAGTAGGTATAGTTAGATATGCACCTTTTAATGCATTAGCTATCTTAGTAGGTTCACAAGTAGGTAGAGGAGGAGTTTTAACTCAATGTGCAGTTGAGGAAGCTACTGAACTTGACCTAGGAATGAGAGGACTTACAAGTTATGCAGAAACAGTTTCAGTTTATGGAACAGAATCAGTATTTACAGATGGAGATGATACTCCATGGTCAAAAGCATTCTTAGCATCAGCTTATGCTTCAAGAGGACTTAAGATGAGATTTACATCAGGTTCAGGTTCAGAAGCATTAATGGGATACTCAGAAGGTAGATCAATGCTTTACTTAGAATCAAGATGTATATATATAACTAAGGGGGCTGGAGTTCAAGGATTACAAAATGGTGCAGTTAGTTGCATAGGTATGACAGGGGCAGTTCCATCAGGAATAAGAGCAGTTCTTGGAGAAAATTTAATAGCTGCAATGCTTGATATAGAGGTTGCATCAGCAAATGACCAAACATTCTCACATTCAGATATAAGAAGAACAGCAAGAATGTTAATGCAAATGCTTCCAGGAACAGATTTCATATTCTCAGGATATAGTGCAGTTCCAAACTACGATAATATGTTTGCTGGATCAAACTTTGATGCAGAAGACTTTGATGATTACAACATACTTCAAAGAGACTTAAAAGTTGACGGTGGATTAAGACCAGTTACAGAAGAAGAAACTATAAAGGTTAGAAATAAAGCAGCTAAATGCATACAAATAATCTTTAGAGAATTAGGTTTCCCAGAAGTTACTGATGAAGAAGTAGAAGCTGCAACTTACTGTCACGGAAGTAAAGAAATGCCAAACAGAAATGTAGTTGAAGACTTAAAAGCTGCAGAAGAAATGTTAGAAAGAAGAATAACAGGATTAGATATAATAAAAGCTTTAAGCAAAAATGGTATGGAAGATATAGCAAACAATTTATTAAACATGCTTAAGCAAAGAGTTACTGGAGATTACCTTCAAACTTCAGCAATTTTAGATAAAGATTTCAATGTTATAAGTGCTGTTAATGATGTAAATGACTATATGGGACCTGGAACAGGATATAGACTAGATGGCCAAAGATGGGAAGAAATCAAAAATGTTCCTACAGTAATGAGACCAGAGGATATAGAGTAGGGGGAGAATGACAATGGAAGAAAGAACTTTTATACCAGAAATAACAGTTGAAGAAGTTGGAGAAGCTAAGGTTGGTTTAAGATCAGATGAAGTTGTTATAGGATTAGCACCTGCATTTTTAAAATATCAAAATAAAACAATAGTAGGTGTTTCTCATACTGAAACTTTACTTGAAATCATAGCAGGTATTGAAGAAGAAGGATTACACGCAAGAGTAGTTAGAATTTTAAGAACATCTGATGTATCTTTTATAGCTCATGATGCAGCTTGTTTAAGTGGATCAGGAATAGGTATAGGAATACAATCAAAAGGTACTACAGTAATACATCAAAAAGATTTATTACCATTAAATAACTTAGAATTATTCTCACAGGCTCCACTTTTAACTCCAGAAACATATAGATTAATCGGAAAAAATGCTGCTAAATATGCTAAGGGTGAGTCACCAACACCAGTACCAGTAAAAAATGACCAAATGGTTAGACCTAAGTTTATGGCTAAGGCAGCTTTATTACACATAAAAGAAACTAAACATGTTGAACTAGGTAAAAAGCCAGTTCAATTAGAAGTTAAGTTTTAATTTAGAAAGGATTGAAATCATGGAAAATAAGAGAATGACTGCGGCAGATTATCCTTTAACTTCTAAGAGAAAAGGAGATATAAAAACTCCTACAGGAAAAGCTTTAGAAGATATAACTTTAGAAAAAGTTTTAAGTGGAGAAATCAATGCAGATGATATAAGAATTTCACCAGAAACTTTAGAAATGCAAGCTCAAATAGCTGAAAGTATGAATAGAGATGCTATAGCTAGAAACTTTAGAAGAGCTGCGGAGCTTATAAGAGTTCCAGACGATAGAATATTAGAGATGTATAATGCTTTAAGACCATATCGTTCAACAAAAGAAGATTTATTCAAAATAGCTGATGAACTTGAAACAAAATATGATGCTAAGGTTAATGCTGATTTTGTTAGAGAAGCAGCTGAAGTATATGAAACTAGAAATAAATTAAGAATAGAAGAGTAAAAATCAGAGGTGAAAAGATGAAAATCATAGCAGGAATTGATATAGGAAACTCTTCTACAGAAACTGCTTTAGGTAAGGTTTATGAAAATAATGTTGAATTTCTGTCTAGTGGGATAATTCCCACTACAGGAATCAAAGGAACGGAAGAAAATATAAGTGGGGTAATAGCTTCTTTAAACCAAGCTTTAAAGAAAGCTAACTTAACTTTAGAAGATTTAGATTTAGTTAGAATTAACGAAGCAGCACCTGTTATAGGGGATGTTGCTATGGAGACAATAACTGAAACAATAATAACTGAATCAACAATGATAGGGCATAACCCTTCTACTCCAGGAGGACTAGGTATAGGAATAGGTAAAACTATAAGATTAGAAACTTTAGAAACTTTAAATATTGATGAAATCAAAGAGGAAGACAATGCTTTTATTCCATTGGTTTTAGGAAATATAAGTTTTTTAGAGGCTGTATTTAGAATAAATCAAGCAACTAGAAGAGGTATTAATATAACTGCTGCTATTGTTCAAAAGGATGATGGAGTATTAATCAATAACAGATTAGACAAAAAAATACCTATAGTTGATGAAGTTTCTCTTTTAGAAAAGGTTCCTGTGGATATGAAAGCAGCTGTTGAAGTAGCGCCACAAGGTTCTGTAATTAGACAGCTATCAAATCCATATGGAATAGCTACTGTTTTTGACTTGAGTCCAGAAGAGACAAAAATGATTGTTCCTGTATCAAGAGCTTTAATAGGAAATAGATCAGCTGTTGTAATAAAAACTCCTCAAGGAGATGTTAAGGAAAAGAAAATACCAGCTGGTAAGATTAATATAACAGGAATGAGAAGAAAAGAATCTGTGGATGTTGAAGAAGGAGCAGATAAAATAATGGAGGCTGTTAGCCTTTGTTCTCCAATAGAAGATTTAAGAGGAGATGCTGGTTCTAATGTTGGAGGAATGCTTGAAAAAGTTAGACAAGTTATGGCTGATTTAACTAACCAAAACATTTCAGATATAAAGATTCAGGATTTATTAGCAGTAGATACTTTTATTCCTCAAAAGGTTAAGGGTGGACTTGCAAAAGAATTTTCAATGGAGAATGCCGTTGGAATAGCAGCAATGGTTAAAGCGCATAAACTTCAAATGCAAATAATAGCTAATAAACTTGAAGAAAAATTAGGTGTTCCAGTAGAAGTTGGTGGAGTAGAAGCTGATATGGCAATAAGAGGAGCATTAACAACTCCAGGTACAAATACTCCTTTAGCTATTCTTGATATGGGTGCTGGATCTACAGATGCTTCTATTATAAATAAAGAAGGTAATATAACATCAATACACTTAGCTGGTGCGGGAAACATGGTAACTATGCTTATTAAATCAGAATTAGGTATAGAAGACTTTGGACTTGCAGAAGATATAAAAAAATATCCGTTAGCTAAGGTTGAGAGTTTGTTCCATATAAGACATGAAGATGGAACTGTAGAATTCTTTGAAAAACCTTTAGATTCTTCAGTTTTTGCTAAGATTGTAATTATTAAAGAGGGAATGCTTATTCCTGTAGATGGACAAAATTCTTTAGAAAAGATTAAAAATGTTAGAAAAACTGCTAAGGAAAGAGTTTTTGTAATTAACTGTTTAAGAGCCTTAAGAAGTGTTTCACCTACAGGAAATATAAGAGATATAGAGTTCGTTGTTTTAGTTGGAGGATCATCATTAGACTTTGAGGTTCCAGAATTAGTAACAGATGCCTTATCTCATTATGGAGTAGTTGCAGGAAGAGGAAATATAAGAGGATGTGAAGGTCCAAGAAATGCAGTTGCAACTGGATTAGTGTTAGCCTTTGACAGAAAGGGTGTCAAAGAAAATGATTAAGGATTATAATCATCCAAGCATATTTGTATATTGTTCTTTAGGAATAAATGAAGTGGATATAGAAGAAATTCTATGGGGAATAGAAGAAGAAGGAATCCCTTTCATATTGAAAAATAAAGATTTAAATGATGCTAAGGAACTTGCTAATTTAGCTGCTAATGATTCTAAACTTTCAGTTGGAATAGGAATTAATAGTGAAGGTGATATAAGCTTAACTATTGATAAGTTAAAAGAAGAAGAACCGTTATTCTTTATAAACTTAGAAAAAGGAAACAACTGTTTAAGAAGTTTAGGAGCTAATGGAGCAAGATTAGTTAAGGGGATGCCTTTAAAAAATATTTAAATTGAAGAGGTGTTTAACATGAATATTTACACTAAAACTGGTGATAAAGGAACAACTTCTCTTTTCGGAGGAAGTAGAGTAGATAAATGTGATTTAAGAGTAGATGCTTATGGAACAATAGATGAATTAATATCTTTCATAGGTCTTGCTTATGCTGAATTACCTGATGAAGAAGAGAAGGATATACTTAATAGAATACAAAAGGAATTGTTCATGTTAGGAGCCGAGCTTGCTAGTGATGAAAAAGGACTTGAGCTTTTAAAAGATAAAATTCAATTGGATCATATAGAGTATTTAGAAAAATTAATAGATAAATATATGGAAATAGCAGGGCCTTTAACAGCCTTTGTTATACCAGGTAAAAATAAACCTTCAGCAACTCTTCATGTAGCTAGAACTGTAGCTAGAAGAGGAGAGAGAATAATGACTGCTTTAAACGAAGTACAGCCATTAAGAGAAGAAATTAAAAAATATATAAATAGATTATCAGATACTTTATTTGCATTAGCAAGATATTATGAAGAAAAATAAATTAACCTAAAGGAGGAGAAAATATGAAAAAATTAAATGATGTAAAAGAATTAAGCTTAGAAATAGTTAAAGAAATGGCTAAAGCTGCAGAAGCTAAAGCTACTGAAATGAATGTTCCAGTTATATTTGCAGCAGTTGATGCTGGTGCTAATTTAATGCTTATGCATAGAATGGAAAATGCATTTTTAACAAGTATAGACATAGCTATAAACAAAGCTTATACAGCAGCATGTTTAAAACAAGGAAGTCATGAAATTGCAGAATGTGTTCAACCAGGACAAAGTCTTTACGGTCTTCAATTAACAAACAATTGTAGAATAGTGCCATTTGGTGGCGGATTCCCAATTATAGTTGATGGAAAAGTTGTAGGAGCTGTTGGTGTAAGTGGTGGAACAGTTGAAGAAGATATGGCTATAGCACAAGCAGCAGTAGATTGTTTTAACAATAAATAATAAAAAGCTAATAGTATTTAATCATATTATATAGATTAAATATTTAAAAATATATTTTAATACATATAAAATGTTGAAAAAATGGAGGAAAATGAAATGAGAATGTACGATTATTTAGTACCAAGTGTAAACTTTATGGGAGCTAACTCAATATCAGTAGTTGGTGAAAGATGTAAAATATTAGGTGGAAAGAAAGCTTTAATAGTTACAGATAAATTTTTAAGAGGATTAAAAGGTGGAGCAGTTGAATTAACTGAAAAATACCTAAAAGAAGCAGGAATCGAAGTTGCTTATTATGATGGAGTTGAACCAAACCCAAAAGATACAAATGTTAAAGATGGTTTAAAAATATTCCAAGACGAAAACTGTGATATGATCGTTACAGTTGGTGGAGGAAGTTCACATGACTGTGGTAAAGGAATAGGTATAGCTGCAACTCATGAAGGAGATCTTTATGATTATGCTGGAATAGAAACTTTAACAAATCCACTTCCTCCAATAGTAGCAGTAAATACTACAGCAGGAACTGCAAGTGAAGTAACTAGACACTGTGTTATAACAAACACTAAAACTAAAGTTAAATTCGTTATAGTAAGCTGGAGAAACTTACCTTTAGTTTCAATCAATGACCCAATGTTAATGGTTGGAAAACCAGCAGGATTAACAGCTGCAACAGGAATGGACGCTTTAACTCATGCTGTAGAAGCATACGTATCAAAAGATGCTAACCCTGTAACAGATGCTGCTGCAATACAAGCTATAAAATTAATATCAAGCAACTTAAGACAAGCTGTTGCTTTAGGAGAAAACTTAGTAGCTAGAGAAAACATGGCTTACGGTTCATTATTAGCTGGTATGGCATTCAACAATGCTAACTTAGGATATGTACACGCTATGGCTCACCAATTAGGTGGATTATATGACATGCCTCACGGAGTAGCTAACGCTATGTTATTACCACACGTATGTAAATATAACTTAATAGCTAACCCACAAAAATTCGCTGATATAGCTGAATTCATGGGAGAAAACATAGAAGGATTATCAGTAATGGATGCTGCTCAAAAAGCTATAGATGCAATGTTCAGATTATCAACTGATATAGGAATACCAGCAAGATTAAGAGATAAAGGTGTAAAAGAAGAAGACTTCGAATACATGGCTGAAATGGCTCTTAAAGACGGTAATGCATTCAGTAACCCAAGAAAAGGTAACGAAAGAGATATCGTTGAAATTTTCAAAGCTGCATTCTAATAAGAAAATGAATTTGTAAATTTAAATAATAGAATTAAATATGGATAAAGCTAGCTCTAAATAATAGAGCTAGCTAAAAATAATAAATAAAAGGCATAAATACAATAGACTTTTTATATAGGCTTTAATAAAATAAACAACATTAAAAATTTAATATATAAAATCCTATTTACGGATTAAATAACAATAAAAAATAATTAAGTTGTAAATACCCGATGACTTAAGTATTAAATGATTTAAAATAATTTCATAAGATACCCAGTGATATTATTTTAAAACTGAAATTATAATAGAATTTTTCATAATATATTTAAAAGACTCTTTCAAGGATGGAAGAGTCTTTTAGCTATTTAATTAATAAACTATAAAAAGGTTATAAACATAATTAAAAGTTATTAATTGTGCCTATAACCTTTTTATTTAAAGTAAATTATACAATAAATTGCATAAAAATTGCATATGTAAAATGTATAAAGATATTATATTAGCATAATAACATGAAATAAAACGTTTTAATATCGATTACATATATAAAAATGCAAAAAAAATGAATAAATATTCAAAATGAGGTGTTGTATATTTATTATTTAGGTGGTATAATTTTTTACAGATAAATGAACAAACGATTAATAAAATATTAAGTGGATTCAAAAGTACAAAAGAAGGAGAGTTTATAATGGGAAAGGATAAAAAAATAAAGCTTTGGGCTTTAGTAATGCTTATTTTTGTACCAACATTTGGTTTTACTAACATAGCAAGTAATGCTGTTTATTTAGGACCAGCAGCAATTCCATCATGGGTAATAGTATCTATTTTTTATTTTTTACCTTTATGTGGAATAATAGCAGAAATGGCTTCTGCAAATCAGGATAAAGAAGGTGGAATATATTCATGGATAAATAAAGCGTTAGGAGAAAAATGGGCTTTTATAGGAACATGGACATATTTTATAGGAATATTATTTTATTTACAAATGGTGTTTTCAAGAATACCAGTAGCGGCATCATGGGCAATACTAGGTAGAAATGTATTTACTGATTCTAATGCATATTTATTACCTATTTTATCAATAGTAATATGTATAGCCATGACATATATAGCAACTATAGGAGTAAGTAAGTTCTCAAAACTTGCTGATTTTGGTGGACAATTTACTTTAGCGGCAACAGTAATATTCATATTAATGGCAATAGTTGGATATTTTATAGGGACTCCATCTGCCACTGAATTTACAGCTCAAAATGTAATGCCTGATTTTAATGTAAGTTATTTTTCGACTTTTTCATGGTTATTATTTGCTGTATCAGGTTCAGAGGTTGCAGGTACTTATATAATGCAAACAGAAAATCCTAAAAAGACATTTCCAAAAGCAATGATAATAGCAACAGCTTTAATAGCATTTTCATATATTTTGGGTTCAGTGGCTATACAACTTATAGCTTCACCAGAAGTTTTACAAAAGGCTGGAATTCAAGATGCTGGTTATGTTGTATATTATATTTTAGCTAATAATTTTGGAATAAATGGTAAGATAGTAGTTCAAATATATGCTGCAATTAACTTAATAACATCAATAGCAGCATATGTTATTTGGATGGAATCACCAATAAGAGCTATGTTTGGAGAGGTTCCAAAGGGAACATTCCCAAGCTTTTTAACTAAAAAGAGAAAGGACGGTACTTTAGTTAATGCTCTTTGGACACAATGTGCAATTTTAGTAGTATTAATATCAATACCTTTATTAGGAATAGGATCAATTAATGATTTCTTTAAATTATTAACAGATTTATCATCATTAGCAGTTGTGGTACCTTATGTAGTATTAATATGTGCGTTTATATCATTTAGAAAACATAATAAAGAATTAGAGTTTAAGTTCTTTAAATCAGATGTCTTAGCATATACAGTAGCCGGTATAGCTTTAGTACTTTCTTGTGCAGGATTTTTTGGAGCAGGGCTTCAAGATATTGTTGGAAGTTCAGGTAAGGAAGCATTTGTTCTAATAATAAAAACTTATGGAGGACCAGTAATACTTATGGCTTTAGGTTTAGTTCTAAGAGCTATATCCGAAAAATCTTATAAAAATAAGATTGAACTTAATGAAGAGAATAAAGTTGAATTGATTGAAGAGACTGTATTTGAATATAATGAGTAATAAATTAATTAAAGAAAAATTTATTAGAATATTCTAGTTAATAAAAAGAGGTAAGACGAAAAAACTCGTCTTACCTCTTTTATTTATTAAATTAATAATAAGATAAAAATAATTTGTTTCAATTATTACTAAATTTTTAATTGACTTTTAATAAATTGTATAGTATTATCTAAATGAAAATGATTGTCAATAATAATTGAAGGGAGAAATCAATGAACTATTTAATTTATTCACTGATAGCAGTAATAATTTTATCATTAGGACTAAATAACATTTTAAAGAAGCAAGTCAAGTATTTTTATTTTTTAGCTTCGTTAATAACAATCATAGTTACTACATATGAGTTTTTTAAAATATGGACAGGTTTCAAATTAGAAGGAATTAGTTATATTTTAGAAAGAAGTTTTATGAAGGGGTATGTATCAACAGCATTATTTATATTGGTAATGTTTGCAGGAGCATTAAGTAAAAAATGGGGGATTACTAAAAAGCTGTTAAGGGTTAGAGCTGAAATGGCCATTTTAGCATCTATATTGATATTGCCTCATTTTATAGTATATACATATAAATTCTTAATAAATTTATTTAATGGAAAGACTTTAAGTGGATCCTATATAGCTTTTGTGATAATAGGAATTTTAGCATTTGTAATAATGATTCCTTTATTCATAACTTCCTTTAAAAAAGTGAGAGTTAGCATGTCGTCAAGTAAGTGGAAGAGTCTTCAAAGATGGGCTTATCCCTTTTATTTCTTAATATATGCTCATATAATAATTATTTTATTGAACAAAAGAGAAATTAATTGGAATACAGTAGGAACTTATACAGTAATATTCTTAGGGTATTTTGTTTTAAAATTGGTTAATAGCAAAAAAGTTGCTAAATAATATTTTAAAAGCTAACAGATTTTTCTGTTAGCTTTTAGTTTTGTTCTTTTATATTAAAAAATTAGATATAAATAATAGAGAAGATTTATAGAGTGATATTTAAATCTATAATGTAATAAGATATACTTTCATTAATATTAATTATTTTTATGTGGACAAATTAAATGTTTTAATATAAAATATCATTCAAACTTAGTAAATAGGGGGAAGAAATTTGGAATTTAGAAGAGCAAAAATTTCTGATTTAGATCAGATAGTAGATATAATAGAACAGTCTAAGAAATATCTTAAAGAAGTTAAAGTTGATCAATGGCAAAATGGTTATCCAGAAAAGAATGACTTAAGAAAAGATATAGAGGGCCAAAATAGTTATGTACTAGTTAATGGAAATGATGTCTTGGCAACTACAGTAATATCCCTAAATGGGGAAAGCACTTATAATTCTATATTTCATGGAGAATGGCTTACTGAAGAAGAGTATATGGTTATGCATAGAGTTGCAGTGCATAGTAATTATAAGGGAAAAGGGCTTTTTAAAGAGTTAATCAAAGAAGCAAAAAAGATAGCTTTAAGCAATAATATACATAGTATAAAGATAGACACTCATAAAGATAATGTTTCAATGCAAAAGGCATTATTTAATAATGATTTTAAAAAATGTGGAATAATATATTTAGAGGATGGAAGTGAGAGAATAGCCTTTGAGCTAGTATTAAGTGTATAATTAAAATCATTATTAATAATTATAACTAAAAATAGAGATTGACTGAAAAGTCAATCTCTATTTTCAATAGTTAAGAGAATAAATTAATAGTGTTTTTCATCACACATTTCTAATTTTTTTACTTGAAGTTGGAATATATCTATATTTAATTTTATTGCTAATTTTTCAACAATAGTATCAAATAGATTTTCATCAGTACATTCATTCTTAGTTTTATTTATAACAGCTTCAGATATATCATATTTTTCTAATTCACAAGTAAATGGCTCTTGTAATCTAACTGATTGAGAATGTAATCTTTCGCAATCAGATTCACTAATTGTTCCTTTATCACAAGGTTTCATGCAGTCTTTTAGTATAGCAAATTCATCATCGTCTACTTCTCCTACTAATTCAGCATTTTCAAGTTTTATAGGAACTGAGAAATTAAAGTTTATCTTAGCAGTGATATCTTTATAATCATTTCTCATTACTAGACAGTCATCTTCAGCTTCTTCTTGACCACAACTTGGAGTAGCATATTGTATATTCTTTAGAATAAAGCCTTCTACAAATAAATGAGCATTACATTTATCTTTGTCATAGTAATCGTAATATTTAACCTTCATTTCATCAGGAACAACATAGCATTGAGTTAAGACAACTCTTCTAGCTATTTTTTTTATGCTGAAGAAACCTTCAGGTATAAATATTGTATCAGTTAAAGGTTGAGTTACTTCTACTTCAGCCACTTTAGCAAGAACTTTTGCTTTTATACATTCTTTCTCTTTATATTTATCACATTCAGGTTTTTTATCCTTCATACAATCATCTTTATCAAAATTTTTTGATTTCATACAGTCTTTATCTTTATCATAGTCATGTTTTTTCTTCTTATTACAGTCCTCTTTAGTAGTTGCAGTGAAATTTTTAACAGTTACATCGATATCATCAGCACATACTGGAAAGTTTTTTTCGCACTTTGAATTCATTTGTTTCACCTCATAATATAAATCTTTAATAATATCTTATGTTATATATTATTCTTTTTAAAAAAAAATGTTCTAAATTTCTACATTTTTTTTTAAAATGATTGATTTTTATTATAGAAAATCATAGAGTTCTATTATATAGTTAGCGATTATTGATAGCCTAACAGTTTTATATAAATAAATATAATTTTCTAAAATTTTTTCATCATTAAATTTTATGTCGGTAGTAAATTTACTTTCTTTTAAGGATATGTTTAGGTCATTGAAATAGAGAGTATCTCCTACAATAGGTGATTTAAATTTTACATGAATAGAACTATCAAAAGGCACCCTAATAATATAGCTATGGAATTTAGATATAAGAGGCGTTATTTCATTTTCCGGCAAAGAATATAATACATCTATTTCTAAATGACCGCTTAGAAACAAAAAGCCTGAAGTTCTACTTTGAGCATCCAGCATAAGTGAGCTTGAACAAAACTTGAGAGTGTTTTGTATTGAGTCTATGAAAGTAATATGTTTGGGAAAGTTTATATCACCTGTAAAAGTTTCAACTATAGAAAATTCATTTAGATAAATAGGTAATTTTGAAAATTTATAATTATCTTTTAGTAATTGAATATTATAGTTGGGAGTAACAAAGTTGTTATCCATATCCTTAAAATGAGTTGAATCTTTTAGGTGGATAATTGAATTATTTATTTTTAATGAGGAAAAGAAATTTTTATTATGATTAAAAGTTTCTTTTTCTAAATTATCATGTATAGACCTTGAGCTTGATATATTGTTATTGACAATTGGTTCATGTAGTATAGTTTCAATAAGTATAGGCTTTTGCTTTTTTATATTCTTAGTGGCAGTCGACTGATGTGGTGTGTTTTTATTAAGTATAGGACTTGGCTCTTTTATATTTTTACTAAGAATTGACTTATATGGTATAGCCTTATTAAGTACAGACTTTGGTCTTTTTATGTTCTTAGTGGCAGTTGGCTCATGTGGCATGGTTTTATTAAGTATAGTCCTTAATTCTTTTATATTCTTATTAGAAATTGCTTTATATGGTATAGCCTTATTAAGTACAGACTTTGGTTTTTTTATATTTTTAGTGGTAATTGGCTCATGTGGTATGGTTTTATTAATTATAGTCCTTGACTCTTTTATATTCTTATTAGGAATTGCTTTATATGGTATAGCTTTATTAAGTACAGATTTTGGCCTTTTTATGTTCTTACTAAGAATCTGCTGATTTGGTATAACTTTATTAAATGTAGACTTTGTCTTTTTTTTATTAAAACTTTTATTAGATTGTGTTGGCGAAGTAATTAAAATAATAATTTGACAACACAAAAAACAAAGTAATACTTTTCTAAATTTAGTCGAAAGTAAATCCTTACAATATAAAATAAATAAAGAAAAAACATATTTCAAATTCATTTAACTTAACCTCAAAAATTCATTTACTTAATAGATATTAATAATTATTTAAAAATATTATATTTGTACTCAATTTATGTGTATTTTAATCAAATATAAAAAGAAAACTCATTAAGAGTTTTCTTTTTAGGATTTTATTTAGTTTTATTTAATTTAAGTTCTTTCTTTAAGAAATAAGAAATTACAGTTCTAAGAGCAACCGTAGATCCTAAAAGTAGTATATCATGTAAGGTTGGTTTCAAAATTGATAATATAATACCTGAACAAACTAATATTTCTAGACCTAATAATATATAGCTACCTAGAAAGTTTTTAGCTATATTTAACTTTTTAACTTTTGATATTTTATCCTCTCTTGAAAATTCTATTTTAAAGAATTTAAAGGTAGTTAAGATAACACCATAAACAACAATTACAACAGCTATTCCTTGTAATACAAGAATTATCCCCTCTAAAATCCTATTTACCAAAGCAATCACTTCCTTTATAGTAATTTAGAATTTAATCTTCAAGGTGTTCTTTATTAGATTCAATTTCTTTATTAAGGAAGTAAGAAATTACAGTTCTTATGACTACGATAGATGCTAGAACTATAATATCATGAAATGTAGGATTTAATATAGATTCAATTATATCTGCACAGATTAGAAGTTCTAGTCCAAGTAATATATAAGTTCCTAAGCAATTTTTTACAATAGTTAATCTTTTTACTGCCTCAATTCTATCCTTAGATTTTATTTCAGATATAAGAAAATCTTTTGCAGTTAAAACAACTCCCCATAGGAGAACTATTATTGAGACTGTATTTATAATCCAAATTGCTCCTTCTAAAATATGTTTAAACATATAGTGTTCACTCCTTATCTTTAAATTTTAAAAAAAGCATAATTTTTATTTTCTTTCATATAAATAGTATATCATAAAATTTTATACAATTTATTAGTTATTGAATTAACAAAAATTTAATTGACAATATATTTAAAATATAATATTCTTTTGGTGAAGAATAATTTTAAATAACAGAGGTGTTTTATGAGTGAGGTAGTATCTAAATAGATAATTTAATATTTAAATAAATCTTTTTAAGTAAGGTATTAAGTGCCTTTATTTGTCATGGGTTTATTTAAAGTATTCTATGGAGATACAATCTAGCTATACATCTTTAAGTAATAATTTAAAATTTATTATTATTGTTTTGATTTAAGTATTTGTGCTTAAATTTTATAGGTGTGATTTTAAAGCTGTGGAGTATCCACAGCTTTTTTATTTCAGGTTATGTTTTAAACCAGTGTTGATTTAAAAGTAAAACCTTAAAGTCATCTTAATGAGTAGTTAATATCGCATCATCTACATAATAATAGTGTTAAGAAGCTTTGGGGGTATAAAAAATACTGATATATAAATTTTGTATCTTCATAGAAAGAAATAAAGTTTAAGTTATAAAAAATAAGTTTTAGTAATTTAAACTATTTTAGCTAATTTATAAAAATTTATTTCTGAAATGAGGAGAGAGTTATGAATAATAATACTTTTGAAAAATTACAATATAATGAACTTAAAGAGATTATAAAATCATATTGCATTAGTGGATTAGGAAAAGAATTACTAGATAAATTAGAGCCAAGTTCTAATTTGAAAGTAGTAAATAAAAGATTAAATGAAACAAGTGAAGGAAGACGTATATTAAGTATATCTAGTTATATTCCTTTAGATGGAATATCAAACATAAAGAATTTAATTAAGAGTATTGAAAAGGGTCTTATATTGGATCCTCAAGAGCTTGTAGCAGTAGGTGACTTTTTAAGAGGTTGTAGAAAAATCAAAAGTTTCATGGAAAAGAAAAGTGAATATGCAAAAACACTTAGTGAATATAGTAATTCAATAACAGTTTTACTTAATATCGAAGAAGAAATAGAAAATAGTATAAGAGGTTCTTTAATAGATTCAAATGCTAGCAAGGAGTTAAAAAGAATAAGAAGGCATATTGAGAATTGTGAAGAAAAAATAAAAGAAAGACTAGAAAAATTCTTAAAAAGTAGCGCTAATAAGAATTATATACAAGAATTTTTTATAAGTAAGCGAAATGATAGGTTTACTATTCCAATAAAGGCTTCTTATAAAAATCAAGTTGAAGGAAATGTTATTGAAGTTTCATCAAAAGGATCTACAGTTTTTATAGAACCTATTACTATATCAAAATATACTTTAGAATTAACAGCATTAAAAGCTGAAGAATCCATTGAAGAATATAGAATTCTTTCAGAACTTAGTAATTTAGTTTATGAAAAGATAAATAAGATAAAAATAAACATAGAGGTTGTTGCTGAATATGATATGATTTTTGCAAAGGCTAAATATAGCAAAGCTATAGATGGAATAAAACCTAGGATAAATAATCATGGTTATATAAAAATAAGTGAAGGTAAGCATCCCTTATTAAAAGGAAATGTAGTACCATTAGATTTTGAAATAGGTAAAGATTATAGAAGTTTAATAATAACAGGACCTAATGCAGGCGGAAAAACAGTAGTTTTAAAGACTGTAGGGCTAATTACTTTAGCTGTTCAAAGTGGATTTCATATAAATGCTAATGAGAAAAGTGAAATTTCTATTTTTGAAAAAATATTTGTTGATATTGGTGATAATCAAAGTATTGAAAATTCACTTAGTACGTTTTCTTCACATATAAAAAATTTATCTGAGATAATTAGAGGATGTAATAAATCAACACTTATATTATGTGATGAGATCGGAAGTGGTACAGAACCAAACGAAGGGGCAGGTCTTGCTATAGCTATTTTAGAAGAGTTTTATAAAAAAGGATGCATAACAGTAGCAACAACCCATTATGGAGAGATAAAAAACTTTGCTGAAAAGCATGAGGACTTTGAAAATTCTGCTATGCAATTTGAAAGTAGTACTTTAGAACCATTGTATAGATTACTTATAGGAAAAGTAGGCGAAAGTAATGCTCTTTGGATATCAAGAAAAATGGGAATTGATGAGAATATACTACAAAGAGCAAAAGACTATATTGAAAGAAGAGAATATAATCTTGAAAAAGTTGATGAGAAAAAAGTTAGAAAGAAAAATATGGATGAAGAAGAATTAAAATTAGAAAAGACTGATTTTAATGTTGGAGATAGAGTTAGATTATTAGATTTTGATGAAAATGCAATCGTATATAAACCTAGAAATAAATATAGTATATTAACAGTCTTTTTTAGAAAAGAATTTATAGAAGTTCCTGTAAATAGAGTTATATTAGAGATTAGAGCAGAAGAATTATATCCAGAAGGTTATGATATGAATTCCTTATTTATAGAATTTAAGGAGAGAAAATTAGAAAAAGATATTAAAAGGGGATCTAAAAAAGCTTTAAAAATTATTCAAAAAGAAATTAAAAGAAATTAAATTATGATTTAATTAAAAGACATTATCAGAACCATATAGATTCTGATAATGTTTTTTTTATAATAAGCCTTCATTTTTAAGCTTTTCAATAGCTTTATCTATATAGCTTAAAGTGCAAAAATCTCTATCTATTTTTTCAGCAGAAAGCTTAAGTCCTTCTATAAGCATACTTTCTTTATGATTTTCAAGAAGTCTAATTAAACTTAGAGTGTTTATTTCTCCTTCTTTTGTATCTAAAACTCTAGATTTTTTTATGTATTCATTTTGTAAGGCCTTTAAAGTAGCGTCCTTAAGCTCTTCACTAATCTCGAAAGATGGCATGTCTTTAAAAATTTTTACTTCATCTTCATTAAATTTCATTCCAGATGTTTTATTTATATCTGTATTTAAGAATATTACATTTTCAAATGTTGCACCTAAAAAATCAACTCCATCTAAGTTAACTCCTTCAAATATTACATTTTTAAACTTTGCTTTTTTAAATTTACTTTTTTTAAGATTACTCCCTATGAATTCAGTGGAATCAAATTTACATTCAAAGAAATCACAAGATTTAAAATGTGCACCTCTAAAGCTCGCATAGCTAAAATTAGAATTGGAGAAATCGCAGTTATAGCAGTTTCCTCTTCTAAAGTCCATGTACATAAAGTTCTTATTTCTTTTTTCTGCCTTATTGTATTTAAAAATTTGCGTGTTTTTTGTAGTTGTTGTCATAATGTGTCCGTTACCAATTTGCTTAAAAAAATATATTATTATTATTAGCATATAGTAACGGATTTCACCACCTTTCTTAATTTTAATATCAACTAATAAACAAAAACTATTACTTTAGAAAGTAATAATTTTATAAGAGCAAAATAGTTATAAATTATATAAATAATTAACTTAATTTTTATTTCACATCTTTACATTGTATCACAGAATATTAAGATTAGATAATATCTTTTAAAGTATATTGCAAATAGTTAAAAATAATAAGATATTAAAAGATAGAAGAATAAATCAGTAAATATAATAAACAAAATAAAAAGGCAACTTGAAGCTTATTTCAAATTGCCTTTTTATTTTAAAGTTTAAGATCTTCTTCTATCTTTCTACGTACTTCTTCATCATAGTCATATATTCTAAGGTATGATTCACTTATAGAGCTCATAAAATTCTTATATTCATCTATGCTCATAAAAGAACATTTAGAAAGCTTTAAAGGTATTATTTTACTCTTAGCAATATATTCCTTCACATTTACAATTAATATTATAACTGTAAGAACATCACTAGTGCTTGCATAATCTAATAATCTTAAAGGAATATCTTCAAAATATAATGCTTCAGATGCGATTAGTCCTAATAGATTTCTAACTTCATCTTTAAATTCTAAGGGTTTCAAATCTAGTTTTTCAAGATAGTTTTTTATATCATCTGATTTCTCATAAATTTTATTTATAAAATTTTCAACAATTGCTTTGGTGAATGTTTCTGAAGATGGAGTTTTTTTCTTTATGCAACAATTATAGGAGGAAAGAAAAAGTAGAGATGATATAAAATTAAGTAAGTTTAAATTATATTTTAAAGTAAGTTGATAGTAAGAAGATTTAAAATCTTTATAATAATCTTTGTTTAAAGTTGAGTTTTTGAATATAGAACAATTTTTAAAATAGGCATAAGGATTATTATTAAACCAGTTTCTAAATTCATCTGTATTTTCAAGTATAAATTCTAGGATAAATTCACATTCATTTAGTAATCTTTTAAATAGAGTTAATTGCTGAAGTTGAAAGGAACAACCACTTAGAGTTGTAGATGCTACTCCAGAATAATCAGAATTTAAAGCTCCCATTATCATGTTACGTTCATCAATTTTTTCATAAAAGAAATCTGAAAAAGTGCTGTTTGATAATCTATATAGAATATCATCTAAAGCCTCATTGTTAAACAGATTCTTTTCCATATAATTTTCAATAAGAGCATATAATCATAGGAGAATATCCACCTATTGATTAAACCTCCCTTCTTAAAGTAATAAAAATATTTATATATTATATGCATAGATTTTCTAATTTGTTTATGGGATAAATTATAGAAATTGTTAATAAGAAGAAAGATACTGAATGGTTTTAATAGACATTACTTTACAAATAAATTTAAATCTACATAAAGAAGTAGAGCTTGGCATCCGGCGAAGGACAAACCAAGCTCTACAAAAGAATTAGCACTATACGTACCAACTGCTTAATAATAATATCATTCTATTTATAAAGTTGTCAATAGATAAAAACAAAAAAATAAAAATGCTGACAATTAATTGCATTAATAGCTAAATATTGACATAAAATTTTAGCTTTGAGATAATGTTTATATCCGAATGGAGTGAGGAGATGATTAAAATTAAAAAGAAATTTAAATATTTTTTAATCATATTATTAGTTTTAATCACATTTTTCATGTTATATTATTTTAACTGTAGAAGAATTCCTAATGTGATAAGTAGAATAGAGTATTCATATTTAGAAGGAAAAGATACAAATGATTATGTTATAAGTGAGGCTGAAAAAACAGTTATTAATGAAAAAGAAAAAAATTCAAATGATTATTTTATTTTAGGATATTATAACTTGAAAATTAGTGAAAATAAGGAATTAGCTAAAGAATATTTTGAAAAGACAACTGAGAACAAGAATAAAAAAACATCAAAATTTGCAGTTTTATATTCTTATTTTTACTTATGTGAAAATTCTTTAGAGAATGGAGATGGTAATAAGGCTATTCAATATTATAAAGAAGGGTTTGAGAGTTTAAGTCCAGATGACTATAATAAATACCAAAAAATAATATGGGATACTTCAAGAGAACTTGCCAGTACAGAGGATAGAACATATGAAGTTTTAAGTATATATAATAAAATGAATGAATATAATTATAGGCTTAGTAATAAAAATAAGTTATATGTTTATGAAAGGTTAGCAACCATAAATACTATTTTAAATAATTATGCATCTGCAATAGAAGATAATTTAAATGTTATAGATTATGCAATTAAAACTAAAAATAATGAAAGTAGATATAAGGCCATAATAGACCTAGGAATTATAGCTAAGAAAATGGGTCAATATGATCAGGCACTTAATACATTAAATGATATAAAGAATATAGATATAAAGAATAAGACAGTTAAATCTGAATTAAATATATATAAATTAATAAATATGAGTGAAATAGAGGCCATGTTGGGAAATTATGATAAGTCATTATCATATATGGATGAAATTGATAAATATAAGGATGATATCAATGAAAACAAATATAAGTATGTTAAAATTTTAGAGAATATAATAAAAGCTGAATGTTTAAGTGGTGAAGGAAAATTTTCAGAGGCTTTAAGTCTTTTGGATGCAGCAAAGGAAAAGATAGCTAAGGATAAAGGTCTATTTCTTTCTGATAAAGATATTATGTATTATGATGTATTGGCTAATTTATATTTTAAGGAAAAAAGATATAATGAAGCCATAAAAGCATATGAAAAATTAATGGATTTATCAAAAGAAAGCTATAATTTAGAATATCTAGAAATAGCTTTAGAAGGATTAATTAAATCCTCTAATAGTATTGGAAATTATCAGCAAAAGGATAAATATATTGATGACTTATTATATTTAGAGAACTCTAAAAATAAAAATTTTGCAGAGAATTACTATATAAATTCAATACATGAATTTGAAAATGATAGAACTAAAAAAGAAAATAATCTAATAAAAAATATTAATTTAATTTTTAAGTTTTTAATACTTATATTGCTTTTAGTAGTTTTAAAATTAAATGTTTATCCAGTTTTAAATAAGTTAAGAATTAAAAAGAAAATCAAAAGTTATATAAGGGAAGATAGTTATTTACTGAATTATCAACCTATAGTAGATCCTAAAAAAGAAAAGATTGTTGGTTTTGAAGCACTTTTAAGGCTAAAATTAAAAGATAAGATAATTATGCCTAACATAATAATAAATGATATAGAGAAGGCTGATATGATGAGCGAAGTATCAATATGGATACTGAATAGATTGATAAGTGATTATGAAGAATTAAGTAAAACAAAGAGTTTATCAGATAAGTTTTATATCTCTATGAATATATCATTAAAAGAAATTGAAAATACAAATTTTGTAGAAAATTTAACAACTATACTACATAATTCAGGATTGAGTGATCAAAGAGTTGGTATAGAAATCACTGAAAACAATAAATGTAGAAATAAAGAAAATGCTAAGAATAATATTGAGTATCTTAGAGAAAATGGATTTTTTATTGCTTTAGATGACTTTGGAGTAGAATATTCTAATCTTTCAATGTTAGAACAGTTCAATTTTGATGTTATAAAATTGGATAAGTGTTTTATAGACAATATTCAAGAGTCAGATGTGAATAAATCTATTATAGAAACTTCAGATTATTTGTCTTGTACAAGAAATAAGACAATAATTGTTGAAGGGGTAGAATCAAAAAATCAAGTTGATTTTATAAAAGATACAAAATCAAATAAAATTTATATTCAAGGATATTTTTACAGCAAACCTTTGTGTTTAGCTGATTTGAAGAAACTTAATTTGTTTGATAGAAAGTAATCTATATAAAATTATTAATTAAAATTTTAATTATTTTTAAAAAAATGTTGACTTTAAAAAATAAATAATATATTATTTAAAACAAGAAAAATATTCTTTCAAATGCGTTGAAGAGGGAAAGTAAATATTATAAGTTACTACAGAGAAAGGTTAGTTTGCTGAGATAACCTGTAATAAGTATTATTGAAGTGCCCCTTGGAGCTGAAATGCCGAATTAAGTAGGTGTTTATGGGAACTCCCATTATAGAGTTAGGGTATGTATGTACCTAAATAGAGATGGATATTATTTATATCTAATCAGAGTGGAACCGTGGAAGTATAGTCTTCTGCCTCTGTAATTTACAGGGGTAGAGGGCTTTTTTTATTTTATATTTTGCTGGCCAGCGTATAAAAATAAAATTATACTTTAGAAGCTTTGTTTTAAAACAAAAATGTTAACAAGGTTAAATTAAAAATAATTTTATAGGAGGAAAATTTTATGATTAATATTCAATTAATATTAGCAATTGTGCTTTCAATATTAGCAACTTATGCTATATACAAAATAAGAAAAATTACAAATAAATTTTCATTTGCTACGCTGACAGCATTAACTTTAGGGGTAGTACTTGGAATTATATTTAAAGAAAATATACTATTTTTAGATACAGTAGGAAAGGCATATATGTCTTTAATTAAGATGATAGTAGTGCCTTTAGTAGTAACATCATTAATAACTAGTATTGTTAGATTAGAAAATTTAAATACATTAAAATCAATAGGAGTAAAGACATTTACTGTTTTATTAGGAACTACAGGAATTGCAGCTATTATAGGTATAGTTGTAGCAAGTGCTTTAAAACTTGGACAAGGATTAAATTTTGTAGGAGTTGAAAACTTTAAACCAAGGGAAATACCAGAGTTTTCAAAGGTATTTATAGATATGTTACCATCAAATCCTTTAGCAGCCATCGTAGATAATAAGATAATACCAATTGTTATTTTCTCAATATTTGTAGCTATTGCTTTAGTTATTGAAGACAATACAAATAAAGAGAAGTCTAAGCCTTTTAAAGATTTTGTTTTATCAGCTTATGATGTGGTATTAAGAATTACTAAAATGGTATTAAGAATAATACCTTATGGAGTTTTTGCCTTAATTGCTACGGCTGCAGCAAAAAATGGAGTTGATACTTTAATGTCATTAATATGGGTTATTGCCGCTGTTTATATAGCTGCTTTACTTCAATTTTTATTTGTATATACTCCATTAGTAAGTTTTGTTGCTAAAGTGAATCCACTAAAATTCTTTAAAGGAATTTTCCCTGCACAGGTTGTAGCATTTACAAGTCAAAGTAGTTATGGAACTTTACCTGTCACAATAAAATCACTAGTAGAAGGTGTTGGAGTATCAGAGAATATAGCAAGTTTTGTTGCACCCCTTGGATCAACAATTGGATTAAATGGATGTGGTGGATTTTACCCAGCAATAGTTGCTATATTTGCAGCCAATGTTTTTAACGTAGAGCTTACAATGTATTCATACATACTGATAGTAGTAACTGCTATTATATCATCTATAGGTATAGCTGGTGTGCCAGGCTCAGCTACTATATCAACAACTGTTATGTTAACAGCTTTAGGATTACCAATAGAAGCTTTAGCAATGGTAATAGCTGTTGACTCAATAATTGATATGATAAGAACTGCTACTAATGTTACTGGAGCTTCAGTAGCGGCATTGGTAGTTGATCAAACAGAGAAAAGAAAAGAATATGAGGTTCACAGCATAGTGCAAGAAGCATAAAATTTTAGAAATTTTTAGAATGATTAATAAAAAAACTACTTTATTTGAATTTATATGTATTAACATATAGTCGAATTCCATATAAAGTAGTTTTTTTCTAGGTTGTTTTATTAAAATATTCAAAAAAATATTAATCATGTTATAATGTAGACGTTATCAAATGTAAATACAAATAGAAAATATTTATGAAAATGGGGGCAGAGCCATGGGAGAGTTTAAATTAAAGAAAAAGTGGGAAGTTTTATTAATTCATCATTCTCACACAGACATCGGATATACACAAAGTCAGGAAACTATCGAACATTATCATGTTAATTTTATTAAGCAAGCCATTGAAATCGCAGAGGAGCTTAGAAAAGAGGGGAGAGAAAGTGAATTCATTTGGACTTGTGAATCTTTTTGGGGCGTTGAATGTTTTTTAAAGGCTTCATCAGAAGATTGGAAAAAACGCTTTGAAGATTGTGTATTAAATGGAAGTATTGAAATTACAGGCAATTATTTAAACTTAAATGAAACAATTGATTATGATGTATTAAAAAATCATATTTCAGAGGCTGTTAATTACTGTGATAATTTAGGGAAAAAAGTAAATTCTTCAATGACAGCAGATATTAACGGATATGCATGGGGATATGCAGATGCCTTATATGAAAGTGGAATAGAAAATTTATATTCATGTGTCCATTCTCATCATGGTATGTATCCTCTATTTAAAAAACAAACTCCTTTTTATTGGGAATCTCAAAAAGGAAATAAGATTCTTGTTTGGAATGGGGAACACTATCATTTTGGAAATGAATTTGGAATAGTAAAAACTGCAACAGGTTCATATATAAATAGAGATGAATTAACTTCATCATTTACAGAGGACAAAAGATTTGAGTATGGAAAAATAAGAATGTTTAGATATTTAAAAGGATTAGAAAATCAAGATTATGAGTATGATTTTGTTCCAATAACAGTACATGGTCTTCCAACAGATAATGGTTCACCTAATATTGAGGTTGTTGAATTCATAAATTGGTGGAACAATAATTTTGGAGCAGAAGTGGAAATGAAGATGATTTCTTTAGATTCATTTTTTAAAAGGCTTAAAAATTCAAAGGTTGAAATTCCAACTTATAAGGGAGATTGGCCAGATTGGTGGTCTTTTGGAGTAGGATCAACACCTCAAGTTTTAAAAATATATAAAGAGGCTCAAAGACTTTTAAATACAACGAAGCTTATAGATGAGGACTTAAAACTTAGTAATAAAGAGTGGATTAATGAATGTGAAAATCAATTAATGCTTTATTCAGAGCATACATGGGGACATTCCTCTTCCCTTACAAATCCTTGGAATAGTTTTGTAAATCTATTAGATTATAAAAAATCAGGTTATGCCATAAGAGCTCATGAAATGGCCATAAGAAATTATAATAAGGTTTTAGAAGAAAAGGGAATGACTACCTTAAAGCCAAATAGAGAGCCTAAGTTTAAAATCGTTAATCCACACAATAAGAGGATTACAGAATGTATTAAGCTTTCTCTAGATTACTGGGAAATTTCAAGCTTAAGAGAGACTATAGTAGATAACTTAGGAAATGAATTTAAGACTCAAAGCGAACCACATCCACGTGGAGTTTATATAAACTTTGTAATAACTTTAGAGCCTAAAGAAGAGAGAACTATTTGGGTTAAGCGACATGAAGATGAAATTAACTTCATAAAAATTGCTAATGAAAGTCACTGTTGTCAAGGGATTGATGATATATTCTTATATGAAGATAATAGAGAAATAATAAAATATGAAAATGCTTTTGAAAATAATAATGTTAGAATTAAGTGGAACAAAGAAAAGGGAATAATAAGTTGGTTTGATAAGATTAATCAGGTTGAATTATATGATGAAAACTCTAAAGTTGGTGCATTTATGCCTGTTTATGAATTGACTGAAGCAGTTGAACAAACTTCTGATGCTCAATATAAAGTTCGTCAGGTTTTAGGTAGAAATATGAGAGGGGTTAATGCAAAAGTTTTTTATCCAGAAATAAAAGCTATAAAAGTTAGTGAATTAGGAGAAGTATTTGGAAAAATAAATTTAGAGTTAGACTTAGAAGGTACAGGCTTAATAAATATCGTAGTAAAAATATACAATGAGATAAATAAAGCAGAGATAAATGTTATTATGAATAAGGAAAGTGTTTGGGATCCAGAGAGTATGTATATAGCATTACCATTTGCTTATAACAATAATAAAATGGATTTATTCTGTGAAAAGACTGGCTGTGTAGTTCAGGTTAAAAAAGAACAACTTCCAGGAACAAATTGTGACTTTAATTTAGTTCAAGAGGGAGTTGTACTTAAAGAGGGGGATTATGGTATAAGTATAGCTATGCCAGATTCATCTTTAATTTATACATCTCAGCTTAAGTATGAAAATTCGAAGAAATTATTCCATGAAAAATATATAGATTCAAAAGATTATGAACTATATTCTTGGATAATGAACAATATTTGGGAAACCAATTTTAAAGCTTCCTTAGGAGGATTCATAGAATTTAATTACTCAATAACTTGGGGAAATAATGGGGAAAATCAGTTCGAACTAGCAGAACGTAATAAAGAGATGAATTTAGGATTCTTAAATTATAGAATAGATTAAGAAATATTTTTTATAAAAGAACGAGAAGTTTTTATGAAAGATGTGAAGTCTTTCCACTAGAAGAGATAAAAGAAATATGGGTCAAAAAAATCCATGTTTAATAATGGTTAAAAGTATAGAAAGCTAATAAAGAGAGAGTATATTAAATTATTATTTTTTAAAAATGAATAATTTAATTGCTCTTTTTTAATTTATCTAAAGTATAGTAATAAAGGTATGTAATAAACTGAAATATAAAATTTAAGCAAAATTTAAACAATACATTTTGTAATAATATGGTATCATTTATATGAGAAATATTATGTTTAGCTATATATAGAATGCTAGAATTATTGCAATATTATTATGATATAAGCTTTAAGATTACTTAAAGGGGGATAATTATGAATGAAAATAAATCAGGAAATATTTTGATTGTTGAGGATGATATAGATATAAATGGTTTGTTAAGTAGAATACTTACTAAGGAAGGATATAATGTTAGACAAGCTTTTTCAGGCTCTGAGGGGAAAATGTGTTTAGAGTTTTTTGATTTTGATATGGTATTACTTGATCTAATGTTACCAGGAATAAGTGGTGAAAAGTTTATCGAAGAGGTTAGAAAAATAAAAAATACACCTATAATGGTTATATCAGCAAAAACTACAATAGATGATAAGATAAATGTTTTAAAGTTAGGAGCAGATGATTTTGTAACAAAACCTTTTGATGTTAAAGAGGTATTAGCTAGGGTTGAGGCCCATTTAAGAAGAAGCAAAATAATAAACCATGAAGAAGTTACAATATTAAAATACAAAAAACTTACTTTAGAACCTAAAAGTAGAGAAGTAAGAGTTAATGGTAAGGGACTTCAACTTACTTCAAAGGAATTTAAGATATTAGAATTGTTAGTAAGTAATCCTAAAAGAGTTTTTACAAAAGGAAATTTATTTGAAACTGTATGGGAAGAAGAGTTTTTTGGGGATGATAATACTATAAATGTTCATATAAGTAATCTTAGAAATAAAATAAGCTCTTTAGATAGTGAAAATGACTATATAAAAACCATATGGGGTGTAGGATTTAAAATGGAATAACTTACTTTGATTTTTAGATTTGTTTTAGGTAAATGTTTATTTGGAGCTGACCTTTCAGACTTAACTACTTATTAAGATGGTCTTACAGTGCTATTTAAAAATTAACATTAGTTTAAAACATAGATAAACTTAAAAAAGAGTTAATAAAAAAATTAAGACTTTCTTAAGGTTTTCTTTAAGGTATTTTGAAACTTGATGTTTATTATATAAACATAGAGAAAAGGATATAAGAAAACTTATTAGGAGGTATAGAACTTTGGAAAATATAATTTCTGTAAGGAATTTAAGCAAAAGATATGGCAAGAAGATTATTCTTGATAACTTAAACATGAATTTAAAAAAAGGAGATATATATGGATTAGTCGGTAAAAATGGTGCTGGTAAGACAACATTAATAAGAATGATTCTATCTTTAGCAAATACTGATTCGGGAGAAATAGAGCTTTTTGGAAAAATAGATGAAAAAGAAAAGCTTTTAGAGCATAGAAGAATAGGAAACATTATTGAAACTCCAAGTTTTTATTCATTTTTTACAGCTAAGCAAAATCTTGAATATTATAGAATTCAAAGAGGAATAGTGGGTGAAAAATCTATAGATGAAGTATTAGAAATGGTTGGCCTTGGTGATGTAGGAAATAAGAAATTTAAAAAGTTTTCCTTGGGTATGAAACAAAGACTTGGACTAGCACTTGCACTTTTAGGAGAACCTGAACTTCTTATTCTAGACGAGCCTACTAACGGAATGGATCCTATGGGAATTAAAGAGGTTCGTGAAGTGCTAATTAGATTAAATAAATTAAGTGGGGTTACAATATTAGTATCAAGTCATATATTAGGAGAACTATCACAACTTGCAAATTGTTATGGTTTTTTAAAAGATGGAAAAATAGTAGAGGAAATTTCAGAAGAAGAGCTTAATGAAAAATGTAGACATCATTTACTTATTAAGGTTGATGATTGTAAGAAAGCTTCTGTAATATTAGAACAAGTATTAAGTAATAATTCATATGAAGTTTTACCAAATGGATTTATAAAAGTTTATAGAGAATTAGATAAACCACAAATAATAAATAGAGCCTTAGTAGAAGGTGGAGTGGATGTTTATTCTTTAGAAAGAATAGGAGTTAATTTAGAAGACTATTTTATAAATCTTATTGGGGGTGAAAATAATGCTTAATCTAATAAAAGCAGAACTTTATAAGACATCAAGAAGGCCATTTTTATATATTACAATTTCTTTAGGTTTTAACTTACTTATAGTGGTAGCTGGAGTGGCTATCAGTAATATGATGAGAAAAACTTCTACTGTGATGGATTTCTCACCATTAGCTTTTACAGCAATTAATTTTATAGGTGCAATTTCTTTTATGATGCTTGTATTTATGGATGTACCTATGGAAGAATATAAGGAAAATACCCTTAAAAACTTAGTTTCTTCAACTTTATCAAGAGAAAAAATATATTTAGGTAAATATATAGCACAAGTAATAATATTTTTAATTATGGAAATAGCAGCAGTAATAACTATGATAGTAACATCATATATTTTTGGATTAGTTGGACCAAATGGTTTTTCTGATTTTTTAGATGTAATATATAGATTATTAGTAGCATTTCCAATATATTTAAGTGCATTAGCCTTATATGATTTAATAACTGTAATCATTAAGAAAGAAACATTAGCTGTGGTGATAATTTTAGGAATAGTTTCAGGAGTACCAATAGTATTTTCTATATTAGATAGCCTTTATGGAGGAGTTTTCACTTTGATTTATCCTTACTTATTATTTAATCCTTTAAAAGAATTAGTTAGTATTGGATTAACTAATAGTATTATAGGAACAAATATAATAGTAGGAATAGTAAATACAATAGTATTTTTAATTTTAGGGGTTTTGGTTATGAAAAAACAAGAAGTTAAATAAGGAGGAATTGTATTGAATCTTTTTATAATAGGGTTGCTATTGGCAATCCTTATTATTGTTATTATAAATTTGATTTTAAGTAAAAGGGAAATAAAAAAATTAACTTTAGACCTAAGAAGGCTAAATAAAGAGAAAAAGATTGAAAAATTAAGGTTAGGAGTTCCAAATAAAAATATTGAAAATTTAGTAATAGAAATAAATAAATTAATAGATGATAAAAGAGAAAAAGAATCAATTTATAAAGAAAAAGATATGGAGTTAAGGGATGCCATAGCCAATATGTCACATGATTTAAGAACCCCTTTAACATCAATAATGGGATATGTTTACTTATTAAATGATGAGAATCTAAAGGAAGATGAAAAAAGAGAGTATTTAAAAATAATAGAAAAAAGAGCTTCAGTTTTAAATGGATTAATAACTAATTTTTATGGTTTATCTAGAATTCAAGCAGATCAGCATGAAATTACCCTTGAACCTATTAAACTAGAAATAGTTTTAGGAGAAATTATTGCAGCTTTTTATGAAACTTTATATGAGAAGTTCGGAGAACCAGAAATTGAAATTGAAGAAGGATTAAATATAGTATTAGGGGATAAAGAATCCTTAAACAGGATATTTACAAACTTAACTGAAAATATAATAAAGCATGGAGAAGGGGATGTTAAAATATCCTTAAGAAAAGAAAAAAATAATATAATAATAGAGTTTTCTAATAAAGCTGAGGCACTGAAAGCTAAAGATATAAAGAGAATTTTTGAAAAGTTTTTCACTAGAGATAGGATGAGGACTGGACAAAATACTGGCTTAGGTTTGGCAATAGTTAAATTATTAGTAGAGAAACAAGGACAAAAGATAGAAGCTAAAAAAGTTGGAAATAGACTTGTTATAAATATAATATGGAGTTTATCCAAGTAAAAAGAGCACTAACTTATTAAAGTACAGAGTTACTTTATTGAAAGTTAGTGTTTTTTTTATTTTGTTTTTTTAGAATATGGTCTTATAGTACTATCTAAAAAGCAATACTACTTTAAACCATGAACTTATTTTGAAAAGTTTGTATTATTTATAATTTTATTTTTAGTCATTATTTTTTTAGTATCCATTAGGAAATTTAGAGATTTATACAATATAAAAAATAAGCAATATATGAGAAGAAGTAAGCAATTAATGACAAGTATTTTGGGAATGGATGGTATAGAATGGAGTTGTAAATAAGAGGAGAAATCCTTGGAAAGAGTCAATTAGTTAATTTAAATTTAAGATAAAAAATATGAGGGGAGTGAGAAAACTTATTTATTTTAAAGCAATATTGAAATAAATAAGTGAATTTTATGAGTAGAATAGTTAAAGTTGGAATAATAGGTTGTGGTGGTATTGCTAATGGTAAGCATCTACCTGGATTATCAAAGATTAAAGAAGTAGAAATGGTTGCATTTTGCGACTTAGAAATAGAGAAAGCAGAAAAAGCTGCTAAAAAATATGGTGTGGAAAATGCAAAGATTTATTCAGACTATAAAGAACTTTTAAAAGATGAAGATATTGAAGTTATACATGTTTGTACACCAAATAGATCTCATAGCTTTATAACTATAGATGCTTTAGAAGCTGGTAAGCATGTAATGTGTGAGAAACCAATGGCTAAGACATCAGAAGAAGCAAGAAAAATGCTTGAAGTAGCAAAGAGAACAGGCAGAAAACTAACAATAGGATATCAAAATCGTTTTAGATTAGACTCAGATTATCTTCATAAGGTTTGTGAGGCTGGAGAATTAGGAGAGATATATTTTGCAAAGGCACATGCAATAAGAAGAAGAGCAGTTCCAACTTGGGGAGTTTTCTTAAATGAGTTTGAACAAGGCGGAGGTCCTTTAATAGATATAGGAACTCATGCATTAGATTTAACTTTATGGATGATGAATAATCATAAGCCAAAATACGTTGTAGGAAATATTTATCATAAGTTAGGACATAAGGAAAATGCAGCTAATGCATGGGGACCATGGGATCCAGAAAAGTTTACTGTTGAGGATTCAGCTTTTGGATTTATAACAATGGAAAATGGAGCAACAATAGTACTTGAATCAAGTTGGGCATTAAACTCTCTTGAAGTTGATGAAGCAAAGACAACTCTTTGTGGAACTGAAGGTGGAGCTGATATGAAAAATGGATTAACTTTAAATGGAGAAAAGTACAGTAGACTTTATGAAAAAAAGATAGATTTACAAGCTGGTGGCGTTGATTTCTATGAAGGAGAATCAGAAGAACCAGGAGATGTAGAAGCTAAATCATGGATAAATTGTGTAATAAATGATTTAGAGCCTGTTGTAAAACCAGAGGAGGCTTTAGTAGTAACAGAAATACTTGAAGCAATATATGAGTCTTCTAAAACAGGACAACCAGTATATTTAAATAGAGCTATTTAGAAAAATTTAGACTATAAAGATTTTGAAAGTATAAAAGAAGAATTGGAATATTTTAAGCGTATATTATAAAAAAAGTTAAAATTTTAGAGATGAATGTATTGGAGGATTTATTATGTATTTAGGATATTTAACAGGATGTCTTGGTAATATGCCATTAAAGGAAAAGGCGAAACTAGCTAAGGAGTATGGATTTGAGGCTTTAGAAATTTCATGTTGGCCAAGAACAAATGATAGAGATTATTCTGGAAGTGATATAGACGTTGCTAATCTTACTGAAGAAGAGGCAAAGGAAATAAAGGAATATTTTGAAGAATTGGGATTAAAGATATCATCTTTAGCTTACTATGATAACAACTTAGATAGAGATTTAGAAAGAAGAGCTTTTATCAATAATCATTTTAAAAAATGTGTTGATGCCGCAGTAATGCTTGGAGTACCAGCAGTAGGGACATTTGTAGGAAGAAATTCAGATAAAACTTTTGAAGAAAATTTTGATGAGTTTGAAGTAGTTTTTAATGATTTAGTTCAATATGCTGAGTATAGAGGAATTAAGGTTATAATTGAAAATTGTGATATGAATGGATGGCAAACTCAAGGGTATCCAGGAACAATTTCATTTACTCCAGAGCTTTGGAGAGAAATGTTTAAAAGAGTTCCAAACAAGAATTTTGGACTAAACTATGATCCATCTCATTTAAAGCATTTATTAATAGATTACATTGATCCAATTGAGGAATTCAAGGATAGAATTTTCCATACACATGCTAAGGATACAGAAATATTTGAAGATAAGTTAAATAAATATGGAAAATGGAATAAGATTCTTTCAACAACTGAAGACTTTGGATATTGGAGATATAGAATGCCAGGTCTTGGAGATATTGATTGGAAAGCATTCATAGATAAATTAAAAGAAGTAGGATATGAAGGAGTTTTAAGCATAGAGCATGAGGATCCTGTATACGAAGGTTCTGAGGAAAAAGTAAAAGAAGGCTTAAAACTTGGAGTAGAATATTTAGGTAAATTAATATAGAAATTTTTAGTAGTGTTTTAAATCATAGCTAAATTTATTTTAGATAAGTATTGATTCTAAGGAGAATAAAAGACGATTTTTAGAGTCAATACTTATCTAGTATTTAAGTATGAGTTTATGGAGGAAGTTATTATGAAAAAACTTAGAGTTGGAATAGTTGGCTGCGGAAATATTTTTCCTATGCATGCTCAATCAATAAAAGGAATTGAAGAGGCAGAAATAGTAGCAGTATGTGATATAAAGGAAGAAAGAGCTAAAAATAAAGGAACTGAGTATAATTGTAATTATTATTTAGATTATAAAGATATGTTTAAAAAAGAAAATTTAGATGTGGTACATATATGTCTTCCACATTATCTTCATCCAGAAGTATCTATATATGCTTCAAATCTAGGAGTTCATGTTTTGACAGAAAAACCTATGTCTATTAGTTTAGATGATGGAGAAAAAATGGTTGAAGCAGCTAAGGATAATGAGACAGTTTTAGGAGTTATTTTTCAAAATAGATATAATCCAGGTTCTAAATTAATAAAAGAAACCTTAGAATCAGATGATTTAGGGAAGATTAAAGCCGGTAAGTTAGAAGTTACTTGGAATCGTTCAGATGAATATTACACCAATAGTGATTGGAAAGGAACTTGGGATAAAGAAGGCGGAGGTGTAGTAATAGACCAGGCTATTCATACAATGGACTTAATGAGATGGTTTATTAATGATGAAATTGATTATATAGATGCTAACATAAGTAATAGAGCTCATGAAATAATAGAAGTTGAAGATAGTGCAGAGGGTGTTATAAAGTATAAAAATGGAGTTCTTACAGCTTTTCATGCAGTAAATTATTATTCTTATGATGCACCAGTTAAAATTGAATTACATTGTGAAAAGGGAATAGTAAAAATGATAGCAGATAGAGCACATATAAAATTTAATGATGGAAGAGAATTAATTGCTGATAATGATCCAAATGAAACCTTTGATTATGGAAATGGAGTTAAAGGATATTGGGGAACAAGTCATAAAAAGCAAATAAAGAATTTTTATGAGGCATTAAAAAATGGAATTGAACCAGAGATAACAGGAGAAGAGGCACTAAAAACTCAAAAGATGATATGTAATATTTATAAATCAGGTAAAGAAGGCGTAAGAATAAAATTTTAGAGTTTATAATATGTAAGTTTATATTTATTTTAATTAAGATAAATTAAAAGTGAGAGTTGTGTAAATTAGCAAATATTTTATACAACTCTTGTTTCATTAAGTAGAATATAAACAATATATTTACAACTTATTTCTTTACATAATATATAATAGAATTAAGTATAAGAGAGGAAGTATATTATACCTAATTTTAATGTTTTAAAAGGAAAATGGATATATGAAGGGATATTTTGAGAAAACAGTATTGGAATCTGATTTCCCCATGAGATTTTTCTTTAATGAGGGAAGTACAAGCACGCCACATCACTGGCATGAAGATATTGAAATAATATATATAGTAGATGGAAAATTAAAGGCTGGAGTAAACAAAGAAGTTTACAACCTAAATAAAGGAGATATTCTTATAATTGGGCCAGGAGAGGTACATTACTTTCTAAAGGAAAATAATTTAAGCATTAGAGCTGTTATTCAATTTAGAATGTCAATATATGATAGTTTTAATTCTGGAACTAAAGATAGACTAACATTAAAGCCTATGTTTTCTAATTGTAAGTTGCTTGGTAAAGAGGATGAAATTCATGAAATATTAGAAAAACAGATTCAGGATATTATAAGAGAACATGAAGATGCAAAGGAAGGATACAAGATTTTCTTAAAGGCTAGACTTTATGATTTAGCAGGAATACTGTTGAGATCTCTTCCTAAAGATACTAGCAAAAGTGAAAATATCGAAAAACAAAAAGAGCGACTAGAAAAGTTAGATAGTGTAATGCAGTATGTGGAAAAAAATTATGATAAGAGTATAACTTTAGACGAAATATCAAAGGTAGCAGGCTTTAGTAAGTTTTATTTCACAAGGTTTTTTAAAGAAAATACAGGAATGACTTTTATAGATTATTTAAATAATTTTAGAATAGCAAAATCTGAATGGTTATTATTAAATGAGGAAAATAGTATAACAGATGTTGCTTTTAAGGCTGGTTTTAATAGTGTTAAGACTTTTAATAGAGTTTTTAAAATTTTAAAAGGATGTAGTCCTATGGAATATAAGAAAAACTTAAATTTATAGAATAGAAATTAGAAATAAGCAATTTTAATTTAAATTGCTTATTTTTTTATTTATTATCAAATGAAATTTAATCTAAAGTTTTTTATAAACTTGATGACCTTCTCTGATTTCGTTTAGTGCTTTGATTCTTAAATCATCCTTTTTATTTATATGTTTAAGAAATGCAGATTCTAAGGTTCTCTTTTCTGTCAATGATAACTTATCCCAAATTATTCTAGGAAAAAGATCTTTTACTATGAAGGTTTCACCAGAATGTATAAAACTTAAGAGATTAACTGCTTGTGGCAATAGTGAATTCATAAGAAAACCTCCTTTATAAAGTTTGAAATACTACTGGATATAATATATGTTTCAATATTGATTTTAAGAACTTAAATAATAAATTTATGTGAAAAAATTATTAGATTGTCAAATTTCTACAAAAAAAGTACCTTTATTATAGTATTATGTTTTTGTGACATACAAATTAATTGAAGAATTATTTGTATTAAGAGTTAAGTAAAATATTGGAGAGTAATAAATGGATAACTTTCAATTACAGTATTTCTTCTTGAGGATTTAATATAAAGGTTTAATTTACATTAGTGAATTAGACCTTTTTTATATAATTTTTTATAAATATTGAAATAGTTTTAAAACTTATTACGAATATATTATTGAAAATAAGAAAGTGCTTTCAGTTTTATTAGGGGGAATTTTAAATGATAAATAAGGGGAATTTCCTTAAGCAGTTGAAAAAGAAGGATATAAGAGCATTAGACTATGTTATAGATAATTACTCTAATGTTATTTTTAAAGTTGCTTATGGAGTTTTAAAGAATAGACAACTTAGTGAGGAATGTGTAAATGATGTTCTATTAAAAATATGGGATAATATACATCACTTTAATAAGAGTGAGGACAAGTTTTATCCTTGGGTTTTAGTTATTTCAAAATATACAGCAATAGATATATTAAGAAAAGAAGTAAGACATTCAAAAACTTTAGATATTTCAGATGTTAATGTATCAGAAGAGGTTTGCTTAGCTAGTCAATATCATAGTAAAAATCAATTGGAAATGGTAACCAAAGAGATAAATTCTATGAAGGATATTGATAGGGAAATATTTTTAAGAAAATTTTATTTAGAGGAAACTGGTGAAGAGATAAGCAAGAAAATGGGATTAACTAATAAGTTTATAAATCTTAGAATTTTTAGGGGAAGAAATAAGTTGAAGGCTAAGTTTAAGGGGAGGAATGTATAAGATGAATCCAAAGGATATTTTAGATAAAATAGATGAGATTAATATTGATGAAATAGAAATAGCAAAGGTAGATTTAGGTGAAATAGGAAAAGAGAGAGTAAGAAAAAAAATTAAAAATACTATAAAAGATAAAAGAAATAAAAAGCTTAAAAAATCAGCTATTGCAGCTACTTTAGCTTTAGGAATACTCACAGCAGGAGTAATTAGTAAGCCTGTAATAGCTGCTAATATCCCTATTATAGGAGATATATATAGGGAACTTGGATTCTTTAAAGGTTTTGAAGATTACACAAATTATATAGGGGAAACAAAAGAAGTTGAAGGATATAAGTTTACAATAGATAATATAGTAGGTACTCCAACTGACTTGCTTGTAGGAGTTAAGGTTGAAAGTCCTGTACCTTTAAAAGGATTAGGACAAGAAGATAACTTTAGAGTTGATATTGATATGAGTAAGTTTGGAGTACATTCTTGGACTTCTGGAACTGATGTAACTTATTTAGATGATTATACAGCAATATTAACTGCTGAGATAAATACAACAGAGAAGAAGTTAAGAGAAATTGGGGAGTTAAATTTAGTTGCAACAAAAGTTCTAGAAAATGATACTTATATAAGTTGTGATTTCAATATTAAAGTGGACTTTAGTTCAAGTTTTAGGGATATAGAAAAGGTACAGGTTAATGAAAGAGTAGATAAAAATATAAAAATAAATTCTATTGAAGGAAATATTATTGAATCTAAACTTTGGTTTGATGGACTTGGAGCATTTGAAGATAATTCAATATTTTATTTAATGGTTAATGGAAAAGCATATGGATGGTGGGATGGTACAGGAATGGAAGATACATCCTTAATTATTCCTAGAACTATGTCAGTACTTAATTTTCCAAATGTAAAATATGAAGATATAAAAAATGCTGAAGATATAAAAGTTATTTATGCAAGAATAGATGAAGAGTATAAAGAAGAATTAGATATTAAGTTAGAGGAGAAGGATGGAATAAAATATCCTGTGGAGATGAACTATGGAGAAGATTTAAAGGGAGGATTTTATGAGGTTAAAAGGGGAGAGGGTAAAATAAAATTCTATTTTAAGAGTAACTATGATCCTTTAACTCTATTTAGAGATATTATGTTAAAAGAAGTAAAAGATGAGAATGAGTATGGACAAAGAATTTTAGGGGGATTTTATGAGAATCCAGAAAGAGAAGGGGAGTATATTTTAGAGTTTGAAGATATAGATACAGATAATCCTTTAGAGCTTGTTTATTGGCATAGAACAAGTAATTTAAGTGATATAAAAGATTATAAAGTAATTGATGTTAAATAAAAAATAAATTTTAACTTTAAGGTGAGTGAAATTATTATATAGTTTTACTCACCTTTTTTAGTGTATAATACATATATAATTTTCATGTATTAAGTTTTTAAAAGTAGAAAAAAGTTTTAATAGATAAAATATATTGAATAAAAATTAAAAGTACATAATATTTAGAAGTTAAAAATTTGGAGGAAACAAATGAGCAAGAAAAAGGTAATAGTAGTTGGTGGAGGCCCTGCTGGTATAATGGCAGCCTTAACAGCATCATCTAATAATGAAGTCATATTAATAGAAAGAAATAATGAAATTGGTAAGAAGTTAAGGCTTACTGGTGGAGGAAGATGTAACATAACAAATAATAGGGATATCGAAGAGTTTTTTGATAAGATAGTTACAAACAATAAATTTATGTACAGTGCATTGTACACTTTTTCAAACTATCAACTTTTAGATTACTTAAGCAAGAAAGGCTTAGAATATAAGGTTGAATTAGATCAAAAAGTATACACTAAAAGTGACACCGCTGAAGAGGTAATAGAAATATTCAAAAGGGAATTAGAGGAGAGTGGCATAAAGGCTCTATATAACACTAAGGTCTGTGATTTCTTAGTAGAAGATGAGGAAATAAAAGGTGTTGTAACTAATAATGGTAAAAAGATATTAGGTGATAAGATTATAATAACTACTGGTGGGAAAAGTTTCCCTAATACAGGCTCTGATGGAGAGATGTATGGGATATTAGAGAAATATGGCCACACGATAACTCCAATTCATGCAGCATTAATTCCTCTTGTTACTAAGGAAGACTTCGTGAAAAATCTTCAAGGAGTAGCAATGAAGGATGTAGTTGTTTCAGCTAAGGTTAAAAAGAAGAAATATGAGAAATTTGGAGATATGATATTTACTCATTTTGGAGTGTCTGGCCCAGCAGTTTTAAAGTTATCTTCTTATATAACTAAGGCTTTAGATCAAGGAGAAGTTGAACTAACCTTAGATTTTTTAAGAGATAAATCTAAAGAGGAATTATCTAAGATAATAAGAAGTAATCCTAATAAGACTGTATTAAATAACTTAAAGGGAATATTACCTCAAAATTTTTTAAAGCAGATATTTGAAATGCTAGGATTAACAGAAGTTAAAGCTAGTGATTTAAAGAAGGAAGATGAAAATAAAATCATATCTTATATGAAAGAGATGAAACTTACTGTAAGAGAAACTTTAACTATAAAGGCTGCTCAAGTAACATCCGGTGGAGTTAAGGTTAAAGAGATAAATGCATCGACTATGGAATCAAAGCTTATCAAAAATCTTTACTTTGCAGGAGAAGTTATAGATATTGATGCTGAAACAGGAGGCTATAATCTTCAAATGGCATTTTCAACAGGATATTTAGCAGGAAGTGATTTCTAATGGGTATTAAACAATAATTGGAATAAGAATAAAAAGCTACTAATAAATATTATTTATTAGTAGCTTTTATTGACAATTAAAACTTATAAGCATATAATTAATAAAAAATATTTTATGCAATTAAATTTAAAATGGCAAAATAGTAGAGACTGTTATTTGATAATTTAAATATGATTTTTATTAGAATAGAAAAAGTCATATTTTAAAACTTAATAATTAGATTAAAAATTTTTAAATAGGATAAATTAAATTTGGAAAACACAATGATTTAAAAGGAGAGATTACCATGTTATATGATTTTAAAGTCAAAGATATTGAAGGAAATGACATTTCTTTAGGTGATTATACGGGAAAGGTACTTTTAATAGTTAATACTGCAACAGGTTGTGGCTTTACTCCTCAATATGAAGGATTACAAAAGCTTTATGATAAGTATAAAGATAAGGGATTTGAAATATTAGATTTTCCATGTAATCAATTCTTTAATCAAGCACAAGGAACTAATGAAGAAATTTCAGGATTCTGTAAACTAAATTATGGCACAACATTTAAAACTTTTGCAAAGATAGATGTAAATGGAGAAAATGCTAATGAGTTATATAAATTTTTAAAAAAAGAAGCTCCAATGGCAAAAGAAGATGAATCATCCTTAGGATTATATGATAAATTAAAGGGGTTAGGATTCACTACAGAGGGTGATGAGATAAAGTGGAATTTCACTAAATTTTTAATTGATAAAAATGGTGAGGTTATAGCTAGATTTGCACCTACATTTGAGCCTGAAAAATTAGAAGAACTTATAGAAGAGTTAATAGAAGAGTAAAATAATTTTTAAGTAATTTAACATAATTTAAAAGCTTATAGCTAGGATTAAAAGTCTCAGCTATAAGCTTTTTTACATTTTATTTTACTTTTATTAACTTAATATTCATGTTGCAGTAATTAATTTGTTATTAAGTTTAAATTTAATAAAGATATACTTAATTATGATTATTTGTAAGAATATGCTATCTGGATAAAAATTTGAAATCTTTTAAAAAGGGGGAAATCATGGTAATTAAATGTAAAGATATAAAAAAAACATTTAAAGTTGGAAATACTTCCGTTGAAATATTAAAAGGTATAAGTTTAACCATAAATAAAGGCGAATTTACTGCTATTATAGGTGAATCAGGATCTGGTAAATCAACTTTTTTGAATATTTTAGGGGGAATAATGCCTTGTGATGAGGGGGAAATAGTTATAAATGATTATCATCTTGAAGGATTAAATGAGAATGAACTAGCTTTATTTAGGAGAGGAAATATGGGATTTATATTTCAAAGTTACAATCTAATGCCTCAACTAACAGCTTTGGAAAATGTAGAAATGCCATTAATTTTTTCTGGAGTTCCTAAAAAGGAAAGGATAGAAAGAGCAAAGTCAATGCTTGAAAGAGTTGGGTTAGCTGATAGGATGGATCATAAGCCATCTGAATTATCTGGGGGACAGCAACAAAGAGTATCTATAGCTAGAGCTTTAGTAAATAATCCAAGTGTAATTTTAGCTGATGAGCCAACTGGAAATTTGGATAGTAAAACTACTATAGAAATATTAGATTTATTAAAGGATTTAAATAAAAAATTTAATACAACTTTTATTGTAGTAACTCATTCTCAAGTAGTTTATGAATATGCAGATAGAGTGATAAGGATGGAAGATGGTCTTCTTTGTTAAAGGTGAATAAACAAAAATTAGTGTTTATATAAATTATGAAATTTAGGGGGATAAAATATGAAAAAGAGAAATTTGAGTTTAGTTTTGGCTTTAGCTACTATTTTAACAATAGTATCAGTTCCACAAAAGACTGTTGCTTTTACAGATAAGGTTTCTAATGCATTATCTGAAATGGGAAATGAAAATGGTAATGGAGAAAATAATGGTAATAATTTAAATGGGGGAGAGCAAGCAGTACCTCCAACTAGTAATATTCAGTCAAAAGATTTAATAATAAGTTCAGTTACAACAGATGAGGACATAGTGGAACCAGGAATGCCATTTACATTAACCTTTAAGGTTGAAAATATAAGTGGAAATAGTCTTTATGGAGTATCACTTAAAATCGTAAATGTAGAAGGGAAAGGCACTTTAGATGGATTTATGCCTGTGGGAACAACAAATGAAATATATGTTGGAAGTATAGCACGAAATGATGTTAAATATATAAGCATAACCTTAGCAAGTGATCCTAATATAAAGGCTGGAGTACATAATTTCGTTACGAGTGTTATGTTTAATGAAAAAGGCAAAGAACAAGAAGAAATAACTAAAATAGTTGGAATAATGGTTCAAAATACTCCAAGCATAAGTATAAGTGGGGTTACACCTAGTGAAGGTGCCATTAGTGCCGCTTTAAGAAATGATAGTAAAACTAAAGTTAAGAATGTAAAGGCTAAGGTTACTATAGGGGCAGAAGTTATGGAGCAAAATATAGGAGGTATAGATGTTGAAGGTGAAGAGTATATGGATATAGCAATAACACCAGCTGAAGAAGAAAGAAATGCATCTATTGAAATAAGCTATGAAGACACAACTGGAAAGCAATATACAGAAACAACTTCATGTATAGTTCCAGCTATGATGCCTATAGATGAGAAGCCACCGAAAAATAATAAGTTAGGATTAATATCGTTTATAAAAAGTTTATTTGGATTTTAGGTGATTTTTATGAGATTTAAGGATTTATTATCCATAATATGGAGAAACATGTGGAAAAGAAAGACAAGAACAATTTTTACTATGATGGGTGTAATAATTGGCTGTCTTGCAATTTTTATAATAAGTTCTATAACAAATGGCTTTGAACGATACTTAACTTACGAAATGGAAAGTTTAATGGATACATCTGTAATAAATATATACCCTAATTGGGGAGGCGAGACAGATGATAAGGATGCGAGTAGCTCTAAAACTAAATTAACAGATAAAAATGTTGAGGAATTAAATAATTTAGGATATTTTTCTGAGGTAATGCCTAAAAGGTATGCACATACTCAAATAAAGTACGGCAAAGTACAAATATATTCAAGAATATTAGCTAATGATAAGGCGAATTTGATTGCAGAAAGTTCTATTTTAGTAGGAAAAGCTCCTAGACCAAGAAGTAAGGAATTATTACTTGGATATGATGTGGCAAAGGAGCTATTAGGGTACACTTGGGATGAAAAAGTTAAAGATGATTCTGAATTTCAAAAGCTTATTGGAAAAAGAGTAAAATTAGGTGGAGAAGACTTTGGAGAAGATGAAAAGGGAAATTCAATAAAAAGTAAACAAGTAACTTGTAATATTGTTGGGATTTTAACAAGTGGAAATGGACAGAGTAACTATGAAATCCAGAGTTCACGTAAACTTGTTGATGATATGATAAAAAGTGTTCCCTTGGTAGATGAACAATATTTGAAAGAACAGCTTACAACCTACGAGAGAATAGATGTTAGAGTTGATGATAAAGAAATGTTAGAGTCTTATGAGGGGATACTAAGAGACATGGGATATCAAACAAATTCCTTTAAGGAATTTGAAAAACAAACAAGATCTATGCTATTGGGTGTAAGTATAATACTTGGATCGTTAGCAGGAATCTCTCTTTTAGTAGCGGCTTTAGGTATAACTAATACTATGGATATGGCTATATATGAAAGAAATAGAGAAATTGGAGTGATTAAAGTAATTGGTGGAAGCATAAAAGATGTTATAAAAATCTTTGTTGGAGAAGCATGTGCAATATCAATTACTGGAGGATTTATTTCAATAATATTAGGTGGGTTAGCAACATGGGGAATAAATTCAGTAGCAAGATCAATAACAGAAAATATGATGGGACAAGCTATACAAAAAATAGCAGTTCCAAGCGTTTCATTAATTTTAGGTATTCTCATTTTTTGTTTAATAATAGGTTTCGTTGCCGGAATTCTTCCAGCTAGAAAGGCTGCTAAGACGGATGTTATAACGGCTATAAGATAAAAAAAGACCATACACTAGTATGGTCTTTTACCTTTATTAATCAGCGACTCTAACTATTTGAACCCATGAACCTATTCCTGTATTTATACCAGTAGATTCTCCTAAAATTGCTGGAGTTACAGCAATTGGTACTGATATTATTTGGCCTAAAACATTTCTTGTAGAATTATTAACTAAAGTAAATACATCTCCAGCATTAGCATTTACAGCGATACTTCCATTAACCACTCCTATTTCACCAGGGTTAACCCTAGGAGTTCCAGATAAAAATACTCTAGTATTATTTCTAAATAAAGAAACTAATGCACTAGCTGTAGAAGGATTTATATTGTCTAAATTAAATGACCATATAAATAGGTATCTTCCAGCCTCGTTTATTGTAAATGTCCCATTGGCTATATTAGCTGTTATTGCTGTGAATGTTGAACCATTAGAATTTTGAATATTGTAAGTGAAAATACCATTGGCATTAATATTTTGTGTTGCTACAGATGAGTAACTAACTAATAGTGTATCATCAAAGTTTGTTCCAGGTTCACCTTGAGGACCTCGAGGGCCAATTGGACCTTGAGGTCCAGCAGGGCCTTGAAGACCAGTAGGGCCAGTAAGACCTTGAGGACCTTGAGGTCCAGTAGGGCCTTGAGGACCAGTAGGCCCTTGATCACCTTGAGGACCTTGAGGTCCAGTAGGACCAACAGGACCAGTAGGGCCAGTAAGACCTTGAGGACCCTGAGGACCAGTAAGACCTTGAGGACCCTGAGGACCAGCAGGACCTTGAGGTCCAGTATCACCATCAGGACCTATAGGGCCGATAGGACCTTGAGGACCAACAGGCCCTTGATCACCTTGAGGACCTTGAGGACCAATAGGGCCAGTAGGGCCTTGATCACCTTGAGGACCCTCAGGGCCAGTAGGACCAGTAGGGCCTTGAGGACCCTGAGGACCAGTACAACCTCTAGGACCCATAGGGCCAGTACAACCTTTAGGGCCCATAGGGCCTCTTGGACCAGGTTTACAACAACCACACTTTATTTCAAAAGAACATTTATCATCACAACATTTATCATCGCAACATTTGTCATCACAACATTTGTCATCACAAGATTTATCATCATAACAATTATCTTGATAATTGTTATTATATCTATCGTAATAATCAGATTCGTCACTATTATAATAATTGTTATATTCATTTGGATTATAATTTCTTCTTACCATAATAAAACTCCTTGCATAATATTTAAAAAGCAATTTCAATATTAGTTTATGAATTTTTTATTATGTTGTTCCAAAATATACAAAATAAAAATTAAAAAAACACTCAATACATAAACAATATAGAGTGTTTTTTAATTATTTAACTATATTTCTTAATAAGTTTATTCCTAAAATATGGTATGAAATCAGATATATGTTATAGCCAATAAGAAAGATATTAACGATTTTAAGCAATTTGTTAATCATTTTTTCAAGCTTTGATCCAGTTTTGATTTTGGCTATTTTTAAGTTAGCTTTCCAAGGAAAGAATAACTCAATTCCTTCAGAAGTGAAAAAGTCTAAAAATAGATGAGATACATAACCGCAAATAAATCCTATGGAAATTACTAAAAATATTATGTTGAAGTTACTAACATGTACAACTGTATAAAGAATTAATGTTATTAACGATAAACATAAAAGACTATGGGTAAAGCCTCTATGTCGACATTTACTTCCTAGATGTTTCGAAAGAAATGGATACATTTGACTGATTGAGGATTTTCTTTGATCTATATCTGGAAACAAAGAGCCTATATAAGAAAAATGAAAAAATAAAGCTATCAATAAAATCGTATAAGTTATATCGTATGGAAGTAAAAATAGAGTTATAAGCAAGTTGAGCATTATAAGAGAAATGCATACACCACCTGTTGAATGTGTTTCTTTTGTCATATATCCTCCTTAAAGATAATCATCATTAGTTTTATATTAAAAATATTATCATAATATTCCTTTATTATAAAGCTAAAATAGAAAGAGAAAGTTTAACAAAAGATCCTAGGAATAGAGTGGACAGTTCTATTCCTAGGATGATAGTTATGGTGGTAATTTTATGTAAGGTCTCTTACTGAATTTAAAGTAATATACTTAAATTACTGAGTAATATTATTTATTTTTATTAATGAGTACAGAACATGCAATTAATAGTATTCCTAATAAAGCAAGGATTGAATTTACAGTACTTGAAAGAGCCTCTATAGATGTAAAGCCCAAAACTCTTTGTTCTATATATAAAGCTATGTTATTTAAAAATATATTTTCAAGTATTAAGGGAGAAAAAAGAGTTGATAATATAATTGCAATTACAGCTACTAAAGCTTTTCTCGTGTTCTTCAAAATATGTCAACTCCTTACTTATTAAAATAAATATTACAAACTTCATTTAAGAAATATTACAACTGTATTCTAACAAGATTTTAGATTATATGGAATAGTTTATGCATAACTGGGTAAAAAACAGGTAAAAGTGGGCAATGTATGTAAAATGTAATCTTTAATTTAATAAAAATATACTATAATTAATAATTATAAGAAAATATTAAAGGTCATAATTTATGAAACTATTAGATACTAAACTTTTATAAATTATGACCTTAAATTCTTAATTAAATAGTTATAGACTGCTTAGAAGCCTCTTTTTTTTGCTTCTATTCCACTTTCGTTAAGTGCAGGCTCTTCTATAGTTGTGTTAAGATGGTTCTTAGACCATTGGTTTTGAGTTTTATTACCATTAGCTAAATACTTTTCTTTGGTATATACTTTTTTATTTATACTTTTCATGAAATCAACTCCTTAAGTTTTTATATTACTAGTATGTAAAGTTTTAAGAAAAATATATTGTAAATTGAGACCATATTTGTATAAAATAATTTGTATAGGAGGAAATTTGTCATGAGATTAGAGGTTATAAGTATTATAAGATTATTTCAGAAGAAAATTTAAAAATCATAAAATGAATTTTGAGGAACTTAAGTTTAATAATTATAAAAAAAGATCAAGATTAACTATTAACTTTAAAAAGTGTGCATTAAGTAGGTTTTATTATTGCATGATTTTTTTATGAATAGAAATTTAGGAGAAGATATGGATAAAAGTAAAATAAATTGTTTAAATAGTATAGGAAGATTTTTAGCTAAGAGAGATTTCAGTCAGCTTACTAAGGAATCTTTAAAGAAGAATTTTGGAATTGAAAAAGTAGATGTTTTAATATTGTTAGGAAGTGCTATAACTTATAATATTAAAGTTGCTGTAGAAGCTTATGAAAATAGACTTTGTAATAAGATTTTAATATGTGGAGGAATTGGCCATTCAACTGAGCTTCTTAGAGAAGCCGTTAGAAAACATAAAGATTATAGTGATATAAATACTTATGATAAATCAGAGGCAGATATTATATATGAAATAATATTAAAACATTTTAATATACCAAAGGAAGATATAATTATAGAGAACAAATCAACTAATTGTGGTGATAACGCAATAAAAGCCATAGAAGTTTTAGATAAATTAGATATTAGTTATGATTCATTATTGCTTATACAAGATCCCACAATGCAACTTAGAACATATTTAGGGTTTTTAAAAGTTTTAAAAAATAAACATAAGGTTAAAGTCTTAAATTATGCTCCATTTATACCAATATTGAATGAAAAGTTGGAGTTTAATAACAATGATGTTGATGGAATATGGAGTTTAGATAGATATGCAGAGCTTATTCTTGGAGAAATACCAAGACTTAGGGATGATAAAAATGGATATGGACCTAAAGGAGCAAATTATATAGAACATATAGATATACCTAAGCAAATAGAGGCTCATTACTTGACTTTAAGTAATATTTTAGGAAAAGAAACTAGATAAATTTTATTTTGGGAGATAGAATATGAAAGTTTTTAAACTACAATTACCTAAGATTCCTTTAGAATTAAATAAAATAGAAGATGCAACTAGAGAAATTTTAAGTAAAGAAAAATTAGAAGAAGTTATAATAGAAAATGCAATAATAGAAAATATAGAACAAAATTCAGTAAAGTTTGATTCATGTATATTTAGAAATGTTATGTTTATAAATTGTAGCTTTAAAAGAATAGATATGACAGATGTAAGGTTTGAAAAATGTGATTTATCTAATTGCGAATTTTTTGAGGGTGGACTTTATAGAGTAGAGTTTAAAGGATGTAAAATAATAGGAAGTAGATTTGATGAATCATCTTTAAGTAATATTTCTTTTAAAGGTTGTTTAGGAAGATATTGTAATTTTTCTTTTAGTACCTTAAAAGAAGTAGAGTTTAAAGAATGTGATTTAACTAGCTCTATATTTCAAGAAGCCAAGCTAAAAAAGCTAAATCTAGAAAATGTAGATTTTAAAGAATCAATATTTAGAGGAACAAATATTAAGGATATTGATTTTAGAACTTGTAATATAAATGATATAGACATAAATATGGAAAATTTAAAAGGTGGTATATTTACAGCATACCAAGCTTTAGAATTAAGTAGATTTTTAGAAATAATAATAAAATAAGATTAAAATAGGTAGATAATGATAAATCATTGTCTACCTATTTTAATCTTTCATCATCTTCTTCTACATATTCTAAAATGTCTCCAGGTTGACATTTTAATATTTCACATAAAGAATTTAAGGTTGAAAATCTAACAGCTTTAGCCTTATTATTTTTTAAAATAGAAAGATTAGCCATTGTTATTCCCATCTTTTCTGAGAGTTCTGTAGAACTAATTTTTCTTTTAGCCATCATTACATCTAAATTCACAAGAATTGGCATATTTTAATCCTCCTAAATTGTTTTATCATTTTCTTCTTTAATCTCAATAAATCTTTCAAATAATCTAGCAAGAACCATACATAATAAACCTATGGTAACACATATAAAAGATATTATTAATATAGGAGGTGCTATTATAGTTTTTTCAAAGAAATCTATTGAATATTTTAAATAAATAGAAGTTAAAGAAAATGTTATTATTTCAGCAAAAGAGCAAATACAAATAACTTGCAGTGATTTAACTATCTTAAATGAAAAAGGATTTTCTTTCTTTATTAAATGACATATTGTTTTTACTTTAAATAGAGCTAGTATATAAGGAATAGCACAAATGTAAATACATATAGTCACAGTCCATATTAAACTAGAGTCTATCATAGAAAAATGGCTCTTAAAAAGTGCAGTTAATAATAAAGGTGTTCCTATAAGAGCTAATATAGTCAAAATGATTCCTATTGCTACTACATAATCTAATATTTTTGAAGTAATATTACTTTTCAATTTTAGTACCCCATTTCAATTTTATATTATGAAGAAATTATAAACATTTTCTTATCGAATGTCAATAAATACTTATTAATAAAGTGCATGTAGTTCATAGGCTCATATCTTAATAAGAACATAAAAGCAATATATTAATTCTATAAACTTTCTATACTATGTAGTGAATTTTATTCTGTAATTAAAATGAGGATTTTGAAAAAGCATATATAAATATTAAGAGTCTTTAAATTAAATTCTTAAAGGCTCTTTTTTTATTTTCAATAAAATCTTATAAAAATTAATCTTTATACAATCTTAATACTAACAAATAAAACTCTAACGCCATCTTAATATGTTTTTAAATATAATAAATTAAGGAAAGGGGGAGAGAAAGATGAAATTCATTTTAATCATTATGGGATTAACATCCTTAATATTATTTATTTATCTTTGGTATATATTGCTTAGGGGGGATAGAAATGAGTAATGCAATTTTACAATATTCGTTATACTTAATAATCTTAGTTTTATTAGCGATTCCATTAGGAAAATATATTGGAAAAGTCATGAATGGAGAAAAGGTATTTTTATCAAAATTAATATTACCTTGTGAAAACTTTATATATAAGGTACTAGGGATTAATGAAGAGGAGATGGACTGGAAGAAATATTCATTATCAGTTTTAGCATTCAGTGCTATAGGCTTTATATTCTTGTTTATTTTGAATTTGTTCCAAGGAGTATTGCCATTAAATCCTGAAGGAATAGAAGGAACTTCATGGGATTTAAGTTTTAATACAACAGCTAGTTTTATTACAAATACAAATTGGCAGGCTTATTCTGGTGAAAGTCAATTAAGTTATTTAACTCAGATGCTTGGCTTGACAGTTCAAAACTTTTTATCAGCAGGAACTGGAATTGCTGTTTTATTTGCTTTAATAAGAGGATTTACAAGAGTAAATAAAAATGGGTTGGGAAACTTTTGGAGAGATTTAACAAAAAGTGTTCTTTATTTATTAGTTCCTCTTTCAATAATTCTTTCAATATTATTAGTTTCACAGGGAACAGTACAAAATTTTAAATCTTATGAAGAGGTAGCTCTTTTAGAAGAAATTGTTTTAGATGATGGGAGTATAGTTACTAGTCAAATAGTTCCTCAAGGCCCGGCAGCCAGTCAGGTAGCTATAAAACAGCTAGGAACTAATGGTGGTGGATTCTTTGGGGTAAACTCAGCACATCCTTTAGAAAATCCAACAGCCTTTTCAAATTTATTAGAAATGTTATCTATACTTTTAATACCTGCATCTCTTTGCTTTACTTTTGGTAGAAATGTAAAGGATAAAAGACAAGGGAGAGCTATATTTATAGCTATGTTTACCTTACTTGTTGTTGCACTATGCATAATTGGAATAAGTGAAGCTAATGGAACACCACAATTAGTTCAAAATGGAGATGTAAATTTAGGTTATATAGATCAGAGTGGTGGAAATATGGAAGGTAAAGAAAGTAGGTTTGGAGTAGTTGGCTCCAGTACATGGGCAGCATTTACTACAGCGGCATCTAATGGTTCTGTAAATTCTATGCATGATAGTTTTACTCCAATAGGAGGAATGATTACAATGCTTTTAATGCAACTTGGAGAAGTTGTGTTTGGTGGTGTTGGATGTGGTCTTTACGGAATGATAGCATTTGCAATAATAACTGTATTTATAGCAGGGCTTATGGTTGGAAGGACACCAGAATATTTAGGTAAAAAAATAGAACCTTATGAGATGAAGATGGCTATGCTTATATGTTTAGCAACTCCTATTGCTATTCTCATAGGAAGTGCATTAGCAGCTATTAATCCAGAAGTAATAAATAGCTTAACTAATTCAGGTACACATGGCTTTTCAGAAATTTTATATGCCTATTCTTCTGCAGGAGGAAATAATGGATCAGCCTTTGCTGGACTAAGTGCTAACACGGTATTTATAAATGTAACTATAGGATTAATAATGTTATTTGTTAGGTTTGTTCCTATGATTGCTACACTTGCTATTGCAGGTTCTTTAGTTAAAAAGAAAAAAGTTGCAACTAGTATCGGAACATTACCAACTCATAATTTGTTATTTATAGGCTTGTTAATTTTTGTAGTCTTATTAGTAGGTGCTTTAAGCTTTTTCCCGGCCCTTGCTTTAGGCCCAATAGCTGAGTTTTTGCAAATGATTGCTTAAGGAGGAGAAAAATATGAAGGAGAAAGAAAATTCTTTATTTAATAGCAAAATGATTAAAAGAGCTATAAAAGATTCTTTTATAAAATTAAATCCAAAGATTCAATTACAAAATCCAGTAATGTTTATAGTATATATAGCTTCTATATTAACAACAGGTTTATATATATTTTCATTATTTGGAATAAAAGATAACTCGCCATCTTTTATATTAGGAATTTCGATTTTACTTTGGTTTACTGTTTTATTTGCTAATTTTGCTGAAGCTATTGCAGAAGGTAGAGGAAAGGCACAAGCTGATGCTTTACGTTCTGCTAAAAAAGATATTTCAGCTAATAGAATAGATTCTATAGAAACAAAGGAAAGAGTTATTAAGGTTAATTCAACTGAGTTAAGAAAAGGAGACTTAATAATAGTAAAAGCTGGAGAGCAAATACCAGCTGACGGAGATGTAATTTATGGAGCAGCATCAGTAGATGAGAGTGCAATAACAGGAGAATCAGCCCCTGTTATAAGAGAAAGTGGTGGAGATAGGAGTGCCGTAACTGGTGGAACTCAAGTTATATCAGACTATATAGTGATTAAGGTAAGTAATAATCCTGGAGAAAGTTTTATGGATAAGATGATAGCTATGGTAGAAGGAGCTTCTAGGAAGAAAACTCCAAATGAAATAGCTCTTCAAATATTATTAGTTTCTCTTACAATAATATTTTTAGTTGTTACAGTATCATTATATGCTTATTCAGAATTTGCTTCAAATCAGAGTGGAGTTATAAATAGTACTTCAGTAACTTCATTACTAGCTTTACTGGTTTGTCTTGCGCCTACAACAATAGGAGCCTTACTTTCTGCTATTGGAATAGCTGGAATGAGTAGATTAAATCAAGCTAATGTTCTAGCTATGAGTGGAAGAGCTATCGAGGCTGCAGGAGATGTTGATATTTTAATGTTAGACAAAACTGGGACAATTACCTTAGGAAATAGACAAGCTAGTGAATTTTTACCTGTAGATGGAGTTGATATAGAAGAGCTTGCAGATGCTGCTCAATTATCATCTTTAGCAGATGAAACTCCAGAAGGAAGAAGTATAGTTATCTTAGCAAAGGAACAGTTCGGAATTAGAGGAAGAAATTTAAGTTCTTCAAATGCTAATTTTATTGAATTCACTGCTAAAACAAGAATGAGTGGAGTTGATTTTAATGGAGATGAAATAAGAAAAGGATCAGCAGATTCCATTAAAAAATATATAACTGAAAAGGGTGGAGTTTTTTCTGAGGAATGTGAAAAAAAGGTTGAAGAGATTGCTAAAAAGGGTGGGACTCCCTTAGTAGTAGCTAAAAATTATAAAATTCTAGGAATAATTTATTTAAAAGACATAGTAAAAAGAGGAGTTAAAGAAAAATTCTCTGATTTAAGAAAAATGGGGATAAAAACAATAATGATAACTGGAGATAATCCGCTTACGGCAGCGGCCATTGCAGCAGAGGCTGGAGTTGATGATTTTTTAGCAGAAGCTACTCCAGAAGGTAAATTAAATATGATAAGAGATTTTCAAAAGAAGGGACATTTAGTAGCTATGACAGGGGATGGAACTAATGATGCACCAGCATTAGCACAGGCAGATGTGGCTGTAGCTATGAATACAGGAACACAGGCAGCTAAAGAGGCTGGAAATATGGTAGATTTAGATTCATCGCCAACTAAATTAATAGATATAGTAAGAATTGGAAAACAACTTCTTATGACTAGAGGAGCACTTACAACTTTTAGTATAGCAAATGATATAGCAAAATATTTCGCTATAATTCCTCCACTTTTTATAGGATTATTTCCTGAACTTTCAAAGTTAAATATTATGAATCTTAAAAGTCCAGAAAGTGCAATATTATCAGCAGTTATATATAATGCTTTTATAATAATCCTTTTAATTCCCTTAGCTCTTAAGGGTGTTAAATACAGGGAAGTTCCAGCTAATAAGCTATTATCAAGGAATTTGTTTGTATATGGACTAGGAGGTATTATAGCTCCATTTATAGCTATAAAAGGTATAGATATATTAATAACAATGTTAGGTATAGTTTAAAAAGGAGGATTAATATGAAGATTATTAAAAAGTCTATTTTGGCTGTTTTGATTTTTACAATATTATGTGGGATAATTTATCCAGTTTCAACAACAGTATTAGCACAAGTTTTCTTTAAGGAAGAGTCCAATGGAAGTATTATAGAAATAGATGGTAAAAAATATGGGAGTGAATTATTAGGTCAACAATTTACAGATGACAAATATTTGTGGGGAAGGATTATGAATATAAATGTAGAAATATTTAAAGATGATAATGGAAAGCCATTAATGTATTCATCACCATCAAATTTAAGTCCAGCAAGTGAAGAGTATGAAAATTTAGTAAAGGAAAGAATTGAGAGAATAAAAAGTTCTAATACAAGCAAGGGTGATGAACCTATTCCTGTAGATTTAGTAACTTCATCAGGAAGTGGATTAGATCCACATATATCTGTTGCTGCAGCAAAATATCAAGTAGATAGAATTGCTAAGAAAAGAAATTTAAGTATAGATTATGTTAATGAAATAATAGATAGATATACTACTGGAAGGTTTTTAGGTGTTTTTGGAGAGAAGGTAGTAAATGTTTTAGAAGTGAATTTAGCATTAGATGGGATATTAAAAGAATAGGGGGATTATAAATGAGAGAAGCTCGTCCAAGTCCAGAGCAGTTACTAAAGGAAATTAATATAGAAGAAAAAAATGAAAAAAGGGGAAAACTTAAAATTTTCTTTGGGTATGCTGCTGGTGTAGGTAAGACATATGCTATGTTAGAGGCAGCACACTCAGCTAAAAATATGGGGATAGATGTTGTTGTTGGATATGTTGAGCCACATACAAGACCAGAGACTGTAGCACTTTTAGAAGGGTTAGAATTGCTACCTAATTTAGAAATATCATATAGAGAAATGATATTAAAGGAATTTAATTTAGATATGGCTTTAGATAGAAAACCAGATCTAATAATTGTAGACGAGTTAGCTCATACAAATGTTAAGGGTCTTAGACATGAAAAGAGATATAGTGATATAGAGGAGTTATTAGATGCTGGAATAAATGTTTATACCACTCTTAATGTTCAACATATAGAGAGTTTAAATGATGTGGTGGCATCTATAACTAATATAGTTGTTAAAGAAAGGATACCTGATAGAATATTTAAAAATGCTTTTCAAATTGAATTAATAGATGTAGATCCATCAGTTCTAATGGAAAGATTAAATGATGGGAAAATATATGTTAAGGATCAAGCTAAAAAGGCATTAAAGAACTTTTTTATAAGAGAAAATTTAGTTGCTTTAAGAGAATTAGCCTTGAGAGAAACTGCTAATAGTGTAAATAAAGAGGTTATGATAAATAGAAATGAGAATGCTTATCATACTAATGAACATATATTAGTATGTTTAAGCTCCTCTCCTTCAAATGGTAAAGTAATTAGAACAGCAGCAAGAATGGCAGAAGCTTTTCATGGAAAGTTTACTGCTTTGTTTGTTGAAACAACTTCATCCAGGGAACTGAAGGAGGGAAATATTGAAAGATTAAGAGAGCATGTTAAATTAGCGAAAGAGTTAGGAGCTAAAATAGAAACTGTTTATGGCGATGATATTGCATATCAGGTTTCGGAGTTTTCTAAAATAAGTTCAGTTTCAAAAGTCATAATAGGAAGAACTAAGAAAAAAAGACATCTCTGGTCAAGACTTGGCATTGTGGATAGGCTAATAGAGTTAGCTCCAGAGTTAGATGTTTATATAATACCAGATGAAGAAGAAACAATAGAATATAGAAATAAAAATATTTTTAATAAAGAAAAGATAACAATTAAAGATTCTCTAAAGACTTTAGGGATTTTACTTTTGACAATTGGTATAAGTATATTTTTTGAAAATCTAGGCTTTAGCGAAGCGAATATAATAATTGTATTTATTCTAGGTGTTTTAATCATTGCAAAGGAAACCTATGGAAGAATATATGGAGTTTTATCTTCTTTATTTAGTGTTTTACTTTTTAACTTCTTCTTCACAGAACCTAAATTCACTTTTGATTCATATGATACAAGCTATATAGTTACATTTTTAATAATGCTTATATCAGCTTTAATAACTAGTACACTTACAAATAAAGTAAAAACACAAGCGAATAAATCAGCAATAACAGCATATAGAACTAATATTTTATTAGAATCTAGTAGTGAACTTGGAAGATGTTCAAATTTAGAGGAGATTATTTTAAAGTCTCAAGAACAAATAAATAGATTAGTAAAAAAACCAGTAGTGGTTTATAAATTGAAAAATGGACAAATTGAAAATATATATAATTATAAATTTAATGATGGAAGTGAATTAAGTGATAAATATATAAATTTAGATGAACAGGGAGTAGTAATCTGGTCCGTAAATAATAAGAAATATGCAGGAAGAGGTACAGACACATTACCAGGAGCTAAAGCAATGTATGTCCCTATATTAAGTCATGAGGATATAGGAATAGTAATAGGAGTAATTTTAGAAGAGGAAGAAGAATTAGAAGAAGGAGAAAAATCTTTACTAATTGCAATGATAAATCAGATATCTTTTGTAATAGATAATTATATTTTAGAAGAGGCAAAAAAAAGAGCTTTAATGCAGGCTGAAAATGAAAAATTTAGAGCAAATTTATTAAGATCAGTTTCCCATGATCTAAGAACACCATTAACTAGTATATCTGGAAGCGCAAGTTCCCTTTTAAATAATAATTTTGATGAAGACACTAAAAGAAAGTTGACATTAGATATATATGATGATTCAGTTTGGTTAATAAACTTAGTTGAGAATTTACTTTCAGTTTCAAGAATAGACAATGGAAATATAAATTTAAATAAAGAAGCACAATTGGTAGAGGAAATTATTTCAGAGGCCTTACAGCATATAGATAGAAAGTCCTGTGATTATGATATAGAGGTTGATTTAAAAGACGAATTGTTAATGGTTAATGTAGATGTGAGACTTATAATACAAGTGATTATAAATATTGTAGATAATGCAATAAAGTACACAGAAAAGGGTTCAAAGATAGAAATAAGAGCTTTTCCTAAAGGAGATAATGTGATAATTGAAATAGCTGATAATGGTAATGGAATTAGTAAAAAAGATAAGGAACATATATTTGACATGTTCTTTACTTCTAAGGAAAATAGTAGTGATAGTAGAAGAGGATTAGGATTAGGACTAGCTTTATGTAAGTCAATTATAAATGTACACCAAGGAGAGATATATGTAAAAAATAATAAACCTAGAGGAACTATAATTGGCTTTAGTTTGCAGAGAGTTGAGGTGAATGAAGATGAAGTCATCAATTTTGGTTATTGAAGATGAAAAGGCTATAAGAAATTTTATAACAGCCACATTAGAGATAAATTCATATGATTGCTATACAGCATCTAATGGCTCACAGGGAATAATTTTAGCTATATCTAAAAGACCAGATATTATAATACTAGATTTAGGGTTACCGGATATGGATGGTATAGAAATTATTAAGAAAGTAAGAGAATGGTCAAATTGTCCCATAATTGTAGTCAGTGCAAGAAGTGAGGACAAAGATAAAATTGAAGCATTAGATTTAGGGGCTGATGACTATTTAACTAAACCATTTAGTGTAGAGGAGCTACTTGCTAGAATACGGGTTGCTATAAGAAAAATGAATTATGATAGAAGTAACACTCAGGAAATACAAGAATTTATAAATGGAGATTTGCGGATAGATTATACTTCAAGATGTGTATTTTTAAATGAAGAAGAGGTGCACTTGACTCCAATTGAATATAAGTTATTGTGTTTGCTTTCTAAAAATGTTGGAAAAGTTCTTACTCATAACTATATATTAAGAGAAATTTGGTCTAGCACCTGTGAAAGTGATATTCCATCATTAAGAGTTTTTATGGCAACATTAAGAAAAAAACTAAATAAAAAGTCTATTAATACAAGTTATATTCAAACACATATAGGTGTTGGATATAGGCTACTTAGAATTCAAGACAAGGATAGTGAAGTTTAATATGAGTATTATAATTTCAAAATGCTTAATAGATGATTTGATAGAACAAGTTGATTTTATAAGAAAAAAGATAGAAAATATTAAAGAAAATATTTATATAAAAGAGTGTATAGATAAAGCAAAAAAATACATCCTTAATAAGGAGTATAATAATGCAGAATTATTATTAAAAAATGCTTTAATATTTAATAGTAGTTCAGCAGAAATAGAAAATTTACTTGGGATAATTGAAGAAAAAAGAGGAAATGTTTTGTTAGCACAACGATATTATAGAGCAGCATTAGCTTTTGAACCATGCTATTTGCCAGCAGATAATAATTTGAGAAGAACTGTTTTATATAATAGTGGGATTTTAAATTTTGATATGGGATAGAATAAACACAGAAATAACCTATATATTCAATTGTTTATTGACTATATAGGTTATTAATTATTTGAAATATGTTAAATAAATAGATTAAAAATAAAATATAATAAAAAAAATAATTATTTTTTTAAAAATTTAAAAATGAAAATGTTTAAATATGAAATTGAAAATTTGTTTTATTTTTAACAAATTTAATTAGTGTGATAAAATAAGTTAGAAATTTTAAACAAAGGATGTATTATTATGAGGTACAAAAGATACTTTATAGCACTTATGCTTATATTAGCTATGGTAGCTGTTGCGGAATATACAGGAGAAAGGGAAGTTATATTTCCAGAAGTAGCTGCACTTGTTGTAGGAGCCTGGGTAGTTGAAAAACAACCATGGAAGGTTAGTAAAATGGGATTAGTTTCACTTATGACATTGTGTTCTATAACTGGTGTACTTATAGTCAGATATGTACACTTAGGATTAACATTACAAGTACTTATTGGTTTAGTTTTTACAGGTTTATTATTAAAGCTTACTAAAACAACACTTGTTCCAATTATATCTGCTTGTATTTTACCAATTTTACTTAGAACTGAAACTTGGATATATCCAATATCTGTGTTTATACTTACTATGGTCATAGTATTAATTCAATATATTATGGAGGATAATAGTTGTAGTAAGATAGATGAAGTAAAGGAAGAAATAAAAGAAGAAATTGAGAATCTTGAAAAAAATCCAGCTTTAAGAAAAAAAGAATTTATAAAAATGGTTAAGATATTTTTTATAGTTGGAATATTAACATATTTTTCAGTAAAATTTAAAGAAACTTTATTAATAGCGCCGCCTTTAATAGTTACTTTTGTTGAACTTACTAATTGTCATTGTAAATTTAGAAAGCGTGCAAAAAGTTTATTTTTACTTTTTATAATAGTTGCTTTATTAGGATCATTTTTTAGATTAGGATTAAATGAATACTTAGGAGTACCCCTATGGATTTGTACGATTTTAGTTGTACTTAGTGCATTTGTTTTCTTTGAAGTCTTTAATATTCATTTTCCACCAGTAGCAGCAATTGCATTATTACCTATGCTTTTAGATAAAAGTCAGTTGCCATTTTATCCTATAGAAATAGGAATTGGATGCGCTCTTTTTATTCTAGTTGCTCTTTTGTTATTCAAAGAGGAAAAACAATGTAATATGAAATATAAGGTGGAATAAGTTGTTCATTAAAAAAATGAGTATAGAATTATAAAAATTCTATACTCATTTTTGCTATTTACTTTTATCATTTTTCTCAGTTATAGAAATAACCTCTTCTTCAGTTATAGAAGTAACTTCATGAAAGTTTGAATGGCCATCATTAGGGTTTTCTGAACCTATTAGACCTATTTCATCATTAGTAATATCCTCTTCTGCATTTTCAATTTTTTCAAGTTTATCATCAATTTTATTATTTATATTTGAAATCTTTAATTTTAAAACATTATTTTCATATCTTCTATATATTAGCCATGCTAATATTCCAAATACGATTGGACCTGAAAGCTGAAAAACCACAGCAGTATAATCTTTTTCTGGTAAAGTAAGAGGTTGTATTATTGTAAATAAGTTAGCAAAACCCACTGTTAATGTTACAATAATAGACCAAATCAATGAACTTTTATAGCTTTTAAAAACTTCAAAAGGTTTTTCTATTTCCTTTTTCTTTTTAAAGAATGGAAAAGCAAAGGATAAAAACATATAAGGTAATGTCATTGCTACATTTCCCATAAGTATTAAATAATTAAAGAATTTAGAAGAATCCTCTCCTCCCATTGAACAGCATAATACAAATATTATTACGGTTATACATTGAATCCACATAGCAGTAGCGGGCATTTTCTCTTTATTTAATATTGTCCATTTTTCAGGCCAAATATCTTTAGGAGTACCTTCTATTAATTGTTTTAAAGGAGAATAAGTTAATGCGAAAAAAGCACCTATAAGAGATAAAAACATTGAAAGTCCTATAAATCTGGCGAAAAAGTCACCTAAAAGTGTACAAGCATTAAGACTTAATCCAATTGCTTGACCAATATAAAAACCAAGATAATTTACTATAATATAAGCTATATTAGCCATATTTACATCTGGACCAGTTAAATCTCTATTCCAATTAACAAAAAATCCAATACAAAGTATTCCTATTGCATATCCTACAACAATTATAAATGCTGAAATTTTTATTCCTTTAGGAAAATTCTTTTTAGAATTCTCAGTTTGGTCAACCAATCCTCCAATTACTTCTAATCCACCATAAGCGAAGATTGCAAAAACAACAAAACCTAAAACTCCTAAAGGAGATTGGTATGATGGGTTTGGAGAATGAATAAATTCTTGAAGATTAAATCCCTGAGCAGTAGAGAATCCATTACTTACTAACACAATTAAACCACCAAGAGTTAAAACTACATTGGCTAGAGCTACAACTGTTCCACCTATGGATGTTATTTTTGAGATTTTATTTAGTCCTTTAGATGAAATAAAAGTTATTATAATAAGCAATATTATAGCCAATATAGCCATTGCACGAGGACCTTGTAATCCTAATATATTCCAAGATGCAGTAGTATCTTTTCCGAAGAGTACATTAGATAGCGGAATCCATATAGATGAAGATACAGATACCATCCATATTAGATTTGAGGAAAACCACATAAATGTTACTATAAAAGCAAATTTAGGATTTACGGATTTTGCCATCCAAGAATATATACCTCCTTTTTCTTTTCTAAAAGCAGCACCATATTCAGCCATCATAAAAGCATATGGAATAAAGAATAGAATGGCGGAAATTATATACCATATAATTCCACTATAACCCATTAAGTAGAATGTTCTTGGCATATTAGTAAAGCCATAAACCGATGTGAATATCATAAGTATCAAAGCTGTTAGGGTAAGTTTATTTTTTCCTTTTGATTCCATAAAATCACCTCTCATATATACTTGTAAAACCCTATTTTTTATAAGTATACAAATAATAACAATTAATTTAAAGTACAATATGTTAATAAATTCATTATTTGTTAACAAGAAGGAGATAAAAAGTTTTGTAAATTAATTTACATTTTGTGAAAATAAGTAAAGATTTTATGGTTTTAATGGTAAAGTAATAAAATTAATACAGAATAAGTAATTAAATATAATGTAAATAAAATTTATTTTTATTTGGTAATTTGATGAAGTTAGAAGAATATAATTAAATATCAATTGTTAGTAAGAGGTTTTAGATGAGCGAGTTTTTTAATGCTGAAAAAATGAAATTTATAGATAAGTTTTTTTATTATATAGATTATGAAGAAATATGTGAAAAAGATAAGTACTTAATTTTAGATTTAAGAACTTATAAAGAATTTAATTATAAACACCTAGAAAATAGTGTTCATTTTCCTTTACTAGATGATAAGAAGTCATTAAAATTAGAAGGAATGTTTGAGAATAAAACTTATTTTTCTACAATGATGAAGTCAATATTTTATATATTACCTAAGTTATATACAATAATTAAGAATATAAAGATATATGAAAAAAATAACATTGTTGTTTTAGCTTGTAGGCATGCCAGAATAAGGAGTAGAGGGATTTCAATGATTGCTAATATATTTGGTTCAAAAACGTTGGTACTTAAGTATGGAGTAAATTCCATATTAAAGATAAATAAAAAAGATGTACTATAATTACAGGGATAGCATAAAGAGTGACATTATATAATTTATCATAGAAAGTTTTTGGGGGATTTAATGTCTTTAAAAAATCAGAGAATCTTATGGATAATAGGAATGTTTTATTTTTTTATAGAAACCATATTTTTTTTCTTTGAAGGGTCTTATTTAGGATGGATAAGTATAATCATATGTTTTTTCCTAGGAGTCAATGTACTTAAGGTAAATAAAGAATTTAAAAATATATAAGTATTTTTAATGGATTTTAATTAAGTAAAATAGAGAGCAAAGTAAAGATATGGTAGGAATAAAGAAGGTGAATTTACACAATATATAATTGAGGTGATATTAATGAGTAAAAAAAATAACAATAAAAAGCACATAAATCATAATCCTCAGAGCGAGAGTGTAAAAGCTGTTTTTGGAGAACCAAAGGCGAAGAGTGATGAGTTTACTCCAAAGACTTTTAAGTAAGTTAAAAACCTCCTAAAAATATAGTAGCTGTCATTAAAATAGTAAAGGCAATTCTAAATGAATTGTCTTTACTATTTTATTTAATTCTTTAAATATTTATAGTAATAAAATTTTCTTAACCTATTTGCAAATTATAAATAACAATATTAACTAAACTTTATAATAAAAGATAATTATTAAGGAAAGTCAGAGAAGCATGAAAAGCCATATGATTTACCGAATACAAGACAAGACGTTGTGAACTTTGCCTTTATTGGTTTAATAACATCTTTAGCATGAATAAAATTATTAAAAAAGAAAAATAACAAGTAATATTAAAAGCATCTTCTTTACTAGTTAAAGAAGGTGCTTTTTTGTGTGTGATAAAGTCACAGAAGAAATACATATATTTTTTTATAATTACATTGTGAATTAGATAGATGGTTATAAGTCAGAAAGTTAAAAATTTACAAAATAAATCAATAAGAAACAATTTTATTTAAAGGAGAACTTATTATTATGAAAAAAAAGATTGTTATAGTTGGTGGAGTTGCAGGAGGAGCTTCCACTGCGGCAAGACTTAGAAGATTAGATGAAAATGCCGAAATAATAATGTTTGAGAAAGGCGAGTATATATCTTTTGCAAACTGTGGATTACCTTACTATATAGGAGAAACAATTGAAAATAGAAGTAATTTAATAGTTCAAACTGTAGAACAAATGTCAGATAAATTTAAATTAGATATAAGAAACTTAAGTGAAGTTATTTCAATAGATAAAGAAAATAAAAAATTAAAAGTAAAAAATAATAAAAATGGTGAGGAATATGAAGAAAGCTATGATATTTTAGTTTTATCACCAGGTGCTAAGCCTTTAAAACCAAGAATTAATGGCATAGATAAGTGTGATAATCTATTTACTCTTAGAAATATTCCAGATACAGATAAAATAAAAGCTTATGTAGATAATATTAAGCCTAAGCATGCTACTGTGATTGGTGGAGGTTTTATAGGTCTTGAGATGGCTGAAAATCTTCATGAAAGAGGGATTAAGGTAACCTTAGTTGAAGCTTCAAATCAAGTTATGGCACCTATAGATATTGAAATGGCAAGTATTATTCATGAACATTTAATAGATAAGGAAGTAGAATTGATATTAGAAGATGGAGTCTCCTCTTTTGAAGACTACGGTAAGAAAGTTATTTTAAGCAGCGGAAAAGTAATTAATACTGATATGATAATTCTTTCAATAGGGGTTAGGCCAGAAACTAAAATAGCTGAAGAGGCCGGTTTAAATTTAAATGAAAGAGGAGCAATAATTGTTGATAAAACAATGAAAACTTCAGATGAGAGTATTTATGCTTTAGGTGATGCTGTAGAGATTATGGACTTTATCAATAAAAAATCTACAATGATTCCTTTAGCTTGGCCGGCAAATAGGCAGGGAAGATTAGTTGCTGATAATATATGTGGAAAACATGTTGAATATAAGGGAACTTTAGGATCGTCAGTGGCTAAAGTTTTTGATTATACTGTTGCTTCAACTGGAAATAATGAAAAGACTTTAAAAAGGTTAGGATTAGAGTATGAAGCAATTCATATTCATCCATCTTCTCATGCTGGATATTACCCAGGGGCTTTTCCAATTGCATTTAAAATGCTATTTAATCCCAAAACAGGAGAAATATATGGAGCACAAGGTGTTGGAATGGAAGGCGTTGAAAAGAGAATAGATGTCTTAGCAACAGCTATTAAAGCAGGACTAAAAGTAGAGGATTTACAAGATGTAGAGCCTTGTTATGCACCGCCTTATAACTCAGCCAAAGATCCAGTAAATATGCTTGGATACTATGCTTCTAATATAATTGAAGGAAATGTAAAAACAATTCAATGGTATGAAGTTAATTTGTTGGATAAGGAAAATTCATTAATTATTGATGTTAGAGAAGAGTTCGAGCTTATGACTGGGAAGATAGAGAATTCTGTAAATATTCCACTTGGACAGTTAAGAGAAAGAATAAATGAAATTCCAATGGATAAAAAAATATATGTAACTTGTCAGGTAGGATTAAGAGGTTATATAGGATGTAGAATATTAGAGCAAAAAGGATATGATGTAACTAATATAGATGGAGGAATTAAGACTTATTTATCTGCAAAAAAATCAGAGAATGCTTTAAAGAATCAAGGAATTTTAGAAAAAGAAACTTTAGTCAATATAGAGGAGAAAAATATGGATTCAAAGGATATTGATTTAAATGATATAAAAGTAGATGTTAATTTAAATGCATGTGGTCTTCAATGTCCAGGACCTATAAAAAGAGTTTTTGAAGAGATTAATAAAATGAAAGAGGGAGAAATTTTAAAGGTTTCTGCAAGTGATCCAGGCTTTGTAAAAGATATAAAGAGTTGGTGTGAAAAAACAGGAAATACTCTTTTAAAAACAGGAAAGAATGATAAAAAAATTGTTGAGGCTTACATTCAAAAGGGAACTTTAGAATCTGCATGTATAAGAAAATATTCAGGTGATGTTACAAAAGATGGAGCTACTTTAGTAGTGTTTAGTGGAGATTTAGATAAGGCTATAGCATCATTCATAATAGCAACAGGAGCTGCTTCTATGGGGAAAAAGGTTACTATGTTCTTTACTTTCTGGGGGCTTAGTATATTAAAGAGAAAAGACAAGACAAAGGTTGAAAAGAAAACAATTGAAAAGATGTTTGATGCAATGCTTCCAAGAAATTCAGAAAAACTTCCTTTATCACAAATGAATATGATGGGAATAGGACCAGCTATGATAAAGAAAATAATGAAGGATAATAATGTTGATGACTTAGGAACATTAATAAAAAATGCTATTGATATGGGAGTAAATGTAGTTGCCTGTGCTATGAGCATGGATTTAATGGGAATAAAGAAAGAAGAATTTATAGATGGAGTTGAAATTGGAGGAGTTGCATCATATTTAGGAGCAGCTGAAGATTCAGGATTAAACTTATTCATATAAAATTTAATTCACAAATAATTTAATCATTAAGTAATAAAGAGTTAACTTTAATTTTGAAATAAGAAATTATTATTTTAGAAATAAAAGGAGTAATATGTTTACAGATATTACTCTTTTTATTTACAAAATTTTAAATTTATGTTGACTAAGGATAAAGTTTAAATTATAATAAAGTTAATTCATAGAAAAACACTAAGAATTAAACTTCAGATAAAGTAAAGGCTATGATTAGAAAAGTAGAATTAATTTCTTTATACAGAGAGAGTCTTCTAGGCTGGAAAAGACTTTAAAGAATTTTTCATGAGTGCCTCTATGAGCTCATTTCCAGAAATAATTTTAAATTAAAGTAGGGGAATGCGGGAATGCCCGTTATAGCAGAATGGTATGTTTGTACCAAAAAAAGATTTTGTAATTAAATTTATTTTAAATATTAATTGTTAGATGGATTTGATTACATAAAATCAGAGTGTAACCGCGGAATTTATACTTCTGCCTCTGTATAGAGGTGGAAGTTTTTTTATTTTATTATGCTTTATAAATAATTTTTTACATATAAAAATATAAAATAAAGGGGGTTAAATTGTGAAGAAATTATTTAATAATCTTATTTTTAAACTTATTTTAGGTGTCATATTAGGAATAATAATAGGTACATATTCTTCAGAGGGATTAATGTCAGCAATTGTGACTATTAAATATGTATTAGGACAAATTATATTTTTCTCTGTTCCTCTTATTATTTTAGGATTTATAGCACCATCTATTGCCAAGCTTAAAGAGAATGCAAGTAAATTGTTAGGATATGCTGTTTTAATAGCTTATTTATCTTCAGTTTTTGCTGCTACTCTTTCAATGATTGCTGGATATGCTTTAATTCCTAAATTATCTATAGTATCAAATATATCATCATTAAAGGAATTGCCAGAACTTATATTTAAATTAGATATACCACCAGTAATGAGTGTAATGAGTGCTTTAGCCTTAGCTTTACTTTTAGGACTAGCTGTTGGTTGGACAAAGGCTGATTTAGTAGAAAAGCTTTTAGATCAATTTCAAGATATAGTACTTAGTATAGTAAATAAAATAATAATACCTATACTACCATTTTTTATAGCTACTAATTTTGCAGCTTTAGCTTATGAAGGTGGATTAAGTACTCAGCTTCCTGTATTCTTTAAGGTTATATTAATTGTATTATTTGGTCATTTTATATGGTTAACAGTTTTATATTTAATAGGTGGATTAATATCAAAAGAAAATCCATGGGAAGTTGTAAAATATTATGGACCAGCATATCTTACTGCTGTAGGAACAATGTCAAGTGCTGCCACATTACCAGTAGCTTTAGAAGCAGCTAAAAAATCAAAGGCATTAAGAGAGGATATCGTGGATTTTGCAATACCACTATGTTCAAATATCCACTTATGTGGTTCAGTTCTTACAGAAGTATTCTTTGTAATGACGGTATCACAAATTTTATATGGTAAAATTCCTAGTTTACCAACTATGATATTATTTATATTATTATTAGGTGTGTTTGCTATAGGAGCGCCGGGAGTTCCTGGTGGAACTGTAATGGCATCTTTAGGGTTAATAATTAGTGTACTAGCTTTTGACGAAGCTGGAACAGCACTTATGCTAACAATATTTGCTCTTCAAGATAGTTTTGGAACAGCATGTAATGTTACTGGAGATGGAGCCATAGCACTTATGTTAACAGGTATAGCTAAAAAAAGAAATTTATAATAGTTAAAAGGTATGTTATTAAGACATACCTTTTTTATTTTAATAAAAGGAATATATATACAATTGTAGAACTAATAAAGAATGCAATATTAATTTAAAGGTAGGGATTATAATGAAAAAAGTGAGTATAGCTGTTATTGGAGCAGGGGCACGGGGAAGATTTGCTTATTCTTCATATGCCTTAAAAAATAAAGAAGATGTTGAAATTGTTGCAATTGCAGAGCCTAATGAAGAGAGAAGGAATTTATTTGTTAAGGAGCATGGTATAAAGAATGAGCTTATTTTTAATAGTTGGGAGGACATGTTAAAGGGAGAGAAATTAGCAGATGGTATTATAATAGCAAACAATGATGAAGGACATTTTGAGCCAACAAAAATAGCACTGGAAAAGGGATATAATGTTTTATTAGAAAAACCAATGTCAAATTCCTTAGGTGAAGTTATAAAGCTAGGGGAACTAGCAAAAAAATATAATGATAGAGTATTTATGGTATGTCATGTTTTAAGATACACTCCTTTCTTTGAGGCTTTAAAAAATATAGTGGATAGTGGAAGGCTTGGAAGACTTATTAATATTCAACATAATGAAAATATAGGTTACTGGCATTTTGCTCATAGTTTTACAAGAGGAAATTGGAGAAATTCTAATGAAACATCACCATTAATTTTGGCTAAAAGTTGTCATGATATGGATATATTATTATGGTTGACTGGGGCTAAGTGCAAAAAAATAGCTTCTTTTGGTCATCTGACTTATTTTAAGGAAGAGAATTTTAAAAAGAATATGGGAAATAGATGTTTAGAGTGTAAATGTGAAGAAGAATGTCCTTATTCTGCAAAAAAGTTATATTTAGGAGAAAAACCTGTGTTTACTTCAGTTGTACATCCTAATCCGACTTCAGAAAACTTAGAAAAGGCTTTAAGAGAAGGTCCATACGGAAGATGTGTTTATAAATGTGATAATAATGTTGTAGATCATATGGTCACAATACTTGATTTTGATAATGAAGTAACTGCAACATTTAATTTGTCAGCTTTTACAAAGGATATCCATAGAACTATAAAATTAATGTTTACAGAAGGTGAAGTTGGTGGAAATGATATGAAAAATATTATTGAAATTAAAAAGTTTGGAAGTGATGAAATAGAAATTATAATACCAAAAGAAGTTGAAGGAGGACATCTTGGAGGAGATATCGGAATTATGAAGGATTTCATAAAATCTATAAGAGAAGGAGTTAGCGAAACAAGAACATCAGCCTTAAGAAGTATAGAAAGTCATATTATGGCTTTTGCAGCTGAAGAATCTAGATTAAATAGTAGCATAATTAATATAAATGAATTTTGGGAGTCAAAAAGATGATTAAAGAGTTAAAAAAAAGTCAGCTAAGAATTAAGCTGACTTTTTTTTATAAAATACATATAATTTTTGGTAAAAATCACAAAAATGTAGAATTTTGCTAATATGAATAGTATAAGGGAGTATAAATAAATTTAGATTTTCATTACTGTGAATGTGGGATAGTGCATTGAAATTTAAGCTGAAAACAAAAATATTTACATTATTTTAAAGTTACGAAAGGAGGTAATTATCAAGTTTTAAGAAGCTTGATAAAAACTTATGCGGAGCAGAGTTAATAAGGTAAGTAATCATATAGTTGCTGCTTTAGGAATAAAAAATTTAGATGAAAATTTGGAAAATATTTTAGTTAATATAATAAATTGTAATCCAAAATATATAGTTTTAGGGTGTAGAGAACTTCCATTTACAGATAAGATCTGGGAAGTATTAAATAATGTTAATTGTCCTAAAATAATTATAAGTCCATTTAATTATATGTTTAGAAATCAAAGGGAAGTTATCAATGAAATTAAATTTATAGAAAATTTTTCAAAAAATAATATAGGAACAATATTAAATTCAATAAATGAAGCTAACTTTATATTAACAGATAAATTTTGTTATATATCTTCAGGAAGTTTAAACAGTAATGGTATAACGAATAATGTTGAGCTTTATGAAGCTATGAATTTAAATGATTCTAATTATAAGTTATGGAGAGATGAAATACTTGACTTTATAAATCAAGAAATAGAAACTTATAGAAGTACTTGTCATAAAGAAAAGATTGAATACATTTTAGAAGAGTTAAAGAAGAGATTAGTTATTAATATTTCAAGTAATCCAGGTGAATTAAATAAAGATTACATCTATATTCTTTTAGATATATTAGAAAATATAGAGAGATTTACAATGATTGGAACAGATATTTATCAGTATTTAAATAAGGACTTTGTAGAACTTATAAAGCTAAATAAAAAGTTTTTAACAAAAAGTAATTCCATAAAAGGTGAATTATTTAAAATGTTATTAAATATTGAGGAAAATAAAGAAGAAGCTAATATAAAAATTTTCAACTGTTTAAGAAATGAGTTCTTAATCCTTATAGAAGAATTAGAGCAATTAAAAAATTTGAGAGAAGTTAAATATCATAATTCAGATAAGTCATGGAGAAATGAGGAAGGAATAATAACATTTTTATCAGAAAATACTACAGTTAATAACTCTTTAATTAAAGAGTTTTATGAAAATGTTCTTTTAGAACGGCATATATAAAGGAGTAGTGATAAAAATGAGTAATAAGAATCATTTAAATAAGGCTGCCTTAGGAAATTATACAAAAGGTGCAGTAAAGGAGTTTGAAAAAAATATAGTCAATAAAAAGGATTATCTAGAAGAGGTCAAAAAAAATAAATAGAATTTTATAAGGATTAAATAAACAATAGGAATATAAAAAGCAGTAGATGTAAATTAATCTACTGCTTTAATTTTTTATTTTCTTACAAGTACATTTTTAATCTCTGCGATATAAAGCATGTGGTAATCTTTTTCAGGATACCATCTTTCATCTATTCCATCTTCTAAGAAGCATTTAGGATCTATGTATTGTCCATATAATTTTTTACATACAAGAACAACTTTTCCTTCTTCAAAATAAGGAGTATTTTCACATGTATTTAATGTAAGATTTGAATTTGAAATTTTATCTTCATCTCTTCCAGAAACTTTTCCTAAATAACCTAATGTTTTTTTATATTCATCATCAAAAAATGTTAAAGAGAAAGTATCAGAATTATCTATAAACTCTTTTGTATAACGTTGAGGTCTTACAACAATGTAAGCAACATCTTTACCCCACATAACACCAAGACCACCCCAAGAAGCTGTCATTGTGTTAACTTTATCATCTTTTTTTGCTGTTATAAGCATCCAGTCTTTTCCTATTAATTTAAATGGATTTTCATTTAATTCTTCAGTTTTAATTTCAGTGAACTTATCCATGACATTATCCTCCAATTAATATAAATATCTTATAAAATTATATCAAATATAATAATTAAAAAAAACTTTTAAATTATTATAATAAATATATAATATTAAAAAGATTTTCATACAAAGTAAAATATAATTATATGGGATATAACTCTTGCATTAGAGATGTTAGAGATTTAATATAAAAATAGTATGTGTTCTTCATAAGAGGTGATAAAACATGTGGAAGAAACAGATTAAGTATCTAAAGATATTTTTGATGGTCTTATCTTTTATCTTATTATTTGTTTTATTTTTTGGAAAAGAGAATCTTTTTATTGCGCTAACAGCTGTTATTACGGTTACCACAATGTTTGGAGATGACTATACAATAAATCCAGTACATAATACATTATATTTTATTGGAGTAGAACTTTTTGTTGGACTTGGAGCATACTTTGCAGGGCTTAACCCTTTTTTAGGTGCTATAGTAACATTAATTGTATCATTTTTTGTATACTTTATGTTTACTTATGATACAAAACCAACTAAAGCTTTGGGATTTATACAATTATATTTATTCTTGTTATATCAACCAGTTTCGACTAATGAGTTACCAAAAAGAATCCTTGCCTTAATATTTGGTGGTATAGTTATAATGATACTTTATTATATTTTAACTAGATATAATTTTAATAATGTATTTAAAAAATCTATAGATAATTGTATTAGTCTATTAATTAAAAATTTAAATGAATTATCCAATACTGGTAGAATAGAAAAGGATAATATAGAAAAGGTTGCTTTGCTAACCAAGGAACTTGAAATAAAAGTTCATGAAAGAATAGAGCTTGATAAAAATAATAGATATTCTTTATATGTAAAGGAGTTAGTTGTAATTTTCTTGAAAAGAATAGAAACCCTTTCTTCAGAGACTATAGAAAGAGAAGTTAATAAGGATATTATTAAAAAAAGTATTGACTTGCTTAAAGATATTCAGATGTTTATAGAAGAGGGAAATAAAGAAAATTTAAGCTATAAATTAAAGGAGTATTACAATTACTTAGATTCTTTTAGATTAAGAGATGATTTGGATAGATATAGTTACTATACAGTTAAGTTAAGTGTAAAAGAATTTTTACAAGGACTTGATGTAAAAGAAGAAGAAATCAAGAGATATGCGACTTATGGTGTGAATTTTTTTAAAACTTCAAAGGAGGAACTTAAAAGTTTTAGAAGAAGCTTAAAAATAACATCATTAAGGCTGAATTTAGCTATTAAAGCTGCTATAACTCTTTCTTTTTCTGTGTTTATAGTAAACTACTTCAACATATTTCAAGGAAAATGGGCATTGTATACAATTTCTTTATTGCTAATACCGTATGCAGAACAAAGCAATAAAAAGGCAAAGGCAAGAATAGTAGGGACTATAATAGGTGCCATTCTATTTAACATAATTTTTTATTTCGTCCAATCAAATATAATATTAATATTAGTATTTATAGTTATATGTATATATTTGAGTATGTTTATTGTGCCTTATAAAATAAGGTGTATTTTTATAACATTAAATGCATTGCTTATGGCCGGATTAATGGATCCATCTCATACTCCATATTATTTATTAAGTGAATATAGAGTATTTTTTATTTTAGCCGCATCAATAATAGTTGCAATAGTTATGAATTATGTTTTTCCTTATAAAATGAAAGATGAAACTAATAAAGCTGTAAAGACATATGTTTATTTAAATGAAAAAATATTATATGGCTTAATAGAAAATAATTTAGATAAAGAAAAGCTAGTATATTCTTTTCATGAAAGTTATAGTATATGGAAAAAGATAAATTATAACAATAAAGAGATAAAATCAGATAATATAAAAGAATTATTAATATTACAAAATGATTTTATATCATATATAAACTTTTTAATAAAAAGTCCAATTATAAAAAATAATAAAGATTTATTTGAAAAAAGTTTTAATGATTTCAAAAATTATATGAAGAAAAAGGATTTTGAGAATTTAGTAATAGAAGATTTAGATAAATCAAAAACAGAAGATGAAAGATTAATACTTTTATTAATTTATAAGCTTTTTAATGTTATAGAAAAGATGAAAAAGTTAAGTGAATTAATATGTAAATAAAAAAGAGAGGTTAACCTCTCTTTTTTATTCTTCTGGTAAGGTTAAGTCACAAGTTGATAACATATTTAATGTTTCATTTACATCATGCTTAACTCCAGCAAGTATTACTAAATCATGCTCTTCTAAAGTAGTGTTAGCATTTGGCATAAACTCATGGTCATCTCTTACTATAGAGAATATTCTACAGCCTGTAGGAAGTTTACACTCTTTTAGAGCTTTACCAATATACCAATGGCTAGTAACAATTACTTCACGTATTATTATTTTTTCATCTTCTTCTACAGTATCAGAGGTTTCTTCATTAATGACTATGAATTTTTCGAATAGTATTGGGAATAAGATACAAGTTATTACTGTTGTAACAACGAAGGCTGAATAATCAGCTGTATTTATGTATCCTAAGTTTAAGGCCATTTGGGCGCCAACTATAACTAAACTAAGTTGGGCAGTTAATAGCATAGAAGCTGCCAATGAATTTTTTATTCCATATTTTCTTTTCAGTAAAAGTGAAGGTATAAATTTTACTAAGAAGAAAATAAGTATAAATAAAGGTATCTTAGCAATAGATTGTGGATTTTCGAAAACAGCTTTTAAATCAACATTAACTCCTACCATTATAAAAAATATAGGAATTAAGAATCCATATCCAACTACATCTAATTGGTGAGAAATTTCCTCTTTAGCTTTTCCAACTATTAGTGAAAATACCATACCAGCTAAAAACGAACCTAAAATTATTTCAGAATCAACCTTTTCAGCTACAGCAACAAGAACTAAAACAAGAACGAAAGCACCTCTTACACTAAGATGAAGGTTTTTAAATGCTATTGCTGAGAAATCATGAACTTTAAAAATTATTTTTGCTATGAAGTAAACTATTATAGCTACGGCAAAAATTATTAAGAAAGTAAAGCTTTTTAAAGTAACACCATTTACTGCAACTGAAGCAACAAAGGTAACACCTATTAAACTTACTAATTGAGTTATTATTCCAAAAACAAGTAAAGTTTGTCCATAGCTACTATTTATAATGTGCTTTGCTTTTAAAATAGGAACAAGTAGACCAGGGGCTGCAGCAGTGAATAATAAGGCGAAGAATAAATAGCCTTGAGAAATTCCTGCAAACTTTAATGTGAAGGATAATAGTATAGAGGTTGTTATTGATACAATAAACATTTTTATACTAGTAAATAGTTTTGAATCCTTTAAAAGTTCTCCTTCTTTAGGTTTAAGCTCATCAAAATCTATGGCAAGACCACTTAAGAACATTAAGTAAGCTAAGCCAAGATTTGATAAAAATAATATCCAAATATCAGGTTTAATTATATTTAAAAAGCTTTTACCTAATAGTATACCTATAAAAATCTCCCCAACTTGATAGGGGATTTTTACTCTTTTTAGTTTTGAAACTAAAAAAGGAGTAAAAAAAGCTACTACAGATAAGATCAATAATGAATCATAATTTATAGTTTCATTCATAAATAAATCCTCTCTTTTCTTTAGTTTTCTATATTAATTTATTAAATTTAAATAGCTAAGTTCATATATAAGGATTTTTTCTCTTGAATCATGTTCATACTTTCTAGGTATTTTTATTTCCTTCTTCAGAGAAAAAGGAGTGTAATTTTCTAAATAGTAGGCATAATCATCAGAAGGGTAATAAAGTATAATATTTACTTGCCTCTCATGATTAGATACAGAATCAAGAATGTTTCCAATAACCTTTATAAATATTTGTTCAGAAAAAGGATTGAAAAAATAAAATTTATTATCCTTTGAGTCTATCTCATATTGTTCTGCAAAGCAATTAATAAAGTTTATTTTATCTATGTTATTTTTATTTTGTGATAAATAAGATTTTTTATTGCTTAAACATTCATTATAAAAAAAGTTATTCATTTCTATTCCAGTGACCTTAGTATTAAAAAAGTAATGTATATAAAAATTCAATCTTCCTTTTCCACATCCAAAATCAATTAAGGAATCATCTTCGGAAAATTCATATTGTGAGCAAAGAGCATCTAATACTTCATAGGATGTTGGTTCATACCTGTTATAATGAAGAGATTCATTAAATGTTTTTTGTTCACCAGAAGTTTTTATGTTTAGTAATTTTTCAAAGTATTGTTCTTTCATATTATCCTCTTTCGTAAAATTTTAGTATTTAAATTTACAACTATCAGTATAGTATTTTGTATTAAATAGGGCAAGTTAAAATTTGAGAGAAGGAATTCTATGTTAATTGTAAATACTTTATGCAAATTAAACTAAAGAAGAGATAATAGATTTATAGAATAGAAATTTAGTGTTGGTCAATTTTTTATAATTAGATACAATAATAAATGAAAAAAGCTGAATACATAGGAGGAATTTTAATGAAAAGCAATTATCATACACATACATATAGATGTAATCATGCTACTGGAACTATTGAAGATTATGTTAAAGAGGCTATAAAAGCTAATATAGATGAGATTGGAATTTCTGATCATTTACCACATCCAGGTAAGAATATAGATAATTATCATAGAATGGCTTATGAAGACTTAGAAGATTATTTTGGAAAAATAGAAGAGGCAATAAAGAAATATGGAGATAAAATATCAATAAAGAGATCAATGGAATGTGAATATTTTCCTGATTTTACATGGCTTTATGAAGAATTAAAGAACAAATATAAGGCTGATTATTTAGCTTTAGGAGTACACTTTTTTCCTTATAAAGGAGAGTGGGTTTATGTTGGTACAATAGAGTTAACGCCTGAAAGCTTATTGGTTTATGCTGATTTTGTAGTAGAGGCTATTAAAAGTGGATATTTTGATTATCTTGCTCATCCAGATCTTTTTGGAATGACATATAGAAATTGGGATGAACATGCAGAAGAGGCATCAAAAAGGATTTTAAAAGCTGCTGAAGAGATGAATATGTCTATAGAGATAAATGTAAATGGTATGAGAAAAGAGAAGCTTTCTTATAATAATGGGGAAAGATATCAGTATCCAATAAAAGAGTTCTGGGAGTTATCTAAAGAATATAATGTAAAAAGAATAATTGGAATAGATGCTCATAATCCTGAAGAAATGTATGACTTAGATATGGGGGCTAACTTTGCAAAGGAACATAATTTAAGTGTTATAGATAAATTAGAATTTAATGAAGATTAAAAATAGGGACTGTATCGAAATGATACAGTCCCTATTATCTCATATAAGTATTACTTATATGTTGTTCTAGGAGATGGTTCATTAGATCCATATGGAGTCTTTTCATTGGCTTTATTTTTAATTTTGTCATTGTAATTATGAGAAGTTGGGAAAGTTGAATCTATTCTTTGTTTTTTATTATAATTTTTATTCATAAGGGTAGCCTCCTATTTATTGTGAGAAAGTTTTGATCTCTTTGTAAATTTTTTACCATTTGAATGTGCACCTTTTTTTTGCCCATTTTCAATACCTATTTCAGATCCTGCTTCTGAGTACATTTTTCTTTTTTCAGCATTTGACTTAGGTCTATCTTTTAGTCTATTTTTATTATTATCCAAATTTTAGTACCTCCTTTAACATTTTAGAATTTATTAATAGCTTATCCATTTGCATATTTCATATAACAGGCAAAAAGATTAATTAAATATATTTTTTGGTAAGATATAAAAGGTATTGGAAATAGCTTTATGGTAAAAGAGAAGAATAAAAAATAAGTGTATTAAGCTTTAATTTATCTTAATACACTTATTTTTCTATTTAAATTTTATACATGTAGGAGAAGGAACAAATATATCTTTATTTAAAAGTTTAAGTGTTCCATCTGAATTTTTTGAATAAATTGTCAAGTTATCTGATTTTTCATTTGCAACAATCAAAAATTTGTTACATGGACTTATTTCAAAATCTCTAGGAAAATCTCCATAAGAACTATAGTGATTTATAAGAGATAAAGTTCCGTTTTCTTCATTGATTCTAAAGGCAGATATTCCGTTAAAACCTCTATTAGATACATATAAAAATTTACTACATGGACTTATTTTAATAGCAGACCCAAAATTCATACCTCCAAATCCATTAGGAAGTACATGAGTATATTGAATTAGTTTAAAGCCATTTTCTCCTAAATATTTTAATATTATAACTTCAGAGCTGTTTTCACATATAACATATGCAAATTCTCCATTTTTTGAAAATTCTATATGCCTTGGACCACATCCTTTGGTACAGTGAAAGCTTAAGTCTTCTATATAAGTTAGTGTATTGTCTAAATTAATTTCAAAAAGTTCTATTCTATCCATTCCTAGATTTGTAGCACATATAAATTTCTCATCAGGAGTTAAGGTTGCAAAGTGCATTTTCGAATCATCTTTATGAGTAAATACGTTTAAAGAAGTATCTATATCGAATGATTCATTTAAAGAATATGTATTAATTGATTTTTCATGATAATTACTTGAAACAATTATAGGTTTATTAGAAAGTATGTTTATATGACAAGGTCTTTTTCCTTGAAGTAAACTAGCTCCTGTTAATTTTAATGAATGATCTTCTTCTATGTTAAAAGAAGCAACTCCACCTAAGGTATCTAAAGAAAATGGATTCCCAACTGCATAGAGTTTATTTTTATTTATGCATAAGTAAGCAGGATTACCGAATCTAGCAACTAATGATAAATCTTCAACATTTCCTTTTTCAGTATCTAGAGATAATCTATATATACCTTCACTAGCCCCATTAGTGTAAGTACCTATATATGCAATAGATTTGTTCATTTTTAAAGCCCCCTCTGACTTAATTATATTGTTAAGTTCATATTTTATATTGTATGATATAAGATATATGTTAACAAAATTTATAAATAATATTAAATATTATTTGTTATACCATATAAAAGGGAAATAGTAAAGATTTCGAGGACTATAAAAGTAGAAAAAATATAAAAAATTTAATGATTAATTTTTTTTATAGATGGAGGGAAGTAAATGAAGAAGACTATTGGTATATTAGCTCATGTTGATGGAGGAAAAACAACTTTTTCAGAGCAGCTTTTATATCACACTAAGAGTATAAAAAATAGGGGAAGAGTCGATCATAAAAACTCTTATTTAGATAATAATGAAATAGAAAAAGAAAGAGGAATAACAATATATTCTGAAGTTGGAAAATTTTCCATAGAGAATAATGAGTATTACCTTATAGATACTCCAGGACATATAGATTTTTCTCCTGAGATGGAGAGAACAATTAGTGTTTTAGATTATGCTATATTAATTATAAGTGCTGTTGAAGGAGTCCAAGGGCATAGTGAAACTATATGGGAATTATTAGAGAAGTATGAGGTGCCTACCTTTATTTTTATAAATAAGGTAGATAGAGAAGGTGCTGATGTAAATAATGTTATAAAAGAAATGAAGAACAAGCTAAGTGAGAATATAATTTATTTTGATGAAGAGTTTAATGAGGAATTAAAAGAGGAGACTATAGAGGAAATAGTTGAAAGGGATGAGGAATTATTAAATTCATATTTAGAAGGAATTTTAGATAAAAAACTAATTTTAAATAAGTTAGCAGAGATGATAAAAACTTTAAAGGTATTTCCATGTTTAAGCGGATCTGCCTTATTAGATCAAGGAGTAGAAAATTTTATAAAATGGTTTGACAATCTATCCTTTAGTAATTATAGTGATGAATCAACTTCTTTCAAGGGAAGAGTGTTTAAAATTAGATATGATGAAAAAGGAAATAGGCTAACCTTTATAAAAGCTATGGAAGGATGCTTAAAGACAAAGGAAGAATTAGTTTATTTCAAAGAGGGAGAAGAGATTAGAGATAAGATAAACGAAATTAGAGTTTATAATGGAAATAGGTATGAATTTGTAAATAGAGTAGATGCAGGAGATATATTTGCTGTACTTGGAGTAAAAGATTTAGAGGCAGGAAATGGAATTGGTATAGAAGATGTGGTTTCATATGATATGGTTCCTACATTAAAATCTAAAGTATTATATAGAGAAGGATTAAATCCAAAGGAAGTGCTTTCTTGGTTTAAAATTTTAGAAAGTGAAGATAATAGCTTGAAGGTAACTTGGGATGAGAGATTAAAAGAGATACAGATAAACATTATGGGAAAAGTCCAGTTAGAAGTTCTTAAGGAAGTTGTTAAAAATAGGTTTAATGAAGAAATTAAATTTGGAATTCCAGAAATATTATATAAAGAAACCTTAAAGGAAGAAGTAATAGGATATGGCCATTTTGAGCCTTTAGGACATTATAGTGAAGTACACTTAAAACTTGAGCCTGGAAAGAGAAATTCAGGAATTGTATTTGAAAATAAGTGTCATACTGATGATCTTACTGTGGGAAATCAAAATCTAATTAGAACTCATATATTTGAATGTGAACATAAAGGTATATTGACAGGATCACCTATTACTGATATTAAAATAACATTGTTAACAGGAAGAGCTCACAATAAACATACTAGCGGTGGTGATTTTAGAGAAGCTACAAAGAGAGCTTTAAGACAAGGATTAGAAAGCGGAGAAAACAAACTTTTAGAACCTTATTATAAATTTAAAATAGATGTAGACATAAACTTAATAGGAAAAGTAATGACCGATATACAAAAAATGAGTGGTGAGTTTAATGAGCCAATTATAAATGGAGAGAGGGCAACTATAACGGGAAGAGGTCCAGTTTCTACATTTATAAATTATGGTATGGACTTTCAATCTTTTACTAAGGGTAAAGGAGGACTTGCCCTTAAATTTGAAGGATATGATTTATGTCACAATGAAAATGAAGTTATTGAAAAGATTGGTTATGATAAAAATGCAGATATTGATTATACTTCAACATCTATATTTTGTTTAAAAGGACAATCTTATTTAGTAAAAGGAGAAGAGGCAAAAGAGCATATGCATTGTTTAAGTTAAGTGAAATTCCAAATTTTCAATTTGGCACCTTGAATTCATAAGAAAATACAGAAAAGCTTATTAACTTTATTATTCTTAAGTGTAAGATGTAATACTAACTACTCATTAAGACCATCTTATAGTTATATCTAAAAATTAATATTAGTTCAAAACATAGCTTAAGTAAAAAATATATTAATTAGACAAAAACATAGGGCTTGGTTATAATTTATAGAGAAACTTTAACTAGTTAAGATAAATTAATGTTCTATGAGGTGGAAAAATGGAAATAGTAAATATTTATGATGAATATAGAGAAGTAAATAAAAATTATGTGGATTTTATAGAAGAGTTAGTAAGTAAAAATTTTGAAGGATTCAGTGAAGATTTTGTAATGAGTAATCTTGAAAATTTTCAAAACTCTATTGGAGATTTAAAAATAAAAGCTGATGAATTAGAAATTAGTGATGAAAATGTAGATAATTTAAAAGATTTAAAATATTTAATTGTTGATACATTATTTCTTACTTTCGATTTAAATAACTTTTATAAGATTAAAGAATTTGAGAGATTTAAAATGAGATTTGCAAATTACGTAAATAAGAGAAGAAGAGATGAGATGTTAAAAACTTTTTAAAACAGAACATAAAATAAGGCATAGACTTAAAAAGTCTATGCCTTATTTTATTTAGAAACACGAGTTAATACAGTGTGTTCAGTGCATCCAAGTATTAATGGAACATTTTCAATTTCAATTTCACTAGACTCAAGTCCAAACCATTTTGCTGGAGAAACTGTGAATTTTTTTATAAAAAGTTTAGCTCTAATTATCATTGAGTTCCATGATTTTAGTTTACTTTCTGATGATAAACATTCATTTATAAGAGTAAAGCGGAAATCACCTACTTTTCTATTAGGAAGAGTAGTATATTTTTTGTTTTGAACTTTAATATCACCGTTATCTATTAGTTCACATACTATTTGACGTAAGAATACATTTAGCTTTTGATTAACTCTAAAACCAAGTTTAAGTTGAACTTTAACCATATAATCAGTGCCAAATGTGTTTACTGTATATTCTGCAGTATAAGGTTCATCAGTTACAACTACATTTACGAACCAATATACATCAGCTCTTTTAGGTCTTTTATCTAATATAGAATACATTATTTTTCTTTCAATTCGCTTAGATTTTTCTGAGCTTGTTAAATAAACAAGGTTTGTAGCATATTTAGGTCTATCTACATCATTTTTTAATTCCTTTAATTGATCTTTATAGTTTTCAATAGGAATATAATCTAATAAACTCATTTTAATATAATGACCCTTTATCCAAATGTACATTATGCTTAAAATACATAAAGCTATTAAAACTGATACAAATCCTCCTTTTTCAAATTTAACTGCACTTGAAATTAAGAATGAAGACTCTAAAGTACCAAAGAAAATTAATACAACCAATGCAATTGGGAATGGAGTTTTTCTTTTTAATAAATAGTTAAATAAAAGTATTGATGTCATAAGCATTGTTACAGTTATTGATAGTCCGTAAGCTGCTTCCATATTATCTGAACTTCTAAAGTATAAAACTATAGCTATACAAGCAATCCATAGTATTCTGTTTATGGACGGCATATAAATTTGTCCCTTAGAGTTAGAAGGGTAAAGACATTGTAGTCTTGGAAATAAATTTAATTTAATAGCTTCTGAAACTAGGGTATAAGAGCCTGAAATTAAAGCTTGTGATGCTATAATAGCAGCTAATGTTGAAATTATTACTCCAAATATTAAAAGCCAATGAGGCATCATTTGGAAAAAAGGATTTAGGCTTTCAATTTTATATAGCTCAGTGTTATTTTTTTGAGATAATATCCAAGCTGCCTGACCAAAATAATTAAGTAATAAGCAAATTTTAACAAATGGCCAAGTAAAGTAGATATTTTTTCTACCAACATGTCCAAGATCAGAGTATAAAGCTTCGGCTCCAGTAGTTGATAAGAATACCCCGCCAAGTATGAAAAATCCTAAATGATTATTAGGACTAAATAAAATCTTTATAGCGTAATATGGTGATAGCGCTTTTAAAAGATATAAATTCCCTGACATATTTACAATACCTAATATAGCTAAAAAGGAAAACCAAATCAGCATAACTGGTCCAAAGATTTTACCTACTACTTCTGTACCAAAATGTTGAATAAAGAATAAAACACTTATAATTATTAATACTATAATTATAATTATATCTTGGTTACTTCCAAAAATACTGTTGAAACTAGGTAAAACTTTTAATCCTTCAATAGAAGAGGTAACAGTTACTGCAGGAGTCAACATTCCATCTGCTAATAATGCAGAACCTCCTATCATAGCTGGGATAATAAGCCACTTAGCACGACGACGAACTAAGGTATAAAGAGAAAATATACCACCTTCTCCTTTATTATCAGCTTTTAGAGTTATAAGGACATACTTTATTGTTGTTAATAAAGTCATGGTCCAAAAAATAAGTGATAATACTCCAAGGATAAAATCAGGAGTAACACTTGCTAATCCACCATTACCATTTATTATTGATTTCATAACATAAAGAGGAGAAGTTCCAATATCACCATAAACAACTCCTAAGGCTATTAAAAAGCTTCCTAATGTAATTTTTTCAATAGAACTCTTATTAGTATTCATATTTATTCTTCCTTTAATCTGATAAGTTTAATTCATTTAATTGTCAAAATGTTAATAAATTATTAATGTGTACACAAAAAATTAAATATAATAAAAATTATACTAGCACCATTAGGAATAGCTGTAAAGGAATTAGTGAAAAAGAAATGAAATATATTTTATTAAAACTTTTACATAGAAAGTTTATTAAAAAAAACATAGGATTTTTATAAAAAACGCAATGAATTTATAAAGGTAGGGAAATATATGGAAAAGTATAAAAATAGAGAGAAAGAATAGTGTTTTAATATTCCTTCTCTCTATTTTTTATTAATGATTATTAAATTCTATCTTGTAGTTGTTGGAGTAGTAAATACTCTTGCAGCTAATTCATCATCCATCATGTATAAAGCTGCAGGGTTGCCTTCAGATCTTCTAACTTTCTTTAATAATGAGTGGAAGTTATTTTCTTCTTCAACTTGTTCATCTATAAACCATTTAAGTAAACTCATAGTTGCATGTTCTTTTTCTTCAAAAGCAACATCTGCAAGTTCATAGATTCTACGAGTTACTAATTGTTCATGTTCATAACCTTTTTCAAAAGCTTCAATTACATTTGAAAAATTAAACTTAGGTTTATCTATTTGTTCTAATTCTACAACTCCATTTTTTTGGAATATATAATCATAAAATTTCATTGCATGGAATAATTCTTCCTGAGCTTGAACTCTGAAAAAATTAGCAAAACCACTTAAATCAATTGACTCTGCATAAGCAGCCATAGCTAAATAAGTGTATGATGAATAGAATTCAAAGTTAACTTGTTCATTAAGTTTTTTTAATAGATTTTCACTTAACATATATGTACACCTTCTTCTTTTTTATTGTTACTATAAAAATATTTTAGTATTAAAAAGAAAATTAATCAAACTAATTTGTAAAGGTTATTAATTAAAATTAAAGCTCTATTAATAATAGATGGCTATTTCTTTTAATTACTTTACCATACTTAATTATGTAATCTTTTCCTGTGATGGAAGTAATCCCATGTGTTTTTTATAAATTTTTGAAAAGTAAGATAAGTTATTAAATCCACTTCTATAAGCACTTTCAGATATAGTATATCCATTGTAAAGAATTAAATTTCTAGCATTAAGGCATCTAATGTGATTTATATAATCTAATAAAGTTTTCCCTGTGACTTCTTTAAATGTACGACAAGTATAATACTTACTAAAGGAAACATGATTGCATATATCATCAATTGAAATTGAATTCATATAATTTTCTTTTAAATAACTTATTATCTCTTTTACCATGATTATTTTATTATTATCTTTTACTTTTATACATTGATTTTTATAGTCAATATGGTTTCTGTGTAGATGAATTAAAATTTGGAGTATATTTGATTTTATGAAATCCTTGAAGAATTCTTTTTTTTCAACTAATTCAGAGTTTATTTCTTCTATTTTTGTGCTTAAAAATGAATCTTTAATCAAACTTTTGAAGCTAAAATCATCAAAGTATTTCTTGTTATAGCTAAACATGGCTTTATCTATAATAAGACAATAATATTTACATGAATCAGAATATGTTTCTATTGAGTGTAGTTCATTTGAATTTATTATTACAATGTCTTTAGAAGTCGCATTAAACATTTTATTATTACAGCTTATTTTTGCTGTTCCTTTTAAAAAATAAAGAAGTTCTATGCTTTCATGATAATGCATAATAAAATTTGGCCTGCTTTTATTTAAAATATCACAATGAAATATTACAGGGAAGTCAGGATCTTTATGTACATGGTTTTCATATATATAATTATTCATAGTCTCTCCTTTCAAAAAGCAATATTGTATCAAAGAATAGCAAAATGATTACTTAAATAAAGAAAATAATTTTATATAATTATAGTAAACATTTATATTGTTTAATATTATTATGAGTAATTTTGGAATTAAAGTAAAGTTTTAGTTTGTATTAGGGGGAAGATTGATGCATTTAATACCAAGACCAAAAAGTATAGTTGAAAAAGATGGGAATTTCCTTATTGAAAGAGATACAGAAATTATATTAAGTAGTGAATTATCTTTTGATGAGCTTAATTTAGCTATTATGATTCAAAAAGAAATAGAAAAAAACTTAGGGTTTAAGCTTAATATAAATAAATTATTTATGCAAAAGGATTATGATAATGCAATAATTCTTAAAAAAGCCAAATTTTCAAATGAAGAAGCATATAAATTAGGAATTAATGAAAATCATGTAGTAATAGAGGGAAGAGATGCTGGAATATTTTATGGAGGACAAACTTTTAGACAAATTATAAGAGAATTTGGAGCATGTTTACCTAGTATTTCAATAGAAGATACTCCTTATTTTAAATACCGTGGATTTTATCATGATGTTACAAGAGGAAAAGTGCCAACTCTAGAAACATTAAAAGACTTAGTTGATAAAGCGGCCTTCTATAAAATAAACCAACTTCAATTATATATAGAGCATACTTTTGCATTCAAAGGAATGAGTGAGGTATGGATGGATAAAGATCCATTAACGGCTGAAGAAATATTGGTTTTAGATAAATATTGTAGAGAAAGACATGTGGAGCTTGTACCATCATTATCTACTTTCGGCCATTTATATGAAGCTTTAAGAAGCAAATCTTTTAGAGAACTTTGTGAATTAGAAATAGGAGATGAAGAGTATTCTTTTGTTGACAGAATGGCTCATCATACATTAGACGTAACTAATAGTAAAAGTTTAGAATTTGTTGAGTCAATGCTATTAGAATTTATTCCTTTATTCAGTTCTGATAAATTTAATATTTGTTGTGATGAAACCTTTGATTTAGGAAAGGGAAAAAGCAAAGAATATGCAGATAAATTAGGAGTAGGAAAAATATATACAGAGTTTTTAAATAAGGTTTATGAGATTGTAAAAAGATTTAATAAAAATGTTATGTTTTGGGGAGATATAATAGTTGGATATCCAGAGCTTTTAAGTGACATACCAGAAGATTTAACTTGTTTAACTTGGAATTACCATCCTCAAGCTAATGATATAGCTACTAAAATAATAGCAGAACATAATAAGGAACAGTATGTTTGTCCAGGGGTAGGTGGATGGAATATGATGATGAATCTTATTGAAGGTTCTTTTAGTAATATAAGTAGAATGGTTGCTCATGGAAGAAAGTATGGAGCTATAGGTGTTTTAAACACAAATTGGGGTGACTATGGAAACGTTAATTTACTTGCTAATTCAATACCATCTATGATTTATGGAGGAGCTATCTCTTGGAACCCAGATGAGGGCGATTTTGATGAGATGTTCAAATCAATATCTTTTATGGAATTTGGAGATAAATCTATGACAGTAGTCTCTTTAATGGATAAGCTTTCTAAAAACCAAGTTGCTGGATGGGGAGAGCTTGTTAGATGGAAAGAAAAATTTAATGAAAGAGAAGAGATTAGAGAAGAAATAAAAAATATAGATTCTTTAAAAGTTTTTGCAGGATATAAAGTTGCTTCAGAAGTTAAAAAAGATTTTATTAAACTTCTTAGAGAGGTTGAAGATAAAGAAGTTATGCAAAGCTTTATTATATCTTCAAAAGGTTGGGAGCTTATAGATAAATTTTTACTAGTATTACTTGAAAAAGAGTTTGATAAGGAATGCTTATTAGTTATAGATAAGGAGAATTTAGCAAAAGAGTTAGAACTTTGGTTTTATGATTATACATCAATTTGGAGAAAATATAATAAAGAAAGTGAGCTAAATAGAATAAGAGAAGTTATAGTGTATATGTCTTCATACTTAAGAGGATAATCTGAAATTTTTAGTGCTAAACAAATATAATTTTAAGGAGTATAATATATTATTATAAAGTAATATTTACTTTGTTGATAACTTTGTTTTTATATTAAGAAAGATGAAAGAAGGTAATAATTATGAATTATTGGCAAATATCAGCAGAGATAGGTAACACAAATTTAATAGATATATTCTTTGATTTAGGTGTAGCAATTGTTGGCCCTGGAGATAAAGGAGATTATTTTGACAATAAAGAAGAGTATGAATCTCTTGGTAAAGAGGGCATATTGATTCAAAGATTTGCAGAAGAGGTTAAAGTTGGAGATGTACTTATATTAAAACAGATAAATTCAGGAGATGGAAGTTTTACTATTGTGGCAGCTGGTAAAGTAACAAGTCCTTATAGATTTGAGCCTATATTCAATAAGGTTGGATTAGATGAGTTACCAATGCAACATTGCAGAAGAGTAAAATGGTATATTCCTACAGATGGATTAGTAATAGATAAAGAAGGATTTAGTATTGGTTTACAAAAACTTAAAGATGACAGTCCTTTAAAAATAAAGGCTCAAGAGTTTATAGCTGAATTAAAAGAGGAAGATTAAATTTAATATATAAATGCATCAGTTAAATAACTGATGCATTTATATAAGCAAAAATAAATCTAGTTTTTTTCAATAATCTATTTTTTTAGGCTATCAAAGTAATCTAATGAGTCTATATCACTTACTTGAAGTATTTTATCAGCTAACCATTTATCATCTTTTCTTACAAATTTCCAGAATTCCTCAAAAGAGTTAGTGGCTAAAGGATCACCGTCAATTACTTCAAGGTTTTCTTCATTAATAGTATAGTCAACCATTTTTGCATTTAGTAATACCCAAATAAAATCATCATGATTTTCACTATCTTCAACAGCTAATACAGGGGTTACTTTATTTAGCTTTATTCTATCTAATATATTTTTTTCTTTTTTTAAAATCATCCAATTCATTTTTACAGTATGAGTTTTATAAAAGTCATCTGTCATTAAATGCCTTACAGGAGAATAATCTCTATTCATCCAAGCCTCTTGAATTAGAGGAAATGAATCTTCGATTTGGGTTTCTATTTCGTAGAAATTCCAAGAGGGATTTTCTATTTCAAAGTCTTTTATGGTGGAAAGAGTCTCTCTTTTCCTAGAATAAATCTTGTATTTATATACTGAACCATTCTTAAAGAAAATGAAGTGTATTCCTAGAAATATAGTTATTCCTAGAAAACTAATTCCATTTTCATAATGAGAGTTATGACTTCTCCCAGAGGAACCGCCTGAAGAAGAACTACTTCTTCCGCCACCTCCGCCTCCGCCACCACCCCCGCCACCTCCGCCTCCGCCACCACCAGCACGACAAAGAACGGTGGTAGCTGGGATTAAAAAGATTAAGAGTAATAATATACTTAAAGTTTTTCTTATATTTTTCATTTAAAATCCTCCAAACTTTTTATAAGTTAATAATTTCTACAATATTTAACAAAATCCTTCTTTTTTACTAAATGTTAAAATATTTTTCTTGTAAGTATATTGGTTAATTCTACTCAGTTTAGATATAATGAGGAGTTAGATAGATATCTAAGAGATTTAGAAAGTGGTAAGAAAAATTGTGAATTTGCAGGAGGCAGTGCTATATTCAACCCTAAAATAAAATATATGATGAAGGATTTTGTACTTTTTTAGAAACTGAAATTTTAAGTAAAGAGTTATGTAGGAAAAATAGAACAATGCATATTAGGAAGTATAGTAGTATTGAAGTTATTTAATAATTAAAGGCTCTATTAAAGTATAAAATCTTGTAATGATAATTAAGATTTAATATTACTTTAATAAAGCCATTTTATTTCTATTAATCTTTTTGCTTAGGTATTAATCTTACCCTAAATATAAGTGCTTTAAGTGCTTTCCAATCAAATGGAATAAGTGGGTATAAATAAGAATCTCCAGTTAGAGTTTTATTGGTTGCAATTAAGACTAAACCAAGTATTAATCCTGCAATAAATCCAATTACATTAAATAAGCTTGTTAATATAAGCAGGAAGGTTCTTAAAAATTTAAATGCATAGCTAAGTTCCAAACTAGGTTGAGAAAAACTACCTAGTGTAACTATAGCCATGTATAATATCGTTTGAGGTAAGAACCAACCAGTATCTACTGCAAACTGGCCTAAAATTAATCCACCTATAACAGATAAGGACATACCTAGAGCATTAGGGGTATTTAATGATGCTAGTTTTAATCCATCTACAGCAACCTCAAGAAGTAAAAACTGAATTATTAATGGTACTTTATATCCTTCATCAGGGAGTAAAAATATTAAGTAATCTGGTAATCTACCCGCATTTTGAACCAAGAGTAAATAAAGTGGTGTAATAAAAATTGTAGATATTAATATAAAATTTCTTAAAAAACGAACAAAGTTACCTGTTATTACTGGAAGATAGTAATCATCTACATCCTGTATGAAATCAAATATGGTAGTTGGCAAAATTATAACAGAAGGAGAGTTGTCTATTATAACAACTATTTTACCTTCGGTTATATGAGCTGCAGCGATATCAGGTCTCTCTGTGTACCTAACTTTTGGGAACGGATTATACCAAGATGCATTTGCAATGGATTCTACAAGGCTTTGCTCACTCATAGTCAATGCTTGGATATCTAAGTTAGCAAATTTTTTTCTTATCATATCAAGAGTTTTTTTATCAACAACCTCATCTAAAAAAGAGATTACCACATCCGTTTTTGAAACATTTCCTATTGAGACCATCTCAAAAGTTAATCTTGGATCTCTAATCCGTCTTCTTATTAAAGCTGTATTAAAGACAATTGTTTCTACAAAACCATCCCTAGACCCCCTTAGAACCTTTTCTGTTTCAGGCTCTTGTACTCCTCTAACTGGATAAGTTCTAAGGTCAATCATAATTGCACTAGAGAAATCTTCTAATATTAAAGCTGTCTGTCCACTGAGTACTTGAGAAACTATATTTTTTATAGAAGTTTCTTCTGCAACCTCTACATAAGGGATTTGTCTTTTAATAAAATCTTTAGGTGATTTTATTAAACTCATTTGGGTTCTGCTTAATTCGAAGAAATCACTCATTATTAGTTCCATTATGTCATCTTTTACAAAGCCATCAATATAATACATAGTTGCTTTTTTATCACCTATAATTATGGAGCGTTCAATTATATCAAAACTTTTTCCAACTCTTAAGGCTTTCGACAAAGTATTTATATTTTTATCAAAGTTTGATGTTAATTCCAAAAAAATTCCTCCTTAGTTTAACAATATAAATTTATTATTTCAAAGGAGGATAAATAATATTCCTATAATAAGTTATAGGGTTAAATATAAAAGTTTTTCATCCAAAATAAAAAATGCATGGTTTATTTTAAACCATGCATTTTTAAGATCTTATAGATGAACTTGTATTAGTAAAAGTATAGCTGCAAAAGCTGTTATAATGCCCATAAGAGGCATAATGAATTTTAACCATTTATTATATGTCACATCAACCATAGCAAGGGTTGCTAAAATTAATCCGGTTGGTGTTATAAATGAGATTAAGCCTTGACCAAATTGGTAAGCACTAACTATAACATCTCTTGGTAATCCAACAGTGTCTGCAAGTGGTGCCATAATTGGAATTGATAAAACTGCAAGACCTGAAGATGATGGAATAAAGAAACCTAAAATTATGAATATTATAAGCATTAATAGTATAAAGACGTTCTTATCCATACCTTGGACTCCATTAGAGAACACATAAAGTAAAGTATCAGATATCTTACCATTCTCAAGTATTAAGTTAATAGATCTTGCAACACCGATAACTAGAGCAACACCAACAAGGTCAGCAGCACCGGCAATAAAACAATTAACGAATTTCTTTTCGCCAAGACCTGATATGAATCCTAAGATTATTCCGACAACAAGGAATAGAGCTGTCATTTGTATGAATCCCCATCCCTTAGAGGAAACACCATAAACTAAAATTACAAAGGCAGCAGCAAAAATTAAAAGCATAAGCTTTAATCTCCAAGTAAATACTGGCACATCTCTAGCGGATTCATGAAGAAATTTAGAATCTATTTCATCCTTTTGATCATATACAAGTGATTTTGATGGATCATTTTTGACTTTACGAGCATATCTAAGTATATAAATAATTGTTATAGCTGTAGCTAAAATTAATCCTATCATCCTAAAATTAAGTCCTTCTTTAAAGCTTATCCCTGCAGCTGTTGAAGCTATTACAGAAGAAAATGGGTTTACAGTTGAAAACATTGTTCCTATTGAAGAACCCATATATATTGTAGCTATACATACTATAGCATCATAACCAGAGGCCAGGAATATTGGGAGTAGTATAGGATAAAGAGCAATTGTTTCCTCTGCTAATCCAAAAGTAGTACCACCAAGAGAAATAAGTACTGATAATAATATTATAAGAATATATTCTTTTCCCTTAGTTATTTTAGAAAGACTAGCAATACCAGCGTTAAATGCTCCTGTAGTATTTAGTACTCCTATTACTCCGCCAATTATAAGAACAAACATTATTATATCTATTGTATCGTAAGTTCCTTGAATAGGTGCCTCTATTATTTGAGCAAGACCTTGGGGGTTTTGGGTAACCTTTTCATATGTGTTAGGTATAGCTATAGGTTTGTTTATACTTCCATCAGTAAACTTATCTAAGCTTATTTTTATTCCAAGGTTATCTAAAGTGCTTTGAGTTGCAGCTTCCTTAGAACTTTTTCCCTGAGGATTCGTAATAACAAACATATTTTCAGCTTCGTTGTAGGACAATTTTGAGTATGATCCTGCTGGAATTAAATATGTTAAAATAGCTGATAAAATTAATACGATGAACAGTACTGTAAAGGCTGTTGGGAATGTAATTTTTTTCTTTTTACTCATTTGTTTACCTCCTCCTATGTTCTTTTATATTATTAAACTTTGTATATATTTAATACTTAAAATATGTATTTTAAGTATATTCTATATTATTTTCATTATACTATTTTGTAATTTAGTGGTAAAGTGTGAAAAAAATATTAATAGCATGAATTAATGATTAAATAAATATGTAGTTATAGTTAATTAACTTTAAAAGAAATATATAGTACTTGACTTAAAAGAGATTCTAAGGTAAAAGATATATTTAAATATATAATTCTTATATGTTAACATCATTAAAATAAATTTAATGTATTGTGTTAAAGGATTAAAAAAAATATAATAAAATATAGGGAAAATTGTTTTAATTTGTAAATGAGTGAGTTTCATAACTTAAAGGGGAGTTATAGATGAAAGATTTTAATTTCGAGACAATATTAGAATCATGTCCTATGGATTACATTTATGGAAAATTAAAAAGTAGAGACTTTAGTGACTTATTAATAATAAAGTCTAGTATAGAAAGTTTAAATGGAAAACTATTAAGTGAAATATTAAATAATAACTTAAAGCTAAACAATATATTCAAAGGTAAACCTTTTCAAAAGGTAGAAAAAGACTTAGGTTTAAGTGAGTACACTAATAAATTTATAAATGTAAAGACAATGGACAAAGATTATGCGGTTATTTGGTTTAAGAAAGATGTATTAAAAGAGTATGATGAATTAGAGAATAAATTAGAACAAGAAAAAGATATGCTAGATTTATTTTTAGATTCTCTAACCGATTATGTATTTTTTAAAGATATCGATGGAAAATATATAAATTGTAATAAGGCTTTTGAAAATAAAGTTGGAATGGAAAAAAAGAATATAATAGGCAAAACCGATAGAGAAATTTTTTTTAATGATGATTATAGATTAGAGATGTTTTATAAAACTGATATGGAAGTTATTAAATCTAAAGAAAAAAGAGTGTATGGTGAAGAATGGGAGTTTGCAAATAATGATGGTTATTTAGAAGAAACAATAAAAGCTCCATATTTTGATGAAAATAATGAAATAAAAGGAATAATAGGCTTAACTAGAGATATATCATATAAAAAAGCTGTAGAGCAGATGCTACAAAAAAATGATAGTATGTTTTTTGAAGTTTTAAATTATTTAGATGACGTAGTAATAGTTAAGGAGGGTACTAAAACTGTTTATGTAAATGATGCTTTTGAAAGATTATATGGATTAAATTGCAAAGAATTATACAAAGAGGAAAGTATGATAATTAAATTGGATAGAATTCATCCAGAAGATAGATATAAATTCGTAGATATTGATTTTGAAAAGTTTTTCTCTGAGAAGGCCAGAATAATTAGAGCAGATAATGAAGTTAGAACTGTTTGGTTTAGAGCAAATGCAATAAAGAATGAAGAAGGAAAGACTATAAGAAGAATTATAGTTATAAATGATATAACAGACAGTATGTATGAGAAAAATGAAATGGAAAAGCTTAGAAAGGAGTTTTTTGCTAATATATCTCATGAATTTAAGACACCAGTAAATTTAATATTTAGTATATTTCAGCTCTTAGAATTAAAATTAAAAAATTCTAAGGAAGGTAATAATAATAGCTATCTTAATTATATAAAAATAGGAAAACAAAACGTTTTTAGGTTATTAAAATTAATAAATAATTTAATAGATAGCACTAAGTTAGAAGCAGGATTCTTTAATATAAATATAGAAAATCATAATATTGTTAGTTGCGTAGAAGATATAACAATGTCTATATGTGAATTCGCACAAGCTAATAAGATTGATATTACATTTGATACAGAGGAAGAGGAGAAAATAGTTGCCTTTGATCTAAGCCACTTAGAGCGCATAATATTAAATGTTTTATCCAATGCCATAAAGTTTAATAGAGAAAATGGAAATATAGACGTTTATATGAGTTTTGATGAAAAGTACGTAAATATAAGTATTAAAGATACAGGGATAGGGATACCAAAGGATAAAATTCATTTGCTTTTTGATAGATTTAAAATAATAAATAATAGATTAACTAAAGTTAATGAAGGTAGTGGAATTGGATTGTTTATAGTTAATGAGTTAGTTAAAATTCATAATGGTGAAATAGAAGTCCATAGTGAACTTGGAGAGGGAACAGAATTTATAATAAAAATACCTATGAGAAAGATAGAAAATTCACCTTTAGATGAAGCTGCTCTTACATTTAATCAAGAAAGAAGAGATGAGATATATAAAATAGAATTATCAGATATATATATTCATTAAGAAATAAAGTGTACAAGTTTTCTTGTACACTTCATTTTACATTTTTCTTACTATTTCTTTATCCCACACAAACATTTGATCTGTATTGGTTAAGGATTTAAAAAGATTTTTCTTGAAACCTGGCATGCTCTTATCTAAATCTCTAATTAAATTTTTTATATCTTCTCTTTTAGTTTTACCATCAGCAGGACAAGGATTTTTTATTATAGGAAATTTATACTCTAAAGTTGCCTTTCTAATCTGACTTTCCTCAATAAACACCATAGGTCTTATAAGAGTTAAATTGTTTTTATGCATGAAGCTTTTTGGAGAAAAACAGTTTATTCTTCCTTCATAGCTTATTGAAAGCATAAGGGTCTCTAAGGCATCATCTTTATGATGGCCTAATGCCACTTTATTACAACCAAGTTTTTGAGCATTGTCATTTAAAGCACCTCTTCTAAGGTTAGCACATAAAGAACAAGGATTTTTTTCTTTTTTTATATCAAAAACTATTTCTTTTATGTTAGTTTGGATTTCATAAAATGGAACATCTATATTTTTACAAAGTTCATGTAAAGGACTGTTATCAACTCCACCAGGATTTAAGGTTATTGCTATAAGTTCAAATTTTTCAGGAGAGAATCTCTGATAGTTTTTCAATATATGTAAAAGAGTTAGACTATCTTTTCCTCCAGAAAGTCCTACAGCTATTTTGTCACCATTTTCAATAAGATTATATTCTTTTATGGCTTGTCTAGTTTTACTTAATAACTTTTGCATGGTTTTCACAGAATCACCTCTTAATGTTTATTTAATTATATTATAATAAAAAAGTTAAAATATAAAGATAAAAATTAAAAGCTTACAAAATTTTAGAATAAAAGTTCAGATTAATGAGAAAATTAATAAAAATTATACTAATCTATTGTTTACTAGATAACCTCTCTATATAATTAAGTCTAACAGGATTTTATGTATAGAGAGGTTATTTATTTGCCAATAGCTATTTATGAAATAAATATATATATATCCAAAGGGAAAGTAAAATAATTAGTTTTTATTTTAAGGAGTGTGTAAAATGAAATGGGTATTAAAGCACTTTAATGAATTAGATTTAAATGAACTTTATAAAATACTTAGAATTAGAAATAAAGTATTTGTTGTAGAACAAAATTGCCCTTATCAGGATTGTGATAACAAAGATTTAGATGCATACCACATTTATTGTGAGATTAATGGAGAAATTGGGGCTTATTCAAGAATATTAAGAAGAGGAATATCTTATGAAGAGGCTTCCATAGGAAGAGTTCTATCTAATGAGAAATTTAGAGGGAAAAAGCTTTCAAAAGAATGTATGAAAAGGGCTATAAGTTTTATTGAAAATGAATTAAATGAAGAGAAAATAAGAATTTCAGCCCAAGAGTATGCAAAAGGCTTTTATGAAAAGATTGGTTTTAAAAAGGTTTCAGAAACATATTTAGAAGATGATATTCCTCATATAGAAATGCTATATGAAAAGCAATAAAAAATAAAAGTTTTAATTGTCATATATTTTTATTGATAGTACAATTTTAGCTGATAGTATTTATAAAAAATAATTAAACAAAGATTTAAAAGAAGAGTAAAGAACACATAGGTTACTTTTGAAAGGAAAACAAAATGAGAAATATAAAAATGACTTTAGATTATGATGGCAGTAAGTATAAGGGATGGCAAAAGCAAAACCAAAAGGGTAGTAATGTTGCTACAGTTCAGGATAAATTAGAAAATGTTTTAAGTAAGATGACAAGTGAAGAAATTCAGGTTATTGGTTGTGGAAGAACTGATAGTGGAGTACATGCTAAAAATTATATTGCTAATTTTAAAACTAACTCTCTTATAACTTTAGATCAGATGATTGAGTATATAAATGAATATTTACCAGAAGATATAAGAGTAAAAGAACTTAAGGATGCAAGCGAAAGATTTCATGCTAGATTTAATGTGAAATCAAAAACTTATGAATATACTATTGATAATAATAGGTTTAAAGATGTGTTTTTAAGAAAGTATTCATGGCATATTAAAAGTAAATTAGATTTAGATGCAATGAAAGAAGCTTCTGAATATTTAATAGGAACTCATGACTTTAAAAGTTTTACAAGCTTAAAATCAAAAAATAAATCAACCTTAAGAACTATAAATAGTATTGATGTTAATGAAAAAAATAACATAATAAATTTAAAAATAAATGGTAATGGATTCTTATTAAATATGGTAAGAATAATAGTAGGTACATTGGTGGCTGTCGGACTAGGTGAAATAGAACCTAATTACATAGTTGATATACTAGAAGCTAAGGAAAGAGCAAAAGCTTCAGAGAAAGCACCAGCTCATGGTTTATGTCTTTTAGAATTAAATTACTAAATTAAAAGCTGTATAAAAAAGTTGTAAACAATAGAATTTTAACATTTTATTATTTACAACTTTTTATACAGCTAATTTTTAAGCTTCTAATAATTCTCTTTCTAATTCATTCATTAGAGTTTCTACAGAAACTATCTTATTTATCTTTGAGGCGTTTTCACCACAGAAGATAAGACCATTTTCTAAATCACCTTTTACTGCATTTATAAGTGCTTGGCTTATGCAATAAGGAGTATCTGCCGGATTACATGGAATTAAGCAATTATAACAGTGAGTAACCTTAGATTTTTCCTTTTCAGTACTTTCTACAAAGGAATTTCTAATAGCTCTTCCTGGCATTCCAACAGGACTTTTTACTATAGATATATTGTTTTCATTACAGTTTATATATGCTTCCTTAAATTTTATATTAGCATCACATTCTTTAGTTGCAACAAAGCGAGTTGCCATTTGAACTCCACTTGCTCCAAGTTTTAAATATTTTGCAATATCATTTCCATCAAAAATTCCTCCAGCAACGACTACTGGTATTTTCTTTTCATATTTATCTTCATAGCTAGATTTTTCTTTTATTATATCAAGTATAGTTGAATCAAAGTTTTTAGTTTCTTCTTCAAGAGAATCTTTAGTAAATCCTAAATGGCCTCCTGCTTTTGGTCCTTCTATTACTATCATATCTGGAGCAACTTTATGATGTCTGTCCCAAAGTTTTAAAATTACTTTTGCAGCTTTAAGAGAAGAGACTATAGGGGCTATTTTAACATTGCTACCTTTTGTAAATTTAGGTAAATGAGATGGAAGACCAGCTCCAGATATTATTAGATCAACTCCAGAATCTATAGCAGCTTTTACATGTTCAGCATAATTATTCATAGCTACCATTAGATTAACACCAATAATTCCATTTTGTGATTTTTCTTTTGCTAATTTTATATGTTTTTTTAGAGCTCTTAAGTTAGCCTCTAAAGGATTTCTCTTAAAATCTTCTTCTAAATATCCTGGTTGAGCTCCGGATATTATTCCTATTCCTCCAGCTTTTGATACAGCTCCAGCTAAATTTGAAAGAGACACACCTATACCCATACCCCCTTGAATTATAGGTAATCTAGCTGATATATTTCCAATGGTAAGTGGTTTTATATTCATAAAAACAATCCTTTCGATTAAAAAATTAGAACAACAAATATTTTGATAATAAAAATATTTGAATATAAATATATTATAAGAATAAGTTAAGAAATAAACAAGTGGTAAAATAAATTAATTTATTATGTTAAAAAAATATGAATAAATTACATAAATATATTATAATTAATATTATGATGTGTTAAGAAAAAACATGAAGTTAGGAGAAGGTTTATGAAAAAATGTGATTGCAAGGGCTATAAAAGTTGCTTATGTAACAAAGAATTGACTATATTTAAAGATTTAACAGAAGAAGAATTTAATAAATTAGCTACTGGAATGGCATGTTTTCATTTTAATAAAGGAGAATACATATGTTATGAAGGTGAATCGCTTTCTAAATTATTTTTAGTCAGTAAAGGAAGTGTAAAGATATCTAAACTAACTAAAGGAGGAAAAGAGCAAATAATGCATATTTTTTCCGTAGGAGATTATTTCGGTGAAACAAGTCTTTTTGATAATGAAGAGGGTATTTCATTTAATGCCATTGCTTTAAATGATGTTATAGTTTGTGCTATAGATAAGTATGAAGTTGATAGTATTTTAGAAGAAAATCCAAGAATAGCAATGGTTGTTTTGAAATCTTTAACAAGTCGTTTAAAGGAAACAGAAGAATTTGCACATAAATTAGCTACTAATGACGTTAAAGTAAGAATAGCATATATGTTAAAAGAATTTAAGCGAAAATATGGGAAGTTAGAGAATGGAGAAATATTCATTGATTTACCTATTAATAGAGAAGACATGGCTAATTATTGCGGAATAACTAGAGAAACTATGAGTAGAAAACTTTCTATTTTTGAGCATGAAGGACTAATAGAAATTAGAGGAAATAAATCATTAATAATAAAGGATATAGAAAAAATAAGAAAGATAATATCATAAAATAGTTAGACTACATTTAAGGAGTTTTAAAGTATATGTAGTCTAACTATTTTTAAATTAGATTTATTAATAATGCAGTTAATATTGTTTTTATGTTAAAAGAAAATTTACAACTGTATATGTATGGATTTACACAAAATAATAATTTGAATGATGTAATTAATTATTTTTAAGGACTCCTTCGTACTTAAATGAAGGAACATAAGCTTTTGAATTAGTTCCGCTCTCTTGTATAAAGGCATTTTTTATTCCTAAGGATGAAGCATAATCTATTAATGAATCATAATGTTTAGGATTTAAAGGCTTATTTATTTCAGGATAATCACATGCTCTATTCATTGGAGTGTATTGATTCATTATACTTATAAAGACATTGTGACCAAATCTTGAAAAAATTGTATCAATAACCTTTTTTGAATCAAATAATAAACCAGGAAGCATTAAATGTCTTATTATCATACCTTTTAAAAGTTTGCCGTCCTCTGAAAATTTAGGAGTACCAACTTGTCTAAACATTTCATCAAGTACAGGAATTAAATTATCTTTATAGTTTTTTATCTTTGAGTATTTAAATGCATAATCATCTTTAAAATATTTAAAATCTGGAAGATAAACATCTATATATCCATCTAAAAGTTTAATAGTCTCTAAACTATCATATCCATTAGTATTATACAGAATAGGAATATTTAACCCATTTTCTTTTGCTATTTTCAAAGCTTCTAATATTTGAATAGCATAGTGTGTTGGGGTAACTAAATTTATGTTTTCTGCTCCCTTTTCTTGAAGTTCTAGGAAGATTTCTGATAGTCTTTCTATTGAGATTTCAAGTCCTTTAAAATCTTGACTTATCTCATGGTTTTGGCAAAAAACACATTTTAAATTACAATGAGAGAAGAATACTGTTCCAGATCCATTTCTAAAAGAAATAGGTGGTTCTTCCCAGTGGTGAAGTTCTGCCCTAGCTACTTTAACTTTTTCATTGGCCTTACATATTCCTAAAGTATTAAATCTATTAACTTTGCAATTTCTATTGCAAAGAGTACATTCTTTTAATAATTCTTTATTTTTCATTAAAACACCTCTAATCTATATTCAATATTAATTATATATTTTAAGCAATTAAGTAACAAGAAGTCATAAATTTTACTTTGAATAAAATTACTTTGGATTTACAAATTTTTATTCACTCTATTATTTAAATGGAATGTGGTATAATAATCCATATAATTAGAGGGGGCGAAATAAATGATAAGTATAAATAAAAGTTTTATTTTAGATGTGGCAGAGAAGATTTTAAGCTTTAATAGTCCAAGTGGATTTTGCTTTGAGATTATGGGGAAAATAGAAAAAATAATTAAAGAATTAGGTTATGAACTAGAGTTAACTAACAAAGGATGCGGAATAGTAACTATTCCAGGAGAAAGTGATGAAAAAGTCATAGGATTAGCTGCTCATGTAGATACATTAGGGGCTATGGTTAGATCAATAACACCTAATGGAACTTTAAAATTTGAATTAGTAGGAGGCCCTATAGTACCTACTTTAGATTCAGAATATTGTGTAATAAGAACAAGAGAGGGAAAAGAATATACTGGTACTTTTTTAAGTACAAGTCCTTCAATACATGTTTATGATGATGCATCAAGTAAAACTAGAGATGCAAAAAATATGGAAGTTAGGATTGATGAAAGAGTTTTTAATAAAGAAGATGTAAAAGCTTTAGGAATAGAGACAGGAGACTTTATATTTATAGATCCCAAAACAATAATAACACCAAGTGGTTTTATAAAATCTAGATTTATAGATGATAAAGGAAGTGTATCAGTCTTAATTGGTTTATTAGAAATGTTAAAAAGGGAAAATATTAAACCTAAATATAAAACTAAAATATTTATATCAGTATATGAAGAGGTTGGACATGGAGCATCATATTTACCAGAGGATATTACTGAAATGATAGCTGTTGATATGGGGTGCATTGGTGATGATTTAAGTTGCACCGAGTATGATGTCTCTATTTGTGCAAAGGATTCAGGAGGTCCTTATGATTATAAAATGACATCAGAGCTTATAAGACTTGCTAAGGAAAATAATTTAAGTTATGCAGTAGATGTATATCCGAGATATGGGTCAGATGTTGGAGCTGCTTTAAAAGGTGGAAATAACATAAGAGGAGCTTTAATTGGACCAGGAGTACATGCATCTCATGGAATGGAAAGAACACATTATGATGCTTTAGAAAATACTATAAAGCTTATATATCTTTATTTAATAGAAGCTAATTAATATCAAGTATTGAACTTTATCTAAAAAGCCAATATTAAGTTTATAAGTCTTAGAGATTTTTAATAAAGTCTCTAAGATTTAATCATATATATACAATATAATTAAGAGTTTTTTTACTTGAATTATAATTAACATAATATTAGAATTAATAAAATCCCTATTGAAATGGTTATAAATTAATGGGTTTGTAAATAATATACTTAAGATAAAGTTGATTGGAGTTGTTTACAAGTGAAAAGAATTTTAATTGGAACTATTTTAGTTTTTTTCTTATTTTTAGATGGGGTTTTGACTTACGGAAGTACTTTGTTAGAGAGTAAAAAGGCTGTTAATTTAAATAAAAATATTGATCCTTTAGTTGTTAAAAATGGCCATAAAGACAATATGATGGAGCAAAAAGAGAAAGAAAATATAAATATAGAAGATGGTACCAAAATATCTTTAACAAAGGAAGAGGAAAAAAATATAAAAGAGTATGCATTAAAGTATGAAGATAAGATGACTTTTTTGGATTTAGGAGCTAATATAGATGGCTTTAAAGAAATAGGTAAGGAAAGATATTACCAAATAACACTTTATTCTAAAAGTGCAAAAAGTGATGATTTAACAGGAGTAGTGGATAGAATTCTTATAAGTAAAAAAGGCAATGTTTTAAAAGGTGAAAATGGAGAACACTTAACTGGAATTGAAGGACTTATAACCAAACTAAATATAAGCAATAATGAGCGCATAGAGTTAGAAAATATTGCGAAAAAATATGAGGTCTCATTAAATAATAGTGATTTAGAAGTCAATATATGGGGTGAGAAAGAAATCAACAACCAAATATATTATGGAGTTAATCTATATTCAAAGAGCTTGAAAAAAGAAGAAATTTATGAACCTTTAGAAAAGCTATATATAAGTAAATCAGGAGAAGTTATTAGAAATACGGATAGTTAGATGTGGGAGGATATAAATGGGATATGGAGATATTAAATTTTCAGTAAGAAAAATTTCAAATAAAAAGGATTTTTTAAATATAAGGTTGGAAGTTAAAGGGGTTTCCTTAGGAAAAGAAATTCAATTTTATAAGGGAAAGTCCAAAATTAAAAATATAAGGTGTAAAGAAAAATTTTATTATGATTCAAACTTTATATATATAAATAGCTACCATAGTAATTTGGTTTTAGAATATGATGTTCTTATTGGTGGCTTAGGTAAGCATGGAAGTGGAGGAGAGTTAAGTGATGATTTAATAACCTTCATGGGAGAACAGATATTATTATTACCAGTTGAAATGCTTGCCATGAATGATAATAGTAAATTTGATAGCACCATAGAAATAGATTTTTCAAAATTTGCAGAAGTTTTAAATCCTGAAAGTTTCAAGGAGAAACAACTTGAAAATAACAATCTTTTGGAACTTAATAAAGTAAATGAGGTTAAGAGTATAATTCCTTTTAAAAAAGAAGATTTTAAGTCAAAGTGCACCAATATTATTTGGAGTGATATATATGAAATAATGAAATCATCTTATACTTTTGGTTATTTTGAAAAAATAGATTTTAAAGAGAGTTATGGAAATATAACAATATATAACCACATAGAAAACAATCTTCTTAGTGAAGATGAAAAAAGAAAAAAGAGGCTTATAGGGAATATAAAAGGAATTTGTGATTATTACTTTAATTTATTTAAAATAAATTCTTTTAATAAAAAAGATATAAATATAGTTTTATTAAGAAAAAGTAAAAAAGAAAATCCTTATATATTGGGTGGAAGTGGAAAAAATGTTATAAGTGCAACTTTTGATATGGATAATAAGAGAGATTGGCAACTTTTATCTCATAGATTGTTTCATGCTTTCATGGATGATGTTTTAAAATCAAGGGATTATCACCTTCCACCGAACCTTTGGTTAACAGAAGGATTAGCAACCTACTATGAAAATCTGGCTTTAGAATCTTTAGATGAAGATTTAAAAGAGAGCTTAGGAATAAGCTTCAAAAATGAAATGGCTATTTTATATACTAGATATTTATATATGACATTAAAAGAGCCAAGTAGGTTTAGCGTTATTCCTATGGAGGAGGCAAGCATAAGAAGTCATGGTAAAATAGAGTTTCTTCATTATACTAAAGCTCCACTATTGATTTTTTGTATAGAAGAATTAAAAAATGAGGAAGAGAAAAATAATAAAATTATAAATTACTTAGTAGAGAATAAAAAAGAAAAATTCTCTATGCAAAATCTTTTTTATGAATTATTAGGTGATAAATGTAATGCTTTTGCAGCTAATTATTTATTTGGCAATAGTTTAATTCATTTATGGAATCTTAAAAATTACTTAGATGATAAAAAGGTAGTTGATTATTTAGAGGAATACGAGTATATTTTGTGGACATGGTTTTTAGGAGAAGATGAAAATTATATTAAAGATGAAGTGAAATCATATAAAAAAGAATTCAAAGACTTTTTAAATAATGAAGAGGTCAATATTTATAATCCACATATAACAAAAGAAATAGAAGCGTATTCAAATACTTTAAGTTTTTTATTAAAAATATGGATTTTAAGAGCAAAACTTTGTAATATTTCTTGTGAAGACGTAAATATTAGGTACAAGCTTTTAGAGGATAAAAGGAATCTTATGATTTGGAATGATTTTATGAGAAAAAATATACATAAATAAAGCATTAAGTACAAATATTAATAATATATTTTGTATTATTTTTATAATAAATAAGGTTATTTAATGATTAAGATGTTTAAATATAAAGATATTAAGAAAAAAAGTTAAATATCAATAAAATTTTAAGTAATATTTTACTATAAGTGAAATTAAAATAATCTATTTACTAATTTGTATGTGCTATAATCATATTAGAGATTGTTAAAGTTAAAAATAATAATATTTTTTATTTACAACTTTAAAGAATCTGATATAATAGAATTTGTTATTTAAAACCAAATATTTTATTGTTATGATGAAGAAGAGTATATAAGTAGTTATTTCAAAGCGATTTAGGGGTGGTGTGAGCCTGAAAAATAATCTTATAGAAAGAAGCTTCGGAGCATAGACTGAAAATCTTAATTTTAAGGAGTAGGTCTAGGGGTAATTCCCTTAATTAATTATGAGTGAGTTAGCTTAGCTAACTAATTTAGGTGGTAACGCGGAAGTTAAGTCTTTCGTCCTAATTTTTAGGACGAAGGGCTTTTTTTATTACATAAGTTTAGAAAGGAAAGTGAAAAGAATGAGTTATGAAAAATTAGCCAATTTAATATTCCCAGATATAGATAAAACACCGGAATATTATTTTGAAAAATATCCAAAGAGAGAATTAAAAGAAGGTGCTAAAGTATTAAGATATGCACCAAGTCCAACTGGATTCCAACATATAGGAGGGGTTTTTGCTTCATTAATAAATGAAAGATTAGCTCATCAAAGTGGTGGAATATTCTACTTAAGAATAGAAGATACTGACCAAAAGAGAGAAGTTGAAGGTGCTATAGATGATACTATAAAAACTATGCACAACTTTGGAATGGATTTTGATGAAGGAATAACTGGTGAAAATTCAGAAAAGGGAGCTTATGCACCATATAAACAAAGTCAAAGAGCTGATATATACAGAGCTTTTGTTAAGGATCTTTTAAGAAAAGGATTAGCTTATCCATGCTTTATGACTTCTGAAGAATTAGAAGCTTTAAGAGAAAAACAAATTGCAGAAAAATTAACTCCAGGATGTTATGGAGAGTTTGCTAAATATAGAGATTTATCACCAGAAGAGGCTATAAAGAGAATTGAAGCTGGTGAAAGTTATGTTATAAGAATGAAGTCACCTGGAAATCCTGAAAAGAGAGTTGTTGCTCATGACATGATAAAGGGAGAGGTTTCATTCCCAGAAAATCTTCAAGATGTAGTAATAATAAAAGGTGATGGCCTTCCAACTTATCACTTTGCTCATGCAATAGATGATACATTAATGAGAACTACTCATGTTATAAGAGGAGAAGAATGGTTATCATCACTTCCAATACATCTTCAAATGTTTGAAGTTTTAGGAGTAGAAGCACCTAAGTATGCTCATATTCCAACAATAATGAAAATGGATGGAAGTTCAAAAAGAAAATTATCAAAGAGAAAAGATCCGGAAAGTGCAGTGAGTTATTACAGTGAAAAAGGATATCCAGCTCAATCAGTTATTGAATATCTTTTAAATATAATAAACTCAGCATTTGAGGAGTGGAGAGCTGAAAATCCAGATGCAGATTATCATGATTACAAAGTTGAACTAGATAAAATGAGTAAGAGTGGAGCTTTATTTGATTTAGTTAAATTAAATGATGTAAGTAAAGATGTTATCTGTAAAATGAAACCAGAAGTTGTTTATGATTTATATACAAACTGGGCTAAAGAATATGATAAAGAAATGTATGATTTAGTTACTTCAAAAGAAGCTATGATGAAAGAAGTATTCAATATAGATAAAGAAGGTCCAAAGCCAAGAAAAGACTTTGCTAAATGGGATGAAGTTAGAGAAAAAATATTCTATTTCTTTGATGAGTTATTTGATAAGGAAACAGCTAATGATGTTGAATTACCAAAGACTTTAGAATTAGAAGAAGCTAAGAGAATAATAGAAGCTTATGCAAAAGCATATAACTTCAATACAGATAAGGATACTTGGTTCTCAGATTTAAAAGAAGTTGCTGTAGAATTAGGATATGCTACTGATAGAAAGAAATATAAAAAGAACCCAGAAGAATATAAAGGAATGGTTTCAGATGTTGCAGGAGCTGTAAGAGCAGCTTTAACACATAGAGCTAATACACCAGACCTTTATACAATAATGCAAATTATGGGTGAGGAAGCAGTGAGAGAAAGATTCCAAAAATTCTTAGCTATATAATTTGGCTTTAGAGATTGTGTAAGTTTTATATAAATTTTTAAAAACAATTTAGTTTTTAGGTTGTATAAGCTTATACAATCTTTTTTTTATAACAGAATAATGAGATTTTTCACAAAATGTAAAAAACACATTGTTAAATGATATATTAAGTTGATATAATCTTATTATGCAGATTTCAATACTACATTAAGTGGAAAGAAGAGAGGTGCAAGTAAGTTTGGGACAAAAGAAAAAGAATCAAAAAAATCAAAACAAACCTACAAAAAAAGAAATCGAAGCTAAAGAAAAGGAGTTAAAGAAAAAGTATTTTCCTCTAAATTTAGCAAAGTATGTATTATTCATAATACCTATAGTATATATAATTTACTTATATACATTAACTATGGCTAAAGGAGAAAAATTTTATCAACCAGTTTTAGATGATACTAGAACAACAGTAATGTTTGTTATAGCAATGTTAGCTTTCTTTAGTGGAGCAATATGTAAATATGCTATAAAAGATTTAAAAGAAGGTAAGAATATAACATCTAACAAAGTGGCACTTAATATAATAGCTATAGCTCAAATTGTTACAGGTAATATAATAACTAGTGGTCTTATATGGGGTGGGCTTTATAGAATAAGAAAAGATAAGGGCGTTAAATTTGGATCAAAAGAGTTTTTAGCTGAACTTAAAAGTGGTATTGTGAATATAATAGGGGCAATAATTATTTTATTATTAGTTATATTATGCATATATTTCTTAAGTAGAGTATATACTTTAAATGCTTTATTACCTCAATAAAGAAAAAAGTGAAGAAAAAAACTTGCAATGTGAATTTAATAGTGTTATAATAGATTTATAACAGAAAAAGCTTTAAAAGATGAATAAAATTTTCCTTAAACTTAAAGAAAATTTTTATTAATCCATTTAAATCTTTAAATTTAAGGAGGATGTCAAAATGGCAGATAAAACATTAAAATGCAAAGACTGTGGAGCAGATTTCATATTCACTGAGGGAGAGCAAGCTTTCTACAAAGAAAAAGGATTTGAAAATGATCCAGTAAGATGCTTAGATTGTAGAAGAGCAAGAAAAGCACAAAGAAACAATAGATAATAATTTGTTTATTATAAGGTTGTAAGACTAGTCTTACAACCTTTTTTATTATTATATTAATAAGCCTTAAATGGAGCCGTAATAAATATAATAATTTATTTTGAGCTAAGGATAAGGAGGTTTAGCATGGAAATATATACTATAGGACATTCAAACTATGATGTAAGTAGACTTGTTCATATGTTAAATAAATATAATATAAATTGTGTTGTAGATATAAGGGGGATTCCATATTCCAAATATAATGTTCAATATAATAAAGAAACTATTCAGAAAACTTTAACCGATTTAGGGTTTACTTATATTTATATGGCAAAGGAATTTGCAGCAAAAAGAGAAAGTAAAATTTCCTATAATAAAGAAGGATATGCAGATTTTCATAAAGTTATTAATGAGGAATTATTTAAAAATGGAATAGAAAGGCTTAAAGTTGGAATAGGTAAAGGATATAGAATAGCTTTATTAGGAGCAATGCAAGAGCCTATAAGATGTCATAGAAGTATATTAGTTGGAAGAGAGTTGGAAAAGCAAGGATTTAAAGTCAATCATATATTACATGATTATTCAATATGTGATCAAAGAGAAATAGAGAATATGCTTTTAGATAAATATTTTAGAGATAGAGCTCAACTAACAATAGATTCTTTAATGGGAAGTGAGAAAAGTACAGAAGAGATGATAGAAGAGGGTTATAGGTTAGCCAATAAGGAAATAGGATATAGAATGGAAAAAATAAAATAAAAATAGCAGTTATGACAAACTAACTGCTATTTTTATTTTGGCTCTGTTTTAGGTAAATGTTGCTTTTTTATTTATTAATTGAATTTTTCCATTGTGTTACAAAGTCTTCAAGAATTTTTCGGAGTACAGTCCCAATTTTAGAGTAAGCATCATCATCTAAATTAGCTAAAGAAATCCTTACAGACCATTCAGGACCTTGGAAGCCACCTCCACTTAATAATACTATGGAAGATTCTTCGGCTAATTTGTATAGAACATCTACTGGTTTATAATTGGATTTTAAATAATTTGCAAATTCATGACCATAATTTTTAATCGCCCATTGGAGTAAATCGAATTCAGTATAGTATGATGCATCATATGGATCTTTTTTTAGTGGAAGTCCTAAGTTTTTAAATAAAAGTTTTTGACGTCTGTGACATATATCTATTGTTTGATTTTTATATTTATTTTCTTCATCTACTAAAGAAAAGGCTGAGAAAAATGCCATTTGTACTTGTTGAGGAGTTGATAAACCAGCAGTATGATTAAGTGCTACCTGACGACTATCAGCAACAATTCTATCAATAAATGGAATATTTTCTGGATTAGTAGATAAGGATTCATATCTTCTATTAACAATATCTTTCTTTTCTTTAGGTAGTTCACTTATTAATTTGTCAAATATATTATCTTCATAAAGGGCTAATGTACCAAGTCTCCAACCAGTTACACCAAAATATTTTGAATAAGAATAAACACCAATAGAGTTATGAGGTAAATCTGCCACTAAGGACTGAAACTTATTTACAAATGTTCCATAAACATCATCTGATATTATCATTAAATTAGGATTATAATTATTAACTATATTCTTAAGGATTTCTTTACTTTTATCATGAATAGCAACAGAAGGTGGGTTGCTTGGATTAACTAAAAATAGAGCTTTAATTGATGGATCTTTTAACTTATTTAATTCTTCTTCTGGATATTGCCAAGTATGATTGCCTTCTTCATTAATTTCACTAGCATGAATATATATACTTTCTAAATCATATCTAGGTATCTGAGGAATCTCTAAATAGGGAGTAAATATAGGAGCCATTATGGCTATTTTATCCTTTCTTTGAAGAAGTTCATTGGCTATTAAAGAATCGAAGATATAGCACATTGCTGCTGTAGCACCTTCAACTGCGAAAAGTTTGAATTTTTTTGAAGGAGGTAAGTAGCAAAGTTCTTTTATTAGATAGTCATGAACTATTGCCTCTATATGTGGAAGCATTCTATCTGGATAAGGATAGTTATCTCCTATAATAGCATCAGTAAGTTCATAAAGAAAGTTATCTGGATTAAAACCTTTTATATTAATGCCATATTTGATTATTTCATCTAGTAGTCCTATTCCAGGAGAATTTGGATTGTTTTTTAAAAAATCTAAAAATCTTGTATATATTCCTTCCTTATGAGGTATACCAGCCAAATCTCCTGAAGTAAAAGTTCGTCGTGTTTCAGAAACTGCAAAATGACCAAAAGTAAAAAATGCATCACGAGGTGTTGATGCTGTCCAGTTAGGATTCCCACGTCCTGCATCTAAAAGAGTATGTGCACTTTTTTTATCTCTAGCCAAATCTATTAAATTATTTTTAAACTCAAAAGGACTTATTTTACCATAAATTTTTTTTAGTTCTTCTAAACGTAAGTTTCTATTTGACATATGTCATTCCTCCCAAAAGTATAGTGTAACTATAGTATAGGTATAAAGCTGAATTTCTATAATTAAATATGATTACAAAATAAAAAAATCTATTCCTGTTTGGAATAGATTTTTTATAGGCTATGCTTTAAACCGATATTGATTTTTTTACTAGACCGAAGGAATAGCTAAGAATCAAGGTTCATTTAAAATAGAGTTCTTTTATAAAGTAAGTCCTATTTTATTGACATGGCTTGAAAGATTTCTAAGAAAAATTCTTCAAGTTCAGTTACTTTTTTTTCAAGATTATATATTCGTTCTTCTAAAGCTTTATTTTCATTATCTTTTAGATTATTTGATTTTAAATTTTCTATAAAGGATGAATGAAGTTTAAGCCTTTGTAGTTCATTTTTAAAATCTTCTAAGGAATCTTGATCTAAATTTAAAATACTTAGTTCTTTTAAACTCTCTTTTGAAATAGTAAGTCTTTTTCTTCCTTTAAAATTTTTAGGTATTTTTATTTCAAAAGATAATTTAGATTCTTTATGGCTTGGTAATAAATCAGTTACTATATCTTTATTTGTAGGTAAGATTTCTAAAGCTACTTCTTCTAAAACAACATGAGGAGAATCTTTCTTTTCTAAATCTTTATTATGTAAAGATTCCTTGGAACTTGATTCTAGAGGTTCTTTTAATTTCTTTGATTTTTTTACCATAAATATTTTAGAAAATTTATTTCTCATATACAAGAAAAATCTTTTTAAGGCTGTTTTTTTCATTTTTTTTCTTCTAGCAGTTCTAGATATTTTAGGTATTTCTAATGTAAGAGTTTGAGATTTAGAATCAGTAGTTTCTGGAGTGGACTCAAGAGAAACACTAATTTCTTTATTTGGTTTAATCTCAGGTAGTAAAATTTTATTAGAATCAATATCTTTTAAATTTAACTTTTCATTTATGGAATCTATAATAGATTGGATATCTTCACGTTCAGTTTTTAAATTTGAAACTTTTTTGTTTAGTTTTACTGAAGAATTCTCTCCTTTTAGAGTGGGTATTTCTTTAAATTTTTTAAAATAGCCATCTATTTCATCAAAGAAAAAACCTTCATTCTTCATAAAGTTTATTATTTCTTTCTTTTGTATATCTATTTTTTTTGAAAGCTCCTTAAGAGAAAGTCCATCTAGAACTAAGGAGTTATTTATCAACTTAACTTTATCTGAATTAATCATATTTCTAAAGTTTATTTTTTTATTACTCATAATTATTTCACCCTTAAATACAAATATAAATTATGTTTAATGGTAATGGGAATTTTACCATATTACAAAAGTTTATATAAATATTATAAGATAAAATCAATTAATATAAAATATATTACAATTAAAATAGGTAAAAATTTCAAAGGTTTTTACATCTTATATATATTTTTTATATATATTATAATATAATTTGGATTAAATGAAGATTTTAACAAGAAAGATTGTTGCTAAAAAATACATACAAATGTAAAATAATATTATAAATAAATTAAACTAAATTAAAGTTACAGTTAAAAGGAGAATAAAGATGAATATAGATGAATTAACAAAAAGAATAAATGAGTTACATAAGAAACATAAAGAAGAAGGTTTATCAGAGGATGAACACAAAGAAAGAGAAGAACTTAGAAAAGAATATATAAACAGATTTAAAAGCAATTTAAGAGAGCAGTTAAAAGGGATTGAGCCAAAAAATAAGAAAAATTAAGGGTGATTTAAGTGGGTGTTACAGTAGAAAAGTTAATAAAGGATTTTAGTTTAGAGGTAATTCAAACTGGTGAAGAAAATGTCCCTATAAATGTTAGTGATGTAAATAGACCAGGTTTACAATTAGCTGGTTTTTATAATTATTTCGCTCCAGAAAGAATTCAAGTTATAGGAAAAGCAGAGTGGAGTTTCTTAGAAGACATGTCTCCAGATCTTAGAAAAAAGAGATTAAATAAGTTTTTCTCTTTTGATATATCTTGTCTTATAATAACTAGAGATTTAGAGATACATGAGGAACTTTTAAAAGCAGCTAGAAAGAGAAATTTATGGATTCTTAGAAGCAAAATGATAACTACTAAGTTTATAAGTAAAATCACAATGTATTTATCAGATAAGATGGCTCCTGAGACAAGATTACATGGTGTTCTTGTTGATGTATATGGTATAGGAATGTTAATAACAGGGGAAAGTGGTATAGGTAAAAGTGAGACTGCTTTAGAGCTTATAAAAAGAGGTCATAGATTAGTAACTGATGATGCTGTTGATATAAAAGAAATAGATGGTGACCTTATAGGTAGATCTCCAGAGATAACTTTTGGAATGCTTGAAGTTAGAGGTATGGGAATAATAGATGTATCAGCATTATATGGATTAAGTTCAATTTTAAATTCTAAAGAAATAAAAATAATAATCCATTTTGAACATTGGAAAGATGATGGAGATTATGATAGATTAGGTGTAAATGACGAATATCAAGATATTTTAGGTGTGAAGGTTAAAAAGCTAAGAGTTCCAATAAGACCTGGAAGAAACATAGCAGTAATAATAGAGGCCGCTGCAGCTAACTATAGATATCAACGTATGTCTGATGTTACACCAGTTGATATAATAGAAAAAAGAATGCTTGAAAGCATGGAGAAAGAGAGTAAAATTTAATAAAAAGTATAAACTATAACCATATCAGAATTAAAGGTGATGATATGGTTATATTTAATATTAAAGATAATTTTAAAGTTGTTGAAGAGTGGAAGCTCGATGAATTCCCAGCGTGGATTCTAATGGAAGAAGATGAAATAAATCTTTTAGAAGAAATGTTTTCTTATGAGTGTATAAAAGAATGTATTGATTATAGACAAGAGCAGAGAATAGATTATTTTAAGGATTACATATTTATTTTGATTAACATAATTGAGCAATCTGGTAAGCAAATCATTTCAAAAGAACTTGATATATTTTTAGGAAAGAGTTTTATAGTTACAGTTTATAAGAGTAATATATCACTTTTGTATGAGTTAATTGAAGATATAAAAGAAGAGAAAAATTGCCAGTTATTTAAAATGGATAAAAGTCCTTCAATTATTCTTTATTATATATTGGATAGAATAATAAAAAATAATTATAATATAATCTCAGACTTAGAAACAGAAGGAGATAAAATAGAATTAGAAATATTAAAAAATCCGGATAGTAAATATCTGAATTCATTGCTATTTATAAGAAGAGAGGCCTACAAACTTAGAAAGCTTATAAAACCTATTAGATACATAGGGGATGCTTTAGTTATTGACGAAAATGGTGTTGTAGGAGAAAAAAATAGAATTTACTTCAGAAACATAAATAGTAAAATAGAGAAGTTGATGACTTCTTTAGATACTTTATCACAGGAGTTGGCAATTGTAAGAGAGGCATATGAATCGGAACTAGCTAATAAAACCAATGAACTTATGAAAGTATTCACCATAATAACAGCAGTTTTCTTGCCTTTAGAATTAATGACTGCAATCTTTTCCATGAGCTTTGATTGTATGCCTTTTAAGACATATCCTTATGGATTTTATGTTATGGTTATTGTATTAGCTTTAATGGCACTAATTTTACTATTATTATTTAAAATAAGGAAAATTCTATAGTTTGACAAAATATTACCAAAAATATAAAATTAAATTAAAATAGATAGGAGGGCTATATTATGAAGGATGTAAAAAATTTAAAAAAAGAATATGAAAATGCTTGGGGAAAATATGAAGAACAGGATCTTAAAGAAGTTTTTTCTTTAAGTGATAGATATAGAGAGTTTATGTCAGTTGCAAAAACTGAGAGGGAATGTGTTTCTGTATTAGCAGAAATGGTTGAAAAAAAAGGCTTTAAAAATTTTGATGAAATAATTAAAAATGGAGAAAAGGTATCAGCTGGTGATGCACTTTACTCTATTAATATGGATAAAACAATAACCTTAATAAAAGTAGGTTCAAAACCATTAGAAAATGGATTAAGAATAATCGGGGCTCATATAGATTCTCCAAGATTGGATGTTAAGCAAAATCCGCTATATGAAGACTCAGGATTAGCATTATTAGATACACACTATTATGGAGGAATAAAAAAATATCAATGGGTAACTATACCACTTGCAATTCATGGAGTTGTTATTAAAAAAGATGGTACTAAGGTAAACATTGTAATAGGTGAAGATGATAATGATCCTGTAATAGGAATATCAGACCTTCTAGCTCATTTATCAGCTAATCAAATGGATAAAAAGGGCGCTAAAGTGGTAGAAGGTGAAGATTTAAATGTTTTAGTAGGAAGTATGCCTTTAAAGGATACAGATGAAAAGGAAGCTGTTAAAGCAAATATCCTAGTTTTATTAAATGAAAAATATGGTATCACAGAAGAGGATTTTGTTTCAGCTGAATTAGAAATAGTGCCTGCAGGAAAAGCAAGAGATTATGGATTAGATAGAAGTATGGTTTTAGCATATGGACATGATGATAGAATATGTGCATATACTTCAGCTGAGGCTTTAATGGATTTAGGTGATGTTGATAAGACTTGTGTAGCATTATTAGTTGATAAAGAAGAAATAGGTAGTGTAGGGGCTACAGGTATGCAATCTAGATTCTTTGAAAATTTAGTTGCGGAGCTTATGGATGGAAAAGGAGAGTACTCAGAGTTAAAACTTAGAAGATGTCTTCAAAATTCAATGATGTTATCAGCAGATGTTACTGCTGCATTTGATCCAAACTATCCATCTGTATGTGAAAAGAAAAATACTGCATACTTCGGAAATGGAGTAGTATTTAGTAAATACACAGGAGCTAGAGGAAAATCAGGATGTAATGATGCTAATGCTGAGTATATAGCTCATCTAAGAAATATCATGGATAAAAATGGTGTTGTATGGCAAACTGCAGAACTTGGTAAGGTAGACCAAGGTGGCGGTGGTACAATTGCTTATATATTAGCACAATATAACATGGAAGTTATTGATTGTGGAGTAGCATTACAAAATATGCATGCACCTTTAGAAGTTGCATCCAAAGCTGATATATATGAAACAAAGAAATGCTATAAAGCATTTTTTGAAGAAGCATAATTACTAATGAAGAGAAGGCTGTGCCAAAAAACATCTAATATGACCTATATAATAAGAAATAATTTTTAGGTATATTAGAAGAATTTATGGTACAGCTTTTTAATTGTATAAAAATAAGTTATTTAATAAGGGTTTATATATGAATAAGATTTTAAAGGGGAATTTAATTTTTTCAAGTGTTGCTTTCCTTTTTGTATTAGTTTGCACAAGGATTAAGGGAGTTGACTTTGATAATAATCTTTTGGTTTTAAATTTAGTATTTTATCTTCAAATAATATTTATGATAAGAGATTTTAATAAAAATAGATATTTAGAAGAAACCACAAAGGAAAAATGGAAGCTTATTAAGGATTGTTATGTATTTAATATTATTTTTACAATTATATTATTTAATAAGATTATAGGTTTAGAAATAAGTTTAATAGGTATTTCTTTTTTATTATTATTTTGGTGCTTGTTTTTAATATTTAGGACATACAAGTATTTTAATGGACTAAAGGTTTATAGTTATTATAAACTAGCTTTAAAGGATTCTTTATTATTGTTAATTCCTGTTTTAATAATATTGGCTGGATTTGCACCTAGAAATTTACCACAGGAGGTATATACAAATAAATTTACGGACGTTGCATTAAATATAAATACTATATTGGGAAATTTTATAATAATAAATTTTATTTTTATTTTAATTACTTCTCTCATATTGTCCTTTTACTCTAAAATTGAAATGAAAGTAAATATTTCTTTATTAATATATATGTGTGTAAAAATTTCTATATTTTATTATCTAAGTCTAAACACGAAATATGAAATTAATTTTATATATACATTAATAAATTTTTTTGAGGTATTTGTATATGCTATAATTTTAAGCTTAGGAAAAAAGGATAGAAAAATTTACTCTAATAAAATAGCTCACATACGAAAAGAAAGTTATAATGATATTTTTAATACAATAATAGTTCTTACATTTATTGTTTTTTCTTTTCTAAGTCTGGTTGTATTTGGAATATTAGATTCTCAGTTTAATATTTTTAGATATGTATTACTAAGTGTTGTAACAATGAGTGTATTTTTAATAAGAGTAATAATTTACAATAGAAGTAAAGAAGAGTTTACTGAAGAGATATTATTAAAAGAAAAATTTGATCCAATTAGAAAGATATATACTAGATTTGAATTTGAGGACAAGCTAGAAAATTGGAGTGAGAAATACACTTTATTTCTATTGGATTTAAATAGTTTTAGCCTTATAAATGATATTTTAGGAAGAAAAGGTGGAGATGAAGTTTTAGAAGAGTTTTCAAAAGAATTAAGTAAGCTCTCTAAAATATTAAAGGTTAAGAATATATATGGTATTTACGAAGGCGATGAGTTCTTGATTGCATTAAATACTACTGATAAGGCTAAGGTAGAAGAGGCTTTGAAAAGTATAGAATCAATAAAAAAGCTAATATTAATAAATATTAATAAAGAAATTATAATAAAATTTAATATAGGATACTCAATTAATTTTGGCAATAAAAGTTTTAATGAAATTGTAGCAGAGGCAGCATTTGCGAAAGAAAAATCTAAAGAGGATATATTTCTTTCAAGTTTAGAATATACTGAAGAAATGCATAAGTTAAGAGTTAGAACAATTTTAATAAAGAAGCATATTAAAGAAGCTTTATTAAATAAAGAATTATATACTGTTTATCAGCCACAGATATCAGCTTTAGACAACAAACTTAAGGGATATGAAACACTTATAAGATGGAATCATGATGCTTTAGGAGCAGTATCTGCTAGTGAAATAGTTAGTACTTTAGAGGAACTTAAGGCTATTAATGAGTTAGATCTTTATGTTTTTGAAAAAACTTGTGCTTTTCAAAGTTCCTTGATTAAGAATAATATTAACTTACAGTGTTCAGTAAATATATCAATAAATACATTAAAAAATAGAGGAATAGTAGGTAAATTAGATAAGATAACAAAAAAATATAATCTAATACCTAGAAATATTACTTTGGAAATTTTAGAAAATGTTGATTTAGAGGCTAATTGTGTTGCATTAAATGAAATAATAAAATTAAAGAAATATGGTTTTAAGATAGCTATTGACGATTTTGGAAAGGGATATTCATCCATAAATAGACTATTAAAAATACCTTTTGATCAGATAAAAATTCCAAAGGAGTTCATAGCCGATATACCAAATGATAAATATATATCAATGCTTAGTGCTATCTCTAATTTTGCAAAGAGTTTAGATGCAGAGCTTGTTGTTGAGGGTGTGGAAAGCAAGGAATACTATGACTTTTTTAAATTATTAGATTTTGATGTTATTCAAGGGTTTTATTTCTCTAAGGCTTTAAAAGAAAAAGAGTTTTTAGAATATGCAATGAATTTAGGAGTTAGTATATCAATATAGGTATATTTAGTATATAATTAAGTTGTGTAAAGGATATAATTAAAAAAGGTAGAGTAATTATAAGTATTTTTATACATTCTATCTAAAAGCACAAATAACTATAATTAAGTATTTAAGTAGATTAGTTTTAGTTATTTAGATAAAAGGGGAGAGTCAAATGAAAATAGCGTTAATTGCACATGATAAGAAAAAAGAAGAAATGATAGAACTTGCAAAGGAATGTGAAGACAAATTAATTAAACATGTTCTTGTTGCAACAGGAACTACTGGTCTTAAAATCATGCAAAACACATCTTTAGAGGTTAAAAGATGTAAAAGTGGTCCACTAGGGGGAGACCAAGAAATAGGAGCTATGGTAGCCAATCATGATATTGATATGGTAATCTTCTTAAGAGATCCATTAACAGCTCAACCTCACGAGCCAGATATTAATGCATTACTTAGACTTTGTGATGTTTACAAGGTTCCATTAGCTACAAATACAGAAACTGCTAAGCTTATAATGACAGATATCTAATAGTATATGTTAATTTAAAGACTGTTTTAAGTTTATTTAAAACAGTCTTTTGTTATGCTAATTATATTATAACCATACATGAATATTGTGAATATAATAATATATATTAAAATTTAGGAGGAAATATTTATGTATGATTGGAGTAGATTAAAAAACTATGGACTATGGATGTCAATTTTTGCCTTGATACCATTAATACTTGAAAGTTGCCATATAAGTATTTTACCAAGTAATTATAATGAAATAGTAACTGCTATCTTATCAATATTAGTTATGGCTGGAATATTAAGTAATCCAACTACTGAGACAAGGGGCTTTGGAGATGATAAAATTGCTCCCAAAACATTAGGTGAAATAAGTGACAATACAGTTAATGATAATAAATAGTGTAAAATGTTGAATTTAAACTTTTGCTGTATTAAAATTAAAGTATCAGAAGTAATGTATTGTAGAAGAGGAGATGTTTTATATGGCAAAAGAAATAATAAAAACAAACAAAGCACCAGGTGCAATTGGACCTTACTCACAAGGAATAAAAATAGGAGAGTTAGTTTATACTTCAGGCCAAATTCCACTAAATCCTGAAACAGGAGTAATGCCAGAGTCAATTGAAGAACAAACAACTCAATCATTAGAAAATGTAAAGGCTATCTTAGAGGCTGCGGGAACTTCTATGGATAAAGTAATAAAAACTACAGTGTTTTTAAGTGATATGAATGATTTTGGAAGAATGAATGAGGTATATGCTACTTATTTTACAGAAAATCAACCTGCAAGAAGTGCAGTAGAGGTTGCTAAATTGCCTAAAGATGCTAAAATAGAGATTGAAGTTATAGCTACTTTAAAATAGTAGCTATATTTTTATAATTAGCTAGATAGGGGAGATAAGTATGAATTACAAAACTACAGGAGTTTGTGCTAAAGAAATTAACTTTGAAATTGAAGATAACAAAATAAAAAATGTTAGTTTCGTAAATGGATGTCCGGGAAATTTAATGGGAGTTGCTAGACTTGTTGAAGGAATGGAAGTTGAAGAGGCTATTTTAAAATTAAAAGGAATAGACTGTAGAGGCAAAGGAACATCTTGTCCAGATCAACTTGCAAAGGCTTTAGAAGAATATAAAAGCATGCAATAGAACATAAAGTATAATTTCAATTTTAATCAAAAGAAATTTTATTTAAATTGAAATTATATTTTAAATAAGAAGAGTGACTATATGAATTATTCATATAGTCACTTTTTTTATCTAACGTAAGCTTTTATAGTTACAATTTCTTTTCCTAAAGATTTGCCGTAAGGTCTTATGGTATATTCTTTTATACATTCTGGTATTATGAAGGTTTCAGCGTAATGAACAATAAATGGTTCAAAGGAATTTGTAGGACTTTCTACAATTGCTTCAGCACCTTCCACAAGATTTAATACATTTACGCTTTGATTTGTTGAGTGTAGTACTGGCTCTGAAAATCTATGTCTTCTTGTCTCAATAAATTCTCTTTCATGTAATCCTGTTTTTTCTTCTTTTATATTATTACTCTTAGAGATTATCCTTATATCATTAACTAAATTTTCTTTTACCCAAGAGGTAGTTCTATCCCATTGAATGTTCTTTTCACCGTGTTCTAAGTGAATAGGTCTTGGTAGACCATCTAAACCAATTCTTCCCCAATCCCATAATTTAAATGTAAATATATAAGGAGTAGCGCTTATTTCTAGAACCATAGTTCCAGAACCTGAGCAGTGGACTGTACCTGCAGGTATTAAAAAATGGTCATGTTTTTTAGCAGGAAACTTATTTATATATTTATCTGTGGGAAATATAAGTTCACCTTTTTCTGCAACCTTTAAATCTCTAATCATATCATTTTTATTTATATCTTCTTTTAAACCTAAATACACATAAGCATTCTCTTCACAATCTAATATATAATAGCTTTCATCTTGAGTATAGTGCATTCCAAAGTTTTCTTGAATATATTCTGTTAATGGATGAACTTGAAGAGAAAGATTTTGACCACCCATAGTATCTAAAAAATCAAATCTAATAGGGAATTCACAACCGAATCTAGCATGTACCTTTTCGCCAAGAAGCTTTCTTGGATTTATAAGTACTAAGTTGATTGCAGGAAGTTCAACTTTAATTTGCCCAAATTGAAGATAAAGACTATTTTCCTCAGGAACTCCATCAAAACTCCAAGCAAAATTTTCTGAATTTTTATCTAAATCACAAACTTCCTTCATCCATTGGCCACCCCATACACCGGGATCAAAGTAAGGAACTACTCTAAATGGCTTTGATGAGATTTGATTGAGTCCATTAAAAAAGGCATCAGAAGTTATCATTTTAGGGTCATTTGGAAGGTTGGTATCTAAAATATAATTAATTTCAGAAAATAGAGATTTTTTATGTCTATCCATCATTCTCCATTCTAAGAAAAAGCCCCTTTTATATTTTTTTAATATTTGTTCACTTTCATTATTAGCTTTCCAATTTCCCATTCCTTTTCTATAGCGCATTTGTATTTCCCATCTTGCAAGGTCTGAAAATATAAGTATATCTCCTTTAGTAATTAAAGAAGCACCTGTACCATATATAATTATTAATCCCTCATCTTGTTTAGATAGCAGTTCCCTAGCTTTGTTTATGTTTTCTTCAGGAAAAAACTCAGAAAGTTTTTTATTATTCATAATTCCAAAAACTCTATCTTCAGTCATGAGGTCTTTAATCTTTTCATTTATTTCATCACCACATAATGCAAAATCATCAGATTTTATCATTTTAACAGGAGATAATTTAGAAAAAGCTTTTTCTATTTCTAATAAGTCAACTCCTATATAACAATCTATAACTAATATAGGATTATTTTTATTAAGTATATTTATATTATTTTTTAGTTTTTCTATTATTGAATCATATCCTTGCCAAGCTTCATTATTAAATCCTTTAATTTTATTTGTAGGATATTTGTCATAATTATTATATTTGTTAAACATAAAAATTCTCCCTTGAAATATTTGTATTATAAAATAATATTACAATATGTAATTACATATATCAAGTTTAATATGATTAAAATTATTAATATACTATTAATAAAGAATAAATGTATTTACATATTAAAGGGGTACGTATAAAATTTAGTATGAGGTGGTATTTATGAGAAATTATTTTATAGCATTAGATGTAGGAGGAAGTTCTATTAAAAGTGCTTTAGTTGATAGTTTAGGGAATGTTATTACAAATATTTCAGTAAGAGATTCCTTAGCTAATGAAGATAAAAATACTATTTTAAAAAATTTTATTGAAATTATAAAATTACACATTTTAGAGGGTGAGAAGTTAGGAGGAAATATAGAAGGAGTAGGAATTGCTTTTCCAGGTCCTTTTGATTATGAAAATGGTATTTCTCTAATAAAAGATATAGGTAAATATGAAAGCTTATATGGAGTTAATTTAAAAAAGGCGCTTAAAACTTTTTTTTCAGAATTAGAATTTAAATTTAAAAATGATGCTCATCTATATGCTTTAGGAGAGTGTAATTTTAGAGAAGGGAAAAATTTTAATAAGCTTTTATGTATATGTATTGGAACGGGAATAGGTTCTGCTTTTATTGAAAATAAAAGCTTATTATATGAAGATGAAAATATACCAAAGGAAGGATGGATATATAACACTTCTTTTAAAGACTCTATAGCAGATGATTATATATCTACAAGAGGATTGTTAAGGATTGCAGAAAAGGCTAATATATCTATTTCAAATGGAAAAGAATTATATGATTTGGCTTGTAATAATGACCAGGAAGCTTTAAATGTTTTTAAGGCTTTCGGTAAAAATATAAAAGAGCTTATGGAGCTATATGTTAAAAAATGCAATATAGAGGCTATAGTTATAGGAGGAAATATATCTAAAGCATATGAGTTTTTTAAAGAAGACCTAGAAAAAATGTGTAGTGATAACAATATAACAATATTAATAAGTGAGGATTCTACAGAAAGTACTTTAATAGCTGTTCCTATGTTATTTAAAAAGTAGATTAGTTTTGTTTATATAAGTTAAAGAAAATTTTAATGTATAAAATTAAAAAGATAATTATATCTAAAATATAAAATAATAAGGTTTTGAGAGGTGTATATTTTTATGTTAAAGAAAAAGTGGAAAATACTTGTTTTAAATCATAGTCATACTGATATTGGATATACTGATAGACAGGAAAAAATAGAGAGACATCATATAGAATATATAAAAGAGGCAATAAATATATTAAATGAAGCTTATGAAAATGGAAAAGAAGAATGGCAAGGATATAAATGGACTTGTGAAAGCTTTTGGTGTGTAGAAAAATTCTTAGAAGAGGCCACTGAAAAGGAATTAAGTGATTTTATAAAGCATGTTAAATTAGGTAGAATTGGATTAAGTTTAAACTATTTAAATCTAACAGATTTAATAAGTTATGATGTATTAAGAGATGTGTTCAATAGAACAATTGATAAATTAAACAATTTAGGACTAAGTGCTAATTGTGCTATGACAGCAGATATAAATGGATATTCATGGGGATATTCACAAGCACTTAAGGATAGTGGTGTAAACATTTTATATTCATGTATTCACACTCACCATGGAATGTATCCTAATGGAAGAAAACAATATCCTTTTTATTGGGAAACTCCAAATGGAGACAAGCTTCTTTCATGGGTAGGAGAACATTATCACATTGGAAATGAATTGGGGTTTTCTCAGTTTAATAGTTGGGAATACATGATAAAGGATGGATTAGATAGTAAAGATATGGGGCGCTATGAAAGAGCTGAAAAAAGAATATTTAATTATTTAGAAAAGTTTGAAGAAGAAGATTTTCCTTTTGATTTCCTTCCAATAACAGTTTCGGCTCTTATGACAGATAATGCTCCTCCAAGTTTTAAAATTATAGAATTTATCAATAGATGGAACAAGGAACATGGAAATGAAATTAAGCTTGAAATGGCCATATTAGAGGATTTGTTAGAAAATATTAATAGATTCAAAGACTCAGGTTTAATACCAACTTATAAAGGAGATTGGACTGATTGGTGGGCTGATGGAACAGCATCAACTCCTGGAGCTGTTAAGCACTATAGGGAAGGTTTAAGATTATATAATTTGTGTAAGAAATTGGATCCTAACAATGAATTAGGAGAAGAAAAACTTATGAATGAAGCTCTTAATAACTTCATGATGTATTCAGAGCATACTTGGGGATACTCAGCTTCAATTACTGAACCATGGCACACTATGGTTAATAATCTTGATTTAAGAAAGCAATCTTTTGCTTCAAAAGGGCATGAGGCGGCAGCAAGAAATTTAGATAAAATAACTTATAAGCTTGGAGAGACGGAGCTTAAGATGTGGAGAGATATAACTTTCAAAGTAGTAAATCCACATGATGAAAAGAGAAGAGAAGTTACAAAATTTTTCTTGGAAGTTTTATTTGGACATGAAAATTTTGAGATTGTAGATAAGAATACTGGTAAGGTTTATCCGCATCAAATAGCTATGGTACCTAGAGGATATGAAATAAATGTTTTAATTGATTTAGAGCCAAAGGAAGAGAAATCTTTAGTATTTAGAGATATCAATGGGGAAAAGCTTAAAACAACAGCGGGATATACCTTAACAGGAGCTGATGGAGTACAGGACTTAGTTAATAATAGAAAAGATTTAATAGTTACTCCAAACAGATTAGAATCTCCTTTCTTTAAGATAAAGTTTGAATTAGAAGAGGGAATTACAGAATTTATTGATAAAGAAAGTGGAAGAAATATTCAAAGAGAAGATAGAGTTGTAAATGCTTTTACACCTATATATGAAGTTACACCGCTTAAAACAGATGTTGCCAATGATAGAAGGTTAATGGGAAGAAATAGAAAGGCATATCATAGTATTAGAGATTTTGGAAAGCTTATAAATGTTAAAGTATTAAACGATGGAGATTTATTTGGAAGAGTAGAACTTGAATACAAGGTAAAGGGATGCTCCAATTACTTTGTAATACTAACCCTTTATAAAGAATTACCTAGAGTTGATGTAGATTGTAGAGTTGGAAAAGATAATATATTAAATGCTGAAAATTTATATGTAGCACTTCCTTTTACTATGGAAGAAAAAGAGGAACTTTATATAGATAAGACAGGGTGTTATTTAAGACCTAGAATAGATCAACTTCCAAAGAGTTGTGTAGATTTTTATGCAATACAAAATGGAATAGTTTTAGAGGGAGAAAAGGAATCTCTTGCAATAACATCAAAAGATGCTCATATGATTTTTATGGGAGATATTAAACCTCATGAAATAAATTTATGTGGTGATCCAGGAGTAATAAATAATGATTTAGTATATTCATGGGTAATGAATAATTATTGGGAAACAAATTTTAAAGCTTCTTTAGGTGGATTCTACGAATTTAATTACTCTGTATTTAAGGTAAAGGGTGACGCTAAAAAGGCATTTAAAGAGATTATTAATCAAAATGAAGGAGTAGTTTCTTTCAATAGATGGGATTAGTGTAAATAATTAATGTGTAAAAGTAGTCTTTTGAATTCTTTAAAGGGCTACTTTTAATTTTATCTATGTTTTAGGTAAATGTTGATTTTAAAAGGATATGTAATTACATTTTAAAATAGATATATGATATAATTTTTATTAGTAGATACATTATTAAAGAAAAGGGTGTTTTTATGCATTTACATAATAAAATAGAAAATTATATATTAGATAGGATAGAGTCTGGAGAGTGGTTAGAAGGGGAAGTGCTTCCTACTGAAATGAAATTAGCAGAAAGATTTTCTGTAAGTAGACCTACAGTTAGGCAGGCTCTTAATAGTTTAGTTAATAAAGGATATTTAAAGAGAGTCAAGGGAAGGGGTACATTTGTCACAAAACCTAAAATAGTGCAAGATAATACTAGATTCATAGAAAGTTACAATAGAGAAATGAATAATAAGGGATTGTTACCTGTAACAAAGGTATTAGGAAAAGACATAATACTAGCAGATAGTAAAATTTCTGAAAAGTTAGAGATAGTCGAAGGGGATAAGGTTATTAGAATTGAAAGACTTAGATTTGTGGAAAGAGATAATAAAAATGATGTTATAAGCAATAAACCAGTTTTATTAACAACTGTTTATTTGCCCTATAAAGTAGCTAAAGAAGTTTTAGGAAACAATCTAGAGAATACATCATTATATGATATTTTAGAGAGTATGGATTTAAAGGTTTGTAGAGTAGTTAGAGAGATAGAAGCTAAAAGTGCGGATTATAAAACTGCAAGGCTTTTAGAGGTAGATGAGGGAAATGCTATTCATTATTTATCATCAGTTGGATATTTAAAGAGTGGAAAGCCAATTGAGTATTCAGAAAGTATTTATCCAGGAGAGAGAAATAAATTCATAGTAGAGTTAAATTTAAATTAAAAAAAGGATATTAGTTTTACTAATATCCTTTTTATTATATATTATAGTAAATCACTTGATAAAGCTGCAGCTTTAGATAATTTGTTATCTATTGCTATTATTATTTGACCAGCTTTAGAGATATCACCAACTATAATTCCTCCAACTAAAATGTTATCTTTGAAGAATAGTTTAGTGTATTGTCCTTTTGCTTCATCCTTAGAGCTTATTTTTTCATAAGAAGCATCGTTAAATTTTATTAAGCCAGCTGAGAATACATGAGTATTTAAAGCATCTAATATTATTGATGGTGTAAAGTTTTCGAATATTTTTTCTGCTCCGGTTGCATTAGCACCAGCGCTTTTACCCATTTCGATTGCTGCAGGCCAGTTTCCATAAACAAGACCGTTAAATTCAGCTACATCACCACAAGCATAAATATCTTTAGCACTTGTTTCCATTTTTTCATTAACAATAACACCTCTGTTACAGTTAATTCCTGTTTCTTTAGCTAATTCAATATTGCTTCTTATGCCTGTTGAAACTAATAATATATCAGCATCTAAAGTTTTTCCGCTCTTTAAGCTTATAGAAGTTAACTTACCATCTTTAATTATTATTTCATCACATTCTTCTGATATTAAGAATGTTATTCCGCAATCAGAAACTTGATTTCTGAATATATCTGCACCTTCTTGGTCTAATTGATTATTCATAAGATTTGGTAAGAATTCAACTACTGTAACATCTAAGCCTGCAAGTTTCATTTCCCAAGCTGCTTCTAATCCAAGAGGACCAGCACCTATAACAACAGCCTTCTTAGCTTCTTTCATTTCTTCTTTAACATCAAAAGTATCTTTTAAATCTTTAATAGAGTAGATACCTTTAAACTCATGAATATTTTCACAATTTAAAGCAATTTCTTCATTATTATTTTTAACTTTAAATGGTGGAATAAAGTTGTGGCTACCATTAGCTAATATAAGTTTAGTATATGGTATTTCAGTACCATCTTTTAAAATTATTTTTTTATTATCTTTATCTATAGAAGTAACAGTAACTCCTAGTAATTCTTCTATATTATTTTCTTTGTACCAAGAAGATTTTGCTAAGTAGAAAGTATCTAAGTTCATTTCTTCATTTAGAAGATCTGAAAGGTTTGGTCTTGAGTAAGAAGATACTTCTTCACTTGAAAGTAATTTAACTGAAGCTATTTTGTTGATTTCTCTTATTGTTTTAGCAGCATAGAATCCAGCAGCTCCATTACCTATGATTACGAAGTTATCATTAGTGTCATTCTTTTCGAATGTATCCATTTCAACTTCTATAAATTGCTCTTTGCCAGCTCCACAAACAGGACAGATATTAGGACATACTGGACTTTCAAATATTTCACCACAAACCAGACATTTCCAATATCTTGTCTTTCCGTTTCCAGTTAATACTTCTTTAGTTTCAGTAGCGTTATTTGGAGCATAATCAAGTTCTTTTTCTCCAAACATAGTTCTTGCAAAATCTCTACCGAATTCAAAAGCTTCTTTTAATTCAACAGTTGAAGGTTTAAATTTAATTCTTAAACCAGGTCCAAATATATTCATTTTTAATTCTTTTAATCTAGCTTCTATTCTAGGAACAGCTTCACCACTCCATCCATATGAACCAAAGGCAGCGGCGTATTTTCCTCCATGAATAATAGGGTTTAAGTTAGCTAAAAGAATTCTGATAGGAGGTAATAATTCTCCAACTATTGTTGGTGAGCCAAATAATATTCCATCTGATTCACCTATATCAGCTAACACATCTTCTTGCTTACTATAAGTTAAATCATATAATTTAACTTCAACATTATGTTCAGACTGTATTCCTTTAGCGATTTCTTCAGCTAATTCTTTAGTGTATCCATAAGCTGATACGTAAGGAATAGTAACTTTTTTATCTCCGTTTATTTTAGGTTGTACTGGAGTACTCCATTCTTTATAAGTATTTATTATTTTCCATGGATCTTGTCTAAGTACAGGACCGTGACCAGGACAAACTAAATCTATATCTAAATCTTTGATCTTATCTATAGCTTTTAAAACGTAAGGTTTGTATGGTCCAAAGATACAATCATAGTAGTATCTTAAAGCATCTAGGTATTCTTCTTCGTTAGGAATTAAGTCATTAAATACTTCTTCACAAGAGTAGTGGCTTCCAAAAGAGTCACAAGTTATTAATGCCTTATCCTGAGGAATATAAGTATACATTGAATCTGGCCAATGTAAAAATGGTGCAGAAATAAATTGTAATGTTTTATTTCCTAATGAGATTGTGTCATTGTCTCCAACAACTATATATTCAAAATCTTTATTAACTATATCTTTTAAAAATTCTATAGCTTGCATTGAACCTATAACTTTAGCTTTTGGAGATATTTCTAGTAATTTTTCAACTGAACCAGCATGGTCAGGCTCTGTATGATCAACAACTATGTAATCTATTGACTTAGGATTAACACCTAAGTTATTAAGCTTTGATAAATAATCTTCAAAACATTTTGCTTTTACTGTTTCAAATACAGCTGTTTTTTCACTACCTTTAACAACATATGAGTTATAAGTAGTTCCATAAGGAGTGTACATAATAATATCAAAAACTCTTAATTCAGGATCTAAAGATCCAACCCAATAAATATCTTTTTTTACTTCTAAATAATTCATAAAAACACCACCTAATATATATGTTAAGTTCTTAACAATCAAAATCAATTAATATTAATTATTAATTAATATCTACAATTAAATTATATTCCTTTTAAATGAAAAGTAAATACTTTTTTTATAAAATATTATATTATTAAAATTTATAAAAAAATAATGGTAATTTGGTAGTTAAACCATATTACCATTATTTTAATCATTAATATTATTTTTTATTACAGTGATATTTTTCAAGAAATCTTTCTAGATATTCTTCTGGTATACTCATGCATCCAACATGACCATGTCTTTCATCTCCTTCATGGTCACCATGAAAATCAGATCCACATGTTATAAGAAGGTCATGATGAACAGCGTATGAAATAAAGAAGTCAGTATCTTTTTTTGTATTTTGATAGTAAATAGCTTCTATACCATCAAAAGGAGATTCCATAACTTCTTTTACAGGAACCCTTTTTATAAGCTTTGGATGAGCTAGAACAGTTATAGCATTATTAGCTTTTAATATATTTATTCCTTCTTCTACAGAGATTTTTTTATTTGGAACATAAGCTGGACTATCGTTTCCAATGAAATTATCAAAAATATATTCCCAATCATAAGGATAACCAGCATCTATTATGCATTGAGCTATATGAGGTCTGGCAACTACGCCTTTTCCTTTTGCTAAAACATCTCTATAGTCAAGTTTTATATCAAAATATTTTTCTAAATTAGCTACAATTTTTTTAGCTCTATCTATTCTAGAATTTTTTAATTCTTTTAAGAAGTTTTGAAAAGATTCTGATTTATAAGAGTCATCTCTAAAATATCCTAATATATGAACAGTAGCGTTCTTATGTTCACAGCTAAGTTCTATTCCAGGAATGAATTCAATATTTAAATCTTTTGCAGCTTCTTTAGCTTCTTCAAGACCAGAAGTTATATCATGGTCTGTTAAAGCTATTAATGATATACCTGCTTTTTTAGCTTCTTTAATTATCTCTTTGGGAGATAGTGTTCCGTCTGAAGCTAGTGAGTGACAATGAAATTCTGCATTAATATTAATAGTAAACCCTCCTTTGAAATTGAAAAAAATTAATGTATGTATAAGAATTATTATTTGAATAATATTGTTATTTTTATAAAATTTGTAGTATAAATATTTTAACACAGAAGTTAGAATAAAATAAATTAATTTTTAACTTTAAATCAAGGAATAACAATACTTTGGATTATCAATTAAGAAGGCGTAGGCGTACAAATGGTATAAAATTCATATTTTTTTTGAGATGTTTTTGATATAATGATTTTAAACTAAATATTTTAGAGGTGAATTAATGTTTTTAATAATAGATAACTATGATTCCTTTGTATTTAACTTAGTTAGATATTTTAAAGAACTAAATGAAGAGATTGTTGTAAAAAGGAATGATAAGATAACTATAGAAGAAATAAAAAGATTAAATCCAGAAGGAATAATCATATCACCTGGACCTAAGGCGCCTAAAGATATGAAAGAGTGTTTGAATATCATAGATAAGTTTAAAGGAAAGATTCCTATTTTAGGAGTTTGTCTTGGACATCAGTGTATAGGATATTCCTTTGGAAGTAACATAATAAAAGGGGAATTTCCAGTGCATGGAAAGATTAGCAAAATAACTCATGATGGAAAAGGTGTTTTTAAGGGGATTAAAAACAACATAAATGTCACTAGATATCATTCTTTAATAGTTGATAAAAATTCTTTAGGCGAGGATTTAGAAATAACAGCTTTAAGTGATGATGGTGTTGTTATGGGGATAAGACATAAGAAGTATAAGATAGAAGGTGTACAATTTCATCCAGAAGCTGTTTTAACTGAATATGGTCATGAAATGCTTAGGAATTTTATTGAAGTTTCTAGAAGAAATTTAATACTATAGAAAGGTGATTAGCTTGAATTTTAAAATTAAAGAGATAGACAATAAACTTGAATCTCATGAAGTGTATTCTTTATTTAAAGATGAAAAGGATAGTATATTTTTAGATAGTTCAAAAGAAGAAAGCGAGTTTTCTTTATACTCATTTATAGGAATAAATCCTTTTAAAAAATTTATTTCTAAAGAGGATGAAATTTATATAGATGGGAAATTGAGTTATGGAGATCCTTTTGACAAATTAGATGAATTAATTAAAAAATATAAAATTGATTATGAGAGTAATATTCCTTTTTTAGGAGGGGCAATGGGATACTTTTCATACGATATAGGAAGAGTAATTGAAAAAATGCCTGAAAGTGCTAAAGAAGATGTAAGTATTCCTGATAGTTATTTTTTATTTTATGATAATGTAATAATATTTGACTTAAGAAATAAGAAAACTTATATAACTGCTTTAGGAATTAAAGAGGACTCAGAAAAAAGCATAAAAGATATTGAGGAAAAAATAAAACAAGGAAAAGTAGAATTTAACATAGTTTTAGATAAAAAAAGTGAATTTATTTCAAACTTCTCAAGAGAAGAATATATAGATGCTGTAAAGCAAGTAAAAGAGTATATAAAAGAGGGACATACATACATAGCTAATTTAACTCAGAGGTTTCAATGTGACTATAATTCTAATCCTTTTGATACATATATTAGTTTAAGAAGTATAAACAAAGCTCCATTTTCCTGTTATTTAAATTTAGAGGATTTTCAAATAATAAGTTCTTCACCAGAAAGATTTTTAAAGGTATTTAATAATCAGGTTGAGACAAGACCTATTAAAGGAACAAGGCCTAGAGGAATAAATAAAATAGAGGATGAAAAAAATAGAGAAGAGCTTTTAAATAGTGAAAAAGATAAATCAGAGCTTTTAATGATTGTTGATTTAGAAAGAAATGATTTAAGTAAAGTTTGTAAGCCTTTTTCAGTTAAGGTTACGGAACTATTTAAATTAGAGGAATATTCTACAGTATTCCATTTAGTCTCAACTGTTATAGGTGAATTAAATAATAATATTAGTTCTGTAAAATGTATAAGAGAATGTTTCCCAGGTGGATCTATAACTGGAGCACCTAAAATAAGAAGTATGGAGATAATAGAAGAGTTAGAAGGTATTAGAAGAGGAATATATACTGGAGCTATAGGTTATTTTGATTTAAGAGGAAATTGTGATTTTAATATAGTTATAAGAACTATATTAGCAAAGGACAATAAGGCTTATTTTGGAGTTGGCGGAGGCATAACCATTGAATCAGATGAGGAAATGGAGTATGAAGAAACGTTAGATAAGGCAAAGGCCTTAATGAGAGTATTATAATTAGGGTTGTGATATAAAGTGATTTATATAGGTAAAAATGAAGAAAATTATAATATGATAGAGGAAGATTTATTGAATATAGATTCTTCGGTTTTCTTTGGCAGAGGAATTTTTGAAACAATATATGTATTAAAAGAGGGGATATTTTTAAAAGAACACTTAAAGAGATTAAAAGAGGGGTGTGAAGCTTTAAAAATTCCTTTTAATATTAATGAAGAGGAATTAAAAGAGTTTATTAAAAATGAAAAAATAAATAATAAGGCTTTAAAAATAACGGTTACTGAGAAAAATATAATTTATTCCACTAGAAATATTCCTTATAGTTTTGATGACTATAATAGAGGTTTTTCATTAAAGCTTAGTGATGTAAGAAGAAACAGCACTTCTAAATTAACTTATTTAAAAAGTACATGTTATATTGAAAATATTATGGAAAAGGAAAAAGCAAAGGATGAAGGCTTTGATGAAGTAATATTTTTAAATGAAAGAGAAGAATTGACAGAAGGGGCTACCAGTAATTTATACTTTATAAAAGACAATAAGATATATACTCCTAAAGTGAGTTGTGGTCTTTTAGATGGTATAATTAGAAAATGGATAAAGAAAAACTTCTTAGTTGAAGAAGGGTGTTATAATATAGATGACTTAAGAAATAGTGAAGGAATTTTCATAAGTAATTCCCTTCTAGGAATAATGAAAGTAAGCAAATTTGAAGATAAATTTTTTGGGGAAAAAGACTTAATAGAAGAGGTAAAAAGGAAATACGACAATTCTATTATAAGTTTTTTAAATGGAGGGCAAAATGATCGATAAAGATAAAATAAGAGAAGGAATGAAATTAATACTTGAAGCAATAGGAGAAGATGTTAATAGAGAGGGTTTAATAGAAACTCCAGATAGAATTGCAAGAATGTATGAAGAGATATTTTCAGGAATAGGAATGGATGCAAAGGAGCATTTAAGTAAAACTTTTGAGGTTGATAGTAATGACTTAGTTTTAGAAAAAGATATAACTTTTCATTCAATGTGTGAACATCATTTAGTTCCTTTTTATGGAAAGGTTCATATAGCATATATACCAAATGGGCGAGTTGTTGGATTATCTAAACTTGCTAGATGTGTAGAGGTTTATTCAAAAAAACCACAGCTTCAAGAAAGACTTACTAAAGAAATAGCTGATGCATTAATGGAGTATTTAGATGCTCAAGGGGCAATGGTTGTTGTTGAGGGAGAACATATGTGTATGACCATGAGAGGTGTTAAAAAGCCGGGTGCAAAGACAGTAACAACAACTTATAGAGGAAGATTCTTAGATGATGAAAACTTAAAGAATGATGTATTCAGAATGATTTTCATGTAGATATCAATTGTTCGAGGTGGGGATTATGGAGAAAGTAAATAAGATACTTAATAATAGTAAGTATAAGGAATATTTAAATAAGAATTCTTTCTATGAAAAAGATAGAATTTTTTGTAAGCATAACTTAGAACATTTTTTAGATGTATCAAGAATTGCATATATAATGGTTTTAGAAAAAAAGCTAGAGGTTTCTAAGGAAATTATATATGCGATTGGACTTCTTCATGACATTGGAAGATGGGTAGAATATGAAGGAGGAGAAAAGCACAATAAGGCTTCTTATAAATTAAGTTTAGATATTTTAAAAGAATGTGATTTTGATGAAAATGAAATAGAAATTATCTTAAGTGGAATTTTAAATCATAGAAATAAAGAAGCCTTAGGCTTAGATGAAATCATATATCTAGCAGATAAAAAATCAAGAAGTTGCTTTTTATGTAAAGCTGAGAAGCTTTGTAAATGGGACAAAGAGAAAAAGAATTTAGACATATTTGTTTAAGGGGGAAGTTTTGTGAAAATAGGAAATAAAGAATTTGAAATAGGTAAAAGAACATATATAATGGGAATTTTAAATGTAACTCCAGATTCATTTTCAGATGGTGGAAAATATAATGATATTGAATTAGCATTAAAGCAAGCAGAAAAAATGATTCAAGATGGAGTAGATATAATAGATATTGGAGGAGAGTCAACAAGACCAACCCATACACCAGTAGGAGAAGAGGAAGAATTAGAAAGAGTAATTCCTGTAATTAAGGCTTTAAGAGAAAAATTTGATATACCTATATCAGTTGATACATATAAGGGGAAGGTTGCAGAAGAGGCAATAAAGGCAGGTGCAAACCTAATAAATGATGTTTGGGGATTTAAGAAGGATAAATATATGGCTACAGTTGCAGCTAAATATGGAGTACCTTGTTGTTTAATGCACAATAGAAATGACAATGAGTACGGAGATGATATAATAGAAACTATGAAAGTTGATATGGAAGAATGTATAAATATAGCCTTAGAAGCAGGAGTTAAGAAAGAAAATATAATTTTAGATCCAGGTGTAGGTTTTGCAAAAGATTATGAACAGAACCTAGAAGTATTAAACAGATTAGATGAATTTTGTTCTATGGAGTATCCAGTTCTATTAGGAACATCAAGAAAGTCAGTAATAGGAACTACTCTAAACCTTCCTACAAATGAAAGAGTTGAGGGAACCTTAGCTACCACTACTCTTGGAATAATTAAGGGCTGTGAATTTGTAAGAATTCATGATGTACTAGAGAATAAAAGAACTGCTCTTATGACTGATGCTATGGTAAGAAGATAGGAGTTAAGTGTATGGATAAGATTATTATTAAAGATTTTGAGGTTTTTGGTAATCATGGTGTTTTTGAAGAGGAAAAGAGATTAGGGCAAAAATTTATCTTAAGTATAGAACTTTCTTTAGATACTAGAGAAGCAGGCATGACTGGCGATTTGAGTAAGTCCGTTCATTATGGAGAACTTGCACATAAAGTAGAAGAAGAATTTAAGAAACAAAGTTATGATTTAATAGAGACTGCTGCTGAAAAAATTTGTGAATTCATATTATTAGAATATCCTTTGGTTAAAAAAGTTAAGGTTTCTTTAAAGAAGCCTTGGGCACCTATATTAAGAAGTTTAGATACTGTGTTTATAGATATAGAAAGACAGTGGAATGAGGCTTATATTTCATATGGCTCAAATATGGGCGATAAGGAGTATTATATAGAAGCGGCTTTAAATGAGATAAATAAAACATATCACACTGAGGTTATAAAAAAGTCTTCTTTAATTAAGACAGAACCTTGGGGATATACTGAACAAGATGAGTTTCTAAATGGAGCTTGCATTATAAAAACCCTTTTAAACCCTAAGGAATTAATAAAATTCCTACTAGGAATAGAAGAAAAGCTTAAAAGAGAAAGAATAATAAAATGGGGACCTAGAACTATAGACTTAGATGTTATATTCTTTAATGATTTAATAAGTGAGGATGAGGATATTGTTCTTCCACATCCTAGAATGCATCAGAGAAGTTTTGTTTTAGAACCTTTAAATGAAATTGCTCCTTATAAAATTCATCCGCTATATAAAAAACGTGTATTTGAATTGTTAGAGGAATTAAAATAATAAAAAAGAGCTATTTTTAGCTCTTTTATTTTTGTTTTTTATTAAAAACATATTGACAAAAGGGTTCAAGCTTAAAAGCATTAGGCGTATCTTTTAAACTTATATAATCCTTACTTATATCACTATCCCAAGGATAAAGCGTCACTATATCATCTCCATAAATATCTATTACATACTTAGTTGAAGCTACATCAATAAAAAACTTATAAAGAGGCTTAGTAGGTAAAGGTTCTTCTTGTATAAAGTTAGAATCCTTTAAGCTTTTAAGTAAGTCTTCTACAATTCTTGCATCTTCATTATCGACAATAACTTCACTATAAATATTCATATCTAATATTCTAATTTTTACATTATCTTTAGAGGCTATTTCACTAAGATTTTTAGTATGGTAATTTAAAGAAGGTTTTTCCTTAGTAAATATATCAGCTTTAGAACAAGAGGTTAAAGCCAAGGAAAAGCATAGAATTATTATAAATATGGTAGTAAATTTTTTTATCAATTTTATCACCTCCTCAAGTTTAATTTATGAAAGTTATGTTTTGGGTAGAACTTTTTTCAACAAAATGAATAATATATATTACAGTTGACATTAAAATAAGGAGGTGCTTTATAATGAAATATGCATTAGATATAAATGACTCCTATTTAAGAGAATTTTTAATAAAAAAATTAAAAGAAGATGGTAATCTAACTATAGATTGTTTTAATGAAGAAGGGTGTTTAGGGGAAAGTTTTTTTAAAAAAGTATTATTATCTAACACTACAAAAGCGGATATTTTTGTAAGAATAACAAAGGAATTAGGAAATGAGAAAAAAATAGAAATTTTAGGTGATAACCAAATTCTTAGAAGAGTAGTATCTTTAACATTAGAGGATATGGTAAATTATTTGGAGTTAGCTCAAATATGTATTAAAAGTGGAAAAGGACTGTACTTAGTTAAAAACTTAGAGTCTTTGTGTTTAATTATAAATATAAGTGATGAGGAATTTAAGAATATAGATCAAGAAAAGTTAAAAGATGTTTTATATAGAATAATTAAGGAAGTAAGTTAAGTAATTGAATTTATTATAAAATAAAGTATTATAGCATTCTATTCTGTGTTATTTACTTTAAAAGGACTAGTTTTTCTAGTCCTTTTGGTTTTTATAAGCAAATTTTATTTCTTCTCTTATACCATGAATTTTAGTCATAATTATAAAAAATAAAAGAAGAATCTGCTAAGACATTATCACCAAATAAATCACCAAAGATAGAGAACATTATATTTTGATTTTAGTAAAAACCATAAGAACATTTACTTATAAAATATATTATGTTAAGTTATTTTTAATTGTTAATATATAGAAATTATATTTAGTAGCTTTTATGCATATATATCATTGAATAGCAATATTTATGGAGGAAATTATGGACATTGTAGGTAGTATTAATACTAGATTTATTAATAAAAACGAACAGAGCAAAAAAGAAATTTTTAATAAAATAGATAATATAGTTAAAAGTGGAGGCAATATAATTAGAATGAATCTCTCTCATGGAAAGTATGAAGACATAGAAGTTTGCATCAATTACATACGAGATAAATATGAGGGGATAAAAATTCTTTTAGACCTACAAGGAAATAAAATTAGGGTATCTAATAACATTTGTGGCACATTTAAAGTGAATGTAAATGATATTATTTATTTTTGTTCAGAAGAAACTTATGAGCTTTATTTAGAAAATATTGATAAAACAAAATTGATACCTTTAAACATAAAAAATAAATTTATTTATAATAATAATTTTAAAAAAATATATATGAAAGATGCAACAATGGAGTTTGAAGTTATAAATAATAATAGTGGGCTTATAAAAACTAAGGTTAAGCTTGGAGGTGTTGTTAGAAAAGAAAAAGGATGTAACCTTCCAAAGCTTGATAGAAAAAATTGGGGTATGGCGCCTAAGGATTTAGAAGATATTAAATTTGCTATAGATAATAAGGTAGATATTATAGCCTATTCTTATTGTTCATATGTAGAAGAATGTAAAGAATTTAAAAATAGTGTTTTTAAAAACCTAAAACCGAATCAAGTTATACCAAAACTTTGGGGGAAAATTGAAACTTCAGAAGGAATAGATAATATAAAGGCAATAGCAAAGGAGCTAGATGGAATAGTTATAGCTAGAGGAGATTTATCTGCTGAAGTAGGAATAATAAATGTTCCTATAGCACAAGAAAAGATAGTTTATCTTCTAAAGAATCAGAATAAATCAATAATAGTTGCAACTAATGTACTTAGCTCCATTTCTAGAAGTAATAAAAGTAAGCCTACTATAAATGAATTAAGTGATATATATCATTTAATGAGATGTGGAGTAACAGGATTCATCTTAACAGGAGAGACAAGTACAGGAACAAATGAAAAGTATGCAGTAACAACATTAAAAAATAGCATAAAACATTATGAAAAGTTAATATCGAAAATAAAGAAAAAATCAAAAGAGTCAACTTAAGACTCTTTTGATTTTTTTTTAGATTTTATAAAGTTATAAGTTTTTATAACTATTAAAAAGCTTATATATCCTAATAAAATACCTGATAATACATCACTTGGATAATGAACTAGTAAATATAATCTAGAAAAAGCTATAAGTGAAGCTAATAAGTAGATATATACTTTTAGATTCTTAAATGAATAAGCAAGCATAAAAGCTGCAGCAAAAGATGCAGATGTATGGCCAGATGGCATAGAATAACTTGTTGGCTTTGGAATTATTATATGTAAATCAGAATAAGTAATGAATGGTCTAGGCCTTTCTATAATATGTTTAAGTATTCCCTCACCAAGAATTGTATTTACAATTAGAGCAGCTAATGTTAATAAACCAATTTTTCTATACTTTTTTGATAATATTAATAATACACTTATTGCAATCCATATAAATCCTAAATTACCTAATGAAGTGAAAAAAATCATTATTGGATTTAGAAAACTATTTTGAAGATTACTTTGGATCCAATAAAGTATATTTATATCTATGTGTTGAATAATCATAAATATTACCTCCATAACAAACCGATAAATATAGTTTATTACTAAAAGTTTAATAAGTCTAGTAAAAGCAAAAGTAGGTTTATAAAAAAAAGTAATATTATATAAAAAATATTCATTTAAAGAATTATAAAAAATAAATATAATGTATTTGTAATAAAAAATGGAGGGATAAGAGTGATTAAGGTTGAGAAGCCGGTTTTAATTATTATAAGTTCAATACTTATGATATTTTTAATAATATTTAATCTTGTGAAGAATGGTAAATATACTAGTGATTTTGAAAATACCGAGTTGGTTTGGTACACCATAGGCATAGAACCAGAGGATATGGAAAGAGTTGAGAATGAAGTAAACAAGTATTTGATGAAGAAAATAAATGCAACTATTGATATTAGATTCATAGATTATGTTGATTTTACAAAGGTTATGAATAATAAAACAAAAGAAGGAGAAAAATTTGATCTTGTATTTACATCATCATGGGCAAATGATTACTTACCTAATGTTAAAGAAGGTAACTTTATTAATTTAAATGCTTTATTAGAACAGTATGGAAAAGAAGTATATAAGGAAATCGACGAAAAGTTTTGGCAAGGTGCTGAGGTTAATGGAGCAGTATATGCCGTTCCAAATCAAAAAGAAATAGTCAATATGCCTATGTGGGTATTTTCAAAGGAATATGTAGATAAATATAATATCCCTTATAAGGAACTAAAGACATTGGACAATTTAGAGCCTTGGCTTAAGTTGATTAAGGAAAATGAAGAGGGAGTAATACCTTTTTATGTAGATGATAGTTATTCAGTGCCAATGACATGGGATGAATTAGCTCCGGGATTAGGTGTTTCCTTAATAAGTAATAACTTAGATGTAGTAAATATATTTGAAACAGAAGAAATGTTAAATAATTTAAAAACTATGAGAAAATACAATGAGCTTGAGTACACTAATTCTAAGCTTGGAAATACTGGGGATTTTTCTGCTAAAAAGTTTGTGACTAAAGCTAATGGGCAGCCATATGCTGAAAAAATATGGTCAAATAAAGGTGGAAGTGAAGTTGTTGCGACACCAATTTTTGAGAGTTATATAACTAACGATTCTATTAATGGATCTATGATTGCTATATCAAAGAATTCAGATAATCCAGAAAAGGCTATGGAATTTTTAAATCTTTTAAATACAGATAAATATTTAAGAAATCTTATAAATTATGGTATTGAAGGAATACACTATGAAAAAATATCAGATAATAAAATAAGACTTTTAGAAGAATCACAAAAATATTTGGTTGATTATTATACCTTAGGTAACTTATTTATAACTTATGTTTTAGAGGATGAACCGGATAATAAATGGGAAGAATTTAAAGCAGTTAATGAGAATTCTAAAATTTCACCGGTTTTAGGGTTTAAATTTGATTCAAGTAATGTAAAAGTTGAAATAAATTCTATAAATTCTGTGCTTGAAGAGTTTAAAAGAAGTTTATATACTGGATTAGTTAATACGGAAGAATATGTTGAAAAGTTAAATAATAAGCTTAAAAGTGCAGGGATAGATAGAGTCGAAGAAGAATTAGAGAGACAATTAAATGATTGGATAAATAAAAAACAGGCTAATTAGTCTGTTTTTTATTTTTTAAATCTTATTATATCAACATATCTACTATAATTTAAAGTTTGTGCTACAAATATAGAAATAAATTATCTTAAATCAGCATTTGAAAATCTACTATAGTCCACTATAAGAGCAAGTAAAAGTTTTTGCATTTAACATATCCTTAAATAATTACTATATTAATTTAAGGGCATATATGATTAAATAAAGAATAAAAATATGCTAAACATAACACTTTTATTACAAATATTTCAAACTTTTCAAATCATTTAAAAAGTTAACGAAATATATATAAACACATTTTAGTGATAAAAATTTTTCAAAGTGGCTGAAATAGCCACTTTAGAGCAAAAAAATAGTTATTTCTGCAAATGTTGACTTTTTTACTAATATGGTATAAATTAACTATAGAAACTTTAATTCACTTAAATTTCTCAAGTAAAGAAGATTAAATAAGTATATATAACATTGGAATAAGTGAGAGTTATATACTATTTGTAAACGTTTGTTTGAAATTTTTAAGTATTAAAGAATCTAAAAGGTATAAAAATAGTAATATGAGGGGGATTAAAAAATGCTTAAACACAAAAAATTATTAGCATTAATTTTAGGAGGAATGATGACTACATCTGTAGCACTTACAGGTTGTGGATCAAGCGACAAAGGTGCAGAAGGTGGATCAAGTGAGCAACCTGTTAATTTAGTATGGTATGTAATAGGGGATCCGCAAAATGATAATGAAATGGTAGAAGAGGAAGTAAATAAATATATAAAAGATAAGATAAATGCTACTGTAGATATAAAACACGTTTCTTTTGGAGACTACACTCAAAAGATGAACGTATTAGCTAACTCAGGAGAAGAATATGATTTAGCATTTACATGTTCATGGGCTTTCCCATATTTAGAGAATGCTAGAAAAGGAGCTTTCCTTGAATTAAATGATTTATTAGACAAAGAAGGATCAGATCTTAAAGGTGTTATAGATGAAAGACTTTGGAAAGGTGCTGAAGTTGATGGAAAGATTTATGCAGTTCCAAATCAAAAAGAAATAGCATTAGCACCTATGTGGGTATTTGATAAGGAACTTGTTGAAAAATATGATATTCCATACCAAGATATACACTCAGTAGAAGATTTAGAACCATGGTTACAAATAATAAAAGAAAAAGAGCCAGATTTCGTTCCATTCTATACTCAAGGAGATTCAATTCCATTAGAGTTTGATGAAATAATGAAACCATTAGGAGTATTCTACAATGATGATACTTTAACAGTACAAAACATGTTTGAAACTGAAGAAATGAAAGCTATGATGGCTAAATTAAGAGAATACTATGAAAAAGGATATATAAATCAAGATGCAGCTGTTAATAACATGCAAAATGAAGTTAAGAGATTTTTATGGAAAGCTGATGGACAACCATATGCTGAAAATGGTTGGGGACAATCTTTAAAAAGAGATGTTGTAACTTCACCAATAATACCATCATATGTTACAAATAACTCAACAACAGGGGCAATGACAGCTATATCAGCTAACTCCAAGAATCCAGAAAAAGCTATGGAGCTTATAAACTTAGTAAATACTGATGCTGAATTAAGAAATATGTTAATGTTTGGATTAGAGGGAACTCACTATGAAAAGGTTAGTGATAATCAAATTAAGAGACCAGAGAAAAGTAACTATAGTGTAACAAGTTGGGCGTATGGAAACCTATTTGATACTTATGTATTAGATGTTGACCCAGCAGACAAATGGGATGCTTTTGAAGAGTTCAACCAAAACGCTAAAACTTCAAAAATCTTAGGATTTAAGTTTAATACAGAGCCAGTTACAACTCAAATATCAGCAGTTAACAACGTATTACAAGAATTCGAAAGATCTTTATACACAGGTTCAATAGATCCAGTAAAAGGATTAGAAGACTTAAATAAAAAGTTATATTCAGCTGGATTAGAAGATATAAAGGTTGAAATGCAAAAGCAATTAGATGAGTGGAAAGCTTCTAATAAATAATAAATAATAAATTATAAATTATAAAAGAGTGGTTTTATACCACTCTTTTTATTTTAATTATTTTTAAGAGATAAGCAATATATAAATTAAAATTAATTAAGTAAATACTTAATTAAAATAAAAATAACTATTGAATTTGGAAAGTAATAGTAGTAAAATTTAATTAAGCAAATACTTAATTGAAATTAAGAGGTGGTTTATGGAAGAAAAAATAAAAATATTTAAAGCTTTAGGTGATGAAACAAGAATAAATATATTACACCTTATAAGAAAAAAATCTATGTGCGCAAAAGGGATAGCTAGAGAACTGAATATTTCAGAATCAGCTGTTTCTCAACAAATAAAAATATTAAAAGAAGCAAACCTTGTAATTGGATATAAGATAGGTTATCACATTGTTTATGATTTAAATATAGAGGAGCTAGAAAGTATTAATATCTTAATTGATTATATCGTAAATGATGATAATAATATAAAAACAAAAGAAAATACTTACACAAAATGTATTAAAGTATGTAATTATGTTAAATGCATAAATAATAAAAATTTAAAGGAGGAAAATATAATGAGAATTTGTTTCCCAGTTAAAACTAATGAAGGAGTTAAGAGCATTCCATATGGTCACTTTGGTACAGCTCCGACTTTTGTAATATGCGATTTAGAAAAGAATGAGGTAACTACTGTAGGTAATGGCGATTTAGGTCATGAACATGGCAAATGTCAGCCAATAAAGGCTTTATCAGGCGAAGTTGTAGATGCTGTAGTAGTTGGCGGAATAGGTGCTGGTGCTATAAATAAATTAAACTCTATGGGAATTAAAGTTTATAAAGCAATTGATGGAGATATAGAAGCTAATTTAGAGGCATTTAAAAAAGGAGAATTAAAAGAGTTTTCAAGCACACATACATGTAATCATCATGGATGTAATCACTAAGCATATAATATATATTAAAAAAACAAGTTCTTGTAAGGACTTGTTTTTTTATTGGAGATTTTTAGGAAAAAGAGTTTAAACATTAAGAAAATTTTAAATGGTTTATTCTACTTAAAGATAATGTATTATTAAATATAATGGTATTTTAAAGATTTATTAGCATGGAGGAATAAATAATGAATAAGGATATTGAGAAATTTCTTAATGAAAGTAGAGAGAAAATAATTAATTATAGAAGAGATTTTCACAAGTATCCAGAAGGAGCTTGGAAAGAATTTAGAACAGCCTCTTTAATAGGCAAGTATCTAAGAGATATTGGATATGAAATTAAGGTAGGAAAAGAAGTTATAAGTAAAGAACATAGGTTAGATGTTCCTAGTGAAAATGAACTAAATAGAAGTTATGAAAGAGCTTTAAAGCAAGGGGCATTTAAAGAAATAAGTGATTTAATGATTGGAGGATATACTGGAGTAGTTGGAACTTTGAAGAATGGGGAAGGACCAACCATTGCTTTAAGGTTTGATATAGATGGAGTTAAGGTTTTTGAAAGTGAGGATAAAGAACATATTCCATTTAAAATGGGATTTTCTTCAGTAAATAAAGGAATCATGCATGCTTGTGGACATGATGGGCATATAGCTATTGGACTTGGAGTAGCTGAAGGATTAATTATTTTAAAGGAGAAGTTTAAAGGTACTATAAAGCTTATTTTTCAACCAGGAGAGGAAAGTGTTTGTGGAGGAAATCCCATGGCTGAATCAGGAATATTAGATGATGTGGAATATCTATTAAGTGGACATATTGGAATAAAGGCTAAAAAGTCTGGAGAAATAATCTGTGGAACAAAAGGATTTTTGGCAACTTCAAAGATTAATGTTGAATTTAAGGGAAAATCATCACATGCAGGTGTGGCACCTGAAAAAGGACATAATGCATTACTTTCAGCTTCTACAGCAGTTTTAAATTTAGATGCTATCCCTAGAAATAGTGAAGGAATAACAAGAATAAATGTAGGTAGATTAATAGCTGGTAGTGGAAGAAATGTAATTCCAGGAAAAGCATTTATGGAAGTAGAGACTAGAGGAGAAACTACAGAGTTAAATGAATATATGAAAGAGTATGCTATAAGAATTTTAAAAGCTTCTGCGGATATGCATGATAATCATGCTGAAATAGCATGTTTAGGACAATCTATAAGTGGAAAAAGTGATAAGGAATTAATTGATATTATTAAATATGTGGCAAAGGATATAAAAAGTTATGAAATAATAATAGATGAAGAAGATTTTGGGGCTAGTGAAGATATATGCTATATGATGAAAAGAGTACAGGATAGAGGGGGAAAAGCATCATATATTATGTTTGGAAGTCAATTAAAAGATGAACATCATTCTATTAAATTTGATTTTAATGAAGAAGACATGTTTCCAGCGATTAATTTATATTTAAGAACAATTATAAGATTATGTAAGTAAATTTAAATAGTTACTCTTCATCTTATGAACTGAACCCCATTAAGTAGACATAGCTTAAATAGCTGGTGCATTATCTACTTAATGGGGTGATTTTTTTGAAAAAACAATATAAAGTTAGGAAAACATATAGTCAAGAATTTAAGATATATGCAATGAAACGACACAGCGAAGATGGAGTTTCATATATTAAAGTTAATTATTTTATTTTAAAGTTTAGATAACAAATCATCTATAATCATGTTTCCACCTAATTTATAATCATATGTAGATTTTGATGTTAGAGACTTTATAAAACTCCAAGAAGCATTCCAAAGCTTAACTACAAAAAGATAATCGTCTAATTTTTCCATTAATTTATTAGAATAATAACCAAAATAATTTTTTATTAAAAAATATCTTTCATTCTCTTTAAGCATCCATGATATAGTTGCCAAATCAAAAAATATATCACACATAGCAGAAAATTCAAAATCAATAAAAAAAACTTTATTATTATAGTAAAGTACATTTGATGAATTTAAATCATTGTGACAAAGTCCTAAAGTAATATCTCTACTTAGCTTCTCTTCAAGAATATTTAACCTATTTAAAATTAAGTGGATATCTTTATGTAATATAAAATTTTTAGATTTTAAAAGTTTAAAGTTTTCTCTTATATGTTCAAAAGGATTAAAAGTATGATTGCATCTAAGAATATGTAGTCTTTTTAGAGTATTGGCTAAATTTTCAATGAATTCTAAAGAGGTAAATGTAGTCATGTTTACTTTTGAACCTTCTAAAAATTTGCTTATTAGTATTCCATTATCCTTATTATGATATATAATAGGGGGGGATAGCTTGTTCAAATTAGCAAAAGTTAAAACAAAATTTTCCTCTGAAAAATTATTTTTATTATCTTTACTAGGTATTCTTAAAACATATTTATTATTTTCACACTCTAATAAATAGTTTGAGTTATTAAGGCCGCCTAGTCTGGTTATCTTATGATTTTTCATTTTATTAGTCATCTTAATCTCCTTATATTTCTAATGAAAATATTATATCAAAAAATAAGAAGGGATGGAAAAGGATAATGTTAAATGAGGTGTTAAAAGGAATAAAGGGGATAGATGAGGATATAACATTGAAAGCTAAAAAACGAGTAGATTCTTTAGCTAAACCTTTAGGGAGTTTAGGAAAGTTAGAAGATATAGCTATAAGGTTATCTGGAATAACTGGAAATCTATTTAATGAAATTGATAAAAAATGTGTAATTATAATGTCTTCAGATAATGGAGTTGTAGAAGAAGGAGTAGCTTCAGCACCTCAATGCGTAACTTTACTTCAAACAAAAAACTTTATGAGAGGAAATACTGGAGTAGCTACCTTAGCAAAGGCTAATGGAACAGATTTAATGGTTTTTGATGTAGGGATTAATTCTGATGAAGTTATAGAAGGAGTTATAAATAGAAAAATTTCAAAGGGAACTAAAAACATTTATAAAGAACCAGCTATGACTTATGAGGAGGCTAAAAGGTCCTTAGAAATAGGAATCGAAGCTGTAAAAATGGCTAAGGAAAAAGGATATAAAATACTTGGAGTAGGTGAAATGGGAATAGGAAATACAACTACTTCAGCGGCAGTATTAAAGGCTCTTATTGGATGTGAAACCTCTCAAGTAGTAGGAAAAGGTGGCGGAATAACCAACGAATCTTTTGAAAAGAAAAAAACTATTGTGGAAGAAGTTATAAAAAAGCATGATGTTAATAGGGAGGATCCTATTGATATTATTTCAAAGGTTGGAGGATATGATATTGGAGCCATGGCAGGAGTATTTTTAGGAGCTGCTTTCTATAGAATACCTGTTGTAATTGATGGATTTATATCTGTTGTAGCAGCTCTTTTAGCCAATAGGTTAAATCCTTTAATTAAAGAGTTTTGTTTTACTTCCCATAAATCAGAAGAAATAGGATATAATCTTGCTATAGAAGAGCTTGGACTAAATCCTATGTTAGACCTTAATATGAGACTTGGAGAAGGAAGTGGTTGTCCAATTGCTTTTTCAGTTATTGATTTTTCAATAGCTATGATGAATAATATGGCGACTTTTGAAGAAGGAAATATTGATAATAGTTATTTAGATGAAGTAAAGGAAGAAGAATGCTATGTTGTATTTTAAAGCTTTAAGAGGTATTTCAAAAATATTAGAGGAGTTAATTTAATTAGTTATGATAGTTTTAATTATTGGAGGAGCTAAAAGTAGTAAGTCCTCTTATGCTGAGTTTTATAGTAGTGAGCTTTCAAAACTAAAAAAAGGAGAGCTTTATTATTTAGCTACTATGAATCCTTATGATTTAGAAGATTTAAAAAGAATAGAAAATCATTTGGAGAACAGAAGGAAATATGATTTTAAAACCATTGAAAGACACAGAGATTTAAATGGAATTCTTAATAAATTTTCTAAGGAAGATACAGTTTTACTAGATAGTTTAACGTCTTTAGTTACTAATGAAATGTTTGTAGGAAAAGAATTTAATGAAAGTGTAAATAAAAAGATTTTAAATCATATAAAAAATTTAGGAATGAAAGTTTCTAACTTAGTAATAGTTTCAGATTATGTTTTTAGCGATGGAATTAAATATGATTCTTATACAGAGGCTTTTAGACGAGAGTTAGGAGCAATAAATTGTGAATTAGCTTCCTTTTCAGATGTTGTTATAGAAGCTTCCTTTGGAAACTTAATATTTCATAAAGGAAAGGAGGTTTTAAAAAATGAAAAGCTTTTATAAGGCCATAAATATGGCTTTGAGTATGTTTACAGTTATTCCATTACCCAAATATGAATGGGATGATAAAGTATCTAAGCACATAATGAAACTTTATCCTTTAATAGGATTAATCATAGGATGCCTTTGGTATTTAAGTTTCTTTATATTAAATAAACTTAATGTGTCAATTATGCTTATGGGAGCTATTATTTTATCAGTTCCGTATCTTTTAACTGGATTTTTGCATTTAGATGGTTTCATGGATGTTTCAGATGCTCTTCTTTCAAGAAGAGATAAAGAAGAAAAACTTAGAATTTTAAAAGATTCAAGAGTTGGAGCTTTTTCAGTTATTTCTGTTCTTTTATTGATAATAGTAGAGTTTGCAGGAATTTTTACTGTACTAGATAAAAATATAGATATGAGAATATTAATATTCATACCTATAGCATCAAGAGCCATAAATGGATATTTTATTGTTAGTAAAGAAATGATTGGAGAAAGCTCTTTAGGAAAATTCTTTAAAAATGGAACTGGAAAAATAGATGAAATAATTTTAATAGGAATATATATAATAGCTTCAATATTAACGTTTTTTATCTTAGGAATAAATTATTTAATTGCTATGGCAGGAATGGGAGTTGTTTCTCTAATTTTACTTTCAAAAGTGAAAAAAGAATTAGGAGGAATAAATGGAGATGTTGCAGGATATATTCTTGTTATTATGGAATTTACAGGAATTCTTATTTTAGGAATTATTTAAGGAGGGAAAACTTTTGAAACTTTTATTTGGTGGTGCCTATAATGGTAAACTAAATTATTTGAGAAAAAACTTAGGAATAAAAGAAGAAGAGATATTTTACTGCAGTAAAAATAATATAGATTTTTCTAAAAAAGTAATTAGTGGAATAGATAAGCTTATTTATTTTAATGCTTTAGAGGGAAAAGAGTCTTTAAGTTTTTTTAAGGAAAACAAGGAACGTTTTAAAGGTAAAATTTTAATTTGTGATGAGATATCCTCTGGAATAGTTCCTTTAAAAAAAGAAGAAAGATTATGGAGAGAAGAAACAGGAAAAGTTCTTCAATTTTTATCAAAGGAAAGTGAAGAAGTTTATAGGATATTTTTTGGAATACCAACGAGATTAAAGGGTGAATAATAAGATGATAATTTATTTAATTAGACATGGAAAAACTTTTTGCAATGAAAAGAAACTTTATTGTGGAATAAGTGATGTGTCTCTAAGTGAAATAGGAATAAGTGAATTAGAGGAAAAAAGAAAGAGTGTGAATTTTCCAAGATGTAAAAAGAATTTTACAAGTGGAGCAAAGAGAGCTAATGAAACATTTAATATTTTATATCCAAATGAAAGGTATGAAATTATAAAAGAATTTGGAGAATATAACTTTGGAGAATTTGAGTTGAAATCCTATGATATGCTAAAAGAAGATAAGAAATATTTAGAGTGGATTCTAGATGAAAGTAAAGGAGTTTCTTGTCCTAAGGGTGAATCTAGAAAAGATTTTGAAAAAAGAATGAAAAAAGCATTTTTAAAATTACTTTTAAGGCTAGAGGAAGAAGGGGAAGAAGAAGCTTTAATAGTATGTCATGGCGGAAGTATAGCTTGTATTTTAGAACTTTTTGAAAAAAGTGGACTAGACTTTTATACTTATCAACCTAAGTGTGGAGGAGGATATAAATTAAAAGTTGAACAGGTTACGAAAAATTTAAAAAAAGAATTTTCAAGTCTAGATTTTGAAGAAAATATAAAAAATCACATAAGGCTAGAAATAATAGAAAGGTTTTAGAAATGATAAAAATTATAATAGGCTACGTTTTAGACCTAATAATAGGAGATCCTAATAATCCATATCATCCTATTAGATATATAGGAAAATTAGCTTCTAGTATGGAGAAACTTTGGAGAGGAGTATTTAAGAAAAATCTTAAGTTAGCAGGTTTTTTTGCATGGTTTTTCATAGTAGCTATAACCTTTGGAGTAACTTTAGGAATTGTACATACTGCAAATAGGATTAATCCTATTTTAGAAACTTTAATATCTGGAGTACTTATTTATTTTTGTATTTCAGCCAAGGGGCTTAAAGTTGAGGGCCTTAAAGTAATTAAAATTTTAAATGAAGGAGATATTGTTAAGGCTAGAAAGCAATTATCTTATATAGTAGGAAGGGATACAGAAAACTTAGATGAAGAAGCTATAGTAAGAGCTGTAGTAGAAACAGTTGCTGAAAATATGTCAGATGGTATTATAGCACCATTGTTTTTTGCTGGTATTGGAGGAGCACCATTAGCTTTTCTATATAAGGCAGTAAATACATGTGATTCTATGTTTGGATATAAAAATGATAAATATAAGGATTTTGGATTTGTTTCAGCAAAGCTTGATGATATATTTAATTATATTCCTGCTAGATTAACAGCTTATCTAATAGTAATTGCTTCATTTGTTTTAAGACTTAATTATAAAGGAAGTTTAAAAATATATAAGAGAGACAGATATAATCATTCAAGTCCTAATAGTGCTCATCCAGAGGCAGCAGTTGCAGGGGCTTTAGGAATAAAACTTGGAGGAGCAAATTATTATTTTGGAAAACTTATAGAAAAGCCAACAATAGGAGAAGCTAAAAAGAAAATAGAAATTTCAGATGTTTACAAGACTAATAAAATTTTGGGGTTAGTTTCATTTTTAGGAATGGTAATAGCTCTTATTATTAGATTTGCTTTAGAGGTGATCATATGAATTTAGGACATGGTGGTAATGTAGAAGAAATAAAAAGAGTTTATGGGTTAAAAGAAGAGGATATAATTGATTTTTCTGCTAATATAAACCCTATGGGGATTTCAGAAAAAGTAAAAGAGGCAATGATTAGAGGAATAAACTCAATAGAAAGGTATCCAGATATAACTTATTATGAACTTAAAAAAGAAATTTCAAGTTTCGAGAAAGTAGATTTAGATAAAATAGTTTTAGGTAACGGAGCTGCAGAAGTGATTTTTAACATAGTAAGAGGAATTAAACCTAAAAATGCTCTTATAATAGCACCTACTTTTTCAGAATACGAGGATGCTTTAAAATCTCTAGAATGCAAAGTGAATCATTATATATTAAAAGATAGATATTCATTAGATAATGGATTTATAGATGAAATAAAAGATGATTTAGACATAATATTTTTATGTAATCCAAACAATCCAACAGGAGCTTTAATAGAGAAAGAATTTTCATTAAGAGTTTTGAAAAAGGCAAAAGAGATGAATATAAAAGTTGTTTTTGATGAATCATTTCTAGATTTTGTTGAAAATAATGAAAAATACTCTGTTATTGAATATCTAGATGATTTTGATAATTTAATTGTGGTTAAATCATTAACTAAGCTTTTTGCTTTCCCAGGTATAAGATTAGGTTATGGATTAAGCTCAGATTTTGAAATGATAAAAAAAATAAATTCTGTTGCGACTCCTTGGAGTGTAAATACAGTGGCGGACTATGCTGGAAGAGAGGCATTAAAAGAAGTTAAGTATATAAAAAATAGCGTAGCTTACGTAAAAAAAGAAAATAAATTTTTATATAATGGTTTAAAAGATTTTAAAGATATTAATGTTTTTAAGGGAGCTGTTAATTTTTTATTCTTTAAATTAAACAGAGAATTAAATTTAAGGGAAGAACTAATTAAACAAGGATTAATAATAAGAAGTTGTAATAATTATGTAGGTTTAGACAATAGTTATTATAGAGTTGCAGTTAGAAGAAGAGAAGAAAATGAAAGACTTTTAGAAGTGCTTTCAAAGATTTTAAAATAGTTTATTTACATTTTTATTAAAAAGATAAATTTAAAGTAGATAAGGTGTTTGACAATAATAAAATATAATAATATAATCAAGTTGATTGATTCATAATTGGTGTGATTTCACTTAATAGGGAATGAAGTTAAAATCTTCAACTACCTCAGTAACCGTGAAGCTGACGAAATCTCAATATGTCACTGCATTTTTATGTGGGAAGACGAGATAGAGGATGAAGCAAAGTCGGGATACCTGCCTTTTATGCGAATACTATTATCTTCTGAGGGTAAGGTAATAGGATGCGTACGCTTTCAGAATATACTTAACATACCTTCGAATGGGTATGTTTTTTTATTTTCTACGTATTAATCTTAAACCTCAAATATTTAATTGTTAAGTTTTATGAAAGAGAAATTTGATTATTAGTGATGCTTTAACCTTAATTTAAGAAATTTCAAATTTGCTTTTATAGGTTGTAGGGGTACTTAGCAATATTAAATACATATTAAAATCATTACTTAAAATCAAATAAAAAATCCTTCATATGACTTAAGAAATTACAAAGGCAAAAATGGAGGAAAAATATGAAAAACTTTAAAAAATTAATTTCCCTAGTAACTTTAATAGTAATGTCATTACTGTTATTTGTTGGCTGTGGAAGCAAAACGGTAACAATGAAAGATATGGAAGGAACTGAATTTACAGTACCAAAAAAAATCCAAAGAATAGTATCAACAGCACCGTCTAATACAGAAATATTAGTAGGTTTAGGCTTAGGTGATAAAATCGTAGGTATTGATAAATACTCAGCAGATGTAAAAGGATTAAACCCAGATATACCTAAAATAGATTTTAGAAATCCAGATGCTGAGGCTATTTTGGCCCTTAAGCCTGATGTAATAATAGCTTCAGGTCATAATAGGGAAGGTAAAGAAGACCCATTTAAGGTTTTAAAGGATGCTGGAATACCAGTAGTTTATATTCCAACTAGTGAAAGCATTGATGGAATATACGAAGATATAAATTTCTTAGCTAAGTTAACTAGAACAGAGTCTGAAGGAAACAAAATGGTTGATGAAATGAAAAGTGAAGTAAACAAAATTAAAACTATAGGTGAAACTATAAAAGATAAAAAGACTGTTTACTTTGAAATTGGGTCAAGTCCAAATTTATACAGCTTTGGAAGTGATACTTTCTTAAACAATCTATTAACTATAGTTGGAGCAGAAAATGTATTTGCAAATGAAAGAGGATGGATTTCACCAAGTGAAGAAGCTGTTATAAAAGCAAATCCAGATGTGATTTTAACAAATGAAGATTATATTGAAAATGCAACAGATTTAATTGCTAAACGTCCAGGTTGGAATACAATAACTGCTGTTAAGGATAATCAAATATTCTTAGTAGATAAAAATGCAACATCACGTGGAAGTCAATATGTGATAAGTGCTTTAAAACAAATAGCAAAGGATATTTATCCAGAACAATATGCAGGAATCTAAAAAGAGAAAATTACTAATAACACTATCTATTCCATTAGTATTATTAGTACTTTGTATTGGAACTTCTATTGGAAGTTCCAATATTAATATATGGGATACTATTTCTATAGTTGGAAATAAGATTTTTGATATTCCACTTAGAGCTGGTATCAAACCAGAGGACGTAGCAATTATTTGGGTAATTAGATTACCTAGAGTTTTATTAGCATTTGGAGTTGGAGCTTCCCTTGCAGTTAGTGGAGCTGTAATTCAATCAATTTTAAAAAATCCTTTAGCATCACCATATACTTTAGGAGTTTCATCAGGAGCTTCTTTAGGAGTTGGAATATACATAGTTCTTGGTATAACAATACCTTTTATAGGCAATTTAGCTATGCCTATTATAGGATTTTTATGTGGAGTTTTTACTATTTTCGCAGTGATAATTTTTTCAAATAAAGTAGACAGAGGACTTTCAAATAATACAGTAATATTAGCTGGAATGGTTCTATCGCTTTTTACTAGTGCCATGTTAACAACCATAACAGCATTATGTAGTGAGGATATAAAGGCTATTACTATGTGGCAAATGGGATCATTTGCTATGAAAAGTTGGTCCTATGTTTTGGCTGGTCTCCCATTTTTTTTGATTGGAGTCTTTATGGTATTAAGATATACAAAAGAAATGGATATTTTAAGTTTTGGAGAAGAGAGTGCAAAGACCGTAGGTGTTGAAACTGAAAAGGTAAAAAAAAGACTACTTATTTCAATTGCTATTTTAACTGGAAGCGCAGTTGCTTTAAGTGGTGTTATAGGCTTTATTGACCTTATAACTCCTCATATAGTTAGAAAAATATTTGGTTCTAATCATAAAGTAGTAATTCCAATGAGCATTATACTTGGAGGAACACTTATGGTACTAACAGATTTAGTTTCAAGAACATTAATTTCACCATCAGAATTGCCAGTAGGGGCAATTACAGCTTTAATTGGAGCACCATTTTTTGCTTACATTTATTTTGGAAAAAGAAGTAGGTGATATTTTGCTAGAAGTTAAAAACTTATGCTGTGGGTACGATGAAAATGATGTTGTACATAACATATCTTTTAAGGTCAATAGGGGAGAAAATATTTCTATAATAGGACCAAATGGATGTGGGAAATCCACAATATTAAAAGCTTTAGCTAACCTTATAGAATATAAGGGAGAAATAAAGCTAGATGGAGTAGAAATTAAAAAGATTAAAAGAAAAGATTTAGCTAAAAAAGTTGCTTTAATGAGTCAAAATTCTGAAATATACTTTTCTTATACTGTATTTGAAACAGTTGCTTTAGGAAGATATGCTCACATAAATGGTATTTTTTCAAGTCTCAGTAATGAAGATAAGGATATAGTATTAAAGTGTATTGAAAGTGTTGGTTTGTTAGAAGAAAAAGATAAACTTATAAATGAATTATCAGGTGGACAACTTCAGAGAGTTTATTTAGCAAGAGCCTTTGCTCAGGAGCCTGATATACTACTTTTAGATGAGCCAACTAATCATTTAGACTTAAAATGTCAAATTGAAATTTTAGATTACATAAATAAATGGACAAAAGAAAATAATAAAACAGTTATAGGGGTTTTACATGATTTAAATTTAGTTCAAATGTTTAGTGAGGACGTAATTCTTATTAAAGAGGGCCAAATTTATAGCCATGGAAAAGCAAGGGAAATATTAAATAGTTATAAAATTAAAGATGTTTATAAAATAGATATTAGAAAATTTATGCTAGAAGCATTAGAAAAATGGAAGTAGGTGGACAATATGAAAAAGAAATTTGTTGTATCATATAGTTGTGGAAAGGATAGTACATTATCATTATATAGAATGATAAAAGCTGGACATACTCCAGTAGCTTTATTAGTTACTGTTGATAAAAAAGTTTTAAGAAGCTGGTTCCATGGAATACCAGATAAATTATTAAAAGACGTATCAAAATCTCTAGATATACCTCTAGTTTTAGTTGCAAGTAACGGAAAAGAAAATTATGGTGAAACATTTGTTGAGGCTTTAAAGAAAATTAAAGAGGAAATGGGTGCAGAAGCTTGTGTATTTGGAGATATTGATTTAATGGCTCATAGAACTTGGTGTGAAGATAAATGTGAAAAAGCAGGACTTGAAGCTATTTTCCCACTTTGGGAAGAAGATAGAGAAGCACTAACTTATGAGTTTATAGATAGTGGCTTCAAAACTGTAATAAAAAATGTAAAGTTAAGCATTTTAGGTGAAGAATTCTTAGGTGAAGTTTTAACTAAGGATGTAGTTGAAAGATTAAAAGCAGCTGGTTCAGATGCTTGTGGAGAAAATGGAGAATATCATACATTTGTTTATGATGGACCTTTATTTAAAGAAAGAATAAATTTTGAAACTGGAGATAATATATTAACAGAAACTCATGGATTCTTAGATATTAAGTAGGTGTATTTTATGAAGTATAGAGGTATAATGCTACTTGGAACAGCATCTTCTGTGGGAAAAAGTACTGTTGCAGCAGCTTTTTGTAGATATTTTAAGAAAAAAGGATATAGCGTTGCACCTTATAAAGCTTTGAATATATCATTGAATTCCTTTGTGACAAAGGATGGCGATGAAATAGGACGAGCTCAAGTGGTACAAGCTGAGGCATGTGAAATTGATCCTAAAGAATATATGAATCCTATTTTAATGAAGCCTAGTGCAGGATTTAAAACTCAAGTAATAGTTAGAGGTAAAGTTCATTGTACTATGGATGCTTATAAATATAAGGATTTAAATAAATATCTTAAAGAAAAAGCAAAAGAAGCTTATGATGACCTTTCTAAGGATTATGATTTAATAGTCTTAGAGGGATCTGGTAGTTGTGCTGAAATAAATTTAAGAGAAACAGATATTGCAAATATGCAGACTGCTAAAATGGCAGATGCAGATGTAATATTAGTTGCAGATATTGATAGAGGAGGAGTTTTTGCTTCTATTGTTGGTACTATAATGCTTTTAACTGAAGAGGAAAGAAAAAGAGTTAAAGGAGTTATAATAAACAAATTTAGAGGCAAAAAAGAATTCTTTGAGCCTGCAATGAGACAAATAGAAGAAATAATAAAAATTCCTGTTTTAGGAGTTATGCCTTACTTTGATTTAGACATAGAGGAAGAAGACAGTGCTTCTATTAAATTAATAAAAGGTGATGGAAAAGGAATAGATATAGCAATAATTAGATTGCCTCATATGTCAAACTTTACTGACTTTAATGCTCTATCAAGAATAAAAGATGTTGGTATAAGATATGCAGAAAATCCTAAGGATTTAGAAAATGCAAATATGATAATAATTCCTGGAAGTAAAAATACCATAGATGATTTAATTTATTTAAAAGAAAGTGGTTTTAAAGAGGCATTAATTAATAAAAGTTCTGAAGGAAGATTAATCTTTGGAATATGTGGAGGATATCAAATACTAGGAGAAAAAATAATTGATTCTCTTGGTGTTGAAGGAGACGTAAGAGAAGAGGATGGATTGGGACTTTTAAACATAGTAACATCATTTAATAAAGAAAAGACTACAAAACAGGTTGTAGCTTTTGATTTAGAAGGAAATGAAGTTAGTGGATATGAAATTCATAATGGAGAAAGTATTCCTACAATTGAAGAGAATATATGGCTAAAAGAGAAAGATGGAAATGTTCTTGGTATGAAGAATGATGATTTAAATGTTTTTGGTACATATATTCATGGAATATTTGATGAAGGAGACTTTGCAGAAAAGCTTATAAATAAATTAAAGAAAGAATTAAATATAGAAGAAAGTGATGAAGTGAATTATAAAGATTACAAAATAAGTCAATATAATAAGCTTTGTGAACTTTTAGAAGAAAATATAGATATGAAATATGTTGAGAATCTAATTAAATCTTAATTTTAAACAGTGTATTAAATTTTATTATTTAATACACTGTTTTTGCTTTTTTATATTATTCTTTAGTTTAAATTTTTTTTATTTTTATCAAAAAAATTTTAGTCTTGGTAACTTAGGTTACGTGATTAATAAAGTATATAAGATAGAATAATACTTGTTAAAGCGGACAGAAAAAAGCTTTAGATAACAAAGGAAAAAGTTTTGAATAAAGTGGAGGAATATTAATGGAAAATAAAATGTTTTGTTTCCAGTGTCAAGAGACTGCTGGATGCACAGGATGTACTAAGTTTGGAGTATGTGGAAAGTCACCGGATTTAGCAAGAATGCAGGACTTATTAATATATACAACTAAAGGATTATCAGAAGTAACTACTAGATTAAGAGCTGAAGGAAAGAAGATAGATTCAAAAGTTAATCATTTAGTAACTATAAACTTATTTACTACAATAACTAATGCAAACTTTGATGATGAAATATTCTATGAGAGAGTAAAAGAAACTTTAAGAATAAAAGAAAATTTATTAAGCACTTTAAAGAATAAAAAGAATTTATCAGAAGCTGCACTTTGGAATGCTTCTAATAAAAGCGAAATAGATGAAAAAGTAAGTTTATTACAAAAGATAAAGAATGCTTTCTCAAAGAAAGAAGAAATTTCAGTAGATTCAATATTAGATGAAAAATCAACTAAAGTAGGAGTTTTAGCTACTAAGGATGAAGATATAAGAAGTTTAAGAGAACTTATAATATATGGTTTAAAAGGTATGTCAGCATACATGAAGCATGCTAATGCATTAGGATATGACAAAGAAGAAATAAATGCATTTATGCAAAGTACATTAGCTAAAACTTTAGATGATAGCTTAACAATAGATGAATTAATAGCTTTAACTTTAGAAACTGGTAAGGTTGGAGTAGATGGAATGGCATTACTTGATAGTGCAAATACAGGAACTTATGGACATCCTGAAGTTACTAAGGTTAATATAGGAGTTAGAAAAAATCCAGGTATATTAGTATCAGGACATGATTTAAAAGATTTAGAATTATTATTAAAGCAAACAGAGGGAACAGGGGTAGACGTATATACACACTCAGAAATGTTACCAGCTCATTACTATCCAGCATTTAAAAAGTATTCTCATTTTGCAGGTAACTATGGAAATGCTTGGTGGAAGCAAAAAGAAGAGTTCGAAAGCTTTAATGGACCAATATTAATGACTACAAACTGTATAGTACCTCCAAAGGATAGTTATAAGGATAGATTATACACAACTGGAGCAGCAGGTTTTGCTGGATGTACTCACATAAAAGGAAAATCAGAATCAGACAAAGATTTTTCAGTTATAATTGAGCATGCTAAGAAATGCAAGGCTCCTAAGCAAATAGAAACAGGAGAAATTATAGGTGGATTTGCGCATAATCAAGTTCTTGCCTTAGCTGATAAAGTAGTAGAAGCAGTTAAGTCTGGAGCAATAAGAAGATTCTTTGTTATGGCTGGATGTGATGGAAGAGCTAAATCAAGAAATTACTACACTGATTTTGCAAAGGCATTACCAAAGGATACAGTAATACTAACAGCTGGATGTGCAAAATATAAGTATAATAAACTTCCTTTAGGTGATATAAATGGAATTCCAAGAGTATTAGATGCAGGACAATGTAATGATTCATATTCACTTGCATTAATAGCGTTAAAACTTAAAGAAGTCTTTGAATTAGAGGATATAAATGATTTACCAATATCATTTAACATAGCTTGGTATGAGCAAAAAGCAGTAATAGTATTATTATCACTATTATATTTAGGTGTTAAAAATATACACTTAGGACCAACATTACCAGCATTTTTATCTCCAAATGTTGCAAAAGTTTTAGTTGAGAACTTTGGAATTGGTGGAATTACAAATGTTGAAGATGATATAAAAATGTTTTTACAACAATAAAATTGAATTTATATATTTTAAAACAAAGAAGGGATATAACTTTTAGTTATATCTCTTTTTTTACAATTAAACTTAATGGCAAAAAAGTACAATAAAAGTACAAAAAATTACAAAATCACTTAAAAATATACACTATAAATGGTAATATATAAAAGGCATTATTTAACGAAAAAAATTACTATATAATAAAAAATAGGACGGATTTTTAAATGAAATTTAAAGTTATAATATATGCGTTAATAATTTTTATATTTGGAGCCTTTATAGTAGGATATAGAATTTATTTTGAAAAAACGAATAATGATTCTTATGCAGATCAGTTCATAGAAATAGTAAAGCTTGATGAAGAGAGAAATTTAAAATCGGATGAGTTACAAAAATTAAAATGGGAATTAGAGAAAGAAATAGTAAATTCAACAGATGAGATTTATTTAAAAAAAGCATATTATTCCTTAGGATCAATAGAATATTTAGAGAAAAATTATAATAAGGCCATAGAGTTATTTTTGAAGTCAGAAGGTTATATAGAGAGAAAAATAGATATTGTAGATTTAATGATATATAGTGCTTTATCAACTAATTATTTAATGATAGAAGAAAAAGAGGAGTCTGAAAAATACTTTAATAAAGCAAAAAAAATGGCTTTAGATAATAAAAAAAATGATGAGTTAGCCAATATGTATTATGCAAGAGCAAAAGCTATTTTATCCGTTAACGGAAAGGTAAGTGATGCTATAGCTTTAATGGAAGAATCTATAGAATTAAACCAAAGTTATGAGAAACGCATAAGAGCCTACTTACTTCTTTCAACAATGTATAGGTTATGTGGGAAATGTGATTTATCATTAAAATATGATGAATATGCTTTAGAAATAGCATTAGAGCATAATGATAATAAAAATTTAAATGCTTGTATAATTAATCTAGGAGAAAATTATTATGTAAAGAGGGATTATAACAAGGTTATATCTGTATATGAATCTTTAATTGAAAGTGGCAATGTTACAAGTCCGGAAAACAAGTTAACTATATATGGATACTTATTAGAAAGTCATTTTGAAGTTGGTAATTATAATAAGGTACAAAGATATAAAGAAAAATATTTAAGTACTATAGAAGAATTAGATGAAGAAGAGCAAAACAGAGAATATATTTGGTTATACTTGGTTCTGTCAGACATAAACTTACGAGAGAAAAATTTAGAAATTGGAGAATATTATTTTAGCAAAGCTAGTGAATTATATAATAAAGATAAAAATGATGCTTATGCTAATACTGACATACTTTTAAAGAAATTAGACATAAATATAAATTACATAAAAACAGGTGATTTTAAAAATGCTATTTATAAATATAAAGAGCTATTAAATGAGATAAAATCAAGGGATATAAGTACGGATATATTTTATTCAGTAGCTTATTCAATAGCTAGAATAAGTTATGAAAATGAGGATTATGAAGAATTCTCTAAATATATAATTCATATGTATGAGGAATATAATGAAATTAGTTTTAATTCTAGTACAGATGATGCTTTGATTAGATTAAATAATAATTTATTCAATAAAGTTAGAGTAAGAGATAGAAGGAAAATCTATTCTTTAAGTGGATTACTTATTATAGCAATAGCAATTATTAGTATTATACATTTAAAAAATAAAAAGATAAAAAATTTAAATAAGGAATTAGAATTAGCTATACTAACTGATGGTTTAACTAATGTATATAATAAGAGATATTTATACAGGCGATTAGAAGATAGTATAAATAAATGTACAAGTTTAGTTTTTATAATGATAGATATAGATTATTTTAAAAAATACAATGACAATTATGGCCATATGAAAGGAGATGAGGCACTTATAAGTGTTGCTAATATTATTAAAAATGTTTTTAAAGAAGATTATGTTTTTAGGTATGGAGGTGAAGAGTTTTCAGTTTTATCAGAACGATCTGAAATGGACGTCATAAAGGACATAGAAAAACTAATGAATGACTTGCATGAAAGAGATATAAAGCATGAGTATTCAAAGGTTAGTAATAGAGTAACTTTAAGCATAGGTATTAGCAAAGCTACTATTAGTTCTAAAAAGAATATTGAAGAGTTAATACGAGATGCGGATAAAAAGCTATATGAGTCAAAGAAAAAAGGTAGAAATAGATATACAAGTTAAGTTTTAATAATTTAAAGAAAAAATCTTAAGAGGAAATAAAGAGAGTATGGAATCTGAAAAAAGAAAAATTATCAGTGGGTTAATAATAATCAACTTTATTTGCTTGGCAGTTATATTAAAATTTATATCATTAAATAATAAAAAAAATAAATTGAATTCTATTTTAAAAACTAACTTAGATATATTAAGCAAACAGATAAATTATCAAAGAAAATATTGGAGTGAGGATTTAAGAAATCATGAGGAAATAAAAAGGTTATGGCATGATATGAAAAATCATTTAAATATAATAACCGCCTTATATGAAAATGGCGATTATCATGAATTTAAAAATTATCTTAATTCTTTAAATAATGAGATATTAAGAGTTCAGAGAAAAAGTATAACAAATAATAAAATCTTAGATGCCTTACTTAGGGGGAAAGTAGAGTTATGTAAGGAAAATGACATAGATATTAATTTGAATATATATATAAAAGAAAATTTACCAATAGAAAATATAGATGTTTGTGTAATATATAGTAATTTAATAGATAATGCTATTGAGGCTTGCAATAGAATTGATGATGGCAGTGAAAAATATATAATAGTCAGTAGTAAATCTAATAAATATTATTTATATATAGAGGTTGAAAATAGTATAAGTTTTTATGAAGAATTTGATAAAAAGAATAACGGGTTTAGAACGAAAAAAAAAGATAAAAAAAATCATGGGATTGGCTTAGAAAGTATAAAAAAGAGCATAGAAAAATATGATGGTCAAATTAAGTTTTATTATGATGATAAGAGATTTAATGTAGCTATTTTAATAAAAATGAGGTAATAAAAACCTCATTTTTTTTATGTAGATTTACACCTAAAGTATTCAAAAAATAGATCCTTAGTTTTTCTTAAATAAGATCTACTTATAGGAATAATATTATTATTTAAAGTGATGATTTTAGAATTTTCTATTTTTTTTATATAATTTAAGTTTACCAAATAACTTTTGTGACATCTTATAAAGTTTTTTGAAATGAGAGCATCTTCAATATTATCTAACTTATCATAAAACGAAATTTCAGAATAATTAGAACAAACAATATTTATTTTCCTTAATTTTGATTCAAAAAAGATTATATTATCTAAATTTATTCTAAATATACTTTGCTTATTTTTTACAGTAAAAAAATTATTTTGGGAATTATTGAAGCTATCTATAAAATCTAAAATTACATATTCTAATTTAAAATAAGAGACTGGCTTTAATATATAATTATAGGCATGTACATCATAGCCGTCTAAAATATAATCTTTACTAGTACTTATAAATAAAATTTTAACTTCAAGATCTAAATTACGTATTTCTTTGGCTAAATCTAGGCCATTTAATCCATCCATAAGTATGTCTAATAATATCAAGTCGAAAGCTATAAAGCTGTTCTTTTGAAATTCTAAAAATTCGTAGCTAGATGAAAACTTAAATATATTGGCTTCTAAATTATTCTTATTTAAAATATTTTTTAACATATTTTCTAGTAAATTTAAGTCATATTTTTCATCATCACAAATAGCAATTTTAATCAAAAAAGAACCCCCTATTAATTTTAGATATGTAATTATTATATAGCATTAAATAAAATTTATAAACAGAAAAAGGCAATTAGTCTACAATTTAGTCGAAAGCAGTAAAAAACACATTTATATTACATAAAAAGTAATAAAAGTAATAAATTGACAAATAGGAAACTCTTGTATAAAATATACTTGTAATAACAAGTTGGTAATTGTTAATTTTAATATAAAATTTATAACAATATTATTTAGAAAAACTAAGAAATACTAAATGGTAGAAAAGGCTAATAGTATATTGATATAAATTTTGTCATAAATTTAACTTCTTCTTGGAATATGAAAATTAGGGGGGAAAATATGAAAAGAAAGATGATAATTAAAAAGCTAAGTGTTTTAACTTTAGGTACTGTTTTTGTATCTAATATTATGCTGCCAGCAATACCTGCTTATGCATTTCCTTTGTTTGATGGATTAATTCAAAAAGTTGAAAAATCAGAGAATGAAAAAGATGTTGGTTATTCTCAAATAGGGGGAGTAGAAAGTTTTGTTCAAAGTGAAAACGATGTAACTATGAAATTAACAACAGGAGAGGAACTTAGAGTATCATTTTTAAAAGATGATGTTCTAAGGATTTATATGGATCCGACAGGAAAGTTCCAAGAAGATCCAACGCCAAATGGAAAAGATCATGTAACAAAAATAATTGATAAAGTTGAAGAGGAGTATGAAAATCCTACTCCAACAGTTGAAGATGGTAATATAATAAAAATTTCCACAAGTGCTGTTGAGCTTAGAATAGAAAAAGCTACTGGAAAAATGGAGCTTTTTAATAAATTAACTAACAAGACTATATGGAAAGAAGCAGAGCCATTAAAACACAAATCTGATAGTACAATTCAAACTCTTGAATCAAATGAAGATGAATACTTCTATGGTGGAGGAATGCAAAATGGTAGATTCTCACATAAGGGTAAAAAGATAAATATAAAGAATGAAAATAACTGGGTTGACGGAGGAGTAGCAAGTCCAAATCCATTCTATTTTTCAACTAATGGATACGGAGTTATGAGACATACATTTAAGCCAGGTGAATATGATTTTGAAGCAGCTGAAGCAGGAAAAGTTACTACAAAGCATGATGAAAATCGTTTTGATGCTTATTATTTTGTTGATGAAAAACCAACAAACATTATAGACAAGTTTACAGAGTTAACAGGAGCCCCTGTTCTATTACCTGAATATGGATTTTATTTAGGTCATGCAAATTGTTATTCTCGTGACTGGATAAATGATGAAACTGGACAAGAATCACAAACACCAAAACCAGGATTTGATAGACAAGAGAGTCTAATGATAGATGCTAAAAAGGTTGTTGATGATCATGTATCTAATGACACACCTCTTGGATGGTTTTTACCAAATGATGGTTATGGATGTGGTTATGGTCGAGAAGAGACTATAGATGGAAATATAGAGAATTTAAAAGAATTTGTTGATTATTCAAGAGGCTTTGGTATTCAAACAGGCCTTTGGACTCAAAGCTCTTTAAAGCCTACTGGAGGACAAGAAGCTTACCTTGAGCGTGATATAGACAAAGAAGTTGGAGTTGCTGGTACAAATGGAGTTAAAACGGACGTTGCTTGGGTTGGAGCAGGATATTCATTTGCTCTCAACTCAGTGAGACAAGCTGCAGAGGGAATAGTAAATAATTCTAAGGATAAAGCAAGACCTTTTATAGTAAGTTTAGATGGATGGGCAGGAACTCAACGTTATACAAGTATATGGTCAGGAGATCAATATGGTGGAGATTGGGAATATATAAGATTCCATATACCAACATATATAGGATCAGGCCTATCAGGTCAACCTAACGTAGGATCTGATATGGATGGTATATTTGGAGGAAGTCCATTAGTACAAACTAGAGATTTCCAATGGAAGGCATTTACTCCAGTTCAAATAGATATGGATGGTTGGGGAGCCAATGCTAAATATCCATATGTATTTGGAGATCCATACACTTCAATTAATAGAATGTATTTAAAATTAAAGGCCCAAATGATGCCATATAACTATAGTATAGCTAATGAAGCTACTGAAGATGGAGTTCCAATGATAAGAGCTATGATGCTTGAATATCCAGAGGCATATACTTATGGAACAGCTACTGAGTATCAATATATGTGGGGACCAAATATGTTGGTAGCTCCAATATATCAAAATACAGCTACTGATGATGAAGGTAATGATATAAGAAATGATATATATCTTCCAGATGAAGAACAAATTTGGATAGATTATTTTACTGGAGAACAATATAGAGGCGGTGGAGTATTAAATAACTTTGAAGCTCCTTTATGGAAGGTACCAGTTTTTGTTAAGAATGGAGCTATAATTCCTATGACTAGTGAAAACAATAATCCAGAAGCTATGGATGATTCACATCGTATTTATGAAGTATATCCAAGTGGAGATACAAACTTTGAAGTTTATGAAGATGATGGTTTAACAACTGACTATAAAGAAGGAAAGTCAGCTAAAACTATGATTACTTCAAGTGCTCCAAAGACAGGAAAAGGAACAGCAGTTATTACTGCAGGTTTATTAGAAGGGGATTATAACGGAATAGTTGTAGATAGATCAACTGAATTTATAGTTAATGTAAGTGAAAAACCAAGTAGTTTAGATGTTACTGTAGGTGGTAATGATGTACAGTTAACAGAAGCTCAAAGTTTAGAAGAGTTTGAAAATGGAACGAATATGTATTTCTATGATGAAACTCCAAATCTTAATAAGTATGCTACTGAGGGGTCAGAGTTTGCAGAGGTAGAAATAACAACTACTCCTAAGGTTTATGTAAAGGTTGATAAGACAAATGTAAAACAAAATGAGGTTAAATTAACAGTTGAGGGATTTGTTAATACTCAAGATATAACTAAGAATGAAGTAAATGAAAATTTAAGTGTTCCAAGTAACTTTAGAGCACCAGAAGAAGGAATAACATCAGAATCTATTCAATTAAATTGGGATGAAGTTGAAGGTGCTACAAGTTATGATCTTGAAATAGATGGAATGATATTTAATAATATCAAAACTAACGAATATATAGACAGTGGATTAAACTATGATACAGAATATAGTTATCGTGTACGTAGCGTAAATAAAGATGGTCATTCTGAGTGGAGTGAATTAATGACAGTAAGAACAGATTTAGACCCATATAGAAACGTACCTAAGGATATGAAGGTTGAGTGGAAGTGGGGACAATACAGCAGTGAGAAACCAGAAAATGCTGTTGATGGAGATGATAGCTCACAATTCCACTCAAAGGATAGTGCTATAGATAAGCCATTTATAATTGATATGCAAAAGGCGTATACAATAGAAAAATTAGACTTATTATTTAGAAAAAATGGTAATGGATCAGTTAAGCGTGCTGAAATATACAGTAGCTTAGATGGTGTAAATTATGAGAAAGTATTTAGTAATGCCCAAGGATCAAACGTTCCAGCATGGGCTACGGATGGTGAAGTTAAGACAATAAACTTTAATAAACCTATAAAAGCTCGTTACTTTAAGGTTGTAACTAAGGAGTCTGTAGGAAACTTTATGGCTATGAGAGAATTTAGACCATATAAAGTTGATGGAACTAATGGACAAGTGGTTGGAGACTGGAATAACAGTGGAACCATAGAAGAAGGAGATTTAGTATTCCTTGAAAACTATGCAGGTTTAACAACTGCTGATGCTGACTGGGGATATGTATCAATGGCTGATTTAAATAATAATGGTTTAATTGATGCTTATGATATATCTTATGTTGCTAGTAAATTAGAAGGTGGAGTAAAACCTTCAGAGGGAGTAGAACTTGAAGGTGAAGTAATGCTTGTACCAAGTAAGCAAGAACTTGCTGCTGGTGAAACATTCACCGTTGATGTTGTAGGAACTGGACTTTCTGATATTAATGCATTTAGTGTTGAAATTCCTTTAGATGCTTCTAAGTATGAATATGTTAAGACTGAAGGTACTATTGCAACATCAGGAATGAAAAATCTTTCAAAGGTAAGAGTTCATACAGATAATACACAACATGCTTATGTAAACTTTACTAATATTGGTGATAATGTAAAAGTTAGCGGAACAGATACAATAGCAAGAGTAACATTAAAAGCTAAACAAAACATTTCTTGGGATATGGAAGTTAGTCATGCTTTATTAGTGGATAGCAAATTAAATTCTAAGATGGCTATTGCTGAGATTGTTGATCCTGAAACTGAATTACCATCAGGAAGACCAACTAGTAGTAAGATTGATAAAGAGCATATTACTGTAAGTGGAGATTCAAGTCAATTACAAGCAGGAATGGGATTAGACAAGTTAATAGATGGAACAACAAGTAGTGATGATAGTTCTCGTATGGATTTAAAATGGATCTTTAATGCTGACCAAGAGGATAAAGGAACTCTTCCTTTTGAAATGACATTTGAATTTGATGAACCAAAAGCTTTAGAAAACTTTACTATATACAATAGAATGAATGCTAATGGCACTATAAATATAGCTGCTATGAAGAAAGTTAAGGCTGTTGGATATTTAAATGGAGAAGAGTTTGATCTAGGAGAAAAAGAAGATATTACAACTGCTACAACTGTTTATGAATTAGGTGGACAAGAATTTGATAGGATTGTTATTACAGCTTTAGATTCTCATAAAGATAAGAATACTCTAGCTATAAATGAAATTGAATTCTATGAAAAGAGTGGAGTTGAAACAACTGGAATAAGTTTTGCTGAGAATACTCCAGAATCAGTATATCTAAATAGAATTACTCCTATATTTGCAGTGGTTACACCTGACAATGCAAATAACTTAAATTATAGATTAGTTTCTGAAAATCCTGAAGTTTTAGAAGTTTTACGTGTAGATAGAGAAGATAAGGTAACTTACTATTTACGTGGATTACAACCAGGAGTAGCTAAGGTTGTTGCAACTACTGCTGATGGAAACCATACAGTTGAAAAAGAAATAGTCGTTTTAGATGGAATTGATAAGACATTACTAGTTCAAGCTATAGAGCAAGCTAAATCATATGAATCTTTAAGTGAGATTTATACTCCTGAAACTTATGAAGCTTTACTTGAAGCTATTAAACATGCTGAAAATGTATTAGAAAATAGCTCAAATGAAAAAGAAATCGGAGATGCTATTTTAACTTTAAGAAATAAGATTGCTTCATTACAAGAGCGTGAAACTATAGAAGAAGATAAAATAGATTTTAATAAATTAGAAGCTATACATGCAACTAGTGAAGCTGATAGAGATTACAAAGAAAATGCAGTAGATGGAGATGAAAATAGTATCTGGCATTCAGGCTATCAAGCTGCTGATAAACTTCCAGTATCTATAACAATTAAGTTAGATAAAGCTTATGATCTTAATCAAATAGATTATTTACCAAGACAAAATAGTAGAAATGGTCATGTTACTGAATATAAGATTGAAACAAGTTTAGATAATGAAAATTGGACTGAGGCTAGAACAGGAACTTTAGAAGCTAATGATGAAGGTACTGCATTAGCTAATAGAGGATATAATCCTATAAGATTTAATACTGTCAATGCTCAATATGTAAGATTTACTGCCCTTAAGACTTTAGGAGATACAAATAATAAGTATGCAAGTGCAGCTGAGTTAGTATTTTACGGTAAAGAGGGAAATGTAAGCGCTGAATCAATTACATTAGAAAAGACAGAATTAAATCTAGAAGTAAATGGAACTGAGCAATTAGTTGCTATATTAGATCCTATTGAAAGTAAAGATATTATTACTTGGACTTCAAGTGATGAGTCTGTTGCTACAGTAGATGAGAATGGATTAGTTACTGGTGTAGGCAAGGGTACTGCTACAATAACTGCTACAATACCAAATGGAGAATTTGCTACTGCTACAGTTACAGTAAATGATAATGGCTCAGAGGAAATAATAGTTGATCCAGTAAGAGACTTTAAAGCTTCTGAAGTTAATAAGAAGGATGTAACTGTAACATGGACTGCTCCAGAAACAACTAATGGATTAGATGGATATATCTTATATAAAGATGGTAAGAAGGTAGCAGAGATAAAAGCTGAGGACACTTTATATACATTTAAAGGCTTAAATAGACATACAATTTATAACTTTAAGATTGCTGCCAAATATTCAAATGGAGAAATTTCAGAAAAAGAATCAATAACTATTAGAACTGCAAGATAATAATTAGACAAAATAATTAAGTATTTAATCAAGGAGAGAGAATAAAGCTTCATCTCCTTGATTGTACTGATATACATTTGAGGGGAGAGGAATTAAATTATGAGAAAAATAATAAATACACTATTGATATTTATACTATTATTTACTTTTGTTGGATGTGGAGAAAAAGAGTATGTAAGAGACAACTCTAGTGGAGAAATACTAGAAGTTAGATTAGATGATGCGCTCACTATGGCTGAAAATAAAGAAGAATCTCTTATTATTTTTACACAGTCGACTTGTAAAGATTGTATAAAGTTAAAGAAGATATTACTTCCTTATTTAGAAAATCATAATATACTTATCAATGAAGTTGTTTTAGATAATGAAGGAACATCTAAAAAGGAGATTCAAAATAATAGAAAAAAAATAAATAAAATTTTTCCAGAGTTTAATTCAACTCCATCAATGTATTATGTAAAAGATGGAAAAATAATTGATCAAATATTTGAAGTGACAAGCGAAGAGCAATTAGATGAATGGGTTGTAAAGAATAAGCTTGATGCTAAATAATTATATTGAAAGAAATATTGCTTGATTTTATAAAAGCCCTAGATTATATATTAAACTTAATTGAAGTTTCAATATATAATCATGACTTTTATAAAATCAAGATTTTTTATATATAAATTAATTTATAAAATCTATTTAGAAATTAATTTATTAGCTATTGATACGTTGGGTATAATATTTCTAAAATGAATAAATTAAAGATATAATACTAATGAGGTGAATGTCTATGGGAAAGTATATATTGGATACTAATGTGATTATAAATTTTTGGAATAGAGAAAAAGGTTTTTTTGATGATTTTTTAGAATACAATGAAATTATAATTATAAGAGAGATTCTAGAGGAGTTAGCTAGAAAGGAGAAAAGAAGGTTTAATGGAGAAAATGTGATGTCAGAACGCTTTATGAAGCTTGTTCCATTAATGATTGAAATAGATATAAGAAGGTTTAAAGAGTTTTTAAATTATATAGATTTTGACAATATAAAAGGAGAAGCTTATTACTATAATGGGAAAAAGCTTACTAAAAATGATATATTCCTTATATTTGCTTCTAAAGAAAAAGAAGAATTTTCTTTGGTTACAGAGGATAAGGCCTTATTTGAAGTAGCAAAAGATTTATTAGGAGAAAATAAAGTATTAAGAATTAAGGATGTTGAATAAAGTATAATCTCCATATTCTATTTCAAAAGTTAAAAGAAAAATATTATGCTAAATTTTAACCACTATTTTTAGGGCTTGTATTTAATAGTTTCCTAATAGATATCATATTAGCTTATTGATTTTAATACTTTAATTTGATATATGTATAAATCTTATGTATTATATTATATAGCAAGTTAAGTTAGGAAATTAACTTAATTTTAATAATAAATTTGTAAGGTGAGTTTTAATGGATGATTTAATAAAAGCAATTAATAAAATTACAGAAGAAGAAATTGTAAAACTAGTAATTAGTAATAAGATTAATAAAGATGTTGAATATAAAAAAATAGTGTTTCAACTTAAAGAAAAAAATAAAAAGGATTTTTATCAAATAGAGAAGTATACTGATAAGCAAGTTTTTCATGAAAATATAGAAAAAAGTGAATTAAAAGGAAAAGTAGAAGAGTTATTTGTTTTTAAATATAAACAATTAAATGCTTTTTCTAAAGAAAGTTCTTTTGATCTTAAGGTTTCTAAGAAGGGAAAGGTATTTTTAGGGATTAAGAAAAATGAATCTTTAAAGGTTGTTAAGAAGGAACATAATAGAAAGAAAAATTACATATTAGAAGAGGGAATGATAATAGAGCCTCTTATAGACTTAGGAGTTTTTACTAAAGAAGGTAAGGTTATTAACTCAAAATATGATAAGTATAAGCAAATAAATAGATTTATTGAAATAATTGATGATGAAGTAAAAAAACTTAACCAGAAAGAGCTTACAATTTTAGATTTTGGATGTGGTAAGTCATATTTAACATTCATATTATATTATTATTTCGTTGAAATTAAAAAGATAAAAGTTAATATGATTGGATTAGATTTAAAAGCTGATGTAATAAAGAAATGTAATGACATAGCTAAAAAATATAATTATGAAGACTTACATTTTGAACTTGGAGATATAAACGGCTTTAAATACAATAACAAGGTTGATATGGTAATAACATTACATGCTTGTGATACAGCAACAGATTATGCTTTATATAATGCAATTAAATGGAATAGTAAAATGATATTCTCAGTTCCATGTTGTCAGCATGAATTTAATAGTCAAATAGAGAGTGAGAAGCTTTCTATACTTACTAACTATGGAATAATAAAAGAAAGAATAGCAGCTCTTATGACTGATTCAGTTAGAGCAAATCTTTTAGAATGTGCAGGATATAAGACGCAACTTCTTGAATTTATAGATATTGCCCATTCACCTAAAAATATTTTAATAAGAGCTATAAAGAGCAATGTTTCTAAAAATAAAAAGGAAAAATCTTTATTAGAAGTAAATAATCTTATTGAAGAATTTAATTTAAGTCCAACTTTATATAAATTATTAAAAGAAGAGAAAATAATTTAGAGTATATTTCAAAAAAGGATGTATTAGGATTAACTTTTAAACATATAAGAAGGGTCTGTGTCAAAACTTTAAATAATAAAACTTATAAATATATTTGGAGAATTACTAGGTTACGTTAAGAATTTATAAGTTTTATTTTAAGTTACTTTTGCTACAGCCCCTTCTTTAACTTTACTTCCTTTTAAATTTGGTTTAATAAATAAGACATTTATTTTAGAATTAAAATGTATAAGAATTAAACCAAAAATAAATAAATATTAAAGAAATTCTAGAACTTTGAACTTATCTCTTCTCTTTTAATTCTTTTAAGTTCTTTTAATCTTAAATTAGTCATCTCTTTTATTTTATCAAAGGGATCACCATTGATAATCATTTGTTTAGCTATATCATGAGCAGATTTATTTTCATTAGTCATTAGAAATACCTCCTAAAATAAAACTTTAATTATAGTTTTTCTATAAATTTAGAAGATATTCTATATAAATATAGACAAAAAGGTTAATTTGTTTAATATATTGCAAAATATATAAATTAACTAAAAATAAGCAAAAGCTCAACCATAAATTAGTTAAGCTTTTGCCTTATATATTAATTAATCTTCATATAAATATTTTCTTGTCATAGGAAGAGTATTATTTATTCCTTTAGAGAATAGAGTTTGATGTATATCTATATCCCAATAATGGAATGCAGCAGCACATGTAGCAAGATATAAATGCCACATTCTTAAGAACTCATCATCAAACATTTCTTTTTCTTCATCTAAATGATTCATGAAGTTCTTACACCATTCTTCTAATGTTTTCATGTAGTGAAGTCTTAAACTTTCTACATCTATTACATGGAAGTTAAGGTCAGCTGCGATATTAAGCTCTTCTCTTAATGTTGGAAGATATCCACCAGGGAATATATATGTTGTAATCCATTTATTACCTTCAGTCTCTATAAGATTAGTTATGTTATGTAATAAGAATAGTCCTCCTTCTTTTAGAACTGAATCAACATTCTTAAAGAATAAAGGTAGGTTAGCGTGACCAACATGTTCTGCCATACCAACACTAACAACTCTATCAAATTCTAAGTTGGATTTTTCTAAATTTCTGTAATCCATTAATTGAACATCAACTAAATCCTCAAGCCCTTCTTTTTTAATTCTTTCTTTGGCTTTTTTAAATTGTTCTTCACTAAGAGTTATACCTAAAGCTTTTACTTTATAAAGTTTGGCAGCTTCTATAATTAGGTATCCCCAACCACAACCTATATCTAAAAGACTTTGACCTTCTTTTAAATTAAGTTTCTTTAGAATATGATGTATTTTATTCATCTGGGCATCATAAAGTGTATCTGTTGGATTTTTAAAATATCCACATGAATAACTCATTGTTTTATCTAACCATAAACTATAGAAATCATTACCTATATCATAGTGATGTGCTATATCTTTCTTTGATTTTAATAAAGATGGAGCTTTAATTTTAGAAGCAAGTTTGAATACTGTATTCTTGTTCATAAAACTATCTTTATTACGAATAATACTTTCAAAGAATTTTTGAAGGTCTCCTTCTATATCAATATCACCTTTCATGTATGCTTCACCTAAAGCTACACTAGGATCTGATAAAAGTTCTTTTTTACTTGGGAAGTTTTTTATAATAACTTTAAATTCAGAGTCACCATCACCATATTTAATGACTTCTCCATCCCAATATTCTAAATCGAAGGGTCTGTCTGAAAGGTGTTCAGCTATTGATTTGACTATACTTTTATTAATTTCCATAAAAAAATCACCTCATCCAATATTTATATTTTTATAATACCCTATATTTATTAAAAAATCTTTTGAAAAATATACTTTAATTCTTTAAATTTAATGAATCAAGGAAATTAATCAAAAAATACTTGAAAATACTCATAAAAAGATTTGATTAAAAAAAAGAAAATAATAAAATAACATCTTTTATTATAAATATAATAAAAGATTTAATTAAATATGGTATTTAGTGAAAATTTAATAAATTTTAATAGCTATTTACTAAATAATATAAATTTGATATTATTTTTAATGGTGTTAAATTTAGTTGAAAATTAAATAAAACTAAGGAGGACGATATGAGTTTATTAAAAAAATTGACTTTAGGTCTAATAGTAGTATCCTCAACTGTGACTTTTATGGCTTGTTCTAGTAATAAAAGTAATGAAACAAATATTTCTATTAAATCTTTAAGCACAAAAGAAGTAAAAGAAAATTTAAAAGACAATTCTTGGATAGCTGTGGATACACGTCTAAGTGATTCATATAATGGATGGATATTATATGATGAAGCTAGAGGAGGACACATTCCTAATGCTGAAGATTTTTCTGCAAATTGGATAAAGGTTGATGCTAAAGATAAAGAAAAAAAATTAGATGAAGCCTTAAAAACTAAAGGAATAACTACAGATAAGAACATAATATTATATGACGCTAATGGAGAAGATTCTAAAGTAGTTGCAGATTATCTTTCAAAAAAAGGATACAAAAATCTTTATACATATGACATTAAAGAATGGGCTAGTGATAAAGAACTTCCTTTAGAGAAATATGATGACTATAGTTTGATAGTTCCTGCTAAAATATTAAAAGAGGTTATTGATGGAAATAAACCAGAAACTTTTGAGAATGCTAAAAATATAAAAGTATTTGAAGCAAGCTGGGGAGATGAAAATCAAACATACGGAAAAGGTCATATACCTACAAGTGTACATATAAATACAGATACTATAGAACCACCTCCAACATGGGCACTTGCAGATGATAAAACATTAACTCAATTTGCTTTAGACTACGGTATTAATAAAGATGATACAATAATACTTACAGGTGCTGAACAAATGGCAGCTTATCGTGTAGCTAGCGTTCTTAAATATATGGGAGTTAAAGACGTAAGAGTATTAAATGGAGGAGATGGAGCATGGACTAGTGCTGGTTATGAATTAGAAACTAAAGTTAATCCAAAAACTCCAGGTGGAGATTTCGGTGCTACTATACCAGCTGATCCTAGTGTAATTACTACGATTCCAGAACTTAAAGAAGATCTTAAAAAATCTGATTTTACTTTAGTTGATAACCGTACTTGGGATGAATACATAGGTAAAATATCAGGATACAGCTATCATGATAAAAAAGGTCGTATTCCAGGAGCTGTTTTTGGATATGCAGGAATAGAAGGTTCAACTTCATTAGATTATTACAGAAATGTAGATAATACAATGAGAAATGGATATGAAATAGAAAAGATGTGGGAAGATCAAGGAATAAACTTAAAAAATCATCTTGCATTTATGTGTGGTAGTGGATGGCGTGCAGCCGAGGTTTATACTTATGCTAATGTAATGGGACTTAAAAATACATCTATATATAGTGATGGATGGATTGGTTGGAGTAATGGTGGAAACCCATCAGTTACTGGAGAGCCTGAAAAGTAATAAATGGATAAATTGAAAAAAATAATATATCCGCTAATATTATTAATTCAAGCAATTTTATGGTGTGGAGTAATTACTATTCAGTATTTAACTAATAAAAAAGCTGGTGTAATGCACCATGTCTATTTTAAAAAATATGAGTATTCAAAAAGCATAAGTAATGAAAATTTATACGCTTTATCAGTTGTAGCTTTAATTTTAGCTTTGTTGTTCTTAATATGGTTTATTTATTTGTTAAAAACTAATAAGAATAACTTTTATAAAATTCAAACAATTATAACAGCGGTTATGGCTATTATTTTAGCTTTAGTTATAAAACTAAAGTTCTTTGAAAACTTATTAGCGTATTATTATTTTATAATGATAGCATTAATAGTTTTAGTAATTCAAATTATTTGGAATATAGTAGTTTCAATAAAATATAAGTAAAGTAAGAATAATTTTAATAAATCATCCTATCTAATGATAGGATGATTTATTTTTTTAATATACTCTTAAATAATATACTCGTAAATGAGTATAAAAATAAAAAAGAATAAATAAAAAAATATATAAAATAATAAAAAAGAAAGTAAAAATCAAATGGTAATATATTCAAGGAGGGATTAATATGTCTGAAAATCAAGTTGTATCTTTTAGAGATGAAAATGGTAAAAGAGTAGAATATTTAATTTTAGAGCAAAAATTAATATGTGGTGAAGAGTATGTAGCCATGGCACCAAAGGAAAATAAAAATCATATTGAATTATTTAAAATTAAATTTGATAAAGACTGGAATGAAACTTTAGATTCAGTAGAGTCTGAAAAAGAAATAAACATGTTTAAACAAGTATCTAGCTTAAAATTATAATCATATATTTATTTTAAGATATATACATATAAAATAGAATTTGACACTATAAAATTTACTCATATAAAGATTATAATTATTTTAAAAAGATATAAATAAAGGGGGAGAGATTCAATTAATAATTTTACTTAATTGAATAATAGATTATGAGAAAATTAAAATTTATGACATTTAACTTAAAATACGATTTTAAGTCTCAAGATAATAATGAATGGAGTCAAAGATGTGCTAGAATTACAAAACTAATAGAGGAGCATTCACCGGATATAATAGGAACTCAAGAGGGTTTAATTCATATGTTAAATGATATGGATAGTATATTAGATGAATATTCATGGATTGGAGAGGATAGAGAAGGAACTGGCAAAGATGAATTTAATGCCATATTTTTCAAAAAAGAAAAGTTTGACTTGTTAGAATGGAATCAATTTTGGTTATCTAAAACTCCAGAAATTAAGGGGAGCAAAGATTTTAATAGCAGTCTTCCAAGAATATGTACAATATTAAAGGTAAAAGATAAAACAAATGGAGTAGAGTTAGATATATATAATACTCATTTAGATCATGAAAGTGAAATAGCAAGAGAAGAAGGAATAAAAATAATATTAAATGAAGTTAAAAAAAATTATAAAATTAAAAAAATACCATATGTAATAATGGGAGATTTTAATTGTTACTTAGAAGATAATCTTTTTAATATAATAAGAGATTTAGAAAAAAATACTATAGAATTTAATGTTTGCTATGATAAGATTGAAAATAGTATAATAGGTACTTTTCATGATTTCAAAGGAGGATATGATGGAGGAATAATAGATTACATCATATATTCAAAAGAGTTTGAAATTAAAAATCTGTGTATAGATGATAGAGAAATAGATGGAGGGTATCCATCAGATCATTATCCTGTTATATGTGAATTGAAACTAAAATAAAAGTATATTTATAGGGTTTATTTTGTCTTATTTATTTAATAAGGTATAATATAGAGAGATTAAAAACTATAGGAATATTAATTCATATAGTTTTTAATTTAGATTAATTATATATTATATGCTTTTTAAGCCTTTATTTATTGAGATTTTACATAATATTGTTTCATTATTAAATAAAGATACAGGGTTTATAATAAATTGACGAAAAAATACAACAGAATAGTACGGAGGATAAAAATGATTTTAAACACAAAAAGAGATGGACATGTACATAGCACTTATTGTCCTCATGGAAGTGATGATAGTTTAGACATGTATATTGATACTGCATTAAAAAATGGTATTACAGAAATAACTTTTACAGAACATATGCCACTTCCTATGGAAGATCCTTCTCCAAGGAAAAACAGTGCTTTGCCTATGGAGAGATTAGAAGAATATCTAAAGGGCATAGCTGAATTAAAAGAAAAAGTTAAAGATAAAATTAAGGTTAATGTAGGCTTAGAGGTAGACTACGTTGAAGGATATGAACAGGAAACCAAAGCTATATTAGATAAGTATGGGAAATATCTAGATGATGCTATTCTTTCAGTGCATATAGTGAAATTTAAAGATGAATACTATCAAATAGGAAATGGATCAGATATGATTGGTGAATTAGTAGAAAAGATTGGTGGAATGGACAAGCTTTATGATTTATACTATGAAACTATGTTAAAGTCAATTCAGAGTAATTTAGGAAAGTACAAGCCAAAAAGAATAGGACATCCAACTTTAGTAAGAAAATATAAAGAAGATTTTCCAAATGAAAAATATAACATAAAACTTTTAGAAAATGTCCTTAAAGAGATGAAAAAGGGTAAATATGAGATTGACTTAAATACTTCAGGCCTTAGAAGAGCAAAGTGCGGGGAAGTGCATCCACAAGGGATATTTTTAGATTTATGCCTAAAGTATAATATACCTATGGTTTTAGGATCAGATTCTCATAGTTCAAAATATGTAGGAGCAGAATTTGAAAAAGTTGCCAATATGATCTTTCCAGATTCAGAAGCAATGTAAATCGTGTCTTGAAATATTTCATAAGTTAAATTTTAAGAATATAGTATTTATTTAGATTAGAATTAATTTAAATTTATTTAAATAAAAAACACAGGTTTTAAATAAAACCTGTGTTTTTTTCTTATTTACCGTAGATAATCTTCTTAGTAACGTCATTATAGAACATTGTATTTGGATAATTATCTTCAATTTCCTGAGCATATTTCTTAGCTTCAGCACTATTACCGTCTTTATCATATAATATAGCTAAGTTATATAAGCATTGAGGAGTATACATAACATCATCAGCATCTGGTTTAGCTTTATAATTATTTAAATATTCTTTGAAGTATTTAATTGCTTCTGCATTATTGTCTAAGTTTTCATAAGAAGTTCCTATGAAGTACATTAAGTGAGGTCTTAAGTAAGAACCATCTGAGAATGCATAAGCTTTTTCAAAATCTTTAAGGGCGTCTTCATATTTTTTCTCTTTAAATAAATCTGACCCCTTTAAGTATAAATCCTTAACTCCATCAGTTTTCATTAACTCTTCAGCTTTATTATATGCATCTAAAGCATCTGCTGGGACTTTATCCTTAGGAGTAGAAGTTAATATTGTATAAAGAGAGTTTATATCTTTATCTTGAACAGCTTTGTTTAATTCATCTACATTAAGTGCTTTATTTTCAGCTGATGAATTTTCACTTGACTTATTCTCAGTTGAATTATTAGCTTGGTTAGTACTTTCTTCAGTTGAAGTTACTTGAGTATTACCTGCATTTGTAGTTTTTATGTTCTTTGTTATACCATAAGCAAGTAGTAGGACAATAGCACCTGAAACAGCTACAGCTACATACTTAACAGGTTTCTTTTTATTTGATTTTTTTGCATTTGATTTCTCATTTTTGAAGTTAGGAGTACTAATAACTCTAGGTTCATTATCATCCTTAGATTCTTTAGTTTCCTTTACTTTTTCATTTTTAATTTCATCTTTTTTATGAAAATCAACTCTTGTTACATTATCAAGATGTTTATTTTCAGTTTTTGTAGCTTCTTTATTTGGAGTTGCCTTAACTGGTTCACTTATTTTTATATCACCCATTTTAATATCTTCTTTTGGTGTTTCCTTATTGATATTAATAACTGGAGCTTGTTCAACTTTTGAATTTTCTTTAACCTTTTCAGTCTTTCTAACTTCAGATTTAGCTTTAGGCTCTCTTTTTTCTAATTGTTTAGCATATTCTTTTTGGGCTTCTTCTTCAAGTCTAGCCTTAATTTCATCCTTCATAGTCTCACTGAATATAGTACTCATTGCTAGTTTTTTCTCATCTATATTATTAAATTTTTCAAGTTTTATTCTAGCTTCTTCATTGTTGTTGTACTCAGAGTTTATTTTCCAAGAAACAATAGCATCACTTATTCTATTAAGCTTCTCAAGAGCTCTTCCTTCTAATATAAGTGCTTCTTCGTTGTTATAATCTTTATCAAGTACTTTTTCACATATATCTAATGCTTCTTCATAATTTCCATTTTCATATTGAGCTAATGCTTTTTTAAGTTTTTTATCATATTTACTCATAGCTTTATAGCTCCTCCTTTTTAAATAATTTGTATAAAACAGATTTTGACAAAATAAACTAATTTAAAATAAGTATCTGTCTAAATTCTAATTATACATTATATATATAAAAATTTACAATATATTTTTGGCAAAACTATGTCAATGTTCTTATTTTTTTTACAAAATAATATTTTTTTACATAAGAATACATCAAAAAATAGTAAAAATAATCTATTCAAATAAGTGATTTATACCCATATACATTAAAAAATTTTAATAAAAAAACTATAAATATATTCTAAAAACTATTTATTTTACAAGGGTTTAGAGTATAATAAATAGTTTTAGAATAATATTTATAGCTTAAATTAAAAATTTCTTAATTGTTTTTATATTAAAAAATCATTATATACTGCATCAGAAGGCATTCTCCAATCACCTCTAGGTGAAAGAGATATCGAACCGACCTTTGGACCATCTGGAAGAGCAGAACGCTTAAATTGTTGAGTAAAGAATCTTCTTATAAATTTATCTAGCCATTTTTTTATGGTTTCTTCGTCATAATCGTTTTTGAAGGCTTCCTTGGCTAAGAATAATATTCTTTCAGGACTTGAACCATGTTTTATAAAATGATATAAGAAGAAATCATGAAGTTCATAAGGACCAACAATATCTTCTGTCTTTTGAGTTATTTTACCTTCCTTATCTTTTGGTAATAACTCTGGGCTGACAGGAGTATCTAAAATATCTAATAATGCCTCCTTAGCATCCTCTGAGATTTCATGATTAGCAAAATAACTAACTAAGAATCTAACTAGAGTTTTAGGAATAGAGCAGTTAACAGAATACATTGACATATGATCTCCATTATAAGTGCACCATCCTAAAGCTAATTCAGAAAGGTCACCAGTACCTATTAATAATCCACCTTCTTTATTAGCTATATCCATAAGTATTTGAGTTCTTTCTCTTGCTTGAACATTCTCATAAGTTACATCATGAATATCTTTATCATGACCAATATCTTCGAAGTGTTGAAGAGCAGCTTTTACTATATTTATCTCTCTGAAATCACAGTCAAGTTCTTTGCAAAGAGTCACAGCATTATTATATGTTCTATCTGTAGTTCCAAAACCAGGCATAGTTATAGTTATTATATTTTTTCTAGGTATATTTAACATATCAAATGTCTTTACTACTACTAATAGAGCAAGAGTAGAATCAAGCCCTCCTGAAATACCAATTACAGCTTTTTTAAGATTTGTGTGTTCTAATCTTTTAGCAAGAGAAGCTGCTTGTATATTTAATATTTCTTCACAACGTGATTCCATGGCATATTGAGATTTTGGTAAGAACGGATGCTTATCTATTTCTCTATCAAAATTCTTTATTGTTGTTCTTTCTAAATTAAATGGAATAAATCTAGGTTCATTATTTTCATTAAAAGTTGAATTTCTAAAACTTATATTTTTTGTTCTTTCTGCATCTAATCTAAATAGATCAATTATACCAGTTAATAAATCATTTTCTCTTTTGAATCTATTATTTTCTTTTATAATAGACCCATTTTCAGCTATAAGCATATGACCACTAAATAATAGGTCTGTAGTTGATTCATGAACTCCTGCTGAAGAATAAATGTAAGCACTCATTGTTCTAGCACTTTGATTTTGAACTAATGATTTTCTATATGAACTCTTTGATACAAGTTCATTAGAAGCTGAAAGATTACAAATAAGGTTGGCACCCATGAGAGCTAAATTAGAGCTAGGCGGTATAGTAACCCATAAATCTTCACAGATTTCAAATCCTATTTTTAAACTTTCAAATGAGAATATTAAGTCAGTTCCAAAAGGAACTTCTTTTTGAAAATGTAAATCAATATTTAATCCTTTAATGTTGAAACCTTCTGTAAACCATCTCTTTTCATAAAATTCTGAATAATTTGGTATGTAGCTTTTTGGGACTATACCTAAAACTTTTCCATTTAGGATTATGTATGCACAGTTATATAAAGAATATCTATATAATAAAGGAGCACCAACAGCTATTAATATATCTTTTCCTTTAGAAAAGTTAACTAAACTTTCTATAGCTAAGTTACAATTTTCAATTAATTTTTGGTTTGTAAATAGATCTCCACAAGTGTAAGCAGATATACTTAACTCTGGAAAAACTAAAACCTTAACCTCTTCATCTATAGCATCTAAAATAATAGATTCTATTTCTTTAAGGTTGTATTTTGTATCACTTATCTTTACTTTAGGTGAGGCTGCACCTACTTTTATAAAATCCATAGCATCATCTCCAGTTGTATTTTATTTTTAGTATTTCTATAGTAATAAAAGTTTATCCCATAAGGAAATATATGTTTTTAAATAATATTTTCTTATAGTAGAAACATTTACTAAACAAATCTATATATTAAATATTAATGTGAATTCTTAATAAAATCAACTGAAGAAACATAGTATTTATTAACTCTTATAATGTTTTGAAATATTGTTTTAAAAAGTTAAAAATAATACTTGCAAAAATAATGTATAAACTGTATAATAAAGTAAATATTAATAAAAAGTAAATTAAATAAGGGAGGGGTATTAATGTTATGGCTTTGGGTAACAGTAATTTTAGCAGGTATAATTATAGACTATTTAAGCTCTGATGTTCTATTTGTTGGATTTTCCTTTGGGGCTTTAGGTGGGTTAGTATTAGCATTTTTAAATACTAATGTAATATTACAATTCATACTATTCGCCATAATAACAATTTTCTTTTTCTTCTATATTTATCCTAAAATTAAGAAGAAAATAAAGGTGGATAATATAGGAACTAAAACAATGGAACAAGACTATGTAGGAAGAAAACTTGTATTAGATGAAAACATAGAGGATTCAGCATTAATTAAATTTGAAGGGATTTATTGGACATTTAAAAGTGTTAGTGGTCCTTTAAAAAAGGGGACAAAGGTTGAGATTATAGGTATAGAAGGAAATAAAATTCTAATAAAAAAATAGGAGGGGTTACAAATGGTAGCTACTGTAATTATTATAATCTTATTATTAATAGTGGTATTTGCAGCAATTTCTTCAATAAAAGTTGTAAATACAGGATATGTTTATGTATTAGAACGTTTTGGACAATTTAGTAAAATATTAGAGCCGGGTTGGCATTTAGTTATTCCTTTTGCTGACTTTGTAAGAAAAAAAATTTCAACTAAACAACAAATATTAGATATACCTCCACAATACGTAATCACTAAGGATAATGTAAAAATTGAAATTGATAATGTTATATTTTATAAAGTATTAAATGCTAAGGATGCTGTTTATAACATAGAAGATTTTAAATCTGGTATAGTTTATTCAACTATAACAAATATGAGAAATATAGTTGGTAATATGTCTTTAGATGAAGTTTTATCAGGAAGAGATCAAATAAACTTAGAGCTTTTAACAATAATAGATACAATAACAGATGCATATGGTATAAAAATACTATCTGTAGAAATCAAAAATATAATGCCACCAGCAGAAATTCAAGATGCTATGGAAAAACAAATGAAGGCTGAAAGAGATAAAAGAGCTACTATATTACAAGCAGAAGGTTTAAAGCAAAGTGAAATTGCAAGAGCAGAAGCAGAAAAACAAGCTAAGATTTTAAGAGCAGAAGCAGAAAAAGAGGCAAATATTAGACATGCAGAAGGTTTAAAGGAATCTCAATTACTTGAAGCAGAAGGTAAAGCAAGAGCTATTGCTGAAGTTTCTAAGGCAGAAGCGGCTGCTATTGAAAGAATAAATACTGCAATAATAGAATCTGGAACTAATGAAACAGTAATAGCATTAAAGCAAGTTGAGGCATTAAAAGAAATGGCTACTAACCCAGCTAATAAACTTATTTTACCTAATGAAGCAGTATCTTCTCTAGGTAGCATAGCGGCTATTGCGGATATATTAAAAGAGAATAAAAAATAACTCTGAAGAATATACTATTTATGAGTCCTTTATAGGGCTTACGTAGGAATTTATTTTTCCCTTTACTTTTAAATTAAGTAAAGGGATTTTTTTTATTTGAATACAATTAATAATAAATTAGTAATTTATATATTCATAAAAAAATGTTATCATATAAAATGTAATTTCAATGTAGAAAGAGGATTAAAATATGAGTAATTATTTTTGGTGCGATGTAAATTTAAAAAACATAGAGAAAAATATAAATATAATAAAAGATTTAATAGAAGATAAAAAGTTTATTGCTGTTATAAAAGGAGATGCCTACGGATTAGGAAGTAAAAAAATTGCTGAATTCATAGAAGATAAGGTTGATATAATAGCTGTAGGTAATATAGAAGAAAGTTTATGCTTAGAAGATATTAAAAAAGATATACTTATATTATCTCCTTTATGTACAAAAGAAGATTTCAATGATGAAAGAGAAAATTTAATATTAACTTTAGACAATGAAGAAATATTAAAATGTTTAGATAAAGAGACAAAAAGAAGAGTACATATATATATAGATACAGGTATGAATAGAATGGGAATCAAACCTGAAAGATTAGATTCATTTATAGAAAGAATAGAAAGAGATTTCCCTAATATTGAGATCGATGGTATATACACTCATTTACATAATGCAAAGGATGTTAATTATACTTTAAATCAAATAAATTTATTTAAATCTACTACTCAAAAATATATAGGAAAAGTTAGAGTAATACATTGTATGGCATCAAGTGCCATTGTAAATGATCAGTTAAGAAAAGCATGTGATTTTACTACAGGAGCTAGAGCTGGAAATGTCCTTTATGGATATATAGGATTTAACAAAGGAATTATGAAAACTTATGAGTACTATGCAAAACCAGTAAATACTTATAAAGTTGCAAAAGGACAAACAGTTGGTTATGGTTGTCTTTTTAAAGCCAATAAAGATATGGAAATAGGAATAATTGAATGTGGTAATGTACATGGTTTAGGTATAAGTAGAGAAATTAAGAACAATATTTTTTACGATATATTTAGAATGGTTTATAGAAGATTTAAGGAGAGAAGTGTAATCTTCAATAATAATACACCAGTAAAGATATTAGGAAAAGTAAATATGAATATAACTATTATATCAATGGAAAACTGTTCAAAAGATTCTGTTTTAAAGATTGATATTTCTCCTATAATATCAGATTCAAGCATAGAAAAAAGATATATTTATTAGAAGTAATTAATAGTTTGATTTAAAAGTTTTTATAAACATAAGACTAAACAAATTTAGTCTTATGTTTTTTTTATTTTTTGTAATATTTTAAGGATTAAAACACTACCTTTTAATATAGCCTTAAAAGAATAATACTAAGCTTAATTCCCAATTTTAACTAATGCTTTAAAGTAATCAACAGAATATAGGAAAAGTAGGATACTAAGGATTTTAGATTTTTTAAATTAATTGTTTTAAGGGAGGGAGAAATAAGTCATGAAAGAAAATCTAAAATTAGGACTTATACTTTGCTTAATAACTTCATTTGCTGGTATATTTTTAGGATTTGCTAATGAATTTACCAAAGAAGTTATTGCTCAGAATTCAAAGTTAAGTGCAGAAAATTTAAAGGAAATATTACCTAGCGCAAATAAGATAGAAGATTTTGCTTTTCAAAAAAATGAGGATTCAACCATATCAGAAGTTTTTGAAGCAAAAAGTGATTCAGAAAGTGAGGGATATGTTATAAAGGTTTCACCAAAAGGGTTTAATGGTGCAATAGATATGGTTGTAGCTATTGATAAAAAAGGAGAAATTAGTGGAGTTAAAGTTTTATCACAATCAGAGACTCCAGGATTAGGTGCAAAAGTAGAGGAGACTGTATTTACTGATAAATTTAAAGGATTAAAAGTCGAAGATAAAATAAAAATAGTTAAAACCACTCCAAGTAGTGAGGGAGAAATTCAAGGGATAACAGGAGCTACAATATCATCAAATGCAGTTTTAAGTGGAATTAATGATGCTATAAATTTTTATAAAGAAGATATTTTAGGAGAAGATTTATCACAAGAAAAAACTTTAGATTTAGCAAGCATTAATTTAGAGGGAAATTCTAAAGAATTAAATATTGAATTAGAAGAGGGAATAGAAAAGGTTTATATAGTATCCAATGATGAAAAGGAAATTGGATATGCAATTGAGGGAAGTAATGTTGGAATGTATGATGATAAACCAGTAAAGTTTGCTGTTGGAATTTCTACTGGTGGAATAGTTACAGGGGTGCAAATAATAGATCATAAAGAAACTGCTGGTCTTGGAGATTTAATAGAGGATGAAAATTTCTTAAATGAATTTATAGGAATTTCTTCTTTAGATAAGCATTCAGTTAAAGAAAATACAGCAGAGATTGATTTAAGTTCCTATGGAGAAGTAATAAGTGTTGATTCAATAAGTGGAGCAACAAAAAGCTCCATGGCTGTTATAAAAGGAGTTACAAATGTAATTAACTTTTATAATAATAATCTTAGTTAATTAGGGAGGGATATTTTTGAAGATTCTATTTGAAAGATTAAAAAATGGTATAGTTACTGAAAATCCTATATTTGTTCAGGTATTAGCTATGTGTCCAACCCTTGCTGTTACTTCAAGTGTTGAAAACGCTATAGGTATGGGTATTGCTTCAACTGTTGTTTTGATTTTTTCCAATATGATAATTTCAGCTTTAAGAAAGTTAATACCAAATAAAATAAGAATTCCAGCATATATAGTTATAATAGCTTCCTTTGTTACAGTAGTTGATATGTTAATGAATGCTTATGTTCAATCTTTATACAAATCCTTAGGGATTTTTATACCGCTTATAGTTGTTAACTGTGTTATCTTAGGCCGTGCAGAAGCATATGCTTCTAAAAATCCAATAATACCATCAATTTTTGATGCTATTGGAATGGGAATAGGATTTACTATAGCTCTATTTTCTATAGGTACTTTTAGAGAAATATTAGGAGCAGGAACATTCCTAGGAATGAATGTTATGCCACAGGGCTTTAAACCAGCTACTATTATGATATTAGCACCTGGAGCCTTTTTAACATTAGGAGCCTTAATGACATTCTTAAATTATAGAAATATAAGTAAGGCAAAAAAAGAAGGAAAGAAAGCTAAATGCTTAGAACATAATTGTAGTACTTGTTCTGGATGTGGCAAAAATTCTTGATAAAAATATAGGGATTAGAGGTGGAGTTTATGGAATTATTACTTATTTTTATTGGTGCTATGCTTGTTAACAACTTTGTTTTATCTAAATTTTTAGGTATATGCTCATTTCTAGGAGTATCTAAAAAGAAAGAGGCAGCAGTAGGAATGGGACTTGCTGTTACTTTTGTAATGGTATTAGCTAGTATTATATCTTGGCTTGTTTATAATTTAGTTTTAGATAAATTTAATATAACATATCTAAAAACAATAGTTTTTGTTCTTGTTATAGCTTCTTTAGTTCAATTTGTTGAAATGGTTGTAAAAAAATATAGTCCTAGTTTATATAAAGCATTAGGAATATTTTTACCTTTAATAACTACAAACTGTGCAGTTTTAGGTATGGCTGTTACAAATGTTGAAGAGGGTTATACACTAATTCAATCTATAGTTCATGCTTTAGGTGCTGCTAGTGGATTTATGCTTGCTATAGTTTTAATGTCCTTTTTAAGAGAAAGAATAGATGATAATGAAGAAATACATCCGTACTTTAAAGGATTACCAATAACTCTTTTTACAGCAGCACTTATGTCTATAGCATTTTTAGGATTTCAAGGACTTATATAGGTTAGGAGGAATTTAAAATGGATTTTTCAAGTATCTTATGTTCTATTTTAGTTTTAGGAGTGTTGGGGCTTTTGTTTGGAATCCTTTTAGGATATGCATCAAAAAAGTTTGAGGTTAAAGTTGATGAGAGAATTCCTAAAATAAGAGAAATTTTACCTGGTGCTAATTGTGGTGGATGTGGCTATCCAGGATGTGATGCTTATGCGACTGCTGTAGTTGAAGAAGGAGCTGATATAACTTTATGTGGGGTTGGAGGACCTAATGTATCTAAACAAATTGGAGAAATTTTAGGAGTAGAAGTTAAAGCTGTAGAAAAGAAGGTTGCCTTTGTAAAGTGTATGGGAGATTGTAACAATAAAAAAATTAAATTAAATATTCCTATAGATAAAGGTTGCAGTGAAGCTAAAGAATTTTTAGAAAATGAAGAAAGTGAAGGTTGTAAATTTGGTTGTTTTGGATTAGGAAGTTGTAAAGAGGCTTGTAAATTTGGAGCTATAAGTATTGTTGATGGTATAGCACAGATTGATTCTTCAAAATGTGTAGCATGTAAAGCATGTGTTAGAGCTTGCCCACAAAATCTTATTGATATAATAAAAGATGATCAGAAAGTAGTTGTTAAATGTAATTCTAATGATGTTGGTAAAGTAGTAAATCAAAATTGTACTGTAGGATGTATTGGATGTAAAATATGTGAAAAAAATTGTCCAAATGAAGCTATAAAGGTTGAAAATTCATTAGCAAGTATTGATTATAAAAAATGTAATTCATGTGGAATATGCGCATCAAAATGTCCTAAGAAAACAATAAATTTGAGATAAAATAATAAAGAAACACTTGAAAAAAAATAAAAAAACTTTAAAATTAGTGTTAAGTTCTATTTAGGAGGGTTAATATGATTAGCAAAAGAGAAGATTATATTTCATGGGATGAGTATTTTATGGGAGTTGCATTAATTAGTGCGAAAAGAAGTAAGGATCCAAACACTCAAGTTGGAGCTTGTATAGTAGATAGTGATAATAAAATAGTTGGAATTGGATATAATGGTTTTCCTAAAGGATGTTCAGATGACGAACTACCTTGGGGAAATACTGGAGAGTTTCTAGAAACAAAATACCCATATGCATGTCATGCTGAACTTAATGCTATTTTAAATAGTACAGGTAAAAATGTTAAAAATTGTAGAGTATATGCAACATTATTTCCTTGTAATGAATGTGCTAAAGCTATAATTCAATCTGGAATAAATGAGGTAATATATTTATCAGATAAATATAAGGATACTGACATTGTTAAAGCATCTAAACTTATGTTTGATAAGGCCAATGTAAAATATAGATATTTAGGAAGTAAAAGAGAAAATTTATTAATATCATTTAGACCCGAAGATGTTTAAAATAAATAAAACCTATGGGATATTTCCTATAGGTTTTATTTGCTTAAAAAAATAGAAAAGTTGACAATTCTTATTGAGTATAGTATATTTTGAATATCAAAATATTTGATTTGATATTCAAAATATTTGAATTTTATATCTAATGATTTTGAAGTAAGGGAGCGATTTTAAGATGAGGGAAAGTGAGTTAGTACTAAATAATATTTTAGTAAAATTATTTAACAATATTTTGAGAATAGAGGAATTTGCATTGAAAAGTGCACCTTTTAATGATTTATCTATAACAGAAAATCATACTATAGAGGCTATAGGAGTAGGAAAAGCAAGAACAATGTCTGAAGTGGCATTGGACTTAAATATTACTGTAGGAACTTTAACAACTGCTATAAACAAGTTAATAAAAAAAGGATATGTTAATAGAAGAAGAATAGAAGAAGATAGAAGAGTTGTTATGATAGAACTTACAGAAAAAGGAACTCTAGCTTATAAGGTACATGAGAAATTTCATGAAGAAATGATAGATCATGTTCTAGAAGAACTAGGTGTTTATGAGGAGGAAGTTTTAATAAGTTCTTTAGAGAAGCTAGATAAGTTCTTCCAAAAGAAACTAGAACTTATAAAATCAAAGGAGATTTAATATGAAAAATGCTAAAATGATAGGATTTGGCTTGTACACACCTAAAAATTTAATAGAAAATGAAAGATTACAAGAATTTTTAGACACTAGTGATGAATGGATTAGAACAAGAACTGGAATAGAGAGAAGATATATTTCACTAGAAGAAAATACATCTGATTTGGCAGTAGAGGCTGGAAAAATGGCTTTAGCTCAAGCTAGTTTAAGTGCAGAAGATATAGATGTCATAATCTTAGCTACTGTAACTCCTGATAATTTTACTCCATCTACAGCATGTATAGTACAAGATAAATTAGGAGCTAAAAATGCATGGGCTTTTGATATAAATGCAGCATGTACTGGATTTATATATGCACTTAAAATGGGAAGATCATTAATAAAGTCAGGAGAAGTTAAAAATGCATTAATAATAGGAGCTGAAACTTTATCAAAGGCACTTAACTGGGAAGATAGAGGAAGTTGTGTTCTTTTTGGAGATGGGGCTGGTGCTACTGTCATTACAGCTACTGAAGAAGAGTGTGGTATTAAATGTGTTAACGTAAAATCAGATGGTTCAAAGGGAAATTCTCTTGTCATTGAAGGGTTACCACTAAATAGTCCTTTTAAAGCTGAAAAAGAAATTTCTGAAAATTACATAAGTATGAATGGAAGAGAAATATTTAAGTTTGCAACAAAAGTAATGGAAGAAAGTATAGTAGAAATTTTAGAAAATGAAAATATAAAAATTGAAGAAATTGATGCTGTAATTCCTCACCAAGCAAACTTAAGAATTATAGATTACGTAGGTAAAAGATTAGGAATACCAACAGAAAAATTTATAATAAACTTACAAAATTACGGTAATACATCTGGAGCAAGCATTCCAATAGCACTTTGTGAAGCTATAAATGAAGGCAAGATAAAAAAAGGAGACAACATAATAATGGTTGGATTCGGTGGTGGTCTTACTTGGGGAGCTACTTTAGTTAAATTATAAAATTTCAAAAAACAAAATCTAGAAAATAGTACTATATAAGAATATAATTATAAATATATTAATTTTTAATCCGTTAAGTTTTAGGAGGTATTTTAATGGCTAAACTAGGATTTTTATTTGCAGGGCAAGGAGCTCAATATATAGGCATGGGAAAGGAATTCTTTGATAAATTCGAAGAAAGTAGAGAAATATTTAAACTAAGCAGTGCTGCTTTAGGGTTAGATATGGAAGAATTATGTTTTAATGATCCAGAAGGATTATTAAATAAAACAGAATTTACTCAACCTGCAATAGTAACAACAAACATGGCTATATTAGTAGCTTTAGACAAATTAGGAATTAAGTCAGATATAAGTTGTGGATTAAGCTTAGGAGAATATTCTGCACTTATTCATAGTGGCGCCATTAACTTTGAGGATGGAGTTAAGCTTGTTAAAAAAAGAGGTAAGTTTATGCAAGAGGCTGTTGCTGAAGGTATTGGAGGTATGGTTGCAGTTTTAAGAATGAAACCAGAGCAAGTTGATGAAGTAATAGAAAAAAGTTCTGAATATGGAATAGTTGAGGGGGCAAATTATAACTCACCTGGTCAAATTGTTATATCAGGAGAGTTAAAGGCTTTAGATAAAGCTACGGAATTTATAAAAGAAGCTGGTGGAAGAGCTATTAAATTACCAGTTTCAGCACCTTTTCACTGTTCAATGTTACAACCAGCAGCTGAAAAGTTAGAAGAAGAGTTGAAGAAAATTTCAATAAATAAACTTAATAGCGTTGTTATGTCAAATGTTAAAGGAGATTCTTACTCAGAAGATGATGATATAATAGAACTTTTAACTTCTCAAGTTAAAAAACCTGTTTTATTTATAAATGATATAGAAAAGATGATTGAAAATGGCGTTGACATTTTTGTGGAAATAGGACCAGGTAAAGCATTAAGTGGTTTTGTAAAGAAAATCAATAAAAATGTTACTGTACTTAATGTTGAAGATTTAAATTCATTAGAAAAAACATTGTCAAAATTAAAAGAGATGGAGGTACTTTAATCTATGTTAAAGGATAAAGTAGCAGTAGTAACTGGGGGAACCAGAGGTATTGGGAGAGCGATTGTTTTAAAATTAGCAGATGAAGGAGCAAATATAGTTATAAACTATAGAAGTTCTGATAAAGAAGCAGAGGAATTAAAAGCTATTTTAGAAGAAAAAGGTGTAAAAGTTCTTACTGTAAAATGTGATATAAGTAATTTCGAAGATTCTAAGAAACTTATTGATAAGTGTAAAGAAGAGTTTGGTAAAATAGATATTCTTGTAAACAATGCTGGTATAACAAAAGACACTTTAATTATGAGAATGAAAGAAGAAGATTTTGATAGTGTAATAGATGTTAATTTAAAAGGAACATTTAATTGTGCTAAACATGCTTCTGCCATAATGTTGAAACAAAAGTTTGGTAAAATTATAAATATGACATCTGTTGTTGGAATAACAGGTAATGCTGGTCAGTCCAACTATGCAGCATCGAAAGCTGGAGTTATAGGACTAACTAAGTCATTAGCTAGAGAGTTAGGAAGTAGAGGAATAACTGTTAATGCAGTAGCTCCTGGATTTATAAATACAGATATGACATCAGTTTTATCTGATAAGGTTAAAGAAGAAGCTATGAAGAATATTCCTTTAAAGAAATTAGGAAATCCTGAAGATATTGCTAATTTAGTAGGATTCTTAGCATCAGATTCAGCAAATTATATAACAGGCCAAGTGATTAATGTAGATGGCGGAATGGTAATGTAGGAGGATTTTTATGGAAAATAGAGTTGTCATAACGGGAATGGGTGCGATTACACCAATCGGAAATAATGTAAATGAATTTTGGACGAATGCAAAAAAAGGAGTTTGTGGAATAGATGAAATAACTCTTTTTGATACAACCGATTATAAGGTTAAAATAGCAGGGGAAGTTAAAAACTTTAATGTAGAAGATTTTATTGATAAGAAAGAAGCTAAGCGTTTAGATAGATTTACTCATTTTGCTCTTGTTGCAACAGAAGAAGCTATGAAGGATGCTAAGTTAGATTTAAGTGATGAAAATGTAGATCCAAATAGAGTTGGAGTTATTGTTGGATCTGGAATAGGTGGATATGGTACTTTAGAAGCTCAGTTTGATGTTTTATTAAACAGGGGGCCAGCTAGAGTTTCTCCATTTGCAATTCCTGCTGGAATAATAAATTTAGTGGCTGGAAACATAGCTATTAAATATGGTGCAAAAGGGGTATGTGAGTCATTAGTTACTGCTTGTGCAACAGGTGTAAGTTCTATAGGAGCTGCTTATAGAAGTATAAAACATGGATATTCTGATATAGTTATATCAGGTGGTTCAGAGGCTGCTATAACAAGAGCTGCAATCGCAGGTTTTACTAACCTTAAAGCATTAAATACTAATAACGAACCAGAAAGAGCCTCAATTCCATTTGATAAGGAAAGATCAGGATTCGTTATGGGAGAGGGAGCTGGAATATTAATTTTAGAAAGCTTAGAAAGTGCTCAAAAAAGAGGAGCTAAAATTTATGGAGAAATCATAGGATATGGTGCAACTTGCGATGCATATCACATAACTTCACCTGATCCAGAAGGAGAAGGAGCTAAAAGAGCTATAGAAGCTGCTATAGAAGAAGGTAAAATAAACAAGGATGAAGTTTCATACGTAAATGCACATGGAACAAGCACTCCTTTAAATGATAAATTTGAAACTTTAGCTATCAAAGGATGCTTTGGTGAAAAGGCTTATAATATACCTGTTTCATCAACAAAATCAATGACTGGCCATCTTTTAGGTGCTGCTGGGGCTATAGAATCAGTAATATGTGTCAAAGCTTTAGAAGAAGGATTTATACCACCAACAATAGGATTCAAAGTTCCAGATGAAGAATGTGACTTAGATTACGTTGTAAATGAAGGTAGAGAAGCGAATTTAAAATATGTAATTAATAACGCACTAGGTTTTGGTGGACATAACGCATCATTATTATTTAAAAAATGGGATTAGGAGTTGAAACAATGAATCTTAATGATATTAAAGAGCTTATAGATAAAATAGATTCTTCTAATATTGCTTATTTTGAAGTTAAAATAGATAATTCATATATAAAAATGGATAAATCACTAACTAGAAACTTAATAAAAGAAAGTAAGTCTTCAAACGTAGAAGTTAATGAAATAACTGAAGTAAAAGAAACAAAAGTAGAATCAGTTTCAAATGTAGAGGAAACCGTATTAGAAAAAGTTCAAGAAGTGGCGGTAGATGAGGATTTATATGTAGTTACTTCACCAATGGTGGGTACATTCTATGAATCACCTGGTGTTGGTGAAGAAAGTTATGTGTCTGTTGGAAGTAAAATTGCTTCAGGAGATATTTTATGTATAGTTGAGGCTATGAAACTTATGAACGAAATTGAAAGTGAAGTATCTGGAGAAATTGTTGAGATACTAGTTCAAAACGGAAATATGGTTGAATATGGCCAGCCATTATTTAAAGTTAGGAGAGTATAATTATGATGAATATAAATGAAATTAAGGAAATCCTTCCTCATAGATATCCTTTTTTACTTGTTGATAAAGTAGAAGAAATAACAGAAAATAAAGTTGTTGCATATAAAAATGTAACTATAAACGAACCTTTCTTCCAAGGACATTTCCCTGACTATCCAGTAATGCCAGGCGTATTAATAGTAGAAGCATTAGCACAGACTGGAGCAGTGGCAATGTTAAGCAAAGAAGAATTCAAAGGAAAAACTCCTTTTTTTGCAGGAATAGATAAGCTTAGATTTAAGAAGCAAGTTTTACCTGGTGATACTTTAAGATTGGAAGTTGAGATAATAAAACTTAGAGGAAGCATTGGATTTGGTAAAGCTACAGCTACTGTTGATGGAAAAATCGCTTGTTCTGGAGAAATTATGTTTGCAATAGGTTAGGTGATTAGAGTATGTTTAAAAAAATATTAATAGCAAATAGAGGTGAAATAGCTGTTAGAATAATAAGGGCTTGTAGAGAATTAGGAATTCTTACGGTTGCTGTTTATTCTGAGATAGATAGAGATGCACTGCATGTACAATTAGCTGATGAAGCCGTATGTATAGGCCCGTGGAATTCTAAAGAAAGTTACTTAAATATTCAAAATATACTAAGTGCTTGTGTTTTAACTGGTGCTGAAGCTATTCATCCTGGATTTGGTTTTTTATCTGAAAATCCTAGATTTGCTAAGATGTGTGAAGAGTGTAATATAGAGTTTATAGGTCCTAATTGGAAATCTATAGAGCTTATGGGTAACAAAGCTATGGCAAGAGAAATAATGAAAAAAGCTGATGTTCCTGTTGTACCTGGATATGAAGGAGAAATTGAAAGTCCAGAGTTTGCTTTAGAGATAGCAAAGAAAATAGGTTTTCCTGTAATAGTAAAAGCTTCTGCTGGTGGTGGTGGAAAAGGAATAAGAATAGTCTATAAAGAAGAAGACTTTATTTCAAACTACAATACAGCTAAATCAGAAGCCCAAACAAACTTTGGAGATGATAAAATCTATATTGAGAGATTTGTTGAGAAACCTAAGCATATAGAAGTACAGTTATTATGCGATAAACACGGAAATGCTGTTTACCTTTTTGAGAGAGATTGTTCAGTTCAAAGAAAAAATCAAAAAGTCTTAGAAGAAGCTCCTTCAGCAGTTTTAACCGAAGAGCAAAGAGCTAACCTTGGAAATATAGCTGTTAGGGCTGCAAAAGCTGTAAATTATCATAACGTTGGAACAATTGAATTTTTATTAGATAAAACAGGTGAGTTCTATTTCATGGAAATGAATACTAGAATACAGGTTGAACATCCAATAACTGAAATGATAACAGGTATTGATCTTGTTAAAGAACAAATAAGAGTTGCGGCTGGTAAAAAATTAGAAGTAACTCAAGATGATTTAAAAATAAATGGTCATTCTATAGAATGTAGAATAAATGCTGAAGATCCAAGCAAAAACTTTATGCCATGTCCTGGATTAATAAAAGAAGTTAATTTCCCAGGGGGCTTTGGAGTTCGTTTAGATACAGCTATTTATTCAGGATATAAGATTCCGCATTGTTATGATTCAATGATTGGGAAATTAATAGTTCATGGTAAAGATAGAGAAGAGGCAATTTCTAAAATGAAAAGGGCTTTAGATGAGTTTGCTATTGATGGTATAACAAGTAACATAGACTATCACTTTTTAATATTAGATCATGAAGATTTTAAAAATGGTACTTATAATACTTCATTTTTAGCTGAAAAGTTGGTGAATAAGTATGATTAAGAATTTACTAAACAAAAGAAAATATATAACGGTTAGTTCAGTTGAATTAATTGAAACTGAACTAACTGCAGAGGAAAAACCTAATATACCATCTGGTATGTGGAGCAAATGTGAGAAGTGTGCAAAAATATTATACACCGAAGATTTAAAAGAGAATTTTAATGTGTGTCCTAATTGCGGACATCATTTTAAAATAGGTGCATATGAAAGAATTAAATATTTAACAGATAAAAATAGCTTTGTTGAATTTAATAAGAAAGTGGTTGGAAGAAACCCATTAGACTTTAAAGGATATGAAGAAAAAATTAAGGGCTATCAAAAGAAAAGCAATGTTATTGAAGGTGTTGTAACCGGAGAAGCTCTTATTGCTGACAGAAAAGTTGTTCTTTGTGTCATGGATTCTAATTTCATGATGGGAAGCATGGGAACAGCTGTTGGTGAAAAAATAACAAGAGCCGTTGAATATGCAACTAAAAATAGACTTCCTTTAATAATATTTACTTGCTCAGGTGGAGCAAGAATGCAAGAGGGTATTTATTCTCTTATGCAAATGGCAAAAGTTAGTGGTGCTATTTATAGACACAATCAAGAGAACTTATTATATATTACAGTATTAACTAATCCTACTACAGGTGGGGTAACTGCTAGCTTTGCAATGGAAGGCGATATTATATTAAGTGAACCTGGATGTTTAGTTGGTTTCGCTGGTAGAAGAGTAATAGAAGGTACTATAAATGAAAAGCTACCTGATGACTTTCAAACAGCAGAATTTTTACTACAAAAAGGATTTATTGATAAAATAGTAGAAAGAAAAGATTTAAAACAAATATTAACTTCTCTTTTAAGAATGCATGAGGTGGATTATGAGTAGAGAATTAATAAGAACGGCAGATGCATGGAGTAAAGTGAAAATAGCTAGGGATCCTGAACGTCCTAATGCGAAATTTTATATAGATGAAATATTTGATGAATTTATCGAATTACATGGAGATAGAAATTTTGGTGATGATAAAGCAATCATAGGAGGTATAGCTCTTTTAAATAACTTGAGTTTTACAGTTATAGGTATATGCAAGGGAGAAAATACAAAAGAAAATATAAAAAGAAACTTTGGTATGCCTCATCCTGAGGGATATAGAAAAGCATTAAGACTTATGAAACAAGCAGAAAAGTTTAAAAGGCCTATAATTTGTTTTGTTGATACTCCAGGAGCTTTTTGTGGCATAGGTGCAGAGGAACGAGGACAAGGGCAAGCTATAGCTCAAAATCTAGTTGAACTTATGGGATTAAAAGTTCCAGTAATATCAATAGTTATTGGAGAAGGTGGCAGTGGCGGTGCCTTAGCATTGGCTGTTGCTGATAGAGTATTCATGCTAGAACATTCAGTTTATTCAGTATTATCTCCAGAAGGTTTTGCATCTATATTATGGAAGGATTCATCTAGAGCAGAAGAAGCTGCTAATGTAATGAAAATAACTGCACAGGACTTAAAAAGTTTTAATATAATAGATAAAATAATAAAAGAGCCTAGAGGAGGCGCTCATAAGAATCCTGCTAAGACAGCTCAAAATATTAAAAAAACCCTTCTAGAAACATTGTCTGAAATGAAAGGTACAAATTTAGATACCTTATTAAACGAAAGATATAATAAATATAGAAATATAGAAAATGATTTATAAAAAAAGGTTAATAGCATATGCTATTAACCTTTTTTAAAATCATATTTTGGAATTATTTGAGCATTTAAAAACTCTAATACTGGAATATCTACTTTGGAATTATCTTTATCACCTTGTTTTTTTTAGTGTCTATTATTATTTATATTTTGTGAATACCTCATAAAAAGCATCCCTTTTAGTTTATATATTATAATATTAAAACTTTAAGAGAAAATTATTTTGTGAGCATCTTTATTAATATATCTATTATTGATTTATTTTTCTTTAAGGCATCTATATAGTCAGCTACGTGAAGTTTATAGTATTCTTTGCCTTCATCTGTTATTCTATACATCTTTTTTGTTCTTTTATTTATAAAGTCATCACCTATCCAGTAACTTGTAACTAATCCTTTTTGCTCTAAGTCGTAAAGTGTATCATAGATTGTACTAGATGATACTGGGAATGGAAGAGGAGAACTAGAAAATTCATCTTTAAAAGCTTCTAGAACTTTATTTCCGAAAACCTCATGTCCTTTTGAAAGTTCTTTTAACACATAAAAAGAATATAACTGTTTTGCATTTATAATATTTCTTGGTGCAACCATACGAGTTCTTTTATTCAAAAAACCTCACCTCCAAATTTTACATTTTATATTATAAGTATAACTCAAATTATTATATAAAGTAATTAACAATTTATGATTTCTTGAATATACTGTACTATACAAAAGAAGTGAGGTGAACTATTATGTCAAGAAGGTGTCGTTGTAGAAGAGATTGTTGTTGTTGCAGAAGAGATTGTTGTTGTAGAAGAGGTTGTGGTGGATTCGGAGGATGCAATGGATTTGGTAATTGTGGATTTGGTAATTGCGGATTCCCTCTAATTTGGCTTCTTTTACTAGGATGTGGCGGATGCGGTGGCTTTAATCGTGGATGCTTCTTTTAATTAGTATTACGTTATAATAACAGCATAGATTAGTTATATAAGATAGGAGAATTTCTCCTATCTTATAATTTTTCATAAGTTTCTTTTAGTAATAAGGCATCTTTCTCTAAAAGTGGACTTTCACATATTATACATCCCTTTACTTTATAATCTTTAAGTGCTCTTAAACATTCAACATAGTTAAAATCACTTTCTAAAAATGGCAAGTGATTTCTTTCTCCTTTTTCAGTGTAATGTATTCCAGACATATGAATATGTAAATCTTCTAAAGCTTCATTTCCTAAGTTTTCTTTTATATATTCTAAGATTTCAGCAAAATCTTTATATTCTTTTAAAGCTCCAATTCCTCTTGCGTGTATATGTGAAAAGTCAATACATAATTTACAAGAGGGTACTTCCTTACATATATCAACTAACTCTTGTAGGTTACCAAATTGAGTACCCTTACCTGTAGTTTCTAATCTATAATCTACACCTTCATAAGGTAATTTCTTTAAATTTTTCTTTATTTCTGCTAAAGCTTCTTCTTTTGAAGATTTTAAGTAAAATCCAGGGTGGAATACCAAACTTCTACCTCCAACGCTTTTTAATGCTTCGGCACCTTTTAATATTCTTTCAATAGATTTTTCTTTCTTTTCCTCTTCTTCAGCATTTAAATTTATAAAATAAGAACCATGAGCTGAAAGATAAAAATCATTTTTCTCTTTAGCTTCTATTATCTTGTCTTTATTTTTAGCTGTAACATTAACAGATCTAACAAAAGGAAGCTCCATAGCTTCTAATCCTATTTCTTTTAAATATTCAATTCCTGTTGCATAGTTGAATTTCTGTCCTTCTTCACCTATTGGTAAACCTGAAATTCCAAATAAAAGTTTTTCCATGTTATCACCTCTTTTTAAAGTATAGCAAAGTACTAGGAATTATTCAATAGAAAATAATTATTGTTTAATATGAATTATAATCTATCAAATTTGTTAATATATAGAGAAAATCTTCACTTTTTTCAAGAAAAAATGCAATAATTCGAAATAAATATTGCATTTTACCCTATAGTTATTTAAAATTATTAATAGAAACTATCATATGGAGTGTGAAAAATGGAAGAAAGATTGCAAAAATACATGGCAAGATGTGGAGTAGCATCAAGAAGAAAGTGCGAAGAAATAATTTGCAGTGGAAAAGTAAAGGTTAATGACATTGTTGTTGATTCTCTTGGTACAAAAGTAAATCCTTCAATAGATGTTGTTAGCGTTAATGATAAAGTAATAAGTCCAGAAGAAAATAAAGTGTACATAATGTTAAACAAACCTGAAGGATATGTAACAACAAATAAAGATGAAAAAAACAGAAAGACTATATTAGATATAGTAAAAGTTAATGAGAGAATATATCCAATAGGACGCCTTGACTATGACAGTTCAGGGTTGCTTTTATTAACTAATGATGGAGATGTATATAATAAGATAATACATCCAAGAGTTAATTTAAATAAGGAATATATTGCACTAGTAAAAGGAATTTTCACAGAAGATGAAATGAATAAATTTAGAAAAGGTGTAGATATAGGAGATTATAAGACAGCTGAATGTGAGATAAAACTACTAGAAAAATATACAAATAGCTGTAAAGTAAAAATAATCATTCATGAAGGTAAAAATAGACAGATTAGAAGAATGTGTGCTGCTTTTAATCATGAAGTTGTTTCTTTAAAAAGAGAAGCTATTGGAAGACTAACTTTAAGGAATTTAAAGAAAGGAGAATGGAGATATTTAAGTAATTCAGAAGTTGATTATATAAAATCTCTATAATCATTATGTTTAAGTATGTATCTGATGTAAGTAATATATATCATAATATAATAACTTCTTTCATAGAAGATAAAAATGTAGCAATAGACGCTACATTAGGAAATGGCCATGATTGTGATTTTTTAAGTGAACTATTTGAAAAGGTATATGCCTTCGATATACAAGATGAGGCTGTAAATTCATATAAATCAAAAAATAAAGAAAATGTTGAAGTTATTTTAGATTCACATGAAAATTTTGAACTTTATATAAAAGAAGAAAATGTTGATTGTATAGTTTATAATTTAGGATATCTTCCAGGTAATAATAAGGAAGTTACTACGGTTGCACATAGTACTTTAAAAAGTATAAAAATAGGACTAGATTTATTAGGTGCTAATGGGTTAATGATAATAGCACTTTATAGTGGACATGAAGAAGGAAAAATAGAAAAACAAGCCGTACTTGATTTTACAAGTACATTGCCTAAGAATAAATATGGTGTTTTACATACAGAGTTTGCAAATAGAGCTAAAAGCGCACCTTCTTTGGTTGTTATTGAAAAGAAATTTAAATAAGATTTTAATAAGATAGAGAGAGGATTTTTAAAATGGAAAGTCAAGATTTAATGAGATTAATTCAAGTTAAGTTTCCAAAGCTTAGTAAAGGACAGAAGCTTATAGCAGAATATATATTAAAGAATTATGATAAGGCTGCATTTATGACTGCTGCAAAATTAGGAAACAACGTTGGAGTAAGTGAATCAACAGTTGTTAGATTTGCTACTGAACTTGGATTCTCAGGTTATCCAAAATTACAAAAGGCACTTCAAGAATTAATAAAGAATAAATTAACTTCAGTACAAAGATTAGAATTATCTAATGACTTTATAAGTGAGGAAAATGCTTTAAAGGGTGTTTTAAAAGCTGACATAGAGAATATAAGAGCAACATTAGAAAAGATAAATCATAAAACTTTTGATGAAGTTGTAAATGAAATATTTAAGGCTAAAAGAATATATATAATAGGTCTTAGAAGTTCTACTGCACTTGCAGAATTCTTAGGATTCTACTTAAATTTAATATTAGATAATGTAAGAGTAGTTTCTAATGGAATAAGTGATACTTTTGAACAAATGCTTAATTTAGGAGAAGGAGACTTAGTTATAGGAATAGGTTTTCCAAGATATGCATTAAAAACAATAGATGCCTTAGAATTTGCTAAAACTAGAAATGCTAAAATAGTTTCTATTACAGACAGTTTAATTTCACCTTTAGCATCTCAATCAGATCATACACTTATAGCGCAGAGTAACATGGCTTCATTTGTAGATTCATTAGTTGCTCCTCTAAGTGTAATAAATGCTTTAATAATAGCTGTGGGAATAAGAGAAAAAGAAAAAATAACATCAACATTTAGTGAATTAGAAAAGATATGGAAAGATTATAATGTCTATTCATATAATAAAAACAACATAGAACCTTAAAAATAAGAGCTGTATAAAGATATAATAAAAACTATAAACATATTTTGAGAATTAATTTTGTAAGCTAAAAATATTATAAAAACTATTCTCTTATGTAATTTATAAGTTTTATAAATTATATCTTTATATAGCTTAATTTTTCGAAATTACATAGAATATCAAGTAAATGCATTTGTTGACAAACGCATTTAATAAAGTTTATTATTAGTTTGATTCAATTAAATTAAGGAGCTGATAAATTGGCTAAAGTAATAGTTATAGGTGCCGGTCCAGCAGGAATGATGGCGGCAATATCTGCAGCAGAAAATCATGAAGTTACTCTTTTAGAAGGTAATGAAAGGATAGGAAAAAAGCTATTTATTACTGGTAAAGGTAGATGTAATGTAACGAACGCAAAGGATATAAGTGAATTTTTTGATTTCATACCTGGAAATCCACATTTCTTATATAGTGCATTATATACTTATACTAATATTGATGTAATGAATTTCTTTGAAAATGCTGGAGTTAAATTAAAAGTAGAGAGAGGATCTAGAGTTTTCCCTAATTCAGATAAATCTTCAGATATAATAAGTGGATTATCAAGAGGTTTAGATGAAGCAGGAGTAAACTTAAGATTACATAGTAAAGTTAAAGATGTTATTTTTAATAATAATAAAATAGAAGCTGTTATTTTAGAAAGCGGTATAAAGGTTAAAGGTGATTACTTTATAATAACAACAGGAGGCAAGTCATATCCCCTTACAGGTTCAACTGGCATAGGCTTTGACTTGGCTAAAAAGATGGGACACACAATAGTAGAGCCTAAACCATCATTAGTACCTATAGAAATTGAAGAGGCTTGGGTTCGTGAATTACAGGGCCTATCTCTTAGAAATATAGAACTTAAAATAAAGAATAAAAAGAATTCTAAAATAGTTTATAGTGGGCAGGGAGAGATGCTATTTACTCACTTTGGAATATCAGGACCTCTTGTTTTAAGCGGTAGTAGATTCATAAAAAATGGTGAGAAGTTTGAAATTTCTCTAGATTTAAAGCCTGCTTTAGAAGAGAAACAATTAGATTTAAGAATTCAAAAGGATTTTAAGAAGAATTTAAATAAAGACTTTAAAAATTCTTTAGATGAGCTTCTTCCAAAGAAACTTATACCTGTTATTATAGAATTATCTGGTATAGATGAGAATAAGAAAGTTAACTCTATTACTAAGGAAGAAAGAAGAACTTTATTAAATCTATTAAAGAACTTAACTTTTTCTGTTAAAGGCTTAAGGGATATAGCAGAAGCTATTGTCACTGCTGGTGGAGTTTCAACTAAAGAAATAGATCCTTCTACAATGCAATCAAAGATTGTAGATAATCTTTACTTTGCAGGGGAAGTTATAGATGTAGATGCCTTTACAGGGGGATATAATGTTCAAATAGCCTTATCAACAGGATATTTAGCAGGAAAATCAATTTAGATTTAAAATTATAGTTGCTATAAAGTTAATAAAAATTTTAGTTAGTTTAATAGAAACTTTATAGTAAACTTAAAGAGAGTATAAATTTTACAATGTTTTTATGAGAAAGGACTTAAGAATTATGAATAAACTAATTACAGTTGCTATTGATGGACCAGCAGGAGCTGGAAAAAGTACTATTGCTAAAATAATAGGAGAAAAATTTAATTTAATGTATATAAACACAGGATCTATGTATAGAGCTGTTACTTTAAAAGCCTTAGAAAATAATATTTCAGCTGAAGAAGTTAATAAATTATTAGTTATGATAGATGGAATGGATATGCATTTTGAAAATGATGAGCTTATATTAAATGGAGAAAATATAAACTCATTAATAACTATGCCTAACATAAGTAAAAATGTTTCAGCTTATGCTTCAATAAGAGAAGTAAGAGAAAGATTAGTTAATCTTATGAGAAAAATGGCCTTAAAATATAGCGTAATAATGGATGGAAGAGACATTGGAACAGTTGTATTAAAAGATGCTAATTTCAAATTTTTCTTAACTGCTAGCCCAGAAGAAAGAGCAGATAGAAGATACAAAGAGCTTATGGGAAAAGGCGTAGAAGTTAATTATGATGAAATATTACAAGATATAATAAAAAGAGACTACATAGATTCTAATAGAGAAGTAGATCCTTTAAGAAAAGCTGAGGATGCTATTGAAATTGATACTACTGGCATAGGTATAATGGGAGTAGTTGAAAAGATATCTAGCTACATGGAGAAATAATATGGAAAGAAACGTAATTTTAGCTAAAAATGCTGGCTTTTGCTTTGGAGTAAAAAGAGCAGTTGATGAAGCTATAAAATATCAAAAAGAATTTGGAAAGAAAATATATACTTTAGGACCACTTATTCATAACAATGATGTTGTTAAATATTTAGAGAATAATGATATATTTGCAATTGAACTTTCAGATGCAGATTCTTTAAATATAGGTGATGTTGTACTTATAAGATCTCACGGGGTTAAAGAAAGTGTAATAAATGATTTAACAGCTAAAGGATTAATTGTTAAAAATGCAACTTGTCCATATGTAACTAATATTCAACAAAAGGTTAAAAAATGTTATGAACAAGGTTATAAGATAATAATCGTTGGAGATGAAAATCATCCAGAAGTTATTGGAATAAATGGATGGTGCAATGATTCAGCTATAATAACAAATGGAAAAACAGAGCTTATAAATATACCAGCAAAAGTTTGTGTTGTTTCACAAACTACTGAAAAAAAAGAAACTTGGAATAAGGTTTTAAATGAAATAGTAAGAGAAAGCAAGGAAATAGTTGCTTTCAACACTATTTGCTCAGCAACAGATGTTAGACAGAAAAGTGTACAAGAACTTTCAAAAGAAGCTGATTTAGTTTTTGTTATAGGTGGAAAAAATAGTTCTAATACAACAAAGCTATATGAAATATGCAAAAAGGAATGTCCTAAGAGTTATCATATAGAAAATGTTAGGGAATTAGATGAAAACTTATTAAAAGACGAAAATATTAAGACTATAGGAATTACTGCTGGAGCATCAACTCCAGATTGGATAATAAATGAAGTGATTTCAAAAATTAAAGAATTATAATTTTATAAAAAATCCCGCAATTTAATGATAATTATTTTGTGCTACTGGTATTAAACTGGAAATTGTTTTATACTATAATATATGACAAAGCTTTAGGAGTAGTAGTATGAATATAGTTAGATTTAAATTGTGGGATTATTTTAAATATGCAAAGCTTTTAAATTTATCGCTTAAAAGACTATGTACTAATTATTTTGTCAAAGTAACTTATAAAAATGATGTTTTAATGCTTTGGGAAATTGATTATGCAGTAAATCTTGATGCATATATTAAAAAAATCACTAAGGTGAAGTGCAACAGGTATATTCCTGAAAAGAGTAATATTTTTTCAGAATTTAAAATAAATAAATATATATATGAAACAGTGGAAGATGAGGGAAGTGATTTGAGTATGTATGGGTTCATTAAAAAAGCTTCTAATACAATATTAAAACTAGATCTTCATAATTTTAATAAAAAAAATACTAATGAATTTAATTTTAAACCTTTTATTAAGGGAAAAGATGAAACCTTACGCTGTAATTTACAAAATGAAATATTTCATGAGGAAAATAGAATACCTCTAAAAACAAAGGATATTGTTTATGAATGTAGTAGAAAAGCTTTTTTAGAAGATTTAGCTTTCTTTGAACTTAAAGGTGATAATATAATTGGATATGGTCAGATATTACTCCTAAAAGGCAAATATACAGTTGCTAACTTTGGAATAATAGAAGAATTTAGAGGAAAAGGTTATGGAGAAGCTCTTCTTATACACATATTGAACCAAGCTAAACAAAAAGGGTTACATGAGGTATATATAAAGGTTAAATCAGATAATATAAGTGCTGTAAGTTTATATAAAAAAATGGGTTTTGAAGAATCTTCAGAAATAAATATATATGAGTTATTGAGCTAAATAGTTATTTAAAGAGAATTTCTACATTAAGTTTGATTTTATGTAGAAATTCTCTTTTATTATTTAAGAGGATTTACTTATTTATAAATAAGTCTTAAATTATAGTAGAGAATCAGTAGGTACATAAGATATTTTTGTTTTGAATACACTATCTGTTAAGTGAGGACTGTAATATCCACGGTCACTAAGCTCTACATCAGTTTTCTCTGCATTCATTGAATTTTGTTCAATTTCTTTTAAATCATACATGGATGAGTCACCTCCTTTTTAATAGTATTAACAAGTTTGAAAAATCTTATTTAATTACCTTTGTAAAATTTAACATAGACAAATTTATTTAATTATTATATAATAATTATTATTAATTAGAAAAATGAGGTGCTTTTTTATGGACAATAAAATTAGCTTAGTATATGAAAATGGTGAATTTACTGTATATATGAATGATCAAGTAATTACAGTTAATAAATATATGGATAACGCAATAGAAAAATTTACTCAAACAGTAAATAATAATGCTATGCCAAAATCTATTCAATGGGACAATATAGAGAAAGATTTAGAAGGTATTAATTTACCTGATTTAGAAATAAATAATCACTTTAAAACTTTAACTTATAAAAATATGAAGTATTTTTATAGTACAGATAAGATCTTTAATATGCATGATGGAAAAATGCAACAATTACTTGGAGGATATCAATTATTCTTATTTATAGTTAAGATGATTGCTGAAAAACATTTAGAGGATTATTTAGATGTTTTAGAGTTTTGTGAAGAGATTTTAAGATGTAAGGTTACATATAGAACTCCAGGAAATAACTTTATAGTTGGTAGTCCTGCATTCAACTATGGATCAGCAGCATATGATTTTGCAACTGGAAAAGTTAATAAGGGAGCTTCAATAGAAAAAATGTCTTTTGAAGATTTCAAAAAATATATATTTGATATAATAAAATAGAATTAGAATAAAAATAACCTTTGGATATTCCAAAGGTTATTTTTCTACTTTTCAAGAGTTTTTAATGTGCTTATTATGAATTCTGGATCTCCAAATAAAGTGAAACGTGCTTTAGAAGAGTCCTTCATATATTCATAGGAAAATTTAGCGCCGTTTTTAAAGGCCTCTTCATCCTCATTTATTATTGTCATTAACTTTTTAGATAGTTTTTTTCCTTCCAATATGTTTTTACAGTGAAGATCTATTATAGTACAAATTTGTACTTCTTTCTGTGAATCCATGTTCTTTCCTTCTAAAAAATCAATTACTTCGTTATTATAAGTAATACTTATATCTTGATTAGTTTTGCTATTATCAAAAAACTTCTCAATATCCTTCATAGAAAATCTCCACTGTCCACCAATTTTTTTGCCTTCTAGTATGCCATCTTTAAGATAGTTTCTAATAGTACGTGAAGTAAGCCTAGTCATTTCTGCTATATCTTCAATAGTATAAAGCTTTTCAAAATTATTCATATATATACACCTCTCAATTCATATATTTTCATTATATTTCATAAATTTTCATATTTCAAGTGTAAAATTGTAAATATATTGAAATATTTTTTATCAATATACTTCCAAATTTACAAATGATATTGTTAATTTAAAAAGAAACATATATAATAAATTATTAATAAAATGTGAAGGAGAATTAGTGATGGATAAAATTAAATTAATTTCACCCAAGCTAAATTTAAGAAATCAAATAGAAGAATATAAGAAAGAATTCTTGTTAAATGGTGATAGCATGGATGGATGTGCTGGATTAGGAAATATAGAATCTTTTGAAGAATGGATAGATATATTAAAGGATAACTCTAATATTAATACTGTAAGAGAGGGCTTTGTTCCTTCATCAACTTATCTTGCCGTAAGAGAATCAGATAATAGAATCGTTGGAATGATAGATATTCGTCACTTCCTAAATGATTATTTAGAACAATTTGGAGGACATATTGGATATAGTGTTAGAAAATCAGAACGTAAAAAAGGATATGCTAAGATGATGCTAGCATTAGCTTTAGGTGAGTGTAAAGAATTAAACATAGATAGAGTATTATTAACTTGTTCTAAAGATAATATTCCTTCAATGAAAACTATTCTTTCACAGAATGGAGTATTAGAAAATGAGGTTTTAAAAGGCGATAGAATCACCTGTAGATATTGGATTGATTTAAAATAAAATACTTGAATTTCACGACACCAATAAATATATAATGTACTGGAATAAAAGTATATAAAACCAAAAAACTAGAGAAGATAACCTTTCTACTCTAGTTTTTTTACTAGCTTTGTTTTAAGTAATGGCTGAAAATCAGCATTAACTTAAATCAGAGTCTTTTTAAAATTCTTGATATTCACTTGGGATATCCCCTACGAATTCTCTATTGCTTAGAACTATATACCAGAATGTTAGGAATGCTATAAAAGAGAATATAATTCCTAATATGGTCATAAATAATCCAAAGTCGAAATTTCTAAGTATTTTATAAAATACAATTATAGAAAGTATTATATTAACAAATGGTATTAAATAAAGTATCCAATATAAATAAGATAAGCCAGCTAAATGTAATAACTGAAATTCTCCAAGTATAGGAAAGAACATCATCCATGAATGTTTTAAGTTTGCCCTCTTAGACATAACATAACTTGGATAGATTCTTATTAGGTAAAATATAAATGCTACTAAAATACTTGTGCTACTAAAATCGTATAATCCTTGAAAATATGACATGTATTTCACCTCCCTAATTTAATTATATCATAAAATTTATGTAAATTTGAAAAATATTTAACAATAAGATAGTATTAATAGTGTGGTAAAAAATAGAAAATAATAAAGGAGTATGGGGAATGGATATAAGAAAATGTAATGAAATTGCTTGGGATAATGAAGTCAAATTAGGCAATAAATGGACAATACCATTAACTACAAAGGAGGTTTTATTAGCTAAAAAGGGGATTTATAAATTATTACTTACACCTAATAAAGAAGTTCCTAAGGAATGGATTGGAGATGTAAGAAATAAAAAAGTTCTATGTCTTGCATCAGGTGGTGGACAGCAAGGTCCTATATTTTCAGCATTAGGAGCTGATGTAGTGGTATTTGATAACAGTAAAGAACAATTATCTAAAGATGAAATGGTATCAAAAAGAGATAACTTAAAAATCACATTAGAGCATGGTGATATGAGAGATTTATCAAGATTTGACAATGAAGCTCTTGATTTGATTTTTCATCCTATTTCTAACTGTTTTATTGATGATATTGAAAGAGTATGGAATGAGTGCTATAGGGTTTTAAAGGTAGGTGGAACTTTGATATCAGGCTTTATAAATCCACTTGCATATATCTTTGATCTATATGAATGGGAAAAAAATAATAAACTTGTTGTAAAAAATACAATACCATATTCAGATATAGAACAACTACCTAGAGAACAATTAGAAGAAAGACTAAATAATAAAGACACCTTAGAATTTGGACATTCCTTACAAAGTCAAATAGGAGGACAAATTAAAGCTGGATTTATGATTTCTGGTTTTTATGAAGATATTTTAGGGGAAGGGCTATTAGATAAACATATTTCAACTTATATAGCTACTAAAGCAATAAAATTAAAATTTTGATTATTTATATAAAGAACTTTTTAAATTAATAAAAATAAAAAAATACTATATATATCATAAAAAAAGTTATTTATTATGACATATATAGTTAAAAAAATACAAAAATTTTGGTTTTTAATATACATATATTAATTTAGTGCAAATTGACAATAAATATATGTAGGTATACTCTAAAAATATAATTTTTAATTATTTTTGAGGAGATGATTTAAATGTGTACTCACATACATATTTCAAGTAGTAAAAATAATTTTTATTGGGGAAGAACTTTGGATACATCATTTAATCCCTTTGATGTTGATTCAAAAGTAACTATTGTACCTAAAGATTTTATATTAGAAACACAAAGTAAACCTTGGAAAACAAAATATGCTTTTTTAGGTATAAATTTATCAGGATCTACCCTATTTTTTGATGGGGTTAACGAAAAAGGTCTTGCTGGAGGACTTTTATTTTTAAATGCATGCACATGGGATAAGAAAGAAAATATAGAAAAACAAGGACTTACAGCCATTAATAGTGGTGAAATAATTCCTTGGATCTTAAGTAACTTTGAAAGTGTTAGTGATATAAAAAACAATATATCAAAAGTTGTAGTTACTTCTGATGATATTCCTTCATTAGGTGAGCTAGGAAAAGGAAATCCTATTACTGCTCATTATACTTTCACAGATAAGATGGGTGAGTCAGTTGTATTAGAACCAACAAACCATGGACATTTTCGTGTTTTTGACAATACTGTAGGAGTAATGGCCAATGATCCAACGTTTGATTGGCATATGACTAATTTATCAAATTATATCCAAGTTCAAGGATTTAATAAGCAACAAAAGAATTTAAATGAAAAAACAGTTATTACACCAATTTCAAATGGTACAGGTATGCTTGGATTACCAGGTGATTATACTTCACCATCAAGATTTGTACGTGCAGCATATTTAAGAAATCTTACAGGTTATGTTAGTGATGAAGAAGCACCAGCTCGTTTATTTAGTCTTTTAAACTCTGTTTGGGTTCCAAAAGGAGTTGAACGTTTCATGGAAGATAGAGATGATTCAGACTTCTCAAGTTATATGTGTGCATATGATCAAAATTTAGGAAAATTATATTTACGTATCTTTAATCATCTAGATACAATGGAATTCTCTTTAGAAAATGTTAAAAAAGACGAATTAGTAACTTATTCAGTTAGATAAAAAGAAATAAAAAAAGTCTTAGAAATAAGGCTTTTTTATTTTGCTTTTTTAGCTTTATTAAAGGTGAATAAATAAGCTAGCTATATTTAGGTATAAAATATAGAAAATTCAATCTTTAAATACGAATAAATTTTATGCTATAATACAACAGATAACAATTTTAATTGGAGGAAAAGACATGACATTAGATAATAACATGGATAAAAAACTTTTCTGTATTTCTACATACGGATGCCAAATGAATGAAGAAGATTCAGAAAAACTATCAGGAATGTTAAAATCTCAAGGATATGAGAGAACTGAAAATAAAGAAGAGGCTTCTATAATAATCTTTAATACATGTTGTGTAAGAGAAAATGCTGAAAATAAGGTTTTCGGTAATCTTGGACAACTTAAACAATTAAAGAGAAAAAATCCTAACTTAGTAATAGCAATTTGTGGTTGTATGATGCAACAAGTAGGTATGGCAGACAAAGTCTTAAAAACTTTCCCTTATGTTGACATAATATTTGGAACTCATAATGCACACAAATTCCCAGAATACTTACATAGAGTACTTCAAGAAGGAGTTCAAGTTAAAGAAATATTAAATAAAGAAGAAGGTATTGTTGAAGGATTACCTATAGATAGAAAAAGTGATGTTAAAGCTTTCGTTACAACAATGTACGGATGCAATAACTTCTGTACTTATTGTATAGTACCTTATGTTAGAGGAAGAGAAAGAAGTAGAAAGTCTGAGGATATCATAAAAGAAATAGAAGAGTTAGTAGCTAAGGGATATAAAGAAATAACTTTACTAGGTCAAAATGTAAACTCATACGGAAAAGGTCTAGAAGAGGATATTGATTTTGCAGGACTTTTAAGAAAAGTTAATGAAGTAGAAGGATTAGAGAGAGTTAGATTTATGACATCTCACCCTAAAGATTTAAGCTACGATGTAATTAAAGCTATAAAAGAATGTGATAAACTTTGCGAACAAGTACACTTACCAGTCCAAAGTGGATCATCAAGAATATTAAAAGAGATGAACAGACACTACGACAGAGAGTATTATTTAGATTTAGTTAAGAAAATTAAAGCTGAAATTCCAGATGTTACTTTAACAACTGATATAATCATTGGATTCCCAGGAGAAACTGAAGAAGATTTCTTAGATACTTTAAGCCTTTGTGAAGAGGTTGGATATGATTCAGCATTCACATTCATATATTCAAGAAGAAATCATACTCCTGCTGATAAGATGGAAAATCAAATTCCAGATGATATAAAACATGAAAGATTCAATAGATTAGTTGAAGCTATAAACAAAAAAGTTATATTAAAGAACAAAGAATATGAAGGAAGAGTTGTAGAAGTCTTAGTTGAAGGTCCAAGTAAAAATGATGAAACTAAGATGACTGGAAGAACTAGAAACGGTAAATTAGTTAACTTTGCTGGAGATGAAAGCTTAGTAGGAAAATTAGTTGATGTTAAAATAGTTAGAGCACAACCATTCTCATTAATTGGTGAAATAGTAGAATAATTTTAAAAAAAGGCTTTATCATAAATATGATAAAGCCTTTTTCTTTTATATATTAAAATAGTTCTTGTAGTATTTCTCTAACTCATTTCTAAATTTAGGATGAGCTATGCTTATAAGAGCTTCAGCTCTTTCTTTTAGTGTTTTGCCTCTTAAATCGGCTATTCCATATTCAGTAACAATATAATGAATATCATTTCTAGATGTTGTTACAGCTGCTCCATAATCTAATTTAGGAACTATTCTAGATATTGAGCCTTTAGATGCAGTAGATGGCATAGCTATTATTGATTTTCCCTCTTCAGCCATACTAGTACCCCTAACATAATCAACTTGTCCTCCGACACCACTAAATTGTTTTCCTCCTATTGATTCTGAATTTACTTGCCCAAATAAATCTACTTGTATGCAAGAGTTGATAGAAACCATTTTATTATTCTTAGACACAATAATAGGGTTATTAACGTAATCAACAGGATACATTTCGACTACAGGGTTATCATTTACAAAGTCATAAAGTTTTTTTGTACCCATCATAAAGGTAAGGACTATTTTATTTTTGTGAATACTTTTCTTCTTGTTATTAATAATACCCTTATTAAACAAGTCTACAATACCATCAGAAACCATTTCAGAATGTATTCCTAAATCCTTCTTATCATGTAAAAACATTAAAACTGCATCTGGGATTGCTCCTATACCAAGCTGTAATGTAGAACCATCTTCGATTAACTTAGCACAGTTTTCACCAATAGCTTTTTCTACATCATTTATAGGCTTTGGTTTTAATTCTGGAAGCGGGTAATCAACTTCAACAATATAATCAATGTTAGATATATGAATAAAATTATCTCCTAAAACCCTAGGCATATTAGGATTTATTTCTGCGATAACAATTTTGGCACATTCAGAGGCAGATTTTGTATAGTCACAAGATGTGCCATAACTACAATACCCATGTTCGTCAGGTGATGAAAGTTGGAGTAAACATACGTCAATTTGCAAGTAATCCTTCTTAAATAATTTAGGAATTTCAAAAAAGAATGATGGAGTATAGTCAGCAAACCCATCTTGAACAGCCTTTCTAGTATTGGCATTAACAAATAATGCATTGTGTCGTATATGTCCTTCCATTTCTTTTTTTGTATAGTCTCCTTTACCTAGAGATACTAAATGAAGTATCTCTAGGTTTTTAAAGTTCTTATAGTTAAGAACAAGTTCATCTAATAAAACTCTTGGCTCAGCAACAGCATGGCCTGTTACTATTCTTGAATTAGATTGAATTTTATTTATAGCCTCCCTAGCAGTAACTTTTTTTGAATTATAAAGTTCCTCCCAGTTCATATTACCTCCTAAATAAAAGATAGCTTCTAATAAATTAATATGATTTTTAAGAGCATAATATAATTGATACTATTTAAATAATTATTTACACGAATTATATTATTTTAAATAATATTATAATTCGTAATATATAAAACGTAAAAATTTGTAGTTTTTTTATTGAAATATTTCTTGCAAATATAAAATGCAAGTTATTTTTTTAAAAAATTGCATTTTTATTTTTAAAATACTTGATTTTAATAAATTGTTGCAATATAATTAACTTGTAAATTTCATTTTATAATAAATAAAAGGGGGCTGTATTATGAAGATACCTTGTTCCATGATGACACAACATCCGGATAATGTGGAAACTTACGTTTCAATACAACAAGAACCAGCAGAGGCTATAAAGGGATTAACTCCACAAGATAAAGGTGGATTAGGCATAGAGGAAGTTATGATAGATTTTGAAGGGAAGTTAACACCTTACCATCAAACATCACAAATAGCATTAGGATTAATTTCAAATGGTATAATTCCTGGAAAAGATGTTAGGGTTACACCTAGAATACCTAATGCAAATAAGGAATCAGTTTTTAGACAGCTTATGAGTATAATGTCTATAATTGAAACTAACGTTCAATCTAAGGAATTATCAGGAGTACCTGCGATTTCAGAGGTTGTTGTTCCTATGATTGAAACAGGAAAAGAAATTTCAGAATTTCAAGATAGAGTTAATTCAGTAGTAGATATGGGGAATAAAAACTACAAAACTAAATTAGATTTAAATAGTGTTAGGATAATACCTTTAGTTGAAGATGTACCCGCACTAGTAAATATAGATAAAATATTAGATGAACATTATGAAATAGAAAAGAGTAAAGGAAATGTTCTAAAAGATCTTAGAATAATGATAGCAAGGTCAGATACTGCCATGTCTTATGGATTAATATCAGGAGTTTTATCAGTGCTTATGGCAGTTGACGGAGCTTATAAATGGGGCGAAAAACATGGAGTAGCTATAAATCCTATATTAGGTTGTGGATCACTTCCATTTAGAGGACACTTCTCTGAAGAAAATATAGATGAAATCCTTGCTACATATAGTGGAATTAAAACTTTCACATTCCAATCTGCATTAAGATATGACCATGGTGAAGACGCAACTAAACATACTGTTAATGAGTTAAAATCAAAAATTGCAAAGTCAAAGCCTAGAAACTTTAGTGAAGAAGATAAAGATTTAATGAAAGAATTCATAGGAATTTGTTCAAAGCATTATCTTCAAACATTCTTAAAGGTAATAGATACAGTTTCATTTGTTTCAGATTTCATTCCTAAAAATAGAGATAGATTAACAAAGGCTAAAACTGGATTAGAATATAATAGAGAAGTTGCAAATTTAGATAATGTAGCTGATTTAGTTAAAGATGAAAAACTAAAAGCTGAAATACTTAGCATAGATAATACTAAGGAATATACAGTTCCAAGAGCTATATCATTTACAGGAGCTATGTATACTTTAGGAATGCCACCAGAACTTATGGGAATGGGTAGAGCATTAAATGAAATAAAGACTAAGTATGGTCAAGAAGGAATTGATAAGCTTTTAGAAATTTACCCAATATTAAGAAAAGACTTAGCATTTGCAGCTAGATTCGCAAATGGAGGTGTTTCTAAGAAAATAATAAATGAAGAGGCTAGACAAGAATATAAAAATGATATGAAATATGTAAATGAAATTCTAGTTCTTGGTTTAGACTATGAATTCTTAAATGAAAATGAATTCTATCATACTTTACTTAAAACTACTAAACCTATAATTATGCACCTTATGGGACTTGAGGAAAATGTAATGCGTAGCAAGACAGAAGAACTTAAAATCCTAAATGAGTGGATAGTAAGAATGGGTAAAGTAAGAGGAAGTATAGGTTAGAAGAGTTTGGCTTCATTTAGATATATGGACTTTTATTAAATTTACTCATAGCTAAAAAAAGCCAATAAACATAATTTTGTGCCAATAAATAATTTCAATATAATACCGATAAATAAACAAATTTATCGAAGTCTTATGACACTTCTTATTAGTTAGTTTTTTACTGATTAGTAGGATGTGTCTTTTTATTATGACTAGAATATCGCAGAAGAACAGACATAAATTATTAGATACTTTTATAACAGATTATAAATTTAGGCTAAAAGTAAAGAACTGATTATAGATTGATTAAAAGAATTTAAGAATATAATTATTGAAAGCATAAATTTTGCTAGAGTCTACATTAGAACAAGTTTGGCTATTAATGTTATAATATAGTAAAAATTAAAGAAAGAAGATGAAGATAATGTATGGAAATCCTGAAGGAGCATTAATATTATTATTTATAATTATTTTAAGCTTTATTCCAACAACTTTTATTTTATATTGCTTAAACAAGGCCAAGTTTAAAGAGTTGATAAAATGGATATTTAATATTAAGTGATTATATTATCTTTACAGAGATTTAAATATATAATTAAATCAATAAATAATTTAACCTTTAGGAGGACTTAATAATGAAAAAAGATTTTATTTTAAATGATTACTATTACAATATTGTCATGTTTTATTCAATATAATATTTCTATAAAAATATTATATTGAAGGAAGGTATATATGGGGTTATTTAGTAAAACAATATTTACAGTTCCATATAGACATTTTAGAAAAATATAAACAAGTAAAAGATGAAGATACCCTAAAGAGTATCTTCATCTTTTATTACTCAGAAAATGTTTTCAATAGTAAAAATATGTTATTTTTATTTTTAAATTATTAAGTATATGAAAATTTTAAATATTTAATATTTATATTTTCTTAAAAAGAACTTATAATCTAAGTAATTAGTTTATAATTCGATTTAAATCTTAATAAATTAACAAGTATTTCCTGGGAAAGTGTTGAAATTGGTTATCAACTACTTTACAAGCAATTTAAAATATGTTAGATTTAAATTGATAAAGATTTTCAATTAAGAAAGAGGGGATATACCATATGTTTAAACAATGGGAAGGTTTTAGAGAAGGAGCATGGCAAAACGGAATAGACGTTAGAAACTTCATTCAAAAGAACTATACTGCATATGAAGGGGACAAGAGTTTCTTAGAAGGAACAACTGAAAAAACTGATGCTGTTTTAGAAAAAGCTCAAAAATTAATAATAGAAGAAATTGAAAAAGGTATTATAGATGTTGCTACAGATAGAGTATCTGGAATAGATAAATATGAGCCAGGATACCTAGATAAAGATAACGAAGTTATCGTTGGTTTCCAAACAGATGCACCACTTAAAAGAATTGTAAATCCTTTCGGTGGAATGAGAATGGTTGAAAGTTCTTTAAAAGAATATGGATATGAATTAGATAGCAATATAAGAGAACACTTCAATGACTACAGAAAAACTCATAACCAAGGTGTTTTTGATGCATATTCAGCTGAAACAAGAGCTGCAAGATCTGCTGGTCTTTTAACTGGTCTTCCAGATGCTTATGGTAGAGGAAGAATCATAGGTGACTATAGAAGAATTGCTCTTTATGGTATAGATTATTTAATAGAGGAAAAGAAAAAAGATTATGCTAACATATCATTTGAAAGCGAAGGTTCAGTAGAAGAGTACATTCAATTAAGAGAGAATGTTTCAGAGCAAATCAGAGCTTTAGGTGAAATAAAATCAATGGCTGCAAGATATGGTTTTGATATATCTAAACCAGCTTCAAATGCTAAAGAGGCTGTTCAATTTTTATACTTTGGATACTTAGCTGCAGTTAAAGAAAATAACGGAGCTGCAATGTCTTTAGGAAGAACTTCTACTTTCTTAGATATCTTCATAGAAAGAGATCTTCAAGCAGGAACTTTAACTGAGTTAGAAGCTCAAGAATTAATAGATCAATTCATAATTAAATTAAGATTAGTTAGACATTTAAGAACTCCTGAGTACAATGATTTATTCGCTGGAGATCCAACTTGGGTAACAGAAGGTATCGGTGGTATGGGCATCAATGGTAAGCCATTAGTAACTAAGAACTCATTCAGATATCTTCAAACTTTAATTAACTTAGGACCTGCTCCAGAACCAAACATGACTGTTTTATGGTCAGATAGATTACCAGAAGGATTCAAGAAATTTTGTGCTGAGGTATCAATAAAAACTGACTCAATTCAATACGAAAATGATGAGTTAATGAGACCTATGTATGGAGATGACTACTCAATAGCTTGTTGTGTATCAGCAATGCAAATTGGTAAGCAAATGCAATTCTTCGGAGCTAGAACTAACTTAGCTAAAGCGTTACTTTACACTATAAATGGTGGAGTTGATGAGAAGTCAGGAAAAGTTGTAATCAAAGGTTTAGAGCCAATAACTGATGAAGTTTTAGATTATGATAAATTAAGAGCTAATTATGATAAAGTGTTAGAATATGTTGCTAAACTTTATGTAGATACAATGAATGTTATCCACTACATGCATGATAAGTATGCTTATGAAGCTGGACAAATGGCTTTACATGATACTCATGTAGGAAGATTAATGGCATTCGGAATAGCTGGTTTATCAGTTGTAGCTGACTCATTAAGTGCTGTTAAATTCGCTAAAGTTAAACCTATAAGAGAGAATGGAATTGCTGTAGACTTTGAAATTGAAGGTGAATTCCCTAAATACGGAAATGATGATGATAGAGTTGATGATTTAGCTGTAGAAATTGTTAAGAAGTTCTCAGATGAACTTAAAAAACATCCTCTATACAGAGGTGCTAAGCACACATTATCAATTTTAACAATAACTTCAAACGTAGTTTATGGTAAGAAAACAGGTTCAACTCCAGATGGAAGAAAGGCTGGAGAAGCATTTGCTCCAGGAGCTAACCCAATGCACGGAAGAGATAATAGTGGAGCTCTAGCTAGCTTAAACTCTGTTGCTAAGATTCCTTACTGTGAAGTTTGTGAGGATGGAGTATCAAATACATTCTCAATCGTTCCAGATGCTTTAGGTAAAGAAGAAAATAGCAGAATAGATAACTTAGCTGCTATCTTAGATGGTTACTTCAAACAAGGTGCTCATCATCTAAATGTTAATGTATTTAACAGAGAAACTTTAATGGACGCTATGGAACATCCAGAAAAGTATCCAACATTAACAATCAGAGTATCAGGTTATGCTGTTAACTTCAACAGATTAACTAGAAATCAACAACTAGAGGTTATAAGCAGAACATTCCACGATTCTCTATAATCTTATATAATAAAGGAGAGATAAGAGTTTCTTATCTCTCCTTTTTAGAATTTTCACTATAAGGAGGGACAACATTATGATAAAAGGAAGAATTCATTCATTAGAAACTATGGGATTAGTAGATGGGCCTGGTATAAGATTTGTAGTGTTTATGCAAGGATGTGGTATAAGATGCGCTTATTGTCATAATCCAGATACTTGGTGTAAAGATGGAGGTACTGAATACACTCCAGAAGAGCTTGTAAATAAAATTAAACGCTTTAAAACTTATTTCAATGCATCAGGCGGTGGAGTAACTTTTTCAGGTGGAGAACCTCTTCTTCAACCAGAATTTTTACTAGAATGTTTAAAACTATGTAAGGCAGAAGGAATACATACTACAATAGATACTGCTGGCGTTGGACTAGGTGATTATGAAGAGATTCTTAAGTATGTTGATCTTATATTATTTGATGTAAAGGAAACAAATCCTGAAAAGTATAAGAGTTTAGTAGGTGTTCCTATAGATAGATCTTTAGAATTTTTAAAAATTGCCCAATCTATGAATAAGAAAATGTGGATAAGGCATGTTGTAGTTCCTGGGTATACAGATAACAAAGAAGATTTAATGAGAATAAAGAACTTTGTAGATGGTCTTAATAATATAGAAAAGGTAGAACTTTTACCTTATCATGTTTTAGGTGTAAATAAATATGAAGGGCTTAATATTCCGTATAGATTAGAGGGGATTCAACCTCTAGATAAAAATTGGTTAAAAGAACTTGAAAAAGAAATATTTAATTAATATAATTATTTAGATAAAAACTAAAGTCTAATTTTAGGCTTTAGTTTTTTCTTACATAAAAAATATGTTAGAATAATTAGTATGACATAATATATAAATACATAAATTAAGAATTTAATGGAGGTACTGAAATGGCGTTGACTCCAATGATGAGACAATATTTTGAAGTAAAAGAAAATTATAAGGATTGTATATTATTCTTTAGACTTGGAGATTTCTACGAGATGTTTTTTGAGGATGCAGAAACAGCTGCAAGAGAATTAGAATTAGTTCTTACTGGTAGAGATTGTGGTTTAGAAAAAAGAGCTCCTATGTGTGGAATTCCATTCCATGCATCTAATTCATATATAGGAAGATTAGTTGCAAAAGGATATAAGGTTGCTATTTGTGAGCAAGTCGAAGATCCAAAAGTTGCTAAGGGAATAGTTAAGAGAGATGTTATTAAGGTTATAACACCAGGAACATATACAGATTCTTCTTTTGTTGAAGAAACAAAAAATAACTATATAATGACTATTTATGCAGATTTAAATAGAAATAAGTGTTCATTAGCCATAACAGATATTTCAACAGGAGATTTCTTAGCTACAGAAGGCGATTTAGAAAAGGGAGTTATTCTAGATGAAATATCTAATTTTAATCCTAAAGAAATCATACTATTAGATTCTTTAGATCAAGAACTTATAAGAGATATAACATTAACTACTTCTGCCTTAATCAGTAGAAAATCTGCTGATTATTTTGAAGAGAACTTTGAAGCGGTATTAAGACAACAATTTGGTGAAAAAGTAGATTCTCTAAGTTTAATGCTAAAGAAATCAAGTAATGCTTTAGTTAAGTACATACTAGATACTCAGAAAATAAGCTTAACAAATATAAATGATATAGAAGTATACAGCTTAGTTGATTTTATGACTATAGATTTAAGTTCTAGAAGAAACTTAGAGCTTACAGAAAATTTAAGAGAAAAAAGCAAAAAAGGTTCTCTTCTTTGGGTTTTAGATAAAACTGAAACTTCTATGGGAAGCAGAATGCTTAGAAGATGGATTGAAGAACCTCTTGTTAATAAGGAGAAGATAAACTTAAGATTAAATGCTGTAGAGGAATTATTTAATGATCTTTCTTTAAATGATTCTCTTAAAGAAGCTTTACATGATATTTATGATATAGAAAGAATATTAGGTAAGATTTCAAATAAAAATGCAAATGCTAAGGATTTAATTGCTTTAAAAACATCTATAGGAAAAATACCTAATGTTAAAAGTATTATAGAAGGTTGTGATTCAAATCTTTTAAGAAACTATCATGAAAATTTAGATGATTTAAGAGATATATATGAGCTTCTTGAAAAATCAATAAAAGATGATCCTTCTTTAACAATAAAAGATGGAGATTTAATAAAAGATGGTTTTAATAGTGAAATAGATGAATTAAGACTTGCTAAAACTAACGGTAAAGATTGGATATCAAATTTAGAAAGTAGAGAAAGAGAATTCACTGGAATAAAATCATTAAAAGTAGGCTTCAATAAGGTATTTGGATATTATATAGAAATATCCAAAGCAAACTATTCTTCTATACCAGAAGGAAGATATATAAGAAAACAAACATTAGCTAATGCTGAAAGATTTATAACTCCAGAGCTTAAGGAAATAGAAGAGAAACTTTTAGGAGCTAGTGAAAAACTTTGTTCTTTAGAATATGATATATTCTTAGAAATAAGAAATGAAGTTGAAAATCATATAGATAGATTAAAAACTACTGCTAAGATAATAGCTGAGTTAGATTGTATAAGTAACTTAGCTTTCGTAGCTTTAGAAAATGACTTTGTAAAACCAGAAATAAATGAAGAGGGAGAAACTAACATAGAGAATGGAAGACATCCTGTTGTTGAAAAGGTAATACCTAAAGGAGAATTTATTCCTAATGACACTATTATAAACAAAGATGATAATCAGCTTCTTATAATAACAGGACCTAATATGGCTGGTAAATCAACATATATGAGACAGGTAGCTATTATAACTTTAATGTGCCAAATAGGTTCCTTTGTACCAGCTAATAAAGCTAATATAAGTATAGTTGATAAAATCTTTACTAGAATAGGTGCTTCAGATGACTTAGCAGGTGGTAAAAGTACATTTATGGTTGAGATGTGGGAAGTTTCAAATATTCTTAAAAATGCTACAGAGAACAGTTTAGTTCTTTTAGATGAGGTTGGAAGGGGTACTAGTACTTATGACGGTTTAAGTATAGCTTGGTCTGTTATAGAGTATATATGCAAAAATAAGAATTTAAGATGTAAAACTCTTTTTGCTACTCACTATCATGAATTAACTAAGTTAGAAGGAGAAATTCACGGAGTTAAAAACTATTCAGTAGCTGTTAAGGAAGTTAATAATAATATTATTTTCTTAAGAAAGATTATAGAAGGTGGCGCAGATCAATCTTATGGTATTGAAGTTGCTAAACTTGCAGGTATTCCAGACGATGTAATAAATAGAGCTAAAGAGATTCTAGAAGCTCTTGAAATGGAATCTTCAAAAGATAATTTAGATATAGCTCTTAAGGAATCAAAAACTTTAAATGAAGAAGTTAAGGAAGCTGCTATTACAACTTCTTACAAGGTTAAAGAAACAGTAGAATATGATGATAATAAAATTGATGTTAAAGAAGAAATTATATCATCAACTTCAAGCACTAAAACTATTAAAAATGAAGATGATCAAATACAATTAGATTTTTCTGCTATAGGAAAGGAAAATTTAATAAAAGAACTTTCAGAAGTGGATATTTTATCATTAAATCCTATGGATGCTATGAATAAGCTATATGCTCTAGTTAAGGAAGCTAAAAACTTAATTTAGATTATTAGCTTAAAGGAAGGAGCTGTGAGAGATTTTGAATAGAATAAATATTTTAAATACAGATACAGCAAATAAAATAGCAGCAGGAGAGGTTGTTGAAAGGCCCTCTTCTGTTGTAAAAGAACTTGTAGAAAACTCTTTAGATGCAGGTTCAAAGAACATAACTATAGAAATTCAAAATGGTGGCGAATCTCTTATAAAAATAATAGATGATGGGGCTGGAGTTCATCCAGAAGATGTGGAAAAAGCTTTTAATCCTCATGCCACAAGTAAAATTAAAGATACTTACGATATATTTAGTATAAATACTCTTGGATTTAGGGGGGAAGCTTTACCTAGTATAGCTTCTATATCTAAAGTAAACTTTAAAAGTAAAATAGAAAATGAAGATATGGGAAAAGAAATCATAATTAGCGGTGGTGAAAAAGAGTCTTTAATAGATTGTTCTATGAATAAAGGAACTCAAATAGAAGTTAAAGATTTATTTTTCAATGTCCCTGCTAGAAAGAAATTTTTAAAAACAACAGCAAGGGAAAGTGCATTAATAAATGATTTAGTGAACAGAATTTCTTTAGCTAATCCAGATGTATCATTTAAATTATTTAATAACAATAAAAAGGTTTTAAGTACTTATGGTAATGGAAAGTTAATAGATGTTATAAGGACTATTTATGGTAAATCTACTGCTGAAAACCTAATATATTTTGAAGAGCATAAGGATACAGCTTCTGTTTATGGCTTTATAGGTAATGATACTTTAGCAAGAGCTTCTAGAAACAATCAAAGTCTCTTTGTTAATAAAAGATATGTTAAAAATAGAAGTTTAACAGTAGCTGTAGAAAATGCTTTTAGATCATTTAATGTAACTGGGAAATTTCCTTTCTTTGTTTTATTTATAGATACTTATCCAGAACTTATAGATGTTAATATACATCCAACAAAATCTGAGATTAAGTTTAAGGATGAGCGTTTTATATTTAAGACTGTCTTTGATGCTGTTCACTCAGCCATGAGAGAATATGTCAAGGATACCTTCACTCTTCCTGAGGAAGAAGAAAGAAAGTTTGAAACTTTAAAAGAAGAGGTTATTCAAGAAAGTTTAGATAATGAAATAAGTACTTTAGAAAGATTAAAGGAAAATGTAATCTACAAAGTTAATGAAGAAAGAAGAAGAGAAGAATTAGCTCCTTATAAAACTTCAAGCAATGAAGAAAATAAAACTGAAGTTCAAATTCCAGTGGATTTTTCTTTTAGACAAGAAAAACAAGAAGTTTTAAGTAGTGCTTTAGATAATAAAGAAAGTTTATCTACCATAAATAAAAAAGAATTTTCTTATGAACCAGTACTTATTAAAAATGAAATTAGGGATAAAATAAGTGAAAATCATACTATTAATTCATTTAAACCTTCTTTAGCTCAAAATGAATCAATAGAAATCTCAAATTCTTCTATTGAAAATAATAAGAATGATAAAAGTTGTAATGAAGAGGAAATAGTTTATAGGGAGGCTAAATTTCATAGATTAAAAGTTATAGGTCAATTTAATAAGACTTATATACTTGCTGAATATGATTCTACTTTGTATTTAATAGATCAGCATGCAGCTCATGAAAAAATACTTTTTGAAAAGTATTCAGAAGATATTTCTAAAAAGAAAGTTGAAATTCAACCTTTAATGATTCCTTTAGTAGTAACTCTGCCTACTGAAGATTATCTTTATTATGATGAGAATAGGGATATTTTTGAAAAGGCTGGATTTAGAATAAGTGATTTTGGTGATAATTCAATAAGAATTGAAGAGGTTCCATACTTTTTAGATAAGTTAAACCCAACAGATTTAATAACTTCTATGATAAACAACTTAAAGAAAATGGGTAGTGGTGAAACTATAGAGGTTAAGTATAATAAGATAGCTTCAATGTCTTGTAGAGCAGCAGTAAAGGCTAATGATGTTTTATCTATAGTAGAGATGGAAAACTTAATAGAGGATTTAAGATATATAAAAGATCCTTTTCATTGTCCACATGGACGTCCAACTATAATTAAATTTACTAGTTATGAATTAGATAAGAAATTTAAAAGAATAACTTAAGGAGAGAGACAGTTTAAATGAATAATGATTTACTTATTATTGCTGGGCCAACAGCTGTAGGAAAAAGTGACCTTTCAGTAGAACTAGCAAAGAAGTTAAATGGAGAAGTAATCTCTGTTGACTCTATGCAAATCTATAAATATATGGATATAGGATCAGCAAAGATACCTAAAGAAGAAATGGGAGGAATTCCTCATTACTTAATAGATTGTGTTGATCCTCATAAAGAATTCAGTGTGGCCGAGTTTAAAGAATTAGCTACAGAAAAAATTAAAGACATTCAAAGTAGAGGAAAACTTCCTATTTTAGTAGGAGGCACAGGGCTTTATATAAATTCAATTATATGTAATATGAACTTTGCTGAAAGTGATAAGGATGAAGCTTATAGAGAAGAACTTGAAAAAATAGCAGAGGAACATGGTAATGAATATCTACACGAGATGCTTAAAAATATTGATTTAGAAAGTTATAATTCTATACACTTTAATAATAGAAAAAGAGTTATTAGAGCTTTAGAAACTTATAAATTAACTGGAAAACCATTTTCATCTTTTAAAGCTAAGAATAGTATTTATGAAACTTCATATAATATATATTATTATGTACTTAATATGGATAGGGAAAAGCTTTATGATAGAATAAACAAAAGAGTTGATATAATGTTTGAAAAAGGTCTTTTAGAAGAGGTTAAAGCTCTTAAAGCTATGGGACTTACTGACGACATGCAATCTATGAAAGGCATAGGATATAAAGAAGTTTTGTATTATCTTGATGGAAAAATATCTTTAGAACAATGTATAGAGATGATAAAACAAGGTAGTAGAAATTATGCTAAACGTCAACTTACATGGTTTAGAAAGGATCCTAGGGCCATATTTATAGATAAGGATAACTTCGCTTCAGAAGAAGAGATTTCTATCAAAATTATTAATGACATAATAAAGGCTTAGGTTTATAATTAAGTTATATTAAAATTTATGGAGGGCAATAGAATGAATAAGTCAATCAATAACCTACAAGATATATTCTTAAACAATGCAAGAAAGGAAAGAATACCTGTAACAATCTTTTTAGTAAATGGGGTTCAATTAAAGGGTATCGTTAAAGGGTTCGATAGTTTTACAGTAGTTTTAGATAGTGATGGGAAACAACAACTTGTTTATAAGCATGCTATAAGCACAGTTTCACCAGCTAAACCTATTTTATTTAATAATGCACAAGTTTTTGATAATTAAATATATAGAGAAAAATAGGTAAACCTTTGGTGGTTTGCCTATTTTTTTTCTATATGATAATATTTATAAATGTACGATATTTTAATAATGCGGGGGTATAATAATGCTTAATGCAACTATAGAATTACTAAAAAACCAATATGGTTTCACAGATGAAACTTTAAAGCTTTATAATCAAGCTATAATTGATGTAGAAAATGAATTTAAAATATATAATGAGATAAGAGAATATAATCAATTAAAAGTTCTTAAAGCTTTCCAAGAGGAAAGAATTTCAGATAGTCATTTTACTAATTCAACAGGTTATGGATATGGAGACATTGGAAGAGATACTTTAGATTTAGTTTATGCTAGAATTTTTAATGCTGAGAAAGCTTTAGTTAGACCACACTTCGTCAATGGAACTCATGCTTTAGGAACAGCTTTATTTGGTAACTTAAGACCAGGAGACACTATATTAGCTGTTACTGGTAGCCCATATGATACTTTACATAGTGTAATTGGTATAAGTGGAGAAGAAAACATAGGCTCATTAAAAGAATATGGAGTTAACTACAAACAAGTAGATCTTGTTGATGGAAAGATTAACATAGAAAAAGCTTTAGAGATGATTAAAGAAGATGATTCAATAAAGCTAATACATATGCAAAGATCAACTGGTTATGGTTGGAGAAACGCTTTCCAAGTTAAAGAGTTAGGCGAAGCTATAAAAGCTATTAAAGAATTAAGAGAAGATTTAATAGTATTTGTTGATAACTGTTATGGAGAATTTATAGATATAATAGAGCCTACAGATGTTGGTGCAGATTTAATGGCGGGTTCATTAATTAAAAACATAGGCGGAGGAATTGCTCCAACTGGTGGATACATAGTAGGAAAAGAAAAATACGTAGAGCAAGCATCTTATAGACTAACTGTACCTGGTATAGGAGCAGAGTGTGGATGTACTTTTGGAGTTATGAAAGATTTCTATCAAGGATTATTCTTAGCTCCTCATGTTGCAATGGAAGCTTTAAAGGGCGCTATATTCTGTTCTAGAATAATGGAACTTGCAGGTTTTGAGGTGCTTCCTAAATATACAGATAAGAGAAGTGATATAATTCAAGCTATAAAATTCAACGATAAAGAAAAACTTATAAAATTCTGTAAGGGTGTTCAATATGCATCACCAATAGATTCTTTCGTTGAATGTGAACCATGGGCTATGCCAGGATATTCAGATGAAGTTATTATGGCAGCAGGAGCATTTATCCAAGGTTCATCAATTGAACTTTCAGCAGACGCACCTATAAGAGAGCCTTATATAGCTTATTTACAAGGTGGATTAACTTTTGATCATGCTAAAATAGGTGTATTAATAGCTCTAAATAATATTTTTAAATAAAATTTTAATTTAGTTGTTAATATAAAAAATTGAAACTTTACTTTAAACGCTTTAAGTTTTATAACTTAAGGCGTTTTTTATGGAATAAATTTCTTAAATACTGTATAATCAAAATATAGTAATATTACGTATTACAAATATAATATTACTAAATGTATTACATAAAGAAAGGTTGGCATAGTTTTGGAGGAGAGTAGAAACAAAGAATTAAAAGTAAAAAGTTTCAGAGTTACTGAAGAAACTTTCGATAAATTTAAAAAAATAGCATCTGATGAATTTGGGAACCAAGGACAGTGTTTAGATGCCTTAATAGCCTTATACGAATTAGAAAATTCTAAATCAACGCTGATAGAAAGAAAGTTAGAAATAGAATCTTTTCAGGATTATCTAAATAAGATAAATCAATTATTTTTAACATCTTTACAAATGAGTGAGGATGCAGGCAAAAGAGCAGAAGAGGAATTTGTAAAGAAACTTTCTATAAAAGATGTAACTATAGAGAGAATGCAAAGAAGAGAAGAAGAGTTTATAGAAAGAGACAAATCTTTAAAAGAAGAAAATAAAGCTAAAATAAAAGAAGTTGATGAGCTTAAAGAAACTATTAAAATATTAGAAAAAGATAAGAGTACTTTATCTCAATTGGTATCTAGAAACTATGATTTAATAGAAAAAAACAAGGAGGAAATAGCATCTCTAAAGCCTTTAGAATCCTTAAAAGAGGAAAATGAAGAGATGAAAAGAGCGTTGGAAAAAGAGAGAGACTTTATAAAAGAACAAGAATCTCATATAAAATCTTTAGAATTAGAAAAAGATTCCTTAAAAGAAAGAATAAATTTCTATGTAGAAAAAGAAAACTCTTATAAAGAAGAGGTAGAATCTTATAAAAAGCTTATAGAAGCCATGAGAAATGACCACAAGAAGGAGTTAGAGTTATTAGAGGATAAATACTCTAAAATGGTAAAAAAAGAGTCTGAGAAGCTTAGAGAGGCGTTTGATAATAGATTAGAATTAGAAAAGAGAAGTTTGGAGTTAGATATAAAAGCTTTAAAACACGAAAAGGAGGTTTTAGAAAGCAAATTAAATTCCTAAAATAAAAAATAATAAAACAAAAAAGAAAGCACCAAATGATGCTTTCTTTTTTGTTAATACGCTCTATATATTCCTACTAATTTACCTAAAACGGAACAGTCTGGAACTATTATAGGTTCATAATTTTTGTTTTCCGGTTGAAGTCTTACAAATCCATCTTCTTTAAAGAATCTTTTTATAGTTGCTTCATTCTCTATTAAAGCTACTACAATATCACCGTTTGAAGCTACGTTTTTTTGTTCTATTATTGCTAAATCACCATCTAATATTCCTGATTCTATCATACTGTCTCCAGTAACTTTTAAAATAAACAAATCATTATTATGCTTAACGTAGTTTATAGGGATTTGAAACATATCTTCTATGTTTTCTGTAGCTAAAATAGGCATACCAGCAGTAACCTTTCCTATAATAGGTATGTCTATAAGCTCTTTTTCTTCAGTGGATAATTCCACTATTTCTAAAGCTCTTGGCTTAGTTGGATCTCTGTATATTAATCCTTTTTTCTCTAATCTTTTTAAATGTCCATGAACAGTTGAAGTTGATTTCAAACTAACAGCTTGACATATCTCCCTAACTGAAGGCGGATACCCCTTTGATTTTGTAAATTCAACTAAAAAATTATATATTTGAGTTTGTTTATCTGAACTTTCCTTAACTATCATAGTAATTGCACCTCACGATTCTTTGGTAATATTATATCATATGAATAGGAACATAGCAAACTTATGTTCTCATATCTAAAAAATTATAAGATGATTTATAAAAAAGAAAAAATTAAAATTTGTTTTCTAGAAAGAATAAGGAAATAAGGATATTTTTAAGTATAAAAATGAGTTTTATTTGATAAAACTCAACTTATTTGTTATAATGAAAAGATGATTTTCAAATTAAGAGGTGACTTTATGGATAAAAAAGTGTTTAATAACGATGATTATTGCGATGTATATAACGGGAAAATTTGCGACAATTGTGGCGATTGTTTAGAGATGCAAGGGGTAGATACAAAAGCTATAAAAATAGCGGATATAGCAAAAGAAGTTGAAGAGAATAAAAAAATAGAAGAAGCTTTAAAAAAGCTTACTGAAGAAGAAAATAAAGAAGTAGAAGATGATGTTGAAGAAGAACTTACAACAGAAACTTGGGAAGAGTATTTAGCTAGACAAGACGAGTATGAAGATGCTTTTGATCATATAGAATACCTTGAAGATATAGATTTAAATGATGATTTAACAATGGAAGAGATGACAGAAGAAGTATTCCCAGGGGTTAGAAAGCTAAAAATAAAAGAGTAGTTTTATAGATAAAAATGCTAAAAATACGGGTATAGAACATATGTTCTATACCCGTATTTTCTTTATAATTTTAAGTTATTAAACGTAAAAATCCAAGCAAATTAAGCTATTTAATATTAGCTAAAGGGTTGGTGTTAACAGCCTTTCTTAGAGTTTCATCATCTACATGGGTATAAATTTGAGTGGTAGAAATATTTTCATGCCCTAAGATATTCTGCAAGCTTCTTATATCTACATTTCCATACTTATACATTAGCGTAGCAGCTGTGTGTCTAAGTTTATGAGGGGTATATTTTTGATCTTTAAACCCTGCATTTTCTATATGTTTTTTAACTAACATTTCAACACTTCTTTTATTTATAGGTCGATATTTGCTAGATAAAAATAGATATTTTTTAGCTTCTTCCGTAGCCTTTGAATCATTTCTATTTTTTAAATAACTATCTATAGCAGAAATTGAAGCCTCATTTAAATATACAGTTCTTTCTTTGTTACCTTTACCTATGATAGTTAAGGTATCTCCTTTGATTTTTTCTATTTGTATGTTACAAAGTTCTGATAATCTCATTCCACAATTTAAAAATAGAGTAAGTATACAGTAGTCTCTATAGTAATTTTTGTTTGTTTTATCCATTGAATTTAACACGGTTATACTTTGATCTAGAGTTAAATAAACGGGATGTCTTTTATTTATTTTAGGTGATTCTAATTCTACAGTTGGATTTTCATCTATTATTTTTATTTTTGAATTTAAAAACTTAAAGAAAGACTTTAATGTAGCAACTTTTCTTGCTCTTGCATAAGCGCTATTATTTCTTACTTTTTCTAAAAAAGCTAAAAATGCATATATATCAGATAAGGTTATGTCTTTTATAAAATTATCACCTAGCTCAGAAACTTCAACTTCCTCAATTTTTTCTAATTCAATATTATTTTCTAAACCTTTATATACTTTTAAAAATTTAAAAAATAATCCTAAGTCAACTGAGTATCCTTTTATTGTATTCAAAGATTTACCTTTTACATTTTCTAGGTAATTTAGAAACTCAATAACTCGTTTTGGATACTTCGATTTCTCTATAAAATCAAATTTAAGATTTTTGTTTTTGTGCAATTCATCGTTTGATTCGTTTTTAAAATTTAATTTTTCAACAGAATTGATATCTTTTTCTACTTCTAAAAGCTTGTCCATACCAAGTTCTTTTAACCATCTTTTTATTATTCTTTGATTCATCTTATATATATCTGCTAATTGTGTAATACTAAAATTTCTTTTAAAAATTAAAATATAAATGTCTTCAATTAAATCTTCGTAATCACGTTGGATATTTTGAGAATCGTAATAGTTATATATATGATCTAGATTGGTTAAATCATCATTACTTAAATTGATATTGAGTAATTCTTTAATTTCCTGTGAGTATTGAAAATTTTCGAATTGATTTTGTTCATTATTCATAGTCTAAAATCCTTTCAAAGCCTTGATATGACTATATTGTAGCATATTTGCTCAAAAAACGCAACAACTTCGCTAAATGTATATTTAGCGAAGTTATAAATTGAGGATATTTTAAGAAAAACATATTGTGTTTGAAAAACAATTTTAAAAATGAATTTCTAGTTATGTTTTGACCTAATTTGCAATTTTGATTTTCGACTCAACTTTCTAAAATAAAATGTTACATATTAATTTTATAACCGTAATACTATGAGTAATACGTATATATGTATTACAACAATACAATTAAAACAAGTTATTTTAATTATGACCATTTTTCAAAATAATATACATGATAAACTAAAAAAACGTAATATTTATTACAACACAAATATATATTTAAATCTCTCACTATTCTAATATCGTTTTCAGATATTAAGATGATAATTAAAAGGAAGCTAACTATATTTTTTAGCTTCCTTTTAATTCTTATACTATAAAGATTTAATTATGATAATTCATCTAAGTTATTGTTTTCTTTTCCATCAGGAATACTTCTTAAATAAGCTTCACCTTTTTTAGAATGAGAAATTATAACACCATCAATCATTCCCTCTTCTGCAAGTTTTACACCCTCAGCTTTTGAAACAGTTTTTCCATTACTTAAAACGTAATCTGTAATTTCTCCATTACTATCCTTTTTTACTTTAACTATAGAATCTGACATAAATTATCACCTTCCTTTACTATTATTTTGCATGTATTTTCAAAAAATATTCTCTGTAAAAAAATATTTTTCTTTGTTATAATTATTATATAAAAGGTTTACATAAATGAGAGGTGATTATTTTGTATTTAGAAAAAATTATTAAAGCAAAAAAGAATATAGAAGATGTAGTTATAAAAACGCCTTTAATATACAGTGAGGTATTTTCAAAGAAATCTGGGAATCAAGTGTATATGAAATGTGAAAACTTACAATTAACAGGAGCTTATAAAATTAGAGGTGCATTAAATAAGATAAGAACCTTATCAGAGGAAGAAAAAGCAAGAGGTGTTGTATGCTCTTCCGCTGGGAATCATGCTCAAGGTGTAGCTTTTGCCGCCTCTCAAGCTAATGTAAAATCAACTATAGTAATGCCTAAAACCACTCCTCTATTAAAAATTCAATCTACAAAGGATTTAGGAGGAAATGTTGTCTTATCAGGATATGTATACGACGATGCTTTTAATGAAGCTAAAAGAATAGAACAAGAACAAGGTGCTTTATTTATCCATCCATTTAATGATATCGATATAATATGCGGTCAAGGTACTGTTGCTTTAGAAATCTTTGAAGATTTAAAAGATGTAGATGTTATTCTTTGCCCAATAGGCGGTGGTGGTCTTATAAGTGGAGTTACTTTAGCAGCTAAAGAATTAAACCCTAATGTGAAAATAATAGGAGTTCAAGCTAAAGGTGCTAATGCCATGGAACAAAGTTTTAAATCAGGCAAAATAGTCAATTTAGAATCTGTAGATACAATTGCAGATGGTATTGCTGTAAAGAGACCCGGTGATTTGACTTTTAATTTTATAAAAGAATATGTAGATGATATAATAACCGTTTCAGATCATGAAATAGTTGAAGCTTTCTTTACCTTAAGTGAAAAGCACAAACTTTTAGCAGAAGCTTCTGGTGCTGTTTCATTAGCAGCCTCTTCTAAGTTGAAATTTAAAGATAAGAATGTAGTATCAATAATAAGTGGTGGTAATATAGACATGGTTACCATAACTTCATTAATAAATAGTGCCTTAGTAGCTAAAGGTAGACTTTTTGGATTCAGTTTAGAAGTTCCTCATAAACCAGGACAAATTTTAAAAATCGCAAAAATTCTTGCTGATGTAAATGCTAATATAGTAAAACTTGAACATGATCATTTTAAAGCAATAGATGCTCTAAAAAATATGGTTATAGAAATAACATTAGAAACTAATGGACATTCTCACATTGAGGAAATTAAAAAGGCTCTAACTGATCAGAACTATGTAATTAAGCAAATTTATTAATATAAAAATAATAAACAAAAGAGATAGAATTTTAACTAATTAAAGTTTTATCTCTTTATTATTTAAAATGTTCTACTTCTCTACTCTACATATTAAATAAAAGCTAATAAAAAAGAGCCTATTTGAATAGACTCCTTTTTTGAAAGTGTATATTATTAAAAATTATCTCTACTTAAATCAACATCTTCTAATTTTATTAATTTAGTATGATATTTAAATTTGTAATAAAATAATAAAGCTAAGAATAAAGGAATTCCTATGTATGATGAAATTAATCCACCCCAGTCTATTCCATTTCTAACATCTAAATAAGCATATCCTTGCCCCAAAACAATTATGCCACATAATATTAAAGCAATTATAGGTCCAAGTGGGAATAATTTAGCTTTATAAACTAATTTACTCATATCTTTCCCTTGTGCCACATAAGCTCTTCTAAATCTATAGTGACATATTGCAATACCAAGCCATGCTATAAATCCTGATAAACCAGATGCTGCTACAAGCCATACATATACAGTATTCTCAGCATAAATGCCTGTTAAAAAACATAAACTAGCAATTATTGTTGTTACTATGATTGCATTAACCGGCACCCCTCTAGAATTTGTTTTTCCAAATATTTTTGGTGCCATTCCATTCTTAGCCATAGCATAAAGCATTCTACTTGATGCATACATTCCAGAGTTACCAGCTGATAAAACTGATGTAAGTATTATCGCATTCATAACTGATGCTGCACCAGCTAGTCCAATTTTTTCAAATACTACTGTGAAAGCACTTGTTTCTACTCCTGCTTGAGCATTAGGTACTAAAGCTCCGATTACTAAGATTGTTCCTAAGTAAAATAATAATATTCTCCAAAAGATTGTGTTAACAGCTTTAGGTACATTCTTTTCAGGGTTTTCACTTTCTCCAGCAGCAACCCCTACCAACTCAGTTCCTTGGAATGAGAAACCAGCTATTAAGAAAATCATAAATATAGATTTTGCTCCTCCAATAAATGGACCTCCATTAGCATAAAAGTTTTTAAAACCTACTTTTTCTCCACCAATTATTCCAAATATCATAAGCACACCTACTATTAAGAAAATAATAACAGTAGCTACTTTTACTGTTGCAAACCAGAATTCTGATTCTCCATAAGCTTTAGCAGACAATAAATTAAGACCTAATATAATTACTAAGAATAAAGCACTCCATACTATAGCTGGAACGTTTGGAAACCAGAATTTCATTAATAAAGAACCTGCAACCATTTCTGCTGCTATTGTTATAGCCCAGTTATACCAATAGTTCCAACCTAAGGCAAATCCGAAGGCTGGATCTACAAATTTTGTTGCATAAGTTCCAAAAGAACCTGTCTCTGGCATATATGTTGCCATTTCACCTAAGCTTGTACATAAGAAATAAACCATTATTCCTATTACTCCATAAGCCACAAAGGCTCCTCCAACGCCTGCTTGATGTAAAGTATCTCCCATTGCTAAGAAAATACCTGTACCTATGGCTCCTCCCATAGCAATCATACTAAGGTGTCTTGATTTCAACCCTCTTTTTAGATTAGTATTTTGTTCCTGACTCATTTTTAGTCCTCCTTATGGTTTTAATAATTAAGCCATAAGTGATAACTAAGTTTCGCTAACAAAAGAAACCCTTAAGCGTGGTTTCATGCTTAAGGGTTTGTAAAGTCTTATACAATACTCTTCTTTCATGATAGCACACCACAAAATTAATTGTGACAGTGTTACATATATTATATGTAACCCCAACCTAATAGAATTAAAGCCTCTTCTAATGGTTTCGGCGATTCATCCTTTCACTTTGCTTCACAGTGCTTACCTCTGCAAAGATACTATTAATCATCGCGCCTCTATCTCAGTTATTCACTTTCTATTAATAATTATGATGTTAAATTCATAAATTGTCAATTATTTTTTCGTAACAATTAAATCCAATTTTAAAATTACACTTGTAAAAATAATATATTTTATAAGTAAAAATTAATAGTTAACCTTGACTTTAAATATTAATTATAGTAATATGTACTCATATTAAAAACATGTGTATTCAATAAAAATACAAAAGGGGGCTATTATGAAAAATTTATCTTTAATAAAAAGAATATTTTTTGCAATTATTTTAGGAATACTGATTGGGCTAGGTTGTTCCTATATAAATTTTGATATACCCGTTAGGGCGTTAATGACCTTCAATGGACTATTTGGAAACTTACTTAGTTTTTTAATACCACTTATAATAGTTGGATTTATAGTACCTGGAATTGCATCTTTAGGAAATAAATCAGGGAAAGGACTTTTAGTAACAACTTTAATCGCATATGCATCAACATTTTTAATAGGTATAATAACATTCTTTATAGGACGTTCATTACTTCCTAAATTTATAGTAAGTGCTTCTTTAAGCACTAGTTCTGTAAATGTTGAACCGTACTTTACAATTGACATACCTCCAATGTTTAGTGTTATGTCTGCCTTAGCTTTTGCATTCCTACTAGGTATAGGAATATCAAGAATAAAAAATAGTTACTTATTAAAAGTATCTGAAGAGTTTAATCATGTTGTTTCATTAACAATAAAAAATCTTTTAATACCATTAGTTCCAGTATATATTCTTTCAATATTTGCTAAATTAAGTTATAATGGTGAGATATTTACTACTTTAAAATCCTTTGGACTTGTTTACGTCGTTCTTTTCTCAATACAAGGAGCTTATTTATTAGTTCAATATATTTTATCTGGAACTATAAAGAAACAAAATCCATTTAAATTATTAAAAAATATGGTTCCTGCATATATGACAGCTTTAGGTACTCAATCATCAGCAGCTACAATTCCAGTCACTTTAAACTGCACTAAAGAAAATGGTGTTGATGAAGATGTTTCAGACTTTGTTATACCTTTATGCGCTACAATAAACTTAGCTGGTGATACTATAACTTTAGTACTTGCTTCTATGGCTGTAATGTATATGAAAGGACAAGTTCCAACATTATCACTTATGTTACCTTTCATAGTTATGTTAGGAGTGACTATGGTAGCAGCACCTGGAGTACCTGGTGGTGGCGTTATGGCTTCTCTAGGTTTACTTGAAAGTATGCTTGGATTTGGTAATGTGGAAAAATCATTAATGATAGCATTACACGCCGCACAAGATAGCTTTGGTACAGCAACAAACGTAACTGGTGATGGAGCTATAGCCATAATAGTAGAATCGATATTAAAAAGAACTAAAAACTCGAATCTTAAAATTGAAGAGGTTGAAAAAGACTTTCTTCCAGAGGCTAGCTGTAATTAAAAAAAAAATGACTATGAGAAATTCTCATAGTCATTTTTTATTTAATAATTATATTATTGCTTTTTGGGAATAACTGATCATATAAAGCATCAAATCCCTCATCAGCTAATACTACTTCAGTATCATCATTTACATAGAATTGATTCATAGTATTCATTATAAGCTCATATTTTTTTAGATTACCTTCCTCAAGTAAAACCTCATAAAGATATGCTAAGTGGTTTTGCATATACTCTTGCATACTCTTCATTTCTTCATCAGAAATTTTATTTTCCTTATGAAGCTTACTTACAGGTCCATTCTTAAAAATAAAATATGTTGAAGCTTTTGCTATTCTAGCAATATGTTCTTTAGTCTTATTATCCTTCATGTTTTTCACCTCTCTATATCTAACGTAATAATTATAAGATAAAAATACGTACTTTTCAATTTTTCTTATTTATACCAATAATATAGTTTTATTATCCTATTTTCACATTAAATTGTAAAAGATTTTATGTGTTTATTAAATATATTTGACATATTGATGAACAACTTGTATAATCATTTTGTTTGGTATTCTTTTAAGTTTTTAAATGCACATTAAATATTAAATTCACATTCAATAATACGATTCACAAAACTCAAAAACAAGGAGTGTATTAAAAATGAAAAAAGAAAAATTTATTCCTAAACTTATATTTTTCTTATTAGGAATGGCAATCATACAATTAGGTGTTGTAATATTCTTATTAAGTGGTGCAGGATCCGATCCTTTCACTGTATTTACTCAAGGACTTTCAAAAGCTTTAAGTGTTTCAACTGGAACAGCTAACATGATAATACTTGTTACTTTAGTTATTGGAATCTTTATTGTAGATAGAAAACAACTTAAACTTGGAACTTTTGTACTTGTTTTAGTAGTAGGACCTACTATAGATGCTATTATGGGATTATTACAAAAGGCTGGATTAGATACTTCACTTAGTAGTTTTAACTTACCTGTAAAATGTGTGATTGTAGCTTTAAGCTGTATAATAATAGCTATAGGATTCTCATTCTTAGTTAGTACTGAATTAGGAGTTGCACCAAACGATTTAGTTCCTCTTATAATAAGAGATAAAACTAATTTCCAATACCGTTGGATACGTATCGGCTTAGATTTAAGCTTCTTAGTAGTTGGTTATTTATTAGCTGGTGTTGTTGGTGTTGGTACAATAATAGCAGTTCTTTTCACAGGTCCGGCTATACAATTCTTTATGCCACCATGTGAAAAAATTGTACATAAATTCATAGGAAAAACTGCTGAAAAATAATAAAAAAAACAGTCCATATGGACTGTTTTTTTATATTTCTTGATATCTAGCTATAAGTTCTACTAATTCATCACAGAAAGCATCATATCTTTCTGTAGGATGTGTTACCGTTATTTTAATTTCTTCTCCAATTTCAACCTTCTTCTGATCAGGTGAAAAAGTAAAAGCTAATGCATCTTCTCTATTATATATCGGTTTTATAGTAACATGAAAATCTTCTCCTAAAATTTTCTTTCTTAATAATGTCATAATAATCACCTCACAATTTTATTATAACAATAAAAGAAAAACATGCCAATATTGGCATGTTTTATATAGTCTCAAAAAAAGCGTTTATCTTTTCTAATTCTCCATCTGCAAAAGTATAGTTACTTAATTCATCTTTATTTATCCATTTGTATTCAGTTATGTTTGCACCACAAGTAACCTTTTCTTTTAAAGATCCTGTAAATACTCTTAAACTTTCCTCTTCATTAATAGTAAAATCACATAATTCTTTTAAATCGAAAACTATAGTTTTTAAATCTTCTTTTATAGCCCTATTTGCACATTTTTCTGGAGTTTCTCTACCTTTTATTTTTCTGTCAAAAAGATACCATAAGTGTGCATCAGCTTTTTTACCTTTTCTTTTTGAAATTAAAATATTATTAAAATCATCCTTTATAAGGATAGAACAAAATTTAATGTTACCCATATAAGTCTCCCCTTTTACACATTTCGCTTTTTATATACATATTATAGCAAATTATTATATATTATTGTGCTATTTTAATATAAGTTTAAATAAAGTTTTCAATATTATTTAATGATCTTTATATTTAATTATTTTTAAACCTTTAACTTATCTTATATATATTCGATTGTTATATATTCAGTTGAAAAGCACCCTTTTATTTATGTGAATTATAATTCTAATTTAAATATTTTTATTCGTTGTATTACGTACTTTTTTAATAACTTAACAAAATATAAACCCCGTATTTTTAGGCATAATTACGAATGATATAATAAAAAAGGAATGCTCTAAGAGTGATTCCTTTTATTATTTATAATAGTTTTAAATTATTTATATCTAAGTCATAAGTAACATCTTTTCTTTCGACAATAACTTTAATTTTTTCTTTGATTTCGTCACATTCAAGTACCTTAGTTAAAAGTTCTCTTGTTGGATTAATTGCATATGGTATTCCAACACTTTTAAACATAGTAAAGTCACCTGAAGTATCTCCATAAGCATAGCTATTTTCTAAATCTATATTATATTTTTCTTTTAATTCTAAAATAGCTTTTTCTTTACTTTCTGAATCCCACATAGGTATTATGTCACCATTATATGTATTATTGTCATCAAGTTTGTATATAGTACCTTTGAAATCATTCATATTATATTTTTCTGACATCTCTTTTACAAGTTCATAAGGTGAACCAGAAATAGCTATTACTATATGTCCTTGTTCTTTATGCCATTTAATTCTTTCTCTAGTAAAGGTATATACTCTATCCCCTTTTTGCTCTATTACTTTTTTAGCTATGTATTCTATATGATGATTGCTTATACCTTTTATAGCTTCAGTATATATATCAACCATTTTAAGTAAGTATTCATCATAATCACCTTGTCTTTTATCCCATTTTATAAAAGCAGGACGTACATCTTTATACCATTTAGTTTCATCAACTAATTCATATTTTATTATTTTTTTAAATACTTCTGTTATTAGTCCTTCTCTATATATTGTTCCATCAATATCAAAAAATGCTGCTATGTTTCTCTTTTTCATATTTTTCACTCCTCTTCTGTATGCTTTCCATTTATGTATTATTTAACAGTATATCATAAATAAATAAATTTTAAAGGGAATATATAAAATATAATTGTACCCATACATTTGATAATGTATTAATAATATTTTAATATATAACTATATTTTTTATTCAGGAGGTTAAAAAGATGAATATTAATACTGATAAGAGGTTTCATAAGACAGTTTTTACAGCGTTAATGATTGCAATAATATTTATAGCAGCGAGCTTAATAAGAATACCTACTATTGGCGGATATGTTCAACTAGGTGATTGTATGGTTCTTTTATCTGCAGCATTATTAGGTAAGAAAAGAGGTGCTATTGCAAGCGGTATTGGTATGGCTCTTGTAGACTTATATGGTGGATATATAATTTGGGCACCATTTACTTTTATAATAAAGGCTTTAATGGCATATATAGCAGGATATCTTCTAGAAGCTAATCATAGAAAGAGTTATTTAATTCCTTTCTTAATTTCAGGAGTTTTTATGGTAGTAGCATATTTCTTCGCTGGAGCAATAATAGCATTCCTATTCACAGGAAGTTCTAATACTCTTATAGGAGCTTTAGCTTATTCAGCAAAAGATATAATAGGTAATATAATGCAAGCTGGTGTAGGTATAGTTATAGCATTACCACTTTCAAAAGTATTATATAAACAAGAAAAGAAAGCTTTTAGCTAAAATTTATTAAAATTATTACTTGATAATAAAAACGTACAAACAACTTACACTGTGTTTGCACGTTTTTATTATTTTAAGTATTAATCCATTATTAATTTAACAGGACAGTGATCTGAGCCTAATACTTCTGTGTCTATAGAAGCATCTTTTATTCTTGACTCTAAACTCTTTGAAGCTAGGAAATAATCAATTCTCCATCCAGCATTATTCTTTCTTGCATTGAATCTATATGACCACCAAGAATAAATTCCTTCTACCTCTGGATTGAAGTAACGAAAAGTATCTATAAATCCACTTGATAATAATGTAGAGAATTTATCTCTTTCTTCATCTGTAAAACCAGCATTTTTTCTATTTGTCTTAGGATTTTTTAAATCTATTTCTTTGTGAGCAACATTTAAATCACCACATACAACTAGGCCTTTTTTAGAAGAAAGATCTAAAAGATAGTTTCTAAAATCATCTTCCCATTGCATTCTATAATCTAATCTAGCAAGTTCACTTTGTGAGTTAGGAGTATATACAGTTACCATATAGAAATCTTCAAACTCTAAAGTTATAACTCTTCCTTCTTTATCATGATGCTCCATATTTATTCCGTAGTAAACATTTAAAGGTTCTTTTTTTGTAAATATTGCAGTTCCAGAGTAACCTTTTTTCTCGGCATAATTCCAATATTGATAGTATCCTTCTAAATCAAGATCTATTTGTCCTTCTTGAAGTTTAGTCTCTTGTAAACAAAATATATCAGCATCTTCAGATTTAAAATAATCTAAAAATCCTTTTTTAACACAAGCTCTTAAGCCGTTAACATTCCATGATATTAATTTCATTTTTTTATTTCCTCCTAGGTAGTAAATTCATATCTATTACTTATATTGTAATAAAAAAACTAAAATAAATCATTACTTAATTGAAAATAATAATTAATCCATAGTTATTATAATCTAACTTTTATTAAATAACTTAAATTTTTTAAATAAACTATACATATAATATATTTAAGAATAAAATATGGGGAGATGAGAGAGTCAAATGGATGTATTAGTTAGGTTTGCTAATAAAAATGATTTGAAGGCAGCTATAAACTTTGATTTACATAAAGATAAAAGTATAATTTCTAATAAAATAGAAATGAAAGAAGTTATAGTAGCCGAATTAGAAGGAGAGATAGTAGGATGTCTAAAAATAGAATATATTTGGACTCATATGCCTTTTATAAGCTATGTAATAGTCAAAGAGGGGCTTAGAACTTCAGGAATTGGAGCAAAACTCTTAAGTTTTTTAGAAAATTATTTAAAAGAGGAAAAAAATTCAGAATTCTTATTAAGTTCCTCAATGATAGATGCTACAAAGGCTCAAAAATGGCATATGAGAAGAGGTTTTAAAGAGTGTGGTTTTATCTCTTCAATAAATGAAAACGGAGTTGGTGAAGTATTCTTTAAAAAATACTTATAAGTTATCTCTTTATGCACTTATAAAAAAATATATCTTATCCAATAAAAGATAAGATAACACTAAAATTGATAATTATGATAATAAAACAATTTATATTAACTTAAGCAATATAAGGTCACTAACTTAATTATAAAAAAATATAAAACCTCAGTAATAATTACTGAGGTTTTATATTTTTTTATTTATTCTATATAATTTACAAAAGCTACTCCATTATAATTATCAATTGATTTAAAACCAACCTTTTTATAAAACTCAACTGAAGCTTCTGCATCATCACTTATCAATACTTTTTGTTTAACATTTTTATATTCATCTAATACAGCATTAATTAATTCTCTTCCAATACCATTTCCTTGATATTCAGGAAGTACTATTATATCTTGTATATATATGATGGTTAAACCATCACCAATAACTCTAATAAGTCCTACTAACTTTTTACCATGCCAAGCTGAAGTTATTTTTAATGATTTTTTAAATGCAATTTCTAATTTATTTAAATCCTCAGTATAATCAAACCATCCTGCACTTTCATATAATAAAGCAATACTTTTTATATCATTAATTGAATCACTTTTTAAAATTACTTTTTCTAAATCCATAAAACCTCTTTAATTAAAAATAATATTATTTTTTAGTTATAAATAATAGATGATTACTGCATCCTAAAAATTCTGGCTTTTCTGAGCAATAATAATGATAATTTAACCATAAATTATAGTCTTTTTCATCCATAGCATTTATCTTATCTGCTAAAAGTTCACTTAAACCATCTGCAGCAATTTCTGATATTATTTTAAGATTAGAGTTATTTAATAACTTTCTACATTGATCAACAGTATCAAATACAAAAGGAAAATCAACTACCTTAAATGTTTCATGATTATAAGTATCTCCTTTTAGAAAGTCTAGGTTATAACACATGGTTTCTGTAGTTATTACCATATCATTAGATATAAAGGCAAAAAACATTTTTCCATCCTTTTTACAAACTCTTTTTACTTGTTCTATACATTTCATTCTATCTTCAATTTTACTTAGATGGTATAGAGGACCAAAACATAGTACAATATCATAACTATTATCTTTAATATTAGATATGTTTAGTGCATTACCTTGAAAAACGCTTAAATTCATGTCCTTCTCACATTTTTTTTTGATCTCTTTAACATGTTTTTCAACTAATTCAATAGCTGTTATCTCAAATCCTTTTTTAGCAAAATATAAACTATATTCTCCAGTACCAGCTCCTAAATCAAGAATCTTCATTCCTGGTTTAAGAAACTTTTCAATGTTTCTTACTGTTGTCAAGAATTCAACTTGAGTAGCCTTTGATGAAAGTCTAGTACTTTCATTAAATATACCATATAAGGCTGACACTCTTTCCTCTTCACTTTCAAATTTCAAGATCTCTTCTTCTCTCATAAATTTCTCCCCTTTAGTTAATATAATTTTATAAAATCTAAAAATAAGTAAATCATTAATATAGACAAGCTAAATTATCGCTTGTCCATATTTCATACATTACTATCATTACTTCTTTAAAACAATAATTACATTTAATATGAAAATAATAAGATTAAACTATTTAATATTATTCAATGCAAACCTTAAATATCTCAGATACATTATGAGTTTCATCCCAAACTCCTCTCACTTCAAAGTGATACTCTCCCTTTTCTTTAGGTAAGATAAAAGAATATTCCTCCTTTGAACTTCCCTTTAAATATTCATAATCTGTATAGGGGATAGTAGATAGTTCTTTGACTGTTACAGAATTAGGTTCTTTAGAAAACTTTATTTGAAGTGTTTCTCCGCCTTCTGCATATATTGGCTTATTTAAATTCTCTAAAGGCTCTGCAAAAGTACTATTTCCACCTAATTCTTTATTAAACCAATTAAATTCTCCATTGATTGTAGAAACTTTTTCATTATCATAAATTATTTTAAGCTTCGGTTTATCAAATGGAAAATCATCTTTAGGAACCATAGCTAATATGATAATTGCAATCATAAAAAGAATTAAACCTATAATCTTATTCCCATGCTTTAATAATATATCCATTTCTAATACTACCTCATTCTTTGTAATTTATTGTATTTTTTTCTATTATAAGTTATTAGGCTTCAATAATCAATTATAATAGAAAAAAATTACTTTAAAATAAAAAATGATTTTCTATTAAATAAAGAAATTACTTCTATTTTCCTTCAACTAGTATTTTAATTTTATTTATTATGTCATTTTTATTTTCAAATTTACATTTACTATTTGTAGATTTTATTTTATATAGCAATTTTTCAGGATCATCAAATATTATGCCATATGAATTACTTACATTTATATAAGATTCTTGTATAAAAGGACTGTTATTACACTTGAAAAATACCAGACCTATTATAGAAATGTCTATATCATATTTTTTTAAATATTTATCTAATCTGTAAACATGTGTTTTAACTTCCCTATATGGATTATAAATTGATATATAATATTTTTTGCCTTTTCTTCCTTTTCGCTTAACTTTAAGATGGTAATCTAATATATCACCTGTTATATTTCCCTTTATATTTTTAACTTCAATTATAAAAACACCATTATCTCCTACAACTATTGTATCTAATTGAGATGTTTTATTATTAATTTGCACTGTCACATCACAAAATAAGTGATAACTATCATCTAGATTTAAAAGCATGTTTTTAGCATAATTTTCACCCTCAAAACCTCTAGTATATAGCTTAAACTTTTTAGAATTTAAATTATATATTAAAATAATTAAAGCTATAATAGAAATAGGTTTGTAAATAACAAAAAATATTAGTGTTATGATGAATAAAATTGATATTTTAAAATTGCTCTTTTTTAAATATTCTTGAAGTTCTGTATTTTCTTTATTTAGTATAGCCATAAATCACCTCAAAATAAAATATACTTCTATTATTAGCCAAAATATGGTATATATAACTTTAATATTATTTTGGACTGATAAAAGTCAATAAGATATATTAAAAATAAAAAACTCCAGTACCATATAAACTAGAACCTATATAATGGACACTTATAAAAAGAGTCTATATATAGGTTCCTTTTTTGTACAATATTGGGATTTAGTAATCAATGAATTAAATATACGTTTTAGCGAAACACTATGGAAAAACGTATAAAAAAAGGAAAGCCATGAGGTAATCCTCACAGCTTAAAAAGTTGTTCTTTTATAACTATATCACTGTATATTTTAAACAACTTTTGGATATAATATACATAAGATATAAAATATTTAAATTTCAAAATTAGACTAAATTTTATAAAGTCTTTTTTCGAAAAACCTAAATCTATCTTAAGAAAAAGATTAGATTACACAAAGTATTTTACAGACCCTTTTTTTGCTCAATTTATTCATTTCCAGTATATTTATCGCATCCTTTTTTATGTTCACTTCCATATACGCATCCTGCTTTACATACAATATCACCTATTTGTGGTGTTTTTTCTTTCTCATTTTTTTTATTTTCTTCAGGTACTGTATCTTTATTATCTTTTATATTATTTTGAATCTCTTTATCTTGCTTTAAATCTTCATTCTTTTTAGATTGTTCTTTTTGTTTATTTTCATTTGGCAATGGATCATTAATATTTTTCTCTTTTTGATTTTCTATATCTATTTCTAAAACCTTCTTCTCTCCTGAACCTTCTGCTTGCTCAGTTGATGGTTTTTCATTATCTTTTGGCGCTTCATCTTTATTGCCACATCCAACAAATGTAGATGCAGCAATAGCTGTAACACATGCAACTGTCAGCATTTTAACCAATTTTCTTTTCATAATCTCTCTCCTCCAATACCCTAAAACTTTTTTCACTTAATTCATTATTGAAATTTATATTTCATAAAGGCCTAAATATTTATCATTTACATTGTATATGTAATTAAATACAATTTGAAGATACAAATAAAAAACAAAGTGTAATAAATTTCTAAACACATAACTTTTCAAATTCTCTATTTTAAAGTACTAATGTTTTTTAGTTTTAAGCGACTCAGATATTATAGACAGATTAAACTTTCTTTTAGTAATACAGTTCTTTATTTTAATGTAACACTACTTATATTCTTCTATAATAGGTCTCGAGTGCGATGTGTGGAAAAGTACAAATAAGAAAAGTTCTTATAAATTACATTTTATGTATTTTATAAGAACTTTTTTTATTGTCTTTTAAACGTACATTTATTAGAATCGTTTTTAAAGGATATATAAAACTTTTAATTTATATAAACTTATCTCAAAATTAAAGTTTTTAAATCATAATGTGTTTATATATAATAACTTATACTTACTACGATATATTAAAAAATAATAACTTTAAGCTACTTTATTTTATAACGTTTTTAATACTAATTATCTTTTAACGCTTGTATAAATAAAAAAACTAGCTAAATTTAGCTAGTTTTTTTATTTATTTTATGTTTCTGCTACCTGGTTTAATGTAAGGTGTACCTTCTTTACATAGTGGGCAGTTTTCTGGTTCAAAGCTTTCTATATCAAGTTTTATTGAACTATACATTGGGAAGTTTGTTACATTTCCTGGAGTTCTATCTACTATACAAACTACTGCTACAACTTCTCCACCTTGTTCTTCAATTACCTTTGCTGCTTCTTTGAAGCTCCTACCTGTAGTTACTACGTCCTCTGTTATTACTACTTTTTGTCCCTTTTCTATAGTGAATCCTCTTCTAAGAGTCATTTCTCCATTTTCTCTCTCAGTGAAGATTGCTGGCTTACCTAATTGTCTTCCTAATTCATAAGCTACTATAACTCCTCCCATAGCTGGTCCAACAACTAAGTCGAAATCCATATCCTTAAGTTGATCTGCAACAACTTTTAATACTTTCTCAGCTTTATCTGGATGCTTTAATAATTGAGCACATTGACAGTATCTATTTGAATGTCTTCCTGATGATAATAAGAAATGTCCTTCTAATAATGCTCCAACCTCTTTTAATGTATCTATAACCATAACGTCTGTATTTTTCATATTTAACTCCTCCAAAACTTCCTTATTTTAATTTCTATTTAATTTCAAATTACAATTTTTATCTTTTAATTAATTATCACTATATATTATGAAGTCTAAATTTATTTACTTTATTATTTTATGCATCCTACTATTTCATTTATATTCTTTAACCCTTCTCGTATGCAGAAGTCTTCTAAACCTTTTATTATTTCCATACCTGCTTTAGGATTTACAAAGTTTATTGTTCCTATTTGTATAGCAGATGCTCCTGCCATCATAAACTCTATTGCATCCTCTGCTGTTGAAATCCCACCTAATCCTATTACTGGAATATCTACAGTTTTAGCAACTTCATGAACCATTCTAAGTGCTACTGGTTTTATAGCTGGACCGGAAAGTCCTGCATACACATTATTGAATACTGGCTTTCTATTTTTTATATCTATTGCCATTCCTTTTAATGTGTTTATTAGTGATATGGAATCCGCTCCTGCCTCTGCACATCTATATGCCATATCACATATATTCTCAGCATTTGGTGATAATTTTACCATTAGAGGCTTATCACATATTTTTCTCACTTTAGAAACTACTTCATAAGCTACATCTGATTGTATTCCAAAGGCCATTCCCCCAGATTTTACATTAGGACATGATATGTTTAACTCTATCATATCTACTTTTTCTTTATTTAAAAGTGAAACTGCTTTTTCATAATCTTCTATAGTAGCTCCACCTACATTTGCTATTATGTTTGTATCTAATTCTAACATTTTAGGAAGTTCTACTTCTATAAATTTTTCTATTCCTGGATTTTGAAGTCCTACTGAATTCATGATTCCTTGAGGTGTTTCATATATTCTTATTCCTTCATTACCTTCTCTACCATTAAGAGTTAGTCCTTTTGAACTTATTCCCCCTAATTTTCCCACATCATAGAAGTTATTGTACTCAGCTCCAAAGCCGAAAGTACCTGATGCTGCTATAACAGGGTTTTTAAAATCTACTCCATTTATAACTGTCTTTAACATGCTTAACCCCTCCTAAATTAGAATTCAACTTCTAAGCCATTGAATACTGGACCATCTTTACAAGTTCTCTTATTTCCTGATTTTGTTTTACATGTACATACTAAACAAGCTCCTACTCCACAAGCCATGTGCTTTTCCATTGAAACATACACATTAACACCAGCCTCTTTGCACATTTCAACAACCCTCTTCATCATAATCTCTGGTCCACAGCATAGTACTGTGTCATAGTTTTGAAGAGGAAGAATTTCTGTTACAAAACCTTTATGTCCATGTTTACCTGTATTTGTTGAAATTTTAGTTTCATCTACATATCCCTCTATTTCATCTACTAGGTATATCTCATCTCTAAAACCGCCATAGAAATCCATTTTTATTTTTGGATTATTCTTTCTAAGCATTTTCGCAAGTTCTAACATTGGTGCAGTTCCTATACCGCCACTTACTAAAGCAACTCTTCCATAATCCTTAGTTACATCGAAGCCATTTCCTAAAGGACCTATTATTTCTATTTCATCTCCAGGAATCATTTTTTTCATTTCATTTGTTCCAGCTCCAATAGTAGCATACACGAAACGTACATCATTTTCATTTACCTCACAAACACTTATTGGTCTTCCTAAGAAAGTGTTTGGAGTTTTTATCATATAGAATTGTCCTGCATTTACTTTAGCTTCATGCCCTACTATTAATGAGTATATTCCCTCTACTAATTCAATATTTTCTTTTACTTTGCCTTTGAAATATTCCATAGCCATAATCTGTCCTCCCAAGTTCTCTCTATTTTAAAATTGCTTCTCTTATGCTGTCTCTCATTGAAATTGCTTCTTTTCTAGCACACTCTGCAAAGTTTTTACTATCTTCCATAGCTTTGTATGCTAACAAGATCTTTCTTGAAGAGTTTACAACTCCACCATTTCCATTATTAAGATAAGCTGCTACATCCTCTGCAGTTCCACCTTGTGCACCATATCCAGGTATTAAGAATGGCATTGTATCTAATTCAGCTCTCATTTCTTTTGCCTCTTCTTGGTGAGTACACCCTACAACTCCACCTATTGAGCTATAACCATGTTTTCCTAAGTAGTTTTTACCTAAAGTATTTAACTTTTCGCCAACTACATCGTAAACTTTCTTTCCATTTCCAGCTTCTAGATATTCTATATCCTCAGCACCCTTATTTGAAGTTCTTACTAGTACAAAAACTCCTTTTTCATTTTTCTCTATATAAGGTAAGTATGGCTCTATACTATCCATTCCCATGTATGGGTTTAAAGTTATGAAGTCACTTTCAAAATCACCTTCGAAGTGAGCCTTCGCATACATTTTTGCTGTTGCTGCTATGTCTCCTCTCTTTATATCAGCTATAATTAAAGCATCTTTTTCTCTTAAGTAGCTTAAAGTGTTTTTGTAAGCTTCTAATCCTTTAAGACCAAGAGCTTCATAGTAAGCTATTTGTACTTTGAAACATGCAGATACATCTAATGTTGCATCTATGATTTCTTTATTGAAAGAGAATAACATATCGGCTTCATTTGAAAACTTACTTTTGAATTCTTCTGGTATATAATCTAAGCTCGTGTCTAATCCAACACAAACCACTCCATTTTTTTCTACCTTTTCAAACAATTTATCAGCTATCATATATACCTCCTAAAACTCACCTTTATAAACTATTTTTCCGTCTTTTATTGTTAATACTACATCTCCGTAAAACTCCATTCCATTAAATGGAGTGTTTTTACTTCTAGATACTATATCTTCTTCTTTGAATATTCTTTTCTTATTTAGGTCTATTAGAACTAAATCTCCTGAAAATCCAGGTTGAAGTTTTCCTTTATTTATGTTTAATAACTTGGCAGCATTTCCACTCATTAATTGGCTTAGCTTATTTAAGTTAATATAATTCTCCTTAACTAATTTTGTATAGCAGATTGAAAAGGCTTGTTCAATTCCAATCATGCCAGGTGCTCCTTTTTCCTTATCTTCTTTTGAATGTGGAGCATGATCTGTTCCTATACAATCAACATAGTTCATTTGTATTGCTTTTATTAAGAAATTTACATCTTCTTCTTCTCTTATAGGAGGATTAACTCTATAATTATTAATTTTATTATTTAAAGCTATGTGGTGAGGAGTTACCTCGCAAGTAACTTGAGCCCCATCATTTTTTCCGTCTATAATATATTTCATAGCTTCTTTAGTACTAACATGAGACATGTGTAACTTACAACCTACAAACTTTGCTAGAGTTATATCTCTCCAAGTCATCATATTCTCAGCTAGACGCATGTCCACTTTTGAAAACTCTGGGCTTTCTGCATGAGACATTACTACCCAGTTATTTTCCTTAGCTACTTTCATAGCCTCCATCATAATCTTAGAATCAGATACACCTTTACCATCATCTGTTATTGCTTTAACATTAGGATCTCCTTTGAATTCATTTAGGTGATTTATTTCCTCACCTGATAAATCCTTAGTTATAGAAACTGTTTGGTATAAATCTACTAATCCAATGTCCTTACCTTTTTTAACTACATAATCTAAAATTTCCTTTGAGCTACAAACTGGCTTAGTATTTGGCATTAGAGTTACAGTTGTGTAACCCCCTCTTACTGCAGCCTTAGAGCCACTTTCTATATCCTCTTTATATTCAAATCCAGGATCTCTAAAGTGTGCATGAGTATCTATAAATGCTGGCATAAGTACTAAGCCTTTACCATCTATTGCTTCACATTCTTTATTTAATTCAGTCCCTAATTCTTTTATTAATCCTTTTTCTATATATATATCACCAAAAAAGTTGTTACTTTCATCTATTAAATTCACATTTTTAATTAGCAAATCCATCTTAATTATTTCCTCCTCGAATTAAAACTTTGGAAAAGTGTTTTCTGCATGGCAGTAATTGCAGTGATATGTATCGTTCTTTTCATCTATCAAAGTGAAACTTTGAGGAACATATTTTTCTACTTGAGTTATGCATTTTGTATTTTTACATTTATGATTTTGTACTTCTTTATTCTTCATCTTATTACGCCTCCCCTAAAAGTTTTGCCATTAATGCCATTCTTACATACATTCCGCATTTAGCTTGTTTAAAGTATAGTGCTCTAGAATCTTCATCTACTTCATAAGCTATTTCGTTTACTCTTGGAAGAGGGTGAAGAACCATCATATCTTCTTTGGCACTCTTCATTTTTGCTTCATCTAATACATATACGTCTTTTAATCTTTCATATTCACTTTGATCTACAAATCTTTCTCTTTGTATTCTTGTCATGTATAAAATGTCAGCTTCTTTAATGCCGTCCTCTAAACTAGTTATTTCTTTATACTCTATATTGTTTTTTTCTAAAATTTGCTCTCTAATATAATTGGGAATTCTAAGTTCTATTGGAGATATTAAGATGAACTTGTTGTTCTTATATCTTGAAAGTGCTTTTATAAGAGAATGCACTGTTCTACCGAATTTTAAGTCTCCACATAATGCAATTGTATTTCCTTCTAAGTTACCTCTGTACTCTTTTATTGTAAGAAGATCTGTTAATGTTTGAGTTGGATGTTGATGACCTCCATCTCCTGCATTTATAACTGGGATATCTGAATACATTGAAGCGACTTTTGCTGCACCTTCTAAAGGATGTCTCATTGCTATAAGGTCTGCATAGCAATTTACTGTTTTAATAGTATCCCTTAGCGATTCTCCTTTAGCAACTGATGAAGAGTTTGGTTCTGAGAAACCTATAACTTGTCCACCAAGTCTAAGCATTGCTGCTTCAAAAGATAATCTCGTTCTAGTACTTGGCTCATAAAAAAGCGTTGCTAGGATTTTACCTTTGCATATGTCTTGATATTCTTTTGGATTTGCCATTATTTGATGTGCTAATTTGAAAATTTCATCAAACTCTTCTATTGTGAAATCTGATGGATCTAATAAATGTTTGTCTTTTAACATAAAAATTCACTCCTTTTTAACCTCTCTGTGTTAATTTAAAGAAGAAAAGTTATATAATTTTAGTTGTGCATAAAAAAAGTCTTCCTTATTCAAGGAAGACTTTAATATATAAATCTTTATAACTCTAAAAAGATTATAATTCAACTATATAACTTCCTTATTGACCTCTCTGGATCAAATTTAAAGGTTATTCATTAATCAGCCTCACTGGACTGCTTTCATTGTGCTTATGATATCATATTAAATTTTTTATGTCAATAAACTTTTAGCATTTATTGCTATTGTCCACTTATCCCCAAGCTTTACCTCATTATCCCAAGCTTTCTCATTTATTTTTCTTATATCCATTAATAAATCTTCCTATAAAAAATTAAACCCTCGTAAATCGAGGGTTTAATGCTAATTTTAATGCCAATTGTTCATGATATTATCCCACAAAATATAATATGTAGAAGAATTAAAATAACTTAAAATAACTTTTACCCATTTCAAGCCATTTCCAAAAGGTTTATTTAAAATCTCTACTATTATATTATATACTAAAATTAACATTAATTTCGGCCGTTTCTTATGGTCGGCCATTGGTTTCTTTTGGCCGGCCGTTTTTATAAGGTAATTTACTTATAAAACTCGCATAGCCTTTACTATAATAAATTAAATTTAAACTATGAAATTCTTTCATTTCTTTCAAGTCTTCAAACTCAAAATTATCAAACTTAGATTTAAAGTGTTCAAAATCTTTTTCTAAGCTACCTCTTAGCAGCATAAAAGAACTGTTACTTACTTCTAATGCTTCTATTATTTTATCTAATTGGCCCATATACTGCGTACTAATAACGAACTTAGTACCAAACTTCCTACTTTGAGGTAATATATATTCCATTAGATTGAAACTCGTTGGCGCTTGAAATAATTCATCTATTATTACATTGCATCTGCCGGGCTTTACTGATAACATTCCTCTTATTTGACTTGCTAACCATATTTTACTTATCCAGTAAGTAATTAAAATGTTCTTTATCTGCTTTGTTGGGAAATCCCCTTCCCGCATCTTTATAAAGACTATTTTATTATTTTCCATACACTCAACAAGGTTAATATTATCTTTTAAAGGTTTATTATACATAAACTTTAATTTAAAATCTCTTCTAAGTGCGCTTACTCTATCTAAAATGTGTTCAATTTTAGATAAATGAGTACCTATGACCTGCGGTGTTATTCCTTCGGCCTCTTCCTTTTTACTAACCTTAGAATATTCATTTAGTTCATTTAAAGCTCTTATTTCATCACTTAAAAACTCCTTCATTTCATCAGTGAGGCTGTTTATATAATTAATTCTCTTTTCATGGTATTCTAAGCACTCAATGACGTTCTTAATTGAATTATGACCTAAAGCAAATACAACCGTTGCTGCAGCGTTTAAAAATCTTGCCATTCTCTCACTAAGTGGATCACTTACACTTACAGCATCTATTAAACTCATTACCTGCTGCGACTGTTGACTTGCAAGGTCTAATTTTTCAAACGTTGTCATATTTTCATTTAATTCTATCTCATTGAATCCTAACCCTTGAATAGTTTCTTGTTTTCCTAAATCTATTTCAATAATACGGCTTTTATCCTCTATACTGTTTTTAATATCCTCTGACATTTCACAATTTTTAATAAAATCTAATACTATAATTCCCTCGTTTGCTCTCTCGCAATCTTTTGCATAATTGCATATAAAAGTAGTTTTACCGGCTCCCTGGCCGCCATTTATGACTAACGGGAAATTACCAACATTATATTTATTTTCTAAAAAAGCTTCTACACTTTCACCTCTACATTTAACACTACCTAAATTCTTAGTTCCTTCTTGCAACTCTTTAGGTACTGGATTTTCAGTAGTTTTAATATGATCCAGGTTAAAACTTTTTAATAATGAACGCCCAGGTATTTGAATAAAGTTTCCCACCTCTTCAACACTAAATTTATTACTGTCTATCCCTTGTAATTTATAGCTTTCAATATTTTCATTCATATCTATATTGCCTTTAAGCTTTTTTGCTTGTAACTCATTTCCCCCTTTTTCGTCAAGGGTTGAATAAGCATGACACACACTAAGCGCGTTATTTTCTTTCCTGGTGCTGTCCTCTGAGCTGCTTATTACTGCAATTTGAGTTTCTAAAATAGCTGCTGTTTTTTTCTTTTTAGTTGAAACGGATAACTCTTCGTTAGAACTTAAGGCCGTTGCCAATGCTTCCGTAAATGCTATAGAATCATTTTTTTTATTCATATTAGCCCCTAATAATTCCCCTAACGTTTCCGTTAATACATTTATAAGACCTAAAATAAATGATAATGAACTTTTTACAGCATACTTTAAAGTTAATTTTTCTTTGTCCAAAGGTTGCTTAAGCTTATGTTTTTCTATAGTGTCACTATACTGCTTATCCCAACCAAAATTACTACCTGGAATAAAATTATATACTATTGTCACCCGGTCCGTTTCTTTCATTATTTCCATGACGGATAATATAGAGTTTAGTGGTTCGTTAGTCTTTCGGTCCACGTTTAAGCTTAAAGCATCCTCTTTCTTATAGCTAACCTGGTAAACGTCCGCATCATCTTTAAAAGGTTCTATATTATCCACTATAGTTATAGTAGCTTTTGGCCATACCTCTCTAATTTTCTCCTGCAGCATTGGCAAAAATACTGCAGGTACTAAAAAATAATAGTCCGTACTACCTGGCCTTATGTCCACCAGGTAGCTTATTTTAAAGTTAGTTTCAAAGAATAGTTTCTTTTGTTCTATTCTTATTCTTTTGTTTATAACTTTAAAAGTATGTTTAATGGATCTCGCTATATTTGCGGTATTATAATTTCTGATACTCTTATCCGGTGTTATTTTTAAGTATTTATATTGAGGTTTAATAAGTTGAAAGAATCTATCTAATGGTATAGCGGTATTTTTCTTTTTAAACATTCTTACACCTCTTATTTAACACTTAAAAATAATATCTTAAATACTACACTTGCAAGGGTTCCACCTGCTATCCACTTACCACTATCAAACCCGCACGTTTTAGCAAACAAAGCTACAATAGTTATAAATAAACATATATAAAACCCGTATGCACTTATATAAAGTAAAGGATTAGAAAAAAACGAACTTATACAATCAAATACATAATTACAAGTGTTAAAGAAATTAATTCCACTTTCTATAAATCCATCCATGTTCAAGCCTCCTTATTGAAAACTTTCTATTAGATTAAATAACCATGGCAGCGCATAAAGGCTCCCATATGCAACTAGATATTTAACTACAGTCTTTAAAATAGTATCTTTGTTTGCCCCTTCCATAGCATCTTTAATAATATTAGTACAGCCCATTACCAAAAAAACCATTTTTCCGAACTGCTGCGCTACTCTTAGTAATTCCATTCCTAAGTTATTTAACTTTTCTGTATTGGCAGCGGTCGCGACGGTTAAAGTATTTGAATAGCATTCAACAACTATTAAAGCTATAGCCAATAAAAAGATAATAAAATTTCTACCTTTTACAGTTTTTAAAACTCTATTAGTTAATAGCTTCACTTCTCTTTTGCAGCTATTAACATTAAATTCTTTTACTAGAAAACCATTTTTAATTACAGAAACTTCTAACATAAGCATATTACCTCCATGTATAATAATTTTTAAAAAACAAATACTAAGAATATCAATTAAAAAGGAGTTGATTAAAATGTATTTTGCAATTGCTTGCGCTGCTCTAGGTGTTTCAACTGGAATAGAAATAGCCCTTAGAGTTTTTGGCTATTAATTAACTTTTAATTAAAACTCTTTAAAAAACTAAGAAAATAGTAACATTCAAATATATAAGCGCATAAACTAACAACGTACGTAGTAGTTTTTAGTTACCTGGCATCTTTTCAACCTGTTTGAAAAGGTGCTTTTTTCATGTATTTTTTAATTCAATGTCATTCATTGCTATCATATTAAAAAATAACTTTACTCATCTGAACTAATTCCCTCTTCCTTTAATATACTTATAGGTAATTTCCCTTTTAAAATATCCTTTATAATTGATCCTGGCGCGGAATATTCTTTTAACTTTCCGTATAATTGTAAATCTTCAATTTTACTTTTAGAAAATTCTACAGGTATAACTAATCTTTTAGCCATTTGAGCACCCTCCAATACTTTTTTATTTAAGCTTTGTGTTGCATTGCAAGTTAAAGACAAACATTTAAATAATTGCTTATGATAGCATTGAAAGTTTATTTTTTCTTTCTTAGCATTGCTTTACATTGCTTATGATATATACATATGTATTAACCTTTGAATTTGTTCTTAAATTTTAAGAGTTTTTTATTTTTATTTTCTAATTTTAATAATTATATGTATTTTTTAGAAAATAAATGGTTAAAACTCTTAAAATAAAAAAGGATACAAATTAATTTGCATCCTTTTCTAAGTACCAAATATCTTCAACTCTTCTATTTAATTTATTTGCTATTTTTAAAGCCTCTTCCAAAGGTGGCTTACTTCTATTCTTTTCCCAATTAGAGTACGTTTTTAAATTAACCTCTAATTTATCTGCAAACTCTTTAATCTCCATTAAAAACTCTCTCATTCTAATTTCTCTTAATTTATTATTTACTCTCATAATATTACCTTATCTTTTTAAATACAAATTTAAATAGTAAATATACTAAATAGAATGGAAGCCATAAAGGTGATGTTATTAGCATAAATGAAGCTTTTAGGAAATTATTACTGTAAACTCCGGTGGATTTTTCTAAGTTTCCTAAACTAGCTCCTATAGTTGTTTTATTATATACTTTATTATACATTGCTTTTTTAGGATTATTAATCCACCCCATACCCTTTTTACCATAAACAGGATTTATACTTCTTTTTAATGTTCTTTTGGCTCTCGCCGTCGTTCTTGCTTTAAAGCTTTTCTTTAAGCTCGGTGTTCTAATTCCAAATTTCATATATACAATCCCTTCAAATATAAATTTATTATATTCTACCATAAAATGTATATAAAAATTATATATATTTTCTAAATAAATTTATAATAAAAAAGGCTAATAAATATAATATCTATTAGCCTTTCATTATTAAACTTTTTTTAGATATTTTGCACTTATATAGCCTCTCTTTTTACCTTTAGCTGTATTATACTCTATATAATACCACCCTGGCTCTGTCCATACTATTCTTACCTTTTCGTCTTTATAAACGGAACCTATTGTACTATAATTCGTCCCTGCTCCGCTTCTTACATTTAGTGTACTTGCTGTAACTATACCCCACTTTTCCGCAGGTGGTTGAATTTCTTTTATTTCTTTAGTGTACTTAGCACACACGTAACCGCTTATACCATTATAAGTTATATATAACCATCCTAAATAATCGCTATTAACATAGTTAAATTTAAACTTAGCTCCTGCAGGTATAGAACCTATTGGTTTTCCGTTAGTGCTGCCAATGGATCTTATTGTTAAAGAAGAGGTAACATTATAAGTAGTGAACCATCTTTCTTTATTTGCTGCAGGTGGTGGGGTTGGTGCTGTTTGATCCTGGTTGCTTTGACCGGTTTCTATATCCATATTTAATATTCCTTCCGCTATTGCTTCCGCATACTTAGCGGCGTTATATTTTGCCATATCACCAGTATTATTTATAAATCCGCACTCTACAAGTGCCGCGGCCATAGATGTATTATTTAATACATAAAGCTTATTATTAACTTTAACCCCTCTGTTATATAATCCTATGTCATTAACAAAACGGGCCTGGATTTGGTTCGCGAACTTCTCCGCGTTTCCACCTCTGCCGCTTATTAAAACCTCTACCCCATGGGCCTGTCCGCCGCTAAAACTGTTTAAATGGATAGACACGTATAAAATAGCATAAGAGTATTTATTAGCTTTGTTAACCCTGGCTCTTAAGCTCTCATTCACGCTACTAGCACTATTAGGGTGCACGAATATGTATTCTACGCCTACTTTATCTAAAATATTTCCTAACGCGTTTCCAATCTCTCTAGTTAATACTTCTTCTCTATATCCTAAACCTTGAGCCCCTGTATCACTTCCGCTTAAACAATGACCGCAATCAATTATTACTAATAATTTTTTATTACTCATTATATTACCCCCTTATTCAATCTTTTCTTTTTCTTCCTCATTAGCTCCAGGAACGTTTATATTCCCTATCAAGTCTTTATATACCTTTAGCCCTTTAATTAAGAATGGCGGCGGCTGTACCCCTATTTTTATTAAATTCTCTAGTATGCTATAAAATTCTTTAACATTTAACCATACAAAGGTTATAAACATAACTGGCCATACTAAAGGTATGAAGCTACTTATCACTATACAGCAAACCATAAACATTAATTCACCAACGGAACAAAATAACCCATCCCTTAAAGTTCTACTCTTTAGACTTTGATTTTTCCAGGCCTGTGTTACACCTGTTAAAGTGTCCGCAAATACTAAAAATGCAAAAATAAGATATAAGGTTTCTAAAGCAATTTGTTCGCTAAGTTGTTTTAATATTTCTAAAATTTCCATTAATTACACCTCTTTTTAAATAATAAAAGCGCCCATTTTGAGCGCTTTTTATATAAATTTTTTATTTAATTTTTAAGTCATTTATTGCGGAATTCTATTTTATTAAGTGTCCGTAACCTTCCGCTCTTAAAATAGTATCTATATCCTCTTTAAACTCGCCGTATTGCTTTATAACTTCATCATAAGTTAACATACCTTTCATTATACGCATTGCTAAGTAAGCTCCCATACTTTCGCCTCCTTTCATGTTTTTAGTTCCATTATAAGGCATTTTGATTTTATATTCATTTAACCCTACACCGCCATTAAATAAAATAAAATCTACTGCGCTTTGGGTAGCTTGTAATTCTTCATTGGTTATGCTTATATCTTCTGTGTTTTTATAAGTACCCGCTTTAAGCCTTATATTTTCTTCCCTCAATACTCTATTTTCTGCATCTAACCTCGCTAACATTTGTGTTGTATTTATAGGTGCTTTAAAACTACTTGTACCTTCTATAACATTTTCAAAGTTTATGTGAGTAACACTATCATAAGTATTTAAATTTATATCTGTATCTAATGGATATTCTACTGGTGTAGCTAATTCATAGTAAACAATTAATGGATTATCTTCATTATGCCATTGTTTCAATAAAGATTTAAATCCTTCTAAATTTGGAGTAGGTAATTCGCTTATTCTTATTCCAACAACTAATCCTAAGCCATTAGCTCCAGGGTAACATGATGCTATAAAATTTCCTGTTTTTTTATCTAGTATAGTCATATTTCCACTCGCCCAAGGTAACTTATTCGATAATACTTCCTTGTATCTTGAGTTTATGAATCTATCATCATTCAACTTAAATTTAATTGTATCCTCAAGTACACTCCATAATTCCCAACCTAAACCTTTTCCAACTTCTTCACCATTCAATGCGACTTTATCTATTCTTTTAACAACCTTTCTGCTAATAGAGTTTAATTCATCCGCTACATTTCCAAAGCCGCTTAATCCACCTTCCCAAGGTAATAAAATATCTTTTTTATCTTGTTGATTTTCTAATGATACTCCTTCATAGAATACTGGATTTTCCAAATCTGTACTGGCTTTATATCCCCTAAGCTCTATATGGTTAACATCTGTTGTAAATGGAGTATTTGCACTTATAACGCCATAATATCTACTTTTACCACTAGCATCCATTCCTATAATATGAGAATTTTTATTAAAAATATAATTAGTACCACCTTTAATTTTTTTTATTTTCCACGCTGATGAACCTAATCCAACTTTTAATTCTCCACTATTAACATCAATGATAGTATCAGCAACCCATTCTGTAAATAAATTATATTTATCAAAGGAAAAAATACTAATTTTATTTTCTTCTTGTCCAAAATTTTTAATACCTTCAAAATAAGAAGGAATAAAATCTATATCATCATCTACAACAAACAGATTAGTTATATTTACAACACTTGTTGAACTTCTAGCCCCTAAAACTAATTTAGGATTAACAGTACATTCTTTGGTAGGCGTAATTTTAATTATGTTAGTACCTGCTGGATATTCATATGTAGGTAAACTATCAATAACAGTATTATTTCCACTTCTAAAACTAACATCAAATCTACAACTACCATCAGTTGTTACTATGATTGTATAAGTTTTACCAACAATCCAATTAAATTTTAAATCATTAGTTATAAATTTATCTTGACCTATGACAGTTGTAATTGAATTATTTGTAGTACATAAGTTCTGTAAAGTCCTACCCTTAATAATCATATCTTTAGTAATTCCAACTATTGTATTTTGAATAGAATGACTATGAGTTTCTACTTGCTCTATAAATTCTCCCTTTTGGCCTTTATTTTGAAAATTAAATTCTTCATCTAATCTTTCTTTTAAATTAAGGTGTTCTTTACCAAAGAATCCTCTCCTAGCTTCTATTACCTCTATTGAAGTTTCTCCATTACCACCAGTAGGGTGATTATCTATATGTTCTTTTAGTGCTCCATCTATTCTTTTTACATTAGCTTCTACATTTATTAAAGTTTGTTTTCTTTCCTCTTCTGCAGCTACTCTTAAATTCTCAGCTTCTACTCTTAATAATTCTGTTTCATTTCTTTTTAATTCAGCTATTTCAAAGTTTTCTTCTCTTTCATTTTCATTATTTATAAAAGTAAGTATTCTTTCCTCTTCTTTGGTTCTAAATGTATTAGCTCTTTCATTTTCTTCGGTTTGGAATGAATTGTTTCTATTTTTTTCAGCATTAGAGTAGCTTTCCGTTCTTTTTAATTCTGCGGCTTCAAAATCTTCTTTTCTTTTATTCTCATTGTTAGCGTAATTACTGGATCTTTCTTCTTCTGCTGCTTCTCTTTTAATTTCATTAGACTTTCTTAACTTTTCAGCCTCTCTTCTTAAATTTTCTCTATCATTTCTTTCACGCTCATTTATTTTTCTTTCTTCCTCTGATAATTTTAAGTCTGATAAATTAGAATTAGCTTCTTTAATGTAATTATCAACATTTTCAAGCGTTGGAATTATAGATTTACTTTCAACTATCTCACTATTAATTGTATTATTTATTATAAAAAAAGCTTCTTTAGTAGTATTTTCTTTGCCTTTTTTACTTATGTTAATCTCTAATTTTACTAAACCTTCTTTAGTAGAAAACTCCTGGTTTAACTCAGTTAATATCGTTTTTTCTAACGTATTTACTTCTATATCTTCTATTATTTGCTCTAAATAATTATTATCACTTTTCTTCGCTAAAATTCTAAATTTACAGCCTTCATAATCTTTATCTTCTTCTAATTTTATTTTTAATGTTAAACTATCACATTTTTCATAAGTTCCTAAGTGCTTTTCAAAGTTGTTTAAATCAAGAATTAAAATTTCCATAGAACCTCCTTAAATTGTTATATTTATTTTACTACTTTAAAGCTTTATATTTAAAAAATGACATATTTTTTAAAACTACTTCCCCATTTTCCACCTTGAAAAGCTGCGGGAACTGCATAACCTCTGCGACATATGGTAATTGAATATAATCCCATATTAAAGAGTATTCTTTTTCTCTATCTGCAAAAAAGAACATTGTTTCTTTTCCTGCGCTTGTATTCATTATCTCGCCGTCGATTTTACTGTAGAAAATAGTCATAAAGTTATCTGTATCTTGTATTGTATAACTCATTTTTTACCTCCTTAAGCATTTACCGTTAACATAGCATTTACACCACTAGGCATATTTTGCACATCATTTGGATTGTTAGCGTTTTGGATCCTGGAATATCCATGTATTTCTACGTACCAATGGCCGTCAGTATGTCTAAATAGTCTTTCTCCTTGCACTTGCACATAATAAGGGAAAAAGGCCCCTGTAGTAGAAAAATAATAACCTCTTTGAGAAACTGACCAATTTATACTTTCCGCTGCAACATGGTCGAACTCGTCCGGCAACCTTACGTTAACTTTCCCTGGATTACCTGCAGGAACTCCAACCGCCTTAGCCCATCCCAAACAATGATAAGGATATAACATATTCCCCACCTTTTGCTCTAATCCTTTGCGCCCCATTTGTGCATAACGGTCGTCCTCGAATACCAATTTAAAGTTATCTCTATCTATAGTTACTCTATTGCTATATAACTCGTCCTTATGTGGTACAAATGGAATAGGCCCGGTTTTCCCTTTATATATAGCTATATCCGCTATATAGAACCAACAAAACTCGTTTACATTTACACCTGGTTTCATACCGTCATTATCAAACCTTAACCATATCCACTCGTACTCCCCACTATTAAAAGTAAAATAATGTGGTATATCGTCATAGGTTTGTGACTGTGATCCACCGGTTTTATTTAATATTTCAATTGCTTTTGCATAATCCCCCGCTTCTGTATTTGAAAAAACTGCGTAAGCTTTAACCCTTTCTATATTCTTTTCCGCTACATAGTGAAAACATATTGTATAATCTTTATTCTTTTCAAGCCTATAACATTTAGCGGACCAAACCGACTTTTCATTTGGAAAACTGTTAGTATTCTTTGTTGCTATAGCGTTTCTACCTTTTAAATCATAATCGGTTTGATTAGTATATACATCCCACCAAAACCCGGTTCCGCTTGTACCATGTCCGGACCAATGCATATAACCACCCCTTAAAGCTCCATTGTAAACTATATTTTGAACGTTTGCCTTTTGGGTTATTTCAAACTTGAAGCCGTCTAAATCCCTTGTAAATGTGTTAAACCTGCTTGAATCCATTACAGTATCAGTTATTTTGGTTGGTGATATTTTAATCTCCGCTGAGTTTAATCTCTCGCCAAAATCATCTATCTCCGTCTTTGAGGCTTTTAAGGCTAAAATGTCAGCTAACTGTTCTATTTTTGTATTAGCTTCTATAATCATTTTTGCGTTATCTTCTACCCCTGGCGCGTATGGTAATAATAATATTCCCTTCTGTAGTGCAATCTCTCTTATATCAATTAGGATCTCATTAGGGGTATAGTTATTATTTAACTCAACCCCTACTGCAACTTTCCCCCTCTTTGTAAAAGAAGCTTTAAATTTTAAAATACAATAGTATTCATTTTTACCATTTACAAGTCTTATTATTTCGCATTTACTTAAATCAATTACTCCTAAAGTTGTTTCGGTGTCCTCTAAATCTACAAATTTTACAACTATAGAAGAGGCTCTATGAGAAATTAATTTAAAATGTATTATATAATCTTTTTCATTTTCTAGTTCTGAAATACTGCTCGTTAATGCACAATAGCCGTTGTCTATCACCTCCGGCGCTAATAGCCTTATATACTTTGTTTCTTCATCAGTACGGGTTTTTACATATTCCGTATTCGTCGAATTCATAATTTCCACCCCCTATATTTACAGTTTCATTTCTTGCTATGGTTCCATCTGACTTATAATAAACCCACTCTCTAAAGTCCCCTATATCTCTTCTGTGCCACCAGGAACTTTTTACTTTATATTCTCTAGTTAAATTGCTTATATGTAAGCTGCTCTTAGTTGAAGTTATAACAAACGTACCATTGTTCCCGGTGTCGTACATTTTAACCCCTTTCCATTGTAAGCAGCCTAAAGCGTCTTTTCTGTCGATATGGTCTATATCCATAGTGGTTATTAGGCCGTATTTTGGTTTAAGTTCATTTATATACATTTCACTATTAGAACCATTGGCCCCGTGATGGCCAACTTTTAAAATGTCTATTTCTCCAATTTCTCCCGCACAAAATTTCTCACTCGCTTTTGTCATATCACTAGCTAAGAAAATTTTATTGTTATAGTGCTTATATAAAACGCCTATACTTAGAGTGTTATATTCATCATAGATATAATTCTTAGTATTAACTAATCTTAATTCTCCATAATCACTTATTTTAAATACATCAAAATTCTTAGGTTCTCTATACTGGATCCCTTTAGCTTTAAATACTTCTATCATTCTTCTATGTGCTGCGCTTGTTCCCCAACCTTGCGGCTCTATTTGATCTATAATACTCCAATCCGCCTCTTTTACTATAGCTTCCTTTATAGCAAAATTATTGCATATCGCTTCTATACCTCCTACGTGGTCCGTATGTGCATGGGTAGCTATAAATAAATCAATTTCACCTACTCCGTTACTTTTTAAATATTCAATAACTGTATTTATAGTAGAATCGTAACCGCAATCAATTAAAATATTCTTTCCATTTTCTTGTATAAGAATCGCGTCAGCTTGTTTTTTTGTATCTATAATGTGTATCTTTAATTGGGTATCGCTACTTATAAAAGTTACTTTCCCGCCGTTTAATGTGTGCCATTCTGAATTATTGGCAGGCAGTGAGTTTTTTAATAAATTAGCTTCGCTATGTCTATTAATTTCCGTTGAACTCGCAACCTTATTGACTATGCTTTCCGCTGTAACTTCCTGCTCTACTTTATTTACTTTCTTTTGAGTTTCTATTACTTTACCGTCAAGGGCTTCAACTTTCTTATTAACTGTATTAACTTTAGTAGTTCCAATACTATCTATTGACTTGCTAAACGCTTCTTTTAAATTAGAAAAAGTTTTTTGGTACTCTAAAGTTTTATTGTTTATATCAGTTAATTCAATATCGCTTATGGATCCGTTAGAAATAGCGTTTGTTATAGAGTTTTTCAAATTTGTATAAGCTGTACTATGAGAATTTTTTTTATTTAATAAATCACTTTTTATACTAGCTTCTAAATTTGCATTATTATATAAAACGGCAAATTCTTTTTCTATATCCGCATTTTCCTTCTCGATTGAAACTAATCTTTCGTTAATTGCTTTTGCTTCTGTTTCTTCTATGATACCATCTTTAAAAGCTCCGTTCATTTCTTCAACTAGCCCTGCGTGTGCGTTGTTAACTTCTATAAATTCTTTATCTACTTCTTTTTTATAATTGGTTATTGCTGTATTGATTTTATTTATAGTATCTTCTTCTGTACTAACTGACTTAGCTCTTATTTTTAAGGAATTAACATCTAAATCAACATTTCCCGCGCTGTCTATGTCTAGTGTTCTCTTCCCGTTGCCGTCGGTAACGCTTAAGTTCCTGGCATCTATCCAATGACCTTTAATAATACCCGCTGTCATATAATCCGCTGTTAACACTCCAACAACCGCGTTCCCTATAGCTGCTTTATCAAAGTAATTCTCCATATCATCTACTTTTCGTGTTACTGCTTTAACCTGGATAGAATAATCAGTAAATTTACTATGGCTATTTACTGCCCTTGCTTTGTAGTACCATGTTTCATTTGGTTTGACCTGGTGCAAAAACGCTGAGGCTTGACCACTAAATATTAAATTAAATACATTAGGTTCAAAGTTTTCAGTTTTAGAGGCATATAATTCATAGTTGTAATATGGTTTATTTTCATATGTCCATTTAAGTTCTATTGAAGCAAATCCGTAAACTGTTGCTGTAACCTGCGGTACTGGTGGTAAACTGTCCGGAAAATCTCCCATGCTACCATCTGCCCCCGGCGGCCCCTGTGGTCCTTGTGGTCCTGGTGGGCCTTGTTCTCCGCTTCCGCCTCCTATAACATTTCCTAAAGTTGTTTTTGCCTCTCCTAACTCCATACTTTCGTATCTCTCTCTTAAGAAGTCATATTTAGCTTTAATAACCTTTGATATAGTAGTTATGTTATACATAGAGTTTTTAATTGTTACTAAATCACATAATTCTATTTGATCCTCTAATCCTTCATAACCTACACACTTAGAAAGTGGAATAAACTCAATTTTATAATTCATCTTTGGAATATCGCATTTAGAATCTATAAAATGTTTTTCGGCTAAAAGCTTTAATTTTGCCGGTGTAGGTGGGTTATTTTCGTCAAAGTGGCTGCTAAAATCAATAGTTTTTATAAATGGGGTTTCATAGTCATTAATTCGTGGGCTGTCTATAAAAGTAGGTGTAGAATATACCGTAATTTCTTCATTACCATTTCTATACTTTGCATATGGCTTTAACCTGGTAGCAAGTCCGGTTTCATCTAAAGTATAATTAAAGCCTGTTAGGTTCTTTTTATACTCTATAGTAACCCCGTTATCATGGCCCCTTTTATTTAATACTTTTATTGTAGTATTATCCCTTAAAAGCTCCGCTCCTGTTCCGTATGTGTCTAAAATAGAACCTTGTACCCCTGCAATAGCTCTTAGCGGATCTACGTCGGCAATATGAAAATCTTGAGCGTTTATAATATCACTTACCCCTACAAAGTGTTTACAAAACTGTGAGGCTCTGAAAATTGAATTTAAAGCATATTCGCAGCTTTGGTTTTCTATATCTATACTTTCTATATAATCTCTTAATAAATCATATGAAATATGTCTTGCTAATACTGTAATTTTCCCGCTTAAAGGTTTACTAATTTTATATATTCTAAATTTCTGATTTTTTAATTTATCATTCGCATTAACAACAATAATATTCCCTCTTAATAACTTATCGCTATAAGGTGAAAAGAACGGATAAACTAATTCTATTTCAAAAAGTCCGTTTCTTTCTTCTATTGCTATTCCTTTTATACTGTCTGTAAGAGGTCCAATTAGGACCTCACCATTACTTTCTAATAAATTAGGTATCATTTAACCACCTCCTTATAACAACTAAATTCTATAGTTAATTCAGCTAAGTTTCGCGCTATAAGCTTAGGTTTAAGATCCCCTACACATATAGCGTTAAATCTTGTATTATCTTCGGGAAATATTAAGGGCCTGTAGCCCTTAACCTTTAACCACTTTTCTATATTATCCATTTTGGTTTTTATATCATTTGTTTTAACAGCATCTAAAACACACTCTATAGTTATTTTTAAATTTTCCTCGCTGTCATCATCAAAAATTAAATCCCCGGTTCTCCCAGGGATTTTTATTAATTCAATATTCTTTTTTGCTTTATCTAAATGATTGTCTTTAGTTACTATTAAGCCATGCGCTGTACTTAGTACCCCGTCAAAATTAAACATATTCTATACCCCCTTTTTATTGAAATACCAGTTTTTGTTGAATTAAGAAGGCTAACTCTTCCGCTAAGTCCTCTATATCCTTTTCTTCATTGTTATTAAACTCCTGGATATTTACATTAACTTCAACTTTATTCTCTTTTACTAACTCTTCATCATCTTTAAACCTTAATTTCTCTGTTCTTCTCGCTTTTGTGAAACTGTTATTAAAGTTAAGCATATCCATTAAAGGCCCTTCTATCCCTCTCGCTGCAGCAAATGGAACCGGCAACCCTTCCCCGCTTCCTGGTAATCCTTCCATACCTGGTGGGGGTTCTACACTCTTAAAGAAGCTTCCAACTATAGGAATAGACTTAACTTTAGAACTTAACCACCCCGTAAAGCTGCCCCACGCGTTGGCTACGCCTTGTTTAATGTTATCGACTATTTTACCCCCTATGGATAAAAAGCCGCTTATCATGCTCCCTATTCCGTCTAAAATACCGTTTGCTAAATCTACCCCCGCACTTATAAGCTTAGGAATACTTTGTATTAAACCTGCTACTAATTTTACTACTATTTCAATACCCTTCGCTAAGAACTGCGGTAAATATTCAACTATTTTGGCTACTAACTCACCAAGTAATTCTCCCATTTTCCCCATAATAGCGGGTATATTTTGGGCTATACCTTTAATCATTTCTGTTACGAATTGCACACCTTTTTGTAAAAATTCCGGCATTTTTTCTGCTATAACTGTTAAAGTTCTCATTATGGCCTGGCCCATATTATCTAGTAATACTGGTAATTGAACTTTTAAACCTTCTATTATTTTTATAATAGTGTCTTTACCTTTGGCCAAGAACTCCGGCATACGTTGGATCAAAGTATTCAACATCTGAGTACCTGTGTCATATACTGCGGCTACTGCTGCAGGTATGCTACTAGCTAAACCGGCTGTTAAATTTGTGAGTACCTGCACACCTGCAGCAACCCAAGAAGGTAAATTACTTAAAAACCAACTTAGCATATCCAACCCAAGGTTTAATAAAGTATTCATTAAACCAGGAATGGCCGCCATTATTCCATTTATAAGATTTAATAATAAATCAGTTCCGACCATTAGAAGTGTTGGTGCTGTTTGCATAAAAGTATTTACTATTAGTTTAGTTATTGTAAATACGCCCTCTACCAATAAAGGAATACCGTTAGCTAAACCGGTTATTAAGTTGTTTATTATTTGGGTTCCCTGCTCTAAAATAAGCGGTGCTGTTGTTTGTATTTGAGTTACAAAGTTTCCGCAAAACTCACTTACTTTATAAGTTAAATTGTCCATGGCCGTTTGACCGTTTTCATTCATTCCTAAGAAGGCAACTCCCGCTATTCCTGCCGCTGCTGCTATCCCTGTAAATAAAGCCGGTGCCGTTGCAAATAAAACCATCCCTTTTCCTATAGCCCATAAGATAGGGGGTATTACTGCTAAAGTCGTCCCAAGGGCTGCTATAGTTTGGGCCAATTTAGGGTTTTCACTTACTAAGGTAGTAACATTACTTAAAATTTCATTAAATCCAGTTACTAAGTTGTTCGCTATTGGTAAAAATACTTTTCCTATTTCAACCGCTAACTCTTCAAAGTTTCCTTTTAATCTCTTCATTTGGTTGGCGAACCCGTCGGAGGTTCTTTCCGCGTCACCTATAGCGTTTTTACTCTGCTTAACAGCTTCCTGGTATCTTGCTTGTGCCTTTTCGGCCATGCTTAACTCTTTCCAACTCTTGCCCGTTGCTTTAGTGAACTCTGAGGTTTCCATTATCGTATCTGTTAAGTTAACCCCTAACATTTTAGCGCTCTCAGTTTCCCCCATAAGGGCTTTGGTCATAGCATCTACCGCCTGGTCGTCATTTACGTTATTGAATGATGCTAAATCATATCCAAGTGTAGTAACCTGCTTAGATAAGTTAAAAGCTTCATCCGCTGTAAATCCCATACCCTGGTATAAGTCCGCCTGGTTGGATATAGCTTCTTTAATTTCATACTGTGAACGTCCTATCGCGTCAGCGTATTTATTAGCCCACGCGTCCGCTTCTCCTGCTAAGTCCTTAAATACTGTATTAAATTTACTTTCCATTTCGTCGGCATCTGAAGCACTCATTAAACACGCTGCGCCAATCCCTGCAATAGGAACCGTTAACCCCATTGTTAACGTAGAACCTAAAGACGCAAGACTATTCCCCGCGCTTTTTAATTTCTCTAATTCGCTTTTTGCTTGACTGGTATCGGCTTTGACCTTTATTTTAATACCGTCCATATCTACGCCCATTAACCATTCACCTCCTTTAATGCTTTAAACCCTTCTTCATCTAATTCAGTAGTATTTAATCTCTCGCATAAAGCTAAATACTCTCTTCCTTCTTCTGTTTTTCTTAAATTATTGATTACCGCGCACTTATAAGCTAATAAAAAAGCATCAGAATTTAATTCTAATGCTTCTATAAAACTTATATTTAGGTAATCAATAACAACTTTAGTCATTTCCATAACGTCAGTATCGGTTGTTACTGTTACCCCTCCGCTTCCATTCTTCTTTTTATTGAAGTTAGGAATTGAAGGGGGTTTTAATTTGGGTTACTGTTCACCTCTTTAACCCACTTTAAATATTCTTCTACTATTAATTGGATCATGTCAAAGGTTAAAGCATCTACCTCTTCCCTTGATATTTTCTTACCTGTTCTATTATGATTTAAAATATCTTCCACTTTATTAAGTGTTAGTCTTAATATTTTTTCTACGTCCTGGTCCTTTTGAGCTTGAATTAGTTCTTTATTATTAGAAAATTCTAAGGCCATTCTTTGAGTAGGCTTTTTAATTTCTAATACTTCCCCGTTAGGCATTTTTATTTCAAAATATTTTTCCTTTAAAACTGATAAATCTAACATTTAATTACCCCCTCATTATTCCCGGTTCTCCTGGTTCTCCTGGATCTCCTGGTTCTCCTGGTCCTGTTTTACTAATTTCTGATAATTCTTCTAAATTAGACGGTAACGGTGCTGTTATCTCTTCTTCAAGGATTAATTTAACCCCTGTAGTATCTAAGCTACCTGCAACAAATTCAGCATCTATAACCGTTTCCTCTTCCGGGTTAAAAGTAATAGTAAAACCATTTTGACAAGTTCCAACTAAAGTAACTCTGTACTTTCTTCCAGTTTTATCTATAGTGTGAACGAATCTTACTAAATAATTATCAATTTCCCCTACTTTTCCTAGTTTTAAAGTGCTTTTGCTTGAAGTTGTTTGCAGCTCTCCTGCTAATGAGATCTTATTTAAAACTGTGTTATTCCATGTTAAAATACCACTCTTAAAAATTACCTCAGTATCAGTTATAAATACCTTATGAACTACCCCTTTATCGTCTTTTACAACGTAAATAGTAGGTTTATAAGACAGCTCCGCGCCTCCTTTAATTCCTCCTATTTTGTTGTCCTCTGTTTCTATAGTTTCATCTGCAGGAACTGAACCAGTATATTTAAGTATATAAAGATCACCGCTCCCAAGCGTTACTCTTTGCACTTCTGCTGCTGCTTTTGCTTCTCTTGCTGCTTTTGACATACCTTATACCTCCTATAAAATAGCATCTTTTAAAATTGCTATAATATTTTCTTTATTTTCTTTCATGGCATCTTTTATAAATTGCTTAGGCTTTTGGCCTATAGTTCTTATCATTTTCCCTGTTTTTCGGTCCTTATAAAACCATGGGGTTTGGCGGCCATTCCCATTCTTAGCATATACCCCGGTTCCCTCATGCACATAAGCTGCATATTCAACATTAGAACCTACATAACCCACTATCTCATTTGTTCCTGTTTCTACTTTGTGAGTTATACTTGCCCTAAGTTGTCCATAATCTACGGGACAATCTCTTTTACTGGTTGCCTCAACTAATAAACACGCTTTTTCCATTCCCTGCTCCGCATTGTTAGGCAAGGTTTTATTTATATACTCGTCTAATTGCCTGTTGAACTCTTCCACGTCTACATCAAAATCAAAACTCATTATTCTAACCTCTCCGTAAATCTTAAGCTAATAAACAAGTGTATTACATTGTTATATTCATCTTTCAAAGAACCACCGCCCATTAATTCTATCTTTGTAAATCCTTCTACCTTCTGAGAATCGGATAAACTTATAAAATTACTTGTTATGAGCTTTCTAATTTCTATACACCTTAGAAGTGTAGGCGCTATGATCCTTAGCTTAAGAGTGAACTTATTTTCCTTTTCTCCTGGTTCATATGTATAAACAATACATTCTTTAACCCTTTTTAGTTCCTCTTCATCTATTCCCATAGCTGCTATTTTTATACCTAACCCTTTTAAATGCTTTAATGCTGTGCTTAACATTCTTTATATTCCTCCAAGTCAAACGTAATTTTACGCCCTGGTATAAATGGCATATTAGTGATTTTAAAGTTATCACCATTTATTTTTACAACCATGTTATTTTTTAAGCTTGTATCATAGGTTAGGCCCTTTAGTTGAACGTATCTATTAGTTATTTCATTATCTTTCCTGGTGCTTATAGATTGGCTTATACTTATTAAAACCTTTTTATGTGGGGTTAAAATTGGTATAGGCTCCAATAATTCATTTTCGCCCTCTTCAAGGTTATAAACTTCATATAGTTTCATATTAGAATTTATACTCATTATCTTTTTAACTTCCTCATGCTAAGAATTTTTGATTTTAAATTCTTTGGTAAACCATCTATAAAGCTTTGAGAATGGCCGTTAACACTCTCGGAACTTAACCCCTCAGCTCCAAGCCTGTTATATTTGATTAATACTAATTCTTTAACAATACCCTCTACTTTAGTATTAATTTCTAAGTTAGGCGTATTGGTAAGTTCTTTTAGTTCCTCTTTACAATCTTCTATTAAGTCAAGGATTAGCAAATCGCGGCTATTATCCTCTATCCCTAATCTTATCTTTATTTTTTCTAGCAATATAAACCCCCCTTTAAAAAGAAGAGGGGTTAATATTAAATTAATCCCCTCTGTGATCCAGTATTATTTTTTAAATTTAGCTAATACTACTTTTGAAGCGTTAGTAACTGCAGCAACATAATGCTCGTCAACTGAGGCAACTGTCATTCTTGCTAATGTGTTTCTTTCAGTTTCTAAGTTAACATCCCTTTTAAGGAATATAGTTAAAGCTGCTGCCTCTTCTTCTGTTTCTTGATCCTCTGTTAATTTTACTATTGGACAAGTGTAAAATGCGCTTGTACCATCTAAAGTAACTTTCTTAGAAGGTACAACCCTAGTATTACATATCTTTCCTATTTCCCCGCTTACAATAGTGTAACCTGGATATTTGTCAGCGCTTGTGAACTCCGGATCTTTTCTTAAAGATGTAACTTGCTTAGGGTTAATATACATAACCTTTTCTGTGTTTTCTTCTTCGTCGAATAAGTCGATAGCGTCAACTATACCTGCATAACTTATTACTTTCGCGCTGCCGTCATATGTTTTTGTTGTAGTCTTTAAAAGCTCGGCTAAACAATCGTTATCTATCTTACTCGCTATAGATAAAGCTAATTGGTTGTTTGCCTCTCCTACTGGATTACCATAACCACTTAAAACAGCCTCGTCAGTTAATTCAACTGCTTTCATAACCTTTTTAACTGTAACTTTCTTTGAAGTTGTTGCTAATTTAGTAGTTCCGGCTTCAACTCCTTCTGCTACGTCCTCAGCATCTCCAATATACTCATAAGAAGGTATTGTTATAGTATCCCCTGGTTGTCCTACTAAAGTAGTATCAATTTTTGCAATCGGTGCTACTCTTATTTTTTTTGGTAATTTAGCACTTACCATATCCCCCATTACTTCCGGGTTAATTAAGTCCTGTAATTTTGTTGTTCCTGCTGCCATAATTTTATTCACCTCTTAAATTTTGATATAGTGCGGGGTTTTCGTTATATAGTTGTACTTTTTCCATATACCCCATTTTGTCAAATTGCTCTTTTGTCACCTGTCCTGGTACTCCACCACCTGCGCCGCCTCCTGGTGGGTTTGGGTTTGGTGGTGTTTGGCCTCCTAAATTCTTATCAGTTACGAATAAGTCTTTAAAAGTTTCTTTTATCCCTTTGGCTTGTTCTTCTAATCCCTCAACTTCTCCACTCTCCTTTAAAGTTAATTTACTTCTATCAAAACGGGCCGCTAATAGTTCGCCATGTTTAGCATTGTTAGCGGTTAACCAATTATTAATAGCTGTGTCAAAGGCCATATTTTTAATTTTGCCCTCATACTCTTCTTTCTGAGTTTTTAAAGCTGCTTCATGCTCTTTAATAGTTTGCTGCAGGGCTTCATTATCAGTATGATTTTTCTTTAAGTCAGCTATAGTTGTGTTAGCTGTCTTAATTTGCCCTTCTAAATCCTCTTTTTGAGTTTTTAGCTTGTTATATCTTTCGTCTATGTTTTCATTTTCTGATAGATAGATCTTTTCTGATCCCATTCCCTTAATTATCCCGTTGGCCTGGTCCTCTGTTAGCCCTTGTTTAATTAAGAATTCTTTGAATTTGTCCATGTTTTACCCTCCTATATTTACGCTTTTTACGGGTTTCGCTTCCCTTAATATAGTTGTCTTTTCCTTTTGTTACGCCTGGAATTAACTAAAAAAGGCAAAATAAAAAAGCCTATGTTTTAGACTTTGTTTTACTGAGGTTATTTAGTTTTTATTTACTCTAATTCTATATTTTCTATTGCTGCTCTTTCCTCAAGTGCATTTAAATAGCATTCCATATAAACTAATTGAGTGTGTAGTAGTTCATAACTACATGAAGGTTTAAATGTTAAAGTACCTTCTTTATATTTCTTTAGCATATTACTTAATCCATTAATTCTTATTTTTAATTGCAAATACTCTGCTTTAAATCTCTCTTTATAATCTGAGCTATTCATCATTTGAACTGTTTCGTTTAATCCCATATTCATATTCTCACCCCCACCGCTTCTTCTGTATATAGTATAAGTTTCCAAGCCGCTTATTTCCATTAACTGCAGGGTTTTTAATCCTCTTTGTATTCTCTCCAATCCTCGGCCAAGAACTCATTTAATAAGTCCATAGCATCAAACCTTTTCCAGTTATTATGGATCACAAAATATTTTTTATCCTCTGTTAGAGTAATATACATATTACCCCAACCTTTACGCTGTACTTTGTACCCATCTTTTAAAATTCTTAAAGCTACACTGAAATTCATTCCTCTTCTTCCTCTCCCTCTTCTATATATCCTCTTTCTACGCATTTAATGTATTCTTCATACTCTTCTTTAGCCCACTGCGGCGCATCACTTTTTATTTTAATTCCTTCATCAGTAAAAACCGCATAGCCTTTTTCTATAAATAATGGTCTTTCTAATCTCATTTTAACAACCTCCCTACAAATAACTATTTATCATTTTCTCTATTTTTTTTCCGAATATTATAGAAAACTCACGCGGTTGACTGCTGCCAAAATACTCTGCGAACGCCTCCGCAAATGCCTCAGTGTTAGAACTGGCCCCGTATTGACTAACTAAGTCTTTAACATCCTTAAAGCTGTACTCTCCGCCTGTGACTTCATTATATTCTTTTAAAACATCTTTTATAAAATCTCTTTCAAACTCCTTTTTGCTTATTCCCTTTTCATTCCCTTTACTTAAATAATAAAGATTATGCGCTATATAGTGGCCGTACTCATGCACAAAGGTTCCTGCGGTTCCGTCTGTTTGTGAGTTCCACCCCTGGGCCATAGCTCTTTTATTGTAGTCTAACACCTTTTCTTTTCGCCTAAACATACTGGCTTCTAAAGCAATTTCCTCAGCCTTTGGCGAACGGGTATAATATCTATAATGGCCCACCGCTCCTATATTTACTTTAACTTTTAAGTTAGGTAAATCTATAGGTCGTATGCTGTTAAACCCTTCAAAATAAGCGCTAAACTTATCTAGCCATGTAACCATTTCTGTTAATACTTCCTGGTTTATAGGGTATTTCCTACTGTCACTAAACTTTATTCCATACTCTTTTAAAAGGTGCTTTTTAATATCGTTCTTAGTTTTAAATTCTTTGCCTTTATACTCTTTGTCGTGCCATCCTTTAGGCTGTGGCTTTGGCTGCGGTTTTTCTCCTGCTTTTGGTATATGTACTATTGGAATAATAGTACACCTGCAATGTGGGTGTAGCGGCAAAATAGGAACCTCAGTTATAGGATATTTCTTTCCATGTTCCCCGCCACATATTTCGCAGGTTCTCTCGTCCTTTGCTGCAATTAACTCTACTTCCTCCACTCCTGCATCCTTATAGCTTTGTAGGGAAGAGGCGTTTAAGTAGTGCATTGTTTCGGTTCTTATAACTCTTAAGGTATTTTTATAATGGCTTTCCATTTTCTTATGAATTATATTTGTTATAGTTGTAATACTTGATCCCTGGATTAAATGAGTTTTTAATATAGAATTTAATTGTCCTGCTAATGTTCCTGTGCTTTCCCATATTTTCTCGGAAAACATTTCCTCGCTCCAAGGATTAGCAAAAAGCATTTCTATTAATTTGTCATTGTTAATAGCAAAATCAATTTCTAAAGCCTCATTCATTTTTTTATAGTTATTTTTAATTCCCTCTTCTATTCTTTCTTTTGTGTGGTTGTCCAGGTTTAAAGCTAAGTCCACCATTCTATTATTTAAGTTCTGTGTTAGTTGACTTAAGCGCCTATAGTTGTAAAGTTCGCTACGTGTTATTTCTCCACTTTCTACCCTGGTTAACAAATAAGAAATTTCTTTGTTTATATCCTCAATGACTTTAGAGTAAAATTGCATTAAAGCTTTATTTTGTTTTTCTAAGTCATTATATATTTTCCATGTTTCGTCGGCGGTTCTCTCTATCCAATAGTTTTTACTATCTTTACTATATTTACTCATTATTCCTCACCTTGTCCGCTCAATCCGCTTCCTGGCCTACTAAATGGAATCATATCATTTTTAAAGCTTTCCGCCTCCTGCTCCTGTTCTTCCTCTAAAGCTTTTAACTCTTCTTCTGCGTTAGTAACCCAAGGATGGTTTGCAATTATAGTTTTATTACTTATAACCCCTTTTGACTTCTGACATCCGTCTATAGCTTCTAGTTCATTGATTGTTATATCTCTATTAAAGATAAGTTCTACCTCTTCCTCTTCATTTATCACTAAGGTTATGTTTAAATAGCTATTAACAAAATATAATAAATCTTCAAAGGCTCTTTTAAATAAAACTTCTAAGGCATTACACTTTAAATCTAAACCGCTATAAAGGAATTTTAAAGCTATTCCGCTCGGTGCTGCTCCTAATGAATTAAGTTCTTTATTAACACCCTGGCCGCTCTCTATTATGTCTTTCTTAAGCTGCTCGTAATGTTCCCTTATAGCTGTTATATCCATAGTTGGATTTAGTGTGTCTAACCCTCCATCTGTTGGATCATCAATTTTTACGGCTCTATATCTTTTTAAATCACTCACAAACTCTGATAAATCTTCCCCACCATAGCCCTTTAATATATATATAAGATTTTGTAGTTCTTCAACATAGTTCGCAACCTCTGAGCGTGATATATCATAGTTATCAATTAATGATTTATTGAATTTTAAATCTGTTAACTCTAGCCTATTATTTTTAAATGGTATAAAAGGAACTCTCCCCCATGAAGAGGCCGCGCCGTCGTCTGTGAAGTGTCCTAGTGGTCCTTCTGCAGCTCCTAAATACATTTCACTGTCTAAGATTAACTCATTATCTTTTTTAATATAGTATTCCACCGTTTCACTTGTCCAATACTGAACCTTAGTAACTGTTTTCTTTTCTTTTCCAACATATTCAATTTGTTCATAGTATCTTATAAGCGCTGTTAGTTCCCTATGGTTTCTATCCTTCCATATTGGTATTATCTGTTCTGCAGGAATAACCATAGTTTTAAACTTGCCTTCTTCATTTAAATAAACCTGTAGCCATCCTATACCCTTGTTACTTGCTTCATAGGCTAATTCATTTAAAGTGTCCAAAAAGTATTTTCCTAAAGAATCTTTAACCTGCTTTAAATAAGGCTCATTTGGACACTTTAATGTATAGGGTTTTCCTAATAAGTAGTTTATTTTATCGTCTACCTGGTTTTTGTGGTGTGCATGGTTTAATTTATTATTTACCTTGTCAATATCCACTACTCTTTTATCATTTTCATATTTATAAAACACTCTATTAGATATATCGTTCTCCACCTGGTAATACTGCTCTCCCTTAAGCATCCATTGCCTTCTACTTGATCCCTCAAATTCTTTTATCTCAGCTAATATAATATCTTTAGTTGTCATCATATTTATTTCTTTATTAAAATTAAACATTCGTTTCACCTCTCTATTTCATTATTGATAAACCGCCTTTCTTTTTAACGCGCTGCATAGCATAACGTAAAGCGTCCATAAGGTGGTTATAATCGTCTATAGGCTTATTTATACCCTTGCCGTCTTTAGTGTCCCATACATAGTTATTAAGCTCTACAAGTGTATTTTCACATTCCGGCTTTACCCATATTTTAAAATCCTGGATATACTGAATACCATTTAAAATACTGTCGGCCCCTTTTGCTGCTGCTTTTATTCTTCTTATACCTGCTTTTCTTATTTCATCTATACTCTTAGGTTCCGCGCACTCTGCAAAAATATGCTCTTTTGAATAACCTTTATATTTAATCATTGTAGCTATATCTTTATTACTCATGGCTTTCTGATAATGTTCATCAAATATAAAAATCTCTTCTGTGCTTTCATCAACCAAAGCGCATATAAAAGCGGTTGGATCGTGTGTGTAGCCAAAGTCCAAACCAAAAATACTGATAATACCAGGCCTTTTCTTAATTTCTTCTAAGTCAAAATCTAATTCCTCAAAGTTTTCAAATACTAACCCCTCAGCAATTCCCCACTCTCCTTTACCTTCTATCTTGTAACGGCGTGGGTTCTTCTCCTTCATCTTCTCAAAAAGCTTAATATCGTCCTCACCTAAGAACTCATTACATTCATAGGTGGTCGTTAAAGCTAAAATATCATCGTCCTCAGCATCAAAAAACCTTTTCTTTAACCAATGCTTCTCACTCCAAGGGTTAAAAGTAATAGTAATCTGTTTAAAATACCCTGGTGGTAATTCTCCCCTTATACTCATGTCAACCTTGTTAAAATCGTCCTCATTCATTATTTGAAAAGCTTCCTCGAACCAAGCCCAACATAAATACCCTATTTCAACCGTAATTGAAGTAATTGACATAGGATCATCAAGGCCCCTAAATAATATCTTTTGGCCGGTAGGTTTATAAGTTGCTTCCAATGGGCTTTTACTAAAGTGCCATAAATGCGCTACACCTAAAACGTTAGCTGCCCACTTTAACTGAGTATAAGTAGAATCCTTATGAGTATTAAAAACACGTCTTAAGACTAAAGTATTAGCTAATGGGTACTTCATCATGTTATAAATGATCCATAAAGCGGTAGTAGTGCTTTTCTTGCTTCCTCTTCCGCCTTTACATACCCTATACCTGCCCTTATATCTCCAAAACGTACCATATCCGCGGCCTATCTTACTCGGTAAATGTATTCTTAAAGTATTAGTCATCTAGTTCCTCTTCTCCCTCAAATACTACCGTTTGGTTTACGTCCGCTTCCACTTTATCAATAAACAACCTGTATCTCTTACCTAATAGCTCCGCTGCTTTTAGTCTATCTTTTGCGGATAACTCTTTATCTATTAAACGGGCCTCGCTTGTAAAATCCCCTACGTTTTCAATGGCTATAACCTGTTCTGTTTCTTCTCCCCTCAGTACGCGGGTTAAATACTCTAATACTTCCTCGGCTTTTGCTATTCGTTCGCTTTCAATTTCCGCCATTCTCTCGTCGATATACTGCTTAATATCAAGTTTTGACAAGTTCTCGCTACCTATCCTATTTAAGTTTTTCCCCTTATACCCTGCTTTTTTTGCTGCTTCTGAGGCATTCCCGGTTTGGATATAATAATCCGCAAATGCTTTCTGTTTTGCTGTCAATTTCATTTATTTACACCACCTTTCTTAAAGAATTTTATAAAAAAAAGAACTTACTAAGTTTTTTCTTAATAAGTTCTTTTTGAATGATAATAAAAGGGTTTTAGTTAATAAAATGTGTTTTCCTAAAAATAGGGTTCTTTTTACTCAAATTACTCTAAATTGAAAGTATTTTAAAATTGAAAGGAATTGTATTTGACTTGATATAAGTATAACATGAAAACTCCTTTTAAAAGTCCCCTTTTTGTCCCGTTTTTTTCTCACTTTCTCTATTAAAAAACAATATAATTTTATCTTTATCCACACCTAAACTCCTTAAAAATTTATATCTATATTTAGGCGGTAAATTTGAAACTGCTTTATTAACCGTATCTACAGTTTCAATAAAAACCTTTTTGACTTCTTCATATAAAGCCCTTACGGCTTCTTCTACTGTTTCTATATCTTTATTCATGTTTTCCCCTCCTAACTCAATAACTCCTGGTTCTCTTTTATATTCCCTACCACTTCAAAATCTTCCTCCAAAAATAAAAACATAGCATCATCAAATGAAATTTCCTCACCTGTAGAATTCTCGTAAACTATAAATCTCGCTGTTTCATTATCCCATCTTATTTCTAAGAATCTATATTCAAATCTATAATAACGTCCATCTTCCCTTTTGGTATACTCTTTCATAGCCTCCTTACTTAATTCAATGTTTCTATTAAGCAAATATCTTATTGTCTTTTTAAGTATATCTCCTTCATATATTTCTTTATTGTTCTTATCTTTTAAACCAGTAGATTTAAAAAATTCAAATCTTTTTTTAGATAAAAGAATCCACCTATCCTCTTCAATGCAAGGATCTAATTTAAAGATCCCTACATTAGTTACTTTTAAAAATTCACTATCATTTGTTATCATTCTTTTTTCTTGCTTGTCCCAAGCTCTCATATTTTCACCCTCCTACTAAATTTCTTCTAACTCCCCAAAATACTGTTTATAAAGCTCCATTTTATTATTTGCTTTCATAAATGACTTTACATAGTCAGCATTTAAAATTTGCGCATCACTTTTATTTTTAATTTCTATCCAGTTTCCTTTATCGGTTAAATACAACGCGTAATGATTTTCACCGTCAAAATATTTAAATATCAAGTCAGCTTTGCTGCTATCAAAATACCAGTCCCCACTACCCATTACATAAAATCTATTTTTTAATTTGTTTCTTTTTTCTATTTTCTTTTTAAAACTCTCTATAATATTTTTCAAATTATTTCACTCCTAATAGTTTTAATAGGACCTTTCCACTCTCATACAAGCTATACTCTATCCACTCTTTTTCTTCCTTAAGTTTTTGTATTGTTTTAAGTTGGCCATCAGTAAAATTACTAATAGCCTCCTTTTCCTCAGTTTCTACCAGTTCAAAAGCTGTTATTTGCCCCTCTAAAACTTCAAGTTCATTGTTTTTCTCACTCTTCTTTTTATTAATCTTCTTAGGTTTCTCTAGTGTTACCATTTTTTCACCTGTCACCTCTTCACCTATTAAGGCGAAAATATCAATTTGATCCCTCAAAACTTCCATTAAATATCCCCTTCTCTTTTCTTATTTTCTTCTAAAAATGCACTATTAAGTTTTCTCCATATATGATTTTTATTATCGCCTATCTTTTGAGAACCCTTAATATTTTTAACTAAAATATCATAGCATTTTGAACAAACTTTCTTATCTTTAACAACTTCATTACTTCCACATAAGAAGCACCAATTATTTTCTCTCCATAGATCCCTCTTTGAAATTTTCGGCTTTCTCCTAGCCTTATTAATTCTTATTTTTTTTAAGCAAACTTCACAACACTTTTTACCTGGATTTGGTTTCATTTTTCCGCATATAGTACAAACGCCTTTAGCTCTGCGTTCTTCTCTTTGTAAAATTTGTTTTGCTTTTTTTTCTTCTTTGTGTTTTTCTTTATATTTTCTAATACTCTCATTTTGTGAACCCCAACAAACAAGACATAAATTACATCTGTATATTTTTTCTTTGCCGCATTTTGTGCATTTACCTCGATTAATCAAATATTCCTTTCTACGTTTTTTATACTCGTAATCTTTTTGGTGACATTCATTACAAAATACACCTTTTTCCTTCTCTTTAACTTTTCCACACCTAACACAAAGACCTTTCAATTTTCTTTCTTTATAAACTTCTTTTCCCATACTAACCACCCTATTTTATTTTAAAGGGTACTTTAATAGTACCCTTATTTATTACTTTATTTTTTTTATAGTCCAACTCCCTTTTTCAGCTTCTATCCAGGTTATAGAACCGTTAGGGTTGGCAAATATATAAATTGGTTTAAACTTTCCAAAATGTTTTCTATAATGTTTAGTAAAATCATTTTTATTTATGGTTTTGCCTGTGCTCCACTTAAACCCTTTGCGGCGCAACTTAATTAATATATCCTCAGTTTCTTTTAATGTATTAACTCTATACGCCTCTACCATTCTTAAAGTTAGTACGTATCTATAATTAAATTTATATTTTTTAGTTATGCTTCTTATAGGCTTCTTTGGTGCTCTCGCTTTCCCTTTTTCTAAACTTTTAATATCTTCCGGCAAAGCCCACCATTTAGACTTACCACCAATTAAATTCTTTAAATAATCCCCCTCAAAAAATTCAACACCTAAAAGCCTAATAGTTTTATATTTTCTTTCTCCAACAATTACCCCTTTAGCTCCTTCACTGAAAAAAGTGTCATTCACTCCTTTTCTTACGATTACCTTATCACCAATTTTAAATTTACTCATTCTCTTCAATCCCCTTAACTAATTTATTTTTAATAACGTTTATAAAATCTTCTTTGGTTTCTATTCTTGTCGGATCATTTATTCCATATTTCTCAAAGCATTCATCTGAAAATAAACAATCGCTGCAATTGCATTCATCTTCGCAAACGTCGTACTGTGTCCCTATAAGTTTATCTAATATCTTTTCATATTTACTCATAGTCATACCTCCTATATAAGCTTAGACAGCTTTTTAATAATTTCTTCTCTCTTCCTATAGGTTGTACTCCTAGCACCTGTAAATAAGTTACGTGCTATAAACTCTATAGACTTATTCTCGCTGTATTTTAATTCTAAAAATCTTTTTTCTTCTTCTGTTAGTTCATTGATAGAAAATTCTATATCCTGGTTTATATATTCAAATTCTCTTATTCTGTCATTAGTTTTTAGCATTCTTTTTTTATTTAAAATACACTTTCTTCTTAGATCCTCTATATACTTATAAATCTCTTTTTCTACTGCATTTTCTGAATTTGAAGAGGTTTGAATTAATTCTTTTGAGTAATCTATCCCCATATTGGAATAAACCTCAGCCTTAAACCTTTTCAACTCTCTCATTTCCTTTAAAACATCACCTATTTGCACATCTAATCTATTAGATTTATTCTTTAGTTTTTCTATAGCCTTTTTATTCCTGTAGTATAATTTAACCCTTCTTTCAGTTTCTTTAAAGTCATTCTTTGCTTTACTCATCTTTTACCCCTTAGCTTCCTGGAATTAGCTACCCTTTTTAAATATTTAGCTTTTCTTTTAATCTTATCTTCGTTCACCGCTGCAGCTTCTCTAGCTTTAATTAAAGCTTTTTCATATGCTATATTTAATATTTCCTCACTACCTCTTTTAAAATGATTTATAAGCATAACACATACCCCTTTAAATGCCCTTTATTTCAAGCTCTACTCTTTCTTTTTCTTGCGTGTATCTTTTTATAACTACTAGCTCTATAACCTGTGTATCGTCCTTGTAGGCCACTTTATTAAGTGAATCAAGTATTATCTTAGCTATATTGTCCGCATCCGGCTTTTTAGTTGGGTATAATTCCCCTGCTTTTATTGCTTCTCTTTGTTTCTTTGTATAGCTCTTAGGAATCTTAAAATAAACAGTTATAAATACTTTTAAAGGTCCCAAGAAATATTCTCCACCTTGCTGCTTATAACACTTTTTAACCAACGCCTCATATTTGATCGTTTCCCTAGTGTTATGTGGTTTCTTTGCGCCTCTTTTAAATCTCGGCCTATCTTTTCCCTTAATAGGTCCTTCAATAACTATCATGTTCGATACCCCTTTTTATAAATAATTCTTCTCTCTCTCTTAAAAAATTCATGCTTTCTTATAGCTGCGTACACCCTAAAAATATCTTTATTATTCCATTTCTTAAGTTTGGTTAGGTCCGCAACTGATAACCCCAACATTAAAAGAGTGCCTATATCTCTAATTTCCTCTTCTTTAATGTTCTTTGTATTCTTAGCTGCATAATACTTAATAAATTCTTCTATGTTTTTGATTACTATTCGCCTCTCTGATAGGGGCTTAAACCCTTCCCCCATAAAATCTCTTCTCCAATTTCTGTACGCTTTTTCCGCCTCTTCCTGCTTCAACCCATAATCTCTCTTGATTTTCTTAATCACAACTTCTTTACTTTGGCAACTTGTTAAATTTAAAAAATCATTTAAACTACGGCTCAAATCAAAGCTCACCTCTCTTCTTTAAATATAAACGTTTAGTTGTTATCGAACTGCCGCTCCTTCCTAGCCTTTTACCTATTTCCTTATCCGTTAAACCTTCTTTAACTAACTCTTTTAAAAGAACTATTTCTTTAAATCTCCACTCTACACGTCTACTTTTAGTGTTTTTAGTCCTTTTAAGTTTAGATTGAATGGCCACCGGTGAACGTCCTAATATTTTAGCTATTTCTTTATAACTCTCTCCTTTGTTATATAAATCAACTAATATTTTTTCTTCCTCAGCTCCCCAACCTCTTACTTTAGTAGGTCTTTTTTTCAATGTTATATTTTTTCTTTCTACATCTACCCAAAAAGGCTCTTTACCTAGTACATTTTTTTCTAATTTGGTCCAGTCTATAAGCTCTTTATTGTTTTCCGCCCATTCCCAAAACTCATTCAAGCTTACAAAACTAAACTTTCTAACTTTACAAGGAATTATTTTCTTAACTGGAAAACCTTTTTTCTCAATCCAAAAATCTATTGTAGCCCCATAGATCCCCAGGGCCTCAGCTAATCTATTTCTAATTATATAGTCGAATGCGTCCCGGTTATCTGTTAAACCTATCCTGTAGGCCTTTACTTGTATAGCTGTTAATGTTCTATTAAGCTTTTTTGCTGTACTCTGTAATGAATACGTCCCATGTCTATTTATTAATATTTCAACTTCCTTTTCTGTCCATTTTCGATATGAATTTCTATTAGTCATATTCCCCCATACTCCTTTTAAAGTTAAGTAGCTGCATTGCAGCTACTCATATTATTAAAATGGCATATCCTCGTCATAAACCGGGTTTAAATCCTGGTCCGGTTGTGCAAACGCTCCGCCATAACCTGCGTCAAAATCATAACCGCCGTTAGCTTGTCCACTTTCTTTGCTACCTAAAAAGTCAAAGGTTTCTATCACTACATCTGTTCTATATATCTTTGTTCCGTCTTTATCATATGAACCCGTTCTTATATTCCCGCAAATTGCTACTTGTTTTCCTTTGTTCATATGGTTTCCTAAAGTTTCCGCCGTCTTTCCAAAGGCCACGCAACTTATAAAGTCCGCTTCATCTTTTTTAAATTGTCTATTAACCGCTAATGTAAATCTTGTTATCGCCGTGCCGCTTCCTGCTGCATAACTGCAATTTGGATCTTTGGTTAAACGTCCAATCAATACAACCTTATTCATTCTAATAGCCCTCCTGCTGCTTTTTTAAATTTATATTTCTTTTTCTGTAATAAGCTTTTACAATCTTATCAAAGCTTAAATCTAGCATAAAACCAACTTCAAACAACTTAACTAAAGCGGTGTGGTAACTTTCTGTTGCTACTAAGTAAAATATTGCATCTAATAGCATGGCCACTTCCTGCCCTATTAAAAACCTTTTTTCTCTGTCTTTATATAATTTTTCACATTCTTCTATTTTGTAACCTATGTCGCTTATCTTATATTCAAACTTATCAACGTTAAAGCGGTTTCTTTCCTTTAGTAAGTTTAAGGTAAAGGCAATACAGTCACTTAATTCCTCACTTGCTTTGTTCTTATCTGTAAACTTTCCCTTTTTCCAATACTTCCAGGCGTTAACCTCATTTGCTAACTCTCCAATTTCAGTTAATAAGGCTACTCTATCCTTAGTTACTGGATTTTTAGCAACCCCGGCATTTCTCCAACAAATTTTATCCATTTCCCATTGATCCTGGATCATTTCTCTTAAAATATCTTTCTTAAGCATAATAAAACCTCTCTTTTTTTTAATTACTTAGTGGGTTAAATGCACCCACTAAGCTTTAATGCTAAAACTATTAAAATAATGTCAATTACCAAAGCTGCGGCTATTCCTAATAAACATCCTTTAGGATCCTCTACCATAGCTTATAACCTCCTACTTAGTAGATAACGCTAATTCTAATAACAATTTGCTTCCTGCTGCCTGGTGCTGCAACTCTTTAAACTTTTCTTTTCCTTCTTCACTTTCTAAATTTATGTTAATTAAGTTCGCCCAAAGCGTATTAATTTCATCAAGGAATATGCTTGTATTATTTTTTGAAACTTCAATCTCTTCTGACATAAGAGTATTACTTCTTTTTAACCTTTCGTTCTCTTCTCTAAGTGCTGCAGCTTCTTTAACTAATTCACTATGCTTTTTAACATAGCTATTTTCAAACTTAATACTGCCTTCTATACAATCAGTATATTTTTTTTCTAACTCTTTCTTTTCTTTAAGTAATTTTATACATTTTTCATTAAACGCTTTACGTCTTTCGTCTAAATACTTATTCTCTTCTTTTAATTTCTCTATCTCTAAATTAGCTTCATAAAGCTTTTGGCACTCACTAGGTTTATAAAATTCTTTCATCATAGCTCCAATAGGATTAAAGTTAACCTCATATTCTACCGCTACATCTTCTAAGCTTATAGGTATACTTTTTAAACATTCTAAACCAACCTTCATTATTTTCGGATCAATGGCATGATATTTTATTCCAATATTACCAACTTTTATTTCTCTAGGTTCCACCCCTGCCTCAGCAATTCTTTTCTTACATTCCTCTGCAAATTTACTCATAATAACACTCTCCTTCATTTTTTAACCTTCAAACTCTAAACTTGAATTATCTAATAATTCTTCTTCTAATTTTTCATAATCATATTCTCTTTGTGTAAAATTAGGTTGTCTTATTTTACTGTTCCCCTTGTTAATTATCACTTTAGTTTCTTTACTTAAGTCCTTTAATACTGCTCCCAAATAACTGGCATATCCTTTTACTTCTCCATTCATAAAAGCTGTTGAAGTTGAAGCTATACCCAAAGCTCTTTTAACTAAAGCTAAACCAAATGTTTCTATAAAAACTTTTGCATCAACTTTTTTTAATTTATAAGATAAAAGTTGACAAAGTTTCATTACTTCTTTAACTTCTTCCTCCTCAGTAGAAGAAGAAGTATTTGTATCTGTATTTGTATCTGTATTTGTATCTGTATCTGTATTCTGTATCTGTATTGCCCCCGTATCGTTATACGAATCGTCTAACGTATCGTTAGAACCCTCATTTTTACTGGGTTTTTCACTATTTTCATTAAATTTAGAATTTAACGAATCGTTACTCGTATCGTTATACGAATCGTATAACCCTTTTAATTGAGAACTTTTCACTTTACATCCAACATATTGAATAAGATCTTTATCTTTTACTAATCCAAGTTCTTTATTTAAACAATCAATTACTGGTTTTCCACCTTTATTTAAGTTGTATTTCCCCCAATTTTTTATAGCTAATTCTCTCGTATCTGAATTATATTTAATAAGCTTATGATGGTTAATAAATCTTTCCATTAAGCTGTTTATACTTTCCATTGAATAACCAAGTTCAAAAGCCATTTGTTTTTTAGTAATCTGATATATTCCACACATTGTAGTACATGGATTAGTTAGAATGTAAAGGTAAAAGTATCTATCTTCCGGTGTCATTTCCTCTTGAATTTTAGGATCACTCCAAAACTCTCCATATATAAGTCTGTATGCCATTTTTTCACCTCTAACTGTATAAAATGATTAATAATTGCACATACTGTTAATATCTAACTGTATAAAATGATTATGATTTTACCAAAGAGGTATTATGTAACCTCTTTGGTTTAAATCCTATTGATTTTCTTCAATCGGATTATCAACTTCAATTATTGTTTCAGTATCATATTCAAAACTTTCAAGGTTTGCTTGTATATCTATCCCTTGATTATCTTCAAGAATAGTATCTTTAACTTTGTTAACGTCAGCAGCATAAGCGTTTTGCATATCTATACTTAAAATTCCCCATTTACTAAGCATATTTCTTAAAACTGTTTTTTTAGCCATGGCGTCAAAATCTTTAGACCAACCAAAGTTTGATTTTGAAAATTTTCTTTTATGCGCTTCTATCTGTTCCTTAGTCCAATAAACTGTTTTTTCAAATCCATTAACTAACTTAAAATATCCTGCATACCCAATTATTACGTCGCTTTCTTTTTTACTAAAATCAATCTCTAACTCTTCTGTAAGCGGGTTAAATCCTTGTAATTCTCCTTCATGGACCTCTATAACATTTATAGATTTATACTGACCTGTTCTTAATGCTAATTGGATATAGCCTTTATATCCCATTTGAAACTGTGCTTTATTTCCATAAGGTACAACCCAGGCATAACCAAGGTTTTTATCAATCGGTAAATCTAAAGTAGCTGCTACCATACAAGAAGCTATTACACTTAAACCCTCACATTTTTGTAAATTAGTATCACTATTAACCAGGTTAACTATAGAACTCATGTATTGAGGTGCTCTTTTGTCTAATACTTCCTCAAATCTCTTTTTCATAGCGGAACTGTCTAAAAGTCCCTTTACTGTATTTCCAACTGCTGCAGGTTTATTTGCTCCCTGCTTCTGTAATTGATTTTTTAAACTGCTATTAGTTGCCATAACTAAATTACCTCCTTAATACCGAATCTTCTGCTTTTACTTTCTTTGCATACTTCTTTATAAACTTCCGGGTACTTAGCTTTTAATACTTTACTATCCACTCTATTGCTTACAATCTGTTTCCAGGATATATTGTATTTTTTTGTGTACCCTTCCTCGTACTCTTTTAACTCATGCTTTAAGTTATTTTCAATTTCCTTGATGTTATCATTTAGAATTTTAGCCTGGTCTTTAAGTTCTAAGTATATTTTTACCCTCTCTTCAACTTCTGACTTAAGAGGAATACTATCTTTTATACTTTCGGCATACTTTTCTTTTAAATACTTTTCAGCCGCACTAGATCCATCCAAAGCCGGTGGTGTTCTATCTTCAACCATTTTCCAAAACTCTTTACACGCTTCTATAATCATGTTTATTAACTCTTCGTCGCGTTCAATTTCCTTGAATAAGAACTTTTGGCCGCCTACTAAAACCGCTATATAAGCTTTCTCAGCTCCCGTAACTGCCATATAGTGTTGTACCTGCAGCAAATAAGAAGCCGGGACCTCTTCACTCTCCCACTCTTGCGCTAAATACTGGTTAGCTGTTTTACATTCTAATATGGCGTTTTCCCCAACTACTCTTCTATCTATGTTAGCAACCATAAAAGAATGTTCTTTGTGTTGAAAGTGTCTAGTATCTCTTCTTACTTTCTTCCCTGTTCTCTTTTCAAATTCTTTCGCAACCACCTGCTCGAATTGGTCACCCCAATAAGCAGCCTCGCTTTGCTCTTTAACTTCTGTAATAGGTTCTGTTTTTTCTATATAAACCTCGAATGCTGTTTTCCACTTGTTAACTCCTAAAATGGCCCCAACATCTGAACCGCCTATCCCTTTTTGTCTTTCGATTAACCAATTTAATTTTTCTTTACACATTTAACTACACCCCTTTTAAATAACTACATTTACAACAAATAAGAAAATTGGTAATAAAAATACAATTCCTAAAGTTCCTACCCTTTGAGTTTCTTTTTTCATTGATAATGTGAACATTTTTATAAGTAAAACTGTTAACACTATAATTGAGTAAACTTGAAATAATTTAGCTGCTAACTCTAACACTTTAATACCTCCATACATTTCTTTTAATATGTTAAGTAATAATCAAATTTAAAGCCTTAGTGCTTTCATGTGTTATTTTGATTATTGCTTCTTTTAATCTATTAACCTCAGCTTTAGTTGCTTCTAATTCTCTTTCTAAACGCACTTTCTCTAATGGAGAAAATTGTTTAAGCTCTGTTTCTTCAAGTTTTTTTATATATTGAATGTTGAAGCGTGGGGTTGGTATGCCTTTAACTGTTTGTAAAATACCTTCCCTTCTCCAATCATCTATACATTTAATTGTTACTCCCCATCGTTCGGATAGTTCTTTTCTAGTAATTAATGTTTTTTCCCCCATAAGCTCCCCTCTTCCTAACCAATTTATAAAGTGTTATATTCTAATTAACAGCCTTTGTTATACAATTGGTAACTTCTTTTGTAAAAAAAATTTCACCAGGATTAACATTGAATATCTTACCTACTGCAATAGCTTCAGTAATAGTGAAATCATGTATACCATTTTCTTTTCTATGGTATGTATTCTTTGAAATTCCAAGCTTTGCGGCAATTTCTTCTTGTGTAAGGTTATACTTAATTCTAAGCATTTTTAAAATTAGACTTGTTTCCAAAAGTAGCACCTCCAATCTTTTGTTATCCTTTCGGTAACTATATAATATTACACTTTTGGTAACTTGTCAACACTTATTTATAACTTTTTTATATTTTTGGTAACTAAACACTCAAAAATGGTAACTTGATATATAATATAGCTTATATTAAATAATTTTAAAAATAAAAATGAGGTGTTAATATGGCTGACTTTAGTGAAAGATTAAAACTTTTGAGAAATGAAAAAGGTTTAACACTTGATCAACTTAAAGATATTTTAGGAACAACTAAAGCAACCTTATCACGTTATGAAAATGGATTAAGAGAACCTAAGGTTGATTTTGCTAGTAAAGCAGCAAACTATTTTGGCGTTTCTTTAGATTACATTTTAGGAGTAAGTGATATTAGAGAAATTAATGAACTAAATACAAATGAAAAATTAGCTAGAAAGTTATTAGAAGAATTTGAAGAGAATAACATTGAATTATCTCAAGAAGATATACCCGATGTTATAAAAGCTATAAAAATAGCTCTTGCTATGAAGAAATAAAAAAATGACCAATTATTTATTGGTCATTTTTTTTATGTTCTTCTATTATTTTTTTATATTCTTCTATTATTCTATTTGTGTTATTTAATAGATCCTCTATTTCATTTTTATTTAATTCTAAAAGTGCCTTTGAAAGATTTTTCTCTAAACTATATTTATCCATTATATAACCCCCATAAAAAGAATTTAACATTAAACTTTGTATTTTCATACTAACATAAATATTGTTCACTATTTGCGAACCATTCGACATATATAGCAAATTCGTTCGACATTTACATATTTTTTATTTAAATTTATTTTATTAAATTATATAGTTAACAACTTATTTTTTTATTATTTAAATTGGTATATATTTCTTTTGAATTTATTTAAAAAGTTAACATATAATCTATATTGTGGTTTGGAATTGGGGAAAGGATTTTAAATGGAAAATATAAAATTAAATGTAAGAAAATATAGAGAATTAAAAGAACTCTCTTTAGTGGAACTAGCTAAGAAAACAGGTTTAAGTAAAAGTTATTTATCTGAAATAGAAAGTGGCAAGAAAATTTGTAGTTTAAAAACTCTTTATAAAATAGGTAAAACTTTAAACATTTGTCCAATTTTATTAATTGAATGTCCACAAAATTGCAGACAATGTTCTTTAATGATAAAATGCTTTTAATATAATGAATTATTATTGAAAGGGGTTTGTTATGGACTTACAATATAATATTAACTTTAGGGAAAAAGATGGAGGTTTTCAAGTAAGAATATCCTTTAAAGATCCTAGAACAGGTAAATGGAAAGAAAAATCTAAACAAGGATTTAAAACTAAAAAGTTAGCTAAATTAGGCGCAGATAAATTACTTAGCCAATTAAAGGAAGAATTGAAAAAAAATAAAGATTTACTATGTAATGAGTATATGACTGTTGGAGAAATGAAAACTATATATTTAGAACATGTTTATACTTATAGAACATTTAATACTTATAAAAGTACTAGAGCAGCATTATCTAATTTTGATATAGATGATATAAGAATTAATAACCTTAATATTCTTGATATTCAAAAATGTATTAATAAGCTTGTTGCAAAAAATCTTAGTCCAACTACTGTTCAAAGAAGAACTACTGTATTTAAGACTATGTTAAAGTTCGCAAATAGTCAATATGGTATTTCTATACCTAATTTTAAAAATTTAGTTTTGCCCGAAAAAAAAGATGGTACAAAAAGAAGAGCTATGGATAAACATGAAATTAAATTCTTATTAAGACATATGAAAATGAAGAATTATAATTATTATAAAGTTTGTTTGATAGCTGCTAATACCGGTATGAGGTTAGGTGAAATTTTAGGACTTACATGGGATTGTATTGATTGGGAAAACTCAATTGTTACAGTTAATAAGCAATGGAAAGAATTAAGAGAAGGTGTTTTTGGTTTTGGAGAACTTAAAACTAAAAATTCTTATAGAGATATTCCAGTAACAAGAAGCTTTTTAGAAGGATTAAAAGAAATAAAATCAATTAATAAAAATACTGCTTTAGATAATAGAATTATTAATGATTATGATAATCCACATTCTTTATGTGTAAATATAAATAAATGTATTAGAAAAAACTATGATATTTCCATGCATGACTTTAGACATAGTTTTGCAACTAGATTAATACATGAAGGTTTAGATTTTAAGACAACTGCAAAGCTCCTTGGCCATGATGTAGAACAAACAATGAAAACTTACAGCCACGTAACCGATGAAATGATGGAAAAAGCAAAAAGGCTTATAACTGATTTTGATTTAGAAGCATAATATTTTTTTTGGCCGTTTTTATGGCCGATTAATTAAAATATACATATTGAAAATGAAAAGAACCCTTGTATTTCAAGGGTTCTATGGTTTACACCCAATTATTCATTATATTATCCCACATCATTTTTCCAGACTTCGCAAGGGTCACAGTTCCATAAACTGAATTAGGGATTTCACTTGACATTACTGTGCAAGCAAAGTTTCCTTTTTGAGTATGAATTAAGGCTGTATCATTCTCTACTCCCTTCTTGTCACCTGTTTTACTTGATATATCAAACTTAAGGTTGTCTGGTATATATAAAGCTAGTTTGTTTTTAATCTGTTGTCGTGTAAGTATATCTATAAGCATCTGAGAGTTCTCTTTGTTTAAGAAAGAACCTTCACTAAGTTTTCTCCAAGCTAGAGTTAAGTCATAAGCTGTAGTATAATTTTCTATATCTGATTTGAAATTTCTTTCATCAGCAGTCTTTCTATTAAGCTCAGTATTTTTCATTCCTAACTCTTTGATGATTTCGTTTATTTTATTCATGCCAACTAAATCAATTATTTTATTAGCCGCTGTATTATCACTTTGTATAAGCATTGCTACCATAAGTTCAAATACAGTATAATCTCTTTCTCCAAACTCGTGTATTATTCCAGTTCCATAGACCTTATCTGAACTTTCAATTTTAACTTTATCCAAAAAGTCTATTTTACCTTCTTCTACTTCCTTTATAAGAGCTATAGCTATAGGTAATTTCATACAACCTGCTGAAATCATTTTAACGTTTTCATTATAACCATAAGTATAACCACTCTTCAAATCCTCAAAGAAAAAGCTATACGAACCGATTCTGCTCTCTAAATATTTTTGAACTTCTTTCATAAATACCCACCAGCTTTCTTTTAATGTTGCTTTTAATGTTGCCTTGTTTAAAGTGTACCATATTTTCAGAAAATTTTGAAGTATTAATTGTAAATTTTTTCTTGTTAACGTTTAAACTTTTATTTTAATACTTTTAAAGTATTATCAATTTTCCTTATTAATATAAGTAAAATTTTACTAAATAAAAAAAATAAAACACTCATCTATATGATGAGTGTTTTATTTTCTATTAATCAGCAAAGCTAATTCCTATACTTTTTGCTGCTTTTACTAATTCTCCTTCTGGCTCTACATTCTTAGTATATCCAATTACATTTTCTAAGCTTTCAAAAGATATGTTATTTCCCTTTAATGCAACCATATTTCCGAATAAATTACTGTTGATAAGTTCAACAGCTTTAACACCATATCTAGTAGAAAGTATTCTATCATAAGTAGAAGTATTTCCCCCTCTTTGTATATGTCCAAGAACAGTACTTCTAACTTCATGATTTTTTATTAATCCTTCTAAATCATTGGCCAATTTATTAGCTATTCCTCCCAATCTTATTGGATCTGGACTATCATCAACTATTTTAGAAACAACTATTTCTCCATCTTTAGGTTTCGCACCTTCTGCAACCACAATAATTGTAAATTGTTTTCCGGCTTCTTCTCTTTCTCTTACTTTTTCAACTATCTTGTTTATATCATAAGGTATTTCAGGTAATAATATTACGTCAGCAGAACCAGCTATTCCTGATTCTAAAGCAATCCAACCAGCATTTCTTCCCATAACTTCTAAAAGCATTATTCTATGATGTGACTCAGCTGTAGTATGAAGTCTATCTAAAGCTTCTGTAGCAATTTCTGTTGCAGTATTAAATCCAAAAGTTACATCTGTAGCTAATAAATCGTTATCTATTGTCTTAGGAACACCTATAACATTTACTCCTTTTCTTGAGAAGTCTCTTGCAGAAGTTAATGTTCCGTCTCCTCCAATAACAACTAAAGCATCAACACCTTCTTTCTTTAAATTAGCAACACCTACATCAGAAACGTCTTTTTTTACTATTTCACCATTCTCATCTTCAACCTGATAATCAAATAGGTTGTCCTTATTTGAACTATGAAGAATTGTTCCTCCTCTATGAAGTATTCCAGAAACAGAATCAAGATCTAATTTGATAAAGTCATTATTATAAAGACCTCTATATCCAAATTTATAACCTATAACTTCATATCCATACTGTAAAATTGCAGTCCTAGTTACCGCTCTTATTACTGCGTTTAATCCAGGACAATCTCCTCCGCCTGTTAGTATAGCAATTTTTTTAATTGGTTGCATCATATAAAATCCTCCTCTAAACAATCTTATATCATAGTTTGTAAGTTTTTTACAATTACCCTTTAAGTAAATGATATCATATAAACGTTTTTATGAAAAGTAAAATTGTTTTAAAAATTAAGAAAATTTAAGTTTTTTTACTTAATATTAGTAAAACTATTATTTATAAAAAAATAAAAAAGACAAGGAATTAAGCTCCTTGTCTTTTTTAATTAACTAATTACATTAGTAAATATTAATATAGCTAATACTATACCTGCAAATACTCTGTATATAGCAAATATTCTCATTGGTTTTTTCTTTAAGTAATTTATAAACTTGTCTATAACAACTAATGAAACTATAAATGCAACTATAAATCCTAAGATTAAGGCAATCCAATTTGTTGCATTCATTTGAGAATAATCAAATTTAAGCAAATCTAATCCTGATGCTCCAACCATAGCTGGTATTGCTAAGAAGAATGTGAATTCAGTAGCAACTGTTGTACTTAATCCAGCAATCCAACCTCCCATGATTGTTGATGCACTTCTTGACATACCAGGCCATAAAGAAAGGCATTGGAAACATCCAACTAATAATGATTGCTTATATGTCATTTTATCAATATCTTTTACAATTTTACTTCTTTTAGCTCTTCTTCTAAAGTTATTCTCTATAACTATAAGTAATATACCACCTACTATAAACCCTATGGCTACAGTTTTTGTTGAAAATAAATATTCTTTTATTTCATCATGGAATAAAAGTCCTAAAATAGCTGCTGGTATTGTTCCTATAATAACATTTATACCAAATCTAAATCCTGTTTCTGATTTAGCAAGTCTACTTTCATACTGTCTTTTATCTCCTGAAGTTTTAGATAATATAAAGGCAAATATATAGTTGAAAAATTCAACTACTGAGCTACTTATCTTTCTCCAATATAATACTACAACCGCTAGTATGGCACCTAACTGAATAACAACTTCATACATTTCAGGGAATCCACCTGCTTGTGTATTAAAGTGAATAAGGTCACCAACTAGAATCATATGTCCCGTTGATGAAACCGGAACAAACTCTGTAAGACCTTCGACAACTGCGATTATTAAGGCCTTAAGTATGAATAAAAAATCAATTCCCATAACTACACTCGCTTTCTAATAATTTTAAGTTTTACTTTTTTATTATAATTTCATTAGTTAAATTTGTCCACTTTTACATATATATAAATAAAAGAGCATATCTAAAACTAATTTTCTCCATAATAAGTATAAATTCTTATTTAGAATGTAATACTCCAAATAAATTATTCATAACCCTTAATTATTTTTTAATCAGTTTCGATATACTCTTTTCTAATCTAATTATAAATTCTTAGTTCTATATTTATTATATTGGTAATACTCTCATGAAGAGGTATTATCACAAAAATTTTAAACTAAATAATATATATTAAGCTTTTACTATTGAAAGAATTTCTTCTTCAACAGCACCTTCTTTAGGAACATAACTCTTTAATAATGACATATTTCCTTTTAAAGTATATTTTCCTAATGATGCAGGTATGAATATACTATCACCTTTTTTAATTGATAACTCGCCTTCTTCTGAAGTTATTACACCTTCTCCTTCAACACATGTAAATATGAAGAATCTTTCTTTATCACTTTCTTCTTCACATATTCCATGTATATCATATTTTTCTAATGAGAAGTATTCACATAATGAAAGATAAGTTTTGTCATATTGATCATATGATACTTTTAATCCTTTAGCCTTATCCCCTGTTAATGAGAAATCAATACAGTCTAAAGCTTTTTCAACATGAATTTCTCTTCCTCTGTTATAATCATATACTCTATAAGTTGTATCACTGTTTTGTTGAATTTCAGCTATTATAACACCTTCGCAGATAGCATGAACTAATCCACTTCTTACAAAGAAAGTATCACCTTTTTTAACTGGCACTTTGTTTAAGTATTGATCAAATTCACCTGTTTCTATAGCCTTAACAAATTGCTCTTTAGTACAATCCTTTGTTCCTACTATTAAGTTAGCTCCTTCAAAAGCTTCAACAACGTACCAAATTTCAGTTTTTCCAAGTTCTCCTTCAACTCTCATACCGTATTCATCATTTGGATGAACTTGTACTGATAATTTATCTTTTGCATTTATTAATTTTACAAGTAGAGGAAATTTCTCTTTTGATATTTCAGTTCCTACTAAGTCACTTCCTAATTTATCTATTAATTCGTCTAATCTTAAACCTTTATATTCACCGTTTTCAACTATACTCATTCCATTTGGGTGACAAGCAACATCCCAAGTTTCTCCTATCATTCCTTCTGGCATATTGTCTCTGAAAAGTTCAAAATCTCTTCCGCCCCAAACTTTATCATAATATAAATTTTCAAATCTTATTGGATACATTAGTATTCCCCCTAGTCTAGTTTATTTATAGTCATTTGTATAATTAATTCAATTTAATTATATCTTTCCTATATATAATACAATATTTAAAGGTATATTTCATTGTAAAATTTCTAGTAAGTATAGAATAAATTCATTTAATTACTTCCTAATTTAAAAATCCTTCTTTTTATTAAGGAATTAATATATTGGTAAATTAAACACTTTGTGCTATACTATAATAGTTTAAGAAGATTGACTAAAAAGTAATTGTAAGGTGGTGTTTAAAATAGCTATTAAATCTTATCTAAGCATAATCTTATCTAAAATGACACAATTTATTTCAAAGAAAGTTTTTAAAGGTGGAACTAACTTTCCAGGTAAAGTAGCTTTAAAATTTGACAGAAACATTTTAAAGGTAGTTTCTCAAAATTATAAAGTTATTTTAGTTACTGGAACTAATGGAAAGACTACTACTACTTCAATGATATATAATGTCCTTAAAGGTAATGGATTAGATGTTATAACTAATGCTACTGGAGCAAATTTATATCCAGGAATAGTTAGCACATTTGTAGCTAATTACAAATTCTCTTCAAATAAAGAGAGATATGCAGTAATTGAGGTTGATGAAGCTAACTTAAAATTCATAACTGAGTACATAACTCCTGAAATAATAACTGTAACTAATCTTTTTAGAGATCAGTTAGATAGATATGGAGAAGTTTATACTACTTTAAACAAAATATTAGAAGGAGTTGTAAAAGTACCAAGTACTACTCTTCTTTTAAATGGAGACGAATCTTTATTAGGAAGACTTGATGTTAAGAATCCTAAAGTTTATTATGGATTCGAAGTTTCTCCAAATAACAATAAGAATATAGAGATTAATGCAGATGCTAAGTTCTGTAAATTCTGTAAACAACCTTATTCTTATAACTTTATAACATATAATCATCTTGGAAGTTACTACTGTCCTAACTGTGGATTCAAGAGAGAAGATTTAAAATATAAAGTGGAAGAAATAGTAGAACTTACACCAGAAAGTTCTAAGGTTGTTATAAATGGTGGATTATTTAATATAACTCAACCAGGTACTTATAATATATATAATGCATTATGTGCTTATTCTGTTGCAAAAGAATTACATATTAGTGATGAAGTTATTCAAAAATCATTCTCTAACCAAAGTTCATCTTTTGGTAGACAAGAAACTATAAAAATAGGAGATAAAGAAGCAAGAATTATATTAGTTAAAAATCCAGCTGGATACAATCAAGCCTTAGATACTCTACTTCTAAACTCTGAAAGCTTTGCTGCAGCCTTTTTATTAAATGATAACTATGCAGATGGTAAGGACGTTTCTTGGATTTGGGATGTTGATTTTGAAAAACTAAATTCTATGGATTTAAATGAAATATTCATCTCTGGAATAAGAGCTTATGATATGGCTGTAAGATTAAAAATTGCTAATCTACCAGTTGAAAAGTTTACAATCAAAGAAGATTTTGATGGATTAACAGATGCAATCAAAAACTCTAAAGAAAACAAGATTTATATACTTGCGACTTATACTGCTATGATTAACTATAGAAAATACTTACATGCTAAAGGTTATATTGAAAAGCTTTGGTAATTTAAAGGAGAGATTCACATGGAATTAAATATATGTCACTTATATCCTGATCTACTAAATGTTTATGGAGATGTAGGAAATATTTTAATATTAAAACATAGAGCTGAATTACGTGGAATCAAAGTAAATGTAATAAATGTTTCTATGGGTGATAAATTTGATAAAGATAATTACGATATAGTCTTTTTCGGTGGTGGTCAAGATTTTGAGCAATCAATTGTATCAGATGACTTAATAAACTTAAAAAAAGATGTCTTAAAAGAATATGTTGAAGAAGGAAAAGTTCTTTTAGCAATCTGTGGTGGATATCAACTTTTAGGAAATTATTACACTGCTCCTACTGGTGAAAAAATTGATGGCTTAGGTATTTTAGATATATACACTGAAGGTGGAGATACTAGATTCATAGGTAATACTGTTATTCATAACGAAGAATTCGATGAAACTTATGTTGGTTTTGAAAACCACTCTGGTAGAACATTTATTGGAGATTTACAGCCTCTTGGAAAATGTGTTCACGGTTATGGAAACAATGGTGAAAGTGGTTATGAAGGATGTATTTATAAAAATACTTTCTGTACTTACTTCCACGGTTCGCTTTTATCTAAGAATCCAGAGCTTGCAGATAGAATTTTAACATTAGCTCTTAGCAATAAATATGATAATATTTCATTATCACCTTTAGACGATACATTTGAAATTAAGGCTAAAAATGTTATGATAGATAGATTAAATAACGAAAATAAGTAATTTTTTAAAAACAGAGATTTTTCTCTGTTTTTTCTTTTTTTATTATTTTTAATGTTTTTATTTAGTTTTTTTTGTTTTTAATGCTCATTTACGAGTATATTATTTAAGAGTAAATGAGCATTGATTATCTAAGGAATTGTAAGGTATTATATTAGGATATTTCCACTTATTATTTATTTAGATATACATAATATATAAATAAATAATATTTTAAGGTAGTGTTTTTCATGCTACATAATGCAAAAGATGATTTTAGACTTGCTATTGACGAACTTTGTTGTTGCCAGAATCACTTAAATAATGCATATACAAATATAACTAATGAAGAAAGTAAAAGAGAAGTACATGCAGCTTTAAAAACAGTTTCTAGCGCTATAGAGTATGCTAAAGATAATTATAATAGCTATAAAGACTAATTTTTAAGAGGTGTTATGTATGGAAATTTCAGAAAAGAATGTGAAAAAAGAATTAAATTTTGCTGTAAGAAATGCTCTTCATGCTCAAGAATACATAAAATTCGCTTTAAATACAGTTGAGAATAATGATAATAGACAACTTATTCAAAATACATTAAATCATGTGAATAAATCTTTAAATATGACAAAAACATCATTATATAGTTTAAAAAAATAAAATAAGGCTTAAAAAAAGCCTTATTTTATTTTTACTAAATATTTCTTTTCAAAAAATTTAGGATTATATGACATTTTTGATCTTCTCAAACCTAGAATACCTAAATCCTCTTCTCTATTAACATACTTTAATTTAGAAGAAGAATTTTTCAATAGACTATTACTTAAAAAAGTATAAGCTCCATTAAACTTTTTTAAACATTTCTCAACATGAACTATATACATATAATCATTAAATACTTCTCCTATGGATATACCTATTAATTTATCTTCGACATAAAGCTCTATTAATTCAAGATTCAACTCTTCTAAAAAATTTATTAAATCTTTTGTTCCTTCTATTTCAGCTAAAAATTCTTCATCCATTTCCTCATTTCCTAAGCACCATTCATCTAAAAACTTATAGCATTTAAGCTTTTCACTTTCCTCTAGAGATTTCTTAAACATAAGTGTTTTATAATTATAGTTTTTAACAAATTGATTATATTTATTTTTCTTTTTTCTAAATTTTTTTCCTTTTAAAGCTATAAACTCATTATAATCATATAGATAATCAAAGTTATTTATTTCTTCTTTTACTATAAGCTCACTTCTATAAAGCTTTTGTAATCTAAGAAGAAATGCTTCACTTACATCTCCAAATAGCCATTTTCTTTCTTCTCTTTCTCTTATGGAATCTAGATTTTCAATAAGCTTTTTTAATCCCATATCGCTTATTTCTCCTAAAGGCTCCATAAAAAAATCCCCTTCACTTTTATCATATTTTTTAATAACAAAAATATCATTTAATATATCATATTTTATATTATTGAAATTTCTCCACATAAAAAGGGTTGTAAAAGAATATTCACAGCTTAAAAATCTATTTTCATCTATATATTTATTATGAAGATTCTTGTCTTTTAAAGTAAGTTTTTTAAACATAATATCATTCAACCTTGTTCTTTATTAAATATAATATGAAATTTTCCTCAAACTTGTATATTATTTCTAGATTATGTATTATAATTAAAAGTGTTAAGATAAAATCAAATAAACATTACAAAAATTTAATAAGGATTAAAACTATTTAAATAAAGTAAATTATGTAAATTCTCCACATTTTATTTATATTTGTTTGTTAATTTATATGTACATATTTTTATAATATTAATTAATTATAGTTGAGGTAATAAAAGTGAGAAGTAAGAGAACAAAAAAATTCAATTCAAAAAAGGTAGCACTAAATATTTTAATAGTACTTATAGCTTTATTTTTAGTTTTAGTTTCAGTAATTTTATTTACAACCTATTCTAGTAAAGATATTACTTATGAAGGAATTTATGTTGAAAACATAAATATGTCAAACTTAACTAAAGAAGATTTAAAAGAAAAAATAGCTGAGCACTACTCTAATTTATTAGATAATTTTAAAATAACATTTAATTATAAAGATATGTTCAATGAAACTTTTTCAGCAAAAGATCTAGGATTCTTCTTTGATGTTAATGATATATCAAATGAAGTTTTATCTTTTGGAAAGGAAGGCAATATTTTAAGTAACACCTTTGAAAGATTGAACTTAAAATCTAATCCAAAGTACTTTAAGTTTAATCCTCAGCCTAATTCTGAGAAATTAAGTGAAAAACTTTCTGAAATAAGTAATAAAATTAATAAAGAAAAGGTTGAACCAACTATTTCATTTTCAAATGATACTTTAACAGCAACCAAAGAAGAAAGTGGGTACAAGCTTGATTTAGACAAGCTTACTTCTGACATAATAAGTGATTTGGATAACCATAATCATGACAACCAAAATTGTACCATTGAAATACCAGTAGAAGAAATAAAACCACAATTAACTCAAGAAACAATTAATAATATGGTTATTTTAGGTTCATATTCTACTCCTCTACCAAGTTTAAGTGGAGGTCGTACTCAAAATATACGTACTTATTTAAGCAAGCTTAATGGTACAGTATTAATGCCTGGAGATATTTTCTCTGCTGATAAAGAAGGAGAAGATAGAACTGAAAGTAATGGTTACACCTATGCACCTGGTTATATAGGTAATAAAGTCGTTGATATTTTAGCTGGTGGAATATGTCAAGGTGTTACAACACTTTATAACTCAGTCTTATATGCTGACTTAAAAATTGTTGAAAGATCTCCTCATAGCCTTCCAGTAACTTATGCTCCTATAGGTAGAGATGCAACTATGGCAAAAGATGTTGTTGATTTTAAATTCCAAAATAATATGAATAATCCTGTTATTGTTCAAACTTATATAACATCATCTGGACAAGTAAAGGCTAATATTTGGGGTATAAATGAAGACCCTGGAAAAGAAATAGTAATAGCTGTTGATCAACATGGTCCTAAGTCATCAACAACTTATAAGGAAACTTACGAAAATGGAGTTTTAGTGAAAAAAGAAGTGTTATCTAAAGACAAATACAATTAAAAATAAAGGAAGTCTATTAATAGACTTCCTTTATTTTTTATTTATTTTCTTTTCTTAATTTTTGAAGTAATTCATCATATTTTTTATGTTTCATATTAGGAAAAGCTTTTAAAAGTCTTCTTTGAAGAATATTATTCTTTCTTAAAGCTCTTGCTCTATTTAACATATTTTCTTTTAAGCTAGTTTCACCCTTAAATTTATTCATAGTAAACTCTAATTCTTTTTCTGTCTTATCTATAAATGATACTCCAAGCTCTCCAAACTCTTTGGCTAGTCCATGTAATCCTCTTAATTTTGAATTTAACTTAAGCATAGTATGAACTGTTACTACAAAGTCTACTGTAATAGTAGCTGTAAGAACTATTGTTAAAGCAAAAACTAACTTCTCTGGGAATTTGCTAACAAAATCAACTATGGCAGGATTTATAACTTCAACTAAAACCACTGACAATACCCCAAATAGAGTTGAATTTAATAAACATACTCTACCGTGTATATTAAATCTATGTTCTGAATAATCCCACCACTTTGTATGAAATATAGATTCCAATACAAAAGATGTAATATATTCTAAAATTGATGTTATTATAACTCCTAAGATAAATACTAATATTATATTATTCTTATAGCTATCTAAGAATGTCAAAACAAAAAAGGCTCCAAATCCATATATAGGACATAGAGGACCATTTAAGAAGCCTCTATTGGTAAATCTATGGTCTATTATATAACAATATATAACTTCACATCCCCATCCTAAAAAGCTATATATTATTATATATAGGATATTGTATATAACTCTTTCCATTTAATCGTAAAAAAGAGTACTCTCTCCTTTTTACTTTCACTTCCTTTCTTATTTTATTCATTATTTAATATATTCTCAGCTTCAGGAGATGCTATTTCCATTCCATATATTCCTAACTCATTAACGGATGTTATATTTACAACAACCTTTCCAGAATCCCCTTGTTGAAAATACCCTGCTAAAATTTCTTTATGGGAATCTCCTAAAACATCTGTATAATACATAACTAATGAACCACTTTCATCAGCTTTTACTTTTACTTCAGTAGATTCTCCAGCCTTTATGCTTGGCACATTTATACTTTTGCTATTGTTACTATAGCTTATTTGTAGACCACTTATTTCTTTATTGGTCTTATTATTAATAGTAATTTTAAAAGTAGAACTATCCTTTAACCAATAAACTCCTACACTTATTAATACTATTAAGATAATTCCTAAAATAATTAATGTTTTTTTCTTCATATGCTACACTCTCCATTTTATTTACTGTTAAAATAATTATACTATAAAACTTCTAAAAGAATCCATATTAAGAAAAATAAGAAAAACAACATCTTAAAAGATGTTGTTTTTAAATTATTTGTTTTTCATTTTCTTTTCATAGTTATGATAAAGTATAAAAGCAATTATAGCAAAAACTATTGGTCCAGTTATTTGGAACGCCATAGCTGTGTAATCTTTATCTACAATAACAGGTTTTATTATTGTAAATAAATTTGCAAACCCAATTGTGAAAGTTACTATTACTGACCATACTACTGAAGCCTTATATGATTTATACATAACAAATGGTTTTTCAATTTCTTTTTTCTTTTTAAATGCTGGGAAAGCACCTGATAAAAACATATATGGTATTGTCATAGCTACGTTACCCATTAATATTAAATAACTGAAGAATTTATTTGCAGATTCTCCTCCGAAAGAAGCAACTAAAATAAATACAACAACAACCGCACATTGAATCCACATAGCATTTACTGGCATGTTATTTTCATTTAATTTTGTCCATTTTTTTGGCCATATTTCTTTAGGTGTTCCTTCTATTAACTGTTTAATAGGTGCATAACTTAAAGTAAAAAATGCTCCCATTAATGCTAACATCATTGAAAGACCTATGTATCTTGCAAACCAAGCTCCTAATTGAAGTGAAGCTCCAGTACTCATGCCGAAAGTTTGTCCTAATTTAACACCTAAGTTTTGAATTACTACATAAGCTACGTTAGCTAAGTTAACATTATCTCCTGATAATGTTTCTTGCCAGTTTGTAAATAATCCAACACAAAGTATTCCAACAGCATATCCAACAGCTATTATTATAGATGCAATCATTAATCCTTTAGGGAAATTCTTTTTAGCATCCTTAGTTTCATCAACTAATCCACTAACAGCTTCTAATCCACCATAAGCAAAGACTGCAAAAACTAAAAATCCTAATACACCAATTGGTGACTGATAAGATTGATTTGGAGCATGAACAAAGGCTGATGCGTTTATAGCCTCTGCTGGCTTAAATCCATTACCTGCAAAAACAATTATAGCACCAAGAATAAGTACTATGTTTGATAATGCAACAACAGTTCCCCCAATTGAAGTTACTTTTGTTATGCTCTTTAATCCTTTAGATGCTGCATAAGTAATAACTATTATAAGGATTGATCCTAATATAGCCATAGTTTGTGGAACACTTAATCCTAATAAAGACCATGTACCTGTAGTGTCTTTTCCATATATAACATTTGAGAAAGGAATCCATATTGATGATGAGTTACTAACTAACCATATTAGATTTGATGAATACCACATGAATGTAACTATGAAAGCATATTTAGGCCCTACAGATTTTGCCATCCATGAGTATATTCCCCCTCTTTCCTTTCTAAATGCTGCTCCATATTCTGCCATCATAAAAGCATATGGAATTGAAAAGGCTAATGCTGATATTATGTACCATGGAATAGCACCATATCCCATTAAATAAAAGGCCTTTGGCATGTTAGCGAAACCATATACTGATGTGAAAATCATTAATATAAGCGCTGTTAAAGACAATTTACTTTTATGTTCTGAGCTCATATTTTTCCTCCTTAGTTAAATTGTTAGATTATAGGTATATTTATACGTATAATATATCATCTTAACATATTTTTTAAATATTTTAAATATTTTTCACACTATATGATAACAGTTTATTAAAATATAGTTAATAATTTATTTTTTTTAAAATATTATCATAAAATTTAACCCTTTTTTATTAATTAATTTAAATTATTTTATCTGATTTAGTTAATAAAAATAAAAAAAAACACTAAGAGCGATTGTTCTTAGTGTTTTTTTTTATTTATGATAAATTTAAACTTCTTTCTTTTATTTTCCAGAAAGCTCCTGCTGATAATAATAATATTAAACAAAATGCAGTATAAATCCAGAATAATGGATTATTCATACTTCCAATTAATATTATTAAAGAACCAACTGTTGCTAGAAGTGGATTTAAGAATCCTCTCCAAATTCCTTGGATTTCTCCACTTCTCCCCATATTAAATACTTTTATATATAAGAATATGTAAAGAACATAATTTATTGTTATAGAGATTTCTGATATATCCGAATTAGGAAGAACATTAAACTTTTGAGTTAAATAATGTATTACTACCCAGAATAAAATTACTGTTAAAGATATTATAGCTGAATTAACTGGTATTCCTAATTTATCATTAATTTTAGCAATCTTATCTGACTTAGGAAACATACCTCTTATAGCTAATGAATATGGTAATCTTATCATTCCCATTAAAAGACCATTAACAGTTCCCATAATTGATATAATAACAAAAATTATAAATATCTTTGCCCCCATAGGCCCTAAAATTTTATTAGCTGCTAAGTCTACGTGAGCGTCTCCAAGTTGCATTACCATTTCTGGTCCTACAAAAGTACTTATGCCTACAAAGTAAGCTATGTATATAATAAGTATAAATAATGGTGCTATTATTAAAGCCTTTGGTAAGTTCTTCTTAGGATTTTTAATTTCATGCCCTATGGACGTTGCAACAATCCACCCATCAAATGAAAAGGCAATAGGAGCTATTGCTGAAATCCATCCTAAAGACTGCATATTAGTAACGTCAGTTGGATTTATACTTGTTGGATTTCCATAAACTAATCCCACTAAAGCTATAAGTACTAAAGGTATTAACTTTATTATTGTAGATGCATTTTGAAAATATCCTCCTGCTTTGGCAGATAAAACATTAAATAAAAATAATACCCCAATGACTGCTAGTCCAATTAAAATTTGTATCTCTAAAGTTCCGTCTATTCCAAAAAGCATACAAGTATATATTCCTGTAACCCATGAGACAACTGCAATAAGTGTTGGATAATATAATAATGTATGAAACCACCCAAATGAACACGCTACAGATTTATTATATGATTCCTCTGCATAGGTTATAATTCCACCAGCCTTTGAATTACGAGAAGCTAATTCTGAAATTGTAAGACTTCCAAATATGATACCAAGAGCAGCTATAGAAAAAACTAATACTCCTAAAGTAATACTTCCGCCAGTTGCTATAAGAATATTGTCACTTTTAAAAAATATTCCTGAACCTATAACAACACCAACTATCATTCCGATTGTTGTAAATAATCCATATTTATTTTTATTCAAACATAATCCCCCAATCTACGAAATTATTTTAGCCTTTGTTAAATATTAAATTACTTATAAAACTAAGTTTTTATTAATATTATCATAAACTAATTAGAGAGTAAATATTAGTTTATAAATTTTTATAGATTAGGAGTTTAATTTTATCAATTTAACCCTTTATTAATATTTAGATATGAAAATTTTAAGCTATTAAAGATAAAACACCGTATTATTAGCAATTTTATTAAAATCCACCATTATATAAGTTTTAATATGTTAATTCAATAAATTATATGATATTACTCCAAAATATGTTATATTATTATTATAAATATTTTTTTTGTGGGGTGATATTTTGGCAGCAGGAAAAACACATGACAAAATTACGGTTATTATGACCCCTTTCGTAGCTTCATTTTTCCTCTTTATAAATATGGTTTTTTTGGAGGATTTAGGAAGTAGTCTTGCCTTTACTATATTAGGTGTGTCTATATATATGTTTGGTGGATATATGTTTTCTGGAGATTTAGATATTAAGAGCAGAGAATTTAAAAGATGGGGTTATTTAAAGTTTATTTGGATTCCGTATCAAAAATTATTTGAACATAGAAGTGTATTTACACATGGTTTTATATTAGGACCTATAATTAGGATACTTTATGTATCTATTATACCTATAACAATCTCTTCACTATTATATTCCTTTTCTATAACTAGTGTATCTACACCAGAAATGTTAAAATTGGTTGCAAGTTTTATATTAAGCAATAAGGTTTTATTTGCTAATATGCTTTTAGCCTTATTTTTAGGATCTGGACTTCATACTATAACAGATATAATTTATAGTTATTTTAAAAAGAAATTCTCCTATAAAAAGAGAAAATCAAGTAATAAATACAGTAGAAATAAAAGATCTGCAAGAAAGGCAGCATAACAAAAAAAGGACTAGCATATCTCTAGTCCTTTTTTTATTTTATTGGTAACTCTATTACGAAGTTGCATCCTTTTAAAGGTCCATCGCTTAAATATATAGTACCTCCATGCTTTTCTACAATTTCCTTACTTATAGTTAAGCCTAGACCTGATCCACCTTTTTTAGAGTTTCTTGATTTTTCTCCTCTTACAAAAGGATTAAATATATGTTTTTTAATGTCCTCACTTAATCCTATACCATTATCACTAACTATTATTTTAGCCTTATCCTCCTCTTTTGTAAGAGATACTAAGAACTTAGTTCCCTTCTTGTTATATTTAACACTATTTATTATTAAGTTTCCTATGGCACGTTCAAGTCTCTTAGGATCAAATTCTAAATAAATCTCTTCATCACATATTTCAAACTCAAAGTTAAAATCTTTCTCTTCTAAGAGATATATGTAATCAGCAATTAAATTTCTTAAAAACTCACTTAAGTCATCTTTTCTTTTATCTAAAATAAATTCCGAACTTTGTAATGTGTAAAACTCAAAAAGCTCCATTATCATTTCATTTGCTCTTTCTCCATTATTTTCAATTATACTTATATATTTATTTAAATTCTCCTCATTGATATTAGGATTATTTTTTATAATATTAGAATAACCTATTATACTAGACAAAGGAGTTTTTAAATCATGAGCTATGTTCCTAACAAATTCTTTTCTAAGCCTTTCTGATGTCTCCTTTAGCTTTTTCTCTTCCTCTATTTTAGAAGCCATATTGTTAAAAGCATCTCCAAGTTCTTTAAATTCATTATTCTTTTCAATATTTATTCTAGTTGAATAGTCACCTGAAGCTAATTTTCTGACCCCATTCATAAGTTTATCCAAAGGCTTAGTAAATGTCTTTGAAGTTAGTCTAGAATAAAGAATTAAGCTTATTATAAATATAAAAATGTATAATACTATCATTGTATAAACAAATATTTTAAATCCTATTTTAGAACTTTTTACAAACATTTTAGAAAGATCTTCTTTTTTCATTCTAGTAAGAACAAAAAAATGTCCTTCCTTACTGTATCCCACGGAAGTAAAATAATCATTCTCTTCAGCATTTAGTTCATTAACTAAAATTTCCCCAAACTCTTCATTAGAATACTTATCTCTTTTTACCTTAGGAGTACCAATTGTTTTTATCACATTTAAGTCCTTATCTATAACCTCAATCCATCCATTATGCTCTGTTATATAATTTTCGCTTATACTATCATAATCTTTATTCTCTATTTCACCTAGAATTATATCTGAAGTTTCACCTTCTAAAGGCTCACTTTTTAAATATATAGCAATACCTGTTATAAATGAAAATATAAATATAATAGTAGTTATAATACTTATGAGTAAAAATACCTTAAGGTAATTCCTAAGTAGTATATTAGAAACCCTATATCTATTTTTTCTTAGATTAAATCTTTTCAAATCTATAACCTATCCCTCTTATAGTTTTTATTTTACAAGGATTCTTAGGATCCTCCTCTATTTTATCTCTTAAATGACTTATGTGAACCATTATTGTGTTATCGTCTCCTAAATAATCTTCTTGCCATACATTTTCATATATCTGCTTTTTAGTAAATACTCTTCCTATGTTGTTCATTAACATCTCTAAGATTTTAAACTCTTTTGCATTTAAAGAAACTATTTCCCCATCTTTCTTCACAGTACATCCTTCTTTATCAAGCTCTAAGTTTCCAATCTTTATAAGCTCATTTTCTCCAGAGTATTTATAGCATCTTCTTAAATTAGATTTTATTCTTGCCATTAGCTCTACTGGCTTAAATGGTTTTATAACATAGTCATCTGCCCCTAAACCTAGTCCTAATATCTTATCATCATCTTCAATTTTTGCAGTTAAGAAGATAACTGGAATTTGACTCCATTCTCTTAACATTTTCAATAAATTAAAACCATCTATTCCATCCATCATAACATCTAATAATACTAAGTGTATATGTTCCTTTTTTAATATTTCTAAGGCTTCTAGTCCATTTACAGCTTTAAAAACCGTATATCCTTCCTTTAACAAATGTAATTCTAAAAGATTTCTTATATCTTGTTCATCCTCAGCTATTAAAATATTCATATGCTCCTCCTATAATAATTACTTAAGTACATTATAATATTAAAATATGCTTTTTCTAAACTTATATTTTTATTATTTAAGATACTTTTAAGATTAAGACAATAAGGTCCCAAATAAAAAATTAATTTTTTATTTGGGACCTTATTATTTATTATTATAATTAATTGTTTAACAAGTATTCGCTTAATTTTGCATTTGCTAACATTAATTTTATTCTATTTTCTTGATTAACCTTTGTTGATGAAGGGTCATAATCCACGACAACTATATTAGCCTCTGGATGTTTTTCCATTATCCCCCTAATCATTCCCTTTCCTACTATATGGTTAGGAAGACATCCAAAAGGTTGAGCACAAACAATATTATTTACTCCACTATTTATAAGTTCTAGCATTTCAGCAGTCATAAGCCATCCTTCACCCATTTTAACTCCTCTGCCAATATATTCTTCAACAGAATTCTTTAAATCTCTAAATGGAGCTGGTGCTCTAAACTTGCTGTATTTCTTTATTGAATCTATCATAATATTTTGTAGATGCTCTAGATATGAACATCCTATTTTAGTAATCTTACTTGAAACTTTTTTCATACCATATAACTTATAATCTATCTCAGAATTTGATAAGCAATACATAAAGAAATCTGTTACCCCAGACATAACAACCTCTGCATTATCTTCTCTCAAGAATTTTTCTAAATCATTATTACCTAAAGGAGAATATTTTAAATATATTTCTCCTACAATACCAACCTTTACCTTTTCAGTATTTTCTAATTCTAATTTAGAAAAATCTAAAATTATATCTTTAAATAATTCTCTTATTTTTAAATAACTTAAATTTTTAAATATATCATTTAAAATATTAATCCATTTATCTAAAACTTTATCAGTTTCTCCCTTATTAATCTCATAAGATTTACATTGATTATACATGTACATAAGTAAATCTCCATAATAAAGAGCATATATACATTTAATTAATAATCCTGGATACATTTTAAAGCCTTCATGTTTTTCTAGTCCACTTGCATTTAAAGAAATTACTGGCACATGCTCTAAATTATTTTCTCTTAAAGCCTTTCTTAATAAATGTATATAGTTAGATGCACGACATCCTCCTCCAGTTTGGCTTATTATTAAAGCTGTTTTATCTGGATCATACTTTCCACTTTTTAAAGCTTCCATAAGTTGTCCAATTACAATCATAGCTGGATAACATATATCATTATGAACACTTTTTAATCCTTCTTCAATGGCACTACTTGTATCACCTTCAAAGAATTCTAGTTTATAACCGTATTTTTTCATTATTCCAGATAAAAGTTTAAAATGTATTGGCAACATTGTAGGAGCTAAAATAGTGTGAGTTTTTTTCATTTCTTTAGTAAATACTGCAAATTCTTTATTATTTCCTATTTCCATTCTATCACCTATTCCTGTGCTATAGCCTCTAGCAAGCTTCTAATCCTTATCTTCGCTGCGCCTAAATTATTAGTTTCATCTATTTTTAACTGAGTATATATCTTATTATTTCTCTCTAGTATATCTTTTACTTCATCAGAAGTTATGGCATCTGTTCCACATCCAAAAGAAACTAATTGTATAAGTTCTACATCTTTATTATTAGCAACATAATAAGCAGCATTATATAATCTAGCTTGATATGTCCATTGATTTAATATATTAACCTTTGGCTTTTCATGACTTAATTCAATAGAATCTTCTGTTAAAACAACAATTCCTAAGCTGCTTAAAACCTTGTCTATTCCATGATTTATCTCTGGATCTATATGATAAGGTCTTCCTGCTATTACTATAACCTTCTTATTGTTATTTTTAGCATACCCTATAAATTCTTCACCCTTTTGTTTTATATCCTTAGTATATCTCTCATATTCTATATAAGCCTTTTCTAAAGCATTTTTAACTTCCTTTTGTTTTATATCTCCAAAAGTTTCATTTAAAATCTCATAAAGCTTTTTACTTAATAACTTTTTATTATTTAAGCTTAAATATTCCATCATAAAGTTATTACTATTTAGCTCTTTTACATTTGTCTTTAAAAGTTCTGGATAATAAGCTACAACAGGACAATTGAAGCAGTTATCTGATATACCTTCATCGAAGTTATAGCTCATACATGGATAGAATATATGCTCTATATTCTTACTTAGTAAGTTTTCTATATGTCCATGAGCTAATTTTGCTGGGTAACATACAGTATCTGATGGAATTGTATGCTGCCCCTTTAAATACATCTTTTTATTTGATTGATCAGATAAAACAACCTTAAATCCTAATTCTTTAAAGAAAGTAGCCCATAGAGGAATATTTTCATACATATTTAAAACCATTGGTAATCCTATAGTTCCTCTTGTTCCTTCTTCTAATGACTCATATTCTCTTAACTTTTTGTATTTATATTGATACATATTAGGAATATTTTCTGCTTTTTTATTACCTGTTGGTCTTTCACATCTATTTCCTGAAATGTATCTTTCCCCATCATTAAAGATGTTTATTGTTAAATTACATCTATTAGTACATAAACCACATTTAGCTATCTTAGATTTATGTGTGAATTTTTCCAAATCCTCTTTAGATATTATTTTACTTTCTTTTGGACTCTTTCTTTTTGCATAAAGAGCACATCCATAAGCACCCATAAGTCCTGATATACTAGGTCTTATAACATTCATACCAAGTTCTTTTTCAAAAGCTCTAAGTATGGCATCATTATACATTGTTCCACCTTGAACAATTATATTTTCACCTAATTCTTCCACACTCTTAGCTCTGATTACTTTATAAAGAGCATTTTTAACAACACTTACTGAAAGACCAGCCGAAAGGTCTTCTACTGTCGCCCCCTCTTTTTGAGCTTGTTTTACTGATGAATTCATAAACACTGTACATCTTGATCCTAAATCTGCCCCATGTTTAGCAAATAAACCAAGCTTTGAAAAAGTTTCTACATCATATCCCATTTGATTTGCAAAACTTTCTATAAATGATCCACATCCAGATGAACATGCTTCATTTAACATTATATTTGCTACAATTCCATTTTTTATTTTAAAGCATTTAATATCTTGCCCACCTATATCTAAAATGAAATCCACCTTAGGATTAAAGTGACTAGCTGCAATATAATGTGCTACAGTCTCTACTATTCCAAAATCAATTGAAAAAGCTTTTTTTATTAGCTCTTCACCATATCCAGTTACTGCACTTCCTATTATTTTAATCTTTTCACCACATATATTGTAAATATGCTTTAATTCCTTTTTTACAACCTCAATAGGATTTCCTTTATTTGAGCCATAATACTCATATAAAATATTATCCTCTTTGTCTATTAAAACAACCTTAGTTGTTGTACTTCCAGCATCAATTCCTATGTAAGCTTCTCCATTATAAAGGTTTATATCCTTGCTTATTACTTTAGCTCTATTGTGTCTTTTCTTAAATTCTTCATATTCAGATTCATCATTAAATAGTGGATCGATGATATTTATAGTAGCTATTTCATTACGATTTTCTTTTATTATTTCTAATAATTCTTCATATTCATATTCTCTATTATCTTCTTTAGAATATATAGCACTTCCAATAGCTACAAAAACCTGTGCATTTTCAGGAGAAACAACATCATTTTCCTGTAATTTTAATGTTTTTATAAATCTTTCTCTTAAACCCTTACAAAAATATAGAGGTCCTCCTAAAAACATTATTTTACCTTCAATACTTCTCCCTTGTGCTAATCCACCTATAGTTTGATTTACAACTGATTGAAATACACTTGCAGAAATATCTTCTTTTCTTGCTCCTTGATTTAATAATGGTTGAATATCAGTCTTAGCAAAAACTCCACATCTTGAAGCAATCTCATATATATTCTCATGTTTAAGACTTAAGTTGTCCATTTCATCTACAGTAAGTCCCATAAGATGCGCCATTTGATCTATGAATGCTCCTGTTCCTCCTGCACAACTTGAGTTCATCCTCTCCTCAAAACCACCTGTTAAGAAAATTATCTTAGCATCCTCTCCTCCAAGTTCTATTGCAACATCAACATCATCATAATATCTCTTTATTGCTAATGTAGTTGCAAAAACCTCTTGAACAAAAGGCAGATTATATTCTTTTGAAATTCCATAACCAGCAGAACCAGTTATGGCTATTTTAAACTTTTTATTCTCAATTATCCCTTTTATACGTTCTAGTTCTTCTATTAATTTTTCTCTTACTTTAGAATAATGTCTTTCATAGTTTGAATAAATAATCTTATCTTCTTCATTTAAGACAATACACTTTAAAGTTGTAGATCCTGCATCAATCCCTATTTTATAATACAAAGTTAATTTCACCTCTTTATTATAATTGATATACTCTATTAATTATTATTTAAAAATATGAATAAAATTTAGATAATTTAATTCATATTTCGTTAACTCTTTATTAACTATATCACAAATATACGATTATATCATCTAATTAAAAGTTTTAATAATAAGCAAAAAATAAATTTATTTCATAAATTTACTTATTATCCTCACTAAAATAAAGATTACTTATCAACTGTAAATATATGCATAAAAGGCGGTTATTAAGTATTTCACCTAACAACCACCTTTTGTACCTTTAACTATCTTCTTTTCTTTCCTTTTGAACCTGTGGAGCCTCTTTGCTCAGAATTTCTTGAATGAGAGCTTCTTTGTTTTTTACTGTGTGAACTTCTTCTCTTATCCTCTGATGCTCCTCTTCTTCCATTGTTATCATGAGAGTTCTTTCTTCCACCATTTTTATAACCATGGTGACTTGCATTTCCTCTACTATTTTTATCCTTAATTAAGCACTTTGGTCCATTACCAATTAAATCTTCTCTTCCTGCTTTAACTAAAGCATCATAAACTATATTATAGTTTTTAGAATTTTTAAATTGTAATAAAGCTCTTTGCATAGCTTTTTCTTCTTTACTTCTAGGAATATATACCTCTTCCATTGTTAATGGGTCTAATCCAGTATAGAACATTGTAGTTGATAATGTTCCTGGTGTTGGATAGAAATCTTGTACTTGCTCTGGTTGATAATTTATATCTCTTAAATATTCAGCAAGCATAATAGCATCTTCTAACTTACATCCTGGATGACTTGACATTAAATAAGGAATGATAAATTGTTTCTTTCCTAATCTTTCTGTAATTCTAAAGAATTTTTTTCTAAACTCATCATAAGTTTTTCCAGCTGGTTTACCCATGTATTTTAAAACATTTGGAGATACATGTTCCGGTGCAACCTTTAATTGACCACTTACATGGTGTTCAACTAACTCTTTGAAGAAAGTATCATCCTTATCTGCCATTATATAATCATATCTTAATCCTGAACGTATAAACACTTTCTTAATACCTGGTAATTTTCTTACTCTTCTTAATAAATGAAGATATTCTCTATGGTCTACCTCCATGTTTTTACATATTCCTGGTGACATACATCTTTTATGCTTACAAGCTCCTAAAGTTAATTGCTTTTTACATGCAGGTTTTCTAAAGTTAGCTGTAGGTCCTCCTATATCATGTATATAACCTTTGAAATCATCATACTTAGTTATCTCTTCAGCTTCTTCTACTATAGAGTCCTCACTTCTACTAGTTACAATTCTTCCTTGGTGGAATGTTATTGCACAGAATGAACAGTTTCCAGAGCACCCTCTTGAACTTACTAAACTAAATTTAACTTCTTCAATGGCTGCTATACCACCATCTTTTTCATAAATAGGATGGTAAGTCTTTTGGTATGGAAGAGCATATACTCTATCTAACTCTTCTCTTGAAAGAGGCATTTCAGGTTTATTTATAACAACATATTTTCCATTATGTTCTTGAACTAAAGTTCTTCCTCTTACAGGATCTTGTTCATCATATTGAATTTTGAAACATTCTGCATAAGTTCTCTTATTACTTGAAACCTCTTTAAATGATGGCAAAACTATATGTTCTTCATAGATTTCATCCAAACTATCAGCAATATAACATGTACCTGGTATATGTCTTATATATTTTCCATCAAATCCTTGATTTAAGAAATCAGCTACTTCAACAATTTGTTTTTCACTCATTCCATATACTAAAAGATCAGCTCCACTATCAACTAATATTGATTTTCTCACCTTATTTTCCCAATAATCATAGTGAGCAAATCTTCTTAAACTAGCCTCAATTCCTCCAATTACAATATTAACATCTTTATAGGCTTCTCTTATTTTATTACAATAAACAATTGTAGCTCTATCAGGTCTCTTACCCATTTCCCCCTTAGGAGTATATAGGTCTTTTGTTCTTAATCTTTTACTTACTGTATAGTGATTAACCATAGGGTCCATATTTCCCCCGTTAACTAGGAATCCTAGTCTTGGTCTACCTAACTTTTTAAAATCATCAACACTCTTCCAATCTGGTTGAGCTATTATTCCCACTTTATATCCAGCATTTTCTAAAACCCTAGATATAATTGCTGTACCAAAACTATGATGGTCTATGTATGCATCTGCTGTAACTAGTACAAAGTCGCACTGTTCCCATCCTCTTTCTATCATATCATCTTTGCAAATTGGCAAAAACTTATTTTCACTCATTTCTTCACCTACTTGTCTCTTCTTAAGATTATTTAAAAAACATATCTAAAATAAATCTTCATATGATTATAACATTAAAAACAGTATAAAATAAAGTTTTATTTTATACTGTTTTTAATGTTATTTATTTACTTGTAATATTATCTTTTATTAAATTGTCCAAATTTTAAATAATAAATTTCTTTTATCTTTTATCACTGTATATGCATTTATTGAGTCAGAGTAAATTAATTCTTTTCATTTTCAACTTTAAATTAAACTTTATTCCAAAATTTTTCACAAGTGCTTCTTACACCTAATTCATTCTCTGCTAAAATATTAAAAAACCATTCTTTTGGAAGAAGACTTTTATATTTATTTGTAAAATATCTATCATCTAAAAGAAGTACTATACCTTTATCCTCTTCTGTTCTAATACATCTTCCTGCTGCTTGAAGCACTTTAATTATTCCAGGATATACATATGCATAATCAAATCCGCTTTGTCCTATTGAGTTATAGTATTCTTTTATAGCTTCTCTCTCCAAACAAATTTTTGGCATTCCAACTCCTATAATTATTACTCCAATAAGTCTATCTAAAGTTAAATCAATTCCTTCTGAAAAATGTCCTCCTAAAACAGCTAAACCAATATGAGTTTCTTTTCTTCTTTCCTCAAACACTTCTAAAAATTCTTCTTTTTCCTTTTCATTCATATCATTACTTTGAGCTCTTATGCTAAAATCAACATCCCGTTTCTTTATTTCCTCATAAACCATTAGCATATATTCATATGATGGAAAAAATACAAGGTAATTTCCTATCTTGCCTCTAGCACACTCTAAAATATAATCAACTACTTTAGGAAGAGTTCTTTTCCTATTAGAATAAGTTGTTGATATATCCTTTCCTACTATAGTTAACTTATTTTTATGATTAAAAGGAGAGCTTAAGTTAACAGAATAATCACCTTCCTGTGCCCCATAAAGTTCCTTAAAATACTCCATTGGAAGTAGTGTTGCTGAAAATATTATAACCGCTTTAAATCTATTCATTATGCTTTTAAGTATTCTAGATGGATCTAAACAATTAATAGCTAATTCTAAATCACTTCCATTTGATTTGTATAGGGTTATAAACTCTTCTCCATAATAACCACTTATGTTTAAAAACTCATAAATATTAAAATATAACTCTAAAAGATTAGAATTTTCCTCATTAGCTTTGCTTTGATAAATATCTGTTTTTTCTAAAAAACCTCTTAAAATGCCATATAATTCTTTAGGTTCTTCTTTTTCTATAAGACTCTTAGTTTCTAAGTTTTCGAGTAATTTTCTTTTTTCTATTAAATATTTATTGGCCCTATCTAAAGAACTAAAAATCCCCTTATCCTTATTTTTAAATTCCCTCTTAAGTTTTAAGAAGTCTTCTTTATATATTCTAGAGGAATACATATCTCTTCCTCTATCAAGTAGGTTATGAGCTTCGTCAATTAATACTGTATATTCCTTAGCCTTACCCTCCATGATTCCTTTTAAAGAAGCCTGAGGGTCAAATATATAATTATAGTCACAAATTACTACATCACAGAAATTGGTTAATTCAAGTGAAAATTCAAAGGGGCAAATTTTATACTCATCAGATAATTTATTTATATACTCTAAATTATATTCTCCTTTATTATTTAAAGCCTCTTTTAAAGCAGGATTAACTCTATCAAAGTATCCATTTGCATAAGGACAATACTCTGGAATACACTTTTTTTCATCCATCTTACAACATTTATCTTTTGCTGTTATATTTACACTTCTTATATTTAATCCCTTTTCCCTCATTATACGAAGGCTGTTATTAGCAATCTCTCTTGTTGTTGTTTTAGCTGTTATATAAAAAATTTTAGAGGTTTCCCCTTTGCCTAAAGCCTTTATAGTAGGAAATAATGTAGACATTGTTTTCCCTGTTCCCGTTGGAGCTTCCGCAAAGCATTTTTTCCCTTCTTCAACAGCTTTATATACTCTGACTGCCAATTCTCTTTGCCCTTTTCTATATCTTTCAAAAGGAAACTGTAATACTTCTATAGAATCATTTCTAATATCTATCCATTCCTTTTCTAATGCTATCCACTCTTTATATTTTTCTATTAATTCATAGAAAAATTCTTCTAGTTCATTAAAACTATATTCACGCCTTAAAAACTTTGTTCCAAAATCTTCAATATTGTAATATGTTAATTGAACTATTATAGATTCTAAATTCTTTTCCTTACTATATATATAGGCATATACCTTTGCTTGAGCCCAATGTAATTCATTAAAGTCATAATCAATATCCATAACATTTCTTGTTGTAGTTTTTATTTCATCAATAATTACCTTGTCTTTTTCTTCTAATATTCCATCAGCTCTACCTTCTACTCTTAATGTAAAGCCTTCAAATTCAACATCTTCCTTTAAAGACACCTCTGCTTTATCTTTTTCTGAATAGGTACTTTGTATTTTCTTATGTCCCTTTATTCCTTCTAAAGCTCTTACTGATGCCTTTACTCTGCTATCAATACTTCCTTTTCTAAGAACGAATTCTACTAAATTTCTTATAGAAATCTTTATCAATTCATTTTTCATATAAATCACCTATTTTCATTGTCTCTATATAAACTCTATCATATAACAATACCAAATTAAAAGGCTAAAAGAATCAAATTCTTTTAGCCTTTTAACTTTATATTAACAATTTGCTTTTAACTCTTCCTCTTCTAAGCTTTTTGAAAGTTTTTTCTTATAAAATACAGCAAAGCATATTATAGTAGCTACGGATGCTATTATATCTGCAAATGGTTCTGCCATAAGTACACCTTTTAGTTTATTTTCAAAAATCATTGGAAGTATATATATAAATGGTATTAAAAGTATTACCTTTCTAAGTAATGCTAAAATTAAGGATATTTTAGCTTGTCCTAAAGCTAAGAAAGTCTGTTGACATGCAACCTGTGCACCAAAAATTCCAATACCAGCGAAGTATATTCTAATGCTCCATGAAGTTATCTCCATCAGTTGAGGATTATTACTATTAAATATTTTTACAAACATTTCTGGGAATGTTATTAAAGCTCCACACATAGTAATACTGAATGCTAGTGAAGAAATTAGAAGTAATTTAAAAGTCTTTTTAACTCTATTAAGTTGCTTTGCTCCATAATTATAACTTATTATAGGTTGAGCACCTTGAGAAAGTCCCATTAATGGAAGTAATATAATTTGCATTACACTACTCATAATAGTCATAGCTCCTACAGCTAAGTCACCACCGTATTTTAAAAGATTATTATTCATAGTTATTATTACTAAACTTTCTGTAGCCTGCATTATAAAAGGTGATATACCTAAAGCCATTATTGAAAATAATATTTTAAACTTTGGAATTAAGAATTTTTTTCTTATTCTAAGAATACTTTGTTTCCCAAATAAGAAATATAATACCCATATAGCAGATGCCATTTGTCCAATTATAGTTGCTAAAGCTGCTCCCTTAACTCCCATGTCTAAACCAAAAATTAATATAGGGTCTAAGACAATGTTTATTACTGCTCCAACCATAACTGTTATCATACCAGTTTTAGCAAATCCCTGTGTATTAATAAAAGGATTCATACCTAAAGCTATTTCAACAAATATAGTACCTATTAAATAAATACCTAAATAATCCATAGCATATCCTATAGTTGCCTCACTAGCTCCAAAAGTCCATAAAATAGGTTCTTTAAATATAAAGAAAACCACAGTTAAAATTACTGCTAGTCCCACAAGTGCAGAAAAACTGTTTGTCATTATTTCTTCTGCATCTTCTTGTTTTTTTTCTCCCATTTTGATAGCTGCTAAAGGAGCTCCTCCCATACCAATTAATGCACTAAATGCAGATACTATCATTATAATTGGAAATGCTACTCCAACACCTGCCATAGCCATATCACCTGCGGGTAATCTTCCTATAAACATTCTGTCAACTATATTGTATAGAACATTAACAAGCTGAGCTATTATAGCTGGCATAGCTAATTTAAAAAGAAGTTTTCCTACTCTATCTTTTCCTAAGTCTGTTGACTTTTTGCCCATATTATTCACCATTCTTCCCTTTTATTTATGCTCATGATTTTTTATATGATTTTTACAATAACATTTATTACCGAAACATTTAGAACAATATCTAAACTCCATATTCGGATCATCCACTTCTGTAATTCCACACACCTCACACCTGTGTCTAAAATCAGGTGCTTTCATTTTACTTTCAAAATTCTTTTTTCTATAATGATTTTTAGAAGTTGATACGGTTCCTTTAACTATATCCTTTCCAAAGAAAATTAAATAATTTATAATAGGTGCTAAAACTAGTAATTTTCCTCCAATAGAATTTACGGTAATTAAGTTCCAAATTATTAAAATCCAGTTTAATGCAGCCAAATACTTAACCTTAACAGGAATTATAAATAAAAATAATACTTCATGATTAGGATCTACTTTAGAAAATGCTAAAAACAAAGATAAATTTATATATGCTGCTGTTGCTGGCGTATTTGTTAAAAAGGAAATTATTATTGTGCTTAAAACTCCTATAAGATAATATATATTAAATTTAAAGCCACCTAATTCTCTTTCCAAACTATTTCCAGCAATATAATAAAAATATAAAGTAAAAGCTATAAATATAGGACTAGCCATCGGAGGAATAAATATAAAGGTTATCAATCTCCATATTTCCCCCTTTAGAACCAAACCTGGTACTAATACTAAATTAAGTATAGAACCTCTTCCAATAGGTGTATACATCATAACATAGATAAGTGCATTGAAGAATATTATGTATATCATTAAGTTTCTTATGTAAAAATTTCCAATTCTTCTCTCCAAGCTATCCCAAAGCTTCATTTTGCACTCTCCTTTCTTTGTATTAAATAGGTGAATTAAATTATCCACCTATTTAATATAACATAATTTTCTAAATGTATAATAATTAATTATTTTTATTGAATAAATTAAAAATAATTAATTTAAACATATTTATATATTATTTCTTTCATATCATCCATCTGTGATTCCATATCTGAAACAAGTTTAAATTGATTTCTAGCTCTATCTAAGTTGTGATTTTCTCTATGAATTTTAAAGTAAGTGTCTCCATTTAAATAATCCATAAGGAATCTCATTCCACATTCGAAAGTCATAAGCTTAGCTGAAAAAGGTAAATAATCAATTTCATCCTTAGTAAATGCATCTCCTGCTGATTCTAAAAATCCTTTTGCAAAGTTCTCATAAAGATTTAAATCAAAATTTACTTTTGATAAATCCACTTCATCCTCTAAAGCTGTTGTTGCTCCCGAACGAATTGAATCTCCAAAATCATATAAAGATAACCCAGGCATAACAGTATCTAAATCAATAACAGCTATTCCATCTCCAGTTTCATCATCTATCATTATGTTATTAAATTTTGTATCATTATGAGTAACTCTTAAAGGTATTCTATTCTCTTTAATCATATTTACTAAAACTTTAGTATCCTCAGCACGCTTAATAACAAAGTCTATTTCCTCTTGAACACTTTCCGCTCTTCCTTTTATATCTTCTTTTACAGCTTCCATAAAAGTTTCAAATCTCTTCTCTGTATTATGAAAATCTGGAATAGTTTCATGAAGCGATTCAACATTAAAATCAGCTAATTGTTTTTGGAATTTTCCTAAAGCCTTACCTGCAGTATATAAATGTTCTGGCTTTTCAACTATTTGATATGTGCTAGCACCATGGATAAAATTAAATACTCTCCAGTAATTACCATCTTCACATTTATAATAGTTCATACCATCCTTAGTCTTAACTATGTTTAAAGTTTCTCTTAAAGGATCTCCTTTCTCCTCTATAACCTTATTTTTTATATGAGAAGTAACTTTCTCAATATTCTCCATTAACTCTTCTGGATTTTTAAATATGTCTGAATTTACTCTTTGAAGAACATATTTTATATCTTCTCCATCTTCTTTTTCACACTTTAATATAAATGTATCGTTTATATGACCACAAATATGATTATCTGATGTCTTAAGTTCTCCTTCTAATTCAAACTTCTCTGCTATGCTTTTAAATTTATATGTCTTAATCATTTTATTTAAACTCCTCCCACAAATTAGCTGGATAAATATTTTTTGATAACTCTTTTAAAGAGTTACTTACTTTTTCTTTATCCTCCTTATAAGTTACTCCATGCCATTGTTCATTTGTTTTTAAAACCTTGATACTGGCTCTATCTTCCTCTATAAGTTCATCCATTACCATAGGAAGATAAAATTCATCTTTACATTTATCTATATTTTTATTAGTTAAAAAGCTTAAAAACTTATTTTCCAACTCTTTAAATACACTAGGTTTTAGTCCCCATATATTCATTGAAACTAAAGTATCATTTGGAATTTCATAAAAAACTCCTTCTTCCTCATAGTATATTTTATTATCCTTTTTTATAATTTTGGTTCTTTCCTTTATAGAAAGTAAATCTCCATCTTCGCTAAACTCACATATTCCTCTAGATACACTTCCAAAGTCAGTTAAGGTTTTATCTACGCTAAATCCAACCATGAAATATTCAAAATCCAATTTGCTTTTCTTAAGTTCTTCACAAAGGATATTATATGTTTCTCTTCCATAAAAGTCATCAGCATTTACTACTATAAAAGGACCATCAATAACATCTTTACAACATAAAATTGCATGTCCAGTTCCCCAAGGTTTGACTCTTTCAAATTTTCCTATAAAATTTTTATTTATGTTATCAACTTCTTGAAAAACATACTCTGTCTCAACTATATTTTCTATCTTAAAACCTATAGTCTCTTTAAATATTTGAAAAATATCTTTTTTTATTATGAATACAACCTTTTTAACACCAGCCTTAATAGCATCATAAATTGAATATTCGATTATGGTTTCTCCATTTGGACCAATTTTATCAAGTTGTTTTAATCCACCATATCTACTACCCATTCCTGCGGCCATTATCACCAAAGTAGTCTTGGTCATTTCCATATCCCCCTTCTAAAATAAGTTTTTCCATTTACATCATACAATTAATAAAAAATAGCTATTTAAATAGATAAATTCATTTTACTAAAATTTCCGATTTTTTTGTTATATTTCTTTTAAATTTATAAAAATTTTAAATCTTGTTAAATATTATCTCTTTTATATTCTTTTGAGCATAACATTTTATATACAGCAAAAAATTTCTTTCATTTTTGTATTTTTTTTATAAAAATCTATAAGCTAATATAATAGAAAGGATGTGATTATTTTTGTGGTACAAAAAATCAAAAAATGAAATATTACAAGAATTAAATGTGGATGAAAAAAATGGTCTTTCCTCTGAAGAAGCCTTAAAGAGACTTGAGAAATACGGTAAAAATAAACTTGTAACTAAAAAGAAAAAAACTGTACTCCAACAATTTTTAGCTCAACTTAAAGATGTGATGATTTATATTCTTATCATAGCTGCAATCATATCAGCATTTTTAGGAGAAATAAGTGATGCTTTAATAATAGTGTTGGTAGTGCTAATAAATGCAATCATTGGAGTTGTTCAAGAATCTAAAGCTGAAAAGGCCTTAGATGCATTAAAGGAACTTTCAACTCCCAAAGCTCTTGTCAAAAGAGATGGCTCTTTAAAAGAAATTCTTTCTGAGGATGTTGTTCCAGGTGATATTGCCATAATAGATGCTGGTAGATATATACCTGGTGATCTTCGCTTAATAGATACAGCAAATTTAAAAATAGAAGAATCCGCTTTTACAGGTGAGTCTGTTCCTTCAGAAAAAGATGCTTCCTTTTTACCTGATAAGGATATTCCAATTGGTGATCAGCATAATATGGCATTCATGTCAACTTTAGCTACCTATGGACGTGGTATTGGTGTTGTTGTTGGTACTGGTATGAACACTGAAATTGGTAAAATAGCTAAAATGATAGAGCAAGAAGAAAATGAAGAAACTCCTCTTCAAAAAAAACTAAGTGAATTAGGTAAAATCCTAGGATTTTTAGCAGTGGGAATTTGTGTACTTATATTTGTTATTTCTTTTTTTCAAGGAAGAGATTTGCTTGAAATGTTTTTAACAGCCATTTCCTTAGCTGTTGCTGCCATTCCTGAAGGGCTTCCTGCCATAGTTGCTATTGTATTAGCCTTAGGGGTTCAAAGAATGGTTAAAAAGAATGCCATAATAAGAAAGCTTCCCGCTGTGGAAACCTTAGGTTCTGTTAGTATAATATGTTCTGATAAAACAGGTACACTTACTCAAAACAAAATGACAGTTACCACAGTCTATACAAATGATTCTTATTTAAAAGAAGATGATTTTAATTTAAATCAAAAAGAATCTAAGCTTTTAATAGATTGTATGGTTCTTTGTAATGATGCAACTTATTCTGAAAAAAATAAAACCGGTGACCCTACAGAGATTGCGCTTTTAGAAAGTTCTTTTAAATTAAATGTAATAAAAGAAGATCTTGAAAAAGAATTTAAAAGAATAGATGAAATTCCTTTTGACTCTGATAGAAAATTAATGACCACAGTAAATTTAGTAGATGGAAAAGCAAGAGTTTTCACTAAAGGAGCCTTAGACTCAATATTATCTATTTGTAATAAAATATCCATTAATGGAAACATATTAGACTTTACACCTGAGTATAAAAATAAAATTTTAGAAAACTCTAATGTAATGTCAGATAAAGCACTAAGAGTTCTTTCTTTTGCTTATAAGGATACCTCAAAAGAGAATATAGTTTTGGATTCTCTAGAAAAAGATTTAATATTTATTGGTATGGTCGGTATGATTGATCCTCCAAGATTAGAAGTAAAGGATTCTATTAAACTTTGTAAAAGTGCAGGAATAACACCTGTTATGATAACAGGTGACCATAAAAATACAGCCTTTGCTATTGCTAATGAACTTGGAATAGCTGAAGATATATCCCAGGCAATCACAGGCCATGAAATAGATACTTTTAAGGAAGAAGAATTTAATGAAAAAATAATAAATTATAGAGTTTTTGCAAGAGTATCTCCTGAGCACAAAGTTAAAATAGTTAAAGCCTTTAAATCTCATGGCAATATAGTCTCAATGACTGGAGATGGAGTAAATGATGCTCCATCCCTAAAAGCTGCTGATATAGGTGTTGCCATGGGTATAACTGGAACTGATGTTTCTAAAGGTGCCTCAGATATGATTCTAACTGACGATAATTTTTCAACAATAGTTTCAGCTGTAGAAGAAGGTAGAAAAATTTACTTAAATATAAAAAAATCCATAGTATTTTTACTATCTTGTAATTTAGGTGAGATTTTAACCTTATTCACAGCTATACTACTAAATTGGAATTCTCCACTTCAACCAATACACATACTTTGGGTTAATTTAATAACCGATAGTTTCCCTGCTTTATCTCTAGGAGTAGATAAGACAAAGGAAGATGTAATGGATAAACCACCTAGAAATCCTGAGGAAAGCATATTTGTTAGAGGTGATAAAATACAACTTGTTATAAATGGTATTTTAATAGGTGGAATAACATTATTCGCCTTCAAACTAGGTGAAAGACTTTATCCTAGTTCCCTAGTTCATGCACAAACAATGGCTTTTGTTGTTCTAAGTGTGTCTCAATTATTTTTATCTCTTTCTCTTAGGAGCAACACTAAATCAGCCTTTTCATTAGGGATATTCTCAAATAAATATTTAGTATATTCAATATTACTTGGAATCTTTCTTCAAGTTATAATAATATCTATTTCTTTTATTGCTAATATCTTTAAGGTTACTCCTTTACTTTTATATGATTGGATTGTAGTTATATTGGTCTCTCTAATTCCTTTCATAATAAATGAAATTTTAAAGTTATTTAGAAAAAAATAATAAAAAAGTAGGTTATCTAAGCTTTAGATAACCTACTTTTTTTATTTAATATTTTTCTTTAAGAATTTTGGCATAATTCTTAAAAGTTTAGGTGAAATTTCTTCTATATCAGCTTTTTTAATACCACCTAAGACTATAATAGCATGAAGATACATAAATGCACCTATTGCTATTATTACAAGTAATATAGTTATACCAAATATAAAACTTAACTTATTTAAATCTATAAAGAAAGATAATACATATTTGCTCAACATTATTCCTATGCTCATGTATATCGATGCTAAGACAGGTTTTACTGCATATTTAAACATTGATATTTTCATCTTTAATGTTTTTCTCATTCTAAAGTGATTAAGCACTAGAGAAATTGTGAAAGCCACCATTCCCGAAATTACAGCTCCGTAAATATTTATATTAGGATTTGCAACTAAAGTCATATTCAATGTAAACTTAACTACAATACTAAGTGCTAGAGTAAATAATACATAGTAAAACTGGCTTACACTCTGAAGTATTACGTTCTGCATAAGTACTATTGCCGTTAAAGGAATCATAGCAGCACCTATTACCATCATCATATATCCATTTGAATCTGCAAAGATATATTTATATATATTTTCACTTAATAATGCTAATCCAAAAGCCGACGGTATAGATAAAAGATATGTAACCCTCATAGAAAAGTTAATCTTACTTTTTATCTCCCTTTTATCCCTTAAAGTATATGCCCTTGATATTGCAGGTAATGCCATATATCCCAAAGAAGTTATAAATACCATTGGAACATTTAATAAAATCTTATATCTTGTTGAAAAATATCCATAAAGAGCATTAGCTTGATTTTGAGAAAATCCTGCTGCATCAACAAGTCTATTACTTACTGTTAGCATATCTATTATATTTCCTAAATTTTGAAGACCTGTACTAAGAGTTATTGGTAATCCATATTTAAATAAAGTCCTTGCTATTCTTTTACCTGTAATTCTTTTAACTCCAGGTTCCTGTTTTCTCTTAGCTTCTTTTTCAACTCCATATATATTATATATGTATATTAAATATAAAACTGCCATTAAGGCTCCAGCTGATGATCCTATAGTTCCTCCAGCGACACCTAAAGATACACTCTTCTTTATAAGCAAGTATGCACAGACTAAACTTAAAACGACATTTACAACTTGCTCTATTACAGTAGCTATTGCTATTGGCGTAGCTTGAGATCTTCCTTGAAAATATCCTTTATAAGTAACTAACACGGTTGTTATCATAATTGTTGGTGCTAAAAATATTATTGGATAAACCATTTCTGGTGTTTCACTTATTGTTGCTATAAAATTAGCACTTACCATTAACCCTATAGTAAATAAAGTTCCAACTGCAAGTAAAAATGATCTTGAAATCTTAAATGCTCTTAATGCATCCTTATAATTTCCAACTGCATCTAATTCTGAAACATACTTTGATATGGCTGTCTGTAATCCTACATTTGTTAATGCATATACAAAAACAAATATATCATAAGTTTTACCATATATCCCCATACCAACTTCTCCTACGATTCTAGTAAGAAAAGGTACATAAATTAAAGATAATAATTTAGCAACTATGCTTGCAATAGAAAGTATTGCAAATCCTCTAGTTATAGACTGCTCTTTCATAAAAATCTCCTATCTTAAAAACTAAATCCTAAATTTAAATACATCCTTCTTTATCTTTTTAAACATCGGAGGTAATCCCTGAGCTATAGTTTTATTTTTTAAATAACTAAACTTTTCAGGAACCTCTTTAAACGTAACCTTATACGCATAAAGAAATTGATATGTTAATCCAAATTTATTTTCAAAGAACGAATTCATTTTATTATCACCATATTTAAAATCTCCAACTATAGGATTTCCTAAATGAGCTAAATGAGCTCTTAATTGATGACTTCTTCCAGTTATAAGTTCTATTTCTAATAATGAGAAAGCACCATTAGTTTGTAGAACTTTAACATCCATTTTTATTTTCTTTGTATCTGGTCTTTCAGTATCATAAACTGTTGACTTATTAGCTTCATCATCTTTTGATATGTATGCTTCATATTTTCCAGGTTGTATTTTACCCTTTACTAAAGCACAGTAATACTTCTTAACTTTTCTTTCCCTTATCATTTCGTTAAGTAATTTTAACCCTTCAAAATTCTTACCGAAAAATACTATTCCTGAGGTATTTCTATCTAATCTGTTACAAGATGCCGGAGTAAAAGTTAATTCGTTTTCTGGAACATAGTCTCCTTTTCTGAATAAGTATGATAATACATAATCAGTTAATGTTGGTGATCCATTCTTTTTATCTGAATGAACTAATACTCCTGGCCATTTTTCAACTAAAAGCATGTTTTCATCTTCATATACTACTTGAAGTGATCCTGAATCAACCATTTGGAAATTAGGCTTTTTCTTCTCTTTAGTCACTACGCTTTGAAGATATCTTATTTCTATAACATCTCCTTCTAAAAGAGAATACTTTTCTTTTTGCTTCTTTCCGTTTACTCTTATATCTCCTTTTCTTAATGCTTTAAATATAGCACTTAGAGGTACATCCTTTAAATATTTTCTTAAGAACTTATCTAATCTCTGTCCTGCTTCATTTGTACCTATCTCTATTTTCAAATTGCTTCACTCCTAATTTAAATCATTTTATAATTACTATTTTATAGATTAATATTAAATTACTCCCTTGTCAAATAATTTAACACAGATTTACATTGAATTGAAACTCCAATTGGTAATAAATCCTCATCTATATCGAATCTACTATTATGAGCTGAGTAAATAATGTTCCTCTCTTCATTTCTAGCTCCTAAGAAGTAAAAAGCCGAATCTCTTTCTAAAGCAAAGTATGCAAAACTTTCAACTCCAAGCTTTGGTGCTTCCTGTTCTTTAACATTATCAGGTCCTATTATATCCTTAGCTGCTTCTGAAACTAAGTCTACAACTTCACTATTATTGTACAAACATGGATAACTCTCTTCTATGTCGATTTCACATTCGCCTCTCATAGCAGTACAAATTGATGTAGCTATTTCTCTAAGTCTTTCCTTAGCATATGCTCTATCTTCTAGAGTCATTGTTCTTATAACACCTTTTAATATAACTTCATCTGGTATTATATTCTGAGCTGTTCCCCCATTTATACTTCCCACTGTCACAACTGCAGGATTTACTGGCTTTATTTCTCTACTTACTATTGTTTGTAATCCTAAAACGACCTGAGAAGCCATAACTATAGGATCTACGGCCATATGTGGATATGCACCATGTCCTCCTCTTCCCTTTATCTTTATTGTAAATGGATTGGATGCTGCATTAACAACACCTTTTTTTATCATTATTTTTCCAACGTCTAAAGTCTCTTCTACATGAAGACCTATTATCTTTTGAACTTTAGGATTTTCTAAAACTCCTTCAGCTATCATTATAGGAGCTCCACCTGTTGTTTCTTCTGCTGGCTCAAATAATAGCTTAACAGTTCCACTAAACTTATCTTTATGTCTGTTTAATAACTTTGCAGCTCCAAGTAAAATAGTTGTATGAGCATCGTGACCACATGCATGCATTTTTCCTTTGACCTTTGAAGAATATGAACAAGTTTTCTTATCATTCATAGGAAGGCCATCTATATCAGCTCTTAAAGCTATACATCTATCCTTCTTATTATCATCTTTTAACGTTCCTTTTATTACACCGCACACTCCTGTTTTAGCAGTTTCTATATATTCAATACCCTCATTAGTTAAAAATTCTTTTATTTTTCCTGAAGTTCTCCACTCTTCAAATCCTAATTCTGGATTTTCATGAAAATCTCTTCTTAAAGCTACTAATAAATCTTTTATTTCTTGAGCTTCCTCTATTAAATTTATATTCATTTTTAACACCTACTTTTTGTTTATAAAATATATATATTTTATATTTTATTTATTTTATATATTTTTGATTATATATTACTATATTTTTTTATTCAATTATATTTTATACTCATTTACGAGTATATTATTTAAGAGTTAAATTCCAAAAAATATAGTAACAAAGAAAAATACTTAGAAATTTTATGTAATTTTCTTTGTCACTTTTATTTATACTTCGCAAACTATTTTTTCTATTAAGTTATTTTCAACTAAAGTTCTTAAGGAAAATTTTTTACTATCTCCTTGAACAAATTTAATTTCAACGGTATCTTTATCTAATTTATAAACTTCTCCTATCCCAAAATAATTATGTCTTATAACATCCCCCTCTTTTATTCCATAATCCTTTATATTTGATTCCTTTTCTAAATTTGTATTATTTAAAAACATTGATGGATCTTTAAACTTTCCTCTTAAATTTTTAGGAGCATATAAATAAAGGTTATTTATTGCTCTAGTAATTCCCACATAAAAAAGTCTTCTCTCCTCTTCTAAATTTTCCATACTATTTTTATGTGGTATTGTTTCATCAACAATATTAACAATATAAACATTCTTAAATTGCATTCCCTTAACTCCATGCATTGTACTTAATATAACAGAATCTATATTCCCTTTTGAATTTATATTTTCTAAATTTTCCTCAACGCTCTCTATATGTGCTAAGAAATTTATTATTGATTTAAACTCTATGGCTGAACTCTTAAATTCTTCTACAATATCTAATAGTTCATCATGATTTTGTTTGAATTTAGAAGAATATTCCCTTATATATTGGCTATATTCTAAATCACTTAATATAAAATCAATCGCACTATTTAAAGAAAGCTTATTTAAATACGCTATATCACTTTTTAACTCCTCAAATTTTCTCATCTGAAACGGATGTACACCATCTGCACTCATCAGTAAATCAAAAACATTTTCTTGTCTTTTAGAATTCATAACTCCATAAACGGCACTTTTCGAAACATATCTAAAAGGCTTATTTATTATTTTATTGAAAGCTTCTTTATTAAATGGATCTATTGATAGTCTTAAGTAAGCTATTAGGTCCTTACATATGAAGTGGTTAAAGAAATTATATTCTTTATCTAAAAGCTTAAAAGGAATCTTCTTTCTAATAAATGCATCAATAAAACTTCTACTTTCCATATTAGTTCTATAAAGAATAGCATTATCAGAATATTTATTTCCTAGCCTTTTAGCCTCCTCTATCCTTCCAATAATCATATTAGCCTCTTCAGATTCATTAAAAGGTTTTTTTAGCTCTATATTACCTTCATTTTCGTTAAAAGCTATTATTTCTTTTTTATACCTTTCTTTATTATGCTTTATAACATCCTTAGATACTTCAACAATATTTTTAAGACTTCTATAATTGTATTTTAAATAAACTTTTTCACTTTCTTCAAAATTCTCTCCAAAATTTATCATGCATTTTGGAGTTGCTCCTCTAAAAGAATATATACTTTGGTCTTCATCACCTACGCAAAAGACTTCATTATTTATAAGTCTTAAAAACTCTAATTGAATTTCATCACAATCTTGAAATTCATCAACTAATATATGTCTTATTAAATTTCTATAATACCCTAATATATGAGGATTTCCTTTTAAAAGATTTACTGCTTTAATTTGCAAATCATCAAAATCTAAAAGCCCTCTTTGATTTTTAAAAGTTTCATAAGCATCATAACATTTATCAAAAATATCCTGAGTCATTGATATTTCTAATTCTTTAGACGAAACTTTTTTTCTAGATATATTATTTAAAACTTCTTTTATTTTTTCATCACTTACTTCTTCTATATAATTTGATAAAACTTTTCGTATGACATTATAAGCATCCTTTGCTTCTATAAGTCTTATATCTTCCTTATTTCTAAGCAATATCTTATAAAAAAGTCCATGAAATGTCCCAAAAAAAGGAATGACACCTTCACTATGCATTTCTTTAAATCTACTTTTCATATTTTCTGCCGCTGCCTTAGTAAAGGTTATTACCACAACATGTATTCCTTTAATTTTTTTTTCCTCTAAAAGATACTTTATTCTATTTAATATTACAGTTGTTTTTCCAGCTCCTGGAGGTGCTATAACAAGAACACTTTTGCTATTTGCCCTTACAGCTTCCTTTTGATATTTATCTAAATTTGACATGATAATTCTCCTAATTTTAATACAATTTATTTTAATTATTGACTAAATTAATACTTAGTAAAACATAATATTTAGTAACATATATATTGTAATAATTCTAACTACTGGTTACAATAGTTATTGACAACTTATGAAAAGGAGATAAATTTTATATGGATTATAAGTTTGATGTAAAAAACCCTAGAAATCTTACAATGCTAGTTGATTTCTATGAACTTACTATGGCAAATGGCTATTTTAAAAATGGTATAGAAAATAAAATTGCCTATTTTGATATGTATTTTAGAAGAGTACCAGATGGCGGCGGTTACTGTATAATGGCTGGTGTTGAACAATTAATAGAATACCTATCAAATCTACACTTTTCAGAAGATGATATAGCATATTTAAAATCAAAAGAAATATTTTGTGATAAATTCTTAGAATTTTTAATAAATTTTGAATTTACTTGTGATGTTTGGGCAATTCCAGAGGGTAATCCTGTTTTCCCAAATGAACCTTTAGTTATAGTGAAGGGACCTGTAATACAAGCACAATTTGTTGAAACTATGATACTTCTTACTATAAATCACCAAACACTTATAGCTACTAAAGCCAATAGAATATGTAGAGCTGCTGGCGATAAAACTGTTATGGAATTCGGTTCTAGAAGAGCCCAAGGATATGATGGAGCAATCTATGGTGCAAGAGCTGCTGCCATAGGAGGATGTCATTCTACAGCATGTACAATAGCTGACCAAATGTTTGATATACCAGCTATAGGGACTATGGCTCATAGTTGGATTCAACTTTTTGGAGATGAATATGAAGCATTTAAAGCGTGGGCAGTTGCGTATCCAGATAATTGTACTCTTTTAATAGATACATATAATGTTTTAAAATCTGGTGTTCCTAATGCAATTAGAGTTTTTGATGAGGTATTAAAGCCTTTAGGTAAAAGACCAAAAGGAATAAGAATAGATAGCGGTGATATTACTTATCTTTCTAAAAAATGTAGAAAAATGCTAGATGATGCTGGATACCCAGATTGTAAAATAATAGTTTCAAACTCCTTAGATGAATTTATAATAAGAGATGTATTAAGCCAAGGAGCTTCAATAGATGCTTTTGGAGTTGGAGAAAGACTTATAACAGCTAGATCTGAACCTGTTTTTGGCGGTGTATATAAATTAGTTGCAGTTGAAGATGAAGAAGGTAATATAATTCCTAGAATAAAAATAAGTGAAAATGAAGAAAAGATAACAAATCCAGGATTCAAGAGATTGATAAGAATATTTGATAATACAACCCACACAGCTTTAGCTGATTTGATATTATTAAACGATGAAAAAATAGATACTGATACACCATTAGAAATTTTTAATCCTATACATGTATGGAAAAGAAAAACATTAACTAATTATTATGTTAAAGATTTACTTGTTAAAATATTTGAAAATGGAAAGGTATGCTATACAAATCCATCAGTCATGGAAATTAGAGATTATGCTAAAAAAGAATGTGAAAAGCTTTGGCCAGAAATTTTAAGATTTGAAAACCCTCATACTTATTATGTGGACTTATCAAATGGACTATGGAATCTAAAGCATAATTTACTTCATAGATATTCTAATATATATAAATAATTAAGATTTGTAGGATTCCTTACTCTTCTTTCTTATTATAAATATATAAAAATAAGAGACGCTTCATACCCAAGAAGCGTCTCTTATTAATTTACCTGAGTTAAAACTAAGTCTGATTCCTTATCTTCTTCCCCAAGTAAAAAGTTTTTATCTAAATAAAGAGAAAATACACATTCCTCTCCTGTAATTTTCTCATTCATTGGACATTCTTTATAACAACTAAATTTTTCCCTCTCGCTTGACCAAAATGGACAATATGCCATATTATACTCTCAATCCCCTCTTAATTTAATTATAACATAGTCTTTAAGCCTGCATTTTTTATAACTGTAATGTTTGTAAGCTCATTTTGGAATGCTTTAAGTAAAGCTTTCTCTAAAACTTTTTCGTGATCAAAATTAGCAACATCATTACAAACAGCAAAAACCTTGTTAGTTTCGCCCATAACATTTCTATAAGTTAATGTAACATTTGGTTTTTCATATAATACATCAACTATTTTTATTCCCCATGATAAAGAAGCATAGTCTCCATCTTTCTTTAAGAAACTTAAATCCTTTAATTTTTTCTCTTCCTGATTAGGATCTGTAACAATAATTAATTCGTCTCCAACTTTATATTTTGACATAATTAACCTCCTAAGTAATTAATTTATATAGTAAAGTTTACCACTCATTTAGCTTTAAGTAAAGACTTATACCTTTATATACCAATGTATTATTTGCTAATTTTATTCTTATTATTTATAGTAAATGAATTAATTTTTCAAAATTTTATTTTTATATTTTTTTCTTGAATTAATAAAAAAATTATTAAAAAACATTACATTTTCGTAACATATTAATATATAATTGTAATTACTTTACTTGCAATTCTCTTTTTATAGAAGTAAAATAGTTAATGGCGTTTAAAAATATTTAAATTAAACTTTATTTAACATAAAAGTATTTTTAGAGGTATTTAAAGTTAAAATCTTTAATACCTTTTTTTATGTTGTAAAAAAAAAAGAACAGTTGAAAACTGTTCTTAAAGGAAAATGAAATGAACATGGAAAAACTTTGTTAATTAATTAACAACCTTTAAATAAATTTTATCATAAAAAGGCTATTTTTACAAGTTTTTTTTATGAATTTTTCTTAAATAATATTAATACTACTGAAAATTTTATAAATATTAAGTAGTATTAAAAGATAATCTTTGACACATAATAATAATTATTATATAATATATTTAATTCTCATAGATGATAGGGATGGTGGAAATGGACAATATAACTACTATTTTTAAAGAAAAAAAATTAAAACTAACGCCTCAAAGGATTGCTGTGTATAAGTACTTAAAAGGTACTAAAGAACATCCATCTGCTGAGACTATTTATAAGGCTTTACAGGAAGATTATCCTACAATGTCATTAGCTACGGTTTATAAAGCATTAAAAACTCTTGTAGAAGTTGAATTAATACAAGAGATTAATGTTGGTGAAGGAAACTTTAGGTATGATGGTAATGCAAAGGATCACTGTCATGTTCAATGTTTAACTTGTAGTAGAGTTGACGATCTTGAAAATTTAGATTATAACCATCTAAATGAAGAAGCCCAAAAACATTCAAACTATAAAATACTTTCAAATAAGATGTATTTTTACGGAATATGTGAAGAATGTCAGAATAAACATGAATAAAAAAAGAGTGGATTTTCGCCACTCTTTTTTTATTTTCTTAGTTGTCGATTTTTTAACTAACTATATTCATAAAGTTAAGATTAGCTAAAAAATATACACTTTTATTTATTTTATTAATATCTAAAATTATTTTGCTAATTCATATAAAGCTTTTGCATATATTTTACTTATTAAAATTAAGTCATCTATTTTAATATATTCATTTGGTTTATGAATAACATCTGGTTCTCCTGGGAATATTGGTCCAAATGCTACTGTATTAGGCATTTCTTTAGCATATGTTCCTCCCCCAATAGACATTAATTCTCCTTCTTTTCCTGTTTCTTCTTTATATACTTTTTGTAAAGTCTTTATTAAAGGATGATCTGGTGAAAAATATAATGGTTTTTGATGTTCAAAATTTTCTATTTCTATGCCTTTTCCACTTATTCTTTCATTAAATGGTTTCATCATATCTTCTAAAGTATTAGTAACAGGATATCTTAAGTTTAGAGTAACTCTTGCTTCTTTATTATTTAAATCGATCACTCCAACGTTAAAGCTTAATTTTCCTGAAGCTTTATCCTCTAAGAATATACCGAATTTTTCTCCATATACATCTTCGCCAATATTATCATTTAAGAATTTAATAAAGTCTTTAATATCCTTTTGTGCTAAATCTAATTCTGATAATATTTTAACTGATTGCATAATAGCATTTATACCCTTTTCTGGTGTACTACCATGAGCTGAAACACCAAATACTTTTAATTCGATTTCATCATTGCTGTGTGATAATTCAAACTTAATATTATTTTCCTTAGCAACCTTTTCTATTAATTCACAAACTTTATCTACTTCTTTAGTTTTTAGTTTTGTTTCACAAAGACTAGCAACTACATTTGATGCTATTCCGCCCTTTATACTTTCAACACATACATTGCCAGTAACTAAATCTTCTCCAAAAGCTTTAACAATGTCAAAAATAGTGATACCCTTTTCTCCATTTATTATTGGGAACTCTGCATCTGGAGTAAATCCTGCTACTGGAGCTTTTTCATGTTCTAAGTAGTATTCTATATCTTTGCTTCCAGTTTCCTCGTTAGTACCAAATATTATTCTTATTCTCTTTGATATAGGCAATCCTAAATCTTTTATAGCCTTTAAACCATATAATGATGCCATGATTGGTCCTTTATCATCAGTTGTTCCTCTTCCATACATTTTTCCATCATGTATCTCTGCACCATACGCTGGATAGATCCAATCATCTCCTTCTGGAACAACATCTAAATGTCCTAAAGCAGCTACATATTCTTCTCCATCACCATATTCAGCATAACCTACATGTCCATCTAAATTAACTACTTTAAAGCCTAATTTTTTTGAAATTTCTAAGGCACATTCAAGAGATTTTGCAACTCCCTCTCCAAAAGGCATACCCTCTTTAGGTTCATCTTCGACACTTTTGATTTTAATAATATTTTGTACTGACTCAACTATATCTTCTTTCATTTCATCAATTTTACTACTTATTAAATTCATTTTTGACACTTCCTCTCATTAATTTGTGTTAACAAAATATTAATATTTATTATTAATATGATACCACATTCTAATAAAATTTTCTAATTTTTTTATATAAAAAATAACAAGTCATTTTAATTTTAAAATGACTTGTTATCACTCTTTTTAAACAGTTATTTCTTTGCTGTTCTTTACTGCTTCAAATTTAGTTATTATTAAATTTAAGATAACCCCTACTAAAGCAGCTAAACTTAACCCAGATATACTTACAGCCTCACTTATATTTATTCCTATAGGTTTTTCCATAAATAAACCTGATAGACCAACAAACATTATTGTTGTCATTAATATTATGTTAGTTTTATTTAACTTAACTTTTTCGTTCTTTATTGTCTTAACTCCTACTAATGCAATCATAGAGAATAGCATTAAACTTATTCCTCCCATTACTGATTGAGGAATTGTTCTTATAACTGCTCCAAATTTCGCTATAAAGCTTAGTATTATGGCAAAAACAGCTGTTAATCTTAGAATTGATGGATTATAATTTTTAGTTATTGCCAAAACTCCTGTATTTTCTCCATAAGTAGTGTTAGCAGGTCCTCCTAATAAAGATGCTACTAAAGTTGCTAGTCCATCTCCTAATATTGTTCTATTTAAGCCTGGATCTTCTATAAAGTTTTTACCTACCACCTGTCCATTAGTAGTTATATCTCCTATATGCTCCATTGATACAGCTAATATTACTGGTAAAGTTATCATTATTGCCCCAAAATCAAATTTTGGAAGTGTAAAGTTTGGCACTGCAACCATAGTGCTTTGTTGAATTAAACTCGTATCAACTTGTCCTAATACTAAGCTTAAATTATATCCAACTGCAACTGCTGTTATTATTGCTAATTGTGAGAAAAATCCCTTTCCAAACTTACTTATTAATAATGCTAATCCTAATGTAGTAATCGCTATTATAACTGAAGTAATTGCTCCTGATTCACCAGCTATTAAAGATTTAACACCAGCCATTTCTAAAGCATTAGGTATAAGATTTAAACCTATAACCATTATCATAGGACCTACCACTCTTGCAGGTAAAAATCTTCTTATTCTCTCTACACCTATTTTCTTTATTCCAAAAGAAATTAATACATATACTAATCCTGCAAAGAATATTCCTCCTTGAGCATATCTTAAATCGCCATACTCCTTAGCAACTGCTGTAATTACAGGTATAAATGCAAAAGATGATCCTAAAAATACTGGAACTTTTCCCTTAGTACATAAATGGAATATTAAAGTACCTACTCCTGCTGTGAATAAAGCTACTGATGGGTCAAGTCCTGTTACCATAGGTACTAATATTGTAGCTCCAAACATAGCAACTAAATGCTGTAAGCCTAGAATACCATTTTTAAAATAGGATAAAATTCCTTCTGTCTTAATACTGCTTTTTTCTTTACTAATTACTTGTTGTGCCATAAATTTTAAGCCTCCTTATTTTTATTAAGGAGAAAGCTCTGTTTCTCCTCTTTCCAGCCTCACGGGACTGATTTAAAAAGGTAAAAATAAAACTTCTTGCCAGATTAGAGGCAAGAAGTTAATTCTTTAAACTAATAAAATTATATTTATAATCTAAATAATTAAAATTCTTTCAAGCCTCTCTGGACTGAATTAAAGAATAATTTTATTTTATTAGATTATATTTTAATTAATATATATTTTCAATAAACAAAAAAGTTTTTAACACTTAATTAATCAATTATTCACCAATTTAACACCCACTTAATTTTTTCCACATTTCTGGATGAGCTTTTTTAAGGTTTATTATTTTAAAAGTAGCACTATCAACAAAAGTTTGAAGTGTTTTTCCTGTAGCAATAAGCTTATTATCACTTTCTCTTTTAACAGTATATTTTAATCCTACTTTAATAGGTGTTATCTCATCATATTCTGTCTCTATCATAAGATTATCTCCATACTTTGCAGCATCTATATATTTACATTGTGTCTCAACTAATGGCATCATAACTCCGCTATCTTCCATATCCTTATATCTTATTCCAAACTTTTCTATGAAATCCTCTCTTGCTGATTCAAAATATATATAATAGTTGGCATGATGTACAACCTTCATTGCATCTGTTTCTGCATACCTTACCTTAATTCTACTTATACTTTTCATATAAAATTACTCCTTAACAAAATTTATTTTCCATATTGTAATTTTATATTATTTTACTTTGATTTACAAACATTTTGATACTTTAAAAATAAAACTAGTTAAAATATAAAAACTACCCTGCTTTAAATAAAAATTACTGTTTATCTAAAGCAGAGCCTAAAATTAAAATAAAAAATTTATCGTTATATTTCCTTTTGAATTTTCTCCTATTTCACATTCAACCCCAAAGACATCCTTTATATTTTTAGGAGTTAAAACCTTTCTTGTTTCCCCTCCGCAAATAATCTTTCCCTTATTCATCATATATACTTTATTACAATAAGCCGAAACTAAATTCATGTCATGTAGTGCCGCTAAAACTGTTATATTTAATTCTTTGACGATATTCATTATTTCTATTTGATATTTAATATCTAAGTGGTTTGTAGGCTCATCTAGCAAAAGAATTTCTGTCTTTTGAGCTAGAGCTCTAGCTAATAAAACTCTTTGTTTTTCACCACCTGATAAACTTAAAAAATCTCTATCTTTATACTCAAGCATATTTACTTTTTCTAATGAGTCTTTTACTATTTTATAATCTTCTTTATTATCTAATTGAAAAGTTTTTTTGTAAGGATTTCTTCCCATAAGTACAATATCCTTAACCTTAAAGCTAAAATTATATTGATTAAATTGACTTACTACAGCCAGCTCTCTTGCCATTGACTTTATACTTATGTTATTTATCTCCTTACCATTTATATATATTTCTCCACTCTTTTTATCTAGTAGCTTATAAATAGTTTTTAATAAGGTTGATTTACCACTTCCATTTGGGCCTATAATCCCAACAAAATCTCCTTTATTAACATTAAAAGAAATGCCCTTTATAATTTTACTCTTACCTAATTCAACCTTTAAATCTTCTAATTTTATCATAATCCCTGCTCCTTTTCTCCATTTCCCTTTATCATTAACCATAATAAAAATGGAGCACCTATTACAGATGTAATTATTCCTATAGGAAGTTCCATATTAGAAACTGCACACCTAGCAATAACATCTGCCCATATAAGAAATATAGCACCTAATAGAGCACTAAAGGGTAATAAAATTTTATGATCTGTACCAAATATAAGCCTTACAATATGAGGAATCATAATACCTACAAAACCTATAGTTCCACATACTGAAACAATTACTCCAGTTACTAAAGAAGATAATATCATATATATCTTTCTATGCTTTTCCACATTTAACCCTAAGGTAATAGATGTTTCATCCCCTAATACCATTAAGTTTAAATTTCTATATTGAGTAAAGAAATATATTAAAGGAATTATTGATACAACTATAGGAAGAGCTATATTACTCCATTCTGCTCCAGCAAGGCTTCCCATCATCCAGAAGTTAACTGTCCTTATCCCCTCATTATCCTTTGATAAAAAAATTATAAGACTAGTTAGAGATGAGCATATAGAACTTATAACCATACCCGCTAATATCATCTTAAAAGGCGTTATACGCCCTCCTATTTTGGCTAAGAAATAAACTAGTATAGAAGCCATTAAAGCTCCTAGGAATGCTCCTAGCCCTACACCAAAACTTGATAAAACTCCAGAAAATCCTACAAGTATTGAAAATGTCGCTCCTAGAGAAGCTCCTGAAGATAGTCCTAATATATATGGATCTCCTAAAGGATTTTGTATAGTGGCTTGCATGATTACTCCAACAACTGCTAATGACATTCCTGTAAAAGCCCCTAAAATCACTCTAGGCATTCTAACTTCCCATATTATATCGAAAACTGTACTATTTAATAAGGCTCCTAAATTCCCTATTTTAATTCCAAATACTTTGTATAGAAATACTCTATACACATCATAAGGAGGAATATCTACAGCACCAAAGGATATTCCTAATATTATAGATAATATAAAAAGTATAACTAATAAAACAGCAATTATAACTTTTTTATTCATTCTCCTATTTAATTTAAACAACTATATTTAACACTCCTCTATTGAAGTTTAATAAACTTTTTTAACTCTATTTTAATTTATACCTAATAATTACTAAGCTCTAAGGCTCCACCTTATTAAAGCGAGAACCTTAGAGCTTCTAAAATTTTTAAGTTTAAGCTATGTTTTAGACTAGTGTTGATTTTTAGATAGAACTGTAAGACCATCTTAATAAGCATCTAGTATTGCATTATATGCGTAAGAATAATAGTGTTAAGAAGCTTTTTCTGTTTGAGCGTAGCGAGTTTAAAAGCTTTAGCTATTATTCTGAAGCAGATGATAGCAATACTTTGCGAAATTAAGCTAGGTCTGAAGAGCTAGCTAAAAATCAACATTCACCTAAAACAGAGCATAAGTTTTAAAAAACTAACTTTTATTTTACTAGGTCTGGATATAAGCCTTTTGCTATTCTTTCTATTCCATCTACAGTTCTTACTCCTCCTGCATATGTCTCTGAAAGTGGAGTATATATTATTCTATTTTCTTTTATTGCTGTAACATTTTTTAATGCTTTATTATCTAATAAAGAACTCTCTTCTTGGTTATCTTTATTTTGCATTAAGTAATGTATAAGAACAATAGCATCTGGATTCATTTCTATTATATTTTCAACTCCAACACTACCTGAATCCTTAGCTATATTAACTCCACCCGCCTTAGAAACCATATCTGAAACTAAAGTCTTTGGTCCATAAACTCTATATTTATTTTCTCCTTCACCCTCTAGTATTAAAACCTTCATTGGTTCTTTAACAGATTTTATCTTCTCAGAAACAGAATTTATTCTTGATTTCATATCATCAACATACTTAGTTGATTTTTCTTCTATATTAAATATTTTACCTATATCATTTATATCATAGTAAACATCCTCTAAAGTTTGTTCTTTTGAAATTCCAGAGTTTCTTTGAATAAAAGTTTTAACTCCCTTTTCATTCCATGACTCTACAGAACCTAAGTTCTTTTCTGAAAATACACTTTTCCATCCCATTATTAAATCTGGATTTAAGGCTAAAACAGCTTCTTTACTTGGATATGTTTCAGAGATTACATTGATATTTTTATATTTTTCTTCTAATCTTGGAAGTATAGGGCTATCCATAAATGATGTTCCTACTAAATATTCTTGTAAATCTAAATCAAGCATTATTTCTGTAGTTGTTTGGTTTGTACTAATAACTCTCTTAGGTTTACTTTCAAAAGTTTCTTGAAATTCTTTACCATTTTGGTCATATGTACTTATTGTTACTGGGTAACCTTCCTCAGTATTTTTTGAATCTGTACTTCCCTTTGAACTTCCAGTACATCCTGCTAAAGCTAAGGAAAATACTAATCCTATAGTAGCTAAACCTAAAATTCTTTTTCTTCTCATTTTATCCCCCTGTTATTTCAAAATATTTTTAACATATTCTACTGTTTCATCTATATCAGAAAAACATCTACCATAATCCACCTTAGGCTTTTCGACTATTATTAATTTAATATTTGAATCTAGTGCAGCCGTTGCTTTTTCTAAAGCTCCCCCTCTTTCACCACTATCTTTAGTTAGAAGAGCCTTTGCTTTGTATTCATCTATAAAGGCCTTATTAAGTTCATATCCAATAGGCCCTTTAATCGCAACTATATCCTCAATCTTAACTCCTAAATCTATAAGATCATTCATAACTTTTTTTGAAGGTAATACTCTATGAATAACTCTATTTTCAAGAGAAGATTCTAATATCTGCTTTACTCCATTACTTCCTGTAGTATTCAAAATAGGTCCATCAATAATAGAGTCTAATTCTTTAAGCTTGTCTAATCCACTTATTCTAATAATATTAGGATGATTTAACTCTTTTAATACACCATTTCTTTCATATCTTATGTATTCTATGTTTAAGTCCTTACATACTTTTATTGTGTTTTCACTAACATTCTTTGCATAAGGATGAGAAGCATCAACTATTCCTTTTAAATTAAATTCTTTAGCAAAATTTAAAAGTCCTTCTTCATCTAAAGGCTTGGTATTCATAAATGCAACTGGAAATTCTTTTAAAAGTTCTCCACCATATTCTGTAGCTGTAGATATAACTATTTTATCTTCAAATCCCTTAAGCTTTTTAAGAAACTCTCTTCCTTCTGAAGTTCCTAATATAAGTGCAATCACATTCTCACCCCATTAGTTTTATTTTTTTATTTTATATCCTCTTGGAGTTACAAAATATCCATCTTTAATATAACTTTTTGAGTTTCCTATGATTACTATTGAGAACATATCAACTACTTCATCATTAAAGTCTTTTAAAGTAAATATTTCTTTACTTTCTCCTTCTCTTAAAGCATTTCTAACAACTGCTATAGGAGTTTCCTCTCCTCTAAATTCCTTAATTATATCAACACACTCTCTTAAATAGTGTGGTCTTCCCTTACTCTTTGGATTGTAAAGAGAAATTACGAAATCTCCCTCTGCTGCTAAACGAACTCTTTTCTTTATATCTTCATAAGGAGTCATTAAATCACTTAAACTTATGTTACAGTTATCATGCATTAAAGGAGCACCTAAAACTGATCCTGCTGCACTAGATGCTGTAATACCAGGTATTATTTCAACATTTTCATCTTTTCTCATCTCTAAGATAAGCCCAGCCATACCATAAATTCCTGAATCACCAGTACTTATTAAAGCAACCTTTTTATCCTTACTAAGTTCTAAAGCTTCTCTACATCTTTCTTCTTCTCCACGCATACCAGTTTTGAAGATTTCCTTATCTTTTATTAAATCTTTAACCATTTCTATATATTTAGTGTAACCAACTATTATGTCAGATTCTTCAATAGCTTTAACCGCTCTTAAAGTCATTTCATCTAATCCACCTGGTCCAATTCCAATTACATATAATTTTCCCATTCTTATTCCTCCTTATTATGTAGCTTAAGCTTTCCAATAGTTAACGTCATTCCATTTTTCTTTAATTTATTTACTACAATATTTCCATCCATTAAAACAACTGCTGGCTCCGATACAGCTCTTACTCCAACAGATTTTTCTACGAAATCACTACCTTCAAATTCATCTTGAACACTTTTAATCTCTTCCTTAGAAAATGTTTCAAAAGGACAATTTAAATATTTACTTAAATCTAAAATAGCTTCTTCGTCTTTTTTTAAATCTATTGATCCTATTTTTAAGACAGCTCTCTTATCAATATTTAAACCTTTAAGTGAAGATTCAACAAAATCTATTAAATCTTGTGAAGGTACTCCTTTTCTACACCCTACTCCAAGTAATATATTTTTTCTTATTAATCTTAAAACTCCCTTAAGGTTTTCCTCTTCACTTTTTTCCTTATTAGTTATCCAAAGAGTGTTGTCTTTTAATAAATATGTACTTTCATAGCCTAAAGGCAATTTGATCAAATTATTATCATCCATAAAATAAACTTTTTTATTATTTACTAACCTTGAAGCCATATCTTTAGCCTTTTTTAAATCTTCTATAATAAGATTATTACTTTTAGCAACCATATCTGGTGCAACTTTATTTTGATTATCTGTAGCAGTTGTTATAACTGGAGTGTTATTTAAAACTTTGCTTACTTCTAAAGTTAATTCATTGGCTCCACCAATATGTCCTCCAGCTAAACTTATAGTAAACTTATTGTTTACATCAACCACAACAATCCCTGGATCCTTATCTTTTTTTACTATAAAAGGAGTTATAGCTCTCACTGCAATTCCTGTTGAACTTATAAAAATAATATTCTTACAAGTTTCAAACATTTCCTGTGTAGCTCCTTTTAAAGAAAAATCTTCACATTTACTTTTATAAATTCCTTTGAAACTAATATTATTTTCTTCAAAAAAATCCTTAAGCTTATCTCCTATAAAGTCTCCCTTTTCAGTAACACTTATTATTCCAATCATATTTATTCAATTCCTTTTCTGAACATATGAGTAAAATGCTTATCATAAAGAAGACTCTTCTCATAATTACAGTCAATGAAATCTCCAACTAATATTTGAGCACATTTATTTATACCAGCTTCCTTAACCTTTTCTGATATATTTTCTAATGTTCCAATGATTATTTCTTGATCATCCCATGTTGCTCTAGAAATTACAGCTATAGGAACATCCTCTCTTCCATATCCTCTTTTTAATTTTTCAACTACCTTATCAATCATTGATATAGAAAGGAATAATGCCATAGAAGCCCCGATTGAAGCTAACTTTTCTAAATCTTCTGTTTCTGGTACTGGTGTTCTTCCTTCAACTCTAGTTAATATAACAGTTTGAGTTACTGATGGAAGGGTAAACTCTTTCTTTATAGCTGAAGCTGCTGCCGTAAATGAACTTACTCCTGGTACAACCTCATATTCTATATTAAACTTGTCTAGCTCATCCATTTGTTCCTTAATAGCTCCATATATTGATGGATCTCCAGTGTGAAGTCTTACTATTACTTTATCTTCACCATCATTTTCTTTTATAACTTCAACTACCTCTTCTAAAGTCATTGAAGCTGAGTTATATATTTTAACTCCTTCTTTACAAACATCTAAATGTTCTTTACTTACTAAAGATCCTGCATATATTACAACATCTGCTTTTTCTAATAAATTTCTTCCTCTAACAGTTATTAAATCAACAGCTCCTGGTCCTGCACCTATAAAATAAAGCATTTTTATTCCTCCTCTTATCTACTTGCTAGTATTAAAGACATATAATCTCTATGATTTACAATTTCTTCTCTAGTTCTTAGAATTTTTTCTCCTTCTCTACCTGCTCTACTAACTAGCACATAGTCAAATCCCTTTTCTTCTAGAACGTCTATAACTTCTTCTTCCTTTTTATAAACTTTCATTATTACAACGAACTTCTCATCTTTTATATCATGTACTCTAGCTGCTGGAAGAACAAGTAATGGTTCATTACCTACAACTAATGTTCTATCAACTATACTAGCTGCAGCACAAAAAGATGTTATTCCTGGAATAGTTTTTACATGGAAACCATGATCTTCTACATAATTTAATAAATGTATATATGTACTATAAACATAAGGGTCACCTATAGTTAAGAAACTTACATTTTTTCCTTCATTAAGTTTTTCTAAAATAAAGTCATAAGCCTCTTTAACTTTTAAATCTCTATTTTTCTTTCCCATTGGAAAATGTTTAACAGCTATTTCTGTTCCCTCTTTTATATATTCTTGAGCAGCGATTAATGCTATACTCTCCCCACCTTCTTCTGCACTTGGAGCTACTATAACATCACTATTTCCAATAGCTTTTACTGCCTTTACTGTTAATAATTCACTATCTCCAGGTCCTACACCTATTCCATATAATATTGCCATTAAATTTCCTCCTTAAACGCCTTAACAATAAAAATTGGATTATTGCTAATCATCATGTATGTATTTTCTCTATTTTTGCTTATGTTAACTAAAGAAATTTCTGTTTTATATTCTAATTTCTTTAAGAATTCTATTGCATTATATGCATTGTTTAAAGTTATAAAGTTTAATACTAAAACTCCATCCTCTTTTAAGATTTCATCTGATATATTTATAATTTTTTCAAGTCCTCCACCAGAACCCCCTATAAATATAGAATCAAATTTTGAGATTTTTTCTTCTTTAACTTCCTTTGAAAGTGATTCCATATGTTCTATAGCATCACCCTCTAATAAAGTAACATTATTACACTGAAACTTTTTTAAGTTCTCTTTAGTTACTCTTAGAGCTTCTTCATCTCTTTCTATAGAAAATACTTTTCCCTCTTCTATAAATTTAGAAGCTTGAATAGTAATACTACCAGTTCCACTTCCTATATCTAAAAAATTAGAATTTGTATCTAAATCTAGTTTGCTAATAGTAAGAATCCTAATATCCTCTTTTGTCATAGGACATTTTCCTCTAATAAACTCTGAATCCTTTATAAACTTCATATATCCTCCAAAGGAAAATTTATCTTTCAATTATTATTACAGATAAATCTCCATAATCCTTTTCGCAAATTTCTCTTGGACTTCCAATTGTTATGTTTTCATCTTCATATGAAAGATTTTCTCCAACATACACAGTACACTCTATAGAATTTTCTATTAACTTTTTACTTAGTTCATTTGGAGTATTCTTTTTATCAGTTAACCATATAGAAAGTTTGTTTTTTTTGACAACTTCTATAAAATTTTCTTCTCTTCCATGCATACTTCCTACAAAAGCATTATTCCAAGATTTATTTACTTTACATGTTAAATACTGAAAAGAACTTATTCCTGGAATAATAGAAATCTCTCCATCATAATTTTTTCCTATGTAATTCGTAATACCATAAAAGGTAGGGTCTCCTGAAGCAACAATTGAAATATCACTTTCTTCATTTTCATTTAAAAAAGCTATTAATTCACTTAAAGTTTTTACCTTTTTAAACTTTTCGTCTCTTAAATTATTTAAAAACTTTAAGCTTAAAATTGCTCTTTTAAAACCTACTATATAATCACTTTTTTCTAGTTCCTTAATAACCTTTGGAATTATATAGTCTTCATGGCCTGGTCCTAATCCTAGTATCTTAACCAATAGCCTTCATTCCCTTCTAATTTAAGTTTAATCAAACAAGTTTGAATTTTTAGATTCATATAATAATTTCATTTCCTTTGATCCATAATACATAAGAATATTAAAATTTACTTCACCATAAGAGTAAATATCTAATCTCTTTAATACTTTTTCTCCAATTCTCTCATATAACCTTGGGAAATCATCTCCAAGAAGTCTTACAGCACCTTCACTTGTTTTTTCTTCTAAAACCTTTTTAACTAGTTCTAAGTCATATCCCATTAAAGTTAATTCTAAAGCTATAACCTCTAATCTCACATCTGAAACTCTACTATGCGTATTAAAACATCCAAAAGCAATTTTACTTAACTTTCCTATATGTCCTACTATAGTTAAGTCTCTTATTCCCTGAGCTAAAGCACATTCTATAGAAAATCCTACATAATTAGATATAACAACTATATTATCTTTTTTATATCCTCTTTCTCTTAAGAATCTTTCTCCCATATTACCAAATACAAATACAAGTTCTTTATTATTCACTACTTTCTGTCTTATCTCAAGTCTAATAGATTCCTTTAAAGAATCTTCAGACATAGGATACACAATTCCTGTAGTACCAAGTATCGATATTCCATCAACTATACCTAGTCTTGGATTAAAGGTTTTCTTAGCAATCTCCCTCCCTCTTGGAACGAAAATTGTTATTTTAACCCCTTTATTCTTAGGTAATACACTAAGAACTTCCTTTTTAATCATTTCTCTAGGCACTGGATTTATAGCCGGCTGTCCTTTTTCTACAAAAAGACCATCTTTAGTGACTACTCCAACACCTTCTCCTCCACATAATTCAAAGCCTTCTGGAATTTCTTCTGCCTTCGCAAATATAGATATTCCTGATGTAGCATCAATATCATCTCCACCATCTTTGATTATAGAACAAACAACTGAGTCTTTTTCAATCTCTATATCTTGTATTTCTAAATTAAGTTTTATATTTTTAGGAGTATCTATTTCTATAACACTTATGTCTTTTTTATGAAAAAGCATATAAGTGGCGGCTTTAGCCGCTGCTGCTGCACAAGATCCTGTAGTGTATCCACATCTAAGTTTCTTTCCGCCGCTTTCTATATACATTTCAAACATTTAGATTACCTTCTTTTATTACATATCTCTTTTATAATTCATATAAAGTAATGCATTTATTATAGCCGCTGCTACTGTACTTCCACCTTTTCTTCCCTTAACTCTTATATATGGAATTCCAAGCTCATCTAAATCCTCTTTGCTCTCACTAGCTCCTACAAAGCCAACTGGAACTGCTACTATAAGTTTTGGATTAGCTTTTCCTTCCTTAATAAGTTCTCTTAGCTTAAATAAGGCAGTTGGAGCATTTCCGAAAACAAATATATCTACATTTTCCTTTGCTGCAAGTTCAACCCCTGCCATTGATCTAGTTATTCCTTTTTCCTTAGCTAATTTAAATACCTCTTCTAATCCAACATAGCATTCAACTGATGAGTTTAATTCTTTTAAGGCTCTTTTATTCATTCCTGATAAAGCCATTGTTGTATCAGTATATATTTTAGCTCCAGATTTTAATGCAGAAACTCCTGCTTCTATAGCCCCTTGGCTTATTTCTATTAAATCTTGATATTCAAAGTCTGCAGTAGTATGTATAACTCTTTTTACTATTTGTAATTCCTCTTCTGAAAAATTATGTTCATGCATTTCAGAACCTATAATTTCAAAACTTCTTTTTTCAATTCCCATAGGGCTCTTTATATAATTCATTATTTCATTTCCCTTCTATGTTTCTTCTTTTTAGTTTCTCCAAGTCCTTTATATGTACCATTAATAACATCATTAATTCTATCTATGTATAAATTTCCAAACTCTTCGTATTCCCCTAATCCTTTTAAGACAACATTGGCTTTTATTCCTTCACTTTCAAATCTGCTCTTCCATGAATCTTCTTCATCTGAAGCCATATCATTTTTAGCATGATCTCCAGCCACAACCATTAAAGGAATTATTGTTATCTCTTTTATATTTTTCTTCTTAGCTTTCTTTAAGACATTTGAAAAATTAGGATATCCCTCTACAGTTCCTACAAAAACATCTTCATAGTCCTTATCTATTAAAACAGATTGTAAACATCCATAAACAGCATTTGATGGATGAGCACTACCATGTCCAACAAATACACATGGAGAATTATTTTCTATTACATCTTTCATTGTATCTACAAAGTATGAATAATCATCTGGACCTGATTCAAAACCTTCATAATAAAATATTGGTCTTCCTGTTTCTATCTTTTTAAAACATGATTCATATTCCTTTACTATATGCTTTATATAATCAAACTCTTCTCCAGGAATAATATGAAGTGGTTGAACAATAACTTCCTCATATTCATCCTCTGCTAATTTTTTTAAAGCATCTTCTGGAAATAGTATATTCATGTCATATTTTTCTTTAAGCTTTCTTACTATCATATGTGATGTAAAACTTCTAAAAATATCATATTCTTTAAAACTCTCTCGTATTGAATCTTCTATTTTTTTAATAGAATTGTTTAAAGCATCTAAATGACTCGTTCCAAAACTTACAACTAATATAGCTTTCTTCATGTTTCACCTCTAAAAATTTTTAAATAAGTTTATGTTTTAAAGTAGTATTGGTCTTAAATAAAACTATAGCACTCTCTTAATAACTAGCTAAAGTAAACACCTATCTAAAACATAACTAAAAATAAAAAGCATCTGTGTTACCAAGAACCAGATGCTTAAAAATCAAAGTAATTATTCCTCAAAATTATTAACAAATAAGTCCTAACATCTTCCCTCCGAAGTTTAGTGCATAATTTCTAGGCAGGTATCCTGACTTAAGGCTTATCCTCATTTCTCCCTTCCCAATAAAAAATCAGTGGTAATTAGAAACTTGTATCCTATTACAGTAGCGGGGGCTGTAGTGGCTTTTAACCACTTTCCCTTTTAATTAAGTAAATTAAACCTAAAAATATTAAATTATTATTTTTTCTTCATTATAATATATAATCTTAATTATTTCAACATTCTTTAAATTTCTTATTTTTTTGTATTTGTAGTATAATTAAGATGTTAATTTTTTCTTAGCACATTAAGGGGATAAAGGTTAAATTTGTTTTATATTTGGCTTTTATGTTATAATTCAATAATACAGGATGAAATACACTTAAGTTGTGGACAGTTTACTAAAAGGAGTGTACTTTATGCAAAAAAGAATTTTATCAGCATTAATAGCAATGACTATAAGTATTTCAACGACTCAAATAGTTTTTGCTGATACAGTAAGTGATAAGAAATCAACTATACAAGAAAATAAAGTAAAGTATGAACAATTAGATAATGAGGTTATGTCTCTTAATTCTCAAGTATCAAAACTCAACAATGAAATTGAAGAATTAAATACTAAATTAGCAGATAATCAAACTAAAATGAAAGATACTGAGGAAAACTTAAAAGAAACGGAAAGTAAAGTAAGCACTTTAAAGACCGAAATAGATCAAAAACAATCTGTTTTAGGTAAAAGAATGCGTGCTATGTATAAGAGCAAAGATTCAATGAACCCACTAGTTTTTCTTCTTAAATCTGAAAGCTTATCAGATTTAATAACAAGAATAGATGCTTTAGCAAGGGTTACAGCCTTAGATAAAAATCTTATAAACGATCTAGATACCCAAAAAGATTCTCTCAATAATGATATTAAAAAATTAGAAAGAGATAAGGCTGAGCTTAAGGAATTAAAAAGTTCCACTGAAGAATCTCTTAAAACACTAGATAGTAAAAAAGCGGAAGAGCAAAAGAAGATTACTGAGTTAAATAATCAAAAGGAAGCTGTTTTAGGAATAATTAAAGAAAATGAAATGTCTTTAATTTCTCATTCTGTTTCCGTTATAAACTCTTCCTCATCAATTAGCGAGCTTGAAAGTGCAATAAGCACATTGAATCAATTAATCCCACAACTTAATATTGATTCAGTAAAAGATACAGCAAATAATTCTGTACAAGCTGCAAAAAATAAAATTGAATCTATAAAAGCTGAGGAAGCGGCTAAAAACAGTAGTAATAATAATTCTTCAGCTAATTCAAATAATAATAATTCAAATAACAATAATGAAAATAATAATTCTAACCAACCTAGTGATGGTAAATATAAAAAAACACTTTCCGTTGAAGCTACAGCATATACTGGCGGAACATTAACCGCTATGGGACTTAAACCTGTAAGAGATCCAGGTGGAATAAGCACAATCGCTGTAGATCCTAGTGTAATTCCATTAGGTTCAAAAGTGTACATCCCTGGATATGGTTATGCCATAGCATCAGATACAGGCGGAGCTATTAAAGGAAATATAATAGACCTTTATATGAACTCTCATGATGACTGTACATCTTGGGGAAGACGTCAAGTTACATTACACATAGTTGCCTATCCTGGCGAATGGTAAAACAAAAAAAGATAAGACACTTTTGTCTTATCTTTTTTTTAATCTCCTACCAAAATTATTAAAAACTTTTAAAATAAAAAAAATTGCTACAAAGGCTACTATAGCCATAATAACTGTAATAATAAAGTTTAATATATCCTTAAAGCTTAATCCAACACCTGTTAAAAATTCTCTAAATTTTATACTTATCTTAAAAAATCCCCACAAAATTAAACTTCCTACAATCCCTACAGAAGCTGAAGTCAATCCAATTTTTGATTTTTTAAATAAGCATAATACTCCTATTAAAGCAAATGTTATTATTATGAAAATAAACTTCCAATCTAAAATATCCACGGGCTTCATTCTCCTAAACATACTTTCATTATTATATTACTTAACAGAAGTAGTTATTATTACTTTATTGTTTCAAATTTTTTAATTATTTCTCATTAAACTTATTGTTTTTCATGTTTTCTATTAAAGATTTATCTAATTTAAAATCTCTCTAACTTCATTTATAAAAGCATTTTTCAGTAATTGTATAGCAGAAACATTTATTCCCAAAGAAATATATTTCATTTTCTTTTTCTTGATATAATTATTGCATTTACTCATCTTCTCAACACATAATTATTCATTTGTTTCCTATCCCACACTAAAATTAGCTAAAATAAAAGGAGTCTCTTGACTCCTTTTATCTACTATGATTAAATTCTAAATACCAATTAATTTTAAACTTCTATTTCTTCTAATTTGCAAATACAGGTACTTCAAATGTAAAGTTATTTTCTAAATATAAATCTTCATAACTACTCATAATATCAGCTATACCTGATGCATACCATGGAGTCGTTGCATATTGATGCCACATATTAGCTACATTTTGATTATATCTCATTTTATAAAGTGTATTTTGTTCATATGTTGAACTATGGACATAATTTGCAGAAACAAATGCTGCTGCTCCTTTTATAGCACTTTCAATACTTGTCCAACCTCTATTATAAGCATATGTTGTTCCTAATATTAATGCTCTATTAGGAAATGCTGAAGAATTATCCTTGGCTCCTATTCCAAATAAATTATAAACTGTAACTGGCCTTGATAAAGGTATCATTTTATATCCTATTAATTGACCATAACTGTTGTATATCGGCTTACTTTCATCTGCAATTTCAGTAATAGTTACTCCTCTAGCAAGCTTACTTGTTCCATTACCTGTCTCATGTAAACACTGCGCAACTAAGTATATAGGGTCTATATTATATGCTCTAGCAGCATCAACAAAAGCTTGTCCTTGACCTGTTAAAATACCTTTATTATTTAACCTACTACTTAATCCGCTTACATTAACAGCTCTAAATCTATCAATTCTTAAGAATTGTAATTTATTAGTAGCTTTTGCTGGATTTATATATTTTTCAAATTCAGCATATGAATAATTTGATGGATTACTTTTCTGTTGCATCCTAATGTATTCATCAAGAGATACTCCATATGGTGTTTTTGATGCATTTCCCAAATCTAATCCTGGATTAACATTTGAATTTCCATCAAAAATACTTATATAGTTCTTAGATGCATATGCTTCCTGCCCCTTATAATTTATTTTATAGAATCCATTTTCTTCACCTAAAATTTCAACACTTTCACCACCATTTAAAATTCCGACAATTTGAGAGGATGTATTTGCTTCTTTTCTTACATTTAATCCATTAGAAGCTGTTACAATTCCTGTTTTTTTAGTTTCCTCTGGTTTACTTGGTTGCTCTGGAGTTGTATTATTTTCTTCATCCTTAACATCTTTTATGTACTCTTTTGCAACATACCCATAAGAACCTTTATACTCTATTTTATAGAATGCACCTTCTTCTCCCACTATTGTTACCTTAGAATTTCCACTTAAGCTTCCTATTACTCTACTACTTGTACTCGCACTTTCTCTTACATTAAGAGCACTACTTACATTTACTATTCCTGTTTTCTGAGTATTTCCAGGCTTACTTGGTTGTTCTGGAGTTGGATTATTTTCTTCACCCTTAACATCTTTTATATACTCTTTAGCAACATATCCATATGAACCTTTATACTCTATTTTATAGAATGAACCTTCTTCTCCTACTATTGTTACCTTAGAGTTTCCACTTAAACTTCCTATTACTCTACTACTTGTACTTGCACTTTCTCTTACATTTAAAGAGCTACTTACATTTACTATTCCTGTTTTCTGAGTATTTTCAGGCTTACTTGGTTGTTCTGGAGTTGTATTATTTTCTTCATCTTTAACATCTTTTATATATTCTTTTGCTACATATCCATATGAACCCTTGTATTCTATTTTATAGAATGAACCTGACTCTCCTACTATTGTTACCTTAGAGTTTCCACTTAAACTTCCTATTACTCTACTACTTGTACTTGCACTTTCTCTTACATTTAAAGAGCTACTTACATTTACTATTCCTGTTTTCTGAGTATTTTCAGGCTTACTTGGTTGTTCTGGAGTCGTTGTATTTCCTTCATCCTTAAGATCTTTTATATATTCTTTTGCTACGTATCCATATGAACCTTTATACTCTATTTTATAGAATGCACCTTCTTCTCCCACTATTGTTACCTTAGAATTTCCACTTAAGCTTCCTATTACTCTACTGCTTGTACTCGCACTTTCTCTTACATTAAGAGCACTACTTACATTTACTATTCCTGTTTTCTGAGTATTTCCAGGCTTACTTGGTTTCTCTGGAGTTTGAGTACTTTGGTTACTATTACTATTGTTATTGCTTTCTGTAACATCTTTAATGTATTCCTTAGCTACATATCCATATGAACCCTTGTATTCTATTTTATAGAATGATCCTGACTCTCCCACTATTGTTACTTTAGAGTTTCCACTTAAGCTTCCTATTACTCTACTGCTTGTACTCGCACTTTCTCTTACATTTAAAGAACTGCTTACATTTACTATTCCTGTTTTCTGAGTATTTTCAGGCTTACTTGGTTTCTCTGGAGTTTGAGTACTTTGGTTACTATTACTATTGTTATTGCTTTCTGTAACATCTTTAATGTATTCCTTAGCTACATATCCATATGAACCCTTGTATTCTATTTTATAGAATGATCCTGACTCTCCTACTATTGTTACCTTAGAGTTTCCACTTAAGCTTCCTATTACTTTGCTACTTGTACTCGCACTTTCTCTTACATTTAGAGAACTGCTTACATTTACTATTCCTATTTTCTTAGTATTTTCAGGCTTACTTGGTTGTTCTGGAGTTGTATTATTTCCTTCATCCTTAAGATCTTTGATGTATTCTTTAGCTACATATCCATATGAACCTTTGTATTCTATTTTATAGAATGATCCTGACTCTCCTACTATTGTTACCTTAGAGTTTCCACTTAAGCTTCCTATTACTCTACTGCTTGTACTCGCACTTTCTCTTACATTTAGAGAACTACTTACATTTACTATTCCTGTTTTATTGAAAGATCTAACAGCCATAAGTATTGGTTCTACTTTATGATTAGCTATAGCATTTTCTTTCTTAGGCTCCTCAATCTTCTCCTGTTTTACTTCTATTTCTTTCTTAACTTGTTTTTCTTGTTTTACTTCTTGAACTTTATCATTATTTTCATCTTTTGAAATATATTTAGAATAAACATAACCATATGAATTATTAAACTCTATTTTATAGAACCCATTACTTTCACTTATTATATTAACTTTTTCTCCACCTTTTAAACTTCCAACTATTCTACTATTATTAGTGGCAGCTTGTCTAACATTTAAAGACGTGTTTATATTAACTTTTCCAGTTCCTTCGATTGGCTCTTTTTTAACTACTTCTTTAACTTCATTGTTTTTATATGAAATTAAATTTACATATGAACTAGATATATATGCTCTTCTTCCATTGAAATCAATTTTATACCACCCATTAATTTCTTTATCTAATACATTAACCTTATCATTCTTATGTAAAGTTCCAATTACTTGACCATTTTCATTTGGACTAGTTCTAACATTTAATTGGTTTGCAGAAATCAATCCAACATTATCTTGATTTAAATTGTCACCTAAAACTCTTATATCCTTAGCTGGTACATATCCAACATAATCTTTATAGCCAACTTTATACCAGTCATCTGATACCTTATCTATTATGTTAACTCTAGCACCACTAGGTATTGAAGTTATTATTTCATGAGAAGAATCGGCACCTTTTCTTAATCCTAATGCTTCTGATGAAATAATTTCTCCAACCATATTTCCTTTAGCTTCATTTATACTCTTAATTCCATTTACAGGCTCTGCATGAACTTGAACACTAGAAGCACATACCATTGCACCAGTTCCAAGAACAGCACCTATTATTAGGCAACTTAGTCTATTTCTATTCATAATTAATCTCCTTTTATAAAAGAATTAATATTTTATATCAATTTATAAAACAGCAATTATATACTAACTGTATTTAACTGTAAAATAATTAAAGTTTTAATAATCATTACTTATAACTCATAATCTTTCCAATACTATTATACTTCTAAAAATAAAATTAGCCAATAATTATAAATCAAATCTTTCATTATTTCCACCTTTTTCATTTACTAAATAAATATATTTAAATATTATTCTTTATTAAGAGTCTTAATTTACATTTTATTCCACATTTTATATATAAACTTTACATTTATTTATAAAAAATATTAAACTTTATTTTCCCAATAAATTTCAAACTTAGATATAATTATTCATAATATTCTACCTAAATATTACTAAAATTAAATTTCATATATAATTTAGACTTCATCTGGTCAATTATATAAAAATTATTTTTCTTAAAATAAAAATAGTGCCTATTAGGTTAAATTTTATAACCTAATAGGCACTATATAATATGAATAACTAAACTAATAAATTAAATCTTTAGATTTAAAATTATTTGTTCATTCCTTCTTCAACAGCAACAGCAACAGCAACAGTAGCTCCTACCATTGGGTTGTTACCCATACCGATTAATCCCATCATTTCAACGTGAGCTGGAACTGATGATGATCCTGCGAATTGTGCATCTGAGTGCATTCTTCCCATAGTATCAGTCATACCGTATGAAGCTGGACCAGCAGCCATGTTATCTGGGTGAAGAGTTCTTCCTGTACCACCACCTGATGCTACTGAGAAGTATTTCTTACCTTGCTCAACACATTCTTTTTTGTATGTTCCAGCAACTGGATGTTGGAATCTTGTTGGGTTAGTTGAGTTACCAGTGATTGATACGTCAACTCCCTCATGATGCATTATAGCAACACCTTCTCTAACGTCGTCTGAACCGTAGCATTTAACTTTAGCTCTTGGACCGTTTGAGTATGGAGTTTCTTTAACGATGTTTAATTTACCAGTTACATAGTCAAATTTAGTTTCAACATATGTAAATCCGTTGATTCTTGAAATTATGAATGCAGCATCTTTTCCAAGACCGTTTAATATAACTCTTAAAGGCTCTTTTCTAACTTTGTTAGCTTTTTCAGCTATTTTGATAGCACCTTCAGCAGCAGCGAATGATTCGTGTCCTGCTAAGAATGCGAAACATTTAGTTTCATCTCTTAAAAGCATAGCTCCTAAGTTTCCGTGTCCTAATCCAACTTTTCTGTCATCAGCAACAGATCCTGGAATACAGAAAGCTTGTAATCCTTCTCCGATAGCTTCAGCAGCATCAGCAGCAGTTTTACATCCTTTCTTAATTGCTATAGCAGCACCTAAAGTATAAGCCCATCCAGCATTTTCGAATGCTATTGGTTGAGTTTCTTTAACGATTGTATAAGGATCTATTCCTAAATTTTCGCAAACTACTTTAGCATCTTCTATTGTTTCCATTCCGTACTTTTCTAATACAGGTTGTATTTGGTTAATTCTTCTTTCATAACTTTCAAATAATGCCATTTTATTATCCTCCTTCAATAATGAATATATAGATTATTCGTGTCTTGGATCTATAGTTCTAACAGCTTCGTCAAATCTTCCGTATTGACCAGTAGCTTTTTCCATTGCTTCGTTAGCATTCATTCCTTTAGCTACCATTTCCATCATTCTACCTAAGTGAACGAATCTGTATCCTATGATTTGATCATCTGCATCTAAAGCTACTTTTGTTACATATCCTTCAGCCATTTCAAGGTATCTTGGTCCTTTAGCTAAAGTTCCGTACATAGTACCTACTTGTGATCTTAATCCTTTTCCTAAGTCCTCAAGACCTGCTCCTATTGGTAGTCCACCTTCTGAGAAAGCAGTTTGGCTTCTACCATAAACTATTTGAAGGAATAATTCTCTCATTGCAGTATTTATAGCATCACAAACTAAGTCTGTGTTTAAAGCCTCTAATATAGTTTTTCCTGGTAATATTTCTGAAGCCATAGCAGCTGAGTGAGTCATACCTGAACATCCTATAGTTTCTATTAAAGCTTCTTCTATGATACCATCTTTAACGTTTAAAGTTAATTTACATGCTCCTTGTTGTGGTGCACACCAGCCAACTCCATGAGTTAAACCTGAAACATCTTTTATTTCTCTTGATTGAACCCATCTACCTTCTACAGGGATTGGTGCTGGACCATGGTTTGGACCTTTAGCAATTACACACATTTCTTGAACTTCGCTTGAATACATCATATTCATTTCTCCTCCCTAAAAAATAACTTATAGCAAAAAATTGCTATATCTATTCCTCTTAACAACTTGGGACTTTTTCCGTCCCTATGGGATATTTAATTACCCTCACCCCTATTTTAACAAAACAATGGCGATGTAACAATATATTTCTAAAAATTTTTCTAAAAAAACTCAATATTTTTTTATTTTATTACAACATTTGAGAATAATTATCATATTTTTTCCCAATTTATTGAAATAACATCTCTGTTTTTTACACATTTAATTCCTTCTATAGGAATATTTTAAAAATATTCTCATGTTAAAAACAAAAAAAATAAGCTAACTCTTAAAAGATTTAGCTTATTTTTTTATTATATTATTATCTTGCAGTTCTTAAAGTTATAGATTCCTTACTTGAAATCTCTCCATTTGAGTATTTAGCTGCAATTTTAAAGTTATAGATTGTGTGTCTATTTAATCCCTTAAATGTATAAGAAGTTTCATCAGCAGAAATTTCTCCAACCTTCTTGCCATCTTTATAAAGAATGTATCCTTCTAATCCTTCTGTAGTCTCTGGCTCTACCCAAGTTACAGTTACATCCTTCTTATTTACTTCTGATTCTTTAAAGTCTCTTACTGGATTTACAATAATCTCTGGAGTAGTTCCTTCTATTATATTAACTATTTTTTCAGCTCCTGTAATTTCATGAACCATTCCTTCTCCATCTCCTATGGATGAGTTAGTTATACTTAAAGATGTTCCTTCAATCTTAGCCTCTGCTTTTAATACAACCTTTGCTAAAGCTTCCTTGGCTGGTAATGGCTCTCCTGTTACAGAACTTGCTAAAACTCTAATCTTTCCATCTTCTATTTTCTTAGCACTTACAAACACCCCATCCTTTGAAGTTGTTTCTACATAATCAAAGGCATTTTCGTCATAATTTAATACAAAATCATAAGCCCATGCTTCTGAATTTGTTAATTCTTCTATTCCTATTCCAACTTCTAAGTTGTCGCCCACCTTAACTTCTTCTAAAGTTTCAAGAGACGCATTACCTGTTACCTCATTATTTTCTTTCAATGAACCATGAACATTAAGTTCTGCAGCAGTAGCAAACTTTCCTCTGCTATTTGCTTGATCTGAAACACTATCTGTAACATCTAATCTAACATATTTAGCTTCTACCTTATCAAATTCTATAAACTTTATAGATGCATTATCAGCTAATGTTCCTGATTTAACTTCTGTGAAATTTTCTCCATCTAAACTAACAGAAAGTTTATATCCTGTTATTCTTCCATTTTGGCTATCTTGTCTTGGAACATATTTAACTTTGTTTATTTCATATATATTATCTAATTCTAAAGTTAAATAATGAGGTCCTTCATGGGCAGGAGCTGACCACTTACTATGCCAGAAAGTATTCATATCTCCATCTGAAGCAAAAGAAGCTGGTGCATTTTCACCTGTAACCTCTTCTGATGAAGCTGTTACCTTTACTGTGCTTGGATTTATTAATGTTAAGTCAAAACTTAAAGCTTCTTGTATGAAAGACTGTGCAACCTTTTCAGATATAACTGCAAAGCTACTTAAGGCTTCATTTAATTTAGTTTGTGCAATTTCCTTAGCACTCTCATAAGCTTCCATGTCTTCATTTAGTTGAGCTACTATCATATCTAAGGATGCTTTATCTCCTTGAGCTAAAGTAATAAGCTCATCAAGTTGTGCTGAGCATTCTTCTAAAGCAACTTCAGGTAAATTTGCCTTTAAATTATTACAAGCTTCTTCCATTCTTGCAAATTCACCATATAACTCCTCTATAAGAGTAGTAACATCCTCTTTAGAGGATAGTTTATCCCATAAAGAATCCATTTTTTCTCTAAGTTCTGGAGCATCTTCTCTTCCTGATCTTGCCCAAGATTTATTATCCATTCTTGTTGAATGGTTTGCAAATACCTTCATATCTTCTGCTAAATCACCATAAAGCATATCAATTGCTCTATTCCAAGCTGTATCATAATCATAGTTATCCATATTCCAGCTATAGTCTGCAGCTGTGTGTATTGATATTTTTGAAAGCTCAGCATGTTCCATAGGATTTACTGTGAAGAAATCTACATATTGATTTAGTCCCTTATCTAAACCATGCATTGGTCCTAAAGCAAGTTTACCTTTAAAATAGTCTGTTACAGGATAATTCCACCACACAGCCATGTTTCTATTGTATATTCCACTTATAAGCTGTGCATCACTTAAAGGAATTTCATTTGTAACAACTCCAGGACCAGTCCACATAACTTCTATACTAGGATCAACAGTTTCTGCAAAAATTCTAGTATAAGCTCTAGGTTGTCCATTACTTACCATAGCTCCGGTATCATATTCTGTTGGAACTGTTATTAATGGTTTTACATCCCCCTTAGCCTTTACAAACTCTTCGTTAAATCTATTTAAAACTTGAGCATGTTTAGCTGCACTCTTATCTTGAATATCATCCCAATATATTGCAAAACTTCTTACACCCATGTCATATAAAGATTCTGCCTTTGTTATTAAATGTTGAAAATCTTCTTCTCCTGCTTCTCCATCAAATCTTATATCTATTCCTGGAGAAATACCAAAAACAAAGTCAACTTTATTTTCATAAGCAGTATCTATAAGCTCTTGCATTCTTGACATTTCACTTTCTGGATAAGGCTCTCTCCATTTTTCTCTATGATATGGATCATCTTTTGGAGCATAAATATATGTGTTTAACTTATTCGCTCCATAGAATTTAATTTGATCTAATCTATCTTCTTGTGTCCATGGGGTTCCATAAAATCCTTCTACAATTCCCCTTGCACTTACTGTAGGATAATCAGTTATATTTACTTCTGGTATATTAGAATCTTTAACTAACTGTTTAAATGTTTGAACCCCATAAAAAGTTCCATCTCCATCTTTACCCTCAATAGCTATTTTTCCATCATTTGAAACTAAAGCATACCCTTCTTCTCTTAAATTTTCTGCTGTAGTTCCATTTAAAGCTTCATCTAATTCATGAATATCATCCTCAACTTCACCTATTATAAGAGTTGTTGAATTAGCATTATGTTCAGTATTTACTTCTATGCCATTTGCCTCTAAAAATTCTCTTAATGATTTTACTGCATCACCATCAGCAAGATCTTCTCCAACTAAATTTATAGAAGAAGTTATTTGAAATCCCTCTCCAACCACTTCTAAATTTTCTGGTGTTGGATTTAAATTTGGAACTAAAATCTGTGTTTCCTCCCCAGTTTTAGGCCCAACAGCTCTTACAGTAGTTGTTATTAACCCGTTAGCTATAAAAATACAAGCAAAAGCTGATGTTAAAAGTCTTTTAAGCATTTTTCTTTTCATAGTTCCCTCCCGTTGTAAATTATTTACAATATAATTATAATATCGTTTACAACTTATGTAAATGTATAAAAAAAATGGAAGGATAAAAAAATCCTTCCGTTTTTTTATTTTATCTATTTGTTTTTAAAGTTAGATATTTTTATATTAATTTATTATCTAGCTGTTCTTAATGTTATACTCTCTTTACTTGAAATTTCTCCATTTGAATACTTAGCAGCAATCTTAAAATTATAAATTGTATGTCTATTTAGTTTCTTAAAGGTGTATGAAGTTTCTTCCTTTCCTATTTCATCAACCTTTTTACCATCTTTGTATAGTATATATCCTTCTAAGCCTTCTGTAGTTTCTGGTTCTATCCAAGTTACAGTTACATCTTTTTTATTAACTTCAGATTCCTTAAAGTCTCTTACTGGATTAACAACTATTTCTGGTTCAACCGGTATTTCTTTTTGCTTAACATTAAGTTCTGCTGCTGATGCATACCCACCAACACCTTCTAAAGCAATTAGTCTTATATGAGTAGCCTCTACAGCATCAAATTTAACTACCTTAAGTTCCTCATCATTTGCCCAATTTCCAGTGCTAACAGTTGTAAAGTTTTCTCCATCATTACTTACTTGAAGTTCATATTGAGTTATTCTACCATTTCCACCACTTTGTCTTGGAAGATAAGTAAACGTATCTATAACATAACTCTTATCTCCCTCTTTATCTAAATCTAAAGTTACATGATATGGTTTATCTCCTGAACCATCCCAAGGAGTATGCCATATTGTACCTTCATTTCCATCTAAGGCATATTTAGCTGGTCCTTCTCCGCCGGCATCTGACTGTTCTGCATTAGCAACAATACTCATTTTTTCTTGAGGAATAGCTAATGGATCTACTGGTGGCTTTGGTGGTTCTGGGAATGGGTTATCAACCTCTCCATCATACTCATTTATTGTTAAATCATCTAAAACTAAGATTCCATTTCCAACCTTTTCAATAGCTATATAGTAATCATCTTGACTTCCTGTTTCAAAGGTATATTCAAAAGTACCTGAACCTTGTCCATTTTCTTCATTAACCTCATATCTGTCTAGTCTTGCTCTCATAACAGTTTCTTCTTCGCTACCCTTAGCTTTATCAGATTTAACTGCTATGTCATAATTAGCATATTTATCTTTCTTATAGAAATCACTATCTGGGAATTTATAATCAACTTTAATTGAATATTTCTTATTAGGTTCTAACTTTAATAAACCCGGAACTGTTCTAGCTACTAAACCTGTTCCTCCCTCTTGAGTTTTAAATGACCAGTCACCATTTATTGTATCGTTAGTGTAGCCATTTATATTTCTTTCTGAAAGGTGAGTTTGACATGAACCATTATATCCATAAACAAATGGTCCCCATCCTTCATCTACACTTTCAAAATCTTCATAATAATAGTTTTCATTTTGATAATTCTTCTCTTCTTCACTTCTCTTATGCTCAACAACTCTTACATTATCGAATCTAACATAAGAATCACTTTCTCCTTCTCCAGCTTTTAATGATACTTGAATATCATTTACTTCCTCTGGTACAGTGAAATCCACCTTAATTCTTTGGAAGTATGTGTTGTGCTTATCACTGTTTACTGTAAAGTTTTTAAAGTTAGTTGAAGTTATACTTTGTTTAAATACTTCATCTCCAACTTTAACCTCTATTTCTGCTTCTCTTTCCTTACCTGGAGTTATTTCAGCCCAAACTGATGCTGAATAATCTTTTCCTCCCTTAAGAGTTACATTTTGAGTTACTCCACCAGCCTCTTCCCCATCTATTCTTAAATAGGTCTGTCCAGTATTATTAGTAAAACTTCCATTTGCCTCTGAAACTCCAGTTTCTCTTTCAAAGTTTATATTGCTTCCATCGCCTTCAGTAACCTTACTCCACCATCCATAGGAATCATCTTCTCCATCTTTGAAATCATAGCTATCAAATCCCATATCTCCAACTGTACTTGTTTCACTCCACTCTGTTGTTCCGACTGTTTCTTCAACCTTTTCATTGTAAATGATATATGGAGTACTTGGATTTAGATTTAAAGTGATTTGTCCATCTACTACTGGAATTTCCTGAACTAATCTTCTTCCTTCTCCTGATGTTTCATAAAGATAAACTTTAGATGTCCCCTCTTCTTTCCAACTCTTTGGTAAATGCCATGTTCTTTCCTCATCAAAGTCATTCCATGCGTAAACTTTATCAGGATTTTCTATATCTGTTTCACTATAAGGTATAAATACTCTATTATTTTTTGATAATAATTTATCTCCAGCATCTTCAGCTCTACTTCCTTCTGAACTTCCATTTCTGTAAGTTGTTCCAGAGTATATTAAATTACCATCTTTCTCAAGTTTGGTATCTCCCCCTAAAACTTTTCCATATTGATCTTTATTTAAATTTTCAACTGAACTAACTAGATTATTTTCAAAAGTAACTTCAGTATCGGTCCATTTTGTTATTGGGAAGTGTTGCATATATTTTGTAGGTAAAGTCCAATTATAGAAAGTCTCTACAGAATACTCTATATTTTTCTCTCTTGGACAATCTCCTTCCCATCCCATAAATCCTTTATTTTTATTACCTTTTAATAAAATATCATTAGGGAATACATCCTTCATTTCATTTTCTACAAATCTAACAATCTTACTTCTAGTTCCTCTATATTGCTCTCCCCAGTTAACTCCATTTGATATATTTCCACCATCATAGGTTAAATCAGCCCAGTGAGTCCAAATAGCATTTTTTCTCATAGGACCACTCCACTCTGTAGCAACATACCAGTCATTATCCATTAAGAAGTTTTGAAGCATGTACTCGTTCCAAGGATTTGTTCTATAAACATCTACATAAACCCAATCTAATTCTGCTGTAGCTTCTTTCATCTCGTCAAGTCTTGCTTTTAATCCAGTTTCTGTTTCATTTAAAACATCCGCTCTTTTATCTACATAATATGATTGATCAAGCCACTTCCATCCTTTTCTATAAGGTTGCTCTAAAAGTTCATCTAAGAAATATTTAGCCTCCGGATATAATTCTGTTGTATTTATATGAACTCCAACTAAAGTGTTATATTTTTCTTCTACAACCTTAGCCATTTCATTAAATTCTTCTACTCCCCCAGCTCTCTGATTAAAATTATTACCATAGTCTGGGTGAGCGCTATCATGACCTTCTGATTGGTATCCTTTAATAAGCATCATTTGCCCAAAACCATCTAAGTAATTAGAGTACTTAGCAACTTGGTCTGTTAATCTATCAAATGGATATTGAGCTTGTGATGCAAAGTTCATAGCAACATGAGAAATATGATCTTTTACAACATCATCTCCATATGGTCTAACCATATGTTCTCTATATGCAACAGCACCATCTTGCCAATCTACAGTCTCATCATTATTTTTATCACCTGAAATTACAACTCTTGACCATGGTAACTCTGTAACTCCACTAAATTTTCCAACCTTTTCTTTTGCATTTATAACTATACTATTATCCTCACCTAAATTAGCCTTTATGTTATCACCAACTTCTTTACTAACAGCTATAGTATTACATGCATTTTGTGTACCTTGACCTGGAATAGATTCTGGAACATTATTTATTATTATTACAAACTCAGCCCCTGCTTTTTTAGCATTTTCGGCCTTTGAAACAAAGGTAGTTTCTCCTCTATCAACAAGAGCTATTTTTCCAGTTAAATCTTTCCCCTCAAAGTCCTCCTCTTTACCTAAACCACAATAAACAGCTTCCATATCCTTATTTAAATCAGGATATATTGCATTTTCTGAATCACTTATAACTTGATTTCCTTCAAACTCTAAACCTTCAGCAGTCATATTAAATTGCATTCCATCTGAATTGCTTAGTTGTTCTCTATATATCCATGAACCATTCCAAAGTCCAGCTTCCTTAATTCCTTCATTTAAAACAGTTTGGTAATAAACTTGTTTTTCATAATCAATAACATTATTTTCTAAAGATGCAACTAAGTCCCCGTTATCTAAAAATGTCATAGTTTGATTAACTGGGCTTTCATCAACTTCTTTTTCTTTTAAATCATAAAAATAATCATCTGAACTTAGTATTCCATGAACCTTAGCTGCTGTAATATCTGGATTTTCTTCCTCTTCATTTATTGTTACAAGATTATGATTAGGAATTTGTATAGTTCCAACTTTAAAATCACCATTTTCATTTATTTCTTCAAATTGAAGTTTTACTGTATTTTCTATTATAGTAAGCGATATAGTCATTTCAACATTTATATCTTCAAAGTTTAATCTATATAAATATGATTCTCCCATTGAATCGTCAGAATTCTTTTCTGATTGAACTGTTGGTTTAAATATCTTTCCATTGATTAAGAACTCATCTCTTGATTTATTAGCTCCTTTAATAACCTTATCTCCCATTCTATATTCAACTATATTAGGAAATTCAGTATCAACAGTTACAGTTAATTCTTCTGAACTTAATACCTCTGTCTTATTTATTTTTCTAAGTTCACCTTCTGCAGCTAGAATAATCTCAGGATTTGCAACATCCTTTGCATTAACCTCTAATTCTCTTGTAAGCTGCTCAGTTACATCTACTATTTCTCCTTCTACTGTCTTTTCCTCAATAACTGCTTTACCCTCATTAACATCAGCCTTTACAACTTGAGGTGATACTAAGGTTAACCCATAAATTGAGGTTAACAAAGCAGCTGTATATTTGGCTGCATTTTTTTTCATAAATTTATACCGAGTCATAATTCTCCCCCTTTTTCATTTTACTTTCTACATAATATGTATACTAAAATCTATTTACAAATATTACCATATAGCAATAAAAAAGAAGCTTAATCTTAAAATTAAGCCTCTTTCTTATTATTTATTATCTATTGTTGTAATATTCTCCACACTTTTTCCAATTTATAATATCAAAGAAATTATTTATATACTCCGGACGTCTATTTTGATATTTTAAATAATAAGCATGCTCCCATACATCCATTGTTAATATAGGAATTAATCCTAAAGAAATAGGTGAGTCTTGATTTTTAGTTGGCATTATTTTTAATTTACCATCTTTATCACTAACTAACCATGCATATCCAGAGCCAAAAACAGAAATTCCACATTGTGTGAACTGTTCTTTAAACTTTTCAAAGGAACCAAAATCTCTATCTATAGCATCAGCAATTTCAGCTACCGGTCTATTACATCCTTTACCTAAAATACTCCAATAGAATTCATGATTATATACTCCTCCACCTTGATTTACTAAATCTGTTATGATATCTTTAGGCATATTATCTAAATCACCTAAAATTTCACATAAATTTTTACCATAAAGTTCAGGATGTTTTTCTAATGCCTTATTTAATTTGTCCACATAAGCTTGTTGGTGCTTATTATGGTGTATTCTTACTGTTTCTTCGTCTATTGATGGCTCTAAAGCGTCATATGGAAAATCTAATGGTTTTAATTTAAATCCTACTCCTGGAGTTGAAGCTGAGCCACAATAAGCTGGATACATCAATGGATTTTTTTTGTGTTTTAAAAAAGTATTATTCATTTTCATACCTCCTTGATATTTAAGCATTTATAGTAGTTTTTCCTATACTAATTTATATATACTAATGTTTTAAATTAATACTTTTTAATATGGATATTTTAAACATATAATATCCACTATAAAATACAATTAGTACTATTATTAAAGTTATTATAAAATTTAATGCATCCTCATTTTTAATAATATACAAACTATTTATTATTTCATTAATTACACTACTATTCATAAAAAATAAAGCTAAAATCATATTAATCCATTTTATTGTATCAAAGCCCAACTTTTGTAAAAATAATACAGAAATCAAATTAATAATTACTATTATAAAAATAGTAGTAATTAGAGTACTTTTAACAATTCCTTCTTTTAAGATAAAAATTCTATTTTTAGTAAAAAACCAAAATATTTCATTAGCTATAAATCCTATAAGTAAACTTTCGATTAAGAAAAATATATTTCTTATATATTTTTTATAGATTAATTTTTTATTTTTACTAAAATAATTTAATCCATCTTTATAATCTAATATAATCATAAGACAAGATAATATTCCTACTAGATACCTAAAAAAACTCCATTGAAGTGTCCCTGCCATGAATAAAGATAAAACTATGGATGTAAATAACAATTTATGTTCTATAAATTTTTTATTAAAAGAAAAGATTAAATCCTTCATATCTCTCCTCCTTTAAATGACACTTCTTTTTTCTATCTCTATTCTATCACTTTCCCTTTACAAATAGTACATATTTCATCTATCTTTTTCCAATATAAATAATATTTTCATAAATATATTTATTGAGTAAAGTCAATATTGAATAAAACATATTATTATTAAAATTTAACATTCCGTAAATAATAATAAACGGTTACACAAAGAAAATATAGCATTTTTCAGCTTTGACAATAAAATTTTGTCGTTTTATAATTGTATAGTTCATATTTAATAAAAATTTAACTAAAATTTAATAAAGGAGATGATTAGGTGATTAATGCTAATGAAAATTCTAAAAATTCAACCGATCTGGTCTATAAAAACAGATGGTTTATATTAGGAGTATTAGTAATGCAACCATTCATGGCATGTTTAGACAGTAGTATAGTCAATGTAGCTCTTCCAATTCTTCAAAGAGATTTAGGCGCAACTATGGCTGGAACTGAATGGATTGTAAGTTCATATTTAATAATAATTTCTGCATCTATCTTAATCTTTGGTAGATTAGGAGATATGCATTCAAAAAGTTCAATATTTATAAAAGGAATATTAGTATTTGTTTTAGGATCTTTGCTTTGTGGAATATCTCCATCGCTTCCTATTTTGGTAATATCTAGAATTGTGCAAGCTATAGGTGCTGCTATGTTAATGTCATCAAACCAAGGTATTATAACAGATGTTTTCCCTCCTAATGAAAGAGGAAAAGCTTTAGGTATTTCCGGTTCATTCGTTGCTTTAGGATCTATATTAGGGCCAGCTTTAGGAGGATTTATAGTAACATACTTTACTTGGCACTACATTTTCTTAATAAATGTTCCTATTGGTATAATATGTTATATATTTGCAAAGAAATATCTACCAATAAGAGTTTCTAAAGAGTCTGAATCAATGGATAAACCTGGAGCAACAATGTTCTTTATTGCTACAATTCTTATCTTTACTTCAATACTACTTGGTCAATCTTTAGGTTTTAATAGTATATATGTAATTTTAGGTTTTGTAATAGGATGTATTGTTCTTGCATTCTTCTTAATGTTCGAAAACAAAACAAAAAATCCTATGCTCCATTTAAACTTATTCAAAAAATCTATATTTTCTGTAAGCTTAATATGTGCATTTATTTCTTTCACAGCAATAAATACAATAAATGTTATTCAACCATTTTACTTAAATGATATTTTAGGATATAGTCCTGGAAAGATTTCAGTAATAATGACTGCTTACCCAATTGTATTATTCATAGTAGCACCTCTTAGTGGAACATTATCTGATAAAATAGGTAGTAAAATACTTACTTTAATAGGTTTATTTTTAACTGGTGTTTCTATGATCTTATTATCATTATTAAACGGTAATTCAAAGGAAGCAACAATATTCATTATTTTAGCACTATTAGGTTTTTCAAATGGATTATTCCAATCACCAAATACAAACCTAATAATGTCCTCTGTTCCTAAGGACAAACTTGGAATAGCTGGTGGTACTAATGCTTTAATAAGAAATTTAGGACTTGCTTTTGGTGTATCAGCATCAACTTCTATTTTATATGCCAAAATGAGTGATTTAGCTGGATTTAGAGTTCTAGGTGCAATACCTGGTAAACCAGAAATTTTTATTTCAGGAATGAGATTTGTATATATATTAGTTGCTGCTCTATGCTTCATAGGATTTATAATTTCTTTAATAGAATATATAAATTCTAAATCTAAGTAAAACAAACCTGACATGAATTATTCATGTCAGGTTTGTTTTACTATAAATTCTTTTTAATTTCATTATATTCTTCTTTTCTTATTTCACCCTTAGCAAACCTTTGACTTTAATGTCTTTAATGCCTGATTACTAGGGCTATTAAACTCTTTAAAAAGCTTAACTAAGAAATAGCCTATAAGGGAAACTATAAGAAACATTCCAATCATCATAACTATAGATCCAAAGCCTCCCATTATTCCTCCACTAAAAAAATAACTACACATTTTTATCCCTTTATCTAAGAATAAAATACGAACATAAAAATACCTATGATTAAGATAAAAATTTTAATCATAGGTATTTTTATATTAATTATTAACTTCTTGAATACTAATTATTCCTTGAGTATTATTAGATACATCTAATTTTGCTATATTATTAGGATTACTAAAATAAATCTTTCCACCAATAAATATTACAAGTGATAATACTATAATCATTAAAATATTTTTAGCTCTAAAACTCTTTTTCATATATTACACCTTCTTAACAAATAATAATCTAAGTTAGATATGGTAAGAATAATGTTCCTAAACCTAAGAAGAAAAAGAATCCACACACGTCAGTTACTGTTGTAACAAATACAGCTGATGCTAAGGCAGGATCTACCTTTAATTTCTTTAAAATAACCGGTACTAAATATCCCGCAAATGTAGCAGCTGTCATATTTAATATCATAGCTAAGCCGATTACTACACCAATTGCTGGCTTTCCTGACCAGAAAACTGCTACGATAGCAGTTACTAACCCTGTAGCAGCACCTGTTAAAATACCAACACCAATTTCTTTAAAGAAAATTCTCTTTGCATTTTTAAAAGTTAATTCTCCTAAAGCTATACCTCTTACTATGATTGTTAAAGTCTGAGTTCCTCCATTTCCACCCATTCCCGCAACAATAGGCATAAATGTTGCTAAAATTACAACTTTACTAATAGTTCCTTCAAAAAGTCCAACAGTAGCAGAAGCTAAGAAAGCTGTTATCAAGTTTACGAATAACCATGGTAATCTACTTTTTACAGACTCTTTTACAGTACTATCAACTTTTTCTTCTCCATCTACACCTCCTAAACGGTGTATATCTTCAGTTGTTTCTTCTTTTATGATTTCTATAACGTCATCAATAGTTATTATACCTAAAAGCATATCTTTATAATCTACAACTGGTATTGTTAAAAGACCATATTTATCAAATATATTTGCAACCTCTTCTTGGTCCATATCAAAAGGAACACTTATGACATTTTTATTTACAATCTCTGAAATTTTTTCATCAAACTTACTTATAACAAGTTCTCTTAAAGAAACTACCCCTTTTAATATTCCTAAATCATCAACTACATATATGTAATAAGCAGATTCAGCCTCTGGAGCAGCTAACTGAAGATACTCTAATGTTTCTTTTACACTCATGGTATCTTTTATTGAAATAAATTCTGTTGCCATAACTCCACCAGCTGTATCTGGTGCATATGTTAATAACTTTTTTAAATCCTTGGCTTCTTGGACAGGCATACTTGAAAGTAGCTTACTAGATTCTTCACTATTTAAATTTGCCATTAAGTCAGTAAGCTCATCTGAGGATATATTATGTAAAACATTTTTCTTTTTTTCCTCTGGTAAACTCTTTAAAATATTTACCTTGTCATCATCCTTCGCAAAATCTATAATATCTGCAATCATATCATCTGGAAGTTTTTGTATAAGTTTAATATTTTCTTCATTTTCTTCTAATAAATCTAATATATCAGCTGGATGTACATCATCTAGTGAGTTTAATTTATTATTAGGATATTTAATCAACATATCCTTTAACTTCTCTTTAGTTATTCTTTTGTTCATATTATTTCCTCTTTTCTATTAAACAAGAGAATTAATTACACTTAATAAATTTTAAACTAGCATATTGTACAAATGGTATAAATGTATTTTCCTCTCGTTTTTAATTTAAATATTAATTTTCTACTAAGGGGATCTCCTTCCATTTACACCACCTCCAAATGTAATAAAAATTTTCAAATATTATTTCTATATATTATATTAAGTAAATTTTAATGTTTTGTAAACAAAAATTTATTTTATTTTTTTTTGGGGAATATTTTGTAATTACGATTCATAAATATATAATAACAAAAATTATAATTTAGTAATTTTTAACCTCACTTTTTCTTATTTTATAAAAGCATGTAGAACTTTCTATGAATATTCTTAAACTATATAACCTATAATTTGTTTCTTTGTGTTGTAATTCTCCTTTTACATTTTTTATTTATATTCTACATGCTAAAACCAAAAGCAGATTAGTAAACACTAATCTGCTTTTTCATTTAAATTGCTTTATCAAATACTAAAGACTTACACACCGCAAAAAATTCTCTTGCATACATAGAAGGTATTAAATACCATTGACTATTGCTAGTATATAATTCTACATTGCCATACCCATTCCTTTTGGCTAAAAGTTCACTCCTCATAGCATGAAAATCTGTTGTGATAACTAAAACATTTAAATCTTTAATAGGTATTCCACTTAAATGTTCTATGATTTCTTTAGAATATTTCAAATTTTCATAAGTGCTAGTTGCCTTATTCTCAAGTATTATTCTATTTTGTGGAATTCCTTTTTCAATTAAATATTTTGTCATTGCCTCAGCTTCTGTTATATTTTCTCCTGGACCTTGTCCACCTGAAACTATTATTTCACCATCATAACCAGTTTTATCTAAATATTCTACAGTTTTATCCAACCTATCTTTTAAGGTAGCCGTTAAATTCTCTCCTCTTATACCAGCTCCTAAAACAATTATATAATCACAAGTATTTAATGATTTCTTAGGATAAAAAATTATTGCTCCTTCAACTATAATAAATATACTTACACATATAATAGCTAAAATTTTAAATGGTTTATATATTCTTTTAAACCAATTTAATTTCAAAAGTTTATCTCTTAATAATACATAAGATATAATCCCTATTCCAACTATTAAATAAAAAGAACTAAAGGTAGTTTTTCCAGTTAAGGTATTGACTAAAAAATAATATGCTATAAAAATTATTCCAATTAGAATTAAGGTAAATTTAAGTACTGATTTCTTCACAGTATTCTCCTTTCCTAAGTAGTCAATATAAATTTTACCAAAACTGTAAATTCAAATCTATACAATAATATTACAAAGATGATATATACATGGCAAATAAGTTAATATTAATTTTTTTCAATTTTGAAAATAAATAAAAAGGAACCATATCAAAACTCAATAATAAAACTTATATATCCTTAGCAAAATTCAGTAATTCTCCGAATATATTTATAAGTTTTACTTTAGGCTAATTTTTGCTACAATCCCTTTTTATCTAATTACTACTATATTAAATTGTCAATTATAATAACTCCCTAAAGTCTTTAATCACCTTACTCACACCAACTATATCTTTAAAAGATTCTTTTTCTCCTGTGCCATCAATAACTATTATTTCTTTTACGCCTGCATTATTTGCTGATTTTATGCCTGAAATAGCATCTTCAAAAACAATGCATTCTTTAATATCAACACCTAGTAAATCAGCAGCTTTCAAATAAATATCCGGATCTGGTTTACTCCTAGTATTCCCATCATCAAAAGCTATTTTATTTGAATCAAACCATCTATTTAAATCAAAACTTTCAACAAAAAAGTCTACATTTTCCTTTATAGAGGCAGTAGCTATGGTAAATGGAATTTCTTTTTCCTTTAAATAATCAAAAAACTCATTAGCTCCTGGTACTAGCCTAAAATTCTCTTTATCACCTTTACATAATTCCCTATAAACTCTTTCTTTTTCCTTGGAAAGCTCATCTATTTTATCTTTATCACAATCCTCTCCCATAATATACTTTAAAATAAGTTCATTTGTCCTACCATGAACCTTAGTTTTAAATTCCTCTTCATTTAATTCCACACCTCTTATTTCTTTTGAAAATTCTTTCCAAGCAGTTTCATGCTTTTCTGAATCCCAAAATAAGGTTCCATTGAAATCAAATATAACCCCTTTACAATCCATAAATCCTCCTAAAATATCAATTTTTTATTATTATACCATTTAATTCTTAATGATAACTTAAAATTATAAATAAAAATATGTTTATTTTTTATGATTATTTGGAATACTATAGGTGTTTAACTTTTTTATGTAAGGAGAAAAATATTTATGAGTAGTAGAACTGGAATAGTAAAATGGTTTAATCAAGAAAAAGGATATGGCTTTATTTCTTGTGATGAAGGTGATGACATATTTGTACATATATCACAAGTTAAAGAAAAAGGTCCTGAAAAAGATTTGCATGAAGGTGAAAGTGTATCTTTTGATATAAGCGAAGGTGAAAAAGGCCCAATGGCTACAAATGTTCAAAAGTTATAAATAAAAGAGCTCTATTATAGAGCTCTTTTATTTTAACTTAATTAAGAATCTTTTACAGGGAATCCTGCATTCTCAATACAATCTTTTATTTCATTTTCATTTGTATTTTCATTAAACATTACTTCTATACTTCCCCTAGCTACATCTACACATACCTTTTGAACTCCACCTATATTTTCTAGAGCGTTTTTAACTTGAGTCTTATTTGTAGAACTTCCTAGTCCGTCTACTAAATAATGAATCTTATCCATACTATTTTCTCCTTTCAAATCAAATGATTCTTCTAAAATAGTATGTGTAATCTAAGCTATTAAAACCGTAGTATTATCTGGTATATTCTCATATATCCATTTAGCATTATCTGTGGCAAGTCTAATACAACCATGACTTAGAGCTTGTCCTAACCTACCATCTTTAATGTTTTTTCCACTTCTATTATACAAAATAGAATGATAATAATACCCATCAATTATTCTTGTTGCATATTTTACTGAATAGTCTGCACCTGCAAAGGTTGGCTTTCTTCCATTAATTAAAAAGATACCTTTTCTTGTTGGTGTTGAAGGTTTTCCCACTGTACTAATCCACTTATATATCCTCGTCCATTTATTATTGATTTTTTTATAAACATAAGTATATTTAGTACGTAAATTTGTTACTAAAAGATAATCAGTTTTACTCTCTAAGTTATTAGAGTTAACAAAAGCATCCATATCTGTGTTAAAGTTTGTATAGTCTAAAGAATTATATTTTTTTGAAAGATCTATATTCAAATTAAATCACCTAAAGAATATTAATATTATATTATATTCTTTAGGTGATATTATTCTCTACATTTTTTCTTATTTTTCAAAAGGATAAAATATTCCCCATTGTTCTCTTACATTATTCATAATATTTGTAACATCATATGTTAATTCCATGCTTTTAGACTTTTTATTTTCTCTTATTCTATTTTCCATGAAAAGAATCTCGTAATCTAAAGCATTTTCTGTATTTCCCTCTTCTATAACCTCTACTTTTCCATCTAAATAATTTATAGTAGCTTTATTAGCTCTTGGGAAATCATCAATTGTTACAAATCCATTATCACAAGAAACAATTCCTCTCTTAGGCATCTTAGATCTAAAAGCTAAGGAAATTACAGCCATTTCATCTTCTTTAGTCTTTAATATTATTCCTGATTGTTCATCAACACCAGTATTAGCTTTCTTAACTGTAGTTAGTATTTCTACAGGCATACTAGATAAGAAATATCTAGCAAAGGATAAAGCATAAGTTCCTATGTCTAAAAGTGCTCCTCCAGCTAAATCAATATTAAAAAATCTATTATTTTCATCATATTCTTTAAAACTTCCAAAAGAAACTTGAATCATATTAACTTTTCCCAATTCACCATTTTTAATTTTATTTAATACCTTTTCATATAATGGCATATGGAATATAGTCATTGCTTCTTCTAAAACTAAATTATTTTCTTTTGCTATTTTTAAAGCTTCATCTAATTCTTTCTTATTTACAGTTATTGCTTTCTCACAAAGAACATGTTTATTGTTATTTAAACTTTTTATCATATACTCATAATGATTACTATGTGGAGTAGCTATATATATAACATCTATTTCTTCATCATTTATCAATTCATCATAGCTTCCATAAGCTTTTTTAACATTATTTTCACTAGCAAATTTTTCAGCTCTCTCTTTATTTCTAGATGCTACAGCATAAACCTCGCCATTAACTCTATTTAAAGCCTTAGCAAAATCTCTAGCTATATTTCCTGGTCCTAATATTCCCCATTTAAGTTTTTTCATATTTTCAGCTCCCCTCTTTAATGTAAACTACGTCATTTAAATTCATTTTAAACTAATCCCGATTTTAAATCAAAGATTATTGTAAAAAAAGTTGTATTGTTTTTATTACAAATTATCTTTTTTTAAACAATAACTTATAATAAAATATTCAATACAACTTTTATTTTTTATTTGGCGATGTTTTAAACTAGTGTTGATTTTAGCTAGAACTGTAGGACCATCTTAATGAACAATTAGAGTTTCATTATCTATGAAAAAATAATAGCATTAAGAGACTTTTTCTTAATTTTATTATGACGGCAATCTCACTAAGTTCGATTGCATAAGTTCAAGGTACCAAATTAAAATTTGGACTTTCACTTAAGTTTAAAAGTCTTAGCTATTATTTTGAAATAGATAATAGAAACTTTTTGTGAAATTAAGTAGGTCTGAAGAGCTAGCTAAAATCAACACTTACCTTAAATATAGCTTTTTATCTAATTATATTTTTTAAATTTCTTACAAATACACCCTCTTCTACATTTCTACTTCTTGAGCATACTATAGCAGCTTGTATTACTGTAATTAATATAGAGGTATTTCTTCTGTAAGCAATATATTTATAATCCCATTTGTTACTAAATTTTTCTTTGAATCTTCTTAAACCTTTGAAAGAATAAAAGGCTTGTCCGTTTTCATAAACTTGAAGTGCTAATTTTTCATTCCAAAAAGCATATTTAGATAAACCTACGTTAGCTAATGGAGCCATTCCCATATTAAATATTTCATATCCTTTTTCTTTTCCATATTCAATCAGACTTATGAACATAAAATCCATTACTCCTCTTGGAGTATTCTTGCTAAATCTCATTAAATCTACTGAGAAGCTTTCATCATCATACATATACATAATATTAGCAAAAGCTTTTATTTCTCCCTCTGCATCTTTTAAGACAGCTATAGGAGCTTTATTTAAATAATCTTCATCAAAAAATCCAACTGAAAATCCTTTTTCTTTTCTTCCATCTAACCATTCATCTGATATATTTCTTAAAGAATCTAAGAACTCTCTTGAAAATGGTGGCTCAACCATATGGAAAGTATATCCTTCCTTAGTTACCTTACTTCTTGAAGTTTTTAAACTCTTCATCTTATTTCCTACAACTTTAAATTCTTTTACATCTACCTTAGCTTCTTCACCGATTTTCATGAAATCATATCCATTGGAATGAAGATAACTTATCATCTCATCATTAACTTGATAAAATACTGGTGTATAACCATAGTTATCAGCATATTCACAAAACTTTTCTATTTCCCTAAATAAATTTTCTGTATTTCCTACAGGATTTCCTAAAACAAAAAGCTTGTCTCCATATACTTCATACTGAATAAATAGATCTTTATCTTCATTTAAATAAATATATTTGTCCTTTAAAAATACTAAATGAGTTAGGGAATCTCCCTTATATTCTTCTATTATTCTTTCAACATCTTCCTTACATTCATCAAATACTCTTACAGGAATTTTTCTTCTCACATTGAAGAAATAGATAGCAACATAAATTACAGTCACTAATACAAATGCTATAAAACCAAATTTATATGCCATTTTATAAGGCATTTTACGTACTATTCCAACATACTTAAGATATCTTCCAAATCTAATTAAAATGAAGAAATAAACTGAAAAAGATGCCATTAATATTGCTGAATCTATTATTGTATTTTTACAACTCACAACGAAGCTATCTCTATAAAACATTCTTCTACTTAAATATAATATATATGCTACAATTATTATAAAAGCTAATTCATATGCATTTATTCCTCTTGTAAGTGATAGAAGTATTCCTAAAACAAGTAGAAACATGCTTGTTTTATATATACTTTTAGCTCTATACTTCATCATAAGTGATATAAGCATTATTAAGAATCCTAAAACTATGCTCATTCCCATGGAAAGTCCTAGTACTTGCTTTCCTAAAAGTTCCTTTAATAATCTTATTTTAAATAAATATTGTGGTGCTATATTTGATAAAGTTATAATAGCTCCTGATATAAATACTAATGCTACTACTACTTTATAAGCAATTTTAGAAACTATTTCATAAGGTAATCCATTAAACTTTTCATTTATTTTGCTACCAAAATCATGTATAAAAAGTAATACACCTATAACTGCTGGCACTATAAAATAACTTATTCTATAAAGTATTATAACTAATAGTGTTTGTTCTATAGGAACCCCAACACCTTCTAATCCAGTCATAAATGTTAAATCAAAAGTACCTATTCCTCCTGGAATCATACTTATTATTCCTATAACAGCAGCCTCAATATATATTGGCAAGAAAGTATTCACACTTATTGATGCGCCTGTTATTCTTAAAGTAGCATAAATTAAAATTATAGTTGTAAGCCATTCTAAGAAAGATATGAATATAGTACCTAAAGTACTGAAAAATTCTAACCTGTCCTTTGTCTTAAAATATTTATATGCTGAATAAATTATAAATCCTGGTGAATATAAAGCTATTATTGCTATGGCATACTTTATTACTCCTAAACTGTTCCAAGAATATATTTGAATTCCCATATATGTACAACAAACTATTGATAATCCTGTTAAATTTAAAGCTACTATTTTTCCTATTTCTTTTAATAGTTTCTTTTTGTCATCTACATAATCTCCATAAAAATATTGCTTAAAAGCTAAAGATGTAGCTCCTCCAAATCCAAGTAAACTTGCAATTGAACTTGCTATCCAAGAATATTTATATAATTTACTATTCTTTAATCTTATCCCTACTTTTTTCTTTAAAATAAAATCATAAAAAGATAAAGGAATATAAGAAATTATACCTAATACTGCAATTATTAATAGATTTAAAAAATCTAGTTTATTTCTATACATAAAGAAGTACTCAGTATTAAAATTTCTAAATACTGAAGTAAACTCTTTTACTATAAACAGTATAACTACCGAAACAAATGCTATTTTAAAAAATAATTTTAATTTATCCCCTATTTTTAACTTCACTTTTTATCCTCCCATTGTTCAAACTTTAATAATATTATATATTCTTAATGCAATTGTAATCCATTGATTAATATTTCATTTAGATTACAATTATGTAAGAATTCTATATTAGAATAAAAAGGAAATCAACATAGAGAAGGTTACAATTACTAGATTTAACATAATTTAATGTGAAATTTAATGTAAATTTAAGAAAAGAAAAAGAAACTAATTTTTGACGTTTTTTTGACGAAACAAAAGACTAGGAAAAATCCTAGTCTTTTATTTTTCTTAATGTCTAAATTTAAATAAAAAAATACCACATATTCCTTTTGAATAGTGCAGTATTTTTATTATATGCAAATTTATCTTTTAAATCTAAGATTTTTCATATGTAATAGCCACTTCACCGTCTCCAACTATAATAATCTTATGATTTTTATTTATTTTTTCTAATACAAGACTTTCATTTAAAGGTAATTTTATATATGCAGTAATATCATTATTATTATTTATTACAAACAAAGAAGTTTTTTCTCCCTTTATTAGTTTTACATCAGCTTTATATTCTCCGCTATCTTTAATGGAATGAATTCCTTGCTTATAAATACTTGATATTGGTATATCATTGCATTTTACATCTATAGGAGCTATTAATAAAAAAAATATAATTGATAAAAACATAAATCTTTTTTTCATTTCATCCCCTCATCTATATTTTTATCTTAAATAATCTAAATATGCATAATATCTATACTTAAATAACTACAATTATTATAATTACATCTTTAACATTAAACAACTTGCCAAAATGAAAAAGAATACAAAAAGTTTAATATAAAAAATGGATTGTATGAAAATAACTTAAAATTTATTTTCATACAATCCCTTAATGATTTTTACTAATTTAATACTAATTATTTTGTCTACTTTTTATTATTGACTTAAAGTTCATTCCAAAATCATGAATATAAAGAACTAACCCTATAGTTGCTGGCAATATAAAATAACTTATTCTATAAAGTATTATTACTAAGAAAGTTTGCTCTATAGGAACTCCCAAGGCTTTAAACCCATCTATAAAAGTTAGATCAAAAGTTCCAAGTCCTCCTGGAATCATACTTACTATACCAATAGCAGTAGCTCTTACATAGACATAGAAATATTCTGATATATTTATATAGGCCCCTGTAATAAATAATACTAAATATATCAGTAACATGTTTCCTATCCATTCTATAAAAGATATTCCTATTACCTTTAAGACAAAACCTTCTTCCTCTTTTTTCTTTTTATATTTATATAACGAATTTATAACAACTAATGGTGTATATGCAGCTATTCCAAATACTACATATTTTATAATTCCTAAATTTTTTATATCCTTAAATTCTAAGAGAATATAAATTATACATAATATAGATAAGCCACTTAAATTTAAAAATATTATCTTTCCTATTTCTTTCAAAAGCTTCTTTTTATCTTTTACATGATTTCCATAAAAGTATTGCTTAAAAGCTAATGAAGTTGCTCCACCAAATCCAAGTAAACTTGCTATGGAGCTAGCTATCCAAGAGTACTTATATAACTTTTTATTATTCATATCTATACCAACATTCTTTTTAAGAATAAAATCATAAAAAGATAAAGGTAAATATGCTATAATACCAGCAACACCTATTAGAAACAATTGTAGAAAATGCAATCTATCTCTATACATATTAAAATACTTAATGTTAAATTCTTTAAACATATTTTTAAAACCAAATATAACCATAATAAGTATTACTGTTATAAAACTTAATTTCAAGAAAAGCTTAACTTTATTATTTAATTTAATTTTCAAATCCTTTCTCTCCTTTTACTTTTGTTAACATCCTATTAAGATTATTTTACATTAAATCAAATAAAATTCAAAATTAAAAGCGATTTAAAAAAATATTTTAAATCGCTCAAAACAATATATAGACTTTTCTCAACCCATATAGAATAATTTTAAACCTTCATTCTCTCCTCAAAAACGTTTACATCTCTAAAAGAATCTTCAATATTTAAAAATACATCTTTTAACCTTTCTGAATTTATTATAGCATATTTTGATATCTCCTTGCTTCTTAAAATAGAATCATTAGGAAACTCTACTACATATTTATTCTGGTCCATAATATTATTATTTATAATAATTACATCCTTATTTTCCAAAAAAATATAAAGTTTTCTATCACTGTCGTTCATTGGTGTAAAATCTTTATTAACTTCAATATCACTCTCATTTAAAACATTTACTATTTCTTCAATACTCTCTTTTTCTATATTATTAGGTATTGTTTGATAATTTTCATATCTTCCTTTGTTCATATAATATTTAATTGATACTACTTCATCTGCTCCAATGTTAAAGGAAGTTAAATTGTTAATAAAGCTAACTATAATTATTCCCACAATGAGAGTTGCTACTATTATAGAAATTAAAATTCTTTTACTCACAAAAATTACCTCCTATACTTTTGTTTATATATTACTAATATTACCATATTTTTTAATAATTTTAAAGACATCTTGCATAACTGGTCTTTTTTCGTGCGAAATTGGTCATTCACTGTAAAAAAAATCCAAGTAACAATTCTATTTTCTATGCTAAGGAGGCATTTTTATAATAAAAAATAAAAGATATATTTAAATATATCTTTTATTTCTCTTACTATTATTTAAGTAATCAGCTAAAGTTATCTTACTTAAATCTTTTACCTGCATATTATTTAAATGTAAATATATATAATTTAAAATATCAATTTGTTCTGATACAGAAAATATATTTCCATACTTATTTTCAAAATTAATATATATAATTTCATCTATTTTTTCTTTAAATTTTAAAATTAAATTTTCAAGATTTTTAACATACTCTTCTTTAATAAAGTCTAATGCATATAAAAGCTCTATTTCTATTTTATGCTTTATATTCTCAGATCCTATAAATTTTTCTGCATCAATTAAAATTCTACTTTTTAAGAAACCTTTGTTATAAGAATCTATTAATTTAAAGAAACGTTTATTTAATGAGCTATAATCAACCTCTTGTGATTCATAAAGTTCATTCTCATCCATGCTTATCCCTAAATTGTTTTGTATATCAAAAAAGTCTTGAAAAATCTTTTTTTCAGTATTTAAATATATACTAAATATCTTCTCATTTAATATATTTAATTCTAAAACTTCATTTTTTATTATATCAACAACATTTAAATTAACATCATCACATGAAATTAGCTTTATTTCTCTTAATATTGATTTACTGCCTAAATTTATTTTTTCTTTTAATCTTTCTGTGGAATTATCTAAAAACTCTTTTAGTTCTATTAAAAATTTTTTTCTTATCTCTTTAGCTTTAACCCCAAAGCTAATTCTTAATTCATTGTGATATAGATATGATGAACTCAAATTTTCTTTATATTCACTAATATTGGGTAATATCTTATATTTTAAATTTAATAAGAGTTCCTCTATAATTTCTTCCTCTAACAATTCAGAATTCTTATCTTTTAAATTATCAATTTTAATTTCTATAATCTTGATTTCTCTTCTAACTGATTTCAACAATAAATTTAACTCATTGTTATTTTCAAAATTATTTTTACTACTATGTTCTAAGTCATCTAATCTTTCCTTTAATAATTCTAAATAACTCTTTAATTTTAAACACATTATATCTAACTTGTTTTCTTTTTCATATTTCTTTATACTACTGTATAGTTTTAAAAACCTTTCCTCTAAATCTGATAAGGTCTCATTTTCTATAATATTATCATTACTTTTTAACTCACACTCTTTAACCAGCATAATTTTTCTCCTAAAATAATACAGCTAAAACACCTACAATAGCTACAATTGAAATTAAAAAATAATATTTCTTCTCAAACTCACTTTTAAACTCATCATTAAAATATGGCTGAACTATTTCTTTATTATTACTAGCCATTTTTTTATCTATATTATTAATTTTATCTCCAAGTCTTCTAGTTACATCAATAGCATCAACATTATATTTTGCTATTGTGCTATTTAATAACTCCATAGAATTGTCCATATTAGTGTTTCCTTCTTCTAATAAATCTTTTAATTCATCCAAATCTAATTTAAAGCTATGCTGAGCTCTATCAAAATTGCTTTCTATATACTCTTTACATTCTATTAAAGCATTTCCTACTTCTAACTTATCAATTTTCAATCTATTCTCTAATTTATTGACACAGTTCATAATTTTCAAGCATTCGCCTTTTAGCATTTTATCCATTTCCTCTATTTTGCCTATATGCTCCATGGCTATATTATTACTTAACTTTATACTTTTGGTTAAATCTTCAGCTATTTCTTTTAGAGTAGATATATTGTGAATCCCTTCCTCTTGAGATAGTTCACATATATTTTTATTTATAATACCAACCTGTCTATTTAAAGCCTCAATTTCATTAAATGTCTCCTTAGCTTTCTCTTGAAGAACATATATATTAGCTCTAGCTTTAGTAGATAACTCTTCTATATTATTTAAAAACTCATTAGCTTTCTTTTCAAAGGTCTGCTCTCCCTGTTCAATACCTAAATTAAAATCTGATATAGCATCATCTAATATTACTTTTAAATTGTTCTGTAAACTTATTAAATTATTTCTATTTACTGTAGCAGTTTTTTCTGAAGTACTTGCAAGAGTCTTTATCAAATTTTCTTCTGTAAGCTTTAAATCCTTATAAATAGATTTATCAAAGACAGATTTACTTATTTCTGAAACTAATTCATTAAACTCATCTATTAAATTATCCTCATTTCTATTTTCCATAACTTCCTCCTACCCCACTACCTATATACTTTTATACACCATAAAAATTCATTTACTACTAAATCTCCCTAATAAAAGCCATAAAATTTAACTCTTCTTTACAATAATTATACTTTATTTTCCATATATGTAAATGCTTTATATGTACTGTTTTAAATAATTTAATTTTTAAAAAAAATAAACCGATAGATTAAAATCTACCGGTTTGTTTATGTTCTAATTATTATCCATTATTTTAGCTAAAAGACTCAATATTTCAGTATATAACCATATTAAAGTTACCATTAATCCAAAAGCTCCATACCACTCCATATATTTAGGATAACCATATTGTGAAGCTTTTAATATAAAGTCATAATCCATTATTAAACTTGCTGTAGCAATAACCACAACAAATAAACTAAATCCTACACCAATTATTCCTGAACCATATATAGGTAACATTATTCCAAAGAAGCTAAGTATCATTCCTACTAAGTAAATAGCCGCAATTGATATTATACCTATTAAAACACCCTTTCTAATTCTTCCAGCTATCTCTGGTGTTCTTCTGTATATAAGAACTGTTGCTACTAAGCATATTATTGTTAAAAGAATAGCAGGAAATACTATACCTGGGAATACATTTTCAAAGTATCTTGATATAGAACCTAAAAGAACACCCTCAAAAGCAGCATAGAAAACTGCTGTATATTGTGCAACCTTTGGTATAAAAGATGTTAAAAAACCTAAAATTAAGGCTCCTATTGATGATACAATTAATGCACTTCTATAATTTATATCAGGATTTTGAAATGCTATCCAACTATAAACAAAAGCAACTCCTAAGATTGCTGTCATTATTAATATCTTAACTATAGTCCCTCCTACTGTCATGGTAGTTCCATCACTAACGGCCTTTTCAAAGCCAAGGGTTAATGCAGGATTTGATTCTTTTCTCATATTCTTACCTCCTTATATAAATATAATTTATTTACTATAGTTTAAATTATATAGTCAAAGTATGTCAAATTTGTTTCATTTTATACTTTAAATATATAAATCTTATGTATTATTTTATCAAAACCCATTTATAATTATTAAATTTAAAAATATAAAGGCTGTATTAAAAGTAAATATAAAATATAAATATAATATTTTTTGTATATTCATATCTTATTTTATATTTCAATACAGCCTTTCTTTAGTCTTCCTCTGAATCAACCCACTCATTTAAGCAATAATTCCCAAAAGTTTCTTTTATTATATTATTACTATTGCATCTAGGACACTTTTTATTATTTTTAAAAAATAAAATTCTCTTAAATAATCCTATATTAAATTCATTACCACAATCAATACAAATGAATCCATAAGTGCATACCATCCAAAGTTTGTATAAAAAAATTTCTAAAAATACATATGTTAAAAAGAGTATTCTACTACTTAACTTCATTGGTTTTAATATATACGCAATTACAGCTGTTGAAATCAATATAATACTAAAAATTATTACACTAATTTTATTTTTTTTAGATTTCATATGAAATTGCTCCTTAATATTATTAAATAACCTTTTCTACTCCTCACTTCTTAAATAAGAATCTATTGACTTAGCAGCTTTTTTACCTGCTCCCATGGCAAGTATAACTGTAGCAGCTCCTGTCACAGCATCTCCACCAGCATAAACACCCTTTAGGGAAGTCTTTAAACTTTCCTCTTCAACAATAAGACATCCTTTCTTATTAACCTCTAGTCCTTTTGTAGTTGATGATATTAATGGATTAGGTGAGGTTCCTAAAGACATTATTACGCTATCTACTTCCATAATAAATTCTGACCCTTCAATTTTCATTGGTTTTCTTCTACCTGATGAATCAGCTTCTCCAAGCTTCATTCTTATACATTTTATTCCTTTAACCCATCCTTTTTCATCAGTTAATATTTCAATAGGATTAGTTAAAATATCTAAAATCACTCCTTCTTCCTTAGCATGATGGACTTCTTCCAATCTAGCAGGTAGTTCTTTCTCACTTCTTCTATAAATTATGTGAGTTTCAGCACCTAATCTTAAAGCTGTTCTAGCAGCATCCATAGCAACATTTCCCCCACCAACTACAGCCACCTTATTTCCTAAGTTTAAAGGAGTATTACATTCCCCTTGAAAAGCCTTCATAAGATTGACTCTAGTTAATACTTCATTGGCTGAAAAGACTCCGTTAGCAGTTTCTCCTGGAATTCCCATAAATTTAGGAAGGCCTGCCCCTGATCCTATAAAAACTGCTTTAAACCCTTCATTTTCTATTAACTCATTAATATCAACAGTCTTTCCAACAACAACATTGTTTTCTATTTTTACTCCTAATTTTTTTATTTGTTCTATTTCATACTTAACCACCTCTTCCTTAGGTAGTCTAAATTCAGGAATTCCATAAACTAAAACTCCACCAGCCTCATGCAATGCTTCGAAAATAGTTACATTGTAACCTAACTTAGCTAATTCTCCTGCACAAGTTAACCCTGCTGGTCCACTTCCAATTACAGCGACCTTTTCTAAATTTTTATTATTTCTTTTTAAAATGCTTATTGAATTTTTCTTAGCCCAATCTGCTATAAATCGTTCTAATTGCCCTATAGATACTGCTTCTCCTTTTATTCCCAAAACACATTTTCCTTCACATTGAACTTCTTGTGGGCAAACTCTTCCACATACTGCTGGTAAAGAATTATATTTTGATAACTCCTCAAATGATGATGAAAAATCCCCTTTTTTTATAAAAGATATAAAACCTGGTATATTTACAGAAACAGGGCATCCTTCTACACACTTAGGATTTTTGCATCCTAGACACCTATTTGCTTCTTCCATAGCCTCTTCTGCCTTATATCCTAATGAAACTTCATTAAAATTATTTGCTCTTTCTAAAGAATCTTGCTCCCTAACTTTAACTCTTTTCTTTTTTAAATTACTCATTTCTTAAATCACCTCTACATCCACATCCACCATGACTGTGTGTTTTTCCCTCTTTAAGCTTTAAAAAAGCTCTTCCTTCCTCAGTTTTATACATAGCTTGTCTTCTAATTGATTCATCAAAATCTACTAGATGTCCATCAAACTCTGGGCCATCAACACAAGCAAACTTAACTTCTCCTCCTACTGTAACCCTACATGCGCCACACATACCTGTTCCATCAACCATTATAGGATTTAGGCTTACTATAGTCGGAATATTTAACTCCTTTGTAAGATTACACATAAATTTCATCATTATCATAGGTCCAATTACAATTGCCTTATCATATTTTAATCCCTTATTTTTAACTAAATCACTTAATAGTTCAGTTACTTTACCTTTAAATCCATAACTTCCATCATCCGTTGCTATATATAAGTTTTCAGAAACTTCCTTAAGCTCCTTTTCAAATATTAATAACTCCTTATTTCTAGCTCCTACTATAACATCTGCCTTAATCCCCCTACTATGAAGCCATTTTACTTGAGGATATATAGGTGCGGCTCCTACACCTCCAGCTACAAAGAGTATTTTTTTATTTTTTAACTTTTCAATATCCTCATGTATGAACTCACTTTCTTTTCCTAAGGGACCAACAAAATCATTTATATAGTCTCCTTTATTGTATTTTCCAAGCTCTATGGTAGTTGCTCCAAGACTTTGAACAACAATAGTTACACTTTTATCTTTAGCATTATAATCAGCTATTGTTAAAGGAATTCTCTCTCCCTCTTCATTAGTTCTAAGTATTATAAATTGACCAGGCTTAGCTTTATTAGCTACTCTTGGTGCTTCTACTTTCATTAAATAAACGGACTCACTTAAATATTTTTTCTCTAAAATCTTAAACATAGAACTAAACTCCCCTAAATTTTTAATAATTTTTAAGTAAATAAAAAGAACTGTATCAAACTAACTCCAAAAACTTATAAATATATTCCGAGAATTACTAGATTTTAAGTGAAAGTCTAAATTTTAATTTAGCTTCTTGAACTTATACAATGGAACTTTAGTTACATTGTAGTCATTAATTATAGCAATTACTTCGAAGAATTTACTAAAGCTTCGAAAGTTAAGTGAAAGTCCAAATTTTTAATTTGGAAACTTGAACTTATGCAATCGAATAAAATGAGATTGTATTCCTAAGAAATTAACAGTCTCAGCTTCTTAACGTAAATTCTTCTACGTAATAGCTTAAATTCTAAAGTTCATCTAGATATTCTCTTCATACTATTTATAAGTTTTATTCTAAGTTCTGATACAGCCTTCTCTGCTTTATCTTATAGCTTATTTTAAATTCAAATTATAACTTCATAAATCATAAAACAATAAAATTATTAATTTACTCCGAAATGAATTTCATGAGAATCAATTGAAAAGTTTTATTTATAAAGTTAGTCTTATTTCATATTTATACTTTAAAAATCAACATTATTACCATAATACGTACAAGTATAAAGTTTCTCCATAGTTTCATCATCTATTTCTCTTGGATTAGAACCTGTACATGGATCCAATACTGCATTATGAGCTATAAATTTAAGATTACTCTTAAACTCATCTTCATCTACCCCATATTCTTTCATAGAGCATGGTATATTTAATTCTTTATTTAATTTATTTATTAAACCTATAAGAGCATCTGTTAACTCACAATCATTTTCTCCCTTTAAGCCAATATGTCTTGCTATATCACCATATCTATTTTCACAAGTTTTTCTATTGTATTTAATTACATATGGTAAGAAAATAGCATTAGCACAACCATGAGGTATATGGAATACAGCTCCTACTTTATGTGCCATAGAATGTACTATACCTAAAAGAGCATTTGAGAAAGCCATTCCTGCTAGACATTGAGCCTCATGCATTTCTCCTCTTGCCTCCATATCTCCCTTAAAGGAATTTACTAAATGAGTATTTACCATTTCTATTGCCTTTAAAGCTAATGGATCTGTAAAATTAGAGCTTTGACTTGCTGTATAAGCTTCAATAGCATGAGTTAATGCATCCATTCCAGTATGAGCTACTAATTTCTCTGGCATAGTTTCAGCCAAACTTGGGTCTATAATAGCTATGTCTGGTGTTATTTCAAAATCAGCTAGTGGATACTTAATCTTAGCTTTGTAATCAGTTATTACTGAAAAAGCTGTAACTTCAGTGGCAGTTCCAGAGGTTGATGGAATAGCTACGAATCTAGCTTTTTTTCTAAGCTTAGGTAATCCAAAAGGAACGATTGCCTCTTCAAATGTAAAATCAGGATACTCATAAAAAATCCACATAGCCTTTGCTGCATCAATAGGTGATCCTCCTCCTATTGAAACTATCCAATCCGGTCCAAAAGCTTCCATTTCTTTAGCACCCTTCATAACTGTTTCAACTGAAGGGTCTGGTTCTACTCCCTCAAAAACCTTTGTTTCTATTCCAGCTTCCTTTAAATATCCTTCAACCTTATCTAAGAAGCCAAATCTTTTCATTGAACCTCCGCCAATAACAATAAAAGCTTTTTTTCCCTCTAAAGTTTTTAGTATTTCTAAAGAATCTTTTCCATGATATAAATCTCTTGGTAAAGTAAATCTTGCCATGCTAATGCCTCCTAACATAATAGTAACATTGTATATTTTTTCAAATAAAATAGGTTTTATACTTAGTATAAAACCTACTTTACATTTTATTTCTTATAATTTAATTTTATTCCTAAATTCTATTTATTTTCTTTTTTCCATTCATCTAATTGTTTTTGCATTTCAACTTTTATATCTTCTAATCCTGCATCATATAATTTTTTATTTACTTTTTCTAATGTTTCTTCAGTATCTACAGAACCTGTATATAAAGGTCTTATAAACTCACTTAATACATTGTTTATAGCTGATATTTGTGTTACAACTGGCTCTGTATTAAACTTAAATCCCAAGATAGATGATGTCTTAGCATTTTGGTTAAACTCTTCAAAAGCATCCCACTTATCCTTAGGGTCAGAATCTAAAACATAAGTATCAAATAGATTTCCATAAGCCCAACTTGTTACATTGTATGGTCCATTCGGATCTCTCTTTATTTGATTGTCACTAACCTTTTCATAGTGAGTTCCTTCTAAACCAAACATTAGCATATTTCTTAATGTAGAATCAGTATTTACTAAATTTATAAGCTCCATTGCCTTCTCGGGATTCTTAGATGTACTTGATATAGCCGTCATAGCTCCTGTAGTTGAGTTATTTGTAACATATGAAGGCACTATTGATGAAGTTACAACTGGTCGTCCTAAAGATTCTCCCCATCCATTTTCAGCATAAGGTTGTCCATCAGCCTTCCATACAAATCTCTTTACTTCACTTTGCATGTTATTTACTGCTGCATCTTGGTTTATATATCCTTTTTCATAGAATTCTCTTAATTTAGTAAAAAGATGCTTTAATTCTTCAGTTTCATACATATTTTTAACTGTTAAACTTTCGTCATCATAAAATATCCCTAAAGGTGACATTATATCATCTATACCTTCTAAAGGAATTCCATCTCCTTGAGTATAAAATGGAACAAAATCTGGTTCCTTTTCTTTTATAAGTTCAAGCCATGGCTCTAAATCATCAACTGAATGAATATCTTGATATGGAACGTCATATTTTTCAACAAGCTCTTTATCAAATACCCACATAGGTGCTCCTGCTATTTCCTTTTGATTTGGAACAGCATAAATTTTACCATCAACTTCTGCTCCCTTCCAAAGTCTTTCATCTATAACACCTTTAAGATCAGCACCTTCTTTATCTAAAAGATCATTTAGTTCTAAAAAAGCTCCTTTCCTAGAATTATCTAAATATGGAAAAGCCCATGAACATGTAAATGCTAAATCGTATTCCTCTCCTGAGTTAGCTAAAACATTCATTTTTTGAGTGTAATCCCCAAAAGAAATATGTTTAATATCAACTGTAGCATTTATCTTGTCTTTTATATATTTATTTACTTCTTCCTCTACTATTTCATTATCAGCTGGTGCATCCCCTATTACATACCATACTAAATTAACAGGCTTATCTCCATCAGCGGACTTTGAATTTCCTCCAGAACCTCCACATCCCGTTAATACAACTGAAGTTGTAACCATAGCTCCTAAGATCATTGCTAGTATTTTTTTTTCTTTTAATCATTTTTATTTCCCCCTTAAATGATATTTAAACCACATAATTATATATGTTTATTTTTTTACCTTATATAACATATTGCATAGAAATTAATAAAACGTTTACGTTGAGTAGTTTTAAATTAATAAAGGGAGCTTACTAGCTCCCTTTATTAATTCTATTTATTTTCTTTTTTCCATTCATCTAATTGTTTTTGCATCTCAACTTTTACATCCTCTAATCCTGCATCATATAATTTTTTATTTACTTTTTCTAATGCTTCTTCAGTATCTACTGAACCACTATATAATGGTCTTACAAACTCACTAAGTACATTATTTAAAGCTGATATTTGTGTTACAACTGGCTCTATATTAAACTTAAATCCCAAGATAGATGATGTCTTAGCATTTTGGTTAAATTCCTCAAAAGCGTCCCATTTATCTGCTGGATCACTTTCTAAAACATAAGTATCAAATAGATTTCCATAAGCCCAGCTTGTTACATTATATGGTCCATTTGGATCTCTTTTTATTTGATTATCACTTACCTTTTCATAATGAGTTCCCTCTATTCCAAACATTAACATATTTCTTAATGTAGAATCAGTATTTACTAAGTTTATAAGCTCCATAGCCTTTTCTGGATTTTTAGATGTTGCTGATATAGCAGTCATGGCTCCTGTAGTTGAGTTATTTGTAACATATGAAGAAACTATTGATGAAGTTACAACTGGTCGTCCCAGAGATTCTCCCCATCCATTTTCAGCGTATGGTTGTCCATCTGCCTTCCATACAAATCTCTTAACTTCATTTTGCATATTATTAACTGCTGCATCTTGATTTATATATCCTTTTTCATAAAATTCTCTTAATTTAGTAAAAAGATGTTTTTGTTCTTCTGTTTCATATATATTTCTAACTGTTAAACTTTCATCATCATAGAAAATTCCTAAGGCTGTCATTATATCCTCTATACCTTCTAAAGGAATTCCATCTCCTTGAGTATAAAATGGAACAAAGTCTGGTTCCTTTTCTTTTATAAGTTCAAGCCATGGCTCTAAATCATCAACTGAATGAATATCTTGATATGGAACGTCATATTTTTCAACAAGTTCTTTATCAAATACCCACATAGGTGCTCCTGCTATCTCCTTTTGATTTGGCACTGCATATATACCTCCATCAACTTCTGCACCCTTCCAAAGTCTTTCATCAATAACTTTTTTAATATCTGATCCTTGTTTATCTAATAAATCACTTAACTCTAAGAAAGCTCCCTTTCTAGCATTCTCTAAATATGGGAAAGCCCATGAACATGTAAATGCTAAATCGTATTCCTCTCCTGAGTTAGCTAAAACATTCATTTTTTGAGTGTAATCTCCAAAAGAAATATGTTTAATATCAACTGTAGCATTTATTTTATCCTTTATATATTTATTGACTTCTTCTTCTACAACTTCATTATCAGCTGGTGCATCCCCTATTACATACCATACTAAATTTACTGGTTTTTCTCCTTCTCCCCCCGAAGAAGCACTCCCCCCAGAGCCACATCCAGTTAAAAGAGCAGATGTTCCAATCATTCCTCCTAATATTAGTGCCATTATTTTTTTGTTTTTAAGCATTTTTTCTTTTCCCCCTTAAGTAAAACTATTAATTCTTTGTAATATATATTTATTATGTAAACCAAATTATTATTCTTATTCTCCTAATAATTTATAAATCGTTTACATAATATAGATAAAGGTAATTACTAATAGATATTTAAAATAGGCTATGTTTTAAACCATTGTTGATTTTAGATAGAACTGTAAGACCATCTTAATAAACAGTTTAGAGTTTCTTTATCTATGGAGAAATAATAGCGTTAAAAGGCTTTTTCCGTTTGAGCGGTAGCGAGTTTAAAAGCCTTAGCTATTATTTTGAAATAGATAATAGAAACTCTCTGCGAAATTAAGTAGGTCTGAAGGGCTAGCTAAAATCAACATTCATCTAAAACAGAGCCTTAAAATAAAAAAATAGCTAACTTAAAATTAGCTATTTTTTAATAATTAGACTACATAAAATTATAAAATCACATTAAATAATCTTCTATTTTCTTAGAAAGTTCAAAGCTACTAAATTCTCTATTTCCTAATATGTTAACAACAATGTCTTTCTCTGGATATATTGCAGACATAAAGGTAACACCAGGATCCGAACCTGTCAAATAATATTTATATATCCCTTCTTCTCTTTTTATAATCCAAATCCCATATCCATAATAAACATCATAATTTACGTAAACATGAGGAGTTAACAGCTTCTTTGTTATATCTTCATTTAAAACTTTAAAGTTAATTAATCCTTTCCATAACTTATTCATATCCTCTTCTGTTACAAAGACTCCACCATCACCACCGCCTACAACTGGTATAGAATATATGTTGCTCTTTAATTGTCCTTTTCCCTCTTCTTCATATCCATAAGCACAATTTTCAGGAAGCATATCCATAGCAAAGTATCCTGAAGCTTTCATATTTAAAACATCAAATATATTTTCTTGTACAAAATCCTTAAAACTTTGTCCACTAACTTTTTCAACTATTAAAGATAAAACAACAAAACCAGAGTTATTATAAGCAAACTTTTCTCCTGGTCTAAATTTCATTTTTCCTTTTTTTAAAAGAGGTAGAAAATCCTTTGGTTCTCTTAAAAGATACATTGGAATCTCTCTCCAAAGTTCGCTAAAATCATCCATTTCATCCTCATCAAAATAATCAGGAATTCCTGAAGTATGAGTTAAAAGTTGTTCTATTGTTATAGAATCATCATAATTTTGTAAATCAATATAATTTTTTATTAAAGAATCAAATTTAAGTTTTCCTTCTTGAACTAATTTGCATATAGATATAGCAGTAAATATTTTTGCTCCTGAAGCAACTCCAAATCTTGTTTCTAGGTTATTTTCTCTCTTATTAGGAATATCTGCATATCCACATATTTTACTAAGTACTAATCCATTTTTATCCCTTAAAGTAAGAACTCCAGAAAAGTTTTTTATTTCTTTAATACCCTCACTTATTTCATCATAAACTCTCATTTTACCACTCCCATAATAGTTTCATTCCTCTAAAAATCTTCTAAATATATTCGTATTTATATATCTCTATTCCACTATAGTTTTTCTATATTTTGCCTCTTCAAGTATAATTATAACATTTAAATCTATTTTTAATATGAATTTAAACTCAATTTATATATGAATATTGTCTTTTAATGGTAAAATATAAGTATTAATTAAAAAGGAGAAAAGGTAATGAGAAATGATTATATTTTAGATTTAGCTGAATCCTTAGGCAAAAAACTAGGTAAGCTTGTTCACGATGCAAAAGAAGATTCTGAACCTATTTCAATAGAAAACTTAACAGACAAAGATATACTATCCCTTAATTTAAAAAAGATGATTTTAAAAGGAGAATATAATGAAGCAGAAGATCTATTATTTTCTTCTTTAAAAGATAATAAATTATATAATTTAGAAGAACTTTATCCTATTGCTACTTGGTTTTATAATGAATTATCTCTAAAAAGTGATAAAGATTTAAGCTCTCATAATTTTAGTAGAAGTGAAATTTCTCAAGGACTTAATGATTTTAAAAATTTAATGGATAAGAATAGTTATTAAACTTTCTACAAAAAAACTTTTCTGTAACCATTTCTTTTTAATTAAGAAACCATTACGTAACCTATATATAAGTTAAAACTATTATTATTTATATAATAGTTTTAACTCCTTACCCTTAAGTTTACAAACATATAAATTAGCCAGTATTAAAATAATTCTTTGATACTAGCTAATTCTTTGTTTAACTAAGTAAAAAGAGATGAAGTTTTATTAAAGCTTCATCTCTTTCATTTAAATACCAAGAAGACTTATCCTCTACTTGATAATAAATAGGCTTATTATTTATATATTTAAGAAATTATTTTACATTTTTGTTAAGTTAATTTATTATTTTAAGTCGTAAAAATACTGTTTTTTATTTTTTGTTTTGTTAAATTTATTTTGTAATCTTTATTTGGTTAAATTTGCTTTTTATTAATTTTATCTTTGAATTTAGAATAACTTGTTATTTATATTATTTTTTTATTTAACATTTATGTTAGCTTTATATTCACGCTCTTTCCAGTTAAGTCTTGTAGCAACTTTAGCTTCTTTGTTTAACTTAACTCCATCTAGCATGATTTCTTTAAACTTACTATATCCTGCCATGTCCATTAAGTGACCACCATGAAGGTATCTTGGTGAACCTTGTAGTACATATTTAGAGAATTTTTCCCAATTTTTTATTACTTCATATAATACTTCTTCTGTAATATAATCTAAGAATACTTCTCCAAGTCTAGGAGTTTTCTTACTTGTTCTTCCTCCTATTAAAACTCTATAATAAGTTTCTTTTGAACGAGTGAAGGCTCTTGTTGGACATGCTTCTACGCACTCTCCACATCCTATACAAAGTTCTTCATTTCTTATAACTTTTCCATTCACTTCTTGAATAGCTGAAGTTGAATGAGCTGCACATGCTCTTGCACAAGCTCCACAACCTACGCATCTATCATAATCATACTCTGGAATAGTAACTCCTATTATTCCAAAGTCTGTCATATGAGCTTTTATACAATCATTTGGGCAACCAGCAACACATATTTTTATGTGGTAATTACTTGGAAATATTATTTTTTCTAAGTTTCTTGCTAAATAAGGTGTTTTTGCATTAGCTTTTATACAATGATCTGCTCCAACACAAGCAGATATGTTTCTTGCTCCTAAAGTGGGATAACCATAATCATCAACCTCTAAGTCAACATTACAAAGTTCATTTTCAACTTCTTCTATGTATCCTCTAGCTAATTTATTTACTGCCTCTATATTGTCATATTTTATTCCTGGAATATTAAATGTTTGTCTAGTTCCAAAATGGAAACTTCCATTACCATATTTCTCTGCTATTTCTTGAACTAGGCTTAAATGTTTAGCACTTATTGTACCACCAGGAACCCTCATTTGAAACATGAATTCTCCTGGAACCTTTGATTCACGGAAACAATTGGTACGTAATTTATCTATATCAATATCTCTATTCATAGTTATACTCTTCTCCCTTTAATATTATCTTCCTAATTCTTTATAAATCTTATCTAATTCATCACTTAACTTATTTACTGTTGTTGCAAAGTTTATATATCTTGGACATATATCAGTGCATCTTCCACACCCTACACATATTTGCTCTTTAGAAACATCAAGCTTTGGTCTGTAGAATTTGTCTAAAACTCTTTGTCTTATTCTTGTTGGAACTATTTCACTCATGCTCTTATTTTTTAAAGCAGAAGATTTAACTAACTGACATCCATTCCAAGTTCTTCTTACTTCTTTTAATTTAGAATTATCTGAATGAGTTACCTCTTTAGTAATCATACAAGAGCAAGTTATACAACTCATATTACAACTTCCACATCCTATACAACGACTTTTGTAAGTGTTCCATAAGTCTAGTTCTTTAACTTTATCTAATACAACCTTGTCCCATGTTTCTATTTCTGGCCTTCTAACCTTTATTTCATTTTCCTTTGCAAATTCCATTTCAAAGCTTTCTTCCCTTGAATTCTCAAAGTATTTATTGAAATCATCATCCTTAACCTTTATAGAAATATCTCCATCTTCATGGAATTTAATTCCTAAAGAATAGTCATCTGATTGATTAGTTCCCATTGAAACACAAAAACATGTATCAAAGGATTTTGGACATCCCATAAGCATAAACTTAACTCTATTTCTTCTATTTCTATAGAAAGAATCATGCTTTAAGGAATTATCTATTCTCTTTATTCCGTGTAGGTCACAAGAACGTAAAATTATTAATAGATCCTTTTCCTCTTCTAAATCATCTGTTTTTAAAGATTTACCTTCAAATTGAAGTGATAATGTGTGATTTATTGGAATTAATAATTCCTTAGGTGAATATTGTGATTTCTCTTTATATACAACATCATTAAAAGAATTTATTTCACCATATCTAATATTATTTGTATAACTATGTCTTCCTTCCCCTTCAAAGCTTATTGGGGCATATATTTTATATTGTTTTTTTAACTGATTTATTAATTCATTGCTTTCACTTTTTGATAATCTGTAATCCATAAAAAATCCTCCATATTATTTTTTGTATTTAAGATGAAATAACTCATGTGCTTTTCCTTTAGTTGGTTCACCTATAAATGAATCATACATTTTTAATACAGAGTTATTTTTGTGAGATTTTCTCTTTGGTAAATTCTTATCTTGGTTATATAAAACAGAAGCTCTAAGCTCTTTAATATTAAATAGCTCTCTATTTTTAGAACTTACAAATGGTTGTCCACCACCATTTACACAGCCACCAGGACAAGCCATTACTTCTATGAAATGATAATTTCCTTTTTCCATCATTCCACTTTCTATAAAGTTAAATAAGTTTTTACCACCATGAATGACAGCAATCTTATACTCATTGTTTCCTATCTCTATAGTAGTTTCTTTTATTCCATCTAGTCCTCTTACTTCTTTGTAGTCAATATCTTCTAAAGATACACCCTCTAAGATATCTGTAGCAGTTCTTAAGGCGGCTTCCATAACACCACCAGTAGCACCAAATAGTGTTCCTGCTCCAGTATATTCTCCCATAGCTGGATCTGCATCTTCATCTTCTAAGTTAAGGAAATCTATGTTATTATTTTTGATTAACTCAGCAAGTTCTCTAGTTGTAAGTACTGCATCTACATTTTTTATATCATCATTCCACATTTCCTCTCTATCTGCTTCAAATTTCTTAGCAGTACAAGGCATTACTGAAACTGTAAATACTTTTGAAGGATCTATTCCTTCTACATATGGATAATATGTTTTACTTGCAGCACCAAAAATTTGTTGTGGAGATTTAGCAGAAGATAAATTATTTAATAGATTTGGATAATAATTTTCTACTAATCTAACCCAACCTGGACAGCATGAAGTAAACATTGGGAAAGGACCACCATTTTGTATTCTTCCAATAAGCTCTGTTCCTTCTTCTAAAATAGTAACATCTGCTGCAAAGTTTACATCAAATACCTTTGTAAAACCTAATTTTCTTAAGGCAGCATATAACTTACCTGTTACATCAGTTCCATAGTCCATTCCAAAAGCTTCTCCAATAGCTGTTCTTACAGAAGGTGCTATTCCTATAACTACATGCTTATCTTCATCTTTAAGAGCATCTAACACTCTATCTATATGAGACTTTTCACTTAAAGCTCCAACTGGACAAGCAACTACACATTGGCCACATAGTAAGCATTTAGTTTCATCAAAACAAGCTAAATTTTCTGGCCCTACACAAAGAGTGCCATCTTTATCTCTAAACCCCATGATTTCTGTTCCACTATTTTCTCTACATGCAGCCACACATCTTCCACATTTTATACACTTACTTCTATCAATGACAATAGATTTACTTCTATTATCTATGTACTTTTCATCATCAAAAACAAAATTTTCTGCTTTCTTTCCATTAACTTTTTTTATAAGTGCTAAAAATTCACAATTTTCAAGTCTTTTACATGTTCCACATTTAAAATTATGATCATTAAGTATTTGAGAAACTCTTTCTTTTACAGCCTTTTGAACTCTTTCATTAGCTGTGTTTATTATATCTCCTTCTTTTACCTTATAAGAGCACGCTCTTACTAAATCTTTTTCTGAACTTACTTCAACAAGACAAACACCACAATTCCCCATATTATTGCAATCTTTTAGAAAACATAGAGTAGGTATATCTATATTTTCTCTTTTTGCTAAGCTTAATATGGTTTCTTCATTTTTAGCAATAACTTCTTTTCCATTTATAACTACTTGGCACATAATATCTCCTCTAAAACAATTTATTTAAATCAACTATTTTATGGTAGCACCTTTATAATTCATTGTTAAATATCTATATTTTCTAAAACATATAAGTAAATACTTATATATAATTTAAAACTTTTGGTTAATACATTATAAATTACGTATTGGTTATAATGAAAAGTTTAACTTTATGAAACATATGGTATAATTGTAAATAAAACTTAAGATGAAAGGAATGAATTTATTGAAAAATAGATTGATATCGCTATTATTAATTGGATCTTTAAGTTTGTCCTTAGTTGGATGTAATGTTAATAATCCTGAAGGAAATTCATCAAATACAACAGAGGAATCAACTAAATCTAGATATGAAAAATTAAAGGAAAATGAAAATCAATTAGCTACTCCCGATAATATAGTATTTTTTAATGACGGTAAAGAAATAACATTAGATTCCTCAGATGAAAAATTCAATAAGATAGTTGAATTAACTAAGAAACGCCTAAAAACTATAGAAGGGCATTGTCAATGTGCCTTTCCTGTAGAAAATAAAGAAGACTATAGTACTTATGAAGGAGGAATACTAGAGTTTGTATATATTACTCCTCAAGAATTCTCATATCCTTTAGGTGAAAACCAAGTGGCTTCTAATAAATATACAAAAGCATTATTCCTATTAGGAGAAAATGAAACTTCAAATGAAACTATGTTTTTATATGATGATTATACTTTTCGTTCAGTTGCACCACTCTCTTCACCAGAAGATGTTAGAAAATTACTAACTGAAAATTAAATATATTAGTAAAAAAATAGATAAAGATTTGACTTTATCTATTTTTTTATTTAAAAATTCTTAATTTATATACAATATATCTATGATGATTAAGTTTAAAATTCCTTAATTATATTGCATTTTAGAATCGGTATTTTTTTATTTGCATTATCATTATTTACGACCACTCAAATTCATAATTATTTCATCATTTATTAACATTTCCAAGTATGATATAATTGCAATGGAAAAATTTAAATATAATGTGCTATTTAAAACTATTGTTGATTTTAGATAGAGTTAATTTTTACTTAAAATTAAGTAGTCTGAATGACTAGTTAAAATCAACACTCACCTAAAACATAGCCATTTTTTAATACAAAAACTTTTTAAAATATTAATATAAGAAATAGGAGATGATTTTTAATGGCTGTAGCAATAGTTCAGCAACAGCAGCAAGCAAATGATAAGATTAATATTGATTTATCTAACTCTAAAGTTGCTGTAGTAAAAAGTAAGGAGGAAAGTAAGCAACCCGAAAAAAAGCAATTAAACAACAAAGAAGATCTTAAATCAGAAAACAAAGTACAGTCTAAAAATGAACAAAAGCAAAACAAATCTAAAGTTGGACAAGAAGAACAGACTAAAGCTAAAAATAAAGACCAAGCAAAAACTAATGCAGAAATTAAAGAAGAGGTAAAAAAACAAAAACCTGTTATAGAAGAAGTTCAGTTACCTGTTCCAAAGCAATCAAGATATGCTTCTTTTGCAGTCTTACCTTCTAATTCAAATGACTTTGCATCAGATGTTAATAAAAGATTATATGAATATGAAAAGGTTAAGAGCAATCAAGCTAATGCTATGAATGAAGCTATTCGCTTACATAATGGGGACCCTAGTAATACTTGTGTTTTCTTCCAAGCTGCTTGTTTAAGAGCAATAGGAATACCAGTTCCAAATAATATTGGATATACTTCAGTCCTTTGGAATTGGTTAGAAGATAATAACTGGGAAATGCATAGAGATTTTTCAAACATCCAAAAGGGAGATATTATCTTTGCGGGTGAATATCATACAATGTGTTTCATGGGATGGAAGGATAAAGCAAATGGAATTGCTTATGTAATGGGAAATGAAGCCTATACTCAAGGAGATGCTTATGCAAATCGTAATTTAAATGGACAAACCCCTTCTAAAGAAAATGGATGGAATAGACAGTATAAAGCTACAAGATATTATAAATATAAAGGAAATGCTATAAAAGGTGATAGTAATTCCGATATTATTAATACAAGCACTACTACTTCAACTTCTTCTAGTTCACAGAACCATAAATATACTGTAGAATCATTTAAAGGGACTGTAACAGCTAAGCAAGATGTTTATATTAATGAAAAGCCATTTCCTACTACTGAAGGAATAACAGCTGTAGGACTTGCTCATGGAGGAGATAAATTCACTGTAACTGGCAAAGCATCAAATGGATGGTATGAGGTTCTTTATAATGGACAAAAGGCTTATATAAGTAATAAGTATACTAACTACACTGAAGCAAAAGAAGATTTATCTAATAAACCAGTTGAACCAACTACTCCAACTAAACCTAATAAGCCAGATGACTCTAAGAAACCAATTAATCCAAGTGAACCATCTAAAACTACTGATGAGTCTAAAGTGCCTGAAAAGCCTGTTACTCCAGAAAAACCAAACAAACCAGTTGAGCCAACAAAACCTAATGACTCTACTGATCAAAATAAAGAACAGGATTTAAGTAAACCTGTTAAACCAACTGAGCCTAGTAAGCCAGCAGAACCTACTAAGCCTGATAAACCTGTAGAGCCAAGTAAGCCTGTTGAAACAACCCTAAAAACAGCTTACATAAAAGCTAATGGTGGTTTATGGTTACATTCTAACAAAGATTCTTATACATCTTCTAGATTAGCCTTAATGGGTAATGGCTCAAAAGTTGAAGTCTTAGATGATAGTGGATCTTGGTTTAAAGTTAAATATAATGGAAACACAGGTTGGTGTTCAAAGGATTATTTAACTAACATAACTTCTACTAAGGTTCCAGGTACAGAGCCTTCAGAACCAAGTAAACCAGTAGCTCCTTCAAAACCTGATAATACAGTTGTAAAAACTGCTTCTATAAAAGCTAACGGTGGTTTATGGTTACACTCTACTAAAGATTCTTATATATCTTCTAGAATAACTATTATGGACAAAGGTGCAAAGGTTACAATTTTAGAAGAAAACGGTTCTTGGTTTAAAGTTAATTACAATGGAAATACAGGTTGGTGTTCAAGTGAATACTTAACAGAACCAGTTGCTTCTCAAAGTCCAGTAGTTAAACCTACTGAACCTAGCAAACCAGTAGAACCTACTAAACCTGTTAAGCCTGTGGAGCCAAGTAAACCTACTGAATCAACTATAAAAACAGCTTACATAAAAGCTAATGGCGGTTTATGGCTACACTCTAGTAAAGATTCTTATGCTTCTTCTAGGATGACTGTAATGAGTAATGGAGAAAAAGTTGAAATTTTAGATGAAAGTGGTTCTTGGTTTAAGGTTAACTATAATGGAACTATGGGATGGTGTTCAAGTCAATTTTTAACTAACCCAACAATTACATCTCAAGGTTCATCAACTAATCATACAGAGGAAAGTAAACCAGTTCAGCCAACTACTCCAGTTGAACCAAGTAGACCTATTGAAACAACTGTAAAAACAGCTTATATAAAAGCTAATGGTGGTTTATGGCTACACTCTAGTAAAGACTCCTATGCTTCTTCTAGAATAACTATAATGAACAAAGGTTCAAAAGTTACAATTTTAGATGAAAGTGGTTCTTGGTTTAAGGTTGACTATAATGGAAATATAGGATGGTGTTCAAGTGAATTTTTAACTAATCCATCATCTTCACAAGTATCTACCATATCTACTAAGCCAAGTACGAAAACAGCTCATATAAAAGCTAATGGTGGTTTATGGTTACATTCTAGTAAGGACACTTCTTCCTCATCTAGATTAACTAATATGTATAATGGAGCAAAAGTAACAGTTTTAGAGGAAGGCGATACTTGGTCTAAAGTTGATTACAATGGAAATATAGGATGGTGCTATAATAAATATATTATTCAATAAACTTTTCTATTATTTTAAATAAAACTATAAGAACATCTTAATAAGTATCTAAAGTTTCATTATCTATGGAAAAATATTAGTGTTAAGAGACTTTTTCTATCTAAGCATAGCAAGTTTAAAAGTCTTAGCTATTATTTTAGAGTAGATAATAGAAACTCTTTGCGAAATTAAATAGTTCCGAGGGACTAGCTAAAATTAATACTATATAAAAACTCCTTTTGTTAAAAAACTGGATTTAATCCTCGTTTTCTTCTAACAAAAGGAGTTTTTTATTTTCTCACTAAATCTCATGCTCTTATCTTTCAAAACCAATATCTATATATGTTATTTATTTTCTAATTTTATATTTTAATACATGTGATTAATTTTTGATACAATGACGGACTTCTGCCGGACTTTTGACGGACTTGAAGCCAGAGTTTTTCTAGTGATTTCAATGCTTTCGACACTTTTGACGGACTTTTTCTATTTATATAGTATAGGAAAAAATATATTAATTAAAATAAAAACAAATAACTTATATAACGTAGTATACAAAATAAGAAAAAGTCCGTCATTTTGAGCAAAGTCTGGCAGAAACAAGTAATATCAAGGGTTTGAGCCTATGACGGACTTTGAAAAAATCTGGCAGAAATATTAAAAGTCCGGCAGAACTTCTAAAGTGTGCTTAATATTTATAAGTTTTCAATAAAAAAAATAGCTATTTCTATGCTCATTTATCAATTTACTTAAATCATATTGTCTTTAAAACTCTTACTACTTTCCTCTTCTATCTGTATTAAAATTATTTTATTAAATTTAAGCATCATATTCTACTTTTTCTTTCTACCAAATGTACTAAAAAATAAAAATCATAAATTATAATTTTTATTTAATTGTTCTTATTACACCTCTTCAATTTACTGATATATATTTTTTTGATATAATAAGTACTATAATTACGTACGTAAGGAGGTTAAAAATGGATAATAATTTCTTTTATACATTTCCAGCACTTAAAGGAATTCAGGCATCTAGAGAGTTTTTCGTAATTATGTGTCCTTTATCTGTACTATCAAAGTTATTTATTTTTAATGATGATGAGCTACCTCCAGAATATCGTGCACAAAGATTATTAAATAAATCTAGAATACCTGAAATAACATCCTATATGGTGGATAATCCTAATGACTATGTATTTTCTTCTGTCACAGCATCAATTGATGGTGAATTTTCATTTGAACCTTTTGAAAAAGCTTCAAATGAAAACATGGGAACTTTGCATGTGTCCATGGATAGTAGATTATTAATTAATGACGGCCAGCATAGAAGAGCAGCTATTGAGGAGGCTTTAAAAATTTCACCTGAATTAGGTAGCGAAACTATCTCAGTAGTTTTATTTATAGATGAGGGCCTTAATAGAAGCCAACAAATATTTGCTGATTTAAATAAGCATGCTGTTAATGTTTCAAAGTCAATAGGTATTTTATATGATTCTAGAGATCCAATTGCCTTAACCACTAAATCACTTATTGAAAAAAATAGTTTTCTAAAATATTTTACAGATAGGGAACAGCCTTCTTTGTCTAAGTATTCAAATAAACTATTTACATTAAGTAGTATAAATGAAACAAATAAAAAATTACTTTGTAAACTTAATCCTAAGGATGAATCTACTCAAAAATTTGTATATGAATTTTGGGATTGCTTATGTACAAATATGAAAGAATGGCAATTTGTTTTTAATAAAGAAATTAGCCCTTGTAATTTTAGAAAATCTTATATTAGTTCCAATGCTGTTGTACTTGAAGCTTTAGGAGTTATAGGAAATTGTCTTTTTAGAAAAAATAAATCTAATTGGAAAGACTATCTAAATAAAATAAGTACTATTGATTGGAATAGGTCTAATCTTGAAGATTGGGGCAATCGTGCTATTGGAACCAATGGACGTATAGTAAAAAATTCCAACTATATTAAGTTAACCACTAATTTTATAAAAATAAAAATAGGTCTTGAACTTAATAAAGATGAATTGGAATTAGAAAATTCATATAGAAAGCAGAAGGAAAATAAAAATGAGTAGTTTAAATATAAATGACAAAATAAATAATATACTAGAAGAAATGACTCGTGTATATAAAAATGATTCAAGACCTTGGGTTATAGGATACAGTGGTGGAAAAGATAGTACTACTGTAGTTTTATTAGCATTTAAAATGCTTCAAAACTTACCAAAGGAAGAAAGACATAAACCTGTTTATGTAATTTCATCAGATACATTAATTGAAAATCCTATAGTATTATCTTATTTACAACAAAACTCAAAATATATAAATGAAGGTGCTGAAAATTTAGGATTGCCTTTATATACTGATATGATACATCCAGATTATAATAATACATTTTGGGCTAATGTAATTGGCAAGGGTCTTCCAACCCCTACTTCTATTAGGTTTAGATGGTGTACTGAAAGATTAAAAATTAAGCCTTCTAATAAATTTATTGAAGATAAAGTTAAAGAAAATGGAGAGGTTGTAGTATTACTTGGTGTTAGAAAATCTGAAAGTATAGCAAGAGGAATTAGAATAAAAAATAGAGAAATTGAAGGTTATTTATTAACTCCTCATGTAACTCTACAAAACACTTATGTTTATAATCCTATTGTTGAACTTACAACAGATGATGTTTGGGCTATTCTACTTTCAAATAATGGTGAAACACCATGGGGAACCAATAATAATGATTTATTTGCCCTTTATATGGGTGGTGAAGGTGGAGAATGTCCTTTCACCGTAACAAATGATTCAGAGACACCATCTTGTGGAAACTCAAGATTTGGATGTTGGATATGTACTGTTGTTAAAGAAGATAAATCATTGACTGGATTTATTGAAAGTGGAGAAACTGAACTTCAACCACTACTTGATTTTAGAAGTTGGTTATTAAGCATACGTGATAAACATGAATATAGACAACAATATAGAAGAGATGGTAATCATTATTATAAAAAACTTTACTTAGACAAAATGCCTTTATTAAGTGATTATATTATTGATAAAAACCATCTATTCTTTGATAAAGAAAATAATGAAGGATATATAGATTTAGTTAGATCTAGAGAAACTGATGAACTTTTAAATAAAAAATCAACAGATAAAGACAAAATATTCCTTGAACTAATTCCAACGATTGAATCTGGTGAAGACATTAAATTAGATGTTAGTAAAATTCAATCTGATTCAAAGGGTGAATTCATAAATGTTGTTGGGTATGGACCATTTAATTTTAAAGCTAGAAAACTTATTCTTGAAAAATTACTTGAAACTCAAGCTAAAATTCAAGAAGCATATGACCTTGATTTAATAACAATTCAAGAGTTAGAAGCAATAGATAAAATTTGGGATGACGAGGAAGATTTAACTCGTAGAAGCTTAGTTGATATTTATTATAATAAAACTGGTAATAGACTTCCTTGGGATGATTATAAAAAACCTATTTTTGACAATTCTACATTAGAAAAGATATCTAATTTATGTGTAGAAACAAGTATCCCAGAGGATTTAATTAATAAATTACTTATAGAAAGCAATAAATATAAACATTTTACTAATAAAACTATACTGGATAAATCTATAAGTAAATTATTAAATCAAAAACACTTACACAAAAGTTTAGTTGAGGAGATAGACAATGATAATTAATAATATAACACTAAAAAACTTTAGATCATATGAAGACGAAACTACCTTCTCATTTACTCCAAATGGTAATAAAAACATAGTTTTAATTGGTGGTGAAAATGGAGCTGGTAAATCTACTCTATTTGAAGCAATTAAACTTTGTATATACGGTCCTACAACTTACGGCTACCTTGGTAACAATTATAATTACCAAACTAAAATTAAAAATAATATTAATGATAATGCATTTAAAAATGAAGATATAGAATCATTTATAGGATTAAGTCTTTCATTTAAAGAAGGAACAGAATTAAAAAATTATTATCTTAAACGTATATGGAAATATAAAAATCATAAATTAAATGAAGAATTTAAGGTGTTTTTAAATAATGACGAACTTTCTGAAGATGATAAACTTTATTTCGACAAATATTTAAAATCAGTGTTGCCACCTTCACTATTCGACTTTTTCTTTTTTGATGGTGAAGAATTAAGTGATTTCTTTGTTGGTAAATCATCAAGTTCAAACTTAAAAGAAGCTGTACTTGAACTTTTCAACTATGATACCTTTGATGTATTAAAAAAACAATTGCTTTCTTATCAAAGAACTCATTCTAAATCAAATAAAAATTTAGATGAAGCTCAAGCTAAGTATGATGAAATTTCATCAGAAATATATGAGTTGAAAAATGATATAAAAGAACTTGAAAATACTATTTTAAATAATAAAACTATTCTTGATGATTTATATATAAAAAAACAAAATGCTGACGATAACTTTAGAAATAGTGGTGGTATTTTTGAAGAAGAAAGATTATTGTTAAATTCAGAGATTAACAAGCTTGAATCTGAACGTACAGAAATAAATCAAGAAATTAAAGATTTTTGTAATGATACTCTACCATTTTTAATAGTATCTAAGTTATTAAAAGATACTAAAAAACAAATTCAAGAAGAAGATTCACTTATTTCATTTAATAGTATAAGTAAAAAGTTGTCCGGTAATATTATAGAATCAACACTCAATAAACATTTACCTAAACACAATAACCTTAATTATGATGAAATAGCCTTAACTCTTTTAAATGAAATGTTTGAAGTAGATAAAATGAAGGATATTTCTAATATATTAGAACTTTCAAACGAAGATAAAAATTCAATCAACTTCATAATTAATAATATATTAGGTAAAAGTAGTGATTTAAAATCTGATATATTATCAAAATTCACTAGACTTAAAGAAATTTCAGTAAGTATGAAAATTTTAAGAGAGAAACTTAATTCAACAGTTTCTGGTGATTTCTTAAATAACTATTTAGAATCAACTACTATTTTAAACAAACAAATAAGTGAAACTGAAAATATAATTACTTCTTCAAAAGCTAAACTTGAAGAAAAAAATAATCAATTATCTTTAAAGGATTATCATTTAACAAGAGCTAAAAATGAACTTACATCATTACTACAAAATAATAATGTTTTAGAAATGTCATCTAGCATAATTAGCTATTTAGATAAACTTCTAAAAAATATTACTAGAGATAAAATTGATGCTATAGAGCACGAATTTATTAATATATTTAAAAATATTATAAGAAAAGACAATTATGTTAATAGTATAGTAATTGATGATTCATTTAATTCTACTCTTTACATAAATAAAGAATATGATACAAATGAAATATTAAATATATTAACTAACCTTGGTTTTGAAGGAACTGAAAAGAAATATGGTTCTAAATTCATAGATGATTTGTTTAGTTATTTTGATGTATCAAACTATAAGAATTTAACTAAAAAACTTGAGCAGATAGCCTTAGTTGAATATATTTCTTTAAGTTCAAAGGTTAACATAAATGATTTTTCAAAAGGTGAAAAACAAATTTATATACTTTGTTTAATTTGGGCTATTATAAAGAGTTCTGGTGTTGAAATACCATTTATAATTGATACACCATATGCACGTATAGATGAAACTCATAGAAATGCTTTAACAACAACTTATTTACCTAATATAAGTAAACAAGTAATTATACTTTCAACTAACAAAGAAATTGATAGCGAATTATATAAAGTTGTTAAGCCTTATGTATGTAATGAATATCTACTTCTTTACAATACAGATTTAAGAAAAACAGAAGTTAAAAATGGATATTTTGAGGTGTAATTATGGGATTTAGATTAAAAACGTCAAAAAAGACAAAAGAAATATTTGAAGAATTAGGTGGAAGTTCAAATCTTAAACCATTTGCATTAAGTAAAATAGCCGTTTCTATGTCTCTAAATCATGAAACACCTATTGAAGAATATGAAAGTAAAGATACAAATGGACTTGAACTACAAAGAGCTACTGTTACTGGTGAATTTGATACTATATTTAAAGCTCTTATTGAAATGAATTTAGGTAGACATATTTCAGATGATGAATACTACCCTACTTATATGAAACTTCATATGGATAGAGGTGCTGAACTTCTATATAATAAATATAAATACTCAGGGGGTAACTTAGAAAAATTTATAACTAAGATACTTGATGAAGGAGATGCTAGTATATGATATATCTAGATAATAGTGCTACTACTCCAATTGACCCAGAAGTTTTGGAGGCAATGTTACCGTATTTAAAAGAAGAATACGGTAACCCTTCTAGTAGACACTATACATTAGCTGTTAACGCAGAAAAAGCTGTAGAAAAAGCAAGAGAGCAAGTAGCTGCTTTAATTAATGCAGACCCAAAAGAAATTATTTTTACAAGTGGTGCTTCTGAAAGTAATAATATGATTATTAAAGGTGTTTCTGATTATCTTAAATTTTATGAAGATAAAGGTAATCATATTATAACTTCAACTGTAGAACATAAATCCATTTTACAAACATGTAAATTTTTAAATGGTGATGTATTTTGGAATAATCCAGATAAAACAATTGCAAGTCAATTTCTAAAAAAGAAAAAGACTACTAAGAAAATTGATAGAGGTTTTGAAGTAAGTTTCTTACCAGTTAATGAATATGGTCAAGTTACTGATGAAAGCTTTAAAAATTCTATAAAAGAAAATACTATTTTAGCTTCTTTTATCTGGGGTAACAATGAAATTGGATCTTTAAATAATATAGACTCACTTTCTAAGATTGCTAAAGAAAACAATATACTTATACATTCTGATGCAACACAGGTATTAGGTAAAGTTTCTATAGATGTAAAGAAAACTCCTATAGACTTCCTATCATTCTCTGCTCATAAGATTTATGGACCTAAAGGGGTTGGAGCTGCTTTTATAAGACAAGAAAGCTTTAATAATTATAAAATGACTTCTCTTATACATGGAGGCCAACAAGAATTTGGATATAGAGCTGGAACTCATGCGGTTCATAATATAGTAGGATTCGGAAAAGCTTGTGAAATTGCAAAAAGAGATATGGATAATTATATTGAAAAAATGCTTAAGCTTGAGGAAGAAACTAAGAGTATTTTAAAAGAAAAGTATCCTGAAATAAAGTTTTTAGGAGATCCAGAAAATAAAATACCTGGTGTAATAGGTGTGATTATACCAAATGTAATAAATGAAATGCTAATAAAGAATTTAGCTGATAAAGTAGCTATTTCAGCAGGTTCTGCTTGTGGAATTGGTGAACCATCATATATCATACAAGAGATTGGTAAAGCTAATTGCACTAATCACTTTATTCGAATTAGTTTAAATAAAAATTTATTAATTTATGATATAAATAAATTTTTATTATAAAAATATATCCACATATATTATTCTATGTGGATATATTTTTTTGACTATCATTTTATTAAGTTTAGTTACTTATTTTTGTATTTCTTTATCCAAATCTATTGAAGATATTCTTTAAATCATTATAATTCTCCATTTAATATTCTATTATATACTTGATGAATTACAATATAGATTCTTTATAATTTAATTAGATTATCTTAATTTATATTCTTCACTTAATAAATTAGGTATAGTATTATGTTTATTCAAATTATATGTTTCTTTTTCCGTCTCCTCTCCACTATCAAATAATAACTCACTAATAGCAATTTCTGTAGTTTGAGCTACTTCTATTAAATTTTTATTTTTTAATACTTCTTCTCCAAGCTTTTTTGATAAAAATATATCTTCAGAATATAAAAATATCATGTAATTTATTACTGATAACTTCTCTTCTAAACATAATTTATCAAACTGGCTACAAAAATTTTTATATCTTTCTTTATACTCTGAATCCATAAATATCATAACTACAGTTTCATTTTTTAATGGAAATATGCAAATATTTAAATCCATGATCTTATACTCCGGATCTAAACAAAATTTATCATTAATTATTTCATTATTGAAATCTTGTATTAGAGCTATTGGACCTTGAAAAGCTATTGGAGTAACATAATTTAGTTTTTCATAGAAAATAAGCTCATACTGACTCTTGTCTATTCCTAATGCTCTATTCTTAGCTAATTGATATGAATCTTCTAACTCCTTTAAGTCTAATTCTTGACTTATATGCATATTTTCTTTTATATCTAAACCTTTTTGAACTCCTTGTAGTTCTTTTAGAAAATCTAAGAAATCAGACATTTCATCTAATTCCTTATTATCCTCATTAAAACTTTTTGCTTCTATTTCATCTAAAACGTCATCTAAATTCACCCCAAAAATATTTGTAGCACCATTGCTAAATGTAGGTAAATCAAAAATAGCATGTTCATATTGTCTTTTTCCAATATAACGCAAACTATTTTTCATAGCTATTTGTGCTAACATTTCATTTGTTGGCTTTTCTTTATAATTTTCAGGATCTTCATACTCTTGGAATATTTTACTATCGCAATCACGACAAATCAATTGAAATGTTCCAGCATTATTTACTCCTTTTTCTTCATCAATTAAAGGAAATCCAACTAATGCATTAGTTATCAAAACCTTACCCTCATTAGCAATATTACGTAAACAAAAAGCTGGTAAAGTATGAGAATTACAAAAACTAGTTGTTTCTTTACCACAATATTTACACTTCTCTTGTTTAGATTCTTTTCTAGCTCTTGCTAATTCTCTATTTATAGTTTTCTTTTGTTCTATTTTATTCTCTTGAATTAGCTCTCTTTCAGCCTCATCAATATCTAATGTTAAATACCTCATTTTTCCCTCCACTTTTTTGATTTAATCTGTTATGTTAAGTTAAATAAATATCACTCTTTTCAATTCTTTAGAATACAATAAAGTTTGCCATATAAAAAATTTTTCAAACTTATATAAATTTTAAAGAAGTAGTAATTATACGTATAATTAAGCTATTTTTCATAACAAACTAACATATTTAATTTATAATTCATAATTCCTACTAACTTTTATTAAAATATATATTAAATATGTTTTCTATATCAAGCTTTATAGTTTCTATATCACCTTCAGTTAATTTATCATTTATTGAAATTTTGTTATTTGTAAATCCATTATAATTAATATTCTTATTTAAACCAATAAATCCACTAGTATTTTTTCTCCAAAAAAATACTATACTTAATTCATTTAATTTTGTATCATAATCAAATCTAAACAACCATATATCATTTTCTTTATCATATACTTGTACATTTTTAACTATACCTAACTTAATTTTTTCTTTAAATATATTATATAAAGAATCAAAAAACCAAAATATAACTTCTTTAGCCTTTTTATTTTCCTTAATTTGTTCTAAAAACACTTTTAATTTTCTTCCTGTAATTTCCGATTTAATATTTGCTATATCTCCCCATTCTGATAAATCATATTCTTCTGAACTACTTATATTGTTTACATTTATATATATCTCAATATTATTCAATTTTTCATTTATAGCTTTTTTACTGTTTAATTTTTGGTATTCAAAGTATAACTCTAATAATTTAAATACTTCTTCATATTTTTCTTTTTCATTAAATTTATCAACACTTTCTCTATTACTTAAACTTTCATCATCTTCTTTTTTATAAAGTTCAAATGATGTATTAAATATTTTAATGCATGTTTGTTTATATGATAAGTACTTTTTGTAATATTCTGGATATACCTCTCTTATTATACATAATAATACTAATAGATTAGTATCTACCTTTAAGCCATTTATATTTTTAAACTTTAAAAAAACATAATTCAAAAAACTTAAATTCATTATTCTTTTAATTCTTCTTGGATTTACTTTAGTATAATCTATTAACTTCATAATAAATCGTTTTTGTAAATCATTTTGAAATTCTTTAAACAAATCATTCTTTATATTTATTTTTCTTTCATCTTTTTTAGAATTAAATATTATTGATTCAATATATTTTTCAATTGACTCAGTATCACTTTTAGGTATATAAAAAGGAATTTGTATAATTTTTTCTAAATATTCTCTTGAAAACTCCTTCCAATACTCCTCTTTCGATATTTGAATAATACCTTTATATTTATTAGCTAACGCACTTTCTATATAAGTAATATCGCACCCTAAAAAGAAAATACAATTTTTTGAATTTAATACTAATTTTATAGATTCTATTACCTCCATTACTTTATCGACATCACATCTATCTAAATCATCAATAAAAATTACTATCTTTTTTTTATTAAATATTTCATTACCTAATATTTGATTTATAGATTCTTTTAACGCGAAATTTTCATTAATAATAGAATCTATTGTTTCTTCTTGTTGCTTTTGGCTAAACTTATCAAAATCATATTCTGCCTTTATACTTGAAAAACCTAGAGATATTTTTAAAGGTTTAAATATTGTTTTTACAAAATCTGCTTTTGCAGATTTATTTAATTTTAACTTTTCACTTTTAACTTTTTCATATAATTTTGCTAAAAAAATTGTTATAAATTTTTTATTATCACCATATTCCCATGGATTTATATTTATAGTATAAAAATCTTTTTCAATTCTTTTACATATTAAATTCATAAAAGTTGTTTTTCCCTCTCCCCATTTACCATGAATTCCGAAGACTAATGGTGGAGTAATTAATTTATTATTTTCTTTTAGTATATAATTAAAAGCTTCTATATAAGGTTTATATCCCAAATAATCATATTCACTTGCTGTATCATTTAAAAAATTTCGCATTTTGTTCACCCTGTCTTATTTTATCATAAAAATTAACTTTTTTTGATATTTTTATAAAATTTTCTACAAAAAAAACAACTTAAATATTAATTTATTGAATATTTAAGTTGTTTTTTTATATGATATTTAAATTACTATAACTCCCAAAAAGCTAAGTCCTTCATAAATGATGGTCTTTCACTATCACCTATCTTAACCAGACTATGATGTTTAGCTAATCCTTTAATAGTTGTTACCAATTTATCTTCTTCCTGCTTACTTTGAGCATTAAATAGTTTTTTAACATCTCTATTATTTAAATCATCAACTCTATGAACAATCCAGTTTAATATATAGTTAGCATAATCATTCTTATCTGTTGAGAAGTGAGTTAATAATTGTGTTGAAAGTATTGTTCCTACTCCAAACTCTCTGCCTTCTTTTAGTATTTTCTTTAATGCTGCAAAATCTTTACTTAAGAAGTTATCTGCTTCATCTACTAAAACTATTTTGTTCAGCTGTCTTAGGTGACCTTCTATCTTACTATGTCCCCCAGCCTGCATTTGAGCATAGAATAAGTCTAATGTAATTGCTACAACTAGATTTTGTATTCCTTCATCATATCCTGATAAATCTATTACTGTAACTCCATCTATAAGTTCAAATAAGCTTTTAGTCTCAAATGGATCTGGTTCAAATATTTCAAAATCTATAAGGTTGCTTAATGCAGAATATAAACTATCATCTTTTTTCAAATCTTCCCTTGATTCATAAACATCATAAACATCTTTTAATGTTGGTGCTGGCTTATCCCAAGTATCTGGCTTATTTTTTATAATTCCTCTCTTCTCATAAGCCTCCATTATAAGTTCCCTTAATACTGTTTCTTGCTTATTACCAAGTCTAAAGCCTTTTGCAATAGTTTCTTTTAAACTATTAGCAGTATGAAGAGGAAGCATTGGTTTTGAATTTGGTCCTTTTACAACTGATAATGGATTGAATGGTAAATGATATAATTCAAACACCTTAGCATCTGTAGCCTCTATAAAGTCTTCTTTTGACTTATTATAATCTCCTTTATAGTCAAAAATAAGAATTCCAATGTCTTTTCCATCAACATTATTCTTTGATTCTCTATGAATTTGAGTAATTACTGACTTAGTAAACTGAGTTTTTCCAGTTCCCATAGTTCCAATTATTCCTGTATTCGTATGAAGAACCTTATTGGTATCATTTGGATAAAGAATGATTTTTTTATTGTTTTTCTCATTAGTTCCAAATACTATTTCCATAGTTCTATTTTCTTCTATTTGACTACTACAACTTTCTGTTGTTTCTTTACAATCATCTGAAATCTCTTCTCTTAATTTAACTACTTCTCCTGTTGTATTCTCTTCATAAATAACTTCGTTATTTACAAAATCTTCACCATCAGTATTCTCAATAGTTTCTTTACTATCTACATCTTGTTCAGTTACACCTTCAATATTTTCTACTACTGAAAAATCAACTTTAGAAATTAAATCTTCAATTTCACTAACTGTTTTAGTTATAAATTGAATTCCATCTTCTTCTGACATTTCTATAACCATAACATCTTCAGTTATTTCAGAAATATTTTTAGTTACACCTCTTTTGAAAGACACTACAGCAGCTTGTCCTAAAATTTTATCCATTGAATCTACTATTTGATAATCTTCATTTAACAACTTTCTTCTTAATTCAGAATCAATTACTTTTTCCCAGTTTTGATTATTACAAACTCCATATAGATTTAATTTCTCTGCACTTGATACTACTAATTGCATCAAGAAGTTTCTATATACTTTCTTTGTATTTGAAAGCACTTCACCTTCTTTAGGTAATAGAGTCTCTTTAAGGAGACTTTTTGTTTTTTTAGCTTGTGTTATGCCCTTTTTTATATATCCATCATCATTTATCCCAATCTTAACTTCTATAGGATAGTAATTAACAAATACTTTTTCATCTTTTTCTTCTATTCCAACTAACAATAAGTCATCACTTGTAGCACCATTATTATCAAACCCTAAGTTTTTAACTGAGAAAAATCCTTCTGATTGTTTTAGTCCTACCCCTCCAGAAACTCTTAGAATCTCTTCTAATGATATTGGTACCCATATTATATTTTCATTTTTAAATTTAGCTAATGCTAACTTAACAGCTGAAAGTATACTTATTTTCTCTTTAGGAAAATGTGACTTACTTGATAATAACCTTAATAACCAATCTCCATTTATAGCATTAAACATATTTATTATCATTGGAGAGTACTCTTCAGAATTTTCTATTTCATTCTTGTTTAAGAATTCTTCAATTACTCTTTGATAAGGAGTTGATTTTCTAGTTACAGTTATTGCATCATACCCTCCAGCAGTTGTATATTGATCACTATAATGTATTATTAACAAGTCTTTTGCATCAGGATCACTTTTAAAGAAGTTTAAATCAACCTTTGGATTTATAAATGTTACCCAATGACTTGCATTATATATATCATCTAATGAACTTTTACTTTTATTAGGAACTGAAATTGCTTTACATTGATCACTATTAAAAGGCTCTCCATTAGAAGCTGTATTTAGTGCATTAAGTTTCATAGCAACATTCATTAAATCAGTATCAGTATTTGCATATTTAGTACCAAATCCAGTTCTATATGCATCACCTAAAAATACTGATGGAATCCCAGAGATTTCACCATTTAATATTACTCCTGATGTTATATCACTCATTTTTGATGTTATAGTCCTTACATCTTCACTCATCTCTAAGAATGTAATATGAGCATATTCTATTCCCTCTTCAACTTTTTTTGTATAGAACTGTACCTTTTCTCTATAAAGATTAAGTACATCCTCTTCTGACATATTATCAACTTTTAAATCTATACCATATAACCCTTTTAGACTAGCTATGTTCTCATTAAAAGCAACTTCTTCAAAAACATTTGTTATATTTTTATCTGAATATATAAATAAATCTATTGGTAATACATTATTTCCTGATTTAAGTCTCTTTGTGTAATATTTAAAAATTCCTTGAAGAATTTCTTTGCTATCTCCTGTGTTTATCAAATTTATTCTAATTGCTGCATTTTCAGACATGTTAAATAAATATCTAAAATGGCCTACAAACTCTTCAATTTTTTCTGTAACCAGCTTTGACACAAACTCCCTAGATCCTTTATATCTTGGTAATTTTTCATCAACATAATATTTCCACTCTGGAGAATGTAATTGTTCCATTGGAATATACAGTTCATTTTCTTCTCCAACTATATAAGGTAAAAGATAAGTTGAAGTAAACCTCTTAATGATTTCATCTGATAAATCCTCGCCACCAAGTTCATCATTTATTTTTAATTGATAAGCTATGTTTAAAGGATGTAATGGAGTAAATATTAATTCTTTATCTTCTATTTCTCTTTTTATCACTCCTAATTTAAATAAATTCTTTTGTTCCTTATTTAAATATCCTCCTTCACTTATTGAATTTAATGCTTCTAAATAAACTTTTATGAAATCCTTATATATTGATTTCAAATTATCATTTAAATATGTTAAACTAGGTAATCTTCTAGATTTTTTATAATACTCTAGAATTTTAGAATAAGCTTCTCTTACTTCAGAATATAGTGAAAGTTCACTTTCCTCTAATCCCTCTGTAGTTTCAACAAAACACAATCCTTCTTTTTCTATAATCTCTTTTTCTAAAGAAAGATTTTTTCTAAATTCATCTCTTATTAAGTATTCTCTTGTTCCAAAACCCAGCTTATTATCTCCTATGGATTTAAAGTCAGACTTCTTCTCTCTTTTAAGTTTCCACACCTTAATACCTGTTGCATATTCTGGCGCTTGATTTGTTCCAATTATTCCAAATGGTATAATCTCATTTTCAATTTTTGCTGTAAATCTAATAAGTTCCTCATCATTTTCATAGTTAAAATCTTCTGCTATTTTAATTTCTACTAACTCATCTGAAGGTATCTTTATCTGTTCATTATTAGAAGTTAATTGATATTCTGATTTATTACTTTCAAACTCATTAAATATAATAGTTGAATCATTTGTATTTATAGAAATATAACTTTCATTCTTATTAATAAACAATGTGTATTTAGGCTTTATTGCCTCTAAGTATTTTTTATTAAAGTTTAAAACAACTATTTTAAATTCAAACTTCAGTTTTTCCGGCTTATAAATTACTTTATAAAAATTTGATTTGAATTCATCCACCTTTAAGGTTACATTTAATTTTCTACCTGAAGTGCTAGCTTTTAAATCACCAACTATTCCATTTTCATGAATATATTCTTTTTTTAGCCTATTATCAAATGTAAATTCTAAATCTATTTCTTCTAAGTTATTTTCATTAAATACTATTATATTTCTAGTTCTTGATTTTGCCTTAGAAGTTCCTTCTTCTTTGTCCCATTCTACAGAAGCTCCTACATATTCTAAAGGTTTTATTTGTTTTTTCTCTTCAACAGATTTTATTACATACTTATACTCAACATCCTTCCAGTTAGTATCCTTTAGTTTATCAATCCCTTTATCATCAAAGTACTTCTCAAGTTCATTTTCTGGATTGCCATAATTGTGAATTTCAGCAACTCTTCCAAAATACAATGCATTTTCATCTATTCTATTTTTTAACTCTTTTTCAGTCATTCCATCTAATTTACTATCATAAAAAAGTCCAAAGTTTCTATATTCACTTTTATCTATATATCCTTTATTTATTATCTCTAAGATTTCTCTATACTCAAAAATTGAATTGTTATCTTTAAATAATGACTTATTTTTTCTCTCTAAGTCTTTTTCAACAATAACTTTATCTACCTGACTAAAATTATTGTTTGAAATTTTTTCTTTAATATTATTTTGTATATAATTTACATGAAATGGCATACCTTCTTTTGAAAAAGATTCTGTTCCACCAACAATACTATCCAAAGTTGTATTGTGTATAAATAGTATTCCCTTATTCTCATATCTAGGTTCATGTCCAACCATATTTCTAAGTCTAGTTAAAAAGTCTGGTTGAACATTATTAATAGTGGCAGCAATTATTAACTCTTTACCATCATGAAAATTTAATTTATATGATTTGTACTTAATATTTCCATTTTCATCTTTATATTCATAAGTTTCACTTAAAGTATTTTCCTTTAAAACATTATATAAATTTCTTACTTGTTCCTCAGTCTCAAATTGAATATTATATTTTGCTCCTGAATTTAAAGGGTTATCTTTAAAAAACTCTAAAATTCTTTCTGATAAATAACTATAAAACTGATCTAACATATTGTGCATCCCCACTATCTGATTTCTTTTCTAGTAAGTTTAATTTTTCATAAAGCTGAATTATTTTTTTACTTGAATCTCTGTCGAAGAATAATCCTCTTTTCTCAAACTCTTCAAATAATATATTTAATTTTAATCTTTTCTTATCATTAATACATATTTTTGTCATTAAGATTATATCATCTTCGGTTATATTTAAGGTATATCCTAATGCTCCTCTTCTTTTTCCAAAATTACTTTCAACAAACTTTATAAACCAATTTCTATAACCATCATATGCCCTTTTTCTTGAACTCTTATTAAATTGGTATTCTATTGAATCATATAATTTATATATTTCGTTAAATCCATTAATTTTACTTTGTTTAGAAGTATATTTTAGATCACTCCAAACTACATCTTTTATACGACTCTTATATACATCAATAACTTCTCTTAAATTCCTTTCAATTTCATTTTTATCCATAGAATCATAAGCTTTTGCTAATTCTACATAGCCAAGTTGATTTTCATCTCCATTTGTATTTAATATCTCTAATAATACAGCATGAGAAAATAATGAATTAGCTTTTTTTTTCAGTAATTCCCAACCTAACCTATATGCAGTTCTATTTTTAGATGTGCTTTCCCAAGATAAAGTATAATAAATATTTTCGACTTTATCTAACTCTGCATTTTCAAACTTATCTAACTTGATAATAAGTTGTGATATATAAAACATATAGTAGTATTCTAAAATTCTTCTTAAAGAATTTTTATATAGTTCTTCATGCTGTATTAAAAAGCTAAAATCTTTTACAAATAGTTCCTTAACATAAGGTAAATAACACTTATAATTATCTACTAAATATTTCTTATCTTTTAAGATAGGCAACGATTGTAAAACTAGCTTATATAAAATATTATTTACTTCCTTATTATAGTAAATTAGAACATCGTTCTTCATGGTCTTATCAAACAATATTGAATATATAAAATTAGCTATTCTAATATCATTTTTTGTTGAAAATATATAATTTAATGTTTTAATATCAAAACAAGCTAAATTTTCATCTTCTATAAACATTTCTCTTATTATATCTTTAAAAGTCTCTTTACTTAAATCCCCATCATATTCGGCAATTTGTTCAGTGACCTCTTTTATAAATTCTTCACAATCAAAAGCGCTATTTATGTCTTTCTCTGAAATAAGTCTAGAAAATGCTCCAACAACTCCCGAGAAATCATGAACTAATTTTCCATCACCAGTAACATAAGGCAATAATTTAAATCTTGAACAATGTTTATGTTTTACTGTTGAATCTTCTTCTATGATTTTAAATTCACTTTTAAAATTGTCTAAATGTATTTTATAATCTTTAAATTCACTCATTTTCTTAAATCTCCACAAATTCATATATTTCAAATTCATCATTATATTTTAATATATATTTTTTATTATTCCCTCTATTTTTTTCTGTAAATAAAAGATTTTTATTTTGTGAACCAGAATTCTCTAATTTATTTATAAATTCAATAAATTTAACAAATTGATTTTTATCTTTTTTGTTTGGTCTGTATCCATTATTAATTTTCCTTAATAATTTGTATAATGAATAATCTATATCAATAGTTTGAGAATTTTCTAATCTATCACTCTTAAATTTAATTTCCATAGTATTTAAAAACTTTATTAATTCACTATCTTTATTACTAGGTAAATTACTTGTATCAGCCTTAAAATCAATTTCTTCACTAACCTTATATTTAGTTTGGCTATTTCCGATAAAAATGTTTATACTATCCTTATCAGCTTCTCCGTTCCATTTTAAAACTCCATTTTTTATAAAACTATATAAATCTTTAAGTTTACCTTTTTCACCTTTATTCCAATAATAAAGATTTTTTATAAACTCATCATAAATATCATCTTTTAATGAAAAGATATTGTTTTTACCACATAATAAATAACTTCTAATAAATAGTTTTAATAAGTCAATTCTTATTTTATTTACTACTTGTTTATCATTAAAATCTAACTCTTGAATACTACCTAAAAAACCTTTTGGATAATCAATATTTTCATTAAATAATTCTATTAGATTTACTGAGTTGTTAAATTTAATCACAAAATCATCCAACTCTTCATTTCTTATATTTAATGGATCTAATCTATTTAATCCTTCGAATATTGCTGATAATTCTTTATGGCTAAATAATATATTAGGCATTAAAGAATTTATATACTCTTCAGGTTTTAATCTTGATATTTTTTGCTTAAATGTTGGTGAATTAATATCTATATACGTTCTAGATATTAATATATCATGCAAGAAATTCAATAAAGCTCTAGTTGATATTATAGCTTTATTTTTTATTATTACTTGAACAAGTAAGTCTATAATACTTTCTTGAACCTCTTCACTATTTAAAAGATCATAATTAGCTCTTATTGGACATCTATTAGAAATTGAACAGTTTGTGCAATTCTCTTTATACGACTTATAAAAATAATTTAATTCTGATTTATTAGTCAGTTTTCCAAGCAACTCTTTTATGTATTCTGATTTAACTTTACCATCTTTTATTGTATAAAGATGATAATCACAAAAATTCACAAATTGAATATTACTTTCTTCATCAAAATCATTTTCTACTATGGTTTGTTCAAGTATTTTATGGCTTTCTACAAAATCTCTTAACTTAGTAAATCTTGAACCATACTTAGAATCAATAAAATTATTTAAAGTTCCAAGATTTATAGCTAATATAAATTTTTGATTACTTGAATCAATTTTTTCATCACTAAACTTATCTAATACATCATTTAAAGTATCCATAGATGTTTGATTAGGTTCTAAACTTTCTGTAGCATCATTATGAAGCTTAAACTTTGAAATAATATCTGGATATTTATTTTTAAAATAAGATATGATGTGAGATTTTCCATCTCCTACACTACCACAAACTAATATTAGTTGTGCTTTATCACTTTTAGCGGCATTTATTATTAAATCTTCAAGTTTACTTTGAACATTTCTTTCTATATGCATATAATTTTTAAAATCGCTAAAACTATTTAATCCTTCTACAGCCTCTTTAGAAGATTCTTTTAATCTACCTAATTCATCTATTAAGCAATTTCTATTTAGTTCTTTTATTTCTTTATTTTTTATAGGATTCTCGTTTTTTTCTTTTAAATCTTTATCAATTGACATTATTTTTTTTAATTCAATTTCATTTTTTCTCTCATTACTATCTATAACTTTATTAAAGTCCACTAAAATTCTCCTTTTTCTCTAATTTTCTTAATTATTTATTATAAAAAACTCCTTAATTTTTTCAAAAATTTCTATAAAAACCAATAATATATTCTTATTATAAAATCTCTACGTATAATTGTCCAATTCCCTGTAACTTCTACCTATTTATAAAATTAAAAGGTAGTTTAAAACTACCTTTTAATTAATAATACCAACAGTTACATGTATGCTTTCCACTAGCACTAACACTAACCTTACTTGCTGACTTTCCTCTTATAAACTTACAATTTGTAGTTTTATGGATATAGTTATTTCCGCTCGCTACATATCCATAATCAGATGTTACTACGGGTTCATTAGGATCACTATCCGGACTACCATATCCTGTTCTATTATCATGGCTAGCTGTTCCACCATTTGATTTAAATGTTCCACTATTTTTGTTGCTAGATTGATTATTTTTTGAAGACTCTTTTTTAGCCTTAGCTTCTTTTTCTATTCTTGCCTTTTCAGCTTTTTCTGCTTCCTCTTTAGCCTTTTTCTCAGCTTCTGCTTTAGCTATTCTTTCTTGCTCTTCTTTTTCAGCTTTTTTCTGTACAAGATTATCATAAACTTCTTGTTTTTTATCTACTTCATTTTTTAAAGCTTCATAAGAACTTTCAAGTTTTTTATAGTTATCTTCAGTTAATTTATAATCATTTTCATCAACTTTGTTGTTATTTAATTCTTCTTTTATTTGTTCATACTCTTCTATTGTATCTCTATATAAAGTTTCATCTATTCCTAACTCTTTTAGTCCATCCCTTTTTATATTATTTTCATTGTTTAAATCTAAATTTAGATTAATTCCTAATAAAAATATAAATAATATTGGATATAATAAATAATTTAATTTACCTCTTCTATCTAAAGTATTTATTTTTCTTATTCCCACTATTATTGACGGTAAAATTAAGAAAAACATACACATACTAAAAATAATATTACCCATAGTAATTTTACTTATAAAATCAAATAAAGCTAAAAAAGCAAAAAATACATAATATGAAGCCATAAACACTCTATATTTCCCACTTACTCCAGGTAACTTATCTAAAAAGTTTTTTAAGCTATTCTTCATGATTATTCTCCTATCTCACTTTTTAAATCTGCTATCTTCTCATCTAAAGTTTTTAAAGTATTTTTTTCATAATCAGTATATTTTGCATTTAGTTCATCATACTTTTTCTTTAGTTCTACATATGATTCTTTTCTTTCCTTTGCTTTATCATTTTCTAAAACTAAATCATTAAGCTTTTCTTTAGCTATTATGTATTTTTCTTTAAACCTATCAACGTGATCTCTATAAATTCTACTATTTAAAGAGATTACTAAAGTTATTCCTATTCCTAATGCAATAAGAGCTTTAAAATTAGAAATTTTCTTCATAAATGAATTTTTCATCTTATGTCCCCCTTAAAAATATAAATCCTCGTATATATTTACATTTACATCTTTATACTTTTAAGTCAATAAAGTTTAAATTAAATTTAAATTCATCTAAAAATATTCAAAATTAAGGTATATAAATTCATTTTAAACTATATAGAACCATACTTTTCGCCATACTTTACTCTAACATTTATTAAGGGATACTTTTTAGAAAATTGATTTATTACTAAATAACAGCTTGGACAAGGTTCCCACTTACTATATAGAGTAAGATCTCCTTCTCCTTTAATTTCTTTTTTCTCTATCTGTCTATGTATTTCCTCAAATATCTTTTTTTCACTATCATTTATTCTATTGTATCCTATACCTAACTTACCAAGCTTATTTACCTTCATACTTTTGAAGGCTTGTTTCTCTTCTTTTCTTCCTTCACAATATCCAAATATCTCATTGCTTCCACTAATAGCTTTAAATTCTTTTCCATTAAATAATGCTACAGCTACATTTATTGAATCTTGAAGAGCCTTGCTTTGGTTTATTCTTATTTTTTCTATATGTACTTTATCTTTTTCAATATACTTGTCTATATTTTTTATTAACCTTCTCATTCTTGGAATATTTCTATTTAAGTATTCATGATATTCCACTGTTCCTTTTTTAACTTTAACATATCCATACCCTAAACTCTCTTCTGACTTAATTAAAAGTCTTTTCACCTTTGTATCCCTATTATAACTTTCCTTTACTTTACAACTATTTTTTATAACCATACTTTTAAGAAGTTCTATATCCTTTGCATAAAGATACTCCTCTTCTATTTCCTTCTCTAAGTTTATTAACCTTTCACGTTCTTCTTCTGATATTTCTTCCTTGGTTTTTAATTTTATCTCCTCAACAATTTCCATAAGATTATAAATGTCTTCTTGAAATTGCACTTCTTTTTCATATTCAATTCTATCTATATAAAATTCATCCATATTCTTAATCTTACTTACTAAAAGCTTATGATTCTTCTCAAAAAGCAATATCTTTTCTATATAATCAATAAAGTCTTTTATATCATCTACTCTATAAGCAATTTCATCATTTATACATTCTTTCATTTTTCTTAAAGTATTATCCTTTACGATGAACTCATTTAAAAGTAGCTCCTTAATTTTTTCCTCTTTAAAATCTTTTATTTCAAATCCTTCATTTTTTAATACATTCCTAAATTCTTTTTTATCCTTAATCCTTACCCTTAGTTTCTTTCTATTTAACTCTTTATTCTTTTGTACCATATATTTTTCCCTTCTAATTAAAAGCGTATTTTACTATTATACAACTATTTTTTAGATATGTTTAAATTATAAATTCCCAATGTACTCATCATAAGCTTTTCTAGCTTCTATTTCAGATTTCATAGCCTCATTAAAGAGTTCTTCCTCTGATTTAAATAATTTAGTTATTTTACTCTTACTATTTTTGAACTGTTCCAAGTCAACATCATTAAGAATTCTATCTATATAAAACTTACCATTCTTTTCAATTACATAAGCCGTATAATCATCCATTCCCCATGATATAGTATCACTATCTTTGTCAAACTTTATCTCAAATTCTCTATTGAATTTTACTTTATATTCGTTATCAGGCTCTTTCACAATCTTTTTTATATCAACCTTTGACATCTTTAATTCACTTTCTACATTATACTCAACTGTAGAATTGAAAGAAGAATTATATTTATATGCCACTTCCTTGTTAGAAATTATTTCTTCACAATTAACAGGTTCTTTAGAATAATCAAAATCAACAAATCTACTTACAAGTTCTTCAATGGGTTCTCTTACATTTTCATCATAAGTAACATTAATCCCCAAATTCATATACTCTTTTATTTCTTTATTAGCAATCATAAAAAATGACGAAATTAAAATAATTCCTAAAGTTAAAATTGAAATAGCTACTCCAGTTCCTCTTTTCATATCCCATTCTCCTTCCCATGTCTATAAGACTAATTTTACCATATGTATAAATATAACAAATTACAATAACTTGTCAAAATATTATAGCCTATATCATCCTCAAAGAAATAAAAATCTGCTCTTTAAAATCCATAGTAACCTCCTAATTTATCTGACTTTTTATATAGTAGAACTATAGTGAGATTGTATTTCTTAAATCAAAATCAATTTAAAAAGAGACTTTTAAAAACTATCTGAACCCTTTTTAGCTTAACTTTAATAATATATAGTAACAACTTAATTAAGCTTAAATATTAAGGAGTGAGTATTGATGAGTTTATGTAATTCTTTATGTTTTAATGGTGACATTGTAACTCCTAATTATGAAAATTATAATGAAGATAGACAAATATGGAATAGGGCAATTCAAAGATATCCCTATTCGATTCTTTATTGCACTGATATAAATGATGTAATATTTGTCCTAAAATTCGCCCTGAAAAATGGATATAAATTTAGAATACGAGGTTGTGGGCATAATTATGAAGGCTATTCCATTGAAGACAAAGCTTTGATAATAGATTTAAGTAGACTTAATAATATAGAAGTTGATTATGCAAATAATTCAGTTAAAATAGGTGCTGGAGTAAATAACAATGCTCTTTATAATTATTTAGGACAAAAAGGATACCCATTTCCAGGTGGAACTTGTCCAACAGTTGGAGTAATTGGCTATGCCTTAGGTGGAGGCTGGGGGTTATCCTGTAGATTGTTTGGGTTAGGTGCAGATAATTTATTAGAAGTTGAACTTGTAAATTATAAAGGCGAACTAATAACTGCTAATTCTAAATGTAATAGTGACTTATTCTGGGCTTTAAGAGGTGCTGGAGGAGGAAATTTTGGAATTGTTACTTCAGCAACCTTCAGATTACCTCCAAAATTAAATAAAGTTACTTTATTTAAAATAAATTATCCAAATACTTCATCTATAAAACAAGCAAAGATAATGGATATTTTTCAAAATTTATATTTAAATTTAGATAGAAGAGTAAATATGAGATGTAGCTTTTATAACTCTAAAGACGAAGGACTTGCAAGTTCTATAATTGGTTTATTCTATGGTACTAAATCAGAACTTAAAACTATATTAGCACCACTTTTATCAATTCCTAATGCTATATCACGATTAAAATATATGGATTTTCTTGATGCAATACTAGAAGTTGAAAAGATTTATCCTGAAAATGAAATGTTTAAATCTACAGGTGTATTTTCAAATAGATTATACTCTAAAGATGAGCTATTGAATTTAGCAGAATCTATTAAAAGAAGGCCTTTAGGCTCTGTATTTACTGCTATTACCTTTTATGGGTTAGGTGGTGCTGTAAGTGATATAGAAAAAGATCAAACAGCATTTTACTATAGAAATAGTAACTATATTATAGGAATACAATCTGTTTGGGAAAGTCCTATATATGATGAAGTAAATAGAGCTTGGATAGCTTATAAATTGCCATATTTAGAAAGTATAACTAATGGTTTTTATATTAATTTTCCTTACTACTTCCTAAAAGATTATGAAAGAGAATATTATGGTAATAATATATGTAATTTAAGAATTATTAAAAGAAAATATGATCCTTTTAATATATTTAAATTCCAACAATCAATAAATACTCTCCACAATTAAAATAATTTAATGAAATCAGAATAACCTCTTCTATTAATTTTATTAGTTTTTATCAAATTATACTCTTAAAAATTATTTATAATAAATATATTTACTAAATTAATAAGTACATTAAAATCTCTTTAAAAATTATATATATGTTGTATAATGATAAAATAAGATATTTCATTTAAGGGAGATTTTATTATGAATAATTATTTGACAGAGGAAAACGTTAAGAAATTAAGAGAAGAATTAGATTATAGAATGTCTGTGGTCAGAGCTAAAATTGCAAAAGAAAAACTTGAGGCAGCAGCTCATGGTGATAGATCTGAGAACGCTGAATATAAGGAAGCATGTAGAAACTATAGAGAAAATGATAATAGAATACAATATCTTTTAACTATGATATCAACAGCAATAATAGTTGAAGAGGAAACTGCTGATAAGTCTGCATTAGGGCTTAATAGCAAAGCTAGAATAAAATTTGTTGAAGATGATGATGAAGATATTGTTACTTTAGTTACAACTATGGATTTAGATTTAGAAAACATGTGTATAAGTATTGAATCAGATTTAGGTAAAGCTTTAATGGGTAAAAAAGTCGGTGATACAGTAGAAGTAGAAGCTCCTGGTGGAAGCTACACTGTAGAAGTCTTAGAAATCTTATAAATTTTTAAAAGAACTATAGATATAGCATAAAATCTTAATTATTTTAATAAAGGTGTAAAATCTCAAATTTAAACAATAGAGATTTTACGCCTTTAATTTCTGGACTTATTTTAGCTAGTTATGAGGTATTAGCTAAAAATCAACATTTACCTAAAACAGATTCCCAAACAAAAGAGTCACCACACTTAAAAGTGTAGTGACTCTTCCTATATACTTAATCAAATTTCATCTTTTAAAATCTAACTAATCATCTTATTATCTAGCAGTTCTTAATGTTATACTTTCTTTGCTTGAAAGCTCTCCATTAGAATATTTAGCAGCAATCTTGAAATTATAGATTGTATGTCTGTTTAATCCATTAAAGTTATATGATGTTTCTTCAGTTCCTATTTCAGCAACCTTTTTACCATCTCTATAAAGAACATATCCTTCTAAGCCTTTAGTTGATTCTGGAGCTTCCCAAGTTACAACTACGTTTTTCTTGTTTATTTCAGAAGAACCAAAGTTTCTAACTGGCTTAACTACTATCTCTTCTTCTCCATCAACTCTTTCAAGAGCTTCCATAGATGCTTTTAGGTTTGTTGTAATCTCATCAACTTGTTCCTTAGTAGTCTCTATATTGTTGTTTAACGCCTTTGCATTATTTAATACTTCTTCAAAGGCAGTCCAACTTTCAACTGTGTAATCACTAGATACTAATTTTGAAGCTTGAACTAATAATTCATTTAACTCTCTAGCTTCAACTAATCCACCCTGTGCCTCTTTAAGTTTATTTCTTAATACACTTAATTGTGATAAGTTTATTACTTCTAAAGAATTAACTTTATTAGCTACACTATTATATCTATCTGCAGAAGCCTTTGTATAGTCAGCCTCATTTATATCTTCTACTAAAGCCTTTAATTCATCAATCTCCTCAGTAGTAGCTGCTCTATCCTTCTTAGTAACACTAATTTCTTTCACAGCTGCGAAGTTTTGTCCATTAAATGTGGAAAGAGCTGTTAATCTAATTCCATTAGCTTTTATAGCCTCATCTAACTCTATTTTTTCTTTAACGCCATCAGTGAACTCACTTTCTTTGACAATTCTCCATTCTCCACCTATATTAGCCTCTAATTTATATCCTTTGATTGAACCATTTGTTCCTTTTCCACGAGATAATACATTTACAGTATCAAACTCTATTTCTTCTCCAAAGTCAACAGCGAGCCAGTGTTTTCCACTATGATTATCAGCTCCATTATAGTTTGTATGCCATAAAGTAGCTTCATTTCCATCAATAGCATATGATGCAGGCCCATCATTACCACTTGGTGGATTCATTTCTGAACAAGCACTTGCTTCCCAGTTTTCTCTGTTATATTCTATAATATCTGATCCTTCATAAGAGTTTGCTATTTCTCTTGCTTCATCGTAGTAAACTGAACTATTTCTTAATTGAATATCTCCCATAATTCCATTAAAGTTATTATCACTAACCTTAATAGTTCCACCGCTTATTTCTTGATTTATAATTGATTTATCATATACAGAATTTATTAATTCTCCATCAATATAAATCTTAAGCATTCCATTAACTTCTCTAACTGCAGATATATGATGTAATTCTCCATCATTTACTTTACCAACAAAAGTTGATTCTGTTGAAGTTGGAACATATTCATCAGTTCCAAAAGTTCCATGTGCTTTTTCAACCACAGTAGTTACCTCTGACTTAGAGTTAACATTTAAATCTTTAACTTTAAAGTTTACATATCCCTCATCATCAATTGATAACTTAATGTCATCTCCTTGACTTAATAAATTTACATTAGTTGACGTAGTATCAACTGCCATAGTCACTGCAAAGTCAGTTGTTCCTTCAAAGCTCTTAGTTGTATCAACTTCATATTCCTTATTCATTTCTAAGAAATAAGTATCTGAATTTCCATTGTATTTTTTATTTATATTTTCTCCGCCAATTAATTCATCACCATTTACTATTGATACAACATTTCCATTTTGGTAAACAGGAATTGTTAAGCTTGTTGTTAATGAATTACCTAAAGCATCTCTCTCTCCATTAACATTTAAAGTTACTTCTTTATCTAAAGCTTCATTAGTAGTTATAACAATAGTTCTATAATCATCTAATAACTTAACTTCAGCCACTTCTGCTCCTTTAACTGAATAAACTCCCTCACCATTTTCAACACGCTCATTGTATTTTATAGTGATTTCATTCTCTCCTGTTACCTTTGCAGAAACTATTTCTGCCTCTTCAGTATCTACTTTACCATATTGAAGTATTCTAGTTTCATATGGTTTTAAAGTTACTGTTATACTATCTCCGTAAGATACTGTACCAGCATCTCCAACAACATATGGTAATACTTGATTTCCTTTTAAGTTTGAAACTGATTTTGGAACACCAACTATATCAGTTAATTCTAAAGTATATTCTTTAGTCTCTCCAGTTGGATTTCTAAATGAAACTATACCTTCATTTCCATTCCATGCAGAATATCCATAAACTCCTTCTGTAGCTCTGTTTCCAAATAATTTAGCCTTTTCTAAAATATGAGCATTGCTTTCAGCAAAATCTAAAGCATCTGCATTAACTCTCCATTTTTCATCATCCATTATTGATGGTGAATAATATAATTCCCAGAATGCTGTTCCACGAACTGCATTTGCAAATAAGAAGTCTCTAAAATCCTCTGTAGTTGCTGAACTACTATCTGATACTCCATATATTGGATCATGGTTATATATATTTTTTGCTGGGAATTGAACTTGATTTGACTTATAAAGATTGTAATAAACATTATCTCTATAAGTTATTTTTTGTTGATGTCTTGATCCAGTTCCAGCATGACCAGTATCACCTGAATCTTGTACCCATACAGTGTTTACCCATTGAAGTAACCATGGACTTAAGTTAACATAGCAAGTAGCATTTATAAATAATCCTTTTCCTTCTTCTGCTCTACTTTCACGCATTGTATCCCAAGCATCAGTCCATTTCTCCCATAAATCTGTTGTATAATACATATTGTTATGGCCACCAGTCATGTGATCATGATTTGAATTTGTACAAGGTCTAAGTGCAAATCCATCTAATTTCCAATAGTCTATATCAAATCTTTTTTGATAATCTAAGAATAAACTTGTTAGATTCTTTACATATTTATCTGAACCTACACAAACATTAGTCCAGTAATCATTTTGGGCATATCCAGTTCCCATTTTTTCTAGATATCTTGCAAACCCACTAAAGTAGTTATATCCACCTTGAGGTCCAAGCCATAATCCAAACTTAGATTGGAATTTATTTGTTAACTCTGTAGATGTATATAACTCATTTGGGAATTTATCATTGAACTCCCAGAAGTCGGTTCTGTTCATACTATTTCCAGCTTCTGCTGTTGATATATTAGGATTAAACTCTGGATCTCTATAGTTATGCCATCCATCATCAACAACATAAGAATCAACTGGCTCTACTCCATTTTCAGTTAATCCTTTTTCAGAACCATAGAAAGACTTTGAAATACTCTCATCTGTAATTGTAAGCATGTTATCATACCATGAGTTATATTGTTTTCTGAACTCAGTTGGTGTAGCTATTTCTGAAATATACTCAAAGAAGTCTGTTTGTACAACATCTGTGTCTACGCCCTCTGCTGCCCCAACAACATTTTGCCATGATACAAATTTCCCATCTGTAGTTAACTGATTATCTCTTTCTAATTGTTCAAAAGTCTTACCACTATAATATCTTATTTGCATTTCATCATTTACTACATCTGTATCTGCCGCTGGGAATTCTGAGCCAAAGAACATACCATTTGCATAAATAGGTTGTCCAAGCATTAACTCATTCTTACCAATCCACATTGAAGATACATCTTTTAAATCTGGATGTGACCAAACTGTGTCTTTTATATTATCATCTAGTACAAAGTGATCTAAATCAATATAATCAATTTGTGCTTCTTCATTATTAGTTATAATTTCAAGGAATGATCTCATATAATGATCATCATCTTCAAGAACTGTTACCATATCAATGTTATATTCTGTTCCAAAAATCTCATATGGCTCATATGAAATAGTAAGCTTTTTACCATTCTCAATATCTTCTATCTTTGTATTAGACACATCTATTGTCAAATCACTTGACTTAATTTCTGTTTTTGGAGTTTCTGGAATCACATATTTATCAGAATATAAGTTTATTTCTGCTCCCGAAAACTCTTGAGTATTTCCTAAAGCATCTGATAACTGATCAATTCTTATATATCTTGTTTCATAAGTTTTATCAAGATTTCCATAAACCACATCACCTACATTGTGTAGATTTCCTTCTTGATGTAGATTATAATCCTCTGCAGTAAATTCACCTTCACCTGCCTCTGTCCAATTCACCCCATCTTCACTTACGTAAAGTTTGTATGCTCCCATTGTTCCATTCTTACCATAATTAGCATCAGTATATCCAGGACGTTTTAAATATGAAAAAGATGATACTGTCTTAACTTCACCTAAATCAATTTTCAATGATGTTGGGTATCCAGTTATTCTATAACTATCAATGTAAGTATTTTTGTCTCCATCAAATAGCTTAGTAATATCTGTTTGAGGATACTCAGTTCCATTTTGAACAGAAAGTGTTCCTTTCCAATTATCTCTTTGTAAAACTTCTGTAGGTAAAGTAGGCTCTGGATTTTCTAGTTCAGGTTTTATTGTATTGATAACAAAATCTTCTGAGCCAGCCTGTGGAATTATATTAGTATTAGCTCTACTATTTTCTATTTCACTTGTTAAAACCTTTCCTTCAGCAATTGAAAACTCTCTTGAAATGAATTCGTTTCCAATAAATAACTTGTCATCACTTTTGCTAGCTGTAACATTGCTACTCTTATCCTTACTATCTGCTAATACAGCCATTGGTGCAATGTTGGTTAAAGCAACACTAAGACCTAATGTTAGAGATAAAGTTTTTTTTGAAAATTTTTTACCCGGCATTTCATTTCCCCCTCAAATTCTAAATTAACTTAACAAATATATTAAATTTTAAATATATTCTTTTACCCTCAAATATAAATTTAATAATTTACTTAACTTTTTCACATTATTTTACTTTTATTACTTATTTTACCAATTATATTGTAATTATATCACTACCACTTCTCCAATTCAACTATTAATTTCACCATAAAAATTTTTATATATGACTTTAATTTATAATCTATTACATAAAATTGAAAATATGTTTTATTTTTGTTAATGGTAATTTATAATATTCTTATATATAAATTAAAAGAAAGGAGGATCTTTTTAGAACTTTAATCTATTTCTATGTTTTAAAATAGTATTGATTCTAAATAGAATCTATAACTAACTAAAATCAATAATAATTTAAAGCATAATCTAATTAAAAAATATTCTTAAAAAAATTAAAGTAAGGGGTTAATTTATGAAGAAATCTAAGGGTAGATTCACTAAAATTTTAAGTAATTCTTTAACATTAATTATGTGTTGTTCCCTTCTTCCAATGGGAACTTTACAAGCTCAAGCTAAGGAAGAGAATAATTCTCTAGACACAGAAGAAGTTATAACTATTATTGATGATTCTGAAAAAGGTACTGGCTTAAATCAATTTAACTTTTCAGAAGGTTGGGTAGCTGATAGAGCTTCTGTTGATTACAATGGTACTGAACATTGGACAAATCAAAATAGATGGTCAAATGGAAAGGCACCATCCTTTGAACTTAAATTTAAAGGAACTAAAATAGAACTTTATGGAAAAAAGGATAATGACTTAGGTATTTATGCCATAAGCATTGATGATAATAAAGCTATTGAAATAGATGCCTATAATCTTGATGCTCAAAATCAAGAGAAATTATTTGAGGCTTCTAATTTAACTAATGAAGAGCATACTCTAAAGTTTCAAATCTTAGATAAGAGAAATCCTATGGCAAACAGTTCAAAACCCTTAGGAGCTCAAATAGATTTCGCTAAGGTCTACTCTACTGAAATTGTAGATCCTAATAAAGAATATGTAACACCAGTAAACGATCACACTATTGGTGATGATTTATTCCAATTTACTTATTCAAGTGGTTGGAGTGAAAGTACTGGCATAGGTTCTTTCTATAATGGTGATGAATTCTGGACTTTAGCTACTGCTGATTTTCAGCCTAGTTATACCCTAAAGTTTTATGGGAACAAAGTAGAATTATACGGTGTTAAAGAACCTTCTTCTGCTATATGTGAAGTTACTATAGATGGTGGTGAGCCTGAGGAAATGGATCCATACAACCCAACTAGATTAGTTGGTCAAAAGTTATATGAAAAAGAGGGATTATCAGATGGTGAACACACTCTTACTGTAAAAGTTACTCATAGAAAAAATCCTTCTTCAAGTAGCTATAATGGAGAAATAGATTATGCAAAGGTTTATCATAAACAAATTCCTGCTACTGGAATAACTTTTAATACAGAGGGTATTCAAATTGAAAATGGTATAAGTGATTCAGTAAACGCAACAGTCATTCCTTCATACTCAACTCAGAAAACAATAAACTATTCAATAGAAGATGAAAATATAGCTTCTATTGATGAGAATGGTGAAATAACTACTAAAAATGAAGGAGAAACTAATATAATTGCTACTGTTAAAGGAACTAATATTTCTAAAACTATACCATTAAAAGTTACTAAGGCAGGAGCTCTTCTTGGTGCCGCTGTTGGTTCCACAGATTTTCATTACCTTCAAAAAAATTATAATGATATAAAAAAATTAAATTCAAATACATGGAATTATGTAGCTTGGATAGGAGATGAGCTTAATTCTAAAATTGTTACTTGGACAAAATCATCCCCTGTTAATAATGTTACAGTAACTTCAAGTGATTTTATAAATGAAAATGGAAATACAATTTCTTCAGATAATGTTGAAATATCTTGGCTTAAGGAGACTTTAGCAAATATAGGTCGTGGTAACCCTTCTGCTCCTGTTGAGCCATTCCCAGATATAATCCATAAATCTGGTTCATTAAATATAGAATCAAAGAAAGTTACTTCTGCATGGGTTAATATTTCAATTCCTAGAGATGCAAAACCTGGAGTTTATACTGGTTCTTTAACTGTAAATGCAAATGAATTAGAGGAACCATATGTTTTTGATTATTCCTTTGAAGTTTTAGATTTAGTACAACCTCTACCCAAGGAAACAAATACTCAAATTGAATTATGGCAGCATCCTTACACTACAGCGAGATATTACGGTATAGCTGAAGAGGATTTATTTACAGAAAAGCATTTTAAATATTTAAGAGATAATCTTGAAGAGTATAGAGATATGGGTGGTCGTGGTGTTATAGCTAATATAGTTGAAGAAGCTTGGAACCATCAATCCTACGATAGTGATCCTTCAATGATTAAATGGACAAAAAAATCAGATGGTACTTTTGAATTTGACTACTCTCACTTTGATAAGTGGATTCAATTTAATGTAGACCTAGGAATTTTAGACCCAGAGAATGGTTTTGGACAAATAAAATGTTACAGCATAGTTCCTTGGAATAATAGAATCCAATACTTTGATGAAAGCACCAATAGAAATGAATCTATTAACCCAAGACCTGGTAGTGAACTTTGGATAAATACTTGGACTCAATTTTTAACTTCATTTATGTCTCATCTTGAGGAAAAAGGTTGGTTTGATATAACATATATTTCAATGGATGAAAGAAGTATGGATGATTTAAGAGCTTCTGTTGATTTAATTGAAAGTATAACAAATCAGTCTGGAGAGCATTTTAAGATTTCATCTGCTATGAACTATCAAAGTGGAAATGATTATTCTTTCTTAGATAGAATAGATGATATCTCAATTGGTTTATCTCATATAAATCATAATTCTGATGATATGAAAAATATGGCTGCACACAGACAAGAACTTGGATTATTAACTACAATATATACTTGTACTGGAGATTATCCAAATAGCTTCACAATAAGTGATACTGCCGAAAGTGCTTGGACTATGTGGTATTCATTAGCTCAAAATACTGATGGATTTATGCGTTGGTCATGGGATGGATGGGTTGAAAATCCATTAGAAAATGTATCATATAAATATTGGGAGCCTGGTGATCCTTGGTTTATATACCCAGCTGAAAAAGATAGTACTACTAATACCTTCTACTCTACTCCTAGATTTGAAAGATTAAAAGAAGGTATAAGGAATATAAATAAAGCTAAATATCTAATGGAAAATGCTCCAGGATTAAAGGATGATATAGATGCTTTAGTTAAATCACTTAAAAGACCTAAGCAAGGTGGAAATGGATATGGCTCTGCAGTAGCTGCCTCTCAAGCTGATAAAGATTTAACTATTTCAGAAGTAAATAGAATGAAAGATGGAATAAATGATTTTGCAAAAGAATTCATCTCATCACAATATGAAAATATAATAGTTAATCCTGTTAAAAACTTTGAAGTACTAGAAATCAATAAGACTAATGTTTCTGTCACTTGGGAAGCTCCTAAAACCACTAATGGCTTAGAGGGATACATTCTTTATAAGGATGGTAAAAAAGTAGTAGAATTAAAACCTGAAGAAACTACTTATAAATTTACTAATTTAAATAGACACACTATTTATAACTTTAAAATAGCAGCTAAGTATAGCAATGGTAAAATCTCTAATAAGGAGTCCATTACCTTAAGAACTACAAGATAAATTTTCATATAAAAAAGACCTTATTCTTTTAAAACATAAGAATAAGGTCTTTTTTTATTTAGTTTTGATTTTAGCTAATCCTTTAAATAAAACGAATATTATTTTTTTATTTAACTTTATTTTTAGAAAGTATTTATTTTAGCTAACCATTAAACACTACTTACTTTCAAACAGGTCATGTAGTTTCTTTTCTCTTGCAACTAGTTTTTCTACAAATTCTGTTTTTGGGTTATTTAATATTTCTCTAGGCTTTGCATATTGCTCTATTTTCCCATCATTCATAACAAGAATCTTTGTTCCAAGTTTAATTGCCTCTGAAATATCATGAGTTACAAAAATAATGGTTATATCAGTTTGCTTATGAATTCTAATTATTTCCTCTTGTAATTGTCCTCTAGTAATTTCATCTACAGCTCCAAAAGGTTCATCCATTAAAAGTAAGTCTGGTGATGTTGACAATGCCCTTGCAATTCCTACTCTTTGTTGTTGTCCTCCAGAAAGTTCATCCGGGTATCTACCTAAAAGTTCTTCATCTAATCCTACAATATCCATCCACTTCTTCACTGCATTTTTTGTTTTCTCTTTATTTTTTTTATTTAATAAATTAGGAACATATGCAATATTTTTTTCTATGGTCATATGAGGGAAAAGAACGCTCCCCTGTATTGAATAACCTATATTTCTACGAAGTGATATAATATCTTCCTCTTCAATATTTTTATTTCTAACTAGTATGGTTCCTTCCTCTGGTTTTATAAGACCATTTATCATCTTTAAAATCGTTGTTTTTCCGCATCCTGAACTTCCTATTACAGTTAAGAACTCTCCTTGTTCAATATCAAGATTGAAATTCTCTATAACTGTATTTTCCCCATAAGCTTTCTTTATATTTTGGAATTTAATAATTGCACTCATTTTATTCTCCCCCTATTTAAGAATTCCCTTTTCTATCAAGAATTCACGAGCAACAACTTCAGCGTCAATCCCTTCTGTCTCTACTCTATAATTTAAGTATGCCATCTTTTCATCATCTAAAATTCCCTCAAGCTTCTTGAAAACATCATTTAATTCAGGATACTCTTCTAAGATTTCATCTCTTACTACCATGGCTGCCATAGCTGAAGAAAAGAAATTTTTATCATCCTCTAAAACTACAACCTCAGCAACTGCAAGCTGTCCATCCGTAGTGAATATATCCATAACATCAACTTTACCTTCATTCATAGCCTGATATTTTAATCCAATATCTAAATCAACAGCTTCTTTAAAATTGAATCCATATTTTGAACAAAATGCCTCATATCCATCTGGTCTCTCATAAAAATCATACTCTGCACCAAATACTAACTTGTCAGATATTTTAGCAAGATCTGAATAAGTTTTAAGATTATATTCTTCTGCTATATCCTTTCTTACAGCTAATCCAAAAGTATCATTAAAGCCTAATATTCCTGTCCATGCGAAATCATATTTTTCTGCATATTCTTTCTTTAAATCTTCATACATAGTTTCATCATAAAATCCTTCATGCTTTAAAACCATATTCCATCCAGTAGAAGTATACTCTGGATACATATCAAACTCTCCACTTTCCATACCTGGCATAATATTAGATGTACCTCCACCAACACCTTGAGTTAATTTAACTTCTAAATCCATGTCTTGTTCAATTACATCTTTTAGCATAGCTCCTATTATATACTGTTCAGTCATAGGTTTTGTAGCAATATTTATAGTATCAATGCTACCTTCTTTTGTTAATACTCTTCCCAATATTAATGCAAAAATTATAATTAAAATAATTCCTACCACTTCTTGTTTCTTTCCCCTATTTCTTCTCTTTCTTTTTCCTATATTCTCGACTTTACTAAGAATAAAATCTACTAATATAGCTAATAAAGCTATAAGTAAACTTCCTGCCAAAGTCATAGCCGAATTGTTAGTAGTTATTCCTCTATAAATAGCAACCCCTAGTCCCCCTGCACCTATAAAAGAAGCTATACCAGCAAGAGCAATTGTCATAGTAGCCATATTTCTTATTCCAGCCATAATTACTGGCATTGCAAGAGGAAGTTTTATCTTATATAAAATTTGAAACTTTGTGCTCCCCATTCCCTCGGCAGCTTCTAAAATTCTATTATCAATATTGGTAATTCCAGTATGAGTATTTCGAACCATTGGTAAAAGTGCATATATAGTCAATGCTATAATTGCAGTAGTATTTCCAATACCTGATAAAGGAATTAAAAAACCTAATAGTGATATTGATGGAATAGTATAGACAAAATTTATAATTGCAAGAATTACCTTAGAACTTTTCTTATATTCACTAATTAAAATTCCTATTAATAGCCCAATAATGCAAGCTATAATAATAGCAAGGAGTGAAATTTGCAAATGCTCAAGTAAAAGATTCAAATAGAATTCCTTCTTTTCTGTTAATTGCACAAATATATCACTAATCACCTTTTTCTGTCCCCCTTTATAATTTTTAAAACAACTTTCTATAAATAACCAATTAAGTAAAACACGCTCTTTTTTACTATTTTATAATTAGGAATTACTATTTATTACTTTAAATATTTTTATATGAATTAATCACAAATAACTTAAAATATATTTCAAATCAAAATACTTGAATAAGAAAATTAAAAACATCCTATATTTAAACTTTTAAATATAGGATGTTTTATAAATTTAATCTTCAATTTTATCATTAAAGTTGAAAAAGATTTTTTTCATCTCTTCATACTTTTAACCTATCTCTTAATATTATCTTTTCATTCATAACTTACTATCTCAATGTAGTTAATATATAATTAATAACAGAGAAAAGAGAAGCAATACTTCCTGCTATAAAAGTGATAAGATATACTTTAGTTTTTACAAAACCATATTTCCCATATGCCTCACCAGCAATAAGTATCCAAAACAAGGCAGATATTGCATGAAATGTACTTGGTTCACCAAAAAACATATTGAATACTGCAAGAAATGCAAATAATATTTCAAATAAAACAAAACCTATTTTACGCCCTTGATTTTCAGCATACTCTATACCTTCATCTTTATTGGATTGTTGTCTTTTTTTTAAAACTTCTTCTTTTCTCATAATATCTCCCTGAATAGTTTTGTTATCAGTTATATCTTATTATAAAAAAAGCTATTTGTAAATATATTCCAATAGAATCACAATCATTTTATAATTCAAAGTTTACATCTTTTAAGATTATTAAACTATTTTTCTAAATTTATTATATTAGCACCCTCTATATAGTCTTTAATTATCTCTCGTGCCATATTAAAGTAATTTACACACTTATCAATTATTACTGCATCAGTACTTACAACTCTATCTAATTTTTCTAAAATTACATCTGCATTATTAACTAAATTGACCTCTACATTGATATTCCATTCCTTAGAATACTCTAATATTTTATGCTTTAAATTGCCTGAGTTAGAAACAGGAGAATCCAAATAAAAAATAACATTTTTACAATTATACTTATTCAAAAATTCTCCAATTATTTTTAGAGCCTTATCTGTTTTGTCAATTATTTTATAAGTCCCTCTAAGTCCTGCTAAATCTCTAATACAACCATCACTTCCTATCACTAAAGTTCCTCCTGATAGAGCAACTTCAAGGGTTATTAATAAATTAAAGCCATCTATGTTTATAGCTCCTTCTTTTAAACATTCTAAAGGAAGCATTTTTTCTCTTCTTATCTTCTTACTTTCTTCAGAACAGGCTCCTCTTTTTAAAGAATCTCTCTGTCTTAAAGAAAATTGATATCTATCTCCAACAAACTTAATAACATGATCCATTTTATAATCTCTACTTATTAACCATTCAATTTCTTCTTTTGCTTTTTGTAATCTTTCTTGTTCCTTATTAGAAAACCACCTTTTATCGTCTTCATCAAATCCTCTTCTAGTTACCTTACTCATATTTATCCTCGCTTTAAAATAATACTATATAATTTAAGTATATAACGCTATTTAAATTATATAATATTAGAAATAAAAAAATTCATAATATAATATTATGGATTTTATGTTCTTAATTATTTATAATAGTTTGTCCACTCTTCACATTTATCTAATGTCATATAAATAAATTTTTGGTATTTGGCTAACTCATCATCTTTTAGATTTTTTTCAATTTGCATTTTATTGTCTATCCATTTAATTTGAGTTTTAGTTATTTTTTTAAACTTATCTTCACTAAACTCCATTTTAAAATTCTGATACATATTATTTAATAACTCATCACTTAATTCATAAACAACTTTTGCATTTTCTAAATTACTTACATCATAAGACCTTAAAGTTTTTATTAATGCATTGAGATATCTAAAAATTCCTTGTCCTTTAGTAAGCAATTCTTGTGAATTTATACGTTTCTTTTCATAGTCTTCTCTTATATCTTCTATTATATATGATGTATTACTTCCCCTTATATTAGTTATTTGAGAATTATATTTAATCTCTTTTAAAAAATAAACTATCGTTCCAAATAATACAAGTATAAATAGTAATATTGTTAGATACTTAAAAAAATGACTTTTTTCACTTTTTCTTTTTATCTTTCTTTTACTATTACTTTTAACCACTTTAGACCTATTATTAAATAATATATCCTCAACCTCTAATATCACTTTTCTAAGCTTTTCACTATTTATATGAGCTACATCAAAATAATAAATTTCTCCTACTCTTGCTGAATATAATGCAACTCTATTAATTTCATTATTCATTAAGGTTTTTGATAAGTTCAATGATTTTCTTTTTTTACAAATTACATCTAATACATAGTATCCTATTATTTGTCTAGCATCTATCGCTTTATATCCTAAGCTTTTAGTACACTTAAAATCGTAAAGAGTTCCATCTATATAAATATCGGCATCTGCTCCACCTATTGCATATGAACAAGCACCAAAATCAGGATTAAATTTTACTAAACTATCTTTTTTTACTACCTTATTTATAAAATTTTCTTCAAATACTACCATTAAATTTTTTAAATCATATTTAATTATTTCTGAAGGTTTTTCTAATAAGTCATCTACATCCTTAGGTAATTTTTTACCTCTCCAACATTGCTCTAGTATTGCTAATGTAAATGCACTTTCAATTATAATATCCTCAAGCTTTCTATTATTAAATATATATTTTTGTATATTACTTTTAGCTCTCAAATACCTATTCTGTATCTTATTAAATGTTTTATTAGATAGTTTGTTACCTGAAAAATCAAAGAAATTGTCAGAAACAACTTTTTCTATTGCTTCAATTTTATTTTCAGATATAACTTGGGCAATTCTAAACCTAGCTAAATAATCAAAAGTAGTTCCAACCAGCATTGCATCCTTAGATGTCTCTAAATAATATGGCGCTTTTAAATCTCTTTTTGTCTCAAAGGCTTTATAATTACTTTGTAAAGCTATAAAATCCTTTTTTTCTGGTGTTATTTTTTTAATTTCTTCTTGGAATCTAATACATTCCTCAAAATCTTTACTCTTTAAATAAGTCGTTAAGCTCACCTAATTTCTCCTTTACATATATTCTCACTGCAACATTATATCTAATAAGATAAAAACGCTCAATAATATTACTAATTTCTTCACTATTTATATAAAAAAACACACAAGATACTTTATATACTCTACCTTGTGTGTTTATTTAAATTGATTTTATTTTTAAAATTCTCTATTAAAAGTTATTACTCTAAAATTTTATCCATTACTATTTGGATATCAGCTGTATCTACTATACCATCTCTATTTATATCAGATTTTTCACTTAAAGTATTTCCTGATATAACAGCACCTTGATATTTAGATACTATTGATAAATCCCCTACGTTTATAACTCCATCACCGTTGACATCAGCTGAAATTTCAGCCTCTTCTAATACGTAATTTAGAGTATAAACATTCTTAGAACCAGATTCTGAACGAACAACTATTATTGATTTATTATTATAAACTGGCAAAATAGTTACTGCTGCATTCTCATCTGCTAAAGCTTCTACACTTGTAGGTAATGTTTCTAAATTAACTGTGTACTCAGTAGTATTAGGATCAAAATCTTCTAAAACTTTTCCATCTAATTTAATTTCAGATAAAGTATTAGTTGTATTAGCATTTACTTGAGGTACATATTCATAAACAGCTACTTCTGATAATCCAATACACTTACCTACCTCAGGTTGTTGCATATATATACGTATGCTATCAGTATTTATTACCTCATCTAAGAAATAAGTTGTTTCTCCAGCAAGATATGATACCTCTGTTGTGTTTGAATGAGGTGCTACAACATACTCACCAGCTTCATTTCTATAACTTATTTCAACCTTTTTAGGAATTCTTCCATATACATTGTCAGTGAATAACCATAAATCTAATCTATCAATATCATATTTATTTTCCCAATCCAATTGAACATATGCACCTTTAGGTTCGCCATTAACTGTTAAATCACGTTCATTCCAGTTTGTCCAACGTTCTCTTGTATCTAATCCGTTATTAGTTATTCCATTATTAATAGAATTTAAGTTATCTGATTGAGAAATACAACTTTGACTTAAGTTTGGAACATCTTTATTTGAAGAATTATTTATTGCAAGGTTAGAAGCTGCTTTTAGAGCTTCAGCCACACGTACTGTTGAAGTTACAGTATATGTCTTACCTAATAATGATACTTCACCCTCAACAACAACTGTTGTATTAGGCTCATTAAAATCTACTCCATCTAAGTTCCAATTCACTTTAAATTCTTCACTTTCATTTCCATCTGCTAAATATCCTTTTACAGTCTTAGGAAGTGTAGGGACTTGTCCAGCATAAGTGAATGTTGAATAGTTTTCCATTGAAACAACATCACCAATTACATGAACGTTAACATTTACAGCCACATCTGTGCCCTCTAATTTACCATTTATCTTAAATACCTGTGGAGTATCTAACTCTGACTCATCATATCCATTCCATAAGATATTAAAAGTCTCAGTTGTTCCATCACTATATCTTCCTTCTACAGTACTTGGTAATTCTGGTTTTTCATTTAGGTTAACATAGTAATCTTTAACTATTTCATAAGATTCTAAGAATTTATCATCCCCAGCATTGTTTACAGTATTAATTTCTATAGATTGAGATTGCAATCCTTCTCCTGAAACATTTAATGTCATAGTACCTGCATCCTTAGTTGATTGAACTATTACTAAAGCTTTACCACTTAAAGCTTTTCTAGAAGCAGTTGTATCACTTGTAGGTTTATAAGATTCTGTATCAGTTTGATCTCCATTATCCACACCTACTATCTTACCATTGCCCTCAAGTTCAAAGTTTAATCTATTAGATGCATCTGGAACTATGTTTCCATCTTCATCTACAATATCTACAGTAATATAAGATAAATCATATCCATCAGAATCAATAGTGTCTCTATCTGCACTTAGTTTTACAGTAGTAGGGTCACCTGTTGTTGTAACTGATTTTCTTCCCTCTGTATTTGTAATTTCATTTCCATCCTTATCATATGCCTTAGCAGTTAATGTACCTTCTTCATAAGGAACATTAAATACTGGATATACTGAATCATTTCCAAAAGTATAGTATTTATAACCAGCCTCAGTTGTATGCTCAGTTGAAGTTTGCTCTCCAACCTTTTCACCATTTAGATATAATTCTACTTTATGGGCATCAGTAAATACATTTACCTCAACATTTCCGTTTTCTATAACTATATCTTCTCTATTCCATGTTGGAAGTACATGCAATGTATTTACATCATCATTCCATTGGCTTTGATATAAATAATATATGTCTTTTTCAAAACCTGCAGTATCAACTATACCAAAGTAACTTGATTTTGGAGATGCTCCATTTCCTCCTCCAACACTACCAGTACCAGTTCCATTCCAAGGAGTAGGCTCACCTATATAATCAAATCCTGTCCATACAAATTCTCCTGCATTATAGTCATTCTTTATAACAAACTTCCAAGCATCACTAGCTGAGTGTCCCCATCCAACTCTTGTAACATCATTGTCATACTCTGAAATACGATGATTTGAATAATCTATTCCTTTAGTTTTATAATATCCTCTAGTATGAAGTGCACTACTAGTTTCAGAAGCATATAATGTCCAGTCTGGGTGTTTTTCTCTCTGTTGTGCTACTTGCCTCTCATTAGCATAGTTAAATCCAACTAGTCCACCATTATCGTCAACTACCTCTGAAATAGCCTCTGCCGTTCTATCACCATTTTTAGTTCTATTATCACCTATAGTAACAGGTCTTGTTGCATCTTCATCCTCAATCCAATCAATTATATCTTGAGCTACATTAGTATAGTTAGATGCACTTCCACTAATTCCTTCTAATATCTCGTTACCTATTGACCACATTATTATTGATGGGCTATTTTTAGAGTTTTTAACCATAGATCTAGCTTCAAACTCTCCCCATGTCATTCCTGTAGTTCCATTTATAATTTCATTCTCTTCTTCTATTACTTCATTAAAATACTTAGAAAAGTCATTTACATTTCCATTCTTAGGATTTGTCCATGTATCAAAAGCTTCATTTATAACCAATAACCCTAAACGGTCACAAATTTCTAATAACATATCACTTGCTGGATTATGAGAAACACGTATTGCATTAACTCCCATTTCCTTCATTATTTCCATTTGACGCTCTACAGCACGATAATAAGAAGCAGCTCCTAAAGCCCCTTGGTCATGGTGCATACAAACACCTTTTAGTTTCATCATTTCTCCATTTAATGAGAATCCAGTATCTTTATCAAAGTTATAATATCTAAATCCAAAGTCTGTAAAATAAGTATCTACCACTTTACCATCTATTAAGACTTCACTTTTTACTTTATACATATTAGGATTATCAACTGACCATAAATTTGGTTTATTGACAATACCAGTTTGATTAAAAGTTACACTCCCATTAGCAGCTATAATTTCTTCACTTATTACTGGTTCACTAACTTCCTCTCCATTAGCATCTAATACAGTACTTTTAACTGTAACATTAGCTTCTTCTGTGGATTCGTTTTCAACAACAGTCTCAATAGCTACGTCTACATCACCATCTTTTTGTTCTTCAATATTTGGAGTTGTAACTGTTGTTCCTAAATGAGAAACATGAACAGAATCTGTAACACTTAATGTTACATCACGATAAATTCCACTTCCTGAGTACCATCTACTAGTTGGCACAGGATTAGCTACCTTAACAGCAATTATATTTTCTGTTTGTCCATCACATACTAATGCATCAGTAATATCAAAGGCAAAAGCAGTGTAACCATAATTATGTTCACCTATCTTTTTACCGTTTACATAGACCTCAGCATTCATATATACACCATCAAAATTTAATGTAAAGTCTTTACCATCATACTTTTCAGGTACTACAAAGCTTTTACGATACCATCCAGTTCCTCCTAATAAGAATCCACTTTCAGCCTCTCCTTGTACAGTAAAGTCTCCCTCAATACTCCAGTCATGAGGTAAATTTAATCCTCTCCAAGAAGAATCATCAAAGTCTACAGCTTCAGCACCTAATGGATTTCCCTTAAAGAATTTCCAATTTTGATTAAAAATAGTTGACCGTTCTCCATCCTTAATAAATCCAACATGCACTGTTTCAGATTCTGGAACTTGTCTTGTTTCAGCCATTACCAAAGTAGGTGACAAAGTTAAAGCAAAAGCTAATGCTACCCCTAGCGCAGAGCCTTTTTTGTGAAATGGTTTCATGTTACTATTCCCCCTTTTAATTAACATAACTTAGTTAATAAAATTATAAATATAAAACTATTAATTTTTTACAATTTATAATCAATTCAAATCAACAATCTCTATTTACTTTTATTAACTATTATGTATAATAATAACATTTTATTAGCAAACAGTAAAGTATTAATCTCCTGAATGAGCCCTTCTTTATTATAATTTTAATTGAATAACCTAAGTCTACTTCATCCTTATAAAACAAAAAATTGACACAATAATGTGTCAATTTTTATTTTATACTGCCTTACTCTTTTCTATGCTTAATTTATTTTCAGTTAGTGTAAGTATCATAACAAAGTATCCAACAATTACTCCAGCAAACCCAGTTGCAATTGTTTTCAAGATAAGAGCCTGTGTATAGTTTAATGTCAACATACCAAACATAGCTGGAATTCCCACGAAGAATGGTATTATTAAAACAAGAGCTATAATAGTTAATATTATTGCTTTTAAGAAGTTATTTTCAGGAAAATATTTGGCAATAATGTGATCTTTTTTATCATAATCTATTTCAGGAGCAACTCCTTTTTCTATATCCTTTTTTATCATAGGGAATCCAGTAAGTGAACATAACATTCCCAAAATTATAATAGATATTACATAGTCTAATGCAATGTCTGTAGTTGTAAATGTTCTAGTTTTATCACTAATTTGAACAATAAATATTCCTGCATTAATTAAAGCATTAACAATCCAAAAGTTAATAATACTTTTCTTAATTATATAATTGTGTAGACATACATTCTTCTTCATTTTCATCCTCCATATTATTAATATATTTATTTTTTAATAATGTAAATATTACTAATGTTAATGTTACTCCCATTGTAACATCTGATGCGAAGTGAGCTCCTAATATAACTCTACTAATTGGAACTAATATTGTCCAAAGAGCAGCAAAGCCTATGAACCATTTTTTCTTATCTCTTAAGCTAGGCACAAAAGTAGGAATTAGTATAATCCAAATCATAATTGCCGCATTTGCACTATGTCCAGAAGGGAATGACATAAATTCATTACCAGCTGCTAATCCTTGAGGAATAAACCATTTTGAATATCCTGCAAATGATCCTACTGCAATCATATGTCTATAACGTTCTCTTCCCCATAATAATTTGATTGAATTAAAAGCAATTACTACAAATACAAATGTTAATAATCCAACTAATGCAGCTCTACGCAATTCCTTTTTATTGGTAACTGAGTATTTTTTAGCAATAGCGTAAGATACTCCTATATAAACTACCATAAGTATTGGAATTAATAAATTAGGCCCTTCAAAGTATTTTACTGGCAATGCAGCCGCCATTGATGATGTAAAAATTAATAAAATAATATAACCAATAGTTCCTAAAGTATATTTAAACGTTTTCTCTTTATTTCTAGTTAACATTAAGCCAACTGTACAAAATGTTGCTATAACAGAAGCTGGGAATTCTCCAATAGCCTCAAATATTAATCCAAACTTGCTTTCTGGATTATAAAGTGCATTAGAAATATTCATATCTGCAAATGCAAATATCAATAATAGAATTCCAACAACCGTTAACCCAATTTTATATTCCTTTTTCATATAAACATCCCCTATTTACTATATTTTAAAATAAAATTTCCCATTTCAATTGCGCAATCTTCGCTTTGTGGATAAACTCCTATGTTATCTCCATATGCATGACCTAATCCTTTATATAACACAGTTGTAGTATCTACTCCTGCTTTTACAAGTTTTGCAGCATAAGCCAAACATTCAACCTTTAAAAAGTCATGTTCTCCAACTGTTATGAATGTTGGTGGTAATCCCTTTGGATCTCTAATATATGGTGTTAAATAACCATTTTTAATATCATCTGTTCCTAAAATATCTTTTAATCCCCCTGCTAACCCACTAAACATATCTAACATCATTTCTAAGCCTGATCTATGCTTAGGTGACATTTCATATTCATCCTTACTCCATTTAAAAAACTCATCTTCTACATTAGCCATATTTACAGTTGGATAAAGTAATAATTGTCCCTTTACCATACCTAAATTTTCTTCAAGGTCTTTAGTAGTACAGTATTGAGTTAAGTTTCCACCTGCGCTATCTCCTGCTACAAAGATATTCTTTTTATTTCCACCTAATCTTTCTGCATTATTGTAAATCCACTTTAAAACAGAATAACAATCATTATGGCCTATTGGATATGGATGCTCTGGAGCTAAACGGTAATCAACTGAAAAAGCTAATATATCTGTCTTTTCAACAATTAATTTTACTAACTCTTCAATAACATCAGGAGATCCTCCAAAGAATCCACCACCATGTATGAAATAAAGAATTGGAGCATTCTTTTTCATAGTTTCTGATTTATAAATACGAACTGGTATTTTGTACCCGTCATTAGCTTCCACATATTCATTTATAATATTAATGTTCTTTTCAACTATAGGTTTACTTTTAACTTCACCAAACATCTTTCTTAATTTAGCAACTGATTTTGGAGAAGCATCCATCTTCATGAAACTCTTAGGCATAAATCTCATTATTGTCATTTGCTTTTTACTGTCATTATAAAGACGTGGATCCATTGCTCCTATTTCATCGCTATCTGGTAACCTCTTAACTAAAACCTCTATACCTTTAATTTCAACTATTTCTTGTCTTTCGACAATCTTATCAAGTAATTCTTGTGAATATTTTCTACTCATTTCTCTTATTCCCCTTTACCATAATATTTTGAAAACGTTTGTAATGTTTTTTATAAATAAATGCATACAGTTGTAATAAACAAAGTATGCATTTATTCTTATTGTTAAAAGATTAATATTTAAGTACTGAATCCTTATTATATTTAAAGAGATTTTAAATCATTAGCTATTTCATTCATACAATCTTCTGCTTGAGGATATAATCCTAGCTTGTCTATAAAGGCATGATCCATACCTCTATATCTTATAGTTCTACAGTCAACATTTGCTTCTTTTAGTCTTTTTGAATATGCTTCTCCTTGAACTCTTATAAAATCATATTCTCCAACCACCATTAAAGTTTTTGGAAGATTGCTTAAATCCTCTGCTAGAAGAGGTGACACATATTTATCCTCGGCCAATGAAAAATCTTTCATATATAATGCTAACATTCCAGTTGCATCTCCAAGAGCACATATGGATTTTTTAACAAGCTCCTCATTTGATTTAATTTCATACTCATCTATGCTCCACTTATAATATGGATTTTCTTTTTCTGAAACTATTGTTGCAGGATATATTAATGCTTGATACTTTATCATATTAGTACCTAAGTCTCTATCTTTTAATGTACAAACAGCAGATAAGTTACCACCAGCACTATCTCCAGCCACCCCTATTTTATTTGAATCTACATTAATTTCTTCTCCATTATTGTAAACCCATTTAATTACATCAAAGCAATCTGTCATTCCAGCTGGGAATTGGTTTTCTGGTGCTAATCTGTAATCTACTGATATAACTACTGCATTAGCTTTTTTAGCAATTAATTTACATGGATTTTCAACAACATCTACGCTACCAGCTACAAATCCACCTCCATGGATAAATACTAATGCTGGCATTTTTTCTCCAGACTTTGGTGAATATATTCTAACTGGAATATCTCCATTTTCACCTTCTATTATTTTGTGAGTTGTTTCAATTTCTCCATTAGTTAAATCTTCATTATCCCATCCAAAAACACTACGAATCATTCCTACTGGAAAATTATTAAATGTATAAGTTTTATCAGCTTTTTTATTTTCGTATGGATACTTCTCTGGGTTCATCATAACATCCAATACTCTTGGATCTAAAGTTCCTTGTTCTTCAACATCTGGAACTTCTTTTATGATTATTTCTTGTCCATTTATTATTTCAACTTTTTTACTTTCTTCTAGTTTTTTTACTAATTCTTTATACATATTTTACACCTCGTAAATCATTTGAAATATTAATAGTTTTTATTGATTATATTAATTAAATCTATTAAATGCTCTAGATTAAAATTAGCTTTATTGCATCTTATGGCATCCCCTATGGCTGCTACCTTCATATTTCCAGCAAGAGCAGCCTCTACTCCAGCCTTTGCATCTTCAACTACTATACATTCCTTAGGTAATAAATTTAACTTATCTGCTGCCATTATAAATACTTCTGGATCTGGCTTAGATTTTTTTATCATTGTTCCATCTACTATTGCATCAAAAGAATTTAGTAATCCTATTTTTTGTAATATTAAGGACGTATTCTTACTTGAAGAGCCTATGGCCACTTTTATATTATTAGACTTCAAGTAATCCAAAACCTCATTTACACCTGGTAATATATCTGAAGAGGAAAGATTTTTTAAAAGATCTTTATATATATTGTTTTTCTCTTCTAATAGCACTTCTTTTTCAGCTTGAGTATATTCTCTATTAGCCTTTTCTAATACAATCTCTAAACTCTTAGCTCTGCTTACTCCTCTTAGTCTATTATTTATACCTCTATCAAAATATATATTTTGTTCATCTGATATACTTTTCCATGCTTGATAATGATATTCATCAGTTGAAACGATAACTCCATCCAAGTCAAATATTACTGCTTTTATTTCCATAGCGCTCTCCTTAAGTTTCTTAATAATTATAGTCTTGTATCCCACATACCACAGAATGGATCTACTGGGTTTTGTCCCTTAAATTCACCTCTTCCCATTAACTTATCAAATAATGAGTCTAACACTGTATCTGAACTGTGGTAAGTATTTATAAATGTTTTTACACGTGGTACATCTATTAAGTGATATGGATTCTCTACTGATATAAATATAGTTGGAACCATTTCCATGTAAACTGGTACGTTAGCTCCCATAGGTTCATCCCATTCTATTCTTACTATAGTTTGGTTACTCTTAGTAGCTAAGTTTGTAACATAGATTATCAAATCATATTTACCAACTACTGATGAGAATGGTGCAACCATTCCTTCAAATCCTTCACCTGGACTAAATATATCTACTTCAAAACCTTCTTTTTCCAATTTGCCTTTTACAATCTCATCTACACCCTGTCTTGCTCCATAGAAAGGACTTGTTGTTCCACCTATATAGTATAAAAGAACTTTTTTGAACTTTTCAGGAGATATAGGTAATACACCTTTTTCTTCTTTTACTAAAGTTATAGACTTATCTGCACACTCTTTTGCCCATTCTAAGTGTTTTTCATTACCAATTACTTTTTTTGCATTTTCAAGAGTTGGTAAAAGTTTATCTTCCTCTTTTTTATTGTGAAGCTTTAAAGATGCTTTAAGAGCAAGTACTTTTGTTACTGCATCATCTAAACGTTCACTTGTTATTATTCCATCTTCAACACCTTTTTTCATGAACTCATAATCCTCTTCTAAGTTACGAGTAAATAAGAACATATCACATCCTGCTGCTATTGCTTGTGGCACTGCTTTTGCTCTTGGCATAGGAATTATCATACCTGCCATTGTAGATGCATCTGTAACTACTAAACCATTAAAGCCTAATTGTTCTTTTAATAATCCTGTAACTAATTCTGGTGATAATGAAGCTGGTAATATATCTTTATCTTCTAATTCTGGATTTAACTTTCTAGAATATGCTGGTTGCATTATATGACCAACCATTACAGTCTTAGCACCTGCTTCGATAGATGCTTTGTAAGCTTCCCCATAAGTTTTATCCCAATCTTCGCAACTCATACTATTTATTGAAGTTACTAAGTGTTGATCTCTTTCATCCATTCCATCCCCAGGGAAATGTTTTATAGATGCTGCCATATCATATTTTTGAACTGCCTTAACATACTCAGCTCCCATATTTTTTACAACCTCAGGATCTGAACCAAATGTTCTAGTGTTTGTTATTGGATTTCTAAAGTTATAATCTATATCTATTATTGGTGCAAATGCCCAGTTAATACCTACTGCTGAACCTTCTGCTCCACATATATCTCCTAGTCTATATCCTTGGTTATAATCTTTAGTAGCTCCAATCTCCATAGGAGAACCAAAGCTTGTTCCTTCAAAAACTGCTCCATTCCCACCTTTTTCTAAGTTTGCAGCTATTAACATTGGAATTTCAGAGTTTTCTTGTAGAAATCTATTTGCTCCTACGGCTTGCTCCAAAGACATTGGTCTGCACATTATTCCTCCAGGTTTAACTGTGTCTAATAAATTTTTAAGATATTCTTTATCATCTGAAAAAGCTATTAAGCAGAATATTTGTCCTATCTTTTCTTCTTCAGTCATATTATTTAAAGTTTTTTCTACCCAAGCTATATCATTATCATTTAAATTAAACGGTTTCTTTTTAAGGTTTTCAAATCTATTCATTTAACGTCCTCCTAATGTTTCTTAGTTTATACTTTAATTTTAAACGTTTTAATCAGGAAATACGTTCATTTTTTTTATTTAAACACTGTAATTTTTTGTCCTTTTTAATAAAATTTATATATTTAACACTTGATATATATCTTTTCAACCTCAAGTTAAGGTTAAATAATTCTTTTATTAATAAGACTCTGTTTTGAATCAGTGTTGATTTTTAGATAGAACTGTAAGACCATCTTAATGAGCAATTAGTATTGCATTATCTACGTAAGAATAATAGCGTTAAGAAGCTTTTTCTGTTTGAAGCGTAGCAAGTTTAAAAGCTTTAGCTATTATTTTGAAGTAGATGATAGCAATACTTTGCGAAATTAAGTTAGGTCTGAAGGGCTAGCTAAAAATCAATATTCACTTAAAACAAAGCCATTAATAAAAATATCTCAGAATTCAATTTACTATTAAATCACCTATTTTTAGGTTTATTAGCAAATTTATTCTGAGATAATCTTTTTGATATAAATCCTTATATCTATAATTATAAATTATTTATTTCAAATAATACTATTTCATGTGGCTCTAAAACCGTATTTATTTTATATGATTTATCTATTTTTATATTTTTTCTTTTATACTTCGGATATGATTTGTTTTTTAAATACTCTATTTCTTCTGCTTCTAAATATTTAGGAGCACCCATTTCAACCCAAGCATCAAAAGAACTTCCTTGTTTTCTATTTACTCTATATTCTTTTACTTCATAATCTCCACTATCTATATTTTCTAATTTAAAAGTAAATTCTTTTGGATTATCATTTTTAAATACATTGTATCTTTCTTCTAATGTTATCTTTGAAGTATCCATTGATAAATACAATTTATCAAAATGGCAATAATTATATAAGATTATTTGATAACCTCTATTATTTTTTGTTATATAAAATCCCTCACCTTTATCAACAAACTTATTTCCTAATTTTGATAATAAATAGAAAGCATTATATGCAGCTTTTTTTATTGAGTTAAAGGTTATCAATCCAACACCACCATGAAAAACTTCTTCTGGCAAAGCTAATTCCTCTATAAAATCTGTAATAGTCCAATATGCTAAACATTCTGTACTATCCATATTTTCAACTATGTTTTTTACTATAAATGCTGCTTTATAACAAGTATCATGGGTTAATTCTCTGTGACTTGGTGAAGCATTCCACTCTGTTATATATAACTTCATATCTTCTTTATTTATTTCTTTTGTCTTCTCTTTTATTTCCTTTATATAATTGTATAAAAAGTTCTCATCTTTAGAAAAGATACCCTCTTCACTAAGGGTATTAGGATCAATTTGTTTTAAATCACTACTTATACTATAGGTATAACTATGACTATATATAAAATCAGGAATTATTCCCTTACTAGAATAAAAATCATAAAAATCTTTAGTCCAGTTATAACTTGCAGCACATATGAAATCTATACCTGGTGCCCCTACTTTTAACTCCTTAGAAACAGACTTTAATGTTTTATATGTGTTTTCATATAATTTATAGTATTCATTAACATCTTTAAAGCCAAAAAAATTAACTATTTCAGGTTCATTCCACACTTCAAAGTACCAAGTTTTAACCTCTTCTAATCCATATCTATTTATACAATGTTTTATAAATTCTCTTATCAATTTATTCCACTTATTGATATCCTTTGGTGGACTAATTATAGTTGGTCTATGAAATATTTTTTCTTGCTCTTTTGCTAATTTTTCAGGCATAAAACCTAATTCAATAAAAGGCTTTAAATTTATACTATATAAAAAATCAAACAGTTTATCTATATATGAAAAAGTTAATACTATATCTCCATTCTTCTCTTCATCATACACCCTCATTTCATCATCAAATATTCCATGAAATCTTATATATTTAAATCCAATTTCACTTTGAATAGTTTTTAGTTGATCTTGTACACCTTCATTTAATCCATCTTTAGCTCTACCAATAGTAGTAAGTAACTTCCAATTATGTTTTATTAAATCCCTTTCCTCTTTTAAATCAATAATTACATTATCATTATGTATTACTCTTTTAATACTTTCTTCTTTGCTTAATTCTAAATATTTAAAAAGAGAAGTATATATTTTATCTTCGTCTATTTTTATATAATTAAAATTTTTATTCTTAGTTTTTATTTCTTTTAAATTAGCTTTTATCTTTTTCCTATATGAGTTGGGAGTTTGTCCATAATTTTCCTTAAATAAATTAAAAAATGTTTTTTCATTACTAAATCCATTATTAAGAGCAACTTCTGTTATTGATAAGTCAGTATAAATCAAATCTTTTACAGCATGCTCTAATTTTATACTGCTTAAATAGCCATGAAAATTTTTGCCCATATACTTGCTGAAAAACTTAGATAAATATGCACTAGATAGATATTCTCTCTCTGCTAGACTACTAAGTGTTATATCTTCTTTATAATTTTTATCAATAAACTCTATAATTCTTTTTAATCTTTCTGAATATTTATTGCTATTCTTATTATTTAAAGAATTGTTTTCTTTGAAATTTCTACATAGTATATAAATTAATTCTAATACCAAAGCTTGCATTTTTAATTCACAATCTTCTTCATCTTTACTATAAGTCCACATGGTCTTTGCCAATATATGTCTAATTTCATCAACAATATCTTTATTTTCATTTTCAAGAAATACTGAATTACAGAACTTTATATTTTCTATATCTTCGTAATGATATTTTATAAAATCAATAGGAATTTGAAGAGCTAATATCATGTTATCACCATCAGCACTTACAGTATGTATCTCATTCATGTTAATAACTATTACATCCTCTTGCTTTAAATTATATAAAGTATCATCTATAACTATATTTACATTTCCTTTTAAAATAAATAAAATCTCTAAACTCTCATGCCAATGATTTTGTACATAATTGACGCTATGTACAAATAAATTCATCTTAGTCTTGCTACTAAATTTTATTGTTTCATAAATAGAACTCATATATTTCCCCTCTCATACCTTCATATAGTTTTCTATATTTTAACAAACATTATGATTTCTTTAAAGTAGTCTTATTTTTTTATACTTTTAATCTTAAGGATATATATTAATAAAATCTCTTTTTAATAATTAATTTTTTATAATAATGCTAATTTTTAACTTAACTCCAATTAAATCATATAATTTTTTTATTTATGTATAACACAATCTTAAGAAGCACAGATATAATTTGTAATGTTTCTAACAAAAAAACACACTGAAAATAAATTCAATGTGTTTTTATATAATACTACTTTTCGTACAAAATGCTATATAAATTTTATATTGTAGGATATTCCTATTTATTATATCTTTTTCTAGAATTATTTAAGCTTGTCTTATGTTTTGAGATTTTAATTTAGATTATCTTTTTATTCTTTTAAACATTATATGAAATAGATTGATAAAATATTGTTATAACTAATATAACAACTACAAACTTATAGTTCTAAAAAATTGGAAAAAATGGGAATGGAGGGCCAATAAATGGGAATACTAATAAACCTAATCTATTAATGTTACGAATTGGAAATCTCTTTCTTCTAAAACGTCTAAATCTTCTTCGAGGTCTGCCACCCATAGGAGGACGTTGTCTACCCATTGGATCTTCTGGATCATCCATCACTACATCTTCACCAACCAATACAGTTACATTATCAGTATCTACCTCATCAATAATACCATCAAATGTACTTCCGTCTTTCATTTCCATCACAATATGATAGGACATACAGTTTTTACATTCATCATATAGAGACTGTAAATCTCTATAATAATCCATTACTTCTAATGACATCTTTTAACCAGCTCCTTTCCATATCATGGTATTCATTTATACAGTTTTTTGTGTCATTCTTTTTAAATTATTTATGACTAATATAATTTATAAGTGCTATTATAAATAGTTAAATATAAAAGCTTATAGATCAGATAAAAACTACTTTCTATTTATTATTTTAGTTTTTGTTCTTTATATGAAAAATTATAATTCTCTAGCAACTTTCTTTATTTTATCTTGTAGGTTTAATAAGCTTTTTCTAATTTCAGAAAAGTTACTACTTATTAACTTTTTATTTTTAACAACAATCTTACCATCAACAATTACTAATTCTACATTGCTGGCATTAGCTGAATATACTATGGCTGCATAATAATCATATATTGGTTGCATATTTACTGACTTTGTTTCTATTAAAGTTAAGTCGGCCTTTTTCCCAACTTCTATGGATCCAACCTCTTTATCTATGCCTAATACCTTAGCACCACCTAAGGTTCCCATTTCTACTAACTCTATTGATGGAAATAAGGTTCTATCATTATTAAATAGTTTATGGATTTTTCCTACTTGCGCCATTTGAGTTAATATATCTAAGGTGTTTCCACTCATAGGACCATCTGTTCCAAGCCCAATATTTATTCCTTCTTCTTTCATTTTTAATATTGGTGCTACACCCTTGGCTCCCTTAGAATTTGCCCCAATATTATGAGATACTTTAACACAATTTCTCTTTAAAATCTCTATATCCTCATCATTAACTAAAACTGCATGTGCTGCTATAAAATTAGAGTCTAAAATTCCTAGCTTATCTAAATATCCCACAGGAGTAAGATTATATTTTTCTATACACTCCTTTAACTCATAATCCATTTCTGCTAAGTGCATAGTAATAGGAACATTATACTTTTTGCTAATTCTATAAGCCGCTTTTAATGATTCATCTGTATTTGTATATGGGGCATGAGGAGCTATCCCTGGAGTTATTAAATCATCGCCTTTCCATTTTTCTATGAAATCTATTGAATAATCTAATCCACCAAAAGCTTCTTTAGAATCTGGAGACGGAAAATCCACTATTGTCTCACAAAGAATTCCTCTAATATTTAACTCCTTAGCTGCTTTCGCCACTTCATCTTCAAAATAATACATATCGCAAAAAGTGGTTACTCCTCCTAATAGCATTTCTGCTATGGCATATTTAGCTCCTATGTAAGTTAATTCTTCATCAACTAATCTTTGCTCTAAAGGGAATAAATATCTCTTTAATCTATCCTTACAGTCATCAGCTAAACTTCTAAAAGGCACCATTGATCCATGAGTATGACAATTTATCATACCTGGCATTAGAATACCCTCTTCTCCATCTATTATTTCAACATTATATCCTTCTCTTTTAAAGCTATCCTCTTTATTTCCATCATGTCCAACATATATTATTCTATTTCCTTCAAAAGCAACTATTCCATTTTCTATAATTTCTTTATTTTCATTCATAGTAAGAACCGTAACATTTTTTAATAAAGTTATTCTTTTACTCATTTTTTCCCCTCCAAACATCTACTAAAAATAAGAGGATGTACCTCCCTATGATACACCCCCTTACTTTATTTTATCCTAATTTCCTATATTGCAAAGTAGAGTTTTTATTTAAATAAAGAAACAATACTAGACTTTTTAACATCTATTAATCCCTTATCCGTTATTTTTAAAGCAGGACTCACTGGTAATGATAAAGTACTAAATGACATAATTTCATTCATATGATTATATCCTAAATCTCTCATAGCATTTCTAACTTTCCCTAGTTTTTCTCCTATGATTTCAATAGGCTCGTCACTAACTATTCCACCTATTGGCAGTTCTAATTTAGCAATTACTTTATTATTATTTGAGACTACATATCCCCCCTTAGAATGTATAACCTCATTAGCCGCTATAATCATATCATTAATATTTCTACCCATTACCATAAGATTATGATGATCATGAGCCCAAGTAGTTGCTATTGCTCCTTCTTTTATAATTTCCCCTTCTATTAATCCAAAAGCTATATTATTACTTTTACCATATCTCTCAAAAACAGCAATCAATGCACAATTGCTATTTTCCCACTCTAAGAGATTATTATGAATATTTAAAGTTACTTCTCCCTCTTCTGTAAAAGTAGTGTTTTCCGCTACCTTCATAGTTCTGCAAGTCACCTCATTTTTATAACCCTTTGGCACTTTAAGTAATAAGCTTTCCTTAGTAATTGGACTTAATTCTAAACTATTATAAAATCTATAATCTAAAGTACTCTTTTCTTCAAAAAACTCTTTTTTCAATCCCTTATCTCTATTAAAAACCATTTCCCCATTTTTATAAACTTCATATATATTAAAATTTTCTATATTATCTAGTAATATAAAATCTGCTACCTTTCCAGGTGCAATTGTTCCCCTATCCAAAAGATTCATTCTTCGAGCTGGTGTATATGTAGCCACATAGATTGCATTTTCTATAGACATACCAAGTTTTACAGCTTCTTTTATCAATTCATTAAGATGTCCCTTAGTTAGTTTATCTGCCATTACATCATCTGTTGCCAAAGCAAAATGCTCATATAAATTATTTTCAACTAAAAATTTTATATTTTCAACAGTCATTGATTTATGTTGCATCTCTATAAACATACCATTTTGTATTTTTTCTTTAAGAGAAGCTACTGTTTGCTGAGTGTGATCTCCATTAACCCCTCTATAAATATAAAGAGATAAATCCACTCCTTGTATTTTAGGACAATGTCCTTCCAGAGGTAAGTTCTTCTTTTTGCTTATATTTATTATTTTATTTATATTAGAATCTTCATCTTCTATTAAATCCTTAAAATTCATTACCTCTCCAAGACAAAGAATATTATCATATTCTAATAATTTCTCTACTTCTTTAGCAGTTATTTCTCCACCCGTTGTCTCTAAAGAGCTTGAAGTTGAAGGAACCGAACTAGGTATGCCATAAAATATATCTAGTTTTTCCTTAGATTTAATAAATTCTTCTATACCATGTACACCAAAAACATTAGCGATTTCATGAGGATCAGCTACAACCGTAGTGACCCCATGTTTTATTGCTGCCTTAGAGAATTCACTTGGAATAGTCATAGAACTCTCTATATGCATGTGTATATCTATTAAACCTGGAATAATATATTTATTCTCTCCATCTATTATATTTTTAGATGTTAATCTCTCTTCATAATCTTTCCCTATATGAATAAATTTCCCCTTATTTATTAAAACATCACCTTTTATGAACTTTTTGAAATAGCTATTATACACATTTAAGTTTTTAATAATTAATTCTACTTCCATTTTCTTACCCATAAACTAGTTCATTATTCTATTCCAGTTATTAACCCACTGATCCATTACTGAATTAACAAATTTAAAATCTATTACTTTAGCATTATCAAGCACTGGTCCATATGTTAAGTTTTTAGTTTCTTCGTCTGTTAATTTAACTTCTTTATTAACTGGTGACTCATTTAAAGCTTTCGCAGTTCTCTCTTGAACTTCTTTACTTAATGCATAGTTAATGAATTCATAAGCTAAATCTTTATTTTTCGAATTTTTGTTTATGTTTATTGTATTAAAATTTAAGTAAGTTCCTGACTCAGGTATTACATTTATAACCTCTGGTTTAGCTTTTGAAATTGTTCCATAAGCAAAGTCTGATGCTACTGCAGCTACTATTTCACCATTTGAAAACATATTTGCTAAGTCTGAAGATTTACTATAAGTTTTAACAACATTTGGTTTTAAAGCTTCTAATTCCTTAAATGCCGCTTCTCCATTATCAGTTTTTACATCTACTCCAGCTTTCTCTGCAGCTATTTCTACTATTGCTGGTCCATTAGTTGTTGTAATATCTGGTATAGCTATTTTATTTTTAAGTTCCGGCTTCCATAAATCTTCCCAAGAATTTATTTCTATCCCTGCTGATGGATCTACAACTATTCCTATACTATTTAATGTATATGCTGGCCCATATCCAGCTTCTACTGTAGACTTAGCTTTTTCATTCATTTCACTTGCATTAGGAATCTTTGAATAATCTAATTCATCAAATATTCCAGCTTCTATACCTTGCTCTGCAAAAGATTCAGCTAAGTAAGTTACATCAATTTGTGAGTTGGGATTATTTTTCATTTTAGTTAATCTCTCTGAGTTATTACCTACATCTAAAACTATTTCTACTCCATGTTCTTTAGCAAATGGATCAAATACTGTTTCTTTTAATACATCTTCATTTAGTCCCCAAGTTGAAACTACTAATTTCTTTCCTACTTCTGCTCCTTCTGTCTTTCCACATCCAACTAATGCTGTTCCTAATATTACTCCTGTTAATAACGTCGCTAAAATTTTCTTTTTCATAAGCTTACTCCTTTATAAACGTATTTTTTATATTTAAGTTTTAAACTGATTTTCATTTTTGAATAGAACCATAAGACCATTTTAATAGCAACTCTTTGTGAAATTAAGTTAGGTCTGAGGAGCTAGTCCAAAATCAATATTTATTTTAAAAAGTTAAATTTTATAAAATCACTATTTTATTTACTGGTAATTGAAGTTTTATTTTTTCTCCCTTTTCATAAACAATGCTATTTTCACTATTTACAATTAAATTTCCCATAGCTGTTTTAACATCATACTGATATGCTTTTCCTAAAAAAGTCCTTATCTCTATAACACCATCTACTGTATTTTCTAAATCTTCATTTACAATTTTTATATCGTCTGGTCTTATAGTTGCCTTTACTTCATTTTTATCTTTAGCTTTATTAACTCTTAAGTTAATTCCACTTTCATTTTTATAAGTGTCTTCTGATACCTTAGTTAAATCTATGAAATTTTCAAAGCCTACAAATCTTGCAACGAACTCTGTTGCTGGATTTGAATAAATATTTTCTGGAGTATCAAATTGCTCTATTACTCCCTTATTAAGAACTGCTACTCTATCTGAAATTGAAAAACATTCTTCTTGGTCATGAGTTACGAATAATGTTGTTATTCCAAGCTTTTGTTGAAGCTTTCTTATTTCAACTCTCATTTTTAATCTTAATTTAGCATCTAAGTTACTTAAAGGCTCATCTAGTAATAAAAGACTTGGTTCTATTACTAAGGCTCTTGCTATAGCAACCCTTTGTCTCTGTCCACCAGATAACTCTTTTGGATATCTCTTTGCTAGATGACTCATATCAACAACCTTTAATATTTCATCTACTTTTGTTTTTATTTCTTCTTTATTCATCTTCTTCATTTTTAATCCGAAAGCTACATTTTCTTCTACTGTTAAATGTGGAAATAATGCATAGCTTTGAAATACTAATCCAAAGTTTCTATTATGAACAGGTATATTTGTATAGTCTTCATCCCCTAATAGAAACTTTCCTGATGTTGGCTCTATAAATCCTGCAACAACCCTTAATGTTGTTGTTTTTCCACATCCACTTGGTCCTAAAAGAGATACTAATTCTCCTTTTTTGACCTTTAAATTTAAATTTTCTAATATATTATTTTTCTTATCATAAGAAACATTTATATTCTGTAGGTTTATTAAATCCATATTTTCATCCTCCAAATAAATTTTTAGCTAAGATTTTATCCTGCAAAATTATTTAATCCTAATGTTTTTTCTAATATATACATAATTCCAATAGTTAATATCATTAAGATTACTGATAATGCTGATACTGTTGGATCGTAATTATATTCAACATAGTTCATCATTGTTGTAGGTAATGTACTTACTCCTGGCCCAGTTAAAAATATAGATACTGGAACGTTATTAAATGAATTTATGAAAGCTAACATAAAGGCTGCCATTACCCCTGATGTTATATTTGGTAAGACTATCTTAAAGAAAGTTTTTGATTTTTTGCATCCTAAGCTCATAGCCGCTTCTTCTATGGAATAATCAAATCCTTCTAAGCTTGACCCTACAACTCTTATGATATAAGGAATAATTATTACAGTATGTCCAATAAATAAACTAGCATATACTGAAAGATTCATCTTTACTAATAAAAATTGGAATAATGAGAATCCAACTACTATTCCAGGAACTATTAGTGGTGAAAAGAAAAAGCTTTTAATAATATTCTTTCCCTTAAAGTTATATCTGCTTAATCCGTAAGCTGCTGGCATTCCAATAACTAATGCTGCTAATGTAGCCACTGTTGATATTAGTAAGCTTGTCCCCATACTCTTTATAAATGACTCTGATTTAAATACTGTAACAAACCATTGCATACTAAATCCCTTTGGAGGAAATGCTATGTAATTTTCCGTTCCTATACTTGTCATAGCTATAATTACTAATGGGGCAAATAGGAATATATATACTAAAACAACGAAAGCTGTTAAAACTTTACTCTTTTTCATTTTAAGCAACCCCTCTCTTATCTAATCTTGATGCTAGGAAGTTAATTCCCTTTATTACTATTAAAGTAACTATGATCATTATTGTTGCTACAACTGCAGCTCCTTGCCAATCTCCTAAGGTCATAGTTTTTTGGTATATTAAAGTTGCTAAAACTGTATTTTTATTTCCTCCTAATAATTGAGGTGTTGTGTAAGCTGTTAAGGAACCAGTAAATACTAAAACTGTTCCAACGATTAATCCCGGTAAACTAAGTGGAAATACAACTTTAAAGAATGCTTTTAACCTATTAGCTCCTAGACTTTCTGCTGCTTCTAATAAGTCATTATCTATATTTTCCATAACTCCTACTAAAGAAATAATCATTAATGGTAAGAAAATATAAATTGTACCAACTATAATAGCTCCCTCTGTATATAAAAGGGATAATGGTTCTTGTATTAAGTTAAACTTCATAAGTAAACTGTTTATTATTCCATTTTTTCCTAAGATACTCATCCAAGCGAATGAACGAACAACCGAATTTGTTAATATTGGGAATACTGTTAAGGCTATAAGTAAGCCTCTAACCTTTTTAGAAACTCTTGATATGTAATAAGAAACTGGCACACCTATAAACATACAAATTATAGATGATACTAAGGATATCTTAATGGTTCTCCAAAATATTGACATCATATAAGAATCCGTAAAAAATTCTTTATATGCACTAAACATACCACCATTTGTATTAGTAAAAGTAGGAATTATTATATCTACTAATGGAACTATCATAAAATATGCTACCAATACCATACAGGGTATAAATAATAAATACTGACTTATTTTCCTCATGCTTTTCCTCCATCTTTAAGTAATCTGTCTTTAATCACTCTTTAAACTCTTTCTACATAATTCAATTTTATTCTACCTATCAATCCGTATATTGTCAAATTAATTATTTTTATTTTTCGTGTTTTTCCTCATTTAAAAACTTTTTATTTTGATTAAATTTAAAAATTTATTCACATTTATCTGTATTTACGAACAATTTAAAATCATTAAGATTTTCTTTGTTTTTAGATAAAATTTATTTGAAAACATGCAAAAAAGACAATGGTCAGCTATACAAATATACCTGACCATTGTCTTAATTTTAATAATATATTTTAAATTATTGTTAATTCAATTATAAACAAATCATTTTCAATACCAAAACAATTTATTGCTAATTCCCATTTATAGTTCGGCATTTAACTTAAACAAAAAAACATTTCTTCCTAAAACTAATTAATTAAGTTCTCTTCCATAAGAATCTACAGCTAAAATAATGATATAAAACATAAATATCCTATTTCTAAGATAGTATCCTCAAAACCTTCTCTTAAAAACTCTAAAACTGCTTCAGTATTATTTCCAATAATTCTTGAAAAGGCTACAATATAATCTTTTATCTCTTCAATACTTATTTCTTCCTTACTTATACAATACTTTAAAAACACTGAATATCTCATTAATAAGTATTCTAATATAATAATCTGAAAAGCAAGTATCATTTCTTCTATATCATCACTGACACAATTGCTTAATATCTTAGATACAATGCACTTCTCAATTAATTTATCATATTCTTTAAACTTCTCTTTATAAGAACTCCATTTATCCTCTAGAATTTCAATCTCAGCATTTTCTGAAAAATCAGAAATCTGTTCTAAAATACATTTAAAACTAACAACTTTTTTGTAGTTCTCTATAATATCTAAAAATAAAGAATTTATTTCTTCTATTGATTCTAATATATTTAATTCTATTTCATTATAAATATCTATAACTTCTTCTATATAATTTCTGTCATTATATTTTTCTAACTCTTCTAACAAAATTTCTCCACTAGTATAACTTTCATTTTCTAAGATATTTAATAGCATTTCAAAACCTATAAGCAAACGTTCTTCTAAAGAAAAACTCTCTTCATACATTATATTTATTAAAGTCTCTCTTATTTTAAGTTCTAATAAATCATTTTCTTTAAAAGTATTATTTTCTGAAACCATCTCTATTCTTCCAGACATATCACTTAGGATTTCTATCACTTCTGGACATGCACATGATAATGAAAATTCCGTTTTATCTTCAAATAAATTCTCTATTCTAGGAAATGTATGACATGTTAAAGATAAATACTCTTCCCCATGACTTTTAACTATATTACATAGTCCTTGTCCATCTAAAAATGCACATGCTTCATAGATTTCCTTATTTATAAAATATTCCGTTTTTTCATTGCATTTTTTAATTTTTACATTATTTAAAAGATACTCAGAATCTTTCTTATCTCTTTTCCATTTATCATAGGTATCATTATCTATATTAATATCCCATCCCTCACAGCATGTAAACTTACATTTATCAGCTATACACTTAAACTTATCATAATTCGTAATTTTTAATATATTTATCTCTTTATTCATATGTAAATAGCTCCAATCTCATTGATATATTTAGATTTAATCCCAAACTTTTATAAATAATATATTTCAATTCTAACATTTAAAACATCTTTTTCATAATCATAACCTTTTTAATAGCCTCTATTTTATATGAATATTAAATATTTATAGTAAAAAACACTGAAATCTAAAGTCTAGATTTCAGCGTTTAATTTATATTTAATCTTGATTATTAAATAATCCAGCTCCTTTTATTATTTCTTGTTCAGCAAATAAACTTGTAACAGCTTGGTTATAATCTACTATCTTTTGTGCCTTCTTTATTTTCTTAGCATACTTTTTATTGTTTGAGAACATGTAAATCATGTATCCCCATAGTTCTTTCATCCTAAACATTGCATTTCTATCTTCATTAAATACTTCTTTATATTTATTAAAAATTTCATCATGAAATTCTTTTAAAATCTTCTTGTCCATAAAATCATTATTTTTTATCTCATTCATTAATCCTGGATTAGCTAATATCCCTCTTCCTAACATTATTTTATCGACTTCAGGAAAAGTTTCTATTAGTGTTTTATGATCATCCACAGTAAAAATGTCACCATTATAACATACTGAATTAATGCTTAATGATAAGGCATCTTTAAATACTTCTAAATTAGGCTTGTTTCCATAAAAGTCTTGTCTTGTTCTAGGATGAATAATTAATTCTTCCATAGGATATTTATTGTAAATTTTAATTAGCTCATAAAATTCCTCTGGTTTATCCATTCCTAGTCTAGTTTTTATCGAAAGTTTCATATCATCTATTTTAAATATTTCTTCTAAAAACTTGTCAAGTTCATCTATATGAGCTAAAAATCCTGAACCTCTTTTCTTACCAACAACAGTTCCAGAAGGACATCCTAAATTTAAATTAATCTCATTATAGCCTAATTGTTGTAGCTTTCTAGCAGTATTGATAAAACCTTCTGAATCATTAGTAAGTATCTGAGGAACTATATTCATCTCCCTATTATTTTCAGGTAAAACATCTCTTAACTCTTTAGTTTTAAGACTTCTACTCTCATTTGGAACAATAAAAGGGGTAAAATATTTATCAATATTTCCAAAAAACTTATCATAAGAATTTCTATATATAAATCCAGTAATACCTTCCATTGGTGCTAAATAATACTTCATTTGTTTACTCCTTTTTTAAAGATTCTAAAAAATATTATATCAGCCTTTCTTTTTCTTATCTACTTAACTATATAAAACTAATTTTTCATACAAAAAATTAGTTAATTAGCTAAGTTCTTTATACTCTACAAATTAAGTCATCAGCATCTCTTATGTAAAATTCTTTTATTAAAAATACACCTATTATTATAGTAGCGCCAATATCTGCTACTGGTTGTGAAGCCCATACTCCATTTAATCCATATGCTCTAGGTAGTATAAGTATAGTAGGTATAAATATTATAACTTGTCTTAATAAACTTAATATAACTGACTTCTTAACATTTCCTATAGACTGGAAATATACCGCTCCCAATATTGAAACTCCTAAGGTTGGCAAAGTAAAAGAGTATATTTTTAGTCCATTAATCGCTATATTTATTAGCTCATTATTCTTTGTAAATATATTAATAAATGTCATTGGAAATACTCTAATAAGTATAAATCCTATAGTTAAAATAATTGTTGCTAATATTATAGTCATGAACAATGTCCTTTTAGCACGATTATATTCCTTTGCTCCATAATTGTATGCTACTATGGTTTGCATCCCTTGGCTCAATCCAAAAACGGGCATTAAAAACATTAAGTATATAGATGTTATTGAAGTCATTGCTCCTATTGCTAAATCTCCACCATAGTTTTTTAACACTCTATTTGTTATTAAATGTATAAATCCTGATGCAAGCTCCATAAAAAATGGAGTTAAAGCAATTAATATTATTAATTTTAAGATTTTCTTATTTAATATGGTGTCTTTAACTTTTAGCTTTAAATTAGATTTTCCTAATGTAAAATAATACACTGCCCAAAGAAAAACCATTAATTGACAAATTATAGTGCCTAAAGCAGCTCCTTTTATCCCCATATTAAATAAAAATATAAATATTGGATCTAAAATTAAATTTAAAACACAACTTATTATCATCATTTTAGCAGCTAATCTCGGATTTCCCTCAGCTCTTATTGCATTATTTAGGGCAAATCCTGGAAAATTAAACCATGAACCTACAAGTATTAAACTCATATAATCCTTTGCATATATAATAGTATCATTGCTTGCGCCAAAAAAGTATAGTATTTCTTCTAGAAAGAAGAATCCTCCTATCATAATTATTAAAGCAACAACTATTGATAGGATAAAAGTATTTCCTAATATTTTTTCAGCCTCTTCTCTATTTTCCTCTCCTAGCTTTATTGATATGTTGGTACTTCCTCCTATAGCAATTGCCACACAGAAAGCACCCAGTATCGTAAATAATGGCATAGTTACCCCTAAACCAGATATGGCCAATGCCCCTATATCTTTAATAGAACCTATAAAGGCTCTATCTACAGTATTATATAATGAAGCTACCATCATTGATAATATAGCCGGCGCTGAATATTTTAAAAGTAATCTGCCTATTTTTTCATTTCTTAGTTCATCTTGATTTTTCATAATAATATACCTATTCCATAATATCATATATTTTATTTGATGAATAACCATCTCATTTATTATTAATAATTATTATCATTTACAGTTTATTATATCATCTCACTAAACTTAGTCAATATTTTTTTATATATAATTTTAAAAATATTAAATATTTCTCGTTTTAAACTGAAAAACTTAATAACTATCAAAATAACTCTACGTTGATACAACTATAACTCCAAAAGTTCTTATAAAACTTAGTATGACATTGCTAGACAGACATCTGATTTGCCAGTTAATTTTATTAAATATATATTCTTAGTGGAGTTACCCATACTTACCTAAAACATAACAGCCTGTAATTGTACTGTCATTCTTAAGTGATTATTAGTAAGAATTAAAAAAAATTATATATATAAGTAAACTTTTAAGAATGATAAATAACCTCAGTAGCAAGCATCCATTAAACTACTGAGGTTATTATATTAATATTTTTTATTCTAATTAAGTAATTCATTAAAATTTTCTACTATTAAAAATCCTAAAATTTAAACTAAGATTATCATAGTTTAAATTTTATTTCAGTATATCCACTGCTTATAAATTTATTCCTTGAGGATAATAAAATAAGTTATATGGATCATATTTTTCTTTTACATTTTTTAACCAAGATACATTATTGCCAAAATAACTATATAAATAATTAGGTATATTAATATCACAATAGTTAAGATATCCAAAGCCTGCATATGGAAGCAAGGATTTTCTTAAACTATTCACCCATCTAATTGTATCATTAGCATACATACTATACTGAGGAATCCATTCGGCATCAATTTGTATTAATACTTTAGCCTTCCTATGAGGATAAGCACTAGGTAAACCTTCATTTTCTGCAATCTTCCCTCCCAATAAAAGGAATCCAATATCTATAGGTGGCTGTATAAGTGGTGAATTATCTAAGTAGTCAAATAATATCTGACAAGGAGCTTTTCCTAATTGATTATATGCTAATAATCCTGTAATCTTAAATCCTGTTGGCTTAGGCACAAAATTTTTATATTTCTGCATATATTCCGTAAGACTAATCTGCTTTATTGTATAATTTATTTTATTAGGTATTTTTAATAAAACACTTAAGGCTTGTTCCATTTCTTTTTCTGTACTTCTTAATCCTACTCCATATAGCCCAATAGTATCTTTAGTCATAGAAATCTTAATCGTATACCTATTGTCTAAATATTCACCTACCTTTTGGAATACTTGAATTACTTCATATCTCCTTGCTTTAGGCCACTCAGCAGTCAATACTGTTACTTTATCAACCGGATATACTTTAAAAGTAAGTGACACTACTACTCCAAAATTATTACTACCCGCTCCTCTTAATGCAGCAAATAAATCTTGATTTTGATATGAATTAGCAGTTACTATCCTGCCAAAAGCATCTACTATTTTTGCTTCTACTAAATTATCGCATACTAATCCATATTCCCTTTGTAAATAGCCGACTCCTCCTCCTAATGTAATTCCTGAAACGCCAATAGATCCACAGCTTCCTCCAACAAATGCAAATCCATATTTAGCTATCTTAGTATAAAGTTGTGCTTGAGTATATCCTGCTCCTATTCTTACATAACCTTTCTTAATATCTATTTCAAAATCAAGTAAATTAGAAACATCTATTACAACAGCATCATCTGCCACAGAAAATGACTCATAATTATGACCACCACTTCTACACCGTATGTTTAATTTCTGATTTCTTGCCCAATTTACTGCATTAACTACATCCGTTATATTATTAGGATATATGATTACCCTTGGGTAGTAACTAAAATTTAAATTTGCACCCCTACGAACAACATTATAACTTTTATCTGCTTTAGTTATAACGAGTCCTGTCAATCCCTCTATCATATTGATCTCCTCCAACCTTATTAACCATATATTAAATATTACATGCCATGTTTAATATATGGTTATAACTTAGGAGCTATTCTTAATATATTTATTCTCTACTACATTATCTTCAAATACCTCTTCTTTATTTATCTTATTCCCAAATTACATATTTTCATTCTATAAGAATATACTATTATACAGTACTAAAGGATAAATCATTTAATTATTTTGTTATCTCTTTTGTCTTATGTTACTAATTATAAATCTACTTTCAGGCAATGTAGGCATTTTAGCCATACTATATGCTAAATCTTGATCTGGTACATCATACTCAATCTTATTAACAAGAAAATCTAGGCTAGCTTTCATTATTTCTATAGTAATACCTTCTCCTGGGCATCTGTGTCCTTTAGAAGGATCATCTCCACCTTGGGGTATAAAATCAAATAGGTTATTCTTTCTCTCCTTAAAACGCTCTGGCCAGAATTTATCAGGATTTTTCCATATTTTCGAATCATGGTTAATGCCATAAACATCAAGCAGTACAAGCATTCCCTCTTTAAATTCATTTTTATTCCAGCGAAAATCTTTTCGAACTCTTGCGCCTAAAAAAGGAGTAAATGGGTAATAACGTCGAACTTCCTGCACGAAGAATTTTAGCTCATTCTTATCCCCTGTTGAAAGTTTTTCTTTACATTGTGGATATTCAAACAGTGCTAGAGCCTCGAAGGTAATAAAAGTTGAAATTGCAACAACAGGACGTAGCACATTAATAAGCTCTATACCAGCCATATGACTATCTAACTGATTACCATCTAAATCTTTATAAAAAGCCATAGCATGAAGTGCAGTTCCTTCTTCAGCTTTAATATTACCAGAACGAATATCTTCTATGATTCTTTTTATCCATTCTTCTACCCTTGTTCTGGCTCTTCTTCCCTTCCAGTATCTAGGCCCTACTGCACCAAATGCATCAACCATAGAACTAAAGTCTTCAGCTCGTCCTTTTACTTCAAATTCTTTCAATGGAACTCCAGCCCACTGGCACACTACTCTGCATAAGATTTCATTCATTTCATCAAAAAGAACAATATTTTCTTCTCCTTCCCATTTTTCAACAGAACTTTGCAACTTCTCCATTACAAGCTTTGCAAGTTGATTTTGGTACGAAGGAGTCATTAATGACATGAATAGCTGCTTTCTCTGAATATGCGCTTTACCATCCATAGACTGAATAGCGCCAACACCAAGTAATGTTTTTTGTACTCGTTTAGGAGTTGCATCCTTTCTATAAAATAATTCTGGATCATAAAAAATTTTTGTAGCCTCTTCCCCACTAATACAAATTACTTTTTCTCCAAGCAAGTGAGTCTTAAATATATCTGATTGATACCGATTAACTCTATTTTTAATAAATAGATAACCCTCCTGTAATAAATCAAGTGTGCTGTCTAAACCTTTATCATGTGGAATCTGACTCTTAAGTGCCATACCTATTCTCCTTTATTTGATATTTAGAAATATACTTAAAATCTTCCTGAATATTATTTCAATAGGATTCAATTGAAATAATTTTATTTTGTAAAGATTCCCTGTATTCCTTTAATTAGTATGTCAGTTTTTATTCTTATTTATTACAATATTTAGATTATGTAAAGAAGCTATTCTCCATGAATTATACAAAATAAAAAGCCGTATGAGTAAATATATCCCAAAATACATTCTAGAATATATCTTAATCATACAGCTTAATTATTTATAGATAATCTTGGTTTAAATATTATTTCAATATATCCATGGCTTATAAATTTATTCCTTGAGGATAGTAAAATAAGTTATATGGATCATATTTTTCTTTTACAGTTTTTAGCCAAGATACATTATTACCAAAATAATTATATAAATAATTAGGTATATTAATATCACAATAGTTAAGATATCCAAAGCCTGCATATGGAAGCAAGGATGTTCTTAAACTATTTACCCATCTAATTGTATCCTTAGCATAATTACTATACTTAAAAATCCATTCGGCATCAATTTGTATTAATACCTTAGCACCTCTATGAGGATAAGCACTCGGTAAGCCTTTATTTTCTGCAATCTTTCCTCCTAATAGAAGGAATCCAACATCTATAGGTGGCTGTATAGGTGGTGCATTGTCTAAATAGTCAAATAATATTTGACAAGGTGCTTTTCCTAATGACTTATATGCTAATAACCCTGTAATCTTAAATGCTGTTGGTGTAGCTACAAAACCTGGACGTTTCTGTATATACTCATTTAAACTAATATTCTTTATTCTATAATTCATTTTATTGGGTGTTTTTAATAAAACACTTAAAGCTTGTTCCATTTCTTTTTCTGTACTTTTTAATCCTACTCCATATAGTTCAATAGAATCTTTAGTCATAGAAACTTTAATCGTATACCTATTATCTAAATGTTCTCCTACCTTTTGAAATGCTTGAATCACTTCATATCTTCTTTCTTTAGGCCATTCAGTAGTTAATACTGTTAATTTATCAATAGGATATACTTTAAAGGTAAGTGAAACTACTACTCCAAAATTATTACTACCAGCCCCTCTTAATGCAGCAAATAAATCCTTATTTTCATATGAATTAGCAGTTATTATTCTACCAAAAGCATCTACCATTTGTGCTTCTACTAAATTATCACATACTAGTCCATATTCTCTTTGTAAAAATCCAACTCCTCCTCCTAATGTGATTCCTGTAACACCAATAGATCTACAACTTCCTCCAGCAAATGCAAATCCATATTTAGCTATCTTAGGATAAAGTTGTTCTTGAGTATATCCTGCTCCTATTCTTACATAACCTTTCTTAATATCTATTTCAAAATCAAGCAAATTAGAAACATCTATTACAACAGCATCATTTGCTACAGAAAATGATTCATAATTATGACCACCACTTCTACACCGTACGTTTAAATTCTGCTTTCTTGCCCAATTTACTGCATTAACTACATCTATTATATTATTAGGATATACTATTACTCTTGGGTAATAACTAAAATATAAATTTTTATTTCTACGAACAATATTATAACTTTCATCTGCTTTGGTTATAACAAGCCCTGTTAACCCCTCTATCATATTGATTTCCTCCAATCTTATTAACCATATATTAAACATTACATGCCATGTTTAATATATGGTAGTAACTTAGGAGCTATTCTTAATATATTTAATTAAACTTTTTAATTTAAAAATACATATACCATATACAAAACAAAAAGCCATATGAAGAAAGATATCCTAAAATATATCTTAATCATATAGCTTAATTGTTTTAACGGCTTAAATATCTAAATTCTATACTTGTTAAAAGTAATGCACCAGCATAGTCATTAGTAACTGCAGTACGAGCAACGCTCAAAAATGCAAAATCTTCAGATTTAATAATATCATCTAAGTCAAACTCTAAAACATAATGATTATATTGAAAATTGCCTGGTGAGTTTTGAATTGGAATATTTCCACTATTATTAATCATTATATTAGCTGCATTTACTACACCATTAGCTCTAGTGAATAATGATGAAAGTCTAATTGCGAATCTATTTCCAGTTGGTGTATTTGAATTATCAGTTAATAAATGAACAAACACTTTAGCTCTTTGCCATTCATTGCTAGCATCTCTTGGCACATTAAAAGTTAATGAATACTCATCTGTATCACCTTGAGGTAAAAGCCATCCCAATATACTAAGATTAGAATTAGCACTTCCAAGTGGTGCACTATCAGGTATACTCTCAGGACCATCATTTATGCTTCCGGCATTGAATACTAATGATCTAAACTCTTCTGGTTCATGATTTGGACAACAACAATTTTGTGACTCATGTCTTGGACAACAACAATTTGACATATTGTGTTACCTCCTGATTACTTTAAATTTTCTTTATAATATAATATATTACAAATTTATAATTATGTTATCAATTTATTAGATCTTTAATATTTTTTTAGATAACGCAATGTAAATAAACTCTAATCTTTACTTTTGATAATTTTTCAACCAATAATAGCTTATTACAAATTCTCTTTGTTATAATCTTATAAAATTATAATATATTCCAAATTTTTAAAGTATGCTTCTATTTATTATATTTCAATAATAGATAAAACCCACCACAAATCTGTGATGGGTTTTATAATATGTGTTTATATAATTAATCCAACAATAGTTGCTGTTAACATACTTACTAATGTTGCACCATATAGTAATTTTAATCCAAAACGTGCAACCACGTTTCCTTTCTCTTCATTAAGTCCTTTTACTGCTCCTGAAATAATTCCAATTGACGAGAAATTTGCAAAAGAAATTAAGAATACAGAAACAATTCCCATTGATCTTGCTGATAAATGTACACTTCCACTTGCTAATAAATTCATTGCAACAAATTCATTAGATACTAATTTAGTTGCCATTACACTTGCAGCTTGTATTGATTCATTTAAAGGTACACCCATTAAAAATGCAAATGGAGCGAATACATATCCGAGCACATCTTGGAAACCCATCCCAAAAATTCCTCTAAATAATATATTAATCATAGCAATTATTGCTACAAATCCAACTAACATAGCACCTACTATAACAGCTACCTTGAATCCATCCAAAATATATTCACCAAGAACTTCAAAAAATGTTTGTTTCTTTTCTTCATTAACTACTAAAATATCTTCTTCTTCTGTTACAGTATATGGATTTATAACTGATGATATAATAAATCCACCAAATAAATTTAAAACAAGAGCTGTTACAACATATCTAGGTTCTAGAAGAACCATATAAGAACCAACTATGGACATAGATACTGTTGACATAGCTGATGCACAAAGAGTATATAATCTATGTTTAGGTAATAAACCAAGTTGTTTTTTTACTGAAATAAATACTTCAGATTGACCAAGTATAGCTGATGCTACTGCATTATAAGATTCTAATTTACCCATGCCATTAACTTTACTTAAAACTAATCCTATATATTTCACTATAACAGGAAGTATTTTTAAATATTGTAAAATACCAATTAAAGCAGAAATAAAGATTATTGGTAGAAGAATACTAATAAAAAATGAAAACTGATTATCATTAACTAATCCACCAAATACAAAATTTACTCCTTCTCCGGCACATTTAAGCAATACTTCAAAACCATTTGCTATACCACCTACTAAATAATTTCCTAACTCAGTATTTAGTAAGACAAAACCAAGTATGAATTGTAAAATAAGCATTATAATTATAGGCTTATATTTTACATTTTTCTTATCACTACTCCCAACCCACGCAAGTGCTAAAACGACAACTAATCCTACGATTCCAATAATATACTTCATTTTTATACTCCTTCTTAAATACGATAAGTTTAATATTATTATGTTCTATATCTAGTACAATAAACGCACTTTTCTTTTAGTAGGTTGTTTTTTTATTTTTAATAACCTTTAATCTAAACTTGTAATTATATTTTATAATCTTAGAACAATACAAATGTTAAAAGGCATTTTTCTCCACGATTACAAACATACTTATTATAAGTTCCTTCTAAACATTTGTAAAGCAATATTTTAATTTTATTTGAATAAAATTAAAATATTGCTTTTAAAATAGTTACAAATTGCTATTTTAATGAAAATTACGTAAATAGGTTTTTGAATATAAAAATGCACCATTATATAATACTAAAGAAATAATTTGTGACCCTAATAATATTATAGATGGTGAAAAAATCAAAATAACATACATACCAGGCAACTCTAGAGACTTATGATGTTCTTTAATAAAAAAATAATAGAGTGTTGACTTTATTTAAATATCAACACTCTAAAATTAATAAAATAAACTTTTATTTTATATTAAATTTTTTTATATTTAAAAATTAAAGTAAATTTTTACTCTATTCTTTCAATATACTTGCAATTTATATATATGTGATTTAAAAAAACTAATAATCTTTCATAAAGTGGTTGTACTTTATCACCAAATTTAGCTTCTAATTCTTCACCAATTTCCTTAACAGTTTTATTCCCATCAATTTGTAAAAACACTTCGCTACTATATTCATCAAAAGCAATTCTTTTATACATAGGAATTTTAACCTTTAACTTTCTAAAGAATCTTTGAATCTTATGGTCTTGTTTTTCTAAAACAGTAACTATTCCATTTTCATCCACTTCATATTCAATATTATCACAAATTTTAAATCTCATATTTAAAATTTCATCATTATCCATTATTTTTCACCTTAGACTTCATAATAGGTAATGTAGTAGATAAAACTAAAAGAATTAATACAATTATTGCCATTCCATTACTAGCTACAAAACCAGTTGGAGTTCTAGGTGTTATTATTCCTGTTACTTGTAGAACTATTCCTATTAATCCTACAATAGATCCTCCTGCCACAAGTCCTGAAGATAAACTTATTCCATTAGAAACCTTAACTTCTTTTTCATGGTCGCTCTTGCTCATTTTTTCAATAAATACACGTATTAATGCACCTACTAAAATTATAGAAGTTGTTGATATAGGTAAGTAGAATCCAATAGCAACAGTCATTATTGGTAGGTCTACTAAGTATAAGAATAAAGCCATAACTATTCCTACTATAATCATAGGCCAAGGTAAGTTACCTTCCATTATACCTGAAGTTAATGTTGACATTAAGTTAGCTTGTGGTAATGCGAAAGGTGCATCTGCTCCAGTGATTGCTAATTGGCTAGAAAGTACTAATATTGTTCCAGTAACAACAACAACACCAACTATACTTGCAAGCACGAAAGAGTTTTGCATTTCTTTTTTGCTACCACCAATTATGTAAGTTACTTTTTGAGATTGGCTGTATCCACCTGCTACTGATATTGCGACAACCATAAATGTAGCAAATAAAAGTAATGTTTTATTATCAGCTTTTCCAGTCCATCCCATTATAACGAATACTAATGTTAATATAACTAAAGAAGCTATTGTCATACCTGATACTGGAAGATTTGATGTTCCTATTGTACCAGTTAAACGTCCTGCAACTATTACAAATAATAAAGATAATATTAATGAAACAATAGCTCCTGCTATAGCCATACCAATACTACTAGAAATAAAGAAACCTGCTACGAAAGCTATTATAGCTCCTACTAAAAGTATTATGATAGCACCACTATTCTTTTCAGCGTTTTCTTCATTAACAGGACTTGCTTTTAATGTTTCTTTTATAGAAACAATTATAGTTGGTATAAGTTTGATAGCACCTATTATACCACCACAAAGCATCATTCCTGCTCCTATATATTTAACATAACTTCCTGAGATTGCATTTACATCCATTTGGTGAATTAATATTGAAGCATCATTCCATGAATGTATACTCTTTTCTGCCATATCACTGAAATATCCTATTAATGGAGCTATTCCAAAGTTAGCTAGTATAGAACCTGCAAACATAGTAAGTGATACTTCTAATCCAACTATAAATCCTATACCAAGTAAAAGTGGATTTACTTCAGTAGAAAACTTCCACTTATAAAATTTACTTCCTAAATATGTAATAGTATTATTTATTAAATTAAAGAATGATCCTGTTAAAACGTTTATAATACCACTTATGACAAATCCAATTCCCATGAATTTTATGGAATCCTCACTTCCCTCAGAAGCAACAAGAGTTTCAGATATTGCCATTGATTCAGGATACATAAGCTTTCCATGCTCTTCAATTATTAGGTAGTTGTAAACTAGTGATAAGCATCCTATACCAAATAGAACTCCTCCTACACCTACAGCTAAACCTTCTAAGAAAGTAATATTACTTCCTATTAGTATAATTGCTGGCAATACAAAAATCATACCACTTGCTATGGATTCTCCCCCACTTGCCATACCTTGAGTTATATTTTTCCCAAGAATACCTTTACTACGAGCAAATATGCCTACAAACACTGAACCTATAATAGCACCCGGTATTCCAGCTGCAACGGTTAATCCTGACTTCATTCCTGAATAAGCAGTAGATGCTGCAAAAACTGCAGCCAGTATTACACCTATTATGATTACAGCGAAGTTTGTTCCATTTTTTGATTTACCAGTAAAATACGGAACATAATCCTTTCCACTTACGCCACCATAAGCCTCCTTAGGCAATTTCTTTTTCATATACCTAATCTCTCCTTTCGTTTATTTATATCAATAGATATAACACTGTATCCATTGATATATTCTAATGTTATATTTTCTATAAAATGCACAAATATTATACTATGTCCATATAAAACAATCATCACTTGGTTTTATATAATTTATTTGTACATGTTATATTCAAATTTTTACTCAAAAGTTAACTTAAATCTCTAAGTTGCCTTTTAAGTATATTATTTGTATAGTAAAAGCTATTATTACTATACTTGTTAATTTTTTCTTGAAAATTTTACTAACTACATAAAAAAGAAATGAACTATGAGACGTATTTCATGGTTTAAATCAATTAATCTTTTGCTTAAATCCATATTTAAGCATTAAACTTTTACACCTTTTATTAAATTAAATTATGATAATAGTAATTTTTTTATTATATTTATAATAATACCATTTTAAATTTAAAAAATCCATGATAAATTTTTCATAAATTCAATTTTATTACAATTTACAACTAATTCCTTACCCTTATGTATAATTCATGTTATTTGTTATTTTAACTTGTATAAAAAAAACTGCGTAGACTTATAACCTACGCAGTTTTCTTATTACAAATTTCTTCTATCAATCAACAAAAATTATTACTTTTTCTTTCTCTTTAAAGCAAGAGCTCCTGATGCCATCATAGCTAATCCTAATTGTAAGAATACTGATGATGAAGCTCCCCCAGTGTTTGGTAAGTTTCCTTCTGGAGTTTCTGGCTTTTCTGTATCTTCCGGATTTTCAGGATCAACTGGACCTTCTGGGTTTTCCGGTTCTTCTGGATCTACAGGTCCTTCAGTATCGTCTTTTTCAACTAATCCAGTAATTGCCTCACTTAAAGCTTTTACAGCATTATCTACCTCTTCTTGAGTAACATCATCTTTAGCTAAAACTTCTTTAGCTAAGTTTAATTTTTCTTTTAAGTTATCCCATGATTCTTTTGTATAATCTTCCTCTTCAAGGTTTTCTACTTCCTTAATTAACTCTTCTAACTTAGACTTGTCTAACTCAACCTCTTCTTTAATTGTTGAAACTCCTATTTCATGAAGAGTTGGTGCAAATCCATCCCATTCTACCTTAACTTCAAATACATTTTCAAAAGCTTCTGTATTGAACTCATTAAAACTCTTTCCTAAGCTTCCAACTTCTTTCCACCCATTTTCACTTCTTACAGATACTATTGCATTAGAAATTGTATTTGGATTTTGCACTATAGTAAATTTCTTAATGTCTGTTCTATCAGAGATTCTGTAAGTTAAATGACCAGATTTAGGCGCACTTTCTAATGGTTTAAATGCTGTATTTAATTTTCCATCAATTAAGTTCTTTGGCTCAAATGTTGCTTCTGCTGTTGGTCTAATATCAAAATTAACGTCATTGTTAGAATACTCAACCTCTAATTTAGTTAAATCAAAAATTATATCATTAGCTGTATTGTTTATAATACGAACATAACGTGCATTTACAACCTCAGATAAACTTTTTACTGCTGTCCATTCTACACCATTAATTGATGTTTCTAATACTAACTTATCATTATTTGTAAAGTCAGCAGTTATGTTAGTTACTTCCCTAAGTTTATTTAACTTAATTCCAACATATTGTCCTTCTGATAATTTAATCTCATTTAAATCTACAAGTGTAGCTTTTTCCTCTGAAATGATTACTTCATTCTTTTCTAATTCCTCTATATTTGTATATGCTTCAAGCTTCATATTACTTTCATCTTTTTTATTAACAGAAAACTCTCTAACAGCAATCCAGTTATTTAAGATTTCTTTAGTAGGGATAAATCTTAAATATTTAGCCGTTATATCTAAATCTTCCACAACAATCTTATGCATTTTTGGTCCATAATCTACACCATCTACATCAGTCCAATTTTCACCATCCATAGAGTATTGGAATTTACCATAGTTAAATGCATCTCCCTCATCTTGACCTTGCTCAAATATAATACTATTAACCTCAGTTACCTCATTTAATTCTACAGCAACATAATCTCCCTCTTTAGCTGAATTACGTATCCACATACATGAATATCTAGTATTATCTCCATCAGCTATACTTTGAACATGTCCCCAATATAAAGGTCCCATGTTTGTATAAGGACGAAGTGTTAACTTAGTAGTATCAGGATTTATAAGTTGGTCAATATTATCACCTATCATCTTAGATAAATCTTTTACAAATGGTATTAAATGTCTTGTGCCTGGTTCTGGTCTAGATTGTCCAGTTAATGTCGGAGTTCTATGGGATCTTGAAGCAACATACTCCTCTTCCCCTAAAACATAATACTTCATAGCTTGCTCGTAATTACCTTTTTCAAAAGCTATTGCAGCATTTATATATGCCATTGTTGATTCTGTTAAATCTCTTAAAGAATCAACCCATCCTTTAATTTCACTTTTTAATAATTCATTTTTAGATTTAGTTGCAAAATTATTAGTTGCATCTAAAATTTCTTGGTACTCATCTAAAATAACTTTGCTATATTCTAAAATAGATTCCTTTGCCCATAACTTTCTTGTAAACTCCTCAATTACTGGTCTCAACTCTTCAGATTCCTCTAAAGATAACCCATGCCAGTTTGGAGCTGGATCACTCATGTGCTTTGCAAATGTGTATAACTCTTCACTTGCATCAGGCTCTATATATTTAAAAGAATCTTCCCAACTCTTGTCCATATCAAAATCTGCTCTATTCCATCCATAGTCAGCTATTGCAAATAAAGCCACCTTTGACGCTTGAGCCTCTTGCATTGGATTAGTTACGATACCCTTAAAGTTTGTAACTGTTGAATCTAACATTTCACCTTTACCCATTAATAAACGTTTATTATTAATATCATTTACTGGCCAATTTAACCACATAAATGCTTGACGTCCTACAGCTTGTTCAAAGAATTCAAATGTATCTTGAGTTACATAACCAAGTATTACATCTCCAGTCCACATAATATCAATAGTTTCTGGCATTGTACCAATAGTGTTTAAGTATTCATTATTAACATTTCCACCAGCTGATTCCTTTGTGTAAACCTTAGGAACAAATATGAATTCGTATACATCACCTTTTTGTAAACGCCATTCTTCTAAGTCTTCCATAAGTTTTACTTGATTATTAGCATCTCCTTCAGCATCATCTGCAAGCACACCAAATTGACGTACTCCAACACTATATAATTGTTCAAACTTAGCTATTATCTTTTCTAAGTCAGATTTATAATTTTCTTCTGATTCAAAATTCATACCATCTTTTAAGAATGGATGTATTGTCCATATAAATTTATTCTTTGTTGCAGCTCCAACTTCAACCATCTCTTTAATTTCAGCTAACTTTTCTGCTGGATATGGCTCTCTCCACTTAAGACTATGATATTCATCATCCTTTGGTGCAAAGATGTATGCATTCATCTTAAAATCTCCACCAAATCTCATTAAGTCCATACGATTTTCATTACTCCAAGGAATTCCATAATATCCTTCAATAAATCCACGCCATTGACCATCTGAGTAATCTTCAATTAATAACTCCTTTAATTCATTTCCTTCTAATTGATTAAATATTGCTTTTAAAGATGTAATACCATAAAATGCTGAATCAGTATTTTTACCTAATACTGCAATTACATTTCCCTTAACTGATAACATATGTGCATCATTCTTTTCAAAATGAGCGTCATCTACTAAATTATTTTCTGTAAAGTATTTATCTACAATCTCTTCTGAATTGTTTATTCCTACTAGGAAGTTTGTTTTATCTTCTTTTATTTCATTACTTACTTCATGATTAATTCCCTTAATTGCTAAAACTTCTAATAGTCTATTTTTTGTAGCCTCATCAATTCCTTCTTCAAATACAACATTAGCCTCAGCCCCTAAAGTTACTGTGCTATTTTCATACTTTATACTTTGAGGAATTGGATATATTTCATATTCTTCTCCCTTTGTTTCCTTGATCTCAGTAGCTAATACATTTTTTACAGGTAAACTTGATAATAAAGTTACTGACATAACTAAAGTCATTATTCTACTGATAATCCAAATCAGTTTGTTGCTTTTTTTCCGCATACTTTTTCCCCCTTAATTTCCCTTTTCATTATTTTTATTATACTTTACATCAAAATCACTTTACCATTTATATACTTTTATGTCAATATATTAAATTTTATGTAAGTTAATTTTTTTGTATTATTCTTTAATTTAGGAAAAAATAATACTTTTATCCCCAATAAGAACTATTAAGATTGCTAAGCTTTAAAATTAAACTATAATATTACAAATTTAATAGAGCTTGCTACTATTCTAAATTAAAAGAAATTCATATCAAAATAAAAAAATACCCTAAAATAGCAATCTCAGGGTATTAAATCATGTATTTTGGTGCATACATGTATGATAATTTTCAACAAATAATAGATGATCACAAATTCTCTTTGTGATCATCTTACATATAGTTAATTTTAATTAGTGGTTCTTTTCGGCTGCTTCTGCATCCGCTTTAGTCTCATGAACTGTACCATGTGGATGGTGAGGTGGTGCATAGATAGAATATACTTTAAGTGGTTTATTGCCCTTATTGATAATATTGTGCCATGTACCAGCAGGTATCATAATTGCAAAATCATCAAAAACTTTTGCTTGAAAATCCATCCTATCCTTATTACTTCCCATTTGAACAAGTCCTTCGCCTTCTTCAACACGTATAAACTGATCAGTATCTGGATGTATTTCTAAACCTATATCATCACCAACATTGATACTCATCAAAGTAACTTGTAGATGATTTCCTGTCCATAAAGCGGTACGAAAAGTATCATTTTGTTTAGTCGCTTCATTGATGTCAACTACAAAGGGTTGTGGACCATAATCCTTTAATTCAATTTCCCCATTGCTCTTTACTGATTGTGGAGAAACAAATCTTGAACCCCACTCTAATTCATCAGTAAAAGAAGTACGCCTGTCATTAAACTTCCTGGAAAAGCCTAAATCATCATAACTTGGTGTGTTAACGAAACAAGGGTATGGATAAGCGTTATACATACCATATGAGTTATACATTGCTATGTTAGCACAATAAGGACATGTATACATTCTATAAGTATTATACATATTACTCTCTCCTGTCATAATCTTATAAAACTATAATATGCTTTAAATTTTTGAATTGTGCTTCCATATGCCGTCACTTAATACAGTTCTCTATTTACTCTAAAATAATTTCATCAGTATAAAGAGCTATAACTGAATAATTAATCCTTTAGAGACTTTGACATCTTATTTCTTACTGGAACAAATTCCGAAGTTGTATCATTAGGGTCAATATATTTATAATCTCCATTTTCATCTTTTCTGAGCCCTAATGATGCCATTTTCTTTTTACTATTTCTATGTTTATTACCCATTTTTCTCACCTCCTATAATATTTATATTTATCATTCACCACTATATTATTCTTAGTGTTATAACAAAAAATTATATATAAAATTTAAATATTAATTTAAATTTGTTTTTTATAAATGCTACTAACAAATATAATAGCTTGCTAAATTCCAATTTTTCACAAAAATCAACTAACAATAGTAGATATAAAAGAAAAACCTCAATAATACATCTCTGTATTATTGAGGTTTTATGATAAAAATTTATTTATTTTTAGTCTTCTCTCTTCTTCCAATTAAACTCCAGTATAATAAAAGTGCTACTGCAGATATAACTGCTAACACTAATAACACATTACTATATTGTATAGATATTGCATTATTGAAAAGACCAGTAATATTTTTTCCTAAAGACTTAGATTCCATAAATACAGCTACATATGTTATACCTATTGAGGTAGCTATATTTAAACAGAAATTATAAAAACCAATAGCGGTTCCTGTTTTTTCTTTAGATATTGTTCTTGTTAATGTATCAATCATAGGCGCATACATTAAAGCAAATGAACTTGAGAATAATATCATTACAAAAACAAATACCCATACAGATGTTTCTATAAAGAAAGCACCTAAAACAAGACTGATTATTATACCTATTATAGCCATTTCAATACATTGCTTACTTCCAATTTTCTTTGCAACTTTTCCTGATAAAGCTCCTACAGTAGCTGCTAAAACATATGATGGAACTAAAAGTAATGAAACTTGATCTAATCTATAATGATATATAGATTCAACTAAAAATGGGAACATAAAGATAAATGCAAGTTGAACACTATATATAACAAAAGCCACTAATAATACTGATATAAAGTTTCTGTTTGTAAAAAATTTAATACTGATAAAAGCGTTTTTATTTTTACTTATGTATATAAGGAATAATACAAGTGCAATTATAAATCCAACTAAAAATATCCATTGAAATTCTGAAACAAAAATCATTAATGTCGCTGCAACTGATGCAACTAATATAAATCCTATAAAATCTACATTTTTAGCTTTAACTTTTTCTTTAGGAATATACTTTAAAATAAAAGGTAGTATTATTAAAGTTAATAATGGAATTAAAAATAGCACTTGCCAACTTAAATATGTTGATATATATCCACCTGTAATAGTACCAATTACTTGTGAAATAGCATAACTACTTGTACTGAATCCCAAATATTTCTTATGTTCACTCTCTTTAAAATACTTTGCTACAAATATTACATATAAGGTTTCTGCACTTCCTAATCCAGCTGCTTGAATTATTCTTGAGACAACTACCATTAAGAATGATTTCTGAAAAATAAAACCTAGTAATGAACCAACGCATATTAGCAAAATCCCTATTGCTAATAAGGTTCTAACACTTATTGAATCTGATAAAGAAGCATATACAATTGCTCCAATACCAATAACTAATCCAGCTAAAGTTACTTGCCAACTAACAGTACTGGCTGATATATTAAAAGCCTTTGCTAAATCTGGTGAAATAATTTTAAATGAATTATCAATAACCAATGCAAAAATCATTAAAGCTAATACCGCAGGTACTGCTTTTTTTATTTTTGCCTCTTCAATATTTTTTGACGTATTAAATGAATTTTCCATGCTGTATCCCTCTCTTATTCTTTTTCATTTGTGTCTCTTAATAATCGTTTACAAACTAATCATTATAAACCTGTTGATTTTTCTTCATTTCATCCTCCCTTAATAATCGTTTACAAATAATTGATCAAAATAAACTTGTTTATTTTTTGTTAAACTTGTTTATTTTTTGTTCAATATTTTAGACAAGTTAATACTAACATAGATTTTTCTTAATTACAATACCTGTTTAATTGTTTATTTTACTTAGTTTTAGCCTTTTTATTACAAAACCTAAAACTTTTTCCACCATTAACTTGTCTAAATTTAGCTTATATCTTAAGAAAGGAATTCCAACTTCATTTAAACAAATAAGAATATATGATATACTATTTTTATTAAACATACTATAAATTTTTTATGATAAGTAAGGTGTTGATATGAAACTCACTTCAAGCAATCTCAAAACTTCAAAAAAATTACTCTATACATTTGTATATGACGAACTATATAAAATGATTATTAATGGTAAATATCCTATAAATTCAAAATTGCCATCTGAACCTCAATTGGCAAAAAGATTTGGTGTTAGCCGTATGACTTTACGTCAAGCACTCTCACTATTACAAGATGATGGTCTAGTAAAAAATATACATGGCAAAGGTAATTTTATAACATCTCCTGAAAAATGTACTCAAAAAGATTTTTTAGAATTAATAGGTAATCCAATATACAAGTGTCATAATGAAAATATTGATGATGTTGAATTAATATTTCGTTTAGAACTTGAAAGTGACTATACAAGACAAGTCCTAGAAAAAGAGTCTACAGCAGTTGTTGCTTGTGAGCGTTATTATAAAGGTAACAACAAGCTTTTAGCTTATGCTTTTACTTTTATATCTATTGAAACAATAAAAGAAATGAATATAGATCTAAATAATGAAGCTCAGCTATTAGATTTTCTTGAAAATAAAGCCTATGAAGTATCAGTTAGTTCTATCTTAGAAATAAAACATTCATCTGCCGGTAATCTACCTAATCAAAAATATAAGCTTATTGGTGGCGATCAATGTGATTTAATTTTAGAAACATTGTATCAAAATGATTATTCACCACCAATATTATTCAATAAATACTATATTCCTTCTCAATATAGTAATTTTAAAATAAAAGCAACAAAGAAAGAATAATCTGCATAATTAAAAATGCACTCTATAAAATAGAGTAAAAAAAGATGACTTCAATAATCTATGGAAATCATCTTTTTTTATTCATTTTCTTTATATTCATTATTATTTATAACTTGTGCGCTATATCCTTAATAGCTTTTGAACTATTCACTTTTAATGAAATACCTGTACCTTAAACTCATTAATATGATTTTCTTTAATAAGAATACCATATTTTACATAAACTTATATTCTTCTAGTATCAACTTTTCATAGTCAGCGCTTCTTGAACTGCATTAAATTCTTCACAAATTTGAGATATTTCTTCTATACTAGAAACTTTTTTAGGCTTTATATCTATCCTCTGTTCAATAGATATTGCTATTTTCTCTAATACAAGTAATAGTTGTGCTAATTCTTCATCAGATAAGCTTAAATAGCCCTTTGTTGTACAATATTGGTCAAGTAAGTAACTAATATGTTCTAATGAAAAAAATACAGGCCACATCATTGCAAGCATTTCCTCATTACGAGGTATCTCTCCTAATGCGGTATTATATGCAATCTTAAGATTCATAAGATCTACACCCATTTTTTCTTTTATATCTTTTGTCATATCCTTATTACTTTCTTTATTATTAGTTGATAAAAGAACTAGTAATTTCTTCTGACTATCTATTAATTTTACTATTAAACTTAGTAATCTGCTAGAAGCTGAACGACGTCCAATAATATAAGTACCAATTAATCCAATAGCAGATCCAACTAATATATCCGTAATACGTGCTGTTGCAAAATAAGTAACATTATGTATTTGAGTTGATGCTTCTGCTATAAGTAAAGCATTTGGCGTGACAAACATTACTGCTATAGCATAATTTTTTACAATAAAAAGCTCTGTTAGGGCTGTTAAAAGCATATTAATTATTGCTATCATAAAACCTTCTGGTTGAATTCTTAAAATAATAATAGCTATGATTAATCCAATAATCGTACCAAAGGATCTCTGAATAGATTTATGAAAAGTTGATATAATAGTTGAACCTGACATGACGGCAGCACAGGATAGAGGTATCCAGTAAGGTCTTGAAAAATGAAAACTAAATGCTATTATTCCTGATATAGAAAGAACAATTCCATATCTAACTGCATTAATAAATACTATTGAATCTTTATTGCAAGCTCTTCTAAATTTCCTAATTAGTGAAGTTTTTGAAATCTTAATTCCTCTTCCAATGTATGTTAATGGTAAATTAATAATAGCTTCAGTATCATAAATTATTTGTAAAAATTTATGATACTCCTGATCTAAATTCTTATAAGGAACTATTTTAACTTTTTCTTCATCCTTAAAATCAATTGCCATAGATAATTTTCTTATCATATGACTAAATTCTTTTGGTAATTTCTTGTTTTTATTAACATGTAACTCAAGCATTTCTAAAAATAATTTATTCGCTTCTTCATTTAAAAGAGATAATCGATTAAATAAGAATGAATTCTTCCATGGAATATACCCTATTGAAAGAATTTCTTCTGCTTCCTTTAAAGCATTCACGGTTCTATTTCGTATATCATTAATATTTTCACTACCAATAGCCTCACTAAAATCTGCTAATGTTAGATAAAGCTTCTTAATTACCTTTATTTCAGGACCATGTGGATTAAAAAAGTATCCTTTCATACTCATTAACCATGAAAAAAGTCCACCCATAAGTACTACAGAAAATCGTATAAAGACTTCTGATTGATTAATAGGCATTCCTGTTGATACTAAAAAACTTAATACAAAAAACATTGAAGAAGGACCTTGTATTTTAAGAACCCCAAATATAAAAATTGCAATTCCTCCAATAAAACCTACCATTAAAATAATAAGTATTGGATATGGTGCTAATAAAGTTCCTAATGCAACTGAAAAGCTAATACCAAGAGCAGCAAAAAATATTTTTTTTGCACGCTGAGCATATGGTTCATTTATAACATATAAATATGAAAAACTTCCTATTCCAGCCAGTAATCCTAAATGAATTTGATTTATCAAAACACCTATAATCACTGGAAATCCTGCACATATTCCAGCATTTATTGCTTTTTGCCAAGGGAAAGGAGTTTTATTAATTTTAAATAATTGCTTTATTATAGTTTTATCCATGTACACTCCTTTTTTACTAATTTTATTTTCCATTAAATTTATTATATTTATTAATCTAAGTTGTTCATCATTTTCTCTAAAACACTATTAAAAATCTCTAATTCTTCTTTATTAATATTATTTATAGCCTCTATCTCTATATTTTTAGCCTCTTCATGCCATTTAGGAAACATTTCATAAGCCTTTTCTGTTAGTTTTATAATTCTTTCACGCTTATCTTTTCCTTCATTTCTGATTACTAAGCCCATTTCTTCCATTCTAGTTAATGTCCTAGTAATTGTTGGAGCCTCTACCCCAAGATATTGACACAGTTCAATTTGGGTACACTGATCTTTTTCATGTAAGTATAATATAATCCCCCACTGTGATGAATATAGCCCAAGAGGAGCAATTTTTTCATTTAATTTCTTTGTAAAATTTCTAGCCAACTGATTTACTTTATGTCCATACAAGTTCAATTTTATTCCTCCTTCCATTTAGTTACCTAAGTAATAATTACCTAGGTAATTATATCACCTTAATTTATAATAATCAAATTCTAAACCTGTAAAACTCTACATCAGTTATAATATATCTATAAATCTTTATAAATAAAAAAACACACGAAAATCTTAATCTACGATTTTCATGTGTTTATATTTAATTATATTTTAATAAATTATCTTTTACTTAATACAATCTTTTATTTATTATAAAACAAATGTCTCAAGATAAAGAGCCATGACTAAATCATCCTCAATAAGTTTATAAAATCTTGTAGAATAAATAATTACAAACTTACTATTTGGAATATTTCTCTTTAATAATATCATTAAATTTATTCATCTAATTTTCCCATTTGACTTATTACCATTTCATAATAGTAACCCTTTTTATCCATTAAGCTCTTATGATTTCCACTTTCAAGAATCTTTCCATCTCCAACGACCATAATCTTATCTGCATCTCTAATAGTAGAAAGTCTATGTGCAATTAAAAAGCTTGTTCTATTTTTCATTAATTTAACTAAAGCATTTTGAATATCTTTCTCTGTTTTAGTATCCACACTACTAGTTGCTTCATCTAAAATAAGAATAGGACTATCACATAAAACCGCTCTAGCAATTGCTATAAGTTGACGTTGCCCTTGACTCAAGTTATCATTAGATCCTGAAACCATAGTGTAATATCCCTTTGGCAATTTACTTATAAAATCATGAGCATGGGCTATTTTTGATGCTTTAATCACATCCTCATCAGAAGCAGAACTTTGAGAATATCTAATATTATCCATAATTGTTCCTGTAAATAAACATGTATCTTGAAGTACTACAGAAAAACACTTTCTAAGACTATTTCTTTTCAACTTTGTTATAGATTTATTATCTATAAGAATATCTCCACTATCCGCATCATAAAAACGTGTAAAAAGATTAACAATAGTAGTTTTTCCTGCTCCAGTTTCTCCAACTAAAGCAATTACCTCACCTGGCTTAGCCTCAAAACTTATATTATTTAATATTGGTTTTGATTTATCATAAGAAAAGCTTACATTTTTAAATTCTACATTTCCCTGTGATGATTTTAATTCTATTGCATCTTCTATATCCTCTGCTTCTTCTGCAGTATCTAAAATTTCAAAAACTCTTTCAGCTCCAGCCAGTGCAGATTGAATTGTATTAAACATTCCTGCTAAGGAGTTTAATGGTCTAGAAAATTGCTTTGAATAGCTTAAGAAACTTACAACTGTTCCTACCTCTAATCCAAATCCCACTGATAAAACTCCTCCTACAATAGCAACTACGGCAAATATAAAGTTGTTAATAACATTCATTAAAGGCATCATAAACCCTGACCATATTTGAGCTTTACTACTACTTTTATATAACTTCTCATTAATTGCTTTAAAATCTTCTAATACATCCTCTTGCTTTCCAAAGGCCTTAACCATTTTTAATCCTGAAATGTTTTCTTCAATAACTCCATTTAAAGCACCAAGACTTCTTTGCTGAGATAAAAAGTAGGCTTTACTTTTGGAGGCAATTATTTTAGTTAGTAAAATTACTAAAGGAATACATAAAAGTACAACTAAAGTAAGATAAAAATTTAAGTTTATCATTACTAAAAATGATCCAATTAAAATTAAAGTACTTGATATCAGTTGTGTAGTAGTTTGAGCTAAAGTAGAACTAATATTATCTACATCATTGGTAATTCTACTCATAGTATCACCATGAGATCTTTTATCATAAAAATCTAAAGGAAGATGTTGCATTTTACGAAAGAACTCTGTTCTCAAAGCATGTACTAACTTTTGAGATACCTTTAGCATAATTATCTCATTAATACTTGATATAATAAAATTAGATAAATAAAGAGCTACTATAATCATTAAAATCCACATAATTATTTTGGCATTTACAGTTCTTGTACTAATATCAAAATAATTAAATGTTTTACCAACGAAATAAGGAATGCTAACAGTTATGATTGATGAAATAACTGTTAAGAACATAGCTAAAAATATAGTTTTTCCCCATCTCATATATATCTTTATTATTCTAAGTAAAGTTCCTTTAGCATTTTTAGGTTTCGCTTTAGGAGCAAACCTATTTGGTCCTCCACCACCTTTTCCTATAGAAGGCATCTTTGCTTGTGATTTACTATATGTTTCTCCCATCTTTTATGCCTCCTTGCTACTTTCTATTTGAGTTCTATAAATTTCTCTGTAAATATCACAGTTTTTCATAAGTTCACTGTGAGTTCCAAATCCAACATTTTCTCCATTATCCATAACTAAAATCTTATCTGAAAACATAGCTGTTCCACATCTTTGAGTAATAGTAATAACAGTTTCATCCTTCATAGAAGAATTAATATTATCTCTAACCTTACTCTCAGTAACTGCATCTAAAGCACTAGTTGCATCATCTAAAATAAGTATTTTAGAATTTTTAATAATTCCACGCGCTATGGAAATTCTTTGTTTTTGACCTCCAGATAAGTTAACTCCTCCACTTCCTAAAGTCGATTCAAACTCTTCTGGCATATTATATGCAAAAGAGGCCTCAGCCTTTTCAGCTGATAATTTAACCTTCTCATTTGAAGCATTTTTATCTCCCCATTTAATATTCTCACTAATTGAACCTGAAAATAACATTGGCTTTTGAGGAACAATAGAAATATTTTTTCTAAGATAATCTACATCTATATCTTTTATATTCTTTCCATCAATTAAAATTTCTCCCTTATTCACATCATAAAATCTTAGTAATAACCAAACTATTGTTGACTTTCCACTTCCTGTAGGCCCTATAATAGCGAGTTTTTCTCCAGCCTTTAAAGAAAAACTTAAGTTATTAATAGCAGGTATTCCACTTCCATTAGGATAGGAAAAGGTAACATTTTTAAACTCTATTTCTCCTTTTAATTCTGAAACCTCTCCACTTTCAGTAAAATCATCTTCACAATTAAATATTTCTTTAATACGAGCAGTGGATGCCTTTGTTCTAACAAAAGTATTAAATATGTTAGTTATCATTATTAAAGAAGTAAGAATTTGAGCCATATATATTGTGAAAGCTGTTATATCTCCTGGATTTGCAAGATTTAAAGAGAAAAGCTTACTTCCAATCCATATTACAATTACTGTTCCTATTCCAACGGTAAAAGTAATAAGAGGGGATACTATTGTTATAATCATTTGAGAAGAAACGCTATTTTTCATTAGTGTATTATTAGCATCTCCAAACTTTTCTTCTTCTTTATCATAAGTACAAAAAGCCTTAACTAACCTAACCCCTATTAAGTATTCTTGAACTACGGAGTTAACCTTGTCTATAGATTTTTGTAACTTATAAAAACGTGGATAACTAAGTTTCATACTAACTACTATAAGTCCCACAACTATTATTACAACGCCATAAATAATTAAAGAAAGCCTAAAATTAAGAATTGTTGCAAGAACAATGCTTCCTATACAAGTTATAGGAGCTTTTAGAAATATACGCATAATTCCATTTATAAATTGCACAATCTGCGAAGTATCATTTGTCATACGTGTAATAAGAGAACCACTTTCTATTTTATCTGCTCCATTTTCAGAAAAATATAATATTTTCCTAAATAAATCATACCTTAAATCTGCACCAACTCTTTGAGAAACCTTAGAAGCTAATATATTACGAGTTATAGCAAAACAAGCACCAAAACCTGTAACCATAAGCATTAATCCTCCCCAGTAATAAACACTTGAAAGATTTGCTCCATCTATTCCTAAATTAATTATGTTAGACATAAGAGTCGGTCCAAGTAAATCACATATAGCTTCCATTGTCACACAAATAATAGCAGTTAAAAAAGGAAGCTTGTATCTCTTAAAATATTTGCTATAAAAATTCACTTTTCCCTCTCCTTTTTCTTTATTTTTTTCTATTTGGCTATGTTTTAAGTGAATTTTTATTTTTTTATAGCTCTTTATATCTACTTAATTTTGCACAGAATTTCTATTAAGATAGTCTTAAAGTTCTATAAAATCAACACTGGTTTAAAACACAACCTTTTATTTATATTAACTAATATTATTTATTAATAACTTATAAACCTTATTACTATATAATTCTTGCATATTTTTAAGTTTTATGCTAGGAAAATATATCTTATTTTAATATCATTTATATTTTTCTATATCAATTCTAAAAAGTTGTTAGAAATACTCTTAGATTAAATCTGTTCATTATAATAGTTTTAGAAAGATTTAGTGACTAATTTAATATTACTTTTAATAATTTTTAATAAATATATAATGGAATATATTTATTAGGAAAAACATATGTTAAACTTTAGTAAATTTAACAAGTTGATTAAAGGTTTACTTTTAGATAAAATATTAAGGTATAATAAAAACATTAGGATTAAAGTTTAGGAGATACTAACAGGAGGATAAAGTTTTATGGACGTACTTTTTTTTCGTAGCGATTAGCGTTGGAGTACTATCTGGAGTTTGGGCATGGATGGCAGCAGTATTTGGGATGGTTAGTTGGACTGGATTTGTTGGATGGACTAGTTACTATTCTTCAGGAGGAATGGCTAAAGGACTTTTTAGATCTCTTTCTTCAAATGCAACAGGGATTATTTATGCTTTGCTCATTATAAAAGGATCATCTATTTTTCCAAATGAATATTGGGCTTATTTTTTAACTGCATTCTTTTCTTTTATAATGGTAATACAAGCAAAATTTAAAAAATTCGAATTTATATCAGGAGCATTTTGTGGATGTTTCTCAACCTTTGGATTAAACGGGAATTGGCAGGCGGTTATACCAGCATTGCTTTGTGGAAACGTATTAGGATATATATCACAAAAGATAGGAATCTACTGTCATAAAGTATTCAGTAAGAATTAAATAAATAAATTAATGGTAAGCAATAAAATAAATGCTTACCATTAAACTTAATATAATATTATTATCCTCTATTTCAATTGCTTTAGCTTTCTTTCTATAAACATAATTTGATTCATATAGTCTTTTTCTTCATTTGACATATTACTCTTTTTCATCATTTCTTCAATATATATTTCATAATCATCAATTAATTCTTCGTATCTAGCTCTATCAATTTCGAATGCCTTTTCTTGTTTTAAAAATTCATCAGCTTGCTTAATTAACTTTTTCTCATACTCATTAGAAGCTTTTTCATACCCATCTTTTTTTCCATCATATTTACCTACATTATAAACATGACTAATCCCTGGCATATCCTCTAAATAAGTTTCTTTAAATTCCTCCTTTAATCCATCAACAACTCCAAAAGTTACAACATTTTCAACAATACTCTTTAATTCATATCCAGGTATTAAGCTTTTTTTTAGAAATCTCTTAAATCCCATTTTACCCTCCAACTCTAAAACTTATATTCTTCACCTTGAATTAATTTATTAAAATTACCAAATACGAACTCTTCTTTTATTTCTCTAATAAATTTACTATCAGATAATAATCTATAAATAGTTACTATTAATCCACCTACATCTAATTTCTTTAATGCTCCCTCATTACCTAAATAAGCACTAATTGCAACATATATAATATTGCTTGCTGATGCAATTGCATTTGAGTAACTTAAAATTTTTCTAGTCTTAACTTCATAAATATCTCTATTATGATACTTAGTTTCATCATAAAATAATCCATGAATTGCTCCTATTATCATATTAATTAAGGACGACATTGCCACTCCCCTGCTAACACTATAAATATCTATTCCATTTTTAAGTAACTTTGATGAAAAATTCGGTGATACAGTATTAATTACTGGTATTGGCAATCCCATAGTTGTAAAAGCATCTGAACTTAAGTGTATTGCATGTTTAGTAATTGCTAAAACTAAATCTTTATAATCAGCTTGAACTCTATTAAAAGACTCAGAAAAAATTGATACAATGTTAGTTATTCCATTGATTTTATATTCATTTCCTACTAATATAGTACTATACGATTCTAAAATAATATTATTTTTAGTTACAGTTTCCGATAAAATATTAGCTGTTCCAAAAATCCAACCAAGTAAAGGATCGTGTCCTAGTGTACTATATCTATGATTAGCTCCACTTATCCCTGTATTATCATAATATCCTTCTTTTTTAAAAGCATCATAAGGAACAGGCCCACATAAAGAAATTGGGGTGTATTTCTTTATTACTTTTCCTGCTTGCTGATCATTTTTGAATCTTAATTTTTCATTACTTAACCAATACTGTCTTACACACTGTAATGCTATTGCAAAAAACAGAAATTTCACATCTAAAGAATTAAATCCTGTTTGCTTTTCAAACTCTAAATCTAAATTATCAATAATTTTTCTTGAATTATGTGCTACTTCAGCTACTCTAAACGATTCATTAGCTATATCCTCCATATTTCTTAATGTTTTTTCTGAAGCACTACTTACTTCTTTTCTTCTTCTACGTAATTCTTCTATATCCATAATTTATCCTCTCACATCACAAAAAATATTCTATATATCATAAGCACCTCATTTTTTGATAATCTAGAATTCTAAGATCTTAAATTTAAGTAAAATGTATTTCTTCCTTTTCACTCACATAAATTGATAATTAATATTAACTCTTTATTTTTATATTCTTACTAATTATAATTAAAATGACATAATTTTCTTTTTTCAATTTATATTATATTTCTTTTTCATCTATATTTCTATGTGAATTTGTAAAAAACTATATTAATTATCTAAATATATGTCTTTCATTTGTATTTTAAACTCGTAGATCTTCTAGCCACTAATAAATTATTTAATTTATATATATTTTATATTTTTTCAAAAAACCACGATATTTCTATCGTGGTTTTTATGGTTGTTGCAATACGCAGCCTTTAAAATCCTCTGCATTATCTATTCAAAATATTTATAATATAATCTAGTCTGGTCCTCATTAGCAAATCCATTTTTTATAATATATTTTAACTTTTTATTTACTATATCCTTACCATTATCAATTATTATTTTTAAATACTCTTTAATTCCCATAATATTCATCCAATTTAAATTATCTAATGCTACTTTTTCATAATCAAATTTATCTGGATTTATAATAAACTCCAATACACTATTATATTTAACATAATTTTCAAATTTAATTATATTTACACCTTTATCTAACAAAAATAATACTATAATATTTTCCAATATACTTTCTAATGGATCAGGGAAAGTTGTAACTCCTTGATTTTTTATTCTATTAGAAACATGTAACTCTACTTCTGATATAATCTTACTCTCTATAATTTCATTATATTCAATTAAATTATCGAAAATAAAATCTATTAGTGTATTTATATCAATGCTATCTATAATATTTAATATCTTCCTACTTATTCTTCCTCTTTGTTCATTAGAAAGTAACTTACTTAATCCTGAGATATATTTAATATTATTCTCTTCTATTATCTTATCTATTTTATACGTATATAAATCATATGAAAAAGTATTAACGCTCTTTAAAAAATTAAAGATAGCTCTAGTTTTATTCTCGCCTTCCAATTGATTATATACTTTCTCAGTGAATAATTCATTAATAACTAATTTAAAAGAATTAATATTTATTGCTTCAATATTCCTACTAATGAAATAATTTAACTCTTCACTTATTTCAATAAAAATATAACAATGTAAATTTCCATCACTTTTTATTAATACATTCTCCAGTATTTTTACAACTCTATTTACATCCTCTTTTTCTAAATCAATTACTGTCAATAATAATACAAACTTCTTTAAATAATCTATATTATATTTATTAGGTTTTGATTTAATATATTCACATAAGTTTTTTAGCATCTCTACTATATTAATATCAGTTTTATACTCTATTTCTTTTACCTCATATTTACTTAGTAGTTCTTTTATCTTTTTATAATCTGAATGCTTAATTATAATATCCAAATCATATATATTAAATATATGACTATCATATTTATTAAAATCTGGAAACACCGTATTTGTTCTAATCCTCTTCGTTTTTGGTGAATACGTACTTATTATTGCTTCTATATATGGCTCAAAGAATTTCTCCATATTATTGAAATAATCTAAATATAATCCATTTTCTCTTATATAAAAATAATAATCATATGCAATAGTCATCATCTTATATAAATCTCTCTTAATATTCCCTAGTTGTACCGAATTATCTAACTTTAAATATTTTCTTATATGCTCCTCTTTTAACCTAGATAACTCCAATTTCTGATTTTTGTTATTATTAAATATATCATTTAAGTAATTTAATTCATACATAGTTTTTTTAGCAATATTTTCATATATATAACTAAAGTCATCGTAATTACCTTTATCATTATAAAACATCAACTGATTTATTATACCTATATTAAATTTGTATAATAACAAATCGTATATGTCATTATTCAAAATATTTTCTTTTAACTCTTCTAAACACTCCCTTACTTTATCAAACTCTTGTAATTTAAATAAATAAAGAGCTTTAATATTTTTATTGTTTATTGAATTAATTCGTTTGCCAATCTCTATATAATTGCACTTAATTTCCAGTTCATTCAATTCAGTAAAGTCATCTTTCTGTTCATTATAAGCCTCTAACAAATCATACGTTTCTATTTTATTGTTATTTTGAATATTAATATATACAATGCCTGATTTAATTAACATCTCTTTAACGAATTTCTCTTTATTATTTTTTCCATTAATAATATCCAGTATAACTAAATATTCTTCTGAATCAACATTAGAAAAGTTAAGTGTATTACCTCCCATTACTTCTGCATACTTAAATCTATATATACTAAAAAGGTCATTTATAGAAATCCTTCTAATTTTTTTAAAGCTTTTTCCTGAATAATAAAACTTATCTATAATACCCTTTGGATAATCTCTTATATACATCAGTGTTCCATATAATCTTTTTCCAAATTCATTTGATAAATTACTTTCAACCTTTTCTAAATATTGTTTATTTACTTCTTGTGGATTTATAATAAATAAATTATTTTTTTCATAATAATCTTCTATAAATCCAGTATATTCTTCGCTAATCTCTTGAATAATAAAACTTTTAGGTCTATCCTTTACCTCCGTATAACTCTTAGCTAAATAATCTACCCAACTTATAATTTGCTTTAAATTATAGTCATTTAATGAATAGCCAATAAACAAAAATGTATTACTAACTAATAATGATTTAATATATGTTTCAATTAAAATATGATTTTGTGAATAATTTAAGTAATCATTTTCTTTAAGAACTATATTATCTAACTCCTTTATATCACCATGCATCTTTATAATATATTTGCTCTTTTTAGAATCTAATAAATCTTTGTCTTTAGTTATAACATCAAATAACATTCTTTGTTCTATAACTGTATCTTCTAATAATCTATCATAGTTTGTTGTTATTATATGTTTAGGATTTAACTTGAAAATTAGCTCATGAATATCATTAGGTTGTCGTTTGACATCTAACTCTTCTTTAATTACCTTTTTATATTCTTCACTTCCAAAAATATTATAATAATACTGTGGAATTTTTAAATACTCATCAGAAGATAATTTTTTTCCTTCATTAATAGGATAGTTGAGTTTATTAATAAATACTCTAATTAATTGCTCCCAATCTGGCAAATTAGAATTTTTTGAAATACCTGCACCTACAAATATTATTAGTTTATCCTCATCCCTAGCATTTTTAATATATCTTACTTTTTCATCTAAATTCAAAATATCCCTCCTATAAAATTATTAATATCTTAAAATATAAGTATTTCTTATACATATATTTTAAAGCATAAAAACCCACGATATTTCTATCATGGATTTTATGGTGGAGGCGAAGCACGACCTTTAAAATCCACTAATTGCTCTATTATGCTAATTAAAAATAAACACACTTTAATAATTTTCCTCTAATATTCTCACTCCAATATCTATTTAGCACTATCCAATATTCTATTTATTCATTATCTAATTCATATTTATTATTGTCAATAACCAATGTCAATCATTTACTTTGATACAATAGGATACTTTATTCCAAATACTTACATTTTATTTACTTGTCCTTGATAGTTTATAACACTCAGGACATCCACTTCCTGCACTTCTTGAATATATATTAGCCTGCCATTCATGTCCTTTTTTACATTTCCACCATACTTTTTTATGGCTTCCATGTCCCAAAATCTCTGGTGTAACTTCTCCATTTTTACTTGGGTGCCATTCCTTTGCTAGTTCCGGGTTTATTCTTGCAAGACTCTTATCTATTGTAACCTTCTGTCCTGTACAATAGTGACACTTACTTCCACTATTTCTATTGCATATTCTAGCTTGCCACTCATGGCCCTTCTCACATTTCCACCACACTTTTTTTCCACTTCCAGCCAATACGTCATATGGAGTTAACTTTCCATTTTTATCTGGATGCCATTCTTTCGCTAGTTCCGGATTTGTATGGGCTAGGCAATTGTCTTCACTTACTTTTTTATTTGAACAATATGGACAGCTACTTCCTTTTGCTCTGTTATGGACAGATACCTCCCATTTATGCCCCTTTTCACATTTCCACCATACTTTTTTTACACTTCCACAAACTACATCGTATGGTGTTAACTCTCCATTTTTACTTGGGTGCCATTCCTTTGCTAACTTTGGATTTATATTCGCTAAGCAATTATCTTCACTTACTTTTTTATTTGAACAATATGGACATCCTAATCCAGCATACCTACTTGATATCGACGCTTTCCATTCATGTCCCCTTTCACACTTCCACCAAACCTTTTTTCCACTACCAGGTACAACATCATATGCCGTAAGTTTCCCATTTTTACTTGGATGCCATTCTTTTGCTAGCTCTGGATTTGTATTCGCCATGCAATTATCTATACATACTTTTTGATTTGAACAGTATGGACATCCAGTTCCGCTATATCTGCTACCAATCACGGCTTTCCATTCATGACCTTTTTCACATTTCCACCATGCATACTCTTTACTATTCTTCTTGAAATATGATAGTTTTAAATCTTCATTCTTTATATAATTCCATTCTTTTAGAAGTTGATTATACCTTATATCCTCTTTATTTATGTGATTAATATATTTGTATTGTTTTAAAATTTTAAACCTATCTTTATTAATATCTATTTTATTTTTTATTCTCAATATATCTTCACTATATCTATTATCTATTTCTTTTATCTTCTCTAAAATTTCAATCATTAAATTTTTAAAATTACTATAATAACTAGAAGTGTTATATATTATATAATCAAAACCTCTCATATCTATTTCAGGACACCCAGCTTCTCTTATCCTAAAAAACTTAACATCTTTTAGTGATAATAATTTGTTTTTTCTAAGGTCTCTTAAAACTGCCACCTCTTCAGAATGAAACTTAACCCCATCGTATTCTATGCCTAAATTAATCTCCTCAATAAATATGTCTAATTCAATACCATCATATTTATATCTGTTATGCAGATTTTGAAATATCTTTTTTAAATAAAAACAAATAGCCTGCTCAGGAAACGAAGTCTGCTCACCATAGCAATGCGGGCAGCCTGTTCCGTTATTTCGGCTAGAAATAACAGACTGCCATTCATGTCCTCTTTTACACTTCCACCATACCTTTTTTCCACTGCCAGGTACAACATCATATGGTGTTAATCCTCCATTTTTATTTTTATGCCATTCTTCAGCTAATTCCGGTCTTAAATTAGCTAAACAATTATCAATATTTACATATCTATTTGCACAATATGGACAACCTTTTCCACTATTTCTGTCTACCACTGTTGCCTGCCATTCATGACCCTTATCACATTTCCACCATACTTTTTTCGTACTTCTTGCTACAATATTGTATGGAGTAGTTTTTCCATTTTTATTCTTATGCCATTCTTTTGAGAGCTCTGGATTTATATTTGCTAAACAATTATCTTCGCATACTTTTTGGTTTGAGCAGTACGGACAGCCTGTTCCATTATTTCTATGTGCTACTGATGCTTTCCATTCGTGACCTTTTTCACATTTCCACCATATCTTTTTTTTACTACCTGCTATAACATCATATGGTGTCAAATCTTTATTTCTATTTGAATTCCATTCCTTGACCAGTTCAGGATTTACATTTGCTAAACAATTATCTTCATACACTCTTTTGTTTAAACAAAAGGGGCACCCCTTTCCTTTTGACCTATTATTAATAGTTGCTTCCCATTCATGCCCATTGCTACACTTCCACCACACTTTCTTATTACTATGTAACGTCACATTATATGGTGTTAATTCTCCATTTTTTTTTGGATGCCAGTCTTTTGATAGTTCAGGATTTATATTTGCTAAACAATTATCTTTACATACCTTTTGACCTAAACAGTATGGACATCTACTTCCCCTAACTCTACCTCCTATAGCTGCTTCCCATTCATGCCCATTGCTACATTTCCACCACACTTTCTTATTACTTCCAGCTACAACATTATCCGGTGTTAACTCACCATTTTTTTCATAGTTCCATTCCTTTACTAACTCAGGCTTAATTGTAGATAGGCAATTATCTTCACATACTTTTTGATTCGAACAATATGGGCAGCCACGGTTCTGATTTCTATTATTAATAGCTGCTTTCCATTCATGTCCTTTACTACATTTCCACCATACTTTCTTGTTACTAGAATAAGATACTTCATACGGTGTTACTTCTCCATTTTTATCCTGATTCCATTCTTTTACCAATTCGAAATTGACTACTGCTAAGCAATTTTCTAAAGTTACCCTTTTACCTGAGCAATACGGACAACCATTTCCCCTAACTCTATCACCAATAACGGCTTTCCATTCATGTCCTTTTACACATTTCCACCATACTTTTTTGCCACTTCCGCATGTTACATCGTACGGTGTCAAATCTCCATTCTTAATAGTATTCCATTCATTAGCTAAATCAGGTCTTTTTATTGCTAAATAGTTACTCTTCTTTTCTACTTCATCAACGTTAGTATTAAACATAAGACCTCCAATATATTATTTCTTCAATAATATTATAAAATAATTTACTTTCAAAACAAATCTATTGCAACGTTATATTATTTGATATTTGTACATAATTATCCTTACACCAAACATTTATTTCCAATTTTGCTCGCAGAAAGTACTTTTTTGATCAGCTTATATATTAAATTTATATTTCTTGACTAATAAATTTAACGTAAAAACTATTTATGTATTTTAATTATACTTATAATCATACCTAATTAATAAAAATCTACCAGCTTAGCTGGTGGTATTTCCTCAGCCCTATAAGGAGGATACTACCTGCGTTGCATCTTAAGACGCTTAAATTGGTCCGCCAGCCACGCATACTTCTTTACTTACTGCCCTTAAAAGGGTCCATATATTCCTTTAAACTTATTTGATCAGCTATCATATCTTCTTGTTCTTGATTTCTTATATAATCTTCAATTGCCTTCTTATTTTTCCCGACAGTATCAACGTAAAATCCCCCTGAACCCGAAATGCCTATTTCCACATTTATATTTTAAATTTGTAAATTTCTCAAAAATCATAAGACTAATTTTACCTTTTAGAAATCCGAAAAAACTTGAAACACTCATTTTAGATGGTATTTCAACAAGAATGTGTATGTGGTCTACGCAAGTGTGCGCTTCGACTATCCTAACCCCTTTCCATTCACAAAGCCGCCTTAATATCTTACCTATTTCTTTTTTTCCCTCCATATATTTCTTTCCTTCTGTATCTCGGTGCAAAAACTATATGATATTTACAATTCCATTTTGTATATGCTAAACTGTTTGTATTCATTTTAAAACCTCCTTTTTTCACAAAAATTGACTCTAAAACCACTCGCATAGCGAGTAGTTTTTATTAAACAAAAAATACATTGAAGTAATTTCAATGTATTTTTTTAAAACTTTTACTCTTTAAGCTCATCTATCTTCACTTTAAATTCCTTTTTTATAAAACCACCTACTATTTTAGTTACTCTATTACATATCATAATCTTCACTAATTTTCTTATTAATGAGACTTATTTTACTTCCATTAGATTTATAACAAATTGTAGTTTTTATAATCTTGGATATATTAACTATAGTGATTAATTACTTGAGTATGAGGATAGTTGAATTTTTTATTATTTCCTGCTGAGATGAAAGCATGTATGGGATTTAAATTATTTAATAATCTACTATCAGTACCTGTTCTACTTCCATGGTGAGAAATTTTTAACATATTTACACAATTACTATTTATGCATTTATTTAACTTACAATTTAATACACTATAACTAGCATCTCCAGTAAGATACATCATAGTATTTTTATATTTTACACAAATAACAATTGAACTATCATTTATATCAGGGGCATTAATTACTGTTGATGTTGCATTATCTGGATTTCTAAATATAATTTCTGTATTTCCATCTCTAATTATCCCAGGTGAATTTATATTTATCCATTTTGGTATTTTTAATTCTGCTTCTTTTAATAATCTATCAACCACTTTTGTTTCATGAGAATAATCCATATTAATTAAAAAATTATCAATTTCTAATCCACTATAGCTTATAAACTTATCAGCTCCTCCTATATGGTCTATATGTTTATGCGTAACTATAAAACCTGTAAGTTTACTTATATTATGTTCATTTAATATCTTCGTAATTTGATTATAAAATTTTAATGCTCTTTTTTCTGTGGAAATATTTGTATCAATTAAATATGCACTTTTATTCGTAGTTATCAATAAAAATGAATCTCCTTGCCCAACATTAAAACAATATAAGTATAATTCCCCTTCATTTTGTATTTGTGGTTTAGATAATTCTTTACATCCTTTATCCACTGTTAATACTTTATCTTTTCTTATATTCTTCTTATTATATGGCGACTCTATTTTTTTCCTTCAAATATATCATTATTATCAGTAATTATAGTTTTACTATTAAATATTCTCATATTTCTTAATTCAGTTGTTTCTATTGAATAATAGCCACCTTGTACTACACTTCCCTTAAAATGTTTAATCGTTACCTCTTTACCTTTATTAATAGCCTTATAAAACTCCTTTTCCAATAATGAATATTTCACATTAATGTTTCTTAAATGATATGACGGAAAATATTCTGACTCAATCTCTGGAATAATCTTAATACCATATAAACCATCTTCTTTTTTATAAATTTCATCAATAGAAAAAGCTAACTTCTTTCCTCTTAATAAACTATCCACAATTCTCTCCTTTTGCTAATCTATAAATATACTCTTATATGTATCTATTGTAATTATCACACAAAAAATCCACGATATGAATATCGTGGATTTTTATATGGTGGAGGCGACGGGTGTCGAACCCGTGTCCGAAAGCAGACCAGTAAGACTTTCTACGAGTGTAGTCTTGTGTTTTAAAATTCCCTCAGAGGCCGTCCACAGACAAACTTCCTCTTTGGTAAGCTTCATAAATTCCGTTCCTAGCTCAAAGCTTTGCTAAGCTCGGTTCCCCACTTTAAAATGACACCCTTGATCTCAACCGTGGGCAATTGAGGAAGGATGAGCAGCGCTAAATTAAGCTGCTAATGCAAAATTATCTTCTGCGTTTATCTTTAATGCATACTTTATTAACGAGGCACCATGCTTCCCTCGACTCGCTTATCAAACCCATCTTACCCCCGTCGAAGCCAAAACGCCCCCATGTATGAGATAATAATATGGTCTAAACGCTAATTCCATATTCAATTTTTAAATTTAAAAGTTTTATTCAAACTTATGTTCTCATTATATATCAATTAATTAATTTAGTCAAGGGACATATATGTTTGTGTTTGTAAGAGATAAATTTCCTTGACTAATTAATTAACTTTTAACTTTCTAAAATAGACAATTTATATAATACCTAATTCTATCTAAAATATCAATGGTATTTTTTCCCTATATCTAAGATTTTTATGATATATCTAGAAACAAAAAACTTTAAGTTTATTATTTTAAAAAGAAATTTTATTTTTGATAATAAACATGTTTAAATAAAATTCAGAGAGAGCATTTACTCTCTCTCAATCAAAAATCATATTATAATTCTATTAATAATTACTTGAAGTAAACTTCTCCATTTTCTATTTTGTCTAAAGTAACTAAAGACTCCACTCTTATTCCTTTGTCTTCTAAGTGGCATCTTCCGCTTTGGAATCCTTTTTCTATAACTATTCCTACTCCAACAACCTCGGCACCAGCTTGTTTAACTATATCTATTAATCCAAAAACAGCACATGCATTTGCTAAGAAATCATCAACTATAAGAATTTTTTCTCCTGGTTTTATGAATTTCTTATCAACAACAACATTGTATATTGTTTTTTTAGTAAATGAATAAACCTCTGAGTTAAAAACTTCATCTCTTTTGTTTCTTGGTAATCTTTCTACTTTCTTACCAAAAACAACTGGCACGTTGTCAAAGTATTGAGCTGTTATTATTCCAAGGCCTATTCCTGTTGATTCTATTGTAAGTATTTTATCTACTTGATCATTCTTAAATCTATCTTTAAATTCTTTTCCTACTTCGTTGAAAAATTCTACATCCATTTGGTGATTTAAAAAAGAATCAACCATTAAAATATTATCTTCTGTAACTCTGCCTTCTTTTTTTATCTTGTCTTTTAATAGTTCCATTTGGTTACACCCTTTCTTACTATTAATTTATAGTATTAATTTCCTATATTATATCATAATAGAAAAACTTATTGCTATCTAATTTTATTATACAGTATTCTTATTATTCATGTAATCCTTTTAAATATTTTCTTATATAATAATAGTAGAAAAATATTTTGGAGAGATGAATATGAATCCACTTCAATCACTCATAATAATACTCATATGTATTTTATCCATAATAATAATTTTATATTTAATAGAATCTGATAATTTCTTACCAGAAAAACAAATTACAAAATATGTCTCTCTAGGAAAGCTTGAACGGGCTCTTTATCTTTTAAATAAATATACAGAAAAATTAGACCCTTTATTTTTCTATAATAATAAAATTCTAGTACTCTCAAAGCAAAAAGATTTTAATGCAGCCTATGAACTTTCCATAGAGGCAATGAAAAATATTAAAGAACCAAACTATCAACTTTATAATAATATTGCATTTATATATTACAATCTAAAGCTTTATCATAGGGCTATAGATTTCTCTGAGAGAGCTCTTAACTTAAATCCCACAGACCTCTTCGCTTTAAGCAATAAAGGATTCTCTCATATTGAAATAGGTGAATTTTCTAAAGCTGAGGAAGCCTTTGATAAAGCTTTGGAATTTAATCCTTGTTTTAAAAATGCCTTATCTGGAAAAGCTCATTGTGCTTATGAAAAAGGAGATTACCTCCTTGCTTCTAAATATCTTGAAGATTTTATATCAATAGATAAAAGTGAAGCTTCAGCCTATAAAAAATTAGGAGAATGTTACTTCTTCCTAAATAATTTGAAAAATAGTTCTAAAATGTATAAAAAATCCTTAGAATTAAACTCAGAAAATTATACTTGCTATTGTGAATATGCTAACGTATTAATTTATTTAGGCTTATATGATAAGGCTTTAGAAAACCTAAATAAAGCCCTATCACTATCACCTTTTAACTTCATAGCATTTTACTATAAGGCTAGAGCATATGCCTTAAAAAAAGATTTTGACAATGCATTTTACTATTTAGAAAGAGCCTTACATTACTGTTCTTGTCTAAAGGAAATAGCTTTAGAAGATGAAATGCTAAACAACTTAAAATTCTTTTCAAAATTTAGTGAACTATTAGAAATAAAATCATAGTTTTTAGTCATAATTATAGGCTATATTTTAAATTATTGATTTAAAATATAGCCTTATTTAAACCTCTTCCTCAACACTTCTAAAAATCATCCACACTTATACTTAAGAAAATACTCTCTTTATTTCTTTTTATAATCTCTTTTATCCGTTCTGACTCCATATCCATTCCTATAATATCACTTTCAATATAACCTTCTGAATTTGCATAATAAACACAAACTCTCTTTCCCTTTTCTAATTCTAAATCATAATCCCCTGCAAAAGCAATGCTTGAATATTCATTAAAGGCTTCTTCAACTTCATAATTATGATTGCTATAAGTTCCTTCTTCTCCTAAAAGGCAGTTTATCTTATTTCCTTCTTTAATATTTATACCTAGAGTTACTTCTGTTTTTCCCTTTTCATAAACTTCATTTACAGTAGCTAGAATAGACTCATTTTTCAAAACCTCTCCATCTTTATAAACTTCATAGTATAAATTCATCTTATATCCCTTATCAGTAGAAATATCTTTTATCTTGTAAAAGAAAACTCTATTCTCAGTTAAACTTAATATCTGCTCCTCTTTTTCTGAAAGTTTTTCAAAACTTACCTTTGCAACTTCATTTTTAGAAAGTTCACCACATCCCATGAAAAATAATGTTGGAACTACAGCTAAAATTACCCCTTTTAATTTTCTCATTATACACTCCTATTTCTCAAAATTTTCCATTATATACGTATAATAATATATAAACTAAATAAATATTCAAAAATCAAAATATATTATTTAGATTTTATAATTAAATTCCTATTAAACTTTAAATATAATATAAGGTCCATCTGGATAAACCTAAATAATAAAGGCTCTTTACAAAGTTAAATATTTCTAAATAACTAGCTAAAAATCAATATTAACTTAAACTAAAGGTAAATAAAAAAAGTGCCTAGAAGATAAAAATCTATAGATTTACAATCTAATCGCTTCATCTCTATAAGCACTTTTCCAAAAAAACTAGTATCTATTTCTTTCCTTAAGCTGTCTATCCATTTCTCTCTTATGAGCTTTTTCAAGCATTGTATCTCTCTTATCGTAGTTCTTCTTACCTCTACAAACACCTAAGTTAACCTTAACTCTTCCGTTCTTTAAATATAAAGAAAGTGGTATTAAAGCAATACCTTGCTGTTGAACTATACCTATTAGTCTTTGTATTTCACTTTTATGAAGAAGTAATTTTCTCTTTCTTAATGGGTCAACATTAAATATGTTTCCTTGTTCATATGGACTTATATGCATATTATTGATAAAGATCTCTCCATTATTTATATCTGCATAACAATCCTTTAGATTAACTCTTCCATTTCTAATAGACTTAACCTCTGTTCCAACTAAAGCTATACCTGCTTCCATAGCTTCATCAACAAAGTAATCATGTCTAGCTTTTCTGTTTTCTGCTAATGTCTTATTGTCTTTTCTCTTTGCCATACTTCTCACCTACTATGGTTATATTGAAAGCATATCTATTCCAAAAGAATGATACACCTTTTATTTCTTCTTTTCTTACTATTTTAACATATTTACTATTTAAATGTAAATTCACAAAACTATACTTATTAACACTAAGCTAACCGCCCTCTATACTTTCCCCTATAAAAAGCTTCAAATCACTTTATCCATTACCTAAATAGCTTTTCAATATACTAAATTTCTATATCAATGATTCTAATGTGTAATAAGCTAATAAATATTCTAATTTAATATTTTATCTTATTATACAAGCTTATCTCTTAAGAGCGTTTAAGTATATGAAGATATTAATAAAACTTGTAAATAGATAAACTACAATCTATTTACAAGCTTCTATTATACTTCTTAAGATTTGATTTTAAATTAGTGTTGATTTTTAGATAGAACTGTAAGACTATCTTAATAAGCAGTTAGTATTGCATCATATATGTAGGAATAATAGCGTTAAGAAGCTTTTTCTGTTTGAGCGTAATCAAAAAAGGAATACAATCTCACTATAGTTCGATTGCATAAGTTCAAGATACCAAATTGAAAATTTGAACTTTCACTTAACCTTTAACTATTATTCTGAAGTATATGATAGCAATACTTTGCGAAATTAAGCTCAGTCTGAAGGGCTAGCTAAAAATCAACCTTCACCTAAAATAAAGTCTAATATTAAAGCTCTTCCTCAGCAGATGCTTCTCTTGGTTCTATTATTTCAACCTTGCCTTCTGCCTCAAGCTCTTTTTTTACCTCTTCAAGTAAATCTTCTCTTTCTTCTGTTTCTTCTTCTTTTTCTTCAATAGTGTACTTATCTTCAACTATTTCAAAGTAAACTTCTCTAGTATCCATTTCTACTTTTGAACAAATAACCTTAACCTTTTCTCCAAGCTTATAAACCTTCTTAGTTCTTTCACCTATCAATTGAAGATTTTCTTCATCATAGATGTAGTAATCATCTCTAAAGCTTGTTACATGTACAAGACCTTCTATTGTATTTGGAAGTTCAACGAATGCTCCAAATCCAGTAACTGAAGAAATAATACCATCAAAGATTTCTCCAATTCTATCCTTCATGTATTCTGCTTTCTTAAGATCATTTGTCTCTCTTTCAGCTTCTTGAGCTATTCTTTCCATTTCAGATGATTGTTTAGATGCAGAATCAACAATACTTGTTAATCTCTTCTCTCTCTTAGCATCTATTTTTCCATTTATATATTCTTTTATTATTCTATGAATTTGTAAGTCTGGATATCTTCTAATAGGTGAAGTAAAGTGGCAGTAATACTCAGCTGCTAATCCAAAGTGACCTGCACATTCTGGTGAGTACTTAGCTTGCATCATACTTCTTAAAAGCAATGTATTTATTACCATCTCTTCATTTTTACCCTTAACTTCATCAACAATCTTTTGTAAATCTCTAGGTTCAACTTCTTCTCCAACGTTAAATGTATATCCTAAGCTATATGCAAAGTTTTTAAATCTTTGAAGTTTTTCATTATCTGGTTCCTCATGTATTCTATAAACAAAAGGTATTTCAGCCTTATTCATATATTCTGCTATAGTTTCATTACATACTAGCATGAATTCTTCTATAATTCTGTTCGCTATAGCTCTTTCATATGGTTTAATTTCTATTGGCTTTCCTTTTTCATCTAGTATGATTTTACATTCTGTAAACTCAAAGTCAATAGCTCCTCTTCCCATTCTTCTCTTGTTTAAGATTTTGCATAGCTCTTCCATAGCCTTAAAGTCATCTACTAAATCTTTATATCTTTCAATTAACTCTTGGTCATTATCTCTTAATATCTTAGTTACGTTTGTATAAGTCATTCTCTCGTTAGTTTTAATTACACTTTCATGTATTGAGTGATTAACTACATTTCCCTTATGGTCTATTTCCATGAAACAAGTTAATGCAAGTCTATTAACCTGTGGGTTTAATGAACATATTCCATTTGATAACTTCTTAGGAAGCATAGGAATAACTCTATCAACTAAGTAAACAGAAGTAGCTCTTTGGAATGCTTCTTTATCTAGAGGATTATTTTCTTTAACATAGTGAGTTACGTCTGCAATATGAACTCCTAATTTGTAGTTTCCATTTGGAAGTCTTTCTATAGATACAGCATCATCTAAGTCTTTAGCATCTTCTCCATCTATAGTAACCATTCTTACATCTCTTAAATCTGTTCTTCTCTTAATTTCTGATTCTGGGATTTCCTCTGGGATTTCTTCAGCAAAGGCTAAAACCTTTGGAGGGAATTCTTCTGGAAGAGCATATTTCTTAATTACAGTTATGATATCTAGACCTAAATCTCCCTTATTTCCTAGTATTTCTATTACTACGCCTTCTGGATTTTTTCTTTTACCACCATCTGGCCACTTAGTTATTTCAACAACAACTACGTTTCCTTTTTTAGCTCCATTTCCATCCTTTTTAGATATGAATATGTCATTTTGTATTCTTTGATCTTGCGGAAGCACAAATCCAAAGCTCTTATTATCTTCATATATTCCTATAATCTTTGTGTTAACTCTCTCAGTTATTCTAACTATTTCACCTTCACGTCTTTTACCTTCAGCACTTTCCTTTACAACCTTACCTAATACTCTATCTCCGTTCATAGCACCCTTTAAAGCATTTTTAGGTATAAATACATCTGTCATTCCTTCTTCATCTGGTATTAAGAATCCAAAGCCTTTTTGATGTATTTGAATTTTACCAGCTATTAGTCCAACTTTATCTACTAGACCGAATCTATCCTCTTCATCTCTAGCTATTAAGCCTTCTGCCTCCATAGCTTTAAAAACTTTCTTAAACTGTTTATATTCAGCTTTATTTATATTAAATATTTTTGATAACTCTAACATTGTCATTGGTCTATATGCTTCTTCTTTCATAAGACCTAAAATTATATCTTTTATTTTCATGTTTTTTCCTCCGTTCTATATATAGATTTTAATGCAACATTTTAATTAATTTATAGATTATACCAAAGCTCTTTCTTCCTAACTTCATAATAAATAATCTAAAGCACCTAAGACTTTTGCCAGGATATATTAATTTATTTTCTTATTAATATGATATGTCTAAATTGCCTCTTTGATTAAGGAAATTCAATCCAATATAATTCAAAAGCCACCCTAAAATATATGGGTGGCCACATAAAGAACTATTTAACTAAATTTATAGCTAGCGTATTTATAGCAAATAAGATAGATGAGAAAATAGTAACTTTTACAAGTCTAGCTTCTCTAGTTCTACCTTTATTTCTTGAAAAGAAACTATCTTGACTTCCTTGAATCAATCCACTTAATGCGTCTGCTTTACTTGGTTGCATCATTATTGAAACCAAAATCACTATAGCTAAAATAGTTTGGACCACTATTAAAATTGTGTTCATAAGAAAACCTCCTAAGCTTTGTATAGTTGCATAATTCCATGAAATTATCATATCACACCAATGAAAATTTTACAATATTTATATGATTTTGTGCACATAATTATAATAATCTACATATTATATAGTTTAACTATTGTATTATTTTCTTATACTATATGATGCTCTTCTTAAAGCATTTTCAATTACTTTATATAATACTAATCCTAAAACTGTATTTAATGCAATTGCAGGTGCTACAACAGTTAAAAATAATATAGAAAAGTTAGCTGGTAATCCTACAATTATTTGAGCTGATCCTAAAAATAAAAGTCCACTTATTAATGTTCCTAAAGGTAATATGATTGTCATTAATACATTATTTCTTTTTTCTAAAGATAATCTTCCTAATATATTAGATTTTTTTATTAATGTTATAATCATAAATACTATAAAAGCTGTAAAAAATTTATCTATTATATTAGGTAATTGTCCTCCCGGAAACTTAGTTGTCATAGCAGTAAATACTCCCATTAAAGTTCCTGAAATCATTGTAATTTTAAAGTTATCATTTAATATAATTATTATAAATAACATAGTAAGTGCAAAATCTGGTTGCATAGGTAATCCTAATGCAGGTGTTATTTGATGTAATAGTAATCCTATTGCTAGTAATAAAGCATTTATTGTTATAATTCTTGTATTATTTCTTATATTCATTTTAAATCCTCCTAATAATTTTTAATAATATCTCTTAGATAAAATTTCTGGTTTAAAATAATATTGATTTTTAGATAAGTTTAAAATACTACTCTAAAAATAAAATTTACTTTAACCCCATACCTGTAAGCTACTTCTTCTCCACAAGGGAGCTTCTAACTTTAAAACTTTTTTTCTTCTTTTCATATTCACTTTTAAAACTTCATTTCATCTTTAAACTCCCTCCTTTAATTTTTTGTAAAATAAAAAAACTCCATCCTAAAAATAGGACGAAGTTGAATCCGCGATACCACCTAAATTATATTAGTTATTGTATTTTAATTATGACTAAAAATCCCTAGCTAGGGTTTAGAGTTAAAATACTTACTAATATCTCTCATTTTCAAGTACTAACATACTCTATCTGCTATAAGGTGCAGTCCACCATTCCACTACTTTCTTAAATAGATTTCATTTCATTCCTCCAAGGTCCATTCATTAAACTCCTTCTTGTCAAATTTCCACCATCATTGACTCTCTTTATTGAAACTAAGTTTAACTACTTACTCCTTTTCAAAGGATTATTTAATATTTTCTTTTTTTCTATTTTACTTTATTAATGTACTATTTTCAACAATTAAAATTATCTTATCGTTTTTTCTTTATAATTTATATTATTAAATACTATTAATAAGTGTGCATATATTATTTTTTAACTTTAAAATAAAAGCTATATTTTGATTTAACATTTATTTTTTAATATAGCTATAATACCATTTACAGTTCAATCTTATTCTACACTTTTTAAAGTTATTTACATCTTTTAAGTACAACTTGTTGAACTGGTACTGAAGCTCTTAATCCAATAGTTCTTTCCATTAATATATATTTTTCTCCATTTACCCTCAAGATTCTAGAATCTATGACTTCACAAGATTTACCTTCCTTTTTTAAATATTCAACAGTAGCTTCTCTTAAATCTTTTAAGTTAGTATATCTATCATCTAACTCAAATACTATTTCATTTTTCTTATAAATTGTTGGAATACCATAATAAGCAGCTATTCCTAAACCTGCAATTAGTAAAACCTCTAATAAAACACTTAATGATCCATCCATAAATATCTCCCCCTCTTTGTTTCCGTTTACATTATTTTAACATATTTTTCAATAAAATTAAATATTTTCGTGTATATTTATGTTTTTTTCATTATATAATCATTTACGAGTATATTAATTAAGTGTATTAAACGATAGGATAACTAAAATTCTATATTTTAAGCTGGCATTAACTTCAGTAAATTTAAATACAAAATTAAAAATTTTTGATTTTTACTTAAAATTAGATAAGTCTGAAGTGCTCACTAAAACCAACATTCACCTAAACATATTCAAATAAAAAAACCTCTAAGAAAACTCAGAGGTTTTTTATTTATTATTTTTTATCTTTTATATTATTTTGAAAGATTGAAGAATGCATTTCTTCCTCTATATTCAGCTACTTCACCTAATTCTTCATTTATTCTGATTAATTGGTTGTATTTAGCTACTCTTTCACTTCTAGCTGGAGCACCAGTTTTTATTTGACCTGCATTAACTGCAACAACTAAGTCTGCTATAGTTGTATCTTCTGTTTCCCCTGATCTATGAGAAACAACAGCTGTGTATCCTGCTCTGTTTGCCATTTCTATAGCATTTAATGTTTCTGTTAATGTTCCTATTTGGTTAAGTTTTATTAGAATTGAGTTAGCAATTCCTTTTTCTATACCAGTTTTTAGTCTTTCTGTATTTGTAACGAATAGGTCATCCCCAACTAATTGAACTCTCTTACCAAGTCTTTCAGTCATAAGCTTCCAACCTTCCCAATCTTCTTCAGCCATACCATCTTCAATTGAGATTATTGGATATTTGTTAACCCAATCTTCAAAGAAATCAACCATTTCAGCAGCTGTTAAAGTTTTTCCTTCATGCTCTAAAACATATTTTCCATCTTTGTAGTACTCAGATGAAGCTGCATCTATTGCTATAAAGAATTCTTTTCCTGGTTCATAACCTGCTTTTCCAATAGCTTCTAATATAATTTCTATTGCTTCAGCATTTGATTTTAAGTTTGGAGCAAATCCACCTTCATCACCAACACCAGTTGAATATCCTTTTTCATTTAAAGTTTTCTTTAATGCATGGTAAACTTCTGCACAAGCTCTTACAGCTGTTTCAAAGCAGTTAAATCCTACTGGCATTATCATAAATTCTTGGATATCTACTGAGTTATCAGCATGACTTCCTCCATTTATTATATTCATCATTGGAACTGGTAAAACTTTAGCATTTACTCCTCCGATGTATTGATATAAAGGCATTCCTAAGTAGTTAGCTGCTGCTTGAGCTACTGCTAAAGAAACTCCTAAGATTGCGTTAGCTCCTAATTTACCTTTGTTCTTAGTTCCATCTAATTCTATAAGAGTTTTGTCTATGTATGCTTGATCTAATACATTTAATCCTATTATTTCTTCAGCAATTGTATCATTAACATTTTGTACTGCCTTTTCAACACCTTTTCCTAGGTATTTATCCTTATCTCCATCTCTTAATTCAACAGCTTCATATATACCTGTTGAAGCTCCTGAAGGAACTGCCGCTCTACCAACTGTTCCATCCTCTAAATAAACTTCAACCTCTACTGTTGGGAAGCATCTTGAATCTAAAATTTGTCTTGCTACCACGTCAATTATTTCAATATATTGTTTCATCTTTAAATTCCTCCTTAAGAAAATTCAAGTTAATACTCAATTATTTTTATCTTTTACTTTTCTAATAAATTTTATGCTTTAATTTTAATCTATTTTTTTAAGGAAAAATATGATTCAAATCACATTTATTGAAAATGATTATCATCAATTCTTTTTTTAAAAAAATATCTCACAAATTCCTATAAAAATTATAATTAAGGTACATATTCACCCTGAATATTTGCCAAAAATTTTTCAATCTTTTTACTTAAAATAGAACAAAATTAAAGAGGACGTTTAGTCCTCTTTATAAAGATTATTTTAAAGCCCTTTTGTATTAGCTATTCCAGCCTGCTTTGCTGTGTTACTTGTACTATTAAATCCTGTTTTAGATTTTGAAGATTCAGCATTATGTTGCTTCATACTTTGTTGTATTCCATTTAATGTTTTTTGTTTACTCATAATATTTACTCCTTATCATTAGTTATAATTAAATTCTATTTTTATTATTTGCTTTATTTAAAGATTTATAAATAGAAATTTTATATTTTTATAGCTTTTATTTTTAATTCTGGTCTTATTTAGTATTAAAGTGATCTTATAATTCTATATTAAAATAAATATTCTAAAAATTTAACAAAAAAAAGACTCTCCTAAACAAGATGATTTTCTCAACTCTTTAGGACAGCCTTCTTTAAATTAACGTTTATGAACTGCTACCACATGATGAATATTTCTTTCATGAGAATGCATATATTTTTGACATAATTCATAAATTACAAATGGTAATACTAAGGATATTGCATAACTTATAATAAGCATCCACATATATTCATGTGATTTAACCATGTTTCCTGCAATTGATGTAGGTGGAACAAATGATATAAAGAATGCAAACACTGAAGTTGCAAGTCCAACTATTGCTACTATAAGTTTAACTGGCTTTCCACCAGGCATTTGGTAAGCACCATTTAAGCCTTCACCCAAAATAGCTTTTATATATCCTACAAAGAATAAAACATATCCACTTAAGTAAATTACAACTGTTAATGACATTGCTGCTAAGAATGAAAGGTTGCTTCCGCCACCTCCAAAAGTTAATACAGCATCCCATATACTAACAATTATACCTTGTGCTATAACTAAGTAAACTGGTACATCATGTTTATTTGTTTTAGCCCATGATTTTGGAATAGCACCTTCTTCAGCTGCTATAATCATACCTCTTGTTGGTCCAACAACCCATGAACTTACTTCTGCTATTACACCAAAGGCAAGTAATAAAGCTATTATCTTAACTAAGATTGTATTATTTGCTGTGAAATGTCCTAAAAGCACTGCAAAGGTTTGAACTACCCCAGCACTTAAATTTATTTGATCTTGAGGTATAACAGCTGCTATTGCAAGTCCTCCTAATGTACTAACAACTATAGCTACTATAACTAGTAAAAGCATTGCTAATGGATATTGTTTCTTTGGATTAGACATTTCATTTGCATGAGTAGCTGATGCTTCTACACCCATATAAGATAAGATAAAGGATACAAATACAACTAAGGTATTAACCTGTGTAAAATCTGGAACAAAAGTATCTTTGCTTGAAATATATATTGGATTTCCTTGAATTATATATACAAGAGATAAGATAATTAAAATAGCTGCTGGTAAAAGTATTCCAACTATAAAACCTATTTTAGCTATTTTAGCAGTATATTTTGTTCCTCCAAATTGAGATAATGCTAAAATCCAGAAAATTACTAATACACCTATGAATTTTATCATTGGATTACTATTTAGTGCTGGCCAATTAAATACATATGATAGCGCTCCAAGTATGAAATAAATCATTGTTACAAATCCAACTGTTATTTCAAAGAACTCAAAGAATAAGTTTGCAAAACCGTATTTCTTGCCTAAATTCTTTCCGGTCCAGGTGAAAACTCCACCTTTTTCCCAACCATCTACAGTCGCCATTTCAGCTGCACATAAAGCAACTGGAATAAACCATAAAAAACCTCCTAAAAGTAGATAAAATACTAAGTGCAATTTGGATGTTGCAAAAGTAGGATATTCATATACAGCCATAACCATAGAGGCTGTCATTGCAAAAAATCCAAAAAGTGTTAAAGATTTTTTTGTTGTTCCTTCTTGTTTCATTTAAATTCAACTCCTTTTAAATTATTTGACTAGCCCAAATAAATTAAAAAGTTAGTTGCTTCAAAGAGAAGTAAGAAACTTTTAAATTTTTGAGTTATAAACATAATTAACATTTTGTTAACGTTTTGTTTATATATATTATAACTCTTAACCCATGATTTGTTAAATATTTTTTGAAAATATTTCAAATTTTCATTATATCCTTTTAATCTTTAAAAAAAATAATAAAATAAGGTGATTATATTGTAATTAATACAAAGATAATCACCCTACTTTTAAAATATTTTATTTTCTAAATTACTAAAACTATTTTTAATAATTAACTTTTATCTCAATGCTAATTTTTTGAACATCTCTTAAGTTTTTATTATAAAAACATTATTCATTGTTTAAAACTGGTGCTATATTATTATCAGAAAAGAAGGTATTAGCATTATAAAGATATAATAAATCTGTTATTCCCTCTTCAGAAATAAGCTTATCAATATCTCCATAGTAATATCTTGGATCAACAATCACTATCTCATTAAAATAAGGAGTTAGGAATTGAACAAAGCTATTAGCATATGAATCTTTTATAAGAAGTAGCTTTTTATTATTATTAACTAAAGTATTTATTTTTACTAAAGGATGATTTCCTTCTAAGAAAACCTCATATTTATCCTTTTCTTTTAGCTTCTCACTATTATAAATACTTCCACTCTTCTTCTTCTCTTCCTCATAGCTTACTAGTACCTGATCATTCTCATCCTTAGGAATATAAACCTCTATTGAATCTGGTGAGATTCCTTTAAATCCACTTTTTGAATATAATGTGCCGTAAAATTCATCTGTAACTGTTTCTATATCATAATAATTATCCTTAGGAGTTAACCCCATCTCCTTAACAGCATCTAAAAAAGCATAATAAGCACCTAAAGTAGTCCAGTGATGATCTGTTCTATAATAAATGTATTCATCTTTATGACTTTCTAAAGTGTTATAAGTATCTATAAACTTTATATTGCTGTTTAAACTACTCTTTAATTTTTCTATGTACACTCTTTGATCCTCTACAGGAACATTTTTAGGCAACTTATCCTTTAAAACACTTACTGCATTAGGTGCTATTAAAGCATATTGATTTATACCTTTATACTTTTCATTAAAATTATTCATAGCCTTAATAGTTTCTTCTAAATTCTTTTCTTCTGGCTTTTTAAAGTCTTCTATTAAATATCCATCTTTACTTAGGAAAACACCATTCTCTTCTTTTCTTCCTAAAAGTTTGTCCACAGTAGATTTAACTCCAATCCATGAATTTCTAAAAACAAATTGATCCTCTACATATTTTTCATATTTTTCTGTATATCTACCTTCTAAAAGCCTATCTATAGAAAACTTAGGCTTTTTAGCTAACATTCTATTTTCCTCTTCTGAGAAGTTTTTGTCTTTACTAAATATATTCATGAAGAAAATACCAAAAATTGAAATTATGAAAACTAAAGCTAAAATTCTAGTATATACTTTTTTATTTTTATTCATATTGCTCTTTTCTCCTTTGTTAAAATCTAAAATATAAGAATGGGTTATATGTTGAAGTTACAATGTAAGCTATTGATAAAAATAATATTATAGCTTGTATTCCTTCAGCTATTAATATTCCTCTTACACCCATATCATATTTTAGTTTTCTAAAAAGCTTATACATTATAGGAGTTGAACATAAAAGAGCTATGACTAAAATTATTAAGTTTGTGCTTAAATAATAAAAAGAGGCTCCATTTACTAATGAGTTATTTCCTATTCCAAACATAACCTTTATGTAATTAAGTCCATTTTTTAGACTGTCATTTGAAAAGAATACCCATCCAACCATAACTAATATCATTGTATATACATGATTTATAAACTTAGGTGTTTTATTTAATACTTTAAGTAAAAATACTTTTTCAATTAATAAAAGTACTCCATAATAAACACCCCACATTATGAAATTCCAACTTGCTCCATGCCATATTCCTGTTAAAAACCAAACTATAAATATGTTTCTTAATTGAATTTTTAATCCTCTTCTATTTCCTCCTAGAGGTATGTACACATATTCTCTAAACCAAGTTCCTAAAGATATATGCCATCTTCTCCAAAACTCAGTTATACTCTTAGATATATATGGATAATTGAAGTTCTCACAAAAATCGAAGCCAAACATTTTTCCAAGACCAATAGCCATATCTGAATATCCACTAAAGTCGAAATATATTTGAAGTGTGTAGGCTATAATACCTATCCAAGATGTTAAAACCGACATATTCCCTAAGCTACTTCCTTGAATACTTGTCCATAATAATCCAACATTATTTGCAATAAGAACCTTCTTTCCTAATCCAAAAATAAATCTTTCTACACCTTCCCCAAACTTCTCTAAGCTTTCTTTTCTACTAGTAAGCTCCCTGTCTATCTCTGAATATTTAACTATAGGTCCTGCTACAAGCTGAGGAAACATAGTAACATATAAGGAGAAAGATAATAAACTTTTTTGCACTTTAACTTTTCCCCAATATACATCTATTATATATGATAAGGTTTGGAAAGTATAAAATGATATTCCTATAGGTAATGGTATATCATTTATAGGTATATTAATATTAAACAGTGAATTTATATTTAATATAAGAAAATCATAATACTTAAAGTATCCCAAAATTAATAAGTTTATAGCCACAGTAATAAAAAGTATTGCTCTAGCTTTATTCTTATTCTTTCTATGTTTGTTTATTAAAAGCCCTGCAAAGAAATCTATAATAGTAGTAAATAGCATTAAAAATATGTATGTTGGTTCTCCCCAAGCATAGAAAACTAAACTTGCTAAAAGTAATACTATGTTTTTTAACTTTCTTGGAGAGATATAATATAAGATTAATGTTATTGGTAAAAAAGTAAAAATAAAAATTATACTGCTAAAAACCACGATGCCACCTCTTCCTAATTTACCGCAGCCTTAAAGCTATCTGCTATGTCTGCTACATTTTTTCCTACACAAAAGAAAACATAATTTCCTATTGTCTTTAGTTCATATTCATCTAGAAGTGCACATTGTTCAGCACCATATCCATTAAAACTCTCTAACTGATTATTTACTCTATTTTCTATAGCACTCTCTACTGTATCAATCTGAGACTTATCCTTTACTTTGACAATAAGCATTTCTTCTACGTTCATACTTGAACTAGGAAGATACAATAAAAATTCTTGAAAATCATTTGAATTTAACTTATAAAATCTTTTTAATTCCTTTTCTCCCCCACTCTTCATATTAGATATTACAACACCCTTACTTTCCATTTCATTTAGCACCTGGTTCAGTGGCATATCTTTAACACTTCCACAAGCTACTAGAGAAAAGGTAATTATAATAACACCTATTATAGAAAAACTTCTCTTTAAAATTTTACTCTTCACACTTTGCACTCCTTTTCCTTTTTCTTTTGTTAATTTATTAAAATTCATATCTTTATTTTAATTATTAATATACTTTAATAATTAATTAGAAAACTCGTCTATCTACTTAAAACTAATTATAGAATTAAAGCATATAAAAATTTAAATAAACTATGTAAGTTATCTTTTTATTTTATAAACCTATTTCTGTTTTAATAACTTGAAGCCAAGGAGTGTAAAATTCTGCTTTTAAATGAATCCCATCTGGCTCGTACATATTTTCCTTTACCATAGAAGTAGTATCTATAAACTTTATTCCCATAGTATTACACATCTCTCTTAAGGCATTATTAAAATCATTTACTTTACTAAATTCTTTTTTCTTAGCAATAGCATTGCTTGAAACTGGGAATACTGAATTAACATATATTTCAGTACTAGGCAATTCCCTTTTTATTTCATTTATTAAACTTTCATAATTTTTTATAAAATCTTTTGAATTACTAAATAAAAGTAAATCATTCATTCCATACATCATTACTATTTTTTTAGGATTTAAACTTTTTAAGGTTCCAAGATCCTCTTTTTTAGCCTTTATGACATCTCTTCCTTTTATTCCTATAACAGAATCTTCATTTAAAATATTATAGAAACTAAGTGGCTCTGTTAAAGAATCTCCCATAAATACTGTATCCTTAAAAACTTCCTTTAAGTTACTATCATCTGCAGTACTTTCCTTAATATCATTTTCACTATTCATATTTTTTATTTTATTTTCTATTTCCGCCACGTCTTTTTTTTCTAAGGATTGAAGAACAGTAACTCCCTTTGCTACTTTTTCCTCTTTAGCTTTATTTATTTCATAATCTTTTATTATTTTACATCCTGTTCCTAATAAGGTTCCTCCTATTAAGAGTCCTAAAACAATTGCACTTATTCGTCTTCTTCTTTTGTACTTCATTTCATTCATCCTTTATAATTTTATACATTAATTTTACATAAATTTCGTTTGTTTTTAGTAAAAATTAAAGTACTTAAAAGTTACATTTCGTTAACAAAACACTAATATAAATAACTAATTAATAATTTTAATCATAAAAAGTAATAAAATCCAAATTCCTGTTTTATTGTAAATAAAAATAGTATTCTTCCTTTTGAAGAATACTATTTTAAAATATATGATTAACTATTATATTACTTGTTTAAAAGACATTCTCCAGTCATTTCTCCTGGTACTTCTAATCCCATAACATTTAACATAGTTGGAGCTATATCAGCTAATTTTCCACCATCTTTTAATGATTTTCCTTCAGCATCTTTTGAAATCCATAAGAATGGAACTGGATCTGAAGTGTGAGCAGTCATTGGTTTACCAGTTGAGTAATCTATCATTACTTCTGCGTTACCATGGTCAGCAGTTATGAATACAGTACCGTCTTTTTCTAATACTTTATTAACTACTTTTCCTAAACACTCATCAACAGCTTCTATAGCCTTAACAGCAGCTTCTTGTACTCCAGTATGTCCAACCATATCTGGGTTAGCGTAATTTAAGATTATCATATCATATTTATCTTGATCTAATCTATTTATTAATTCATCAGTTACTTCATAAGCACTCATTTCTGGTTTAAGATCATATGTAGCAACCTTTGGTGAAGCTATTAATGCTCTATCTTCGTTATTATTTGGTTGTTCTACTCCACCATTGAAGAAGAATGTAACGTGAGCATATTTTTCAGTTTCAGCTATTCTTAATTGGTTTAATCCTTTATTTGCAACATATTCTCCTAAAGTGTTTGTGTAGCTTTCTGGTCTGTAAGCAACATCTACACACTCTAAAGTTTTATCGTATTGAGTCATACAAACGAAGTTAACATGTAATTGCTTTCTTTCGAATCCAGTGAACTCAGGATCAACAATAGCTCTAGTTATTTCTCTTGCTCTATCTGGTCTGAAGTTAAAGAATATTACTGAATCTCCATCTTTCATTCTAGCAACTGGGTGTCCATCTTCTTCTATTACTGTAGGTAAAACGAACTCATCAGTTTTATTATCATGATAAGATTTTTCTATAGCTTCAACAGCTGAAGAAGCTTTTTCACCTTCGCCTAATACCATAGCATTATAAGCTAATTGAACTCTTTCCCATCTGTTATCTCTATCCATTGCATAGTATCTACCACTTATAGTAGCTATTTCACCAACACCTATTTCTTTCATAGCATTTTCTAATTCAACTATGAATTCTTTACCTGATGATGGAGCAACGTCTCTTCCATCCATGAAAGCATGAACGTAAACTTTTTGAAGACCTTTTTTCTTAGCTAACTCTAAAAGACCTTTTAAGTGATCTATGTGAGAGTGAACTCCTCCATTTGATAATAATCCCATTAGGTGTAATGAAGTATTATTTTCTTTAGCTTCATCCATAGCTTTAACTAAAGCTTTATTTGTGAAGAAAGTTCCTTCTTTGATTTCTTTAGTTATTCTAGTTAATTCTTGGTATATTATTCTACCAGCACCTATATTTAAATGACCAACTTCTGAGTTACCCATTTGACCTTCTGGAAGACCAACTTCTAATCCTGAAGCTTGTAACTCAGTGTGTGGGTATTTTGCAAATAATCTATCATAATTTGGTTTATTAGCAGCAGCTACTGCGTTACCTTCTTTGTTTGGAGATATTCCAAATCCGTCTAATATCATTAACATTACAGGTTTTTTACTCATAATAACCCTCCAAAAACTTAATTTCTATTTATACATTTATTATAATGTGTAGATAATTAAAAAACAATAGCAATAGACAATTGGTATTACTTGCCTATTGCTACTATTTAATTACTAATATTATATTAGTAGTTTACGATTTGAGCAAAGTCAGCTGCAACTAAGCTAGCTCCACCAACTAAAGCACCATCGATATCTGATTTAGCCATTTGTTCAGCTATTGTGTTAGGCTTAACTGATCCACCGTATTGGATTCTTACTTTATCAGCAACTTCTTGTCCGAACATCTCAGCAACCATAGCTCTTATAGCAGCTATTGTTTCATTAGCTTGATCTGAAGTAGCAGTTTTTCCAGTTCCGATAGCCCAGATTGGTTCGTAAGCTATAACAACTTTCTCAGCTTGCTCTTTAGTTAATCCTTCTAAATCAGCAGTAATTTGAGCTTTTATAACGTCATTAGTAGTTCCGTTTTCTCTCTGCTCTAAAGTTTCTCCACAGCAAAGGATTGGAACTAAGTTATGAGCGAAAGCAGCTTTAACTTTTTTGTTGCAAGTTTCGTCTGTTTCGTTGAAGTATTCTCTTCTTTCACTATGTCCAATTATAACATAATCTATGTTCATAGCTTCTAACATTCTTGGAGCGATTTCTCCAGTGAATGCTCCTTTTTCTTCAAAGTGCATGTTTTGAGCACCTACTTTTATGTTTGTTCCTTCAACAGCTTTTTTAACTGCATCTAAACAAACGAAAGTTGGGCAAACTACAACTTCACATTTAGCATCTTTAACTAATGGCTTTAATTCTTCAACTAATTTAACAGCCTCATCTATTGTATAGTGCATTTTCCAGTTTCCTGCGATTATTGGAGTTCTCATCTATATTCACCTCTATTAATATTTTAAATATTAAATGGTGTTGATAGTTTATCTATCAAACGCCATTTACTCATCTAATAACTATGAAATCTTCAATACTATATGAAAATTTCATTAGTTTTTAGATAAATAAGGCTAAGATTCAATGAAAAACGCTTCATTGAATCTAGTCTTATTTTATTTATAAAACAACAATCTTTATACTTCAATCTAATAAATTACTACTTTAAGGTTTATAATATTATTTATCGTTTAAAGCAGCTATTCCTGGTAATACTTTTCCTTCTAAGAATTCTAATGAAGCTCCACCACCAGTTGAGATGTGAGACATTTTATCTCCGAATCCTAATATGTTTACAGCAGCAGCTGAATCTCCACCACCTATTATAGTAGTAGCATCTGCTTCAGCCATAGCTTTAGCAACAGCTATTGTTCCTTTATTGAAGTTTTCGAATTCGAATACTCCCATTGGTCCGTTCCAGATAACTGTTTTAGCATCTTTTATAGCTTCAGCGTATATAGCTTCAGTTTTTGGTCCGATATCTAATCCCATGAATCCTTCTTGGATGTTTTGATCTTCTGTAACTACAGCCTCAACATCTTTGAATTCTTTAGCTACTCTGTGGTCTACAGGTAATAATAATTTAACACCTTTTTCCTCAGCTTTAGCTAACATTTCTTTAGCGTATTCAACTTTATCTTCTTCTACTAATGAACTTCCTACAGTGTATCCTTGAGCTTTTAAGAATGTGTAAGCCATTCCTCCACCTATTATTAAAGTATCAACTTTTTCTAAAAGGTTGTTTATAACGTTTATCTTGTCTGAAACCTTAGCTCCACCTAAGATAGCAACGAATGGTCTTTCTGGAGTCTCTACAGCATCTCCTAAGAACTTAAGCTCTTTTTGGATTAAGTATCCACATACTGCTGGTTTTAAGTATTCAGTTACTCCAACTGTTGAACAGTGAGCTCTGTGAGCAGTTCCGAATGCATCGTTAACAAACATTTCAGCTAAGCTAGCTAATTCTTTTGATAACTCTTCTCCGTTTTTAGTTTCTTCTTTTCTGTATCTTGTGTTTTGAAGTAAAACTACATCTCCATCTTTCATTTCAGCTACAGCTTTTTTAGCATTTTCTCCAACAACATTGTCGTCAGCAGCAAATACTACTTCTTTACCAAGCATTTCACTTAATTTTTTAGCAACTGGTGCTAATGAGAATTCTGGTTTAGCTTCTCCTTTTGGTTTACCCATATGTGAGCAAAGGATTACTTTTGCACCATTATCAACTAAGTATTTTATAGTTGGCATAGCTCCGTTTAATCTATTTATATCAGTTATAACACCATCTTTTAATGGAACGTTAAAGTCGCATCTTACTAATACTTTTTTACCTTTTACTTGAACGTCTTCTATAGTCTTTTTATTGAAGTTCATTGTATTCACCTCTTAAATAATAATATTTTATAATTATTTATAATATAAATAAAAAAATCATTTATATGTTAAAGTAGTCTGGCCTCATAGCCTTAACTATAAAACCAGACCCTTTTATATGTTCAATCAGTCTAAATATTTAGTTTTAAAATTACTTAGAAACTAAGCATTTTAAAGTTCTGATTAATTGATTAGTGTATGAAGCTTCGTTGTCATACCATGAAGCAACTTTAACTAATTGTTGTCCATCAACTTCCATGATTTTAGTTTGAGTAGCATCGAATAATGATCCGAAGCTGATTCCGATAACGTCTGATGATACTATTGGATCTTCAGTGTATCCGAATGATTCGTTTGAAGCAGCTTTCATAGCAGCGTTTACTTCTTCTACAGTTACTTTTTTGTCTAAAGTACAAACTAACTCAGTTAATGAACCAGTTATTACAGGTACTCTTTGAGCGTTTCCGTCTAATTTACCAGCTAATTCTGGGATAACTAAACCGATAGCTTTAGCAGCTCCAGTTGAGTTTGGAACTATGTTAGCAGCAGCAGCTCTAGCTCTTCTTAAGTCTCCTTTTTTGTGTGGAGCATCTAAAGTGTTTTGATCGTTAGTGTAAGCGTGGATTGTAGTCATGAAACCTTTGTTTAATCCGAAGTTATCATTTAAAGCTTTAGCCATTGGAGCTAAACAGTTTGTAGTACATGAAGCACCTGAGATAACATCTTCGCTTCCATCTAATATGTCGTGGTTTACGTTGTAAACAACTGTTGGTAGGTCGTTTCCAGCAGGAGCTGAGATAACAACTTTTTTAGCACCAGCAGTTAAGTGAGCTGAAGCTTTCTCTTTTGATGCGAAGAATCCAGTACACTCTAATACTACGTCTACTCCTAATTCTCCCCATGGTAATTCAGCAGGGTTGCTTTTAGCAGTTACTTTTATTTCTTTTCCGTTAACTACGAAAGCTCCTTCTTTAACTTCTATTTCACCATTGAATCTTCCTTGTGCTGAATCGTATTTGAATAAGTGTGCTAAAGTCTTAGCATCAGTTAAGTCGTTGATTGCAACAACCTCAAACTCAGGGTTATCGATCATTAATCTTAACGCTAATCTTCCTATTCTTCCAAATCCGTTAATAGCTACTTTTACCATTATAAATACCTCCTAAAAGATGTTGTTTTTTTATATATAAAATATTAAAAAATATTTTAAACAAATTTATTTTTAGAGATTTAATATTTTTTTATTCATCTCTACTTAAAAAATTTAGAATTTCATTTGCTGCACCTTCGTCTGTAACAAGGACAGCATTCTCATTTCCATAGATAGTAGTTAAAATAGCTTCTGCTTTATTTTTACCTCCAGCTACGGCAATATGATTTTTTATTTTTCTAAGGTCATTTATTGTAACACCTAAAGTTGGCATTACATAAACCACTTCTGACTTTTCATTAAAGTAGCACCCAAATGCTTCTCCAATAGCTCCTAATTCTAATAATCTCATTATTTCTTCCTTAGGAACTCCTCTTTTATTAGCCATCTTCTTTGCTTGACCTATGCCATATATTAGCATATCTGCATTTTTAATATTTTGTATAAGCTCCTTCATATCTTCCTGTTTCATTAAAGCATCCATTACTTCTTTGCTTATGTTATCAGGTACATGAAGCATTTTATAGGTTCCATTTAACTTTTTAGCTAAATTTGCAGCTAATGTATTTGACTGCGTCTCAACCTTCTTACCCATACCACCTCTTGCAGGCACAACTAACACATCACGTAGATTTGCCATTTCTGGTAATTCATCTATAACTTCTTTTACAGTAGTTCCTCCAGTAACAGCAATTGTATAGCCATCTTTAATGATGTTCTTAGAATAATTTGCAGCGGCTTTCCCAAGCTCTTTTATAGTGCTTTCTTCCTCACCACAATCTCCCGGAACAACAATTACATCTCTAACATTAAGCATATCACATAATTGTTTTTCAAGATTAGATAGCCCTTTTATTTCATGTATGAATCCTTTTAAGGATTCTAGCATGAATTCTCCTTCTTGGGTTACAGACATACCTGGAGTGTTTATTTGTATAAGGTTTTGAGATTTTAAAAAACCTATTTCTGTTCTTACAATTCTTTCACCTAAATTTAAATTGTTTGCCAAAGCTCTTCTGCCTATTGGCTGATTATAATAAATTGTTCTGATTATATTGTATCTTTTTACTAATAGTTCTACCATTTCAGGAACTATTATTTTTTGCAATTTTAAAATCTCTAGCAAATTTAACAACTCCTTTGGACATTCAAAGTCCCACTTGCTTCTTAAATGTCCCGCATGTTTATTATAAAACATATTTAAAAAAAATTAAAGGGTTTTTAGAAAATTTTTTCTTATTTTTTTAAAAAATATAAAAAAATATAGAGAGATTACCCAATCTCTCTATATTTTTCACTCTATTTAAGCATCTAAGTTACTTTTTTTTGTAACAAAATTAAATTTATTACTTTTTAAAATCTTTTTCTTTTGCTAGATGATTTTATTCCTAACTCTTCTCTATATTTTGCTACAGTTCTTCTTGAAATAGCCATTCCCTTTTCATTTAGTATTTCACTTATGGCTTGATCTGATAATGGCTTTGTTTTATTTTCTTCATTAATCACTTCTTCTAAAGCTTTTTTAATGTTTATAACTGTAACATCCTCTTCTCCATTTTTTGTTTCTTTATTGCTTATTGAGTTTACAAAGAGATCCTTTATTTTTATTGTGCCCATAGAAGTTAAAATATACTTATCTCTTATTGCTCTTGAAATAGTTGATTCATGCATTTCTAATTGTTCTGCTATTTCTTTAAGAGTCATAGACTTTAAATATTTTTCTCCCTTTTCAAAATATTCTTTTTGTTTTTCTAATATTTTTTCGAGAACTTTATATAAAGTACTTTTTCTTTGCTCTATACTTTTAATAAGAAACATTGCCTTATTCATTTTTTCCTTTACATACTCTGTAGCCTCTTTATCATTACTACTATCCTTTAATATAGAAGCATATAAAGGATTTACTGAAAGCATAGGTAAAACTCCATCGTTCATTATTATGAAGAATTCTCCATCTATCTTTCTAATTTCAGCATCTGGAATTATGAAACTAACTTCATCTCCAGTATAAAACCCTCTTGAAGGTTTTGGCTCTAAGGTTTTTATTAAATCTCCATAATCCTGTGCTTTCTTAGGAGTTATTCCCAAAGCCTTAGCAATAACTTGATATTTATTATCTGCTAAATCATCTAGATGATTTTCTATTATATTTTTTACTATTTCGTCATACTGGCCTTTTCTTTCTAATTGTATCTTTAGACATTCTTTTATATCCCTTGCTCCTATTCCTGCAGGCTCTAAATTATGAAGAACTATTAAGGCTCTATTAAAGGTTTCTTCTGAACACCCTAACTCACTCATTAATTCTTCCTTTTTTATATCTAAGTATCCTTTATTGTCTAAGCATTCAACCATATAACTGCACACACTTCTCATATATTCACTTATTGGTAACTCTAAGATTTGAGATTCTAAGTAATCTGTTAAAGATTCCGGTTTACTTATAAATGTGAAAGGAGAAATTCCTTCTTGATCATATTCACCATAACTTTGCGAACCATAATTATCTGACTCTAAATATTTTACTAGCTCCTTATAATCTAATCTATCCTGTTCATTAACTATTTCTTTATTTTCTTCATATTGAGCTTCTAAAACAGGATTTTCTGAAAACTCTTTTTCTATATATTCTCTTAAATCATATGTTGACATTTGCAAAAGTTTTATTGAAAGTTGCATTTGCTGTGTCATAATCAACTTTTGCTCTTGAGTTAAATTTAAATTAAAATCCATTAACATATATATCACCTAAAACTATTTAATTCTAAATCATAACTTTTTTTCTAGTAACCTTTCTCATTTCATTATCCATCAAAAAAAAACATTTTTCAACATTATAACATTCTTAATACTTTCTCTTATATTAATATTATATTAAAAAATACTTATGTTAATTCTAAAATAACCACAACAGAGAAAATTCTCTATTGTGGTTAAGATTAAATAATTTCACCAATTTTAATGATTGGTACACTTATTTTATTTTTAAATTCTTCTAAAGAGCCTTTTTTACATATAAATAAAATAGCAGTGGCTGGCCCTGCAGATTTCCTTAAATAAGCTCCATCATATGATAGAGTTATATTTATATTATTACTAATTTCCAGTTCCTTCACTTCATGTATAACACCCTTTGAACCAATAGGTAATATATCTTTAATAGAATTACTTTCCACTAAAATTTTCAATTCCTTAAACCCAGCAATTTCTCCTATATTGTTATTTATATCATCTAAAACCTCTTCTCCTACCTTTGGTATTCCTAATAAGCCAACCTCATCTCCACTTTCAAACTTAATCTCAGAACTTATTTCTTTTTCCCCTATTATGGTTAATCCTAAAAATGTTTGAAGAGTTTTGAAATTATCCTCTGTACTTCCCGTTATACATTCTTCTAATTTAAAATTGTTTTCAAAAAATCCTTCAGAATTATATTCCTTTATTGCTCTATTGATTCCATTTATTATACTCTCTCCACCACACTTCATAGTCATTCCTAAATTATTTACTATTACTAGTGGATTAGCTTTAAAGGCTATAAGCTCAAAAAGACAAACTCTAGCTGAAAAATATCCCACAATTTCATTACTAGCATTAACAAAATCTGCTTCTCTTTCTCCAATTCCACAACAACTATCACAGGCTATTACCATCTCATCTTTATGGGTTTCATTTTTAATTATGGTTAAATCTCTAAATTTATATATTGACATTTTTAAGTCCCTTAGCCACTAAAAATGCTATTACTATATTAACTAAGCTTGCTAAAGTAAGTGGTAATCCCATAAGTTTTAAGAAATCAATTGGATTCATTCCTCCTAAAACAAAATGCATGAAAGCTCCTGTTATTAAAGTAAAAATAATTCCATTTAAAAGAGTTCCGACTATTCCTGCTAAGATCACTTTGCCACTATTGAATATTTTTGATGTTATATAAACAACCACAAACATCTCAATGGCTATTAGAATATGTACTGGTAATGTAAATGGGAATCCTGTTCTTAAAGCAACAAATAAATGAGCTAAAAGTCCTATAACTCCTCCTACTACTGGAGAAATTAAAATACCACCAATAAAGGCTGGCATAGAATCTAAGGCTATACTAGCAAAAATCGGGAAATTAGCTAATATAACACTTAAGGCTATTAACATAGCAGCAAAACACATATTTCTTACATTTAATTTCTTTTTTTCCTTAGTAAAATTCATAATTATTTTACCCTCCTATTAATCTTTATATTTTTTCTCTAATATATAAGCAACAATTAACTTAAATATTCACTTTTAATATCAAATCAAATTCTATACCCAATAATATCTTTTACTATAAATATAATTTCAAATTTTTCATTAATATATTTTAACCATAGATTCAATATGTCTCGTATAAATTTAAGTTAAATATTAACTAACTATTAGAGGTAAATAGATTAAGTTGTTTAGAAACTTTTGTATTTTCCAAATCAACTTATTTAGGAAAGCTTGTACATAAATTCTTTTCTCGTAAATAATTATTTTTAATTATAAGGCTTTGTTTAATATGGATATTGATTTTTAGCTAGCCCTTCAGACCTAACTTGATTTCGCAAAGAGTTTCATTAAGATGGTCTTACAGTTCTATCTAAAAATCAACATTAGTTTAAAACATAGCCAATTATAAAAATAAAAAAACTGGTGCGGCTAACCTTCCCCACCAGTTAAAAAATAATTTACATACTTTATTAAAACTTATATACTGTTTCCCACCGAAACAATAAGCAATTCATACTAGGCAGGTCTCCTGGCTAATAAATCTTCCTCCAACAATCCTTTCCATAACTTAAGTTACAGTGGTCTCTTGTTTTCGTCCTTATCAACAGTAGCGGGGGCTGCAGTTTTTAACTTTCCCTATTAAGTTAGATAACACCTAATATACTTATTTTATTTTCATCTTATGATTACACATTTATTTACTCTTTGTCAATATTATTTTTAACATCAACTTTACTTAACATTAAAATTTTCCACTTCATTTAATGTTTCTGGAACATTAATTTCTCCTTTTATTATGGCCTCTTTATATTTTTCTACCTTATCTAAGACCTCTTTAGGTACTAATCTACTTGTAGATTGGGCCACCTCTATACCATTATTCTTAAGTCCCATTTCCATTACATTATTTGGTCCTGACTTAAAATCACCATTTATAACTTCCTTTGCAGTCTTATAAACCGCATCATCTAATCTTTTTACCATAGATGAGAGAATATTATCGGCATAGTCTGGAAAAACTTTGGCAGCATCAACATCAACACCAATAGCATAATTCCCAGTTTCTTTAGCTACTTGATAAATACCTACACCAGCTTCTCCAGCTACATTGAATATTATATCTGCTCCTTCATTATACATTTCCTTAGCTATTTTATATGCCTGTTTTTCATTTATAAAATCACCAACATATTGAATTAAATTTCCTTCTTTTATATTCTTATAAGCTTCCTCATTAGAAACCTTCAATCCAGCCAAGTATCCAGCTAAAAAGTTATCTATAAGTTCATTTTTAACTCCTCCTATAAATCCTACTTTATTAGTTTTAGTCATGTTGCCAGCTATTATTCCCATTAAAAAGGCACCTTGTTCATTTCTAAAATTTATAGATTTTACATTTGGAAGCTCTGATACTGTATCAATAATAGCAAAATTTTTATCTGGATAATCCTTAGCTACATTGTTTAAACTCTCTAAAAACTTAAATGTTGATGCAAAAGTCAAATCATTATTTTGAGCAGCCTCTCTAAGCCTCTTTTCATAATCCTCTGGAGAATTAGTATCAAAAATCTCTATTTTTGCACCATACTCCTCTTTTATTCTATTTAATCCTTCTATAGCTAAATTAACAAAATGATTTTCTTCATTAGCAAAATCATCCTTAACTAAAGCGAAATTATAAACTTTCTTTTCTATAAAATCAATTTTTCTTAATGCCGATGAATTTTTTGAGCCACATCCTATAATAGAAGTTAAGCTTAAAATAAGTCCTAAAGATTTAACAAGCCTCTTAAAACGCATTTTTAATCCTCCTCTTTTTTTCATATCAAAATTATTATTTCTTTAATTAGGAGAATTTATGTAAATTAAAATAAAAAAAGAAACTCCTTTTAAGGAGCTTCTTTTTAATATTCCTCTACATAAAATAATGCACAAACCTTAGGACCTGAATGTATTGCTACTGAACATCCTAAAGGAAGTTTTATATATTCTATATTATTACTTTCTAAATATTCCTTTATAGGTAAATAAATATCCTCATTCTCAAGTTCAACTAATATGATAGGTTCTCCATCTTTTTTAGGAATTGAAGAAAATTGTTCAATCATAGCTTTAACCATCTTCTTAGTTCCTCTTATTTTCCCTTGAACATTCATTTCTCCATCTAACACATTAAGCATAAGTTTTATTCCTAATGCATTAACAAATAAAGCTTTTCCCTTTGAAAGTCTACCACCTCTTACTAAGTTATCTAAACTTTCAAATGCTATAGTACTTTTTATATGATTCCTATATTCTAGTATTTCTTTTTCTAATTCCTTTAAAGTTATTCCTGCTTCTATTAATTTAGCAGCTTTTAATATAATAAGTCCAAGTCCAACAGTTACATTTCTTGAATCTATTACAACTATGTCATCACTTTCCAATTCAGATTTAGCTAAGCACGCAGATTGATAAGTCCCACTCATATTTGATGATATGTGTATTGATATAACTTTGTATCCCTCTTCTAAGTAGCTTTTATATTTCTCTATAAATCTAGTTGGAACTATTTGAGCAGTCGTTGGAAGAGCATCTTCTCTTTCTATTCTGTCCATCATAGCATCTACCTTTATTTCAACACCATCTAAATAGCTCTCTTCACCAAAATTTATTAACATAGGCATTACATCTATGTTATATTTCTCTATAATCTCCTTAGATAAGTCACAGGTACTATCTGTTATAATCTTTATTTTCTCCAAAATATATATCCCCCTTATTTCATGCCTGGAAATCCAATTTGTCTTAGAGCTTCATAAGCTATAATGGCTACTGTATTTGATAAATTTAAACTTCTAGTAGTTGTATTTATCATTGGTACTTTTATCCCATGATGAGCATTATGAACCTCCTCTGGAACTCCTGCTGATTCTCTTCCAAACATTATGAAAGCACCCTCTTCATACTTCACTTCATCATAATGTGCATCAGCATGAGTTGTTGATAGGTAGATTTTCTTATCTCCATACTTTTTCATAAAGTCTTCATAACTTTCATGGATTTCAAGATCTAATTGACTCCAATAATCTAATCCAGCTCTTTTTAAATGTTTATCATCTATAACAAAGCCCATAGGTTTTATTATGTGAAGCTTTGAATTTGTCAAAACACATGTTCTTGCTATATTTCCAGTGTTTTGTGGTATTTCTGGTTGATATAATACTATATTAAGATTCACCTTTGTCCCTCCAAATAAATGTAAAAATTTATAAATTTTTAAGTTAAGTCACAAGTATATGATATTATCTAATGAAATAAAATGCAAGTTAATCATTCTTTAATACAAATTCATATATCACTTTTGCTACCCCATCTTTATCATTGCTTTCAGTTATATAATCTGCTTTTTCTTTTAAAGAATCTATTGAATTTCCCATAGCTACACCTAAACCTGCATAATTAATCATAGATAAGTCATTTTCATTATCTCCTATGCAAATTATATCATCTTGCTTTATATTGTATTCATCGGCTAAAGCCTTTACAGCTTTTCCCTTAGAGACTCCTTTATTGTTTACTTCTAAGGCATATCTTCCTGACTGAGTAATTTCAAAACTCCTATTTTTTATAAGTTCTTCTCTTATTTTCTTTAGTTTATCTACATTCAATTCAATTATTATACATTTACCGATACTATCATTTCTAAAAATTTCATCCCACTTACTTTTGTCATTAACATAAACATTTTCTACTCTATGCTTATGTGGTATTTTTTTATTTAAAATTAAATCACAGAGATGTTTTCTTATTTTTGATGGCCAATAAACCTTATCTCTTGAATGAAAACTAGGAACCCCTTTATACTCTTTGCAAACCTTTATAATTTCTTTACACTGTTCTCCACTTAAAACATCTTTAGAAATTAAAATTTCTTTATCTTCATCAATTACCCATGCACCATTATTAGCAATTACTGCACAGTTAACTCCTAAGAATTCTGAAAAATAAATAGCATTTTTAGCATTTCTTCCAGTACATATTATTATATGAACTCCTTTTTCATAAGCCTTTTTTAAAGCAATTTTATTTTCTTCACTTATTCTTTTTTTTGAATTTAATAATGTTCCATCCATATCTATACATATCATTTTGTAACTCATAAATTCTCCTCCTAAATTAAAGGGGAGAGATTAAAAACTTAACCTCTCCCCTTTAAGCATATTAATAATTTACCAAATAATAAGATTATATATGCTTTATATTAATCTTAATTAAAGCAAGTCATTCTTCAAATCATGTTTAATTTAATTAAGAATGATTAGCAGGTTGTTCAGTAGCACCTGGATTCTCCGGTGTTGCTGGAGCTTGAGGTGTTGTTTGTGCTGGTGCTGGTGGTGTTGCTGGTTGTTCAGCCTTCTTAGTTCCAACCTTTATTATTTCATCCTTTTGCTTATAAACATCATGACCTATTAGTTTCTTATCTATCTCTTTTCCATTTTGATATGTTACTAAATATCCTGTTGACTTATACCCTGTAACTGGGTTTTGCTCTACAACTCTCTGTCCTGCCGGCAAACTAGAATCTTCTACTGTTTTAACTGATGGTTTTAATGTTTCATTTACAACAGTTTGTAATTCATATGTTTTTCCATCCATAGCTTGAACATTTCCATATATATTGAAAGTAACATGCTTATTACTTGTGTATCCTTGAATGTATATTGGGAAATCGTAAGGATTTTTAAATTGATAATCTAAAGATCCCCAAGCAACTGTAGCATCCTCACTTGGACCTGAATAAGTTGTTGTCATACTATGATTATGTCTTTCAGTTGGCATTATTCCTGCTCTTAATACTGCTCTATATAAAGTAGTAGAAACTTGACAAATCCCTCCACCTGTAACCATTTCAACCTTATTACCTATGTAAGCAGCTCCATCTTTATACCCCTTAGCTGTAGTTCTTTCTCCTAAAGTGTTATTATAACTAAATGTTTCACCTGGCATAAGTACTGTTCCATTTACTGTGTTAGTTGCAATTTCAACATTAGCACTTCTATCAGCATTAGAGCTTATATAACTTGTTGTAAAACTTCCTATAACACCATCTATCTTTGAAAGCATTTCTTTTGTTATTTTAGGTTTAGTAACTTCTACAGGTACTTCAACTACTGTATTAGCTTCTGGCTTAGCATTTATAGCATCTTTCACTAATGTAACCATTTTATCTTTTTCTATAGCTCGTCCATCTTGTCCTTCTGTTACACTTACACTTCCACCGTTTACCTTTATAGTAGCATTTTTAGCCTTTTGATTAACCATTTCAGTTAATTCATTTTCATAATCAGTTAATTTAGCTTCATCATATTTAAAGTCTAAATTAAATTCTTTTTTATCTTTTCCATTTATTAAGTCATTTTTGCCAAAAAGATTTAAATCTTTTCCATACAGCATAGCTTCATTAACTGTTTCATCTATGTTATATTCTGGTGATAAATCAGAATACTTTATTTCTATGCTTTTGTCAGCAGCCTTTACTGTTATAGTTTTATTTTGAATTGGCTCTTTTATATCTTTATTTAAAGCATCTACAGCCTCTTCTTTAGTCATTCCTGATAAATTAACATTTTCAACATATACATTTGGGTATATCTTATTGTTCCATTTTTCAACTTTCTTTTGAATACTAACTATGTATACACCAATAGAACCTATTATAATTGCTAATATAACAATAACTGATATTATTATGTTTTTCTTACTCTTATGTAAGTTTTTGCTTGGTTTTTTACTTTCTTCGTTCACAATTATTCTCCTCTCTATAATCTTCCTAAAAAAACTATAAGCTAAATTTTACAGAAATTTATTACAATATAATAACATTTCTTATTATAACAAAATTTTCACAACTTTTGGGAAAAATTAAATAGAGCTAAAAAATTTTTAACTCTATTTAATACTGACCAAAATACCTTTAACCTAAAAAGGACTCATTGCTTTCTATAATATATTCAGTTCTTTCTCTTGAAAAATCTCCAGTAACATCAAAAGCTTCTATGGATACTCTTATTGGCCTTCCTTTTGGTAGATAAAATTTACTCTTATCTACAACAAACTTAGTAGCTTTTCTAGGTAATGTTCCTGCATAGTTGTCATTGATAAATACATTGTATCCATTTAAATCGTCTTCCTTATTAGCATTCCAAAAAATATTTATCTTTCCACCACTCACATATGCTTGTAAACCGGTAACATTAGTTGGTGGCATTAGTCTAGCTATACTATTAGGTCCCCAGTTTAAATCTACTGGACTTCCAATCCCATCTAATTTACCTTCATCTGTAAATTGCCATATAGTCCACCTTGTCCATCCACCAATATTTGGAGGAAATGGTGGATTCGTAGGAACTCTTGTATACATAGCTATCCATAGAGGCATATCACTTAAAGGATATCCCCTTCCTGGAACCTCAAAATTATCATATAACTCTATGAAGAATAGTCCTGTATACAACATTAATCTTCTTCTAGTTCTTTCCTCAAATCTAGTTCTAAACCTATCTATCCAATTCACAAGTTGCGTAGTTGTTAGTGATCTATCTGTAGGTGACTCTACATCAACTACAGGGAATAAATCACCATAGTCTCCTTTTCCAAATCCTTGTTGAAGAACATCAATAAATTGATCAGCTTGCATTACTGCAGTTTGCAAATCACTAGAAGGTTTTGCATAGTGATAAGCACCACATGGAATACCATAGCTTCTGCACCCCTTTACAAACTCAAAAAACTTCTTATCAATTCTTAATTGATTTGTTCCAGAACCTGAAGATCTTAAGTAAATAAAATCTGAATTTTTAGCCAAAGTTTCAAAATTAACATCTTGAGTAAATTCATTTAAATCTGGTCCAAATGTACTTAACGGATTTTTATCTTGCATCAATATTCTCCCTGTAAATTAGTACTTACTATATAAAATATAAATTTACAGAGAAAGTTGTTACTAATAAATTACTCTCTATTAACCTTTAAAGATTTTTCTATTATTGTATCTAAAAGTTTCTCAAAGCTCATATTTACGCCTGCAGCGCTCTTAGGAAATAAACTGTTTTTTGTCATTCCTGGTAATGTATTTACTTCTAATATATAAGGAATATTATCTTTTACAAGCATGTCAACTCTAGCATATACATCACACTTTAATAGCTTGTAAGTTTCTAAAGCCATACGTTCAACTTCTTTATGAAGATCTTCATTTAATTTGACAATAAACTCATCTGCTCCACCATCTTCATATTTTGATGCTATATCAAAGAACTTCCCTTTCGGTTTTATAGCCAATACTGGTAACATCTTACCATCAATTATAGGACAAGTTATTTCATCACCCTTTATGTATTCCTCAATCATTACTTCTGTATCATATTTTAAAGCCTCTAATACAGCCTCCTCAACTCCTTCTTTAGACTCAACTAAAGTTGTTGCAACTGATGATCCTCCATTGTTAGGCTTTATAAAAACTGGGTATCCTAATCTTTCTATTGCATCATAATCAATTTTATCTACTGATGAAACCATTAACCATTTTGCTGTTCTAACATTTCCAAAGGCTAAAATTCTCTTTGTCATATCCTTATCCATGCATATTGCACTACTTAAAGGACCACATCCTGAAAATGGTATTCCTAGAGTCTTAAGAACAGATTGAACAGTTCCATCTTCTCCAAATTTTCCATGTAGAGCTAAAAGAGCGAAATCTATTCCTTTAACTTTTTCTATTAAATCCTCTTTCTCATTTAATACTATAGGAATAGCTTCATATTTATCTTTATCTAAGGCACTTACTACAGCATTACCACTTTGTATTGATATCTCTCTTTCTGAAGAAATGCCTCCCATTATTACTCCAATTTTCATATATTTACCTCCAAAATAGAAATAATTAAAGACTTGTTATTTGTTGAACAAGCCTTTAATATTATAGCATTATATTTTCAAAATAGAAAGTTAGTGAAACCATTTATTTTATGAAATATAATTAATATATTTCATAAATATCCGCAAACTCTATTGATATTTTTTCCACTTCAGTTTTATAACCTAAACTTCCACTTTCTTCTACATCAATTTCAAATCTTGTATTAGGTAATAAAATTGAAAATTCACTTCCATTTTTACTACTTTCCCTTAAGAAAACTTTTCCTTCATGAAGCTCTACTAGAGATTTAACTAGGGATAAGCCTATTCCACTTCCTTCTTTATTTCTATTTAAAGACTTATCATTTTGTATAAATCTTTCAAAAATAAATTCCTTCATATGAGATGGAATTCCTATTCCTGTATCCTTAATTCTTATATCAACCCAAGTTTCATCAGTTATAATATTAACCTCTATTTTTCCACCTGAATCTGTAAATTTTATGGCATTAGATAAAAGGTTTAAAATTATTCTTTCAATTTTATCTGGATCACATTTTATTTCTAACTCTTCACAATCAGTATCAAATACTATATCAATATTTTTAGACTCAACATAAGGTATTACAGACATAGTTATATCTTCTGTAAGTTTTATTATGTCATAATTAACAAAGTCCATTTTTATAAATCCAGAATCTATTTTTGTTATATCTATAAGATTGTTTACAAGCCTTAGCATTCTAAAGCAATTTTGTTTTAAAGTCTTTTCATACTTTTCATAAAAATTAGAAAATCCAACTTCATTTTTTTTATTATTATTTAAAAGCTGTATACAAGAATATATTATGTTAATGGGAGTTCTAAGTTCATGAGATAGGTTAGCAAAAAACTCGTTTTTAACCTTATCGTATTGTTTTATTTCCTCAAATTTATTTTTTAACACCTCTATTTCCTTAACATCTTCAATATTTCTAGCAACTCTTACCCATCCTAGTGTATTGTTCTTACTATCCTTAGTTCTACTTGATATGGATTCCAATTCAACTACGCCATTTTTTGATTTTACTTTATCTATAGTTAATACCTTGTCCTTATTAAAATATTTGCTATCTATCATTTTAAGATTGGATTCAAGTAAAAGAAAATCATAATAAACTTTTCCTATAAGCTCTTCTTCATCATATCCTAAGACATCAATTACAGCTTTATTTATATAGGTTATTTTGCCTTCCACATCAATTGTAAAGATTAAATCCTTTATATTTTCAGTAACGCCTCTAAGCCTTTGCTCATCTAGCTTCAAATTTTTCTCCATCATATATTCTTCTGTTATGTCATTTAACCTTAAAACATAATAAAGATGCTTTTTCTTTCTTATTCTTTGAAGATTTACTCTTATTACTTCTCTCTCTTCATTTAACTTTATTATTCCCTTCCACTCTTTAGAATTTCTAAGAACACTTTCTATGCTAATTACATTTTTATCATATAAAAATTCTTTTATCTGTTTTTCTAAATCATAATAATTCTCATTACTACCTACTTTATTTGAAATTCTTTTTTTTCTACATTTTTCATTTGCATATATTATACTTAAATTATTGCTTAGTAATATTACCTCACTATTGCAATCAAATTCTATTAGATCGAAAAATGCACTTAATTCATCTTGCATAAAATTTTTATTCTTAATAACTTGTAGAGAATCAAAAAACATTCCAAAAACAAAGCTCATAAAAGATAAGAAGGAAAAGAAGATAATATTTATCTTTATTAAATCATCATTAGTAATAGATAAGGAAACTCCATAAATTAATTTTAATAGCATAAGAGCTCCGCTTATCATTATTGCTAAATATGTTATCTCTCTATATTTCAAGCATTTTACAAAACAAATTGCAACACACAATATATATATTAAAATAATTATTCCTACTGTTAAATTTAATATGAAGGTATCCTGATAAACACCTAAATCATAATTCATATTTAAACACTGTAGAATAAGCGTTACTCCAATTACAACTAGTAATGTTGTCTTCTTATATTTACGTATAAATTTTTCAAACCTTTTCATAGCTAAAATAGCTAAAAGCATTAATATACCTCTAAACATTATGCTAAACAAATTCAAATCATAAACTTGATTTCTAGCTATTTTGCCCATAATTAACATAGCTATCATTTCACTAATTAAACTTATATATATAAGAGAAATCCCAAAAAAGTTTTTTTTCTTAAACCCTCTATAATATATAAAGCATATTGCTAATATCATGAAACAAAGAAGTACATGTGTCATAACTATAACTTCTTCAATAGCATAATTTATGATTAGATTACTAAATTTATTTCCATTTAATCCCATAATAATATCTAAACTTTTAAAAAAAAATACAACTAATAAAACTATTGTAACTATAGTTATTCTTTTTATGTTTTTTCCTTTAATATTTAAATTATTAAAAAGTCCAATTAACATACCTAATTTATCCCCATTCTTAATTAGAATAATACTTTTATTATATATTAAATAAATCTTTTAAAAAGTTAAATTTGTATTTTTTTCAAAAAGTTATCTCTTTCTTCATAATATTACCATATTTATTTGTTGTTGACCTATTTATTTATAAGAACTACAATGTTAATAGAAAAATTTCAAAAATTTTAAAGGAGGAATAAATGAATAATAAAACAAAAGGGATAATTTTAATAACAATATCAGCTTTTAGTTTTGCTCTTATGAGTACATTTGTTAAATTATCCGGAGATTTACCATCAATAGAAAAAAGTTTCTTTAGAAACTTAGTTAGTTGTTTTGTGGCATTTTATTTAGTAAAAAAAGATAATGCCTTAATTTTTGGTCACAAAGAAAATAGACTTGCTCTAATAGGACGTTCTGCTTTAGGAACTTTAGGAATTTGGGCTAATTACTATGCAATCGATAGATTAATGCTATCAGATGCTACTATTCTTAACAAATTAAGCCCATTTTTTGTTATTATATTTTCTTATTTATTTTTAAAAGAAAAGCTAAAGCTAGTTCATATAATATCTCTTTTAGTTGCCTTCTCAGGGGTTTTATTTATAGTTAGACCATCTGGAAACTTAGCAAGTAACTTTATACCTGCTATAGTAGGTCTTTGCTCAGCAGCCTTTGCTGGTGGTGCATACACTTTCGTAAGATATTTAGGTGGAAAGGAAAAAGGAGCTACTATTGTTTTCTTCTTTTCTTTTTTCTCCATAGTAACAACTTTCCCTATTATGTTGTTCCAATTTAAATTTTTCACTTTAGAACAATTTGTATTTTTAATACTTGCAGGTGTTGCCGCTTCTTGTGCTCAATTCGCCTTAACTGCCGCTTACAAATATGCTCCTGCTAGAGATATATCTATTTATGATTATACTCAAGTTATATTCTCAGCTTTAATAGGCTTCACTTTATTTGGAGATATTCCCGATAAAATTTCTTTAATAGGTTATGTTTTAATATTATTAGCATCACTTACTATATTCTTATATAATAAAAAAGAGATAGTAAAATAAAAAAAGCTACACAAAAGTGTAGCTTCTTTTATTTATTATTTTTAAAATAATCGCAATATTTATTTATTTTACAAATATCACATTTAGGCTTTCTAGCTATACAACATCTTCTTCCATGAAAAATTAAAAGATGATGAGCTAGAGACCATTCTTTTTTAGGCAATTCTTTCTGAAGTTGCTTCTCAGTTTCCAAAACATTGTCTGAGTGTGCTAATCCAATTCTATTAGAAACTCTAAACACATGAGTATCTACAGCAATAGATGGAACTCCAAAGGCATTTGATAAAACCACATTAGCAGTTTTTCTTCCCGCTCCTGCTAAAGAAGTTATTCCTTCCATAGTCTTAGGAACTTCTCCATTGAAGTTTTCTTTTAACTGATGTACCATCATGATCAAGTTTTTCGCCTTATTTCTATAAAGTCCAATTTGCTTTATTCTATCTTCTAACTCTTCTTGACTTATTTTTAAAAAAGCATCTACATCAGGATAGTCCTTAAATAAAGTTTTAGTTACCTCATTTACTTTTTTATCCGTAGTTTGTGCCGATAAAATAGTTGCAACTAAAAGTTGAAAAGGAGTTTCATAATTTAATTCGCACTTAGCATCTGGATATTCTTCTTTTAAAATTTCTAATACCTCTTTAGTTCTCTTTTTCATAACATTTACCCCTAGTCTTTATATACACCTCTATAGCTTTCTGGTAAAAGACTTGCAATACCTTTCATAAGGTGTCTTAAAGATCTTTCTTCATATTCGTGTTTGTCCTCACCTTTTTCTTTCTTAGGTAATTCTATAGGTTTGCCAAATTTTATATTAACTTCAGCATGATAAAATTTTTCAGCTCCCATATTTTCATCATTTATTGGCATAAGTTTTTCTGTTCCTGTCATTCCAAAAGGAACAATTTTAGCCTTTGTTAATCTAGCTATAAGTAGAATTCCTTTTTTAGCCTCTATCATTTCACCATTTCTACTTCTAGTTCCCTCTGGGAAAATGACTATATTTTCCCCATTTTTTACAGACTTAACTATTTTGTTAAGTGACTCTCTATCTGCTGAATTAGGTTTTATTTTTATATTCTTAACTAATCTAGTTCCTATATTAGTTAAAGCTTCATCATTTAATTTTACTCCCGCTATGAAATATGGATCATAATCTTTTCTTAAAACTTTATCTAAAACTAAACCGTCCGCATTGCTTAAGTGATTTCCTATAAATATAAAAGGTCCTTTTTCTTTTTTTATTTCTTCAAGTCCTTCAACTTTTAAGTCAGCATATTTATTTAAACATCTTCCGATTAAACTTCCCGCTATTGGTTTAAACATACTATCTGGTAGTCTAACTAAAACATTAGCCCCTATACGAGTAAACATTCAATTACCTCCTGAATTAAATTTTAACAATATATTATTATACATCATAAAAATTTAAAAGTCTATTTTTAAAATCCTTAAGATTATCCGAATTAAGTTGATATTCTGATATATCAACCTTCTCCACCAATGCTTTTCTCACCATTATATTTCTTAATATTGTATTTTTCCCTCTCCATCCACAAGAGGTCTTTTTGAAAGTTTCATTAAATTCTTTTTTGCTCATTTTATCAATATCATCAAAGGAATCCTTTTGCATAAAATCAAAAGGTCTAAACTCTTCTATATTGGTGTATGAAATCCCTTTATTATATGGACATTCTTTTTGGCAACTATCACACCCAAATATTCTTCCCTTCATAAGCTTAAAATATTTATCTTCTATATCCTTTTTTTGAGTTATATATGACATACATGAATTAGTGTTTTTTATTCCGCTCCTATTTAAAACTTTTGTTGGACAATTCTTATAGCATATTTCACAAGTTCCACACTCTTTAAAAGCTCTAAGTTCCTCTAAAGTTTTCTCTTCATCACAGTCAATATCTAGATTGGTTATTATTTCTCCTAAAAATACATAAGAACCATACTTTTTAGTAATTAACATATTATTTTTACCAATAAAACCTATGCCACCTAAATAAGCAATATATCTTTCAGGCAAAGAATTACTATCAACTAAAGCCACTGCCTTTCCACCTAAACTTTCTATATATTCACCTATTTTCTTTAAGTAAGAACCTACAACATAATGATAATCTTTTCCTCTTGTGTAAACCGAAAAACCATTATCAACATATTCTTCATTATATAAATAAGGAAAAGCAATTGTTATTATGGTTCTTCCATCTTCCATATAAGCTTTAGGATTAACTCTCTTTTCAATGTCTTTTTCTTCAAACTCATTTTCAAACCTTTTTTCTTTTCTTATATAGTATACCTCTTCAAGTTCTGAAAATCTTCTACACTTTACAAATCCAACATTTTCTAAACCTAAAGCTTTGCAATACTCTAAAATTTTCTCCTTCAAAAATTATCACCTCAAATTATATAAACAAAAGACTATACTAAAATCTCTTTTTAATAATACCTAAACAAAAATTCAACCTTCTGTTTTTTTATTACTAAAAATAATTTTACATATAGTCTTATTATAAATCAAATATTAACAATGAACTTATTTATAATCTAATTTTTAATAACTCCTGGAATTCCAACAACAGTTTTCCCTTGCGGAACATCCTTTAATACTACAGCGTTAGCCCCTATTTTAGCTTCATCTCCTATATTTATTGGCCCTAAAACTTTAGCTCCGCATCCAATTATAACATTGTTTCCAACCGTCGGATGTCTTTTCCCTTTTTCTTTTCCAGTTCCTCCAAGAGTAACACCATGATATATTGTTACATTATCTCCTATCTCTGCAGTTTCCCCTATTACAACACCCATTCCATGGTCTATAAAAAGACCTTTACCTATTTTAGCTCCTGGATGAATTTCTATACCCGTAAAAAATCTTCCTAATTGAGAAATTAACCTTGCTAGAAAAAATAATTTAAATCTATATAACCTGTTAGCAATTCTATAAAAAATCAAAACATGAATACTTTGATAAAGTAATAGAACTTCTATCTTTGATCTAGCTGCAGGATCATTTTTCATAACACTTTCTATATCATATCTTAGTTTTTTAAACAAAATTTTCACTCCTACTGATTAATCATATAGCCCTGTTGAAAAATATTTTTCTCCTCCATCAGGTGCTATAACTAATACTTTTTTATCCTTATCTAGTTTCTCTAAAACTTCTTTTGCTCCTTGAAGAGCTGCACCTGAAGATATTCCTATAAGAACTCCTTCTTTATCAGCAAAACTTTTTGCCATAGAATATGCATCCTCGTTACTAACCTTTATTATTTCATCAACTACTGAGTTATCATATATCTTTGGTATAAAACCAGCACCTATTCCTTGAATCTTATGAGGTCCCGGTTTTTCTCCTGATAAAACTGCTGAGTCACTTGGTTCTACAGCAACTATCTTTATATTTGGATTAAATTCTTTTAATCTTCTTCCTATACCTGTAATAGTTCCTCCAGTTCCAACTCCAGCTACTAGAATATCTAGGTCTGGTAAATCTCTTATTATTTCTTCAGCTGTAGTTTCATAATGTTTCTTCGCATTTGCTTCATTTAAAAATTGTTGTGGCATAAAGTATCCTTTTGTTTTAGCTAACCTCTCAGCTTCCTCAATGGCTCCTTTCATACCTTTGCTTCCTTCAGTTAATATAATTTCTGCTCCATAAGCTTTTATCATATCTCTTCTTTCTTTACTCATAGTTTCAGGCATTGTTATAATAACCTTGTATCCTTTAACCTTTCCAATCATTGCTATTGCAATTCCTGTATTTCCACTAGTAGGTTCCACTATGACACCATTTTCTTTTAATAATCCATTTTTTTCAGCTTCTTCTATCATTCCTAAAGCTGCTCTATCCTTTATGCTTCCTCCTGGATTAAACTTTTCTAATTTAACAAATATCTTTGGTAAATTTTCTCCCTTAAATAAGTTGTTAGCTTCTAATATTGGTGTATTTCCTATCAAACTTAAAAGATTTTCAAAAACCATATAAATTTCCTCCTAAAAATATATAATAAAAGGTCCCTACACTATTTAGAGACGAAGAATTTTGCTCCGTGGTTCCACTCTAATTAGGTAAAGACCTCACTTAATCAAGTACATAAATACTCTATCACGTTAACGGGTGATACTCGAAAATTTCTACTATTTAACTTCTTCGAAATTTCTGTTCAAAAGCGCACTTCTTATAAAGCTTTGGTGAAAGATTTCCAGCATCACTTTCTCTCTGTGACCTTTCTTTATAATACTTTACTTTATCACAACATTTATCCGACTATTCTGATAAGAATTATATATTTCATTATATGCTTTTATTTGTTTTTGTCAACTAATCTGCGTACTTTTTCTTAAATTTTCTTCTTAAATTATTAGGAATCAATTCATCAACTATATCATGAATAAGAACCATACCAACTAATTTTTCTTCATAATCTACAACGGGAATAGATATTAAATCATATTTAGTAGATTTTTCTATAGCATCATCGATAGTACTGTCTATATTAACACTTATAGAAGATGTATGCATAATCTCCTTAAGTCTAGTATTTTCCTCATTCATTATTAAATCTCTTAAGGTTACTACTCCTTTTAGTCTATCCTCTTCATCTGTTATATAAACATAGTACATAACCTCTTCATCAGCATTTAACTCTCTTAATAGCTCTATAGTTTCTTTAACTGTAAGATCTAAATTAAAGGATATAAAGTCCTTATTCATGATACTACCTACAGATTCATCTGAATAACCCATAAGTTCTTTAACTTCTTCAGCATCTTCATTTTCTAGAGCAATTAAAACTTTTTCTCTTTCCTCTTCATCTAGCTCATCTATAATATCTGCGATTTCATCATTTGGAATATTTTCAAAAAGTTCTGCTGTTTTAGAATGAGAAAGTCCCTTTATGATACTACTTTGCACTTCTGGTTCTATTTCTTCTAAGGTATCTGCAGCTAAGTCTTCATCTAAACTATCAAAGACCTTTTTTCTGTTTGTGGCATCAAGTTCTTCAAGTATATCTGCTAAGTCTGCAGGATGTAGTTTTTGAAGCTTTTTATAAGGAATAGCTAATTTTAAGTTCTCATTTATCATTTCTAAAGATTCAACGTCTTCCCACATAATAACTTTTTCTTGGAACTTCTCTCTAAATATCTTAGCTAGTATTTTCCCTAAAGTTTCCATACCTTTACGTCTAAACTTAACTATTTTCCCTGTTTCAACAGCTATAACTCTAAACTCTCCTGCTATCTTAACTATTCTTAAGTCATCAACCTTAACTACCTTTTTTCCATTTATATCAACTATTTTTCTATCTAATAAATTTTGAGATAATAAATAGCTATAATTTCTTGGCAAGATTTCTCTGCTACCTCTTATTTGTATTTTAAACTTACCATTATCTCTTTGATAAAAGTCTATATTCTTAAATTCATAATCAAATATAACTCCATCTCTTTTTACTTTATATCCTATAATTCTTGGATATCCCTCTTCTGTTGTTACATATACGTCCTTTAAGACGCCTAAAACTTCATTAAATTCGTCATATATTTTCTTATTGATTATGTTGCTGTATAAAAACATTGTTAATTTATTCATACATATCTCCTCCTCTTAACTCTAAAATTCAAATGAATTTTAAAATTAAATTTCATTATCAAGAAAAGGAGAAGTATGTCCTAAATTCACTAAATAGAAAATAACTTCTCTCTTCTCTTGTTTTATTTAATTTTAAATTACACCTATCTTCTCGAGGGCTATCTTCCATTTAGTTTCACCACCTATAAATAAAAAATTACATAACTCTCTAATTTATTATATTATATAGACTTTAAAATGCAACGTTTTACTCTTATTTAAATAAAAATATTTTATTTGACTTTATTACTTCATCATGTTAAAGTGATAATAAATTAAAGTTTAGGAGGAAATTATGAAAAAAGGATTATCTTTATTATTTGCCATATTAATTCTTTCATCCATACTTTATGGTTGTTCCTCAAAAAATGTGGAAAACAAAAAGGATGAAAACACTATAGTAGTTGGAATAGATGATACCTTTGTTCCTATGGGGTTTAGAAATGAAAAGGGAGAAATTGTTGGTTTTGATATTGATTTAGCAAAAGAAGCCTTCAAAAGAATGAATTTAAAAGTTGTTTTTCAACCAATTGATTGGTCAATGAAAGAAACCGAACTTACTAACGGAAATATAGATGTGATTTGGAATGGATATACTATGACTCCGGAAAGAGCTGAAAAAGTTGCCTTTACAAAACCCTATTTAAAAAATAGACAAGTTATCATTACTCTTTCTGATTCTAACATAAAAACTTTAAATGACTTAAAGGATAAAACAGTTACTACTCAAGATGGTTCAAGTTCTTTAGATACATTATTTGAAAGACCCGAATTAACTAAAACCTTTAAGGGTGGAGAACCTATATTATTTGACAGTTTTAATGATTGCTTTATGGATTTAGAGGCTGGCAGAAGTGATGCTGTTGTTTGCGATGAAATTCTTGCTCAATATTATATTTCAAAAAAAAATCCAAATAAATTTTACGTACTGTCTGAAGATTTAGGAGAGGAAAGCTATAGCATAGGCCTTAGAAAAGATTCTAATTTAGTAGATTCTCTAAATAAGACCTTAGATGAAATGAAAAAAGATGGAACTACAGCTAATATAGCTAAAAAATGGTTTGGAAAAGACTTAGAAAATTAAAGGAGGTACAAGCTTTGGATTATATTATTACTTTAATGCCTTCGATAGTTGATGGCTTAAAAAATACATTAGGCGTTTTTATATTAACATTAATACTTTCTATTCCTTTAGGAATATTTGTTGCAATACTTAGATTATCAAAAATTAAATTAATAAGTTCTCTATCATCTTTTTATGTTTGGGTAATGCGTGGAACCCCTTTACTATTACAGTTAATCTTTATATTCTTCGGATTACCTATCATAGGAATTAGCATTGATAGATTTCCTGCTGCTATAATAGCCTTTACATTAAACTATGCTGCTTATTTTGGAGAAATATTTAGGTCAGGTATAAAAGATGTTGATAAAGGACAATTTGAAGCCTGTAAAATCCTCGGACTTTCAAGGTGGTTTGCATTTAAGAAAATAATTCTTCCTCAAGCATTAAAAAAAACTCTACCATCTATAGCAAACGAAGTTATTACACTAGTTAAAGATACATCATTAGTTTATGTAGTTGGTATAGGAGAACTTTTAAGAGCTGGAAAAATAGCAAGTAATAGAGATGCTTCTCTTATTCCATTATTCTTAACAGGAATTATATACTTAATATTAGTAGCAATTTTAACTAAATTATTTGATAGATTTGAAGAAAAATATTCATATTATAATTAGGAGGGCTTTAAAATGATAGAAATTAAAAATTTAGAAAAATCTTTTAAAGGAAATAAAATATTAAAAAATATTTCTTTCACCTTTAAAGAAGGAGAAATCTTGACCCTACTTGGCCCTTCTGGTGCTGGTAAAACCACAATACTTAGAATATTAAATGGTCTTGAAACTTGTGATTCTGGAAGCATAAACCTAGATAATATAAAAATTTGTGAAAATGGAATATATGCTGATTCAAGCATCTTGAAGGAAATTCACAAAAAAATCGGTCTAGTATTTCAGACATTTAACCTTTTTCCTCATATGAGTATTTTACAAAATTTAATATTAGCTCCAATGCATACTTTAAATCTATCTCTAAAAGAAGCTACTGATGAAGCATTAAAAATACTTTCTAAGCTTTCTTTAGAAGACAAAGCTAATGCCTATCCTTGTGAGCTTTCAGGAGGTCAAAAACAAAGAGTTGCCATTGGAAGAGCTTTAATGTTAAATCCCAATTATATATGTTTTGATGAACCCACTTCAGCCTTAGACCCTACATTAACAAAGGATATTGCAAATATTATAAAATCCTTAGCTGAAGAAAATATCGGGGTGTTAATAATAACTCATGATATGGAATTTGCAAAAGAAGCTTCTTCAAGAGTTATAAAACTAGACTCTGGAGAAATCTTAAAAGATCTTACCTCTGAAGAATTTTGGCGTGAAACATCTGCTATATAAAACTAAATTATAAAAATTACAAACTATACTTTTAATAAATTAGGCTAAACAGAATTTTCTATTTAGCCTATTATTATTTTATTTCAAACTTGATGATTATTTTATATTAGATTGAATTTGCCCCTTTAATTTTTTTATTTCTTCTTCATTACCATTTCCATTTAAGAACTTATCATATTCATAAGTTAAACTTTTCAATAACTCTATATTTTTTAAGCTTTCAGTTCCTTTTAATTCTTCCTCTGCTTTTGCAAGTTCATTCATATAATTGCCTTTAAAATCATTCCAATCCTTCTCATTAAATTCTTTAATTCCATCCACTTTATTCACTAACTCATCATATAAACTTTTGATTTTATTTTTCCCATATTCCTCTTTAGAATTTTTTTCTTCTGGCACTTCAGTTGGATTTGGTGAAACACTCTGTGATGGATTAACCTGTTGAGTGTTTGACTCCTTTGGCACTGTTTCCTTTGCACTCTTACATCCCATAGTAAAAAATGTTACTCCAACCAAAAATGCAATTATTAGTTTTTTCATATTTTCACCTCAAAATTTAGTTTTAACTTAGTATCCCCTTTAAAAGCAAAAAAATAAATGGATAGTTAAAAACTATCCATTTATAGAAATTCTATTTCTCTTAAAAGTTAAAACTATATAAAAGCATAAAAGGCATAAAAAAACTTCACTAATTACTGTACCATTCAAAAAATTAGTACCTAATAGACCTAGAGAGTTTTCTATTAGTATAAGAGATACAGTAATTATTAAAAATGTAACACCTTTTTTATCAGAATGCTTCTCCTTCTTGAAAAGTAATAAAGCACTTAATATTATGGTTAATATAGATATATATATAGCCTTAAACAAAAAATATTTTTCTGTTGTAATTAAATAACCATATTCCCATGAAACAGTAAAAAAAGGATTAAAAATAGCTATCATAATGAAATAAAATCCTATTAAGATAAATGGAGCAAATTTAAAAAATTCAAATTTTATTTTATCACTCCTTAAAAATATATAGAAAGCTAGTATTACTATTAAAGGAATATATACTATGTCCAAAAAACCAGCGTACTTAAATAGACTTATATATCTCTGATTGTTTACTAATGATAAGGCTATTAAAGAGCTTATTCTTATTATTTGTAGTAAAAAAACTATACCTATAATATTTTTTATTTTTTTAGGTGAATATCTATAATTTCCTACTAAATTACCTATAGTAATAAAAATTATAAGAAACAAAACTGTGTAATAAATAAATGTTTGATTCATAACTCCTCCTCAATCATTTCTCACCTATTTTGTTTACATATTAAATCATCATTACTATAAAGTATTATTTATATTACTTATTTATTCCTAAAACTTGTATTCCATCTTTAACACATTGAACTCTTAATGGGAAATCTGGCCCTCTTTCTCCATCTATATCAGTAACTATTTCCTCATTAGATTCTATAAGTAATTCATCTGTTTTTATATACTCTATTCTAGAGTCTTCTAAATGCTCTCCTTTTAATACCTTTATGAACATAGGTATTAATTCCGGAATATGACAAGCCTTAAATATAACTACATCTAAGAATCCATCTTGAACTTTTGCCTTAGTTGCTAATTTAAAGTTTCCAGCTGTTTGACCATTAAAAACAAGCATTAAATATATAGGCTCATTAAATACTGTTCCATTAGCAGTTATTTTAACATCTAGTTTTCTAAAGTTAGGTAATTCTTCTAATCCTTTTAAATAGTATGCTAACTTACCTATTGTATTTTTTAAGTTTGTATCTGTCTTTTGAGATACATCAGTAAATAATCCTGTAGATAATACATTTACAAAATAATTATCATTTACTTTACCTAAATCAACACCAACAGCATGAGAATCTAATATTTGCTCAACACATGCACCAGCATCTTGAGGCATTCCTAAGTGTTTTGCAAAGTCATTTGCTGTTCCTACTGGAATGATTCCTATTGGAATATCGATGCCTCTTTTCTTCATAGCATTAACAACAGTATCAATAGTTCCATCGCCACCTGCAATAAGTATGTATTCATAAGTAGAATCTACTACATCTAAAGCATTTATTACATCCACTCCTCTTTGAATTCTATAAGGAACTATAGTATATCCTTTTTCTTGGTGCATAGTTATTATCTTATCAAGTTCTTTTAAAATAGCATTTTCTCCTGAATATGGATTATATATGAATCTTACTTTCTTCAATGTTTTACGCCTCCAATTTTAATTCTTTATTATAAATTAAATTGATATTTCCTTTAATTAATGGTATCATTTTTAATATATTAACAAACTTACAATATTATAAAATTATATCATTTGTTAATCCCATTGTCGATAATATAGTGTCGGTAAATGTTTTTGACTTTAATCAATATTTATGCAATAATATCTATGTTTTAACTTTATATTCACAATTAATTTTAAATTAATTCATTATATATTGATATTTAATCTAAAACTTATGGATACACATTAATATAATTTTATTATTGTTAATCTTTTTATTAGGAGTGATTATATGAGAAAAAGTAGTATACCAAATATATTTACTTTTATAAACCTATCTTTTGGTATATTATCATTATTAGCAACATTTAAATCAGACTATCTGTTAGCCTCAATATTTATAATTATGGCTGGATTAGTTGATAGATACGATGGAAGAGTTGCACGTTACTTAAATGTTTCTAGTGATCTTGGAAAAGAACTAGATTCTTTAGCTGATTTAGTATCATTTGGTGTTGCACCATCAGTACTAACTTTTGTATTTTATAATTTTGAATCTTTAGGTCCTAAAGGAATTATAGGTTATGCATTATTACTTTGCTTCCCTATTTGTGGAGCTTTTAGATTAGCTAGATACAATGCAACTGAATTTGACGGTATATTTAGAGGAGTACCTATAACTATTGCTGGAGCAGTTGTAGCTTTATTTATTTTATTAACTGTAAATAATCCTATAAATATTATATTCCCAATAGTAATATTAGTTGTATTCTCTTACTTAATGGTTAGTAATTTACAATTAAAAAAATTTTAAAAAAAAAGCCTATTAAAGAATTTTCTTTAATAGGCTTTTTTATTATTTTTCTTCCTCTTCTCTAATAGAATTATCAAAAAACAAGTCATGTTCAACTTCAGTTAGAATTATATCCTTTGATACTTTAGCTGTTATAACTTGAGATTTAAGCTTTATATACTTAATATATGCCTCTTCATTTTCTTTAATTATCTCTAAAACAGAGTCTATTATTTTTCCCATTTCATCAACTCTGTCTAAAGCCTCATCTAAATCCCTTTTCCTAACTTTGGCTATATTATTTAACTCTCCAGCTGCTCCCACTAAAAGTCTATAAGTATTAGCATAGCTACTTAGAAGTGAACTTAAATTATTAATCTCATTAAAATGCCTCTTAAAAACTTCAGTTTGACTCATTCTCTAAATAACTCCTTATTAAAATTTTAGCACTCATTTAAAAGTTTAAAATATCCTTTATGAAAGTCTTTTTCTATTCATCACACATAAATAAAATATCTGAGCTATCTTTCCCTTTACTGCTTAAAGTTACCTTTCTTCCCCATAAAACATTTATATACTTTAATGTTTTTTTTGCATAAGTAGCCTCTAATTCTCTACCATCAAAGACATGTTCTAAATTTAAGGTCATATCCTTTTTATTTAACTCTTTAACCCTAATATGTGGAATAGAACTCACTCCACACTCATCTGCAATTAAATTCCTAATATTTTTCCATCCCGATTCGTCTGAAACTTCATCTACAACATAATCGAAACCTTTTTTAACATACTGGAATAAATTAAGCTCCTCACACAGTTCCCTAGTTAAATATTTTCTTATGAAAGAATTATCTCTTTCTAAAGCTCTTACCTCAAAAATCTTTTCTTTACCATACCTTTTTTCTATATCTTGAAAAATTCTAAATCCTATATAATATGGATTTAATCCATATGCAATAGGAGCTACAACATCATTGTGCCTTTTTAAGAACTCTAAATGAAGTCCTTGTGGTAAATTTAATTTTTTCAAAATATTATAATGCCAATAGCTTGCCCATCCTTCATTCATTATCTTAGTCTCTATTTGAGGTAGGAAATATAAACTTTCTCTTCTAACTATTTTTAAAATATTTTTTTCCCAATCCTCTAAATTACTATAATCTATTATAAATTGAAGAATATCATCATCTGGATTTAGCGGAATTTTACTTATATCTGGAGGAAGTATTTCCTCCATAGAGTCTAAAATACCCCTATTTTCTTTTTTCTTATTAAATATACTTAATACTCTTTGTCTCTGCTCATCTTGAGACTCTCTCTTCTCACCTATAACTCTTGGAATTTGATATCTTATTGAATGAGCAGCATCTAATATTCTCTCAACTTGACTATATCCTATACTAGGATCATTTATATATCCTCTTATAGTGTCTGCATCTAACTTAAACATTTCTAAAGTATTATCTGCATCTGTTCCTTCTGCAAATAATCTATTATTTTTAAAGAAATCATTATGACCATAAACATGTGCCATAGTTAATATTTGAAGCAACAATGTATTATCCTTCATTAAATAAGCTAGGCAAGGATTAGAATTTATAACCATCTCATATGGTAATCCTGTCATATTTAATGAATATAATGTTTTATTTTTTTCATAAGCCTTACCATAACTCCAATGTGGGTATTTAGAAGGCATTCCTACATATGCTTCATAGCTTAACATCTCATTATATCCTATAATTTCATATTCCTGTGGATAATAATCAAGCCCTTCACTTCGAGCTATTTCTTCTATTTTATTGTTCCACCCTTCTAAATCTTTTAAATTATAATCCATATTTAAAGCCCCTTATCTAAAAACTCTCATTCCTTATTTTCTTCCTGAAGTTCTTCAGATAGCATATATTTTATTGCATTCCATAGATCCTTCTTCTCTTTTACTGCTACAGAAACGAAATTTTTCTTGCTTATTTCCTTTTTAAATCTGTAGAACATTGTAGTAGAATACGTTGAAGGTAGAAGTTCTATATAACCAAACATATTGCTTAAATCTGAAATTTCATTTACAGCCTTCATAGCCCTTTCATTGTCTTCACTCCAGTTATCTCCATCAGAAGCATAGAAAGGATATATATTCCAAACACCTGGATGATATTTTTCTTTTATTAAATCTATGGCTGCATTTATACCTGATGATATATAAGTTCCTCCAGATTCGCCTTTATGGAAGAACTCATATTCATTAACATTCTTAGCTGTAGTAGTATGAGATATGAATTCAAAGGCTATATTATGATATTTTCTTCTTATAAATCTAGATAGAACAAAGAAGAATGATCTTGCTAAATACTTTTTAGTATTATCCATGGATCCTGAAACATCCATTATAAATATCATTACAGCATTACTCTCTTTTTTAGGTTGTTTTTTTACTTTGTAATACCTTAAATCATCTTCTCTAAAAGGAAATCTTTCGATTTCCTCTTTTTTACCAATTTCAAGCAACGCTCTTTTTTTGCCCTGTTTTCTGGCTATTTTAGACATGACAGTCTTTTTCTTTGCAAGTCTAGGCCTTATACCATATTTTTGATATCCTCTTTTCCTAGCTGCACTTTCAACTATTATTTCAGAATATTTCTTTCTATCTAAGTTAGGCAAATCAAGATCTTCAACTATATAATCCATAAGTTCCTCTAAGGTTATCTCGGTTTCATATATATCTTTTCCTTCTTGATTTCCTGCCTTATTATTTCCAATAGCTTTTCTCTTATCACTAGCTATTCTATCTCCTCGTCTCTCTTCTCCAGTACCAGTTGTAACACCTTTATTGTTTGAACCATAAATAAATTGATATTCTTTTATTCCTCTAATAGGAATTTTATATTTTTTATTTTTAGTTTCTCCAATTATACTTTCCTCAGAAAGTATATCCCCTAAATTTTCTTTAATCGATTTTTCTACTAGCTGTCTGTGACGTCTTCTATCCTCTATAGATCTATCATGTTCTACATGGTTCTCTCCCTGATCTCTGAATATGGCCATTTTTTTAATCCTTCCATAGGTTATTAGCTGCATACTTTAAGATCACATCGCAGCAGTGTGGACAATAACCATTCTTCTCCATTTGATTTACCATTGAATCATACTTCTTATCTTGATCTTTATCTCTTACTCTAGATTTTGTTATTATTCTTGATAAATCTTTAACTGAAGCTGTTAACTTCTTCTCAATGGCTTCTTTTAGTGGTTCATAAGATCTATAGTCCATTTTTCCGCCACTTCTAACTATATAGAACATATATGATGTTACATCAGCTCTAAATCCTTTAGCTGAGGATTCTGATATTCCTATTTGTTCCTCTATACTTCTCATGAATTCTTCATCTGGTTCTAGTTCTTCACTAGTTGCAGAATCTTTAAGTTTTGTTTTATTTACATAAGCCTCTGCATTATCTATATAATTATTAAATAAGCTTTCTGCCTGTTCTTGGAATGAATGAATGAATGCTTTTGTAATTTCTTTTTCAAGAATCTTATTGTATTCTTTTCTTATTGTGTCTTGAATATATCCTAAGTACTTCTTCTTATCATCTTGAGATATATCCATATCTTTAACCGATTTTATTATACTTTCCATAACACTTAATGGGTTTATACATTTATGCTCTGTATTTGATAGAGCATTATCTATTGCTTTTATGATAAATCTTGTTGAAATTCCCTTCATGCCTTCCATAGGGCCAGCTTCTTCTTTAAGCTCTAAAACATCGATTCTCTTAGTTGTTCCTTTTTCAACTATTTCCTCTCCATTATAAAGTTTAAGCTTAGTAACTGGATCAACCTTCATAGAAGGAAGTAATCTTGTTAATATTGCAAACATTGAAGCTATTTCTATAGTATGAGGTGCTATATGAGCATCAAAGTTAGATTTCTTTAATATCTTTTCATAAATCTTTTTCTCTTCACTAAGCTCTAAACAATATGGAACTTCAATTTTTACAATTCTATCTAAAATAGCTTCATTAGTGTGATCTGATTTAAACTTGTTCCATTCAGCTTCATTAGAGTGAGCTATTATAAGTCCATCAAAATAAATCATTGATCCCTTACCAGGTGATGGAATAGATTTTTCTTGGGTTGCAGTTATTATGGTGTGTAGATATTCAACATCATTTTTAAATACCTCAATAAATTCAACCATTCCTCTATTACCAACATTAAACGCACCATTTAATGAGAATATTCTAGGGTCGTCTTCTGGATACATATCCATTTTAGAAATATCAATAGATCCTGTTAAAATAGATGTATCTTGGTTATTAGGATCTACTGGAGGTACAACTCCAATTCCCTTTCTAGAGCGAATTGAAAAATTCTTTGTTGAAACTGGGAATTTTTCATATTCTCCACCAAATTCATTTAATAATCTATACTTACAAACAGGACATAAATCTCCTTCAATCTTAACTCCTAACATATCTTCAAATTCTTTTCTTAAATGTTTAGGTATTAAGTGTAGCGGCTCCTCGTGCATAGGACATCCCTCTAAAACATAAACTGGTGGTGCAGTTTCTAAGGATTTTTTGATTGCCTCTACTAATGAAGATTTACCTGCTCCAACAGGTCCTACTAAATATAATACTTGTCTAGCTTCTTCTCCTTTCATTGATGCTGAGTGGAAGTAATTCATTAATTTCATAATAACTGTATCAATTCCATAAAAGTCATCCTTGAAGAAGTTGTATTTTTTAATTTTTTCATTGCCATATATTTTTTTAATTTTAGCATTTTCCTCTGGTCTTAATATTTCGAAGCCCTTATCCACAATCAAATCATAAATTCTCTTATGAGAAAGCTTGGCAACGTCAGGATTATCTTTTACAATTTCCAAATAATCAATAAATGTTCCTTTAAATTTTTGCTTATTATGTTTTTCCCTATCACTTTTTATAAACTCTTTAAAATCCATTGTAATCCCTCCTTTACCCTAAATATATTCACCATACATTATGTTCTATGACAAAATATTTTATATAAAATAAAAAAAAGAGAAATCAGTTTAACTAATTTCTCTTTTTATACTTCTCATAGTCTTTTAAAGTTGTAATAATAAAAGAACCATATTTTATTATTTTCTGTTCACCAAACCCTCTAATATTTTTTAATTCCTCTTTGTCCTTAGGATTTTTATTTATTATTTCCATAATCATAGAATCAGTGAAAACTATGTATGGTTTAACCCCCTCTTTTCTTGATATATCTTTTCTTAAAAGACGTAATCTCTTGAAAAGCTCTAGATCCTTACATACTTCCTTTTCATTTTTATTTATATCCAGAAATACCTTTTCTTCTCCTTTTAATATGTTTATAGACTTTCTATTTAATCTTATCATAGAATATGTTCCTTCTTTTCTCTCTAAGACATTAATAGCTAAAAGCTCATTTATTATATCCTTTATGTATTTACTAGTGTATTCTTTCATTATTCCAAAGGTAGAAAGTTCATATAGCTTATATCTCTCTATTTTAGGCCCATGTACTCCTCTTAAAATATCTATTAATACACTTTCTCCAAATGCTTCTTTTGTTCTATAAATACATGATAATATCTTTTGAGCTTCTAAGGTCATATCTATAAAATCAGTGTTTTTTAAACAATTACTACAGTTATTACAATACTTTATTGAATTCTCTTCTCCAAAATAGTCTAAAATATATTTTCTAAGACACTTATCAAAGTTGCAAAACTCTACTATTTTCTCTAATTTTTTAAGCTCTATTGTCCTTCTTGATATTTCTGTTGTGGAACTTATTAAATAATCCATAAGACGTATATCATGTTCTGAATAAAGAAGATAACACTTAGCTAAACTTCCATCTCTTCCTCCTCTTCCTATTTCCTGATAATAATTTTCTATACTCTTTGGAAAAGTTGAATGTATTATAAACTTAACATCAGGCTTATCTATTCCCATTCCAAAAGCATTTGTAGCAATCATGACCTTAAAATTATCATTTAAAAATTCTTCTTGATAATAAATTTTCTCCTTATCTTTTAATGATCCATGATATTTACCAACACTCTTTCCTCTATAAGTCATATTTTTATAAAGTTCTTCAACCTCATTTTTAGTAGAACAATAAATTATTCCTGACTCTTCCTCATGCTCACTTATTATTTCACTTATACACTCTAATTTGTCTACTTCTTTTAAGATATTTATCTCTAAATTATCTCTAGTAAAACTTCCTTTATAAACAAACGGAGTCTTAATACCTAATAGCTCTATGGAGTCTTTCATAACAACCTCTGTTGCTGTTGCTGTAAATGCTGTAACAATCGGTCTTTTTCTTAATTTATTTATAAAAGGCTTTATCTTGCTATAACTTTTTCTAAAATCATGTCCCCACATTGAAACGCAGTGTGCCTCATCTACTACTACTTGAGTAATATTAGCTTTTTCTACATTTTCTAAAAAATACTTGTTTTCTAATCGCTCTGGTGAAACATAAAGAAGTTTTATTTCACCTTTTATAAAACTTCCCATTATCCTTTTAACTTCTTCAAAATCATTTCCACCACTTATATATGCTGCCTTAATTCCTAAAGAATTTAAATTGTCAACCTGATCTTTCATTAGCGATATTAATGGAGAAATAACTAATGTTACTCCCCTAAAAGTATAAGCTGGTATTTCATAGCATAGAGATTTTCCACCTCCAGTAGGTAATATACAAAATACATCTCTTCCACTTAAAATCTTCTCTATTACTTCTTGCTGCCCTTTTCTAAATTCTCTATATCCAAAAATATTGTTTAATACCTCAAATTCCTTTCCCATATCCTTCTCCTAAAATCACTACTTAGCCTAACTTAAATCCAATTTAGGTTATATTCTAGTTAAATATTGATTTTTATCTAACAATTTAATTTTTCTCTAAAAAACAATACCTATTTAAAACAACGCTAAATTTTAAATTATAAATATTATACTATAAAATAAATTCTAAATAAAAAAAGAGATTCTATTAATTAAAGAACCTCTTTTGATTATTTCATATTTTAAATTTAATATTCAAATTTTTCTTATCTACTAAGAATCTTCAAAAATTCCTTGCTTCTTTCTGCTATATTATCACTATTTAACAAAGCAGATATAACAGCAACACCTTCTAAGTTTTCTAAGATATCAGAATTTAAATTATAAGGAGTTATACCTCCAATGCCATATAGGGGTATAGAAGAAACCTTCCTTATTTCTCTTAAAGTTTCTAAGGTCATTAAGGTTGCATCATCTTTACTATTTGTTGAAAATAAAGCGCCAACACCTAAATTATCAGCTCCATCTTCTATAGCTTTTAATGCCTCTTCTCTATTATGAACTGTAACACCTATAACAGCATCCTTTGGCATTATTTTTCTTGCTATAGAAACATCCATATCATCTTGTCCTATATGAACACCATGAGCCTTTACTGCTAATGCTACATCAATTCTATCATTTACTAAAAAAATAGCTCCAAATTCATCACATAGCTTTTTTAAAGCTTTAGCTTCTTTGCACATTTCCTTAGTATCTTTATTCTTTGCTCTATATTGAACAATAGATACTCCCCCAAGTAAAGCTTCCTTCGTCTTTTCTAAAAGTTCATTAAAAGGAATCTTATAATCAGTTACTAAATATAATTTTTTACATTGTAAATTACTCATAATAAACCTTCTCTCTTTCTCTTATTACTTCATCATTAATTATTGAAAGCTCATCTAGAAGATTATGTTTAAAAGTCATTAATCCTTCTTTTTCTCCTAATCTTTTCTCAGCCATTTCTCCACATATTCCCCATGCGGATACTGTTTTAACCACTTCTTTAAATCTTAAAGCTTTATCATCATAAAAACTTAAAGCTATGGTTAATAAAGCTCCCAACATACATCCAGTACCTGTGATTTTGCTCATTTTAGAAGTTCCATTTTTAACAATTGCACTTTCGTGTCCATCTGTTATAAAATCAATGGCTCCAGAAACAACTATTATAAGATTTCTTTCTCTTGCATATTCCTTTATCTTATTTTTTGTATTTTCGCTTAAGGAATCATCAAAGGAATCTATTCCAATTGAATTAGAAGTTTCACCTATAAGAGTTTTTATTTCAGCTAAATTCCCCTTTACAAGTGAAGGCTCTCCCTCTAATATTAAACTTTTTGCAAAGTCTTTTCTAAGCTTAGATGCTTGTACACCTACAGGATCTAAAACAGATGGAATACCTTTTTTCTTTGCTATTTTTATAGAAATCATTGATGATTCCATTTGATAAGGCTCTAAAGTTCCTATATTAACTAAAAGTCCATTAGCCATTCCTGTTATTTCTTCTAATTCCTCATGGTGTGTTGCCATAAGAGGTAGTCCACCATAATTAATAGTTACTTGTGCTAAATCATTAACTGTAACATAATTTGTTATCATATGTATCAAAGGATTTTTTATTTTTAAAGCTTCCATTATTATTCCTCCTAATAAAATTTATAAAAATGATGTGTTGGTCCAACACCTTTTCCAAGTTCAAAGCCATTTTTTATGGCTCCTGTAATATACTCTTTTCCATTTTTAACTGCATCAACTATATTCATTCCCTTTGCTAAGTTAGCTGTAATAGCTGACGATAACGTACACCCTGTTCCATGAGTATGTTTTGTATTTATTCTATCTTGCTCAAAAATAACAAAACTCTCTCCATCATAAAGAAGATCTGTAGCTTCTCCTTCTAAATGACCACCCTTAATTAAGACATTTTTAGCTCCCATTTTTTTAATATCAATAGCAGCCTTTTTCATATCTTCTATTGTAAGTATTTCTCTACCTAACAATTCCTCTGCTTCTGGTAAATTTGGAGTTATTAAAGTAGCTAATGGTATTAATTTCTCTATTAAAGTATTCTTAGCATCATCTGATAAAAGCTTAAATCCACTTTTTGAAATCATAACAGGATCTAAAACTATTTGTGATAAATTCTCTACTCTTCTTAAAGCCTTGCTTATTGCTTCTATTGATTCAATTTTAGATACCATTCCTATTTTTATAGCATCTACTTCTATATCATCAAAAATTACATCTATTTGTTTTTCTATGATTTCAGGAGTAACATCCATTATTCCAAAAACTCCTTGAGTACTTTGAGCTGTTATAGCAGTTATTATACTCATTCCATATACTCCATTAGCAGAAAATGATTTTATATCAGCCTGTATTCCTGCTCCTCCTGAGCTATCAGATCCTGCAATTGTCAGTGCATTAAATAATTTAGTCATATATATCTCTCCTTTTTTAAAATAAAAAAGCATATATAGCCCTAAGGCTATATATGCTTTAAAATCAATTAAAATATACTTGTCTTGGGCTTCCCTACGCTGGTATTAACCAGATCAGGTTAAAGGGTCAAGAAATTTAATTTCTAATCTCAGCCAGACACCACTGGCCCCCCTAGCTATTTTTATAATGTTTTCTCATCCAAATGATACCATATAAATCCTCTTTCTTCAACATATGTTTTTGATATTTTCTAGGTTAAGGATTATAATTTTAAGTATATCAATTTTAGGAGGATATTTTATGGTTAGTTTAGTTTTAGAAGGAGGAACTTTGCGTCCTATTTTCAGTGCAGGAGTTATGGATGCTCTTCTTGATAACAATATAATCTTTCCATATTGCATTGGAGTATCAGCAGGAATAACTAATGGTTTTTCTTATTTTTCTAATCAAAAAGGAAGAAATATTGAAATATTAAAAAAATATAGAAATGATAAAAGATATTTAGGGATTACTAATTTTTTCAAATGTAAAAGTATTTTTGGTTTAGATTTTGTCTTTGATGAATTAGCAAACAAACTCTTTCCTTATGATTTTAATGCACTTTCAAATTATAAGGGAAAAGTTTTAATTGGTGTTACTAATGCTAGAACAGGGAAAACAGAATACTTAGATGGTAAAGTTAAGGACGAAAAATATATGGCTTTAAGAGCAACCTGTGCAATTCCATTACTTTTCCCAGCAATAAAAATAAATGGAAATGAATATTATGATGGTGGTCTTTTAGATCCAATTCCCATAAAAAAAGCCATAGAAGATGGGAATGAAAAACATTTAATCATTCTTACTCGTCCTGAGAGTTATAAAAAAACCTTAGGTAAAAGTAATAAATTTGCATGTAAAATAGTTGGGCGTAAATATCCTAAATTAAAGGATTCCTTCTTGACAAGACATATTAAATATAATGATACAGTGAAATTTTGTGAAGAGTTAGAAAAGGAAGGAAAAGCATTAATAATTAGACCTTCTGAAGAAGAAGCAATTGAAAGCTTTGAAAAAGATATCTGCAAACTAGAAAAAGCTTATAATGCTGGTTATAATGCTGGCATAAAGAACTTAGAAAAAATTAAAGCTTTATTTTTAAAATAGTCCCTTTTTTATGTGAATATTGATTTCTACTCAATTTAGACTTAAATAAAAGAGACTATATCAAACTTAATTTTAAATTCTAATATAGTCTCTTTTATTTAAAAACTTAAATTATTTTTAAAGCTTCCTACAACTATCTCTCACAATAAGCTTAACAGGTAAAACTATTTTTTTAGACATCTGTCTTCCTGTTCTAATTTTCTCTAAAAGTGTGTCTACTGCAACATTTCCCATATATTCTGTGTACACCTTTATTGTTGTTAAAGAAGGGGTTAAAAATTTAGCTGTACATATGTCATCAAAACCAACTATACTTATGTTCTCCGGTATTTTAAGTTCAGCCTCAGCTATAGCTTTATATGCTCCTATAGCCATAGGATCACTTGCAATAAAGAACGCAGTAGGTAAATTCTTTTCTTTTAGCACTTTTTTCATAAGATCATAACCATCCTCAGGTAAAAATCTCCCTTTTAAAACCCACTCCTCATTATATCCATTTATACCTTCCATATATTCCTTAAAAGTTTTTTCTCTATAATTTACTTTTCTTAAAGACTCATTACTATTATGAGGAATAGATTCTCCCCCTAAGTATCCAATCTTCTTATGACCTAAAGAGGTTAGATAATCTAAAGCTTTCTTAACTCCATACTTAAAATCTACCACAACGGAATCATACTTCCACTCTTCTGGAGAAGAATCTACAAAAACTATATTTTTAGATAGTTTCTCCATTAGTTCTATTTCCTTTTTTTCAAATACTCCAATAGCTAATATACCATCTAAATCTGTATATTCTTTTATACCTTCATTAATAATCTTTTGGAAATCTATTGGCTTAAACTTAATTTTTTCTTCACTGCACTTCTTTTCAACAGCCATTCTTATTGAAAGGAAATACGGATCATTTAACTCTTGTATTTCTGTGTACCAATAAACTATTCCTATAGTATAATTTTTAATTTTATTTTTTCTCTCTTTTACTGTTAAATAATTTAACTCCTCAGCTATTTCCATTACCTTTTTCCTTGTTTCTTCAGACACATTAAGTGTTTCATCTAAATTTAAAACTCTAGATACAGTAGCTATTGAAACTCCAGCACCTTTTGCAATATCTTTAATTGTAGCCACATTATCACTCCTTAACTTTCCTTAAGTAATATTATATATTTTTTTACTAAAATTTTCTAACATTTATTCAATATAATATATAAATTTAATCTTTAAATTTACTAAAACAATTACTTTTTTTTATAAAACTCTTTTCCCATTTTCCTTTATATGGTATAATTGTATTAAATTTTAATAAATTAAAAATTTTGGGATAAGCGTAGGGAGGATTTTTATGAAAAAGAAAGGTTTAGCATTAATTTTAATTTCAGCTTTAACTATGGGTACTTTAGTTGGCTGTGGTGGAGGTTCCGGTTCTACTGGATCATCTAATGATGGGGCAAAAGAAAACGATTCCCCTAAGATAGGAGCCACAATCTATAGTTTCGAAGATAACTTTATGTCATATCAACGTAGAAATATAGAAAAGCTTGCTGATGGAAAAGCAGAATTATTAATGAATGATTCTCAAAACAATCAAGCTAAGCAAATGGAGCAAATAGATACTATGATAGCTAAAGGAGTTAATATCCTTGCAATAAACTTAGTTGACCCTAAGTCAGCACCTACTGTAATAGATAAAGCTAAGGCAGATGATTTGCCAGTAGTTTTCTTTAATAAAGAACCTGACGAAGCTGCTATGCAAAGCTACGATAAAGCTTGGTATGTAGGTACAACTTCTGAGGAATCAGGAATAATACAAGGTGAAATAATGTCAGAAGGCTGGAAAGCTAATCCTTCATGGGATAAAAACGGCGATGGAAAAATGCAATATGTACTTCTAAAAGGAGAACCTGGACATCCTGATGCAGAAGCTCGTTCAAACTTCTCTGTTGAAACTATAAATAAAGCAGGTATAGAGACTGAAGAATTAGCAATGGATATAGCTATGTGGGATTCAACTAAAGCTACTGAAAAAATGGATGCTTGGGTTTCTAAATATGGTGATAATATAGAAATGGTAATTTGTAATAATGATGGAATGGCTTTAGGAGCTATCTCTTCTCTTGAAAAAGCAGGCTATTTAGATGGAACTCCAGAAAAATTCGTTCCAATCTATGGTGTTGATGCTATTCCTGAAGCTTTAGATAAAATTAAATCTGGTAAAATGGCAGGTACAGTATTAAATGACGCTAAAAACCAAGCTCAAGCTCTAATGGATGCTTGTATGAATTTAGTTAATGAAAAAGATATAACAGAAGGAACTAGTTGGAAACTTGATGATAAGAAATCAATTCGTGTTCCTTATGTAGGTATAACTAAGGATAATATAAACGTTGCTGAAGATTCATATAAATAATTAATATTCTTATAAACAATTATTAATAATTAGGGAGACAAAAATATCTGTCTCCCTTAATAAAAAAACAGGAGGTATAAAAAGATGAAAGAATCTTCAAACCTGTTAGAAATGAAAAATATCTCTAAGGAATTCCCTGGGGTTAAAGCACTAGACAATGTTACATTAAAAGTAAAAAAAGGTTCTGTCCATGCTTTGATGGGAGAAAACGGTGCCGGTAAATCAACCCTAATGAAATGTTTATTTGGTATTTACCATCCTAATTCAGGAGAAATATTTATTTCTGGCGAAAAAATATTATTCAAAAACTCAAAACATGCCTTAGATAATGGTGTATCAATGGTTCACCAAGAACTTAATCAAGTTAGAGAAAGAAGTGTTATGGACAATCTTTGGCTTGGTAGATATCCTAAAAAAGGTCTTTTTATAGATGAAAAGAAAATGTATAAGGAAACATCAAAAATCTTTAAAGATTTAGATATAAATGTAGATCCTAAAGCAAAGGTCTCTACTCTATCTGTTTCTCAAATGCAAATGGTTGAAATTGCAAAGGCAGTTTCATATAACTCAAAAATAATAGTAATGGACGAGCCTACCTCTTCCCTAACTGAAAAAGAAGTTGGCCACTTATTTAGAATAATAAATAAACTTAGAGCACAAGGTATAAGTATAATCTATATATCTCATAAGATGGAAGAAATATTAGAAATATCTGATGAAGTTACCATAATGAGAGACGGTAAATGGATCGCTACTGAAAAAGCTTCTGATTTAACTATGGATTTAATAATAAAACTTATGGTTGGTCGTGAACTTACAGATAGATTTCCTGCTAAAACTCATGCTCCAAAAGAAACTATTTTAGAAATAAATAACCTTAGTGATACTAAAAATCAACTTTATAATGTTTCATTTAAACTTAGAAAGGGAGAAATTTTAGGAATCGCTGGTCTTGTAGGTGCTAAAAGAACCGAAACCTTAGAAACAATTTTTGGTCTTAGAGAAATAGCTTCTGGTGAAATAATTCTTCACGGTAAAAAGGTTGATAATAGTAAACCTTTCAAGGCTATGCAAAATGGATTTGCTCTTGTTACAGAGGAAAGAAGACAAACTGGTATTTTTGGAAAACTACCTATAGATTTTAACTCTATAATAGCTAATATAGATAGCTACAAGACATCTTCTGGTCTTCTTTCAAATGGAAGAATATCAGAGGATACTCAATGGGTTATAGACTCTATGAAGGTTAAAACTCCAAGTCAAAAAACCTTAATCGGTAGCCTATCTGGCGGTAATCAACAGAAAATAGTAATTGGTAAGTGGCTTCTTAGAAAGCCTGAAATTCTACTTTTAGATGAACCAACTAGGGGTATAGATGTCGGTGCTAAATTTGAAATATATCAACTTATAAATGACCTTGCAAAGAAAGATAAAGGGATAATTATGGTATCTTCTGAAATGCCTGAACTTTTAGGTGTATGTGACCGAATATTAGTAATGAGTAATGGTAGGGTTGCTGGCATAGTTAATGCTAACGAAACTACTCAAGAGGAAATTATGCATCTTTCTGCAAAATATCTATCAGTAACAGGGGGAGTTAAAAATGCAAACGAAATCAAAGAAACAGTTTAAAATTAACAGTCAATGGTTAATGAATAATGCTATTTACATAGTATTATTTGCCTTATTAATAGGAATCTGTATAATATCACCAGATTTCTTATCTATAAAAAACTTTATTAACATCTTAAGCCAGTCATCATCTCGTATAATCATAGCTCTAGGAGTTGGTGGAATACTTTTAACTGAAGGTACTGACCTTTCTGCTGGAAGAACTGTTGGTTTAGCTGCAGTAGTTTCAGCTTCTTTACTTCAAGCTGGAGATTATGCATATAAAATGTATCCTAATTTACCTGAATTACCTATATTCATTCCAATTTTAATAGCAATGGCTGTTTGCGGAACAGTTGGTCTTATAAACGGTATAGTTGTTTCTAAATTTAATGTTCCTCCATTTATCGCTACGCTAGGAATGATGACTGGAATATATGGTATTAACTCAATTTACTTTGATAGACCTCCATATGGTGCTATGCCTATTGGTGGACTTAGTGAATCATTTAGTAATTTCACTCTAGGATCTATTCCTATATCTGGCGATATAAAAATACCTTATTTAGTTCTTTATGCACTTGTTGCTATAGCTATAATTTGGACATTATGGAATAAAACTAAATTTGGTAAAAATCTTTATGCCATAGGTGGAAATAGAGAAGCTGCTGTTGTTTCCGGTGTAAATGTTGTCAGAACTCTTTTATTAGTTTATTGTTTAGCTGGAGTTCTTTATGGATTTGCTGGTACTTTAGAGGCAGGCCGTGTTGGTAGTGCTACTGCAAGTACTGGAAATATGTATGAACTTGATGCAATAGCTTCCTGTGTTGTTGGTGGTGTTTCCACAGCAGGTGGAGTTGGTACAGTTCCTGGTATAGTAACTGGGGTATTAATTTTCCAAGTTATAAACTATGGTCTAGCATTTATAGAAGTAAGCCCTTATCTACAATTCGTTATAAAAGGTATAATCATAATTCTAGCCGTAGCTCTTGATATGAGAAAATACGCTAAAAAGAACTAATAAAAAACTGTATGGAAGAGAAATTTTTCTTCCATACAGTTTTTTTAAATCCATTGAAATTCAAATATTGTCTTTTGATAATACTCATCATTTTCTTTCAATACTATATTCTCTAAAAAGCAATCATCATAACCTATTGGCAAACTTTGAGTTTCAAAACATATTCCATCATGCTTTTTAGCAACTACTCCACTTTCTAAAGGTAAATCATCAGGAAAATTCATTGAATAACATACCATAGCCTTTTGATCTGTTTTAACCTTCATTATTCTTCCCGAAATTTCATCTAATAAAATTGCATCTATCTCATTATCCTTATTTAAAAGCCACGGATGATCATATCCTGATCCAATTTTTAATTGTTCATCTTCTTTATCTATATCTTCTCCTATTTTCTTGAACTTTCTAAAATCAAAAGGCGTATTTTCTACATTTATAAAATTACCTGTTGGAATTAAGTTCTCATCTAATTGACAAATTTTTTCTGAATTTATATATAATTTTTGTTCTAATACATTTCTTTTATTATTCCCTGATAAATTAAAATAAGAATGATTTGTTAAATTAACCAAAGTGTCTTTATCTGAAAAAGCTCTATATTCTATAGCAAGTTCATTTCTATTGTTAAGAGAATAAGTAATTGAAACCTTTAAATTTCCTGGAAATCCTCCTTCTCCCTCTTCACTAAAACACTGAAAAGTTACAGATGCCTTATCTTTTTCTTCGTTTAACTCATAATCCCATATTTTTTTACTAAAACCTTTATATCCTCCATGAAGAGAATTTCCATTATTATTTTTATCTAAATTATATTTAATACCATTTAACTCAAAAGTTGAATTTCCTATTCTTCCAGCTACTCTTCCTATGCTTGCTCCTAAGCTTGAAGGATTTGCAATATAACTATTCTCATCTTTATATGTTAATACTACATTTTCCTTATTTCCGTCCTTATCCTCCACAAATATTCTCTTTATAGTGGCTCCTAAATTTAAAAGCTCCACAGTTATTTTATCATTTTTCAGTATTATTTTACTTATTTTATCATTTAATTTTCTTTTAATGACCATATTACACACTCTCCCCTTTATGCTTATAGGTTAATTTTAACAATTTAATATATATCTTTCAATAACTTCGTACGCCTAAATTCCTTAAATTATAGTTAATTTATTCAAAATTCACAAATGAAAATATTAAATAAAAAAATTAGTAAAATTTTTAGTAAAACAATTGATTTTTTAGTTATGTAATCGTATAATTATATTACAGATTTTATATTCGGAGGTATATTATGGAACTAAATGCACTTAAATTAGCTTTTATTAATAATTTTAAAAAGGAACCTACTTCATTATTTTTTTCACCCGGAAGAATAAACCTTATAGGTGAACATATTGACTATAATGGTGGTTTTGTATTTCCTTGCCCAATAACTCTTGGTACATTTGCCGCTGCAAGCTTAAGAGAAGATAGAGTTTTTAGAGCATACTCTCTTAACTTTGAATCTCTTGGCACAATAGAATTTTCATTAGATGACTTATCCTATAAAAAAGAAGATAATTGGACAAACTATATTAAGGGTGTTCTAAAAGTACTTTCAAATAAGGGTTATATAATAGATAAAGGTATAGACATAGTTATTAATGGAACTCTTCCAAACGGTGCCGGTCTATCTTCATCTGCTTCTTTGGAAATGTTAATAGTAAAGATTTTAGATACTTTCTTCTCTCTTAACATATCAAAAGTAGATGCTGCTCTAATAGGTAAAGAAGTTGAGAATAATTATATAGGCGTTAATAGTGGAATAATGGATCAATTTGCAATATCATTAGGGGAAAAGGATAAAGCAATTTTACTAGACTGTAACACACTATACTATGAATATGTCCCTTTAAATTTAGGAGATAATTCAATAATTATAATGAATACAAATAAAAGACGTGAACTTGCAGATTCTAAGTATAATGAAAGAAGAAAAGAATGTGACGACTCTCTAGAAGTTCTAAAAGAATCTGCTAACATTTCTTCTCTTTGCCAGCTAACAAGTTCAGAGTTTGAAACTCTTAAAGATAAAATAGAAGATTCTAACAAATTACGTAGATGTGTTCATGCTATTTCTGAAAATGAAAGAGTAAAAAATGCTGTAGAAGCATTAAAAGAAAATAATCTTGAACTATTTGGAGAACTTATGAATAAGTCTCATATTTCTCTTAAAGATGATTATGAAGTTACAGGTAAAGAACTAGATACTCTAGCTGAAACAGCTTGGAAACAACCTGGTGTTTTAGGTGCTCGTATGACTGGCGCTGGATTTGGTGGCTGTGCCATAGCTATAGTTAATAATAATCATATTGATGATTTCATTAAAAATGTTGGACAAACATATAAAGATGCTATAGGATATGAAGCTTCATTTTATGTAGCCTCTATAGGTGATGGTCCTACTGAACTTTAAATTAAATGTAGGCTATCTAAAAACAGATAGCCTACATAATTAGAATAATGGAAAATTTACATGATTAAAATAAGGGGGAATTTACATGTTTAATTTAAATAATTTAATAGATAGATTAATAGAAATATCAATAAATAATAACCTTATAGAAGAAATGGATACAATATATATTAGAAATAGACTTCTTAGCTTATTTAAAGAAGAAAGTTATACTCCAATGGAAGAAAAACTTACTCTTTCTTTCCATGAAACATTAACTGCCTTAATAAATATAGCTTTAGACAAAAAATTAATAGAAGATGCATTATACGCTAAAGACATTTTTTCTAGTGAAATAATGAATGTATTTTTACCATCTCCATCTTTAATAAACAAAGAGTTTTTCATAAAATACTCTACTTCACCTGAAGAAAGTACTGACTACTTCTACTCTTTAAGTAAAAACTCAAACTACATAAGAACTGATAGAATTGCTAAAAATATAAGCTTTAAAACTCCATCTAAGTATGGAATCATGGATATTACTATTAATTTATCTAAACCCGAAAAAGATCCTAAAGAAATAGCATTATCAAGAAATTCAGTTAAAAGCAACTATCCTAAATGTCTATTATGTATTGAAAATGAAGGATACGAAGGTACAGTAACTCATCCTGATAGGGCTAATCACAGAATGATAAGATTAAATCTTAATAATAAGACTTGGATGTTACAGTACTCTCCTTATCTTTATTATAATGAACATTGTATAATACTTTCTGAAGAACATGTTCCAATGAAAATTAATACTAATACTTTTAAAAATCTTTTAGAATTTGTAAATCAATTTCCTCATTATTTTGCTGGTTCAAATGCTGATTTACCTATAGTTGGAGGATCAATTCTATCCCATGAACATTATCAAGGAGGAAATCATAGATTCCCTATGAATGATGCTGGAAAGCTATTTGATTTCTCCCTAAATACCTTTGAAGATGTTCAATGTGAAGCTATTAACTGGCCAATATCAACTATAAGATTAAGAGGAGAAAATATAGATTCTTTAGTTTTAGCATCTGACTTAATACTAAAAAAATGGAGAAATTATTCTGACGAGTCTTTAGATATATTAGCTTACTCTAATGAAGAGCCTCATAATACTATAACACCTATGGTAAGAAAAGAAGATGACAAATTTGTTGTCGATTTATCTCTTAGAAATAACAGAACTTCTAATGAACATCCACTTGGAATATTCCACCCTCATGAAGAAGTTCATCACATAAAAAAAGAAAATATAGGATTAATTGAAGTTATGGGACTTGCTGTTCTTCCTGGCAGATTATTAAAAGAACTTGAACAAATTAAAGAATATTTATTAGGTAATGTTTCTATTGACTCTATTGAAGAATACCATAAGCCATGGACTCTTGAGCTTAAAAAGAAATATAATTACTTAAAATCTTCAACTGACTTAAATGATTTTGTAAATAAGGAATTATCAAATAAATTTGTATCAGTTTTAGAACATTGTGGCGTATTTAAGTTAGATGAAAAGGGATTAGAAGGTTTCAAAAAATTCACTAACTCACTTAATGAATAAAATTAATCTTTAAATAAAAAATCTCCATAAAATAATATGGAGATTTTTTATTATCTCTAAATTTAAATTCCTTAAAATCAAATTTTATTAATACTTGTAGAAACAACTTCCACCTATAAATTCTCTTAATATTGAGTTTTCAGGAACTCTTTCTGAGGCTACTTCAACAAAAAACTTTAAAGAATTTATTATTCTTTTAGCTTCATAATAAACCTCACTATCTCTATCTATTTTTTCTAGCTCTCTTAAAGCATATTGTTTTAAGGCAGCTAATTCATAAACTAATGTTGAATTAAACATTACGTCAGCTTCTTCTTGGTAGATAAATATATTTTTCTCTTCTCCTCTTTTTATAGAACTCCACATTTCTAAGGTTTGTTCTGCACCATATCCTCTTGATAAGTAATCTCTAACTATACGTCTTATTTTTCTTACATCCGTTGTTGGAATTCTATTATGATTATCTAAGTTTAATTGAGTTAAGGCAGAAATATATACTCTAAATTTATTTTTAGAAGCTATTTTTTTTGTAAGTTCTGGATTTAATCCATGAATTCCTTCAACTACCAGTATTCCATTGTCAGGAAGTTTAATTTTATTTCCAACCCACTCTCTTTCTCCTAACTTAAAATTATAAGAAGGTATCTCCACCTCTTCTCCTTCTAAAATGTCATAAAGATTCTTATTGAAAAGTTCTAAATCTAAAGCATTTATAGATTCAAAATCAGGTTTTCCCTCCTCGTCTAAAGGAGTATGCTCTCTATTTATAAAATAATCATCTAATGAAATAGCTATTGGTATATATCCATTAACTCTAAGTTGTATAGCAAGTCTTTTAGAGAATGTAGTCTTTCCTGAGGAAGACGGACCTGCCACTAAAACGATTTTAACCTCTTTTCTTTCACTTATCATATCTGCTATTTCAGCAATCTTTTTCTCATGTAAAGCTTCAGAAACCCGTATTATATCTAAAGACTCTTCTCCTTCTAATTTATAATCTAAAGAACCTACATCTGGAGTACCTAATATATTTAACCATCTCTCATTTTCTCTAAATACATTAAAAAGTTTCCTTTGCTCTTTAAATACAGGTACGACTGTCGGATTTTTATGACTTGGAACCATAAGTATAAAACCAGGATCATAGTATAATAAATCAAAATACTTTAATACTCCTGTGGAATAAGCCATATCTCCATAGAAATAATCATACCTATCTTCTAATTTATATAAATTAACATATTCCTCTTGAACCCAATGTAATAAATCAACCTTATCCTTCATTTTATAAGATTTAAAAATTTCTATGGCCTCTTTCTTTGGAACTTTTACTTTTTCTATTACAATATTTTTATCTATTATTTCCTTCATTTTTTTCTTTATATTAACTATATCTTCTTCATTTAAAGCTTTTTCCTTGTGAATTTCGCCAAATATTCCCTTGCTTATAGAATGCTCTATATCTATTCTTGCATCTTTAAAAAGATCCAAAGTAGCTTTTATAAACACAAATTGTAAAGTTCTACTATAAGCTATTTTTCCTTGGGGATTACTTATGTTTATAAGTTCTATAATTCCATCTTCCCTTATTAAATCAGTAAATTCATAATACTGATTTTTTTGTTTAACCAAAGTAATAGGTATTGATTCTTTTATATAGTCTTTCTCTAAAATAGCTGAATATTTCTCTCCCTCATTAAAAACCAAGACTTTACCTTTTACATTGACTTTAAAGCTTTTCATAAACACCATTCCTCTCTACTCATAATCCCGCTTTATTGTTATTATACACTTAAAAATTTAAAAAAGTTATCTATTTTTGTATAAATAGCCTTTAAATTTGTTAACCTATTTTATTAGAGGAGGGATTTTTATGCTAATAACCTTTATAATAACTTTAATCCTATATTTCCTAGTAATAATAAGTATTAGGCTTATGGGGAAACGTCAAATTGGTGAATTGCAACCTTATGAACTTGTAATAACATTAATGGTATCAGACTTGGTAGCCTTACCAATGCAAGATCCTCGTCTTCCTCTCCTTCTAGGAATAATACCAATAATTACTCTTTTATTTATAAAAGCATTGATATCTGAAATTCAACAACATAGCCGCTTTTTTGAAAAACTACTAGATGGTACTCCTTCTATAATAATAAGTAACGGCGAAATTAATTTAGATATGATGAAAAAACAAAGATTAACAATGAATGATATACTAGAGGAATTACGAAGCGCAGGTTATTTAAATATAAAGGATATTCAATATGCAATCATAGAAACTAATGGAACTATATCTATTATTCCTAAAAGTGACTGTGAAAATGTTAAAAGAAAAGATTTAAAGATAAAAGAAAGTGAAGCAAAGATTCCTGTTGTTTTATTAGAAGGCGGGCGTTTAAACAAAAAGGCTCTTAAAGCACTGCATAAGGATGTAAAATGGCTAGACGACAAATTAAAATCTATGAACTATCCTCCTAGGAATAAACTATTTTTAGTTATGCTAGATTCTGACGGGAAATTATTCGTTCAAAAGAAAAATCAAAAAGATAAAGAGGATATTGTATTATGAAGAATACTTTAATTTCAGCACTAATATTTTTTTTCGTTCTTGGTTCTGTTTTATTTTTCAATGTTAAATTAACAGATTTTTGTGACAAAGTGACTGACTCTAGTGAAAAAATAGAGTATTATTTAAATAAAGAGAATTGGAATGAATCTTACAAAGAATCTCTTAATTTACTAGATATATTAGAAGAAAATTATCTATCTATATCTCTTTATGTAAATCATGAGCAATTAGATAATTTAAGTAAAGAGATAATTAGTTTAACTCAATATATTAAAGGAGAAGATCTTTCAAACAGTTTAGCTTCTGTACATATAATTAAAGATTATACAAATCATATAGAAGAAATTCAAAAGGTTAATATAGGAAATATTTTAATTTCTAATCTAAAAAATATATTTTATTGTGGAATTTATACTAATTTTAGTTTATAATGTTATTGTAAGGGGCAAGTCCCACATGGACTTTTTATGTCCCTATACATAAATTTAATAAAGTTAATGTAAGATTTTGAAAGGTGGTAAACAAAATGGCATTAGTTAACGCAAAAGAAATGTTAAATAAAGCAAGAGAAGGAAAATACGCTGTTGGTCAATTCAACATAAATAACTTAGAATGGACAAAAGCTATATTATTAACTGCTCAAGAAAATAACTCACCAGTTATATTAGGAGTATCAGAAGGTGCTGCTAAATATATGTGTGGATTCAAAACAATAGTTGGAATGGTTAATGGAATGTTAGAAGAATTAAAAATAACTGTTCCTGTAGCATTACACTTAGATCACGGTAGCTACCAAGGAGCTATAGATGCTATGGCTGCTGGATTCTCATCAGTAATGTTCGACGGATCACACTACTCAATCGAAGAAAACATAGTTAAAACTAAAGAAATAATCGATTTAGCTGCTGCTAAAAACGTATCAGTTGAAGCTGAAGTTGGATCAATCGGTGGAGAAGAAGACGGAGTTGTTGGAGCTGGAGAAATCGCAGATCCTGCTGAATGTAAACAAATCGCTGATTTAGGAGTTACTATGTTAGCTGCTGGTATCGGAAATATTCACGGAAAATACCCAGCAAACTGGGCTGGATTAAACTTCGAAGCTTTAGCTAACATCAAAGCTGCTACTGGAGATATGCCTTTAGTATTACACGGTGGTACTGGAATCCCTTCAGATATGATCGCAGAAGCTATATCATTAGGAGTATCAAAAATAAATGTTAACACTGAGTGTCAATTATCATTTGCTGAAGCTACTCGTAAATATATAGAAGCGGGTAAAGATTTAGAAGGAAAAGGATTTGACCCAAGAAAATTATTAAATCCTGGATTCGAAGCTATAAAAGCTACAGTTAAAGAAAAAATGGAATTATTCGGTTCAGTAAACAGAGCTTAATAATCTTAAATAAAGAAAAGAGATTAGGTTTTCTAATCTCTTTTTTTATTTTTCTATATAATTTTTAATATTTTTAATAACCATATTTATACTTCCATCACCATTTCTTATTATTTCAAACTTAGATTCATCATGGTAAGCCTCATCATCAATATATAAATCTATTTCCTTATCTATTTTAAGTCTAGTTCTTTTCATTTTTTTCTCAACCCAAAGCTTATCTATTTCAATATCTTCCTCTAAACCTTGTCCTCTTACAAAGGTTGTGAAATTCTCTTTCATCATAGGTTCTTCATTAAATAATTCACGAGATAACTCCTCTATATTTATAACTTCTTCTTCTTTTAGCTTACCTTTTATTTTAGTTCTAATATTTTCAGCTTTTTCTGCATCTTCAATAATATTGTTTCTTGTCCAAGTCTCAGTTGCCTTAACAAATGTCTTTGTCATATCTCTTTCATTTTGAATAACTGTGCATCCTAGGTAATTATTTATAAAGTAATTTGCTCCATACTCATCATCTTCTGATGATTTCCTTTGTTTATCTATTACCATAAGGTTTATATTCTGATCATCTCTTATAGGCTTTATAAAAGCACACTTTTGAACCTTTTGTCCTGATGCTGGCAATCCTGCTGCTTGCTCTACTATTCCTATCCCTATTTTATTGTCAACAAAGTCAACCTTATGAGTAAAGTTCTTTATATAATCCATTTTTAATATTCCTAGCATAGGTCCCTGATCTGTTGATATTGATACTGTAATCAAATCACAACTAGGTATATTATTGTTCCCCTTCATAATATAAAACATTTGTCTTGCTAATTCTTGAGAAACCTCAACAATATCTCTATTAACTCCATTTAAATAATCTTGAGATACTTCCTTGACTACATGTCTTTCAGGATTGAAAATAGCATATTTTAAGTCTTCACTCTTTAATCCTTTTTCAACATGTTTATATATAAATTTATATACATCATCTGTTAAATCTATTTTATATTCATTTAATATAGGTTCATCACTATTACTATCTAATATATGTATAACAGCTTCCATTATATTTATATCATTTACGTATTCCATTCTTAAACCTCCATAGAAATTTCCATGTATTTTTGACACATCTTATATTTTATCAAAATACAAATAAAAAATCATCATTCATCTGCTTTCATATCATTAATAATTTGTTTATAATAATATTATAAGAACTTTGGAGGTAACTTAATTATGAAAGAACTTGAAACACGTGTTATAGACATAAATGTTGAAAAACTAAGAGATACATTAAATAAACTTGGTGCTAAAAACGTTAAACGTGAAAATCAAACAAATGATATTTTTGATTTTCCAGATAGAAAATTATTAGATAAAAAAGGGTATGCAAGAATAAGAACTGTTGAAGATCTTATAAATAACAAAACAGTGTATTTTATGACAACAAAAAAAATGCTTAGTCAAGATAAATTTAAAGTAATGGAAGAAAATGAAACAATCATAGCTGACGGTGCTGTAGGTAAAAATATTTTTAAATCTTTAGGATTAGAATTATTTGAAACAATAAAAAAATATAGAGAAAGCTATGAATATAAAAATTCTTTAATTGAAATAGATATTAATGATCCATCATTTTGTCCATTTCCATATATAGAAATAGAAACATCATCTGAAGAAAAGCTTAATGAAATACTAATAGATTTAGGTTATACAATGGAAGATACAACATCTAAAACTATTTATGAAATTTTAAAAGATAAAGGCATTTCTGCAGATTCTAATAAAAAAGGATTATAGAATTTAAATATGTTATATAGTTTTCTATATAGCATATTTTTTTATAAAATATAATATAAGAATCTTTTACTTTATGATTCTAAATAAAATGTTTTATCCTTTTATTTATAAATTTTAAAAATCCACTTCCCTTTCTTGGCAAGGCAAAACTATTATGATGATATGTTTTACAGTTTATTATGTCTTCACAAAACATTTCTAATTCTATTAATAATTGCTCATACTCTAAACTATTATCTTCTAACCCACTTCTCCAAAGATTTAAATTAGCCAATACACCTATCCCTTTTTGCCATATAATGAATCTCTTCTTACATATTTTCATACAATTTTCTAAAAGCAATTCTAAATCCTCTGTACCTTTTAAAACTTCTAAATCTCCATTTAGAATTACTGAAAAATAAATATTTTTATTAATATCCTTATTTTCATTACTAATAAAATCCAAAAATCTTTCTGATAAATCATTAAACTTATCTTTTCTTAAAGATGAAATAAAAATAATATTATCATAAACCTTTAAATTATCATTTATATTTTTAAGATAATATTCACTTAATAAAACTTTTGAACATTTTACTCTTCCACCTAAATTATCTTCTATATAATTTGCTATACAATAGGAATTACTCTCACTTCCTTCATAACTTCCTATAATAAGTAGAACCTCTCTCACAAGCCCACCTCCCACTATTTTACAATTAAATTATAATATATTTTACATATTTTGTATATCAATTTCTTTAAAAACAAAAACAAGTTATACTTAGTTAAATTTCAACTAAGCATAACTTGCTTTATAATCTTTTTATTATGTTAATTTTATAATACTCTTCTTGCTCTTCCTATTTTGCTCCATGGAACTGGTGCAATAGATACGAATTTACCCTTATTTGGTGCTTCTATCCACTGTCCATTTCCTATATACATACCTACATGCCCTAAATTACTAAAGAATAATAAATCTCCTGGCTGAGCATTGCTTGGAGAAACTTCATAACCACTGTTTATTTGATCCCATGTTGTTCTTCCTATACTAACACCGGCTTGTCTAAAGCTCCATTGCATTAATCCTGAGCAATCAAAAGCTCTATAATTTCCATTTAAATAACTTGATGGTATATCATAGAACCCTCTAGCTGCTTGATCTGGGAAAGATTTTCTTAAGCTATTTAAAAGACTTTGTGTTAAAACTTCTCCTGATCCTCCCCATATATAAGGTGAACCAATTTGTGCTTTCATAACACTTAACACTTTTTCATACTTACTTTGATTAACTTGTCCACCGTTTGAACCTTCATTTGAACCTTCGTTTGAAGATACTATTTTAACATACTCTTCATTTAAATATCCTATTTTCCCGTTGTAATCTACTTTAAACCATCCTGAAGATGTTTTACCCTTTAAGGTAAATCTTTCATTAGGTAATAAATATGCTAAAACAGAACTACTAGTATTAGGCTGACTTCTAAGTCTTAAATTAGTTGTTACATTTACAACCTTTCCAGTTTTTCCATTATAAGATTCATCTAAACCGTTATTTGAGCTTCCACCTTGATTACTGCCAGAGTTTCCACTTACTACCTGAACATAATCTCCATGGACATATCCTGTTGTTCCTTGTGCTTCAATATGATACCAAGACCCTTTTTGTCCTTTTATTTTAAAAGTTTGTCCTGAGCTTAATGAGCCAACAACTGAGCTGCTTGTACTTGCATCCTGTCTTACTCTTAAAGAGCTACTTACATTTACAACTTTACCTGTTTTTCCTGCTAATGATGTATCTAATCCTGATCCATTTTCTGATGATCCACCACTTCCTGAGTTACTTCCACCTACTTGTACATAATCTCCATGGATATAGCCTGTAACTCCATTTGCACTTATATAATACCAATCTCCACTTTTACCTTTTATCTCAAAAGTTTGTCCACCATTTAAGCTTCCTATAACTGAACTACTTGTGCTTGGTGATTGTCTTACTCTTAAAGAGCTACTTACATTTACAACCTTACCAGTTTTTCCTGCTAATGATGTATCTAATCCTGATCCATTTTCAGATGATCCACCATTTCCTGAACCACCTTCACCTACTTGTACATAATCTCCGTGAATATATCCTGTAACCCCATTTGCACTTATATAATACCAAGAGCCTTGTTTTCCTTTTATCTGGAATGTTTGTCCACTACTTAAGCTACCTATAACTGAACTACTTGTACTTGGTGATTGTCTTACTCTTAAAGAGCTACTTACATTTACAACCTTACCAGTTTTCCCCGCTAATGATGTATCTAAATTTGAATTACTACTTCCCCCACTATTATTAGAACTGCCATTTAATTCTTTTACATAATCTCCATGTATATATCCAACTTTACCATTGGCATTTATTTTATACCATGCCCCTTCTTTTCCATCTATATTAAAAACTTCGCCATTAGTTAAATATGCAACAACATCACTGCTTGTATTAGGACTTTTTCTAACTCTTAAATTTGTACTTACATTTATAACTTGTCCTTTTTTCACCGCTTTTGTTTGATTATTCTCTTCTAATTGATTCGAATTCTTATGTTCAGTTGCATAAGCATTTTCACTATGCGCCGAAACAATACATACCGTTGATATAGCAAAAATTAAAGCTGCTATCTTATTCCTATTCATACAAAATCCTCCCTAGTAGTTATATTACCCCCTACTTAAAATTATCTTCCAACTTATATAATATATTCTTTAAGAAAATTTATCAATAAAATAGTTACAAAAAAATATCAAAAACAACAAAAAGAAGTTGTCTACATTAAATTTTGACAACTTCTATGTTCTATCACCTTTCAATACTCAATAAATCATCTGACTTATCTACAATATATTTGTAAGAATCTATAACTCCTTGAATATAAAATTGAGCACCTAAATTTTCTACAAAGAATTTTATAAGCTTTTCTACTTCTTCATTCTCTAAATTTTCGTTTTTTTCAAGTTCAAAATATTTTAAAAGTTCGTTTTTTAGAAAATCTTTTTTTTCCTTTGAAATATCAAAATTATTGTTTATTGTAACACTACCTTTTTTATTATTATTTATAATAATATCACTTATAAAAAAGCTAGTATAACAATGCCCTTGCTTATCATAATAATCCTCTTTATTTCCATAGTATCCTTCTTCAATTTTATTTAAATCATTTGTATTCATATAAACTCACGCCTTTAACAATAGTTTCGGAATATATTCCATTTATTCCACTTATTACATTTTATTCACTATAACATATTAAAGTTACTTAATATAAGATATTAATCTATAAGTTTTTTCTTATACATATAAATAATTTTTCTAAATCCTTTTAAATTTATGACTATATAAATTAATTTTGTAAATAATAAATTTGAGGTGATTTTATGTACAAAGGAATTGGTGTAAACATGGATAAAGAATATAGAGCTTTAAGAAAAAGAACTAAACGTTTTGTTCCACCATCTTACTATAAAGATAGTTGTCCATCTAATAATTATGATTACTGTAACTGTAATGAGTATAGTGACAATATTAATGATTACTCATTTTTTGATGCTATGGAAGATATGAAAGATTATGTTCAATCAAATGATAATAATTGTAAAGTAAAATCTTGTCTATTAGACAAAGAAGTTGAGATAAACAAAAAAATGGTTATTGTTTCATGCATTGGTGCCGCTGCAGGTATAATAGGTATGACTTGCGCAATAAAGAAAATGAATTCAAAGCCACAAAAAAGATTTTTAACAGCTGCTCCAACCTTAATAAAATTTGCTAAAAATATGCTTTAAAACAAAAAGCCACATAAAATTATGTGGCTTTTTATTATTTTATTAAAAATTCAAATTTTCCTTTTACTACATTCAATAAATCATTTGGATTAATCTTTATTTGGTGCCCTATCTTTCCTGCACTTACTATCATAAAATCTAAGCCTTTAGCACTCTCATGTATAAATGTTCTGTAATCACGTTTTAAACCGATAGGTGAACATCCACCACGAATGTAGCCGGTATATTTTAATATATCCTTAACTGCTATCATTTCAACTTTCTTTTCTCCAGCTATTTTAGCAGCTGATTTTAAATCTAATTCTTCTGCAACTGGTATAACAAAAACATAAAGCTCTTTACTTGTCCCTTGAGCTACTAATGTTTTAAATACATTTTTCTCATCTACTCCAATTTTATGAGCTACTGAAATTCCATCTATCTTACCATCATTGCTTTCATAACTTAACATATCATAAGATACTTTTTTTGAGTCTAATATTCTCATAGCATTTGTCTTAAGTATTTTTTCCTTAGCCATCTTTACACCTCTAATAATATTATTACCTATCTATTTTATCACATATAAACTTACATTTTCTTACAACCCATTTTGAACCACAAAAGATGTAACCTCTTTTACTAGCTCCTGAAAAGATCCGCTATTATCAACATTAAAATCACATAACTCAATTATCTTACTTGTATTTTTCTCAAGATTATCTTCAGAATTCTGTTCATAACCATCTCTATTTTTCAGTCTTTCTTTTCTAACATTCTCATCACATTTTACTCCTAATGTCTTAAAACCACTCTTTTTCCAAAACTCATAATCTTCATAGGTTCTTCCACCAGTTACTATTATAAGTTGTTCATTATCTATCTCAAGTATGGAATTCTTTTTAAACTTATCTAAAATTCTTCCTAAAACGTAATAACTTAAAAAATTCTCATCTATTTCCTTTAGTTTCATGGCAGTATCTACATAAAATTCTCTTTTTTTATTATTCCACTTATCAGTAGCTAAAAATATACAAGACATATGTCTAACTAAGTCTCCTATATTAAAGAAACTAACACTTTTCTCCGAATATTCATTTATAAGTCTAGCTACCGTATCTTTTCCAGAACCCTTTTCTCCAAAAACTATTAACCCCTTCATACCATCAATTCCTTTCTTAGTTATAAAACTATACATTAATTATAACATTTTTTGGAATTTTTAAACATTATATTTTATAACAAACTTATTTATTCTTTAAAATTTAAAGTTCTCTCTTCTCCATCTTTTCCCGTATAAGAGTTTTCAAAAACTTCTCTTGCATTATGTATAAATTCATCTGGCTTATTCATAGCTGGACTAAAATGAGTTAATAATAGCTCATTTACCTCTCCATTTCTAGCTAAGTTAGCAGCCTCTTTAAAAGTCATATGTTTATTTTTTATGGCCTTATGTATATCCTCTTCGCTTCCATAAGTTCCTTCACATATAAATAAATCACTATCTCTTATGAAATGAGGAATTGTTTCTATAGCTCTTGTATCCGTAGTATAACTTACCTTAAGTCCCTTACGACTTTCTCCAAGAACCATATCTCTAGAATATTTAACTCCTTCAAATTCTACCTCATCATTTTTTTGCAATTTAGACCATAGCATCTTAGGAACATCATTTTTCATGGCTTTCTTCACATCAAACTTTCTTTCTCTTTTTATATAAAAAGAATAACCAAAACAAGGTGCTGAGTGATCTAAATCTAATGTATTTATTATGATATCTGAATGTTCTCCTTCATCTACTAATTCGATATTTTCTTTATTTACTCTAAACTCTCCTCTTTTTAATCCCTCTATAATTCTAAGCTCATATGGTAAGTATGTTAAAACAACACTAAAGCCTTTTATAACATTACTTATTCCCTCAGGTCCAATTATATAAATAGGTTCTTCTCTTCCGCTATTTCCAATTGTAGAAAGCAATCCTGGCAAGCCATTAACATGATCTCCATGAACATGACTTATACAAATTATATCTATACTCTTAAACCCAGTTCCAACTACTCTCATGGCTACCTGAGTGCCTTCTCCACAATCTAAAAGAATTTTTCTTCCTTTATAATTCATAATTATTGATGATAAAAATCTATTTGGCATTGGCATACCTCCACCAGTACCAAGTAAAGTTAAATTTAACATATAAAAATCTCCTTATAATATTCTTACTTTTTATTATATATTACCTTTTTATTTCTATATAAATTCAAAAAAGACTAGAATTTAATAATTCTAGTCTTTTTCTTATTTTCATATTAATTATCTTGCAGTTCTTAAAGTTATTGACTCCTTACTAGAAATCTCTCCATTTGAATACTTAGCTGCTATTTTAAAGTTGTAAATTGTGTGTCTATTTAATCCTTTAAATTTATAAGTTATCTCGTCAGCACCAATTTCTCCAACTTTTTTACCATCTTTATAAAGAATGTATCCTTCTAAACCTTCAATTGTTTCTGGAGCCTCCCAAGTTACAGTTACATCTTTCTTATTAACCTCTGAAGCAACAAAATTTCTTACTGGATTAACTATTATATCTACATTTCCCTTGCTTACAGCTACTTCTCCACTTGTTAATCCTAACTCATGAACTTTACCAGTTTCTCCATCTCCTAAGTTTGCTGAAATTATTTCTAAAGTTTCTCTTTCTGATTCAGCTTTAGGAGTAAGAGTAGCTTTTATTAAATTAGTAGCACTTTCTATTGGGTTTCCTAAGCTAGCAGCTACTATTTTAACTACACCTGGTTCTATTTCTTTATGATTAACAAATACTCCATCTATTCCATTTGTAACTTCTACTAAATCAAATACTTCTTGATTATATTTTAAAGTAAATTCAGCTGCATAAGCTGATAAATCTTCTTTTATTTCATTAGCACCTAAGAAAATATCAAAATTCTCATTTACTTTAACACTTTCAGGTACTGTTAAGAAGCTTTGTCCAACATTTTCTTCTGGAACTTCTAAAACTTGATGAACATTTAACTCAGCTGCAGATGCAAATCCACCATGACCAGCTTTAGCTACTAATCTTACATGAGTTGCATTGACAGCATCAAAATTTAATACTTTCGTGCTATTATCTGCTGTCCAATTTCCCTCTGCTACCTTAGTGAAATTCTCTCCATCTGTACTTACTTGTAATTCATACTCACTTATACTTCCATTTAAACCATTTTGTCTAGGCATATATGTGAATTTATTTATATCATAACTTCCACCTAAATCTAAAGTAATGTATTGAGGTAATTTATCTACTGGACTCCATTTTGTATGCCATATAGTACTTTCATCTCCATCAATAGCAAACTGAGCAATACCCTCTGTTCCTATATTAGGATGCTCACTACTAGCACTTGCAGTCATTTGATCTTGTGGTATAACTGTAGGATCTATAATTTTATGCGCACCATCCTTAACAGTTATTTCATCTATACTACCCTTAAATGAATTAGTTGAACTTCCAATCTTATCTAGAGGTAATATAAATGTTCCTACTTTACCACCATTACTCTTATTTATAGTTTCTATAAATTCTCCATTTACATAAAGACTTGTTTTATTTAATTCCCCAATGAAAGTTAACTCAACCCATTCATCCTCAGGTAATTTGTAATTGAATGAATAGTCATATCCTTCTCTTGAGAAACCAACATTACCAGTTTCCTTTTGACAAGCTTTTAATACTCCTGTATTAGATTCTGATAATATTTGTTCACTATAATCTCCATTAGCATCTTTTTTAACCCACATAGAAATTGTGTAATCTAAACCTTTGTTATCAACTGGAGTATCAATATAGCTTTCTCCTCCATTTAATTTAATTCCTTTTCCTTCTTTACCTTCTACAGATTCTACATTTGTTCCTGTAGCATTATATTCATTTCCAGAATTATCTTTAATATTTTCTGTAGCCTCTTCTTCGAAATCGTAATCAATTACAGTTTCAGTTTTAGATTCCACATTATAAGTTAAGTTAGAATCTGGAACATCACTTACTTTGTCTACTCTTTCTTTAAACTCTTCAAAGCTAGTTTCACTATCAGGTGCTGCCCACATTTTTTCTGATAAAACTTGAGCTGCTTGGAATGATCTATCATAAATGTCTCTTTCAGAGATTCCATTTGCTTTTTCATCTATCATATCATTCCATACAGCAAACATTCCGCCTTTTAATTGAGGATGACCTGCTGGAAGTTTATAATCTGAAGCAAATCTTCTTGGCTCCCAATCATTATATAAGAATCTTGTATTAAGATAGTTATTATAATAACCAGCTTCTGGAACTATATAAAGATCTGCATCTTGTGTATTTAAAATATCATATCCTTGATTTATCATATTTCTAGCATCAGCATATCCTCTATACCAGATATTCATAAGAGCTCCGTCACTAGTTACAGGCGTCTCTCCTGGGAAAACATCTAAACTTCCCCATAATCTTGGATTTCTTCCATATTCATCTCTAACCTTTTTAAGATATCTATCTGTAAATGCTCTAAATTCCTCTTTTTTCTCAGGAGCTCCCTTATACTCATCTGTTCCAATATGGAAATCTTGATCTCCAAAGACTGGATCTTCTCCTCCTAAATATTCATCAAATAATCCATCTACAAAATCATAAACCTCTGGATTACCTACATCTAAATAAGTGGCATCTCCTCCTGTACCTAAAGCTAAGGATGGGTTATAACGAGTAAATGCTAGTGAGTGTGCAGGAACGTCTATTTCTGGAATAATTTCTACTCCATGATCACCAGATTTTTCTATAAACTCTCTAAATTCCTCCTTAGTATAACTACCATCTGTTGCTGTTAAACCTGGATATGTGTCAGATTCTAATCTAAAAGCAGCATAAGCAGTTTCCCAATTTTCATTATTAGTCCAAATATAGTTATCACTTAAATGAACTTGGAAGTTATTTAATTTATACCAAGACATAGCTTCCATAAATTGCTCTAAATAATCCATTGTAAAGAATTTTCTTCCAACATCAAGCATAAATCCCCTATTTTCATATCTTGGAAAGTCCCTAACTATTCCTTTTTGAATAGTTTCACCATTTTGCTTTAATATTTGAAGTATTGATCTAGTTGAGTAGAAAGCTCCTGTATTATGAGTAGCTTCAACCTTTAAGTACTCATCTACATACATGTAATATCCTTCTTCTCCTATACTCTCATCTTCACAGTTTAAAGTAAAATAAAAATCCCCTTCTGCAGGTGAATTTGAATAAACTATTTCAATAGGCTTATTAACTATTTCCTCATAATCAGACTTGAATTCACTTGCAGTTTTACTTAACTCATTTTCATAAGCAGGATCAATAACTATTCTTGAAGAATCTGTTATAGTAAAGTTCCCATCTTTTCCAACCCATTCTCTTAAACTTGGAACTACTTCTGGCTTAGTATTACTTCCTAAGGATTCAGAATACTTACCTGGTACATTTATTTCTATACCAGTAGTCTCCCTTTTTTCATTTCCCTTTTTAATTTCAAAGTCTACAATTACAGTAGTATCCACTAAAGGTTCATTTATAGTCATATCATCATTTATGATTTGATTATAATCGGCTCCAATAAATGATATCTCAAAGCCTTCTGGCACCTCTGGCATTTGAAGTTTAGAATCCCCCTTATTTATAGTAGGAACCTCTATAGAACTTACAACCTCATCAATATTTCCTGATGAAGGAATCTCTCCATTATATATCTCAACTTCATATAATGATACTGAACTCCATACATCTGGATTATTTTCTTCACAGTAAACTCTTACATATCTTGCATTTTCCTTTTCATTTAACTCTATAACCTCAGTACCACCCTGTCCAGCTTCATTTCTATGAACCGTTTTCCACTCTTGATTGTCATTAGAAGTTTGAATTTCATAAACCTTTGCATTGGCAGCTTCCCAGAATAATCTAACCTTATCAAAAGTACTTTCTTTTTCTAAGTCAATAGTTATCCATTGTTTAGCTCCATTAGAAAATCCTCCACTTGACCATCTAGAACTTCTTGAAGATGTATCTCCATCTACAACTTTATCTGGAGTAAGCGCATTAGTTTCTGATGCTGATGCCGTAGCAGTTTTATTTAAAGCAATATTAACTCCTGTTTCTGTTTCAGGTGGAGCTACATTTTCTTCATTATCATAAACTTCAACTTCATATATTGATACATTTCCCCATTCATGAGCTGTATCTTCACAGCTAACTCTTAAATAATTAGCAGTTATATCTTCTCCAAGATTTATGGACTCTTGATCTCCTTTTCCCTCACTAGTTGTATAAACTTCTTCCCAAGTTTGTGCATCATTAGAAACCTCTAATTTATAATTTCTTGAATATGCTCCATCCCAAAGTATATCAACTTGATCAAAAGTAGTTGCTTCTTCAAAATCAATATATATCCATTGTGGTACATTTCTTGAACTAGCCCATCTAGAATTACCGGGCTTTGCATTTGGATCACTTGGCTTATCCTTAATACCATCTGTTATGAGTTCTGCTCCCCACTTATCATTAACTTCTCTTGAAGAAGCTACAGTCTTTTTATTTAGAGCTAAATTAACCTTATCTGATTTATTTAACTCAGAAGCAAAAACAGGTAATCCATTAACAGAGACTATACTAGCTGCTATTCCACAGGCTATTAATCTTTTCATTCTTTCCCTATTCTTTAACAAAATTCCACCCCCAAATTTTTATAATAATTCTAAGTACATATTTATTCAGTACATTAAATATATATGCATACATTTTTAAAAATATGTTAAATTAGGGAATTTGATACTTTCATTTCTTGCTTTTTTGCTAAAAATACTCTTTATAATTTACAAACCTACTATCTAAGTGATAAAATCAATTTAGTTTAATATATTAATATACTATGGAGCGTGATGTTATAATGGCTAAACGTACAAAAACGCCAAACTACATAAAGATAGCTATTGATATAGCTAATAGAGTTTTAAATAATGATTTTAAAGAAGGAAGTAAAATTACAGGTCGTACAACCCTAGTTAGCATATATAAAGTTTCACCTGAAACTATAAGACGCTCAGTAGCCTTACTTAAGGATATGAACGTAGTATCTGTTAATGAAAAAAGTGGAATAATAATTAATAGTAAGGAAAATGCAAAAGATTTTTTAAGTAAGTTTAAAGCTCAATCTGACTTTACAACACTTAGCAATGATACTTATAAAATATTAAAAGCTAAAAACGAATTGGACAAACAACTTGAAAAAAATATAGAAAATATGATTGAATTCGCTACCCAACTTAGAAATGTAGGAACTGTTATCCCTTTTGAAAGTATAGTTGAAAGTGAAAGTTTTGCAGTTGGTAAGAGTATTGGAGACTTAAATTTCTGGCAAAATACTAAAGCAACAATAATAGGTGTAAAAAGAAATGGTGAATTATTTTTATCACCTGGTCCATACTTTAAAATAATGGCTAATGATATAATAATGTATGTTGGTGAAGATGAGGTTTTAGAAAATGTAAAGAATTATATATCTAAAATCAGTACTTTTTCAAATGAAAAAATAGTACAGTAGTAACTTAAATGTTACACTGTACTATTTTATTTTATAAATAATTGCATTCTTTTTCTCTTAATGATCTTTTATCAAAAGGATTTGTAATTAATGCTTTTAAGAATAATTGAGGATAATTTGCTTTTAATTGTTTCATATATTGAACCCATTCAAAGACTAAGTATTTATAAGCAACATTTATATCCTTTTCTAAATGTTGAATTTCATAAACTTCTAATTCATGAGAACATCTACTGCTTAATTCTTCTCTTAAATGAAGTATGGACATAAGCATATCTGAAAACTCTTCATGCTCTATTAACATTGGATTAGTTATTAAATTAATAACTAAATCTTTTTGAGCGTTTAATTTCTTTTCTAAAGCTATTAGGTCTATCTTTTTAATATCTACTTTATACTCATATTCATTAACCACTTTCTCTAAATTCTTAAAATCATTCTTATTCCATTCCTTAGTGACTATAGCTTCCTTTGCAATAAGTTCTGTATTATTATCTGTATGTACAAAGGTATTTAAAATATCAATTCCTAATTCACTGAAGAAAACACCTATAAGCATACTTAGCTTGTCCTTTAAATGCTCTTTTTCTCTCTTTTCAAGTAATTTATCAATTACTAAAGTAGTAAAGAATACTTCCATAGGTATAAAAGCTATATCAGCAAAAAGAAATATTAATGTATGATGTAAATCTTGAAAGATAAGATAATGCACATAATGTAAAAATAGGGATAATCCTATTAAGCCAATTCCAATTATTAAAAACTCTTTCTTTTGTTTGCTCATTCTAGTCCTCCTTATTAGTCTTAAGTAAATTCTTAATTAATAATACTTGGAATTTTATACTATCATATTATGATAGTATTATGAAAGGCTTTTAACACTTTTTTTTAAATTTAAACTACAAAAACAACTTGCTATAAATGCTGTTATTGGTACAGTAAGTATAATTCCTATGCTTCCTGAAAGTCCTTGTATAACTTCTATACACAATACATCTAGATTCAACATTTGATTCTTACTCATATTGGAAGCATAAAGCATTATTATTGTATTTAAAGATCCTCCAGCAAAAGCTAAAATTAATGTATTGGCCATAGTTCCTATTATATCTTTTCCTATATTCATTCCACTTTTAAATAGACCTTTCTTAGTTAAGCTATTATTTACCTCATTTATCTCAAAAATTGAGGATGAAATTGACATTGCTACATCCATAACAGCACCTAAAGAAGCTATTAAAATAGCTGCAAACATTATTCCATGAATATCTAAAGATGTATTTTCTGCTATATACATCATGCTCTCAGCTTCCTCCATACTAATACCTGATAATTTAGCAAGATTTCCAAAACTTATTGCTATTCCTCCTGATATAATAATTCCACTTAAAGTTCCTAAAATGGCTGTGAAAGTCTTTTTATTCACTCCCGAAACTAAAGTTAATGTAACAACAATGCTTATAAAAGATGAAAAAATTGCAGCTACTATAGGATTTACTCCCACTAGCATTAAAGGAATCATTAAGAATATTATGCAAACACAAGTGAAAAATAAAGAAACTAAGGATTTTACTCCTTTAAATCCTCCTACTCCTATTATTACTATTACAAATAATAATCCTAATAAAAATATTATGTTACTTCTTTTATAACTATAGACAGCTATATCTTTTATTTCCTCTCCTTCATAGAAAAAACCTAATATTACCTTAGTATCTTCCTTAACTGGCATATTATAAACTCTACTAATATTATTTACTATTTCGTATTCTTTTCCTTTTTCAGGTCCTTCTAAAATTTCTATTACTATATTTTGATATCCTAGCTCTATACCTTCTATGTACTTATCTCCTTCTAACATTTCCTTGGTTATTCTCTTTACTTTTCCCTCATAATATTGAACATTTTTATTTAATCTATCATTTATAAAGCCGCTATCAAATATAAACTTTGAAAGCCCTACAATAAAAAAAGATAATAAAACTATACTTACTAAAAAAATAATGCTTTTTTTACTATTTTTCATAATACTTCTCCCACTACCCCAATTAATTATTATTGAAGCTGGCCTAAAAAAGGCCAGCCCTAAGATTTACAAACTATTATCTTACTCTTTTCTTTTTAGAAATAATGAAGAAACCTACAGCTAAATATAAAACTCCAAATGTCATAAGGATATTAGAATTCATTCTACTTCCTGTGTTAGGTAATTCATCTGGCTTTTCTGAGTCTGGATCATCTGTATCTGGTTTATCTTCTCCACCTGATCCATTATCTGAGTCATCTCCATCATCTCCCGGATTTTCACCATTTCCCGGATTTTCACCATTTCCTGGATTTTCATCACTGTCCTCTTTTGAAACTAATAATAGGAAATTCTTATTGTTAGTCTCTATTTCATCCTCTTCTGAATCAAAAAGCTTTATGCTTATATCATATTTCCCTTCATTTTCAAAAGAATAATCAAAAGTTAATTCTTTAACTTCATTAATTCCTAAAGAAGTTAAATTCTCTTCTCTTAATAAAATTTCCTCTTTTCCATTGTTAGCAAAGATTTTAGCAGTTATATTTTCTAAAGTTTTATTAGTAGTATTTTCTATTTTAGCTACTAAACTTACATTTTCATTTTCTTTTATTTCATTTTTATCTCCTAAAATCTCAGTATTTATAGTTCCAATGTTTTCTTCTTCTTGAAGAACTATTTCGCCAGTATTTCTTACTCTTAATCTATTTCCTTCTGGATCTTCTGAGCTAAGTCCCATTGCTGAAACAGTATCTCCAACCTTTATTCTTGTATCCCATTTACCTTTCATATCTTCATTTATTCCATCCCATATATATCCTTCAACATATATTCTTGAAACGCCTGAACCATCATCTAAGTAAAGGTTACTCTCATCCATATCTACAACTTTTCCAGTTACCTTAGTTAACCATCCTTCATTTTCATGAAGCATACTTTCTCCAGTACTCATTTCTTTAGGCTGTACTTCATTTACATTTTCATCAATTATTTCTAAATCTGCACTTTCATCACTTATTTGAATTTCAAATTCACCTTGGTATGCTTCTACTCTTCCCTTAACTCTTACTTTTTGTCCAACTCTTACAGGAGTATTAGAAACACCAAAAACATTTATTCCACCAGTTTCATCTTGAATATATATAACCTCAAAGAACGCATTCTTAGGTTCTATAGCTTCTGATTGTGCAGTTACAGTTCCTTCTAAAATATATTCTTCTCCTAATCTGTCTGGTACTCCATCTTCATTTTTATCTTCTCTAAATTCTTTAATAGTAATTTTTTCAGCTTCTTTTTCAGGTAACATCCAATTTATGATATTTTCTGTTATAGACTTATTACTTTTGCTTTCAGAATTAGTTCCATCTATCTCAAAGTTTGAGAAGAAAGTACTTCCACCTACGGCAACCTTTCCTCCATTAGATAATTCTTCTACTGCTAAAACATTAACTTTCCCTTTTTCTAATGGAATATTATCACCTTGTTTATCTGAATCATCTGTTCCTGTAGTTTCATGACCATTTACTAAGAAGTCAACCTTTTCTCCCTTAGCTCCATCCTTTAATACTACTGATGATCCACTATAAAAACTAAATTTATCCTCTTCGCCTAATCCTTCAACAAGATTAAAGTTAGGAGAAGAATACTTATTTAACATAAGTCTAAATTGTTGTCCCTCATTAACTTCATAATCTGCAACTTGGTCATCGTTTATTCTTAAGTCTGAATTTATTTTCTCTAAAATAGGATTTAATTGAGCACCATTACTATACTCTCCAACTCCATCTTTATAATCTGCTCTTGATGTAATTATTATATTTCCACCCTTGGCCATGTATTTTCCTATAGCATCAATTTCTGAATCTGTAAAGTTACTTTTGTAAACATCATAATTAGGTTCGTCAGTTCCTTGAGGATCAGTTATAACTAATAGGTCAACATTTTCTAAAGATTTTTCTGTTATTTCTTCTTTGTTTATTATAGGAATACAATCATTTTCTGTTAATAACTTTTCAAAAGCATCTATTTTTCCTGCATAGTTTCCTGTTACATACTGATTAGCATGAGCTCCATCTATCATTACCTTATAAACATCACCTTCATTTACAACTTCTACCTTAGAACTCTTAGTAAATGTCTTGTCTGTTCCATTTATTGAAATTGTGGCTCTTGCATAAATAGTAAATTCTCCTGCTCTTTCAGGTTTCCATGTTATAGAACTTTCCTTTAAGCTATTTTCTTCTAAGCCTTCTATAATTTCTTCCCCAATTTTCTTCTCATCTGAAATTTCTCCATTAAAGAATTCAACTTTTATATTGTTTAATCTTTCAGAACTATTATTATAAACTTCTATTGAGAATTTAGCCTCATCCCCTACTAAAAGCATTTCTTTATCAACTTTTAATTCATTTAATCCTACATTTACATTTTCTCCAATCCATACAGGAGCTGTTACTGCAATGTCTTTATCCTCTTGTACAACTTTTACATAGTAATAACTATACTCTGGGGTAAGTTCAAAGTTCCAAGAAACCTCATTGCTATTGAATTCTTTTGAAACAACTTCAACTCCACCATTAGCTATGATTGAAACTTTTTTTATAGTATCATTTTTATCTTCATCATTTATTGATATATTAAATTCTAAATTCTCTACTTCTCCTAAATTACTTCCCATAATTTGATTATTAACAGTGTAATCAATAGTCATGTTTTTATCTTCTGAAGAGTAAACTTGCTTTTTTCTCATAGCTTCATATAGGGCATCTCTTGACTTCTCTTCTGCTAATACAATTGTTCTTGCATCATTTGCTGTAAGCCACTTTCCTTTATGATTATCTTGGTTGTTAGTAGGAGCAACATGCCAGCCCTTATCTAAAGCTCTTGTATAGTATTCATAACTTGGGAAATATCCACTACCTCTTACAGGACCTTCTCCATTTCCAACTTCTATTAAATTAACTACCTTATCTGCACCTTCACTATAAAAACCAAAGTCTGCAAAATCACCAAAAGTTTTTCCAGGGTGATTTAATTGAGAAACTGACTCTGGTACTTGTGAAATTGTATCATAATAAGTTTTTAGATCCATTTTACTATTTTTTCTCGTTTCAAAACCTGGAGTATTAAATGTATTTATGTGTCCCCATCCTCCAGTAGATCCTGACCAAGTCATTTCATAGCCATATATAGCAACAAAATTACCATCTTCATTATACTTATCAGATATATTTTGAGCATTAGTCCATGCCTTACTCATAGAACCATCATTTATATTAGCTGCAGTATCATTATCAAACCAATTTGAGTGGTCAGTTACAGCAAAATAATCAGCATTTCCTTCATCTCTCGCCCACTTATAAGCATCATCTAAACTTCCAGTTCCATCTGAAATATTAGTATGCGAATGTAGTTGGCCATAATAATGATTTATCTTTCCAACCCTAAACTTCCACTCTTTAATGCTATTATTTCCCAAAGAATCATTTAAACTCACTTCTACTCTATGTTCGCCATCTTCTAAGTTTTCATTTACTTCATATGAAAATCCTTCTTCTGTTACCTTCGCTTTTGTTGTTATGTCTTTATTGTTTAATTTAATAATTATACTATTTAAATCTATTCCTGAATTATCAAGGAACTCTCCACTTATAGTAGGTCTTCTATTCTCTCCAATACTTGAATTTTCCTTTGGTAAAACATTTAAAACCTCTGGTCCACTTAAGTCTTCGTCTACCACTTCAACAGTATATACTCCATTTTCAGGTACTCTTGAAGTATTTTTACCATCACTAGCTTCAATATAATATTCCATTCCAGAAGCTTTTAAATCTTCCTTAAGTATTGTAGCTTTAAATATTCCATTTACTTCTTTTGATATTACTTTTTTAAATTCATTCTCTTCTGTTCCCTTAAAACTAACAGATACTTCTTCTATTTTATTATTATCACTTACTTCTACTTCAATATTTAAATCTTCATTTATATTGGCCTTTTCAATTTTTTCATGAGTTATTATAGGACTTTCATTATCTTCAACTATTTTTATAAATTCTGATGAAGAACCATAAAGTTGAACTGTATCCTTGAATCTACCTACAACTCCTTTTACATCTACTAAGTCTCCTGTTTTAATATCTAACCCTGAAGGAACAAAGTAAATATCTAAAATATCTTCTCCTTGAGTTAATGTTTTAGCCTCTAAGTCGACCACTGCATTTTTTATTTCAACATAATGAGAATCAAAATTTTCTTCTTTTAATTCTTTTATAGTAACTACCTTAGGATTTGGCATTCCTACATTCTCTAAAACTTTTATTTGGGTAGCTTGTACTTGAAGCAATGCATTGAAATCATCCAAAGCACCACTTATTTCAATCCTATCTCCATTAGTGATTGCCCCAAAATCGACTCCTGATTTAAAGTTTGAAACTGCAATAGCACCTGTTTCATCCTGTATATGAAGAGTTTTATTTCTATCATTAAAAGTTACAACTCCTCTTATAGTAACTTCCTCTCCTAAACTCTTCTCTCTTGCTTCTTTTACCTTAATAACTTTTTCTGAAGGATTTTCCCCTTCACTCCATGAAATATCATGTTTTCCTAAATCATCATATAAATTTTCTACGTCTACATCCCATTGTGCATTTATATCAAAAGGTGTATTGTCTATATTGGCTTCTCCATTTTTCACATCTGCTTTTCTTCTAGCACTTATGGTTTTACTACTATAAAAATTATTTCCCTTTTCAGTTTTAGCTCCAAAAGAATCTATTACTTCATATCCATTTACAGTATTTTTTCTAAGTAATAAAACATCATCACCATTAAAGCTTACAGTTTGGCTTCCTACTCCTAATTTATTTTCTAATCCTTCTATAACTGCATTAAATTTTTCATCTTTTCCCTGACTGTTGTAAAGTACAAATGTTTCTCCACTTTCTATAACCTTATCCTCTAAACTTTGAGAAACTGGACTTCCATCATACTTTCCATTTGAATATATGGCTAAATCATAACTAGAAAGATTTACTCCTTTTCCTGTTCCATTATAAATTTCAATAGCCTTTGAATTAGATGGTCCATGTAAATATTCTGATATTATCAAATCATCTGCCTGTGTTTTAACTTCCTTAGCTAAAGTTGGATAAGCGGTAAATAAACTTCCTATCATACTTAAAGACAAAACTTTAGTTATTAAAAGCTTATAGTTGTTTTTCATATAAATCTCCCTTACGATAAAATTTTTAAATGCTACTTTTCCTCCCTCCTTTTTCAACATATATAGAGTAATAAATACATTTTTTAGTCTATTCCCCCATTTTTTTCATAGCATTCAATATATGTTTATTCATAAGAAAAGCCTAATATTCTTAATTAACATAACCTTAATGTAAATTTAACAATAAAAAAACCAATTCATAGTCTATTTAAAAACTATAAATTGGTTCATATTATAATCACATTATCGCTTTTTCAAGACATAAGAAAGGTTCTACTATGTCTCTCATAGACATCATCTCTCCTACGTGAACATATCCTAAATTTTTATAAAGATTAACTGCATTTTCATTTTTATGATAAGCGCTAATCCTTATAGAATTATATTTTTTTTCCTTAGCCATTTCTTCTACAAAATTTATTATTTTTCTTCCATATCCTTTTCCTCTATGATATGGACAAACGGCTATTCTATGAAATGATAAAAATGGCCCATCAACTTGCCATGCAATATCATTATAAACATCGTAAGCTTGATCATTTATAGTAGCAACAGCTACGATTTCTCCAAAAGCTTCTAGTCCATAAAGATGTTTATTAGAAATATCTTTAAAAATTATTTCAGTATTGGGATAACTTTCATTCCAATTATATAGCCCTCTTAAATTCATTTCCTTTACAACATTATCATAAATACTTTTAACTTTGTTTAATTCATGTTCTTCTATTAATCTTATTTTCATTCCTTTTTTTACCTCTTCTAATAAATTAATTTAAAATAATGTTTTATCCAAAAATCAAATCAAACTTTTACCCCATGTTCATATCTCCTTTAAATATTAATAATAAAATAACTTCAATTCAATAAATTTCTTTTTATAAACTATCTGCTTTAAATATAGTTAATTACTTGCCGTGGAATAATTTTATTTTATTCAAAAGAAAAAGTCAAAGAATTTTTTGTTAACATTTTTCTGTTTAAATTCTATTAATATTTATCTTTTATTTGTTTTTTTGATATACTCTATTTAAGGGAAGGAAGTGGAGTTTATGTTAAAAAAAATTAATTTTCATACACATACCCAAAGATGTAAACATGCTAGTGGAGAAGATGTTGATTACATTAATGCTGCTATAAAAAATAATTTAAATATTTTAGGTTTTAGTGATCATGGTCCATATCCTGATAATAGATTTGGACTTAGAATGAATTTTAATGAGCTTGAGGAATATAAGGCTAATTTAGAAAATCTTAAAATAAAATTTAAAAATTTTATTGATATTAAAATAGGATTAGAAATAGAATATTTATTTTCTGATGATTTTTATTATAATTATTTAAAAAACGAGCTAAAATTCGACTATTTAGCTTTAGGACAACACTTATTTTTAAATAGTAATGGCGAATTGAAAAATACATATTCTTTACAAAATACCAAAGACTACATAGAATATGCTGAAAGTATTTGTCTTGGTATAAAAAGTGGATACTTTAACTTTGTAGCTCATCCTGATTTAATGTTTATAAATGATTTTCCTTGGGACGAAAATTGTGATAAAGCCTGTGACTTAATTATAAATACAGCAAAAGAACTTGATTTTATATTAGAATTTAATGCAAATGGTATTAGAAGAGGAATAAAAAAATATTGTGATGGGGAAAGATTTCCTTATCCCTATGAAAAATTTTGGAATAAGGTTTCTTTAGCAGGAGTTAAAACCATAATTAACTCTGATTGTCACAGCCCTAAAGAACTTTGGGATACTACTATGGATTATGCATATACACTTGCTAATGCTCTTAATTTAAACCTTGTTTATGATTTTTAAAAAATAAAAATCCTTGCATTTTATTTTTTTTAGTTATATAATCAGTTTAAATTTACTTTTTAGGAGAACTTGTTATGAGGAATAATACAAACTTAATAAAAGCAAAACTTAATAACTTTTATTATTGCTATTATAGATAGTTTGTATTTATGATTGAATATACGTAGTCATAGATACAAACTCCAAAAGAATTTTGGATTGTATCTATGATGGCTTAGTTTACGTTAATAAAAATAGGTCACATAGATAATACTATATGGCCTTATAAAAGAGTTTTGATACCATAGGTCGTATAGTTTAGCTATATGACCTATTTTTTTATATTTATATAAAAATTTAGGAGGTATTTAAAATGAAAGAACGTGAAAATTTTACTGGAAAGTTTGGATTTGTAATATCCTGTGTAGGTGCCGCTTTAGGTCTTGGTAACATATGGCTATTTTCTTACAGGCTAGGACAATATGGAGGTGCCGCCTTTTTAATTCCATACTTTTTATTTGTTTTCATTCTTGGAACTACAGGACTTATGACTGAATTCGCTTTTGGTAGAAAATTTAGAGCTGGCTCATACACTGGTATAGTTGAATCTTTAAAAAACAAATCATTAAAAGGAGGAAAATTCTTTGGAATGATCCCTCCTATAGGATTAATTGGAGTTTTTATATTCTATTCTATAGTTATAGGATGGATTCTTAAATACTTTTTCTTAAGCCTAACTGGTTCTATTAATAATATTGATCCGAATACTTATTTTGGTAACTTTGCTGGGACATCTAGCACAATCTTTTGGTTTGCTTTAGCTATAATCTTAACTTTAGTAATTGTTTGCTTAGGAATAGGTCGTGGTATAGAAAAGCTAAATAAAATAATAATGCCTCTACTTCTTATAATATTTATAATTCTAACTATAAGATCTTTAACTTTACCTGGTGCTTTTGAAGGAGTTAAATATCTTTTAGTTCCAAGATGGGAAAACTTATTTAAAATAGATACTTGGGTAATGGCTCTAGGACAAGCCTTCTTTACTGTTTCTCTTAATGGATGTGGTATGGTTGTTTATGGTAGTTACATAAATGATAAATTTGATATTCCTTCTTCTGCAATGCAAACTGCTATCTTCGATACTTTAGCTGCACTTTTAGCATCATTTATGATTATGCCTGCAGTATTTGCATATGGATTAAACCCTTCATCTGGGCCCTCTTTATTATTTATAACTTTACCAAAGATATTCCAGGGTATGAATTTTGGAGCATTATTAAGTACATTATTTTTCCTTAGCGTAATTTTCGCTGCTATTTCATCATCTGTAAATATGTTAGAAGGTCCTGTTGAAGCCTTTATGGCACATTTTAAGTCAAACAGGATAAAAACTTCAATCACAATATCAGTACTTTGTTTCATATGTGGAATACCTTTATCCTTAAATATGAGTATGTTTGATAACTTCTCAAATCTTATTACAATAATAATTTCTCCACTTTGTGCTTTATTAGTGGCTATTGTATTCTACTACATTATTGGGGGAGATGATGTATTACTAGAAGTAAATAAAGGGGCTCATAAAAAGCTTGGAAACTGGTTTATTCCATTAGGAAAATATATATTTATTTTAGTTACAATCTTAGTAATAATACTTGGAATAATATATGGTGGCATAGGTTAAAATTTTTCTTTTTAAAATACTAGAACTTAAATAAAAACCTGGAATAATATAAATAATATCAATATGAAATAGGAGTCTTTATGAAACAAAGCCTTTATAATGATCCAGATTCCATAAATTTAATTGTAAACTATTTTGGAGATATTAAATCCATAGTAGATAAGCTTCCTGGCGCAAGCGTTTATATTATAGATGACACATTAGCAATACTCTCTTTAAAAGAAGCTGAGTTAGAAAATTTATTAGAAAAAATTCAACCTTTTATCCTTGCAGAATTAGGAACCCTCTATACATTAGAGAACACTACTCCGATTGAAGCTTCTTCTGCTATAAATTTTCATAGGAATCCTTACTTAAATTTAACCGGAACAGATGTAATAATAGGTATGATTGATACTGGCATTGATTATTTAAATGATGAATTTCTTCTTGAAGATGGCTCCACTAGAATACTTTATTTATGGGATCAAACAATTGATACTGGAAAAATTCCAGATAATATGCTACACGGCAGTGAATATTCAAAAGAGGATATAAATAAAGCCTTATCATTATTTAGAGAAGGTGGTGATCCCTATACTATTGTTCCTTCAAAAGATGAAATTGGACATGGTACAAAAATGGCTTCTATAGCTGGAGGAAGAGGAAAAAATCGAGACTTTATAGGTGCTGCACCTAATTGTGATTTTATTATAGTTAAATTAGAAGAAGCTTCTAAAAATTATGCTAACTTATTTTTTCCCCAAAACAATATACCAATGTATAGTAATACTGATATTATATTAGCCGTAAAATACCTGTATAATCAATCTATAAGATTACAAAAGCCTATAGTAATATATCTAGGGTTAGGTGGAAATTTAGGGCCACATAGTGGTGAAAGTAATTTAGAAAGATATATAAATGAAATCTCTACCAAAAGAGGTATAATAGTAGTTAGTTCAAGTGGTAATCAAGGAAATACAGATACTCATACCTCTGATATAATTCCTGGTACTGGCCTTGATAGTGTAATAGAAATAAATGTTGATAGAGAACAAAAGGGACTTATTTTACAAATTTATGGCACAAGGCCTGATAAATTCACTTTAAGTATAACTTCCCCATCTGGACAATCAATAAAAAACATAACGGTATCTGATACTAAATTGGGATTATTTGGGTTATTCTATAAAATTAAATTTATATACGAAGGAACTACAATGGAAATAGCATATGATTCTCCAGATGAATTTACAGGAGATGAATCCATATTAGTCCGTGCAAATAATATAACAGAGGGGATTTGGAAATTTACCCTCACCGGTGAGTATATAGCTTACGGAAAATACCATGCTTGGTTACTTCAAAGAGAATTATTAGCTTCAAACACTAAATTTTTAACTCCTACTAAAGAAACCACTTTAACAGAACCTGGAACATGCACAAATATAATCTGTACAGCAAATTATAACCAAAATAACAATGCTTTAATATCTAGTTCTGGTCAAGGCTATACAAGAAATAACGTAATCCAACCTATTATAGCTGCTGGTGGGATTAATGCCATAGCAACAAAGCCTGGTGGTGGGTCTTCTTTAGTTTCTGGTGGAAGTGTAGCAGCAGCTGTTACTGCTGGATGCTGTGCTCTCATCCTCCAGTGGGGTATAATAGATGGTAATAATCCAACAATGTATGCTCAAAAACTTCAAACCTATTTAATTAGAGGAGCTAAAAAAAGACCTAATGATACGTATCCAAATAGAAACTTAGGTTTTGGCCTTTTAGATATGGCAGGAACCGTAAACGCTCTAAGATTAGGCTCTTTAAGCAGAGACTCTTTATCCAATAGAGAATTTGATAAAGAGGGTTCCCTAGAGCCTGAAGACTATACTGAAAGCTTTAATGTGAATAATTTATTCATAAGAATTCCAAAATAAAAATTTATTTAATTTTTAATATTTCTTGACCTAATGATAATTAGCATATAAAATAAAATTAGAATTATTTTCATGTGCTAGGGGTGCCTTTAGGCTGAGAGATGATAATTATCATTAACCCTCAACACCTGATCTGGTTAATTCCAGCGTAGGGAAGCGTTTAGGGCTGTATTTAAACCGGATCTATATTTAGATTCGGTTTTTTTATTTACATTCTTTAGACTCTCTAAGCACACTTAAAGTTTAAGGAGGGGTTTAAACTATGATGTCATTTTCACAAATAATAAATGACTTTATACAAAGTTTTTCATCAATTAATTTAGGGGGAAATTTAAAGGAGATTTTAACTAATCCATTAACGATACTCACTTTAATTGGATTCCTAATAATATTAGTCTTACTTATAAAGGCTAAAGATATAAAATTTGATGCTAAAATGCTTACGACTATAGGTATTGCTTTAGCTCTTACAGCTGTATTAAACATGCTAAAGATATACAAATTTCCTCAAGGTGGAGGAATTACATTAGGTAGTATGGTTCCTATAATACTTATTGCTTATGCTTATGGTCCATTAGTTGGAATGCTTACTGGATTTCTATTTGGTATAATTTCCTTATTCATAGATCCATATATACTTCATCCTGTTCAGGTATTATTTGATTATCCTTTACCATACATGGCTTTAGGAGTAGCAGGATTCTTCAAAAAGCATAGAATTTCAGGAGCCGCAATTGCTATATTCTTAAAGTTTGTAGCTCACTTTATTTCAGGAGTTGTTTTCTTTGGATCATTTGCTCCTGAAGGAATGTCTCCAATTCTATATTCATTTTTAGTAAATGCTTCTTTAATAGGTGCTGATGGTTTAATATGTATAGTAATATTAAGTATTTTACCTGTTAACAGATTAATTAAAGCTATACAATCTAAAAGCATAACAAGTAAATATGCGGCTTAAAATAAAAAAAGGTCTAGATTTTTATAAAAATCTAGACCTTTTTATTTTTTTATTAAAGAATTATACTATAATTATAAGATAAAAAGTTAAATCAACTTAGGAGGTACTACTTATGAGTATTAATCATGGAGCTAATTTATTTGATTTATCAAGTAAACTAGGCTTAAAAAAAACAGATATTAAAGATTTCAGTTCAAATATAAATCCTTTTGGCGCATCTAAAAAAGCTAAGAATGCTATTTTAGAAAATATTGATATGGTTTCTATATACCCAGATCCTAAATATACATCATTAAAAGAATCTATTTCAGAATACTGTAATTGCAAAAAAGAAAATATTATAGTTGGAAGTGGTGCTACAGAATTAATCTCTTCTTTTATAGGTATTATTAATCCTAAAAAAGCATTATTACTTTCTCCTTCCTATTCAGAATATGAAAGCGAACTTAAAAAAATAAATTGTGAAATAATTAAGTTTTTTTCTAAAGAAGAAGATGACTTTAAAATAGATGTACATAAATTGATAAATTCTATAAATTCCTCAGATTATGACTTAGTTATAATTTGCAATCCTAACAATCCTACAGGATTTGCTTTTTCAAAAGATGAAATTTCTTCTTTACTAAAAAATACTTCTACTATATTTATGGTAGATGAAACATATGTTGAGTTTACAGAACCTGAAATATACTCCTCTACTCCTCTTGTAGATAACTTCTCTAATCTCTTTATAATTAGAGGAACTTCTAAATTTTTCTCAACACCTGGAATAAGATTAGGCTATGGACTTATTTCTAATAAAAAAATAAAGGAAGAAATGCTTGAGAAGCTTGATTTATGGAATATAAATATTTTTGCCACAACAATGGGTGAAATTATGTTCAAAGATAAGGAATACATAAACTCAAATACTTCTAAGTTAAAAGAAGAAAGAAATTTTCTATTTAAGGAACTAAATTCTTTAAAAGATTTAAAAGTTTATGAAAGCTATAGTAATTTTATTCTTTGTAAAATTATTTCTAAAAAACTTACTGCAACAGAACTTTACAATAAGCTTTTAGAAAAAGGACTAATAATAAGAAATTGTTCTTCTTTTGAAGGATTAAATGAATATTTCTTTAGAGTTTGTGTCTTAAAACCTGAGGATAATAAACTTCTTATAAATTCACTAAAACACATATTCTCATAATTTTTGTGTTTATTTTACTTATAAAAAAGGCAGTATATTTTAATACTGCCTTTTTTATATCTATTAAACAATCATAAACATAGCTGCTATTATTAAATAAACTGCCAAAAGTTGAACACCTTCAAGCCAATTTGATTCTCCATCACTAACAACTCTATTAGCTATAAATACAGATACGATTAATGCAACTAATTCAAAAGCATTAAATATTATGCTCATAGGCTTGAATATAAGACTTAAAAATATTAATACTGGAGCAACAAAAAGAATAATTTGTAAACTTGATCCTATAGCTATTTCAACAGCAACATCCATTTTATTTTTCATTGCCATAATTATTGCTGTACTATGTTCAGCTGCATTTCCTATTATAGGTATTAAAATTATACCTACAAAAAGTTCACTTAATCCAAGACTTTTTGTCATTGGCTCTACAGCTCCTACTAAAAATTCACTTTCTATAGCTATTATTACTGTGGCTATAATTAATATTATTATGGCTTTTTTTAATGACCATTTAGCCTCTCCTTCTTCTTCACTCTTCTCTACGGCATAAATATCTTTATGAGTGAAAAATGAGAATATTAAGCTTAATATGTATATAGCAAACATTATTACTGCAACTATTACACTTATAATTTCATATTTTGTATTTAAAAACTCTGGTTTTATTGTATGCATAAATATAGCTGGGATTGTTAAACCAATAACCGCAAATAATAGCATGCTTGAACTAGTTTCCATTACCTTCTTGTTAAAATTTTGAGTTTTATATTTTAATCCTCCTGCTAACATACTAGCACCTAATACTAATAATATATTTCCGATTACAGAACCTGCAATAGAAGCCTTAACCACATTGAATAATCCATCCTTTAAAGCAAAAAATGATATTATAAGCTCTGTAGCATTTCCAAAAGTAGCATTTAAAAAACCACCTAATTTTGGACCTGTATAAAATGATATTTCCTCAGTAGCTTCTCCCATAAGACCTGCTAAAGGGACTATTGCTAAAGCAGATAATACAAACATAAGTGTTGGCGAAAAGTGCATAAATTCTCCTATAATACTTATAGGAATAAATATTAACAACCACTTTAGTATTTTCATGTTTAGTCCTCCTAATATTAATAATAAATTTTACCATAATAATTATATCATTTTTATTAATTAATTTAATAGTTTATTGTTATTTTATTCATTTAATATATTTAAAATACTAAAGTACAAACATCATAAAATATTTGATATATTCTGTATTCCGTATATTTCTTTTAAGTAAATTTAATTTTCATCCTACAAAAAGCTAATTTTTTCTATAAAAACAAAAAAAACGCTATTATAAGCGTTCTTTTAATTAATCACATATCTACATTATGAAATAATTTTTGGCAATAATTTTTCTACTATTTTAAAATATCATAATTTTGCGACAATTTCAACAATTTTATTTAATTAATTATTTTATCCAAGTTATAAAAAAAAATTCTTAAATATCTAATATTCTTTCTTCAATTACCCCATCTGCATTTTTGAAATCAAAACCTAATATTTTTCCTAAGGTAGGACCATGATTTATTAACTTACCTTTATCTAAAACCACACCTGATTTTACTCCTCTTCCAAAGGCTAAAAAGAAAGTTTCATAATCTTTTTTCTTAGGTGAATATCCATGGACAGCCTTATAAGTATGTTTATTGTGTATATCTTTAGTTTCCTCAACAACCATCCCCTCATATTCATTAGAGAAATAATATCCTCTACTAGCTTCTACCATAAAATCACACTGATTATTCGCTCCAGCTTTAATAGCTTCTTCCTTATTTAATATAAATTCTAAAGCACCTTTCTCCTTAAGTTCCTCTAAAATCTTTAAACACTTTTTATTCTCTTCAATACTATTCTTATTATTTAAATAAATATATGCGGATCCTCCACATTCTTTAGATATTGCTTTAAATTCTTTAAGCTTTCCATTTTTAAATTCGATTAAATCTGCCTTTTTAAAAGCACTATTAAGACATATTACTTTATTAGTATCTATAGCACTATGATCTCCTAATAAGACTAAAGTTGTATCTTCATATATTCCAGCTTCCTTTAAACATTCTATTATCTCCCCAACTCTAATGTCATGCCTCTTTAAAGCCTCTAATGCCTCTAAACTTTCATAACCATAATCATGTCTATGAGAATCTACATCTATTAAATGAATCATTATTAAATTTGGTTTATATTTCTTTATTGTCTCTTTAGCACATTCTGTAACAAAATTGTCTAGATAAGGTTCTTTAGTTCCTTTTCTAAGATAACCAAACTTTTTATTCATTGAAAATTGATATGCTTTACTTCCAGCTAAGGCAGACATAATTATCTGATTATGCCAAGACTTAGTTTCAAATATCTCAGGCATATTGTAATCTATTTTCATTTTTCCAGTTACTGGCCAAACTACTGAAGCTGTTGTAAGTCCATTCTTTTTAGCTAATTCAAATAAAGTTTCTCCCTTTATTTTATTTCCATACCAATTCCAATTTGGATTTTTGTCCTTAAACTTCAATACAGTATTGTTAGTTATGCCATGATTAACTGGATATCTTCCTGTTACAATAGATACATGTGCTGGATATGTTAAAGAAGGATATATTGTCTCTACATTCTTTATAAGTGCACCATTTTTTATCAATTTAGATATGTTAGGTAAATCCTTCATTATTTCAATATCCTTTGAAGATACTGCATCTAAGGATATAACTACCATATATTTATTTTTCATATTAATTATCGTCTCCTGTTCCTACTAAATTATTTCAAATCTTTTATCATTTGTATGAATATATGAACATTTTAATGTTACCTTATTCAACTAATAAATCTTGCTTTTGTTCTTCTAATCTTTAACTGACTAAGCTTTATACCTGACCATTAACCTTTTATGTTATTTTCCATACTTAACATATCTTTAAGCTCTGAGTAAATTTCTACATCTACAACGCCTTTTAACTTAATTAGAACTTTTTCAGCCTCTTGAAATCTTCCATTCCTTATCTTTTCTATAAAAGTACTTATACGCCAAGACACTTTCATTTTTTTAGTTAAAAACATTAGTAAACTCAATATAAAAGTAGGTAACAAAATCCTAGGTTCTACTAATGCAATCACTACTACAACCCAAGCCACATTAGAAATTATCCTATATGGTTTACAAAGTTCACTTATAGAATTACTATATTCAAACTCATAAATTTTGTCCTTACTCCTCTTTGCAAAAGCTCTATCCCCCATATATCTCTCCCCCTAATAAATCAATAATGATTAATATAATTATATCTTTTCACTCCATTTTTTTCCACAATATATAGTATAAAATATAAAAAAATACTCAAAGTCTTTAACTTTAAGTATTTTTAAAAGTTTATATTAACCTATTATATCCTTTGCCATCTCTTCTAATTTTTCTTCCCCATCTTTTTCTGAGAAGTTATAAAAACAATTTGCTACTTGTATCTTTTTAGCTCTTGATATATTTAAATCTTTACTTATTTTTTCTAAGAAATCAACTTCTTCTATATCGTAATTCTCATCAACAAGCCCTATTCTAACAAGCTCAAAATAAACAATATTTTTAATCTTTTCTGATGAATTTCTTATTAAATTTATTGCTTCTTCATATGAAAGATTTCCTAAATCCACTTTTTCGAAATCTAATTCTTTTATATATGTACGAATTAATGCTTCTTCTTCTTTTCTTATATCCTCATCAGCTAAAGCAAATTCAGTTACTAAATTTATAAATGCTAATCCTTGTTCTTTATTTAATTCTTTTAAAAACATTGCTTATCCCTCCGTGCAAATAATTTTTAGTTTATTAATAATATACTACAAAATCTTTAGCATAACAAAGTCTTTATAGTTAAATTTTGATTACTAAATGAATACAGTTCTCTATTTCTTTATTATATTCTAAAAATCTATAATATTAAATAATAAGCTGTTATTACTTATAAGTAACAACAGCTTAAATTTTATTTTTTATATATCTGATACTTTTTCTTTCTTCTCAAGATAAACCTTTAATTGTTGTAATCCTATAATTAAAGCTCCTCCTATAATAAAGAATAAGAAATTAAAAGTACTTAAATTCATAGCAGCTTTAGGTACTTCTAATGTAGTTGGTCCCATGAAAACTGCATATATAGATCCAATCATTAATCCTATTATGAAATAAATCATTTGTGTTCTATAATTTGAAAGTAAAAACTTTATTAATCTTATAGTTGTTATTATACCTGTTATTACTCCTAATCCAAAAACTATAAGCATAGGTAAATAACTAAAATTAAATGTTAATACTTCTTTTACAGCACTTACTACTGGTGCATAAAGTCCAAATATTAAAAGTAATGTTGACCCTGATATTCCTGGTAAAACCATTGCTGAGATTGCTATCATACCAGCCACAAAAACATATAAAGCAAGTGGTAATGAAAATTCATTTAATACTAAACTTGTACCTTTTGCAGCTCCTGTTGCTGGATTAAAATAAGTTATAGCAGCAACAATAGCAATACCTAAAATAGCATATATTATGTATCCATAATTTTTCTTTAGTGCTTTTTTATCCTCACTAATTATTATTGGTATAGAAAATATTATAAACCCAGTAAATAAAGAACTAATTTTATATATTTCTTTATCAAATATTGATGCTATAAAGAATATGGATAAAACCATACCAACTACCCAACCTACTCCTAGTTTTAATAAAAACAGTAAAGCATCTTTTTTAGCCACATCTGTTTTTTTAGTTGAGGTTAAAGCATTTAATGAATTTATAAAATCATTATAAAATCCCATTATAAAAGCTATAGTTCCTCCAGAAACACCTGGAACACTATCCGCTAAAGCCATGAAAAAACCTCTTATAAAGTTAATCACATACATAGACTATCTCCTTTAAAATCTTATATATTATAATATTATTTTGTTATATCTAATTCATCATATAATTCTTCTAATGTAAGATTATTATCATAACAATACTTACTAACTTCTAAATTACCAATATACCTATAATGCCAAGGTTCATAGCTATACCCAGTTATCTCTTCTTTTCCCTTTAAGTATCTTAAAACAAAACCATATTTATATGAATTTTCTAAAAGCCACTGCCCTTCTTCTGTATTCTCAAAGGATTCTTCTAACTGAAATCCTATAGAACTAGTAGTTAAATCAACGGCCAATCCTAACTGATGTTCACTTCTTCCTGGAAGAGCTACAAGTACACTTGAATTACTTTTTTCTTTTTCTAAAGCTCTTCTATATAAATATTCCTGCTCATCAAAGGACCTATGTGCGCAAGAAAGATATAAATCAAGTCCTTCCTTTCGTGCATCTTTAAATAATCTTTCTAAATCATCTTTTAAAACTTTGCTTACCTTATTTCTAGGCTCACTTTCTGCTCCAACCAAACTAACATTTGGAACTATTAATTCTTTTGGTTCATAGTTTCTATCTATAGGATTTTCCTCATTTACAATCTTAAACAACTCGTCTTTATCATTTAAAATTATATTTTTAATACGAATTTGCTCTTCACTAAGCTCATCTTCTTTCTTTATTTCTTCATTTAACTTTAGATTATTTGCCTCTAGAGCACTTAACTTATAGACTTCATAACTTCTTCCTATAAAAAAACTAGTTATTGCTACTGTAGCAATAATTCCTATTAATATGTATCTTTTAAGTTTCACTTAAATTTACCTCCAAATTATGTGTTAAACAGACTAATCTTTTAAATTATTGCCAAATTTAAATTATATAAACTTGATTTTTTAAAAATTAACCTATAAAACCATAAAAAAGAGATTTTTCCTAAAGAAGTAATACAATTTTTATTATATTATAAACTTTATTCTATATTCAATATCATAATTTAAAATTATATATTTTAATCAAAATTTATATTATATTTTCAATAAAAAAGATATCAAAAAATTGAAAATTTCTTGATATCTTCTTATTTTAAAACTCATAAATTATTACTTCGTATGCTCTTAATCTTAATTCATCTATTTCTTTCTCGGAATTTTCATAATTGCTAATTAATATATTGGGACTTATACCTTCACGACAATCAAAGGAAAAAAAATTTTCCCTATCTAAAAGATTACATACAAAAAGTAAATTTTTATCTTTATATTTACTAATATAAGATAATATACTTTCATCATTATTATTTACTGCTTCTTTAAATTCATTTCCCTTTATATATTCTTTAATCTTTAATACGTTATTAAAATATTTTCTAAAACCTATTATTTTTAACAGTCCGCCTTCTTTTACTATGTTAAAATAAATTTCAAAAATATCTTTATTATCTTGTAATAAAAGAAAATACGTGGATATAACATTTAATATCTTTAATCTATGGAAACCAACAGTAGTGTTTTCTGATACTCTCTTTAAAAACACTTCAAACCCCTCTTTGTTTTTATCTAATGATTCATTAAGATTTCTTAAATTTAATCTTCCATCACATATTAATTCCTTCTCTTTATCACTTAAATTTATCATAAATCATCTCCACCATTAAATAAATTTAATATTAAATAATATTAGTAAATTATATGAAAGAAAGGCTGTTTATATCATATAAAACTTTTAAAATTCATTCCTATCTAAAATATTACCTATTTGTTTAAATTCTAGAAAATAAAAAACAATTATAATGTAGTATTTCATTTACATACAATACTCCATTTGTTATATTATATATATAACAATATTTAGGAGGTAATTTCATTGATTATTGAATTAGATTTTGAAAGTGATATCCCTATATATATACAGTTAAAAAATGAAATAATAAAATTATTAGCAAATAAAACTCTAGTTAACGGAGATTCATTGCCCTCAGTAAGATCCTTCGCCTCTCAACTTGGTATAAATCTTCATACAGTAAATAAAACCTATACACTCTTAAAAGATGAAGGCTACATAAAACTAGATAGGCGTACTGGAGCCGTTGTTTCTATTGACTTCTTATCTAATGAAAAGTTTAAAGAAAAATTAAAAACAGATATGCAGAATTATATAAATGAATGCATTGTTAGAAATATCTCTAAAGAAGATTTTATAAAAATTGCTGAGTCACTTTTTTAAAATGAGAAATATCTTTTATTAGGAGGAGAATATGGACTACACTATATCCTTTTTATTTATATTATTTGATTTCTTTATCTTTTACTTTTTAGGTGCATATGTAAATAAATTTTCAGATCAAGGAATCATATTTGGAATTAGGGTTCCTATAGAATTTAGAAGCAATCCTAAAATTAAATTAATAGAAAAGATTTATAAAAGACATTGTTTAATATACTGCTTAATCGCTACGGCAATAGCATTAATTATTAGTATCTTCAATCATCCAGCATCTATAATTGTTCATATATATATACTTTTATTTGCAATTACAATTCCTTATATAAAAGCAAATAAAGCTATGAAAAGAATAAAAAAAGAACTTGGATGGAAAGTTTTATCTAAAAATAAAATAATATTATCTATTGATAATAAAAAAGAAAAGGTTACTTTAAATCTTTGGTGGTTTTCCATTCCTATTTATTTAGGCATAGTAAATTTATTAGAAGTACTTACTTTTTATCCTAAGCAAATTACAGAAATTCCTATGCATTTTGACTTTTCAGGCAATATAACAAGCTACGCTAGTTCAAATTTAATAGGAACAAAAATTTCTGTCTATATGCTACCTGTTTTTTCACTATTTACTACGTTACTTTCATTGTTTATAATAAAGTATTTTGTAAAAAAAGGAACTAGATTAAATGGCGGAACAATTGCTTCTCTAATCAAAGAAAAAAAAGTTTTTAAACGAGAAATATCATCAATGTTATTTTTCACATCATTAAGTATTAGCTCATTGTTTGTGTTTCTAACATCTGTAATTTTAAACTTAATTAAAGTTAATAAAGAAATTTTTACTGCTGTAAACATCTTATTCTTAATTTTAATATTATTAATACCTTTAATATTTATATTTAGAATATTAAAATCAAGAAAACACCTAATAAGTACTAATGATTGTGAACTTTATAGAGATGATGATGACTTATATAAATTAGGTTTATTTTATTATAATCCTAATGATCCAGCTATTATGGTTGAAAAACGTGTTGGTCTTGGTTATGACTTTAATTATGCTACCTTACCTGCAAAAATATTTGTTATAATAATATGTTTAATTCTTTTAATCTCTTTAATAACTCCATTTCTTTACTCAAAATAAAAAGAGGACAATTTGTCCTCTTTTTATTTTTCTCCTTTAAGTCTACTTCTTCTATGTTTATCCGTTTTAAAAGTAAGACTAACTATAAATAATATTATAACACCCACATAACAAATTAAATATAATCCCATAGATAGATTACTCATAAAAACTAAATACATAGCTGTAATTATAATTCCACAAATGCCAATTCTTTTAAGTGTATCTCCTAATATACAACTTACATATTCTAAATCATCTTTTTCTTTATCAAATCCTGATAAAAGATTGGCTAACTTTTTTTCTTTTACCTTCTTTCCTATGAAGATATTGAAAACACTTAGTAATAATAATAAAATAGCTATGACCATAATCCCCTCCAAATACCATTTTATTTAATTATACCATAATTTAACATAACTTTCTCGCACTACCAATTAAGCTTTATTAAAGATTTTTTTAATTTTTATTCAATTAAAACTCCTTTTACAACAAGTCTATTTTTCGCCCTATTAGTACATGTTACTAAAGTTATTTCCTTTCCTTCACCTTTTTCTAATAAAGTAAAATCTGTTGGCTCTATAACTTTCTTTTTAAAAATCTTATATTTATATATCTTGTTTTTATAATTTAATTCTATAACATCGCCTATTTCTAATTCATTTAAATTTTCAAATATACTTCCATAAACATTATTATGAGCCCCTAAAACACAATTCCCATCTTCACCTGGTAAAGAGGAATTTTCAAAATGAGCTATAGAATATTTTAAATTTTCATCAGATATCCCCTCTACTATTGGAGATAAAAGATTAATTTTCTTTATTTCTAGTAATCCCCATATATTTTCTTTATTTATATTTTTCTTTTCTTCCTTTAAAGAATCTGAAGTATCATCAGTTATACTTAAACTATTCTCATACTCTTTTATCAATGCTTTTTCTTTTTCTTGTCCTTTATAATTTAAATATAATATGCTACTAGTTATAAATAAGCCCACTATAAAAACTATTAATATTCCTATATTAATAATTAGTTTTTTTTTATTTTTCAAATTATTTCCTCCAGAACTTATAATTTTATAATTGACTATAAAAAAAACACCTGAGAATCCTCAGATGTTTGGTGCCGAAGACGGGACTCGAACCCGTACGAGTGTTAGCCCGGCGGATTTTGAGTCCGCTGCGTCTGCCAATTCCGCCACTTCGGCGTGAACATTTTTATTATATATCAATTGTACAATTTTGTCAACACAATAATTCCCATATAATTCATATTATATACTTCAACATAATCATTTATCATAATATAATAAATGATATTTTATTACTTGCTTAATAAAAAATAATATCTTCTCTTTCCTCAATCTATTATTACTTTGTTACCTTAACTATTCATAGTAAATAAATATTTATAATATAATTTATAATAGCATCATATTAAGTTAGGAGAATAATAATGAATGATCTTTTAAACCTCTTTATATACATAGATGAATACTTAATTAAAAGCTTATCATCTGTATATCTGAATGGATTTATAGATATACGAACTTCTAGAAGAATATGTGATAACACCTTAGCTGGAAGGATTCATTTAGATGAAAATAATAAAATATTTTGCAGTGATGGAAAAAGTAGAATTTACAATAAGGGTTTTAAAACTAATAATAAATCAAATGATTTTAATGAAACAACTTTTTATGGAAATGATCGAAGTGTAGAAAGCAGAATATTTGGAAGAACTGAAGAAGAGATAAAGAGAATTTTTACTACCTTTGAAATACACAATAATATGATTACGAGAATGACTGATTCAAATGCACTAAAAGATATAAATGACATCTCCTTTGTTAATTCAAATATTTCAGAAGGAGATTATATAAGAATAAAAGGATGTATAACTGAAACCTCAATATCATCCTATTTAGATTCAATCATAAGTTTATTGGAATGTTTTCCTATAGAACTACTTGATTCTCTTTTAGTAGATAAGAACTTAGGTAAGTTAAATTTTTCCATAATATTGAATTTATTAAAATCAATTAAAAATAAACTCTCTTGCACCTCTACTGATGATATAATTATGAATTGTTCTGATTATACAGCAATACTTAATACAAATTCTAAATATTTTTTAAATGGAGATTGCTATGTTTATGATAAATGTAACTGTAATTGTAATGTTTTAGGCAAGGTTATCAAAGTGTGTACGGATGGTAATGACTGTATAAACCTCTTGCGAAAACTTACACAAGAAAATTATTATATTGAGTTACTAAATTCAATTTCTCCTTATTTAGATTTACTAAAAAATCTTGATATACCTATTCCTAAATACCCTGAACCTAAAATTAAATCTCCTACAGTATTGATAGCACCAATAAGTATGTATTTTTAAAGGCTTTCTAGTTTAAATTAGAAAGCCTTTAAAACTTTTTACTATTTAGCTATTATTTCTATTCCATCTTCTGTTACTAATATAGTATGCTCCCATTGAGCTGAAAGAGAACCATCCATAGTCAATGCAGTCCAATCATTATCTGCGTCAACAAATACATCATATTTTCCTTCATTTATCATAGGCTCTATAGTGAATATCATTCCTGGAACTAATATCATTCCTTCTCCTGCATCTCCATAATGATATACAAAAGGATCCTCATGGAATTTTAGCCCTACCCCATGTCCTCCAAAATCTCTTACTACAGAATATCCATTCTTTTCAGCATGCTCTTGAATTGCAGCTCCAATATCTCCTAAGAATCCCCAAGGCTTAACTGCTTCAATTCCTTTTTCTAAGCACTCTTTAGCAACCTTAACTAGTCTTCTAGCATTTTCACTAGCCTCTCCAATAATAAACATTCTTGAAGCATCTGAATAATATCCATTATATATAGTAGAAACATCTACATTTATTATATCCCCTTCTTTAAGGATTATATTTTCATCTGGAATTCCGTGGCAAACTTCATCATTTATTGATGTACAAACGCTTTTAGGGAATCCACCATAATTAAGTGGCGCTGGAATAGCCCCTCTACTTATTGTATAGTCATGTACTATTTTATTTATATCTTCAGTGCTCATTCCTGCCTTTATTTGTTCTCCAACCAAATCTAAGACAGCATTATTTATTTCTGCACTTTTTCTTATTCCTTCTATTTGCTCTTCATTTTTTATTATATCTCTAGTAGGAACTTCAAATCCTTCTCTAGCTAAGTTTTCTATTCTCTCATCAAATTCCATATGACATTTTTTGTATTTCTTCCCACTATTACACCAACATAAATCATTTCTATTAATTTTCATTTTCTTGTCTCCTTATAAAAACTTTAAATACTCCATAAAGTATATATCTATACCTTTAAGTATATACCAAGTTATACTTTTTTCAAGTTTACCCATTCTCTCCTTCCCTAAAAAAGGAATTGTATCAAAACTTTAAGTAAATTAAGTTGTCTTGATACAATTCCTTCTAATTCCTATCTATAAAAAGAGCTATATTTTCTTTTATTGTATTCATTATAATTCATTAAGTTATATATAACTCCTCTTATATTAAATCTTTTGGTTAGTATTATCATAAAACTCTCCTCTCCTTTACCCTTTTTATAATAATATGTAATATTTCTATTCTTTATTAAAAAATAACGTATTTTTCTCTTAAAAGTTCTTTTTTATCATTTTTTTCTATACACTCTAAAATATATCTTGTAACTGAATTAGTAAGATACATAGCGAAAAATAAATCATTATGATAACCATATAGGCTTCTATATTTTTCTAAGGATTTTTTAAAAAAATCATCATAATTAGAATTTCCCAATATCTTATAGCTATCACTTATTATTACCTTTTTATTTAAAACCCTATGTAACTTCTTCTCATATAAAACATGCTTAAGTGTTACGCTTTCTTTAAATCCCCATTCCTCATCATGGGGTAATGAAAAGAAATCACATAGGAAATGACATATTACTCCTAACTCTATACTAAACTTTTCTTTTCCTAATTGATTTATTACATTATAGCTATTTAAACCTGTTAAATAAGATATCTTCTTCTCAATGATATTTTCAAACTGTTTTCTACCATGTTTTTTTAATCTATACTTAGGAGATATGTCTGGTAGAACATTACCTTTTAGGAAACTCTTTTCATCAATTAATTTTTTTCCTCTTCCCTCAATAGTTTTTAATGTATTTTCTCCAATTTCAAGATGAGTTTTATAAAGCATATTAATCACCACCTAAATATATTTTGTTCAAAGTACAAAAAAAAATAACAAATTAATAAAAAATATAATATCTACATATAATCTAATTGAGGTGATTTTATGAGTTCTATGAATAAAAAGCATATAAAAAAATTCACTTATTTTGTACTTATTTTAATTCCTTTTGTTTTAGTAGTTTTCTTTAAAAAAACTCCTACTAAGGCTGTTATTAATGATAATATCCATAAACAAACTGTAAAAGCAGATTTAAATGGTAATGGTGAAGAAGATTATATATATATTGAATTAGAAAACGAACAAAAGTATCACGTTCATACAAGCATTAATGATAAAAACTATGATTTAATTCCAAATAAAAAAATTAATTCTTTAGGTAAATTTTCTTCTAATTGGCCAATGACTTTAAACCTTTTAGATTTAGATAGAAATAATATTCCAGAGATAATGATTCAATCTTCAGAAGAAAATGTTTCCATTCAACATTTATTTAAATGGACTGGAGAGAACTTTGAAAATATTTTTTATTCTACAAATAACATATTAGGTATTATAGATTCAAATAATGGAAAAACTCCAAAGATAATTTCATTTTCTTTAACAGATTCTAAAGAAAATATACAAAAATATATGCTTTTAAATAAAAAACTAAAAAATATATCATATGATTCCATAGAACCTCCTGGATTATACCCTATCATTAGTTTCATAGATATAATCTCATTAGATTATGACCTTTCTGAACTTCCAAATATATTTACAAGTTATATTCCATCCGGGGATTTATCTCAAATATGGCGATTAGAAAAAGAGCTTTATTACTATACATTTCAAGATGCTTTTTTTAGAGATATAGCTTGGAATAATAAAGGGGAAATAATTACTTGTTCATGGAGTATAAATTTCAATAAAATTTCAAAAGAAAACAATAACGCTAAATCACAGGTTAATTTTACAATACAATTAGAAAAAGTTGATGATACTTTTCTTATAAGTTCAATTAATCTTCATTCAAAGAAATAAAAAGAGGGTAAATTAAAATCATATGATTTTAATTTACCCTCTTTATCCATAAATATTTCATATATTAATATGTTATTTTTCCTTCCTTATACATTTTTAAAACTTTATCTAAAAATCTAGCTCTTTGTGGGTCAACAAAATTTCTAAGAGAAAGTAACATAGTAACTATAGGATCTATATTAACACTGTTATTAATATTATTGCTTCTTGAATTATCTTTTCCCCTACTACTTCCACCTAACATATTAGCAAGAGCTCCTAATCCCCCCATGCCACCCATAGGATTCATTGCACCATTTGGTGTCCCTCCTCCACCTAACAATCCCATAAGTGATCCTAAATCTCCCATAGGATTTCCTCCAGCCATAGGGTTACCACCTCCCATCATAGCTGCCAAAGGATTATTATTATTATTATTATTATTATTATTATTATTATTATTATTATTATTATTGTTGTTATTGTTATTATTCATTTTTCCCTTTTCTTCTTTATTATTACTTTGTGAATCTTTTTTTCCTCCCTGTTGATTATTTAACATTGAACTTATAGAACTCATATCAAATCCATTATTCCCCATAGAAGATAAGACTTCAGAAACTTTATTCATATCTATATTCCCAAGACCTAACATCTCTAACATTTGAGGATTTAATCCTCCCATAATATTTCCTTGCCTTGAATTTGAATTAATATTTCCTTGCTTTGAATTTGAATTTTGATTGCTTTTGTTCTTATGTCTACGTTTTGACATCTCCTATCCTCCTTAATATATTTTTAATATGTACTATATTTTTTATTTTTTTAGGAGGGTTAAAAAACCCTCCACATATTATTCTAACAACAATTACAGCCGCAGCTATTTGTATTATTTGTACCACCACATAGCAAGAATAATAAGAATAAGATAAATGCTCTATCATTGCATAATAAGCCTGAGCTTTGTAGTACTAAAAGTGTTGGCAATACTGTACAAGGATCAAATCCTGAGCAATTATTTACTCCTGAAAAATTATTTATTGGACAACAGCAATCTTGTTTCTTACATTTGCATTTGCATTTACCATGCTTGCATTTGCATTTACAACATTTGCATTTACATTTGCAACATTTGCATTTGCAGCATTTTTTTCTACTCATAATGTTCACTCCTTTTTGAATTTCTAAAAACTTTTACTAGCATCCGCAATTGCCGAAGAAACCATCACCGCAGTTATTTCCGAAGCTTCCACCACATAGAACTACTAAAATAATTATCCATATTAACCAGCTACATCCACAGCCGCCGAAGCCTCCCCAATTGTTATTTCCTCCATTGCAGCAGCAACAGCAGTCATCACAACAACAATTATTACAGCAACAACAACAATTATTACCTGAGCCTCCAAATCCGCCCCAGCCGCCAAATCCGCCGCTGCCTCCAAATCCACCACAACATAAAAGTAGTAGCCAGATTAAAGTCCATATTCCACCGCCGCAGCCGAAGCCGAAGCCACCATTTCCGAAACCACAATCTCTTCTTCTGTCGAAATCACAATCCCTAAAAAGTCTGTCTAAATCACAACAACATCTTCTAGATCTGGATCTAGAGACTCTTCTTGATCTAGATCTATCGCAATCACGATCATCTCTCCAATTATTATCTGATATTCCTTCTAAGATTTCATTTAAATCCATAAAATTTGCCTCCATATATTTTCTTTATACTATATAGTATTCTGACTTATATTTTTTGACACTTATTTATGGAATATTTTCTATATTTTGTAATATTTTTTTATAGCTTAGCATATACTTCAAAAAAAAATAGCCATGAAAGCATAATCCTTCATGGCTATCTTTTAATATTATATTCTCAAAGCTTCTAAAAGGTTAACTATATAATAGTTGCTCTTATAAATTTAATTTTCTTCCACTAAATCATCAAATAGATAATCTACAAGTTCATCTTTTCCTTTTTTATTTAATGAAGAGAAAAACTTTAATTTATAATCTTTAGGTAATCCTAAAGTTTCTTTTATAAGCTTCTCACTTTTTCCTATTTGGTTATTAGATATTTTATCACTTTTTGTTGCAATAACTACAACTTCATATCCATAATGCTTTATCCATTCATACATCTGAACGTCATCAGCAGTAGGTTTATGTCTACAATCTACTAATAAAACAACCTTTTTTAAAGGTGCTCTATTTAATAAATATCTTTCTATTGTAGCTCCCCAAGATGCTTTTTCCTTTTTAGATACTTTAGCATATCCATATCCAGGCAAATCAACTAGATAAAAGTCTTTATTTAGTAAGAAAAAGTTTATTAATCTAGTTTTTCCTGGAGTTTGGCTCACCTTTGCTAATCCTCTTCTATTTGTTAATGAATTGATTATAGAAGACTTACCAACATTTGATCTACCAACAAAAGCAATCTCAGGTAAATTGTCATCAGGATATTGCTCTCTTTTAACCGCTGATATTATAAATTCCGAACTTTTTATTTTCATTATTTTTCAACTCCAACCAATGCATTCTTTAATACATCATCAATTTTATCTGCAAGTATTATATTTAAACTATCCTTAACTATCTTAGGAAGTTTAATAACATCTTTTTCATTTTCCTTAGGAACTATAACTGTATCAATTCCAACTCTTCTTGCGGCTAAACATTTTTCCTTTAACCCACCAATAGCTAAAACTTTTCCAGTTAAAGTTATTTCTCCTGTCATAGCAACATTATGCTTAACTTTTTTGCCAGTTAAGGCTGATACTAAGGCAGTAGTCATAGTAACCCCAGCAGAAGGCCCATCCTTAGGCACAGCTCCTTCTGGAGCATGTATGTGAATATCCTTCTTAGAATAAAATTCATCTTTTATCCCTAACTCTTTCATATGAGCTCTAACATAAGAGTATGCTGCTCTTGCAGATTCTTTCATTACATCTCCAAGTTGACCTGTAAGTTCTAATCTTCCTTTACCGTCCATGACCATTACTTCTACAGGTAGAGTATCTCCACCATAAGCTGTCCAAGCCATTCCTGTTACTACTCCAACTTTATCCTCTTTATCAATCTCTTCATAGCTAAATATCTTTGGTCCTAAATATTTTTCAACTAGCTTTGTGGATATATTTAGCTTTTCCTTATTCTTTTCTATTATATCCTTTATTCCTTTTCTTATAACATTAGCTATCTGTCTTTGAAGATTTCTTACTCCTGACTCTCTTGTATAACTATCTATAATAAGCTTTAAAGCTGAATCAGATATGTTTATTTTTTTACTACTTACTCCATGTTCTTTTAAAACCTTTGGTACTAAGTATTTTTTAGCTATTCTAAATTTTTCTTCATAAGTATATCCTGATACCTCAATTAATTCCATTCTATCTAAAAGAGGTCTTGGAATACCATCTAAAGAGTTTGCTGTTGTTATAAACATAACCTCTGATAAATCTACATCAACTTCTAAATAATGGTCTCTAAAAGTTTTATTTTGTTCACTATCAAAAACTTCTAATAAGGCATCGGCTGGATTTCCTTTAAAATCCATTCCTAATTTATCAATTTCATCTAATAAGAATACTGGATTCATACTTTTAGCTTCTTTTAAACCTGTAACTATTCTTCCAGGAATTGCACCAACGTAAGTTCTTCTATGACCTCTTATATCTGCTTCGTCTCTAACTCCACCTAAAGACATTCTTACAAAATTTCTATTTAATGAAGTAGCCACACTTTTAGCTATAGAAGTCTTACCTACTCCTGGAGGCCCAACTAAACAAAGAATAGGTCCTCTTAAGGAATTACTTATTTGTTTTACAGCTAAATACTCAAGTATTCTATCCTTTACATCCTTTAATCCATAATGATCTTTATCTAATACTTTTCTAGCTTCTTTTATATTTAAAGTATCCTTAGTAAACTCTCCCCAAGGCATGTCTAATAAATTTTCTAAGTAAGTTCTTGTAACTCCGCCATCTTGTGAATATGGTGATGAAGCTTTAAGTTTTGAGATTTCATATTGAGCTTTTTCTTTAATTTGGTTTGGTAACTTTTTCTCTTCTATTGTTTTCTCAAACTCAATTATAGCCTTCTTATTATCATCCTCTTCTCCAAGTTCCTCTTGGATAACCTTTATTTGCTCTCTTAAATAGTATTCTCTTTGTCCTTTATCAAGTTTCTTCTTAACCTTAGTACCTATTCTTTTTTCTATCTTAGCTACTTCAATTTCTTGTTTCACATAGAATATTAATTTTTCCATTCTTTCCTTAAGGTTTAAAGTTTGAAGAATATCTTGCTTGTCCTCTTGTTTTACAAGAACATATGAAGAAATTAAATCAGTAACCTTATTTAAGTCTTTTTCTTCTTCTAGATTATCAAATAAATCAACACCATTTATTCCACTGCTTGCAGTAATATCTAAAAATTCAAAAAAGTCATCTTTTAACTTTCTTGATAAAGCTTCAATTTCATGGTCAACTTCATTATCAATATCTATTTTTTCTATTGATGCTTCAAGTAATTCCTCTTTATCAAAGAATTCATCCATCTTTGCTCTTTCAATACCTTCTACTAAAACTCTTATGGTATTTTTGGGCATTTTTACAATTTGCTTTATTTCACAGATTGTACCTATATTAAAGATGTCATCTTCACTTGGATTGTCAATTTCTATATCCTTTTGAGCTGCTAAAAATATTTTTTGGTCTCCTGCCATAGCTTTTTCAACAGCTTCTATTGACTTTTTCCTACCAACGTCAAAGTATATAACCATATTAGGAAATACAGTTAAACCTCTTAGAGGAATTAAAGGAAGAATTAATTTATCTTCTTTCATAAATATCCCCTCCAAAAAAAATTAATAACTATATATTATGTAAATATATAGCCTTTAACAAGTATACACATATTACAAGTTTTTTTCAACCTTAATTAAGTACATAAAAGAAAACTAACACATTAAGTGTTAGCTTTCTGTGCAGATTCTGCATTTAATGCGCCAGCACTAAAGAATGCTGCATTATCATTAATTGTCAAATTATCCTCTTGAACACTTTCTTCTTCAAAAAGTGCAAGTTTTAAAACCTCTTCAATTCCTTTAACTCCTACTATCTTTATACCATCAATATCTCTTGTTACACTACTTAAATTTTCCTTGGGAACTATGACTAATTCTGCCCCTGCTCTCTTTGCAGCTAAGATTTTAGCATTAACTCCACCTATTGGCTTGACTTTTCCTTTTATTGATATTTCTCCAGTCATGGCGACTCTATTACTTACAGGAATCTCCTTTATTGCACTATATATAGCTGTTGCTATACTTATACCAGCTGATGGTCCATCTACTGGTATTCCTCCTGGGAAATTAACATGTATATCATATTCCCTTGAATTTAGATTAAATATATTATCTAAAACAGTTAATACATTTTGCACAGAACAATATGCAGTGCTCTTTCTCTTTATTTTTTTCTCTCCACCTCCTAACTCTTCATCATCCACTATTCCCGTAATCTTTATATTTCCAACATTATTTTTTGAAGCTTTAGCTGTAGCTTCTATCTCCATTAACGCCCCATTATTGGCACCATATACAGCCAAACCATTTACATATCCAATCTCTGGTTTATCATTTATCATTCTTTCCATTCTCGGATTATATTGACCATTTTCAATAACCCAATAAATATCACTTTCTTTTATATAATCCCTATTTTCATTTATAGCAAGACCAGAACACAATTGAACTAAATTAATAACCTCTCTTCCATTAGTACAATATCTAGCTACTATATCTAATCCTTCATCACTTATTCTATATCCAACTTTTTTAGTTGCATTTAAAGCAATTTCTCTAATCTCTTCAACAGTTAATCCTCTAAAAAATATCTCTACACACCTTGATCTTATAGCTGGAACAATTTCTTCTGGACTTCTTGTAGTAGCTCCAATCAATCTAAAATCTGCTGGTAACCCATTATCAAATATCTCTTTTATGTATCTAGGTGTATTAGGATCTTCTGAACTATAATAAGCTGAATCTAAGAAGACTTTTCTATCTTCTAAAACCTTTAGAAGCTTATTTAATTCAATTGGGTGCAATTCTCCTATTTCATCTATAAAAAGCATTCCTCCATGAGCCTTAGTTACCGCTCCAGGTTTAGGTTGAGGCACTCCTGCTATCCCTAAAGAACCAGCCCCTTGATATATAGGGTCGTGTACAGATCCTATTAAAGGATCTGCTATACCTCTCTCATCAAACCTTAGAGTTGTTGCATCAATTTCAATAAACTTAGAATCCTTGTTAAAAGGAGAGGATACCATTTTTTTTGCTTCTTCTAAGATTATTCTTGCGGCTGCTGTTTTACCTACCCCTGGAGGACCATATATTATTACATGCTGTGGATTTGGCCCACATAATGCAGCTTTAAGAGCCTTTATACCTTTTTCTTGCCCGATTATTTCTTCTAATTTACTCGGTCTACTCTTCTCAGTTAAAGGTTCTGTTAACTTTATCATCCTTAATTTATTTAACTTTTCCATTTCTTTTTCATTCTCTTTTTCTAATACACTGTTATTTTTCTTCTTATTATTAACCGAATTACTCATATATACAAAAAATAAAACTGATATAAGCAATTGCAATAACATTATAAATGTATAACTATTCATCTTTAATACCTCCCGTTCTTTAAGGTTAGTATTTACTTATTAATGTGATTATATTCCAAAAAATCCATAAAAAAAAGATGCATACTAGTACGCATCTTTTTTTATTAAGCAGTTTCTATATCTTTTCTACTTTTACTTTTCTTTTCAGTTCTTAAAGTTGGTCTAACTTCTCCTTCAGGAAGTTTCTCAACTTCAGGTTCTTTTCTATCTTTTATTGTTTCCTCTGTTATAGTAGCTTTTACTATACTTTCTTCTGATGGTATTTCAAACATTATATCCATCATAGTTTCTTCTACTATAGCTCTTAATCCTCTAGCACCTGTTTTTCTATTTATAGCTTCATCTGCAATAGCTTTTAAAGCTTCTTCTGTAAAGTCTAGCTTTACATTATCAAGTTCAAATAGCTTTTTGTATTGTTTAACTAAAGCATTCTTTGGCTTAGTTAAAATACTTACTAGAGCTTCATTATCTAGAGCTTCTAAAGTTACAAGAACTGGTAATCTACCAACAAACTCTGGTATTAAACCGAATTTTAATAAATCTCCAGGCATTATATCCTTTAAAAGTTCTCCAACATTCTTTTCACTCTTACCTTTAACTTCAGCGCCAAATCCTATAGAACTCTTAGTGCCTCTTTTTTCTATTATTTTATCTATTCCATCAAAAGCTCCACCACAAATAAATAAAATATTTGAAGTATTAATTTGTATAAACTCTTGATGTGGATGCTTTCTTCCACCTTGTGGTGGTACTGAAGCTGTTGTTCCTTCTAATATTTTTAGTAAGGCTTGTTGAACACCCTCTCCTGAAACATCTCTTGTAATAGATGGATTTTCTGATTTTCTAGCAATCTTATCTATCTCATCTATATATATTATACCTTTTTCAGCTCTCTCAACGTCATAATCTGCATTTTGAATTAGCTTTAGAAGTATATTTTCAACATCTTCACCAACATATCCTGCCTCTGTTAATGTTGTAGCATCTGCTATAGCAAATGGAACATTTAACATTTTAGCAAGAGTTTGTGCAAGTAGTGTCTTACCTGAACCAGTAGGACCTAATAAAAGTATGTTACTTTTTTGTAGTTCAACATCATCTTCTGCCTTATTAGCATTTATTCTCTTATAGTGATTATAAACAGCTACTGCTAAAGATTTCTTAGCTCTATCTTGACCAACAACATATTGATCTAAATAGTCTTTGATTTCTTGTGGCTTTGGAAGATTACTTGCTTCTAAAGGTGATGCTTGTGTATTTCCCTCAAATTCATCTTCTATAATTTCTGAACAAAGTTCTATACATTCATCACATATATACACACCAGGACCTGCGATTAATCTCTTAACCTGTTCCTGATTTTTACCACAAAAAGAACATCTTAATTGCTTTTTATCTTCGAATTTTCCCATCTCATCCACCTCAACTTTCAATAAGACTTAAGTTGTAGATTATTTTCTTTCTATAACTTTATCTATTAATCCATATTCTACTGCTTCTGATGCTTCCATGAAATAATCTCTCTCAACATCTATCTTTATTTTTTCAAGAGGTTGATTTGTATTTTCACTTAAGATTTGATTTAATTTATCTTTTATCTTTAATATTCTCTTAGCATGAATATCTATATCAGTTGCTTGACCTTGGAATCCACCTAAAGGTTGATGTATCATTATTTCAGCATTCGGTAATGCGAATCTTTTTCCTTTTGCACCTGAAGATAATAAGAATGCTCCCATAGAAGCAGCCATACCAATACAGATTGTAGATACATCAGGCTTTATATACTGCATAGTATCATAAATTGCCATTCCTGAAGTTATAGAACCTCCTGGCGAATTTATGTAAAGATGTATATCTTTATCTGGATCTTCGCTTTCTAAGAATAATAATTGTGCAACAACAAGGTTAGCCGTTACATCATTAACCTCTCCACTTAACATTATTATTCTATCTTTTAATAATCTTGAGAATATATCGTAACTTCTTTCACCTTTGTTTGTTTGTTCAACTACCATAGGTACTAAATTGCTCATGAAATTCCCTCCTTTTAAAAAACTCTAATTATAATATTGCCATATATATCATAAAAACATACATTATCATAATTATTATATAAAAAAAATAGTGATTTGTTAATTATTCTTTTTTCAAATAAACTTTTAATTTTAAAATAATTGCCAAGAAATACTTCCTGGCAATTATCTGAAAGTTTGTTTATTTTATTATTTTAAAGATTCAAATAACATTTTTAAAGTTTTTTCTCTTTTAACGTCTAACTCTAAAGCTTCTTTTTGAGCGTTTAATAAAAGCTCAACCATTTTTTCTGTTTCTGCTCCGTTTGAGTACATTTTAGCAACTTCTTCAGCTTTTGCTTTTAACTCTTCTTCAGTAGCTTCTATAGCTTCTGCTTTAGTTATAGCATTCATAACTAAGTCAGTTTTAACTTTTCTCTCAGCATTTTCTTTCATGTAAGACTTCATTTTGTCTTCAGTGCTTCCAGTAAACTCATAGTATTGCTCTAAGCTTAGTCCTTGTTGTCCTAATCTCATTTCTAAGTCTCTTACCATGTTTTCAACTTCTCTGTTTATCATAGCTTCTGGAATCTCAACTGTTGCATTGTCAACTACAGTGTTTATAACTTTCTCTTCCATTTCTCTTTTAGCTCTTAATTCGTTAGCTTTTACAGCTTTTTCTTTTAAGTCAGCCTTTAATTCCTCTAAAGTATCAAATTCTGAAACTTCTTTAGCAAACTCATCATCTAAAGCTGGCATTTCTTTAACTTTTATTTCTTTTACAGTTACTTCGAATTTAGCTGGTTTTCCGTTTAAATCTTCTTTTCCATAAGCTTCTGGGAATGTTACATTAACATCTTTGCTTTCTCCAACTTTTAATCCAACTAATTGCTCTTCGAAGTTATCTATGAAACTTCCTGAACCTATTTCTAATGGATAATCTTTTCCTTCTCCACCTTCGAATGCTACATCATCGATAAATCCTTTGAAATCTATAACTGCGATATTTCCGTTTTCAACTGTTCCTTCTTCTTTAGTTTCAACTCTAGCATTTCTAGCTTGCATATCAGCTAATTGCTTTTCTATATCTTCGTCTTTAACTTCGTAAGATATTTCTTCAACTTCTAATCCTTTGTAATCTCCTAAAGTAACTTCTGGATAAGTAGTAACTTTAGCTTTGTAAACTAAGTCTTTTCCTTCTCCAACTTCTACAACTTCGATTTGTGGATAATCAACTGGTCTTATGTTGTTCTCATCTAAAGCAACTCCATAAGTTTTATCTATACAAGTGTTTATTGCATCATCAAATAAAACTTCTACTCCATAGAATTTTTTAACCATATTCATTGGAACTTTTCCTTTTCTGAATCCTGGTATGTTAAACTTCTTTGAGTTTTTATTGTAAGACTTCTTTAACGCCTCGTTAAAGTCTTTAGCATCAACTTTAATTTCTAATTCTACAACATTTGTGTCTATTTTGTTCATTTTAGCTTCCATTGTATATTCCTCCTGTAAATAGCCTTTTAATTCATCTTTCATGAATTAACCTAGGCAATTATAACATATAATTTCTTTTTTTATCAAATATTTCTTTAATTTTATTCTTACATTTATACATTTTATCATACTAGCAAATTTTTTTCTATAAAATATTTGACATCTTTTAATTCTTCATATTTTTTAAAATTTTCTCTATAAACTTCAATTATTAATGGACCTTTGTATTTTATGTTTTTTAATTTCTCAAATATAGGTTTATAATCAACATTCCCCTTACCTGGAAGCAAACAAATATTTTTTTCATCCCTATCATTTATATGAAAATTAATCAAATCATTTCCCATGATATCAATATAATCAAGAGGATTTTTATTGCTTTTATATGCTTGTTTTATATCACAAGTAAATTTAATATCATATTTAATATGATTTTTTAAAAGTTCTAAAAATTCCATTTCTGATGACATACACCAAGAAACATTTTCCTGTGATAAATATATATTGTTTTCTCTTGCAATATAAGCTAACTCATTGTATATTTCTAAGACTTTTTCCTTATTAATAGTATGGAGTTCTCTTTTTCTCATACCATGAAAAGTATAAGATGAAGCCTCTAACTTACTAGTTGCTTTGCATATCTTTTTATATATAGATAAGGCATCTTTTCTTCTCCTTTTATACTCATCAAATAAATAAGGCTCATACATAGATGAAAAAAAATGTACTGATTTTATGTTAAAATTATTTTTTTCTTTTTCTTCCATTAACTTATATAAAAATTTATCACTATATTCATAATAAGTATTTAAAAATAATTCTCCTGTATCGAAATCCAATCCTTTCATTATTTTAATAGATTTTTCTAATTCGAAATCTGGATAAAAACATGCTGAAGAAATTCCTATTTTCAAATCTATTCCTCACTCTCCTTCTTAATCTATATTATTATAACTTATAGTAAACATTTAAATAAACTTTTTAATTCTTATTTTAATAATATCATTTGCTTATATGGAGATACTATGTTATGATAAGCTTTGTTTGATTGTGAGAATTTTTAAAGAATAAAATAAATTTAAAAAACTAAAATACACGAAAAGAAAGAGGATAAAGAATGAACAATATAAAATTTGATGACTTAGGTCTTAAGGAAAGCTTACTTAAAGCTATAAAAGATATGGGATTTGAAGAACCATCTCAAATACAAGCTGAGAGTATTCCTGTAGCCCTAGAAGGACACGATATAATCGGTCAAGCTCAAACTGGTACTGGTAAAACAGCTGCTTTTGGATGCGCTATAATAAACAATGCTGATTTTTCAGGAAAAAAGAAAACTCCTAAAGCACTTATTTTAGCACCAACTAGAGAGCTTGCTATACAAGTAAATGAAGAACTTGTAAGACTTGGTAAGCACGAAAGACTTTCAGTTTTACCAATATACGGTGGTCAACCAATAGATAGACAGATTAGAGCTTTAAAAAATGGTGTTGATATAGTGGTTGGAACACCTGGTAGAGTATTAGACTTAATAAGAAGAAAGAGTTTACCTCTTAACGATATAGGATTCCTAGTGTTAGACGAAGCTGACGAGATGTTAAACATGGGATTCATTGATGATTTAGAAGAAATTGTTAAATCACTAAAAACTGATAGACAAACACTTTTATTCTCTGCTACTATGCCTCCGCAAATAAAGAAATTAGCTAGAAATTACATGAAAGAAGATACTAAGCACATCGCAATAAAGAAAAGTTCTTTAACAGTTTCAAAAATAGAACAATTTTATTTTGAAATAAAACATAGAGATAGATTTGAAACTCTTTGTAGAGTTTTAGATTTTGATGAACCAAATGCTGCGATAATTTTCTGCAAAACAAAAAAAGGTGTTGACGAAGTTGTAGAAAAAATGCAAGCTAGAGGATATATGGTTGAAGGTATGCACGGAGATATGAGCCAAAACCATAGACTTCAAACTTTAAGAAAATTCAAAGAAGGAAGCTTAGACTTCTTAGTTGCTACTGATGTTGCAGCTAGAGGAATAGACGTTGAAAGCGTAACTCACGTTATAAACTACGATCTACCACAAGACAATGAAAGTTATGTACATAGAATCGGAAGAACAGGTAGAGCTAACAGAGAGGGAGTTGCTTATTCTTTAGTTACTCCAAAAGAATATATGATGCTTAAGCAAATACAAAAGCATACTAAGAGTAAAATAATAAGAAAAGCTGTACCTACAGTTGATGAAATATTCCAAAATAAACATAATAACATAATAAATAATGTAAAATCTACTATAGAAGAAGCTTCAGAAGATTTCCAAAAGTTTATTCCAATAGCTACTCAATTAGATGAAGATTATAGCTTAGTAGATGTTGCAGCTGCTCTTTTAAAAATAGTATTTGATAAAGAATCTTCTTTTGATTACACTTCAAATTCTATAGAAGCTCCTGTAATGGACGAAACTAGATTATTTATGTCTGTTGGAAGAAGAGATGGTATAACTCCTAAATCTCTTGTTAATTTCTTAAAAGAGACTGCTAGAATAAGTCCTAAACAAGTTGGAGATATAGATATAAAAGAAAACTTCTGCTTTGCTAACGTTGATGCTGATGCAGTAAATAATATAATGAAAAAATCAATGGGTAAAAAACTTAACAAAAGAACTGTTAATATAGAAGTTGCTAAAAAAAGAAAATAATATAAAAAAATACATACTCATATGAGTATGTATTTTTTATTTATTCTTACAACAACAAGATCCTGTTGAACATCCACATCCCTTTGAGGAACACCCTCCTTGGCATCCGCCCTTTGAAGAACATCCTCCACAAGTTCCATTTGCTTTTTTAGGACACCCTCCTCTACTAGCACAACAACTTTTCTTGAAACCTAACTCTTCAAGTTCTTCCTCACTTAAATATTTTAATGGAAATTCATTTTCACCCAGACTTTCATACTCTGGTGTATCCTTAATAATGTTTCTATCTATATTCATCAAAATTATCACCTCGTTTATTTTTCTTTTAAAAGAAAAGATAAAATTTAATAATAAATTACTATTACTTAATAATATAACATAAGAAATTAGGATTAACTACTTAAATAAAATTTTAAATTTTTATAAATTTTAGCATTTTTTCTATATTTGTGTTAGAATTTATTTACAAAAACATTTACATTACGAGGAGGTACATTATGAGTGTTCATATAGGTGCAAAAGAAGGACAAATAGCTGAAACTATTTTATTACCTGGAGATCCATTAAGAGCCAAATTTATAGCTGAAACTTTTTTAGAAAATCCAGTTTGCTATAATAATGTTAGAGGTATGTTAGGATACACAGGAACATATAAAGGTAAAAGAATATCAGTACAAGGTACTGGCATGGGTGTTCCTTCAATTTCTATTTACGTTAATGAACTTATAAGAGATTATGGAGTTAAAAACTTAATAAGAGTAGGTACCGCTGGTGGTATGCAGGAAGATATAAAGGTTAGAGATTTAGTTTTAGCAATGTCATCTCATACTGATTCTGCAATAAATAAAGTTAGATTTAACGGTTTAGATTTCGCTCCAACAGCCTCATTTAAACTTTTAAAAGCAGCTTATGATACTGCTGTTCAGAAAGGATATGAGCCTAAGGTTGGTAGCGTATTCACAGCTGATAGTTTCTATAATGATAATCCAGAAGCATGGAAACAATGGGCTAAATTTGGTACTTTAGCTGTTGAGATGGAAACCGCAGCTTTATATACTCTAGCCGCTAAATATGGAGTTAATGCTTTAACAATACTTACTATAAGTGATCATTTAATAACAGCGGAAGAAACTACTGCCGAAGAGCGTCAAACAACATTTACTAAAATGATGGAAGTTGCTCTTGATGCCGCTATAACTCTATAAAATAATAAAAAAACAGATTGAAAAATCAATCTGTTTTTTTTATTATTGGTTATTATTCTCTTCTTCTAATCCTGGTAAAGAAAAGTCCTGAACATTATATACTACCCATTTTCCATTTTCATATTTCATCTTTGTGAAAAAATTCTTCTGCATATCCTCACTCTTAACATTTATTCCTAGTATTTTCTTCTTTATTTTATAAGATACATTCACAACAATATTAGCTTGATATAATCCATGATTGCGCTCTATAGAACTATTTTCCATCTTAATCTGTAAATCACTTATATCATAGTCATTCTTTAAAAAGAAATATTTTTGACTTAATATTGAGTATACATTTTCTTTAACATCCGCTGTAGCATCTTTTATATCATTTTTATCCTCTGAATTTAAAGATTGAAAAACACTACTGTAGAATTCCTTAACAACTTTTTCCACATCATCTTTGATAACTGTATTCTTTAAATCTAATTCTATTTTTATATCTGGATGATCTTTTACATATACCTTCTCACTATCTATTTCTCCCCAAGGAGTATTACATTTAATAGTTAAATAAGTTGAACCATCCTTTGGAAAAGGTCCTACATCTTTAAAGTCTCTAACCTTTATTCCTGAATCTTCTCCATTTATATAAACATTACTATCATCAAAGCTACTTTTTACTGTAACCAATACTCCATTTAATGGTATATCAACTTTGTTATCATCCATAAAAATTATACTTTTTTCTTCTACTAGATTGGAATTATATGCTTTCTTTTCAACCTTAAGATCATAAATACCTGGAATCAAATTAGGAATTTCTAAACTTCCAGAACTATTTGTTGTCCCTATAAAATTATTGTTTAAATATACACTTGCTTCTTGGAAGTTTGATGATACAAGTAAATCTTTTTTTTCTATTACTACATACCATTTTTCACCCCAGAAACCTTTCTAGATTCTAATTTTGTTGAATATACTTCTTCTCCATTCTCTAAAGAATGAATAAGTTTATTTACTCTAGCTTTATCTTCTTTAAAAAAATTAATATATGGAGTTAATTCTTCTTTTGTTATTCCTGAATTTTTATCTCCCTCTTCTATTAAATTCATTAAAGCTCTTTCATTCCCTTTATTCAAAGAATTAGCTAATTGTTCTATAACATCACTTCTTTTGCTACTAACATTGCCATATAGAAATACTATAATCCCAATTAAGGATATAAGACATAGAATGATTATTTTAGGATCTTTTTCCTTTATAATCTTATTTTTTCCCTTTTTGAAAAAATTAGAAACTTTATGACCTACCTCTTTAATATTCTCCTTTAATTTATCCATATGTTAAAAGCTTACTCCTCTAGTAAATTTATAATCCACTTATTACATGCTGTACATTTATAAACTTGTATTCCAAAAGGATATAGCATTTGATCTTTAAACTTATCATAATCATTTCTTAATTCATCTAATGAATAAAATTCATCATCTTCAGTTATAGCTCCAACTAACTCACATATATAATTTTCTTTAGTCTTAAAACAGCAGTCATTTTCATCTGTACACTCTATTTTTTCTAGTTTTAATTCATTTTGAAAATCCTGTAATATAGGTATTATATCTTGAAATTCATTTATATCATCTTGAAAATCCTTTTCTAAAAAATCCACTCCACTTATAGTAAATAATTTATTCATTTAACCACCTCTAATTTTCTAATTAACTTTAATAAGTTTATTATTACATAAATCAATTAATTTTTCTAACTTATTTCAATATAATAAATTTTACTTTAAATAAAGAAATTCTTCAACTTAAATAAAAAGATACTCTTTAAGATAATATTTTTTATCAATCTATTTTATCTTCTAATATTCATTATATAAAAAGAACTTATATAAAGACACTTTTTATAAGCGTTCATTATACAAGTTTCAGTTTATCACTTGGATACCTATTCTTACTTTATTCTATTATTGATAAAAATTCTTCTTCACCTATAATTTTAATATCAAAATTTTCTTTTATTAGCTTTTCAGCCTTTTTTAATTTAACACTTTTTTCAGATTCCTTTAATTTCTCTAATTCTTTAATACCTGTAATTAAATAATTTGTTTTTTTGCTAACAGAGCTAGAAACAAATCCTCCACATCTTATTACATTGCCTATAGCTTCCCCTCTAGACATTGAACTTAGAGGTCCAGTAAAAACTACATTCTTGCATCTTAAAGAAAACTTTCCTTCTTTCTTATTTTCTTTAAGTTTTAGATTACTTAAATATCTACATTCTCCCTTTTTACCTGAAGGCTTATATCCCTTATCATAAACAGCTCCTATTCTAATTGCAAGCTTATCTGAAAGTTCTTCAACAGAGCTAATTTCTAAGTCTTTACATATATTAATAAGTATATTAGCACAAGCTTTAGCATCCTCTCCTGCATGGTGATGAGAAAATTCAAAGCCTAAAGCTTCACTGACAGTTCCTAACTTATGATTTGGTAAATTTTTATAATAATTTTTTGCCATAACAACAGTACAAGCATATTCAAAATCTGGATAAGGTATGCTATAAAAATCTAAAGTTTTTCTAAGTACACTAATATCAAATGCCGCATTGTGCGCAATTACTAAATTGCCATCTATATAATCTTTTATTTCTTCCCAAATTTCATCAAAAGTCTTTTCTTGTTCTACATCCTCCGGTCTAATTCCATGTATCCATATATTCATAGGCTGAAATCTCATCTCGCAAGGTTTTATTAAAAAATATTTTTCATCAACAATTTTATTATTTTTAACAATAGTCAATCCAATAGAACAAGCACTATTTCTTTTCTCGTTAGCAGTTTCAAAGTCTATTGCAACAAAATCCATTTTTGTCCGTCTCCCTTTCTATGTACAATAAATAATATTATATCATATTTTCTTTTGCTGTTTTTAATTATTTAAGTTTAATTTAAAATTAAAAGACCTTACTAAAGAAAATATTTTAAAATGCTAATTTTAAAATTAGCATTTAAAAAAAATCCTCAATTTTAGTAAGATCTTCTTAATCTTATTTTATAACTTTTTTAATATTATTAAATAGATTTCTATTTTCCTTTATTTTTTCTTCATTTCCTAATACACAAATAAATTCTTCTTGCATTAGCTCTTTAATCATAGGTGTAAAGCTCTTAATTTTTTCAACATCTGCATTTATGATTTCTTCTCTTTCCTTTTGAAGCTCTTCATAACTAAAGTTGCTTAAATAATATGAAACTGCTATATCCCCTTTTATTCCATTGCTTAAAGGCTGATCATATTTTCTTATTGTACCTATAATATATTTTGTCATTTCTCTTTCATCAGCTTCAAACTTTTCTAAATAATCAGGTATATTGTCATAAGCATTTAATGTATCTACAATATTAGGGTCTCTATATGAAACTATATAAGCTCCACCATCTCTTCTAAAATTAGAAAATACTCCATAAGCCCCACCTTTAACTCTTACAGTATTCCATAAATAATCAAATCCTAAAATACTTTCTAATAGTGATAAGGCTCCTGAATATTTGTATCCATCAACTTTATAATTTCCACCTTTAGCTACATATTGTACGTTTCCTTGAGTTAAAAGACCTTCATTTTTATTTTCTAAGTCAAACTCATATTTTACTTCATCAAATTTTTCATCCTTTATTTTGTCTATTAGATACTTTACTTTTTCTTTAAAGTTTTCATACTCTTCTTCTTTGCCTGAGTAGCTTATAAGCATATTTTTCTTATTAAATATTAAATCTCTTACTATTTTTAATCTTTCTGATAATATTGATTTTTTACTCTCATTGTCTATACTAACTAAGAAATCATAATAATCTAATCCACTTATTTTTTCATCATAAGCTCCTCTACTTGTGCAATATGATAGAACCTTTTTCATTGCTATTCTATGACCACTATCAAAAATAGCTCCTTCTAATCTAGCTCTTTTTTCTCTAACTAATTGCATAACTCTATCCATATTATCTAAATCAGTATGATTTAATATTTCTTCAACTAACTCTATAGCTTTATTTGTTTTACTGCTTAATGCCTTATATGATACTTCTAAATATGGTCTAAAAGTATTATTTTCTCTTAAATTAGCAAAGGTTATAGCTCCAAAACTTATTCCACCAGTATTTATATTGATAGCATTTGATAACTTAGAGTAGTCATACTTCTCTGTTCCACATTTACCTAATATATCACATAATAATCCAATATAAGGTATTAAATCTTGAGGAACACTATTTGTATTAAAGAAGAAATTAACATAATCTATTTTATTGGTATGAAAGTCATGATGCAATGTTTTTATTCCGCATATTTCCTTTTCTTCCATAGGAATTTTTGTTGCCTTTTTATCTATATCATCTAAAGATAACATAGGAATACTTTCTAAATCTTCCTTTTTATCTGGTGTACTTTGTCTTTCTTTTAACTTTTTGCAATTATTTATTATTTCATCTAAAGTCTTCTCATCAAAACTATTTTTTATATTATCTAATTTTTTCTTTAGTTCTGCTGCTTTCTTTTCATTTATTCCTCTTTCAGGATGAAGTGAAACGAGAGAGCAATGAGTATTGTTAACCATATATTCTTCAATTAATTTCTCAAAATAATTGCTTGTTAAAGCAGTTTTAATTTTTTCAAGATCTTTCTCATATTTTAGATGAGCATATGGATTTCCATCATAAAGCCAACTATCCATTACCTTTAAATAATAAATTAATCCACTAGGGTAAGAACCATAGTCTCCCTCTCTTAGTTCAAATTCCACTCTATTTATTGAAGCTTCTATAAGCTCTTTATCTATTCCATTTTCAACTAATCCCTTCAAAGTATCCATTACAACATTTTTGAATTCTTCTTCTTTGTTAAGCTCTGCATTCTTAACTAGAACAGTAAATGCTGACTGTTTAGTTGAATTATCAAAATCTCCAGATACAGCTTTTCCTATCCCCGCATCTATTAAAGCTTTCTTTAAAGGAGCTGCTATACTTCTTGTTAAAAGATAAGCTAAAACATCAAATGCTAATCCCTTTTCACTATCTGTAGCATCTCCTATTACAAAGTTTAGGCTGTAATAGCTCTTATGATTTAAATCTTCATTTTCAGCTATTCCGTAAGTATAACTCTCTTGTTTCATTTCTTTAAAAGGCTTCTGTGCTTTTATTTCTGAATCTATATCTCTATATTCAAAATCTTTTAAATATTCATTATTTATAAATTCTAATTCCTTTTCTGTATCTCCATCACCATACAAGAATATATAAGAATTAGATGGATGATAGTACTTTTCATGAAAAGCTACGAACTCTTCATAAGTTAAACTAGGTATTTCATCAGGATCTCCACCTGAAGATAAAGCATAACAAGTATCTGGATATATTGTTGCCGGAATCTTTCTGTATAATAAAGAATCAGGAGATGAATAAGCTCCTTTCATCTCATTATAAACAACTCCATTATATTTTAATTCATCATTCTTATTTTCTATATAGTAATGCCATCCTTCTTGCATAAATATTTCTTTATGCTTATATATATTTGGATATAATACAGCATCTAAATATACATCCATAAGATTCATGAAATCTTTTTTATTTCTTGACGCTACTGGATATATTGTTTTATCTGGATATGTCATAGCATTTAAGAATGTATTTAATGACCCTTTTAAAAGTTCTACAAAAGGTTCTTTAGTGTTGAACTTTCTAGATCCACATAAAACTGAATGTTCTAAGATATGAGGAACTCCAGTACTGTTTTCTGGAGGAGTTCTAAATCCTATTGCAAAACATTTATTATCATCTTCACTTAATATTTTTATAAGCTTAGCTTTAGTCTTTTCATGTTCAAATGTTAATCCTATTCCACCTATTTCATCTAAATTTTCTATGTTTAAAAGTTTAAAACCACTATAAATATTATTCTCTTTAAAATTCATTTTTCACACTCCTATGGAAAGTAATTTTATTAGTATGTTTATTTTAATATTTATTAATATATTTATTTTAATAATTGTACCATAATTACCCTTTATTAAAAAGTTTACTAATATTAATAAGTATATATTCTTTAAAACCAATATATAAAAATAATATCAATTAAAAAACTAATTTTTAAAGGATTTTTATATAAAACTCTCTCATCATAATACTTTTAAAATTCATCTTAATTTATTTATTTCCAATGCACATGTAATTTATTTAAATTTATAAAAAAAGAAATGACATAGGGTTACTATGCCATTTCTTTTAATTTTGAACTATTATTCTCCATAGTTATTTAATGCTAATTGAACACGTTAACATGCTCTTTAACAAATTCTAGGTTACTTAATATTATCACCTTTTTGAGAAGATAAAATACTAAAAATTCTATCAACCTTTAATATTTATCACTATAATATTCCAAAATATCTAGCTATTACATAAAGAATTATTGCTCCTCCACCAACAAAGCTATACTTTGCATTTTTTTTATTTTTTGCAATAACTTCCTCAAAAACACCTCTAGCTATAAGTAAACCTCCAGCAGCAAGTCCAATCAATTGATTAGTTACGAACCAGCTTGGATTAAGATATGTATAAAAATACCCTATTACAAGAGGAAAGATAAAACATCCAAATAAGCTTCTTATAAACGGAACTTTTCCTTTAATTAATTTCATCTTATGTAATTCTCCTTTACTTTCATATTACATATTAATTTTATCAACATTCTTTAAAATTTGAAAGCATATATATCTTATTAAACTAATATTTTGCTCTTAATTATTATTTTTTCTTATTACTTAACATATACATTATTGAATTATGTATTAACTAGGAGGATATTAATGCTAAAAAAACGCAAAGTACTTTTATTAACATCTATAATATTAATAGTCATATTAAGCTTATCTATATATGTGTATTTAAACAGAAAAAAAACTTCTGATTTAACTGAGGCAATAAGTTTATTAAAAGAACCAGATAAAAAAGAAGATGATGGATTAAAAACTAAATTTGAAACTGTTATCCAGGACTTATTTAAAAATAGAAATATAGCAATACTAAATAATGATTTAGAAGAATTAAAGAAATTTTATGATTTACAAAAAAAACCTAGTCTTTGGGCTTATGAAAGTGAAAGTAAAAAAGTTGAATATCTAAATAACTGGTCTCAAAAACAAGGAGTTGTATTTAATGATATAAAATCAAAGATTCAAGTAAAAAAAGCTAAGGAAAGAGAAAAAGATTTATATGGAATAATATGTACGGTATCCACTGAATTTACATATTATTACTTAAACGATCCACTTAAAACTAATACATTTAGATTAGGTACCTATCATTACTTAAACTTAAAAGATGAAAATGGTAGATATATTATAACTAAAGAATGGTACACAGATCCATTTGCTGATTCTCTAGATTTAAATAATATCAAGTCAGACGAAATAAAATCATATATTTTAAATAGAACGAGTCCAGATTACACTCCTGATGAAAGAACTCAAAAAGCAATTGATTACGCTCACCAATATTGTGGTGCCGCTGCAGATGATGAACTTGGATTTAATTATAATAAAAAATATACTGATTTTAACCCTCAAGGAGGCGATTGTGCAAACTTTGCCTCTCAAATACTACATGAAGGAGGAGGGTTTAAGAAAAACTCTACTTGGAATTATTCAGGTAAAGAAGGTTCTAAAGCCTGGGTGAATGCTCAAGCCTTCAAAAATTATATGGTACACAGCGGACGTGCTTCTTATATTGCTAAGGGAAAATATTCTGAAATATATAAAGAAGCCTATAATTTAAGACCTGGTGATTTTGTGGCTTATGAAAAGAATGGAAGAATAACACACATATCAACAGTTACAGGCTTAGATAGCAAAGGATATCCTTTAGTTACTTGTCACAATACTGATAGACTTCTTGTTCCTTTTGATTTAGGATGGAGTAATGATAATATACGCTTCCATTTAATAGATGTCCATTATTAATTCTAAAGCCTTTAATATAAGGATATTTTTTAGGTGAATATTGATTTCTAAAACATATCCTAACATAAAAATTCACTATGTTTAATTATTTTCTTAAACATAGTGAATTTTTAATCATAACTATCTGTATTTTATCTAGAATTTATTTTAATATATAAAAGTAAAATTCTTAAATTATAAATCTACTCTATATTTTTCTAAGGATTTAACTATTAAGTCAGCTATTTTTTGCTGATATAACTTATCTCCTAAAAGTCTATCATCTTCCCAATTGCTCATAAATCCCATTTCTAATATTACTACTGGTCTCTGTGACCAATTAAAACCAGTCATATCTTTTCTTTCAAAAACTCCATTAACTTTTATTCCATTTTCTTTTAAAGTTTCACATAAAACATCTCCATATCTTTTACTTTCTCCATATATACTTGAAAGTTGTTTTGTTTCAGAAGAAGGTATTAAAATTGAAGCACCTCTTTTACCTGAGTTATTTGAACCATCACAATGAAGTTTTATTGAAATATCAGCCTTTGAATTATTAGATATTTCAGCTCTCTCCCTATTACTTAAGGAAACTTCATTTTTTTCTCTAGTCATAACTACATTATATCCTTCTTTGTTTAAAAGTTCCTTTAATATCATAGCAACCTCTAAATTTATCTCATACTCTCTGTTTTTTGTTCCCACGCCTGCAGTACCTGATGATACTCTAGGCTTTTTATTGCTAGACCAAGGAGCTATTGGCTCAAGCTTACTATCTCCTTTTTCTTGATGTCCTGCATCAATACATATTGTAAATTCACTTTTCTCTTTTGCCTTGATTTCCTTTTCTCCTATCCCTCCTATAATAAAACTTGCTAAAATAAAAACTACACATAAAAATATACTTTTCTTCTTCATAAAAAAATCCTTTCTAAAATTAAATAATAAATAGTATTCCTCTAATTTATTAAAAATATTATTCTCTTAGTTTTATATATAAATTTTTCATGTTATAATTTTAAAGTCTTAAATTATGTCTAATAAAGAATTTAATATAAATTAAAGGAGATACATATGAGAAAAGTTAATTTTAAAGGAAGTGTAATGCTAAATCCTACGCCAGTAGTTCTTGTTACTTCTAAAAATGAAGAAGATAAAGTAAATGCTTTTACTGTAGGTTGGGTAAGTACAGTTTGCACTAAACCTCCAATGATAGCTATGGGAATAAGACCGGAAAGATTATCCTATGAATACATAAAAAAAAGTGGAGAATGCGTAATAAATCTACCTTCTAGGGATATGGTCAAATTTGTTGATTTTTGTGGTGTTAAATCTGGAAGAAAAGTCGATAAAATAAAACACTTTGGATATGCCCTTAGTAAAGGAGAAGCAATATCTACTCCATCTATTGAAAAGGCACCAGTTGCTTTAGAGTGTAAGCTTAAAAGCATAACTCCATTAGGTACACATGACATGTTCTTATTTGAAGTTGTTAACGTAAAAGTTGATGAAAGCCTTATAGATGAAAAAGGAACGATTCATTTTAGCAAAGCTAATCTAATGGCTTATAGTCACGGTGAATATTTCGGCCTTAACTCAAAGCCTTTAGGCTCTTTTGGATATTCAATTAAAAAAAAGAAAAAAGGTTCAAGATAAAATTTAACTAAATAAAAAAATGATGCATCATTTGATACATCATTTTTTTATTTTGTATATTTATCACAAACTTCTAGTAAAATTCCTTCCGTTTCAACATCAACTTTAATCTCATCTGTTCTAATATCCTCTAAAATCTTTTCACATTCCCTTATAATCTCTTCATCTACTTCTCCAACTTCACAAAGGTTATAAACTTCCTTAGCCCACTCCTTTATTTTATGCATAATACCCTCCAAAGAATATTTAATATAACTTAATATGATTATATTCACCCCATCCTTACTTATGCATAAAATTTTTCAGTTTAAATTCCCTAAAAAATAAAGCTGTGAATATTCACAGCTTTAAATTTCTTCCTTAGCAGATGTTAAGAATTGAATTTCTTCTAAAACAGAACTTGCTCTACTTTCGTCAACCATTACGACTAAATAGTCTCCACTCTGTATTTCAACGCATCCTCTAGGTATTATTTCATTATTTCCTCTCTTTATTGCAACTAAAAGAGCAGATTCTGGCCAATGTACATCTTTTATTTTCTTTCCAGCAGCAACACTACCAAGTTCTACACCAATCTCTAATAAAGTTTTATTATTAGAAGGTTCTTCTACATCTGATCCAACCTTCTCTATCCATCTTTCTAATAAAGATTCGTAAATTGGTTCGCTCTTTAATAAGTCTGATGTTACATATGATATTATAACAACTACTGATAAAGCTAACATATGTTCAAAAGAACCTGTCATCTCCGTAATAAGTATTATACCTGTAATAGGTGCCTTTACTATTGAAGCAAAGTTACCCGCCATAGCTAATATTATAAAATCTATTATATATTGATTGGGAACTCCAAACACATTACAACTTATTATTCCAACTATATTACCTATTACTGCACCTAAAAGTAATAATGGGAAGAAGATACCTCCTGGTGTACCGGCACCAAAACTTATAATTGTTAATAAGAATTTCACTAAAAGCACAGCTAAAAGAATTTTAATTGTAAAATTTTTAGTTGCTAAATCCATTATAAGTTCATGACCACCACCTAATATTATAGGTGCAAAAATACCTAATATACCTGTTAGTAAGAAAGGAATCATAACTTTAATCTCTACAGGAACCTTTTTAAATTTTCCATACATGCTTTGTACTTTTAAAATTCCCTTTGAGAATATTGCACCACCAACTCCTAAAACGACGCCTAATATTATTAATACCCAGTAATAATTTAAAGGTAATACAGGGACATTAGCCATTCCTAAGCTAGGATTCATACCTAAGAATTGTTTTGAAACAAAATCAGATACTAAGGATGCTGCCATTGCAGAAACTAATACTAGTGGCGAAAAACTTTTATGAACCTCTTCTAAGGCAAATATGACTCCTGATAAAGGTGCATTAAATGCTGCCGCTAGACCTGCTGAAGCACCTGATGTTATAAGGTATTTCTTCTCTATATTTATTCTCTTTAAACTATTACTAAACCCTTCACCAACTGCAGCACCCATTTGTACTGATGGGCCCTCTCTACCTAAAGATAATCCAGCTCCTAGAGATATTACTCCACCTAAGAACTTATAAACTAAAACCTTTAGCCAGTTCATTCTAAGTTTACCTATTAATTCTCCCTCTACTTGAGGAATACCACTTCCTGAAATCATTGGCTCTCTTCTAACCATGAATCCAACTATGGCTCCTAAAATAGCTAAAATAACTAAAACTATAATCATATTAGTACCGCTTAATGCAGCCCATGCATAAAGCTTTTTAAAAAGTGGAAATAAGTAATTAACAATCATTCTATTTAATACTAAAACTAAAGAACATAAAAGCCCTATAGCAGCACCTTCTAGAACTAATTTAAATCTTAAATCCTTTCTGTGTGACAGTACTCTCTTCGTACTCTCATTACTCAAAGGTTCCCCCTCCTTACTCTTAACATTTTATTAACATATACATTATACGCTTATGTTTTTGCATATTCAAATTTAATTAAACTTCAATTTTAAATTATTTTTTCAAAAAACATCTCTGTAAACATTACCTTCTTCTAATAATAATAGTTTTACATAATTTTATTTCTTTGAATATAAAACATTAATAATTAAAAATATGTAATTTATTAATAATTTTATACATAGTATTAAAATATGAAGATTATATGAAAGGATGTGCATATATGAGTCTCTTTACCTTTAAAAAAGGGCTTCATTTACCTTATAATAAAGAACTTACTAAAGATAAATCTATAGAAATTTTTGAACCTAAAAAAGAATTAATATTTCTACTTTCTCAGCATATAGGTAAAATCTGTGAACCTATAGTAAGTGTAGGAGACAGGGTTTTCGTAAACCAAAAAATAGCTGATTCCTCTTCCTTTGTTTCTGCTCCAATTCATTCTAGTGTATCAGGAACTGTAAAAGAAATTAAGGATATCTCTACACTTAATGGTTCAAAAGTTAAGTCAATAATAGTAGAAAATGACTTTAAATATGAAAATTTTCAAAATGAAAATATTAAGTACTCTAATACACTTTCTTTAAAAGATGTTGTTTCACTAGTAAAAGATTATGGCATTGTTGGCCTTGGTGGAGCTACATTCCCTTGTCATGTAAAACTTAATGTTCCTAATGATAAAGAAATTAATTATATAATTATAAATGCCGCTGAATGTGAACCATATTTAACCTGTGACCATAGAGTTATGCTTGAATATACTGATGAAATAATTAGTGCCTTAAATATTCTTCTAGAACTTTTCCCTAAAGCTCTAATCTACATAGGTATAGAAGATAATAAGCTAAATGCCATAGATAAATTTAATAGCACTTTAGGAAATAATTCAAGAATAAAAGTAGTACCATTAAAAACAAAGTATCCTCAAGGATCTGAAAAACATTTAATTTATGCCTTGACTAAACTTCAAGTTCCTTCTGGAAAGCTTCCTCTAGATATAGGCTGCATTGTTCATAATATATCTACTATTTATCAGCTATATATTAGTCTAGTAAAAGGATATCCTCTTACAGAGAGAATAATTACAGTTAGTGGTGATGCTATAAAAACGCCTAAAAATATTAAGGTAAAAATAGGAACTCCAATAAAAGATGTAATTGAATTTTGTGGTGGATTTATAAATAAGCCATCAAAAATAATATTAGGTGGTCCTATGATGGGCTTTGCTATAAATTCTTTAGAATTACCCGTGACCAAGGGAACTTCTGGTATTCTTTGTTTGTCTAAAGTGGATAATGCTCCTAAGAGCCATTGTATAAGATGTGGAAAATGTCTAAATTCATGTCCAATGAATCTATTTCCTCAAAAATTAAATGATTTTGCTATAAAAAATAAATTTGAAGACTTTAAATCATTTAATGGAATGGATTGTATAGAATGTGGTTGTTGCACATTTTCTTGTCCTGCCAAAATCTCTATAGTTAATAATATTAGAGAAGCAAAGAAATCAATTAGAAATAATTCTAAAAAGTAAAGAGGTGAAAAGAATGATTGATACAAAACAAGAGTATATGGACCCACTCTTAATAAACGATAAGGACCTTTTAGTTAATTCATCTCCCCATATAAGGACGAATACATCCACTCAAAGCATAATGAGAGATGTTTTAATAGCTTTAATTCCTACCTCTCTAGTTGGAGCTTTAGTTTTTGGATTAAGAGCCATATTTATTATTGCAACCTGTGCACTCTCCGCTGTGATTTCTGAGTACGCCTTTCAAAAGCTCACAAAGAAAGAGATTACCATAAAGGATTTAAGTGCAGTCGTTACAGGTGTTTTACTAGCATTAAATCTTCCTGTTAACACACCACTTTGGGTAGCATGTATAGGCTCTATCGTAGCAATAGTATTAGTAAAGCAAATTTTTGGTGGTATAGGATGTAACTTTATGAATCCAGCCTTAGCAGCTAGGGCTTTTATCCTAGCTGCATGGCCTGAAGCTATTAGTATTTTTACCTTAGATGGTGTTACTACAGCTACACCTTTAGCTTTATTAAAAAGTGGACAGGGAAATCTTCCTTCACTAAGTAATGCCTTCTTAGGTAACATAGCCGGATGTATAGGAGAGGTTTCTGCTCTTGCTATATTAATTGGTGCTATATATTTAATGTATAGAAAAATAATAACTTGGCATATACCTGTTGTCTATATTGCTACAGTTTTAATATTAACAACTGTTATAGGTAGAAATGGTTTCTTAAGTGGAAATGGTCTTTATGAAATTTTCACAGGTGGTTTATTCCTAGGTGCCTTTTTTATGGCAACAGACTATGTAACCTCTCCAATGACAAAAAAAGGACAAATTTTATTTGCTTTTGGATGTGGACTTATAACTACATTAATAAGAATATTTGGTGGTTATCCAGAAGGAGTATCTTATTCTATTCTTCTTATGAATTTACTTGTACCTGTTATAGATCACTACATTAAACCTAAGGGTTTTGGCCACAAAAAATAATTTTTTTAATTTTAGTATATAAATTCTTTTATATGTTAATAATATTAGCTGTAGAGTCATTTAATCTATACAGCTGTTCCTATATAAATTTTCTCTACTTTAGAGTTTCAATTTAAGACTGTATTCTAAAATGTACGTGTTATTATTTTAGGGTCTTAAATTCCTCTAAACTCATTTCGTTATAGCTAAGTCTGCTATAACCTCTTATTCATTAAGATAGCTCAGAAAGTATTCTAGAATTCTTTCTGAGCTATTACGTTTTTAATATATAATTTTTTCAATCGTATATTAAATTGTCTCTTTATCTATTTAAACTTTTAACTTCAAACTCTTCAAATCTATATTTCTGTCCTGTAGGATTTTCTTTTTCCTTTGGAACCTCTTCTAAAAACATATCATAAGGTCTTACGAATTGACCACAATCGCCATATAAAGCTCTATATAAAACCAATTTTTCTCTGCTCTCAGAATGAGTAACTATTCCTTCTACTAAGTAAAGATCTCCTTTAAAATGTCTAAATATTTTTCCTATACTATTTTCAATGTTTCTATCCATAATAATTCCTCCTAAAAATAAAAGAACCAAGATAATCTTGATTCTTTTATTTTATATTTAATTTATTTAAAGTACAATATTCTAATAAGTTTATATAAAACTACTTACTCAAATATGAATGTTTCCATTTCATCAATAGCCTTATTTACTAAAGCTTCTATATCAAGTTTTCTTTCAGCTATTCTCATATCCTTAACTCTAGGTTTAGTCTTTGGGTGCTTTGGTACGAATATTGTACAACAATCTTCATATGGAAGTATTGATGTTTCATAAGTATCTATTTCTCTTGCAATATCCATTATATCCTCTTTATCCATAGCTATTAATGGTCTAAATACTGGTCTATCAGCTACATCATTGCTTACCATAAGTCCTTCCATAGTTTGAGAAGCCACCTGACCTATACTTTCACCTGTTGTAATTGATTGTATATTTTTTCTTTCAGAAAGTTCACAAGCAACTCTCATCATAAATCTTCTCATTATTATAGTTAATTCATCTTCTCTACACTTTTCTATTATATCCATTTGTATTTCTGTAAATGGAACAACATAAAGTGTTATTTTTTCTGTATATCTGCCTACTATTTTAGCTAATTCTTTAACTTTATCCTTAGCTCTTTCTGATGTATATGGATGAGAATGATAGTAAACACAGTGTGTTTCAACTCCTCTTCTAGCCATTAAATAAGCAGCTACTGGAGAATCTATTCCTCCTGATAACATGACCATAGTGCTTCCATTCATTCCATATGGTAGCCCTCCTACAGCCTTTATTTTATCTTTATCAGTAAATATGTAGGCATTTCCTCTTATTTCAACATAAAGTTTACATTCCGGATTATGTATATCTACCTCTATTTCATCCTTAAGCTCTGAAAGAATATATCCTCCAACTTCTCTTGAAACCTCCATAGAGTTCATTTGAAATTTCTTATTAGCTCTATTTGTCTCTACTTTAAAGCTTTTAGCTTTGCTTTCCTTAATCTTTTTCAATCCTTCTTCTTTTATTGCATCAAAAGTTCCTTCTACTTGAGTAACTAAGCAAAGTTCTTTAACTCCAAAAACCTTTTTTACTCTTTCAATAACTCCATCTAAATCTTCTGATTTTATGAACCATCTATTTTGGTCTGTTATTATTTCATGGTCTATATCTTTTAATTTCTTTCTTATATTATCTTTTAATTTTCTTTCAAACTTATTTTTATTAAGTCCCTTCAAAAATATTTCTGAAGCATATTTTACTAAAATTAATTTATTCATATTTTTATTCTCCTTAAAAACTTCAAAGATTTTTCTAAAGAATTTATGGTATAATCTACTTCCTCTAAGGTGTTATATTTAGAAAAACTAAATCTTATAGATCCTTGAATGCATCTTGGTTCTAAACCCATAGCATTTAATACATAACTTCCTTTTGCTACTGCTGATTTTGAGGAACAGGCTGAACCTGTTGAAACAAAAATATCATCTTCCTCTAGCATATGAAGTAACACCTCTGATCTAGTCCCTAAAAATGAAACATTTAGTATATACGGACTGTATTCTTCACTGTTTGGAGTATTTATTATGATATTTTCCATTTTAGAAAGCCTTTCTATAAAATACTCCTTAAGTTTCTTTACATGATTATAAGAATCATCTAAAGAGTCATAAGCTATATTCATGGCTTTTACCATACCCATATAACCTGGAATATTTTCTGTTCCTGCTCTTAAACCGCCTTGTTGGCCACCACCAATTATTAGAGATTTTAAGTTTAATCCTTTTCTCATATATATAAATCCTATACCTTTAGGACCATGAAACTTATGAGCTGACACAGAATAAAAATCTACATTACACTCTTTCACGTCAATCTTAAATTTTCCAAATCCTTGAACTCCATCTACATGGAATTTAGCTCTTTTGCTTTTTTCTTTGATTAACTTCCCTATTTCTTTAATCTTTTGTATGCTTCCGATTTCATTATTTACATGCATTATAGAAACTAAAACAGTATTTTTGTTTATGGCCTCTTCTAATTCCTTTAAATCTATGAACCCTTTATTATCTACTTTTAAATAAGTTACATTTACACCTTGTTTTTCTAATTCTCTATATGTATTTAAAACACTTGAATGCTCAAAGGCTGTAGTTATAATATGATTATTTGCTCCTACAAGCCCTTTTATAATCATATTATTACCCTCACTTCCACCTGAAGTAAATACTATTTCTTCTTTAGAACAATTTAACTTCTTTGATATAGAGTCTTGAAGCTCCTCTATCTTTCTTTGTGATTTTACACCTAACTTATGTAAAGATGATGGATTTCCCCAAAATTCATCCATAGCATAACAAACTTCTTCTCTAACTTCCTTTAAAGGCTTAGTAGTAGCACTATTATCAAAATAAACTTGCATATTCACCCTCCTTATACTTAATACTTATATACTTTTCTATTAAATAATTATATATACATATTCCCCTAATTATATCTATTATTAAACCATAATAATAATCCTTATCAAAGACATTTTATGTCAAATTCAAAAAATTCAAAAAAAATTCCTAACTTAGATTACACTAAGTTAGGAATTTTTCTATTCCATAGCAACAAACTCTACTTTTTCAACACCCTGTACTAATTCTATTTCACTCAGCATTTCTTTTATATCGCATTTCATAGTAGATATATCTATTGTAAAACTTACATGTGCTAAACCATGTATAGGCAACCCTTGATCAATTGTAAGTATATTACCCCCAACATCTGATAATATATTTAAAACAGATGATAAAACTCCTTTTTCATGAGTAACCACCATATTAAATATAACTTTTCTTCCTTGAAGCGTTTCTGCAAACTCAAATATATAATCCTTATACTTATAATATACACTTCTACTAATTCCAGCTTGCTTTGTAGCTTCTGTTATTTCTTTAACTTTTCCTTCTTTTAAAAGTCTCTTAGCATTTATTACCTTTTCAAAAACCTCTGGTAATACTCTTTTATCTATAACTAATAAATTTCCTTCCATTGGAACTATTCACCTCTTTTATCTTTATATAAATGCCCAAAACTTAAGTAAATAATAGCCCTCTTTTATTCGCCACTTATTAAAATACCACCTCTAATTAATATTTTCAATAAGAAGCATCACTTATTGTTAATTAAATTTATAAATATTTTAATTAAAAAAACTAATTATTTATTAAAGCAATCCTATTTATTTTAATTTATTTCCTTTATTAGATAAAATATACGTTTTCAACTTATCCTTTCATATACTAAAGTATACTTTAAATTTATCTATATAAAAAGTATATCACTCAAGATTTTAAAACACAAATGTTCTTGTACAAAAGACATATAAAATTAACAAAGAGGATATATCTTAACGATACATCCCCTTATAATAAATCAACTAAAGTACTATTTCAAATGTTTTTATTTGTTTCTTTGAAAGAGTTTCATTAATAGCATTTTCTTTTACTTCTAGTTTTTCTATAATTTCCTCATTTAAGTTAACTTCATTTATTTCCTTAACATCTCTATTAACTTTTATTTGGAAGTTTTCTTCTTTATCAGAAATATTAAATATTCTTACTATTATAGAATCTCTATCTTCAGCTTTCTTAAATGCTGATAAAACTATATTTTCTCCTGTAATTGAAACTAAAGAATCTTCTCCTTTAAAGTCTCCTTGAAGAGCTAACATTGGAGTATTTAAGTTGTATGCTTCTTCATAAGCTCTTTCTCCAGTGTAATCTCCTTCATGAGCTATTATTGAATATTCAGCAACATTTTTTCCTAAGCATTGAGCTTCTGGTGTTGGGAATACTCCCCAATCTCCTAATTCTCCAACAGATCTTAATATTGTTATAGCTATAGTGTTTTCTCCATCTCTTAATACCTCATATTCAGGTAATCCCATATTAGCAACCATAAGTCCAACTTTTCCGTCATTTACATCAACAAAGTTTGTTTGTTTTTGACAGTTAGATGGATTTTGCCATCCTTCCCATGGAGTTGTTTCTCTTTCTATAACATCAAAATGTCCTTCTGCAAAGTGAGTGCTTGCTTCTATTCCTGTTGGGAATAATGCTCTTACTCTATGATCCTCTGCAGTATTTTCTATTTCAACCTTAACATCAACCCTCTTAGAAACTTCGCTTAATATTATAGTAGAAACTAACTTAATTTCAGTCATTTCCTCTACTCTTCTGCTTTCTTTCTTAATAGCTTTTACTGGTACTTCTAAAGTATTTTTAACTTCGATTATCTTTTCTACTGAATTATCTTTTAATACTTTAATCTCAGCTTTATTTCCTAAAGTATTTACTACTAAGTCTTTCTCTGGAGCTCTGAAGATGTATTCATCTCCTATATCTCCACAATCTTCAAAGGCATTTAAGTTCTTATATTCTTTATTTGTTCCTTTATGAAGTAAATCAAATGTACCATTTTCATTGAATTTTAATGAGAAGAATTTATTTTCAAAAGTTAAATCTTGAGAAACTTCTTTTTCTTCTATAGCTTCACATGGAACTATTTTAAATGATTTTAATCCTAAAGCTTTTATATTATTAGCTAAGAATTTAACCTTAAATCTATTTACATACTCTGGTTGTCTAAATCTATTGTTTGGAAGAGTATATTTAAATGTTTCGCCTAAAGCTTCAACTACTGATGGAACCTCTTCTCCATTCTCTGTAACAACCTTAAAGTTTTCTATTCCTGATTCTTTATTTACATCAACTGTTGCTTCTACTACTTCACTTCTATCCCATCCTAATGTATTAAATACAACGATGCTTTCTCTGTCAGTAGTAGTTCCATTTACTAGATTTAGCATATGCTCAGTACTTCTATCTATCATTTCTTCTGATATTTGCATACTAGCTTTAAATCTTGTTACCATATCTTGATGAACCTCATCAATACTACATCCACAAATTGAATCATGAGGATGGTTTTGAATTAAGTATTTCCATGATTGAAGTATGAAATCACTTTCGTATTTCTTTCCTTCTAATGAAGCCATAACTCCTAAAGGTTCAACATATCTTTCTAAAAGAACTTGAGATTTGTTGTTCATTTGCTTTAAATAAAGTCTTGCTGAAGCTGTATTACATAAAGTCCACCAACCATCTGTATATTGTCCATTTAACTCTCCAGTAACTTCTTTTAAGTCCTTAACTTCCTTCTTAACATCTGATATATAATCAACTAAATTACTATGAACTAATTCAAAATCAACATCTTCTTTAACATTATCTATTATGTCACCAACATTTGTTTGAACTGGTTGGTGGTCACATCCGTTCATTAATAATATTTGATTTGTTGTAGCATACATATCTGCTTTATTAACTCTGTCATTTAAGAATTCAACAGCTTCTTTCTTATCCGCTGGAATTTCATTACCATTACTATACCAGTTAGCCATAAGTATTCCTAAAACTTCTGATCCATCTGGTGATTTCCATAATACTTCTGAATGGTACTCATTTTCTCCTGCTTCTTCAACCTTTTGGTTATCAAATGCTATTGGAGTTATTCCTCTACCAAATACTGCATTATCTATTCCAAATCCTCTTAATATTTGAGGCGCTTGAGATATGTTACCAAATGAATCTGGGAAATATCCTATTTTTACTGGATTTCCAAATCTCTTTGCAAATCTCATTCCTAAAAGCATATTTCTTACATTTGCTTCTGCACTTATTAAATATTCATCTTGAAGAACATACCAAGGACCTACGTGAAGCCTTCCTTCTCCTATAAGCTTTTTTAATCTATCAAACATATATGGCTTTATTTCTAAATAATCATCTAAAGCTATAGTTTGTCCATCTAAGTGGAAATATTTGAAATGCTCATTATTCTCTAATGTATCTATTAATGAATCCATAAAATCTACTAATTTAACTCTATGTTTTTGAAATGGTATGTACCACTCTCTGTCCCAATGACTATGTGAAACTACATGTACTTTTTTCATGTCTAACCTCTCCTTATCTAAAGTTCATTAACCTATACCTATATTATATACGTTTACAACACATTTCTTCAATTTTCAATCTTATATGTTTAGTGGACTTTTTATAGGTTATTTAATTTTAGCTAATTGTTTTTTTATCAAAGTTGTATATAAAAAAATTAAGCTATGTTTTAAACTGATATTAATTTTTAGATATTCCCTAAGACCTATCTTATGGTTCTATCTAAAAATCAACACCCAACTAAAACACAGCTAAAAATTAAAGCCAGTAATCATTAAAACTACCGGCTTTTAAATATTTATTACTCTAATCTTATTATATTTTTATATCACTTTTTATAACTGAATAAACGCATATATTAATATATTCATCTCTATTCTTATTATAATAATGTTCTCTTAATATTCCATCTCTATGAAATCCAAGCTTTTCTAATAGTTTAATTGATGAAATATTATTACTATCGATCATAGCTACAATTCTATTCATACTTAAATTTTCAAATGCAAAGTTTTCTATAGCTTTAATGCACTCAGAAGCAACCCCTTGCCTCCAAAATTTCTTTGCTACAGTATACCCAATCTCAGTATTATTAGAATAAAAATCCATATTATAAAAACCTATATCTCCAATGAACTCTTTACTTTCCTTATTGACTATAGCCCACCTTATGACTTTTTTCTCCTTATACATTACTTTAACTTTTTTTAGATAAAAATCCACTTGTTTTTCCGGATTAGAAACTTCTGTTCCAGAATATTTCATAACATCTTCATCTGAAAATAAATTAATGAAATTCTCCTTATACTTTTCTTCTATCTCTTTAAGTATAAATCGTTTAGTTTCAACAATTGGAAACTCTAAGAAAAATTTTTCTATTTTATTTTCTAAAAATTGATTTTTAATACTCACATTATCCCCCTTATTATATCATTGGAAAATTTTACAACTTATACTCTATATCAAGTTACAAATAGCTCTTATATATTCTGGTGTTGTCCCACAACATCCTCCTATTATATTTACACCTTTTTCAATAGCCCTTTTAGAAAAATCTCTAAATTCTTCTGGAGTTTGTTCATATATAAGTTCATCTCCTATTTTTTTAGGTATTCCTAAATTAGCTTTTATCATAATAGGAAGAGAAGTATTTTCTTTTAAAATATCTAACGCCTTTAACACTTCCTCATACTCTGTACAATTTATTCCTAAGGCACTTACTCCACAAGGCTCCAAACTTGAAACCATTTCTTTTATGAATTTAGGAATATCATTTTTTCCAGCTAAAGTAAAGGAGCATATAACTGGTTTATCAGTTAAGTCTAAGGCTTTCTTTATTGCTAATTCTGCTTCTTTTAGGCTTCCTAAAGTTTCAAAAACAATTAAGTCAAAGTTATTCTTAGAAGCGTTAATTATTCTTTCTGTATTCTCTTCTACAACCTTTTTAAAGTCGTTATTAGTTTCTTCTATATAATATGAAAGAGGACCTATATCTAAGGCAACTAATCCTTCATTGTCACATACTTTTTTAGCAACATTAACGCCTGCTTCAATCACTTCTTCTAAATTATAATTATTTCTCTTTGCATTTATAACATTGCACATAAATGTATTTGAAAGTATTAAGTTAGCTCCAGCCTCTCTATACTCTCTATGAATTTTTTCTATTAATTCAGGCCTCTTAATATTTAAAAGTTCTGAAGGAGTCTCTTTTAAATTTACTCCTAACTCCATAATCCTAGTTCCCATAGCTCCATCAGCTAATATTAAATTTTTCTTTAAATCTACTTTCTTCATCTTAAGCTTTTCTCCAATCAATTTTAAAATACTTGCTTGGCTATTTCTACAGCTCTATTAGCATCTTTAGCATAAAAATCTGCTCCTATTTTCTTTGCATATTCCTCTGTTAAAACAGCTCCTCCAACAAATATTTTAGTTTTTAAGTCTTTTTCTTTAACTTTCTTTATTGTCTCTTCCATACTTTTTAAAGTTGTTGTCATTAAAGCACTTAGTCCCAATAATTTAACATCTTTTTCAATGCACACCTTTAAAATTTCTTCTGGTTCTACATTTTTTCCTAAATCAATAATATCATAACCATAGTTTTCTAGTATAACTTTCACTATATTTTTACCGATATCATGTATATCTCCTTTTACTGTAGCTAATACTATGCATCCCTTATTTTTGTCCTCTTTAGAAAAATCAATACTTGATTTTATAACCTCAAAGGATTCCTTAACCGTTTCAGCTGATGCTATTAACTGTGGAAGAAATATCTCTTCCTTTTCAAATTTTGCTCCAACTATATCTAAAGCAGGTATTAATTCCTCATCAACAATATCCATACCTTTAATGGTTTTAAGAAGTTCTTCTGTCTTTCTTCTTGCCTCTCCTCTTAATCCCTTTATTACTATTTCTTTTAAGGTTAAACGATTTTCTCCATTTTCTCTTAAATTTTCTTCCTTAATATTATTTTTCTTAGAATAATAGCTTACATACTTATTAGCACCTTGATCATATCCATAAAGAAGTTCAAATCCTCTTATTACTTTTATTATTCCTTCTTTATTTGGATTAACTATAGGAAAATCTAATCCTTCATTAAGAGCCATTCCTAAAAACACCTCATTTATGTTTTCTCTTTCTGGAAGTCCAAAGGAAACATTTGAAACCCCCAAAGTAGTCTTAACTCCAAGTTCATTCTTTATTCTTCTAATAGCTCTTAAAGTTTCTTTAACTTCCATTTGATTTGTTGCCGCTGTTAATATAAGAGGATCTAAAATTATATTTTCTTTACTGATTCCATATTCAGAAGCCTTCTCTATTATTCTTTTTCCTATTTCTATTTTCTCTTCACAAGTTTTAGGTATCCCCTTATTACTTAAGGTCAATCCAATGACCATAGCTCCATACTTTTTAACTATTGGAAGTATTATATCTAAAGTCTCTTCATCTCCATTTACTGAATTTAAGATACATTTACCATTATAATACCTTAACGCCTTTTCTATTACCTCTGGATTAGAAGAATCTATTTGAAGAGGAACATCTAAAACACTTTGAAGATCCTTTACTATTTTAACCATTATTTTTTCTTCATCAATATCTGGAATTCCTACATTAACATCTAAAATATTTGCTCCAGCTTCAACCTGTTCAATTGCTTGTCTCACAATATAATCTATGTCATTATTCTTTAAAGCCTCTTTAAATCTCTTTTTGCCAGTAGGATTTATTCTTTCTCCAATTACAGAAACACCTCTTCCACTTATAGTAAGTGAAGGTGTACATACACCGGTTAAACTAACTTTCTCTCTTTTTATACTTTCTTTCTTTTTTAATCTGTTTGATAATTCCTCTATATATTCAGGATTAGTCCCACAACATCCACCAATATAATTAACGCCTAAAGAAACAAATCTTTCTCCATATTCACAAAATTCATATTTATCAACTTCATAACTTGTCCTATCTCCATCTATAATAGGCATTCCTGCATTAGCCTGTACTATTACATCCTTATTAGTTGACTTTACTATTCTTTTTATTATTGATTCCATTTCTCTAGGTCCTAAAGAGCAATTAATCCCTAATGCATCTACTCCTAATCCCTCTAATGTCATAGCCATACTTTCAGGAATACACCCTGTAAAAGTTCTCCCATTCTTTTCAAAACTCATAGTACAAAATACAGGCAATTTAGAATTTTCTTTTGCTGATAAAATAGCTGCTTTAGCTTCATATAAATCACTCATTGTCTCTATAAGTATAATATCAGCCCCATTTTCTGCTCCAACTATAATCTGTTCCTTAAATATGTCATAGGCCTCATCAAAGCTTAGAGTTCCCATAGGCTCTAAAAGCTCTCCTATAGGTCCTATATCCAAAGCTATTTTAACTTCATTTCCCTCTCTAGCTCTCTTTGCTATTTCTAAAGCTTTTGTTATAATTTCTTCTACTTTAAAATCTGTATTCACTAACTTTTTTCTATTTGCTCCAAAAGTATTAGTAGTTATAAAATTTGCTCCTGCCTCTATATATCTTTTATGAACTTCATATATAATATCTTCATTATATATATTAAAAACTTCTGGATTCTCTCCAAGCTTTAATCCTAACTTTTGAAGCATAGTCCCAATAGCCCCATCAAAAATCTTAATCATAACATCTCTTACCGCCTTTCCTATAATTGCACTTTGTATAAAAACTACATTTATCACAACTTCTTATAGAAGCCTGATTATTTCTATATTTACTTATACCAATTATTGCTGTAACTGATTTTCTTGGTATTAAAATATTACTTTCCGTTAAATTTAAACCTATTGCTCTTTGCCCATCTATTAGCTCTAAAAAATCTTTTTGAAATTCTATTGAAAAGTCTCCATACCCTGGACTAAATCTTTCTCTTATGAACTCATTTCTACTTTCAACTCTCTCTTTTATAGCCTCTTCAATTTCGTTACAAACTTCTTCTATAGCGGCAGTAGAACAAGCATCTAAGACAAGTGCTTTTAACAAATCAATTTTCTCATATTTATTTATAGCTCTCTCTACCTCATACCCTAAGGTAACACCCAATAAAATAACTTTATAACATCCTTTTAAATGCCTTTTTATTGATATTCCCTTTAAAAATTTTTCAGTTCCTAATATTTTTAAATTATCTTTATACTCTTCTAAGCCATATTCTCTATAAGTTACCCTATAATCAACTATTTCTTTACATTCCTCAATACATTTATCTATAAGTTCAAAATCTTCTTCCTTTCCTTTTACACCCAAATATCTAAGTACTTCTTTTTTATCTATATTAGTAATTTTCATATTTATATAATTCTTTCTCCTTTTAAGATATTTTTTCCTTTCTATTTACTGAATTAATAATATTCTTAGTTCCACTTACTATATTTTTTGCTACATATGAATTATTCATTGTATATAAATGCACACCTCTTACTCCACTAGAGATTAAATCTATTATTTGCTCATTTGCATAAGCTATTCCGGCATCCCTTAAAGCTTCCTTGTCATACTCATACTTATTTACTATCTTCATAAATTTTTTAGGGAATGTGGCCTTACAAAGAGATAGTATTCTCTCTATTTGTTTTTTATTAACTACAGGCATTATTCCTGCCTGAATAGGTACATCTATTCCTTTTTTTTCACATGCATCTAGAAAATTAAAAAATATATCATTGTCAAAAAATAATTGAGATATTAAGTGATTAGCACCTGCATCAACTTTTCTTTTTAAAAATTCTAAATCATTCTCTTTATTAATGGCTTCTGGATGAATTTCTGGATAACAAGCTCCCGCAATATTTATATCTCTATATTCTCCAATATGTTTTATTAAATCTATTGAAGAGTTATATTCCGATATAATATATTCTCTTTTATCACCTCTTAAAGCTAATACATTTTCTATTCCCTTGCTTTTTAATATACTCAAAGTTTTTTCTATATCTTTTTTTTCTGCTCCTATACAAGTTAAATGTGCTAAAGTTTCTAAATTATATTTGTTTTTTATTATTGATGATAATTCTATTGTTCTATTGCTTACAAAATTCCCGCCTGCTCCATAAGTTACACTTATAAAATCTGGTCTTAATTCTTGTATCTCTTCTAAAGTTCTATATATATTTTCTATTGGCGTACTTTCCTTTGGAGGAAAAACCTCAAAAGAAAACACAAATTCTTTTTTGTCAAATAATTCTCTAATATTCATAAAATCCCTCCTAAAAATAAAAAAGCCTAAAGGAAGTAATCCTTTAGGCATAAAATCTCTCATTTTCTTAACTTTAAAACTTATCTTTCAGTAAACCTGCAGGATTTAGCACCGTTATAGAATAAAATTTATTTATACTATAGGTTGCTGGGTTTCACAGGGCCAGTCCCTCCACCTCTCTTGATAAGAATAATATTCTGTTTTGGTAAATTATAGTATATAAAACCATAATAGTAAATATATAAGTTTTTTTTATTATTATAATTTATAAAAATCCTTGTCTATTTGATATTTTTTAAAAACTGTTATAATATTACTTAGTACTAGTAATATTAAAGGGGCGAAATATATGTTTAGATCTATATATTGGTATGGAAAAGGATATGCCTGGACATTAATAAAATCCTTATCTGATATAAAAAAAATAAATAAAATGGAAGAGGAAGGCAAACTTGAAGAAAGAGATGAATATATCTATCAATGTAGTAGAAGGATAGCTCATACTTTTCTTAAAGATGCCGGAATAAAAGTTAACGTTCAAGGTTTAGAAAATATTCCTGAAGGACCTGTTCTTTTTGTTGGTAACCACCAAAGTAATATGGATATTCCTGTTATCATGTATTCTATTGATAGACCAAAAGGATTCATAGCAAAAAAAGAACTTGAAAAAATGCCTATATTAAAAGATTGGATACTACTTTCAAAAGCAATATTTATTGATAGAGAGCATCCAAAAAAAGCAATGGCTTGTATTTTACAAGGAATTAAACAATTAAAAGAAGGTTATTCAATGGTTGTTTTTCCTGAAGGAACAAGAAGTCAATGTAGTAAAATGGGAGAATTTAAGGCAGGTAGTTTTAAATTAGCTACTAAATCAAAAGCTCCTATAGTTCCTTTAACAATTGATGGAACATATAAAATAATGGAAGGAAATCACTATTTTATAAAACCTGGTGAAGTAAATCTTTATATTCATCCACCAGTTTATACTGATAAACTTACAAAGGAAGAGATTGCAGAACTTCCTGAAAAAGTTGAAAATATAGTTAGAAGCAAACTTCCTAATGAGGGAAAATAAAAAAATCCATGAGTATATTACTCATGGATTTTTTATTTATATCAATTCAAAACAGTTTCTTCTAATTCAACACTATCTTTATTAAGAGCCTTCTCTTTAAAGAATTCCTCTGTTTCTTCTATAACCACTTCTCTAAGTCCAATAATACCTACAAGGTTTGGAATTGCCATTAATCCATTAACAATATCAGCTATTATAAATATTAATGTTAATGGTAAGAATGATCCTACAGCAACAAGAAGTATATATAATATTCTATATGGTTTTATTGCTTTTATTCCAAATAAATACTCAACACATCTTTCTCCGTAATAATTCCATCCTAATATTGTTGTGAAAGCAAAGAACATAAGTCCTATATTAACTATATATGTTCCTATATTACTAATAGGAAGACCAATTTCAAAAGCTTGCGTTGTAAGGGCGGCACCTTCTAAGTTTCCTGTATAAGCACCTGTAAGAATTATAACTATACCTGTCATTGTACAAATAAGAATTGTATCAAAAAATGTACCGGTCATAGAAATAAGTCCTTGCTTAACTGGTGACTTAGTTCTAGCTGCAGCCGCTGCTATTGGAGCACTTCCAAGGCCAGCTTCATTTGAGAAAACTCCTCTTGCTATTCCACTTTTCATAACAGTTATTATACTAACTCCCACAGCTCCGCCTAAGGCCGCTCTAGGATTAAAAGCACTCTCTACAATTATTGCTACGGCATTTGGAACTTTATCTAAATTAAAAGCTATAACAATCAAAACTCCTAATATGTAAAGACCTGCCATTAAAGGAACAACCTTTTCTGATACACTAGATATTCTCTTTATTCCACCTAAAGTTACTAAAGTAACTAATAAAGTAACTATTCCTGCTGTAATTACAGTTGGAATATTAAATGTAATACTTGCAGCATCTGTTATGGATTTAACTTGTCCAAAAGTTCCTATTCCTAACAAGGCTACACCAATTCCAAAGAAAGCAAAAATATTTGCTAGCCAATTTAGACCAAGACCATTTTTTATATAATACATTGGTCCTCCAGCCATTTGACCATTTTCATCTACCACTCTGTACTTTATAGCAAGTACACCTTCTGCATATTTAGTTGCCATTCCAAAGAAAGCAGCTATCCACATCCAAAATAAGGCTCCTGGTCCTCCAGCTTTTATAGCTGTTGCAACCCCTACTATGTTCCCTGTTCCTATTGTAGCCGAAAGTGCTGTACATAAGGCTCCAAAACTTGAAACATCTCCTTCTGCATCATCACAAGAAGATTCATCATCCTTTCCAAATACATACTTTAAAGCCATTGGTAATTTTAAAATTTGTAATAATTTTAATCTTATAGTCAGGTAAATTCCTGTTCCTACAAGTAGTACAAGAAGCGGCACTCCCCATACTAAGTTGTCGATTTGATTTAATAAGTTTTCCATAAAAAAAATCCTCCTTAAATTTAAATTTGCGGAGGAGAATAAGGATACTTAAAAAACTTAAGTAACTAACCTTATCCTCTGTCCTTTTACCTGAGAGTTTCAGTCAAAATAATTTGACCTTGCTCCTTCGGTGCTCTTTTACAAGAGTCTCTCCAGAGGCTCGTCCAGTAACGGTCCTAATACCTGAAAGATTTCCCTCTTCGGTGGATATATAAAATATCACTCTCCCATTACCTTCATCCGAACATATTGAATTTTAATTTATTATAGTCATTATATAAGTATTTGCTACAAAAATCAAATACTATTTTTACAAAATATTTAATTTTTCATATTTTTTATTAGTTATACTATTTGTTTTTTCAATGAAATCATTTATTGAATTTAATATTTTTTTCTTTTCATCTAAACTCTTTTCTCCCCTACCGACTCTATCGCAATAAGTTAATAAAGCTATATCATGTAAATCTGAATTTAAAACCATCTCTTCTGGCTTTGCAAATGGCAAGTTTTTATCTATATAAAGATATGACATATGATATCTTATTAGATTGCTTACATCTCGTATAAACTTATCATCCTCTACTACATTTCTTAGAATATTTTCTGCAAGATTTGCTCCTACTCTATCATGATCATAAGCAGTCCATCTTCCTTTTCTCATCTTAGTAGTATCCTTTTTACCTATATCATGAAGTAAAGCTGCCCACATGAATTCTCTTTTATTATTAGCAAGTTCTCTTAAACTGGCTGCTTCATCTAAAACCTGCAAAGTATGATTCCATACATTACCCTCTGGATGATGTTTCTTTTCCTGATGAACTTTCTCTAACTCCTTTACTATTTCTAAAAAAGAATTTTCTAACTCTCCTTCTTCATTCAGAGAAATTAAAAATTTTGATGGAACTTTATCTTCTAAAATATGCTTTTCTAAAACTTTAAATAATTCTCTATCATTCATAGTAAAACTCCTAAACTTTATATTATAATTTTATCTATCAAATTAATCTCAAGTAGAACTTATTTTAAACTTAAGATTAATTATATTTTACCACTAATTTTTAAATTCAATTCCTATAATGAATTGTCAGAAAATTACTACTTTATGTTTTTGATTCCTGTAAATAAGCCATTCTGCCTTTTATGGCACTTATATATTTGCACAAATTTTCCTTTTCATATTGAATTACTTAAAAAATTAATGTTAAAATATCACTGTCGGTATTCTATCTTAGAAGCTGAACAATTTTTTCACGGTTAAAAACTTAATAACCGAATTATATCCCAAAGGGAATAAGAACGGAGGAGAGTCAATGAGTGCAGTTTATCAAACTAGACAAAAGACGAGAAAACTAGTAGTTATTGGTATGCTATCTGGTATATCAATTTTCCTAGGATTAACAGGATTAGGTTTTATAAATATTCCACCTGTTAAAGCCACTATTATGCATATTCCTGTTATAATAGGTGCTATTATTGAAGGACCAATTGTAGGAGGATTAATAGGACTAGTATTTGGATTATTTTCTATGTATCAAGCTTTTACGGCACCAATGCCAACTAGCTTTATGTTTTGGAATCCTATTATAGCTTTAGTTCCTAGAATTCTTATAGGTGTAGTAAGTTACTATGTATACGCATTTATGATTAAGGGAGTTAAAAAGAATTTAAAAGCCACAACTTTTATAAGTTCTCTTATTCTTGGAGTTCTTTTATTTATAAGTTCATTAGCTTTAACAAATTCTTTACTTACATCAGCTATAATTGGAATTTTATTCTTTGTAGCAAGCGTAATTATTATGTTTAAATTTAAACATAATAATAAAGAAGAAGCCTTATCTATAGGTACAGCTTCCGTAATTGGAACCTTAGTAAACACTGTTGGTGTACTTGGTTTAACATATGTTTTTTATTTAGAAAGATATGCTTCTGCTTTAGGAATATCTGAACAAGCTGCTAAATTAACTTTAGCAGGAATAGGTATAACAAATGGAATACCTGAGGCTTTTATATCTGCCTTAATATCTATACCTGTTATACTTGGAGTTAGAAAAATATTAAAATAATTTTATAAATATGTTTTAGCGTATAGCTTATTAAAGTTATACGCTAAAATTTTATTTAATGAATAGTAAAGGTTTAATAATGTGAGGTGTATATTATATGTTTGAAATAAAAATTACTGATATTGACGGATTTAAGTTAGGACATGCGCATAATTTTGAAGGTGCTACTGGATGTACAGTTTTGATTTGTGAGGAAGGAGCTTCTGGTGGTGTTGATGTACGTGGTGGTGCGCCAGGTACTAGAGAAACAGATCTTTTAAATCCAATGGAAATGGTTGATAAAGTTCATGCTGTTGTATTATCTGGTGGCTCTGCATTTGGTCTTGATGCTTGTTCTGGAGTTATGGAATACCTAGAAAATAAAAATGTTGGCTTTGATGTAGGCGTAGCTAAAGTCCCTATAGTGTGCGGAGCTGTTTTATTTGACTTAATATGTGGAAATCCAAAAGTAAGACCTGATAAGGAAATGGGAATAGAAGCTTGTAAAAATTCCGAAGATTATAAAGATTCAAAAAATGGTAACATCGGTTGTGGTACTGGTGCTACTGTAGGTAAAGCTATAAATCCTAAATTTGCAATGAAAGGTGGCTTTGGAAGCTATGCAGTGCAAGTTGGTGACTTAAAAGTTGGTGCTATTGTTGGGGTTAATAGTCTTGGAGATATCGTTGATCCAAATAATAATAATAAAATCATTGCTGGTGGATTAAGTGAAGATATGAAAGCCTTCATTGACACTGAGGAAAGTTTAATAGGCAACTATGCAAATCCTAGAAATGCTTTTAAAGGTAATACCACTATAGGGGCCATAGTCACTAATGGTAAGTTTAATAAAGCTCAAACTAATAAGATTGCTTCTATGGCTCAAAACGGCTTTGGAAGAACCATAAGACCAGCTCATACTATGTTTGACGGTGATACAATCTTTGCTCTTTCTTCAAATAAAGTAGCTGCTGATATAAATGTTGTTGGTCTTTTAGCTGCTCAAGTTATGGAAAAAGCTATTATTAAGGCAGTAAAAGAGGCAGATACCTGTCATGGATTTCTAGCTTATAAAGATTTAAATTTTGATGTATAATATTTTGAACTCAAGCAGATGCTATTTCTGTTTGAGTTTTTTTATTTGATTTATTAGTTATTATAAAATTTAAAAATTATTTTTTCATTTTATTCCATAACATGTCTTTTAATCCTGTAATGGATATCATTTTATAGTTTATTAAATCTATTTCTGCACATCATAATAGCGAAAGGAAAAGAAAACTTCTCCTTTCAAAAAATCTCATTTAACTTAAAAGGAGGAATTCAAAATGGCACAATTAGTTCCAGAAGCAAAAAACGGATTAGCAAAATTTAAGAATGAGGTAGCAAATGAAATGGGAGTACCATTCTCAGATTACAATGGTGACCTAAGTTCAAAACAATGCGGAAGCGTTGGTGGAGAAATGGTTAAAAGAATGGTAGAAAAATACGAACAATCAATGAAATAATAAAAAAGACTAGAGGATAAGAAATTCTTATCCTCTAGTCTTTTTCTTAAGAAACCTTTTGAAGCATAAAGTTTCTCCAATTTCCATCCTCTATTAAAATACTATTATTTTCAAATTCTTCTTTATCATTCATTGCATAATAATAAACATAACATTTTTCTGGTGATTTTTTTCCTAGGATTTCTACATCCATTTCAACTCTATTATATTCATTACTATTATTATTAACTCCAAAGTAACCTTCCATAAGATCCATAGCATTTATTACATCTTCATAATCAAGAATAGTCATTACCTCTCCATATACAAAACCATCCCCCTCTACTAAAGCAGGATATCCCTTTTTAGGCATATGATATAAAGTTCCTTTTACTCTTCCTAATTCACTCTTTATAACTTTTCCTTTTAAGTACTTATCATAGTTGAAAAATCCTGTTCTTAAACTTCCATAAACAAAGATTTTTCTTTTTATCCTAGGTTCTAACATTAGCAAACAGCGCCTCCTATAACTTTGATATCATTATCATTTAAAACAATAGCTTTTATACTAAGCTCTAATCCTTTTGCTATATCATTAATTGACATAGATGGTGTATTGGGTTTACTTACAACCTGAGCTGGAATATAAGGTACATGTATAAATCCTGCTCTTATATTTTTATACTTCTTATTAACTAAGTGTAAAACTCCATACATCACATGATTACAAACAAAAGTTCCTGCTGTATTAGAAACAGATGCTGGTATTCCATTATCCAACATTTCCTTAACCATTGCTTTTATAGGTAAATTACTAAAGTATGCACTTTCTCCATCTTCATATATAGGAATATCTATTGGTTGATTTCCCTCATTATCTTTTATTCTGGCATCATCAATATTTATAGCTACTCTCTCTGGAGTTATACCAAATCTTCCTCCAGCTTGTCCTATTGAAATAACTACATCTGGATTAATCTCATTTATCTTCTCTTCAATTTTTTCAAGAGATTTTCTAAAAACTGTAGGTATTTCTAACTTGATAACCTCAGCTCCCTCTATATTTTCTGGTATCATTTTAACAGCTTCTAAAGCTGGATTTATACTCTCTCCTCCAAAAGGATCGAATCCTGTGATTAATACTTTCATTCTCATACACTCCTTACTTTAAAATCATAGTTAATTAAAATGCTAAGAAATACATTAATGCTATATGTATCACTAATAAAATTATAGCAAATAAGCTTTGACATTTCATAACCACATTCTTATCTTTTGTCTCTAAAAGAGCCGCTGGCATTACATTGAAGTTTGCTGCCATTGGTGTTAATAATGTTCCACAGTATCCTGCTGTTAAGGCTAAGGCTCCCGCTACAGCAACATTAGCTCCTTGAGCAAATACAAACGGTAATCCTATTCCTACAGTTATAACTGAGAAGGCTGCAAAGGCATTTCCCATTATCATAGTGAATACGGCCATACCTACACAGTAAGCTGTTACACCAGCTAATATATGCCCTTCTGGGATAAAATTAGATATTCCTGATGATATAACATCTCCAACACCTGCAGCAGTAAATACTGTTCCTAAGGCTGCTAAAAGCTGAGGTAATATACTTGTAGATCCAACTGACTGAACCATTCTATTACTATCTTCTACTAAGTGCTTAGGCTTAGCTTTTAATACTATAAATGTTGTTATTACCGCTACCACTGAAGATATACCTATCGCAACAGTCCCTGATAAACTTGTAAATTGGGCAATTACCAAAGAACCTATTGCTATTACGATTGAAGGTAAGAAAATCTTATTCTTTAACTTCTTAGCTTGCATTTCTGCAAAATCTATATTAGGCATCTTTAAGTTTCCTATATTAACTTGCTTACTTGCCGTTAATACACCTATAACTAAAAGTAAAGCTCCTACTACTACTGGTGGAATAGCTCCTCCAGCTATGAATATAATTGATAGTATAGTCCAAAAAATTGCTGTTCCTATTCTAGTTTTATGTTCTTTATCTCTTAGTGTGTCAATTGCCGTATTTAACATTAAAAGACCTACTATTATATAAAAGATTTCAAGCAATATATTAGAAATCATTTCCATATTCATTAAATCTCACCTCTACTTTACTTCTTCTTTGTTCTTTGATAGGTTTTTACTTAACTTTTTATCTAATAACTTATTTTGCAATACTCCTAGTATTAAAGCTATTATAGCTATTGGTACTGAAGCCTTTGCTATTTCTAGAGTACTAACTCCATACCCTAATTCTTGTAGTGTTCCAGCTATTAAAAGTACTCCTGAACTTGCTAAGAATACATTCTGTCCAAAGAAATTACCATAATTATCCATAGCCGCTGCTGTTCCCTTTATTAAATCTTCGTTTTTATCATCTATTTTTCCATATTTACTTATTGCTGCTCCTTGAGCCATTGGATTTATAAGTGGTCTTATAAACTGCGCTTGTCCACTTAATCTTAGTGAAACTGCTGCCCCAGCCTCTCTAATGAATAGGTAACAACTTAAAAGTTTTCCAGTTGACATATTTTTCATATTTTTTATTAAAGTTATAGCTCTTTCTTTTAAACCAAATCTCTCACACATACCGATTACAGGTAAGGTTAAAATAAATAAAGTCATATGTCTTTGACTTACAAAAGTTGAACCTAATTTTTCTAATATTTCATATACACTCATATCTGCTACTAACCCAGTAGCTAAACCTGCAACTAATACAACAGCTATAGTATCAAACTTTAATGCAAATCCTATTATTACGATTAATATTCCTATTAGTTCCATCATTATCTCCCCTTTTCAATTTATCATCTTAATACCGTTAAAATTTTCTTTTTATTATTTTAAAATTATTATAACCATAAATTTATCAATTTTCTACAGTTTTTTATGAATATTTTTTAAATTTAAGACTTTTTTATTATCATTTTAATTTTATTTTCATTTTATTTAAAGTTTATTTAAAATTAAAACAAAAAAAGAAACCATAGGTCTTATTTAAAACCTACGGTTTCTTTTAATTAATATTTTATTTTCTTGAAACTATAATTTTTCCATCTACTCCATCTATTAAAGCAACAGATCCATCATAAATTTCTCCTGCTATTATCTTCTTAGCTATTTCAGTTTCTAATACATTACTTATATATCTCTTTAATGGTCTAGCTCCATATACTGGATCATATCCTTCTTCAGCTAATATATCTTTAGCTGCATCAGTAACTTCAAGAGTTATATTTCTTTCTCTTAATCTATTTTCAACATCTCTTAAGAAGATATCTATAATTTTCTTAATACCTTCACTACTTAAAGGTCTAAACATTATAATGTCATCTACTCTATTTAAGAATTCTGGTTTGAATCTTAACTTCATTTCATTCATTACATTTTCTCTAACATCATCTTCTATACCTTCATTAGATTTATTTTCTAATAAATAGCTACTTCCTATGTTAGAAGTCATAATAATTATAGTGTTTTTAAAGTCAACAGTTTTACCTTTGTTGTCTGTTAATCTACCATCATCTAGTATTTGAAGGAATAAATTAAATACATCATCGTGTGCTTTTTCTATTTCATCAAATAATATTACTGAATATGGATTTCTTCTAACAGCCTCTGTTAATTGTCCACCTTCTTCATATCCAACATATCCTGGAGGAGGTCCTATTAATCTAGATACAGCATGTTTTTCCATATATTCAGACATATCTATTCTTACTATATTATCTTCGCTATCAAACAGATTTCTTGCTAAAGTTTTTGCAAGCTCTGTTTTACCAACCCCAGTAGGTCCTAAGAATATAAATGATCCTATTGGCTTTCTTTCATCTTTAAGTCCAGCTCTAGCTCTTATTACTGCATTAGCAACAGCAGTTGTAGCTTCGTCTTGACCTATTACTCTTTCTCTTAGCTCTTCTTCTAATCTTAAAAGTTTTTCTCTTTCACTTTCAACTAGTTTTGTAACAGGAATTCCAGTCCATTTTGAAATTATTTCTGAAATTTCATTTTCAGTAACTTCTTCTTTTAATAATGCATTTTCATTATCTTTTTCCATTGAAGCTTCTTGTTCTTTTATTTGACGTTCAAGCTCTGGAATTCTTCCATATTTAAGTTCTGCAACTTTATTTAAATCATATTCTCTTTCATATTTTTCAGCTAATCCTCTTGCTTCATCTAATTCAGCTTTTAAGTCTCTAACTGCTGAAATATGAGATTTTTCTTTTTCGTATTTAATTGTCATTTCATCATTTTTATCTTGAAGTTCAGCAAGCTCTTTTTCTAAAGCGACTAATCTTTCTTTTGATGCATCATCACTTTCTCTTGATAAAGCTTCCTTTTCAGTTTCAAGCATTAAAATTTTTCTTCTTATAATATCTAATTCAGTTGGAAGAGAATCTATTTCACTTCTTATCATTGCACCAGCTTCATCTATTAAATCTATAGCCTTATCTGGTAAATATCTATCTTGAATATATCTATGAGAAAGTTTTGCAGCAGCTACTATTGCTGAATCATGGATTCTAATTCCATGGTGAATTTCAAATCTTTCTTTTAATCCTCTTAAAATTGATACAGTTTCCTCAACTGTTGGTTCTTCAACTATTACAGGTTGGAATCTTCTTTCTAAAGCTTTATCTTTTTCAATATATTGTCTATATTCATCAAAAGTTGTAGCTCCTATACAGTGTAATTCACCTCTTGCAAGCATTGGCTTAATAAGATTTCCTGCATCCATTGCACCATCTGTTTTACCTGCTCCTACTATTGTATGAATTTCATCTATGAATAAAAGAATTTTTCCCTCTGAGCTTTGAACTTCTTTTAATACAGCTTTTAATCTTTCTTCAAATTCTCCTCTGTATTTTGCACCAGCTATTAAAGCTCCCATATCTAATGAGATAATAACCTTATCTTTTAATCCTTCTGGTACATCCCCTCTTACAATTCTTTCTGCTAATCCTTCAACTATAGCAGTTTTACCAACTCCAGGTTCACCTATTAATATTGGATTATTCTTAGTTTTTCTTGAAAGAATTCTAACAGCTCTTCTTATTTCTTCATCTCTTCCTATAACAGGATCTAATTTATGTTGTTTTACAAGTTCTATTAAGTTAGTTCCATATTTATCTAATGCTTCATAAGTTCCTTCTGGGTCTTGTGAATCAACTCTTTGACTTCCTCTAACCTCGTTTAAAACCTTTAAGAATCCATCTTTAGTTATATTATTTCTTCTTAAGATTTCTCCCACAACTCCATTTTTATCTATATCCATAATTGCAAGCATTACATGCTCAACACTTATATATGAATCCTCAAATTGTTTTGAAATTTCTTCTGCTTTTATTAATACTTCATTTATTCTTCTTGTAGCAGTAACACCTGATGATTGTGCTGCTTCTCCTAAGACTTTAGGCATTTTATCTATTTGAACATGAATGTCTCTTTTTAATGACTCAACATTAACACCCATTTTTTCAAATATATTAGGAATTAAACCATCTTTTTGATTCACTAATGCTGAAAATAAGTGAATTACATCTAATTGTTGATTATTATATCTAACTGCTATTTCATAAGCATCATTTAAGCTTTGTTGTACTCTTAATGTCATTTTATCTGCATTCATTTTATCACCTCAATATTCTCTTGTTTGTATCTTATGTAATAATAATACTATAAAAGTCAAAGAAAGTCAAAGTCTATTTTTAGCTTTTAATTTTTTTCTTATTATCTTAATTAATATCCTCTTTTCTTTATAAACTATTAGTTAATAATAATTTATATTAATAAATTTAAAACTAATTCTCTATTTAAATAACAAAATGTATTTTTATTTCAAAAAAATAGCAATATTATATACATAATATTTTAAATTCTTATATTGTTATACTTAATATATGTTGATATTATTAAACTATACTGACTTTAACAACTTTAACTAACAAGGATGGTGTTTTAAATTTGGAATTAAAAGTTTTTGAATTCACTAAAGCTACTTTGGAATTACTTAAGGATATAAAAAAGGAACTTGCATATAGTGCAAATTTATTAGATGATTTTTTCTACTCCTTACTAGAAAATTCTTGTGAAGGTTTTTTTAATATATCAACTAGAGTAAAATCCGCTTCAAGCTTAAAAGAAAAGATAATACGACATAACTATTATCTTAAATATAACTCTCCTAAGGATTTATTTGAAAATTTATCTGATTTAATAGGGGTAAGAATAGAATGTAGATTTATAGAAGATGAAGAGCATATTTTTAAATTCATAAGAACAGTTTTTAACTGTACTAATGAAGAGGGTTTCAATTATTCTTCTCAAAACCCTAATATATTTTTAGACCTAAATGAACATCAACCTTTAAAACAAAAAAATGGTTTTGAATTATATAGAATAGATGGCTTTGTAGTTAATGAAGGTGAAAAATTTAACTTTGAACTTCAAATAAAATCAATGGTAAATAATTTTTGGGGAGAAATTGAACATAAGATTATTTATAAAAATTATAACATGATTTTAGGTGATAAGTTTTATAAAAATATACTTCATTCTATTAAGAATAATTTATGTTTAATAGATAACCAACTTCTTACAATATTTAATCATGTTAATTCCAACATGAATAATACTCCTGGTATGGGAATTAAAAAAGAAGGTATAGAACTTCTTTTATCTAAAATGATTTATGATATCTACTCTTCTAAAGTAAAAAATGAATTGGGAATATCAATTGACTTTAGAAATGCTTGCGATATAATAATTGATTACATATTTACAAAGAATAATTGTAATACATCTGAAGATTACTACACCACTTTTATAAATACTTCTGTAAGATTAAATGAAGTTTTTAAAAATTCTATTTCTTTTAAGAATAAATTATCTATTGGAAATGAGCCTTTAGACTTTGATTCAGATTTTTCTATTTCTATAGGCAATAAATTGGCTCATGCTATGAACTATGATTTCCACTGGAATCTATTTTTCAAAATATTATTTCAAATAGAACCAGGTAATAATAGAGAGGACTTCTATTCATTTATAAACTATTTAGAAACTATTTTTTCTAAAAGAGATTCTTATTTGAATCTATATTTACTCTTCTCATCTGATGAAGTTTCTATAATAAAGGAAGATATTTTATCCGCTTTAAGCAAAGCATTTTTAGAAGTTGATTCCTTAAAATTCATATATAGAGATAAACTTTCCGAAATATTTAATGTCATTGATGATTATGTTAAATTCTTATGTGAAAATATGGAATCCTATGAAGGATATTCAGATTATAAATGCTTATATACAGAATATCTTTACCTTAATATATTAAGTATTTTTAATTCTGAAATAAACATAAATTCAATTCTTGAATTTGTTAAGGAGTTAAAAAATAGTAAATGTAAACTTAGAATAAGCTATAAAGGGATTAAATTACTAGCTTCAAATAACATTAATTCTCCAATTAACACATGTGAGCTTTTAGAGCAAATTTATATTAGATAATGAATAATTAAAATATCAGTCTGCACAAATTTAATTATTGTACTGATATTTTTAATATACGAAGGAGGAAGTTTTATGCACTTTTTTTTAAGCGCAATATTTTTAATAAATATTATATTCATATTATCAATTATATTTTTTGAAAGGAAAAATCCTGCAACTACTTGGGCATGGATTTTAATATTAACATTTTTACCTATAATAGGATTTATTATTTATATTCTTTTTGGTCAAAACATAACACGTGAGAAAAACTTTAAGAAAAAAATTACAGATGATAAAACAAAACAAAAATACTTAAATGCATTTAAAGCACATTACAAATTAGATGATATTTCTTTAAAATATAAAGATTTAATAATGATGAACTTTAATAATGATAACTCAACTTATACTCAACGTAATGATATAGATCTATATTTTGATGCTCACAGTCTTTTTGAAGAGATGATAAATGAAATAGAACAAGCAAAAGAATTTATTCATATGGAATTTTATATTTTTAAAAGCGATGAAATTGGTAAAAAAATATTAAAAGCCTTAACAGAAAAAGCTAAAGAAGGAGTTGAGGTAAAACTACTAGTAGACTCTATTGGTAACTCTATACATAAAAAATATATAGATGACTTTAAGGCTGCTGGTGGAGAATTTAAAATATTCTTTCCTGGCTTTTGCAAATATATAAACCTAAGAATAAACTATAGAAATCATAGAAAAATACTTGTTATAGATAGAAAAGTAGCTTTTCTAGGTGGATTTAATATTGGTGATGAATATCTTGGAAGAGATAAAAAAATAGGTTATTGGCGTGATACCCACACTAAGATAAAAGGATTTGCAATAAATGATTTAGAAGGAAGATTCCTTCTTGATTGGAGTTATGCTAATGATTCAGACTTAAATATAGATCTTAAAAAGTACTTTATACATCCTAACTCTTTAGATGTACCTGATAAAATTATTGGAGCTCAAATAGTTTCTTCAGGTCCTGACCACATTGAACAGCAGATTAAAAATGGTTATTTTAAAATTATAAATTCTGCTAAGAAAAATTTATTTATACAAACTCCATATTTTGTACTGGATGAACCTATGCTTGAAGCATTAAGACTTGCTGCATTATCTGAAGTTGATGTAAAAATAATGTTACCTGGAAACCCTGATCATAAGTTTATGGGTTGGATAGCAAATTCGTATTTTGAATCTTTACTAAAAGCTGGTGCAAATATTTACTTATATCAAAAAGGATTTTTACATGCTAAAACCATAGTAGCAGATTCTTCTATATGTAGCATAGGAACTGCTAATATGGATATAAGAAGCTTCTCTTTAAACTTTGAAAGTAATATATTCGTATATAATGAAAAACTTTCAAAAGCTATGGAGGATCAATTTTTAAAGGATTTAGAGGCTTGTGAAAAAGTCACTCTTGAAAAATTTGAAAATCGTTCTATTCTATCTAAAATTGGTGAATCAATAATAAGACTTGTTTCTCCTTTAATGTAATAAAAAAATACAGTGTTGTTTTACATACACTGTATTTTTTTATTTATTTTCAATTCTAAAATTCTAAGTTATCTTAATTGAAATAATAAAGTTATACTAAAGTATAATTATTTTTTTCTTCTTTAAAATATACTTTAATATCATCCTTTAATTCAGCTAGTATCATTTTTTCCATATTTTTATTTATATTGGGATAATCATTTCGATAATGAGATCCTCTACTCTCTTTTCTAAGCTCAATTGCTTTTAATATTGCTTTACATAACAATATATTATTTTCTAATCTATATGAATGTTTTATATTTTCCATATTTATATCTTTCTTATATATAAATTCCTTAGACATCTTATCTAATTTTGAAATAGCATTTTTAACTCCAACTTCATTTTTTTCTATCATTGCATTTTTAAACATTATTTCTTGAACTTCTAAAATAAGCTCTTCGGCCTTATCTATTTCATAAAGTTCAAATTCTACTTCATCTTTATCATTTAAACTTTTATTTTTTGCATATTTACTTGAACTTTCTCCAGCTATTTTCCCAAAAACAAGACCATTTGCTGTAGACAAACCTCCTATTCTATCTGCACCATGCATGCCTCCTGTACATTCTCCTGCTGCAAATAATCCTTTTACATTTGTCTCTGTCTCTTTAGTTATAATAATTCCACCATTCGCTGCATGAAAAAATATTCCTATGTTTATTTTATCCTCTATAGTAAGATTCTTATTTTCTTTCAACCATTTAAAATAAACCTCAATAAATTCTGGCATATTATATTGTAAATCTTCCTTATATCTAACAGTGACTCCGTTGTTATTTTTCATAAATTCCTTAAATATAGCATAGTCAATCTCTTTAGAATTTAATCTTGAAGTAAAAGGTCCATAAGTTGATCTTTCTTGAAGTTTTTCTTCTAAATTTTCTATATTCTTAAATATATCTTCACCAGCTTCATTTCTAGATTCTATATATTTAAAGGTCTTTTCATTAAATATAGTCTTTGGACATGGCTTTATATATCCTGGCATCATCTGCATAAACTCTATATTCACTAATTTACATCCAGCTTTTAATGCCAAAGACTGCCCCATTCCTGTTATATCAATAGTATTTAATCTATATTTAAATAGACCACCTATTCCTCCAGAAGCTATTACAAGTGCTTTACATTTTATAAATTCAAGTTGATTCAACTTATTGATAATGATTACACCTATGACATTATTATCTTCCTTTACTATTTCAATTACCTCTGAGAAAGGATATTCCAAAACTTCATTGCTCTTTAACTTATGATCTAAAACTTTTTTTTGCACTTTCAAATAAAATACCATTCCAATTTCTATTTTTATGGTCAAAGCATGGAATGAATTCTTTTTCTCCTGAATTATTCGCTTGTTTAAGCTTAACACCCATTTCTTTTAATAAATCTATACTTGGATTAATATTTTTAACAAAGGTTTCTACTAATTCCTCATCTACCACATTGCAACCAACTTCTTTAATTGTCTTAGCTAAATCCTCTTCATCATTTTTATTCTCTGGCCCTATTAAACCTAAGCCCCATGTACCAGGATAAAAGCTTGACCCTGAAAAGATATTTGAACTACTTGCTATTATTACCTTTTCACCATTATTAGAGGCTTGGATTGCTGCCATAATTCCTGCAATTCCAGCTCCCATTACAAAAACATCACATTCTTTGTCTTTTTTTAATTTCACTTTTTCTCTCATAAAAACCCCACTTAATTAAAATTAAAATTTCTTATCATAAAATTAAAGCTGACTTATAGGTATATAAATAGCTTAATTAAGAAGAAAATTTCTAATACAAAAACATATAAGTATATTGATTTGTAATAAAGCTCCCTATTAAATTAAGTTATTTCCTTAAACATATACCTAAAAATCAGCATTCATTTAAAACTTTTTAAAATTTATTATCCTTCAAAGCTTTCAAAAGCCTCTAGGAATTTATCTATATGTTCTTCTGTATGTTTTACACTTAAGAACATTGCTTCAAATTGTGATGGTGGTATGTTAAATCCTTTGTTTAACATATGTAAGAAGTATCTCTTAAATCTTTCTCCATCACAAGTTTTTACATCATCATAACATTTAACTTCTTTTAAATCAGTAAAGAATAAAGTCATCATTCCACCTTGTCTATTAACAACAAGCCCAATACCTTTTTTCTTTGCTATTTCAAGAACACCAGTCTCAAGTTTTGATCCTATTTTTTCAATATGATTATAGTATGATGGATTTTCATAAAGTTTTTTAACTGTTGCAAGTCCTGCACTCATTACTATTGGGTTTCCTGACATTGTTCCAGCTTGATAAACTCCACCTAGTGGTGATAAGTTTTCCATTATCTCTCTTCTTCCACCATATGCTCCACAAGGTAGTCCACCACCCATTATTTTAGCATAAGTAACTAAATCTGGCTTAACATCAAATAAAGTTTGTGCTCCTTTATAAGCTACTCTAAATCCACACATAACTTCATCAAATATAAGAAGCGCTCCATATTTATCACATAATTCTCTAAGTTTTCTCATGAACTTAGGATCACATTTAACAACTCCCATATTTCCAGCAACTGGCTCTATTATTATTCCAGCAATATCATTTCCGTACTTTTCAAATAATTCTTCAACTTGCTTTTCATCATTGTATATTCCTATTAAAGTATTCTTTATACTTTCTTCTGGAACACCTAAGCATCCTGGAATTCCTTCTGTTAACACTCCAGATCCAGCTTCTATTAAGAATCCATCAAAGTGTCCATGATAGCATCCTGCAAATTTAATTATTTTATCTTTCTTTGTGTATCCTCTTGCTAACTTTACAGCACTCATAGTAGCTTCTGTACCTGAGTTTACCATTCTTATCATGTCAACATTATCTAATGTTTCACATAAAAGTTTAGCTAAGTCTAATTCTAATTTTGTTGAAGCACCAAAAGCTATACTTTCTTCTGAAGTTTTCTTTATTGCTTCTACTACATCTTCATCACAATGACCTAATATCATTGGTCCCCAAGCTAAGACAAAGTCAATATATTCATTTCCATTCTCGTCCTTTATCATAGCTCCTTTACCACTTTTTATTATTGGAGGATTTATTCCAACACTTCCAAAAGATCTTACAGGACTATTAACTCCACCTGGCATGTATTTTTTTGATTCTTCAAATATTTCTTTATTTCTGTCCATATTCATTCTCCTAACTATAAGATTGTTAATCAAATATATTTTTGATTATATTATAGTCTTAAACTATTCTTGTAACCATTTAGCAGCTTCTATAGCATAATAAGTTATTATCATATCTGCGCCTGCTCTTTTCATTGATAAAAGCATTTCTAAAGCTACTTGCTTTTCATTTATAAGTCCAAGTTTAGCTGCTGCCTTAACCATAGCAAACTCACCACTTACATTGTAAACGCAAACTGGTACATCTACTTTACTTCTAACTTCTTTAACAATATCTAAATATGATAAAGCAGGCTTAACCATAACTATATCTGCACCCTCTTCTATGTCTTGTTCTACTTCTTTTATAGCTTCTCTTGAGTTCGCAGGGTCCATTTGGTAAGTTTTTCTATCACCAAATTGTGGTGCTGAGTTAGCAGCTTCTCTAAAAGGACCATAAAAAGCTGAGCAATATTTTGCAGAATAACTCATTATTCCAACATTAACAAATCCAGCTTCATCTAAAGCATTTCTCATAGATAATATTCTTCCATCCATCATATCTGAAGGAGCTACCATATGAGCACCAGCTTTTGCATGTGAAACTGCTATTTTATCTAAGAAACTTAAAGTTTTATCATTATCTACATCTTTTCCTTCTATTATTCCACAATGACCATGACTTGTATATTCGCACATACAAACATCAGTTATTACTAATAGATTTTCATAATCTTCTCTTAGTTTTCTAATAGCTTTTTGAACAATTCCTTCGTCAGAATATGCCTCTGATCCGCAGGCATCCTTATGATCTGGAAGACCAAATATAATTACACCTTTTATATTTAAAGCTACAACTTCATCTACTATTTCATTTAATCTATCTAAAGATACATGATAGTTTCCTGGTAAAGAACTTATCTCCTCTTTTACGTTGTTTCCTTCAACTACAAATATAGGAAATATAAAGTCATTTGCTGTTAAAGTATTCTCTCTAACAAGATCTCTCATTTCCTTATTTATTCTAAGTCTTCTTCCTCTCTTTATCATAATCTTTCCTCCTAATTTATTTGTGATTTACTTATAAATTTAATTTTACCACAAATTTATTTTTTAACCTCGTTCCATATACCCTCAATTTCACTTAAAAATCCATCTCCACAATGTGTTTTGCACATTTTTCCTTGAATTCCACTTTCATTTAAGGCTTTTAATGTTATGGGTCCTATAGCTATGCTTACTTTCTCTTTAAGAGATTCAAGTCCAATCATATCAATCATGTTTTTAACCGTTGAAGGACTTGTGTATAATACCATATCAACTTCCTTGAAAGCTCTTGGATTTTTAACATCTCCGCATACAGTATCATAAATATTAACTCTATGACATATAGCTCCTAAAGCATTCAAATTATCAAATAAATATTCCCTACTTAAAGAAGAACATGGAATTAATATCTCTTCTCCTTCTTTAATATTATCTTTTAAGGCTTCAAATAAACCTTCTGCTGTAAATGACTCTGCCATTATAGTTGGTATAAGTCCTCTTGCTATTAAGGCTTTTTTAGTCGCTTTTCCTAGTACAGCAAAATCTGCTCTTATCTTTCTTATATCAACTTGCTTTTTTACTAAGTAATTAAAGAATACATTAACAGCATTTACTGAAGTAAATATTATATGATTATATTTTTCTAAACTATTAATATATTCATCTAAATTTTCAGCAGTTTCTTTTATTTTTATAGAGTTTATTTCTGTTACTTCCGCCCCTAATTCTTTTAATTTCCACTTAAGTTCTTTTGACTGCTCTTTAGATCTTGTAATACAGATATTAGCTCCAAATAAAGGTAACTTTTCAAACCATGAAAGTTTCTCATTTAATGAAACAACATCTCCAACAACTATTATACAAGGTGATTCTAATTTAGCCTCTCTAACTTTTGAACATATATTCTCTAAAGTTCCAATAACCTTTCTTTGTTTTGAAGTCGTTCCTCTCATTACCACACCACAAGGAGTCTTTATATCTTTATCATTTTCTAAAAGCTTCTCAACTATTGTTTCTAAATTTGAAAGCCCCATCATAAACACTAATGTTCCGTTCTCTTTAGCTAAAGCTTCCCAATTAACATTCAAAGTTCTAGCAGACATTCCTGTTACTATATGAAAACTTTGTGCTAACCCTCTATGAGTTATAGGTATTCCTCCATAATTAAGTACAGAAATAGGAGATGTGACTCCTGGTATAACTTCAAATGGAATATTTTCTTCTACTAGAGCTAGTACCTCTTCTCCACCTCTACCAAATACATAAGGATCTCCACCCTTTACTCTTCCTACAATGTGTCCTTTTTTAGCAAGTTCAACTATACTTTCATTTATCTCTTCCTGCGTTTTATAATGACATCCCGGCTCTTTTCCACAATAATAAATTTCACAATCATCATTTAAATAATTAAGTATGTTGTTTCCAACTAATCTATCATATAAGACAGCTGTACATTTTTCTAATGCATTTATTGCCTTAATTGTTAATAACTCTTCATCTCCAGGACCTGCGCCTATTATATATGCTTTTTTATTCATAGTTCCTCCTAAACCTCTCCTAATATTTTTTCTGCAAGTTTTTTTCCTAATAATATATTATCTTCTTTCTTTCCTAATATATCTTTTTTAACTATTTTATTGTTTACTGTGAATGTACCTATCATATACAAGTCATTATCTTTAACCTCTGAATAAGCACCTATAAGACTATGACATCCTCCATTTAAAACTTTCATAAAACTTCTTTCAGCTTCAACAGTAACTCTAACCTCTTTGCTATCTAATGCTTTGAAATAGTTATTAAACTCTCCACCCTTTAAACACTCTATTCCTAAAGCTCCTTGTCCTATGGCTGGTAAAAATACCTTTGGATCGAAATAGTCACTTATTACATCTTCCATACCAAGTCTTTTTAATCCTGCTGCGGCTAATATAATACCATCTAATTTATCTTCAGTTATTTTTCTTATTCTAGTTTGGACATTTCCTCTAATTGGAACGATTTCTAAATCATTTCTAAATAATTTCAATTGTTCTGCACGTCTTATACTACTAGTTCCAATTCTAGCTCCTTTTCTTAGATTAGATAAAGTTGAACCATTTAAAGACACAAAGGCATCTCTTATATCTTCTCTTTCTGGCATTGCAACAAGCTCAAATTCACTAGGAAGTTCAAAAGGAACATCTTTCATACTATGAACTGCACCGTGAGCTTCTTTATTTAAAAGAGCTAATTCTATCTCTTTTACAAAAAGCCCCTTACCACCTATTTTATTTAACGAAACATCTAGTCTTCTGTCTCCCTCTGTCATAACTAAAAGTTTCTTACTGTCTATATTTTCTTTTTCTTTTAAAAGTTCCATAACTTTTTCAGTTTGCACTTGTGCTAACTTACTTTTTCTAGTTGCTATTATTAATTCCATTAGTTCAAACCTCACATTGATTATTTTTATAATAAATTTAATACTCTTTTTCTCAGACTATATTTTAGGTGAATGTTTAAAACAGATCCTTATTTTAATAAAGCTAATGATTATAAAGAATCATTTTAAATTAATATTATATTCACCTTAATCCTCAGTTAGTGAATTAGCTAATTTTTCCCCCAAAACACTTCTTAAATATTCATATTCTCTTTTCTCTAAAAAAGCATTCTTAAATTCTTTACTTGAAATAGCCTTTATTATTTCATCCTTTAATTCTTCTTTTTTAGCTTTTTCTCTAATCTTAGCTACTTTAATTGAGTATATATCATTTTCTTTAATAATATTTGCTACCTCTTCACCTATAGCTCTAGTTAATCTAGGTGACCCTAATTTACTACTTATACTAAATCCTAAATTTTCATAACATCTACTGTAAGGAATAGACACCATACCATCTTTGTAATCAATGGCATTTAAATATAATTTATATTCATCATTACAATCATTACATATTTCATATGCTAAGGCATCTTCATCTACAGCTATTATTATAAGATGAGCATCTTTTATAAACTCTTTATAATAAGTTCCCTTTTCAAGCTTTAAGTTTTCATTGTTAATATCTAATATTTCCTTTGAGAACTCTTTTGATAAAATATGTACATAACAACCTTTTTCTAATAGTCCTTTAACTTTTATAGCTGCAGCCTTTCCACCACCTATTACCTTAACGTGGAATTTGCTACTTATAATATTTATTGGTACTAAGTTAAAAATATCTTCTCTATTATTTCTACACAAGAACTATCACTTCCCTTTAAAGCTTCACTTTTTAAAAGTTCTATAGCCCTATTAACATAAGCATCAGCTGTACTTTTTATCATTCTCTCTGCTAATTTAGCATTTTCTCCATTTCCTTTATTAGAAAAAGTCTTTATTCTCTCTTTACAAATTTCATTTTCTCTTATTTTTATGTTTCTTATTCTACTTGAAATCTCTCTTATTTTAAGCCAATTTATGAATTCGTCTATACTCTCTTCAACTATATACTTATATTCTTCCATTCTTTCTTTTCTTATTTGCTTATTTTTATCATCAATTTTACTTATTTCATCTATATCTTTAAGAATTATTCGCTCTTTTCCTGATAATTCTTTATCAACATCTCTTGGAACAGCTAAATCATATATATATATTCTCTCGCCATCTTCTTTTATGTCTCCATTTCTAACTACTGTGTGAGGTGCTGCTGTACAAGAAACTATACAATCAACCTCATTTATAACTTCATTTTTTTCATTAAAATCTAAGATTTCTACAATTTCATCTTTTAGATCACTAGCCTTACTCTTATCCCTTACTATTAAATAAATACACTCCGCCTTATGGCATAAAAGGTGCTTAATTGCAAGTTTTCCAATCTCACCGTAGCCTAACACCATAAATTTTTTGCACCCTTTTAATAAAGCACTATTTATTGATATTGATACCGACGAAACTGGCACTTCAAACATTTTGCACTCAGTTTTAAACTTTTTACCACAAGCAATAGCTATTTCAAACATCTTTTGTAATTCACTTGAAATACTATTATCAGAAATAGCTTTTTTGTAAGCATCTTTAATTTGCCCTAAAATCTGATCTTCCCCTAAAATTCTTGAGTGGAATCCACAGATAACCTCCATAAGGTGGGTTACTGCTCTCTTTTCCTTTGATAAAAACATATATTTTTTTAAATCATCATCCCAATTAAATGCACTAAAAATCTTATTAAAAATTTCATCATCTGAAATATTTTTAGTACAATTAAAGTAAATTTCTGTTCTATTGCAAGTATTTACTATTACAACTTCTTTAAATGAATCTAATAATTTTTCTATATATTTCTTATGTTTTTTAGGATATAAGGCTAATTTTTCTCTTATTTCTATATCTACATTCCTTTTAACCCCTATAACACCTATCATGAACTGCCTCCTAAGTTTATATATCATCTGTTAAAATTTTATTAAAATACTACATATTTTATAATATCATAAAAATTATATATGCCCAATGAAATAATTGTATTAGTTATATCAAAAAAATATATATTCATTATAAGTTATTGCTTATATAAATAAAAGCACTCTATAAATAGAGTGCTTTTTATTAAAATCCGTTTGTGTAATGTATTCCGCTCCAATAAACATTATTTTTCATTAATGCTTTTTCAGATAAAGTTACTCCTTCTAAAGCCCATTTTTTGAATTCCATGAATCCAGTTCTGTCTATTATGTATCCAATGTGCTCTTTTCCACCTGGAGCATTTTTATCAATATATTCAGTAACATATTTATAAGTATTTAAGATAATTTTAACAATACTATCCTCATCTACCCAAAGTATAAAATCTTCTGCTAATCTTGGATTTTTCTTTCCTGTTCTACCCATTATAGCTAATCTATAGTATTTTTCTTTACTTCTTGTCCATGCATTTGTTGGGCAGTTCATAACACATTCTCCACAACCTATACACTTACTTGCATCTCTAACAACTTTAAAGTTTTCAAAACTTAAAGCTCCTGTAGCTTTCTTTTTACAAGCTCTAACGCATGCTCCACAAGTTACACATCTATTTCTTTCATATTGTGGTTCTGTCATTCCTATTATTCCAAAGTCATGCATTCTCGCTTTAATACAATCATTAGGACATCCAGTTAAAGCAACTTTAAAATGTAAATCATTTGGGAAGATTGCTTTTTCTATTCTTTTTGCGAAATTTGTTGTATTGTAATTTGCATATGGACAAACATTATTTCCTATACAAGCTGAAACGTTTCTTGTTCCTGCTGCATTGTATCCATCTCCTGGATTTTCCTGGTTTATTTCTAAAGCTTCTATAATAGGTTGAAGTTTTTTATTTACTTCAGGTATATCTCTCATATCTATTCCAGGTATTTCGAAACCTTGTCTAGTTGTGATATGAACTGTACCATCTCCATAAGTATCAGCTATTTCTTGAATACCAAGTAATAATTTAGCATCTAAATGTCCACCTGGAACTCTTATTCTTGATGCTGTATATCCTCTTCTTTTAGTTACTCTAAAAGCGTTCTTTTTAAGTTTTTTAGTATTTATATCTAAAGACATAGTCCTTCCTCCTAATCTATTAAAAGTTTACCCTTAGTATAGTTGAATACTGGTCCATCTAAGCATATGTATGTATCATCGATCTTACAGTGTCCGCATTTACCTAATCCACAACACATTTTTCTTTCTTGAGATATCCAAATATTTTCTTCTTTAATTCCTCTTTTTAAGAACTCTAAAACTGTAAACTTCATCATCATTGGAGGACCAACAACTATAACTTGAACATTATCCATATCTTTTATTTCTAATTCAGGAATGTACTTAGTTACAAGTCCTGTATTTCCTTCATAACCTTCTTCTGCTGAATCAACAGTTATGATCATATTCATATTCTTTTCCCATTCTTTCATATCATCTTTGAAAAGAATATCCTTTGGTCCTTTAAATCCACTTATAAGAGTAAAGCTTTCTGCATCTTGTGGATTCTGTGAAAAATAATCTACTATTCCTTTGACTGGTGAAAGACCAGTTCCTCCAGCAACAACTATAACTTCTTTTCCTTTATAGTTTTCAACATCAAAGCCATTACCATAAGGTCCTCTTAAGAAAAGTTTATCTCCTTCATATTTTTCAAATATTTCATTTGTTACTACTCCAACTCTTCTTATTGTAAGTTCTACATAGTCCTCTCCTATACCACTTACTGATATTGGAGCTTCTCCAAACTTTGGAAGAGAAACTTCAAAGAATTGACCTGGCTTAACATCGCCTTTAAATTCCATTCTAAAAGTATATTCTATGTCAGTATGTTTTTTTACGTTTAATATTTTTGATATAAAAGGAGTATATTCATTATGCATTATCTTTCACCTCTTCTACAGCATCTTTAAGTTTATTTACACATTCTGAAAAAGATATGTATTCTGGACATATATCATCACATCTACCACATCCAACACACATATGGTATCCCCATCTCTTCTTGTAGTCATATACTTTGTGCATAACTTTAAATCTCATTCTTTGTCCTTTATCTTTTCTAAAGCTATGTCCACCAGCCATATCTGTATATCCATCTACTTGACATGAAGCCCAAACTCTTCTTCTTTCACCTGCATTTTCATTATCCTTGTAGAATATATCTTGCATTGTGAAACAAGTACATGTTGGACATACAAAGTTACATCTTCCACAAGCTATACATCTTTCTGAATACTCATTCCATACAGTTGATTTTATTATGTTTAAATCAATTCCTTCTGGAACTTCAACCTTAGTTTCATTTTCTTCTACAAACTTTGGTGAAACCTCTTCTTTATTAATTTCTACTGATTCAAAGATTTTTGCTAATTCTTCATCTTTTATATCTAATAAAACTTCATCTTTATCTATTCCTATATATGCTGAATATTCATCTGTTTTATTAGTTCCCATGCTTACACAGAAACAATTATCAAAGCTATTTTCACATCCCATTACTATAAACTTAGCTTTTTCTCTTAACTTTTTATAATAAGGATCTTCAAAACCATTTCTTAAATATATATCATCAATTCTTCTTAATGAATGCATATCACAACTTCTTAAGAAAATTAATATGTTCTTTTCTTCTACACTTGCTTCACTAAATTTATCTTCAGTAAAGAAAAATAATGTTTGAGTTATTGGAAGTAAAACTTCTTTATATGAGAAATCTGACTTCTTTGAAAACTCAATATCATTTATAGAATCTATTTCTCCATATCTTGTCATGTCAGTATCTGAAAATCTACCTTTACCTTCCATAACTTTAGGAGCGTATATCTTATATTCTTTTTTTAAACAGTCTATTATCTTATCAAAATTGTCTTTTGTAAGCCTTAAACCCATAATAAAACACCTCTTAAACTTAACTTTATTTTGAAATTAAATAAATTCTAATTTATTTTATAAAATGAAAGAAGCTACTCTTTCATAAACTAAACTTTAATAATTAAGAATTTAACAAAGTATATTATAAGAATAAAGTGTTAAAGATGATGTGATTTTTGTTACACTGTAAAATTTCTTAGATTATTTAAAAATAAAAAGTTATAAATAAATATTTATAACTTTTAACCACAAGGACTCTACCTATAATAAAGATTTAAAATATGCTGCAATTCTCTCTCTATCAGGTATTATTATTTTTTTGTTATTTTTTATTATTAGATTCTCATCTTTTAATGTTTTAATAGCTCTAGAAACACTTTCTCTTGGTGAACCAAACATGTCTGCTAAATATGTTATGCTTATATCTAGATCAATAAGTGTTCCTTCATCAACTTCTTTTCCATAATCTTTACTAAGCTTCCAAAGCTTTGCTGCTACTCTTTTTTCAAGTTTTATAGGAGTTACGTTCTTCATTTGTCTATAAAGTCTTCTTATTTTTCTACTCATTTCATTTAAAACAATTTTTGTTAATTCAAAATCTTCGCTCATTATTTTTATTAACTTGTTTTTTTCTATACTTAATATAATTGAATTTTCAAAAGCTTCTCCATTTATTGATGAAGATAGATTATCAACTATTACTTCATTTAAAAAGCTTTCTTCTCCAAGGATATATATTATTCTTTTTTGACCATACTCATTCATCTTATAAAGAGTAACTTTTCCTTTTAATACAATAAAGATATCTTGAACTTTATCCTTATCTCTAAAAATATGCTCTCCCTTTTTCTTTTTTAATACTTTCGAATTTTGAGCTATATATTTTAATGTATCATCATTAAGTCTCGAAAAAAAACTTATGTTCTTTAACTCATCAATACTTATTACTTTCATAATCTCTCCTACTGTAATTCACAAAATATTAGTATTTTCACACAATATAATCTAATTTAACATAAAACTTCACGAAATAACAGAACTTAAATGATCATATTTTAAATATTTAGTCTTAAAATATAAAAGATACCTATTTAATTGAGCTTAGTTCACAAAAATATCTTTTTTCTTAACTATTTTTTTCTTACTTATTTTGTTTTCCTCAGATATATAATAATATGCCATAGCCAAAATAGCTCCACCTATTATATTACCTATTGTTACAAAAAATAAATTGTATAAATAACCATATATTGTTATAGTTGTTCCCTTTGTTAAAACAACTCCTATTGCTAGTAAACTCATATTAGCAACGCTATGTTCAAATCCAACTGTTACAAAAGCAAAAATGCATAAAAACATCATTATAAGCTTACCAGACTCTGTTTTTAACCTATAAGTACACCATACAGCTAAACATACTAATATATTACAAAGTATTCCCCTTATAACTAACTGTTCCACTGGCATACTTATTTTAATTCCAGCTGTTTTAATTATAAATTCGCTTACACTACCAGTAGCTAAACCTGCTCCTACAAACCCTAAGGCTGCTACTATAGATCCCAAGAAATTTCCTAAGTAAGCCATTCCCCATATTTTTCCGCATTCTTTAAAATTTATTTTTTTATTTAGTATTCCTATGGTCATTACAAAATTATTTCCTGTAAAAAGCTCTGCTCCTGCAAAAACTACTAAACTTAAAGCCACTCCAAAAGATGCACCCATTGCCATTTTTGTGCTTGGAGAATTCACACTATCTAATATCCCTCCTATGGTAAATGCTAACATTATACCAAAACCTACATAAAGTCCAGCCATCATAGCATATACTAAATAACGTCCCTTACTATTATTTAGCAAATCTATTTTTCCTATGCCAGCACTATTAACTCTACTAAATTCCTCATTAAACATGTTAAAGCCTCCCCACTAAAAAACCTTCCTTTAAGATTCTAAAATAAAATAAGCTTAATAACCATAATAAAAATAGTAAAATATCTATTTTTAACTTTTTATCCATAGTTAATTAATACTAAATCAATATTTTAATTTAAATTAATCTTATAAAAGTAAAAAGACTTTACTAAATCAATAGTAAAGTCTTTAATTTATTTTCTTTTATTATTATTTTTCATAAAGTCAGTTAAATCTTGAAATAATTTATTAGGTTTACCCTTTAAAAATCTATTTAAAAATGGTGATAAAACAATAGGGAATATACTTCCTGTTATAATATCTTTCATAGTATCAAATAAACTTATTTGTGCTGTTAATCCAAAAGTTTGATCTGTGAAAAATTCCCACATTTCCCATACAGCTGTACAAGCTATTCCAAATAAAAGAGCAAATACAACTATTACTAATGAGTTTACATTATCTGTTTTATAGTTATTAAGGTATAAAAATAACAAATATCCAAGTATAAATGTTAATATTCCGGATAATACATGTAAAAATGTATCCCAATGTGGTATAGCATAGAAGTTATTTACTTTGGCTAAAAACATTGAAATAAAAATAAATCCCACAATTATAAAGTTTAAAAATGGAGATAATTTTATTTTAGCAATTTTACATATAGCTCTAGGTAAAACTAAAGTAATGAATGTTAAAACTGTTGAATATAATAAAATCATATCTTTATTTATTATTCCATATATTAAATATGCTACAAGTAAGATATAAAATATGATTTCAAAATAAATATCATACGTTAATTTCTTTTTCATAAGTCCCCTCCTCAATATCCTTACTATTTATAAGCTTTAATTTTTGTTCTTTCGTTAACTTCTTTATATAATACTCTCTACTTTGAGCCTCTCTTTTATCTTCAAAAACCTCAAAATACATAAGCTTTACAGGACCTCTTCCTCTAGTATATTTTGCTCCACATCCATTATTATGTGCATTAATTCTCTTTTCTAAATTATTAGTCCATCCTGTATATAAAGAATTATCTTTGCATTTTAATATATAAACATAATTCAAAGTAATCACCACTTTTTATATTAAATCATACCTATACTTTTATCAACTGAAAACATAACATTATTTAACGAAATTTTATTTTTATTTTTTATTGAGATATAATAATACTATAAATACTTTTATCTAAAATTTACTAAATAATTTCTAATTTTTTTCAATAATAAATTGAAAAACTATTTAGAATTATATAAATAAGACTAAATTTTTAGAACTTAATATGTTTTCTAATCTCTTAGTCTCAACTTATTATATAAAGGAGTTTTTTAAGTGAGAAAAGAATATGTGAACTACCCTTCAGACATTCCAGTAACAATATCTTATGCAAACATAAAAAACTATCCCTTGCATTGGCATGATGCAATCGAAATACTGTATGTACTTAAAGGTAGCATCCAAGTAGATATAGATACTGACAGTTATGAAATACTAGAAGATGAAATTGAAATAGTAAATACAGAACAAACTCATAGAATTTACTCTAATGAAGATAATAGAGTTTTAATATTTAAAATAGATCCTCATTTTTTTGAAAAATATTATAGTGATATAGAAAATATGTTCTTTTATACAAACACCTCTGATGAAGGTGCTCAAAGTGATGAATCTTATGATAAACTTAGAGTATTTTTATCAATTATTTTATGTGAAGAAGCTCAAAAAGTAGATGATTATGATAAATATATTGAAAAATCCTTAGTAGAGCTTTTATTTCACCTTTTAAACAACTTCCATTATCTTTTATATGATAATGAGGAAATACATGAAAATAACATGTTATTAGAAAGATATCATAGAATTTCAAAGTATATATACAATAACTATAATAAAAATATAACTTTAAAAGATATTGCAAATACAGAATTTCTTAGCACCCATTATCTTTCTCATGAAATTAAATATGCAACTGGGTTAAGCTTTACAGATCTCCTTAACTTGACCAGAGTTGAAGAATCAGTGAAGCTTCTTTTAGATAGTGATAAATCACTTTCTGAAATTTCTTATGAAATAGGATTTTCACACACTCGTTATTTCAATAAGCACTTTAAAGCTTATTATAATTGTACCCCTTTGCAATTTAGAAAGAAACATAAAATAAGTGAAGAAGAGTATAATAAGCAGAAAGAAATAACTTATTATCCTTTAGAAGAAAGTCTTAATGAACTGTCTTACTATTTAGACGATTATCCTAGGTTTAACTATGAAGATAAGATTCATAAACTTACTTTTAATATGAATATTGAAGGTACTGAATTTAATAAATACTTTAAAGAAGTGCTTAACGTTGGAGATGCCTTCGACTTACTTTTAGAAGATAATCAAGATATTGTTGAAGATCTACAAGAACATATAGGATATAACTATATACGACTTCTTCATGTATTCTCATCTGATATGGGAATATTCCCTGGTTCAAAATTTTTCAACTGGACTAGAACCCTTGATATTTTTGAGTATATATCTTCTTTGGATTTAATACCTCTAATTGTTTTAGATGATTCTGGATATTCTAAAGATAACTTCTTAGATGTTATAAATTCATTTATAGACTTTTTCAGCGAAGTAGAGAGTTTTGAATTAACAGATTTAAAATTCCAATTTACTTCTACATTTAATCAAGATCTCAAAAATTCTTTGATAGAATTATTTGAATCTAAAGATTTAACTTTGGTAGATAATCTATATAATCCTAATAACAAAATAGACTTAATATATGATACTGCTTATATGCTTCCATTTATAATTCACAACACAGTAAATTCCGGAAGCAAATTAAATTTTATAAAAGCTTTTGATGCCTTAGATAGACAAATTGATATTACAAATGAAGTTTTCTTTGGATATCCAGCCATGGTTAATGATAAAGGAATTAAAAAACCTTCTTATTATGCATATTACTTCTTAAGCAAACTTGGAGATACCCTTCTTTATAAAGGAGATGGATATATACTAACTAAGTCAGAAGATGAGTATCAACTTCTTATATACACATATAATGATGAAATTAATTCTCTTATAGACTTTAAAAACTTTACTAAATTAAGAGGAATAAAAGACCTAGTAGATAAAAAGCTTTCCTTAAATCTACTTGATTTAGATAGTGATGTTAGAATAACTAAATATACCATAGGAGAAAACTTTGGCTCTTCATTTAACTATTGGCTTTCAATGGGAAAACCTAAAAGATTAAGAAAAGAAGAGAAGGATATATTATTTCAAGCATCTTATCCTAAAATAGAGTTTGAATACTCTAAAAAAAATACAATTTTAAACATTCAAACAACTCTCCAAGGATATTGTGCTGAATTATTTATACTTAAAAAAGTTTAATATTGTATAATAACCATGAAAAAAGAGTACTTTTTTGCCTTTTTCAAAAATTTTCCTAAAAAACTTTCCTTACATTTGTACATTTTTTTAAACATACATGCAAATTATTTTATTGAGGAAATAGGTATATAATATAACTATAGAAGAAAAGAGAAGATATGAAAGAAGGTATTTTTTTATGGCAAGGCTAAAAAAATTTTTTAGACCGATCAATTTAAACTGTTTTAATTGCAAATTAAGTTTTTTACAACAAACAATGGACTTATTTTATAGAGATTAAATATATATATGAAAAGAGCTAGGATTTAAAATCCTAGCTCTTTTTCTATTTTAAATAAAATTAAGAGTCATATCAAATTAACTTTTTATACACTTTACAAACAGTATGAAGAGAATATCTAGATGAACTTTAGAATTTAAATTATTATGAAGAAGATATTACGTTAAAAAGCTGAGACTGTTCGAAATGAAGCAAGTTTCGAAGCTTTAGTAATATCTTCGGAATAATGATTATAAATTCTTAGCGAAATCTAATAATTCTCAGAATATGTTTGTAAGGTGTATTACTAATTTTTGATATAACTCCTTATTTTATATTAATATAAATTATCAACTTCCTTTATAGCAAAGCTTAGATATTTTAAAGCCTCATTAGTATCATCTAAGTAATGATAAAGATCCGCCATCTCTAAGTATCTTTCTCTCTTTTCTTCATATGTACCAAACTTAAGTAAAAGATCTGTCGCTAAATTCATATACATTTCCCATTGCATATCATTTCTCTCCTTTTTACTTAATTTGGCTTTAAAATAATAGCTTCTTTCTATAAAAAACATGTTGTTCTTATTTATTGATAACTCTAAGGATAATTCACAGTATTCTTTTATACTTTCTATGCATTCATTTGCATTATAAACATTTATTATGAATAATAGAAGTTCTATATATCCTATTTTATCTTCTGTATCAATCTTATTTATAGACTCTTCTGTAAGCTTTTGTGCTTCTTCATAGTTACCATTCTTTAAAAAAGCATCTATAATAAGACTATTTATTCTTTTCCAATTATAAGCTTTACAATCGACTTTATCTTTGTATTGATTATAATTTTTTTCAAATTCCTCAATATTTTTATTTAATAAAGCTATAGTAGCTAAGACTCCTTGTGCCTCACCTAAGTATTTATTATTTATATCAATACCTTCAATTGAGAAAATGTCTCTTAATATTTCACTACTCTTTTCTATTTGTCCCACTCTATAATTACATATAGCTAAAGCTGTAGCATTTTTTATATAAACTTCATTCTTCTTTTCTATTCCATCTTTTAACAAAAAGTCTAAAAGCATATTATAATATGTTATTGCATCTGCAAAGTTTTTTCTTACAGTAAAATATAAAGCTAAATCTTCATAATATACTCTTTTATTATTTCTATTGCTTTCATATATGCTTGAATATTCATTTAATAATTCTTTTGCTTTTCTGAAATCTCTAAGATTTGTATAATTCATAAATAAAATATGCATAAGTTTTGCTGAGATTTCATCATATTCCCTACTTAAAGAATACTCTAAATACTCCTTAATTTCATTTGCTTCGTTCTCTGTTAAAATTTTCTTTCCAACATATTTTTCAATTGAGTTGTTTAATTGAGTTATATCATCACACAAAAGATAATCTAAATCTAAATTTAATCTTTTAGCAACTAGCTCTAGTACCCATCTATCTGCTTTTACTTTTCCATTTTCTATGCAGCTCATTCTAGATATAGATATATCATCTTCACAAAGTTGCTTTAATGTTAACCCTTTATATATTCTAGCTCTTTTTATTTTCTCACCAGTAGATAAAAAATCCATCACTCTCACCTATACCTTAACTTTTAATTACACCTAAATTTTTCAAGTTATTTATACCTTTATCTAAGTACTTAGCTGCTTCATAATCTCTCTTAAGCTCTAGATAAAATTTACCTAGTCTTATAGATATGTCAGCCTCTTTCTTTTTCATATCATTTCTCTTAGCAATTTCAAGTGTATCTAATAAAATATTTTCCGCCTCTTTTATATTATTTTGTAATACTTCTATTCTAAAAGTCAGAACCTTATATTCTATTAACCTATTAACATCACTTATATTTAATTTATTCTTTATTTCATTAAGAATCTCTATGCATTTAGTCATATTCTTTGTCTTAATATGGTTTTCACATAAATTAAATAAAGTATCTAAAAGTTTAGAGTCAGTGTTTTCTTCTCTTATTTTCATGGCTCTATTATAATGTTCAAAAGATTCTTCTATGTTATCAAATTCAAAGAATAATTTTCCTAAAGAATCTTCTATAGAACTTATCTTGTCTAATTGTTCTAATTCCTTATAAACATTAAGACTTTGTTTTGAATATGCTATAGCACTTTCTAAGTCTCCAACTTTAGCATGCTCTTCTGCTAATAACTCTAAGCTCTTAGCATAAGCCTTTTTGTTGTAAACTTTTTTCAAATTCGCTTTTTGCTAGAAATGCAAAATTTATTGCCTTAGGTAAGTTTTCAATAAAGAAATATGTTTTTGAAATTAAATAATATATTTCACCTAAAAGCAAGTCCTCTGTTAATTTGTTATTTATATATATCTTTTCAGCCTCTCTTAGGTATGAATTAGCTGAATAGTACGCCTTTGAATGTAAGCTTATTTTTGCTATATTTAAATATGTCTTCACCATATCTACATTGCTATTTATTTGTAAAAATAACATATTTGCAGATAAGAAGTACTGCTGTGCTAAAACATATTCTTCTCTTTTTAAATATATCTCAGCCTTTAAGGCTAAGTTCTTTGCCTTTCTATATACCAAATCATATTTATCGGCATAATAGATTGCATATTCTATAAATTTCTCACCCTTTTTTATATCATCATTTAAAATAGCACCTTCTGCTATTTGTTCATAATATAAACATATTTTTTCTGCCTGTGTTTTCTCCGTTTCCATTAAATACTCAACAGAAGTATTTAATGTAATTGCAATATACTCTAAAAGATCCATCGAAGGGTTTGACCTTCCTGACTCTACCAAACTTATCTGTCCTGGTGTTATTCTCTCCCCTGCTAATTCCTTAAGAGTCATATTTAATTCTTTTCTTCTTCTTTTTATTTTTTCTCCCAATGATAATATTTCCATAGCTTAAATCATCCTCTTACTGTTATTATTTTAACATCCATAACCAATTAAATTATATCATAAATTTAGGTTTTTATGTCAATTATTCAGTATTTTTGTAAAATTCTATATACCTTTGTGTATTTTTTAACATTTTTAATAACCTATTTAAATTTTTGTAATGCTTATTATTAATTTCTAAATATATACGCATATTCTTTAAAATTATTATATATTATAATTAAAAATTTCTCTACAAAATAAAAAAATTTCTATAAATATACAAAAAAAGCAGCTTAATAGCTGCTTTTTCTGTATTATTTCATCCATTCCATAGATTCTGCTGCATTCATCACTCTTCTTGTCGCTTTTTTAATAGCTCTTTGAGTTCTTCTGTCTAAGTTTGGAGTTACCATCATACCAACTGCTGCTCCAATAGCACCTACGGCTAAAGTAGTCATCAATCTGTTTGCCATAACAATCACCTCTTTATAATAATGACTTCATATTTAGTTTGGTCAAATCAAAACTTTTTATTAGAGGTAATTCATAGCATTAAATACTTTCTAATGCTTTTTTAGCAAGTATATCTGCCATATCATTAAATTTATTTCCGCTATGTCCTTTTATTTTTTTAAATTTAATATTTATAACTTTAAATTTTTCTTGCATAAATTCATGATAATTTTGAGTTATTCTATTATTTCTTTTCCAAGTGCCTAAAGCCCAACTTTCTATTCCTTGATAATCATAGCAAAGTATTATTTCTTTATACCCATTTTTTATAGCATATTCTGTTGCTTTCATAGCACCTTCAACTTCACCTGAAACATTTCTTAAAGCTACTGCTTCCTTGTCATATCCAACACCATTATCCTTAAATAGAACTTCATTGTTTTTTACAACTAAAAACCCATAAGAATAGTTTTCTTTATGAACCATAAAACTACCATCTACATAGATATAAATAGAATCATCATTAACTTCCTCTTCATTTCCTTTGACTTCTAAAGAAACTCCACCATTTTCATGAATAGCAATAAAATTCTTTGCCTCTTCTATTGAAGTGAAACTTTTATATTTAGCTCCCTTACATCCTATGACCTCTTTCTGACATTCAGGCCATGTTTCAACGATCTTAGAAACCCCTGATTTTCCTTTTGCTATAGCATAATATTTTTTAGCCATTATTTCGCTCCTTCTAATTACTTATTAAATCTATGACTTCATATATATTATCTAAATTATTTGCTCCTGTAAATCCACTAAAGAAATCTACAGTTTTTCTTAAAATAACTACGAATTCATTTTTACCTTGCCAATTTTCTAAAATAATATTTATATCTACATCATTTATTATTCTATTTAAAGCAAAAAATACAACACTTATATCATCTAATGTCCCTATGAAAGGTATTTTATCTGGTAATATATCAAAAGGACAACTTACATAAACTAAAGAAGCTCCTACTACAGCTTTAGTTTTAACTGGAACTCTGCTATCTTTTAAAAGTCTAAAGATTAAAGCTACTATATCTGGTATAAACATTATGTAATCTTTATAATCCTTAGCTTTTTCTGGAATATGTTTAACTACATATTCTCTACTACTTGTGTACATATCCTCAACCTTTTCTACATCTATACTCATAATGTAGTCATCAGTTTTTTCCTCATGCTCAATTTCTTCTCTTACCTCAATTTCTACCATTGGCTCTTTTAATCTTGAAAGTTCAACATCTACCTTTTCTAAATTTACATTTAAAGTATTTTCTTGAATTCTTAACTCCTTAAAGTTTAAATTTAAAAAAGGTATCTTATCTAGCATTGTTTTATAACTTATAAGTATTTTATCCTGTTTTACTAATATTCCTTGATTTTTAAAACCTTTTAAAGCTATTTTAAGTCCTATCTTTCTAAAAGGCTTTAAAATTCCAACACTCATAAGTTTAGCCTTAGAAAACTCAATAATTAAGTTATCTCCTTCTAAGCCTAGAACATCTATTGTTGCTTTAAATCCAAGTGCAAGAATCTTTTTAAATACTCCTTCCACTTCTATTTTATTATTTATTTTTAAACTCTTTATTTCTAACCCTTCTATTTTTACAAAATCATTAATAAAACTCATTAAATCATCTGCGCTTAATTTTATATCTATATTTGAAATTTGCAAAGTACTTCTCCCCCTATTTATTTAGTAGTTAACCATCTTTTAGTATATCTTATTTGCATATGATTTTAAAGGTAAATTCTCCACTGGGTACCATTTACTAAATAATCTATCTACGTTCTTTTAGATATTGTTCTCTGCTTTAAACATGTCTTGATTTTAAATGAATCTAAAGCCTAACTAAAAATCAATATTCTTCTAAAGGATAGTCTAATATTAAAAATACTACAAATAAACAATGATTTCATCCATAACTTACCTTGGTAAAACTTATAGAATTAATTAGACTTATTTTTTTAACACTGTATAATAATAATTGTTTCTAGCTACTGTATTAGAAACTTTAATTACTCCAAACCAAATATTATATACAAAAAATCCTCTGTTTTACTCACAGAGGATTTTGTATTTTTATTTATTTTTTATTACTTTGTAATTATGGAAGAAAAGACCTAATATAGCTCCACCTATAAATCCACCAAAATGAGCTGATATATCTATGCTAGTCATTGATAACCCAATAAATACATTTAATAATATAATGATTATTATATTGGTCACTAACCCCTTACCAATTCTATCTTTTTCATAATAAGCGAAAACTAGGGCAGCACCTAAAAGTCCAAATATTGCTCCTGAAGCCCCAACACCCATAACTGGAGAGAAATACAAGCTAAATATACCAGCTATTATTCCTGACACAAAATAAATAACTAGGTATTTTTTTGCTCCATACACTCGTTCTATAAAATCACCTAATACATATAAAGCATACATATTAAATAAAAGATGAATTATTCCAGCATGTAAGAACATAGATGTTATTAATCTGTAATACTCTCCATGTAGAAGTATTGCATTATTATGCTTAGCACCCATCAAGTATAGAATCTGTGGATTTACACTTAACAAATTCTTGAAAAAGCCAGCTCCTAAAACAGTAGCTACAATAAGACAAGTTAAAAAAGCTAAGATATTTAAACCAATTAAAATACCTGTTACTTTTCCACATCTTATTTTCTTATACCACGGAATTTTAGACTCTTCTTTCTTCTTTAATAAAAATTCTAATATTTTAACTAGAGGCTCAGAGCTTCTATCACTTTTTAAAATTTCCTTTTTTTGAGCATCAACAATTATTCTATGATAATTCTTATCTATAGAAAAATCATCTTCCTCTCCTTCAGTACTATTATAGTTTTTATAAAGAATTATATTATGAAGAGAATAAGGTTTATCTAAACTCTTTAAATAATCTTCTGCTATTTTAAAATTTTCATCTTCTTCATAAGACTTAGATATTATAACTGCATACTTTCCTTCATTATTAACAGTTTTTATAGCTATCCATAATTCTTTATTATTTTCTCCTTTTAGATCTTCTACATAAAAACCATAATTATTTATTAGCAAATTAAAATAATCTTGCTCAAATCTACTCATAGCCTCTCCTCATCTTCTAAATTATTTCTTCTAACATATCTAAAAGCTCATTAAATCTGTCTAAAGTATCCTTAAGTGGCTTAGAAGTTGTCATATCTACTCCTGCCATTTTTAATGTATCAATAGGATACATTGATCCTCCAGCTTTTAAGAAACTCTTATATTTTTCAACAGCTTCTTCTCCTCCTGTAAGTATTGAATTTGCAAAGGAAGCTGCTGCTGCATATCCTGTGGCATATTGATATACATAGAAATCAGAATAGAAGTGAGGTATTCTAGCCCATTCTATAGAAATTTCTTCATCTACAATCATATCTTCACCAAAATATTTTACATTTATATCTTTCCACATTCTGCATAATTCTTCTGAAGTAAGAGCTTCTCCATTTTCAATAGCCTCATGAGTCTTAAGCTCAAAATCTGCAAACATTAATTGTCTAAATACAGTTGTTCTTATTTGCTCTAACTCTTGATTTATTAGATATAATTTTTTATTCTTATCTTTTTCATTTTCTATTAAATGATGTATAAGTAATATTTCATTTGTTGTTGATGCAACCTCTGCACAGAAAAGGCTATAATCTCCATATATATAAGGTTGTGTTTTTCTAGTATAGTAAGAATGTATTGAATGCCCCATTTCATGAGCTAAAGTTGAAGCATCATTTAGCTCATAATTATAGTTTAAAAGAACATATGGCATAGTATCGTATGTTCCCCATGAGTAAGCACCACTTCTCTTACCTTTATTTTCATATACATCTATCCAACCTTCATTTATTCCTTCATTAAATATATCTAAGTATTCTTTTCCTAAAGGTCTTAATCCTTCTTCAACTAATTTTATAGCATCCTTATATTCTAAATGCTCTTTTTCAGCTTCTATAACTGGTACATATAAATCATACATGTGCATCTCATCTAAATTAAGTAGTTTCTTCTTTATTCCAACATATCTATGAAGAGCCTCAATATTTTCATCTACAGTATTTAAAGCATTATGATATACCTCTACTGGAATATTATTAGGTTTTAAAGAAGCTTCTAAAGAACTATTATATTTTCTTGTTTTGCTTTCAAAAACAAAATTTTTAATAGAACTAGCTAAGCTTGTTGCTAATGTATTTTCATACTTTTTATATGTTCCAAATAAAAGTTTAAATGCCTCTTCTCTTACTTTTCTATTTTTACTCTTTATGAAAGAACTATAGTTACCTTCACTTAATTCTACTTTAGCACCATTTTCATCAGTTATCTCCCCGAAAGTTATATCTGAATTAGTAAGCATTGAGTATATACTTTCTGCTGCTCCCAAGCAATCTGAAACAGATGCTAAAACTGCCTCTACTTCTTTTGATAATATATGTGGTTTTTCGTTTAATATCATCTCAAAGTATATTTTATATTTCTCTAAATCCTTATCTTCCTTTATAAATTCTTCAATTGTTCCTTCTTTTAAACTTAGTATTTCTGGAACAAAATAAGCAGTATAACTTGAAAACTCTGCTGAATATGGATCTATTTTATTTACTAGAGTCTGCATTTCAGAGTTAGATGTATCCTCATGACTTCTCATGTGTGCGTAAACATATAGTTTTCCAAGTTTTCTACTTAACTTTTCACTTAATGCAAGAAATTCTTTTAAACTTTCCTTATTTCCTAATTTTCCTTCAAAATCTTTTAATCTTGGAGCTTCATTTTTTAATTGATTTAACTCCTCATTCCAAAGAGTTGGAGTTTCATAAATTTTATCAATTCTCCACTTATCACTTTCTGGAATTTCCTCTCTTCTTCTAAGCTTTTTAACCTCACTCATTATAATTCTCCTTTCAAATATTATTTATAATCTTCTTCTTTCCCTTTTATATCCTCAAACACCTTATTCATCTGTTCATTTATTATTGAGCAAACCTCATTTAAAATTGCTCTCATTTCCTCATGTTCATCATCAAACTTAAATTTAACCACCCAAGTTGGATTATATTCTTCATCAAACTCTTCTACTATATATCCTAATGAAGTAAGAGCCTCCACATTAAATAGATCATATATTGCTGAAAACTCCCATTCTTCAACATCCTTATCAGTATCAAAAAATAGACTTACATCTCCATCTACACAATATAATTTTTTAACATAATTAGTTCCTTCTCCAACGGAATAACTTCCTAATTCTCCTTTTATAGCTCCACTTTCTTTCTCTTTTTCCATTATAACTAATGAAGAAAAATCCATACTATCTCATCCTTTCCTGTTTTGTCATATATACTAATTATAAATTTTCTTTTTATATTTTCAAGTGTATATATGACATATATAAATAATGTAATATTTTTACTCTTTATTCATTTGTAAAATTATGGTAATATACTTCTATATCATTATATATAGAGGTGAGTTTTATGAATAAGTTTTTACTTAGACGCCTAATTTTAGTAATATCTTTATTTTTTATAATTATATTTTCAAGTGCTTTTATTATTAATAAAATTTATGTTAGACAAAAGTGTAAAGATTTATACTTCGCCACTGAATATTTAACCACCAAAGGGAATATTGAAAATAGTCTTTTAACAATTCAAAACTTCGAACTATCATTTTTAGATGAAGATATAGCTGTTGTTCAAATTAATGGACTGAGCTACGAAAAGCCTCATAAGTCGATTTCTTGCAATGCTTACTTTAAAAAAAACAAAAATTCTATTTGGAATTTAAAAAGAATTGAGAGACTAACTTAAAATGCAAATTATTTGCACTTACCTGAAAATCAATGTATAATTTATTTAGAATTATACTAGGAGTGATACGATTTGATAAAAATAAATAATCTTTCCTTTTCCTATAGTGGTAAAAAACCTTATCAACTTGACGATATAAACTTATCTTTGCCTAAAAATGAGTTTATTTCAATAGTAGGAGAAAATGGAAGTTCTAAAACTACTCTTTTAAAACTTCTTTTAGGATATTTAAAGCCTATTAAAGGTAATATTGAAATAAATTTAAATAGCGTTGGGTATGTTCCTCAAAAAGTTGATAATTTCAACTCCCAATTTTCCATTACGGTTTATGAAATATTAAAAACACATTTAAAAACTCTAAAAATAAAAGACAAAGGTGAAATAGACAGAGTTCTTTCAGCTGTTAATATGTTAGATTTTAAAAATAGATTAATTGGTTCTCTTTCTGGTGGTCAACAACAAAGAGTTTTTATAGCAAGAGCCTTAATTGGTCATCCAGATATACTAATACTAGATGAACCATCCACAGGAATAGATGAAAAAACTCAAAAAGATATATATGAACTTATTTATAAATTAAATAAAGAGAAAAAAATGACTATTATATGCGTTGAGCACAATATAAGAAAATCTCTTAAATATTCATCATATATTCTTGAATTAAAAAATGCACATGCTAATCTATTTAAAACTGATGAATATATAAAAAAACTTAACAAAATGAATAATGAATTTATATAGAAAGGGCTCTTTAAAACATGTCTATTATACAAAATATGTTTCAATTTGAATTTATGCGTAATGCATTTATGGCTGGATTTATAATATCTCTTCTATGCCCATGCATAGGACTTTTTCTTGTATTAAAGAGATATTCAATGATAGGGGATACTCTTTCTCACTCATCATTTGCTGGAGTTGCCATTGGATTAGTCTTTGGTTTTAATCCTCTTTTAACAGCCTTTGTATTTACTACCATTTGTGCATTACTTATAGAAATATTAAGAAATTATTATAAGAAATATGCAGAATTATCTATGTCTATTATACTTACTTTTAGTTTAGGTTTGGCCTTAATATTAGTTAGTAGCGGTAAGTCCAGTACAACTGTTAATTCTTTTTTATTTGGAAGCATACTAACAGTTTCAAAAGCTGATTTAATAATTATAGCCGTAGTTTCCTTACTTTGTTTCATAGGTATATTTTCATTATATAATAAACTAGTTTATACTACCTTTGATGAAGAAGGAGCTAAAGTTGCAGGAATAAACACTAAACTTATAAATTATATTTTTACAATTATAGTAGGTGCTACTATTTCTGTTTCAATTAGAGTTATGGGGATACTAGTTATATCTTCAATAATAGTTATACCAGCAGCTACGGCAATGCAATTTAAGAAAGGCTTTACTAAATCTCTTGTTATCTCAATGATAATAGGGGTTATAGATGTTTTAAGTGGTTTAATCTTGGCTTCTCTATTTGATTTAGCTCCAGGAGGAACCATAGCTTTAACCTCTGTAGTGGTTCTTATACTTGCATTACTTTTAAACAGAAAAAAATTATAAAATAAATTTAATAACTATACTAAATAAAAAGTCTATAAGATAAGATATTTTTAATATCTACTTATAGACTTTTCTTTTAACTTGAATTATGTTTTAATCTTAATTACTCTTTTATGCCCACTTTAAATTTCCCTAAATTTAAAGATTATATATTTACACACTCTAATTCATTATTGTCTTTATAAACTTTGAAAAGTTTATTCTTCTTATAAAGATATCTATAGATAGCGTATACTACTACTCCCTTTAAAGCTCCAGTTATGGTTATAGCCCACCAAATTCCATCTAAGCCTAAAAATTCTGGTTTTGAAAGGATATATGCCATTGGAATTCTAGCACCAGTTAGTAATATACTTACTATTGAAGGAATATAGGTTCTTCCAAGTCCATTAAATGCGCCTGTTGTTGTTATTTCAACACACACAAGAATTTGGCAATAACCAAGTATTCTTAAATAAACTGTTCCTTGTTCAATAGCTTGTGCTTCTGGTATAAATACTCTAAATATCTCCTCTCCCAAAAATATCAATACAGCTGAAGCAAACACTCCTACTATAAGAGAAATTATCATTGTTATATTAAAACCTTTAGTTATTCTTTTTAACTTTCCAGCCCCATAATTTTGACCAACGAAACTACTTAAAGCAGTAGATATTCCTCCTGCTGTCATCCAAGCAATAGCTTCAACCTGTGATCCTACTTTTTGAACAGCTATAGGCACTGGTCCAAAAACTGCTACTATTTTTCCTATAAACATTGAAAAAACAGTAAATAACCCACTTTGAAGAGCTGCTGGCAATCCAATATGGAATAATGTTTTTATACAATTTATCTTTATTCCACTAAATAAATTTATCTTTAAGTGTTCAGCCTTACTCTTTATCATTATATATAAGAAACTAAATGTAACTATAGCCTGTGCTATAACAGTTGCAAGAGCCGCACCTAAAACCCCCATTTCTGGAAATATCCCTATTCCAAATATTAATATTGGATCAAATACTATATTAAATATTAACCCTATTGTATTTGCTATAAAAGGAGTTCTACTGTCTCCTGAACCTGTAAATACCGCTGTGAAAACAGGATTTAAAAAATTAAATATCATTCCTAAAGCAACAGCAATTAAATAGGTTTCAGCCATTTTTATAACTTCTGCATCTCCTAAATTAAAAAATCCTATTAACTGACTATTGAATAAAAGTAGAATTATTGAATACAAAATAGAAAGTATAATATTAATTTGAAATGCACTCTTTATATAATCCTTTGTGCTTTCAATATCATGTCTTCCTAAACTCTGTGCGACTTTAATCTCGGCTCCTACTTTAGAAATCATTACAAAAGCCATACCAAGCCATGGAAAGAATCCAGCTGTTCCAACGGCTGCTACAGCATTACTTCCTATTCTACCAACCCAGAGCATATCAGCCATATTATAAGCCATTTGTATGAAAGAAGTTGCCATAATTGGTATGGAAAGTTTTATAAGGTTGCTTGTTATTTTTCCTTCTGTTAAGTCAATTCTCTTGTCCATTTTTCCCCCTGTGTATCTCAAAAAATTATTATTACACATTATAATTCATATTATATTTAATCTAAATATATAAAATTATTTTATAAAAAATAATTTGAATTTATTTTTTATAAAGCATATGTTTTTTTAATTAGAAATTTATAAAAGACCTTTTATCTAATTTAAAATATCTTTTATAGTACAGTAACTTGATCTACAAACATGAATGTTGGTCCTTCTCCTGGCATAATACTCCATAGTGGACATACCTCTTCATTTTTCGCAAATATCTTAATATACCTAGCTTTACTCTCTTTTCTTGCCACAATGTCTTTTTTACCAACCTCCTCTCTCTTCTCATTTTGGTCTTTTTCTTCTCTTGATAAAATAGAAAACTCCTTACCATCTATTGAAGAATAGAATTCTACAAACTTAGGATAATAAATCCAAGCCCTTGTATCTTGTAAAAAGCCTACCATAACCTCTTTAATATCTTTTATTTCTCCTAAGTCAACTATTACTTCCATATCCTCTGTATATCCAAGCCATCTTCCGTCAGTATAATGTAAACTTCCTTTTTGTCCATCAATTAAATCATAAACTCCATTTTTATTGTACATATAATGATTTGTAGGATTAGTTAGGCCTTTAATATCAGCTATTGGTAAAGTAACATATATTCTACTTTCAATAGTATCACTTGGCTTATATCCTTCTTTAAAAACTTTTGCTTTTATAAATGCCCTATCATTAACAACTATTGGCTCCTTATATAAAGTTGAATTCTCATTTGGCTCAGTTCCATCTAATGTATATCTAATCTCTCCTTTTTTATCTTTTTTTCCTAAAAGAATCTCTTTAGTAAAAGGTTTATTTACTAATAAAGTATCAATATTTACAATAGGCCTAAAAGCTCTTAACTTAACTTTGTTGCTTTTATAATATCTCTTATATTCTGGCACATATTCATCTATTTGTTCTCTATTTTTTAAATATTCCTCATTAAAGCATTCTTTTTCCTTAACTATTTTATTGGTTTCATTTAAATCAATAACAACTTCACCGTCATCAGAAGTTATTAATATTTTAAAGTCCTCATCTATTGTAAACTTACCTTTAATTAAAGAAACTTTATACTTAAAATTATTGTGTTCACATAAAATTGTATTTAAATTTAATTCCTTAAGAACAGGTAAAGTATTTAAGCAAATCATATATTTTTCAGGAGATTTCACATTAAAATTAATCTTAATCTTGTCTTCTTCACAAAGTATTCTTATTTTCTCATCTTCATGAAGATGCCATAAGATTTCATATTTTTCCTCTCCAATTGCTTTAAAGTCTAAATATTTTCCTTCTACTTTTTCATATACACCAATTCTCTTTGCTTTAACAAAACTTATTTCAGGTCTTTCATTTATTTCATCTTTCCAATAATGTGGTCTCATTAAAGGTAATGCATCAAATATACTTTCAGTACTATCTAATGAGCTCTCATAATATCTAGATTTATAGTTCTCATTAAATAAATGAATATCCCTTATGCTTAAAACATTATTTTCAAATAAAAAACTACTTCTATAAAATCTACTGTTATACCATAAAGTTTTCATATTATAAGTATTCCAGTCCTTTTTGGCTCCAAATGTAGTTGGAGGTGTTAACTTGTATTTTTTCTTATACCAAAGTGCACTCTCAACTAAAGTTTCAACTCTAACTTTATTCTTTTTTTCTAAGTTATAAATATGCTCTATTTGAACCTCATATCCTTTGTACATGGTATTCCATAAGAATGTATTTTCTTGTCCTACTTGAGCATAAGAAAAACCTAAGGCATCTTCATCAGTTAAACACTCAAAAAACCAATCTACCCACTCTTTACTTTGTCCAATTATCCATGCTGGCTCTAAAGTATGAACTCCCTTTAGCTCTGGACGTAATCCCTCCTCAAAATTATATATAGGATCTGGTCCTAAAAGTCTAAATAAAGGCAGGTCTAATTGCATCTCTTCGCTTTGAGCTGGTATATATTCATTTAATTTACTCGGATAATAAGCCTGATTGAAATATCCACCCCAAAGTGTAAATCCATCGGTTCCTATTTGATCTCTACAAATAGCCCCTCCTATTACACCATATTTTTCTTTTAAATAACTTAAAGTTCTTATATCAATAACCCAAGAACCTACAGTTTTAGGATAGTGCCCAAAAATATTTTTGAAATCCTCCATATAAACATCAGCCATTTTGATTCTATCCTCTGGACTATACCCTAAGGAATATCCTATATGAACATGATCATCAATTGGAGTTTTTCCTTTCCATTTTACTCCAGCCTTTCTTGCTAACTCCTCTGTTATTTCCCACCAAGCTCCAACTTCATCATATTCATCTACAGAACTTTTTATAAGATTTGTGAATCTTTCGTCCATTAAAGCATCATGCTTTAGAGCATATGTAGCTGGAAATCCATATTGCTTTATTAATTCAATTTCTTGAACTACTGTTTGGAAATCATCCTCAACAAATTCTCCACTTGGATAAACAGTTTTTCTTATGAAATTATATATATTTACTATAGTTAAATTATTATTCTTTTTCCCCTCAAACTTTATCATATAATAAACACCCCTTTTTACCTCATTTTAAGTAATCTAATTACTTTAAACAATGAACAAATTTTAGTTTTTATTAAGATTTTCTTTATAAATTCTTTTTTGTAAGTTCATACAATTTAATAAAAAAAGCTATGAAGTATGAATAATTTTATTCACTACTTCATAGCTTTTTTTTATATTAAAATTGCTAATTCAGCATCAATATAAATGTAAAAATAAATAAGACTGCAAATATATATATCTTTATTGATTTAAGTAAATCAATACTAATTCTACTCGTTGACTACTATTCTATTTTTTATTGTGATTAATACAATCTTCACATATTCCTTTTAAAGTTAAATTATGTTCTTTAACCTTAAATCCTGTTTGATTTCTTAAAAGCTCCTCAATTTGTTGCATTGGACATGGAACTTCTATTTCTTTATGACACAAGTCACACTCTAAAACATGCTTATGCATATTTTTATCTTTTAACTTGTAAGAACTCTTTCCATCTCCTAAATCAAATTTATCTATTAAATCTTTTTCAAAAAATATTTCTAAAGTTCTGTACACTGTAGATAAATTTATATCATTGCACTTACTATATATATAATCAGCAGTAATACTTCTATCACTTTCTTTTAACAAATCATATATTAATAATCTAGCTTTGGTAATCTTTACGCCCTTAGCCTTAAATATTTCTTTTACTTCCATAACAATCTCCTAAACAAATATTTAAATCATTATTATAAATTATATCATACTACAAATACTTAAATAGCAATATATTATAAATTCTTTTTTATACTCCCCATAACCCAAGAAAACATTTTCAATTATGATACACTATTTATCAAATAGTATATCATATTAGTATTTATCATAAAAACAATTAAACACCAGCAATATCAACACTTCTCCGTATATATAGAACTTTATTTATAAAAAAAATATAAATTTTTTTGCATTTTTCACTTTATTTTTTAATAAATATAGTGTATATTAATAAACAGAGTATGATATTAAACGAAATAGTATAGCACATTTAACTTTTCTAAGTATTAATGTGTTTAACATAAAGGGGAGATTTTTTAAATGAATTGTATTATAGCTCAATCTGGTGGTCCAACTTCAGTAATAAACTCAAGCGTTTATGGATTAGTTAAAGCTAACAAGGAACTAAAATTATATGATAATGTTTATGGTGGTTTAAACGGAATAGAAGGTATATTAAACAAAACCATAATAAACCTTTCAGAACTTGATGATCTTCAATTAGAAAGATTTAAAAATTCACCTGCATCAGGTTTAGGTTCTTGTAGATACAAATTAAAACCACTACATGAAAGTGAAGAAGAATACTTAAAACTTCTTGAAATCTTAAATTCACTTGATATAAAAGCTTTCTTCTATGTAGGCGGAAATGATTCAATGGATACAACAGCTAAATTGAATGCTTATGCAAAGGCTAAAAATATAGATATAAAGTTCTTTGGAATTCCAAAGACAATAGATAATGATTTAATGCACACAGATCATACACCTGGTTTTGGTAGTGCCGCAAAATTTATATCTACAGCTGTTTTAGAAACTTATTTAGACTCAAAAGTTTATACTAACAATGGAATTTTCATAGTTGAAACTATGGGAAGAGATACAGGTTGGTTAGCAGCCGCTGGTGCTTTAGCAACTATAAACGGAGTTCAATGTGCTGACCTAGTATATTTACCTGAAAGAGCGTTTTCAGTACAAAGCTTTTTAACTGACGTATCTAGAATATTTAAAGAAAAGAAACATGTGTATATAGTAGCTTCTGAAGGATTAAAAAATGAAAATGGAAAGTTTCTTACTGAAACTGCAGCAAATGGAGATTCATTTGGACATGCTCAATTAGGTGGTGTAGGAGCTTACTTAAAGAACTTAATAATTCAAGCTAGTATAACAAACAGAGTTAAATCTTTAGAGCTTAATACTTTACAAAGATGTGCTATGCACTCTTCATCACAAATAGATGTAAATGAAGCTGTAATGGTAGGGCAAGCCGCTTTAGAAGCTTCTACTACTTCTGAAGGTGGATATATGGTAGCAATAAAGAGAGAATCTTCATTCCCATATAAAAGTTCTACATTCTTAATTGAGGCAGATAAAATAGCTAACAATATAAAATATTTCCCAACTGAATGGATAAACTCAGAAGGTAATAATATTACTGAAGAAGGTTTATCATACCTTAAACCTTTAATTAGCGATTTCGAGGATAGAGATTCTCTTCCTCTTTATCATAGTTTTGTTTTATAGATATTATTTTACTCAAATTACCCACATTATAATAAAAGACATGCATAAGATGCATGTCTTTTATTTTTCTTTAAGTACATCCTTTAATGTCTCATATGAAAAATCTATTATTTCTGCACAGCTTACCTTATTCTTTTTTAAATCTAAACAAATTTCTGAATTAAACTCTTCTCTTATTCTATTTATAAGTTCTCTTGAATAAGCTCTTGCTTCATTCTTTTCTTCATTGCTTTCTCTTCCTTTTATAAATCCAATAGCTACTACTGCCCCATTAATAGCTCCACATAAGCTTCCAACAGTTATACCTGTTCCCATACCACTACCTAAAGCTACAGGTATATCCTTATTAAACTCCTCATTATAAGACTTTATTATAGCCTCTGCACATGTATATCCTTCTTTATGATATTCTGATGGTTTTTTCATATCTCTTCTCCTTACTTTTTAATTTAGTTATATTATTATTATACAAGAAAACTATTTTATTTCTGTGATTTTTGCACAAAATATTCTAAATAAATTCTTAAATTAAATACACAAAAGAATTTATTTAGAATAAACTTCAAAGCTTAAAATCTTTTTGCTTAACTATTTCTAAAGTATTTAAAAATTCATCTATCTCGTACTTATTATTATATAGTCCTAAACTCGTTCTAAGCATACCTGGCCTAGGTTTAGCTCTATAGGCAAACTTTAAAAATTCTTCATCTTTAAGCTTTAATAACCTTCTAACATAAGGATGAGCACAAAAAGTACCATTTCTAATATCTATTCCCCTAAAATTTGCTAGTCCTTCTGATACTATATCATGATGAATGTCTTTCACATTAAATACTGCCACTCCAATTCTATCTTCACATTTAGAATCTCCATATGTTATTATATCAGGCATGCGTTCTAATCCATCTAGCAAATACCTTTTTAAAGCAGTCTCTGTTAATTCTATATTTTCAAATCCTATAGAATTTATTACTCTAATAGCAGATAAGAGTGCACAAACCCCTATTATATTAGGTGTACCAGCTTCAAATCGTTCTGGCTCACTATCCAAATAAACTTTATTATCTGAAACTAAGTCCACTGCACCTCCACCTTTTAGCAAAGGTTCTTTATCTTTTATAACTTCCTTTAATGCAATAACAACTCCTGTTCCAAAAGGAGCATACATTTTATGAGCTGAAAAAACAAGAAAATCTATATGATCATTATTTCCTGTGCCCCCCATATTTATTGCTTTATGAGCTACCAACTGTGCAGCATCTACGATTATTTTCACTCCATGTTCATGAGCTATTTTAGCTATTTCATTTATTGGATTTAAATATCCTGTTACATTAGATGCTCCTGTTATTGTTAAATACTTTACCTTTCCTTTGTGCTTTTTAATTAATTCTTCTATCTCATCTTTTTTTAAAAGCCCTAATTCATCAACCTCAACATATACTACATTACTACATTCTCTCCAAGGAAGATCATTTGCATGATGTTCCATTCTAGTACTTATTACATAATCCTTCTTATTTACTAAGGAATGAGCTAAAAGATTTAATCCTTCCGTAGCATTTTTTACATATATAACTGTATAGTCATCAGGGTTTTTAACATGAAAAAACTCTAGAATCTTTTTTCTTGAATTTTCATAGAATTCATTGCAGAATTTAGCTTTATATCCCTTTCCTCTTCCTATTGAACTATAGACATATAGCATATCACTGACACACCGTAAGCATTCTTTTAAAGCAGGAGTAGTAGCCCCATTATCTAAATTAATTGGTACTACTTTTTTCCCATTATAAATAGTTATTTCATCATCAATACCTATAAACAAATCTCTATAATTATTATTCATACCACATCACTCCAATAGTATATATTATTCTCACGTGCTAAATTAGGTTCTTAAAAAACTTAATATATGCCTAATTCCTTGACTATTAATACATTTAATTTGATGAAATATCTCATTATTAGTATAATTGTATTGATTAATACTATAAATTCAATGATGGGAGTTTTAAAATGATTATTTTAAGCTGTAGACACTTAACTAAAAGTTTTGGTATTGATGAGATTTTAAGAGATGTAACATTTAATATAAATGAAGGTGACAAAGTTGGTTTAATAGGTCCAAATGGAGAAGGAAAATCAACATTATTTAAAATTCTTACCAAGCAAATTGATTATGATAACGGTGAATTATTTTTAGATAAAAACAAAACACTAGGATATCTCTCACAGAATTTATCTTTAGATAGTGAAAACACTATTTATGATGAGATGCTTTCTGTATTCTCCTCTTTAACTGAACTTGAGGATAAAATTAAAAATTTAGAAGAAAAACTTAATGAGCCTTATGATGCTTCTAAGGAAGAGTATCATAATAAGCTTATAAAAGACTACACTCTTTCTCAAGAACTTTATGAAAATAGAGGTGGTTATACTTTTAGAGGAGAAATTTCTAGAGTTCTTAAAGGATTAGGATTCTTGGAAGAAGATTTCAACACTCCAATCATAAATCTTAGTGGAGGGCAAAAAACTAGACTTGCTCTTTGTAAATTGCTTTTAAGGAAACCAGATTTACTCCTTTTAGATGAGCCTACTAACCACTTAGATTTAGAAGCTATAGAATGGCTTGAAGAATATCTTAATAATTATAAAGGAACTGTTTTTGTTATTTCCCATGATAGATTTTTCTTAGATTCTGTAACTAATACTACTTTTGAACTTATAGGTGGAAAAATACATTGCTACAACGCAAGTTATACTAAGTTTCTTGAACTTAGAAAGAAAGATATTGAGGCTAGATTAAAAGCTTATAACCTACAACAGGCTGAAATAAAAAGACAAGAAGAAATAATAGAAAAATTTCGTTCCTTTAATAGAGAGAAAAGCATTAGAGCTGCTGAAAGTAGACAAAAATCCCTTGATAAAATGGAGCGTTTAGAAGCTCCCGAAGTTATAAAAGAAGCTTCTAGAATAAGTTTTGAAACTTTAGTTAAAAGCGGAAATGATGTTCTTCATATTGAAAACTTAAAGAAAAGCTATGATAATCTTCTATTCCAAAATGTAAATTTAGATTTAAAACGTGGAGAAAAAGTTGCTTTAATAGGTGAAAATGGTAGAGGTAAAACCACTCTATTTAAAATAATAATGGGCATGATAAAACAAGATTCAGGTTCTGTCTCTCTTGGTAAGAACGTATTTACAGGATATTATGATCAAGAACAATCTAACTTAAATCTTGATAAAACTATAATAGATGAGGTTTGGGATGATTTTCCTAATCTTACTACTACTGAAGTTAGAAATTATCTTGCATCTTTCTTATTTACTGGTGATGATGTGTTTAAAGAGATTTCTCTTTTAAGCGGTGGTGAAAAGTGTAAAATCAACCTTTTAAAACTTATGCTTTCAAAAGCTAATCTTCTCCTTCTAGATGAGCCTACTAACCATTTAGATATTATGTCTAGAGAGGCACTAGAAGATGCTATTTTAAGCTATGATGGAACTTTAATAGTAATTTCTCATGATAGATACTTCTTAAATAAAGTTATCAATAAAATAGTTGAACTTCAAGAAGATGGTCTTAAAACTTACTTAGGAAATTATAACTATTACATGGACAAAAAAGCCAATCCTAATAGATACGAGGATCTAGATGAAGAAATAAACCAAGGAAAAACCAAAACACAAATTAAAGAGGAAAGAAAAAAGAAAAAAACAGCTGAGAAATCAGCTAGGGCTTTAAGAGCTCAGTTAAGAGAAATAGAAAAGATGATTCCTCAAAAGGAAGAAGAACTTGAAAAACTTCAAGGAATGCTTTGTACTGAGGAAGTTTATTCAAATCCTGAAGAAAGTATAAGAGTTAATAAGGAAATAAACTTAGTTCAAGAAGAAATAGATTCTCTTTATGCAACTTGGGAAGAACTTTCTGAATCTCTGGAAGATTAAAATATAGAGCTATATTTTAGGTCAATTGTGATTTTTAGATATTCTTTCAGACCTAACTTAATTTCACAAAGTATTGCTATCATCTACTCCAGAATAATAGCTAAAGCTTTTAAACTCGCTCCGCTCAAACAGAAAAATCTTCTTAACGCTATTATTCTTTTGTATATGATGTAATACTAGATGTTCATTACGATGGGCTTACAGATATATGTAAAAGTCAACACTAGTTTAAAACATAGCCAAATATAGAAAAGGCATAGAGCCCTAATACTCTATGCCTTTTTTATATCTAACTTATTTTACTCCTGTAGTACCAAATCCGCCACGGTCTTCATTGCCAAAAGAAGAAACCTCTTCAAATTCTATCTCTGGCATAACTTCCATTATTCTAAATTGTCCTATTTTATCTCCTTGTCTTACCCAAGTGCCTTTCATTTCTTTTCCATCTACTACTTCAACATGCTTTCCTTGTAAGCAATAAACCGGCATATGCCACTGATCATTGTCTCCTATGTATGTATCATCAACAACACCTACACTATTTGTTTGTATTATTCCCCAACTTTTAAAAGTTGAACTTCTAGGTGCTAAATGTCCTTCCCATCCCTTAGGAAGTTCTAAGGCAAAACCTAAAGGTATCATGGCTCTTTCTCCACTTTCAACAAATACATCCTTATTAGCATATACATCTATCCAGTTACCTTTTACTATTTTTTTTAACTTAGTTGCTCCCTCAAAATATTTAATTCTAATCTTCATATAATTTTCCTTTCTTTTGCTTAACCTATATAATCATTATGACTTAAACTATAGCTATTATATAATTTTATTCTTAAAAATTAAAGCCCACAGATTTCTCTATGGGCCTATAAATAAGGTTTTTGCTAATTATTTACAATCTTAATCGCAGCATCTACAACATCTTGATCTACTACGACGCCTTGATCTACTGCAACGTCTTGATTTACTACAACGTTTTGATCTGCTACGTCTTGATTTACTATTGCACTCATCAAGATCTTTGCACCTACAACGTTTTGGTGGTCTATTACAATCTTCTTCTCTCTTTCTAAACTTATTGATTATTATGACTCTAGCAAATTTGTTTCTTGGAGAGATACATACTTCATAACATGGATAGTATTCTGGATTTTCAAAATAACAACGATCTACAGGTTGTTTAATAGCATATAATCCATCCTCTAAACATTTAAATACAACTTTTCCACAACGATCTGTCTCTTTGCAATCTACAAGTTCAAATCCAGTATTACAATCTACTTTGTATAATTGAATTGCCATTCCGCTTATTGGATCTCCATCTGAGCATCCTAATAAAGATTGAACTTCAATAGTTCCCATCTTAGGCATTGGTTTTGGTTTAGCTCTTTTACAACAATCTCTATCATCTTCATGACATTCCCAATCATTATTCTCATGACATTCATAATCATCATTGTGACAATCTATATCCTCAAATAATTCTTCTAAATCATTCATTCCTCCATATTGATCATTGCAGTACTCTTTGTAGTCCATAATCTACCTCCTAAATTTCATCATATGATTAGTATATATTATGACTACATTTTACAAATTGTTACAAATTATACTTTTGATATTTTTCCTATTTTATTCAAAATCTAATATTTTTTCTGCTAATCTCTTATACATATTGGCCTTATCTACAAGTATTGCAGAAATTAACAATCTTTTTTCACTCTTTTCTAAGGAATCAAAGTTTTCTCCTAAATTATTCAAATCAGTACTAACTTCTTTATTCATTTCATCTAAATTTTTTTCATGGCCTTTTAAATACAATTTATATAATTCTCTTATATCATTAGAGTTAATTTCTTCTTTATTATACTTTTCAACTATATCTCCTAAAGCTAATTTTATATCACTTAAAGCTAGTATTCCTTTCATATTATATATAAAGCACATCAATATAATATGTTCTTTGGTATATTTCTTATTTTTAATCTCCATTAGCAATTTGCCCTTAGCATAATTGTTAATCATTGTTTTAGTTAAAATCTTATCCTCTTCAAACCTTTTATTTTCACCTAATTTATTTTCAAATAACTGTATTACCTGATCCATATATAAATCTAATTCTGGTATGTCATCTAAGTTTATACTTTTATCTAAATTTAAGTTTTCTAGCAAATTATTTAAATTCATAAAATCACTTCCATTCGTTTTAATGCATTACATAGTTTTTAAAACTACATTTCGTTCTATATATATTATATTATTAGTAATTTAAAATAAATTCAAGCTATTTGGCAATATTCTTTATATATTATTGAAATTCTCCTTAATTTAAAGGTTGAATTATTCCTATAATTAGATGATAATTGTAATATGATAATACGTAGTTTTGAAAACTACTTGAATTTATTCCTTGGAGGTATGTTATGAAAAATATTTATTTTAGAGAGCCCATAAATGGTTTTACCCATTTATTTGGTGCCATTCTTTCCTTATTTGCTCTAGTAGCATTGACAATTAAAGCTACTTATGTATATGGAATTGGATTACCACTTTTATCAGTTATACTTTTTGGATTTTCATTAATTTTACTTTATAGCGCTTCTGCTATTTATCATTTAGTTAATGCTAAAAAAGAAACTATTGCATTTTTAAGACGTCTAGACCATTCTATGATTTTTATACTTATATGCGGAAGTTATATGCCTTACTGCTTAATTGGACTTGAAGGCAAAGCACAAATATTTATAACTTCACTAATAGTAATCCTTACAATACTAGGTATTTTATTTAAGATGGTTTGGTTTAATTGTCCTAGAATACTTTCTACTCTTATGTATATAGGAATGGGCTGGATTTCTTTAGGTGCAATTCCATTTTTCAAAAACATACCTACTTTAGCCTTAGTTTGGTTAGCAATAGGAGGAGTAATTTATACAATTGGCGGAGTAATTTATGCTTTAAAACCTAAGTTTCTCGAATTTAAAGCCTTAGGATTTCATGAGATATTTCATATATTCATATTATTGGGAAGTTTATGTCATTTTATATCAATATTCTTTTATCTATTATAAAATAAAAAAGGATATTATACTTAATACTAAGTATAATATCCTTTTTTTATATGTCTGAATTTTTGATTTCCTCTATAAATATTTCTAAATTTTTAGAAATAAACTTATCTTTATGATATATAAGAAATAAATCTCTACTTATTTCCACACCATCTATCTTTATTTGTTTTATTAAACCATCCTTAATTTTATCTCCTATTGCCTTACAAGAAACGCAAGCTATACCCAATCCTGTTTCAACGATTCTTACAATAGCTTCAGTATTTCCAAGTTCCATATACATATTATAATTACAATCATTGTTTATAAGATAGTTTTCAACAACTTCTCTTGTTCCACTACCTGCTTCTCTCATTATAAATTTTTCATATTCTAAATCTTTTAATGTCACTTTATCTTTTGAAAATATAGGATTACTTGGATTGGCGATAAATATCAATTCATCTTGCCCTACACTTAAAACCTCTAATTCATCTGACATTACATGCCCTTCAACTAATGCAATGTCAACTTTATTTTCCATAATAAGTTGCTCTATTAGTTGAGTATTTTCTATTATTAAAGAAATTTCTATATTTTTATGTAATTCATTAAATTCCTTTATTAATTCAGGAAGTATGTAAACTCCAATTGTTGTACTCGCTCCTATAACAATTTTGCCCTTTTGACCCTCTTTGCTACTTCTTATAGTACTGTTAGCCTCTTCATATAAATTTAGAATTCTTCTACTATATTCAAAGTAAACTTCTCCTTCATGAGTAAGATAAAGTTTTTTTCCTATTCTATCAAAAAGCTTAACATCAAGATCACTTTCTAGCTCAGCTATAGCTTGACTTATAGATGGTTGGCTTATATACATAGACTTAGCTACTTTAGTCATATTTAAACATTTAGCTGTTTCAAAAAATATTTTTAACTTTCTAAAATTCATGTAATCAATCCTTACTTATCGTCTTTTACTTCTTCAAAATCAACATCAATAACAGGTCCATCATCTTGCATTTCAGATTCTGATTTATGTTCTTCTTTTGTGAATTTATAACTATAAGTTTCTGTAGTATTTTTTTTATTTTTACGTTTAATAACATACTTTCTTATGAATTTAAAATATACCCATCCTATAAAGATTAGTATTAGCCCTCCAATTATAACATAAGGTAGTATAAAAAATGCAAATTGTAATAAAAGTATTGCAATAATTATCCCTAATCCTATTTTTAAATACTTCTCCATATATTATCACTCTCTTTATATTTTTTATTTTATTAATTATAACATAAAGTGAAAAAAATAAAAAACACTTATTAGTTTCAAAATTACTATATATTTTCTCTTATATTTAATGATTTTCTGACAATACTAATTAAGACATCTTAAATACAAAAATCAGAAATTAAGGAAGTGACAAAATGAAAAAATTTATACTTTTATTAATTACATGTGTTTTCTCTTTTTCTTTAATTAACGTTTCCTCAGGAACTGTTAATGCAACTACACTAGAGGATAACAATAAAAAAATCTTTTTAACTTTTGATGATGGTCCTGGTGGAAAGGTTACTGAGGATATTTTAAACATACTTAAAGAAAAAGATGTCAAAGCTACCTTCTTTTTAATAGGAGAACAAGTTGAACAATATCCTGACTTAGTTAAACGTATGGATGATGAAGGACACTCTATAGGAGTACACACTTTTACTCATGAAAGAAGTAAAATTTATAGAAATAATAATTCTTTTATTCAAGAAAATCTTAAAGCACAAGACGCTATAGAAAAGGTTATTGGAAAAAAAGTATTTTCTCTTAGATTTCCTTTTGGCTCAAATAATAGTGCCTATAAGCTTACTAATTCTTTAGTAGAAACTTTACATAGCCAAGGTTTTAGAATATATGATTGGACTGTAGATAGTACCGATTCTTTAAATCCTAACCTTAGTCCAAATTCAATATTTAAAAAATGTATTACTAACTCTGATTACGTAGTTCTTTTAATGCATTGTGGATCCATAAACAAAAACTCTGTTAAAGCATTACCTGCAGTAATAGATCACTTCAAAGCTTCTGGTTATAGTTTTGAAGTAATAGATGAAACAACTCCAGAAATTTATAGAGTAAAAAATAAAGGCTGAGAATTTCTCAGCCTTTATTATTTCGTTCCTAAAGTCAAAATTGAGTCTACTAAGGTTTGAGCTATAAAAGAACATTTCTCACTCATCTCAATTTCATCATTCACATCTAAACTTAAATTTATTATTATACTTGGCTTATTTACGTATAGTAAATTATATACTTCTGAACTTTTTATTCCTTTATTTTTATACTGAATCATTTCAAATGATGTACATATATTTTCTGCAAACTTTTTTCCTCTAGGATCAAATTCATTTACTAAACAGAGTATCTCATTTTCTTTTGAAAAATCAATATTTAATGTAATGTGTAAAGATGAATTGCTGAGATTAACTTTTTCAACTCTGCTTTTTAGTTCTTCTCCATTAAAAAAAAATTTTTCATTATAAGGAGTACAATCAACAAATTTCAAATTATTATTAACAATAAACTTTTTAAAAAAATAGCTTATTTTCTCTCTAATATTTTCTTTTAATTTATCTGATGTATTTTCTCCTTTAATATGATCTTTACCTAAGTCCATACTTATAATGGCACCTTGAGACAAATACATATTATCCTCCTATGTTAAAAATGGTATATTTTATAATATGTTTGTCTTGGTCAAAATGCCATAATTCTATTTCATTTGATATTATTTTGTTTAATTCTACCTTAGAAATAAAATTTAATATTAAAACTTATTTCCTTAATATTGCCTTATCTCCATTCTCATAAGTTATAAATTCAAATTCAGGGTTAATTTTCTCTACAAAAGTAGTTATCCATGAATTTCTTAAACTATGAAACTCTTCTACATTTCCATCCACTTCATCCCAAAATCTCTTATGTAAATCTCTACTCATACTCCATACAACTTTATCATTAGAGTTTTCTAAAACTTCATTTATTCTATCACAAGGCATTCCATCTAAAATATAATCATTTAAGGCTGTATAAATTTCAATAGCACTCTCTTTATCTAATTGATTTTTACATTCCTCAGCATTTAGTCTACCATGTTTTTTATAAAGTTTAATTAAATCTTCTTTCACAGATTTATCCCTATTAAGCATATTAGTTATATAATATGCGCATCTACCTTCAGCTGCATTTATTCTTGATTCTAACCAGCCATGTATGTTACTTTCATCTATTATTTCATCTAAAGGTTTGTTTGGAGTTTTCTCACCAAAAGTTAAGTTAGCATAAGAAACCCATTGATCTACTGGCATATTTCTTTCTTTTGCTATTTCTAAAACTTCCTCTTCTAAATTTTCAAACCATTTTATTTTATCAAATAACCAAAAATGTATTTTTCCTAAAAATAAGCTCATATTTTCACCTCTAAATATAAATTATATTTTAATTATATTTTATCTTTCCCTATTCTTCTGTAACATAGGTTACCACCCAAAAACATTTTGTAAACTTTTTGTAAATAAAGCATATTTTCTAATTAATAACGTTTCAAATCGTTCCACGAAATTGTAAAGCTCCCATTTAAGTAATATAATAGAAATCGACTGTTTTTATAAGGAGCTGATATATTTCAATGTATAAACCAAAATTACTCTCTTTATTTGGTGATAAAGAGAATGGATTCTCAAAAGAACAATTTTTTAAAGATTTAATTGCAGGTATAATAGTTGCTATTATTGCCTTACCTCTATCAATTGCATTAGGTATCTCTTCAGGTGTATCTCCTGAGAAAGGTCTTATAACTGCAATTATAGCTGGATTCATAATTTCCTTATTAGGAGGAAGTAGAGTTCAAATAGGTGGACCTACTGGTGCCTTCGTTGTTATAGTCTTTGGCATAATTCAAAACCATGGAATTGATGGATTAATAATTGCCACATTTATGGCTGGTATTATTCTTATTTTATTTGGTTTATTGAGATTTGGTAGCTTAATAAAGTATATACCTTATCCAATAACAGTAGGATTTACATCTGGTATAGCCGTAACACTTTTTTCAACTCAGATTAAAGATTTTTTAGGTCTTACAATTGCTAAAACACCTTCTGAGTTCATACCTAAGTGGGAAGCATATATATCTCATATGAATACTACAAATTTTTATACTTTAGCTATTGGATTATTAGCTTTAGCTATTCTTATTTTTTGGCCAAAAATTAATAAAAAGATTCCAGGTTCTTTAGTAGCCTTAATAGTAACTACTTTTGTTGTATTTATTTTCAATTTACCTGTTGCAACAATAGGAAGCCAATTTGGGAAAATAAGTTCTACTATTCCAATGCCTCATATTCCAAATTTAAATCTTGAAACATTAAAAGCATTAATAGGGCCTGCCTTTACAATAGCGCTTTTAGGTGGTATCGAATCCTTATTATCTGCTGTAGTTTCAGATGGTATGATTGGAGACAAGCATAATTCTAATGCTGAACTTATAGCTCAAGGAGTCGCTAATATAGGATCTTCTTTATTTGGTGGAATACCTGCAACTGGAGCAATTGCTAGAACTGCAGCCAATGTAAAAAATGGAGGAAGAACTCCTATATCTGGTATGGTTCATTCAATAACATTATTACTTATAATGCTTATATTTATGCCTCTTGCTAAATTCATTCCATTAACTACTTTAGCAGCAATATTAATGATAGTTTCATATAATATGAGTGAATGGAGAAGTTTTAAAGCTATACTTAAGGCACCTAAAAGCGATATAGCCATATTATTAACAACATTCTTCTTAACAGTATTATTTGATTTAGTAATTGCTATAGGAATTGGAATGTTAGTATCTATGTGCTTATTTATGAGAAGAGTTGCTACTTCTATAGAAGTAAATGAATTAAATGAAGGTGACTGTTCTGATAAATCTACTATAGATACTGATATGGAAAACCTTAAAGTTGGAGAAAATGTTCTTGTATATGACATAAGAGGTCATTTATTCTTTGGTGCTGTTGATACTTTTATGAATACAATGAAAGAAATAAATGATGATGCTAAAGTTCTTGTTTTAAGAATGAGACATACAAAGACTTTAGATGTAACTGGTTATAAGCAAATAAAAAATATAGCCTTAAGTTGTAAATCTCGTAATATTACATTAATATTATCTGAAGTACAAGAACAACCAAAAAAGGTTATGAGACTAATGGGATTAATTAACAATTTAGGTGAAGATCATTTTGCAAGTACCTTTGATGAAGCTTTAGAAAAAGCTAATTCTTTAGTTTAAGAATACATAAAAAAGACACTAGCATAAACACTAGTGTCTTTTATTTTATAAACTAAACTTCAGAATCTTTATTTTCTAATTCTAACTCTAAATTTTCCATTTCTTTTTTATTTTTTTGATTTTTATCATATACTAATGATGCTATAAAAGCACTTCCTGCTAGAGCTAGTAGAGCAAGTTTTCCTTTTTTTATTTTTTTACTCATAATCTCACCTCACCACATTTATATATTTATGTATGTTTATAATTAAGACTATTGTCAAGTTTAAAATTTATTATTCACTCTACTTATTTAAATCGTATTTTTCTTCTTTCCATTCTGTCTTTTCTAACTTAGTTAAAACATTATCTAAAGACATGTCTGGATGAATAGTTTCCTCATGAGATATTGTTATATTAGACATTGTTATAGCAAATTTAACTGTATCTTCTATAGATAAATCATTCATATATCCATAACCTAATCCAGCTACAAATGAATCTCCAGCCCCTGTAACATTTTTAACTTCAACTTCTGTTGCTTTTATCTTACCACAACATACACCATCATTATAAAATATACCATCAGCATCTAAGCTTATAAATACTTTTTTAATTCCTAAACCTAAGAAATAATTACTTGCCTTTATTAAATCCTCTGTATCTGTTATAGGGAAGCCTGCTAATATTTCAGCTTCATGTCTATTTGGCTTTATTGTATGGAAATCCTTTATAAGGTGTTTTATCCAGCTTGCCTTTTCAGCTGATACTGGATCTAATATAAAATTAGTTTTATCCTTAAAGTTCTTTAATAAGTATTCCATTATCTCTGGATTATCAGAATCTAAAACTGTATATTCTGCATTTTCAAATATTTCTCTTTTAGAATCTATAAAATCAGTATTCATAGCTCCTATACTTTTCATATCTGCAATAGCAGAAACCATTTCACCATTTTCATCTAAAATAGCTAAATAAGTTGGGGTACTTCCACCCTCAATTACCATAGAATCATCCATGTAGTATCCTATTTTTTTTGAATGCTCCAATATGCTCTTTCCATGTTCATCATTACCTAATATTGACATAAAGTTAGTATTTACTCCTACTCTTGCCATATTTTCAGCAATATTTCTGCAAACCCCTCCAAAAGATATCTTTACATGACCTGGTGTTGAGTTATATGCTCTATAACTTGCCTTACTAAATCCAAATACATCTACTACAGAAGCTCCAAACACCAATAAGTATGGTTCTTTTCTTAAGTTCATTTAATTAATCCTCCCTATTTAAAAAAACATAAATTATATTATTCAGCAACAAACTGATTACTTTCACTATTATATATGTATCCACATTCCTTTAGCCTTTGTCCAATAACTTCCTTGTCAACTGCTAAGTCATCGCACATACTATCTAAATTACTGTAATAATCTCTTAATTTTAAATTTATAATACTAAGTAACATATACGGATCCATCTCTTTATAGTTTCCAATGTCCATTATAAAAATCTCTCCTTTAAAAAATGCTTTAATATTATTATATACAACTTATTTGAGTTCTACAATTTTTTATTTAATTTATTGTCACATTTTAATAAATTAGCATACTATATTATTAGGTTAATTATAAGTCAATACCTCACTTATAAGAACTTAACCTCCTGTTTACAAAATCACTATAACTCTTACTATACTGTATTTATTTCTTTGCATTTACAGTAAAAACCGTTGATAATCAACGGTTTTTATTGTTTTAAACATTTTTTCTTTTATTCTTAATCTGGAATAGTAAAAATATTATAAGTGTTGTTAATTCTGCACTTGGTATTGTTAACCAGACACCGTAAACTCCTAGTATTCTAGGTAATATAATAATAAAGATTATAATAAATATTAATCCTCTTAAACTAGATAACAAAGAGGATTCCTTTGCTTTTTCAACGGCTTGTAAATAGGCTACGTTTACTATATTACTACCATTAAATAAGAATGCTATAAAGTATAAGTAAATCCCTTGTCTAGTTATGCTTAGTAATTTACCTGTATCACTTGTAAATATACCTATCATTTGATCTGGTAATAGTAATCCCATTCCCAAGAATATCACTCCTAAGATTAATACTATTCTTCTTGTTAATCTTAAAAACTCTTTAACACGTTCCTCTTTTTGAGCACCAAAGTTTACACTTATTAAAGGCTGAACTCCTTGAGAAACTCCATTAAATATAGCAGTAAATATTAAAACAAGGTTTGTGATTATTCCATAGGCTGATACACCTAAATCTCCTTCAAATTTATATATTGCAATATTAAAAATAAATATAACAAATCCAGCTGATATTTCATTTAAGAAACTAGGTGCTCCATTTTTGAGCACTTTTCCCATATGCTCTAAGTTAATTCCTCCAATTTCTAAATGCATGGTATTTTTCTTTTTTATAAAGTGTATTGATAACACAATTAAAGCAACTACCTGACCTATTGAAGTAGCTAAAGCTGCCCCAAACATTCCCCAATTGAAAATATAAATAAAGACATAATCTAAAATTATATTTGTTATATTAGATGCTATTACAGCATACATAGCTAGTTTTGGCTCTCTATCATTTCTTACAAAAACAATAAAAGCTGATGCAAAAATGTAAGCTGAGTTAAAAGTTAAAATAACTTTTAAATAATCCTTAGTTAGAGAAAAAGTAGCCTCTGATGCTCCTAACATATAGACTATATTATCTAAAAAGAAAAATTCTAATAAATTTATTATTATGCAAAATATAATAGCTGCAAATACAGCTGAAGTAAATATTCTATTAACCTTATGAAATTTCTTTTGTCCCATAGCTATTGATAATGCTGTTGCTCCCCCAACTCCAATAGCTAATCCTATGGCATTATATAAATTATATGTAGGTAAAGCTATATTTAATGCTGCTAAACCTAGCTCCCCAAGTTTATGACCTATAAACATAGTATCAAATAATATGCATACAGAAAGACCTAACATTCCAGCTACTGAAGGTATCATATACCTTCTTAACAGTGTACTTTCTTTATCATTTAGTAAATCTAATTTTTTGCTCAATGTGCCCCCTCCTCTATTATTTTTCTTTTAAAATACATAGAATTTTTTCTTCTATAATACCGTTTTCTACTTTTCTTACATTTTTAAAATGTGCCATTAAATTCACTGGGTTATTGCCTAGAACAAATATATTATCTGCAAAATCTAAAGCTTCCTTTATATCATGAGTAACCATTATAACCGTATTATTTTTTTCTAAATGAATCCTTTTGAAAATTTTTATAATATTTTTCTTGCTATTTTCATCTAGAGATTTAAAAGGTTCATCCATTAAAAGAAGATTCTCTTCACAAAGAAAAGCTCTCGCTATATTTGCCCTTTGTCTCATCCCTCCACTTAATTCCTTTGGAAAACTATCTATGTAATCCTCTAGTTCTATTTCCTTTAGCATTCTTTTTATTTTTTCTTTTCTCTGATCTTTTTTATAAAGTTTTAAAAGAGGTAGTTCCATATTTTTATATATACTATTCCACTCAATAAGCCTATCTTCTTGAAACACATAGGCGATTTTTGATGGAACTCCTATTATTTTACCTGATTGTAATTCTTCAAGGCCAGTTATAATATTTAGCAGAGTGCTTTTACCGCAACCAGACTTTCCTAAAATACAATTAACCTTTCCCTCTTCAAAAATCACTGAAAACTTATTATATAATTTTTTATTATTGAAACTTTTCTCTATGTTTATTAATTTAATATCCATTTTACCTCATCCACCTAAAAACCCTAATATTAATAGTTTTTTGTATTAAAGAAAAAATTATTCCTATAATTATCACCAGTATTATCCATGCAAAAACCATGTTAGTATTCAAATAATTCTTTTCAACAAAAAGGGCAGTTCCTATACCATATTTAGGTTGTCCAATAACTTCTCCTCCAATAACTAATTTCATAGTCAAAGAAAATGTAGATACCATAATTCTGCATATAGCAAAACTTATACTTGGTAAATAAATGTTAGTTACTAAATTAATTTTACCAACTCCATAAACATTTGCCATTTCCAATATCTTTTTATCTATATTTAATATAGAACCTATTATTGCATCATAAAATATTGGAAAACTCATTACAAAGCCAACTAGTATAGGTGCACTTCCCTGACTTAACCAAATTAATGCTAATATTATAAATCCTATAGTTGGTAAGGATCTCATTATATTAATTATAGGAATCATAAAATTATATATATATTTATTAAATGCACTGAGAACTCCTAAACATATTGCTATAACCAAAGCTAATATAAAACTTATAAATGTTCTTCCTAGGGTGCTTATAATTATTTTAAAAAAATCATTTGATTTTATTACTTCAATTACTCCCTTAAATGTTAAATAGGGAGAAGGTAATATTACCTCACTCCCTATAATCATACTAGCTGATTGCCATATAATAAAAAGTATAATTGAAGATAAAAATATTAATTTCTTATTTTTGTAAGAAAATTTCTTCATTTACCTTTTTACCTCCTATAGCTTTAGGCTCTAAGCTGTAAATCTTGTCATAATATCCAATATAAATACTTTCATTATCAACAGAACTTACATAATTTAAATTAGCTCTTTCTAATGATTTAGCTATTATTTCTTTCTTACCTGTTATTCCTACTTCTTCTGCAAAAGAACCAGCTTCTTCTTTATTTTCGTTTGCCCATTTAGTACTCTCATCTATTTCTTTAAGTATCTTTTGAACATCATCAAAATGATTATTTACTAAATCTTCTTTAACTATAACACTAGATTGAGGATATCCCATTTGAGAATCACTAATCTCTTTCCACTGATCATTTAAAGATGCAACTATTTTAGTATCTGGTTTTTTTGTCATTATTTGAGTTAACATCGGCTCTGGAACAACTGCATATTTAGCTTTTCCTTCTATAAATAAAGGTGCTAATTCTGAAGCTGCATTTACATAACTTAACGTTAAATCTTTTTCAGGATTTATTCCATTATTTTGAAGAATTATTTTAAATATTAAATCAGGAGTTAATCCTTGACCAACATTATAAACATCTTTTCCTTTAAGATCCTCTAAGTTTTTAACTGAATCATCACTACTGATTACATATAATGAACCAAATCCTACAGTCCCTGCAAGTTTATAGCCTATTCCTTTGTTATATGCAATAGCTGCTACATTTGAAGGAACTATACAAATGTCTCCTTCCTCTTTTAAAACCTTAGATACTAAAGCATCTGATCCTTTTACAATTGAATAATTTATGTTTAAGTTCTTACTCATTTCTGGTTTTTCTTTTATCATTTTAACTATACTTATAGCTGGTAATCCATCTGGTACAACTATTTCTACAGATGTTTTTTCTGCAGGTGCTTTAGCTTCTTCTTTTGAAGTGTTACATCCTGCAAATAAAAACACTGAAAATGTGACCATTAGAATTAATGATAAAATTTTACTTATCTTTTTCACCCCTATGCCTCCATGTAATAAAATTTTCTATGTTTTATTTTGCCACTTATTCATTATTTTTTCAATATTTATTTATTTTTTTCTTTACCTTGAATTTCTGGCACTGGTTCCTCGTTATTTTTTTTAGGTGTTTCAAACCTTTTTGAATTCCAAGAAGATTGTTGATTTCGTTTTGCCATAAATTTCACCTCCTCATATTAAACTAATTTTATTTTATGAGTAAAGGCTCATTTTATTCATAACAAAGCAACTCTATTTTTTCTCTTGAATTCTCTTTATTAATTCAGTCTCTATAAGTTCTGATTTAGAAAATCCCTTTCTAAAATATCTTATTTGTTTATATTTTATTCCATTCATCTCAAAATCTAAAACATCTACTCTATCTCCACTATAAACAAAAGGATCTCTTCTCCCCTTAACATAAACTGAAAGCTCCATTTTTCATTACTCCTCTCCTTAACTTTATAATGCTTTTAATTATAGCATATTTTTCATTTTTATGAATATTTTCTTTATAATAATTAGGATTTCAAGATACTATTTATTATGAATTTTCTATTTTAATTAACTTTTATAAAAGCATATTTAATTATGATAATTCAATTAAATCAATATTTTTATTATTTTAAATCTATTCCAGTAGCCTTAAATATTATTTCCTTTTCAATTCCTAATTCGAATAATCTATTGGCTATTTTATGTCTTTCATCTTCTCTTATAAAAAGCTCTCTCTTATTTTCTTTATTTTTATCCTCAACATTCAATATATGTTGCCAGGTTTTAAACATACCATTATCAAATTTACTCATATTGACTACCTCCATATAATAGAATTATTTACTATTATCTTAATATACATTCTAAGAATTTGTTTGATAATTTTTATATTTTAAAGAAATACTTTATAAATATAAAAAACTTTGGGTAAAAATAATTTTTATTACTAAAACAAAAACTCTTTTTATCCAAAGTCTCTTTTATCTTTTAATTAACAATAAAATATTCTGTAATATTTAGCCCTCAGCATTTTGAAGTTCATAAATTTCTTCTAAAGTAACACCTAATTTTTCTGATATTAACTCAGGTGATAATATTCCAGCAAGATTTTTTGCTATTCTTAATTGTTCTTCTTTTCTCGCATTTTTAACGGCTAAATCTCTCTCTTCATTATATAATCTTTCAATTTTAGTCATTTCTAACAACTCCTTAAGTTCTCTAGCTTTATCTTCACTAATAAATTTATCTGTAGATTCAATTAATCCATTTAATATAATAGCTTCATCTCTTTCAGATTTTATTGATTTTGCTAGCTGCACACAATCCCTTAAAATATTACTGTCATCATGCTCACTTTTCATAAGTGGTATCATTGTAAACTTTATTTTATCAGCTTGAGTTAAATTTCCTTCTAGCACTTTTTCCTTTAATTCAACTAAAGCTTTCTCTGCAACTAACTCAGACATAAATACGCTTTCTGAACAAATAAGTATATCACCAAAACTTAAAGTATTTCTAGCTTCTTTAACACTTGAATTGTATATTATAGCCATTCTGACCTTTGGAAATTTTCCTCTATGTTTATAATATCTCTTTATTACCTTAACAGCTACCTCTAAATATATAAACATATTTTCATCTATATTCTTTTCATCTTCATATCCAAACAGTAAAATTGAACCATCTTCTAAAATAAATATTTCATTAGGTCCCCCCTCTAAAACATCATTTTCAAAAAAGTTTCTAGGTAGCCTGTCCATTATTTGGGGCATATCATTAACTCCCAATGCTTCTAATGGTCTTCCTTTATAAAGTTGTCCCATAAGCTTATATAAAATATCTTTAGCTCCATAACTTATGCTAGTTCTTCCCATACTTTTATCACCTTCACTTTGTTGAGAATATATTCTTTTTCACCTATTATATCACATTTTATTAACATATATATTCCATCTGAGTATCAAACCATAAAGTTTTTTAAATTGTAATTATAAAATTATATATATTTAATCCTATAATCATAATTACCACTGTATTAAAAACTTTCAGAATAACTTCATTATTAAATATTTTATTAAATTTAGCACCTATAAACCCACCTAAAATACCACCTAAAACCATATAACCTAGCATAGATAAATCATATACTGAAAATCCTGTTCCACAAGCAATAGTTAAAAGTTTAGAACCTTGAGAAAATAAAATTATTATAATTGAATCTCTAGCTGCATTCTTAGCTTCCATTGAAAAAAATATCGTTAGAAAAGCAACATTTATAGGCCCTCCTCCAATACCTAAAAAAGCTGCTATCAGTCCCAAAAATATCCCAATTAAAATACTTAAGATAAAACTATTAATCTTATAACTCTTAAATTTTTCCTTATGATTCATATAAACATAAACAAAGATAAGAAGCAAAGCTAAAATTCCACTTTGTACTAAAGAAACAATTCTACCTTCAATCACCTTTAATATTAATGTTAACACCTGTTGGCCTAATAATCCTCCCAATACTGAGCCTATTGCTAAAGCTCCAGTATTTTTTATATCTATTTTACTCTTATAAAATATTTGTCTTATTATGGAAACTATAGCCATAGAAAAAACTGTAAAGGAAGATAATACACTAATAGTTGCTATGTTGTAATCTCCTAAAAAATCTAAAACAGGTTTTATTATTACTCCTCCACCTAATCCAGCCATAGAACCAGCAATAGTTGATAATAAAGCCACAAAAAAATAAATTAAAACCATATACTCCTCCTATTTCCCAAGCCCTCTATACCAATATATTACAACAAATTATTTTTAACAACATAAAAATTCAATTGTTTACATAAGATTTTTTATGTAGTATGGTATAGTTATAAATATAAACTAGGGAGCTTAGTATTATGGAAACATTAAATGACTTACTAAATTTAGATTTAAATAAATCTAATATTTTTGATATAACTGAAGAACACTTAATATTATTAAAGACAGAAGATTTTTACACTCAAAATAACTTCTATTTTTATCTTTACAATAAACTTCTTTCTACTGATTCTTCAAAAAAGGAGGAGTTAGCTTATTGTAATTATCTTATTTCTTATTATTTATTCATAGTAATGACCCCATTATACTACGAAGAATTAGCTTTTTATCATGGCAAAAAAGCATTTGAATTAGAAAATTCAATTAGATATATGGAATGGCTATTATTATTTGGAACTTTAGAAAAGCCTCTATTAACTTATGAAATATGCTCTAATCTTGCAAAACAAGTTTTAAAAGAAAATCCCAATTCCACTTTAGCTAATTTTTTTCTTATGTAAAACAAAAGTACAGAATGTCCACTTTAAAAGTGCATTCTGTACTTTTTAACCTTTATTTTCTATTCTTTTATTTAAATAATATATCTCCAAAGAAATATCCTGCAAAAATAAATCCTAAATTCCAAAGAAATATACCTGGAGCAGAGTATATTAAAAATTTTCCAAAACTCATTCTTACAGAACCAGCTATTATGGATACTATAGTTCTAAGTACTGGAATTAATCTACATAGAAAAATTCCAAAACTTCCTCTTTCTTTTAAAATTAATCTAGTTTTATCTATAGTGGGCTGTGTTTTGGGATACTTTTTAGCTATTTTATCTAGCAAAAGTGCTCCCCCATAATATCCTAAAGCATATAATACTATACTTCCAAGTACTCCAGCAACTACTGAAATAAAAACTATTAAAGATAAGCTTTCATTATTCCTAGTTGCTATAATCCCAGCCGCCGGCATTATTATCCCTGCCGGTAATCCTGGTAAATTTAAATATTCTAAAAATACTATTACAAATAACAAGGTTAAACCATATGTTGCAAAATAATTCAAAACAACATCAAGACTCATAAATCTTTCTTATTCTCCTTTCACAAACTCCCTTAATATAATATTTTCCCCTTAAAAATAGATTAAATTCAATATATTTTAATACTTGTATTAATAATGTTTTAATCTAAATAACTATCTTTCCTCCAAATAAATATCCAACTACTATTCCGCTAAAATTCCAACAGAATATACCTGGAATAGAAAAAATCATAAATTTCAAGAAATTAACTTTTACTGTTCCACATATTAATGATACATAGGTCCTAACAATTGGTATTAATCTACATATGAAGATCCCAACAAAACTGTGTTCTTCCATAACATGCTGTGTTTTTTCAATTCCACTTTCTATTTTAGGATGTTTTATTTTAAGTTTTTCTAATAATGTTGTGCCTAAAAAATATCCTACTAAATACAATATTATACTTCCAACAACACCTGCAATTAATGATATAAGCATTACTTCAATTAATCCCTTATGAGCTTGTCCTGCAACTATTCCAGCTGCTGGCATTACTATACCTGTTGGTATTCCTGGTATGCAATATTCTCCTACAACTACTAAAAATAATACTATTAAACCATATGTATGTATATAATATAAAACATCTTGCATAGTCATAAAATATTCACCATTCTTTCCTTAATTAATATTAACAGGTTAATATAGAATATTATAACATATATTATTATTATAAAAATTTTAATTAGTTCTTAAAAGCATTATAAAAATAAAAGCGTATTAAGGATTAATCCTTAATACGCTTTTTCTCTAATTTTCTATTTGCATGCTTTTTATTTCTTTTAAAGAAAGTCCTGTTTTTTCTGCAATAACTTCATCATCTAATAGTCCAATAAGATTTCTAGCTATATTTTGTCTTTCATATGCTACAGCTTCATTTACTAAGCCCTTTTGTTTTAATTCCGCTGTTGAATTTAATAATGAATCTTCATCATAAAAGTCTAGATAAGAATAATGTTCTCCATCAATATCCCATCCTAAAATAGAATCAACACTTACATTTTGTGCAGCTCTGAATATTGATTTATCTACACCATCAAACTTTTCCTTAAACTCTTCTATCATATCCTTAATTTCAAAACGCTTATTACCAATCTTCTTAGCAGCAACCATACATGCACAGTTTAATGGCCATATTCCAGCTCTTTGAATCCATCTTTTTATATATTTTTCTTCTATATAATATAATGGTCTTATAAGCTCTATTCCATCAAAATTTGCAGCTTTAAGTTTTGGAAGCATTGTCTTAAAGTTGCCTGCATATAAAACATTAAGCATTGTTGTTTCTATAACATCATTAAAGTGATGTCCTAAGGCTAACTTATTACATCCAAGCTCCTTTGCCTTACCATATAATGATCCCCTTCTCATTCTTGCACACATATAACATGGATAATCCTTAGCTATTTTGTCTACAACTTGGAATATTCCTGAATCATAAATATGTACTGGTATATCTAAATATTTGCAATTATCCTCAAGTAACTCTCTAATTTGAGGATGATATCCTGGGTCCATTGCTAAAAAAACAAGTTCAAAATTTATTTGCCCATGCTTCTTAAGCTCTTGAAATAGTTTTGCCATTATTAAAGAATCCTTTCCTCCAGAAATGGCAATTGCTATTTTATCTCCTTCTTCTACTAATTTATAATCCTTTATAGCTTTTATAAATTTTGACCAAACTTGTTTTCTATATGTTTTAACTAAACTTCTCTCTATCTCAGCTAAAGGTCTTCTCTCATTAAATGGTACTAAAATCTCGCATCCTTCTCCTGCTACACCACTCATTTAAATCACCTCACAATATAAAACTCTTTTGTTATTATAACAATTTTATTTCTTTTTGTCTTTATAAAATAATAGTTAATTAAAAATGAACCAACTATAAAAAATTAAAAGCTATATAAAAACTTCTTAAAATAGTAAGTATCAAAACTTAAAATGATACAACCAATTTGTTTTTATATAGCTAAAAACTATCTTGTTATCATATTCAATTTGCCAAAGTATTTTTTGTTTATAAAGTTAAATAAAGGAACTCCTATAATTGTTATTATAACAAATTCTCCCAAAGCAACTTGCCCCATTGATAAAACTAATGGTAATCCATAAACATAATTAAGCATCCATCCAATTATAAGCCCATTAAATATCGTTGGCCAAATTGATGCTATCCATATAGATTTTTTACCCTTTATATACTTTCCAGTCAAATATATAGCCCATACACTTATAAATGTTGCAAAGGTTCCTAAAACCACATCAACGGTACCGTTAGGACCTAATATATTAGCTATAAAACATCCTAAAGTTAATCCAATTATATAATCTGACTTATAAAAAGCTAAAAGTACCATCACCTCAGATACTCTAAATTGAACTCCTAAATAACCTATTGGAGCTAATGCTATTGTTAGAGTTGCATATAATGCGGCAATAAGTGCTGATGTAACTATTCTCTTTATATCATTATCTTTCATAATTCCTCCTAAGAACATATTTTGAAGTCCAATGTAACTAAGATGCCTTAAGGAGAATCAATAATTTGCACATAAAAAATTACTTCTTTAATAAAACTAAGAAATAAATTTAAATCATTTTTAAACAATAAAAATTAAAACCGCAGAAAAAATTTCTACGGTTTAAAGCATGCAAATAAATATTACATAAAAAATTTACATAATTATACTTAAAACACCGTAGTTTTGTTTAAAGACAGGAGGCTTCCGAACTGTCTATATCTTATTTTCTAAGTCATTATATAATATATACAAAAAAAAATCAACACATCATTTAATAACTATTTAGCGCTCTCACTATGTAATTTCACATCAAGTTTTTCTCCATTAGATGTAATTGTTATATCTCCATCTCTAAAAGTTTCATAAACTGTAACTCCTGCTTTTTTAAGATTGCTCATGGTTTCCTTATGTGGATGACCATATTTATTGTCCTTTCCGCAAGAAACTATAGCAATACTTGGATCAACAGCTTTTAAAAATGGTTCACTAGTTGAAGAATGAGATCCATGATGCCCTAATTTAAGTACATCTGCTTTTAGATTTTTATGCTCATTTAAAACTTCTTGCTCTACAGGAGTTTCTGCATCGCCTGTAAACATAAATGAATTATTACCATAAGATATCTTCATTATTGGCGAGTAGTCATTTAACTCTTCGTAATTTGTTTTTATAGGAGAATAAACCTCCACCTTTGTATTCTTTCCTAAATCTATATCAGTTCCTTCTTTTATTTGTTTTATTTTTAATCCTTCATTTTTCACTGCTTTCAACATATTTTCATAAGTTTTTGTTGTATGTGCCACCTTAGGAGCATAAAAAGATTTAACATCAAAATTTTCTAAAACCTCATCCATTCCCCCTATATGGTCCTCATGTGGATGAGTTGCTATAGCTATATCAATAGTCTTTATTCCTCTATTTTTTAAATCCTTAACTAAGTCTTGAGCTCCTGCATTTGTTCCTGCATCTATAAGCATATTTTTTCCATTAACCTGAATTAATTCACTATCCCCTTGTCCAACATTCAAATATGTAACACTTATACCATTTCCCTGAACTTGAGTAGTTTTCACACTTGTATTGCTTTTTTGTGCTCCACACCCTACAAAGCTTAAAACTGTAATTGTACTTATTATTGCTAATATTTTTTTAAACATTTTCCCTCCAAAAGTTTTTTATATATTTTTTATAATATTAACATATTTTTAATCTTTATTGTATTTTTTCTTAATTTAAATAGTTCTTTTATGTATAATATCCCCTTCTAAAATTAGCCGAAATATAATATAATTAAGACATAGTCACCAAATATATAAATATAAAAAAAGAAGCATAGATTTTTTATGTCTAAGCTTCTTTTTCTCTATTTAAGGGAATAAGCATTTTCAAAATGAATTTATTCTCTAAAGATTCAATGCTTATTTCTCCATCATATTTTTCTAAGGCTAATCTTATATTCTTAAGTCCTATTCCATGCAAAAATTTATCTCTCTTATCTGTTAAAAATGCCCCATTTAATACTTTAACTTTATTAGTCTTTGAATTTTCAATCTTAACAACATAAAAATTATTTACATATGTTCCTTTAATATATATATATATCTTCTTTCATAATCTTTTATTTTCTTACAAGCTTCTATAGCATTATCAATACAATTTGAAAAAATAGTACATATATCGAAGTACTCAATAAAATTAGCCTTTGAAAAATCTATAAAAACTTTCAGGTCAATATTATTTTTAATACAAGCATCTTTTTTATTATTTAATATTACATCTAAAACTTCATTTCCTGTATTAAATCCAATATTAAGCTTATCAATTTCTAATTTAATGCTATCTATGTATTTTTTTCTAATTTCTGAATCCTTATTATTTCCTTCAATACAAGAAATATGATTTTTCATATCATGATAAAGCCTCTTTACCTTTTCTTGATTATCTCTCAAATTAGAATAATATTCATATTCCATTTCCAATTTATTTTTTATAAATTTATTTTCTAACTTTAACTTATTATTTTTAATTATTTTGCTAACAATAAACATTAAAGACATATTAGATAACAAAATCAGTATGGCAATAAAAAATATAGAAATATCATCTCCTAAATTCTCATTTCCACCACTAAAGGCATATCCAAAAATAACTAATATCATTATTATATTGGTTGCTATAGGTGTAAGCATATATAAAAAATCGCCTTTACCAATATCCACATGAAGCTTTAAATACTTAACAATAATAATTAAAGATATCAAAATAACCTTAGATAATATCATTGTTTCAAGTCTATAAAAATTTCTGTTTAAAAGTTCAGAAACACTACTTAAATCATTTATCTTAACCACAAAGGATATAGACAAAGCCTCTACTGTAAGCATAAACAACCAAAATATTAAAGAAACCATAATACATTTTATATTGTTAACCTTAAAATTTCTCTTATAAAATACTAGACCTAAAAAAAAGCATATTATTATCCGCTCATTAGGATATACATTTATAAATTTCAAACCAATAGAAAAAATTATTATTATTATAAATGAGAAAATTCCATATTTAGTACTTCTCTTTTTTTCACTAAATTGACTTATAAGAATATAAAAACTTAACCACTCTATAAGTATAGAAACAATCTCCATCAAATCCCAAGTTATATTGTTCATCAGCATATTAAGTCTCCTAAAATACTAGTTAATCTCAGCTTTAAGTTCTTCATTCTATGCTTACTTACAGGTAGATTAAATTCATTTATTATAAGAGAGTCTTTTTGAAGCTCCTCTATTTTTGATAAATTAACAATATAGCTTGTATGACATCTAAAAAAGCCAATATTTTTTAGTTCTTTTTCTAATTTGTTCATACTAGTCTTTACTATATATTCCTGGGAGTTAGTATGTATAATCACCTTTCTATCAAAGGTTTCAAGAAACAATATGTCTTCAATCCTAAGCTTAAGCATACTTCCCTTATCTTTTATTGTTATATATGTATCTCTTTTTTTAATAATACTCTCTACACAAGCAGTTACTTGCTCTTTTAATTCTATAAGCTTAACTGGTTTTATCAAATACCTGAAAGCCCTTACTTCATATCCTTTTTGAACATAATCCCATAAAGCTGTTATAAATATAATCTCAACCTTATCGTCATATTCCCTAACTTTTCTAGCTGTTTCCATTCCAGTTAATTTTCCCATTTGAATATCTAAAAAAAGTATGTCCAACTTTTCTGGATATGATTTTAATAAATCTTCTCCACTTTCAAAAGCTATTATTTTATAATCAATACCTATTTCATCTAAAACTTTACTTAAATTATTTTTTAGTTCTTCTCTTTGCAAGGAATTATCTTCACATAATGCAATAGTAAACATGTCTAATAATCTCCTTTTACCTTATTGTACACTCGTAATTTTATCATATTTTTCTATACATTGGTGGAAATTCTAAGTCATTTTTTAAATATTTAATAAAACTAAACAAGACCTAGAAAAACCAGGTCTTATTAACATTAATCCATTTTAATATACTTTGCAGTAAACCATGCAGTCTTATATCCTTCACTAGCTAAATAAGTTGCCAAAGCATACTCATTTTCTATTTTATGAACATAAAGTCTTTCATTATTTTTAACATATCCCATCCTACTTGATGTTTGTGATGGATTATATCTAGCATCTAATTCTGTCACTATATTTATAGCCGTTGCATTAGTATCTATTCTCAAATATTTTTGATTAGCACTAACCCACACCCTTGAAGATTCTACCCCATTAAAATCTTTCCAATAAGTCACTGGTAAATAGTCTTTTTTATCGCATACTTCAGGCAAAATCCTAATTCTCTCTCCAGCAAATATTTCTCCTAAATCTCTATAATTACTACTTGGATTGTCCCTTGGATCTAAAGCAACCATTGCTTTTGCATTAGTTATTTTTAAAAACTTATCTTTTGAAGAGTCATTTATAGAAGGCGGAGTCTCCCCACCATTATTTTCTGAATCAGATCCATTATCACTACTTATACTATTTCCATCTATTGCTTCTGCAATTAAATTTCCTATAAAATCTGGTCCTTTTTCTTTATATATTCTAACATCTTCAGTTGCTTCACAAAAACAAACTTCTACTATAACTGCTGGCATTGATGTTTTCCTTAATTCATATAGCTTAGAATTAACTCTAACACCTCTATTCTTAAATCCAGTTTCACTAGAAACTTTATCAACTATTTTTTTTGCGTATTCTTCTGCTTTTCCTCCAGTACCATAAATCCAAGTACCTGTTCCCAATGCACCTTCATAAATATTATAAGCCTTATCAAAGTGTATGGATATAAATAAATCTACATCATTATCTTCTGCTTTTTGTACTCCTAAATATAAATCTGTGTTAACATCACAATCTCCTGGAGTTACATCAATAACATTATGACCTATTTTATCTAAATATTTAATTAAAGCCTTATAAACCTTTCTATTCTCAGTTGTTTCATCTATTATTCCACTTGCACCCTTTGCTTGAAAATTATGTCCACCTCTTACTGCTATTTTCATAAGAAATTACCTCCTGAAAAATATTTTCTTCTCATTATATAAATATTTTCAAATAGTAATTTCAGTTCCAATATTCTAAAATTTTCTTTAATTTATGTTATTTTATCTGTATTTCCCAACTTTTTCTTCCATAGTAACTCCATCTTTCTTATAATCTATTTTTACTATGGATATAATTCTTCCTGCCCCTTCTTTAAGGCATATATCTTGAGATTTCTTTACTATTTCTAATAGTTCATCAATATTTCCTTCCATAGTTGTTTCCATAGGTCCAACCTCATATTTAACACCAGTTGACTCTATATATTCAATAACCCTATCAACAACTTCATAAAGTCTTTCTTCTTTTACCGATGGTATTATTTGCAAACTAACATTACAAGTCATCATCTTAATTCACTCCTCATATTAAAAATTTACATTATACATTAAAGTTATTATGCAATAACAAAAAATGGACTTATATTATTCTATATAATTCCATTTTATCATAAATTCTATTTCAATAAAAATAGCTTATATTCTTAATAGATATAAAGCTTTTATTTTTAGAAAATACTACTTTTAAAAATATTTTTAGTCAAAACAAAAAGACAGGCTAAAAAGCCTGTCCTTTTATCGTAGTTAATTTAATATATAAACGTCTAAGTTTCTAACGCCCCAGTTAGATGCCTCTGCCTCTGTATTGAAGAAAAGGTCTACCTTATTTCCTTTTATAGCACCACCTGTATCAGCCGCAATAGCATATCCATATCCCTCTACATATAGCTTTGTTCCTAAAGGTATAACATTAGGATCCACAGCAATTGTACTATACCCATTTGGGTCTCTAAGAACATGCATTCCTGATGCTGTATATGCCTCTGCTGAGCCTGCTGGATGAGTATAAGCTGTAGAGGTAACACTTATCTTTTTCTTAAAGTTTATACTTTCTCCCCCTCTACTTAGGGTTTGAGCCTCTTGCGTACCTTTTACAACTTCTTTATTTACAGGTTCTTTAACAACTAATTCCTGTACAACGTTATTACTTATTTCTTTTCCATTCTCATAAACAAGTTCGCGAGTTACTTCTTTCTCACCATTTTGTCCATTACTTAATACTTCTGTATATGTTTGTGGCTTAGATTCATCTTTTTTAACTTCTGTTGTAAATTCTATAGGATGAACTTCTGTAACTTTCTTTACATCAACATTTACCACTTCAACATTCATTCCATCTTTTAGACTCTCATCTCTACTTGGTAGTATCTTATCATTATCATCAAAAGATATTCCTTCTGATTTTAACATATCCTCTACATTATCTTCCGCACTGACAATCTCTTTTTCGCCCTCTGCTGTTTTTACTTTTACATTAACAGCCTTATTTACAGTGATTGTCTCATTTTTTGATATTTTACTTTCTAATGAAGGTATTACTTTGTCTTGAGGTGCTACTGTTATTCCATTATCGTGTAAAGCCCCTTGTACTGTACCTTGGTAGGTAACAATCTCCGTTTTCTCTCCATTAACTACTACGTTAAGAGTTTTTCTCATTGAAAATACTACTATTCCTCCAGCTAAGACCAACCCCGTCAGCCCAACTGCTAAAGTTTTATTTCTATTTTCCTTTGAAAACAACTTTTTAATATTTACCATATTATCTCCTCCTTCTGGCAAGTAAAAGTTTTACGCTTCCATGCGAAAGTTATACGCTTTTCTGTATGTCAGAAGGGATTTTACACTTTTTAAGTAAAATACATTACTTATTGTAACCCATTTGTAATAATTAATCAAATGGCCTATTTTACTCATATTCGTACTATTTCTATAAATTCTTAGATATATTCTCTTAAAACCCTGTTCAACTCTATAAATGCTCTATTATACTTCTTGTATCTCTAAATAATGCATAGTTTTATGCTATTAATTTAAAATTCAGACAATTCACTAAATTTATTTTAAAGGTTTTTTTGGCAAAAAATAAGCTAAATTCTATTAAAAACCTAAACCAAAGGATTAATAAAAAACTTTAATTTTTATCCTTTATTCCAATTTATTAATAGAATTTAGCTTTTCTGTTTAACTATTCTTTTTCATTCATTAAACCTAATTTATCAAATAACATAAATGATAAGCTTAAAATCATAGCAACTATTGTTGCTAATCCCATTCCTTTAATTTCTATTGCACCAAATCTTACTGCTATATTACTTAATCCAACTATCATTACTACTGATGTTAATATTAAGTTTCTTGATTTTGAGTAATCAACTTTCTCTTCTATAAATGTTCTTAATCCTGATGTAGCTATAGTACCAAATAGAAGTAAACTTACTCCTCCTATTACTGGTGTTGGTATGCTTCTTATAAGAGCTGATAAAGTTCCTGAAAATCCTAAGATTACAGAAAGTGCTCCTGCACCACATATTACATAAGAACTATAAACCTTTGTTAATGCCATAACTCCAATATTCTCACCATAAGTTGTTGTAGGTACTGATCCAAAAAATCCAGATATCATAGTTGATATTCCATCTCCTAAAAGAGATTTATTAAGACCAGGATCTTTAGATAAATCTTTTCCAACTATACTACTTGTTACTACTAAATGACCAACATGCTCTGCAACTACTACAAATGTTGCTGGTAAAATTGTTAATATTGCATTTAAGCTCGGTTTAGCTATATGTATTTGAGGTAGTACAAAAAGACTTGCCTCTCTTACTGGTGTAAAATCTACTAAACCTAAGAAGCAACTAGCTACGTATCCAGTAACTATACCTATTAATATAGGTATTACCTTTAAGAAACCTCTTAACAATACTGAAGATAAAATTACAGTTATTATTGTAATCATTGAAACTAATACCCATGTTGGATTTAAGGTTGGTGAATTAGACAAACCTACTGGAAAACCAGCCATATCTGCAGCTGTTGGAGCTAACTCCAACCCTATTATTGTTACTATAGCCCCCATAGCTGCTGGTGGAAATAACTTTCTAATCCAACCAGTTCCTACAAAGCCTACAATAATAGCTATAGTAGCAAACAATAAACCTGAAACTACAAACCCACTTTGTACTTCATTGAAGGAATATCCTTGTCCCATTAAAAGTAATACTGGTGATATAAATGCAAAACTTGATCCTAAGTATGCTGGAATCTTTCTTTTTGTTATGAATGCATATATTAAGGTTCCTATTCCATTGAAGAATAAGACCGTTGCAGGATCAATATTTAAAAGAATTGGTACTAAGACTGATGATCCAAACATTGCAAATAAATGTTGGACACTTAAAGGAATTGCTTTTTTTAGAGGTACTTTATCCTCTACTCCTATGACTTCTAGTAGTTCTACCTCTTTATTTTTCTCAGCTTCTGCCATGTTATTTCTCCTCCCTTTTCTAGACTCTCAGGTCTAAATTAAAAGTTTATATAAAATATAGCACACCGTTCATAATAATTCAATATTTTTTTGTCGCATTTTATGTTATAATAAGTATCCATGTACATAAAACTATTTTTGTGCATTAACAAATTATTAAAATTAGAAGAAGAAAGGACAGAACTTAATGATTACAGTAAATAATGTAAGCTTAAGATTTGGTGGAAGAAAACTTTTTGAAGATGTTAACTTAAAGTTTACTCCTGGAAATTGTTACGGAGTTATTGGCGCAAATGGTGCTGGTAAATCTACATTTTTAAAAATATTAGCTGGTGAAATAGAACCTAATACAGGAGAAGTTTCAATCCCTGCTAAGACTAGAGTTTCTGTTTTAAAACAGGATCATTATCAATATGATGATTGTGAAGTTTTAAAAACAGTTATAATGGGAAATCCAAGATTATTTGAAATAATGGAAGAAAAAGATGCTTTATATGCAAAGCCTGATTTTTCTGATGAAGACGGAATAAAAGCTGCTGAACTTGAGGCAGAATTTGCAGATTTAGATGGATGGGAAGCAGAATCAGAAGCTTCTTCATTACTTCAAGGGTTAGGAATAGGTACTGAACTTCACTACAACACTGTTGGTGATCTTAAAGGTGATGAAAAAGTTAAGGTTCTTTTAGCCCAAGCACTGTTTGGTAAACCTGATGTACTTATCCTTGACGAGCCTACAAACCACTTAGATATAAAAGCTATTACATGGCTTGAAAACTTCTTAGGAAACTTTGAAGGAACAGTTATAGTTGTATCCCATGATAGACATTTCTTAAACATGGTTTGTACACAAATATGTGATGTTGACTTTGGAAAAATCAAATTATATGTTGGTAACTATGATTTCTGGTATGAATCAAGTCAACTTGCTCTTCAAATGGCTAAAGACCAAAACAAGAAAAAAGAAGAGAAGATTAAAGAACTTCAAAACTTCATTGCTAGATTCAGTGCTAACGCTTCTAAATCTAAGCAAGCTACTTCTCGTAAGAAGTTATTAGACAAAATAACTTTAGATGATATTCAACCTTCAAGCAGAAAATATCCTTTCGTTGGATTTAAACCTGAAAGAGAGGTTGGAAATGATATATTAGAAGTTAATGGAATATCAAAAACAGTTGACGGAGTTAAACTTTTAGATAACGTAAGTTTTAGAGTTAACAAAGACGATAAGATTGCTTTCGTTGGAAATGAAAGATCAATAACAACTTTATTCAAGATTATAAACGGAGAAATGGAACCAGATTCAGGAGATTACAAATGGGGTGTAACTATCTCAAGCGCATACTTCCCTAAAGACAACACTGAATTCTTTGAGGGTTGTGAATTAAGCCTAGTTGATTGGCTTAGACAATTCTCTGATGAAAAATCTGAATCTTACTTAAGAGGATTCTTAGGAAGAATGTTATTCTCAGGTGAAGAGGCTCTAAAACAAGCTTCTGTATTATCAGGGGGAGAAAAAGTTAGATGTATGCTTTCTAAGTTAATGCTTAGCTCAGCTAACGTTTTAACATTAGACCAACCTACTAACCACTTAGATCTTGAATCAATAACAGCAGTAAATAACGGTTTAGCTGACTATAAGAGTGTACTATTATTCGCTTGTCACGACCACCAATTCGTTCAAACTATAGCAAATAGAATCATAGAGTTAACTCCAGAAGGAATTAAATTTGATAAAGTTTGCTCATATGATGAATATTTAGAGAGTAAATAATAAAAAGCACTAGTTTTTCTAGTGCTTTTCTATTTAAGATATATAATTAAATATTTGCATCACTTATTGTTTTGAATTCGTATCCTTCATCTTTATAATACTTTATTATTTCAGGCAATGCTTTTACTGTTTTTTCTTTCCCGAAAGTATCATGCATAAGTAAAACAACTTGATCTTTTCCTTTCGAAGTTTTTTTGACATATTCAATCATTTCATCTATTGTATATGGTTTTCCTTCAGCATCTCCATTTAAAGCATTCCAATCTACATTTACTACTCTATTCTTTTCTAAACTATTATTTAATTCATTCAAGTTTCTATCTTTATAATACACTCTGCTATTATATCCACCTGGCATCCTTAAAACATTTGTATCAAACTCAACTCCAAGTACTTCTCTCATTAAATCATTAGTCCTTTTAAACTCATCCATAAAATAATCAACATCTGTTGCATTTCCTGGGTAAAGACTCTTAAAATTATGACTATAACTATGATTAGCTATGGCATGCCCCTCACTTATCGCTCTTTTTAAAGTTTCTTTCGTCGCTTGTCCAGACTCCAGTCTTGTTCCTAAAACAAAGAAAGTTCCCTTAACATCCTCACTTTTTAGGATATTTAAAACCTGTTCTGTAAGTGGGCTAGGTCCATCATCAAAAGTAAGAAACACATACTTCTCATCTCCTTTATAAGAACCATCTACCATTTTACTTACATCTTGTACATTTACAGCATAGTTTTTACCATCAAAAGTAACATTTCTACCTGGAACAATATCAGTTGCTTTATATTCAGGAAGTTGAACTGTAGCTTCTTCCATTTCTACCTCTTTATTTTCATCTCCTGTATTTCCCTTAACTATTTCTGTCTTTCCATTTAAAGCAATTCTTGTCCCCAAAAATACTAAAACAACTATAGCAAGTAAAACTACTCCTATCCTTCTTCGTATATATTTTCTTTTTAAAGCCTTATTTTTTCTTTTGCTAAAACTCCTCTTACTCATATTCCCTCCAAAACACAACTTAATTCTATTTAATTATACAAAATTCTTCCTTTTTAAGTGGTAAATTTTTTATTACAGAATGATGTTATATTATGTATTTTTCATTAATTATCAATATAAACTTTTAAAATAGCGTAAAAATTTTTCTCTATACAAATAGTATATTCAAAATAAGATTTTATATTATTTTATAAAAAAATAAGAACTTAAATATACTAAAAAGCATATTTAAGCTCTACAAAATTTAATTAATCAAACTTAAGTCCACCTAAAAGATCAGCAAAAGGATTATTTATATCTTCATTTGCTTCCTTTTTCATTTTTTGCATTATTTTATTTATTTCTCTTTTATTAGTTTTATTATTTTTATCAAATCTCTTCTTAAACTGAGATTCTTTCTCTCTAAAATTACAGTTAGCTCCTGGACAAACATATATTTTACCTTCTCCATGACCTCTAAGCTCTAACTTTTTCTTACACTCAGGACATCTAGCATTGGTTATTCTAGAAATATTTTCTCTATACCCACATGCTCTATCCTGACATACATTCATAGTTCCGTTCTTTCCTTTAACCTCAAGCATATATTTACCACACTCTGGACATTTTTTTCCTGTTAAATTATCATGATGGAACTTATTTTCTCCAAGTTTTACATCCTCAATTAATGCAACCGTATAATTTCTTATATCCTTTATAAATTTTTTAGAATCGCCTTTTCCTTTGCTTATTCTCTCTAACATCTCTTCCCAGTTAGCTGTTAAAAGTGGTGATTTTAAATCCTTTGGAACTAAATCTATAAGTTGTTTTCCCTTAGAAGTTGGAACTATTTCTTTTCCTCTTTTCTCTATTACAAAGGAATTAAATAATTTTTCTATAATATCAGCTCTTGTTGCAACAGTTCCAAGACCTCCTGTTTCTCCTAAAGTTTTGGCTGAAGATTTATCTATAGAGATATACTTTTGAGGATTTTCCATAGCAGATAATAAAGTACCTTCATTAAATCTTGCTGGTGGCTTAGTTTCTCCTTTTTTAACATTAACCTTAAGAACTTTAAATTCATCTCCCTTATTTAATTTAGGAAGTTCTTGCTCTTTTATCTCTTCTTCTCCATCCTCTTCTATTTCTTTATCATAAAGTTTCTTCCATCCTTTGGATTTAACAACTTTTCCCTTTGCAATCAGCTTCTCTCCATTAACTTCCCCAGTTAAAGTCGTTTGAATATATTCAAATGGAGGCATTAAAACACTTAAAAATCTTTTAACTACAAGCTCATATACTCTTCTTTCATCAGAACTTAAATTAGCTAAATTACCTCTTTCTTCAGTTGGAATTATAGCGTGATGATCTGAAACCTTGCTATCATCTACAAAACTTTTATTACTCTTTATTTGTCCTTTTAAAAGCTCTGTAGCTATAGTTCTAAATTCTCCTGTAGCAACAGCTTTTAATCTATCTGGAATTGTAGAAATTATATCCTTTGAAATATATCTTGAATCTGTTCTTGGGTATGTAAGAAGCTTATGATTTTCGTATAATCTTTGCATTATATTTAAAGTTTGTTTAGCTGAATATCCGAATATCTTGTTGCAGTCTCTTTGAAGTTCAGTTAAATCATACAACTGAGGAGCAAATTTCTTTTTACTAGCTTCGTTTATACTTACTATCTTACCATTAACACTCTTTAATTTATTTACAACTTTATCTTTAAACTCTTCATTAAATATTCTTGAATTATTATCCTTATTAACCCATGTGAAAGAGCACTTGTCTGTATCCACAGAGATTGTATTAAAAGCTTTAGGTTTAAAGTTCTTTATATCCTCTTCTCTTTGGACTATCATTGCTAAAGTAGGTGATTGAACCCTTCCAGCTGAAAGTTGAGCATTATATTTACAAGTTAAAGCTCTAGTTACATTTAAGCCAACTAACCAATCTGCTTCTGCTCTACATTGAGCAGCTCTATATAAATTATCATATTGATTTCCTGGCTTTAAATTTTTAAATCCATCCAATATAGCCTTATTAGTTTGAGAAGATATCCAAAGTCTCTTAATAGACTTTTTAACATGAGCCTTCTCTATTATCCAACGTGCTACAAGTTCTCCTTCTCTTCCTGCATCTGTAGCAATTATAATTTCATCTACATCTTTTCTTTCCATTTGTTTTTTAACTTCATAGAATTGCTTTGTAGCTTTTTTTATAACTTTAAGCTTCATATTTTTAGGAAGCATAGGAAGAGTCTCCATAGACCATGTTTTAAATTTATTGTCATAATCCTCTGGTGATTGTAACTCAACTAAATGCCCTAAAGCCCAAGTTATGATATAATCTTTTCCCTCTATATAACTACCTTTATTATTATTGCACTTTAAAACCTTAGCAATTTCTCTACCAACGCTTGGCTTTTCTGCTAATACTAATTTTTTCAATAAAATCATCCTTTCATAGTACTAAATCCCTTTTATAGTACCTCTTTAGATATTATTAAGACTTTTTAATAATACCTTGCATAATAATATACTACATTAAATATTCTTACTTAACAAATAAAAAATTGATGTCCAAATAATCTAATCTATTCAGACATCAATTTTAAATAAAAAGATTTTCAACTAAGCCCATCTTTTCAGCTCATTATATATATCTACCTTTAAATTTTTTAATTTTATCCAATCTATCTTTTTTTGGGAATAGAATCTCAGTTTAAAGCTCCCTATATTTTTCCTTATTTGAAATGGATTTGATGTAACTTTAATTTCCTCCATACTAGATTTTCTTATAAAAAATTGTCTTCTATTGAAAGACTTATAACTTACATAATATAAATCTTTTCCAAATCCAATCTTAGTATTTCTGTAAAGTAAAGTTCTCTCAATAACAACTAAAGTTATAGCTACCATCATCACCCATATCTCTCCAGTTAATAAGAATATTATTATACCTGAATAAATAGCTACTTGAAGAGGAACTGTATAAAATCTTCTCATTACGCTTTTTTCTGGCTTATATATCTCTCCCTCAAATATAAATTCAGGTACAAGGTTTTTAAGTATTTCTCTATATCCATTATCATTACAAAGTGGGAATATAAGCTCATCTTCTTTTATCGTATTTCCATATCCAACAACACAACATTTTATTGTATAAAATTTAAATATTTGATTTATAATATTTTGTTCTATTTTTAAAGCATGTATATTATCTGTTGGTATTGAATAACTTCTTCTGGTTAATAGGCCATATTCCACCTTTAAATAGTTATTATTTCTGTATATTGTGAATTTATAATATTTAGACAATATTGCTGATATTGAAAATACTAATATTATTAATAATAAGATACTAAATAAAAAAAGTGCTGATAAAAATATTGCTAATATTGTATTTCTAGATATTACATTTTCTTCAATAACATTTGTAAAAAAATTTATTAACCCTTGATTTAATCCTTTGTATATTTTATTCATAAAGTGTATGCTAGAATATAAAACTCCAATTCCTAATATTATATTATTTCTAAGCATTGATAATAAAATTAAATGAATTGCTGATATATTGTAAGCTAACGTCTCATTTATTTCTCGTTCATCATGTATTAAATTTCTTATTCTTAAACTTAAATTCCCATAAAGAAAATCTAAATCTCTTTTCTTAAGCACCATGACTATTTCGGCACTTCTCTTAGAAGCAGGATATACACTATCGATTTTTATTTTTCTCAAATGAAAAATTCTATATATTATATTTCTTTCAAGCTCTATTAAAGATATGCTTTTTAAAGGAACTATAAGTTCTCTCTTAAAGATAGCACCTTCTTTATATATTAAAAAACCATCATCAATCAAAATACTTGTATTCAACCATCTTAATATTGAAAAAACTAAAATTAAAACCATAGATACTACAATAGTTTCAATAATATACTCATTAAATTTTAAAGCTAAAAAAATTATTATAGGCCAAGCTTTTTTCATTATTCTAAAAAAAGTTATAAAAATATTATACCAATGATTTTTTTTATAAAATCTCATTTTTCACCCCTAGATATTCTCTTTGACTATATCATAAAACATTTTTGCTTGGCTTTCCCTAAGAGATGGAATTCCTACTTTTCCTCCAGCAGTATATATATTAACACTTTTAATTCTTAAAAGCATTGATATTGGATCTTCAAATATATTTATGTATTTAATTTTATCTATTTTAATACATATATATCGTTTAAACAAAACTCCGTATCTAATTTCAATAAAATCATCAAATATAAAATATGACCATGAAAAAAATTCAATTATTGGTCCTACTAATCCTAATATAACATATAAAATACTAACTACTAATTGAACACTATATAATATAATACCTGCAATCCCTTGAATCTCTTTAATTCCTATTTGTAAAATAAAGTACATACATATAAAAAGCAATGTTCTAAATATAACAGCTCTAACAATAAATAGTTTGCTTAATTTATATTTCATTCACTCCTCCTTTAGTAATAAAAAAACCTATAAGAAAATCACTCTTATAGGCAACCCTATTCTTCTCTATTTCTAAAGTTTCCCTTAGTATTAAATATTTTACCACATTATTATTTTTATTTAAATCATTATATTTATAAAGCACTTCTCTACCTAATATATCCACTTATTTATATTTCATGAATTTAAGCTCACTTCTCACTTGATGTTCTATAAAATTTATTAATTCTTCTTTATTATTTCTTTCTATAAATTTTTTAATCTCCTCATAATTATCTAGCAAAATTTCTATTATTAACTTTATCCAATTCACAACTTTTTTTTCTGAAGTTCTTGTCCAGTCATAAGAAATAACTAGTTTTAAATCATCATAAAGAAATTCAACTTTATTTATTTCTCTCATCATCTTTATTAATCTTCCAACTAACTCCTCATACTTCTTATTTTTCAATAAGCCCTTAAGTATAAAATCGTTTTTTAATATTACTTTTCCTCGTTTACTCCCTACTACCTTTATATTGGAAGCCATTTTTATTGCACATCTTTTTAAATCAAACATTTCTTTCTCCTAATGCATTACTTATTCCATAAAGTTTATGTATTATAATTACTCTAAATTCCTTAAAAAATAAATTAATAAACCTTATAGCAATGAACTAAAGGAAAAGAGATATATCAATAATTATGATACATCTCTTATAAAAAAATTCTATTCATCACTTTGTCTTAAAGGTAATGTAATTATGAATGTACTTCCTTTTTGCAATTCACTTTCCACCCTAATTGTTCCATGATGTAATTCTATTATACTTTTTACTAAAGTTAATCCGATTCCACTACTTCTATATTTCTTTTTAGATACACTATCTGCTTGTCCAAACCTATCAAATATGATTTCTTGTTGTTCTTTAGAAATTCCAACCCCAGTATCTTTTATTGAAATTTCTACTTTATCATCATATTCTTTTATATAGACTTCAATAGTTCCATGTCCATGAGTGTATTTTATTGCATTAGATAATAAATTAATGACACATCTTTCAATTTCATTTTTATCACATTCAACTTGTAACTCCTCTATTTCTGGATCTATTATAAGTTCTAAGTTATTTTCTTCAATATAAGATTTTAAACTTAATACTGTATCCTCAACTAAAGAAACTATCTCACAACTCTCTATATTAAGTTTATATGCTCCTGATTCTATTTTTGAGGAATCTATTATATCATTTATTATTTTTAATAAATGATTTGCATTATTTTTAAGAGTATTGCTATAATCCTCTACTTGATATTTTCCTAAAGACTCTTCTTTATTTTTCAATTTTATTAATTGAACTGTTGCTAATATAACATTTAAAGGAGTTCTAAGTTCATGGGAAAGATTTACAAAATAATCATTTTTAAATTTTTGTCTTTGAATCATTTCATCTTTTAAAGCTGTAGCTTCCTTGAAAAGTTTTTCTTTTTCAAGATAAAGCTTCTCATTCTCTTTAGCCTCTTTTTTTAATTGTTCAGCTCTTTTTTTAACTGTCTTTTCTAATGCCGTTATGTAACTCCACATTAAGAATATAACTATTACTGCACTAGAAAAATAGATTAAATAAGCTGTCGGTGTTCTCCAAGGTGGAGGAGCTATTTTTAAATCCAAAGTTGTTATTGGGGTTAAATCTCCATGATTATCTCTTGCTCTAATTAGAAGTTTATAAGTTCCGGACTCTAGATTTGCATAATTTGCATTATTTCTTTTATTTGCAAAAACCCAATCCTCATCAATTCCTTCTAATTTATATTCATAGGTTGTCTTTGTTGTGTTTAAATAATCTGGTAAAAAGAAATCCACAGATATATTATTTTCATTGTATTTTAAGTTAAGCTCTCCTCCGTAATAAGGATATGACTTGTTATTAATCTTGATATCATCTATTACTACCTTTGTCTTAGTTTTATTCCCTGTAAAATTTAAAACCTCTTTGGGATAAAATGCAGTTACACCGTTTATTCCCCCAAAAAACATTTCTCCATCTTTACTTTCAAAGTATGATCTTCCATTAAACTCATTACTTTGTAGTCCATCCATAACAGTATAATTTATAAATTTATTTGTTTTAGTATCAAGCCTAGATAAACCTCCATTTGTGCTTATCCAAAGATTATCTTCCTTATCTATAAGTATTCCGTATATAAGATTATTAGCTAATCCATTTTCAACAGTATAGTTTGTAAAATTATCTGTTTTAGGATCTAACTTGCTTAATCCCGCATCTGTTCCAATCCAAATATTTCCTTTGGAGTCTTTTGCTAAACAACGCACACCGTTATCTATAAGACTATTACTATTAAAGCTATCATTTACATAGCTTTTTAATATTCCTTTCTCCTTATCAAACTGTACTACTCCACCATCAATTCCAATAGTAATCCATAAAAAACCTTCCTCATCTTGTGATATACTTGTTACAGCATTTTCAACAATACCTACAGCTTTAAATAAATTTGAATAATCAGTAAAAGTTCCAGTCTTATCATCATAAGATTGTAATCCCCCTCTAGTTCCAATCCATAAAAGTCCATCTTTATCTACATAAACATTTCTAGCATCCATTTTATTTTTTTCCTGCATGCTTTCTGGATATTCAATCCGTTGAACTACTCCTGTCTTTTTATTAATTTTATTTATTCCTCCCTGAGTCGCAACCCATAAATGATCTTTATCAGCCTCGCATATTTGCCAAACCACATTGCTACTTAAGGTATTTGGATCATTAATTTCACTATAAAAATTTCTAACGTCACCGGTTTTAGTATTTAGAGCATTTAATCCCGCAGAATTTGTTCCAAGCCATAAAGTACCGTCTGAGTCCTTATAAATTCCGCTCATACTATTAGCACTAAGAGTATTTTCTTTATTGGGTTCTCTTTTATATTGTTTAAATGGCTGATTAGGATTTAGTAAACTTATCCCATTATATGTTCCAAACCAAAGCAGTCCACTTCTATCCTCATATGCAGTTAACACATTATTATCTACTAAACTAGTATCATCATAATATCTATTTTCAAAAAGATGCATCTTTTTATTATCTTTATCATATTCTAATAATCCTTTTTGGGTAGATAACCATAGGTTATCATATGTATCCTCGTAAATACTATTTACATTGTTTGGAGTTATGTTGAAAGACTCAATTTCTTTATCTATAAACTTAACATCTTTATAATTACTAGATATGCATATAGTGTGATTATTTGTTACAACCCATATATTATCTTCTCTATCTTTATAAATTGTAGAAACTGCTGAATTATCATTATCAACTAAATTATTTATTGGTTGAAATTCTTTGGTTTTGGTGTTAAATAAACTTAACCCCTCACTTGTACCTATCCAAACATTTCCATATTTATCTTCGCATAATGAAGTAACTACATTACTCTTTAACCCTTTTGGTTCCTTATCTTTAAAAATTTGTTCTATCTTTTCCGTCTGAGGATCATAAATATTTAATCCCTTCCGAGTAGCTATCCATATAGTTCCATCACTATGTTTTAATATATCCCATATATTATCATTAGATAACTTACTTTTCCCTTCTTCATCCTCAAACATTCTATGAACCTTATTTGTAATTATGTTTATACTGCTTACGCCTCTACTAGTTCCAACAAGAATATTATCCTTATCATACTCAACTATAGATGATATATAACTTGAATTAATACTTTCCTTATTATTTCCTTCTTCTCTAAATATAACAAATTCATGTCCATTATATCTATTTAATCCATCAGATGTTCCAAACCACATATATCCTCTATTGTCTTGAAATATCTTCGTCACAGAAGATTGGGATAATCCATCTTTTAAAGTTAAACTGTTGAATCTAAGTTCTGACTCTCCTAATGCAAAAACATTTTCACACTGAATTAATATTAGTATTAAGGATACAAAAACGTATCTTATAGCTAATTTTTTTATATTCAATTTTATTACCTCTCTAAAACTAAAATAACAATTTAATTTTCTCAAAAAACAAGAATATTGTCAAACTATGTCATATTAATTTTAGTACTTTATCCTAATAATATTAACATCTCTCAAAAAATTATCCATATTATATAATATTAAAATCTCATTAAAATTCGTATCTTTTATATATTCACTTACCTTAAATGGAAAACTCCTTAAATCTATAACATGAATCTCCTCAAAATTTCCACTTAAAAACGGAATCATTGAGTTTGCGAAAGAATCCTTAAACATTAGTAGTCTTTTCTTATTTTTAATTTCATTATTTCTTATTATAGTAAGTCCATTATTTCCTCTTATGAAAAATGAATACTTATCTCTCGTATTTAGCTTTTCATAATCATATAGATTATTAAAACACTCTCCTTGAATCTCCATAGTTGCATTATTTATATCATAATAAGTAAGAATATCACTTTCTGCATTAAAAAGCTTAGATTTAGAAAAATATGTGCCATAAAAACCATAAACTTCATGTTTCTCTTTATCTATTAATTCAATAGGCTTTTCCCCTAAACTTTCCATATAGGCTACATACGCTAAATAAGCTCCATATGTTGTCCAATGATGGTCTGTTTTATAATATATATAATCTTCTTTATTCTTCTTTAGAAGTTTTATCAAATCAATATTAGTATCTTTATTACTAGCTTCATAAACCTTAGATATAAGTTCTTCTTGATTCAAAAGTTTTAATCCCCATGGAATATATTCCTCATATATGGTGTATGAATTAGGTACAATCATAGTAGTAACTCTTCCATCATATCCATCAATAAATTCATTCAATGCTTTTAAATTGTTATTAAATCTTTCCTCATCATAGGAAATAATCTTATCAAACATATAATTCTCTTTTCCATAAACTATATTGTTATTTTCAACTTTTCCTAGAGCATATTCACTTATGGACTTTAAGTTTATCCATTTTTCTCTAAAAGCAAAGTTATCATTTATATATTCTTCATATTCATGACCGTAAGTTCCACTCATAAATGCATCAATAGAAAACTTAGGCTTTTTAGCTAAAATTCTATTTTCAAACTCTGAAAAATTTATATTTTTTTTACTCATATCAAAAGTTGCCAATAGAATGACAATAGAAAAAAATATGAAAACCATAGGATATTTTTTCATGAAATATTTCCTTTCAAATTAATTTAAAATCTAAAATATAAAAATGGATTATAAGTAGAATCAACTAAATATGCTATTGATATTATAAATATCATACTTAAAATAAAACATTCTACATATTTATTTTTCTTTATCTTTTTTTCATAAATATCATTAATAAATTTTGTTGAACCCAATATTGCTATTAAAAATACTAAGAAGTAGTTTCTTAAGTAATACATAAAATCCAAGGACCAATTTAATTGAAACAAGTATTTTATATTTCCTAAATCCTCAAAAATAAAAATCGCCCATCCAAAAACTATAGCAAGTATTCCATATATATGTGATGCTAATTTATATTTATTTAAATATTTAAGCAAATAAAATTTCTCCAATATAATTAAAATAAAAAAATAAAGTCCCCATACTATAAAGTTATATTCGGCTCCATGCCAAAAACCAGTTAAAAACCATACTACAAAAAGATTAAATACTGTTCTTTTACGTCCTAACCTATTTCCTCCTAAAGGAATATATACATACTCCTTAAACCAATTTCCTAAGGTAATATGCCATCTTCTCCAAAATTCCGTTATACTTCTTGATATATATGGAAAATTAAAATTCTGAGGAAAGTTAAATCCAAGCATCCTACCTAATCCAATAGCCATAGAAGAATATCCACTGAAATCGAAGTATATTTGCAAAGAAAATGCTATTACTCCAAGCCATAATAGAGAAGTAGAAACATTACTAACTCCTAATCCTTCAATCTCATTCCATAAAAGTCCTATATTATTTGCTATGACTACTTTTTTTCCTAAGCCTATTATAAACTCTTTAATTCCCTCTTCAATCTGATCCATTTTCATATTTCTACTCTTAAGTTCACTATCTACATCAGTATATCTAACTATAGGGCCTGCTATAAGCTGTGGGAAAAGACAAACATAAGTGCCAAAGTTTATTATATTTCTTTCAGCCCTAACTTTTCCTTTATATACATCAATAGTATATGACATAGTTTGAAATGTATAAAAGCTTATACCTAAAGGAAGAGTTAAATAGATTAAAGATATTGATGTTCCAAAAGCTAAGTTTATATTTTTAACAAAAAAATTTATATACTTAAATAACATAAGCATACCTAAATTAAAAGTAATCGAACTAATTAAAAGTGTTTTGCTAATAAATATTCTTCCTCTATATTTTTCTATCAATATACTTATAGAATAATCTACTATTATTGATAAAATCATTATAAAAAAATATTTTGGTTCTCCCCAAGAATAAAAAAATAAACTTAATATAAGTAAAGTTAAATTTTTAAATTTTTTTGGAGTTAAGTAGTATATAATAAAAGCTATTGGCAAAAATCTAAATATAAACATAATGCTACTAAATACCATTTTAAATCTCCTAAAAATTTAATTTTATATTTATAGAGACTTTTTCTTCTTTTAATTTGATTAGAAGTAGCAGTCTCTTTTTTTATTAAGTCTTATATAGTTAAAAACTTTAAATCCTTTGATTTGCTATATTCTTTCACCCTATAAAAATAGCATTTGATATTACTTAAGTTAATCAAATGCTATTTTTATTTAAAATCAAATATAAAATTAAATATTACTTAAATGCTTCCTCATAAATCTTATTAGCTTCTTCTAACTGATCCTGTGGTAAAACAAATAATGAAACATAATTCCCATTAACTTTTACTTCTGAAGACTTTGCAACTTTCTCTTCCTCTGGATAAAAAGCCTTTCCAATCTTATCTTCTAAAATTTTATCTACTGATTCCTTAACAGAATCCACCTTTCCCTCTTTAGCTTTTACAATTATAATGGCAGAATTTCCTGGTGATATTCCAGTTTCAGCAATTCCATATTCCTCTATATCATCTAAATTTAAATGATAAACTTCTTTGGCTGTTTGCTCATCCACTGGCATAGGCATTCTAACCATATCTGCTTCCACTAGTTTATTAGTCATATCAGAAGCACTCATTGACATTTGAATATTGCTTTGTTCAACCTGAGTACCATCATTATTTTTAGCTCCACATCCCATTAACGTAGCTCCTATCATAGCAGCAGCTAAAATACTTACAAAAAATTTTTTCATCCCTAATTTCACTCCCACATATACATATTTATTATGTTAACGTTATTATACATTATAAGCTAACCCCCTCCAACAGCTTTGATTAATTGTTAATTCTTTAGTAACTTTTCAAGTATAATCCCCCCAAAATTCTCCCTTATGCACCAAATTTTCATTTTGAGTTATAATAAAAAGCACCTTAAGAATTCTTCTTAACGGTGCTTTAAATTAAGGCTACATTTTAAACCATTATTGATTTTTAGATAAGTATTAATATCTAGATAAAACTAAACATTCACCTAAATTAGAAATAAAATCTATAATTAAATTATTTCTTTTTAAATGGCTTCTTTCCCATAGGCTTTTTCTTTCCATTATTACTTTTGCTTGAAGAAGTGTTTTTTACATTTGTCTTATGAATTTCTCCTTCATATAAATATAATCTAGGAATTTTAACCTTTAATTGTCTTTCACATTTTCCAACTATTTTTTCTTCTTTATAATCAGCTAAAGAATAAGCAACGCCTTCTTCTCCTGCTCTTCCTACACGCCCTACTCTATGTAAATAATTTTGAGGATTCATAGGTATATCTAAATTTATTATATGTGTAGCTCCCTTTATATCTAAGCCTCTTGCAGATACATCTGAAGTTATTAAAACCTTTGCCTTTCCTTTTCTAAAATCTTGAAGAGCATTCTTTCTATCCATCTTATTATCACTTCCATGGAGAGAGACTGCATTTATTTTATTATACTTTAACTTCTGAATTACATTGTTTATATTATAACTATTATTTATAAATACTATGATTTTCTCCTTATCTCCAATAGCATGTATAAGCTTTCTTAAAAAATCTATTTTATCTCTTAATTCAACCTGAAAATATCCATGTGATATATTTTCATTAACTTTATTGACAGCTTTTGCTTGTATAAGTTCACTTTCCCCAATTAATTCTTCTGCTGTTTCTAAAGCTTTTTCATTCATAGTAGCTGAAAATATAAGTTTTTGTGTATCTCTAGGACAAGCTTTTACAACACTTTTAACATCTTTTATGTTTATAAAATCTAATAGTTTATCACCCTCATCAATAACTATGGTTTTAATAGTATTAGCTGTTATTTTCTTTTTGTTTATAAGCTCTAAAATTCTTCCTGTAGTTCCTACAAGTATATGTGGCTTATTTTTAAGCTTTTCCATTTGTCTTTTTATATTTCCACTACCAACTAGAGTTGTTGAAGTTATTTTCTTTCCAAGTTCTCTTTTAAGGTCATTTAAAACATTATTTATTTGAACTCCTAATTCATGAGTTGGTGATAATATTATTGCTTGCATCTCATTTTTTGAGTCATCAATATTTTCTATTATAGGAAGTAAATATGCTAAAGTTTTTCCCGTTCCTGTCTCAGCCTTTCCTATAACATTTTTCCCTTTTAAAATTTCTGGTATAGCTTTTTCTTGAATATCTGTTGGATCACTTATATTTAATCCTATTAATGATTTTGCAACCTCTTCACTTAATCCTAATTCTAAAAATTTATTCATTGGCATCCCATCCTTTTATTCTAAAGTTTAACCTTATTATTTTTTAATATATTCTCACAAAGGGTTTCGAAATGAGAAGTGTCTATTCCCTCTTTCTCTAATTTAGAAAGTCTTGCATTTATTCTATCTAGAGTTTCCTTTCCCTCTTTTTTATCTCTTTTCTTAATACATGTATTAAAATAATCAACTAAATAATCTATCTTTATTACTTCATTTGCTAAATCTTCTCTATCATCATTTATAAGTTCTAACAATAAAGAATATACCTTAGGAGAAGTCGAATTTCTATGCATCTTTAAAAAATCATTATTTCTACTAGTTATCTTTGCCATATCTTCTGTTCCTTTCTAAATAAATTATGATTTCACATAAATTATTAACATAACATCATTTAATATATCATAAGTAAAAAGAAAAAAACAGAAGAAACTATATCAAAACTTTAAAGTTTTGATATAGTTTCTTCTTAAAATAATAACAAAAACTGGTTATATTAAACTCATTATTTTATAATTAAAGTTTCAATATATTTTGTCTTATACAATGCCTTGATCTAACATAGTATCTGCAACCTTCTTGAATCCAGCAATATTAGCACCAACTATTAAATTCCCATCATATCCGTATTCAGAAGCTGCATTTCTAGAATTGTAATAGATATTTTTCATTATATCCTTAAGTTTTGAATCAACTTCTTCAAAAGACCAAGACATTCTTAAACTATTTTGACTCATCTCTAAAGCTGAAGTGGCTACTCCACCAGCATTAGCTGCTTTAGCTGGAGCAAATAAAATTTTACTATCAACAAAAAGTTTTTGAGCTTCTAAAGTTGAAGGCATATTTGCACCTTCTCCTACAGCAATTACTCCATTTTCAATTAGAGTTTTTGCACTATTTTCATCTATTTCATTTTGAGTTGCACAAGGAAGTGCTATATCACATTTAATATTCCAAATTCCTGAAAATCCCTCAGTAAACTTAGCACTTTTAATATAATTTACATACTCAGAAATTCTTCCTCTTTTAACTTCCTTAATTTCTTTTACAACTGCTAAATCTATTCCATTTTCATCATATACATATCCTGATGAGTCTGACAAAGCAACTACTTTTCCACCAAGCTCTTGAACTTTTTCTGTAGCATATATTGCAACGTTTCCTGAACCAGAAATAACAACAGTTTTTCCTTCTATTGTTTGCCCATTATCTTTTAACATTTCATCTACAAAATATACTAATCCATATCCTGTAGCTTCTTTTCTAGCTAAGCTTCCACCATAAGTTAAGCCCTTTCCAGTTAAAACTCCAGCATCTACAGAATTTTTAAGCTTTTTATATTGACCAAACATATATCCTATTTCTCTTCCACCAACTCCAATATCTCCAGCTGGCACATCTGTATTAGGACCTATATGTCTATAAAGCTCACTCATAAAACTTTGACAGAATCTCATTATTTCTCTATCTGATTTTCCCTTAGGATCAAAATTTGATCCACCTTTTCCTCCACCAATTTGAAGAGTTGTTAGTGAATTTTTAAAAATTTGCTCAAATCCTAAAAATTTTATTATACTTAAATTAACTGAGGGATGAAATCTTAACCCGCCTTTATATGGTCCTATAGCGCTATTAAACTGTACTCTATATCCTCTGTTAACTCTTACATTTCCAGCATCATCAACCCAAGGAACTCTAAACATTATAACTCTTTCAGGCTCTACCATTCTTTCTAAAATTCCTTCTTCAATGTACTTTGGATTTTTTTCAAGAACAGGTACTAAAGAATATAAAACCTCTTCTGCAGCCGCTAAAAACTCACTTTCTCCAGGGTTATTCTTCTTTAAATCTTCCATTAAATTGTCTACATATTTTTTTACTTCCATTTTAATGCCCCCTTGTTATTTTTGAAGTTATATAATAACTATAGATTCTTAAATCCACCCCATACTAATTTGGATTTTAAGCATTTAACCATAGTTTTTATTAAAATTTAGTTAAGAAATATTATTTTCTTTTAACTAAATCTTATTTTATATTATAGCATAAGATACCATTTATTGAATATTAATCTTAAATATTTAATAAATTAATAATTTTACCATTTATTATATTTTAATTAATCATTTTTATCGTTAAAATAGCTTAATTTCGACTCTATTTTTACTTATATCACACCTATTCCTTTTATTGTGAATTAGCTTTAATTCTTTAAAAGAAACAGGTTTTGAAAAATAATATCCTTAAAAGAAATCAAATCCTATACCTTTTAATCCTTAAAATTGTTCTTACTTTACTTATAATTTATTATAAGTAAAGAAGGCAATGGTTTTAACATTGCCTTCTTTATGTAAAGTTTAAATTTACTTGTTTTTCTTATATTTCTTTCTTATTGTTATCACTGAAACTATAAGTAAAATACCTATTACAGCTACAAATCCTAAAAGAACTTTTCCCTGTGTACTAAGTATTTGTTTTTTATTAACTTCCTCTTGTTGAACCTTACTATTTTCATCTTTTAAAAATGTTGTATTACCTTTTTGATCTATTAGCACGGCTTTTCCTTCAAGTTTATTTATTAAAGCTTCATCACTTAAATATTCTTCTGCATACACAAGTGATTTAGCATTTGGAGCAGTTATAACCATAACTCCATTCTCATTATTAAAAGTTGACTTGCACAATTGTATAGAAGAAATTTCTTTAGCGTAGTCAGGATTCATGTTTAACTTATCATTTCCTTCAAAAGAAGTAAAATCCTCATTAAATTTTATTGGTAATGAGTTATTAACATCTTTTATAAGTGGATTCTCCTCTGGGGTTCCTATAAGTATAAGATTCTTTTTCTTCAAATCATCTGTTAAGTCTGAATACTTAACCACTTGGATTTCCCCACTATTTCCATTTATGTTTCTTCCAATATAAGAACTAATATCTAATCCCATATTCAAGTATTCTAAATTAGGTTTATCAGGAAGAACAATAACAGTATTATTTATAGAATTATTTTTTAAAAATGGATATGGTAAATATTTTAAGTCATAACCAGTTCTATCTGTAAAGGAAAGGTTTAAATATGAATCCTTTGAAACAAAAGCCCAAGGAGTTTGTTGTTCTGTAAAATCACAATATTCATCTTTCATCTCTAAATCAAACCTTACCTGAACGTTTAGAGAAGAATCGTTCCTAACTTCTTTTGGTATTTTAACTTCTAAACTATCATTATCAGCATTATCAGCAGAAAGCTTTTTACTTCCAGCAGGCACTCCATTAACTAATACCGTTAAAAGTGACTTATTAAAATCTAGATTCTTAGAATATTTAACCTTTGTCACTATGCTTGCTTGGTCATTTAACACTCTATTTTTTGGAATACCTACACTTAAATTCATTGTTTGTTTAAATGGACCTTCCATAAATGCATTATCATATCCAAGATTTTCAAAGGTCATTTGTACTCCATTATTAGACTCTGGAGTTATAACTTTCATATCTTCATTTATGAACATAACATTATTAGGCTCTTCTTTAATTATATTTTCATTTCCTAAAGCCCTAGTTGCCTTAGTAAGAAGTTTAGGATTGTTACTTATTACTAATAGTAATCTTTTTTCCTTATTATAAGGAGATATAACTTGTTTTATAATAGCTTCATTATCTAATCTCTTTTCCTCTTCTCCACTTAAAAGACTTATAAACTCTTTAGGAGTATTTCCTTTAGTTCCAATGAAAATCAAGTCGTCATTTGAATCTTCCTTAATCTCTGAAAAAGTACTTATACTACCATGTAACTCATCACTTTTTTTCAAAGTCCCTAAAGAACTTCCAACATACATAGCTGCAGTAGCCTCATCACTATTATAATTATCTGGTAAGCAAACTTTAAAGTTTCCTTTTACATCACTACTTTTTAAGTAAGGATATGGATAATATTGAAGTGTCGCTGGAGAGTTTAATTCCTTAAAATCAACATGAACAAAGGAATCTTTACTATAAACAATCCAGTTTGCAGGGTTACTATCATCAGTACAAGGAAGATCACTTATTCTCCTTGCTGATTTTATAGTAACTTGATTTACTCCTTCTTTTAAAACATCCTTTGGTATAGGAACTTTCCATGTCTCTTTATACTTAAACTTTCCATTTAATTTTGTTGAACTTATTGGTACATCATTTATATATACTGTAAGAGTAGATATATCATCTATTAAAAGTTCACTTTGAGTAAATATTAAATTTAAATAAGCATCCTGAACATCCCACATTTTGCTTATATCAAAATAAATACTTTCTGAAGATATAACACTACTTTCTTTATAATCACTTCCAAATATAAAATTTTTACTTAACACATTATCATAATATTCAGATCCATAGGCCTTAGTAGCAAATAAGTTACTTGATAGTATAAAGCTACATATTAAAAAGGAACTAATTATTTTTCTCATTCATATCACCTCTAATCTTCTGTTAATCAAATCTCTCTGTTTTATACCACTTAACTTCTCTTTTGAACAATTTATCTTTAACATATTGAATCATTGCATTTATGGTTACAATTAACCAAAGTTGTGAATATGTAAAATACATTATTGCAACTAAAAAGATATTTTCAATGGTTCCTTCACCTTTTTCTATAGTTAAAGTTATTGAAACTTCCAATATATATAAAACGTAAGCCAATACCCATAATAGAATGAAATTGGCGGAAACCGTAACCTTTAAATCTGTAAATATTCCTAGTATAAATAAACTATCAGATATAATCACAGATGCTAAAAATAAAAAATATACTGTGAAAAAGTATGATATATCGAACATTACTGTCTTAGGATTCCCCTTAAATATTGTTTTGATATATTTAGCTAAAACATATATATTTCCCTTCGCCCATCTCGTTCTCTGTTTAAACCATACTTTTAAAACTTGTGGCTCTTGTTCCCATGTTACCGCTAAGGGATGAAAGGCTATCTTATATCCTAATTGATATATTCTAAAACTTATTTCTGTGTCTTCTGCAATAGCTTTAGTATCCCATCCACCAAGTTCTTCTATTATACTTCGTCTTATAACAAAATTAGTTCCTGGAATTGTACATAAATTAAAAAGTTGCCACCTACCAGCTTGTGCAATCCATTGAAAACTTAAAGTTTCTATATTTATAAATTTAGTTAAAAGATTTCTCTTCTTATTTCTAGTTCTAAATTTTCCTATAACAGCCCCTAAAGTTCTATCTTTATGAATCCTAGTTATTAAATGTCTTAAAGCTAAACTTTCCGCTGTATTATCAGCATCATAAATGGCAATATAATCTCCAGTAGATTCTTTATATCCCAAATTTAAAGCATTAGACTTTCCTTTTCCACCTGTTACACTATCTGTTGTTATTATTTTAAATGTGCATTCTGGAAAGTCTCTTTTGGCTCTTTCCAACTCTTCTCCTGTATTATCACTTGGATTATCATTTATGACTATAAGTTCCATCTTATCCTTTGGATAATTAAAAGAAAGAAGTGATTTTGCTGTCTTATATATAACTCTGCCTTCATTATGAGCTGGAACTAATATTGAAACTGTAGGACATTCGCTATCTTTAAGAAGAGGAAATTTTTTATTATTTATATAAGAATAATATTTATAGCCTCCTAAAGATAAAATTATATTTATTAAAAGCAATACCCATATAGAGGCTAAGGAATATAGAAATAAATAATTTACTACTGTATTACTCATATTATCACCTATAAAACTTTTTCTTTCCTTTTATTTTGAAATTTATAAAAATTATTATAAATACTATAATAAATCCTCCAACAACTATAATTAATATATTATTTATATTGTTTATAAGTTTATTATTACCTTTACTTACATTATCCCTTTGCTCTTTATTTAATGAATCTTTAGAATAATTTATTGAAACAACACCATCGCTAGACTTAATATCTATACCTTCCCACTTAACCCAATTGTTATAATCTTTTAGATTTAAAAACTCAACATTTTTTGATTTTAAGAAATTGATTACCTTCTTTAAGTCATCCATGCCTACGAAAGAATGATAGAAGAATCCTCCTTCTGGTGCTCTAACTATATTTAAAATATCAAAATTTCTTTGAAAATTACTAAACCACATTTCATCATTAGGATCTACATACTCTAAGTTTTCAGGTATTAACATGTTAAAACATTCTGTATTCTTTAATATATAAGGATACGATGTTGTTGTAAAATTATCATCGCTACTTTGATATTGTCCAACATAAGTTGAAAAATATTTTTTAATCTCCTTATATCCTTTTGAATCCATGCCATAATGTGGTGCCTCAAATCCTAAAGGATAAATTCCATTTTTTACACACTCTTTTATAGCATCTCCCATATTATCGTGTATATATGTACTTAAATCCCAATTAACAGGTGAGTTATTCTCTCCATCCCAAAACTCAAAATCCTCGTCGTCATTAGCACCTTTAAATCCACCATGGTCATATCCATGCAAAATTACACTTCCTCCTCTATCCTGCATGTATTTTATTGTATCAACAAACTCTGGCATATCAGAAAGCTTAGTTACATGGCCTGTTTTTAAATTTTTATATGTTGGTATAAGAGCTATAATAAATGGTATTCCTTCTCCATATAGATAATCAGCCATTTTTCTTAACTCATTTGTATCTCTAAAAAGATGAACATCTTCTATTCTTACAAAGATTTTTGGTTTTCCTTCTCTATTTATTTGAAAAAAATCATTTAAAGAATCAGCTAACATGAAAAGATTCATAGTTTCATCTGGTAAAAGAGACATATGATATAAATTCTCTTTAATCCATATATTAGGATACTGTTCTCTCCCATCACTAACATATGAATATACTTTATCAACCTCTTTAGGATTTATAACTACTGAATCAATATTTTTACTTATGTAAAACTTCTTTGTTTCATCATGATTTTTAAAATCATTCCTATTATAATTTACACTTTCTATGTTTAAATTTTTAACTATATATTCTAAGTTATATTTTTTTAGGTCCATATATTTTTCCAAACCAGTTCCTATAAAATATATCTTACCCTTATAATCATTTAAATCCTTATTTAACTCCCTATTTTCTATATTTCCATCTATAGATATCACCATTACACAATTGTAGTTATTAATATCATCCTTTTTATAATCATGGATATTCATAGCTTCAGCTTTTTTATTCCCATAAGCTCCTAAGAGTTCACTTACAGAGTTTAAAATATTATAGTTTAAAGAAAAAATAGTTTCCTTATCATATAATACTAAAACCTTCTCTTCTTTGCTTAATGCCATAGTTTTTTTAAATGGAACTACCAAAAATATTAGAAATACTGATAAAAAAAGTGCTAAAACTTTTTTATACATCAAACTCTAATTCTCTTTCAGCTATTTCTTTAAATTCTATGGCATTTTTAATATTTTCATCATACTGAGCAATTCCTATTTTAACTTCTAACATAATACTTTCATCTTTATTTTTAACTCTCTTACTTATATTTTGAAGTTTCTCCTTTAATCTTTTCTTAACTACTTCTGCCCCTTTTATATCTGTTTCTTCCATTAGTACAGCGAAATAATCCTCTCCAAATTTATAAGTTATATCTTCATTTCTAACTGAAGAACTTAATGCATCAGCTATATCAACCTCTAGCTCTTTTAAACTATTTGGATCTAATATGGATTTAAATTCATTAAAATATGGAAAAGTTATAATCATAAGTGTTAAAGCATAGCCTCTTCTTTTAGCCTTACTTATTCCTCTTCCTATATCTTGATAAAATCCTCTTAAATTACTTAAGCCTGTTCTTTTATCTATTGTAACTAAACTTTCATGTGATTCTTTAATTTTCATATACTCTTCTTGAATTTGATTTAAAATTGTTGAAAAACATCCTATAGTTATAGTTATTATCGGAATAAAAATTATCCATATGTACACATTAGGACTTACTTCTTCTAACTTTACAAAGTTATTATATAAGTTTAAGGATGCATATATAAATATTGTTATTATACTTGAAATTATAGAAAATATTGATCCCTTTAAATATGCAAAAAAAGAAATAACGATCATTATACCTATTAATATAAAATCTTCTAAATTTAAACTTTGTAACCTTAAAGAAAGTATTATAAGAAGTATAGATACTTCTAAAAGTAATGATAAAAATAAACCATCTAAAACTTTACATTTATTTTTCAAAAAAAACACCTCCTATTAAATAAATTAAATAAAATTTCATATATTTTTTACTTAATAATAATTCTTATATGCTATTTTTTCAATAGACTATGATATTCATTAAATAATATGTTTACATAATTAATATTTTATTTATAATTTATATATGGTAAGTATATTTTATGTATTTATCTTATAAAAAAATACCATGATTTCAATTTATTAAAATCATGGTATTTTTATCACATTTTATATTATCTAATAACTTTTTGAGGATTTGAAAAGAAAAATAAATCAAGCATTTTCTGATCTATTAAAACTTCATATGCAACCATTTTTGTTTCCCATCTTACTACTATAACATAAACTTTTTTCCCATCTTGAACTTTATTGTAGCATTTTTTTATCTTTGCATTAGAATATCTTTTAAGTTCACCATTTCCTAAAGGTGCCACAATTTCAGCTTCTCTTAAATTTATATTACCCTTTACTTTTCTTCTAACTCTCTCGTAAATAGCACTTATCTCAAGTTCTCCATCAGTAAATTCATAATCATACTCAACCATAGATAGTCTTTTTGCTATAAAAAGTGGTAAACATATTATTAATAAAAAGATTAATGCCGGTATTAATCCTACAAACATGAATATTCCTGCTGCAAAAAATAAAGATATAATCATAACTGGTGTTATTAGTTTATGTAATGCTGATTCTTCACTTCTAATGCTTAATTCGTAAAATTTCTCCATACCCTTCTCCCTCTTCCATTTGTTTTTTCTTACATTATATCATAAAATTTTCTTTAATTTCATATAAGAGGATAATAATAAATATTAATTTTTTGTATTATTTCCACATTATTTATTTTTAATTTTAACATTAAAATAATTTTATTTTGCAATTTTTGTTTTTTAATCTTTCATTTTTCTATGTAAAGTGATAAAATTAAAAAGTATTAAACTTTGATAGGAGTGTTAAACTATGGATAAAAAGACAGCTATTGATTGGAACAATCTTGGTTTCTCTTATATGAAAACAGATTACCGTTATATTTCTCATTATAAAGATGGTAAGTGGGATGAAGGAAAATTAGTTACAGACAACAAATTAAGCATAAGTGAAGCTTCAACTGCTCTACACTATGGTCAGCAATGCTTTGAAGGTTTAAAAGCTTATAGAAGAAAAGATGGAAAGATTCAACTTTTTAGAGTAGATGAAAATGCTAAAAGAATGAATAGATCATGTGATAAACTTTTAATGCCTGAAATACCGGTTGAAAAGTTTATAGATGCTTGTATGCAAGTTGTTAAAGCTAATGAGAGATTTGTACCTCCATATGGTACTGGTGCAACTCTTTACATAAGACCTTTCATGATAGGTGTTGGTGATAATATTGGAGTTAAATCTGCTCCTGAATTTATATTCTCAGTATTCTGCGTTCCTGTTGGACCATACTTTAAAGGTGGAATGAAACCTGTAAACTTTATGATTGCAGATTATGATAGAGCTGCTCCTAAAGGAACTGGTGCCGCTAAAGTTGGTGGAAATTACGCAGCAAGTTTAAAAGCTCATGAAATAGCAGCTAAAAAAGGATATGCTGACTGTATATACTTAGATCCAGCAACTCATACTAAAATTGAAGAGGTCGGTGCTGCAAACTTCTTTGGAATAACAAAAAAAGGTGAATTTGTTACTCCATATTCAGAATCAATACTACCTAGTATAACAAAATATTCTTTAATGCAAATAGCTAAAGATTATTTAAAAATGCCTGTATTCGAAAGAGATGTTTTAATAGATAATTTAGATGAATTCGCTGAAGCTGGTGCTTGTGGTACAGCTGCTGTTATAACTCCAATAGGAGGAATAGAATATGAAGATAAACTTCATGTTTTCTATAGTGAAACTGAAGTTGGTCCTACTACTAAAAAACTTTATGAACTTTTATCTGGAATGCAATTTGGAGATGTGAAAGCTCCTGAAGGTTGGATATTTGAAGTTAAATAATATATAAATAAGAGGGAACTAATACTCCCTCTCTTTTCTTATTTTTCTATTCAATAAAACTTTCTTTTATTTTACTAAGTAACTCATTATATCTATTCTCAGAATCTACTACTCTAAAAGTTTCATCCCCCACTTTGATAAAATCATCCATTAATGAAACTCTAATATATTCTTCTCCCATATATATATTATACTCATTTAAATTTAATGACTCTTTAAGAGTTCTAACTATTTTTATTTTCTTAATATCATCATATAAAATCTTTATGTTTTCATCATTATCTATTTTATAATTATTAAACTCTGAACTACCAGATTCATTCTTTTTCTTTTCTGTAATCACTATAAATTTTGGATTTTCACTTAACATATTAAAAGCAGCCTCTAGTTTAATTGGCATAAAAAAATATGAACTAATAATAATTGCTATTATTATAAAAAAAGTAATCACTAATTTATTAAGAAGCTTCATAAATCCCCTCAAAATCAATTTCTTACTTTAATACTATTCCTCGTACGTTTAAATTATGCTTTTTCGCTAAACCTTTATATGTTTCTAGAATATATTTTTCTTTAAAGAACATAGGAAAACTCAAATTATAATTTCCCCATATAGTCATAGGATTTTCCGTAAAATATACTGTACAAAAAAATAATTCTCTTGTATTTAGTCTAGTTATAAATGAAATAAGTTCCTCATTCTCAAGCTCAAAGTAAACACTTTTTATCTCTCTATTGTTTATATTTCTTATTAACATCTCTTTATCTTTTTCTCCTAAGTCTCTTAAAAGCTTTTCTTTACTTTCATCATCTAAATTTTTTATGTAAAAATCTATTATTATCTTTCCTTTATTAAACTTTAATGCCTCTTTAAAAAAGCTAATAAAATCTTCTTCTTTTTCTTCAAATGATTCATTGGTGTCTCTATGCTCTAAAAGACCATTAGAATATTTATCAAAACCGTCTAAGATATTATTAAATCTTATATTTACCTTCTTTTTAAACTCCTCTTCACTTATGGATTTTAAAATTTGATTCAAAAATAACACTCCTTTAATTTAACTTATTATGCTTATTATACACAAAGCTTATTTTATCTGGCTATATGATTATATACTTTATCCTTTAATATATCTCCTTAAATTACATTTTAAAGGCTATGTTTTTACTAAATTATTATTTTTTATAAACTTTAAGCCATAACTTAATTTTGTAAATCAGCATTAATTAAGTTCTCCTTATAGTTATATATAAAAATTAATAATAATTTAAAACATAGCCTTCCTTAATTTATTTTAAATATTTAATTTTAGTCCATATTAAACTTATCTTGCAGTTCTTATTGTTAATGACTCTTTATTTGACAACTCTCCATTAGAGTACTTAGCAGCTATTTTAAAGTTATAAATAGTATGTCTATTTAATCCCTTAAAAGTATAGCTTGTTTCATTTGCTGGAACTTCACCAACCTTCTTTCCATCCTTATAAAGAATATAACTTTCTAATCCGAATGAATATTCTGGCGCTTCCCAATTTACAGTTACATCTTTTTTATTAATCTCAGATGTCACAAAATTTCTTACTGGATTTACTACTATTTCCTCTTGAGCTTCTCTTTCTCTAGCTATAATCTCATATATTTTTGGCGATGGTTTTGAAGCATCAAATTCAATTTTAACTTCAGTTATAACATCATTTACAGTTAAAGTATTTAACTGTCTATTCAAAATTCCTACTTCTTTCCAATTTCCATCTAAGCCCTTAACACTTATTTTTGCTTCAGATATCCTTTCAGCATCTTGTAAAAACATTAACTCTTTTACATTAGTTATCTTAGTCATTTTATAAACCAATGCATCTCCTTCAGCTACAGTATCAGACTCATAAGCTGTTGATAAATCTCCATCATATAAGTTTTCAAAATTACCTAAAGGTGTTCCATTAACTAAGGATACTGAACTATCTCCCATATCTGGTACAGTCTTATTAAACTCTATTTCATGTATTTGAACCCAGTAGCCATCATTTTCTCCTTTAGCTTCAATTCTAATATATCTTGCTACTTTTCCTTCTGCATTAGCTTTAGCTACTTTTTTTCCACCCTCATCAGAATATTGAAGCTCTCCTAAAGAAGTCCAACTAATACCATCTTCTGAAATTAAATACTCAGAATTTCTCATATAATCAGTTTGTGCAAAATGAGTTTTTATATCGTATAAAGGTATTGGCGTACCTAAATCTACCTGTACATAATGACCATTTCCTGTTGCTTTATCTGACCAATATTTAGTATCCATGTTTCCATCGATAGCTTTATCTATAGTATAATTTTGATAAGCTCCTATATTTTCTTTTATTGTTGGTTTAGCTTTATAAACTGGTAATAACTCTAATTTATTTAAATTTATAGTTTTAGGAGTTTCTGAAGTATTGACAACTCTTACAAAAGTAGAATCTAAAACTTCATTTACACTTAGAATACCATCCTCTAAATTAGCCTCAGCATTATTCCACTCCAATCCATTTAGAGAATATTGAATTTCTAACCCCTCATAACTATCTGAATTTAAATTTATTTTTCTCAATTTTAATGCCTTAGGAAGCACTATTTCAATATAATCATTTTCCTTTAAATTTAAATTTTCAATATTTGATACACTAAAATTACCATTTTCAAATATAACCTCTGTATTTTCAATTCCTTCAACTGAAGTATTGAATTCTGCATTTGAATTTGGTAATAATGAATTACTAATAATACTTTTTGAGAAATCTACAGATTCTTCAACTAGAGGTTTAAGCCTTTTCTCTCCAACAGCAACTACATTCTCTTTTTCTCCATCTCCCTCACCGCTTATAATCTTATAAGTGGTCATTAGCTCAAGTTTTTCCTCAGCAAGATTACTTTTATTTAACCATTCTTCAACATTTCCTTCTTCGGCAACAATTATAGCCTCCATAGCTGCGACACCTGCTTCTCCTAAAGCTTTGTAGGCATTTAAATGTTGTTTTATTTCATCTAAAAGATTCTCATTTGTAACTTTAGAAGTAATACTTTCATAATCAGATACTATTAACTTAAATTCCTCCAATAAAGCTTTTGCAGCTTCTAATGTTGATTCTCCATTTGCTATAGCATTTTTTAAAGCATCTATTTTATCTACTAAATACCAAGATTCATCATACTCAAAAGGACCACTTGCTCCTCCATCATCTTTTAAATAACATGTATTAGAAGCAAATCTCATAAACTCTTCTTTTACTTCTGGTACAAACTTTTCTATAGAAGTTTCCCAGCTTTTCATATAATCAAACTCATCAGTATTCCAAGTATAATCAGCTATACTATATAAAGCTACCTTTGAAGCTTCAGCTTGATTCATTGGATTTGAGAAAAATCCACTAACATTATCAAGATCTTGGTTTAAATTGTGAAGTGGGGCCATTAATATTCTACTATCACAATAATCATTTACAGGATAGTTCCACCAAACAGCTACATCCTTATCAACCCCAGTTTGAATTTTAGGCCATTCAAAAACTTCTTTAGATACATTTGACATCGTCGCATGACCTGTCCACATTACTTGTATATCTTCATGTAATGTTTGCATAAAAGGCTTAAAATATCTTTCCATATTTGGTCCCCACGCTGAATTATATCTTGCAGATATAACTATCATAGGGGCTACATCACCCTTAGCTTTTACAAATTCTGTATCTATCCTATTAATCCATTCTGCTTGCATTTTTCCTCTTGACCAGTCATCTGTATCATCAAAAAGAACTCCAAATTGACGAACTCCTAAATCATAAAGTTGTTCAAATTTATTAATAAGAGCATCAAAATCCTCATCAGTAAATTGAAGAGTAGCTCCTGGATGAATTGTCCAGCAGAAATTAAAGTTATTTTCTGCCCCTGCCTTAGCAAGCTCAGCAATTTGCTTTGCCTCCTGCTCTGGATATAAATCCTTCCAATTTAATCTATGGTAAGGATCATCCTTAGGCGCATAGATATAAGTATTCATTTTGTATTCACTAGTATCCTTCATTAAGTTCATTCTATCTTCATGACTCCAAGGTACTCCATAAAATCCTTCTATAAATCCTCTAAACTCTATTTCTGGATAATCAGTTACAACCACTTCAGCAAACTTATTCTCATCATTAGATTGCTCTAAAATTTGGCTTAAAGTTAAAACTCCATAATAAGCACCATCTTTATCTGAACCTATTATAGATATATTTCCTTTTTCATTAATATCATTACTTGTTTTTAATACATAACCTTCTTTATGTGTTAGAACCTCGCTATCTTCTACTTTTCCATCAGAACAAACCTCACAGTGATCACCCTCTGAAGAAACTATAATATTAGCCTTTCCTTCTTCAATATTTTCTGACACATTGAAAGGAATATTATTTTCATTTAAAGCTCTCTCAAGTCTTTCAGAAGTCGCTGTTTCTTGTTCACCATGATAAACTATGTTAACTTCTCCCTCTAAACTCATTCCTTCAGTAGAAGAATGTTCTAAACTTTGAGGTACTGGATAAATTTCAGCTTCAACTCTAGTATTCCCTTCACTCTCTTTACTTTCCTCTCCACTATAGCTTGCAAAAGCAGTAACAGAAGTTGTTGTTATTACACTCACTGCACAAGTAGTAGCTAAAGCACTTTTAATAAGCTTTTTAATCTTTTTCTTATTCATTTAAATTCTCCTCTCCAAAAACATTTAATATTTTTACTTGCAAATAATGACTAACCTTACTTACAACTTAAAAATCCAAGTAATCATTTTTAAAGAAATTTATATAAATTTCTCTATAATATTACTCTCCAATATATAAATATATTCTTAAAATTGTTAAAATATGTCTTAATATAGTTTTAAAACGAACTTTTTTCTTTATAAAAATAAAACCTCACTCTTTAATCAAAGAATGAGGTTTTTAATTATTTTTTGATTATCTAGCAGTTCTTAAAGTTAAAGATTCTTTCTTAGAAACTTCTCCATTTGAATATTTTGCTGCAACTTTTAAATTATATATAGTATGTCTATTTAATCCACTAAATGTGTACTCTAATTGTTCTTTAGATATTTCCCCAACCTTTTTACCATCTTTATAAAGAACATATCCTTCTAATCCAGCTATATTTTCTGGTTCTTCCCAAGATACTTTAATACTCTTCTTAGTTACCTCTTCTTCTTTAAAGTTTCTAACTGGACTAACCTTAATCTCTTCTTTAATACCTAATAGATCTATATTTCTTAAAGACGTATCTATAAGTACTGACTCCAATAAATCAATTTTAGTATCCATATCTTCCTTCGCTCTTAAAGTAATAGTACCTAAAGTAATATCTCCATCTATAGGTGCTTCATTTCCATTTTTAGTAGCTCCAATTGATGCAAATCCATCCTCATTTTTAAGACCCAAAGTCATACCTTCTGTATCTTTACTTAAAGAAGCATCAATAAACTCATACTTTTCTCCATCCTTTATAACTAAATCAAAGGCATACATATCTTTTATTTCATCACCATAAACAGTAGCTGTAAATTCCTCTCCTGCTTTAACTTCTTTTTTATCAAATTCTACTCTTAAATTTCCTTTTCCTTCATTTCCTGATGGAATTAAAGTTTCCTCAACTATTGAAGCTACTCTTGCAATATCATAAGCACCGATTCTTCCATCCTTATTAAAGTCAGCTTTTGATACATATCCCCAGTCATTATCACCTTCTCTTACTCCAAAATAAAGCTTCATAAATCTTAAGTCATTTAAATCAACAACTCCATCACCTGTTACATCTCCAATAACTTTGTTAGTTTTAAATATACGGAACTCCTTCATTCCAAAATCTTTTCTTCCACCATTAACTTCTAATACTTCTACCTTAATTCCTTTTGCTTCAAATGGTTCAAACTCTATATTAGTTGCTCCCTCTATAGCATCTATAGTATAATTGTCTAAAACTTTTTCATAATTTTCTCCATCCATTGTTTTATATAAATTAAACTTAGTCATCGTATTAGCTATTCTAAATGGAGTATGCTCTATCATTCCAATTTCTTGAATATCATTAAACATAAAAGTTAAACTCTGTGGAAGGTACGGATTAGTTTGTGTTGAATAATAAGATGTTTCTAAATCATCATCAATAGCTTTTTCTATATTATAAGATGGATGAAACTCTGTTTCTGCCTTTGTTTTACTCATATCAAACTCACTAAGCTTTAATTGGTTATTATATTTATAAGCAGTTGTAGTTGCTTGTATTTCTTCACTCCATTCTGAAGCTCCTAAAGCATTAACTGCTCTTACTCTGTAAGTATGAGTTGAATTATACTTTAATTCCTTGTGAACAAAAGGTTCCTTTACTCCTTCAAATATTACTCCATCTATTAATAAATCATAAGATGTTGCATTATTAACATCATTCCAAGATACTGTTATAGTTGTATCTGTTACATCTGTTGGCTTAAATCCTTTTGGACTTGTTGGCATCTCTAATCCATCTGTAGGTTCTTTAGGTTTATCATTATTAAAGTTTTCAATTTCAACAGAGAATGTATTTCTTATAGACATAGCTCCTGTTTTAATATGAAGCACTCCACCAACAGGACTATCTTCTTCAAAGAAATAAACAGGTTCTTTTGAAGCTTCATATTCCTCCATAGAAGAAACCTTAGTTATCTCCTTAGCTTCTTCTCCTTCTACTTTTAATGTAACTGTTCCTGGATCTACCTTGGTATGAACTGTAAACTCATTCATTCTACTCTCTTTAATTCCATTATAAGTTCCCTCTGTAGCATTAACTGTGAAAATAGCACTTCCTGTTCCTTCTACTGGTGCACTAGACTCTATTAAACTCTTAGCGTATTCTCCTTCTCTATGCTCCTTAGTATTACCATCATCCTCATAAAGTTCAAAGCTTGTATCACCTGATGGATAAATATCAAAAGTTATAGGTCTATTTTCATCTGGAATTATTTGAGCATCATAATTTCCTTCTGGGTACATAGGAATTATAGCTCCATCCTTAACGAATAAAGGTAATTTCCATAATGGAGTTTCAAAATTATTTATAGCTCTTCCACCAGTGTATTGTTCACCTGTAAAATAATCTATCCAAGTTTGATTTTCATCTGGAAGATATATTCCATCCTTAACCTCAATGTCTTCGTAAACTGGTGCCACTAAAAGATTATCTCCTAGCATGTATTCATACTTAGTTCCATCCCCTAAAGTATATGAATCATTTGAGTAATCCCACATTAATCCTCTAACTATTGGAGTTCCCTTAGTATGTGCCTTATTAGCATAAGTGTACATATATGGTGTCATTCTAGACTTCAATTTTAGATACATTCTATTTATACTTGTGTATGGTTCTCCCCAAGCCCAAGGTTGCTTATCATTATTAGCCCAGCCAGACATATTTATCATAATTGGAGTAAATGCTTTCCACTGTAAATCTCTAACCTGAGTTTCTGCGGAGCCACCAAAAATACCATCTACATCTGATCCTATAAAAGGCATTCCTGACATTCCAGATCCAATATAAGTTGGAATGTGCATTCTAATATATTCCCAGTTTCCTGTTTGGTCCCCAGTCCATGGTGCTGCATACCTTTGAGTTCCAGCCCATCCACAAACAGTCCAAACATATCCTCTACTGTCTGAGTTATCTTCTATTCCATCATAGGCTTTCTTAACTCCATCTAATGCAAACTCATATCCTGGCCCAACCCAAGCAACATCTGTTTTAACCATTCTTGTTCCAAATTCGCCAACTTCTTGAGCTATCTTATTAACATCGTTCTCAGTCCAAAGACCCACTTTGAATCCTAATTTTTCTGCATTTTGAACAAAACTTCTTAAATCTGTATAACCACAGCCATATCCATCATTAGGAAGCATCCATCCCCTAGGCATATCTAATTCTTCATATTTTTCTGCAATCTTTAATGCATCACTCGTTTCTTTATAACAATCTGCATCTCCTATACCCAATCCCCATCTAGGCATTAAAGCAGGTCTTCCAGTTAATTCTGTATATTGATCTAATATTTCCTCATAAGAATCTCCTGTAAAATAAAAAGCATCAAACCTTCCCTCATTATGTGAAAGTACAGCTAGGTCATCTTCAATAAAATTATAGTCCCCTGGTTTAAATGTATTTCTCAATACCCCATAATTTTCTGTACTCATATAAAAAGGTACTGGATTTGAAACAGCGCCATCATTCCAATGAGATGCTAACAATTCAACATTAACATTTGTTCCTTTATGTGAAAAATAACCATTTTGAACTCCCCCACCAAAGAAATGTTCTTCCTTATCAGATACTAAAGTTTGCTTAGTGGAATTCTCATTATATTGTAATGGCTCTGCCTCTTCCCAAATAACACTTTCATTATTAACATCATACAAAGCTAGTTTAAAAGGACTCTTATAAACTCTTAAGGTCGCCTCTTCTGTTTTCAACTTATAATAATCACCCTCATCACTTTGTTCTATAGATATATCACCGTACTGAGCATCATATTCTTCTCCTGTTTTATCTAAAATCTTTCCACTAGTTGGATCATCAAAGTCCCCCTGTGGATCCATCCAAACTCTGAACATATCATTTCTATAAAAAGTTATCTTCACAGTCTCAGGATTAAGTTTTATTGTCGCCGTATCCCCTTCAACGCTTAGCTCAGCAACATCTCCCAATGCAGTATAAGCTTCATCTGCTTTTACTTCCATTGGTTTTTGTATAGTAAGCCCACTAATTAAAGTACATGAAAAAGCTGCTGTCATTAAAATTGCCATAAGCTTTTTTCTATTCACAGATTCTCCCCCTTACTAATTGTATTTTTTACATATCAATATATAAATATATGCTATTATGTTAAGTTCTATGAGTAATAAATTAGTATACAATTAAACTTTTTATTTTATAATAATTTGCATGTTAATATTTAATACTAATAAAATTAATATTATTTCTTAATACATATAAAAGTTATTTAATGCCATACTAAATTTATTAATTATAATAGAAAATATATGTTGAGGTGATTTAACCGTGTTTAAGTTTTTAAAGAAAAACGCTTTTATTCTTTTTTTAATATTAAGTATTTTAGGTGGTTTTTTAGTTAATGATAATTTATTTGTAGATGCTGAAGAAAATGATGTACATCTAGTTTTAGATACCAAAAACATTACTAATTTACCTCATAATTTTCGCACAACGTCAAATTTAGATAATTTAGAAAACATACCTAATCTAAACCTAAAAGGATTAGATACTCTTAATAGTTCAGGTAGTCAACAATTTTCGCCTGAAAATTTATCACTTATGGTAAATGAAATAAAAAGTAATCTTCCAATAACCATTGTTGATTTACGCCAAGAATCCCATGGTTTTATCAATGAATATCCTGTCAGTTGGAAAAATGAAAAAAATAATGCTAATGCTGGCTTAAGTAAAAAAGAGGTTATTCATAATGAGATAAATAAATTAAATAATATTCCAATAGGAGTGCCATTAAAATTTTTTAATCATCCAGAATTAAATGTTGTTCCCAAAGAAGTTTTTTCAGAAAATCAATTAGTTAAATCTAATTCAATGTCTTATGTTAGAATTCCTGTAACTGATGGCAAACTTCCTACTGACGATATGGTAGATTATTTTATTGAGTATATAAACTCAATGCCTAAAAATACTTGGCTTCACTTTCATTGTAAACAAGGGATAGGAAGAACAACAACCTTTATAATTATGTATGATATCGCTAAAAACTATAAAAATGCTACTCTTGATGAAATAATACAAAGACAATTAGCACTTTCTGGATTAAAAGAACATAGCATAGCTTCTTTTCCAACTAAAGAACGCTTAGATTTCTTTACTAATTTTTATAACTATATACAAGAACAAGATGGCAATTTCAAAACCACTTGGAGCGATTGGCTTAAGAAAAATAATACACCTATTACATTTAATGAAATTAACAAATTTAATATCTGTGCATAACTAATAAAAAATATAGAAGAGACTTTTTATAAGCCTCTTCTATATTTTTTAAGCTTCCTTTAAAAAACTATATTGTGCACAGTATAGATTATAATAATATCCCTTCCTTTTTAATAACTCCTCATGGCTTCCCTCTTCAACAATTTTTCCATGAGAAAGAACAAATATTTTATCACAATCCCTAATTGTTGAAAGCCTATGAGCTATAACTATAGATGTTCTACCCTCCATAAGCTTTTTAATTCCCTCTTGTACCAATCTTTCAGTTTCAGTATCAATATTAGCTGTAGCTTCATCTAAGATTAGTATTCTAGGATCTGCAATTAAAGCTCTTGCAAAAGCTATTAACTGTCTTTGTCCTAAAGAAAGCCTTGATCCTCTTTCATTAACATTAGTATCATATCCATCTTCAAGCTTTTCTATGAAACTATTAGCATTAACAGCTTTGGCAGCCTCAATTATCTCTTCCTCAGTAGCATCTAATTTACCATAACGAATATTTTCTTTAATTGAAGAAGCAAAAAGGAATGAATCTTGAAGCATTATTCCCATTTGACTTCTAAGACTTTCTACATCAACAGAACTTATATCTATTCCATCTATAAAAATCTTTCCCTTTGTTGGATCATAAAATCTACTTATAAGATTAGTTATTGTGGTTTTTCCAGCACCAGTTTCTCCAACTAAAGCTATCTTTTCTCCAGGATTCAAAGTAAATGTTACATTCTTTAAGGCATGATTTCCATCATCATCATAAGAGAAAGTAACATCTTCAAAATGAACCTCTCCTTTAATTTTAGGAAGTTTCTTTTCAGATGCATTTGCTACCATATCATTTTTTGTATCCATTATGTCAAAAATTCTTTCTGCTGCTGAAAGATTAGTAACAAAAGCATTATAAAAAGCTGATAAATTCATTATTGGTCTCCAAAGCATTTCAATATACATTATGAAGGCTATTAAAGTTCCTAAAGATAAGCTTCCTCCATTTGTTAATTTATATCCTGCAAAAAGCACAATAGCAATTCCAACCCCTCTACATATATCTACTGTTGGCCAAAAATAGTCTTGAAGTCTGACTGCATGTAGAAAACCACTTGCATGCCCATTTAAATGCTTATTAAATTTTTCTCTTGAATACCCTTCTCTACTAAATCCTTGAACTACTCTCATTCCCGAAAAAGCTTCATGAGTATATCCTAAGAGTGCTGACCTATTTTCTCTGAAATCTCTCCATCTCTTATTTGCTTTTATTTCAATAAAAAACATTCCTGCAAAAAGAAATGGTAAAACTACAAGACAAACTAATGTAAGGCTTGGATCCATAAAAAACATCATAAAAATAACCAATAAAATTGTAAAAAGATTTGGTATCAAATTCACGATACTATTATTTAAAAGGTTATTTAATGCATTAACATCTCCAACTACTCTAGATAAAATCTTTCCCACTGGCCTATTATCAAAAAATGAAAAACTTAAAGTTTGTATATGAGTATAAAGTTCATGTCTTATATTTACTAATACCTGATTTGTTATTTTGCTCATAGACATAATTCTGATTCTTGAAAGTATCATTGCTATTAAATTTAATAAAACTAAAACAACTCCAATTCCTAGAAGACCTTTTACATCTCCTACTGAAACAAATTTATCTATTGATACCTTCATTAAATAAGGATTCAACGTATTACAACTCATTATTAATAAAAGCATTAATACTATTCCTAAAGTTTTCCACTTATACGGAGCCACATATTTTAAAAGTCTCTTAATGGTCTTCCATTTATGAGTCTTTTTCTCATTAATCTCTTCCATTATTCCTTCCCCCTTCTCTACTATAGTTTAATGTTATTTTTCTCAAGATTTTTAGAATTAAGTCTCTAAAAATTCATTTTAAATAACCTCTTGTATAAACTCTAAATCTTGAAATTGATGACGGTATATACTATAGTAATATCCCTTTTTCTCTAATAAGCTTTCATGATTTCCCATCTCAACTATTTCTCCATCTTTCATGAAAATTATTATATCTGCATCTTTAACCCCAGATATTCTGTGGGCTATTATGAAGGTTGTAGCCTTTTTTTGCTTTTTAGATAAATTCTTAAGCACCTTAAACTCTGTTTCCATATCAAGTGCTGACGTAGCATCATCTAAAATCAATATTGGAGTTTTTCTTACTAAGGCTCTAGCTATGGCTAACCTCTGCTTTTGTCCTCCTGAAAGACCTAAACCTCTTTCACCAACTTCTGTTTCAAATCCTTCCGGCATTTCCTTTATAAAGTCATATGCACAACTATCTTTTGAGGCCTCTATTATTTCCTCCTCACTTTTACTTCCACCAAAATCTATATTATCTCTTATAGAATCTGAAAATAAAAAGGTGTCTTGAAATACCACTGCCATATTACTTCTTAATTTATCTAAATCCCACTTCTTAACATCAACGCCATCAATTAACACTGTTCCTTCTGTAGTATCATAATGTCTTCCTATAAGAGAAAGGATTGAGCTTTTACCACAGCCTGTTTCTCCCATAATAGCAACAGTACTTCCTGCTGGTACCTTTAAATTTATATTCTTTAATATTTGCTCTTCACTATATTTAAATGAAACATTTTTAAACTCTATATCACCTTTAAGGATATCTGGATTATAAGGATTCTCTATAGAAGTTATTTGTGGTTTCCTTTTAAGAATATTGAATATTTTATCCATTGAAGCTCTATTTTGAGACATCATATTAACAAGCCATCCTAAATTTCTTACACAAAAAGATAGATTCAAAATATAACTACTAAAAGCTAAAAGTGTTCCCATAGTAATTTGTCCTTTAATAGTTAAATAACCACCATAAATTATCATAGCTACTGGTGCTAAATTTGTTAAAAGGTCAATTACAGGCAAGAAATTACTTAAAATCTTGGCTTGAGTTATATTTAAATCATAATAATCCTTATTAACCTTTAAAAATTTTTCAGTTTCATATTTTTCTCTCGCAAAGGCTTTTACAAGTCTTATTCCTGCAATGTCTTGTTGTGCCATAAGATTTATATCAGCCACTTTATCACTTATTTTAGAATAATTTCTTTCAAATTTTTTATTTACTAAAATAGCTAAGAATCCTACTGGAAGTAAAATCACTAAACACGTTATTGTAAGTGAAGAACTCATCCTCATCATTATGGTTACAGAAATTATAAATAATATTATACCCTCTATAAATAATCTAAGACCGTAGGAAATAGTTTCCCAAACAATATCTACATCCTCACCAATTCTAGACATAAGTTCTCCTGTATTTGTACTATCAAAAAATGAAAACTCAAAACTTTGAATCTTTTTAAAAAGATCTGTTCTTATTTCTTTACTCACATTTAAGGAAAATTTATCAAACATAAATTCTTTAATATATCCTAAAATTCCACGTAAAAGTGCTAAGCCCAAGAAAATTCCAAAAAATAATCCTAACTTGCTTGAATCACTACCTAATAAAATATCATCAACAAATATCTTTTGAAGATAAGGGAAAAAGCTATCTATTCCCAAAACAATTATCATAGCTAATATTGGAACTATTAAAAATCCTATTCTTTTAGCTATATAGTTCTTAAATATCCCCATATGTCTTGCCCCCTTTGTTTATAGCTTTCTCTATAAGAGTATTAAAACTTTTTTAAAAGAACATCACCTATATTCACATTCTATCCCTCCTTATATGTAGAAGTAAAAATTTATATTAAAAACTTATATAATTCTTTATTACAAAGAGTTATATAGCTTTAACTAACTACTATTTATATAGTTTTGATTTAACTAATCCTTTTTATTGAAAATATAATTTTGGTAAATTTTATAGACTTGTCTCCTTCAAAATATTTAGTTTTGAAAATTAAAAACATCTATATCCTTAAGCAGTGCCTAAAGATATAGATGCCTATAAAATTAAAGGTATAATTTAGAGATTTTCTGAACTAAGTAAAATAGGAAGACTGTTAAAATTCAAGTTTGCAAACTGGTAAGGTTTTATATTTTTAAAAGTAATTAATATATATATAAAGTATTAAACATACAATATTATATTAGGTCTTCTTAGTAATAGTAATCTCTATATCATAACTTTACTTTATTCAAATAAAAAAGCACAGCTTCTCAGCCATGCTCTTTAGAATTTTAAAAAGATTTCTATAAAGTTTTATGGAAAGCATTAGATAAATTCCATAAAAGGAGCAATTGCTGAGTACACATTATTCTTTTTGTAGGAAATAATAAATATATACCATTAACATATTCATTATCTAAAATTCTCATTAAATTGCCTCCTTTCATAAATTCAATCTTATATTAATTATACTTGATTTTACGGACATTTCAACCATTTTATTCTATTTTTTACGTTTTTTATCAATAAAATTTATTTAATTTGCTTACTTTAAATTATCTAAAATTTATTAATATTCTTCTTTTTCTTTTATTCTATTGAGAATCTCTTCTTCATAATCATCTATATCAAAAGTATCTCCATTATAATCTTTATCTAATCCTTTTATCTCTTCCACTTCCCATGAATCATCAAAATCTATTTTTTTTCTTTTATTTAAATACTTATCATTTAATTTTTGTTCTTTATTTAAATTTCTTTCATAGCCAATACCCTCCTCTTGAACTTCGTACTCTTCACTATCAATAGAATTAGCAAAATCCAATATGTCCTTTAAAATTGCTTTTGCACCATTTAATATCTCTTCAAAACCCTCTTCATTTAATCCATCAAAAACTCCTGTAGTTCCCCATATACCACTTCCTTCAAAGAAACTACCACCTTTAAAATACTCTTTTCCTATATTTATACCATCTTGGCTTTCCATTTTATATTTATCATCTGTTTTTATATCTAAATTCCTATTAACCTTTTTTCTTACACTAGCTTTCTCATCAATGTCTAAATTATTTTTATTCTTTCGTAATTTTGAATTTCCATCAATCACCTTATCACTATTGTAGTCTACTTCATCAGTATGGTGATCTGCTTCATCCGTATCGTAATCCGCTTCATCAATATCGTAATCTGCTTCATTGATATCATAATCCACTTCATCAACACCGTAATCCGCTTCATTAATATCGTAATCCACTTCATCAATATCATAGTCTACTTCAGTATTTTTAATATATTCTTTCATAGGAATTTTATTTCTTCTATAAGTACTTAAATTATCTTTCTTAAGAATTATTCTTGAGAAACTAAAGCCATCCCTTAAAGTCATTCTGTAAACTTTCCTTTTAAACAAAGGATGTTCTAAAGTTAAAACATACACTCCTAAAGGAACCAAAAACTCCACGATTCCTGCAAAATCTGTGTCTGCCTCATATTTTTCTCTTCGGTTTTCAATTTTAACTCTACATCGTGAAATAGGTTTTTGATTTTCATCTAATACATTTAGAAAAATTCTTTGATTAATCATAACTATTTAGTAAGAGATTTTCACCTCTTAAGCTTTTCACACTCCAAAGAATACTATACATTATATATTTATTCTTAAACTTTCTTTTTGCTAACAAAATTTATAAAATAAAAAGACTTCTAAGAATTATTTCGAGATTAATCAAAACACCTCTAGAAGTCTTTTTATTTTTGATTTTAATTGTTTTATAAAGGTCTATAATAGTTTTAAGGTTTAAAACTTACTATTGTGGATTATATTGAAGTTTTGTAGTCTCTGATAAATTTCCTTCATAATCTTTTAGCACTATAGAAATCTCTGTAGCTTCTTTAGGAATTGGAATATTATCAAATCCATCTTTTCCTCTTAAATATGAATACTCTATTCCTTCTACAGTAATATACATTTTCCACCAGTCCTTAGAAGTTGGTCCATCAAAGATTAATTTACCATTTATAACTTTGTAGTTTCCGCTATAAGGTGTTGCATAAAAATCCTTGGTTTTTCCTTTAGCTGTAACCGTATCTAAAACATCCTTCTTATTATCAGTTGTAGATACTTTTACTTCATATTTTTTGCCATCTTCTTGTTTTAATGGCACTTTAGCAGAAGTTGTGCCTGGTTTGAATGTTTTTGAGAATACTTCTTTTTCTTCTCCACCCTCTAGTAAATTCACTTCTACTTCTATACCTTTAAAAGACTTCTTGTCTGGATTATTCCAATCTATTTCTAACCCCTCATCAGTCTCAGTTACTTTTAAATCTTGTACCTTATAATCTTGTGAAAACTTAATTTTAGCTGGTTTACTTTCACTGCCATCTTCCCCTTGAGCTGTTAGTAAAAGTTCCTTAGTATCTTTAGGTAAATTCTTAATGTAATAAACATCATCATAAATTCCACCTAAATAAGTTAAAGTTCCTTTATCTCCTTTTGAATAAAGGTTATATTGTTTAACCTCATTATAATCTTCTAATTCCCACTCTACATGAACTTCATTAGTATTTAAATAATCCTCTATTTCAAATTCCTCTGGCATGTCAGGAGTATAATCCTTGCCATCAGTTATTTTTATTTCACCAATGTTCATTTGGTAATCAGATGAGATTTCCCCATTCTTTGGAGAGAAGGCAAGTCCAATTACAGCAATTTCTCTTCCTTTAAATTGACTTAAATCAACATCTTTACTAACCCATCCATTAGTATCTTTATCTGAACCTTTAATTGAAACATATTCAACCTTATCAGGATTATCCTTAAATATAAGTCCTAAAGCCATTTCTCCAGCATTTTTACCAGACACCTTGTTGTAAGTTATGGTAGCCTTAGATTTCTTAACAACATCTAACTCTGTTTTAAATAGACGTAAATAATTTTCAGAGTCTAGCTCTCCATTAACAACTAAAGAACTACCTCCTTTATATGCTCCGATTTGCTTATAAGTGAACTTATCACCCTTTTCTACATTTGGGCCATAATCAAAATCAGCTTGTAATTTAGTGCCTTCAGTATCTATCCACCATTGCCATGTTGGAAGTATATCCTGAATGTTCATATTTGCCCATTCCTCATTATTTGATATAACTCCATCTTTATAATAATGCACTCCATGTCCTGTGTTAAAGTTTGTCACAAAAGTTGCACCATTAACAACTGAACGCTCAGTTATATATCTTGATACTCCTCCCCACTGACTAGCATCCTTAAGACCAACATCAGCTCTTGAATACCCTTCTTTTTCTCCTGTATCTAATGGATCAATTGTCACACCAGTATAGAACATTCTTTCACGTTCAGCTACCATCCATTGATAGTCAGCTTGTCCTCTTCTATTTTGAGTAGGGTCTCCTAAATCATCATCTAAGCCTGCCTTTACATAATCAGGCGTAAATAAAGCTATTCCGGATTTTGGATTACCATTTTCATCTAATATAACATCCATATTTCTTGTTGAGTTATGAGAACCGTTGAATTTTCCCATAGCAACCTCAACTCCCATAAGAACCGAATCTAAAGGATTAATACCTATACGCTTAGCTTCTTCCACACTTGCATCTATATATCTAGGATCTGTACTATCTCCATTATTCCATCCATCTGGAGAATTCCAGTTATAATTCATAAATATTGAATCATTTACACGACCAAGATTTTGATCATATACATAAGAACTATGTGAAGGTATAAGCGATGGTTTATATGTTAATTTACCATTTACATCATCTACACAATCATACCATTGAGTATATACACCTGCATCTACTAAAGTTTTAGTAAACTCTTTATATGGAATAATATGTGATGGATCTATACTAGTTTCTTGGTTTATAAAATATCCATCAAAACCAAAATACTCTTTTATTTCAATAAGCTTTTTAGCAACTATATATTCGCCATTTTCATCCTTTTTTAATAAAGCATCATATGGTTGTCCTGATCTTGGTATAAATAAACATCCAATTGATTTAACCCCATTTTTATGAGCTGCATTAGTATATGCTGGGTTTGGAAGATTTAATATTCCAAATTCAAAATTACTACTATCTTCTCCTCCACCATATAAACGTAATGGAACTCCATCTGTTGGCATACCATGCCATCCTCCGTAATAATCAGTGTACTGCCAGAAATTATACGCATATTGACTAAAATCATTTGTATACGCTGTACTATCAAAGAAATAATTGCCATAATCTCCATTTAAGTTAGTAAGTGAAGTTTCTGGACTTAAATTTGGATTTGCTTGAGTCTCTGCAAATGGTTCAATACGTTCTTGAAGTGGTACATGTGCTCTTAACATTTCTGCATATGGATCCTCTTCTGGATTCCAGTTTTCAATATCAATTACTCTATATCCATGTTGAAATGGTTGATTTGACCCCTTTGTTGCATCTCCTGTTGGCGGAAGTGAAACACCAGCCTTTGTTGTTATAGATAATGAAGATGTAACTACACATACCGTAGCAGCTATAATAGCTATTTTCTCTCTCATTTTTCTCATTTTATTTATCCCCCTTAATTTACCAAATATAGATAATATTTAAAAAAATTATAAATTCTTCGGTAAACGTTGTCAATGATATTTAATATATAACCTATTATTTTTGTAATAACTTACAATTAAAAAAATAAGTAAAATATTAGCTTTTTACTTATTTTTCCTACCAATTTAAAGTATAAATTCATACTATATATTAAATAAAGATTATTTATGCTATATACCTTCTCCCTCCTATCTAAGCTTATTAATAATTCAAAAGCTACCAGAATTAAGTTAGCTTTTATTTCTTGAAAAAATTTAGAGCTATTCTATTTATCCTCCTAGAATAGCTCTTTTTTTATATAATCAATACTTCTTTAATATTAATTATTTTTTCTCTTCCTAAAGAATATAATTCCAACTCCAACTAATATTAAGCCAATTATCCCCAAAGAAAGAGCACTTGTTCCTCCTGTATTAGGAAGATTTCCTCCTGATGACTTTTCTAAAACATTAACATTTATAGTTTTAGTCACCTTATTTCCGTCCTTATCAACTACCATATAAGTAACTTCATATTTTCCTGCTTTATTTGGATCAACATTATTTTTTATAACCTGAATCTTTGAAGTTAAATCTCCATCCTCTTTATCAAAGGCAGTAACTCCTTTTAAAGGATCAAACTTTTCTCCAAGATTTAATTCTAAATCCTTCGCATCAATTGTTGGTATACTATTTTCTGATGGCTTATTTGTATCATTATCATCTGGATTTCCTGGTTTATCTGGATTTTCACCTTCTCCACCATTATCTGGTTTATCTGGATTTTCAGTGTTTCCTCCATTGTTATCTCCATTAAAGCTATCTTTTTGTACCAAAACGTAAGAAGATTGTGCTGGAACTTGAACTTTGTTTCCTTTAATTTCATCAAGCTTTTCAGTACCTGCTTTATTTCCATTTACAATAACAGCCCAGTCATTCATTGGAAGAGTTATATCTACAGGTTCCTTATTTGCATTAAATATTACAGCCATGTCCTTCCATGAATCCCCTACATTTTCACCATTTAAAGTGTATGCAACAACATTGTCATTTGTGAATGATTTTCCTTTTTCTAGGAATGTAATATTATTTTGAATATCCTTAGCAGTGTTCATTCTAAATGCTTTATGAGATTTTCTAAGTTCTATTAATCCTTTATAGTAATTAAATAAATCATTATATTCTTCTTTTCTTGTCCAATCAACTCTATTTACACTATCTGGTGCATTATAACTATTATGATTGAAGCTTCCATCTGGATTAACCTTTGTTCTTGCCATCTCTTCTCCTCCTTGGAAGAAAGGAATTCCTTGAGATGTTAAAACTATAGCTGAAGCCATTTTATTCATAGCCTCTAACTCTTCTTTAGATGCATCTTTATTTGTAGTTTGAAGTTTATCCCATAAAGTTAAGTTATCATGAGCTGATACATAATTTATTGTTTGATATGGTTCATTTGCCCAAGGTTCTACTCCATAGCCATCATATGGACTTGGGGAAGCTCCATACTTGACACCACTATGCCTTACAGAACCAACTATTCCAAACTTAACAAGCTCTTCTAACCCATTATATCCATTAACGAACCCCGGCTTATCAGCATCAAAAACATGTCCTTTAACTCCATCTCTCATGTCATCACTAAATGCAGCAATTTGCATATCCCCATATTGTGGAGTGTTTTTCTTTAGGGCGCTTTGATTTTCTGGAAGAGGTGTATCTCCTCCTGTCCAACCTTCTCCATAAATTATTATACTTGGATCTATTTTATCTAATTCCTTTCTTATAGTCTTCATAGTTTCTATGTCATGAAGCCCCATAAGATCAAATCTAAATCCATCTATATGATATTCACTGGCCCAATACTTAACTGAATCAACCATCATTTTTCTAACCATACTTCTTTCTGAAGCTAACTCATTTCCACATCCTGAACCATTTGAAAATCCTCCAGATTCATTCTGTCTATAATAATAATCTGGAACAGCTAAATTTAAATGAGAATCAGCTGTTGCTCCTGTATGATTGTAAACTGAATCCATAACAACTCTTATACCAGCTTTATGAAGTTCTTGAACCATTTCCTTAAATTCTTTTATTCTAACTTCTGCCTTATATGGATCTGTTGAATAAGATCCTTCTGGCACATTATAGTTCTGTGGATCGTATCCCCAATTATATTGTGGTTTATCTAATTTTGTTTCATCAATTGATCTATGATCAAAAGTTGGAAGTAAATGAACATGTGTTACTCCTAATTCTTTTAAATGATCTATTCCTGTTTTTATATTCTCATTAGCAGGAAGTGTTGTATTAGGTTGCCACATTCCTTCATATTTACCTCTCATCTCCATTTTAGTATCTGAAGATGGGTCAATTGAAAAATCTCTTATATGAATTTCATAAATTACTGCATCTGTTGGAGCAATAAGTTTTGGCTTTTTATCATTTTTCCATCCTTCTGGATTAGTTAATTCTAAGTCAACAACCATTGCACGTCGTCCATTAACACCTACAGCTTTAGCATAAGGATCAGTTACATTAGATTCTACTCCATTATTAGTAACTAGATAATCATAATAAACTCCATTTTGATCCCCTTTAAGAGAAGTTGTCCAAATTCCTTTTTCTCCTTTAGTCATTTCTATAACTTCCTTTGGATTAGTTTCTTTAGTATAGTCACCTGTGTTATAAATAGCTACTTTAACTGAAGTTGCCATTGGAGCCCATAACACGAAATCCGTTTTATTCTTCTTATATAGAGCACCTAACTCCCCATTATAGTGATAAAGTTTTTCAAACTCTTTATTTGCAAAGATTTTCCCTAAAGTTACAGTGGCAGGTTTAAATCCTTCAATTTCTAAAATATACTCCTTAGTTAAATCTAATTTCTTATCTGTTATTATTTTTCCAGAGTTTAAACTTTCTGGTATCGTTACCGAAATTGGCTGAGAAATACCATTTTCTTTTAAAGTAATCTTTCCATTCATATCCTGAGATGGCATTTTGATATTAGTTGTGAAATTTATTTCATTTATTGAATCAATCTTAGCCCCTGTTATTGCTGGATCTTTTATTGCATCTTCTGCTCTAAAAACTATTTCAGGATTATTTTGAACTAAATATGCATTAATCTCACCCTTATTATTTGCATAAGCTAAATTTATAAATCTATCAGCATGTACATCTTTATCAGACCAATCTGGCCTTCTAACTATAATTCCAATGCCTCTTGGATCAGCATCTTTTACTCCATCATAAACAATTGTTGATAGTTTTCCATAATCATCTTCTGATGATAAAGGATATCCTTCTCCACCTTTAACCCCATCTAACCAAGACCAAATATCCCAATTATCATAATTTCCATCAAATCTGTAGTAATGAAGATTTAAAGTAACCTTGTCAAAATTTCTATTTAAAGGCTTAACCTCAAAAGTTCTTTCTCCATCCTCTTTATGATTTATAATAACTTCCTGATCTCCTTTTGAAAGGTCAACAAACTTATCTGAACCAAAATAGTTTTCTGCCCAGTCATTACCTGATTCACTTCTACGTAGTATAAATCCTAACTTTCCTTCATTTGTATTAGTTTTAATAACTGTAAATTCTCCTTCATCATCATTTCCTATAAATTGAGAAACTTTAGTATTGGTATCGGTACCATTTAAATCTCTCTCCCAAGTCCATAAGTTCCATCCGTTGTAGTTCTTATCAGGTCTATTATATCTTATTTTGATATAAACACCTTCTGAACTCTTCTCATCAGCCTTAGTTATTTTAGGTATTTGTATTAAAGTTATAAAAAATACAAAACTTAAAAGAACTGATAAGAGCTTTTTAATTTTTCTCATATTCTCTCCCCCTACTCTTAATGTAAATCTTTACATGTAACATATTACCATATAACTCCTCTACTTTCAATATATTTTTATACAAATTAAAACTAAATTCAATAAAAAATAAATTATCTATGAATTTTCATTTATAAATCCATAGATAATTTTATGATTAAATTTACACCACTTTTCCTACCTAATTTTATTGTCATTTATTCAAATATAGGAATTCCACCTAAGCCAGCTGCATCTCCATCATATTTATGCATAACTAGGTGGTACTATTTTGTTGCCATCATTATCACTATAGTCTCGTATATAAGCTAATTGTACATATAAGTCAGCTCATATATAATCATTTTCCTCTAAGTATTCTGTAAGATATTTAAAACCAGTATCAAATCTTATATTTTCATTATCATAGGACCTATGAATTATTATTGCTAAATGCTTCTTTTCTTCACTTTTAGGAATTGTTATTATTCCTATTAATTTATATGTTTTTATCTTGTAATAAATTTTACTTTATTCTCATTTGTATCTGACAACTATATGATTTAGTATTAAATATATCATTTAAAAGATCTACTTCTATTAAACTTTCTAACTTTAAATTATTATACTCTAAATAATCATTAAATTTTCTTTTTTGTTCTTTTTCATTCTCCTTGCTATAGCTTAATGTTATATAATTTCCCTCTGGTAATTTTTCAACACCTATTATATTCTTATACTCTTCTTTCATTGGCTCAATGAATTTAAAAGCATATGACTTTTCTAAATCTCCCTTATCATCATAAAAATACACCATTCCTCCATCATCTGTATTTTTAATATTTTTTTCAATTATTAAATCCTCTAGTTTTGAATAGTATAGAAGTTCTTTATAATCACCTAATTCCTCACATAGCATTTTTATTATCCATCTTTCTTTGAAATACTTAACTTTAACATTCTTTTCTTTAACCGCTTTTTTAGAAAATTCTATTTGTGAATTTAAATTATCTATTTCTCCTATAGTATTTTTTAAACTCTCAATATTTCTTTCAGCTTCTATTTTCTTCTCTTTTAAAAACTTTATAAGTTTTTCTGTATCCTTAGTTTTTAATATCTCTTGAAGTTCCTTTATGCTTACTCCTAACTTCCTACATCCTTTTATTATGTTTATATGAATAAATTGTTCAGCTGAATAATATCTATATCCACTATTTTCATCAATATAAACAGGTTCAATTAAACCAACACTTTGATAATACCTTAAAGTTTTTATAGTTATTCCTTTAATTTTTGAAACTTCTCCTATGGAATATAATTCCATAAAAAAACTCTCCTCTCATAATTGACTCTTCCCTTAGGGGATATATTATAAATTAATTATATACTAAATGAAAGGATGCTTTTATATGAATGAAATAACTTATAGAAAAATAGAAAAAACTGATTATGAAGAAGTAAAAAAAATAATAAATGAAGCTTTTAGATTATATAAACTTATAGCTGATGAAAAACTTCTTGATAAAGTACTTACAATATATCTTCATTCTTGCTTACAAGAGACAACCTACTCTTTAATAGCAACAAAAGATAATAAACCAATTGGAGTTATTCTAGGAAATGTTTCAAAGAACAACTCAATTACAAACTCAATTTATCATTTTGGAGTAATTCTTAGTAAGTATATATCAATTGCATTAGGAAACTCTAAAGAGAAAAAAGAATTAAAGCAATTTGCAACAGTTTCAAAAGCTTATGAAAAATTATTAGAAGATAGAAAAGATGAATTTCAAGGCTCCATAACACTTTTTGCTGTTAGAGAAGGTTACAGAGGCTTTGGTATTGGTAAAACCCTTGTAAATAACCTTTTAAATTATATGAGAGAAAATCAAGTAAAAAAACTTTATCTTTTCACAGATACAATATGTAATTATGGTTTTTATGAGAGCCAAGGCTTTAAAAGATTAAATACTATTACCTTAGATATGAGTTCTCAATCCCAAGACTCTATTTCATCTTTAGATGTATTTTTATATTCGTATGATTTGTAAAGTGTAATATCTCTTAAATTTAAAAATAAATTTTAATATAATAAATGTTTTTATCCTAGTAAAAGTTTGTTTAATAACTCTATATACCTAAATACTTTTATGATATTTATTTAAATAATAAAAAAGTCACGGAATTCTCCGTGACTCACCATTACTTTAATTCACAAAACTCTTTTTCTATCTCTTTTAATCTCTCATAAATATCTTCACATTTATGCTGAACATAATAAGTTTTTCCTATTTGCTCCATAAAAAGATTCTTGTCCAATTCTTCAAATCTATTTGTTGTTTCTTCTCTTAATTCCTCTAAAGCATTGTAAAAATGAACTCCGTAAGGCCCTATATCCTCTATTTCTTCCTTGAAGATCTTACTTACTTCATTTAAATTAACCTCAATAATACCATCGCAAGTATCATCTATAATAATCATATTAAAATCATCTTTAATTTTAATATTCTTAAAACTCTTTTCTCCAAAAATTTTAGATTCATCTCTAAATTCTTTTATAAGACTTGCAGCCTCTTTTGCTAATATTTTTCTTTTCTCAAAATCTCTCATTCACTTTTTCTCCTTAAAAATCAAAATAAAAATAAAAACAAAACTTTTAATTGTATATTTATATCAGTATTATATAGATTCTAACATTAGAATCTAAAGCACAACAATATTTTCTCATATATTTAAAATTTAATTTATTTTGAATGAACTTTTAAGTTTTTTATAAATTACTAATAACTATTAAGCTACAATATTCTCCTTTTTACTTTCATTAAACTTTTTAACTTTTTCCATGAAATTATCAAACATATAAAGATAAACCATCATTACTCCTATTGAAGCTAATATGACAACTGTTAATAATTCTCCTCTTCCAAAATCAAGTATCTCTCTATTGCTTATTAAAACTCCATAAAGTAATAATGATACTGAGTTTTCTAATACAACAACCTTCTTTAAATTAAGTGCCGACTTAATATCATCCTCATTTATTGATTTTATTGTTTCTTCATTCTTTGAATAAAGGTTGTACACAAGATAAGAAACTATTCCTATTTGCATTATCATGAAAATTAAAGCTATAAAAAATCCTACTATCACTTCTTACCCCTCCAGTTTTCTCTTATCCTTTCACTCTATTGTAACCGTTTATATCAATTGTAATTATATCATTTTATTCCTTCATTTCCAATACAGTATGCATTCAAACTTCTCTAAATTGATATTTTTTTATGCAAGTGCTATAATTTTGCATACTTAAACTTAATACTAAACAAAGGAGAAAAAAACTTGGAAAATTTGAAATCAATATTTTACTTTCTAATAGCTGGTATTTTTGAAATAGGTGGTGGATATCTTGTTTGGCTTTGGCTAAGAGAAGGAAAAAGTCTTTGGTACGGAATTTTAGGTGCTATAGCTCTTATATTATATGGAATTATTCCAACCCTTCAACCATCAAACTCTAATTTTGGAAGAGTTTATGCAACATATGGTGGTATATTTATCGTGCTATCAATATTATGGGGATGGAAAGTTGATAATATTATTCCAGATAAATTTGATTTAATCGGTGGTTTAATCGCATTAATTGGCGTTCTCATAATCATGTATGCTCCTAGAAGTTAACTAGTAATTAAAGAAGCTATATCAAAACTTATAAATAATGTAAAGATAATATCTAAATAAGTTTTATTTTAGTCTATGTTTTAAATTATATTTGATATAGCTCTTTACTAGTTTTATAGATACAATTTAGTTTCTAATCTCTTATCATATTCAGACCAAGTTCCACTTTTAGTTTTCTCTTTTAACATAGTTATTTTATTCATTGTTGCATCTAATCCATCTGCATAATTTACTATGTATGATTCCTCAGTCTTCATTTCTCTTGGAGATCCATATTCTAATTTCCCATGATGCTGAGTTATACATCCCTTTATTCTTGCTATAAAATCATCACTATAAAGCTTTGAATCTTTTCTTACTGCTTCGTCTATCATTTGAACCCCTATTACAATATGACCCTCCATCTCTCCTCTTAAGGTATATTTGAATGGTCCATCATAATAAAGTTCTTTTATCTTTCCAATATCATGTAATTTTGCAGCTAATATTGCTGTTTCAGGTCTTCTACAATGATATCTTTCACATAATATTGACGTTAGATACATTACATTTAATGTGTGTTCTGCTAGTCCACCTATATAATTATGATGCATGGATACTCCTCCAATACCCCTTTTAAACTTTTCTAAAAACTCATTATCCTTAAAAAAATAATCATTTAAGGCCCTTCCCTCACTAGAAACTATATATTTGTCTGTTATTTCATCTATTTCCTTCATTATCTCTTCTATGGGCTTCTCTACATGAGGAAGATAATCTCTTTCATCATACTCTGATAGTACTTTAAATTTTTTAACATCTAAAAATCTATCTTTATTTCCTTCTACCTTTAAAACATCTCCCTCTTTTATGCTCTCATTTTCTTTTTTAATTATATTAGCTTTTACCTCTCCTGTTTTATCAGCCAATATACAAACTATCTTTGCATCATCTCTAAAAAGAATTTTCATAACCATTAAAGAAATCTTAACTGATTCTCCATGCTTGATTTCACTCAAATAAATATCTTTTTTATTCATATAACTCATCTCCATTTCCAAACTATAATCTATGCGTTTATTTATAATTTTAGATACCTTATATTAAACGAATCTTCTATGAATTATTATTAGCCTTTAATTCATATTAATTCTTAAATATAAATAAAAAAGATGATAGCAAATTTTGCTATCATCTTTTATAAAATTTACTTTTCATCTTGGAATTACAAATTCTTACAAAATAAAGAGCCACTACTTTCTTTTTCTTTTAATTTGAAAGCTGTGAAAGCAAGAATTATAAATATCCATGAATATGGATAAGTATATCTGTCTTGGAACTCTGTTATAAGACCAAATAAAGAAGCCCCTCCAAATATTATATAAAATAAATCTATTGAATAGTTTCTATCTCTTCTATTTTTATAAAGCCCTACATAAGTCATCAATACAAGAGCTAACCAAAATACTTTTGTATATAGTGCGCCTTCTGTACTCATTCTTATTAACATTTTACCCTCGGTCTTTCCAAGCATATTTAAATATTCATCTCTATTATATCCTTCGTCTAATCCATTTTCAGCCCAATAAGCTCCTGCAAAGTCTCCTGTATTCCATTCATTCATAAACTTTGTAACATAAAACTTTAATAATTCTACTTTTGGAGTTTCTATTAATCTTTCTTTTATAATACTTTTTGCAACTTCATCAACCTTTTCATAGTCTCCATCATATTCATTGAATATTTTTGCATCTTCCTCATTCCATCTTCCCTGAGATTGAATGTTTGTTCCTTTTAAAATTGATATACTTAAAGGTTCTGTTCCATGCCACAATGGATATTCTGTTATATTTAATGCCATTAGCATATAGCTTACTAAAGCCCATGGTAATATAAAACTTAAAATCACATTTAGAGAAGTTAGAAGTTTTAATTTTATTCCTTCTTTAAAATATATAAGTATGTACATTACATATGCAACTATAACAACATATCCTATAGGTCTAAACAGTTGAGATAAGCTTAATAAAACTCCAGATCCTAATACAAATAAAGACTTCTTAGAAAAGCTCTCAGCCCTATATGCTTTTAAAATCATAAGTACACTTGCAATAAAAAGTGGCATAGCCATGTTCTCAGAAGAAAATACATTATTATAAAAAATCATAGGTGGAAAAATTGCAGCAACTGCCATAACTCCAATTCCCTTTTCCTTATCTTGAAAAACCTCTTTACCTACAAAATAAAGTAATATTACATTTATCATAGAAAATACTATATTCATAAGTTTAATTGCAACTAATGGGTTAGAAAATATATTTCTAATTAGTGCAAAATATAGAACAGTTATAGTCATATGAGGAAATCTTCCCATATAAGCTGTACCTTTAAACATGTAACTTGTACCACCTAAGAAATCTCCTGCACATATAAACATCCTGTTAAAATCACCAACAGGAATACTATCTATATTATAAAACCATAATAATCTAATTACCAAAGCCACAATTAAAATAAAACTTATTAATATAACTTTATTAACGCTTTTCTTAATAGCAATAAAAATTCCTAAAATAAATATAAAACTAATCACTATCAATATTAATGACACATTAGTGACTTTATCAAAAAGATACCCTTTTACTACTGTTCCTCCTATGACAAATAAAAGTAATATTCTTAAAGCCCAGACTAAAAATGTATCAAATCCTTTTCTAAAATTTGTCATTATATATCTATAATTAACTCACTTAAGCTAATATATAGAGTTCACCCCCTTATTAATCATTATTTTGTAATTATACATTAATTATACATATTGCCTTATATTTTTGTAAAATAAATATAATTTATTTTAAAGCATAAATTATATATATATTTATAAAAAACAAATAGTATTACATTTATTAATATTTTTTTAACCTTTTTGTAAATTAAACCCTTAATTTGTAAAATAATATTATTAATGTACACTTTTATTTTATTTTATTTATAAGTTTACAATAAATATTAATCACATTTAATTAATATAAGGGGGCATTACATGAGAAAACTTTTTAAAATGTCCATCTTATTTTTTTCTATGCTTTTGTTAAGTGGTTGTACACTACAAAACGGTATTGCTAAAAACTCATTATCAGTTTTAGGCTTAGAAAAATTTGATGGATTAGATAAACAGGAGGATAATATAAAAATAAACCTAAATGGCAAAATACAAGATTTAAGTTTACCAATATATCTAGATAAAAATAGGTATTTGATTCCTATAAGTGAAGTAGTAAAAGACAATGGCGGTGAAATTAAATTAGAAGATGAAAATTTAGATATTAACTTTGAAAATAAAAATATTAAAGTTAATTTAAAAGATAATACTTGGAATAACACTACAAAGGAAAACTCAGAAAATAATAAATTTAAGATTAGTCCTATAGTGGAAGGTAATGTAGTATATATGTCTTTAATAGATGTTGCCAATATGCTGGATTTAAAAAGCAGATGGTATTCAAATGATAAGCTTATCAAACTTTACACTAATAGAGATATGCTAGATGTTAAACCATACAAAGGAAACGGATCCCAAAAAGGAATAATAAGATTTGAAGATGTTAAATCAACAGGAACTGGTTCAGAATATGATTCCCAATACCTTGAAACCATAAGAGTAATGGGAAGATATTTATGGAAAAAGAATGTACCTTATCATATAGCTTGGATACCTAGATATGTTAATCCTGGGAAAAATATAGACACGGATCCTTCTAAAGAAAATAACTTTGCTAATGCAGAACTTGTATATACACTAGATTTTGCAGCTTCTCATAAGGGGGAAATAGGTCTTCATGGCTATACTCACCAAACAGGTGATACAGTGAGTGGAGAAGGATTTGAATTTGGAAAGTATAATCCTTCTGTAGAAGATTTAGATACAAGAGTAGATAAGGCTATTGAAATCGCTAAAGATTTAGATATAAATATAAGCTTCTTTGAAGCCCCTCATTACACTATAAATAAGGCTCAAAATGAAGCTTTAGAAAAGCACTTTAAATATATATTTAATGATTATGACGAGAAAAAACATCAATCTCAACCTATGAAATCTCCAACCGGAAGTGGTTCTTATTATGTTCCAACTCCACTTTATTATGTTGAAAATGGTAAAGAAGATGTTATGCTAAATAAAATTGCTAAAATGTCCAAAAACACCTTTGCAGGAATGTTTTACCATCCATTTTTAGAAATGAAATTGATAGACTTTAAAGATGGACAAGATGGATATCCTGAAAGTAATTACCAAAAACCTTCTACAATTCAAAGAATAATTGATGAATTTGAAAAAAGAAACATATCTATCATTTCAATTGATCAAGTTTCTTAAAATTTAATTTCCTAAAAAGAGGATGTATCAAAAGATACATCCCTTTTTAAATTCAATGTACTTATATTCAATTTTTATTTTTTGCATCTTCCCAAACTTTAAAAAATAGTGCTATAAAAAACAAACTTAAAAATAATATTTTAAATCCTTGAATACCCTCGCTTAATCCATAAAAGGCTATTATAAAAACTACTACAATGGTACCTACTGAAACAAATTTGTTAAAAACTTCATTAGAATGCAATATTATATTTATACTGATTATTAGAGCAAAAACTAGAAGAATTATAGCTATAAAAGTTATAAAAATAATAATCCCAGCCCCTAGAGCCTCCTTTACTCCTAAACTTAAAAATTTATAAAAGTTATTAATGTTATAGGATTTTTCTGTTATATTTAAAAATATTAAATTTGATATAAACGCTAATCCTATAGCTAAAAGATTCCTATCATCATAGGATATATTTCTTAAAACTTTTTTCAAGGCTCCTCCTTAGAAATTGCTTTACTAAACTATATTCATGTTAATTTTTTAATATGCATTACTCTAAAGACAACCTCTATTAATTTAAATTAAAACTTTATTTTTCTTTTAATTAAACTTAAAAAGTTAAAAATAAAAAGTATATAAACACATTTAAAAGCTTCTTAAATCAGAGCTTTCTAAAAGTATTTATATACTCTTAAAATAGTTAAACTAGTTATATTTAATTAAATCTTCTTCTCTTGGAATAGCATCAATTGCACCATAATTTGTACAAGTTAATGCCCCTACTTTATTTCCATAACTTATTATTTCTTTCCATAAGTTTAAATCTAAATCTTTCTTATTTTTTATTTCACTTACTTTTTTAAGAACAGCTCCAACAAAGGCATCTCCAGCACCAGTAGAATCTACTTGAGCTATTTTTATTGATGGAACTATTTCTAAACTGCTTCCATTACTTAAAAGAGTTCCTTTTCCTCCTAAAGTGACAGCAACTATTTTTGCACCTAAAGAATGAAGTTTTTTAATTCCTGCCTCTAGTTCCTCTTCCTTAGTTATAAGCTTTATCTCCTCATCACTAAGTTTTAAGAAATCACAAAAACTTATAAATTTCTTACAATCTTCTATAAATCCTTCTAAGCTTTCTTCTTTTATAAGCATATCTCTGTAATTTGGATCAAAGGAAATGAAGTTTCCATTTTCTCTTCCAAACTCTAAAAGCTTAAAATAAGTTTCTCTAAGTTCTCCTTCTAGAAAACCAGTAGCTGAACCAAAATGAATTACATCATCTTTCTCTATTTTGTTTAAATCTATATTATTAAAGGCATAATCTCCATCACTACCTCTATGAAACTCGAAATCTCTTTCTCCATTTTCATCAATAGCAACAAAAGCTAACGTCGTGTACCCATCCATTTTAGTCATCTCAGTATTTATTCCTATGCTTTTTAACATATCTACTAAAAATTCTCCAAAAGAATCTTTACCAACTTGTCCTAAAAAATAAGACTCTCCTCCTAATTTACAAACAGCAGCTCCTACATTAGCTGGAGCGCCTCCTGCTTTCTTTTCAAAATTCACTCCATTTTTTAGACCCATTCCTCTGTCTTTTCCTATGAAATCTATTAATAATTCACCTATACAAAATACTTTATTCATAATAATTCACCTCATCCATTTTCCATATATTTAAGGTATTAATCTTAGCTTGACCACCTTCTGTTTTTAAACTTAAGTTGAAACTATCCTTCTTAGGATAAAGCTTCAGGGATGCTACTTCTTTTCCATCTTGGAAGTATATTTCTACTGATGACTTATCTACAAACATATTAATTTTTAAATTACCATTACATTCTAATTTAAACTTTCTTATGCCCTTCTCTCCATTAGCCATTGAATTTCTATCTATTAAACAAATTTCTTTTTCAAAATCATAAGTTAATGAAGTATATTCATCTTCCCCTTCCATGAAATTAAGTTTAAACTTTGATGATTCATATCTATCTATATCTATCTTAAATTCATAACTATTTTCTTTTACCTCCTTAAAGTTTAAATCTTCAATACATACATTATTTAAATTTACTATCTTATCCCCTCTAAGAGATTCCATTTCTTTTATAGGATTTTGATATAAAACTCCATCCTTTAATGTTAATTCTCTAGGCATAGTTAGTGAAAAAATCCATCCCTTTTCTCTACTACAATGAAATTCTTCTTTTTCAGGAAGCCCCATCCATCCAATCATAATAGTTCTTCCTTTTCCATCCTTAAAAACTTGAGGAGCATAAAAGTCAAATCCCATATCTAATTCTTTAAATTCTCTCTCACTTTTAAATTCTAAAGTACCATAATCGAAATCTCCCACTAAATACCCTGATTGATATATATTTTGATATCTGAACTCTTCTTTTTCAAGCCCTTGTGGTGAAAAAATAAGAACTTCTTTATTATCTAATTCAAAAAATGAAGGACATTCCCACATGAACCCAAAATCATTATATGAAGTTTTTAATTCACCCACAAAATTCCAATTATCTAAATCATGTGATCTATATATTACACATCTACCCTTTAAAGCCTCTCTTTGTATTCCAAGAATCATATAGTACTGGCCATCTTTTTCCCAAATATACGGGTCTCTAAAATGAGCTGTGTATCCCTTTGGTAATTCTTCAATAACTGGTCCTAATTTCTTTACTTCACCATTTTCTTGAAGAACTCCTTTGCATTGATAAGAAATTCTCTCTCCCTTATCTCCTTTAACATTTCCTGTATAAAAAACTTCTAAGTTTCCATCTTTAACAATAGCTCCACCTGAATAACAACCATTTTTATCAAAATAATCTTCTGGAATTAAAGCTATCTTAGGTATAGAAAAATCTTTAAAATTCTTAGTTTTTACATATCCCCAATGTTTATATTTATGTTCACATCCATATGGATTCCATTGAAAGAATATATAATATTCTCCATTATAATAACTAAGTCCATTAGGATCATTTATAAGTCCAAAGGGAGCTTCGAAATGAAAGTTATCCCTCCATAACTCCTTAGGAATTTTATAAAATTCTGCCGACTTTTTATTTATTTCTTCTTTATTTAAAAATTCCACTTACTTCACCTTCCTCTGTTAATAAATATATTTGATGAAGTAAATGTTTTGTATTTACTTTAACTTTTTAACACTTTCTCTTATTATAAGCTCTAAAGGAATTTCACAAGTATTTATACTTTGCTCACCATTTATTAAACTTAAAATATTAAGTGCTATTTCTTCACCAAATAATTTATAATCAATTTTCACAGTTGTTAGTGAAGGATATGTTATGGCACTGACTTCATATCCTCCAAAGGCTGCAACAGATATGTCTTCTGGTATATTTTTACCACTTTCAAGAAGATACCTCATAAGCCCAAGAGCTATATTGTCTGTTGAACATACAACGGCTGTTGGATTATATTTTAAAACCTCTTCTCCTCGCTCATAAGCTTTATCAAAAGAAAAATCAGTTTCAACAAAATCTATATGACTTTCTTTTCCAAAGGCATCATAAAATCCCTTCTTTCTAAGAATACCAACTTCCCTATCACTTTCACTAACTCCTAAGAACACAATTTTTTCATGTTCTTGTTCTTTTATATATTCACCTAAAACTCTTCCTATTTTTTCATCATCTAAAACTAAATAATTTACATAATCATTCTTTTGTCCAGTAAACAAAATAGGTATTGGAAGTTTATTAGCTAATTTCACATGCTCCTTTGAAATTTCAAAAGACATGATGATAATTCCATCTACCCCTTGATTATATAGCTTATTAATTTGTTCTAATTCTTTTTCTGTATTAAATTCACTTGTTAATATTATGCCTTGATAACCATGCTCCTCTAATTTACTATTTATACCATTCAAGGCTTTCCCTGCTGTAAATGAATCTATTCTAGGAACTATTATTCCAATTAATTTGCTTTGTTTAGATTTTAATCTCTTAGCAAAAAAGTTAGTTTCAAATCCTGTTTTCTCTATTGCTTCTTTTATCTTAATTGTATTTTCACTACTTACATAACCACCATTTAAATATCTTGAAACTGTACTTTTAGATACCCCAACCATGTTAGCTATGTCTTGTATTGTAACTTTCATCTTTTTCCTCCTAAATAAAGATATCTGTCCCTTCTTATATTATAAATTATATCATTACTTAGAAGATTTTAACCATATATAGCCACTTAGAATCTTTGAAATTAGGCTCTGTCATTTAACAGAGCCTAAAAAACTATTCTTGTGGTTTAAAGAATATATATGTTAAAGCAAATGCAACAGAAAATCCAATAGCAAGAGTTATGAAGTACTGAATTAATCCTGTATTAATATAAAGTAATGTTCCTGGTAAGGCTGTTATTCCCATACCTGTTCCAGCAAGGTTCATTATTGATGCAAACATTCCTGATGCTGCTCCCCCTATACATGCAAATATAAATGGTTTAATGAATCTTAAGTTTACTCCAAATATAGCAGCCTCTGTAATTCCTAAGAATGCTGGTATTGCTGAAGATATATATAATGAACGTTTTTTCTTATCTTTTGTTTTAAATCCTACTGCAAGAGCAGCTGCTCCTTGAGCCACTATAGCCCCTGTTATTACTGCGTTAAATGGATTTAATCCTGTGCTTGAAATTAATTCAACTTCTAAAGCATTGAATATATGATGAACTCCAGTTACAACTATAACTTGATGAACTCCACCAATGATTGCTCCCCCTATACCAAATGGTAAACTTAAGAACATTTTAAATAGTTCTAAGATGTAAACTTCACTTGTGTGCATTATTGGACCTACTACTAATAGACCAAGAATCATTGATACTAATAAAGTTAAAAACGGAGTAAGTATTAAATCTAATACGTCTGGCATAAACTTTCTAATAAACTTTTCAAGCTTAGCAGCTATGATACCTAAAACTAAAGCTGGAAGTACTGATCCTTGATAACCTACTATAGGAATACTTATTCCTAATAATGAAACATATATTGGATCTGCTCCCCCTGCAACTTGCCAAGCATTTGGAAGCTGAGGTGCTACAAGCATAAGACCTAAAACTATACCAACTACAGGAGTTCCACCGAACTTCTTCATTGTTGACCAAGCTACTAAAGCTGGTAAGAATATAAATGCTGTATCTGTTAAGACTTCCGATAAAGTATTAAAAGTTGGACTAAATTCTACTCCTAAATTAGTTAATAGTCCTCTTAATCCCATGAATAAACCAGTTGCAACTAACACTGGAATTATAGGAACAAAAATATCTCCTAACGTACGAGATATTTTTTGTGGTAATGTCATATTACTATATGCATCTTCTTTTACATTTCCTGTTTCTACGCCCTCACCATTCATGGCAGCAAAAACTTTATTTACAAAACCTGTACCTAAAATTACTTGATATTGAGCTGCTGCAAAAAACTGTCCCTTAACACCATCAATATTTTCAATTGCTTTTTCATTTATTAAGCTCTTATCTTTAACTATAAGTCTTAATCTAGTAGCGCAGTGCTCCATTGATTTTATATTTTCTTTTCCACCAATATTTTTCAATATCTCTTGAGCAACTATTTGTTCTTTACTCATGTCAAAACCTCCTAATATTCTTCTCTTTTGATATCCTTTACTTTACGATAATATGGTATCAGTTCCATATGATTTCTGTCAAGCTAAGTTTTTAATTTTTACATATATTTTTCTTTTGTTTAATAATAAAAATTTCATTAATAGTTAAATAAAATGATTATTTAATAATATTTATATATATTTATTTAAAAATTCATAATTATATAAACCCTTTACATATTTTATATGGAATTAGTTTCATATCTTTATTTTCATCTTGTTCAAGTGATAAAAAATAAAGATAAGGATAGTCATAAAAATGACTATCCTTATCTTTTCTCATATTATTACAATACCAATACAATTATCTTAATATAAATTCTCTTTCTATTTCTAAAGACTCTTTTAAACCATCAATAGTCTTCATTATATTTCCTTCTATATCAAGAGCATGATTTGCTCCTTCGATTATAAAGCTTTCTACATCATCTCTTTTTTCTATATTCATTCTATTAGCTATACTTAATAAAGGATCCTCATCTCCTGTTATAACTAATGAATTAGATTCTATATTAAACTCATCTAAAGTTTTATTTATTGGACTTATGTATATATTTTTTATATTTTTAAATCTTCTACTTAAATCTTTATTTAAGAAAGATTGCACGCTTGTTCCTATACTTTTTCCTATTATTAAAACTTCTTCATATTCTTTGTCTATAGCATTATCTATAACTTCTAAAGACTCTGAGACCATTATGCTAAATTCTTTTTCAATATTAAATTCACTTCTATTTATTTGGTATCCATATTCTACTTCTAAAACATCATATCCAATTTCTTTTGCTAATTGTTTTGAGTAATCTAAGTAAGATCTATCTAAGCAATATCCTATTCCAGGTAATATTACACAAAGTTTTTTTCCTCCAGCATCGATGAATCTTGGACTTAACTCAACACCCCAATATGATTTAATTGTTTTATCACTCATTTCAAAAACCTCCTAAATATTAAAGTCTTTAAAAATCTGTCCTAAAAAGTGATATGAAAGGGAGAAGAAACTTCACTTCTTAGGACAAATTATTCATTAAATCTATAATAAATTTTGCTAACATTCTTTGCTTTGTATATTTATTATTATAAATTTAAATAGTTATACAAGCAAAAGCGTAAAAAAATAAAGATTTAAAATTAAACTTTAATATATTAATAAATTATTAATATATTTATATTTTGTTAATATTTGTTTTCTAATTTATTCTTTTTTTTGCTTATATAAGAAATTACATAGATTATAGAATTTTTTCATTTTTCTTAATCTATGTAATTCTAAATAAATTTGACATTTAATTTTAATTATAAAAGCCGTACCAAAACTTATATATATTTTTAAATTTAAAGAGTGTACCCCTTCCCTCTAAAGTTAAACATATATAATTATATAAACTGCCAAACTATAATTTTTTATTATCCCAAAATTGAAATTATCATTAATATAATCAGATGTATTTTTCTAACATTAAATCCTTATCTTAAAGGTCTGTTAGATTCTATTGATTTATGCATTTTTATTGGTTTAACATTAAAGTTTGATCTATATTCTGTTTCAGCCCAGAATATATTATCTGCAACTAAAGCTTCTGGATTTAACTCTACTCCATCTAAGATTATTTCTTTAAATTTATGATATCCTGCTCTGTCAATTAAATGACCGCCATGTAGATATTCTGGTTTGTAATCTAAAGCCCAAGCAGAGAATTTCTGCCAGTTACCAAAAATTCCAAGAACGACTTCTTCAGTTGCAAAGTTTATGAAAGTTTTACCCATTCTAGGAGTTTGCTTTCCTGTTCTTCCACCTATAACTATTCTGTAGAATTTTTCTGGCTTTCTTGTCCAAGCACTTGCAGGACACGCTATTACACATTCTCCACATCCCACACAACAACATGGATCCTTATCTACTAATCCTTTATCATTTAAACTTAACACTCTTGTAGCATGATGCTCACAAGCTCTAACACAAGCTCCACATCCAATACATCTTTCTGGATGATATTCCATTCTAGCTTGTCCTATAACCCCAAAATCTTGAAAATGACCTTTTGCACAGTCATTTGGGCATCCAGCTACTGATACTTTTATATGGTAGTGTGATGGGAATACTAATTTTTCTATTTTATTAGCCATATCCTTAGTGTCAACATTTGCTTTTATACAATGTGAATTTCCTATACATGCCATAACGTTTCTAGCACCTATTGTTGGATATCCATTTTCATCTACTTTCATATCACAGTTGCATCTATCAACTTCAACTTCTTGTAAATAATTTTCTATAAACTTGTTTACTGCTGGAATATTTTCATATTTAATTCCTGGAATATTGAATGTTTGTCTCATACCAACGTGAAATGTTCCATCGCCCCAAGTTTCTGCTATTTCTTGTACTTGTGATAAATACTTAGCATTTACTATTCCTCCTGGAATACGCATTTGAAGCATAAACTCTCCAGGAACCTTTGATTGACGAAAACAATTTAATCTAACTTTTTTAATATCTATATCATGATTCATAAATAATACCTCCTAATCTAATAATGTCTTTGCTTTTGTATAGTTAAATACTGGTCCTTCAAGACATACATATGTTTCATTTATTCTACAGTGTCCACATTTTCCTACTGCACAAGACATTTTTCTTTCAAATGAAACCCATATCTTTTCTTCAGGAACTCCAAGTTTTAAGAATTCTAAAGCCGTAAAATGCATCATTACTGGAGGTCCAACTATGATAACTTCATAATTATCTCCAAAACTTTCTAAAGGCAATTTGTTTAAATGTACTGTTACAAGACCAGTTTCCCAACCTTCTTTTGTATCATTATCTAAAGTATATATAGTATTAAATTTTTCACTCCATCTATCTAAATCATTTTTAAATAGTATTCCATCAGAATTTTTAAAACCAAACACAAGACTTAAAGTTTCAACATAATCTGGTTCATCATAAAATTTATTTATTAAACTTCTAACAGGTGCTACCCCTGTACCACCAGCCACTACTATTACATTTTTATTTTTAAATTGTTCTACAGGCCATCCTTTTCCATAAGCTCCTCTTAAGGCAATCTTATCTCCTGGTTGTAATTTAAAAATTTCATCAGTAACTTTTCCTACTGCTCTTATTGTAAAATCTAAGTATCCTGGTCCAAATCCACTAACAGAAATAGGTGCTTCTCCAACCTTAGGAAGAGATAATTCTAAAAATTGACCATGTTCTGGAACAACATCAGAAGCTATTCTAAAAGTCCATTCTTTGTCAGTTTCCTTAACTATGTCTATTATTTCACATGATTTAGGTGTTAAAATATTTTCCATTTACATCTCCTCCATTATTTCTTTTACTGCTTTTGAAACCTTATTAATAGTAGCTGTGATTGATATATGTTCTGGACATCTATCTGTACATCTTCCACATCCTACACACATATGCTCTTCTCCAAATTGAGCTTTATAGTCATGAATTTTATGCATAACTTTATATCTCATTTTGTCTCCAGCAGTTTTTCTAAATACATGCCCGCCAGCCATTTCATCAAATCCATCTACATGACAAGATGCTTGTATTCTCTTTCTTTCACCTATATTATGATTTGAATCATGAACTATATCTCTTGTTGTAAAGCATGTACATGTACTACAAGCTAGTGTACAACTTCCACATTGAATACATCTTTTATTGTATTCTTCCCACATTGGGTGATCCTTTAATTTATTTAAAACTTCAACACTTTCTATTTCTGGAAGTTCAACCTTTGCTGTATTTTCTTCAATAAATTGAAGTTCAAATTCTTCTTCATCTTTTCCTTCAAAATATTTGTCGAATTCATCTTCTTTAACATTAAATAATAAGTTATCCTCATTAAATCTTACTGCTAAACTATAATCATCAGTTTTATTACTGTTCATTGTTGTACAAAAACAAGTATCCCATCCTTCTGTACATTCCATACATATAAACTTAACTCTATCTCTCATTCTCTTATAGAATGTGTCTTCGAAATTTCCATTCTTAAGATATATAGTATCTTGTCTTCTTTGAGCGTTTATATCACATGGTCTTGCAAATATAAGCATTTTCTTTTGGCTATCCATTTTACTTTCTCTAAACTCATTTTCTATAAAATAGTATAAAGTTTGAGAAATTGGAGTGATTACCTCTTTAACTGGATAAGTTGACTTTTCTTTATATACTATTTCTTCTACATTATTTATAACATCATACTTTATAATATCTGTATCTGAATATCTTCCTTGTTTTTCAAATCTTTTGGGAGCATAAATTATATACTCTTTTTTAAGCTCGTTGAATAAATCATTTACTTCTTGTAATTTTAATTTGTATCCCATTCAAACACCTCCAAAATTTAAACCTTGTAATTCCTAATAGTTTATTTTTTAACAAACTATTTACAACTTTATAATACTCCTTTTTATTCCATAAGTTAAATTCTTTTTTGTTATTGTTATAATAACAATTTACCTATATATAATTAGATTACTCTTTCCTTCTATATTTAGAATGAAAAAAATAATGTTTTAATATTTTTTGATTTTTAAATTAAAACCATTTACAATTTATATATAATTTTTATTTCGAGGTGTATTATGACTTTTATTTTAGCTTTAACAGCAGTAATGTTTTTAGTCTTTCTAGTATCCTATTTAAAAGATCCTAAAAAATTAATAAATGGATTGTTATTTAATATTTTTCTGAGCTTTTTAATGCTATCAATTGTTTATTTAGCTTTCTTGACAGAAAATAAAATTTTAATGGTTTTAGTTGGTATATTCTTTATATTTATTGTTTTTATATTGTTATTTGGAATATATGTTCTTATAATAGCTTTATTGATAAACTCCAAAATTGTATTAAAACATGAAAGTAAAAGTCCAGCTAACTTACTAACTCTATTTTTAGCCTTAGCTCTTATAGCACATTTGATTTTCAGTTTTACTGAACCACAATTATATTTTTCTGAATATTTAAGACCTTTATTGGGAGCTTTTACTTTTATAGAAATTTACTTTGTTTTTGATATATTTAATTTTTTAAGCATATCATTACTTTATAAATTTAGAATAAATAAATTAAATCAAGATTTTATAATAGTTTTAGGAAGTGGACTAATTGGTGACAGAGTTCCTCCTCTTTTAGCTAGTAGAATAAATAGAGCAATAGAATTCTATAGAAAACAAAGCAGAGTTATTAATCCTCCTAAAATAATATTTTCTGGCGGCCAAGGTCCAGACGAAAAAATTTCTGAAGCTTTAGCAATGCAAAAATATGCAATAGCTGCTGGAATTCCTGTTGAAGATACTATATTAGAAGATGAATCTAAAAATACATTGCAAAATATGAGATTCTCAAAGAATATAATGGATAAATTAGTAGAAAACAAAAAATATAATTGCGTATTTGTAACAAATAACTTTCATGTATTTAGAGCTAGTTTATATGCTAGAAAAGTAGGTCTAAAAGCACAAGGTATAGGCTCCAAAACAGCTCTTTACTATTTGCCTAATGCCATGATAAGAGAATATATAGCTATAGTTGTAATGAATAAAAAAAGAAATTTAATAATAATTTCATTAATTTTAATTGCTTGTCTACTTATATACCTATTAAATTTCTTTGTAACTAAAACTCTATAAAAATATTTCAAAAAAGAAACCCATTTAATTTAATGGGCTTCTTTTTTAACTATAAGCCTAAATATATTTTCTCTTTAAGTAAATTTTAAGTGTTTTCTTTCATAGAAAAAGAGTCAAAACAGTAAAAAAACTGTTTTGACTCTCTAAATTAAACTATTCTTCTGTACTTCCAACTATTTTTGTTTTAGCTTTTTTAGGTTTTTTAGTATTATTATTTTTAGCCATATTACTTTTCTCCTTAGCATTCTTCTTTTAAATTAATAATTGCAATTACTTATTTATAAACTATTATGTCTGTATTTTTATAAATGTATACTGGTACTTTATACAAAAAAATATGGTTATTTGTCCTTCATTACAAATAACCATATAAAGTCTTTTAATTACTGTATTCTTTTAAATTATTTAGAAAATTTATATGTATAAGTGCTTAATCCTTTTCCAGCATCACCTTGTACTTCTATTCCTTCAAAATCTCCTACATAATCCTTTCCATTAGTATTAGATAGGAACTTTCCTTTCACTCCCTCTCCAACTATTTTCCAGTTATTATCCTTAGATGGAGTTAATGGTGATTTAGCCTTAATATAATCAGATAATACTTGTCTTGTTTCATCTTGTGAAAGGTAAACAAGTTTATCTCCTGATTTTAATCCTGGGAAGTTTCCACCTCCACCTGCCCTATAGTTGTTAGTAACAACTAAAAACTCTTTATTCATATCTATAGGTTGTCCATTAAATGTTAGATTCTTGATCCTATTTGAATCCTTATTTATCACATTTCCATCCTTATCATATTTAGGAGCCTCTGTTATATCTATATCATAGTTTACTCCATCTATAATATCAAAATTGAATCCTGGGTAATCAAGATTTATAAAATCTTGTGCTTCACTTGAATCTTTTTTAACTTGAGTAAATTGACCTGCACTCATTTCTAGCCATTCTTTTACATCTGAACCTTTTACCTTAACAACAGCAACTAAATTAGGGAACTTATAAATATTAGATATATCCTTTATTCTTATATCTCCACTTTTTAAATTAAAATAATCTTCTGAATTTATTCCACCTTCAGTTAAACCTGCTTTAAGTGGAGCTGTTGCACATAATATAGGTAAATCCTTATAAGGTGCAAGTTCTTCATTATTATTAGCTATAAGTCCTTGTACATATTCTTTTTGAGAATCATTTATAAGTTGTATTGGCTCACTATCTGCAACTAGTGAAAAATAACTATTTAAATCTTTTGTTATTTTTCCTACTGGAGCATTTACATATTCCTTAGTAGCTTCATGATATGGCTCTAAGAAGTTTACTAACTCCTCATCATTTGCTGCACCCTTAGCATCAATATTTTTAGTAGTTCCATCAACTACATTCCATTTTCCATCTTCATTTTGTTTAAGAGTTAAATCTATAACTCCTAACTGTTTAGCAAAGTTAAGAGGTTGAACAGTAGGTGTTCCATTCATTGTTCCCTTTTCAACATCAACATTTCCTAATGATTTATATTTTTCATTTGGAAATTTATCATGTGAATGTCCAGTTACCACGGCATCTATTCCATCTATCTTTGTTAATTCATAAGCCTCATTCTCATCGCCTTCATTATATTCTCCATCACCATAACCACTATGTGATAGAGCTATTACAACATCTGCTCCTTCCTTTTGCATTTGAGGAACAAACTTTTCAGCAGTTTCTTTTATATCTGCAACCTTTACTTTTCCATCTAAATTTATTTTATCCCAATTTAAAATTTGAGGAGGAACAAAGCCTATTACCCCAACTTTTAAATTTTGTTCTTGTCCATTTGAATCCATAACCTTCTCATCAATTATTTTATATGGTGTAAAAACATTAGTTTCTCCATCCTCTTTATATATGTTGGCATTTACAAAAGGCATATCACTATTATTAACAATGTCTTGAAGGTAATCTAAACCATAGTTAAATTCATGATTTCCTAATCCACCAACATCATAACCCATTTTTTCTAAAGTTGAATAAACTGGTGATTTCTCCCCCTTTTTAGGTGGATTAATCTTACCATAGTAATCTCCTAAAGGAGTTCCTTGTATGTCATCCCCATTATCAACTAATATAACATTATCTATGTTATCATTTACATTAGAGTTCGGATCTACTTCATTCTTTGCATCTTTTATTAGGGTTGATATTTTCACCATTCCCATATTGTCTAGTTCCGAATCAGTATAGTAATCATAGTTCATCAAATTTGAGTGCATATCAGTAGTAGCTAATACTCTTAACTTAACTTGATTTCCATTTGATGCTTGCTCACTTCCACTTTTAGAATCACAGCCCCACAATAATGATCCAGTCACCAACTGAGCTGCTAATATTGTTGCTATTATTCTTTTCTTTTTCAAATTTTACACCATCCTTAAATTTAATTCTTAATAACCTTTTAAACAATTTTAATGGTAAATAAAGTTTAATATACCACTTACCAGAATAATTTTAACATATGGTTACTATTTTAACAAGTTATTTACATATAGCCCATTTTCTTAATTTTTCCTTAATTCTTTACAAATTTTATTTCTTTATTTTACATTTTATTAACTTTTATGTTATATTTTAATAAATAAACTTTATGGGAGGTATCTTTATGGAAAATCAAAAACAAGAAAAAATTGGGGCTGGCATTATTACACTTTCAGTAATCCAAATAATCTTCTATGCTTTTGGTATATTGGGATGTTTAATGTTCTTTATGCCGCCAGTACAAGAAATCATGGGTGAATTTTATGCTCAAACTGGTTTAACTACAACTACAGTAATTATAAATCTTATTTTTACAATACTACTTTTAGCAAGTGTAATTCTCATATTAATGAAGAAATCTATAGGAGTTTATCTATATTTTTTAATTACAGCAGCAAGTATTATCTATACAATAATAATGACTGGTTTTAGCATAACAAATCTTATATCTTCATTAATATTTCCTATTTTAATGGCATATTTTATCTATAAGAAGAAAACTTTATTTGGTTTAGGTAATAATTAATTTTTAATATGTAGCAAAAGATTAATAAACAAACTTAAAGATAACCATTTTATAAAAAGAACCATAACATAATTATGTTATGGTTCTTCTTTTTTCTCTAAACAAATATATTATAATTTAATATTATCTGTAAATAGCCTTTATAGGATCTAATTTACATGCATTATAAGCTGGTATTATACCAAATACTATCCCCTCAATTATTGAGACTAAAGTAGCTCCTATAAATGTACTCATTGTAAGAATTGGCTTAAATGGTAGGAAAGCTCCTGCTCCTTTAGCTACCAAGTAACCTAACAATATTCCTATTAATCCACCTATTAGGGTTACTAATACCGCTTCGAATAAAAATTGAAGTAAAATACTCTTTGGCTTTGCTCCAATAGCTCTTCTTATACCAATTTCTCTTTTTCTTTCTGAAACTGATACATACATTATATTCATAACACCAATTCCTCCTACTAAAAGAGAAATTCCTGTTATAAATGCTATAAATTTAGTTAATCCACCTATTATATTTTCAAATGCTTTAGTTATTTCCTCTGGATCTTGCATTTCATATTTTCCTGCAATATTAGGATGATTAGACATTAAATACTTCTCTATTTCTTTAAATATAGCCTTTTTATCAGTATCTGCATTAAGTGATACATCTAGTGAAGCTATCACTTCATTGCTGTTCATATTATCTATTGCCTTTTGAGGAACATAACTTGTGCTTCCTCCAAAGCTCATCATATCAACCTTAGGAAGAATACCTATAACCTCAAAATTCACTCCATTCATAGTTACAGCTTTTCCAATTCCACTTTCTATTGGATCAAATAACTCTTTTGCAACATTGTTATCTAAAACAATTAAAGATTTATTTTCATCACCATCTTCAAACCATCTTCCATATTCAACCTTCTCATTCTTTCCATTGTATGGTCCTAACATAGCAAATTGATTTTTGTCAAAGTATTGAAGCTGACTACTTGAAAAACTCATGACTCCCATGAATCCTTGAGACGGCTTTACATCTTTAACTCCTTTTATACCTTTTATTCCTTGTATATCTGACTTTGTAAAAGGTTCTAAAAGACTCATATTAGCCTCAAAATTATCTGGTTTAAATGTTATATTTATTTTATTAGCATTAGTTTCTTGAGAAGATTCTAAAACATAAGCTTTTAAACCATCCCCTACTGAAAGTATTGTGACTACAGAGCTTATGCCAATAATAATACCAATCATTGTTAGAAAAGTTCTTAGCTTATGAAACTTTAAACTAGCAATGGCTGTTTTTATTAAATTAATTGCTGACATAATCTTCCCCCTTTGTTATTACTCCATCCTTAACTCTTATTACTTTATTAGCATATTTAGTTAAATCCTCATCATGTGTTACCATAATTATAGTCTTTTTATCCTGATTAAGTTTTTTTAAGATTTCCATAATCTCTATACCTGTATTACTGTCTAATGCTCCTGTTGGCTCATCTGCAAAAATAACATATGGATTATTTATAAGTGCTCTTGCAATAGCTACTCTTTGTTGCTGTCCTCCTGATAATTCTAGAGGAAATTGGTTTTTCTTTTCAGATAATCCAACCATATTTAGATACTTATCTATAAGTTCCTCTCTTTCCTTACGAGGAACATTCTTTTCATTATATAACAAGGGAAGCTCAACATTTTTTCCTATAGTCATAGAATTTATTAAATGGAATTGTTGAAATATAAATCCCATATATTTATTTCTAATGTTAGCCTTTTGTTCTTCTTTTAATTGGCTTACATCCATATCATTAAACTTATATGTACCATCTTCAAATCTATCTAATAATCCTAATAGATTCATTAGAGTTGTCTTACCGCTACCTGATTTACCCATTATCATAACGAAATCACCTTGTTCTATGGTTAAATCTACACCTTTTAAGACATGAAATTTTTCTTTTCCTAAATTATAGTACTTATTTAAATTCTTAACTTCTACTATATTACTCAACCTTCATCCCCTCTTTCATGTTTGGCGTAGGGTTAGAGATTATCTTATCTTCTTCATTAAGTCCACTATTTACTATAACTACATCTTCACTTCCTTCTTTAGGTGAATATGTTATAACTTGTTTCACAAGTTTTCCGTCTACATTTTTAAATACAAATTCTTCATTATCTATATTTAAAATTGCTACTTTAGGAATCTCAATTGGTTTTTTATCTAGATTAACAGATGCTTGAACATGGAATCCATTAGTTAAACTCTCTTGAGAATCTGGAGTTATGTTAACTTTATAATAAGACATATTTCCACCTGCTCCTCCTTGAGCTCCTGCTTGTGCGGCTAGTGAGGCTCCTCCATCTACAGGAGTATTTCCAACTGAAGTTATTTTACCTTTTATATTATTATTTGTTGAAAGTATATTTATTTCAACCTCTTGACCATCCTTAATTTTAGGTTGGTCTTTTTCATTTACTGTTCCGCTAACATAATAATTGTTAGATTCAATAGTCATATACGGTTGTGTAGGACTTCCATTTGACTCTCCTAATATCACCTTTCCATCAATTGGTGCAGTTACTGTATAATACTCTTTATCCTTTAATGCCTTTATTTGTTTTTCTAAAAGTTTTATCTGATCATCAATACTACCTGTTGATAACTCTCCACCTGCATTCTGTCCTAAATTTGGCACTTGACCTTGAGATGCATTCTGATTATCTAGTCCTGCTTTTTTTAAAGCCTCTAATTGTTTTTTAGCTTCTGTATTTTGCTTTTGAATTTCTTCTTTTTGACTCTTAGCTGAATTTAATTGAAGCTCTAATTGTTCTATTTGACTCTGAACCTGTTCATTCTTATAGGTAAATAAAGGAGCTCCCTTTTCAACAACCTCTCCATCTTTAACTGAAACCTTATCTACCTCTCCCTTTGTAGGCTCTAAAAATATAGTTTCAACCTTTTCTGGCTCGATTTTACCATTTACAAATACTTTATCTGTAGAAGGTACAGTATAAATTTCCATGGTTGCTACAGTTTCTTTATTCATTCTTTGCTTTAAAAAATAACTACCAACTCCAACTCCTGCAAGTATTACAACTGTTACTATTGCTATTATGTATTTCTTCTTCATGAATATCCTCCCTTACAAATTATTTATCCTAATAATATCATATTTTTTAAATTTATGTATAAATTTTGAATATTATTAATCTTAAATAAACCTTAAATCACCTTTTGAACAATTTATTAATAATAAATTGAATTTTTAAATTTTTTACCTAAATTAATTTTAATTTCCCTTGATTGTCAAAGCATATTTCATATAATACTATTACAATGCATTATTATTCTATCTATTCTTATAATCACTTTTCTTAAAACAAAAGGCTATATTTTAATCCAATGTTAATTTTTAGATAGAACTGTAAGTCTCTCTTAATAGGCCTAAGGAACTAACTAAAAATTAACATTCAACCAAAATATAGCCAAATAAAAAATTAGAGAGATTAGTTAATCTCTCTAATTTAAATACTATTTATTTTGTTGTGTTGATTGATCTTGTTGTTGTGTTTGCTGGTATTGTGGTTGATCTTGAATATCCTCTTGTTTATTTGAGTCATCTGAATTATTTCCTGTCTTTATAACTATATTACCATTTTCATCATATGTTATTCCGTCTTTAACCTTCTCACTAGCTGAACTAAACATATTTACAATAAAGTCTTTAATATCAACTAGAACATTCTTTATTCCGTTTAATGCCTTTTCTAAAAGTCCACTCTCTTCAAGTTGCTTTCCTGTATCCTTTAAAACTTGTTGAAGCTTATCATTCATTTGATTTAAAGACTCTTTCATAGCATTGTAGTTATAATCTAAATCATTTATTTTTGACATAAATTGTATAGTTTGCTCTTGTTGACCTTGTGTTAAAACTATATTGTAATTATTAGTAACATTATTTACTATCTTTCCAATTTCTTCATCATTCTTAGGCTTATCTTTTATTACATCAGTTTTAATATCATTAACTACTACAGCTGCCTCATCTTTTCCTAATGTTTGTCCATCTTTAGTCTTTGCTTCACTAAGATTATTAGTTAAAGAGATTTCTTCCCTAGCGGCTTCTTTCTTTGGAAGAGATAACTCTTCTCCTGAGGCATCTTCAAACCCTTTTAATATACCTGCTAAAGCAGCAGTTCCTGTTACCTTAAATGGGGCATCTGCTTTTACATCTGCATTATTTACCCCTGATGTAAGAAGTGCATTGGCAAGCATACTTCCTGTTACCTCTGTTAGATTATTAGTGGTTACATTTATTCCACCTTTATCCTTAACTACTACATAAGAACTTGATATAGATTGACTGCTTGGTGGAATAGGTTTACTTGTATCCATACCTAATTGTTCTCTTATATCTTGATTAGTTACTTCTATTATTTTAACTTCATTAGCCTTTACGCCAAAAGCATCTAACATTTGTAATTTCTCTGCTTCAGTTAGATTTGCTCCTAAAGTTACTACGGACTCAGTTTTTTGACTCTGTGCAAAAACTGGAGTTGCTGCTCCAAACATAAATGTACTTACTATGGCCCCACAAAGAACTTTCATTAAACTTTTCTTCTTTATCATACTATTTTCGTTGTAAGTAATAGTTAATCCCTTTAATTTAACTATTGCTCTATTACTACAACAACACCTCCTAAAATATAGTTGTTATGAGAAATTAAGCTTGTCTTTTTAATCAAACTCACTAAACTTCTTCATCTGTTTTCAAATTATATCATGGCAAATATACATAAAAATTAAAATTTGATTACGTTAATATATCTTAATAAAAAAGTAATTTCTATTTACTAACCAAAAACTATAAAAGTTATATAAACAAATACTATAAAGCCTAATATAATTAATATTTATACTAGGCTTAATTAAAAGCACTAAATTTTTAGACTCTGTTTTAACCTATTATTAATCTTTACATAGAATTGTAAGGCCCATCTTAATAAGCAATACTTTGCGAAATTAAGTAAGTCTGAAAGTGTAACTAAAAATCAGTATTAACCTAAAACAGAGCCAAATTTCAAAATAATATTTATTTAAAAACTACCATGTTGAGTGACATTTTTCTTTAAGAAACTTTCCTTACTTTTTAATATATCTTCTGCTAATATTTTATTTAATTTATCTATATTAAATTCTTCATCACACACTCTTACACTTTGTACTCTTATTAAGTTATCTAAAAATTGCTTTATCATAAGACCATTTTTAAGAGCTAACTCCCCTATTCTCTTTTGCATATCTCCAATGGCATTTTCTAAAGCAATTTCAGCTTCCTCATCTAAAGAGAAACCTTTTTTAACTAAAGTACTTAAGGCTATGTCACATAATTCTTTTTCATTATAATTTCCAAAGTCAACCCAAACAGGGAATCTATAGTTTAATCCTTCATTAGCTAATATAAGATCTTTCATTTTTCCTCTTACGCCACCAAGAACAATAACTATTCTATTACTATTATTGTCTATGAATTTTATAAGATCTGAAACTATCTCATTATATCTTTCTTCTCCAAAGAAGGTATTCCATTTATCTATGTATAAAACTTTTCCAATATGTTTATTTAACATATCTTCTACCTTTATACCTGAGTTGACCATTGCCATAAACTCATATTTATCTATTTGAACTATGCTTTTAGCTTTTAATATTCCCATACTATATAGCATCTCTGAATATATATTAAGAACAGTTTTTTTACCTGTTCCACTTTCTCCAGTAAACACCATATTCATATACTTATTTAAGTCAACTTCAAAACCAAGTTTCTTTCTTTTCTCCTTGATTTTCATAAGTTTATACTGACTTCTTAGGAAATCTTTTAATCCCTCATTTCCTACTAAAGCATTTAATTTTTCCTCTAAATCAAAATGATTATCATATTTAATTGCATTCATAGCCTTAATATCTTTTGTGTTTATTAAATTCATTTCATAAACACTTATATCACTTTCTGCAATTCTAATGCTTTGATTTCTTATAAGTTGCTCAACATAATTCCTTACCATTCTTCCATTACCTGATTGAGCATCTGCATTTTCATATATATCAACAAAACTCTTTTTAAGTTCTGAATATCCATTCTTGGAAAGCTTAAATCCTTTGGCTTCCACTAATTTTATGGCCATTTCTAAAAGTTCATTTGGATTATAATCTTCAAACTTAGTCCAAAGAGGGAATCTTGACCTTAATCCTATGTTAACATCGAAGAAGTTTTCCATCTCTTCTTCGTAACCAGCTAAAATAACTATTACTTCTTTTGAATAATCTTCAATTAATTTAAGAAGAGTTTCTATAGCTTCCCTTCCTAAAGAATCATTAGCTAAGGTATATGCTTCATCTATAAATAGAACACCACCTAAGGCTTCCTTAAACTTCTCTTCAGTTTTCTTTGATGTTTCTCCTGGGATATCTGAAACAAAACTTGATCTATCAGTTTCAACTAATTGACCAACCTTTAAAAGCCCCATACTATTTAACATTTCAGCAACTAATCTTGCTATGCTAGTCTTTCCTATTCCAGGATTTCCTGCAAATATCATATTTAAGTTCTGTTCTATTTTAGTGTTTACTCCAACAGACTTTCTCTTTTCTTGAGCCACTATAAGTTTATATTGACTTCTTAAGAATTCTTTAACCTCTTCAAGTCCAATTATTTCCTTAAGCTTTTCTTCCAAATCAAATTTAGCACTAACTTTAAAGTTGAAATTATCTTTTTCTAAAAGATCTATAGCTCTTTCTTTATTTACTAAGTATTTTTTTGAAGCATCCATTATTGCATTTTCTACAATATTTCTAACAAATCTAGCATTTCCTAAATCACTCTTTCCAACAAGTTGGTTCTTAGTAAATAATTCAATAAGTCCAGCCTTTGCATTATTCGCTATTCTGTATCCCTTAGATTTAGCAATATTAACGGCTATTTCATACATTTCTGATGGATTATAATCTTCAAATTTTATTACATTTGGAAATCTTGATTTTAACCCTTGGTTAAAACTTAAAAAGTTTTCCATATCTTTTTCATAGCCAGCTAAAATAACAGTTATATTGTCTCTATTATCTTCTATTCCTTTTAATAAAGCATCTACAATTTCAAGTCCTACTTTATCATTTTCATCTTTACATAAGGAATAAGCTTCATCTATAAACAATACTCCTCCTAAAGCAGACTCTATTATTTCATTTGTTCTTTTGGCAGTATCACTAACTCCCTCGCCTATGAAATCTGCCTTACTAACTTCTTTAAATATGTTCTCTTTTATCATCCCTAAAGCATGTAAGTATTCAAAAGTTATTCTTGCAGCATTAGTTTTTCCTGTACCTGCATTTCCTGCGAATATCATATTTAAAGATATTTGAGTTGGCTTTAGTCCAAGTTTTTCTCTTATCTTTTGTACCTTAAAGTTATTCTCTATTTTATCTATAAAATCCTTAAGCTCTTTCATTCCAATAATAGACTCTAGCTTATATCTAACCTCTTCTAAAGTTGGAGTTGTGTACTTACTTAAATCATATATTTCATCATTTGACTTACAGTAGATACCATCATCTTTTACATATATAAGCAATCTACTATTTGCTTCAATTCCTTCTTTTCTAATAATATTAGTTATTGGCTTACATATTTTATAGGATATATATTGATCTAAACTCAGACTTCCTTTTTCTCTAAAGTTATCCCCTATATAAGGACAAACCCCTGCTTTTTCTTCTATTTCTGGGTCTTCATCTACACCTATTATTATGTCAACCTCAAAAAGTTCTTTAACCTTTTTTATCTCTTTTAATAATTTTTTCTTTATGACCTTATTTTTATCCTTTTCACTTAGTGCCTTTCTATACAATGCTTTGTCCTTATTAACTAAAAACTCCTTAGATATTGTTTCAAAATCTTCATCCTTTTCTTTGTTATAAAGGAATATAAAGAACTTATTATTGCAAATAATTCTATTTATGATTTCTTCATCAACTTCCTCTGCTTCAACTAAAAACTTATTCTTTATTACATAATTATCTTTTAACTCTATACAAGAATTAGGACTTATACCTGAAAGTATATTTAATATATCTTCACTTGCTTTTTCTGTATTTTTAAATATTAAACATTGAGAATCATTATTTAGTTTTTCATATAAATCTGTTAAGAAAGCATTATATCCCAAATTAAATTCATATGCAGCTAAATCAATCTCATCTATCTTACTATTTTTAACAAATTCGTGCTTACTAAGCTCTTTAAAAAACAAACTTAATACACTATTTTTAAATACATCTCTTTCTTCTACTATAAGTAATATACCTTTGCTATTTTCTTCAATTTTTTCTTTAAAATAATTGCATAATTCCTTATTAAAGATTCTTTGCCCTATAAGTTCCTCATTAAGTTTTTTCTCTATTTTAAAAAATCCATTTTCTAAAATCTCTTCATTCACCATATTTTACTCACTTCACAAACTAATTTTTTAATGAAGTAATTCCTCCTTTTTCTATAATGTTTATCCTCTTCAAATACCAACCTTTTCCTTTTGTTATTTTATTTATTATTTAAAGTTATCTTTTCAATCTCAACAAATGTATCATTGTATGTTATTTGTCCACCAATATCAGAAATGCCTGATTCAGTTAAAAAATTTGGATTGCCATGCTTTTTCCACCATCCAACATACATAAGCACCACATAATCTTGAACTCCATTATCTAAAGAACACTTTACTATTATTTCTCCATTTGACGATTTTAGCCTAAATTTCTCTCCATCGTTTAAATTAAGATTTTTCATCATCTTTTCATTTAAATATGCCTTTGACATTCCCTCTATGTCCATATAATGTTGACTTGACAAGGAATCCTTAGAATGATTAGTAAGCAGCCTAAACTTATTTTTATCCTCATCTAAAAATTCATCTTCTAATTTAACTACATTAGGTATATATGTTGGAATTAAACTTCCACATTCCTTTAAGGCTCTTTCAGAAGCAATCTCAACCTTTCCAGAAGGTGTTTTAAACTTTTTATCTTTCCAAGCTATATCATTATAAACTGTAAATGGTTCCTTCTTAATTATATCTAAATTTATATCTTTATTATATCTTCTTAATGGATCAATAACTTTGTTTAAATACTCTTTTTTTGAAACCAATGGATATCCTTTTAAATTCATTCTTTTTGCTAATTCCATGAAAAAGAAATACTCATCCATAAGTTCTTCTTTAGGCTCTACAACTTTCTCATTATAAATTAAATATGGATTAGTCATTGAACTAAATACCATGTCCTCACTTTCTAAAGTATTGGTACAAGGTATGAATAAATCACATTTTGAAGCTGTATCTGTCATAAACATATCAAAACAAACTTTAAAATCTACTTTATCCAAGGTTTCATTTAACCTATTTAAATTAGGAAGTTGATTCATAAGATTGCTATTAGCTATAATCATCATTTTTATCGGAGCTATATAATCTTCTTTATTTAAAGAATATTTTCCAGGCAATTCTATAAACTCATTTATCTTCGAAACATAAAATTCTCTATTTTCCCCAAAGCTCTCACTTTTAAAAGGATCTAAATCCAATATTCTAGTTAAAACCTTATTGGCATAATTTACTCCTCCACCTTTAACTCCAACCTGGCCAGTTAAAGTGCCTAATGCATCAATAGCTCTTATGGTATTTCCTCCATTTTTATATTTTTGCATTCCATATCCTAAATATATACTTGAATTTTTTTCACAATATATCTCAGTAAGTTTATTTATTTCCTTTATAGATATTCCACATTCTTCGCTTAAATACTCTAAATCAAACTCCTCTAAATGCTCCTTATACTCTTCAAATCCTAAAACATACTTACTTATAAACTCATTATCTTGAAGGTTTTTAGATATAATGACCTTAGCCATTGCCATTGCTAAAGCTCCATCTGTTCCTGGCTTAACTTTTACATGGAGATCTCCAAGCTTTGCACTTTGGGTATTTATAGGATCTATAACTATTATTCTACTTCCATTTTTCTTAGCCTTATTTAACATAGACATTGTATGTACGGTTGTATAAGCGGGATTTTTTCCCCATAAAAATATATTTTTACTATTTACCATATCATCTAAAGAATTAGAAATAGAATCTCCAAAATCATATTTTTGTGCTCTCATACCAGCACTCCAACAAGGTCCTCCTATAGCTTTACTAACGCCTCCATAAAAGTTGAAAAATACATCCTCTATTCCCTTAAGAATTCCTCCACTTCCATATTGATTATAATATAGTATAGATTTTGAAGAATGCTCTTTCTTTAAAAATTCAAGTTTTTCCTTCATTATGTTTAATGCATCTTCAAAGGTAATTTTCTTCCACTTACCATCAATCTTTAAAAGAGGTGTATAAATTCTATCCTTATGATTTAATCTTTTTAAGTGTGCCATTCCCTTTTTACATATAATTCCCTTAGTAAAAGGATGATCCTTATCCCCTTCTATTTTTATTATTTTATCCTTTTCTTTATAAACACTAAATTTGCAACAATCAAAACAATCTAAAGTACATCCATGACTTAATATTTCCACAAACATGCCTCCCCATAGCTTTTTATTCCTATTCTACCAATTAATTATTAAACTCCCTCATTAAACTTTCTATATTCATAAAAAACTATGAATATAAAATAAATAAAGTTTACTTTTAATTTAGTCTAATTTTATACGAAGGACAAGCTACTAACAACCATAAAATGAAATTTAATTCATATAAACTAAAAATTTCTTATAATTTTTTTCAAATTTCTTAACACTCTCATTTTAATCCATATATCTTTCAATATATTTTAAGTCTAATAAAATTTGTTTTTTCTAAAATTCTAAAGTCCTAAAAATTAGTCCTATCTCTCCCCCTTTATTAAAGACATAAAATCAAAGTATTATTGTTCCTAATATCTTAACAAAACATATTATTTATAAATCAAATTTTGAATAATATTCATATTTTCTAAAAAATCTAAATTATCTGACAAGGAAAATTAGCGTAATTTCTTAAATTTAGTCAAAATTTATGATAAATTTCTATTTTTAAAAGCAGATTATTCGTATATAATATAAGTGACAATATCTTTAGTATTTACGATTGTAAAATATTTTAAATATGCATTGAGAAGGAGATAGACGAATGAACGAACAAAATCATGGATTAGGAATTATAGCTTTAGAAAGCTGTACAGAACTTGGCAACGCTATAGACAAGCTTATACAAGAAAAAAGAAATTGCAAGGATTCTTTTTTAATCAAAACTGATGAGATAAGATTCTCTAATGGTGAAGGAAAAGTTAAAATACCTGAATCTGTAAGAGGAAGAGATATATACATCCTTTGTGACATAGGTAACTATAGTTGTACATATAAAATGTTTGGTTTTGAAAATCATAAAGGACCAGACGAGCATTTCCAAGATATAAAAAGAACTGTTTCTGCAATAAGAGGAAAAGCTAGAAGAATTACTGTAATAATGCCTCTTTTATATGAATCAAGACAACATAGACGTAAAGGAAGAGAGTCTTTAGATTGTGCCTTAGCACTTCAAGAACTTGAAAGATTAGGTGTTGATGAAGTTTTAACTTTTGACGTTCACGACCCTAACGTTCAAAATGCTATCCCACTAATGTCATTTGAAAACTTCTACCCAACTTATGATATAGTTAAATCTTTAATTCACAATGAGAAAGATTTAGAGCTTGATAAGGAAAAATTACTTGTAATAAGTCCAGATACTGGAGCAATGGATAGAGCAATTTACTACTCAAGCGTATTAGGAGTTGACGTTGGTTTATTCTACAAAAGAAGAGACCATTCACGTATAGTTAATGGTAAAAACCCAATAGTTAAACATGAATATATGGGAAGAGATGTTGCTGGCAAAGATGTTTTAATCGTTGATGATATGATAGCATCTGGAGAATCTGTACTTGATATTGCTCAAGAATTAAAAGGAAGAAATGCTAGAAATGTATATGTTGCTACTACTTTCTCATTCTTTACTGAAGGTTTAGAAAAATTCAACAAATTCTTCAATGATGGAATAATTAAGAGTGTTTATTCAACTAACTTAACTTATATTCCTGATGAATTAAAAGACGCTCCTTGGTTTAAAGCTGTTGATTTATCTGACTTTATATCAAGAATAATAAACAGATTAAATTACGATAAATCTGTTGCATCATATATGGATGCTACTCATATAATCCAAAGATTATTAAACGAAAAATAGTCTTTTAAATTTAAAGGCTCTGCTTTTTTAGCAGAGCCTTTATTTTATTTATTTAAATAAAAATTCTACAACTTTCTTTGCTTCTTTATCATTAAAAGCATCATTGTAAATTTCATCTAACTTATTTTTAACTTCCTCACCTTTTGCTAAGAAAGCATTTCCCTTTCCAACTTGATTCTTATAATTCACAGCAAGTTTTGCAATTTCTTCCTTGTGAATCTTATCAACATCGCCCTCAAGATATGCAGTATAAACATCTATAATTTCATCCTCTTCTTTACTTGGGAAATATTCGTGAGGTGCTGTACTATCAAAGATTGCAAAATTTAGTTCTCTACTTATAACCATATCCTTACTATCTGGATCAAATGCACAAGAATAAAATTCTACATCATAACCTAAGTCAGATACTTCTTTTGCTATTTTTTTAAGCATAGTTGATTTTCCTGTTCCTGGTCTGCCTTTTAAAAAATATCTCTTAACACCTTCTGTTATGTTAGGTACGAAATCTTTTGAACCAGTAGGTGTTGCTGCACCTAAATATCTCTCTACAATTTTACCTGGCTTTTCTTTCTTAATAGCATTTTCTGTTAACAGTGCAATTACATGCTTCGTAAACTTATTAGCTTTATTAATATTTATATAAGGGAAATAAATGTCTTCCCAGTAATCGTGTATCTTTAAAGCCTTTTTATATTCCATATTAGCATTAATCATACATTGAGAAAATTCCCCTTTTAAATCTTTTATTGTTTCTTCATTTTCACTAATCTTGTCTTTTTCTAGAAATACATCTAAGTCTATTACTTCAACATTATCTCCTATTAAATTCATGAACCCATGAAGAGGCGTACCATTTATTACAGCAATTTCCTTATCTTTTAATATTATTCCCTCCATTTCGTTATTATCTATAGAACTGACAATAACGTCTAAGTTAAACTTGTTACTGTATTCATCTATAAGCTCTTTTATAATAGCAGTCTTAAATATATTGCTTCCTCCATTTAATGAATAGATTTTTTTTAACCCTTGAAAAATAGAATTATAAAGTGGTTTAAATCCTTTTGATGTATTTGCTGCGCCATAATAATAAATTATATTCTTCATTTTTTCTCCTTATATCTAATATATCACTCTTAACTTATTATATTTTACCAACTGTAAATAAGTTACAGTCTAAAAAAAGTTGATTTTATTTTTACAAAAATAAAATCAACTTTTTAAATAAGGAGTATCTTAACTTATAATATTCTACAATTAATATTTATCTTTAATTAATTAGTTTTTGTACTGCTACTTTGTACATTGCTATTTGTATTTGAAGAATTAGAATCATTTGCAGGTGAATTTTTTATTACCTTAAATGCATAACCATGATCTTTGTAGAATTTTATTATTGCAGGTAGTGCTTGTACAGTTTCTTTCTTTGCTGCAGCATCATGCATTAATAAAATTACATGATTTAAAGAATTAATATTTTTTGCTGAGTTTTGAACATATTGATCTATTGTATAATGTTTTCCAGTTGCATCTCCAGTTTCAGCATCCCAATCTATACTAACTATATTATCCTTTGCAAAAGCTTCGTCTAATGCTTTTAAATTAGGGTCTCTATAATATCTTCTTGACATATATCCACCTGGCATTCTGACTACTCTAGCATTAAAATTATCTCCTAATATACTTTTCATTATATCATTAGTTTCATTTAATTCACTCATAAACTTATTTACATCTACTGAGTTACCTGGATATAAAATCTTATAATCATGAGAATAACTATGAGTTGCCACAGCATTACCCTGATCTATTTCTTCCTTTAATAACTCTTGATTTTCCTTATTATCTTTTAAAGCTGACCCTAAATCAAAAAATGTAGCATGTACATCCTCTTCTTTTAAAATTTTTAATATCTCTCTTGTATTTTCACTTGGTCCATCATCAAAAGTTAAAAATATTTCTTTTTCAGTATTATTTGATTTTCCTTCAAGCATTTTTTCAACTTCATCTGCACTAACTGCATATGAATCAGCAGCATAAATTATATTTTGATTTGGCATTATATCTGTTGGTTTTGGTTTTTCCTCTTTTTTAGCTTCTTCTACATTCGTCTTAGTTGAAGCTAATGCCTTCTTACTGGAATTGTGATTTTCTAAAGCTTTAATACCAAAACCTAAACCAACTACTATAATAATACCAGCCACAACAACCGCTATTCTTCTTTTAACATATTTTTTATGCCTTGTTCTTTTGTTCACAAAATTCATCTCCATGTCTATATAAATTAAATATTAAAGTCTCTCAATATTTATATTAAAACTTTTAAAACTCTTTTTTGTTACAAATTGTTTAAATTTACTTAATATCAAATTCAATTTAAAAAGAAACTTAAAATAATTTACTTATCTTAAGTTCCTTTTTTCAGTATTTTTAATCATTAAGATGCTTCTATTATTTAATTTTTTTTAGTACATAAGCTGATTTGCCTTCTATTTTATGATTATTAGAAAGTTCATCTATTACCTCTTTACCAGCAATTTTTTTATTAACTAATTCCCCCCATTCTCCCTTTGGAAGAGTTAAATTAATTTTATTGTCACTGCCATTGAAAATTACTATGAATTCATCATTATCATCTTTTAATCTGTATGCAACTACATCTTTTTCTTTTATTCCTAATTCTTTTTCTATAAATGAAAGTTTTTCTCTTATTTCTTTACTACTATTTAATCTAAATAATTCATATTCTTTTCTTAAATTGATTAATCCTCTGTAATATTCAAAGAGACTTTTATACTTTATTTTTCTTGTCCAATCAATTCTATTGACAAAATCATTAGATTTATAACTATTTTCAACAAATTCTCCTTTTTCATTAACCTTACTTCTAAGAAGTTCTTCTCCTGAATGAATAAATGGTATGCCTTGAGAAGTTAAAACTATAGCTGCACTTAGCTTATTCATAGCTATGATTTCTTCCTCTGAAGCATTTTCACATACAATTCTTAATTTATCATGTAATGTATTATTATCATGAGCTGAGCAATAATTTATTGTTTGATAAGGCTCATTTGCCCAAGGCTCTTCGGAATAATTTATTTTGTTATAATTTATTTCTTTGTGATAAGTAGATGCAACAATTCCAAACCTTATGCTTTCTTCAAAATTACTTCCACCATTTACAAAACCGCCCTCTTTAAGCTTCGAAACATGTCCTTTTATTCCATCTCTCATATCATCACTAAATGCAGCTATTTGTAACTTTCCAAACTTATCTACATTACATTTAAAGCATGCTTCTTCCTTAGGTAAAGGGGATTCTCCACCATTCCATCCTTCACCATATATTAAAATAGATTCATCTATTTTATCCATTTCTTTTCTTATTTCTTTTAATGTTCCTATATCATGTAATGCCATTAAATCAAATCTAAAGCCATCTATATGATACTCTTTAGCCCAATACTTTAAAGAATCTACCATATATTTTCTAACCATTAATCTTTCTGAAGCTAACTCATTTCCACAACCAGATCCATTAGAAAATTCCCCCTTTTTATCCTGCCTATGATAATACCCTGGATATGAAAGATTCAAATTAGAATTTTCTCCTGAATAAGTATGATTATATACAACATCCATAACAACTCTTATTCCACTCTTATGAAGCTTAAGTACCATTTCTTTAAATTCTTTTATCCTCACTTCTCCATTGTAAGGATTCTTTGAATATGATCCTTCTGGTACATTATAATTTACAGGATCATATCCCCAATTATATTGAGGTTCATCTAATCTCTCTTCATCAACAGATCCAAAATCAAATGAAGGTAAAAGGTGCACATGAGTAACTCCTAATTCTTTTAGATGATCTAGGGTTGTTTTAACCTTAGTTCCTGGAATTGTAGTTTCCCCTTCTACTACTCCTAAAAATTTACCTCTATTTTCTATGGAGACTCCCGAACTTTCATCAATTGAGAAATCTCTTATATGCATTTCATATAAAATTGAATCTGTAGCTTCTTTTAGCTTTGGCTTATGCTCTTCTTTCCATCCTATAGGATTAGTTTCTTCTAAATCTATAACCATTCCTCTATATCCATTTACCCCCAAGGCTTTGCAGTATGGATCAACAAAATCATGTTCAAAATCTTCTCCTGAAATATGATATTTGTAGTAAACTCCATTTAAGTCTCCATTCTTTACAACTTCCCAAACCCCATTTTCTTTCTTAATAAGTGAATCTTTTTCTATTAAACTATCTGTATTACCATCTTTATAAAGCAATAACTCTAAACTTTTAGCCTCAGGTGACCATACTCTAAAAATTGTTTTGTCTTTACTATATATTGTTCCAAGTTCACCACTATAATAAAATTTATCATTGAATTCTTTAGAATTAAAATTTTTTCTCATAAAACACTCTCCCTTTTTCTCGGTAACGTTTCCAATAGATTGTATATAAATTACAATTCATTTAATTTAATTATATTAAAGCACTAATTAAATTTCAACTAAAACTTAAATATTAGTTCTTATTTATAAGCGAAAAAAATATTCTAATAATATATTCTTAATCTATACGAGGTACTAATCCATGAAATATTTTCATTATATTCTAGACCCACCTGATAGTTTTTTTAAGATTATACTAACAATATTAATATCCGTAATTTTGATTCTAACATTTTTCTTGAATAACATTTTTATAGCCATTGTTGATGGTTCTTCCATGGAAAATACCATACATGATAGTGATATACTAGTCGTAAACAAAAAAGCATATTCTATTTCTTCTCCTCAAAGATATGACATAATTAATATATATGCACCATATAAATATGATAATTTTTTAGTAAAAAGAATTATCGGACTTCCTGGAGATGTTATAGAAATAAATGATTCCACACTCTATATAAATGGAGAAAAAATTTGTGAACCTTATATAAAAGAAGAAATGAATATACCCTACTATTTAAAGCTAAATATACCTAAAGATAAATTTTTTGTTATGGGAGACAATAGAAATATAAGTTTAGATTCCAGATATTTTGGTTTAATACAAACTCAAGATATTCAAGGTAAGGTAATATTAAAATACTGTCGTAAAAATCATAAATTAAAATTATTCTAAACAGTTATTTTATAACAAGGAAACTGTATCAAAAGTAAAGTAAAATAAAACTTATAAATATATTATGAGAATTACTAGATTCCACTAAAAATTTATAAGCTTTATTGTTTAAAGTTTTGATACAGTCTCTTTATACTCTAATATTTAATAAATATATTAATCATCATTAAAACCCTAACTTATTATTAAAATAAACTTTTTTTATTTTTAATTAATATTTGTAGTAATACCATCCTTTACTTCTTTAACTTTCCAAGATTCCTTATCAACAAGATATTGACTGATTAATGCTGGTTCTGGTTTTCCTTCTGGATAATAGAATTTATTTATAATAAATCCATAACTTCCATCGCCTAAATCATACACTTCATCAGACTTAATTTCTAAATACTGATCTTTTTTTACAACGCCAAGATCTTTCACTACTTCTAAAGCCTTTTCTTTTTCTTCTTTTGCTTTTTTATTTTTTTCAGCTATTTCTTTGTTCTTTTCCTCATTTTTTTCTATCTTTTCATCTAAAATCTTCATTTTAGAATTTCCACTATCAATTAGCGCTTTAGCATTATCACCTAAATAAGAAATACTTTCAACAGATTTACTCAATAGATCCTTAGCTTCAACTATGCTTCCTTCACTCTCTAAAGTTGTAACCTTGTCCATATTTAATTTAAAATCATCTATAGCATTTTTATCTTTGCTTATTTCTTCATTTAATTTAGATATATCCTCTTTAATTAAATCTGCATTTTTATTTTCTTCTACCTTGTTTAAACTTTCTAAAGCCACATCTAATTTAAACTCATCATAAGCTTTGTTTGCAATTACATAATTATATGTTAATTCATACAAACTCTCAGCTTCATCTGTATTCTTTGAATCTTCTTCACTTGCAGCTTTAAAAATTGCTGTAGCATTCTCATAATTTCCTTTTTTAATTTCTTCTTTCCCTTGGTTTATTAAATTTTTTCCTCCACATCCAACTAAAAAGCTTATAATAATTGTTAAAACAAATGCTACACCTAATTTTTTTCTCATCCCTTTATTACTCTCCCCTATATACTTTTAAATTAATTTAATTATTACAAAATAAATTAGGCAGACCTCCCTACCTAATTTATTTAATAAACATTATTTTTTATATTCTATATATGCCTTTAATATCTCACTAAATTTTTCATTTTTTAAGGTACTAATTAAAATTCCAACAACCTCATAACTTGAAGTTGCCTCATTTGATCTTATTGATTTTATTGTTTTCTCAATATCTTCCGTTATTATCTTTATATCTGATTTGTTAAGAGTTAGATTTAAATCATTAGCCGCATTTGATAAGCTTGTTGATAATTTTTCAATTTTGAATTCTTCAATTCTACCATCTTTTTTTATTATGTTCATTAGTAAAACCCTCCCATTAAAATTAATCTAATTTTATTAATCCTCAAATTAAGTATAACATTTACATTTTCCTCTTAAAAGATAAATTTTATACTTAAGATTTAGTAAAAAAATGGCTAGACTATTATTTATAAGTCTAACCATTTAAATATAATATAAATTACTGTTTTATTTCTAACTCATTAGTAGAGGTTAATATCTTATCATACTTTCCTATTTGACCAACTGAAATCTTCTTAATATTTGAATTAATATCAGTTGTTGTTAAGGTATGGTCATCTACAAAATTAGTTTCAACAATTTTACCATTTATGATAATTTTACTTTTATAATTAAAATTATCTCCTGTTACTGTTAATGTATTGTTACTTATATCATAATTATTTAAAACTATCTCATTTATACCAAACTTCATATTAGTTTTTTCATATTTATTTTTCTCTTTGTTTAAAGCATATTTATTTCCAAACAACATATCATACTGAAGCAATTCAAATGCATTATTGTAGTCAGGATTTCCTTTATACGCCTCATGGAATGTAGGCATAATTCCTGAAACCATATTTAAGTTTTCTAATATATATGTTGTAAGTTCCTCAGCCTCAATATTTATATTTTCCTTTGGTAGACCTATATTATCCCATATAAAGAAATCAGTTAAATATTTATTGCCATCTTTTAATACACTAGCATCTTCATTTATTACTTTTAAGGATGGTAAATGATCTCCAAACATTGCTATTACAGTAGGCTCTCCTGAAGCTTCTACATAATCAACAAGATCTTTTATATATTCATCAACACCTCTTAACTTGTTAACATAGCATTGAATTTCATTTTTCTCGTCTTGAGTTAAATTTCCATCTACAGTGTAATTATCAAAATCTGAAGATGAATATCCGCCATGGCTTTCTACTGTTATATTATAAATGAACTGAGGTGTTTCATTATCACCTATTATTTGTTCTATAGGCTTAATATTTAAAATATCCTCTGGATATTGCCATTCATCGTTATTAGGCTTGTCCATATACTCCATAGGAACATATGTATCAAATCCTAAGTTTGGAAATACTGTATCTCTATTATAGAAGTTACCTTCATAGTTATGTATAACACTTGTATCATATCCATAATCATGTAATATGTAAGCCATACTTTCTACCGGTTGTTTTTTTAATATGTTATTATTAGGTATTTCTCCAACTGGTAAATAATCTGTACTTAATCCAGTTAATACTTCAAACTCACTTCTAACAGTCCCTCCACCATAAGTAGGAACCTTTAAAAATCCATGAGTTGATTCTTCTGCAATTCTTCTAAAATTAGGTGTTGGATCTTCCGTAAAATTTAAACCCTCTATTCTATTTAAATCCATAAATGATTCTAATTGAACAATTATAATATTAGGCATTTCCACTGGCTTAGTAGAAGCCATCTTAGCTTCATCAGCACTAGCTACCTGTTCTTCTTCAATTATATTATCCTTTATATTCTCAATTGATACTTTACTATAATTAGCTGGTTTTTTCACTTCAAACCCCGCCGCTGTATCTAAAAATGAATAGATAAATCCATTTTGATGATATGAAGCTGGTAGATCCCACCTATATATTTCTATTCCATCCTTTTTACTTCCATAGAAACTACCTGTAACAATAACAACTAAAGGAACAACTATTAATCCATAAGGATTAAAGACTTTATTTCTACTCTTATATCTTTCACTAAACCATAATGCTGTTATTATTGCTACTATTACTATTAAAGCTATAGCAACATATTTTAAAACTCCTAAGTCTATATAATTTTCTGCTATTGCTATACCATCTTTTATAGAGAACATATCAGCCCATATAAGTGGCGATCCTCTAAAACCTACTATTACTCCGCTTGCTACATAAAATCCCATAAGTATTATACTTATGATTCCATAAACCATTCTAGTCTTTTTAAATAAAAAGGATACTGAAGTAATTACTAAAAATATTAAGTAATTTAATATAAATGGCTCCCTACTATTAGCTAAAAAGCTTTTTCCATTTTCAATAGATCCTCTATAAAATGATTCTCCTAAAAGAACTAAAAGAAAAGATAAAGTAATCCAAAGAAATAGGTTAATTCCTAAATTCTTCAGAGTTTTTTTATTTCCTAAAAGCTCTTTAAAGTATTTCTTATTCATTTAATTCCTCCCTTAGTAAGTGTAATAAATTGAGACTTAATTCAGAATTAAATTTACTTTCCTAACATCTAATTCATTTTAATCTGAAGCTTATAGTCAATTAGTTCTTATTTCTACAATTTTAAAATTATAAACTATTAAATCATCATATCAATTAAAAACTTTCCTTGTCAATTATCTCTAAAAATAAATTTTTAAACTTAAAATTTATAAAACATTATATTGATTATTCTAACTTATTTAAGCTTTTTATGCTATTTAAAATTTGTTAATATTCATTAAATGAATATTATTCTTATTGGTTAATATATTTCATTTATTACATATTTATTCATATTAAGTATTTTATTGCAATTTATTTGTTCCGCATTTAACTCTATTGTAATATTTTTCTCTTAAAATTTTCAAAAGAATTCTATGACAAATACTTGTTATTATTTCATCAAAATTGAAACTAATAATTCTAATTTTTTAAATTATTTTATATAGCATTGTTTTTTAGTTTCTATGAAAATTTCTAAATCATTTAAAAATTGGTATAACATAGCTCTATTTTCAAACTCTTCCCTTGAAACTGGAAGCTCTTGCTCACTCAATTCTCTTCTCAATCTATTTAATCTGTTTATTAGTATGTTTACATTAACCTCTTTCCCAATAACTGATGCTACTTCTTCAGTAAAATTAGCTACAAGTTCTGTTTGCTTAACTGTAATAGATATTCTTGAAAAATGCTCTCTCATATATTTTAATATTTGAAATTGCACTCCCCTCATCTCTATGTAATAGACATAATATCTAACATCAGAAAATAAGTAGTTATTAAAATTATCATTGGCTCTTTTCTTAGCAATGTCTATTCTATTTTCAAGCTCATTAAAAAGTCTTTGTTGATTTATAGAAACACTATGAGTTCTTAAAGAATCCGCCATATCCATAAAAATTTCTTTTATTTTTTCTGATATATAATTTATATCTTCTCTTATTTTTTCTTCATTTTTGGGCATATAGCTATTTAATATTAAAGCAACTAAAACTCCTACTAACATAAGTCCTAATTCATTTAGTATCCAATAAGCAGTAACCTGTTTTTCTACCAATAGATGAGTTACCAAAACAGAACTCACCACTATTCCATCAGTAACCTTTAGTCTCACAGTTAGAGGAATAAAGATTAAAAGATATATTCCAAAAACAACTGAATTAAAGCCTAATGTTAAGAATAAGATTGAAGAAACTAGAAGTGCTACAATTACCGATTCAATTCTTTTAAAAGCTATTGTTAAAGACTCTCTCTTAGTACTTTGAATACTTAATATAGTAATAATTCCTGCTGAAACCCAGTAACTTAATCCTATCTTATTTGCTATAATCATAGCTATTATAGCCCCTATACTGGTTTTCCAAGTTCTAACACCTATAAATCTCATCTTTTCAACTCCATATAATCAAATCTTATAAAAATTTTTATAGCTTAATAATATAATTAATCTTTAGAATAATCAAATTTATGCATTTTATTTATCAAAATGGGTATACTCTTACTTGAATTTACTTTTAAAGAAAGGGTTGAAATATATTATGAGAATTCCAAAACATATAGGGGTTATCCCAGACGGTAATAGACGTTGGGCTGTTGAAAATGGCCTTGAAAAGGATCAAGGATACTTACACGGAATTGACCCTGGACTTGAACTTTTTAAACTTTGTCAAAAACTAGGCGTTAAAGAAATAACCTATTATGGATTTACAGTGGATAATACTAAAAGACCAGCCTATCAAAAGGAGGCCTTTATAGATGCTTGTATAAAATCAGTAGAATTAATTGCAAATGAAGATTGTGAAATACTTGTAATGGGAAATTCTGATTCTCCAGTGTTCCCTGAAGAGTTAAAGAAATATACTAAAAGAACTAAATTAGGTAAAGGTGGAATCCTAGTTAACTTCCTTGTTAATTATGGTTGGGAATGGGATTTAAACCAACTTAAATCTTGTGATGCTAAACGAAAAAACATATATGATAATATTCAATCAAAAGATATTTCAAGAATAGACTTACTAATAAGATGGGGTGGTAGACGCAGATTAAGTGGTTTTCTACCAGTTCAATCAGTTTATTCAGATATGTATATAATTGATGATTTATGGCCTAATTTCAATGAAAGTCATTTTTTAAATGCTCTTAATTGGTATAATGACCAAGATGTTACCTTAGGTGGCTAAAATATAAAATCAAACATACTAGGAGTGTTACTTATGAAGAAGAAAAAAGCCATAATAATAGGGGCTGGAATAGGCGGATTAGCTACTGCAATTCGCCTTCTTATTAATGGATTTAAGGTTGATATCTTCGAAAAAAATTCAAGTATAGGGGGAAAAATAAACTTAATTAAATATAAAGACTTTAAAATAGACTCTTCAGCATCAATATTTATGATTCCTAAGCCTTACTTAGATATATTTAAATATGCAGGAAAAGATTATAAGGATTATATAGAATTAATAGAATTAAAAACTCTTTATAGAGTTTTCACTGGTAATAAAGATAACTTTGATATTTATTCTGACTTTTTAAGAACGACAGAATCTTTAGAAAAACTATTTAAAGATGATAGTTCAAACTATTATAAATACATATCTGACTCTTACAAAAGATATCTTCTAGTTGATAAATATTTTCTCAATAGAAGTTTTTTTAATTTAAGTGGTGTAGAAAATTTCAAAGCTATCCCTCAATTATTTAGAATACATCCCTTCAAGAATTGTTATAAAACTATTGAAAAATATATACGTAATGAATATTTAAGATTTTTTTTAGCCTTTCAATGTATGTATATTGGTGAATCACCTATAAAAAGCTCTAATGTTTTTAATTTGATTCCATCAACCTCTCAAGTATATGGATTGTATTATATTAAAGGTGGAATGTATTCCTATATAAGTGCCTTAGAGAAATTAATCTTAGAATTAGGAGGAAAAATACACCTAAGCTCCCATGTTAATACTATATTAATGAAAAAAAATCGTGCAATAGGAATAAATACTAATCATGAAAATATATTTTCTGACTTAATAGTCTGCAATGCAGACTTTACTTATAGCATTCAAAACTTGATTCCTAGAAGTGTTATTAGAAATAAATTTTCTAAAAGAAAACAGGAAAAACTATCATTCTCTTGTTCAACATTTATAATTCATCTTTTTTTAAAAAAGAGATATAGAAATCTGAATGTACATAATATTATTCTAACATTGAACAAAAAAGAGGCCCTTTTAGTTCCTTTTATGGGTGGAAGACTTCCTAAAGAATTTATATATTATATTTATTGTCCAAGTTCAATAGATTCCTCATTAGTTCCTAGTGATTGTGAGTGTCTTAATATAACTTTGCGTGTTCCAAATCTAAATAAATATAAATCTAAATGGACAGAAGATGAAGTTAAAGCTTTAAGAAATAAGGTTTTATATGATATAAGTAAAATTAAAGGATTAGAAGACTTAAGAGAAAATATAATTTATGAAAGTTACACTACTCCTATAACTTTTAAAAATGATTTTAATTGCTTTTTTGGCGCTTCCTTTGGACTTAACCATAACCTATTACAAACTACTGCATTTAGACCTCAATCAAAAATTAAAAACCTCAAAAACATATATTTCGTAGGAGATTCAGTTCATCCCGGTTCAGGCATTTCAATGACCTTAATTTCAAGCAAATTATGTACTGAAAAAATATTATCTGATTTTAAATAATATAAAAAGCATAAGGATATATCAAAAGCAACTTAAAATAAAACTTATAAATAATATTATAAGTTTTATTTTAAGTTTTGATAAAGTCTCATGCTTTTTAAATTTACATCTTAGTTCAAAACATAAAGTCATTCTAAATCATCTAATTTTATTTTTTGCTTAACAATGTCTTAATTGAAATTAATCAAACAAAAAAGAGATGTAAAATTACATCTCCTTAAAAATCTTGTATTTCATTTATATTTTCTCTAACCACTTCAGTAAAAATTTCAACTATTTTAGGATCAAACTGAGTACCACTACATCTATTAAGTTCCTCTAATCCTTCCTCATAAGTTTTTCTCTTATTGTACGGTCTATTAGAAGTCATTGCATCAAAACTATCTATAACAGTTAAAACTCTAGCTAAATATGGTATATTTTCTCCCTTTAATTCTTCTGGATATCCACGACCATCATATCTTTCATGGTGATATAATATAAGAGGAGCCACTTTTTTTAAAGAATTTACCGATTTTATTATTTCTACTCCATCCCTTGGATGTTGTTTTAAAATTTCCCATTCATCTTTAGTAAGTTTCATCTTCTTAGTTAATATTTCATTAGGTATATTTATTTTACCTATATCATGCATATAGGCACCATATATTAACTGTTTCTTTTCTTCTTCTGAAAGACCTAATTTTTTAGCCATAAGCCTACTATATACAACCACTCTTTCAACATGACTATATGTATATTTATCTTTTGCATTTATAATACCTATTAAAGTTTTTATAGAAGTTACTAGCGCATTTTCTTCTTCATTTAAATCTTTTTTAAGCTCATCTAAAACAGATATATAGGTCTCAACTCTATTTTTATGGAAAAACTTAGCTCTATATAATGCATCATCAGCATATTTAACAAGATCCAATTCATTTTCAGCCTTATCTGGGAACACAGCTATTCCAACTGATACGGTTAAATTAGAATTAGGTTGATTTTCTTGTCCTTCAAAATATGTTTTTTCTATTTTATTCCTTATAGTTTCCGCAATTTTAGTAGCTTCACTTTCAGATGTATTAGGTAATATTATTGCAAATTCTTCTCCTCCATATCTCGCTACCAAATCTTGCTCTCTTGCTACGCTCTTAAGTATAGCTCCTATTCTTCTTAATGCTTCATCCCCTCTTTGATGACCATATAAATCGTTGTAGTGCTTAAAATAATCTATATCCATAAATATTAGAGAAAGTTGTTTATTTTCAACTTCACTAATATGCATTTTCTCTCTTAATTTATCATAAAAATATCTATGATTATAAACCCCTGTTAATCCATCTTCATTAACTAACTTTTGTAATTTTTTTATGTGATCATTTTCAGTTCTTACATAAAAACCCAAAGTCCATGCTGTTAAAATAAATACTCCTGCCAGTATTAAATCATTTTGGAAGTACATATTTACCCCATTGTTACCAACAAAAATCAAATCCATGACTAGAATAATAGCTGATGATAATACAGCCACTATACACCCTCTATGCATTCCGCCTTGTATTGTAGATGTTATTATAATAAATAAAAATAAAAATTTATTATTGCTAGAGTTTGCACCTGAAACTAATATAGCAATTACAAATATAATCATAAATAAAATTATTTCAATCCACTGTATCTCATTTAAATAATCTTTGTATTTACTTAAAGATGCTAAACTCCAAAGCATGTAAATTGTTGATAACAAAAATATACTTATTAGAATTGATAAAATACTATAATCTGCTAAAAAATTATCAGTATGCTTTATAAGATTAAAAGTATATTGTAAAAAAGCTATAGCTGAAAATAATAATGATGATATCTTTACTATTGATAATATTTCATCAACTTTTTTCTTTTTATTGTCATTTACATCTCTAATCATATTCTGCCTCACTATTAATCATAAAATAAGGTCGGCTTAAACCGACCTTATTTATAAATTCTATTCATCTCTTAAAGATTTTGGTTCTTCTGGTTGGTGTGTAAACCAAAGACACGCTGAAGTAGCAACTGTTGTTGCTATCACTGTTGTTAATGCAGCAAATACTGTTAATAAGTTTTTGTTTAATTTTTTCATTTAAACTCATCCCCTCTAAAAATTTATAATATTTTATTTGTAAAAGAATCTATAGTTTTTAACAATATATTTCCTAATGCTGTAAGAGTCATGCACTGCCATGCTATTCCAAATAAAATACTCAGTATAACTTGCTTAGCAAAGACTACATCTGAATTATAATATAAAATTGTATTTAATAAGACAATAAATAAATATATAGTTAAAATCTTTAAAGATCCTTTTTTCATACGCTTTTTCTTTTTTTCAGTTTTTATTGGTTTATTTGGTGTATCTACTGGCGCATACTTAAAAATTATAAAGTATGCAAAAACAAATACTACTATTCCAGCAAAGATAATAAACTCAAAATCCATATTTACAAAAAAACTGCTTTTAATTAAAAATCCAACACCAATTGAAATTATTATTCCTAATAAAGTACACACATTAGATGATTCTGAGTGTGCGCCTCCTGAATATTTTCTTAATATACTTGCTGTAAATAAAAATATTAAAGCTTCTAAAGCTATATTAAATATTAAACCTAATATTAAAACAGAAATTATTGATATTAATGTTTGTATTAAGGCATATGTCCCATATTGTATAACTTCTTTTCTTTCATTATCATAATTTAATTCATTAGAAACTTTTTCAGCTACTGCCTTTGATATGTTCTCAATCATTTTATCTCAACTTTCCTTTTTTTAATGCTATTAAATAATAAGAAACAACTGTAACAGAAAACATTATAGTTGATGGAATTCCATATATTACTTTATTTAATATACTTTGAAATAGAATATCTACATTCTTATTTAGAACATTTTCTATAATCCATAAGTTTAATCCCTCACATAAAAACAAAATCATTAAAATTAATATGGATGCTTTTATGCTAACTATTAAATCTATTTTATTTATATTAAATGCTAAAAATATTAAAACAAAAATGTTTAATATAGTATGTACACCATAATTTATAGGTAGTAGTCGTATTAAATAAACCACTAAACTTAATATTAAACTTGATGTTAAATATTCTTTTTTTTCTACTTTTCTATCAGCAAAAGCATACATAGCTAACATCATTGTGAGCGCCTCTGGTATCCCCCTTACTAATGTTTCAAAAAAAGTTACTTTTAGCATTTCTTCCTCCGTTGTCTTAACTAAATATTCTAGTCTGTCTATTTTTGCATTCTTCATTTGTTTTTTTAACAGTTACATATATTATTATAACCACAAATACTCTTATAAGTATGTCTCCTATACTAAGTACACTATATCCAATATCTATTATATCACTTAAAAATTTATAGTTTACTGTGCTATTTCCTAACGTATGTATATCATTTATCTTAGATAAAGTATCTGGTTTAACATATCCAGTTAAATATGTTAGGCTAGGAAAAACTGGCATCTCTCCTCCATTTGCAGCCATTACAAAATGATTTAGAAATGTTCCAGCAAATAAAAATATCGAACCAATTAAAGCACTTATGTACTCTCTGTACCAAAAAATAGGTATTAAAAATAAATACATATATATACCCTTAAACCACGGAGACCATTTTACAACTTCATAATTCCCCATAAATATATTTATTTGGAGAACTACATACATAGCCTCTGATATTAATATGGGATAAATTGTCCAACTTTTAAAAAATGGCTTTAAACTATATCCTTTTATTTTTGCAAGTATTAGTGCTAAGACTACTGCTTCAATCATTATTTTACTCCTTGAATTTACTGTAAAGCTTTTAATTAATTGTTAAAATTCTTTTCATATAAATTAAATCACATAATTTATATTAAATCAACAATATAAATCTATTTTTTAACAAAAAAAATACCATTTTTCTCTTTTTTAATGCTAAAAATATCCTTTTTCTATCTTTGTTATTCTTCTCTTTTTCTTATTGTTAAATATATCAAAATTAAACTTATAATAACTATAAAAATTTTTATATCTTTATGCGAAGCCTCTATAATCCCATAACTAACTAAAACCTCTAATAAAATTGATGGTATTTTCCCTAAAAATGTAGCTATTATAAATGTTAAACTATTAACCTTACTCATAGCTGCCGCTAAAGTCACAAATCCAGAAGGTACAAATGGGAGTAGTCTTCCTTCAAATATCAACAAACCAACTCTTTTGCCTTCACTCTCTAGTATTCTATCTATTAATTTATATTTTCCTTCAATACTACCTACGAATTTATTGACACCTTTTCTATATATCTTAAAGCTTATCCATCCTCCTATGACTTCTCCCAATAAAGAAATCAAGAATCCATTTACAGGACCAAAAAACACTATATTAGCTCCAGTAACAAATACAGATGGAACTATTCCAAGTAGAGCTATAATTACACTTATAAACAAACTTATAAATATAGCTATTCCACTATAATTACTAAAAATATTTATTAAACTATCTATTTTCTTTTCCTCCTTTGATTACTACTTATAGCCTTAACTCCATTACATTTTCTCCACCCTAATCTAATTCCCTCGTAAATTTAAAATCTATATTATCTTTCTATACTCTCCTTAAAACTCATATAAAAATAACTGTCTTATATAAAGACAGTTATTAAAATTAATTTCTCATTATGATATACACAGTATAACCAACATAAAGAGCTAAAAGCAATACCCCTTCATATCTAGTTAGTATTTTTTCTTTCTTCTTATTTAAGAAAATTAAAGTTCCTATAAATAATGTTACACATATAAGGAATATTAAATCCACTGATAAACTTGCTGCTATAGTTATAGGACTTATTAAAGATGATAATCCTAATATTAATAATATATTAAAAGTATTAGATCCTAATATATTCCCAAGAGCTATATCATTCTCTCCTTTTTTAGCCGCAACTAATGAAGTCACAAGCTCTGGAAGCGAAGTACCTATGGCCACAATAGTAAGACCTACTAATTTTTCGCTTAATCCTAAGCCTAAAGCAATAGCAGTAGCTGAATCGACAACTACTTTTCCTCCTAGTACTATACCAACAACACCTATTATTGATAAGGCAATATTTTTTCCTGTACTATTAGCTGATTTTATATTTTCTTCTTCAAACTCTTCTATTTCTGCAGTAATAGCTGCTTCGTTTGTTTTATCATTACATCTCTTAACAGTATAAATCAAGTACAGTATATACGCTATACACATTAAAACTAGTATGACTCCATCCATTCTAGATAAATTCCCCTTACTTCCTCCCAATCCAGTGAAAGCAAATACATACAGAACAAATGCTGATATTATGTTTACAATAAAATCATTTTTTATTACACACTTCTTTATTACTAGAGGTGCCACAATTGCAGTACATCCTAGTGCTGCTAAAAGATTAAATATATTAGAACCTAAAACATTTCCCATAGTAATATCATTACTACCTTTCAATGCAGCAGATATACTTACTGCAAGCTCTGGTGCACTAGTCCCTAAAGACACAATGGTAAGTCCAATAATAACTGATGGAACACCTAACTTTTTGGCTATACCAGAAGCTCCATCAACAAAAAGATCTGCGCCTTTAATAAGTAAAACGAATCCGATTATTAGAAGTATATAGTTCATTAATTCCTCTCCATTTCAATTTAATATCCTTAAATATAGATATTATTAATATAAATCATAAATATTATTATACTAGTTATTTCAAAAATTTCTATATTATCAAAGTTTGTTTTCATCTAATTAATAATTTATCTAAACATCGAAGCTTAACTGTTCACTTTCTTCCACTAGAATATTTTCTTCTAAGGATGATATTGTTATTCCTAATAGTCTTACCTTCTTATTTTTAAAATCCACTAAACCCATAAGTTCTTTAATAGAGCTCATTATTTCTTCTTTTTCTTTTATAAAATATTCTAAAGTAACACTTCTTGTTATATGTTTAAAATCACTAAACTTAACTTTTAAAGTTACTGTCTTTCCTTTTCTATTTAATAGACTTAAATTATCTTCAACTCGCTCTGCTATTCCTTCTAAAACTTCTATCATTTCCTCTTCATCTTCAAGGTCTTCTCTTAAGGTGATTTCTTTCCCAATAGATTTTCTAATTCTATATGGATTTACAGTCCTATTATCTACTCCTCTTGCAAATTCATATAATAATTTTCCTCTCTCACTGAATATTTCAATTAACTCTTCTTCTGAAAATTTTAGCAAGTCCTCTCCCTTAAAAACACCTATATTATTCAATTTATTTCTAGTAACTCTTCCAACTCCAAAAAACTTCCCTATAGGTAAGTTCCTTATAAACTCATCTGCTTTATCTTTAGTTATAACTGTTATACCATTAGGCTTATTATAATCTGATGCCATTTTAGCTAAAAATTTATTAAAAGAAACTCCTGCAGAGGCTGTAAGTCCCACCTCTTTAAATATTCTCTCCTTTATTTCAAGAGCTATTAATGTTGCTGACCCCTTGCATTTTTTGGTGTTCGTAACATCTATAAAAGCCTCATCAAAAGATAAAGGTTCAACCAGTTCTGAATACTGATGTAAAATATTCATAACTTCTCTAGAAACTTTCTTATAAACATCCATTCTAGGTTTTATAAAAATAGCCTTAGGACACAACTTATATGCAGTTAAAGAGGGCATAGCTGAATGTATTCCATATTTTCTCGCTTCATAGGAACAAGTTGCAACTACCCCTCTTCTATTTGGATCTCCTCCTACGATTAATGGTCTACCTTTAAACTTAGGATTATCTCTTTGTTCAATAGATGCATAAAAAGCATCCATATCTATATGAATTATCTTTCTCTCTTCCTTCATAAAGCCTCCATGCAAACATATGTTCACACATAATTTTACACTAAGATTTTATAAATTCCAATATGATAAAAGCTCCTTTTAATTAATTATTAGCTCTGTTTTAACTTAATTATTTGATTTTCTCTGGCTCTTTGTATTCTATTCCCTTTGTATCTACTTTAATTGACTCTATAACAACATCCTCTATTGGTTTATCATTTGAACCTACTGATACCTTCTCTATTTCATGTACAACATCTAAGCCTTTAGTAACCTTTCCAAAAGCAGCATATTGCTCATCTAAATGAGGCGCATCTTTAGTAACAATAAAGAATTGACTTCCTGCACTATCCGGATTTTGAGATCTTGCCATAGATAAAACTCCCTCTTCATGTTTTATGTCATTTTCTACTCCATTAGAAGAAAACTCTCCCTTTATTGAATATCCAGGCCCTCCTGTTCCTGTTCCATTTGGATCTCCTCCTTGAAGAACAAAGCCCTTAACGATTCTATGAATAGTTAATCCATCATAAAAACCACTGTTTGCTAAACTTATGAAGTTGTTTACAGTATTAGGTGCTTTATTAGGATATAATTCAGCCTCTATAGTCCCAAAGTTTTTAACCTCTATAGTTGCAACTGGTAGCTTATCTTCTGATATAGGCTCCTGTGCTTTTTTCCCTTCTCCTCCACATCCAATTAAAAGTAAAGATGTCATTGTAATACCTAGAGCTATTTTACTAACCTTTTTTAATAAACTCATTTTGTTATACCCCTTTCTTGTTTTTTTATTAATCATATGCATTAAATTATACCATCTAAAGCCTTTTATTTTATGTCAAATAAGCTATTAATTTGTTTCTATATAATTAAATTTTCCAAAACAAAAATTGGTATGTATTCTTAAGCTTTTTTTATAACTTAAAAATACATACCAACAATATTACTTCTTACACATCAAGTTCTTCAACTTCAACAGCAAAGTTTCCACAGTTTTTACAAACATTTATGTTAACTAAATAACTCTTATCAACCTTTTTCGCTCTTAATAATTTGTTATATGTAAGTCCTTCATAAGATTTTTCTATGTTGCTTATTACAAACTTACCTTTTTTAGTATAAATAAACATATTAAACTCTAAAAAAGGAAAACTCTTTCTTTTTTCATCCAATCCAAATTTACACTCTTCACAAGGTCCATCATAATAAGCCTTTCCAAAACTAACTTTCTCACTGTTATTTAAAATTTCAAAAAGTTTATCTATATCAAAATCATCTACATCTTCATTAAAGAAATAAATTAACTTATCCTCTGATAAATTATACTCTTTTTCATCAAAAGTAAAATTAAACATATTATCATCCTTTCCTATATATATTTTTAATTATATTATTGCCTATAAATTTATTTAATAACTTTAAATATAATATGTCAAATCAAATTTTTCTACTTTTATAAGAGATTTATTTTCTTTATTAAGTAATTTAAATAAAGGCTCTGTTTTAGGTGAATATTGATTTTTAGCTAGCTCTTAATACCTGGCTTACTTTCTCAAAGTATTGCTATCATCTACTACAAAATAATATCCTAAATTAAAAAGGTTATTCCAATATTTTTAATTAGAATAACCTTTAAAAACTATATTATAATTCAAAGCTTTTAATTATTAATATACTTTTGAAAAATCTCACCAAAGTCTTTAACTATAAAAGATTCTCTAGCCTTTGATATCCAATCGAAAGCATATTCATTAATTTGTTTAAAATCACTACCTATATTACTATTTTCAACTCTATTACTTCCCATTACTTGTGCAGCAATTTGAAGAGTTTGAGTGCTATGCTCTAATTTTATAGCATTTTCTGCTTTAATCTGTGATATTTTTATTAAAGCCTTATATAAATCTTTTAATTGCTCTAATTGCTTTTTATCAACATCTATTGAAAAATATTTTTCTCCTATAGAAAACTTAATTTCAACATCTAAATCTACAGTTCCAGCTGTTTCTAAAGACACATTTCCTATATTATTTAAATAGTATTCATATCTATATAAATTTCTCTTCTTACTAACAGCGTTAGCTCCATCTACATGTATAAGTGCCTTATTAGTAAAACAATATTCATCTGATTTAGATTTTATTAAGAAGTATATTTCTTCTCCATCCTCATGCATTATATAATCATCTGAATCAACCTTATCATAATCTTTAGGACTTATAACCTTACCTATATCACTTAATCCTAATGCATCTGATGCTATTTTTTTAAACATCCTAACACCCCTTTTATTTTTTATTAAATTATAACATATTTAGCCTAAGCCAATTCTTAAAAAATTTTAATATTCTATAAAACTTAATTTAAAATAAACTTTTCTATAGCTTTGGCAACACCGTCATTCTCATTTGTATCCGTTATATAATCTCCATATTTCTTTATAAAATCTGGGGCATTTCCCATGACTACAGCTACTCCTGCCTCCTCTAACATAGATACATCATTTCCACTGTCTCCCATGCATATTACTTCTTCAATTTTTATTCCTAACTTATCTGCAAGGACCTTAACTGCACTTCCTTTAGAGGTTCCTTTCTTCATTATCTCTATACATCCTCCCCAAGAAGCATAAACTAAATCTACTCCCTCTAAACTTTCAAACTCATCTTTTGCAGCCTCTATTCCAAGGCCATTTTCTTGCTTTATTATTATGAACTTCAATATATTTTCTCCATGTTCATCATAAGCTTCTTTTAAATCATCATATTTATAAAATTTTATCTGGTCTTCTTCATCCACCCAACTATTCATAAGTCTATGACTATCATCTTCTGGAATTTCAGTATCTGCTATTAATCCATCAGTAGAATCTACATACGCTAAAAATTTATATTTTTTTATGATATCACATATTTTAAAATAAGTTTCTCTATCTAAAGTTGATTTAAAGATAACTTCATCTGTATTCTTGTCTTTTATATATGAACCATTGGAACATATTAATGGTGCATTAACTCCGATTATATTTCCATATATCCTTGCAGAAGGAAAAACCCTTCCTGTTGATATAGCAATATGTACCCCTTTTTCAATAGCCTTCTTTAAAGCTTCTCTGTTTCTTTCGCTTACTTCATGCTTTGAATTTAAAAGCGTACCATCCATATCTATACAAACTAACTTGTAATTCATTTACATCTCCCCTTTCTAAATTAAATTTTATATAGCCTTTATTCTTTAATCAATCATTTACAGCTTAATATAATGCCATTAAATAAAAATAGCTACAAACTAATATAATTTGCTCTTACTTTATAACTTTTTCTCATCTTTTATTTTTTAACTACTTGTAATCAATATCCTGAAACCATTGACTTAAATAAAAGCTCTAAAGAACTTAAGTATTCTTTTCCTATACTTCACTAAAAATTTATTATTAACTTTAAAACTAATAAAAAATCAGAGAAAGATACTCCTTTCCCTGATTAATTCTAATTCTATTGATTTTTATATTTTTCTAATTCTGAATCTAACTCTACATCTGCTGATTTATTTGATTCTGAGCTTGAAGTTCTGTATTTATTTAACTCATCATCTAAACTTAACTCTTCTAACTTAGCAAACTCATCATCTAGACTTTCACCTTTTAATTCTTCTAATCCTGCTGCATAACTTTCTTTTCTTGAAATACTTCTTTCTATATCATCAACATTAATTGAATTGCTCTTACTTTGAACATTTGCAATTACTTCATTGATTTGTTTTGAAGCCTCAGCATTGTTTAATCTTGCAACAGCTTCGTCTCTATAACTTCTTGTTTTATCTAATTCTTTTTCTAATTCTGTTAGCTTATTTTTTAGAACTTCAGCCTTAGCTTTTTGACCTTCATAACTTTCCTTTAAAGAAGCAAACTTTTTATCACTATCTAACTTAAGTCTTAAAGCTTTTTTAGCTAATTCTTCATTTCCCTTACTCATAGCTAGTCTTACTTTCTCATCATATTGAGCTGAATCTTCTTTCGCTTGATTCATTTTCTTTTCAGTATCTTTTAAATTACCAAATATTTGGGCTGAAGATCTCTTTGCTTCATTAAAAGATTTCTCCATATCTCTTATTTTTTGATCTAATAATTCTATTGGATTCTCCATTTCATCTAGTGTTGAATTAGTTTTAGCCTTAATCATGTTTGAAATTCTATTAAATATTCCCATATTATTACCACCTTTTCCGACTTTGTATTGAAATTTATTATACTCTCTCTTCTTTACAATTTCATGTCATAATTATTAATTTTAATTATCTTCTTTTTCTTCTTATTAATATTATTAATAGTACTATTAATAATATTGTTCCAATACCTACAAATGGTCTTCTTATAAACATAAAGCTAAACATGTTTCCAAACATATTTAATATATTATTTAACATAATCATATCAAAAAAGTCAAATCCCCTTGAGCTGTTTCCTTTATAATTTTTATTATAACTACTGCTATTTGATTCGTCACTATTACTTTTTGATTTATTGCTTTCTGAAGAACTTTCTGAGGAATCATTGGGTGCTTTGCTATTAAATTTATCAGTAGTTGAATAATTACTATTTCCTTGTGTATTATTTTCCTTAGAATCTTTTGAGCCTTGTCCACTTTCTACATTTCCGGAGCCTGAATTACTTCCAGAGTTTGAACCACTTCCTGATGAGGAATTATTAAACTTATCTGTAGTTGAATAATTGCTATTTCCTTGACTCTTTTTCTTGTCACTTGATGAACTATTTGGTTTAGAATATTTCTTAGTTGAATTATAAGAACTGCTCTTACTTGAACTTCTCGATCTACTCCCTGATGATCTACTACCTGATGATTTGCTACCCTTTGCAATGGCATTTTCTATACCAAAAGTATCAGCTTTAACTTTTTTAATTGGAGAAATATTAAAACATCCAACTAAAAAGAAAAGGGATATAAAAAATACAATTAATTGTTTATACCTCTTATGTTTATTCACCCTCTTACCCTCCTTAAACTCAACATATATCATTATTATAAATTAATTATTAAAATTTGTATATTTTAATATTACAAATTCATAATTCTTTGATAATTTATGATATTATAAATGTATATTGTATATGGGGAAGGAGTATAACAGATGAATGCAAAAGAATTTTTAGATAAAGAAAAAAATACCTATGGTAATCTATATAGTCAATTAGTCTTTGTTTTAGATGATATTGAAGACTTAAGTGAAGATTCCACTTTAAAAGAAAGAGCTTATTATAAAAATATTAAAATATTAAAAAAATATAATGATTTACTAGATAAACTTTCTAGAGAATTGCCTGAAAAAAAATCTCTCCTATCATTTCTTAATAAATCCAAAGAAAATGAAATTATAAAAGAATGTGAGGATTTCAAAAAAACATATAAAGATTCTCTTGATAAAATATTTGTATGTTCAGAATGCTTGTGTGTAAAATGCATAAGAGAATGTGGCTTTAACCCATGTGTATCATGTAATAAAACTGGTAAAGTTAATTATTGTGACAAAAAAAATACTAACTTAATAGTATTTAAAAACTTTATAAAACAGCAATACAATAATGAAACTAGAAAAAATGAACCTCTTGAAATACTTTGTGAAGTAGAAATGTTAGATATAGACAAGCGTTTTAGAATCATAAAAGAAGTACTAAGTGGACAACAATTCGTTCTTGAATATACTTATGACATAAAAGATGGTGATTTATATAACTCAATTGAAGACGTTGATTTATTTAATGAAATAATAGAAATATATGAAAGCAATAAAATATAACAAAAGAAACTCTACATATATGTTAAATATGTAGAGTTTCTTTTTAATACTGTGTTCTATCTAATCATTTTTACACATACTATCTGCTAGATTTATTATTTTTTTTATCTTATCATTCTTCAAGCTATAGTATTGATATAAGCCTCTCTTTTCAGAAACCACAATTCCAGAATCCTTTAATATCTTTAAATGCTGCGATAAATTTGCTTGTGAAAAATCAATTTCACTATTTAGTCTACAAACGCATACTGGTCCATCATATAATTCTTCTATTATCTTCACTCTAATTGGGCTTGATAAAGCTTTGAATATCTCTAAACTTTTGTTTTTCATAAAAGACTAACCTACCTCCTAAACTAAGGCATTTACAAAATTAAAGAATTAATTAAATAGTAAATCTAATATTTTTCCACCTGCTTTTCTATTTTTCCCTTTATAAGGAAAACAATGAATATGTATTGCAGGATTAAAATTTAACTCTATTATTCCATGATTATTCTTTCTCGCCTCTTCATTTATATCATCTATAACCATATCTACACCAGTTATTACCGCTCTTACAGCATCTGCTGATTTTAAGGCAACATCCTTATAACTATCATGTATTTTATCAGTAAAATCTATACTATCTCCACCAGTGCTAATATTAGAATTTTCCCTTAGATATACCTTTTCTCCGCTTTTAGGCACATAATCAAAGCTTAATCCTTGATTTTTTAAGAACATTTTTTCTATTTCGCCTAATTTTATTTTTTCTAAAGGAGTTTTATATCCTTTTCCTCTTAGTGGATCTTTATTTTTTTCATAAACAAGCTCTCTTATGCTTCTTTCTCCATCTCCAATTACATTAGCAGGCTCTCTATGAAGTATCCCAACTACTTCTCCGCCTATTACAAGGAATCTATATTCTTTTCCTGTCATGAATTCCTCTATGAGAATTGAACTGTCTTCTCTAAAAGCTATATCAATAGCCTTCTCATAATCCTCCTTAGAATAAGTTCCTGTAAATATGCTTATTCCTAACCCAAAATTAGTTGATTTAGGTTTTATAACTATTTTTTCATCTTTAAAAAGTCTAAAATCTCTTTTAGCTTCCTCTATATCATCATAATTTTTTCCCTTAGGAACTCTTATATTATTTTCTTTAAGTATTTCTTTAGTTACTAGCTTATTTTCCATTATTAAAGCAGTTATATATGAATCCTTAGAAGTCTTTGTAGCCTGTTTAACATATTCAATCTTTTCCCCATTACTAAGAGAAATAAAATTCTCTAATCTATCCATTACATTGAATTCAATTCCTCTTTTTATAGCATCTAAGATTAAAATTTGTGTTGATAGTTCTAAATCTTCATATCCAATTAAATTAAATTCCTTTTTCTTAAAGTCTTCTAGATATTCTCTAGTTTTTCTCATATGAAATGCTATATATCCTTCTTTCTTTATATCTTGAATAAGTTCTGCTGAAATTGCATTCTTAGAATTATTTATTTTTTCTAAAGAATCCTCTATTACTTTTTTAAACTCACTATTATTAGCAAATAATACATCTACAATTTCACTTATCTCACCTATAATTTCTTTTGCTTTATCTTTTAATAAGATAGGAACTTCATTTTCATATATAGTGGCATTCTCACTTCTTCCACTAAGAGCTACTATTTCATGATTTGTAAAGAACTCTTCTTGTTCTTTATAAGTAACACCCTTATTTTCTTTTAATAAAGTATATATCATAAATAAATGAACTAAATAAAGAGTCTCTTTACTTATTCCTTGATGACTTAGTGGATTTAAATCTAAAAGTCTTACTTCTAAATAATCAATACCTTTAGTCAATAAGTTTTCAAGCATATCAGCATTTCCTAAAGATTTTAATCTTATAGGATTATAATATTCTTTTACACTTTGGATTTCTTTATCATTGACTAAACTTCTTATATCATTAGCATATTCCTCTATACTGTTATAAGAAACATATAAGTCTTTTTTGTTCTTATATCCATAAGAGCTATTTCTTAAAGAAGTATCTCCTTTTAAGTAATACGAATCAGTACCTAGTTTCTCTCCATCTTCTTTAATTTCATCTGTATAACTTTCATGGAAAACCGGACTAGCCCCTGTTAAATATATTAATAACCAATGATATTTCTGAAAGTTTCTAGTCATTCTAAGATATATCTTATCCTTAAAAGTTCTAAAATCTTCTTTTATTTTAAGCTCTTTATAAAGCAATTGCATAAATTCTTCTTTAAATGAAAAGTTATAATGTATTCCACTTATTACTTGTTTTTTCTTTCCATACTTTTTACTAAGATTTTCTCTATATACTTCATCTTCTTTATTTTCAAGCTTAGCTATTGGTATTTCATCTTCTTTTGGTAAAATAGGTGGATTACTTTGCGGCCATAAATATTCTCCATTTTTAATAAGTTCTAAAGCTACAACTTTATTTAAATTAGATATAAAGCTATAAACATCATCTATTGTATTACAAACCGGTGTAACCATTTCTAATTGGCTCTCTGAAAAATCCGTCTTTATATATGGATTTCTATCTTTATTACCAAAGGCTTTTGGGTGAGGTGTTAAAGCTAATTTTCCGTCCTCAGTAACTCTAACATTCTCTTTTTCTAAGCCAAAATTAGCTTTTATAAAATAATCTTCTAGTTTTTCATCTTTTATAATTTTCAATAAATCTTCATCTAAATCTATCATTTCTCTCCTCCTAGGACCACACATATCTATACTTACTAATTTAAATTTAGTTCTATATAAATAAAACATCTATTTATGTATTATTTATGAACTAAAAAATTTTATTTTTATATAACTTGATTACCATTAAAAAGTATTTTAAGTTTAAAAATATAAAATTAATTACTAAACAAAATATTATATTGTATAGATATTCATCATTAACTTTATTCTTAAATATAACTATATAAGAAATTCCTTATATAGTCAAAGCTTTTATTGTTATTTTTTCTTTACAATACTTTTAAATACTTCTATTATCTTCACTTCTCTAACACCTCAAATAATATTTATCATCTAATATTTTTTATTAATATATATAAATAACATTTATTTTTATAATAACCTCTTTCTTTTACTTTATAATTATTTTTTATACAAAATAAAAAATACAGCATAGACTTTTATTTGCTATGCTGTATTTTACTATATTTTTTCTAATAACATATCTCCATCTTTTATTAAATTATTTTTTCTTAAAAATTTAGCAACAATTAAAGATATTAATGCTGGTAAAACAATTTGAGATATAAGTATTAATAGAATTGCTTGTTGTCCCATAACAGCAATTGTTTGTATTTGTCCAACTAATCCACTAGTTCCCATCCCTGCTCCAATGCTATTAGAGACTATTTTAAATACTGTTGTTGATAATATTCCTATAATAAAACTTGAAACAACAGTAGGTATTACTATGTACGGATTTTTTACAACATTCCCAAATTGTATTTTAGCGGTACCAATTCCTTGAGCTATAAGTCCTTCTATTCCATTTTCTTTAAACGAAATAACTGCAAACCCTATCATTTGACAAGAGCATCCTACAACAGCAGCTCCTGCTGCTAATCCATTTAAACCTAAGCTAGTGGCTAAAGCTGCTGAGCTTATAGGCGAAACTAAGACAATCCCCATAATCGTTGATATTATTGCTCCCATATATATAGGTTGCATCTCTGTTGCCCTATTAATTAAATCTCCAATAATTCCTACGAACTGTGATATAGTAGGAGATATTCCAAGACCAACTACTCCTCCAAATATTATACATACTATTGGAGTTAATAGTATGTCTACTTTAGTTTTTCCTGCAACTAACTTTCCTAATAATACTGTCAAAATAGCTGCTATATATGCCCCAGCAGGATCTCCAACTCCTAAAATCATTGCTCCATCAACAGACTTTATGGCTCCGGCTCCTATACTCCCAGTAACTATGCAAGAAAATATAACTAAGGGAGATGCTTCTAAAAAGTAAGCAACTGCCGCTCCAATAGCCCCTCCCATAAATACCTTTGCGAAGTTACCTAAGCTTATGAACAAGTCAAAGTCCATTAATGTACCTAATTGAACTATTATTGTGCCAACTACAAGGGTTGCAAATAGTCCAATTCCCATACCATTTAATGATTTCACCAAAGAATTTTTCATTAATTGCCCTCATTTCATATATATTTTTTATTTCATTTTATTTACATACCAAAACATTGTCAACATTTTAACATTATTTATTTACTATATTCCTTGATGAAAATTTCCCTTTAAAATCTCTAAAGCTATTAAACAATCTATATAGTATAGGATTCCTTTCATTCATTTCAAATTCAAAGCTATTTTTAGCTAAAGTTATTATAGGTCTTAGAAGATTCATTGTATCTTCATATCCTTGTTGAGCCCTTAACCTCTTTGCATCTATATCTAGGTTTAAAGTTCCATTTATCATACTATCATCTAAACTCTTAGGAACAATTTCTATTATTTGGGCATTTGGATAAAGACTTCTATCAACCTCTCCTTCTTTAGACAGGTGCACTACAATAATCAAATCACACCCTTCACCATAAACAGGCTGTATAGGTGTATTATCAACCATTCCCCCATCTAAGTATTTTTTACCCTCAACTTCTGAACTATCATATATTAGAGGCAATGAAGCAGATGCCATTATTATTTCTCTTCCTACTTCTTCATCATAATCGTTAATTCTAAAATATTTAACCTTACAATCTGGTAATTCTGTACATGCTGCATAGCATATTTTCCCTGATTCCTTAACCTTGTTTATATCTATAAATTTATTTACAACCTCATAAGCCCCATCCTTAGGGAAATCACCATTTTCTAATTTATCTGACATGTGCTTTTTTACAAAATTAAGACTCTTTACTCCTAGGGCTAAAGCTACTCCCTTTTTTAATAAGTCAATTTTAGTCATAGGAACTAACTTCTCCATGGTAACTTCATCCCATAAAGCTTGAGCATTATCCATGTCTCCTTGAGCAAATAAGGCTGCATTAAACGCCCCTATAGAGGTACCTGAAATAACTTTTATATATTTATCTAAGTTCATTTCAACTAAGGCTCTCCAAACTCCTAGTTCATATGCACCTTTTCCTCCTCCGCCTGATAATACTAATCCAACTTTCATAATATTTCCTCCATTCATTATTAAATGAATCGTTTCATATCCATAAAGATATTCATTATATTATTTTACTACATTATATAGAAAATTGGTAATAAAATCATTATATAAAAATGGACTATATGATAAATTCATATAGTCCATAAAGTAAATAATTATTATATTGCAAACTTAAGTAGGAATATTAATCCTAAAATCACAGTGGTTAAACTTATTTCTTTTCTTTTTCCTGTGAATAATTTTAACACTATGTATGATATAACACCAAATACTATACCATCTGATATTGAATAAGCAAATGGCATCATGATTATTGTTAAAAATGCTGGTATAGCCTCTGTAAAGTCATGTAAATCTATTTCCTTTATTGGTTCTATCATAAATAATCCAACTAATATTAATGCTGATGCTGTAACTGCTGGAGTTATGACTGTAAATAAAGGTGCAAAGAATAATGCTAAGAAGAACATAAATGCTGTTGAAACAGCTGTTAATCCAGTTCTTCCTCCTTCTGCTACCCCTGAAGCACTCTCTACAAAAGTACTAACTGTACTTGTTCCTAAGCAAGCTCCTATTGTTGTTCCTATAGCATCTGAAAATAATGCTTTCTTCATATTTGGAACTTTTCCATCCTTATCTACCATTTTAGCCTTTGTAGCAACCCCTACTAAAGTTCCTATTGTATCAAACATATCCATGAATAGTAATGTAAATAATGCTATTACCATATCAATTGAAAATATATTGTGGAAATCAAATTTGAAGAAAGTAGGCGCAAGTGATGGTGGCATACTAACAATACTACTTGGCATTGGAGTTATTCCCATAGGTATTCCTATAATAGCTGTAACTATCATACCTATGAATAAAGCACCTTTAACATTTTTAGCTATTAAAACGCTTGTTATTAATAACCCTATTATTGCTAAAAGTCCTGGTCCTGAAACTATGTTTCCTAAAGAAACTATAGTTCCTCCATCTGTATGCACTACTATTCCTGCACCCTCTAAACCTATTAAAGAAATAAGTAATCCTATACCAACTGATATAGCATTTTTTATTCCTTTTGGTATTGAATCTACTATGGCTTCACGCACATTAAATATAGTTAAAAGTATAAATATTATTCCTTCTAATAAAACTGCTGTTAAAGCAAATTCAAATGAATATCCCATTTGAATAACTATTGTATAAGCAAAGAAAGCATTTAACCCCATTCCTGGAGCTTGTGCAAATGGTAACTTAGCATAAAGTCCCATTATTAAAGTTGCTATTATTGCTGATAAGGCAGTTGCCGTAAACACAGCTCCTTGATCCATTCCTGCCGCTGATAATATTGATGGATTTACTATAAGTATATAAGCCATTGTCATAAAAGTAGTTAATCCAGCAATAAATTCCGTTTTTACGTCAGTATTATTTTCCTTAAGCTTGAAGAATTTTTCCATAATCTCACTCTTTCTTTCATCTGTTTTTCTAAAGCACCTTTAATATATTATCAGATTTTTTGTATTTTTCAATACTTTTCCCGAATATTTTTGTCGAAAAAATGAAATTAATAAGTTTTTTTGTCATTTTTCTAATAATATACGTATATTGATAGTTTATAGCGATAAAATAATACGTATAAAAACATATTATTTCTCTAGAAATTTATCCAATAAATATTTTTTTCTTTATCATACGAACTTTTTAACATCTTACCTTTTACTTAATTCAACTAGTGCACATCCTTCAATAGCTTCTATGTTATTTTCACTACAAAACTTTAAAATCTCTTCACTTTCAGCTCCTGGTTGAATTAAAACCTTATTTATTGATAACTCTTTAACTTCTTTAATAAACTCTATTCCTCTAATAGGATTTATACATAAATCTATAACTTCAATATCATAAGGCACTTCTGATAAACTTTTATATATGCCCTCTCCTCCTCTTGAATTAACTCCACCCACATTATATCCATTTTCTTTAAGTTTATTTAAAATTCTGTATGCATACTTTTTTTCATTCCCAACATCACCAATAACACACCAATTTTTAAATTCCAAAAAATTTTTAGCTAACATAAAAATTCCTCCATTCAAATTTTTCTTAAATATATTATGGCTCATTACTTTAATAATATAAATATTGCGATCAAATCAATATAGATTCATATTATGTTTTATATGAATAAAAAAAGACCTTATATCTATGAATATAACTAAAATCATATTCATAGATAAGGTCTTAATCTTTGTATTATCTCTTATCCTTTTGATATGGCTCTCCAGAAGCCTTAGGTGCTTGAGAAGACTTAGAAAATACTATTAATGCTATTAAAGTAACAACATAAGGGAATACCTTAAGTATTACTGGAGGTATAGTTGAAAGTGATGGTACTATTTGAGATACGTTAGCTATAGTTGTTGCGAATCCAAAGAATAAAGTTGCTCCCAATATTCCCCATGGTTTCCATTGACCAAATATTAAAGCTGCTAATGCTAAGAATCCTAAGCCAGCAACACTTCCTGTAAACTCTCCTCCATAAGTCACAAGAATTACAGCTCCACCAAGAGATGCGAATGCCCCTGATATCATAACTCCTAGATATCTCATTTTATAAACATTTATCCCTGCAGCATCTGCAGCTTGAGGATGTTCACCACAAGCTCTAAGTCTTAAACCAAAACTTGTTTTATATAAAAAGAATGTACTTATTACAAGTATTATAATCACTAACCATGTAGTTGCATAAGTTTTTGTAAAGAATAAATCCCCTATTATAGGTATTGAAGATAAAACCGGAATATCCTGTTGTATAAAACCTTGAATTATTCTGATATTACCACTCCCTGTCATATTTCTAGCTAAGAATACTGTTAATGCCCCAGCTATCATATTTATAGCTGTACCACTTATTACCTGGTTTGCATTTAAGTTTATACTTGCAAAGGCATGAAGTAATGAGAATAGTACTCCAACTAACATTGCAACTCCTAAACCAATCCATAAAGGAAGTGAGCTTCCTGGCATAGCTTCTTGAAGTTTTGAAACTGTAAAGGCTCCAGTAAAAGATCCTACAATCATAAGTCCATCAAGTCCTATATTTACTACACCACTTCTTTCAGAAAATAAAGCACCTAATGCGGTTATTAAAAGAGGTATAGTAAAGGCTATAGCATACGGAAATATTTGTTGAATTGTTTCCCACATTACTTGCTCACCACCCTTTCTTTAGTTGTTTCCTGATTTGCATTTTTATTTAATTTATCTTTCTTTCTTTTTTGTAATTTATTAAATACTCTCTCCATTATTACACTTGTAGCAGCAAAGTAAATAATTGTAGCCATTATAGTATCTGCTATTTCTGGAGGTATGCTTGTCATAGCATTCATAAATCCTTTTCCTGTATATAAAATACCAAAGAATAAAGCTGAGAATAAAACTCCTATAGGGTTACTTGCACCAAGTAAAGCAACTGCTATTCCATCAAATCCTTGTGTTGGCATAACCCCTATTTGTATGCTTGTAGCATTTCCTGTGTATTGAACAACACCTGCAAGTCCTGCTAAAGCACCAGCTATCATCATTGATAATACTATGTTTCTATTTACTGAAATACCTGCATATTCTGCGGCATCTCTATTGAATCCAACAGCCTTTAATTCATACCCTAAAACTGTTTTATTTAATATAAACCAAATAGCAAATACAGAAACAATAGCGATTAATATACCCATATTTATAAATGATCCTTGGAAGAAATCTGTAAGAGCTTGTATTCTCAAAGTAGCTGAAGCTGGAAGCTGTGCTGACTCAGTTTCTAAAAACTCTCCTTTAAAATACATAGGAACCATATAATAAATTATCCAATATGCTATCCAGTTCATCATGATTGTTGAAACAACCTCATGAACATTAAACTTAGCTTTTAAAGCACCTGGAATAAATGCCCATAAAGCGCCTCCAAGTATACCTGCAATAATCATTAATGGAAGTAATATTGGAGTTGGTAATTCCACTGTTAATCCTACTGCTGTAGCGAAAAATCCACCCATAAGCATTTGTCCTGGAGCACCTATGTTAAATAATCCTGTTTTAAAAGCAAATGCTAATGATAGTCCCGTTAGTATAAGAGGTGTAGCTGTGGCTAAGGTATTTCCTATTCTTTCTATGTTCATAAGTCCACCTTGGAATAAGAAAGAATATCCTTCTATTGGATTATGACCCATAATAGCCATTAAAACAGCCCCAGCAATTAGTCCTAAAACAATAGCCATTAAAGATATAATTAACTGTTTAAACTTCATGCTTTTGTCCTCCTTTTATACCAGCCATCATAAGACCTACTTCATTTTCATTAGTTTCATCTGCATTTACAATACCTATAAGTTCACCATTATTTATTATTGCAATTCTATCTGAAACATTTAATATTTCATCTAATTCAAGAGATATTAAAAGTACTGCTTTTCCTTTATCCCTTTGCTCTACAAGTCTCTTATGAATGTATTCTATAGAACCTACATCAAGTCCTCTAGTTGGCTGTGCCGCTATTAAAAGTTCAGGATTCAACTCTATTTCACGTCCTATAATTGCCTTCTGTTGATTTCCTCCTGATAAAGATCTAGCAATAGAATCTGCTCCTTCTCCAGATCTTACATCAAACTCGTTTATTATTTTTTCTGCGTATTTTTTTATTTCTTTTCTGTTTAATAGCCCCTTGCTAGAGAATGGTTTCTTGTTATAAACCTCTAGAACCATATTATCTTCAATTGTGTAATCTAGAACTAAGCCTCTCTTATGTCTATCCTCTGGAATGTGTGCAATACCTGAATTAATCCTATTTCTTATAGATTCTCCAGTTATATCACCATTTTTAAAGTTTATAGTTCCACTTTCACTCTTTCTTAAACCAGTTATAGCTTCAATAAGTTCACTTTGCCCATTACCTTCTACTCCAGCTATCCCTACAATTTCTCCTGCTCTAACATCAATAGAAAAATCTTTTAATCCTAAAACTTTTTTATTATTTTTAACTGAAAGATTTTTTATATCTAATACTACTTCACCTGGATTCGCTGGTTTTTTATCAACTTTAAATGAAACTTCTCTTCCTACCATCATTTTAGCCATTTCAGCTTCACTAGTAGTTTTAACATCTACAGTACCAATATATCTTCCTCTTCTTATAACAGTACATCTATCTGCAGCTGCTTTTATTTCCTTAAGCTTATGAGTTATGATTATTATTGATTTACCTTCATTTATAAGATTTTTCATTATCTTTATAAGTTCATCTATTTCCTGTGGAGTTAAGACTGCTGTAGGCTCGTCTAATATAAGAACATCCGCATCCCTATAAAGCATTTTTAATATTTCAACTCTTTGTTGCATACCAACAGATATATCCTCTATCTTTGCATAAGGATCAACATTTAGACCATATTGCTTTGATAGTTCTTCGATTCTCTTAGCCGCCTTATTTAAGTCCATTCCTAAGCCAAATAGAATTTTAGGCTCGCATCCTAAAACTATATTTTGAGTTACTGTAAAATTCTCAACTAGTTTAAAATGTTGATGAACCATACCAATCCCTAAATCGTTAGCAACATTAGGATTTGTAATTTTAACTTCTTTACCTTTAACCTTTATAATTCCTTTATCAGGCTGATTCATTCCGAAAAGAATTCCCATCAAAGTAGATTTACCTGCTCCATTTTCTCCAAGCAAAGCATGTATCTCTCCTTTTCTTAGTTGCAAAGTTATATTATCATTTGCTACTATACCAGGAAACTCTTTACGGATATTCAGCATCTCTACTACATATTCCATAAGTTATCCTCCTTAATACTAAAAACTCTATACTTTTAATAATTAACCTTACCCTATCTCTCAATTACCCAATTAAAATTTTTATTATTATTTTGATATAAATAAAAGGAGAGGGAAGCCCCATCTCCTTAATAAAAACTTCCTTGAGTTTTAAATTACTTTATTAAGTCTCCTTGCTCATTAGAAACCTTTATTTCTCCATTCTTTAACTGTTCAAATATTTTATTTACTTCAGTCATTGTTTCTTCACTTAAGTTTGGATTCTTATCTGGTAAGCCAACCCCATTATTTGATGCATCATACGTTAAAGTTTGTCCACCTGGGAACTCTCCATCTAATTCTTTCTTTATCATATCGTATGAAGCGTGATCAATTCTCTTAACAGCTGAAGTAAGTATTACTGATTTATCCCCTTCATATATACCATCTTCATATTGGTCAACGTCAACACCTATTATCCAAGCTTCATCTCCTGAAGCAGTTCTGTTTTTAGCTTCTTGTATAGCTCCTACACCAACTCCACCAGCAGAACAGAATATAGCTTTAACTCCTCTGTCATACATTTGAGCAGCTATTTGACCACCAGCAGCAGCATCATCAAATGTTCCTTGATATATAACATTTTTTTCTTGAAGTGACATCTTAGTTCCTAATTTTTCATTAGCAAATGCTACCCCTTGTTGGAATCCCCAGTTAAACTTTTGTACTGGTGGGATTTCCATACCACCTATGAATCCTAATTCTCCTTCTTTAAGTTCAAGAGCTGTAGCAACTCCTGCCATAAATCCAGCTTGCTCCTCTGCGAAGAATATAGCTACTGTATTTTCTGCAACTTCTGGCTTAGCATCTTTTTCACCTGAGTGAGGTGCACCATCTAATATTACAAACTTAGAATCTTGGTATTTTGATTGTGCTTTATATATAGCTGTTTCAAATTTAAATCCTGGAGTTACTACAAACTTAAATCCTGCATCATAAAGATTTCCTATTTCTTTTAAGTAATCAGCCTCTGTTGTACCACTTGGTTTTAAGTACTTATTTTCTATTCCTAAATCAGCCTTAGCCTTTTCAATTCCTTCCCAAGTTCCTTGGTTGAATGATTTATCATCTATAGTACCAGCATCTGTAACCATTCCAACCTTCATTTTATTCCCCTTAGCTCCAGCATCACCTGACGCCTGTCCATCACTTGAACTACCGCATCCAGCAAGTAAAGTAGCCGTTGTAAGTACTGCTAACACAGCAGAAAGAAATTTCTTTTTCATTTAATACTCCTCCTTAATACCTGTAAAAAAATTCTTATTTAAAAGCTTATATATTGACTTGTAAGTTAAGTTAATAATTAAAATGTAATAAGCTAATATTCATAAGCTATTTTAAACTCAATGTTCGAATTTACAAGATTATATTAAACTGTGAAAGCGATGTCCTTCTATGATGTTTTTTTTATTTTAATATTTTATTTTCATTTTATAATAATTAGACATAATTTGTTATTTTATATAACTTGCAATTTATATATTATATACTTTTTTATCGATTTATGTATTTTTTTACCTTTCGTTTTTTCATTTATTAACATCTTATATACAAGTTATTTTTAGTTTATTAATAATTATAAAATTATATAAGAAAGCGCTTTCATATTTTTATTATTTTTTTATAGTTTCCATAGTTAAATCACTTTAATCTATATAATAATGTATACTTTCAATTACTAATGTTTATTCTTAGTAAATAGAAGCTTATTCAAATTATTAATTTAACATAAAACTCTTCTTTAAATAAAAGGCTCTGTTTTAAAATATTGTTTATTTTCAGCTAAGTCTAAAGAGCTAGCTAAAAATTAACATTTACTCAAAATAAATCCAAATAAAAAAGATCATAGTAAAAATTATTACTATGATCTAAATAACAAATTAACATCTATTAATAAAACTCATTATATCTCCAGTTTTTTTAGTTCCTAGACCTATAAACAAATTCTGCAAATCTGCATGATGATATCCTTCTAATTCTAAAAACTGTCCATTTCCTTTTAATTTGTTTACTTTTTCCACAAATCTTTTAGAGTTTTCAGCGCTAACTATACAATCTTTAGAACCATGTACACACAATACTGGCATTTTAGGAGAATATGCTGTTACCAAATTTATTGGATTAACCTCAAAAATTTGTTCTTTACTGTGCAAATATCTTTTTATGTACTTTTCATACTCTTTTGAATTACATTGACTAAAATCTAATGTACCTCCTAAGGTTATGAATGAAGATAAAATATTATTATCTATATTATATTTTTCTTTCATATCCTCATTATAAACTAGATTTGCAGCCAATTCAGCTCCTGAATAGTATGCCATAACAACTACTCTGTTTGGTTTGCTATTTTCTATGTAATGTTTAAAGGCTGAAAATATGTTCTCCACTTGAACTGGATACTTATGCTCTGGAGCTAATTCATAAGAAGGAATGACTACACTAAATCCATATTTATAAAAAAACTTTCCTATGGCAGCGCATCCTTTTGGACTTCCGTTCCAAGCTCCATCACTATGTACAAAAAATATAGTAGGCTTTCTTTTATCATATCCTTTATATAATCTGTAATAGTCCTTCTTATTATCTCCATATCTAAATTCCTTATATTCTATATTTCTATCTTTTAAGAAATTGTAGTTAAAAAATTTAAAAAATAATTTTCTTCTTAATTTCTTCTCTTCTTTCTGATTCTCATACATTTATACTCTCCTTAAATTTGAAAATTCCATCTAAACTTCTCTCCTACAAATATACCTATAATTATTAACAATTTCAACACTTTATTTAATATTTATTAATATTTAACTAATTATTTTACATTCACTCTAAAAACATACAAGAAAAAAGGTATTTATTTCAAACAAATACCTTTTAAAATTTATTCAACTATTTTTTATTTATAATTTATTAATAATATACCTCCTTTAACTTTAAGAGACAGTTTATTTAAGTAATTCTTCTTTTTAAATTTACTTTAGATACATCATCCTTACTTATTACGTACTCTATTTTATTTAATAAAAAAAAGAGAAGATTACCTCTTCTCTTTTTTATCCTATAAAAGGATTATAAAATCTACTTCCGTTATTAAATGTACACCATAATGATGCCACAAATATTAAAGCAACAACAATAATAGCTATATAATCTCCCTTAGAAAATTTTCTTGTATTGTACCAAGTTCTTTTTTTCTTCTTTCCAAAGGCTCTAAGCTCCATAGCTGTACTTATGTTCTCTATTCTATCTAAGCTTGAGAAAATAAGTGGCATTAGAATTGATGACATATTTTTAATTCTCTTGCCAAGTTTTTCTTTCTTAGACATATCTATTCCTCTAGCTTGCTGAGCAAATGATATATCATGATACTCTCTTTGAATATCTGGTATGTATCTTAAAGCTATTGATACAGAATAAGCAATTTTATAGCTAACTCCTATCTTATTTAAAGATGCTGCAAATTCACTTGGATTTGTTGCAAGTATAAATAAAAGTGCCATAGGTATAACTGATAAATATTTTAATGTTACATTAAACTCATAAAATAATTGTTCCCATGTTAACGTATATGGTCCAGCTATATGAAATATATCATGTCTTGTCCCGTATATATGTACTCCCTCATAAGGAGAAAATATAAAAATAGCTAAGTCATTTAAAAGTAAAAAGAATAATATAAAATACACTATAAATGCTACTTCTTTAAATTGTATTTTTGATACTTTGAATATAATTAAACTAAATATAAGCATACCGATTAATATTCTAGTATCATATGTAAGCATGGCTGCTAAAGTCCAAAGTATAAAGCAAATTAGTTTAGTTGCACCTGTTAGTCTATCAATAGGTGAATCTTTCTTTATATAAGTAAGCATTGCATCCACTATTTTCTCTCCTCCCTATCAAAGTCAATAAATTTACAAACAAAGTCTTTAGGATTTTCTATTTCAAATTTTAAGGCTAAATCATATAGTGAGGTCTCTTTTAAACTAGCCTTTTCTATGACTTCTTTATCCGTAAGTATTTCTGCTGATGTCGTATCAGCTATTTTTTCTCCATTAGAAATTACAATAGCCTTATCTGTATATTCAAGCATTAAGTGCATGTCATGAGTTATTAAAATTATTGTAACTCCTTTTTTATTAAGTTTAAGAAGGAATTCCATTATTTCATTATAATGTCTGTAGTCTTGTCCTGCTGTTGGTTCATCAAGTATTATAACTTTAGGGTTTAAAACTAATATAGATGCTATAGTAACTCTCTTTTTCTGTCCAAAACTTAATGCAGAAATTGGCCAATTTCTATAAGGATATAATCCACAGATTTTTAAAGTTTCAATTACTCTCTCCTTAACTTCTTCTTCACTTATTCCTCTAACTCTTAATCCTAAAGCAACTTCATCAAAAATCATTGTTTTAGAAATCATTTGATTTGGATTTTGAAGAACAACGCCAATTTCTTCTCCTCTTTCCTTAATTGTTTTTCCCTCTAAACTTTCTCCATCAAAGATTATATCTCCCTTTGACTGTTTAAAGAAACCACATATAAGTTTAGATATAGTAGATTTTCCAGCACCATTTTTACCAACTATGCTTACTATTTCTCCCCTATTAACCTTAAAGTTGATATCTTTTAATATATCTCTCTTCTTATCATAAGAAAAATATAGATTCTTAAATTCTAATAATGTATCATTTTCTTTTATTGAAGAATTAGCTTTTAATCCTTTATACCACTCTTTTAACTTTTCTCCATCATCATCAAGCTTTAACTTATTTACATGCTCAAGTTTCATTTCAGGGGATAACTCATATCCACTATATTTAAGAGCTGTTAAGTATAAAGGCTCTCTTATTCCGCACTCTTTTAATTTATTAGAAGCTAAGATTTCATTAGGAGTTGTATCTGCAATAATCTCTCCTTCATTCATAAGTATTATTCGATCTACATCGCAACTTAAAACCTCTTCTAATCTATGCTCTATTATTATAACTGTTTTATTTTCTTCTTTTTGTATTTTATCTATAAGTTCTATAGAAGCTTTACCTGCTGCTGGATCTAGACTTGCTAAAGGTTCATCAAAAAGAAGTATATCTACATCATCAACTATAGTACCAGCTAAAGTAACTCTCTGTTTTTGTCCACCAGAAAGACTATATGGAGCCACATCCAAACTATTTTCTATATCAACTATTTCTGATACATCCTTAACCTTTTTCTTCATTTCTTCTTGTGATGTACAGTTATTTTCTAATTTAAATGCTATATCCTCGGCTACAGTTAATCCAATAAACTGACTATCAGGATCTTGAAGAACTGTTCCAACCATCTTAGATATTTCAAAGACACTTAAATCCTTAGTCTCTTTTCCCATTATTTTTAAACTTCCTGAAATTTCAACATCACTTGAAAAAGGTATTAATCCATTTATACAGTTAGCCAGCGTACTTTTTCCTGATCCTGAAGGACCAGCAATAAGAACTTTCTCTCCTTCATATATAGTTAAATTTATATTGTTTAAAGTTGCTTTTGATTGAACTGTATAATGAGCAGTAAAATTTTTAAACTCTATTATTGCTTTTCTTTCCATATCAATCTCCTTTATATTAGTAATCTAAAATAAATGGAACTCATAAAAAAGGTTGTCTGAAAATATATTTCCGACAACCTTATGTATTTCTAATATTCTTTTCTTAAGCTACCTTTTTGTATTCTTGTTTTAGCATAATTAGCTATTAGAATAGTTCCTAAAACTCCAACAGTAACCATATTAGAAATTCCACCTATTGCCCCTTGTAAGTAAACCTTATTTGCTGGTTCTGAATAAATTAATATATCTAAAGTTGGCGCTACTAAAAACCAAGCCACTGCATTTGCAGTTATTTGTATTAAATTAAATATAACTATTTGTTTTAACTTAAATACTCCTTGATCAATCTTTATAACTCTAGCTCCTAAACCAATTATTAAACCTACTATACCCGAAGCAAAAACCCAACTTATCCAAGGCGATCCAAAAAATACTATATCCTTTAAAGCATGTCCTATGAATCCTATTAAAAAACCAGCTAAAGGTCCATATAATAAAGCCATTAATGCTAAAAATGCATAAGCAGTCTCTATATTTGTATTAGGAATCCCTGTAGGTAAAGATCCGAATCTACCCAATATCATAAAAACTGCTGAGCCTATTCCTATAGCCACAATTGTTTTAATTGATAGTTTGTTTTTTCTCATTGTTCATCTCCATTTTAGAAAAATCTATCTTTAGATATTAAAATTTTTGATTAAATTCTATTTAATCACTCTATTATAAACATAATTTCACATAGTTAACTATAAAGACTATTAAAGTAATTGTCAACAACCTTAACTTCATCTTTAAATATTAACAGTTTTTTAATTTCCTTATTTTGTAATAATATGTTAAATTTTATATATAAATATTTGAAATTAGGGAGGATTTTATGAAAAAATTATCATTATTATTACTTAGTTTAACTTTAACAGCAAGTTTATTTATAGGTTGTGGTGCTAATAATACTGAGAAAAAAGAAGCTAATAATTCAACTACATCACAAGAGAATTCAGACTCTCCAAAGGAAACACCAGCTGAGCCTGTTGCGAAAGATATTTCTATAGAAGAATCTAAAAAACTTATAAACGAGGGTGAAGTTACTTTAATATTAGATGTAAGAAATGAAGATGAATTTGCAGAAGGTCATTTAAAAAATTCTATTCAAATACCAGTTGATGAGCTAAAAGAGAGTTTAGGCGATATAGAAAAATTTAAAGACGAATTAGTTTTAGTTTACTGTAAAACAGGAAATAGAAGTGCTGATGCTATGGATATATTAAAAGAAAATGGTTTTACTAATCTTGTTCACATGAAGGATGGAATATCTAAATGGGATGGAGAGGTTGTAAAATAATCTTTCAAATAATAAAGTGAAATACTACAAAAAGTATTTCACTTTATTATTTTTCATCACTTCTTCTTTTTATAACTTCATTAATATTTCTTTTTATTTCATAACTTTCAACATCTTTTCTTAATTCCTTTAGTTCCTCATAATCTAGTTCTTGAAAAATTCTATTCATTCTCCAAAAAAAATCTAGCTTCTTTTGTTCTAATAAATAATTTATATTATTTATCTTTCTTAACTTCTCTACATTTCTTCTTTCCTCAGTCTCTAGTTCATTTTCAGTATATTTTTTTATGAATCTCAAAATACTTTCATGATAATCTCTATAAGCTAAACTTTTCTCACATATATTTAGTATATTTAAAGTTCGTTTCATAACTTTCTCCTTTTAACCATCGCTTTACATAATTATAAGCTCTTCTATATTTAATTATATTACTAATACTCTTGATTGTTACTATTATTTCCAATAACAACTCTATTTTAAACTATTGTTAATTTTTAGATAGAACTGTACGACCATATTAATGAGCATCTAGTATTGCATTTCCTATAGCTAAAATTCAGAGTTCGCATTAGCTATCTCTGAATTAAGTCTCATTTTATCTACGCAAGAATAATAGCGTTAAGAAGCTTTTTCTGTTTAAGCGTACTCTAAAAAGGAATACAATCTCACTATAGTTCGATTGTATAAGTTCAAGATGCCAAATTGAAAATTTGGACTTTCACTTAACCTTTAGCTATTATTCTGAAGTAGATGATAGCAATACTTTGCGAAATTAAGCTAGGTCTAAAGGACTAGCTAAAAATCAACAATCACCTAAAACATAGCCAATAAAAAAGACCACACAAATTTATTTTGTGCAATCTTGTCTAAATTATTTATAAAATGTTATTTTATCTTAAATCTCTTCTTCATCATATAGTATCATCATAGAATGTGATTTTATCTTAGGAATCTCACAATCCCTAACCTGTTCTATAATATCTTCATTTATAACCCCATTCTTAGCTATGATATTCCAAAAACCATTAGCTGATTTTGGCATTGAGGAGTTAACATTATAATCGTCAATAGTTGTTCCATTATATATAACAACTATATTTCTCCAAATATCTCCATTAGCATAATTTTTAAAGTGAGCTATTATAACACCACTTGTATCATTTCCTTCATAAAAATAAACATCTAAATCTTTTCTTACCTCTTCAGGTTCCTTCATTCTAAAAGCACTATGCCTTTTTCTTAGACTTATTAGGTTTTTGTAGTAGTTAAAAACATCAATATACTTTTCTTTATCTTCCCAATTTAAAGCATTTATTTTATCTGGGCTCTTATAACTATTGTGATCTCCATCCTTTGTTCTTAAAAATTCTGCTCCAGATTGAATAAAAGGTAGTCCTTGAGAAGTAAAAATTATGCCAGCTCCAAGCAAATCTTCTTTAACATAAAAATTATCTAATAAATTTTTATCATACAAATCTCTATAATGTCCTTTTTCTACACTATAGTTTTGACTTTTAACTATTTGATCCCATAATGTATAGTTATCATGAGCTTCTAAATAGTTTATACTTTCTATAGGCTTATAGGTAATAGAATTTATAGACCCTTTTATTCCCTCTATTACTTGCCATGCTTTATTCTTATTGTGTTGTTCTCCATTTATGAAACCATTTGATGGATTATTATTACCTCTTAATGCATTTCTAAATTCATCATTAAATATAGAAAATCCTAACCCCTTCTGACTTCCTTTATATGTGCCATTAGTCAAAGGTGAATTTCCTCCTTTCCAAGGCTCTCCATAAATGAGTATTTTATCATCAATCTCTTTACTTCTTTTTACTATTTCTTTTATTGTATCTAAGTCTATGAGCTCCATTAAATCAAATCTTAAGCCATCTATGTGATAATTTTTAATCCAATGTAGTATCGAATCTACAATAAATTTTCTAACCATTGGCTTCTCAGAGGCCATCTCATTTCCACACCCTGATCCATTGGTATATTTTCCAAATTTATCACTTCTAAAATAATAACCAGGCACAATATTATCCATATTCCTAGTTTCATACATATGATTATATACCATATCTAATACTACTCTTATCCCATTATCATGAAGCTTTTTAACCATCTCTCTAAACTCTCTTATTCTTACTGATGGAGTATATGGATCTGTTGAATAACTTCCTTCTATTGCATTAAAATTCTTAGGATCGTAGCCCCAATTTCTATTATTTTCATCATTAATTATTTCTTCATCAACAGAAGCAAAATCAAAAACCGGAAGCATATGAACATGAGTTACTCCCAACTCTTTTAAATGATCTAAACCCGTTTTAACTCTAATTCCACTTTCTTCATTAGTATAGGAAGTTCCTTCTTCCACAATTCCTAAAAATTTTCCTCTAAACTTTTTAGAAACTCCAGAATTTTCATTTATGGTGAAATCTCTAACATGCATTTCATACAATATGGAATCCTCTTTATTAATTAATTTAGGTTTATTGTATTTGTTCCACTCTTCTGGTACACATTCTTTGCTAGATAAATCAATTAAAACTCCCTTTTCTCCATTTACACCAACAGCTATGGCATATGGATCTACAGCATAGGTATTTTTACTTATATGTTCTCCACTAATACTTAAGTCATTGAAGTATAGTTTATATAAATAATACTTACCTTCATTTTCTTCTCTAGGAATTGCTATTAGGTGAGTTCCATTTTCCTTTTCTTTATTCATTTCATATTTTCTTAAAGGCTCTTCATTTAGATCTTTATAATTATCATATACTAATACCTCAACTCGCTTAGCTGTTGGAGCCCATAGCCTTAAATTTATATTATCCTCACTAAACCTTATACCTAAATCATTTCCCCCATAATAAAAATCATTTAAATAATCTCTTGCGATCACTTTGCAACTTGAAAACATGCTTGAAGCTCTTATTTCCAAAAGGTCTGAAGGGTGTATATCATTAGGTAAATTGGTTATTAACAGCTCTTTTTCATTTTCTCTCACTATAGTTGATATACCACTAGCCTTTATTCCATTTATATATAATGCATATTTTATTCCTATTAAAGGTTTATGAGAAAGATATGCTTTTATAGTATTTCTATGATCCATTAAAGCCACTTGTATTTTAGGTGTTGTTTCTTCTATAGCCTCTTTTAATGATGTTAATATTTTATTATTTTCATATATACAGAATAAGCTACATTCTTCTTTATTTAAATTAAAGGTATATGTTTGTTCATCCCAGTCATTAACCCAACCATATCCCCATGTTCTTTTTCTTATTATAAACTTTTCCTCATCTATAAAAGTACCTACACCTAAATCCGTCTTTATATTTAAATTAAGTTCCTTGCCTAAATTATTTTCTCCAAAAGCCCAAAGATTCCAACTAAAATTTTCTCCATAATATAAACCATCATCTTTTATAAATTGAACAAAAGTCTTCTTTTCTCCCTCAGCTCTAACCTCTATTTCTTTATATGCAGTCATATTACTTGATGTATCATAAGCTTTTATTAAAATCTTCGTTCCACTTTCTACATCTCCATAAACTTTTAAATAGCCATTCTCTATTTTTACTCCTTTTGGGTTATTCTCTAAAGATAAAATTGCATCTTCAATTGTTATATTTCCATAAAATGAATTTTTAACTACTACCAATTCGACTGGATATTCTTTTGATACAAAATCCATAGAACTTTTTATCTCTAATAATTCCTCGAAAGGACACCAAAAAAAAGAAAAATTATTTTGTTTATTATTCCAATTATTTATGTTGATCTCTTTACCATCTAAAGTAATTATTATATATCCATATTTATATTCACCTTTTTTTAAGCCATGAGGAAAAGTTATATCTTTCATCATTTTTACTCTTCCATCATTGGTATCTAATCCCCAATTTAATTTAAAGTCATTATTTTTCTCCCAGTTATTAAAATCTCCAACTAGATATGCCTCAATAACCCCTTTACAACTTAAGGCCACTCTTAATGTGTTAGTTAAAGGACTAATCTCTATATAATATTCATTATCATTATAATAAACAAGTTTTTTCTTTACAGAATTAAACATTTTGGATACTCCTCTATATAATCTTTTATGTACCAAAAGCTACTATTTATCCAAAGCAAAATAATATTATGTCAATAGATTTATAGTAGCTTTTCCTGCTTTTTATTTTAATTTTAAGACTAAAGTTCCTAATGGTGGTACTTTAACCTTTATTGAATAATCAAAATCCTTAAATTTTTCTTCCTTAGCTTTTATGATAGTACTTCCCATAATATTACCTGCACCACCAAATTCTGAAGCATCTGAATTTAAAACTTCTATATATTCTCCTAATTCAGGTACTCCTACCTTAAAATCATAATAAACCTCTGGAGTAAAATTACATATAAATATTAATTTTTCATTTTTATTTTTTCCATTTCTTATGAATGAAAATACACTCTGTTCTGAATTATCAGCATCAATCCACCTAAAACCCTTTTCTTCATAATCAAGTTCCCATAAAGATTTATTTTCTAAATAAAAATGATTTAAAATTTTAAAGTATTCTTGAGTTTTTCTGTGTATATCAAATTCTTCAATAACATTCCATTGAAGCTCCTCCCATTCTCTCCATTCAACAAACTGGCCAAATTCACATCCCATAAACATTAACTTCTTACCCGGATGTCCAATCATAAATAAAGAGTACAATCTTAAGCCTGCATACTTTTTCCAATCATCTCCCCACATTTTATTTATAAGAGATTTTTTCCCATGAACAACTTCATCATGAGATATTGGTAATATAAACTTTTCTGAATAATTGTACATCATAGAAAAATTCATCTTATTGTGATGATATTTTCTATATATAGGATCAAGTTCTATATAGCTTAAAGTGTCATTCATCCATCCCATATTCCACTTATAATTAAAACCTAATCCACCTTCTTCAACGGGCTTAGTTATTCCTTCCCATGAAGTTGATTCTTCAGCTATTGTAATAGCTCCTTTTCCTTCTGATTTTATTATTGTATTTAATTCCTTTAAGAAGGATATAGCTTCAAGATTTCCATTTCCACCATAAATATTTTCCTCCCATTCACCATATCCTCTTCCATAATCTAAATAAAGCATATTTGAAACTGCATCTACTCTTAAACCATCTATATGAAATTCATTTATCCAGTACATAGCATTGGAAAATAAAAATGACTTAACTTCTGGTCTCCCTAAATCAAAATTACAAGTTCCCCAGCCTTCATTGTTTGCCTTCCACCAGGCTTGATATTCATAAGTCGGCGAACCATCAAACATAAATAACCCATGTTCATCCTTACAAAAGTGACTAGGTACCCAGTCTAGTAGAACCCCTATATTATTTTTATGTAGTGTATTTATAAGTATTTTTAAACCATTTAAATCACCATACCTACTTGTTACTGAATAATATCCAACACCTTGATAGCCCCATGAAGCATCTAAAGGATGTTCATTTATTGGCATGAATTCAACATGAGTATATCCCATTTCCTTTATATAACTTGGCAAGACTTCACTTATTTCTTCATAGGTCATAAATTCTCCATCTTTTGTTTTCCAAGAACCTAAATGAAGCTCATATATATTCATAGGTCTATTATCTAAGTTTTCTTTTTCTCTCTTGTTAAGCCATCTTTTATCTCCCCATCTAAAATTCTTTATTTTAGTTAATACGGAAGCTGTATCTGGTCTTAATTCTGATTTAAAAGCATATGGATCTGCTTTATAAACTGTATTGTTTCCACACTCATTAATTACTGCGAACTTATATTTAATCCCTTCTTCTAATTTAGGTACAAATAAACTCCATATTCCTCTCTCATTTATCTTTTTCATGGAATACTCTTCTTTAATTTCCCAATTAGAAAAATCACCTATAATATACATCTTACTTGCTCTAGGAGCCCATGTAGTGAATCTTACACCTTTTCTTCTATTTTCTGTGACAAAATGTGCTCCCATAAAATTATATGCAGAATGTTCTTTTCCATTTAAAAACAAATCTAAATCCATTAAAGCATCCTTATTCTTGTCATTTCTACTTTTTTTATCCTCTTTCTCCCTTTTCTCGGTAACGTTACCATTATTCTTTACCGCAAGTTTTTTACAATTTTTCTTTTTCTCTTTAACTACCATAGTAATCCCCTCATCCTAAAAGATATTGTAATTTCTTATAAATATAATATTTTATCTCTATTATACCATTTTATACATTAAGTTACAATTAATCATATTATTCCTTAAAATTCTATTTTATACTTATAACTAATTCTCTATCTTTAATATCAAACTTTCCATCATTACTAAATATAACTTTACTTTGTACTATGCCTATAATATCAACTAATACTATTCCTATAATATTTTGACGTATTAATAGATCATATTTATCCTCTTCTATTTCTTTAATTACATAATAATTATTAATATCTGATACTTCTGCATTTACCTGTGTTTTTACATTCCCTTTATCATCATATATAAGATTTAAATATGACTTTTCTTTGTAAGAAATGTCTAAAAGGTATTTTTCTTGTTCACTAAAAAAAATTTCTATTTTATAATTAGGTAAGTACTTTATACTAGCTTTATTCCTATTGCTTATTTCCCACTGATTAGTTAGTTCTCGTATTTCTCCATTATAATAATCGTATAATAGTAAAATAGCTATTCCTCCTGATCCCGGAAACCTCCCTTGAACTAATATACTATCTCTTCCATTTCCTAAAAAATCTCCTAAAAATAATTGCATATAATACCCACCATAAGGTATTTTTTTTACTATACTTCCCACATTTCCTTCTAAATAAACATTTAATTCTAATTCATCTGCAAATTGACCTTTTTCTACTGGATATTTTCCCTTAAGTATAACTCTATCATTTGAAAACTTACTTTTTATATTACCTGTTTTAGCATCCAAAATAGCCATAAAAATCCTCCAATAAAAAATTACCCATATAGTATATTCATACTCTTAAGTATCTGTTAATTAATAAAATTAATATGAATAAATTTATAAAATTACTCATTTCACATAAATTCACAATATTTTAACTTAATATACATCTTAAAACAATATTTTACTATTAATCTTATATTGGCATTTACATACTTATAGGAGGAAATATGGATTTTAATAGAATTATAAATTTATCCACAGATATTGGAACCTTAATGCTTGAAAATGGAGCTGAAACTTATAGAGTTGAGGAAACCATGAGTAGAATCTGCTTAGCCTATGGAATAAATAAGGTTGATGTATTTGTAATACCTACAAATATAATAATAACAATAAAAATTGATGATGATGCTATTTCAAGAACTAAAAGAGTTAAAAATAGAACTATTAATTTAGATAAAATTTCAAAGCTTAATAATCTTTCAAGAGATATAGCTTTTAATAATGTATCTATTGAGGCTGCAGAAATTACTTTAAATGAAATAACTTCTGAAAATGAATATTCTCTTAAAGTAAAAATGCTAGGATTTTTAATCACAGCCTCTTCCTTCACTTTACTCTTTGGAGGGAATGTAAAAGATGCCCTAGCTTCAGGATTTATTGGAATAATATTATGTCTTCTTTCATACTTTTTAAATATTTTAAGGACAAATAATTTTTTCATAAATATATTGTCAGGTGCTTTAGCCTCATTACTAGCCCTTTTCTCCATAAAATTAAATCTAGCTAATAACTTAAATGAAATAATAATAGGTTCATTAATGCCTTTAGTGCCTGGACTTGCCATAACTAATTCCCTTCGTGACATAATAGCTGGAGATTTAGTTGCTGGAAGTGCTAAGTTTATTGAAGCATTCTTAATAGCTGTAGGCATAGCCATTGGAAGCTCTGGAATTTTATCTATATTAATAAATTAGTATGGAGTTATGTCTCTATGAATTTATTTTTAGACCCACTTTATGTATTCTTTAGTGCATTAGGATTTAGAATAATATTTAATATAAAAGGAAATATACATACCACCTTATGCTTAGGGTGCAATAATTAAACTAGTATTGATTTTTATATATAACTGTAAGAGCATCTTAATAAGCAATTAGAGTTTCGAGACAATCTAAAAAGTTCTAAATTATAAATATAAATTCATTAGACACTTTTCATTGAAAATCATGTTGTTTTTTCATTTTTTTTAATTTAAAGCCTTTATAATAAGGTATAATAGAAATGAAATATTGAAATAATCTAATAATTTCATATTAATCTTATATGCTTATTGGAGGTACCTATGGATTTTAACAGAATTATCAATTTTTCAACTGAACTTGGTACATTAATGCTTGAAAATGGAGCTGAAACATATAGAGTTGAAGAAACCATGAACAGAATCTGTTTAGCTTATGGAATAGAAAAAGTTGATGTTTTTGTAATTCCTACAAACATAATAATAACAATAAAAGTTGGTGAAAGTGCCATTTCAAGGACTAGTAGAGTAACAAGTAGAAGTACTAATTTAGATAAAATACATAAATTAAATAATCTTTCAAGAGAAGTAGCCTTTAACAAAGTTTCTATTGAAGATGCTGAAAATAAACTAATTAATATAGCTAATGAAAAAGAGTATTCTCTTAAAATAAAGATATTAGGCTATTTAATTACAGCTTCTTCATTTACTCTGCTCTTTGGAGGAAACATAAAAGATGCTCTTGCCTCTGGTTTTATAGGAATAGTACTTTGCATTCTTTCATATTTTTTAAATATTTTAAAGACAAACAATTTTTTTATTAATATAATATCTGGAGCTTTAGCATCATTATTAGCCTTTCTTGCAGTAAAATTAAATATTGCTCCTAATCTAAATGAAATAATAATAGGTTCTTTAATGCCTTTAGTCCCTGGACTTGCTATAACTAACTCACTTCGTGATATCATAGATGGAGAATTAGTTGCTGGAAGTGCAAAATTTATTGAAGCATTTTTAATAGCTGTCGGAATTGCTATTGGAAGCGCTAGTATTTTATCTATATTAATAAATCAATATGGAGGTATGACTCTATGAACCTAATAATCAACTCAATTTATGCTTTTTTCAGTGCTTTAGGTTTTGGGATAATCTTTAATATAAAAGGTAAGAATTTAATTTTTTCTTCTCTATGTGGTGGTTTAGGATGGTTTGTTTATCTTTTTTCTTCAAAATTTATAAGCACAAATGAAAATTTTAATTATTTTTTAGCAGCTGTTTTTATATCTCTATTCTCTGAGATTTCAGCTAGAGTATTAAAAGTTCCTGTATTAGTATTCTTAGTATGTGGGATAATTCCTTTAGTTCCTGGAGGAGGTATGTTTTATACAATGCTAGAAACTTTAAAAGGAAATACAGATAAAGCTTTATCTCTTGGTTGCAATACATTAATGTTAGCTGGTTCTTTAGCCACTGGAATTGTTTTAATTTCATCATTTACTAAGCTATTCTTTTCTATAAAAAGACTTATTCAGAATAAAGTTAATCAAAATAATAACTATTTAAATAAAAACATTTAATTTACTTAAATATTCTTATACTTTTAATCAATAACCTATATAAAAAGACTAAATCTAAGTTGATATTAAATCTTAGATTTAGTCTTTTTCACTATCTTAAATAATCATTTTCAGATGAATCCCATGAAACAAAATAATAAACATCCATTAAGTTATCAAATTCACCTTTAACAAAATCCATTATTTTACTTCTCGAATTACTATTGTGTTTTTTATCGTAGTCTTTTCTTATAGTTAAACCATATTTTTCTCCACTATCTGTATATCTTATTATATCCTCTACATAGTCTGATTCGTTTTCATAAATTCTAGAGTTATTATCCTTAATTAGGTATAGTTTATAACCCTTATCTTCTAAAGCCATAAGGATATTTTTAAAGTTTTCTTTAAGCTCATAATTTTTTCTTATTTTATTCACAAGATTTCTTTGTTCTATAGTACTGTATTTATCTAAATATAAAGCTGTATTCCAAGAATTAGCATCTATTCCTAATTGAATTTGAGGAATATAATTAAATACCATATCATCTTCTATTCTATTTCCATCAATATCATGAAAAAGATTTAGCATTTTTATAAGCTTTCTAATATCAGCCCTATTTTTTCCGTAAGATAAATATATTCTATCAACATATTCATCGTTAACTCTCTTTAATGGCCAAGTTATGCTTGTTATATATTGCTTTTCCCAATGAGAACTTAATCCTCTAGAATTCATAAATTCTAAAAGTCCAGCATTATTTAATTCTCTTAACTTATCAGCTGTAACTCGTCTTCCTTCTAATATAAATTTATCTCTACTTCTTGATTTGTCTATATCAAAAGCTCTAAAATCACTTTCTAAAAAAAAGTTTCCCATATTTATACCCTCCTTAATAAAACATCTTAAAGTTTATTTTATTAAATATTTATTCTTATTATACACCTCTTAAAAATCACTTTAAAATATTTTCATTTGATAAATATTAACCTAAAACCTTAGATTTTTCATATCTATTTAAAAACTTATTGTTTATTCTGTATAAAAAAAAATATTCCTCTTATTTTTTTAAAAAACTTCAATATATATCTTTTTTAATTTACTACTGATTTTCAACTAGCTTTTTATTGCTGCTATATAATTTACAAATAATAAATAAAGTTTGCATACTGTATAATATAAAAAGAGTCAAAGATAATAAAAATTATCTCTGACTCTTTTTTCTTAAATTATAGAAAACTATCTTTAAATTACTTTTTTTCTATTCTTTCTTTTGAATTAGCTATTAATGAGCATAGGTTAATAAACACTTCTGGTAAAGACATAAATTTAGGATATGCTAAATATCTCGGTTGCCAAACAGGTGAAAACTTTGATTTATATCTTCTAAGGCCATCAAAGCTATAAAATATATTTCCGCTATTATAAACTAATCTTGCTAGCTTTTCTTGTAAATGTGAGTGCATATTAAAACCTACATTAGACAATGGTGCTTCTCCTAAACTAAAATATTTATATCTTTTTTCTTTAAAAGTTATGAATAAATTAAGCATTAAATAATCCATAGAGGCATTAGGAGCATCTTTATCTATTCTCATTAGATCTATTGCTATAGTCCTTCCTCCATCATTAGCATCCATTAATGTTACAAAACCCATAATCTTATTTTCTTCCTCATTCTTTAAAATGGCTATAGGTGATCTTTGTATATAGTCTTCACTAAACCACCCTAAAGAAAATCCCTTTTCCTTTCTACTTCCTAACCATTTATCAGATATTTCTTTTAATTGATCTATTACTTCTTTATTAAAAGGTGGTTCTATAATCTGAAAACTATAGCCTTCTCTTTCAACTCTTCTTAAAGTATTTCTAAATGCACTTTTTTTAGAACCAACTAAATTAAATTCCTCTAAATTTACTACTGCTTCTTCTCCTAATTTAAAGAAATAATACCCCGCATCATGATACGTAGAGAAGTTTCTTTCCTCTATTTCATAAAAAACAACATCATATCCATATAAATCTGTAAATTCCTGAAACTCTTCTATACTACTATATAAATTTTCTCTAGTAGCTATAGGGTCTCCTAAAACTATTATTTTATCCTTATATTTGCTATACATTATTAAGGACTTACCTTCATTAGCCCAAAATACTTTTTTGTCTTTTAAATAAACTAAATGAGAAAATATAGTTCCATAATCTATTTCACTATAAAACTTTGATATTTTATCTAAATCTGCATCAACATATCTCTCATCATTTTCTATTTTAGGCATAGTCAAATACCATATTATAACGAATATTATGAATGCTACATAAGTATATAAAGCTATTCTTAAATAACCTCTAGTACTTTGGAAAAAGTCTACATAATATCTATAGTTTCTACTAAAATGTATATTAAATTTATGTATAAAGTTCGCAAATATAATTATTATAAATGAAAAAATAATTAATATTGTGCTTAATTTAGTTATTTTAATTGGAATACTTTCTCTATAAAAGCTTTTCTTCGATAATCTTAATAGGATTATAACTCCTAAAATAAACATCCCCTCTGCATAATCTAAATCTTTTATAAATGCAAAGACTCCTCCAATTATAAGTAATGTTAGTGTAACATAATAAGCTCTTTTAACTTTAAAGAAAACTTCCTTTGAAGTCATTATCAACATCAATCCAATTAAAACTGAAGCTCTATGTGAAAATCTTAAGAATGATAAACTATATATAGTATCTAAAAATTTTATTTTATAAAATATTGTAGGATAAACTCCTGAAATTATTAAAAGAATACCACTTAAAAATACTAAAGCGGATACTATTATATTTGATATATCACTTAGTATTTTATAATTCTTTAGTAATTTCTTTATATTTTCATAATTCTTTTTATCTCTTAAAAACCTAATGGCATTTTTTACATGATTATAACTCTTTTTTAGTGAATCCCACATACTATCTCCTTTCTTTTAAAAATATATTAACTTATTGTCAAATTATTCATATTTAACTTGTATATAGTATATAAAATTTTACTTTATAAAGCAAATTACTCTTCATACACTTACTTATAAAAATAAAAGTAGGGCCTAAAATTAATATTCCCTACTTTCTAAATATATTTACTTATTTCTATTGATAAAGTCTAAAATATCTATCTATAACCTTTTCCAGTTCAACAACACTTATATACTTAGCTTCCCTTAAAACCTCTTTGCCATCTATATAAAGTATAATTGCTGGAAACATAAAAATACTTAATTGTGCCACTATATCTAAGCTTTTATCAGCCTCAACTTCAGCCATTTTTGCGTTTCCATATTTTTTTATTAATTCTTCAATTTTAGGTTTTAAAACTCCACAAGCACAACAGGTATTAGTACTTAAATACGCTAATCTTATTCCTTTTTCTTCACAAAATCCTTTAAAATCCTTCTCATTATCAATAATCCTCATAATTTCATCTTCTTTCTTATGTATAAAGGGATGAATTTAACTAAAATTCATCCCTTTAAATATAATTATATCAGTAATAAAATAATATTCAATTTAAACATTTATGGCCCATTTATATATTCTATCATTTAATTTTGGAAAATAAGACTCATGTCCATAATCAGGGTATACAACTAATTCTTTTTCACAAAGTATATTGTTATATGCTGCAAACTGAGTTGATGGAGGACATATATCATCCATTAAACCTATTGCCATATTTACCTTTCCTTTTATTCTATGAACCATATTTTTTATATCAATATATCCCAAAGTGTTAAAGACATACTCCTCATTTTCATGATTTGGATCTATAAATTTAAAATATCTTTTTAACTCATCATAAACTTCTCCACCTAAATCCATAAACCACACTCTTTTATAATCACATAAAAATGGATAATATGCATAAACACTTTTAATTCTATTTTCTAAAGCTGCACAGGCTAAAGATAATGCTCCTCCTTGAGAACCTCCTGTAGTAATAACCCTCTCTTCATCTACACATTCCATATTCATTATAATTCTAGCAAGAACCACAGTATCTAAGAATATATTTTTAAATAACAATTTTTCTCTTCCTTCAACTAATCCTCTTACTATGTGTCCTTTATCCTCTGATAAACCTGATTGTTCCCTACAATCCATAGCTACTACACACATTCCACTCGCTACATAATGAAGTTTATTACTCCAATCAGTATTTCTTCCCTGATAACCATGAAATTCTAGTAATGCTGGTATTTTTCCTTTAACCCCTCTAGGCTTCATAAATTTAGCATATATCTTAGCTCCACCTATACTATTAAAGTACAAATCATAACATTCAGCTATAGGACTTTGAAAATCAGCCTTTTTCATTTCAATCTTAACATCTAAGTTATCCAATTCTTTTAACTGTTCATCCCAAAATTCATCAAAATCCTTAGGTAAAGGACTAAGTCCTTTATACTCATAAAGCTTTTCTAAAGACATATCTAACATAGGCATAATAATATTCCCCCTACAATCATATAAACCTATAATATAAAAAAATAATTATTTTCCCCTATAAATAACTATTTTACATCTAAACTTTTAATTATTCTGTTTAAACGTTTAACTTACATTTAAATTTTACCATTAAATTATATTTTTTTCAAATATTACATAATAAACTCTATTTTCTATATTACAATAAATACTTCTTCTCTTAAAATTACAAAAAAATATTAGTTAGGAATAGAATTTCCTAACTAACATAAAATAAAAACCTAATTTTAATCTACCTATTCTTCTCTTTTTTTAGAAAATTTTAAGAAACATCCTCCAAGAGTTGATATAAACCCTAAAAATATTATACTCTCTCTACCAAGTTCTACTCCTGTTTGTGGCAAAGAATTATTTTTATCCTCCTCTTTGTCCTCATCCTCAATACTGTCGTCATTTCCACCATTATTTTCATCATCATTTAAATTATCGTCATCTTCATCATCTGAATCATTCCCTGGTATATTTATTTTAAATGAAATCTTAATTTGATTTTTATTTCCAACCCCATCTTCAGCCTCTACACTTAAAATATATTCTCCGGATTTCTCTATAGGTTTTCCATCCCATTCTTCTCCATTTAATTCTATATAAAGTTTAGCACCTTCTTCTGCTGTAACTATTGGAGTTACAGGCTTGTCATAAGTCTTTCTATCTTCAACACCTTCTATTTTTATTTCTGGAGGTGTTATGTCCTTATTTTCATCATAAGTTGAAGCGTATATTGTATTAGAAATTAATCTATATTTATGCTGAGGATGCGCTTTGTTCATTAAATTATCAGCAAATAAAGTTACGTTTTTCCCATTTACCTCTTCTGTAAAAGCCATTATCTTTCCCTTTGCCTTTTCATTGTTAGGCCACCATCCAGCAATAAAGAAGTCCTCTTCATCACTTATTTTACCAAGCACTTTAGCATCCTCTGAAACACTTGATATCCAAGCACCATTAGCTGTATATATTAATTCTTCCTCATCATATCTAGATGTTATTACACTATCTAAGTTATAAATTCCTTTTACCAATCCTTCATGATATCCATACGGGTCTGTTGTATCATAATCAAATTCTGGTATTATATTACTACTTTTAACAGCATCCAAGGACCACATTCCTATTCCTAAATAATCCTTATCTTTATTTAGATAATCTAAAGTAGCATTTCCATAATCATCTACTATTATAGTCGCATCATCAACAGAAACTAATTCAAATCCAAGCTCCTTTAAAATCCATGTACTTTCAGCTGATCCTATATTAGCAACCTTAGGTTTCTCTAAAGTCTCACTCTTAATTTCCTCATTAGCTTTTTCCACTTCTAAATAATATTCATTGCATAATTTTTTAAGGTCATTAACTTCGACTAAAAAATCTCCCTTAGAAAAATCATCTCCTGAATTTAAAATAACTTCTACTTCTTCTCCATTTTCAAGAAGTTTATTTATAGCCTTTATAGTATCTGTACTTATATTCTCTAAAACAACCTCATCCCCATCTTCAAAAATAGTTATAGGTTTTTTCACATCTTTTACATTAGTATATTTGTTTTTAAAAGCATCAGCTTGTCTAATTTCATATTCATCAAATCCTCTAAGCGCTGGGAAATTAACAACTATTTCTGCATACATTTCATCAAAATCTGAAACATCATATCCATCATATAAAAGCATATTAGCTAATCCTCTCTTAGCTTGATACATGTCCACAATATAACTTCCCTTTGGATATTTTATTCCATTAATTTCAACATCCTCAGTGGTCACTCCAACTTTAACTCCATTTCTTAAAAGATGTTCAACCATGTTATAAACTTCTAATACATTTTTTTGTAACCCATCATCTACTGGTAAAACATAATACTCTGGGAAGAAGTTTTCATTTTCTCCTCTTGGCCTTCCAACTGATTCTCCTGCTTGATTAACAAGATATTTGTCCACTGTTTCCTTTGCATCTATTCCCTTAATACCACGATCAAGATATTCTAACTGATTTAAAAATAATTCATCTTTATTGTTTTGGATATAATTCATTAAACCCAAAAGTCCATAAACTAAAGCATTAACACTCTCTTGATTTAATTCTGGTATTTCTATTGTATGTCCTAAAGAACCATGATGCATTGCAAAAACTGGTGTATATGATGGACCGCCATCATCCCATCCTGTTTCATAGTCCTCATAGGGAATTAAATAACTATCATATTTACTATTAGCAATTCCACTTTTACCAAATACATTGGCTTGTTCTAACATTTTATCTACTAATAAATCATACTCATAATTTGGATCATGAGGTGGAGTACAAGGTTCTATTAAAAATCCTGATACAAAGCCATGTAATTCTAAAAAGCTTATAGGATTCCACTTAGCAATTTCTTCTACAACTATTCTAGTTTCTTTTTGTGTTTGATACCCATTATCTCTATTTAAATCAAATCCATTTGCATTCTGTCTTTTATTATAGTATCTTCCATCTGGGTTTTCTGTTAAATTCATAAGAATTATAACATCCTCTAAAAGCTTATCAACATTTAATGTTTCTTCCTTAGTTCCACCTTGAAGATTTTTATCATCAATTGCCACATTATAAGTTATATTTTCCTCTGTGGTTAGTTTTTTTAAGGTTTCTATCTGAGCATCAACTCCTGGAGTTTCATCTGCATGAATATTATTTATAAATATTGGAACCTTATATTCCTCTAAACTTCCATCTTTTATCATATTTTGAAGTTTCTCAGGATTATCATTCATAAGTGGTACAATTTCATTTAAATACTTATCAACTGAAGCTTTATCCTTTGCCATAATAACAAAGTGCATATCTCTTCCTTCTACAGATTGTCCCAAAACTTCATATTCTAAATATATATCTTTTCTAGCATTTTTAAATATTTCATCTACCGCTGGCTTTAATTCATCATATTTTTTATAGCTATCATACACATTTAACTTCATTGAAGTTTTTTTACTCTCATCTGAAACTGAATCCTTAATTTCAAGCTCATAATCTCCTATTAACTTTGGAAATTCTCTTCTATATTTTGAAGCATCTTCTGTTCCATATAATAAATTAAACTTTAAAGTAGCTTTAAGCTTATTTCCTTCAACTACTGGTTCTTCAAGAAATTCTATATAATTTTCACCTGTATAAGTTCCATCTTCTATATTCCAAATTTTCCACTCCTCAAACTCTTTGCCCCCAAGAGTCCATACTAAATTCTCAACTTGAATGTTATTTTTAAACTCAACCTCTACTTCAATCTCTCTCTCATCAGTCATGGATATTAAGTTATTACTTAAGATTATCCCCTCAGCAATGTTTTTATTTTCCTCTTCCTCTACTAGAAGTTCTTTTTCCTCATTTTTATTTAAAATTTCATTAGAATCATAATCCCCATTATTACTTCTAATTTCTTCTGAAATGACTACATTTTTTCCTTCCAAAACTTCTTCTGCTGAAACACTAACCATGAAATTATTTAGTAAAAGACTAAAAGATATTGCCCCTGCTAAAATAGTCTTCAACTTATTATTTTTCATTTTTTTGCCCCCTTTATTTATTGCTTATTGCTTTTATAAAATTTATTATATTGTATATTTATTCACTTATCAAGAAAATTTTGTATAAATATAACATAAACTTTTTATATCATTTAAAATAAAATATCATATTGATTGTATTTAATAGAACATTTAAAATTTCATATCACTAAATAATGAATAATTATTCACTAGATACTGTATATTTATATATGATGAACATTATATATAAATATACAGTAAAATGTGCTTTTCAAATCAATCATCTTCTTCAGAAAATTCCAAATTCAGTAAAAATAATTTTAATTTTATTAAAAAATTTACTCTTAATATAAATAATGTACATCTATTAAAATACATATTAAATTATAATTCTTATTGATGATTTTCTTTCTCATCAATATATAAAATTAAGGAGATTAGTACATGGATAAAAAGAAAAAAATAATCAGCTCAATTATTGGAATTATAATTGTTCTTATTGGTGGATATTTTGGAATAGATTTAACACAAAACTCTAAGTCACCTGATGATGAAAAGCTTATGATTTCATACATGGATGTTGGACAAGGGGATGCAGCTTACATAAATGTAAATGGAAATGATATTTTAATAGACGCTGGCCCAAGAAGCAATTCTAAAGAACTTCTTGAACAATTAAAAGCTAAGAATATTGATGACTTTGAACTAGTTATTGCAACTCATCCACATGAAGATCATATAGGAGGAATGGTTGACGTATTTAAAGAATATAAAGTTAAAAGCTTTTATTCTCCTAAAGTTACACATACAACTAAAACATATGAAAATCTTGTTAAAGCAGTAAAAGATGAAGGATTAAAAATAAATGAACTAAAAGGTGGCATGGTTATAGACTTAGGAAATGAAGCTAATTTTGAAGTATTTACTCCTCAAAACTCAAATTATGAAGAACTTAATGACTATTCACCTATAATGAAATTAAACTTTGATAAAACATCTTATTTATTTACTGGTGATGCAGAAAAAATTGCTGAAAATGAAGCTCTAACTAAATATAAAGCTTCTCTTGATTCTGATGTGATTAAATTTGGTCATCATGGTTCAAGTAGTTCATCAAGCCCTGCCTTCATTGAAGCTGTTTCTCCAAAGTATGGAATAATCAGCTGTGCTAAAGATAATAAATATGGACATCCTCATAGAGAAACTTTAGATATAATCAAAAAGTATAATATAAAAACTTTTAGAACTGATACAGATGGCGAAATAATATTAACTTCAGACGGAAAGAATATAGCATTTAATAAGTAAAAAAAGACACTAGATAATATCTAGTGTCTTTTAATTTCTTATAATTTAAGCTTCCTCATGAGTAGTCATATCACCTGATTTTAAAGCTCTTCTTTCAGCTATTAAATTTTTAACTAAAACATCAATAGTCCAATTAATAGATGTTTCTGTGACCATTGCAACTAATGGTCTTTGTATTCCTACCTTTTTTAAGTTTTCTAAAAATATATGAACTTTTCCAGGAGCTATGGCATTAAATATTATTGCTCTTTCTTTAACTCCTTCACCTTCTATTTTTTCAATTTTGTCTTCTAATATATTCTTTATAGTTTCTTCTCCATTTTTAGAATTTAAAACTATTTGATCTTTTATCCCCATTATTCTAGAAAAGTTTTGTATCTTTTTTAATTCCTTATTTCCGAAGTTATATAAGATAACACAACTTCTTCCTTCTTGTTCGCTTCTATCTGAAATATCTATTTTCTCAAATGACATAATTAAATCTCCTTTAATAAAAAATTATAATTATTAATTAATATCGATTATACCACAAACAAACTAATACTCCTATAATTTAAGAATTATTTTTCTATCTCTTTTCTTTAAAATATAATTTATACTAAAAAATATAATTTATACTAACAAAAAAGGTTTAGCAAATTGCTAAACCTTTTTAAATATATTCTATAATTAATAATAATACTTTTTATTAACTAGTTTTTTCCTTAGTTTGTAATTTTTCATTTTTCATAGTTATTAATTTATTATTTAACATAAGTGTTAATATTAGTCCTACTAAAGCAATAATAGCACATGTTAAGAATAATTTAGTATATCCTGTATTCATCACTTGTTGGAATGTAGTTTCTATAGCGTTTTTAGCTCCGTCTAATCTTTGCATATATGATTTTTGAATCATATCTATATTTATATGAGGATTATTAGCAAACTTATCGCCTAATGATACAAATTGTGATTGAACTATTTTCTTTATAAGAGTAAATATATTAGTAACACTAGCATTCCCCATTGAGTTTGCAAAATTTGAAGAAGCACCTCCATTTGAAGCCATAAAGTTTGACATACCATCTACATGTGGCATAACTTTTTGTAAGGCGTCTGGTACTCTTCTACCAGCATCTGATATAAAGTTAATAAGTATATTTGGTGATACTGCAATACCTATAGATTTAACTAATGATACCGCTGATTGTCCAACTGTAGCTTCATTATCAGGTACTAAACTAAGCATTAAGTAATTTATTGGTGTTCCCATAGAAAATCCTAAACCAAATCCCATAATAGCTAGTCCTATTACTAAGTTAACCATACCTGGATATTTAGTAGTTATATATCCTTGATAAAGGTTTCCTATTATAACTAAAACCATACCTATTATTAAGACTTTTTTAACCCCTATTTTATCAATAAACTTACCGCCTAAAGGCGCTGCTATACCTACAAATATTGCAAATATTGTAACTATATATCCACCACTGCCTATTGGTGTTCTTAATATATTTTCACTAAATTGAGGAATGAATACTGTTGCCATTAATCCACATCCTACAACGAAACTTAATATTAAAGTTATTGCTATTTCCTTATTAGTAAAATAGGATAAGTTTATTACTGGATCTTCTGCCTTTTTTTCTACTGCTACTAATATTGGAATTGATATTACAAATATTAAAAGATATGGCCAAACATCTAATGATTTTATTGAATTCATAAAATCGTAGAATTTTAAGTTTGTAGCCCCATACATTAAAGATAAAATTAATACAGTTAATACTCCTGAACCTAATATATCTAACTTCTTAACTTCTTTTGCAGAAGTATTTTCTTCTAATTTAGTTGCCATAAGTAATATTATTATACTTATTGGAACATTTACTAAGAATAAAAATCCCCAGTTTTTATCACCAAAAATAGAAAGTATTCCTGAACCTAAAGTTGGTCCAATTACTGTTGCGATTCCATATATTCCACCAATCATTCCTAAAGCTGAACCTCTTTTTTCAACTGGGAATGATGTTCCTATATAAGCTGTAGCTATTGGCATTATTCCACCACCACCTATAGCTTCTATTACTCTTGCAAATAATAAGAATGCATAACTATTTACATAATCTGATACTCCACATAATAAAGAACCTAGTCCAAATAAAGTTATTGAGACCATGTACACTTTTTTTCTTCCAAACTTATCAGAAAGTTTTCCCATGATAGGCATTGATACTGCATATGCTAAGGTATATATTGTTATAACCCATACACTAGCATCCTGAGAAACTTTTAATCCATCAGCTATTATATCTCTTGCTGGTGAAACAATCCCAGAATCAATAGCCCCCATGAATATTCCTAATAAAAAGACGGCCATGGTAATTCCAACTGATTTTTTTTTCATCATTGTCACCCTTTCTTAAATTTTAACTCGTTCTAATTATGCATTTTATTAATATTATTACTTTAAATATTATTAATAAAAAACATAGTGAACTTGTTCATCTTACTCCTCAAAGCCTATAAAATCAAAGGGTATATTCTCTCAAATTCTTCTAAAATTCTTAAAAATTCATCATTTTCCTTAACTTTATTAACAATTAGTTAATATTTTGTTCACATATATTTTTTAAATAAAGCTACCTTGATTTTTCATCAAGATAGCTCTCAATTATTTTAACTGCTTAATTTGTTCCTTTAATTTTCTTATTTCCTCATCTTTTTCTTTTAGTTTACTTTCATAGTAAGCATCTTTATCATCTAGATTATTATTTAGCATATTTATTAATGAGGCCATTTCATCTGCACTTCCTACAATTCTATTAAAAAGTAAAAGATTAGATTTTAGTATTTCTGGAATTTCATTATGAGAATATCTAAGCCTATGGTCTATTTCTCCATATCCTTCCTCAAAAATAGTTCTTACTTGAATCTCTGCAATAACCTTTTGATTCGTTGGATAACACTCCACAAGATAGTGAACAGATCTATATCCTGATTGTCTTGATATAACTTCAATGCCTAAGTTATCAAATATAGTTCTATCATCTCCATCTCTTACATTAGCTGTTATCTCAATTACATTCCAAGTCCTTATTATAAAATCATGTATTGCTTTCCATTGATCCTTAAATATATGTAATACTCTTATTCCGATTAAGTCTGTTATTTCATTCTTATAATTATCAACATTAAAATAAAAATGTTCACCATATTTTTCTTTTCTGTCTTCTGTTTTTCGCACTATCTTTTCTATTAGTCTCTCTGGATTTTTTATTCTTGATTTGACAGAATGAACATTTTCATTTGAACGCAGTATGTTTGCTATAAAATCAGCTTGATTATAGTATGATCCCTCATACTTTACAAAATCATTATATATATTTTTTAAATCTTCAAACTTAATATTATTTTTTTCTATCTCCTCCTCTACATGAGGATATTTTTGAAGAAAAACTTCTTTATTTAAACTTCTCATAATTATCTCCCCTTGGTTTGGTTTATTATTATATATAAATAGATTATAAACTCTTGTTTTCTATTAATTTTTTCAAATCTTTTAAACCTAAATCAATTTCTTCTTTAGAGAAATTATATTTTTCAAGCTCTTCTTCACTTTTCTTATATAATAAGTTATACATTTTCTCTCCTATTTCATATACTTCCATAGAAGGATTTTTTTCAGCCTCTCTAAAAAGCATATCTTCTGCTTCATCAATTTTCCCTTTAGATATTAAGCCTCTTAAAGTTATCCAAAATATATCATCTTTTGAATAAGTATCAGCTAAAAGAAAATCATTTTCTCCATCTTTATTTAATAAAAATCCCATTTTAACACCTACTTTTCTATTTAAATATCTCTAAATATTCTTCATATCCTTTTTCTTTTAGTTCTTCCTTCGGAATAAAATTTAGTGAAGCTGAGTTTATACAATATCTTAACCCACCTAATTCTTCTGGTCCATCACAAAATACATGTCCTAGATGTGAATCACCTAATTTACTTCTAACTTCAGTTCTAATCATTCCATGACTTTTATCTACCTTCTCCTTTATTATACTTCTATTTATTGGTTTTGAAAAAGCAGGCCATCCACAAGATGAGAAAAATTTATCCTTTGAAGTAAATAGTGGTTCTCCAGTAGTTATATCCACATATATTCCTTCTCTATCAAAATCCCAATACTCATTAGTAAAAGGTCTTTCAGTACCATTCTCTTGAGTAACATAATACTCTTCCTCTGTTAAAAGTTTCTTTAATTCTTCTTTTTCCTTCTTTGTATATTTCAAAATAATCACTCCATTTAAAAATTTAATTTCATTACTTAAATTTTTTCAAGATAACTTTTTATAGTTTCAATTGTTAGCTCTAAGGCTTCAATACTTTTTAATACATTTCCCTTTATACATAGAGAATGTCCTGCATCCTCTATTTCAAGAATAGTATAATCTTCAGATTCTCTTATTTTTTCCAAATTATCTGAAGATATTAAAGCATCTTTTGTTCCTGTTATTATTAAACTTCCTTTGTTTAACTCCCTTTTTAAAGTCTCATTTATAGGAGTTAAATAAATATTTCTTACATCTATATTATGAACCTTTTTAATTTCCTCACCTATTTTATTCTGTAATACCGTTCCTAAACTTTTTCCTATGATAACTATATTTTTATATTTCTCTCTTTTAAATTCTAAAGCACTAAGAATAACATCTAAACTCTCAAGAAATAATTCTCTAATGTCATTTTCATCATGTCTATCAAAAGTTTCTCTACTAACTTGAAAACCATATTCTATCCCTAAGCAGTCAAATTTTAAATCTAATGCTAATTGCTTAGAATAATCCAAAAGGGCCTTATCTAAGGTGTATCCAAGACCAGGTAGGATTATAACTAAGTTTTCGCTATCATTACAAATCAATTTATTGTTAGTCCTACATTTCCACATGGATTGTTTCTCTATATTAAAATTCTTCATTTTACGCACCTTCTTTTTAAACTCTATTATATAATTATATATGAAATTTTTTCAAGAAAGAAAAATGATGTTTTATTAAGTAAAACCTTAATAAAACATCACTCTCTTCTATTAAATGTCCTTTATTGAATTTTCTATTTCTGTTAACATTACATCTGTTGATTGTAACCCTGGCCCACCTAAATACCAAGCCTTCGTGTCTAAATAAACTATTTTCCCATTCTTATATGCATCTGTTCTTTGTACTAATTCATTTTCAATTATACCCTTAGCAGGCTCTTGCTTACTACTTGCCACTACTCCCTTATCTATTACAAATAAATATCCTGGATTAGTATTTACTATATATTCATTTGAAACTGTTTGTCCATGATTTTCAGTTGTTATATTTTCATCAGCTTCTTTAAAGCCAAACTCTTTGTGAATCATACTAAATCTTGAATCTTTACCAAAAGCACTTATTTCGCCATCATAAACCATTGTAATTAAAGCTTTCTCATCCATGTTAGAAGTTTTTGCATTTATATTTTCTATTCTAGTGTTTATATCTTTTATTTTATTTTCCACAAAATCTTCCATACCAAAAACTGCGCCTAATGTCTTTGCATTATTTTCTAATGACTCAAAATGATTATTACCATTTCCACCCAAAAATAATGTAGGTGCTATTTTAGATAACTCATCATATTGTTTTTCTTGTCTTCCTTCTATTATTATAAGATCTGGTTTTAATTCATTTATAGTTTCCATATTAAACTCTTTTAAAGAACCTAAGTCTTTATAATTATCGCCCTTATACTCATCTAAGTATTCTGGCAAACTACCTTTAGGTAAACCTACAACTGTGCTTTCCTTATCCATTTCGTCAATTATGTCTAATGATGAATAATCTAAAACAACTACTTTTTCTGGATTTTTAGGTACTTCAATTTCCCCTTTTCTATCTGATACCTTAACCATTTCTTTTGCAGCCAATGCTGTATTTTTGTTCTTTTCTCCTCCAAAAAGAGCAAATCCTCCTGCCACTAAGGCTATACTTATCCCTACTATAGCTAAAACTTTTTTATTCATATATATATCCTCCTAAATCTTTTTATTAAGATTATGTTTTAAACTAGTGTTGATTTCTAGATAGAACTGTAAGACCATCTTAATGAGCAGTTAGTATTGCATTATATACGTAAGAATAATAGCGTTAAGAAGCTTTTTCTGTTTGAGCGTAGTTAAAAAAGGAATACAATCTCATTTCATTCGATTGCATAAGTTCAAGTTGCCAAATTGAAAATTTGGACTTTCACTTAACCTTTAGCTATTATTCTGAAGTAGATAATAGCAATACTTTGCGAAATTAAGCTAGGTCTTAAGTAATATCTAAAATTAACATTCATCTGAAACATAGCTTTTATTAAAAATAAACACATAATTTATTGCCATTAAAGTTTTTAATTTCAAAATCTATTTCATATATATCTTCTAAGAATTCTTTGCTAATTATCTTAGATGTATCATCATTTCTAGCAATTTTACCATCCTTCAATACAACTATGCTATCTGAATAAAATGAAGCAAAATTTATATCATGCATAACTATTACTACAGTTTTATTCAAATCATTTACTAAGCCTCTTAAAACTTTCATCATCTTAACTGAATGCTTCATATCTAAGTTATTTAATGGTTCATCTAGCAAAATATATTCTGTATTTTGAGCTATTACCATTGCTATATATGCCCTTTGTCTTTGTCCACCTGAAAGTTCATCTAAATATCTGTTTTCTATATCTTTAAGTTGCATATACTCTATTGCATCATCAATATATTTATCATCCTCTTTTGTCAGTCTTCCTTCATTATGTGGGAATCTTCCAAAACTAACCAATTCTCTAATTGTAAGCCTAACATTTATGTTGTTAGACTGTCTTAGTATGGCTACTTTTTTTGCTAATTCCTTATCATTCCACTTTTCTAAAGGAACGCCATCAATAATTACTTCTCCTTCATCCTTACTCATTATTCTAGAAATCATGGATAAAACAGTACTTTTTCCTGCTCCATTTGGTCCTATAAAAGATGTTATTTTTCCTTTATTTATATTAAAGGACACATCATCAACAACAAATTTATTACCATACTTTTTACTTAAATTTTTTATCTCTATCATTACTTATTCTCCTTTAACAATAAATATAAGAAATATGCTCCACCTATAAAGTTTATAATTATACTAACTGTACTTGTGTAGTTTAATATTCTTTCTACTATAAATTGTCCACCTACCAAAGCTATTACCCCCATTAGAGAAGCTCCAGCTATGAGCACACTGTGTTTGTAAGTACTAAAGAACTCATAGGATAAATTAACTATTAATATTCCTAAGAATGTTATTGGACCTACTAAAGCTGTAGATACTGACACTAATATGGCAACAACCACTAAAATCTTTTTAGATAATTTATCATAATTTATTCCTAAGTTTATAGCGTTTTCTCTTCCTAAAAGTAAAACATCTAATTTCTTTATATCGTCATACATAAAAGCAAATATCAATAATACGATAACTATTGTTATAAACAATATATCCGTATTTACATTGTTAAAGCTTGCATATAAGCTAGTTTGCAAAGCTTCAAACTCATTTGGATCTATTAATACTTGCATAAAAGTTGATAATGTCTTAAATAAGGTTCCAAGTACTGTTCCCACCAATAACAAGAAATAAATATTATTGCTCTTCTTAAACATAAATTTATAAAGAATCAAGCTTGCAAATATCATACATAAAACTGATACTCCAAAATTAACTTTATGATTTAACATTACAACGCTGCTTGTACCAAATATAAATACGGATAATGTTTGTACAAATCCATATAAAGAATCTAACCCTAATACGCTTGGAGTTAAAATTCTATTGTTAGTAACTGTTTGGAATATCATGGAGGAATATGCTATTGCCCCTCCTGTTATTATTATTGCTATAACCTTTGGTACTCTTTTGGAAATATTGTAATCCCAATTGTTCTTGTTTAATCCTTGAAATAAAAATAATAGTACAACTGCTAAGGCTATAACTCCTAATAATATTAATTTTTTTCTATCACTTTTTAAGATTGTCCTATTCATTTTTGTTCCTCCTAAAAATAAGATAAAGGAATACTATACTTCCAATAGTTCCTACAGTTACACTTATAGGAATCTCATAAGGATATATTATAAGTCTTCCAACAATATCACATACAAGAACAAATATTGCTCCAAATAAAGCTGTATGCCAAATATTTTTACTTAAATTATCCCCCATCCTTAGAGAAACAATATTAGGTACTATTAATCCTACAAAGGGAATACTCCCAACAGTTATTACAACTAAAGCTGATACCATAGCTACTATTGAAATACCTATATTAGCTACCTTATTAAAATCTAAACCTAAGTTTTTTGATATATCCTCTCCCATACCTATAATGGTAAATTTATTGGCATATAATAATGCAATTATCATTAATGGTACTGTTAAATACATAAGCTCATAATTGCCTTTTAACACCCCCGAAAAACTTCCTTGCATAAATGAGCTCATATTTTGAACCATATCAAACTTATAAGCTAAAAAGTCTGTTATCGCTCCTATTACATTTCCAAGCATAATACCTATCAAAGGTATAAAAACTGCATTCTTATACTTTATCTTTTTTAAAATTTTCATAAAAATAAAGGTTCCTATTATTGCAAACACAAAAGCCCATATCATTTTTTGCATTAGAGTTACAGATCCAAATAGTAAAGTAGTAAATAAGATTCCTAGCTTTGCTGAGTCTATTGTAGCCGCTGTTGTTGGTGATACAAATTTATTATTGCTTATTTGTTGCATTATAACTCCTGATACACTTAAGCCTACCCCAGCAAATATTATACTTAAAAGTCTTGGTAATCTACTTATTAAAAGTACTTCTATCTTATCTGTATTTCCAGCTAATATATCTTTAAACCCTATATCATAAACTCCTATGAAAATTGATACAAATGATAATATGATTAAAGCTAATATTAAGTATCTCTTTTTCATAATTTAAACTCCTTAAACAATTAAATTTTCTATGTCAAAATTAATCTTTAATTTCTTCTACTCCATCAGTTTAATGAGAATAATTATCAAAGTCAATATATAATTATTTTCCTTAACCATTTATTATCATTAGTAATCTTTTGTACACAACTAAGGAAAATTTTGTATTATTGTTTTATTTAAAAGGAATTTATAGTAAATAGAAGAATATATACTATAACCTCTATTTTTAGTAAGGAGTTAATTATGAATATTGACGATTTAAAAGAAGTTCAAGTAAAAAATAATAAAATGATTTCTGAAATTCATTTTAAAGAACAATGTAGTTGGCTTAGAAATTCAAAAAAGAAAAAAAACTTAGAAGAAGATTTTTCAAAAGAAATTTATGATGATTTTCAAGCGAAAAAAACTTATTTAGAATTAGTTGAAAAAGAAATTAAAGATATTTTTTCAAGTAAAGAATTTACAAGTAAAGAAAAGAAACACATATATGAACTAACTAATGAAGCTTTTTGGAAATGGAAATTTAACATAACAAAAAAATAATAAAGCATCATTAGTATTTTTCTAATGATGCTTTATTATTTTTATTTGCTTTGTTATTTATTTGTTTTATCTGTATTATTTTGAGCTTGATTATTATCACTTTCTGTTTTTGAAGTGTTTTTTATAACTTTAAATTCATAACCTTCACTCTTATAGTAATCTATTATTTGTGGTAATATTTCTATAGTTTTTTCTTTTCCTGCTGCATCATGCATAAGGATAACTACATGATTTTTTCCTTTTGATGTCTTCTTAACGTAATTAAGCATTTCTTCTGTAGTATATGGTTTCCCTTCTGCATCCCCATCTAATGCATTCCAGTCAACATTTACTATTCCATTTTCTTGTAATGTATTATCAAATTGCTGAAGAGAAGGATCTTTATAGTATTTTCTTGTACCATAACCTCCTGGCATTCTTAATACTCTACAATCAAATTCTTCCCCTAAAATACTCTTCATTATATTATTAGTCTTATTAAACTCATTCATAAAAGTATCTATATTTAATTTATTATTTGGATATAGCTTTTTAAAATCATGACTATAGCTATGATTTGCAATTGCATTTCCACCTTTTATTTCTTCTTTTAAATACTCTTGTCTTTTTGAATCTTTTTCTATACTACTACCTAAAACAAAAAAAGTTGCATGTACATCTTTTTCCTTTAAAATATTCAATATCTTTTCTGTAGAGTTTGATGGTCCATCGTCAAATGTTAAAAACACATATTTTCCATCACCTTTATATGTATCATTAGCCATTTCTTGAACATCTTTAGCATCTACAGCATATTTATCAGCTTCATATGTAATATTCATTCCTGGCATTATATCATCTGGATTAGGTTTTGTTTCCTTAACCTTTTCTGTTTCTTCTTGCTTACTTAAAGCATTGCTCTTAGCTGAGTTATTACCTATCATTGTAACAACTTTTGTTCCAACCAATAATAAAATTATAATTACTAAAATCCCAAAAAATATTTTAAAAAAACCATTTTTATTAGAATTTCTTCTTTTTTTTGAAAATATTCCTTTACTCATCATTTCCTCCTATGTTAACTTCATTTAAATATCATTAGAATAAGTCCACTTGTCCACTTATATAATTATCTTTTAAAACTTAATTTTTATCATTTCAAAATAGTTACATTTTTTTAAATAAATATTAATATTTTAAAATCAAACTCAAACTCTATTATATATCATTCTTGAATAGATTTTCCAATAAAAAAAACGAGAATAAACTTAAAATAATAATGTTTATCCTCTCTTTTTATTAGCTAGCTTAAATTATTTTTAAAATACATAATTCCATACATTATTGTTGAAGTTAGTAAAAGTATTAATTGAATTAAAGAAATACCACTTATTAAACGGCTATTGACATTTCCATAAATAAAAGTTCTTCTCACTACTTCTACCATCAAAAATATAGTTAAAGTTTTAAGGTATATTTGTTTCTTTTCTAAATATTTGCAATAGCATATGTATAAAATATATATAAGACATGCAACGACTATTAAACTTATAAAAAAATCTCCATCTAGCATTCTCTCACTCCTTACCCAAACTATATTTTAATTGAGTTTTACAATCCTACAATTTTATTTTACAATAAAAAGTGCTTAATAAATATAAAGGATGGTTAATAATGAAGAAATTTTATAAAATTTTTATTTCTCTATTCATAATTGCACTTATATTAATCATGTTCTACTTTATGAATAAAGATATAATGAACGTAGATACCTTAAAAAACTTAATTTTAGATTCTGGCTATTTTGCTCCATTAATATATATAATAGCTTTTTCTCTGGTCCCATTAACATTTTTCCCAGACTCTCTATTAGCTATCTTTGGGGGAACCATATTTGGGTTGAGTAGAGGTTTTTTATATACAAGTATAGGAGCTTTAATAGGTGGAAGTATTTCTTTTTTCATTTCTAGAATATTAGGGCAATCTTTTGTAGAAAAGCTAGAAAATGATAAATTAAAAAATATTCAAAACCTATTAAAAGATAATGGATTTCTTATGATTTTACTTTTAAGGCTAATACCTTTATTTCCATTTGATTTAATAAGTTATGGTGCTGGTCTTACTAAAATATCATATAAAGATTTTCTTTTAGGAACTTTGATAGGAACAATTCCTGGCATACTTGTATTCGTAAATTTAGGAGCTCAATGGATTAGCTTTAATAAAGAAAGCATCTATTTATCAGTAAGCTTACTAATTTTATTTATAATAGTATCTTTATTTCTAAAGAAAATTTATATCAACAAACATCTATCTAAAGAAAATTAATATTTAAGATTTCGTTCGTATATAATAAAAATAGCTATATCAAAGTTTAATATTTACTTTGATATAGCTATTTTTTATTTGAAAATTTTATCTTTTTAATTTTATTATCTTAATATCCTCAAATAAAAATAATTAGAATAAATTTTAATTTTTATAACTGCTCATATTTATTGTAGGTATGTTATTTAGTCTTGCCCATCTATTAAACATATTAAAAACATGCTTTTCATCCAATTTATCTCTCAATTCCTTTTCCTCATCTTTACTGCAAGATAAATATTCTTTAAATAAAGCTTTCTCACCTTCTTGTAAAGATTCTATGAAATCTTCTTTTTTATCTAAAGGCATATTATTGAATTGATTTTTAAAATCAGTATTAAAATCTTTTCCGGCTTGCCCATTTGAATTTTTTGAGAACCACTTAAAAGCAGCCTTTACATTAAGTAATGATTCAAATAATAATCCTATTGCTAATATTACTATTCCTACTACAATTAAAGCCTTCATTTTATCACCTCCAAAATAAAATATTATATAAAGTCCATTAGATACAAAAGGAGTATATTAAAAATTAACTCCAAAGAAAGTCTTTTATAGTTTTCTTTGCTAATATAATTTTAATACACTCCCTTTAAATTAACTTATATAATTCATAGGATTTACCCATTCCCCATTTATCATTATTCCAAAATGAAGGTGTGGACCTGTACTATATCCAGTTGATCCTACGTAAGCTATTACTTGTCCTTGTGTTACATGTTGACCTGCTTGTACAGCAAGACTAGATGAATGTCCATATAAAGTGCTTGTACCATCACCATGGTCTATTATAACCATATTACCATAAGCCGTATTCCATCCTGCTTCAACTACAGTACCTGACTTTGAAGCCAATATAGGAGTTCCATAAGGTGCACCTAAATCTGCTCCTGTATGAACACTTTGTTTTCCTGTTACTGGATGTGTTCTAGGACCAAATGGATCTGTAACTCCACCTGGAGCTGGTCTCATAAATCCACCTGAAGTATTTTTGTTTCCACCTGAGCTTTCACTACTTCCTGAACTTGAACCTGAGCCTGAATTACTATTGTTTTTATTAGTAGTATTATTATTTGTTTTACTACTATTATTTTGATTTATTAAATTATTTATATAATCTTTAAGATTTGCATTATCTTCTTGATAACTATTTATTTCATTTAATATATCTTTTTCTTTTTGACTTAAACTATCTATTTCTGCTTGTTTTTGTGCCTCTAATGAATTTAACTCCTTTAATTGAGATTCATATTGACTTACTAAAGTGTCATATTCTTTCTTATCAGTTTCTAATTTAGACTTTTGATTTGATAGGTCTGTTTTTTGACTTTCTAATTGAGCCTCTTCATTTTTTAGTTCATCTTGAACTTTCTTTATGTCATCTATTAACTTATTGTCAGTATCAACAATATATTTTATATTTGATACGTTACTTATGAAATCCCCTACATCTTTTGATTCAAGTATTATGTATAAAAATTGGTTACTTAAATTTGACTTATATGCACTTCTTATCCTACTAGCAAGTATTTCTTCTTTTGCTGCTTCTTCTTTTTTCTTCTTATCTATGCTCTTTTGAACATCACTAATTTGTCCTTCTAATTTATCTATGCTAGTTTTTAAAGAATCAATATCACTTTTATATTCATCTACCTTCTTTTGTGAACTAAGTAACATTTGATTTTTTTCAGCTATTTGATTTTGTATTTCATCTAACTTACTTTGAGTTTTATCTTTTTCAGAATTTAAGTCACTCTTTTTATCTTTAAGGTCATTTATCTTGCTATTATTATTATCGATTTCTTGTTGTGCCTCTTCTTTTGTTTTAGCTTGTACAATATTACTACTGTTTATTGAAACAGCAAAAATCATTGTTACGCTAAGTATAACAGCTGTTAGTCTTCTTCTGTTCATAATATTTCTTCACCTATCTCTTTATATATATTATTTTGCTAAAACACTACATACCAAAATATTATACACTATAAAGATAAATTTGTTAATATAGCCAGTATACACTATAAACATTGTTAACATTTATTTAATCTTAACTTCAAAAAGACTATATAAAAATCAGCTTTCTTATATTTTAAAGCATGTTTTTATATAGTCCCATTTAAAAATTAGAATCTTTCATTTGAAATTTCATCATCAATAAGTTCCTCTAATGTTTTGAACTTACTACCCTCTTTTAAGTAATGTTTTTTTATACTGTCTTTCATTTCAGATAATGAAACCTCAGTATAAAATTCTTCCTCTTTAAAATCATGTTTCATTCTTTCATATATTCTTCTTATTATATTTTCTTTATCTTTAACGCTTATTTCCTTGCTCATATGTTTCTCTCCTTATTCAATTTAATAATTTATTCATAAATATATTATACACATAGGACTTAATATATTAAAGTAATTATTAAAATATATTTATAGTTTTCTAATTTTTTTTATTGTTTAATGTTATAATTATTTTACTTTAATTAATATAGAAAGGGTTGATTAAAATTAGAAATTCTAATATAAATATCATTGATAAATTTAAATTTTTCTTTGGTTTTGAAAGAAATAAGATAAGTGAATTATTAGGCATTAGTGTTGATTCTAAAATAAGAGTATTGTCTTTTTATCTTTATGTTGGTCTAATATGCTTATTAGCTCTTTTTCAAATATATGCAATATTAAATATACTTGAAAGATTATTATTTGTTATTTTAAGTTTGTTTTTATCAGTAGAGCTATTGTACTTTTTAGTTTCAAAAAAACATAAAGATTCTTGATTTAATTCACCAAATCTCCTATTTTTTCTATACTATTACTAGTATTTTAATTTTAGGAGGTTTTTTATGAGCAAATCAGCATGGGATTATACCTTAGAAATTTTATCCTTAATGGGAGATATTGATTATTATAATGATTTACTAAGTAAAAATTTAAATCCTAAGGATAGAGAAATATATTCTAGAAAAATAGATGCTTTAGAAAGTAAGCTTTTCACTATGAAAGAAAAATTAAAAAATACATTCATTCTTTAAAGTAGCTTGTTTTAAGCTACTTTTTTAATTATGCTTTGTTTTAAATTAAAGCTACTCGTAAATTATACCTATTTATAAGAAAAAAAGGTTCAACTTCAAAAGTTGAACCTTTAAACAAACTCAATTAATATTCCCAAATATGCCGTCACACTTATAATTTTATACCTGCCTCTCGCAGGTGGGTTCCACTCAAACTAACTCGATCATCTTCTGTCACAAAAGTGAAGTTAAAACTTGAAGCCCGATCTCCTTAGCTTTTTTGCAAATCCCGTATTTATCATGTAGGTTAAAATTAATAAGCTTCGCGTACATCTCAGGATTGATTATGTTTTTATTATAACATAAGATTATAAAAAATCAACCTTGATCTTTTATAATTTTTTTACTTTAATTCATCTAATATATCATCTATTTCTAATTCTTCATCTTCTGGTAAAAATACAGCTATGAATTGCTTACCTGAGTAATTAGTAGCATCAATTTCATATCCCTCGGCCTTAGCTATAATTTCAAAATCCTCCATAACCTCTTCTAGAATCTCTTCAACACTATCTGTTGCTATATCATCTAAATATGGAATAACTCCTTCTACAATCCATGGATTGCTATCCTCTTCATAATCTGTCTCATCATTTGCACAAGCTTTAGCACCCTGTATTTCTACATCTTCAAAATCATAATAAAACTTAAGGGCCAATCTGTTATCTTCAGAAGAAACCTCTTCTACTTCTGTTAATCCATTGGTAGATAAATAATTTATTATTCTGTACTTATCCATAATATCCCCCTTTTTATTTTAGTATAATAATTTCTTATATTCTTTTTTTACTAATCTAAATTCTTCATCATCTTCAACTAAGTTATACTCAACTGAATCATTTACTTTATCAACTCTGAAAACAAAGTCATCAGCTTCATCTCCACCACCTTCTAATGGTGAAAGAACTATATATTCTTTCTTATTCTTTTCACCTAGGTATATTTTAGCAACAACCTCAAATTCAACTTTATTTCCCTCTTCGTCTCTAAAGGCCATTATTTGTTTTTCTTCCATTATTACTCCTCCTAAATCAACCTATTAAAGTTGATTTTTCATCTTTATAAAATATATATTCATAATGTAATGCTCTAGTTAAAACAACGTATAAAAGTTTTTTATCTATTTCATTATCATTATAATTCTCTTTACTTAAATTATAAACTATAGTGCAATCAAATTCTAATCCCTTAGTAAGATATGAAGGTATAATTATTAAATTCAAATCAAATTCATTTTGATCATCTTTAATTAGTTCAAAGTCATACTTGGAGTATTTTTTAACTGCAGTTTTTATTTTTTTACACTCATCAAGAGTTTTTCCAACTATAGCTATTGAATTTTTTCCTTCACTCTTTATTTTTTCAACTATCTTATCTAAACTTTCACAAAAATCTTTTGCATTATTAAATTGAATTTCCTCTGGAACCATTCCATGTCTTAGAACTGGCTTTGCTGGCTCTTCATAAGTATTTTGTTTAACTAAAACCTTATTTGCATAATTTATTATTTCAACTGTACTTCTATAACTTTGGCTTAAATGCCTATATTCTGCATTCCCATCATATACTAACTTAATAGCTTCCTTCCAATCATTAATACCTTTAAATGAATATATTCCTTGCCCAATATCTCCAACTATTGTTAGAGAATTTCCTGAGGCCATCATAGACATAACATATAATTGTAGCATAGAGTAATCTTGTGCTTCATCAATTACTATGTGTTTTAATAGACTACTTTCTTCAATTCCTTCTATTCTAAATTTTAAATAAAGCATAGCAGCTAAATCATCTGCATCTATTATTTTTTTATCTATATTATTAGCCAAATTTTCTTTCATATATACAGCTAACTTTTCAGGGATTTTTCCTGCAGTTACCTCATCAAAGATCTCTTTATTTTCAAAAAAATTTCTATAGACATTAGTTGTATCTATGCCTTTCCATTGCTTGAAATATTCATTAAACTCTTTCTTAGCTGATTTTTTTATTTCTTTTTTATGATTATCCCTCTCGTCATAAAGCTCAATAAGTTTTTGTCTTCTTTCTTTAGAATCTTCCATTTCCTTTTTAAGCCTAGCTATTCTGTACTCATATTGGAAATCAACCTTATCTAAAACCTTACTTATCTTTTCTCCTAATTTTTTAGAAAAATAATTTTTTATTTCATCTTTTCTCTTATTTACAGGATACTTTATTAAATCCTTTAAAAACAATCTCTTGATTTCTTTAGAATCAAAAATCGAGTAACCACAAACTTTTATATTATCTATATTACTGTCTTCTCTTTCAAGAACTTGAATATATCTATCTAACATTTCTTTAAAAAGTATAGAACCTTTTATTTTACTATCACTCATTATGTATTTATTTTTCTCTAAATCGTTCTCTAAAATTTCTACTAATTTTTTATCTTTAGTTATGACTTTTCCTTTTTTCCCTAGCTTCTTTAAAGCTAATTCTTCAAAAGTCTTCTGCTCAACCTTTTCAACACCAAGATTAGGTAATACCTCTGAAATATAGTCTAAGAATATTTTGTTCGGTGCTATAACCAATATATCCTCACCTGTTATATTTCCTTTGTATCTATATAGAAGATATGCCAATCTATGAAGTGCTACAGTAGTTTTACCAGAACCTGCTGACCCTTGTATTATTAAAGGCGAATTCTTAGGTGCTCTTATTATATCATTTTGCTCCTTTTGTATTGTAGCTACTACATCTTTTAATTTTGTTCCTGTACTATTTTCTAAGTTTATTCTAAGGAATTCATCTATTAAACCATCTCCCTCTTCATCGAGACCAGATTTTAAGATTATTTCATTTATTCCTTCATCAAAACATTCTTTAAGGTTATGGTCATCATCAAAAAGGAATTTTCTTTTTAAACTAAGCTCTCCTTCAATTACGCCCATAGGTGCTCTGTAATATGCTTCTCCTTGAGTTCCACTATAATAAAGATCTGCTAAAGGGGCTCTCCAATCTATTACCTTCTCTTCTCCCTCCATTATATCTCCAAGACCACATTTGCCTATATAAAAACTTTCAAAATCTTTTCTATATTCTCTAAAATCAATTCTTGCAAAGTATGGCTTATCATAAGCTTCTTTAAATTTATCTAATTCTTTTGATAAAAAATCAACAGATTTCTTAATTATCTCTATTTCAGGGTCATATGCTCCTTTAGATCTTTTATTCAAAGTATCTAGTTTTTCATCTGTTTTAGATTTTTCATTTTTTAATCTTTCTTGTTCACTCGCAATCCATGTTTTAGTTTCTGAAAGTACTTCTCTTTCATAACTTAAAACCGTATTATCACTCATAATAAATACCTCCTTCACTAAGCAACTTTATTAAATTTTTCCCATAAAAATCATCAATGAATTTAATTATACTATCTTAAAGGTAACTATACAAATTTTATAATAAAAATTATAAATAAAAAGGGAAATTCTTTAAAACAACATTATTTTTTTGATAAAAGGACAAAATAATAGAGAGGTGATATTCATGGAAAAAGTTACAGATAGAACTCCAAGCGAAGCTCTAAATGATAATCTCAAAGAACTTTATATGGGTATTGATATTTTTAATCATTACTATAAAAAGTGTAAATCTAATGAACTAAAAAATTTGCTTGGAGATGTTATAAATCTTTATAAGAAAGAAGCTACAGAGCTTTCTAGTAAAATTTCATCATTAGGAGGTTCTCCTGCATCTAGTATTGGTATTTCAGGTAAAATTTCCGAAACTCTCTATAGTATTAAAACCCTTACTGCGGATACAGATAGTGAGATTCTTGAAGAAAGTATAAAAGCTTTTAAAACCGGAATAATTGCGTTTCAAAAAGTTTTAGAAGATAAAGGTGATCAATTAGATTCAGATGCTGTAAATTTGTTGAAAAATATAATAAAAGAAAATGAAGAACTTAGTAAAAAACTAAATGAATATTCAAGTCCTCACCAAGCTGATTTCTTCTAAAAAAGGGTGTGTATTAAAATTTTGTTTTAATACACACCCTTTTTATATTGCCCACTTTTTATCCTTTGTAAAAGAAACGTTGAGCCATTTTTCATAGTTTATATGATTTAATGAATTAAAGATTTTTTCTCTTAATTTATCCATTTCATCTAATGCTTTAATGTTAGATTCTTCACTACATATAAAATCTATTTCTATTCTTAAATCTCGTCCAGTTTTCGAAACTCTTGTAATAGCCTCTTCAAAGTTATATTCTTCTTCTATTCCTTTTACAAGTTTACTTATTTCTGAAGTTATACTATCATCAGCTTTAAATTCTAATAGTTCTTTTAGTCCTTCTATAAATGCTTTTACTGGCATCTTTATGAAAATTGATGAACATATAATAACCATTAGTGGATCTACATATCTATTAACCCAAACAAATTCTGTATGTTGAAGTATGTTTGCTATTAAAAATCCTATTAAAACTCCCGTACTTAAAAGAGTGTCCATAAGCCACTGGTTACTTTCCACTATTAATAAGCTTGAATTGATTGTCTTCCCTTTTCTTTTTAAGAAAATATATGCAACCACACATCCTACTGTCGATATTATAGCATATATTAATGCATAACCATATTCAACCTTATTCCCACCATTTAACAAATCTCTAATTGCTCCACTCAAAGAATATATACACATCATAAATATTGCCAAAGACATAATTATGACTATTAAAGGTTCTATCATCCTTTTACCAAATGGATATTTTTCATAATCTTTTTTACTTATATAGACACTTCCTAATATAGCCAGCAAAGATAAACCTACACTAGCTAAAGAATACATACCATCAAACAAAATCATTTCCGATTTTACAATTCATCCCCATGCAATACCTAATACTGCAAAAAATAATGCTCCTAATGCTGATATCTTTAACAAATAACTTTCCTTCTTCATAAATTCACCTCAAAATAAATCTTCTAATATTATTTTATGATTTTTCAAAGTAAATTTCACTCACTAATAAGTTATATAAAAGACACTAATATATTATTATAACCTTATTTTAAATTTAATATAAAACCTTTTAATCACTATTTCACCTTAAACTTCTACTTATTTTTTCCTTTTTTAACCTTACTTCAATTTTTTCTTTTAATAACAACGCATCTTCTTTTGAAGGATAAGGATATTGAAAACTTAAATCCATATTTATCGACTTTAAAGCATCTTCTAACGTCCCTGAAATAAATTGTGAATTAGATAAATAGTACCAATATATAGGAACCGACGGATTTTTGTCTACTAGTCTACTGTAATATTTAACTAAATTTTCAAAATATTTTTCATAAAGATCTCTTGCATTTACTAAATTATTATTTGCATTGTATCCATGTCCTTTTATAATATCTACTAATCCCCATTCCCCTTTAACCTCTTCAAGAATAATTAGATATAATCCTTTAGCATATCTATATGCAGCAATAATTTCCTTATTTCCATCATTATTTATATCAACCTCATTAGCAAATAATACTTCACTATCCTTATTTATAAACCTTTTTACTACTTCCACTAAATTTAACCTTTTTATTTTTGTATCAATTATAACTTTCCCTTCATTAGTGCCATAATATTCTTCTAAATTTCTATAATTCTGATTTATAGATCTTCCTTCCAAATTAACAGTTTGGTTTATTATTTTAAACTCTTTATTTTTCCAACCAACTATGCTTTGAACATAACATATGTTATCTGAATCAGACTGCCCTAATATTTTTTGTAATATGCTTATGCTTGCAACTTTGTTTCCCATTTGATAAAAAGGATAGCATTCCCATACTCTACTTATATTAGCTTTTTCTTTTTCATGTTTAACTTTACCTGAGTTATCATAAACAAAGTCTAAATAGTATTTATAATTTTCTCTTAATACAACAAAATATTTCTTATTCCTTTCATAATTTAATACTTCTAACTCATAATTATTTCTATAAAAAGCCATTATCTTATTTTCTTTAAAAAATGTATTACTATTAAAAATTTCTACAATCCTATTATTTTCAAAAGAAAATATTTGGCATTTGACATATCCACCAAAAGATTCGCTAATACTTCTTAAAAATATCTCTTTTTTTATACTATCTCTAAAACTTATCAATTGCATATCAAATTTATAATGATCTTTTTCAAGTGGAAGCTCATAGATATTTCCTGTTTTCTTATTATTAACTAATAAAAAATTATTTTGCTCACAAACTGCTCCTAAACATGATACAATATAAACTTCCTCTTTATTTCCATCACCAGTAAGATCGCCACTATCGTAATCTATGATTTTATCATATTTATTTAAATCCATAATAACCTCCATAGATATCTACATTATAATAATAGTTTATCTTAAGCATTCTCATCTGTTACTTTCATATAAAAATAAGTGAACTTTAACTTAATTTAGTTTATAATTGAATTAACAAAACCTTATAGATTGGAGATAAAATTCATGACTAAAAAGAAAAAGAGGCTTTTAATAGTTTTATTATCATTACTAATTGTTATAATAGTATCTTTTTTAGGTGTAAAAATAGTTTATAATTCCTACTTTGCTCCTAAAGTAGCAGTAACCCCGATAGACTCTACCATAGAACTTGATAACTGGAATTTAATAAAAAAGTTTCTTCCTAACAACGTAAATCTTTCTTTAAAAGAACTGAATATTGAATCAACAACTGAATTTTCTGATTCTGAATTAACAGACTTATTTATACTTGCTTTAAGAGAAAACCCTAATGCAATAAAAAATCTTACTGGATTAAAAGTTGATATAGAGAATAATGATATTAATGTTTATATAGATGTTAATTATAAAAACATCCCATTTCAAGGTAAACTTACTTTTACAGCTCAAAGCAAGAATGGAAAAGGAATACTTCATTACAAAGAAGGAAAAATTGGATTTATAGATATTCCTAAAGATGTTATTTTTGAAAATCTACAAGATAACTCACTACTTTCCTTTGATAAAAATAATGGTGATATAATACTTTCTTTTAATGATGTAATTAAGTATCTTCAAATAAAATCTATAACAGTTGAGAATGATAAGATAATAATTGTATTTAGCGGAACGGTTCCTTTACTTAGTGCAATTTTTCCAAATATGAATTAATAAAAAGCTCTAACTTTAAAATAGTTAGAGCTTTTTTTCTTATATAAACATAAATTTATATATTAAGTGAAATACTAAATTAAATTTATATTTTTTAGGTGATTATATGATTGATAAAGCTATAAAAAAATTTAATTTAGACATAGACTCAATGAAACGTGAGGGTTCCATTGCCTTTTTAACATTTTTAACCTCTTGGATATTTTTCGGAATTGATAATGCAATCTTGGCCTATCCCATAGCATTAACATCATCAGTTCTTTTAAAAGAAAATTTTAAAATAAGTCCTTTAGAAAAAACTCTTAAGCTTATATTTTTATATTCATCTTTGGTACTCTTATCTTTTTTAGCTTCAAGCAACCTTATATTAGGATTTATAATTAATTTTTTCACTATATTTTTTATTGCTTATAAATTTTCAGTTAGTTATACCCCCTTACTTTATAAGCCATTTTTAATGTTATATGTTTTTACCTACTTCTATAAAATAGATTTTCAAAGTCTTCCGAAAAGACTCTTATCTATTCTATTTGGTTTTAGCTTAATAATAATATTCCATCTCTTTATAAATAAGTTAAGTTATAAATCTCTAATAAAAGAAAGCATAAGCAAATCAATCCTTTTATTAGAAGGTCAAATTGATAATATTCTTTTAAAAAATTATAATTTAGACTTGCAAAAATCTATCTTTAAAGAAATGAACAATATTTGTTATAACCTTTATACTACTAGGAGAAGAAAAACTTTAACAAATAACCTAGGAAGTATTCAATTTAAAATATATATAATATTAGAGAACTTAAATTTAAACCTAGCTAATTTAAGCATTCTTTATTCTAAGATTAACTATAACAGCACAATAATAGAGTCTTTTTTGAAAGAATTAAAAGAATCTTTATTAATTTTAAAATCATATTTAGATGATGAAATCTCTTATTATGAAATAGATAAACAACTTAATAAATTAAATAGATTTCATGAGAATTTACCAGATCAATTTACATTTATTCATGATATATCTACTTCAGTAAATAATCTTTATTTATATCTAGCTGATATGAATACTCTCGAAGAAGCAGAGGGATATAAATCCTACACGCCTTGGAAAAACACTGATAAAAGCCAATTTAAATTTAAAGATTCATTTTATTTTGGAACAATCAAATTTAACTTTGCCTTAAGAATTTCATTGACATTAAGTATTGTCTTATTGCTTAGCTCTTTATTTGATTTTGCTAAAATGAGTTGGCTTGGAATTACTATAATGTCCATAATGCAGCCTTACTATGAGGAAACATTAAACAAAAGCAAAGATAGATTTAAAGGAAATCTCTTGGCAATCTTTCTGGTAACCATTATTCTAAATCTATTTCAAAGTCAAGCAGTTTACATTATTGTGTTAACTACAAGTTTATATTTAACCTATGCTTTCAAAAGTTATTATAAACTCTCCTTATTTACTGCTATGTCAGCTATTTGTATGGCCTCTTTAAGCTATGAAGTAAATAATTTAGCATTTTTCAGAGTTTTCTATTTAGCTTTAGGCATAATAATAACTTTTTTAGCTAATAAATTTCTATTTCCTTATAAACTAGATAATGGAATTAAAGAATTAACTCTAAAGCTAATGAGATATTTAAATATCTTAGCTGAGGAATTAATAAAAAATCCTTCTAAAAATCAAGAAAGAATAATAAATTTAACAATCCATATAAACCTTATGTGCAATAAACTCTCCCTTAGAAATATCCAAAAAGGGAATTCTAATATTTCTAGATTAATTGCATTAACTCAAAATTTAACAGCCTCTTTAACCTATTACACCTTGCTAAAAAGAGATTTAGGATTAGTATGTGGGATTAATAAAGATGAATTAATAAAATTTCAAAGTCAATTACAGGTTTTGCTTGAAGAAAAGGCTTCTTTAACAGACATAATAATTCTTTTAAATAACACACTTGATTCTTTAATAAATTGTCCTTATTCAAGAAAAGTAAACTATAATCCATCCTCTAACGGTTTAATACTATAATTTATAAAAAGCTATATGAATATTTTCATATAGCTTTTATTTAAATTTATACTAAATAATCCACTTTAAATAAATTCATTACCTCTTCTTCACTTAATGTATTAAAGGTATTTCCTACTGATAGTTCTCCGTCTTCAATAACCTTAGAAATTAAAGTCTTTTTTTCCTCTTGAAGAGCTATTACTTTTTCCTCAATAGTTCCCTTAGCTACTAATTTTATAACTTCTACCACATTCTTTTGCCCTATTCTATGTGCTCTATCTGTAGCTTGTTCTTCCACAGCTGGATTCCACCAAGGATCAAAATGAATTACAATATCTGCTGAAGTCAAGTTTAAACCAGTTCCTCCTGCTTTTAAACTTATTAAAAACACTGAGTTTTCACCATTATTAAAATCATTAACCATCTTAACTCTCTTCTTAGATGAAATACTTCCATCTAGATAACTAAAGGAAATTTTTTCATCTTCAAGTCTACTACTTATGTTCTTTAAAACAGAAGTGAATTGTGAAAAGACAAGTATTTTGTGACCTTCCTCTATTCCTTGATTTAATATTTCCATTAAGGCTTCTATTTTTGCACTTTCTCCAATGTAGTCATTTATTGTTACAGATGGATCTAAGGCTAATTGTCTAAGCTTAGTTATATATGATAAAATCTCTATCTTACTCTTATTAAATTCTTCAGCATCTTGTTTCTTTTCCATAATTGATAAAGCGTTATTAGCATATATAGAATAAACCTTCTTTTGCTCCTCTCCTAAATCAACTAAATGCATTTTTTCAATTTTATCTGGTAATTCCTTTATAACATCTTTCTTCTTTCTTCTTAATATAAAAGGTTTTATAAGAGTATGTATTTCTTCTAAAACTTCTTTGCTTTCATTTAATTTCTTATAATATCTAACAGTAAATCTCTTTCTATCGTAAAGATATCCTGGCATTATAAAATCAAAAATTGACCAAAGTTCCATAAGAGAATTCTCCATAGGAGTTCCAGTTAAAGCAAATTTATATTCAGAGTTAACCTCTTTTACAGCCTCTGAATTTTGAGAATCCGGATTTTTAATTGCTTGTGCTTCATCAATAAAACAATAATCAAAATTTATCTTTTTATATTCTTCTAAGTCTCTCTTTAGTAAGTTATAAGTAGTTATTATGACATCCTTGTTACTTATATCTTCTAAAATTTCCTCTCTTTTATCCTTACTTTCGTTTAATACTTCCACAACTAAATTAGGTGCAAACTTTGTAAACTCATCTTTCCAGTTATATATTAATGAAGTTGGAGCAACTATTAAGGTTTTCTTTCCTTTATTAGAAAGGATAAAAGTAATAGCTTGAAGAGTTTTTCCAAGCCCCATCTCATCTCCAAGTATTCCACCTAATCCTAGATGTTCTAAGGTTTTAAGCCAATTGTATCCAAATTTTTGGTATTCCCTAAGCTCAGCATTAAGCTCCTTTGGAACCTCAAAAGAAAGTTTGTTTATATTTTTAAACTTACTTCTTATCTCATTTAATTTCTTCTTTCCCTTTATATATCTAATTCCTTGTTCTTCTATATAGTTAGCTATAAATAAGGCTCTGTTATTGCTAACCTCTAAGCTATTATTATCTAAAGAATCTGTATCAAGTGAATCCACCAGTTTTAAAAACTGCTTTAATTCTAACTCTTCTAAATCAAGAAATTCTCCACTTTTAAGCTTATAAAATTTCAAATTATCTCTAAATGCTCTAAGTATTCCTTTTGTCTCCTCACTAGATATATCTCCTATTTTAAAATCGAACTCAAAGTAATTATACCTTCCTGGTTTAATATCTCCCTTTATACCTTTACTTCCTAGACTTTTGATTCCCTTAAAATTTTCAGAATAGTAGACTTCTCCATACTCTTGTATCTTACATATGTCATGTTTAAAAAAGCTAAATATGTATTCATCTCCTAAGTAAAAATAAAACTTTTTATTTATCTCCTCAAAGCTAAATCTTTCAATTAAAGCAAGAACTTCTTTTTCTTTTTTTATATCTCTATAAATTATTTTTTCCTTACAGTCATCAAATATATTAAATTCATAAGCTCCGTATTTTACTTTTAAAGTTAAATTTACTTCTTTTCCCTCTTTATCAAAATAAAAGTTAAATTTTACTGGCTCCAGCACTGTCTTATTCATTATATCTTTTGAAAGGGATACATTATCAGTTAAATCTCTTAAAGCAGGAATTAGCTTTCTAAAAACTCTTTCTTCCTCACACTTATCAATATTAATAACCTTCCCCTCTGAAAAAACATCTAAATAGTTTTTTATCTTATAGCAAAACTCTTTTTTAGGAATATATATATTAGTCCCATATAGAAAAACGTCCGCTCTATCTCCTAAAACTTTAGGCATTCCATTTGGAGAGCTTAATTCAAAATTATTTTTTAAATCCTTTAAAGAAAAATCTATTGGTACCTCTTCAAAAAGCACTTCTCCCTCAACTGCTCTATAAAAGAAGCCTTCATTCAAATAAACTCTGTGATTTTTTATTATACAAAAAAAATCTCTTACTAAATAATTAGGTATTTTTATACTTTTTCCATCTATAAATGTATCTCTATTTCTTAGGAAGCTTTTTATTGGTTTTTCTATTTCTTTTAAAGTTTCTATAAACTCTATTAATTCCTTATCCTTAGGACTTAATCTTTGCTCCCTTATGTCAAAAGTAAAAGTCTTACTGTATCTAATAGGAATTTTATTGTAATATGATACTAAAAACTGCTCAATATCTTTTAATATATAAAGCTTATTTGAACTCATTGATTTAGTTCCTATTTTAAATTCAGCTAATATACTATTACTCCACTCATTTTTATTTATATATACTTCTATTTTTAGTTCTTCCTTCTCTAATTCTTCTTGAAGAATTAAGTCCAAAATTTTATTTTCACTCTTTTTGCAAAATAAGTTTTTATTTTCTCCAAATTCTTTCTTTTTAGCTAAATCTTCTAAAGCTTTATAAAAAGTTGCTACTAAATGCTTACAACAGTAATTCTCCTTACTAAATTCATGTTTTTCATAATCAGTACAAGTACAATATGTTGATAATATTCCCTTCGTTCTAATATCTATCTCTAAGTTAGTATTATATTTACTAAATAATTGCTCTGAAATTACTGTTCCATTAACAGCTATTAGATCTTCTTCATTCTCTATTTTTATGGATTCCACTAGGTCATTATTGATAATTCTTTGCCCTTTATTATAGTTTCTTCCTGTAGTTTCTTCTTTAAATCTTTGTAACAATAAATCTTGAACTAACATATTTACTCCTCTATTTCCGTGCTTCATATCTTATAATTATAACATAAAGTTATTTTCACTGAAAAATTAAGTGAACTTTGCTTTTTCATATTAAATTTATTTTTTGTAGTTTTTACTCTGAAATCTCTTAATTTTAATAATCTCAATAGACAAAAAAATATCAGATGTAAATACTACATCTGATATTTTTTATATGACTATTCTACTGTTCCTCTTTCAACTAAAGAAGGTTCCAAATTTATTATTTTGCTTTTTAAAGACTTATTGTTTATTAAATCCATAAGCAACTTACATGAATACTCTCCAATTTTATAGATAGGTTGTGCTATAGTAGTTAGCTCTGGCTCCATATAAGAACATATATTGATATTATCATAACCTAGTATGCTTATATCTTCAGGTATTTTGTAGCCGTTTCTTATTAAGTATTTCATACCTCCAATTGCCATAACATCACTACTATAAAAAATTGCATCTACCTTTTTATTATTTTTAATTATTCTCTCTGTGGCATTTATTCCGCCTTCCATAGAGAAATCTGATTCTTCTATTATGGTCTCACTAGATATTCCCAAGCTCTTGGCAGTATTTTTGAAACCTTCTAGTCTTAAATTAGCTATTTCTAAATTAGCCTTTCCTGTAACAAAGGCAATATTCTTTTTACCTTTATTAACTAAGTAATTTACTCCTAATTCAATTCCTTTCTTATTATCACAAAATACACCATTAGCATTTTTTTCATCTGAAACCATTCTATCAATCATAACAAAAGGAATCTTATTATTTTTTAGAATTTTAATCCACTCTTTACCATCACCACAAGCTGCTATTATAACACCATCTACTAATTTACTAATTAAAAGTTTTAAGTACTCCTCTTCTTTCTTTTTTTCATTGAGAGTGTTGCACAAAATAATACTGTAACCATGCTTTTCACTTTCAATTTCTATGGCCTTTGCCATTTCTGAGAAAAAGGGGTTTTGAATATCTGGTATTATCATTCCTAAAGTATAACTCTTTTTAGTACTTAGGCTTCTAGCTAAGGAATTTGGTATATAATTCATATCTTTTGCAGCTTTAAATATTTTTTCTCTAGTCTCTTTTGAAACATTTATTTCTTTATTATTTAACACCATAGATACAGTGGTCTTTGATACATTTACTGCTTTAGCTATGTCTAGTAATGTAGTTTTTCCCATTTTACGCAACACCTCTTGTCCGCTTCGTTTTGTAACAACAGTAATTATACCATATTATGCCTACTTATACCCTAATTATTTAGTATATACCTTAAGGTCTGCTGCTATTTTATCTTTAACACTTTCACCATTATATATCTTATTAGCTAATTCTACTCCTAATGCTCCAATTAGATCTGGTTGTTGAGCTATTGTAGCTGTCATTTCATTAGCATCTATAGAATCTTTAGCATCATCATTTCCATCGAATCCTATAACTAATGCATTTATTCCACTAGCCTTAATTGCTTTAACTGCCCCTAAAGCCATTTCATCATTGTGAGCAAATACAACTTGTATATTAGGATTAGCTTGAATTATATTTTCCATAACTTGAAGACCTTTTTGTCTATCAAAATCAGCAGCTTGTATTGAAACAAAGTTAAATTTATCATTTTTATCCATTATATTATGGAATCCTTCTCCTCTATCCCTAGTAGCTGATGCTCCTGGAATACCTTGTATCTCAACTACATTTATTGGTCCTTTTTCATCTTTAAATTTATCTAATACATACTCAGCAGCCATTTCTCCACCTTTTATATTATCTGAAGCTATATGACTTGTTATTTTTCCACCATTAGCTTGTCTATCTAATGTTATAACAGGAATATTACTTTTGTTGGCAACTTCAACTGTTTTAACCACAGCATCACTGTCTGTTGGATTTATAAGTAATGCAACAACACCTAATTGTATTAAATCCTCTACATTCGCTCTTTCCTTAGCCGGATCATTTTGAGAATCTAATACTACTAAGTCATACCCTAACTTTTCTGCCTCTTTTTCTGCTCCCTCTTTCATATTTACGAAGAATGGGTTGTTTAATGTTGATACAACCATACCTATTTTAGGTTTGTTATCTTTTGCACATCCCATAAATGAAGTCATAAGCATCATGAGTATTAACCCAACTGAAAATATCTTTTTATTTATACGCATAAAACTCACCTCTTAAGCTTCTTAATTTTTTCTACTCTTCTTGTCTAAAAGTACTGCTATTAATATAACTAATCCTTTTACTATTGATTGATAGAATGGTGATACATTCATAAGATTTAATCCATTATTAAGTACACCTATAATAAGAGCACCTATTAAAGTACCTGTAATTGTTCCTTCTCCACCAGCTAAGGATGTTCCTCCTATTACTACAGCTGCGATAGCATCTAATTCAAATCCTGTTCCTGCGTTAGGTGAAGCAGATCCTATTCTACTTGTTATAATTACACCTGCTATAGCAGAAGCAAATCCTGATACTACGTAAACTAAAGTTTTTATTTTATCTGTATTTATTCCTGATAATCTTGAAGCATCTTCATTTCCACCTAAAGCATATAAATATCTTCCAAATCTTGTTTGTGATAAAACATATACTGCTATTATTGCTATTATTACAGTTATTATAACTGGAATTGGCATAAATCCTATTTTACCATTTCCTATTTTAACAAAGGCTTCAGGTAATTTTGATATTGGAGTACCATCTGTGAATACTAAAGTAGCTCCTCTAAAGATTGTCATTGTTGCTAAAGTAACTATGAATGCTTGTAACTTTCCCTTTGATACTAATAAACCATTTATTAATCCTACTACTATACCTATAACAGCAGCGACTATAATCGCTAAGAATACGTTTCCAGTTGACTTAACAATAGATGCTCCAACTGCACCACTAATAGCTAAAGTAGATCCAACTGATAAGTCTATTCCACCTGTTAATATTACAAAAGTCATACCTATCGCTATGATTGCATTAACTGAAACTTGTGTAAATACGTTAGTTATGTTCGATACACTTAAAAAGTTTGGAGTAACTATAGTAATAACTATGCATAATAATACTAGTCCTATAAGAGATTTATATTTAGATATATTTGCTTTAACATTCGCTTTCATTATTTAATCCTCCCTAATTGTTTATTCCAACTGCTAATTTCATTATACTTTCTTGGTTTGCTTCATCTCTTTTTAATTCTCCTGAGATTCTTCCTTCACTCATAACCATAATTCTATCACTAATACCTAGTACTTCCGGTAAGTCTGAAGAAATCATTATTATAGCTTTTCTACTAGCTTTAAGTTCATTTAAAAGCTCATAAATTTCTTTCTTTGCTCCTACGTCTATTCCCCTAGTTGGCTCATCAATTATTAACACTTCTGGAGATAACATAAGCCATTTAGCAAGTATAACCTTTTGTTGATTACCTCCACTTAGATTCTTAATAAGTTGTTCCTTATTTGGAGTTTTAATCTTTATTTTTTTAATATAATACTCTATATCCTTAGTCTCTTCTTTTTTATCAATGGCCTTAAACTTATTCTCATATTTTTTAAGATTACATAAGGTCATATTTTCTCCTACAGACATTCCTAAAATACATCCTTCTTTCTTTCTATCTTCTGAAAGATAACATATACCATTATTTATTGCATCACTTATAGAAGTTATATTAATAGGAGTTCCATTTAGAGAAATTTCTCCTGAAGTCTTTTTATACTCTCCAAATATTGTTTTTGCAAGCTCTGTTCTTCCTGAGCCCATAAGTCCTGCAACTCCTAATATTTCTCCCTTTCTAAGAGTAAATGAAGCATCCTTTACGCCTTCCTTACAGCTAAGATTTTTAACTTCTAAAGCTAAATCTCCCTTTTTAACATCTCTGTATGGAAATTGGTCCTCTATGGTTCTTCCAACCATCATAGCTATAAGCTTATCATTATCTATGTCTTTTATTTCTGCACTTCCTGCATATTTACCATCTCTTAATACTTCTACTCTGTGACAAATCTTAAATATTTCTTCCATTCTGTGTGATATGTATATTATTGCTATTCCCTTTTTTCTTAAGTTTTCTATTACTTTAAAAAGGTTTTCAGTTTCTACATCAGTTAAGGCTGTAGTAGGCTCGTCCATAATTATTATTCTAGCATTTTTAGTTAAGGCCTTTGCTATTTCTATCATTTGCTTTTCCCCTACATTAAGAGTACTAACAAGTCTATTTGGATTTATGTCACAACCTATTTGTTCTAAAAACATTTTGCTTCTTTCATCTAGTAACTTTTTATTTATTCTTCCTGTAAATTTACTATGTTTTTCATTCCCTAAAAATATATTTTCTGATACAGTTAAATTATTTAAAACACTAAGTTCTTGGTGAATTATTGTAATTCCAGCCTCTTCTGCTGATTTAATTCCCTTTACCTCAACTTCTCTTCCTTCAATAAATATTTTACCTTCATCTTTTTTATATACTCCACTTAGTATTTTCATTAAAGTTGATTTTCCTGCTCCATTTTCTCCCATTAAAGCAGTAACTTCTCCACCATAAGCCATTAAGCTAACATTATCTAAAGCTTTGACTCCTGGAAAGGATTTTGATACACCTACCATTTTTAGCATTGGTGTTCTTTCACCCATTTACTACACCTCCCAAAACAATTCCTATTTTGTTAAGAATATTCTACCCAGTAAATAGTGAGCAGAATATTCATTTTTACACTTTTTTTTAAAAAACAACCCCTGATTTTAAGATTATATTTGCATATGGGGTTTGTTCTCCAGTTCTAACAACAGCCTTACATTCTTTTAATTCTTTTTTTAATTCTTCATGTGATATAAATGTTATTTTAGTACCCTTTATAACATCTTTTATTTCATTAAATAATTCTGGACTTACTTCCTCTGTTTCCTTAGCAATAAGCACCTCTTCTACTTGTAATTCCTCTAAAATAGCTTTTAAAGTTTCTATAAAGCCTGGTACACCTTTTATTAAGGCTAAGTCTATTCTCTCAGTTTCCTTTGGTATAGGTAATCCACAATCCCCTATAGCCATCATATCAGTATGTCCCATCTTTGATATGACTGAACTTATGTTACTATTTAATAAGCTTGTTTTTCTCATAATTACTCTTCTCCCTTATAAACTTCTAAAACTTCCTCTAAATATGGTATTGATGGTTGAGCTCCTTTTCTTTGTACTGCTATTGATGATACCTTATTTCCAAATCTTATGGAGCTACTTAAAGTCTCTCTTCCTAAATTTTTAGTATCTAACTTTGAACTTAAGCCTCCAATGAAGCTATCTCCAGCAGCTGTAGTATCTATTGCATTAACTCTATAAGCTGGAACTATTTCACAAAAATCTTTTCCTATTAAAGCTGCTCCCTTTTCACCTAAAGTGATTATTACAAATTTAACACCTTTATCTAAAAATATCTTACCAGCTTCCTTAGCATCTTCTATATATTTTATTTTAATTCCAGTTAAAAGTTCTGCTTCTGTTTCATTTGGTACTATTATATCTGTATAATTTAATAATTCATCTTTTATTTTTTTAGCTGGAGCTGGATTTAATATTGTAACTTTTCCATTTTCCTTAGCTATTTTAAATGCTTCTATTGTAATATCCTCTGGTGTTTCAAATTGTGAAATTATAATATCTGATTCTTTTATTACCTCTTCAACACTATGTATTTCCTCTTTTGTTAATGTCATGTTTGAACCTGCATTAACAATTATTGAATTATTTCCATTATCATTTACCATTATTAAAGCCATTCCTGTTGGCTCTATTCTATCTTCAAAAACATATTTAACATCTATATTATCTTCTACTAATTTATCTCTTAACTCTCTTCCATTTTCATCTTTTCCTATTTTTGAAATCATGAAAACTTCTGCACCACTTCTTTTAGCTGCTACTGCTTGATTTGCCCCTTTACCACCAGCTATCTTTTGAAATGATTTTGAAAGTATAGTTTCTCCAACTTTAGGCATATCTTTGACCTTCAAAACTAAATCCATATTCATACTTCCAAGTACACATATCTTATTCATTTATATCCCTCCTTAGTTAACCGTTTTACTAAACCGATTAACTATATAATAATACTTTTGTAAACGATATTCAAGACTTTTTTTATAAAAATATAAAAAAGAGTATAGATTTTAAAATCTATACTCTTAAATTAGTTATTTACTTTTCTACTAATTCGTACATTTCTTTAGCTCTATCAACATACATAATACCTTCTAAGTGATCTATTTCATGTAAGAAACATCTTGCTAGAAGATCTTGAGCTTCATAAACTTTTAATTCACCTTTTTCATTTAAAGCTTGTATTCTAACTGCTCTTGGTCTTTCAACTAATCCCTCATGCATTACATAGCTTAAACATCCTTCATAATCCTCATAAGTTTCTTTTGAAACTCCTGTTACTTCTGGATTTATAAGAACATATTCATTCTCTCCATCTTGAAAATTTATATAAACAACTCTTTTATTAACTGCTAATTGTGGTGCAGCTAAACCTATTCCTTCTACAGTTGCTAATGTATCCTTTAAATCTTGAATTAATTCTTTAACTTCTCTAACATCTTTAACAGGTTCTGAAGCTTTCTTTAAAGCTTCATGCCCTAATTGAACTATTTTTTTAACAGCCATTTAATTTCTCCTTTCAACACTCTTATATGTATATTAAATCATAAAAATATAAAATTTTCACTAGTAAATTATATATAATATTCTTATAAAATATTATTGACTGTCTTTAAAGCATTTAAGTTTAAACTTATTATACTTTAAAGACAGTCAATACTATAATATTATCATAACTATTAACAATGACACTAAGCTTAAACATCCACTCAGTATACATATATATGATACTATTTGCTTTACAGTCATTCCCTTTTCTTGAAGTCTATAGTGTATTTGGCTTCTATCTGCCTCATAAACAGGCTTTCCTGATTGAAATCTTCTAAAAATAACAAATATATTATCAAAAATAGGTACGCCTAAAGCTAATACTGGTACTAGTATAGATAATACAGTGGCTTGTTTAAATGCTCCTTCTAAAGCTATAATAGCTAAAATAAAGCCTAAGAAATTAGCACCTGAATCTCCCATAAATACTCGTGCTGGATGCCTATTATATCTTAAAAAAGCTAATATTGATCCTACTAGAGTTATTGACATATATGCAGAATTAAATTGTCCTTTTGCAAGAGCAACAACGAACATAGTCATAGCTGATATTATAGATATACTTCCTGCTAATCCATCCATTCCATCAGACCAATTTATTACTGTTGTAACTCCAAAAATCCATGTTATCGTAAGAATATATTGAGCCCATGTAGAAAATTGGACGAATTCACCTGTAAATGGATTGCTTATACCTCTAAAAACAATTCCAGCTTTAAAAACCATAGTGGCAGCTAAAATTTGTATTATAACTCTAGGATATATTGGAAACTCTTTGCCTTTTCCTTTATAATAATCGTCTATTACTCCTATTATAATTACCAAAGTAGATGCTATAAATATAGTAAAAGTTTCTGATAATTGCCTTGTAGAATCTATTCCAAAAAGATATGTTGCAAAAAATCCTATATACATAACAACTCCACCTATTAAAGGCGTTAATTTATCATGTTTTTTTCTTCCCGTAGGTTTGTCAACAAAACCTTTTTCCTTAGCAAAGTCAATAAACTTTGGCATTAATAAATATACTATAATAAAAGGAATAAGCATTACAATTAAATACTTAATCATATTTTCTCCCTCTGTACTAAAAAACATTTTTTTCTTACATATATTATTCTAGTAGATTAATAAGTCATATTGATGACATTTTAATTAAAATTCTTTTATTACTTATTATTATATCACTTAATTAATTAAATTAATCATTTACAGAAAAATTACTCTGTCTCATGCTTTAAGCAAACTGAAAAAACATGACAAGGTATTTTTCCTTCTTCTTTTCTTTCATATCTTTTAACTAATTCTCTTATTTGTTTATTTACCTCTTTAAACTCATCCTCATTTAAATATATATTCTTATAATTAAATCCTATAGCATCCTCCGCATTTCCTGTATCAACTTTTTCAGCTATTCTCTTCATAGTTTGTTCTTTTGAGCTATCATAATATTCGCTTAGAATATTTAATATTTGAGATTTATATACTTGCTTAGCTTCTTTTTTAATTTGATTACCTTCTATATTAAAGCTATCTGCAGTTAAATAATAATATTTTGCGATTATCCCTTTTATTTCTTTAGTTTTTACAAGTTCTAAAATTCCTGCCTTTTCTAATTTTTTAATATGATAATGAACTTTTGCTGGTACTTCCCCAAAAAAATCAGCAATTTCTTTTACAGTAGCAGATTCTTGATTATTTCTAAGATAAGTTATTATCTTTAGCCTATAAGGATCTGAATATGCTTTTATTTGTTCTAAAGTAGTTAAATTCATAACACTGTTCATTTTAAGCCCCCCTAGTATTTAATATAATATTTACTTATTATACCATATTTTATAGATATTTTACATATTTTAAAAATATTATTAAATTTTTTATTATATTAAAATATCTATTTTTTCTTAATAAGATTATACATTTTATTTGGAAAATAGTAAAGAAAAAAGGCAAATCTTGATGTTTTATTAACATAAGATTGCCTTTTTTATTAATTTATATAAACTATCCTCTTTGCTCTATCATAGACTTAACTTTCATAAGTCTTGTTAAAGCACTTCTTTCATTTTCATCAAGTTTCATTCTGATGTATCTGATAGTCTCTTTTAATTGAGGAATTGTCATATATTCAAGAGCATTAACTCTTCTTCTTGTCTTTTCAATCTCGTCTGCCATAAGCTGACCAGATTTCTCAACTTCTGCAAGTTCTAATAACTTTGGTAAAATTCCATATAATTTAGAAATTGCATCATCAAGTTCAGCTGAAGTATTCATAAATCCATAAGGATAAATACTACCTTCATCACCTTCTAATTTTCTTTTGAAGTTCATTATAGGCACATTTACACTCATTATGTTTTTATTTCCCACTTCAACCTCAATTTCTTCTTTAGGGTATGCTATAGCTTCCTCTAGGAACTCTGAACTCATAACAGCTCTAGCCATAACGAAGTCTTTTAAGGAACTTCCTAGTTCCTTTTCAACTTCATCTCTTAATTGATTATTATATTTAATAAGGTTGATGAACTGTCTCATTAACTCATCTTGCTTATCTTTTAATAATTTATGTCCTCTTGTTGCTGTTGCTAATCTTTTCTTTAGCTTTGAGAGTTCCATTCTAGTAGGATTGACATTTAATCTTTGTGCCATTCTTACTCATCCTCTCCAACAGGCATATACTTTTCAAGATATTCATCTCTAATTCTCTTAAGCTCTGTTCTAGGTAAGATCTTAAGTAATTTCCATCCAAGATTTAGAGTTTCCTCTATTGTTCTGTTAGTTGTGAAACCTTGTGAAACATATTCATTTTCGAAAGCTTCAGCAAATTTAGCGTATGCTTTATCTACATCTGATAATGCTGATTCTCCTAGGATAGCAGCAAGTTCTTTTGCTTGCTTACCTTGTGCATATGCTGAGAATAATTGGTTCATTGTATCAGCGTGATCTTCTCTAGTTTTTCCTTTACCAATACCTTTATCTTTAAGTCTTGATAATGATGGTAAAACATCTATTGGTGGCATTATTCCTTTCTTGTAAAGTTCTCTTGAAAGGATTATTTGTCCCTCAGTAATGTATCCAGTTAAGTCTGGAATTGGGTGAGTTTTATCATCTTCAGGCATTGTTAATATTGGAATTTGAGTTATTGAACCTTCTTTTCCAACTAATCTTCCTGCTCTTTCATATAATGTTGAAAGGTCAGTATATAGATATCCTGGGTATCCTCTTCTTCCTGGAACCTCTTTTCTAGCTGCAGAAACTTCTCTTAAAGCCTCACAGTAGTTTGTTATATCTGTCATTATAACAAGAACGTGCATTCCTTTTTCATATGCTAAGTACTCAGCAGTAGTTAATGCCATTCTTGGAGTAGCTATTCTCTCGATAGCTGGGTCTGATGCTAAGTTCATGAATAGAACTGATCTATCTATAGCTCCAGTTTTTGTAAACTCATCTACGAAGAATTCAGCTTCTTCGAAAGTGATACCTATAGCAGCGAATACAACTGCGAACTTAGAATCTGAGTTTAAAACTTTTGCTTGTCTTGCGATTTGAGCAGCTAACTCTTTGTGTGGAAGACCTGATCCTGAGAAAACAGGAAGTTTTTGTCCTCTAACTAGAGTGTTAAGTCCATCTATTGCAGAAATACCAGTTTGAATAAATTCTGATGGATAGTTTCTAGCAACTGGGTTTATAGCTTCTCCGTTTATATCTAATCTCTTCTCTGGTATTATGTTTGGACCATTATCTTTTGGTCTTCCCATACCATCAAATACTCTTCCTAACATATCTTCTGAAACACCAATTTCAAGTGGTCTTCCTAAAAATCTTACTTTTGTATTTTTAAGGTTGATTCCTGCTGAACCTTCGAAAAGCTGAACCATAGCTTTGTCTCCGTTAACCTCAAGGACTTTACCTCTTCTTAACTCACCAGTTTGCATTTCTATTTCAACTAGTTCATCGTATTTAACACCTTCTACGCCTTCAACAGCCATTAAGGGTCCTACAACTTCTGTAACTGTTCTGTACTCTTTAAGCATTTAGAACACCTCCCTCGCTGATTAACTTGTTCATCTCTGATTTTAATTCAACTAAGATGTCATCCATCTTACTTATTTCTTCTTCTGAAATGTATTTACTTCTTGCTATTTTATCTCTAACAGGAAGTTTTAATACTTTATCTAAATAAACGCCAGCTTCTAAAGCTTTTTCAGCTTCATGTCTGAAACTTAATATTAAATTTAACATTTTGTATTGTTTATTTAATGAAGTATATGTGTCATTCTCATGGAATGCATTTTGCTGTAAATAGTCTTCTCTTATTGACTTAGCAACTTCAAGTTTTAATCTGTCACCTTCTGAAAGTGCATCCATACCAACAAGTCTTACTATTTCTTCTAAGTTTGCTTCTTCTTGAAGAAGTGCCATAGCTTCTGTTCTTAATGCTGACCAGTCATCTGCTACGTGATTATCCATCCATTCACCCATTTTTTCTAAGTATAATGAGTATGATGTTAACCAGTTAATTGATGGGAAGTGTCTCTTATATGCTAATTGAGCATCTAGTCCCCAGAAAACTTTAACTATTCTTAAAGTTGATTGTGTAACTGGCTCAGATATATCTCCTCCTGGAGGTGATACTGCTCCGATAGCTGTAACAGCTCCTTCTCTTCCATCTTTACCTAAAGCTACAACCTTACCAGCTCTTTCATAGTAATCAGCAAGTCTTGATCCTAAGTATGCTGGGTAACCTTCGTCTCCAGGCATTTCTTCAAGTCTTCCTGACATTTCTCTTAGAGCCTCTGCCCAACGTGAAGTTGAGTCAGCCATGATTGATACTGAGTATCCCATATCTCTGAAATACTCTGCTATTGTTATACCAGTATATATTGATGCTTCTCTGGCAGCAACTGGCATGTTAGATGTATTAGCTATAAGAACTGTTCTCTTCATTAAGCTTTCCCCAGTTTTAGGGTCTTTAAGTTCTGGGAATTCGTTAAGAACGTCTGTCATTTCGTTACCACGTTCTCCACATCCAACGTAAACAACTATCTCAGTATCTCCCCATTTAGCAACTTGGTGCTGAACTACTGTTTTACCAGCTCCGAAAGGTCCTGGAACGGCAGCAGCTCCACCTTTAGCTACTGGGAAGAAAGTATCTATAACTCTTTGTCCTGTAGTCATTGGCTCAACTGGATTTAACTTTCTTGCATATGGTCTACCTTTTCTTACAGGCCATTTTTGCATTAATGTTAAGTTCTTATCACCTTTTTCAGTTTCTACTACAGCGATAACTTCTTCTACATTGAAATCTCCAGCTTTAATTTCTTTTATTGTACCTTCAACGCCGAAAGGAACCATTATTCTATGAAGAACAACAGCAGTCTCTTGAACTGTTCCTATTACATCTCCAGCTGAAACCTTATCTCCAACCTTAGCAGTTGGTACGAAAGGCCATTTTTTCTCTCTATTTAAAGATTTAACTTCTACCCCTTTACTTAAGAAAGCAGAATTAGCTGCTTTCATGAAAGCGTCTAGAGGTCTTTGTATTCCATCGAACATTGACTCTATAAGTCCTGGTCCTAACTCTACTGAAAGTGGTTCTCCAGTAGTTATAACTGGGTCCCCAGGTCCAATACCTGATGTTTCTTCATATACCTGGATTGAAGCCTTATCTCCTCTCATTTCAATGATCTCTCCGATAAGACCTTTTTCTCCAACTTTTACAACGTCATATACATTAGCTTCATCCATACCTTCAGCAACTACTAAAGGACCTGAAACCTTGATAATTTTCCCCGTTTTCAAGTTATCTACCTACTTTCTATAAAATGTTAACGCCAACTGCTTTTTCAACGTTATCTGATATTCTTTGTTTTCCTATATTTAGAGTTCCTTGATTGCTTGGAATTAATATTACAGCAGGAAGTACTTGTCTTGTATATCTTTCGATAGTTTCTTCTATATTCTTAGCTACGTGCTCTGTAACAAAGATTACTGCATAACCTGTCATTGCAAGCTTATCAATTGTTTTTCTAGCTTCTTCATCTTCAACTACAGGGAATACATCTATTCCAAGAGCTTTGAAAGCTAAAACTGAATCTTTATCACCTACAACTCCTATTTTCTTATACATATCCATCACGCAGCCTTTCTCTTATTACTTCCTTAGTAATATTGTTTAATTTACCAACCATGATAGTTCTTATTTGCTTTATTTCATTCTCTTTAACATACATATATGTTAGAACTGGCTCTAAACCTTTAGTTACTATTTTAGCTTCCTTCATTATACTCATTATGTGATTATCAATAAGCTTTTCAAATTCACTAACTGATGAAGTTTCTATGTAACTAGCTATACCTTCTCTTAATACTTGTGAGTATTCCTTACTACTTAAGTTGTTAGGAATATTTTCGATTGTATCTAAGTATAAACTTCTAAACTTACTTGCATCTATACTACCGCCTGGTACTATAGCATCTAAAAAGAAGTTAACATTTTTATCTTGCTTTTTAGCTCTTAATAATGTCTTAACATTATTTAAGTCTATAAGATTCGTAAGATATCTATCTAAAGCCTTATCTTTTATATTTTTCTTGTTTGCAATTTCATGAATATGAGCATATAAGTATTGATCTGCAATTAAATCTATAAATTGAGGGTCATTAGTCTCCTCAAATTTTTCAAATATTTTTCTTAAGCACTCTTCCATTTTCTTGGGAAGTCTACCAAAATCTTCTCCATTTATTGCAGATTTTAAATCATTTACTCCTATCATACCAACTGGTATTAGCATTTGGGAAAAATCTTTATCTAAGATTTTCCCCTTAACTAACACTTTTATGTTATGATAGTCATATTTTAAAGCCATAACATCTATGATTTCTTTTAATGGGCTAGCCTCATACATAGTTTTATATAATCTAACTAGTTCATTTGATAAAAGTATTTCATAATCATCTGGTCTTCTTACTTCATTCATAAATGCTGCATACTCTGTTTCTTGTAGAACTTTTAATGCACTTTCTGAAGTGTTTGCATCTATCATTCTTTCTATTTGAGCTTTATCAAGGAGTTTCTTTTCGTATACTCTGATTCTAGGAATTAATTGCAAAAATTGCATTGAATCCATTCTTCATCCTCCTTAATCAAATAATACTTTATTCACCTCAAACTCTAACTCTCCTCTTAAAGAGTTAATTAAAGCTTCAAAGGTATTATTTATTTGTATTCCATTTCTATCTAATATGAAGCCACCATTAAATTTGCCTTCCATATTTAATGTAATACTTCCTTTTTTTCCTTTAGATTCAAGTTCTTTATTTAATGCTTCCAAGAACTCATTGCTAAATATATCTTTATCTTTTTCATTGATTATAATAACTTCTGTTCCTTCTAACTCTAAAGAATCTAAAGTTGAGATAACATAATATTTATAATCTCCATTAGAAAGATTTTGTAATTTTTCTATAGCTTCGTTAAATACTTTTGATATAACGTCTTGCTTAGCTCTTAACATATCATTTCTTACTGATAATTTAGCATTTGAAATTATTCTTGCTTTTTTAACTTCTGCTTCTATATTAGCTTTAGTTATTATTTCTTCTTTATCCGCTTCTGCTCTATTAGTTTTCTTAGATATTATTTTATCTTTTTGGGCTTCAGCATCAGCTAATATATACTTTTTCTTTTCTTCAGCATCATTTAGAATCTTGGAAGTTAAATTGTTTAAATTTGACATTCCCTTCACTTCTCCAATCTTTGCTTACTATTATTTTATTACGCTTGCACCATTTACTAATAAGAATGATATAACGAATCCTAATAATGCATATGTTTCAACCATTGCTGCGAATATGATACCTTTAGTGTTGTGCTCTGGTCTTTTAGCTAAGATTTGAATACCAGCTGCAGCAGCTTTACCTTGAGATATACCTGACCATAATCCAGCGATAGCTATTGGTAAACAAGCAAATAATAAGTATAATCCTTTAGCTAATGATGCATCACCATTACTGATTTGGTTAAATACTAAGAAACCTATAACGAATCCATAAAGACCTTGTGTACCTGGTAATAATTCAAGAACTAATGCTTTACCAAACTTTTCTGGTTCTTCAGTAACTAATCCCGCTGCTGCTTCCCCAACTATACCAACACCTTTAGCTGATCCTATACCTGACATACCTACAGCTAAAGCGATTCCTAAAGCTCCAAATATTAATCCTCCGTAATTTGCCATAAAATATGAAATCCAGTTTTCCATAATTTAATTCCTCCTGAAAAATATAATGTTATTTTAATTTAATTTTAACTATTATTATTTATTTTTATTATTTATTTCTTTTTATTGTTATAAATTTATTTATTGTTCTGAATGGTGTAAATGCTTTTCCGCCACCTTCATAGAATTTTGAGAAGTACTCAACGTACTGTAATCTCGCTGTATGAACATATGCTCCTAATAATGATAAAAGCATGTTAAATGTATGAGCTGCTATAAAGAATAGAGGTCCTACTATTATAACTGCTATTCCTGGGAACATACCTATTATTAAGTTAAGTGCAGCTGCTATTGATCCACCTGCAATACCTAACGCCATAAGTCTTGTATATGATACTAAGTCTCCTACGTATCCTGTTATACCGTATAAGGCATATAACCCTTGACCTATTTGAGCACCTTTTGTTTCTTCATCTCTACCTTGTGTAAATATTATTAATATTGAACCAACTATAGCTAATACTTTACCTATTAAGCTTATAGTTCCACCAAAGAATATCATTGGAAGACCTATTAAAAGCATTACCCATGATCCTACATCAAATAAAGCATATAAATATTGCTTATCTCTTATCAACATGTAAGCTTTTATAAATAATCCAAAGAATATTTGTATAACCCCAAATCCAACAGATAAAATCAATAATAGATTAGTATCTTTACTTGGATTTATAAGTCCAAATGGTAATTCAAATCCAAAGGCAGTACCAAATACTGCTCCTGCTACAGTTGTAGCTATACTTAAATACATAAAGAATTTAGCAAACTTTTCTTGTGCCTCATCTAAATTAAGTAATTTCATAGCTAATAATGATCCTGCAAATAATACTAGTCCGTATCCTAAGTCTGCAACCATCATACCAAAGAATACTAGGTAGAAAGGTGTTAAAAGTGGTGTAGGGTCTATTTCGTCATATCTTGGTAAACTATACATTTCAGTTATTGAATCAAAGGCTGATGCTGGACCCTTGTTATGTAATTTAACTGGAACATCTGCAATCTCTTCTTCTTTAACTTCTTCAAACTCAAGATAATACATATCTCCTACTGAACTCTTTATGATTTCCTCTAGAGAAAAGTTTTCATCTTTTGGAACCCATCCTTGAATAACAACTACTCTATCAGTTTTTAAGAAGTTTTCACTTGCTTCTTTTCTAACAAGTATGTTGCTATAGTATTCATAAGCTAATTCTAGAGTTCTTTTTTCTTCTCTGTAATTTGAAAGTATTCCTCTTAAGTCTGCTTTTTTAGCTTCTATTTCTTTTATTTGTAATTTAAACTCTTCAACAAGAACTGAAGCTTTCTCTTTATACTTAGTTTGAAATGCTGAAAAACCAAAGTTCTTTAAAACTTCATCCATTTCTTCAGCTCTTTCTTTCATTGTCATTACAAAGACATATGAATCTTGGTCAGTGTTAGAAATAACTTCTATATAACTTTCCTTGAATTCGCTTTCAATTTCATTCTTCATATTTTCAAGATTTTGACTTGAAATAACTCCTAAGAATGCAACTACTTTTTCAAAATTATTTAATTCACCTAGTGGAGCATCGAAACTTTGCCATGGCTCTAAGATTTCTATTTCACCTAAAAGTTTTGTCTTTTCGTTTTCTAGAGTAGCAAGCTCTCTCTCCATTTTCTTAACCTCTGAATAAACGACTTCCCAGTTGCTATTTTCAACCTTTACTTCTAGCTCATCCAAAGTTAAGCTTTCTTTACCAGCTTTTAAAGCCTTGAGTCCTCCAACTTCAGCAACAAACTCTTTTAAGAAGTCTAAAGCTGATCTTGTTTTTGAAACATTTTCCTCTATAAGAGTTGTTTCAGAATCTAAATCATCTTTGTTAAGAGATTCAAAGACTTCATTGCTTTCCACTTTTTCTTCATCCTGTAGGTTTATGAATTCAACCTCTGAAGAACTTTGAATTTTTTTAAGAAGCTTCTCTTTCTCTGATTCAAAGGCAAGTAAGGTGAATTTATTCATCTTAACTATTGCCATTAGTTTTCACAATCCTCTCAATAACTAAATTTACTGCTGAATCAATCTTAGAACCTGTAAGATTTGACACATCAGCACATTGTTTTTCACCTTCTGAAAGTATGACCTCGGCCTCTTTTCTTCCGGCATCTTCTGCATTGCTAATAATTCCTTTTGCAACATTTCTAGCTTCTTCTATGATGGAGTTATATCTTTCGTCAGCTTGGATTGTTGCATCTGAAATTATTTTTTTACTTTGCTCATGAGCTTTTTTAATCATTTCATCAGCTTGCATTTCAACTTTTTTAATTTCTTTTATTGCTTCTATTGCCAAAGTTTCACCACCTTTATATAAGGAATTTTTATAAAATATATATTAATACTTTATATAGTATTAATTAACCCTTAATATTAATTATACATGAAAATCAACTTAATTCAACATAATTTTACTCCTGTATACATTTTCACAGGTTTTTATTCAAAAATCCACATTATATTTTTTTGAACAAAAATTTAATTTTATTTACATTTGTAAAAAAAGTCGTATTAATATATATTTAGGGGTTTATTAATACGACTAATATACTTATTAATTTTCTACTTCTATGTATGAATCATAATCAAAATTCATTTCATCAAATATAATATACTTTGGTCCAGATTTAATTTCCCCATTTTTTATGTAATTAATTATATCTAATTCAAATTTTTCTATATGAGACTTTTTAAATGGCATTTGTCTATCAAAACTATCCTTTATTCTTTGCTCGTCTTCCTTAGTTATAGTTCTAATTAGAAAATCTGGTAACCATCTCTTTTTATTAAAGCACAAATAATCGAATTTTAAAACTTCCTTTAAAAGACTCTCATCCTTACCTTGTAGCTTCTCAATATAAAAATCCAATAATATCTTATAATATTCAACATTTCCTATACTTCTCTTAAAATTTCCCTTCTCTTCAAAGAACATAGCTAAATCATAATAGAAATCAAAAGGCTTCTCATATATATTTAAAAAGAATTTAATTACATTATTAAATTTGCATGAATTATAATATTTATCAACCATAGCTTCAACCTTCTTTAATAATAGAAGTTCTTCGTAACTTATATTGTTACTTCTTATTATTTCATATGGAGCATATGGTGAATAAACTATTCCCCATTTTTCTGCTTCTTCTCTCATTGATGATCCTTTTAATAATTTTAAGAAACCTAATTGAATTTCATCTGGTCTTATAGCATGAACATCGTTGAAAGATTTTTTAAATGATTCTAAGTCCTCTCCTGGTAGTCCTGCAATTAAATCTAAATGTTGCATTACATTTTTCCCTGCAGCAACTTTTAAAACTTTCTCTTTTATATTTTCATATGTAATATATCTATTTATATTATGTAGAACTTCATTATTAGTAGTTTGAACTCCTACCTCTAATTGGAACCTTCCTTTTGGAGCATTATTCAATATTTCTATTTGTTCATCTGTTAAAAGGTCTGCTGCAACTTCAAAATGGAATCTTGTATCAGTATCCTGTTCACTTAAATACTTAAGAAGTTCAACTGTATACTCTCTATTACAGTTAAATGTTCTATCGACGAATTTAACTAATTTTAATCCTCTCTCCATGAAGTATTTAAGTTCCTTTTTTACTCTTTCCACATCTAAAAATCTAACTCCATGCATTACAGAAGAAAGACAATACTTACATTTAAATGGACATCCTCTTGAAGCTTCATAATAAACAATTTTATTGTTTATATCCTCTTCATAAGTATAAGGGAATATTAATTCATTCATATCCATTTCAGGTCTAAGTGGATTTTCAAAAACTTTTCCATCTCTCTTATAATTTAATCCTTTTATGTCCTCTACTTTTCCTTTTCCAAGCTTATAAAGAACAAATTCTCTAAAAGTTTTTTCTCCCTCTCCAACTATTACATATTCACCTGGATGATTTTCTAAAAATTCTTTTCCCTCATAAGAAACCTCTGGTCCCCCATAAAGTATTTCTATTTTAGGATCTACAAGTTTTATAAGCTCAGCTAATCTATTTACGAACTCCATATTCCATATGTAACAGGAGAAAGCCACAACATCTGGTTTCTCCTCAATAATACCTTCTAAAATATTCTCAACTCTATCATTGATTGAAAACTCTTTTATATCACCTTGGAAATCTAAATCCTTTGTAAATGCCTTCAGGTACCTCACTGCTAGATTGCTGTGAATGTACTTGGAGTTTATTGCTGTTAGCAGTATCTTCATTCTTTATACTTCCTCTCTTTATTCCTTTAATAAATATTATTTTATCACAAACTTTAGTTTCCTGTATTTCAAAGTATTTTTCAAGTACTTTTTTTGAACTGTTTATCGTAAACTCACTTGAAATACTGTTATCTATAAATTCAATTTCCTTCTCGTTTTCATTTGGCATTAAAACTTTAATCTTATCATTTACTGTTTCTCTCCTCTTCTTTTCTCTATCCCATATATAAATATTTCCTCCAAACCTTACATTACTCCATATATTTTTTATAACATTTTCAGTTTCACTTTTATCTAGTTGACTTAGAGAAAAAAATAAAACACCATTATCATATTGATTTCTATACTCCTCACTAAAATTCTCAACATAATAATCCACACTTATCTCATTTTTTGTTTGTTTTAAAATATTATAAATGATTCCATAATTATTTATACCAACATCTAAAGTGTTACCTTTAAAGTTTATGTTACTCATATCCAATACAACTTCTCTTATCATAAAACCACTCCCATTTTTTTCCATATTAATTTCTATTATACATTTAAAGAGTAATTCTTTCTATGCTTATATAGAAAAAATTACTCTTATTATTTCTTAATGAACTTTATATGATTATAAAATAACAAAACATTATCTTATACTATTTCTTTTTCTCACTATATGATTTATTTTTTCTAAAATCCGTAAACTTTAAACCTCATTTAACTCTTATTTTTTTTCATGGACATAACAATTTTTATAATAAGCACAATAATTATAACTAAATTTATACCTAATATAAATAAGTAGTTATAAATAGGTATATTATCTTTATTTACATTTTTATGCAATTTAAAAAGTACACCTTTATTTCCATCTAAAATATATAGGTTACCTTTAATTATTTTCATATCATTTATATATGCATTTTCTTCTAAGCTTACTAGGTCCTTAACTTCTCCTTCCTTAAGAAATCTTGAAAGAGTATTTTTCTCATGATTAAAAAATAAAAATGCATTTTCTTCTAATATGACTCCATCTCTATCTATTAATAGTGTATTAATCTCTCCAACCTCTTCACTTTGATATAATGGTTTTGGCATTATATAACTTCTATGTTCATCTGTTATAAAATTGATTATAGGTTTTCCTTCTTCTCTAAACCTTGGAGAATTAACAGGATCTCCTCCACTATAATCTGGCCATCCATACCAAGTGCCTTTTCCTTCTATTTTATATATATAATCATTATCATCATTTAAAGGTCTATATCCTTTTTCCTCAATTCCTCCAACTATTGCAAAAATTTCTCCTGAACTGTTTAAATCAATTCCCTTAACATTTCTTATTCCATAGGCATATAACTTTTTCTCCTTTTTATTTGTATCAAACTCTAAGATTGCTCCATTTCCTAATATATTTCCTTTTACTACTTCTCCTTTTTGGGTTTTAGTATTGTATGGCACAAAAGCCCCTTTCTTATTTTCATCATAATTTCTTCCATTTAAAATAGTATCTACTGGTGGTATATCATAGGCTTCTCCTTCTTCATCTACAACTCCTGAATTTGTAGCTGACCCTATACTCAAATAAAGCTTTCCTTCTTTTATTAAAATCATAGTATTTTCTTTATTTATACCTTTATTAGGAATGTCTTCAATTAAGACTTCTCTACTTGAGTTATTTAAGTCATATGATATTAATTTTTCATCTAAGGTGTAATATAACTTTCCATCATAATACTCTAAATCATATATGTTGCTTTCTTCTCTTTTCTCTAAAAGAGCATTATTGTTTTTATCTATTTTAAAAATATTATTCTTTACTGCTACATAAATATTCTCTTCATTGTTACATAAAGCTTTTGCACCATCTAACCCCTTTAAAATTAATTCTTCACTAAAATCTTCACTCTCTAAATATTTTCCATCCTTATTAGTAAAAAAGCATATTCCACTTGCTAAGAGTGCACTAATTAAAATTAATCCTATACCCCTTATAATACTCTTCATTTTCCCTCCCAATCAGCCTCAATAATAAATTTTCACCACTAAGAAAATTAAAAGCAATTAATTATAATTACCTCCTATATAATGAATATTTAACATAAGTTGTGAATATTCATTATTATTGAACTTTTAAATTAGGAGGTGATTCATTGGGTAAAGATGATTTTTATAAAAATTCTTTTATGCTAACAGCTTCAAATTTAACAACAGGATTATTAGGCTTTATATTCTCAATGTACTTATCGAAAGTTCTAGGCCCTGAAGGAATGGGTCTATATGGAATTATAATGCCGATTTATAATCTATTTATATCAATCATGACTGCTGGTATAATTGCATCAATTTCTAAGGTAACAGCTGTATATTCAGCTAAAGATGATTATAATAACATAATTCGGACTATGAAAGTCGTAGCTATTTTCAACTTTATTTGGTGCTTTATAATAGGTATATTTGTTTTTTTCATTTCACCTATAATAGGTAACTTTTGGGCTAAAGATCCTAGAATAATAAAAGCTATAATGGTAACTTGTCCAGCTATGATTTTTATATCTCTTTCAAACATATTAAAGGGATTCTTTTACGGAACATCTAAAATTACAGTTCCATCTTTTATAGATATTTTAGAAAAATCTCTTCGTATACTTGTATTAGCAGTACTGATTTTTATCTTTAAAGCTCAAACTTTAGAGACCTTGGTTACATTAGCTTATTTAGCCCTATGTTTAGGAGAACTTCAAAGTTTAATACTTTTATTTGGTTATTTTAAATATATGATAAGAAAAGTACCTAAAAGAAATACTAGGGGAGAAAGTCGTGCTCAATTATTATTTGATGTTTTAGTAACATCAGTTCCTTTATGTCTAAATGGTTTTTTAATGAGCATATTTAGCGTTATATCAACACTTTTAGTTCCTAAAAGACTTGTTGTTGCTGGTTTTACTTATTCTCAAGCACTATCACTTATAGGAAAATATTCCTCTATGGCTATGTCCATAGTAACATTTCCTATAATAATAGTTTCTTCTATAAATACAATGTTAATACCAGATTTATCACAGACTTTGAGTAAAAAGAATTACATTTCTGCAGCTAAAAGAATTAGGGATGTAATTAAAATAGCATTCTTAATTGGTATTTGTACTGCCGTTGTAGGCTTATGTGTTCCGGATTCATTAGGAAAGTTGTTCTTTGGAAGAGATGATTTAGGAGAATATATAAGGGTAACTTCATTAATGATGCCTATAGTATTTACTTCCAATACTATGTATGGAATACTAAATGGTCTAGGGAAACAAAATGTAATTTTAAGAAACACCATAATAACAGAAGTATTAGAAGTCACTTTATTATTCTTTTTAACAGCTATACCATCTATAAATATATATGGTTATGCAATAACTATGCTTTTAGTTTCATCACTATCCCTATGCCTAAACCTTTATGAATTATATAAAAACATAAATATAGGTTTATCCATATCAAATTGTTTTATATATATATTAACTGGAATTTTAACTTATATATGCTTAAGTCCACTTTCACTAAAACTTTCTTTTGTTAATTTTAGAATTCAGGTTTTAGTTATTACCTTAATAACAGCTTCTGTATTTATACTGTTGATTATTAAGGAAAAATTTTCATCAAACCTAAAAAGAATTTCTATTAAAAGTAGATAAGGCTATACTATTTAGTATAGCCTTCCTTTCTTGACAAAATTTCAAATTCTTTACTTTCACCAAGAACTCGTATTATTTTTATTCCTTTTTCTTCATTTAAGTTAAAATGCTTAACTCCCATCTTCTTTATAAATTCATTATCCTCTGAATTTTCTATTATTACTAAAGGTTTTAGGTTCTTTACTAGTTTCTTTATTTCCTTTTTCTTTTCTTCGCCATCATTTAAATTTAAAATTTCAACTCTACAGTCTTCTATTTTACTTAATTCTAAAGCTTTATCATAAGACTCCTTAGACAAAACTGCTATTTTAATATTATCTACAGTAGCAAAAATCATACCTTCATTAGAATTATCCACTCTTTTTGCATTTAGAGAAATACTTTCTTTATTATAATTAAATCCCTCTTCCATAGATAATACTTCTATACCCCTGCTTTTCATGAGACTTTTAGTCTCTTCATTTAATTCTCCTAAAGTAGGAATAAGTATCTTTCTTATATTACTATTATTTATTACCTCCGCAATAAACTCATTGCTTTCCTCTTTAAAAGAGTTTAAAACAAACAAATCAATTTTACCTAAATTCTCTTTATTAATTCCTTTTAAAACACTCTTTACATCATTTCCCTCACTTATAACAACCGTTTCACAAGGACTTTTTAAAACTATTATTTCCTCTTCATAACTTAAGAACTCTATGGTATTTGGATTTTCTTTAGCTAATACACTAGTATTGCTACTAAATAATAAAATCATTAGAAACATGAGAGATATTATTCTTATTTTTTTCCTTTTTCTCATAAAATTCACCACCTATACCAATAAAATCCCCAAAAAATTATATTTTATACTTAAACTAATAAAATATAATTTTAAAAAATAGAGCTGTATCAAAACAACCCACAATTAAAACTTATAAATATATTTCATACTATTTATAAGTTTTAAATTCAAGTTTTGATACAGCCCATTAAGCTATTTTAATCTAGTTCCAAATTCGTCTTGTTCTATTAAACCTTTTTTCATTAATCCACCTAAAGCCATTTTGAAATAGTTTTTAGAAGTTTTAAAAGTATTTCTTATTTCATCTGGAGTACTCTTATCATTTAAGCTCATAACTCCCCCATGCTCCTTTAAATACTCTAATATAGTATCTCCTAATTCATTTCTCTCCTTAAGCTTATGATTTCTTAAAGATAAACCAACTATTCCATCTTCATAAACCTTTATTATCTTTCCTTTTATAGTATCGCCTGGTTTAATATTTGTGAAGTATTCGTTTTTAAGAACTACTCCTCTATATTTATTATCTATTGCAACTCTTAAAGAACCATTAGTTTGATATCCATAAACTATTCCTGAAACCTCAGTTCCCATTTTAGGTTCTTCTATTTCTTCTAAATACTTATCAATCTCTGTTGTTGCTGCTAATCTTCCTGTTTTATCAACATAAATATATACTAAGTATTTTTTACCCTCTTCCATTTTATATTTTTGCTCCTTTAATGGAACAAGTATATCTCTTTCTAAACCGAAATCTACGAAAGCACCTATTTTAGTAATAGATTTAACCTCTAATAAGGCAACATCTCCTACCACTGCTAAAGGCTTTTTTAATGTGGCTATAAGTCTATCCCTAGAATCTCTATAAATAAATGCTTCTACTTCATCTCCAACCTTTATTTCTTTTCCATCTAAATTTCCATTTGGAATTAATATATCATCAGAAGTATTTCTAGTTCCCCTATCTAAGTAGTATCCAAAATCTGCTTCTCTTACTACTTTCATTTTATTAAATTGTCCTACGTTTATTATCATAAGCTCCTCCTTTATTTATTATAAAGATTTTTCATCTCTATATATTCTCTTCTTGAATTTCTTATACTTTGTATTTCTAAATCTGTAAGTTCTCTAACAACCTTGCCTGGAACTCCCATAACTAAAACTCCCTCTGGTATTTCTTTGTTTTGACTAACTAAAGTTCCAGCGGCAATCATAGTATTTTTCCCTATTTTCGCTCCATTTAATATTATTGCCCCCATGCCTATTAAGCATTCATCTTCTATCTTACACCCATGTATTATAGCACCATGGCCTATGGTAACACCATCACCAATTTCAACATTATGCTCTTTATCAACATGAAACACTGCATTATCTTGTATATTAGTTTCATTTCCTATTTTAATTGAATTTTCATCTCCCCTTAATACGGAACCAAACCAAATACCACAATCTTCTCCTATAGTAACATCACCTATAATGTCACTACTATGTGCTACAAAGGTTTTCTCCCCTATTTTAGGCTTATTTCCTTTAACTTCAATTAACATATAATCACCTCTTAATTATTCTTGTAATTTTATCACATCAAAGTAGATTATGTCTACTTATGCTTTTATATAATTAAATTAACCTCTTAATCTTTTTTACATATCAATATTAAAAGCATGACATTTAATTTGAATAACAATAATATTATATATTATATTAATATAATTAAGAGGTATTAATGGATAAAAAAAACATATCCTTTGATAAACTTAGATTTTATTATGGAATTCCCCATTCCCACACCTCGTTATCAACTGGGAAAAGCACTCCAATCGAAGCTTTGGAACATGCTCGTTCTCGTGGATTGGATTTTTTAATAATAACTGATCATAATAAATATCTAAGTGAAAATATCAAGGAAAAAAATAAAGAAATTTCAAAATGGACATATTTAAATAAATGCATAAATAAATTTAACAAAAAACATTCTGACTTTCTAGCTTTACCAGGATTCGAAGCAAAGTCAACTCCCTTAGGTCATTTAAATATAATATGCCCAAATACTTTTTTTACTGGAATAGTCTCAGATATGAACTATTTACTACTTTGGTTAATTAATGATCATACAGCTTTGTTTAGCATTAATCATCCTAAAAATTCTATCTCAAAAAAGATTGAATTTACTCCTCTTTTGGATAAACTTTTATGTTCTATAGAAGTTGGAAATGGAATACCACCTAATAATTATACAAGATATGATTCTCAATTTTTTTCACTACTTGATAAAGGATTCAAAATTGGAGCTATAAACTCTCAAGACAATCATAAATTAAATTATGGAGATAGTGAAAATTTAACTTGCGTAGTTTCTCACAAATTAGATAAAAACACATTTCTTTCAGCATTAAAAAATAGACATATATTCTCAACAGAATCTAAAACTTTAAAAATGCTATTTTCCCTAAATTCAACTTTTATGGGAGGGGTTGCTATAATAGATAAATCTTCAAAAATCAACCTTTATTTACAGGTTGAAGATAATTTAAACAAAATATCAAAGATTCAATTTTTGACTAACAAAGGAAAAATTATTAAAGAAATTGATGATATAAACTTGTATGATGTCAAATATATCTTTGAAAAGGATATTTCTTTAGATGAAACTTGGTTTGTAGCTAAAGTTTTTTTAAATGATGATAGAGAAGCCATGTCTTCTCCAATATTCGTTACTTACGAGTAAAAAATAAACTCCATATATAATGGAGTTTACTTTTTTGAATCTTTATTATGTTTAACTCTATTTGGTTTCGCCTTTGGTTTAATAACCACTTTTTTCTCTTTTTTAAGTTTTGGATATCCGTTTCTAATAATATCTAAGAACCATAAGAATAATATTGTTGCTACGGCAGAAATTATTAGCATAATCCATTGATTCATAGGAATGAACATAGGAATAAGGAAGATTATTATAGCTGCAGCTAATATGATCCATTTATTAACTTTAACCTTATTAAATACATATCTACTTAATACTGAAAATCCCCCAAAAATTACTACTGCTAAAAGTATTATTTGTAAAATAAATAAAAGTATTCCCATAACTTTGCCTCCTCGCATAATACTCCTTATATAATATATTAGTCTAAAAAAAAAACATTTTCAAGTTTTTAATTTTCAAATTCGTTCTTATAAAATTAACATTTATAATATCATTTTTATTAATGTGTTAAATTAATAAAAAAAACTTTATTATTTTTAAAATAATATGTAGTATTTTTATAGAAGATTTGTTAGAATAGAATTATCATTTTATTCAAATTTTAAAGAGGTGATATTATGTCTCTAATAAATACATCAACTCATTTAGATGAATTAGATTTACAAATTTTAGATATCCTAATAAAAGATTGTAGAACTCCTTATTTAGAAATAGCAAGAATATGCCATGTTTCAGGTGGTACAATCCATGTTAGAATGAAAAAGATGGAGGATTTAGGAATAATTAAAGGTACTAGAATACTTTTAAACTTACCTAAATTAGGCTATGATGTAACATGTTTTGTTGGAATACATGTTAACTCAACATCATCATATACTCATGTTTTTGATGAACTTTCAAAAATTAAAGAAGTTGTAGAACTTCATCTAATAACTGGTGACTACGCTATTTTTGCTAAGGTTATTTGTAGAAATATTTCAGACCTTCAAGATATTCTAATGAACAAAATAAATCATATTGAAGGAATAAGCGGAACTGATACATTCATATCTCTATCTCAACCAATAGATAGAAATATAACTCTATAAAAAAGAAATAGCAAAAGCTATTTCTTTTTTATATATGAATAAAATATATTTTTCTACTAATAATATTAACATATTCTTAGTAAAGGATGTGTTAAAAATGAAAACATTAAATATTATTGCCCTTACTTTAGTAATAATAGGGGCATTAAACTGGGGTCTTGTAGGCATCATGGATTTTAATTTAGTAGATTTAATATTTGGAATAGGATCTATTTGGAGTCGAACTATTTATGTATTAGTAGGTCTAGCTGGCCTATACTGTTTATCATTTTACGGTTACCTTAATAGTACAAAAGAACAGTAATAAATTTATATCCCTATTAGGATTCCTAATAGGGATATCTTTTTCTACATTTTTTCAATTATATCAAAAAGTTCTATAGCAGCCTTTTTAGGTCCCTCTTTTTCAAAACCAGAAACACCTAAGCAAGTCTTTATTTGACCAACTCTAACATTATTATTAAACATATCTTCAAAATATCTATCTATTATTAAATCCATTTTCTCTTTTTTCTGAACTGGTCCAAATGGATTTGCAAAATATGACTCTACTAATCCATTTTCTGTAGTAGTTCCTTTTGCCATTCTCGCTCCAGCTTTGAAAACTTTTTTTGCCTCTTCTGGATTTTTGAAATATTCAATTGAGTTTTCTCCATCCATTAAACCATCATAATTGTTTGCATAAAGGAAAAGATCAACATCATAACCTTTTATTATTTCATCATACTTACAAACTGGCATAACAAGTCTTGCATTTATTTTATCTGGATTCATAAATATACTTCTATCAATCTCTTTAAAAGCATATCCTTGGTCTAAATCATCAAGCCTTACAAAGGCACCAATTTCTGTTCCATATCCCTTAATAACACCATCAACATTCTTAAACACTCCCATGTCATCAAATATTATAGTCATATCACTTATATATTCTTCACTTAGTGTTCTAAATGCTTCTAAACTCTCAGACTTTCCAGCCCCACTATCTCCCATTATTACAACATTAGCTTCTTTTCCATTTTTAAGAACAACATTAACCATTGCTCCGTGTATTGGCATATATCCTCTTTTTATCATTATTATATTGTGTAGAGTTAAAATCATTTTCTTCATATATCCAAAATAATCTATTTCTTCACTATAGTTAGCATATCCTAACATTATATTGTTTTTTTCATCATCATAGAAGCAAGTCTTTACATCCTCTTCATCATCCTTAGCCCCAAATACATAAACTATATCTGGTTTTATTCCTCTACACTCCTCAGGTGTTGCTAAATCAAATAAATTACATAGGCTTATTCCATGAGACATAAAATCTCTATGGAAATATACATAAGCTAATAATTCTCCTACTTTAGCTGGATAACAGAACCATTCTTCATTATTTATATGAGCACCACTTAATGGATTCTCACTTATTTCTGAAAATATTCCATCTCTAGTATTCTTATTGGGATAAGTTATAAATGGTGCCTCTAAAGATATTGCATCTATAAATGGAATATTTTCTAATATAGCGTATTCTCTTGGACTTGGCCAAATTATATTATTTACCATAATCCCTGCATTTCCACCTGCAGAAACTTGCCTAAGTATATTAGGCATATTTCCTAATAAATTCTTTTGAATTCTTCTATAAAATCTTAATACAAGATCATTAAAGCTTCTATTTGCATCCACAAATCCTACTGCGGCAATTCCATCTTTTACTTTATTATTTTGAATAACAGTATACCTTTCTAATTTTCTCCAGAAAGAATAAACATCATCTATAACACTTGCAAAAGATTTTTTATCTTCAAGCAAACCTTCAAAAGCTTCATTAACAACTAATACCTCATCAGCCCCCATCATGGATAATAGTTTTAATGTACTTATTAAGTACCTTGATATTACCTTTACATCCTCAGCACCTGTAGTTTCACTTAAGAATCTAAAATTATGACTTTTTTTCTTCTTAGCCTTTTTTAAATAAGCTTCTAAAATTCTTCTGAATCCTTCACTATTTATTATTGACTCAAAACTATCACAATATTTAGCAGTGAAGTTCATTGTCACTTTTCCATGCTTTAAGCAAAATTCTTTTTTCATATTAAGCCCCCTTTTTAATTAATACATTTGTCAAAATGTATTATCTCCAATTCAATTATAACACTAAAGTTGTATCTTTTCAAAATATCCCATTATTTATTTTAATTGTAATTATAAACTTGTTATGATTAGTTTATTAATTGAATAATAGGTTAATAATGTACTATAACTTATTTTTTAAAGGAGTTTTTATAATTGAAAGTTACAACTAGGAAATTTAGCTTTTTTTTAATTATTTTACTTTTAACATCAATATTTTATTATTCATCCTCATATTCAATTCCAAATTATGACTTTATGATTCATTACATAGATGTAGGACAAGGAGATTCTGCTTTAGTTCAAAGCAACAATAAAAATCTTTTAATAGATTCAGGTCCACCAGAGTCCTCTGAATCCCTTGTAAAATATTTGAAAAGTTTTGGAATAAAAAAACTTGATTTTGTTATAGCGACACATCCCCACGCCGACCACATTGGAGGCATGCAATCTATTCTTAAGGAATTTAATGTGAGTTACTTTTGTGCACCTAAAGTCACTGAAAATACTGATATATTTAAAAATATGATTAAAGCTTTAAAGGAAGAGAATACTTCCATAAACACGCTATCTTATTCTAATTCTCACCCAATAGATTTAGGTGAAAATACTAAAGTAGAGATATACTCTCCTTTAAATAAGGAATATGATAATATAAATAACTATTCACCTCTCCTTAGAATATCTTATGGCGAAACTTCATTTTTGTTTACTGGAGATGCAGAAGCTGATGTTGAAATGGAAGTACTAAAATTAAATAAAGATTTAAAATCAGATGTGTTAAAGGTCGGACATCATGGTAGTATTACTTCAACAACCGATTCATTTATAAAAGAAGTTTCTCCAAGCATAGCTATTATATCTTCATCATTAGATAATTCCTATGGCCATCCATCTCCTCAAATTTTAAATAAACTTTTGGATAATAAAATCAAAATTTTTAGAACTGACGAAGATGGAACAATCATTCTCTCCTCTGATGGGAAATCTATAAAAAGACACAAAAACTAAAGGCACCAAACTTGGTGCCTTTAGTTTTATAGCTTTATATCCTATAATAAACTATTATTCCTTAGTTTCTTCAACTTCACTGTCGTCTTCACTAATTAATATCTTTTTCCAACTCAATAATATGTAAAATAAATTTACAACATCCTGTTCATTATAAATAAGTATTTTCTCAACCTTTTCCTTTGGCATTCTTTGAAAATACTCTCTATCTTTTAAAACTTTATGAAATGTTTTTGCTAAATTTGAACCTGAAAGAACATCACCTTCTCTTTCAATACCAAATTTTTTTTCTAAAGCCTTAAGACCTATCCCTTGCTTAAAAGTATGCTCATAAATTTTCTGTATATCCACAGATCTAAAGTAATTATTAAAATCAAAATTTATTCCATATTTATCAAACAAATAATTTATAACTGTAAAGTCATTATTACCAGAAAAAGTTACTATGTACTTTTTCTTTTTCTCCGCAGCAACCATTATAAAATATTTTTTTGCTAAGTAAAGAATATCTCTTACTTCTCCCTTATGTTCTATCATATATTGGGTCGTCATGAACTTAGATTTTTCCTCGTCATAATATCCCGCTCCAAAAACACCTATACACTTAGGCTTTTTATATACATAGTGTTCCAAATCAAAATATACAGCCTGTTTATATATATCATAATTTTCATTAAAAGATAGGGCATTACTAAGATCTAAATCATTTATATCTATTTCATGCTCTTTTATGATCACTTTATCACTCTTTTCTTATATAAACTTATAACAAAAATATTATATCATTATATCACTCTTTAGTTAAGTATTAATAAATATTAATTGAATTTTTAATTAATAGCATTTGCTAATTGACAAATTCTTGCCAAGTTGATATAATTTAAATGAATTTGATAATGATTTTCATTAGTGAGGTGCTTAAGATGAGTATATATGATTTAAAAATTGGACAAGCAGGTGTTGTAGATAAAATTTGTGGACATAATGGTTTAGCTAAAAGACTTCTTGCTTTAGGATGCATAGAAGGAACTGAAATTAAACTTAAAAGAGTTGCTCCACTTGGAGATCCATTAATAGTAAATTTAAGAGGATTTGATTTAGCAATCAGAAAAAAAGATGCTAAAAATATAATTTTAAAATAATAAATAAAATAGAATAATTAAACTAGGAGGAAAACTAATGACAACAATAGCTTTACTCGGTAATCCTAACGTTGGTAAAACTACTTTATTTAATGCCTTAACTGGCTCTAACCAACACGTAGGAAACTGGCCAGGTGTTACAGTTGATAAAAAGGAAGGTTTTTTCAACTCTAACAAAATAGTTGATTTACCTGGTATATATGCTTTAGATACATTCTCTAACGAAGAAAAGGTATCTAAAAAATTCTTAGAATCTGGAGAAGTTGATTTAATATTAAATATAGTAGATGCTTCTAATCTAGATAGAAACTTATATTTGACCATGCAACTTAAAGAATTTAAGAAACCAATAGTATTGCTTCTTAACATGAACGATATAGCCGAGAAAAAAGGAATTAAGATTGATCCAAAAAAATTAGAAAAAGCTTTCAACCTTAAGGTAATTCCTATAACAGCCTCTAAAAAAGAAGGATTAGATGAAGTTAAGGAATTCTTAAATAAAGGCAATTTTGATAAATACTTAGACAAAAATACTTACTCATTTAAAGATGAGGCTAATACTTATAAATTTATTGAAGAAAAACTATCAAGTTGTTTTAATAGATCAAATAGTTCTTCAACTAACTTAACAGATAAATTAGATAAAATATTTTTAAACCCATGGCTTGCATACCCATTATTTATAGTACTTATGATTTTTGTATTCCAATTTACATTCTCATGGGTTGGACAACCTATTTCAGATGCTTTAGATGGATTTTTAAGTGATACTTTCATGCCATACTTAAGTAATCTTTTATCAGGTACAGCTCCATGGTTCCAATCATTACTTGTTGATGGTATTGTAGCCGGTGTTGGAGGAATCATAGTATTATTACCAATAATATTAGCATTATTCTTATGTATTTCAATATTAGAAGATAGCGGATATATGGCTAGAGTTGCATTCTTAATGGACAAATTCATGAGAAAAATAGGTCTTTCTGGAAAGGCTTTTCTTCCTATGATAACTGGATTCGGATGTACAGTTCCTGCTATTATGTCAGCTAGAACTTTGGAAAGTGAAAAGGATAGAAAGCTTACAGCTCTTCTAGCACCATTTATGTCATGTAATGCTAGATTACCTGTATATGTAATATTCGCTGGATTATTTTTCCCAGAAAATGCATCTATAGTTGTTGCTTCTTTATATATACTAGGTATAATAGTTGCTTTCATATTAGGGCTAATATTTAAAAATACTTTATTCAAAAAAGATGAAGAACCTTTTATTATAGAACTTCCTGAATATAAAGTACCAGAAATTAGATCTGTATTAGGTCAACTTTGGGATAAATCAAAAAATTTCTTAAAAAAAGCTGGAACTATTATATTTGCAATGAGTGTTGTTATTTGGTTCCTTCAAAGTTTCAACTTCGGTGGAATGGTTGAAGATATAACTCATAGTTTCTTATATAATATAGGTTCATTTATAGCTCCTATATTCGCTCCATTAGGATTTGGTGATTGGCAAGCCTCAGTTTCATTATTAACTGGATTAATGGCTAAAGAAACTATAATCTCAACAATGGAAGTTATTTATAAAGGTGACTTAGTTCATATGTTACCACAATTCTTTACAGCTATTTCTGCTTACTCATTTATGGTATTTGTATTACTTTATACACCATGTATAAGTGTTGTGGGTGTTATGAAGAAAGAATATGGTGGTAAATTCACAATTTTATCAGTAATATTCCAATTTGTAGTTGCTTGGGTAAGTGCCTTCATAATTTATCATATTGGTTTATTAATATTTTAAAGAAGGTGTTTTTATGGAAATTTTTATTACAGCTTTAATAGTAATAGCTGTTGTGTTTATACTATATAAAAACTTTAAAAAATCATCTAAAGGACAATGTAGTGGTTGCAGTGGATGTGCTTCTAAAGGAAGTTGTCCTAGTAGAAAAGATAATAAAAAATAAAAAAATAACCAATTCCATTTGGAATTGGTTATTTTTTATTATAAACTACATCTTTTCAACTACATTTATTCCTATTAAGAATAAAGCATTCTTAATAACTTGTGCAGTAGCCTTTATAAGTGCAAGTCTTGCTGCCTTTAATCCTTCATCTTCAACATTTAAAACTGTATGATTGTTGTAGAATTTATTGAAAGCTTTAGCTACTTCTATTGAATATCTAGTTACAACTGAAGGCTCTAACTTATCGATTCCTAGTATTACAGCCTTTTGTAATCCTTCTAAAGTCTTAGCTAACTCAAATTCTTCTTTTGAAGTTAATTTTGTGAAGTCTGGCTCAGCTGTTATATTTTGCTCTTCAGCCTTTCTTAATATACTCTTAGCTCTTGCATATGAGTATTGAACATAAGGACCAGTCTCTCCTTCAAAGCTTAGCATCTCTTTCCAATCGAAAACTATATCTCTTTCTCTTGAGTTCTTTAAGTAAGTGAATAATATAGCACCTATACCTATTTTCTTAGCTGCCTCTTCTTTATTTTCTAATGAAGGGTTCTTTTCTTCTATAGTCTCTCTAGTTTTATCTATAGCCTCATTTAATAAGTCTTCAAGTAAAACTACATTACCTTTTCTTGTTGAAAGTTTTCTATCTGCAAACTTAACTAATCCAAATGGAATGTGTACGCAGTTTTTAGCCCATTCATTACCTGCTAACTCTAATGTTTTGAATACTTGATTAAAGTGTAATATTTGATCTTTACCAACTACATATATACATTTATCAAAGTCGTATGTTTTGTGTCTGTACATAGCTGCTGCTAAGTCTCTTGTTGCATATATTGATGCTCCATCTGATTTAACAACTATACAAGGTGGCATATTGTACTCATCTAACATTACAACCTTAGCTCCATTACTTTCAGTTAATATATTAGCTTTTTCTAACTCTTCTACTACTACATCCATCTTGTCATTATAGAAACTTTCTCCAGCCCAAGAATCAAAGTCTACCCCTAACATACCATATATTTTATTAAACTCTTTTAATGATAAGTCTTTAAATCTTTCCCATAAAGCTACAGCTTCAGCATCTCCATCTTCAAGCTTCTTGAAGTACATTCTTCCTTCGTCCTCAAGCTCTGGATTATTTTCAGCCTCATCATGGAATTTAACGTATATTCTTAAAAGTTCAGTTATTGGAGCCTCTTCTAAAGCTTCTTCATTACCCCATCTTTTATAAGCAGATATTAATTTACCAAATTGAGTTCCCCAGTCTCCTAAGTGGTTTATTCTTATTGGGTTATATCCTTCAAAGTTTAACATTCTATATAATGAATGTCCTATAGCTGTTGTGAATAAGTGTCCAACGTGGAAAGGCTTAGCTATGTTAGGTGATGAATACTCAACAACAACATTTTTTCCCTCTCCTATTTTAGAAGAACCGTAGTTATCTCCCTCTTCTAAAACTTTATTTATTACATTCTTTGAGAAAGCCACTTTATCAACAAAGAAGTTTAAGTAAGGTCCTAAGCATTCTACTCTTTCAAATCCCTCTTTGTTTATTTTTTCAGCTAACTCAGCTGCTATCATGTTAGGAGCTTTTCTCATAACCTTAGCTAATTGGAAACAAGGAAATGCAAAGTCCCCCATTTCTGGTTTAGGTGGTATTTCTATAAGTTTTTCTATGTTTTCTAACTCTAGATCAACATGCTCTTTAATTCTTTCTGCAACTAACTTTTTGTAATCCATAATTATCCTCCTTATTATATCTGATTTTAAAACATATCACATAATGACATTATTGCCAAAATATAAATTTATTTACAATATAAAAAACCGCCTCTTTGAAACAAAGAGACGGATATATCCGCGGTACCACTCTAATTGGTTAAAAACCCACTTTATAAGTTAACGCATAAGCGACATTTTAATAATACAATATTAAAATGCAATCTCAGAGGCTCTCTTCATCTATACTATTCTATAAGGCTTACACCATCCCTTACTCGCTTAAGAAATCATAAAGACTACTCTTCTCTTCACAGACTTTTTATATTATCTTTTCTTAATTATTATATTATTTTACCTTAAATACTGTCAATATCCTCTTTTATTTATTATTAATAAAGTTTTATTTTAAAATACCCATTGAAAACATCTTTGAAATTCTATAGTATCAGTATTATAATCAAATTATATTTTAAACAAGTAGAGGGGAAAAGAAATGGATAGAATAGGAGTAATAGATATAGGTTCGAACTCAGTAAGGTTAACTCTTGCAGAAGTTGAAAACTCTGGATATTTTAAAATAATTGATGAATTAAAAGAACATATAAGACTTGGTTCTGATTTATTTGCTTGTTCAATTATAGATGAAGAAAAAATTAAACTTACAATTTCATCTATAAAGGCTTTTAAATCTATGTGTATCTCTTGTGGTGCATCAAAAATAATACTTATCGGTGCAGAAAGCATAAGAGAATTAGATAACAAAATAAACCTTAAGGAAATAATAAAGAACGAACTTGGATTAGACCTTAGAATTTTATCTAATGAAGAAGAAATTCATTATAACTTTTTAGGAGCAAAAAACTCTCTTTATATAAATAATTCTCTTCTTTTAGATATAAACGGAAATAATACTCACATATGTTGGTTAAAAAACAATGAAATTCATAAAGAGATTACTCTTCCATTTGGATATGTAACATTAACATCAATGTTCCAATTAAGTGACATGATTGGATATGAGAATAATACAAACTGTGTTAAATATATTGAAGAGCACCTTGAAGAAATATCTTGGCTTAAAGATACTAAGTTTAATTCTGTTATAGGTGTTGGAGGTTCTTTTAGAAACCTTGGTAAAATGGATAGACGTAGAAAAAGATATCCCATTGATATAGTTCATAACTACGTTCTTTATGATTATGATATAGATGAAATGTTTCATCTTTTAAAGAGTAAAAATCTTCGTCAAAGAAAGAAAATTGAAGGACTTTCTCCAGCAAGAGCTGATGTTATAGTTGCTTCCACAAATTTAATAAAAGAAGTTTTAAGCTTTACTGGTACCAACGAAGTAATAATCTGTGGTCGTGGGCTTAGAGAAGGACTTATATATGAATATATAACAGATACATTCCATAATAATGATGATATTTTAGATGTAAGTTTAAAAGGAATTATGGACACTTTAAATATAAATATTCCTCACGCTAAAAATGTATGTAAGCTTGCATTTTCATTATTTGAAGGTTTAAAACCCCTTCATCATTTAAATGATGAATTTAAAAACATACTAAAAACCTCATCATTACTTCATGACTGCGGTATAAGTATAAGATACTATGATCATCATGTTCATTCATTCTATGTTATTTTAAGTTCTCATATAAATGGATTAACTCATAAGGAAATATTATTAAGTGCTTTATGTGCTGCTTATCATAGAAATAACTCTTATCAAGCACCACTTGCAAAATATTCTACTATAATAAATAGACTTGATTTAAAGCATGTTGAATATTTAGGAATTATTCTTAAACTTGCTGAAGGATTAGATAGAGGATTAACTGGTCATGTAAAAAATCTTGATGTAATAATTAACGAAGATACAGTTACATTAAAACTTTATTCTGACTATGACCTAGATTTAGAAATCCGTCAAGCAAAAAGAAGCTCTAAAGCATTCTCAGAGATTTATAATAAAAAGTTAATTATTGAAAAAGCATAATAAAAGTCTACAGGAGAAAGTTCTCCTGTAGACTTTATCTTTCTACTAAACTCTTAGTTGATTCTAGAGATTTCTTTAATTCGCTTATAACATTTTTATCTAATTCTTTTCCTTTTTCACTATTTAATGTTTCTTCTATAGGTAATATATAATAGTCTGACTTTTTATTTTCTTTTGGAATTTTATAAACCCAAGTTGGAGTATATCCCCATCTCTCTATTTCTACTCCCTTTCTAGTTTTATCTAAAGTTAAATTTAATATAATTCCATCTGCTGTTCTTCTATCTCCCATAGTTTCTTCTCTTTGATTTGAAATGAAGTTTCCTAAGGAATAGGCTACTAATGTCTTATGACCATCTTCCCTCTCAAGCTCCCTTATGGGTTGTATAACATGAGGATTGCTTCCTAGTATTAAATTAACTCCATACTCATTTAAAGCCTCAGCTATTTGAATTTGGTACTTACTAGGTTCACTATTATACTCTACACCCCAATGCATACCAAAAACTATGAAATCTGCTCCTTCATTCTTCATTTCTTCTATTAGAGATTTCATTTCCTCTAATCCCTCATCTAATTTATTATAATTGAAAGTGTTTAGAGTACTATTTTCAGAAATTTTATTACCATTTAACTCTCTTTCTTTACTTTCATAAGTGTAGGATGTAAATGCTATTTTCATTCCTTTCACTTTTTTAATGATATACTTTTTATTTCCAATGGAACTCATTATCTCATCTATTTTTTCTTCGGTTCTAATAATTCCCTCTTCTCCCTTATCTAAAGAATGATCAGTTGCTACATTTATAACATCAAAGCCTGTCTCTCTTAAAGTTGTTATCATTGAATCTGGACCATTATAAGAAGGATACCCTGAATATCCTTTTTCTTCGCCACTATACGTTCCCTCTATAGTTCCATAGGCTATATCACTCTCTTCAATAAAACTCTTTATATATTTGAAATTATCTATAAAATCATAGGCTTTATTTTCCTCATTATATGCTGACCATATTTGCTCATCATGTAATATTATGTCTCCTACTGCACTTATTTCTACTTTTCTTCCTAGACTAAATAAATCAGAAAATCCTTTTTTATCTTTTTCTTTTGTAACTTCCTTTTCCTCACTAGCTGCTCCCTTTGTAGTTACAATGTTATTGCTTATAAGACTATTAGCTATTAAAACAGAACAAACAATAACTAGAGAGGCTAAAATTATTTTCATTGCTTTAGACATTCTTATCATATTCTCACCCCTCTATATATTACCATATTTTTACATTTTATTTCAATTATCTTTATATAAAAAAATTAGATTAGATAATAAACTTGAAAACAACTCATAAATTAAGAGTTATTTTCAAATTATAAACCTAATCTAACTAAAGTATTATAAATTTCAAATTATCATTAAATAAATAAACCACCTATAGAATATACAAAAATCATAGCTAATTGAGATGGTATAGCTAATACATATCTTCCAAGAAGTATTATAGCTATAAGTATAGGATAATAATATTGATATACTATTCCAGATAACTTATAGAATAATTGAGGTTTAAGATCCTCTAAAATTCTAAAACAATCAAGTCCTGGCAGTGGTAATATATTAAATACGAAGAAGTTTACATTTAATATTATTATATACTGTAATATTAAGAATATTATCTGAGATAAATCTCCGCTTATCCCAAAGAATCTTAAGTATAAACCTGTAAGTATTACTCCAATTATAGCAACAACTAAGTTTGAAAGCCATGCAGTTGTATTAACTTTAAGAGCATCCTTCTTTGGATTTTTAAATGCATATTTATTTATCTCTACAGATTTACTCCAACCAAATCCAAAGAAAGCCATCATTATGGCACCAACTATATCAACATGTTTTAATGGATCTAAAGTCAATTCTCCTTTAAACCTTGGTGATTTATCTCCTAATTTATCTGCCATTTTGGCACGAGTATATTCTTTAACTGAAAAAGCTATTAATATTGCCGGAATGCTAAGCAATGCGTTTAATAAAAATTGCATAATTAAGACCTCCTTATTTTGTATCTTAAATTATACCATAAATTTCTTTATTTTATTATGTGGTAAACTTAATAATTTATTAATTTTAGGTTCTCTTTTAAGTTAATATTAGTTTCTATCTTTTTTAAAAGCTTTATTTTAGGTGAATGTTGTTAGCTAGCCCTTCAGATTTAGTTTTAAAGCACGCAAAATAGAGGGTTCTTTCCTTTTTATAAATAAAGAACCCTCATAATCAACTATAATCTCTTAGCTGCTTCGTAAGCTAATTCACTTCTTTCGCACTCATCATATTTCAAAGTAACTTGATAACAAAGATGACTACCCTTCATTTTTTCTGATGCATAACATAGTCCATTACTTCTTGAATCTAAAAACGCTTGGTCTATTTGTTCTGGATCTCCAATCAATATTATTTTTGATCCCTCTCCAGCTCTTGTTATAATAGCTTTAACTTGCTTTGGTGTTAAGTTTTGAGCTTCATCTATTATAATCCAGTTCTTTATTATACTTCTTCCTCTTAAATAGGCAACAGCTTCTGTTGTTATTATTTTTCTATCAAAAAGCTCTTCTATTTTATCATTTAACTCTCTTTCATTAGAATATCTTGCCTTTTCATCTGAATCTATTAAAATTTCTAGGTTATCATATATAGGTCTCATAAATGGAGCTATTTTTTCCTGTTCAGTTCCTGGTAAATATCCTATTTCTTCATCCATTGTTACATTTGGTCTACATACTAAAATTCTTCTATATTGTCCACTTTCCTCTTCTAATATTTTTTGTAATCCGACAGCTAAAGAGAATAATGTCTTAGCAGTACCTGCAGGTCCTTTTATAATTACTAAAGGAGCTTTCTTAGCATCAATACTTAAACACTCTAACATAAATTTTTGCCCAACATTTCTAGGAGATATCCCCATTATATTGTTATTATCCTTATATATTAAAGGTCTAACAACTTTTCCATCAAATCTTCCTAAAGCTGTTTGTTTGCCATTATCATTACAATGTATTATTAAGAACTGGTTAACTTCAAGTTCTGGTTCTACATAGTTTTTATTTGCCTCATCATACAATGTTAAATCCTTTTTTTCTATTACTTTATTTTTAAAGAATTTACTTAAAGCTTCAGAGCTTGTGTAAACTTCCATTCTTCCACTATACTGTTCTTCAAATTCAGGTACCACAACCTCATAAAAGTCTTCTGACTTTATGCCTACTGTATCAGCCTTTATTCTTTCAAATATATCCTTAGTTATTAAACAAACATCCTCTCCTGCTTCTTTTAAAGCCTTACATATTTGTATTATTCTATTATCAGGTTTACTTATATTCCACGCTTCTGGTATTTCAGTATTATAAAAATTAGTTACTACTTTAAGTTTCCCTCCTCCAGGTAAGTCAACACCTTCACTTAGAGAACCATTTAATCTTAGCTTATCCAGCTCTCTAGCAACATTTCTTGCATTTGCCCCTAAATCATTGTTCATTTTCTTTATATTGTCTAATTCTTCTAGAACTACTTCTGGAATAATAACATTATTATCAGCAAAAGAATATATAGCTCCTGGTGAATATAACAATACATTGGTATCTAATATATAAGTTTTCTTCAAAACAATCACTCCTTTAGAATAATACAGCTATAATAAGCAAACTTGATTTTCATTTGTTTATATATTAATATTTAAGAATACTCAATATAATTCTTAAATATCGATATTTTATAAGCAAAATTTATAAATTATAAATTCGATTTAATTAGTAAGACTTTTAGTTTATACTATTCTATAGATACTAAGCATATAGGAGGCTTTACATAATGAAATTACTTTTTTTTGATACAGAAACTACAGGAGTTAAACCTGGAAGCATATGCCAACTTAGTTACATCCTTGTAGATACTTCAACTAAACCTCAAACAACAATAGGTAAAAATGTTTTCTTCACAGTTGATGATATGGAACCAGAGGCTGAAAGAATACACGGTTTTTCTTTAGAAAAATTATATGAATTAAGTGAAGGAATGTATTTTGAAGATCTTTATACTGACTTTATAAATGACTTCCTAGAAGCAGATTTTATAATAGGACATAACGTTCAATTTGATATAAAATTCTTAAAACACGAATTATTGGGACTTGGAGAATTCTTTGAGCCTAAAAATGTATTTTGTACTATGAAATACTACAAAGATATATGTAAGATATTAAGACCTACTGGGGATTATAAAAACCCTAAACTTGAAGAGGTAATTAAACACTTAAAAATAACTGATATTGAAATAAGTGAAACTGCTAATAAATACTTTAAAGGTAGTGGAAACTACCACGACGCTAGATTTGATACAGCAGCAACATACCTTACTGTAATAAATGGAATAAAAAAAGGATTAATTCCTAGAAATTATTTTTCAAATTTATTAGAAAAAAAATAAAAAGATATATTTTAAAAATATATCTTTTTTTAGTTTGCTATGAAATTTCTTTTTCTTTTGCTTTATTTAGAAGATTTATATTAGAGGTATTTATATTAGTATAGTATCTAACTTCTCCACTTTCACTCTCATATCTACTTTCTACAATCTCTCCACTTACAGAAACCAAATCACCAATATTAACATATTTCTCTAAAAATTCTACTGTGGATTTACTCCATGTTATTACGCTTAAAAATGTAGTATTTTCTTCTCTTCCATTAAAACTATTCACAGCTATTCTAAATCTCACATACTTCTTTTGATTTTTAGACTCTTTCACCTCAATTTTTGTAGCGATTCTTCCAATAAGATCAACTTTATTCATGAATTTTCACTCCTTAAATTTTATTTACTTAGAGTATTGACCATATCTAAGAGTCTCAAACATATGTTCTTTAAAAAATTTTTATCAAATTAACTTATATAACATAAAATTAAATATTACAATATATTCCTACTTAAATAAATATTATTTTTAGCAATGAATAATTTAATATTATAATTTAAAATAAAGCACTATATAAAAAAGCTATTAGAGAAAATATCTCTAATAGCTTCTTAATTAACTTTATACTAAACTGTTATGTTACTACTTAAGTTAGCAGCATCTTTATTAGCTTCTATTATAGGGTCTACATATTCATCTATAAACTCTACAACTTGGCTTGGAGCTCTTCCAATGAACTTAACTGGATCTATTATAGCAATAATTTCTTCTTTTGAAAGATTAAATGAATCATCATTTATAATTCTTTCTATTAAATCATTATCAAGTCCTTCGCCTTTAACTCTTTGTGCTGCATCCATAGAATGAACTCTTATTCTTTCATGAAGTTCTTGTCTATCTCCACCTTTTTTAACTGATTCCATCATTATGTTCTCAGTAGCCATAAATGGTAATTCTTGATTTACATGAGCTGCAATAACTTTATCATAAACAACCATATTCTCAGCAATATTTATATAAAGATTTAAAACACCATCTAAAGCTAAGAAAGCCTCTGCAACAGCTATTCTCTTGTTAGCTGAGTCATCTAAAGTTCTTTCAAACCATTGAGTTGAAGCCGTAATAGCTGGATTTAATGCATCTACAATAACGTATCTAGCTAAAGCTCCCATTCTTTCACTTCTCATAGGATTTCTCTTATATGCCATAGCTGATGATCCTATTTGATTTTTTTCAAATGGCTCTTCTACCTCTTTCATACTTTGAAGTAATCTTAAATCATTTGAGAATTTATATGCACTTTGTGCAACTTCTGATAATGTATTTAATATTATAGAATCTAATTTTCTTGGATATGTTTGCCCAGTAACTCCAAAACTCTTTTCGAATCCCATTTTTTCAGCAACAATCTTATCTAAAGCCTTAACCTTACTTTCATCCCCTTCAAAAAGGTTCATAAAACTTGCTTGAGTTCCTGTAGTACCTTTTACACCTCTTAACTTTAAAGTTGATAATAAATGGTCTATATTCTCTATATCCATTACTAAATCTTGCATCCATAATGTAGCTCTTTTACCAACTGTAGTAAGCTGTGCTGGTTGGAAATGAGTAAATCCTAAAGTTGGCATATCTTTATACTCTAATGCAAACTTCTTTAAATTATTTAAAACTGCAACTATTTTTTTCTTTATTAATAATAAAGCATCTCTCATTATTATTACATCTGTATTATCTCCAACATAGCAGCTTGTAGCTCCTAAATGTATTATACCTTTTGCTGAAGGACATTGAAGTCCATATGCATGAACATGACTCATAACATCATGTCTTACTTCTTTTTCCTTCTTTATTGCTTCTTCATAGTTTATATCTGAAATATGACTTTTAAGCTCTCCTATTTGTTCATCAGTTATATTTAAACCTAATTCTTTTTCGCCCTCTGCTAGAGCTACCCATAATTTTCTCCATGTTGAGAATTTCATATCATCTGAGAAAATATATGACATTTCCTTTGACGCATATCTTGAATTTAATGGTGTGCTATATAAATTTTTCACTTTGTACCCTCCTAAAGCAGCAATACTAATTATACCTATATTATACCATAAGGCAAGTCTAATATAAATAAATTTATAAGTTTTTTTGCTTATCATTCGTATTTTCCATGTTTTAAACCACAAAAACAGTATTATCTATGTATAAATGTACGTATTTTATCTATATTTATAGTTTTTGAAAAACTCTATAAAATTATTATGTAAATTTATAAAAAATAAAAGGACTCCCCAAGGAATCCTTTTACGAAGATTACTCTTCTAAATTTTCGATTAACTTAGCTATTTCTTCAGCTGCTAAAGCTTCATCATCACCACTAGCGATAACCTTAACATTAGCATCTTTAGAAACTCCTAATGATAAAACTCCTATTAAGCTCTTAACATTAGCTTTTTTTCCATTGTACTCTAAGCTTATGTCTGATTTGAAAGCTGAAGCTTTTTTTACTAGTAAAGTTGCTGGTCTAGCATGTAAGCCTGTTGAATTTTTAACTATAACTTCTTTAGTTACCATTATAAACACCTCTTTACTTTTATTTGTTATTTAACAATACTAACTTCTTAATTATACTCATTTTTTTAGAAAATTTCAACAACTTAAAAAAAGATTAATCTCTATTCATTATTTTATTAACAAATTTTTTTATCCTATTTAAGCCCTTTATTATTTCCTCTTTAGAAGTAGCGTAAGACAATCTTATAAAATTATCTTCTCCAAAAGCTATTCCTGGTATTACAACAACATTTTCTTCTTTCAATAATAAATTAGCAAATTCCATTGAACCTTGTATATTGCCTTTTTCTAAAACTTTAGATATATCAATCATTACATAAAAAGCACCCTTAGGCTCTATAAATGTAAGTTCATCTATATAACTTATAATATCTATCATAAGATCTCTTCTTGAACTAAATTCTTTAACCATTTCCTCTATAGTTCCTTGCTCTCCTGTTAAAGCTTCTAAAGCTGCAAATTGAGCTATACTATTTGTATTTGATGTTATATGACTTTGAATATTATTCATAACCTTAACCAACTCTTCATTATAGCAAGCTGCATAACCAATTCTCCATCCTGTCATTGCATATGCTTTTGAAAATCCATTTATAACAATAGTTCTTTTAAAAGCATCTTCATTTAAAGAAGCAATGCTTATGTGCTCTTCTTTTCCATATATAAGTTTTTCATATATTTCATCAGAGATTATTATAAGATCATTTTCCTCAGCAAATTTTGCAATGGTTTCTAAGTCTTTCTTTGAATACACAGTTCCTGTTGGATTGTTAGGTGAATTTAAAACTATAGCCTTTGTTTTATCACTTAAAACTGACTTTAATTCATCATAAGTTACTTTAAAATCATTTTCTTTCTTTGTTTCTATAAAAACAGGAACACCATCACTTAACTTAACTAATTCGGGGTAACTTACCCAATAAGGTACTGGTATTACTACTTCATCTCCAGGATTTAAAATTGCCATAAATACATTTGCTAAAGATTGCTTAGCACCTGTTGAAACAATTATATTTTTAACTTCATAACTTAATTTATTTTCATTATATAATTTTTTTGCTATGGCTTCCTTCAATTCTACTATTCCAGATGTTGCTGTATATTTTGTCTTACCTTCTTTCATAGCTCTAGTAGCGGCTTCTATTATATTCTTAGGCGTATTAAAATCTGGCTCACCTACTCCAAAGCTAACTACATCGATACCTTCTTTTTTTAACTCTCCAGCCTTAGCTGTTAAGGCTAAAGTTAATGATGCCCCAATACCTTGTGCTTTTCTAGATAATATCATCTAATCCCCTCTTTACTGCTTATTTTTTATTTAATTACGCTTACAATATATCACTTTTATTCTTTAAAGTAAACCAATAAAAAATACTGCTACAAGTTAAAATACTCATAGCAGCATCTATTTATTTACCAAATTTAGTTCCTCTTTAAACTTTTATCTTGGTTGTATTATAAGCTTTATAGCTGTTCTTTCTTCACCATCTATTTCGATGTCTGTGAATGCAGGAATACAAACTATATCTTTTCCACTTGGTGCTACGAAACCTCTAGCTATAGCTATAGCTTTAACTGCTTGATTTATAGCCCCTGCCCCTACCGCTTGTATTTCTACAGTGTTTCTTTCTTTTATTATGGCTGCTAGTGCGCCTGCTACTGAATTAGGATTTGATTTAGTTGATACCTTTAATACTTCCATTATATAAACCTCCTAGATATTTTTAGGATACGTTTACATTAAAATAGTTAACGTTTTCCTTTACCTAATAATATTCTATATAAATTTTCTAATTCCTTCTTAAATAGATAAAATTTTTAAAACAATTTTAAAATATTTGTTTTAACCCATAACAAAACTCTACTGAAATAATTCCAGTAGAGTTAATTAAAAAAATACATTTTGTAAACAAAATGTATTTTATATATTCATTTATTTAGCATAGTCAACTGCACGGGTCTCTCTTATTACATTTATCTTGATTTGACCTGGATACTCTAATTGTTCTTCTATCTTCTTAACAATATTTCTCGCCATCTCAATTGCCCCTGCATCATCAACTTGATCTGGTTTAACCATAATTCTAATTTCTCTTCCAGCTTGAATGGCATATGACTTTTCTACACCTTCATATGAAGTAGCTATTTCTTCTAATTTTTCTAATCTCTTAATGTAAGCTTCTAAAGTTTCCCTTCTTGCCCCAGGTCTAGCTGCTGATATAGCATCTGCCGCTTGAACAAGTATTGCTTCAAGAGTTTGCATTTCTTCATCACCATGATGAGCTCCTATAGCATTAACTACAGCTGCTGACTCATGATATTTTTTTGCAAGTTCTCCACCAATAACTGCATGAGGTCCCTCATATTCTTGGTCAACTCCTTTACCTATATCATGTAAAAGACCTGCTCTTCTAGCTAGATTTACATCTAAACCTAATTCAGATGCCATTAGTCCTGCTAGGTATGAAACCTCTATTGAATGTTTTAAAACATTTTGACCATAACTTGTTCTGTACTTTAGTCTTCCTAGAAGCTTAATTATTTCTGGATGTAATCCATGAACACCAGTTTCGAAAGTTGCTTGTTCTCCCTCTTCCTTAATGTCATTTTCTACATCTTTAATAGCTCTTTCTACCATTTCTTCAATTCTAGCTGGATGAATTCTTCCATCTACAATTAATTTTTCTAAGGCTATTCTTGCAACTTCTCTTCTTATTGGATCGAAGCTTGAAAGAATAACAGCTTCTGGAGTATCATCTATTATTAAATCAACTCCTGTTAATGTTTCTAAAGTTCTTATGTTTCTTCCTTCCCTACCAATGATTCTTCCTTTCATCTCATCATTAGGTAAGGCAACAACATGAACTGTAGTCTCAGAAACGTGGTCTGCTGCACATCTTTGAATAGCAGTAGTAATTATTTCCCTTGATTTTTTATCAGCTTCTTCTTTGGCCTTAGTCTCAAGTTCTTTAATCAGCATAGCTGATTCATGTTTTATTTCTTTTCTTACTTCATCTAATAATAATGTTCTTGCATCCTCGCTTGAAAGATTTGATATTCTTTCAAGTTCAGCTCTTTGTTCACCGTATAAACTTTGTACACGTTCTTCAAGTCCTTGAATTTCTATAGATTTTTTGTTCATGCTATCTTCTCTTTTTTCAAGCATTTCACTCTTTTTATCTAATGACTCTTCCCTTTGGATAAGTCTTCTTTCAAACCTTTGAATCTCATTTCTTCTATCACGAGTTTCCTTGTCAAGATCTGACCTTAGTTTGTGTACCTCTTCTTTTGCTTCTAATATGGCTTCTTTCTTTGTAGATTCGGCTGCTTTTTTAGCCTCCTCAAGAGTTGCATTAGCTTCTCTTTCTAAGCTTTCCACCTTATTTTTTGAAGCTTTTTGTATAAGAGTGTATTGAATAAACCCTACTACCCCTAATATTATTATTCCTATAAGTATTTCTACTACCATATAAACACCTCCTCGCTTATTCTCTCTATAAAAACATTTCGCGTAGAAAGGTGCCATACTATTCTCACTGTAATTTTTTGAATATGATAAACCAGTATTTGTTATTATTGTATAGTAATTTTATGTTTATGTCAAGGTTACGCCTTGCGTATATTATATGCTAAAAAGCAAAAATTATTCTTATCTTAACCTAGATATAATGAGCTTTCATAACTTTTTAACTTCCTTAAAATGTAGAAACTTTTAATTAATGTTAACATATTCATAAACACCTAAATTTTTATGTTTTTAATAATATAAATTCATAAATTGCGTAAAAAAAAAGATAAGGAAAAATCCTTATCTTTTTCATTAGCTCTCAATAGTTTCTTCAACATTTACTGCTTCTACAGCCTTAGCTAAAGGTAAATCATACTTTTCTCTTATTTGATTTTCTATATCTAATGCAACTGATGGATTTTCTTTTAGATATTGCTTAGCATTTTCTCTACCTTGGCCTAGTCTTATATCTCCATATGAGAACCAAGCACCACTCTTTTGCACTATGTTTTCTTTAACTCCAACGTCTACTATGTTACCTTCTTTTGAGATACCTTCATTATACATTATATCAAATTCAGCTTGTTTAAATGGAGGAGCAACCTTATTTTTAACAACCTTAACTCTTGTTCTATTACCAGTTATTCCGTCACCTTGTTTTATTGAATCAATTCTTCTTATATCCATTCTAACTGATGCATAGAATTTTAAAGCTCTACCACCTGGTGTTGTTTCTGGATTTCCGAACATTACACCAACTTTTTCTCTTAATTGGTTTATAAATATTACTACACAGTTTGATTTATTTATTGTTCCCGTTAACTTTCTTAAAGCTTGAGACATCAATCTAGCTTGAAGTCCAACATGAGAGTCTCCCATTTCTCCTTCAATCTCAGCTCTTGGTACTAAGGCAGCAACTGAGTCAACAACCAAAACATCTATAGCTCCTGATCTAACTAAAGCTTCTGTTATCTCTAAAGCCTGTTCTCCTGTATCTGGTTGTGAAACAACTAAATCATCTATATTAACACCTAATCTTCTTGCATAAACAGGGTCTAAAGCATGCTCAGCATCTATATACGCTGCTGCCCCCCCTAGTTTTTGAGCCTCTGCTACTACATGTAAAGCCACTGTTGTTTTACCTGAACTCTCTGGTCCATATATCTCGATAATTCTTCCTTTTGGTACCCCACCAATTCCTAAGGCTATATCAAGGTCTAAACAGCCAGTTGAAACAGCATCCATTTGAGGAGCACCTTGCTCTCCAAGTTTCATTACTGATCCTTTTCCGAATTGTTTCTCTATTTGACCCATAGCCATCTCAATAGCTTTTAATTTATCTTTATCTATATTTGCCATACTTAACCTCCTTAAATAACCGAACATAAGTTCTATTAATATTATAATATATACAAAAAAAAAGTCAATATTAACATGAAGCTCTAAAAAGAACTTCATGCCTTAATAATTGACCATTTTTTCACTTTTAAATCATTATTTGTAAGTATTTATAACATTTTTATTTTTTCTAAAGTAATCTATTCCAGAAATTATTGTTATCGCAACAGCTAAATATAGGAATATATCCGGAACATATATAAAGAAGTTTTTCAAGAAACTATTTCCTACTACTAATTCTTTAATTCCTGGAGAATTAATTATGTTTACTTGTAATAATAAAAGTACTATTGCAATTATTTGAATTACAGTCTTAATTTTTCCCCACCAACTAGCAGCTATAACCAGTCCCTCTGATGCCGCGATAGTTCTTAAACCAGAAACAGCAAACTCTCTAGCTATTATTACAATGGCAGCCCATGCTGGTACTAATTGCAATTCTACCAAAGATATAAGTGCCGCTGTCACTAAAAGTTTATCAGCTAAAGGATCCATAAACTTACCAAAATTAGTTACTTGATTTCTAGATCTTGCAATATACCCGTCTAGTTGATCTGTTACAGATGCTATTATGAATATAAGTGTTGCTATTATGCTTCCATATGGTAAGTTTTGAAAGGCTATAAATACTAAAAATACGGGAACTAAAATTATTCTAATCAAAGTTAATTTATTTGCAAGATTCATTGCATACAACTCCTACCAAATCATATTCTAAGGCCTTTTCAATTTTAACTTTACAGAATTGGTCTTTTTTAGCTCCATTTCCTTTTACAAAAACATTTCCATCTATATCTGGAGCCATTTCGTAACTTCTTCCTATATAGTATTCCCCATTAAATCTCTCAATAAGAACATCGTATTCTCTTCCTACTTTATTCTTATTTATTTCTTCTGATACTTCCTTTTGAAGTAACATTATTTCTTCTTCTCTAGCTTTTTTAACATCTTCATCTATTTGATCTTCCATTATAGCAGCTGGTGTTCCTTCTTCTCTTGAATAAGTGAAAACTCCAACCTTATCTAATTTTATTGTTTTTATAAACTCTTTTAATTCATTAAAGTCTTCTTCAGACTCTCCTGGAAATCCAACTATTAAAGAAGTTCTTAAAACTATATTAGGTATGTTTTCTCTTAAAGCATTAATTTTACCTATTATTTCTTCTTTTGTTGTTTTTCTCCCCATTCTCTTTAAGACATTATTGCTTATCTGTTGTATAGGTAAATCAAGATAATTACAAACTTTATCATTTGTAGCTATCTCTTGAATAAGTTCATCATATATTGCCTCTGGATAGCAATAAAGAACTCTTATCCATTCTATTCCTTCTATTTTAGCTAACTCTTTTAAAACTAAGTGAAGCTTCTTTTCACCATATATATCTATACCATAATTAGTTGTATCTTGAGCTATTAATATTAACTCTTTTACTCCACCTTCAGCTAATTTTTTTGCTTCATCAATTATGTTTTCTAAAGCTCTACTTCTAAACTTACCTCTTATTTTAGGAATAATACAGTAAGTACAGAAGTTATTACATCCTTCTGCAATTCTTAAATATGCAGTTGCTTTATCAGTTGTTATCAATCTTAAACCTTCATTAATTGATATATCACTATAATTTGTTGCTGTAACCTTATTACTATTTCCATTTATAAAGTTCATTATGGCTTCATTTATTTTAGCATAATCATTAACACCTAACATTATATCTATTTCTGGCATTAATTCTAATAATTCATCACCATATCTTTGAGTTAAGCAGCCTGTAGCTATAAGTAACTTACAGTTGTGACTTGTTTTGTATTTTGCCATATCTAATATTGTGTTTATGGATTCTTGTTTAGCCTTTTCAATAAACCCACAAGTGTTTACTATTATTATATCCGCTTCCTTTGGGTTATTTGTAAGTTCATACTCATTTTGAACCATCCCAAGCATGATTTCTGAGTCTACTCTATTCTTATCACAACCTAAACTCACCATTCCTACCTTATATTTCGCCAAATCTACTTCCTCCTACGTTTAAATATATATTTCTTATTTTAAAACTCTTTTTAAAATTAAACAAGTTTTTATTTCATATTTTCTAATTCATCTTTGCTAATTAAAATTTGTCTTGGCTTACTTCCATCTCTTCTAGAAATAACACCACATTCTTCTAGTTCTTCTATTATTCTTGCCGCCCTGTTAAATCCTATTCTTAATCTTCTTTGTAAATAAGAAGCTGATGCTTGCCCACTCTCAACTACAATTCCTATAGCTTCATCTAAAAGCTCATCTCTATCTCCATCACTATTTCCTTCAGAACCAACTGATGCCGAATTTATATGTTCTAATATGTCCTCTTCATATTGAGTATCTTTTTGTGATTCTTTAATAAAAGATACAACATGTTCAACCTCTTCTTCTGAAATAAAGGCTCCCTGAACCCTCTGAGGTTTAGATTCTCCAACCGGATAGAATAACATATCTCCTCTACCTAAAAGTTTTTCTGCTCCTGCTGAGTCTAATATTGTTCTTGAGTCGATTTGGCTTGAAACTGCGAATGATATTCTAGATGGTATATTTGCTTTAATTACTCCTGTAATTACATCTACAGATGGCCTTTGAGTAGCTATTACTAAATGCATTCCAGCCGCTCTAGCCATTTGTGCTAATCTACATATATAATCTTCCACATCGTGAGGGCATGCCATCATAAGATCAGCAAGCTCATCTACAATTATAACTATATAAGGAAGCTTCTCAGGTACCTCTCCCCTAGTAAATAAAGCATTATATGATTCTATATTTCTTACTCCATTATCAGCAAAAAGCTTATATCTTCTAGTCATTTCATTTACAGCCCAGTTTAATGCAGCTGCTGCCTTCTTAGGATCTGTAACAACTGGAATTAATAAATGTGGAATTCCATTATAAACATTTAATTCAACAACCTTAGGGTCTACCATTAAAAGCTTAACCTCATCTGGAGAATATTTATATAGTATACTTACTATTAAAGTATTTATACATACACTCTTACCAGACCCAGTTGCCCCTGCAATAAGTACGTGAGGCATCTTACTTAAATCTGTAACGACAGCCTTACCTGTAATGTCTTTTCCTAATGCACATGCAACCTTAAACTTATTATCTATAAATTCTTTTGATTCTACAATTTCTCTAAAAAATACTGGTGTTTGTTCTTTATTAGGCACCTCAATACCTATAGCAGCCTTTCCTGGAATAGGTGCTTCTATTCTTACCCCTTTAGCCGCTAATCCTAAAGCTATATCATCAGCTAAGTTAACTATTTTACTAACCTTTATCCCTGCCTTAGGTTGAAGCTCAAACCTAGTAACAGATGGCCCCTTTGTTACCTGAAGTATTTTAGCTTCTACTCCAAAACTCATAAGAGTTTCTTCTAGTTTAGCCGCATTAGCTAACAATGCTTTTTTGTCATCCTTATCTAATTCATTATTATTATTAAAATTTAATAAATCCGCATTGGGGGCAACATAACTAGCTCCTACTGGTGGATTTTTACTTGATATATTATTTGATATTTCTTCTCCTATGGCTTCTTCATTATTATTATCTGAATTAAATCTTCTTTGTTCTATTATTGTATTATCTAAACTTAAATCTCTAGGCATTTTAGACTCTTGCTTGAATTGATTTATTTTAATATCATCCTTTGCCTTTGCATTACTTTCATTTTCTTCATCCTTAATATCATTTAATGACGAATTCTTCATAAAATCTAATATCTTTATTTTATTATTTCCTTCTGACTTATCATCTTCTAAATTTTTCTTATTAATTTCCTTATTATCTTTAGAAGAACCATCCTTTTTCTTTAAATTGATATAGTCATCCTTCTCATACTTTTTATCAACAAGTTTCACTTTAGAAGCTTTCTCCTTAACTCCACCAAAGAAATTTCTTATTGAAACTAAATTATAATCAAATATAAGCATTGAAGATATAAGATATAGAGTTATAAAAATAACAAAAAGTCCTATTTTACCTACTAATTTATATAAAGGTAATACTATTAAAAATCCAACTATACCTCCATGCCATCCACTTGCTGAATTCCATATGGTTTTTATAGATCCCCATAAATTACCTTGGACATAATAATCATTTATATTTACTGTCTGAATAAGCAACACAGTGGTTATTAATGCTATAGTTATTCCTAACCCAACTCTAGAAAACAATACTTCTCTTTTAAATAAGAAAAGCTTTGTACATAAATATATTATGTAAATTGGAATAAAAAAAGCTCCAATCCCAAAAAAACCTATTAGTAAAGTTCTTGATATAACACTTAAATATCCTGCTTTATCAGTATATAAACTAAACATAACTATTAACGAAACACATATAGCTACTAAAGCATATATTTCTTCTGTAACTTTTATTTGGCTTTGATTTTTCTTTTTTCCAGTCTTAGTTGCGGTTTTCTTTTTTCCCCCAGCCATACTTAACTAAATCACCTCACCTATTTTAATTTTAAAATGGTAAAATACTTGTACCAAAAAATATTATATACATAAAAGAGTATAAATTGTCAAAATATTTTTATATTACATAAATAGAACCATAGAAATTCTATGGTTCTACATTATAAGCTTCTATTAAGCTATTTAACTTATCTAAGGCTTCTTTAACACCGCCAACTTCGTTTATTAATCCACACTGAACAGCCTCTTCGCCAACTAATATTGTGCCCATATCATTTAAAAGCTCATCAGTCTGCATCATCATTTCTTTAAGTATCTCTAATTTTATACCTGAAGTTCTTATTATAAATTCATTTATTCGCTCTTGCATTTTATTGAAATATTTAAATGTTTGAGGAACACCTATTACAAGGCCATTCATTCTTATAGGGTGTATTATCATTGTTGCTGATGGCGAAATAAAAGAATATTGTGATGCTGTTGCTAAAGGAACCCCTATGGAATGTCCTCCTCCAATAACTAAAGACACTGTTGGTTTTTTTAGACTTCTTATCATCTCAGCAATAGCTAAACCAGCTTCCACATCTCCTCCAACAGTATTTAAAACAAATAGTATTCCTTTTACTTTATCATTTTGCTCTAAATCAATTAATTGAGGAATCATGTGTTCATACTTAGTTGTTTTAGTTTGTGGTGGCTGAACACTATGACCTTCTATCTGCCCAATTATAGTTAATACCTGTATATTAGAATCTTCTTTTTTATTCTCGGGCATAACTGCTCCAATTTCTTTTATTTCTTCTATACTCTTATTTTTATTATTACTATTCTCATTTTCTTTATTATGTTCCATTTATCTCCCTCCTGTACTATTGTTATTTTATACAGAAAGGAAATTTATATACATTATTTCATAAAAGCTCTATGAAGTGCTTTTATAGCCTCTTTTACATTTTTGCTTTCAACAAGACACCATATTGTCATATGTGAATCTGCTGTTTGTAAAACTTCTATGTTCTCCTTATCTAAGGCTCCTACTATTTTTGCCATAACCCCTGGAAGTCCCTTCATTCTTGATCCAACTATAGCTATTGTACTTAAATCTTCTACTAAACTGTACTTTAAATTACTTTTTTTCATAATATCTTCAAATAGTTCCTTAACATTTGAATCTATTGTAAATACCTTTTCTTTAGGGAAAATATTTATTAAATCTAAGCTTATTTTATTATTTGCAAGACTTTCTAAAACAGTCTTATAATTATTATTATTTTCATTTTCATCAGCTTTTATAGAAACTTGTATTCTATTTTCTTGATGAGTTATTCCTGTTATAAACTTATTATTATTTATATCACCTAAATTGTCTATTACTGTACCTTCACAAGAACTCATAGTGTTCTTTATTACTAAAGCAACGTTACCTTTCATAGCTATTTCTATAGCTCTTGGGTGGATAACTTTAGCCCCTTGGTCTGCTAATTGGAATACTTCATTATAGCTTATTTTGTTTATAAGCTCAGCCTCTCCAACTATTCTTGGGTCAGCAGTCATTATTCCATCAACATCTGTATATATTTCAACCTCTTCAGCCTTTAATGCTACTCCTAAAACAGCTGCTGTGGTATCACTTCCCCCTCTTCCTAAAGTAGTCAAGAAACCATTTCTATCAACACCTTGGAATCCAGCAACAACAGGAACTTTTCCTTCCTTGATAACTTCTAATATTAATTTAGGATTTATATCTATAAAATCTGCACTTGAATAATTATCATCTGTAAGTATTCCTGCATTTCCTCCTGTTAAAGGAACTGCATCTATATTAGCATTTTTTAATTCATTACTCATAACAACAGTACTTATGATTTCTCCACATCCCATAAGTAAATCTGTAGCTAACTTATTTTCTTTCTTAAACTCTTCTGACACTAGCCCTAAAAGCGTGTCAGTTGCATAAGGCTCCCCTTTTCTACCCATAGCAGATACAACAACCACTGGTACGTATCCTTTATTTATTGCCTCTCTTACTTTTTCTACAACCATAGTTCTTCTTTCTTTAGTTGATACAGAAGTACCCCCAAATTTTTGTACTACTATTTTCAAAATCCCCACGCTCCTATAGTTTTGTTTTTTTTATCATATCACTGTCTACATCTAATATTATGGTTTTAGCGCCTATTCTTTTTACATTTTCCCACTCAATTTCCAAATATTCATCTGAGTTAAAAAGATTAAACTTTCCACCACCTAAATTTACTATTAAATATTTTAGATTTCCTTCTTCATCTATAATAACATCATTGTTTATAAGTCCGCTATATTTTTCGCCATCATTTATATTTATAATTTCATATCTTTCTATTTCGCTCAAATATTTAACATTATTACTCATAAAGCATACCTCCACTTATTTATTAAAACAATAAATAATATGTTACTATAAACAAATATATGTCAAATTACTCTTAAAAGAGGTAAGCTTTATGAATAATGAAAAAAATAAAAAGGCAATAATAATTGCCTTTTACTATTGCTGTTTATTTTCTTCTTCAGCTTCTTTTATTGCATCTTTTCTTGAAAGATTTATTCTACCTTGAGAATCTATTTCTGTTACCTTGACTAAAATTTCATCTCCAACAGATACTACATCTTCAACTTTTTCTACTCTCTTAGCATCTAACTTAGAAATGTGTACTAAACCTTCTTTATTAGGTAACACTTCAACAAAAGCACCAAATTGGGCAATCTTTGTAACTTTACCTAAGTAAATTTCTCCAGCCTTAACTTCTTTAGTTAAACCTTCGATTATTTTTATAGCTTCTTTAACACCCTCTGTTTCAGATGATGAAACATAAACTAATCCATCTTCTTTTATGTCTATCTTAACACCAGTATCTGCTATTATTTTATTTATAACTTTTCCACCAGCACCAATTACATCTCTTATTTTTTCAGGATCTATTTGTAAAGTTGATGTCTTAGGTGCATATTTTGAAACCTCTTCTCTAGGAGCTGGTATACATTCTTTAATCTTATCTAAGATCATTAATCTTGCTTTTCTTGCTCCGTAAATAGCATCGTGTATAACTTTCTCTGAAAGGCCTGCTATCTTAGTATCAACTTGTATTGAAGTTATTCCTTCTTCAGTTCCAGCCACTTTAAAGTCCATGTCTCCAAAGAAATCTTCTAAACCTTGGATATCAGTTATAACTTCTTCCTCAGTTAAATCTTTTGAAGTTATTAATCCCATAGCTATACCAGCTGCTGGTCTCTTAATTGGAACACCTGCATCTAGAAGAGCTAATGTACTACCACAAACTGAAGCCTGTGAAGTAGATCCATTTGAACTTAATACTTCTGATACTAATCTTATTGTATATGGGAACTCAGCTTCTGAAGGTATAAGTGGTTCTAAAGCTCTCTCAGCTAAAGCTCCATGACCTATTTCTCTTCTACCTGGTCCTCTTAATGGTCTTACTTCTCCTACACTGTATGCTGGGAAGTTATAGTGATGCATGTATCTCTTAGATTCTTCTTCACCAATACCATCTAATATTTGAATTTCACTTATTGAACCTAAAGTTGCAACAGTCATTACTTGAGTAAGTCCTCTTGTAAATACTCCTGTTCCATGTGTTCTTGGAAGTATTCCAACTTCACAACCTATATTTCTAACCTGATCGAAAGCTCTTCCATCTGGTCTCTTACCTTCTTTTAAAAGCATATGTCTTACAACTTCTTTTTGCATGTCGTAAACAGCTTCTCCAATATCAGACATATTATCTGGATATTTTTCTTCAAATTCAGCATTTATTTTAGCTTTAACATCATCCATAGCAGCATTTCTTTCATCTCTATCAGTAATGTGCATTGATTCACTAATCATATCAAATGCGAATTCTCTTACAGCTTCCTCTATTTCTGCTGGTACTTTATGTAGTTCTGGCACTTTTTTCTCTTTACCAAACATACTTACAGCTTCTTCTTGGAATTTTATTATATCTTGACACTTATCAAAACCAAATTTGATAGCGTTAATCATTGTTTCTTCTGGGATTTCATCTCCACCAGCTTCAATCATCATAACTCTGTCCTTAGTTGCACAAACAGTTAATTGAAGTGAGCTTTCTTCTCTTTCCTTTGATGTAGGGTTTAATATGAATTCATCTCCTATTAATCCTACTTGAACTGCAGCTACTGGAGTATTAAAAGGTATGCTTGATAAACATAATGCCATTGACGCAGCATTTATAGCTAATATTTCAGGAAGGTTATCATTTTCTACTGAAACAACTGTACATACTACTTGAACATCATTTCTATATCCTTTTGGGAATAAAGGTCTTAAAGGTCTGTCTATAGCTCTACCATTTAGTATAGCTTTTTCTGAAGGCTTTCCTTCTCTTTTTATAAATCCACCTGGTATTTTACCAACTGAATATAATCTTTCCTCATATTCAACACTTAGTGGGAAAAAGTCTATTCCCTCTCTTGGTTTTTCTGATGCATTTACATTTGTTAATATTACTGTATCACCATAACTCATTAGTATAGCAGCATCTGAAAGCATTCCTAATTTTCCGAACTCAACTTTCATTGGTCTTCCTGCTATAACAGTTTCATGTGTATGATTCATATAAATACCTCCTTTCGGTATATAAAGACTAAATTTTTACAATATTAATATTTTTAAAATAATAGAGCGGTAAAAAACCCGCTCTACTAAATTATCTTCTTAATCCTAATTCTTTGATTATAGCTCTGTATCTTTCGATATCTTGCTCATATAAGTAGTTTAATAAACCTCTTCTTTGTCCAACCATCATTAAAAGACCTCTTCTTGAGTGGTGGTCTTTTTTGTGTGTTCTTAAGTGATCAGTTAAAGAGTTTATTCTCTCTGTTAATAACGCGATTTGAACCTCTGGTGAACCAGTGTCTCCTTCGTGTCTTGCATGCTTAGCTATTATTTCTTGTTTTCTTATTTTATCCATTGTTACACCTCCGAAAAATTATCCCCTAGTTCCAAGAAAAAAGACGGTTACCCTTAAATCTTAGAGTTAGGTTCTATATGATTATATCAAAACTCGCTTTTCTTGTAAATCTTTATTACAAAGAAATTTTTATGTTACTTTTTTCTGCGAATTTTTTATCCTTAATCAACTGTTCTTTTAATTCTTCCAAAGAATTAAATTTCTTTTCATTTCTTATTTTATTGATAAAGTAAAGTTTTATATTCTTTCCATATATATCTTCATCAAAATTTAGTATGTGAGTTTCTACTGTAATATTCTTACCATTTACCGTAGGATTATTCCCTACAGATGTTATACCTTTATAAATTTCTCCATGAATCTCTACATTAGTATAATAAACTCCTATTTTAGGAAGTATGATTTTTTCAGCAGTTTTCAAATTAGCAGTTGGAAAATTTATTGTTCTCCCTATCTTCTTTCCACTTACCACTTCACCACTTAAAGAAAAATATCTGCCTAACATATTATTAGCATCCTCTAACTCACCTTCTGATAAAGCTTTTCTTATTCTTGTTGAACTAACTACTTCTGATTTATATGTAAATGGCTCTATAACACAAAGTTCTATTCCTTTTAGATTACATAATTCCTTAAGCAATCTAACATCCCCCTTATTCTTATGACCGAATCTATAATTAAAACCTACAACTATTCCCTTTACATTATAGTTCTTTATAAGATTGTCTATAAACTCTTCAGGCTCTAACTTCATAAACTTTTTGTCAAATTCAACAAAACTACTTAAATCAACTTTTAAATCTTCAAGAATTTTTATTTTTTCACTTAAAGTCACTATAAGTTTTGGAGCACTCTCCTTATTTATAAAAGTCCTTGGATGATTTTTAAAGGTATAGACCATACTTAATGCATCATTATTCTTAGATAACTCAATACTTTTGTTTATTAAAGCTAAATGACCTTTATGAATTCCATCAAAACTACCTAATGCTATATAGGTACTTTTTTGAATCACTCTATTAAAATCATTGTTTATTAAAATCATTGACTACTCCTCTATCAGCAATTTCTCTAATTTAAATCCTTTTTCATCCCTTTTTCCTAATCCTAAGAAGACTCCGTTATCTTCATATACCCTGTATAGCTTATCAAATTGAATTTCCTCACTATACATTCTGCTGTCAAATACTTTAACACCATTTCTTAAAAGTTTACTGAATTTCTCATTTACAATAATTTTTTCAAAAGAATCTAAAGCATCCTCTATAGAAATAAGATGTTTTTCTAAAAGTTCTTCTGTTAAATCCTCTATATTTATGGCTTTTTCCTTTGTAAACGGACCATTTTGTATTCTTTCTAGGGCAGTCATTGTTGCTCCAACATTTAATTTTTCTCCAATATCATAGCAAAGACTTCTTATATATGTTCCCTTAGAACAACAAACATCCATCTGTATATTATCATTTGATTCTATTTTTATGTTTTCAATAGAATAAATAGTAATTTTTCTAGCCTCTCTATGAACTTCTATTCCTTGGCGTGCTAATTCATATAATCTTACTCCATTTTGTTTTAAAGCAGAATACATAGGTGGAACTTGATCTATTGTTCCTACAAAAGAATTTATACATTCTAATATTTCATCCTTTGTTATGTGCGAAGCATCCTTCTCCTTTAAAACTTCTCCTTCTAAATCGTAAGTATCAGTAATCATTCCAAGCTTTAAATTCACTCTATAGACTTTTTTATTTTCCATTATATAATCTATAATCTTTGTGGCTTTCCCAAGACAAACAGGTAAAACTCCAGAAGCCGCTGGATCTAAAGTTCCTGTATGCCCTACCTTTTTCATCTTTGCAATTCTTCTTACCATGGCTACAACATCAAATGAAGTCATTCCCGTATTTTTGTATATGTTAATTACTCCATTCATATGTTACACCATCTCTTTTGTAAGTATTTCTAATATTTTATTCTTAGCTTCATCCATAGTTACACCTTTAATAAATGCTCCTGCAGCCTTTGTATGACCACCGCCCCCAAAGTTTTCTGCAATCTTTCTAACATCTAAAGCATCTTTTGATCTGAAACTAACCTTTACTCCTTCATCTACCTCTTTAAGAAGTATGCATCCTTCTACTCCCTTTATTTGGTTTCCTAAGGATACAACATCTGAGCTATTTTGTACTTCTTCTCCAATAGAATCCAACATTTCTTTAGTAATTCTCATAAGGACTATTTTATTATTACAAACTAGCTCCATATCTCCTAAAACTAAAGACATTAATTTCATTTTAGCGAAAGGCTTATTATCAAATATATTTCTATGAATCTCATCATGTTTTATATAGTTGACTAGTTCACCAGCTATTATATGAGTTCTTTCTGTAGAATTTGAATATCTAAAAGAACCTGTATCCGTTACTAAAGATGTATATAAGCATTTAGCTATGTCTTCATTAATCTCAATCTTTAATTCTTTTAATAACATAAATATTATTTCAGCCGTTGCTGCAGCTTCAGTATCAACATAGTTAACAACACCATATTTATCATTTGATAAATGATGGTCTATATTTACTATGTTTCCTTTGAATTCACTTAAGTCTGCAGAAATTCTCTCAACGTTTCCACAATCTAAAACTATAACACAATCTGTATCTTCTGATGGCTTTATAACTTCTCCAGTTATTTCCTCAGCATAAGGCAGAAAGCTTAGGTTATCTGAGACTAAGTCTTTAGAGATAACATAAGCTTCTTTACCATAACTTCTGATACCTTGAAGTAGTGCTAATACACTACCTAAGGCATCACCATCTGGAGATACATGATATGTTATACCAATCTTTTTACTTTTATCTATAATTGATATTACATCATGAAATCTCATTTTTATTTCTCCTTGATTTTGTGTAGCAATGACTCAATGTACATTGCATTATCTATAGAATTATCTTCTTCAAATAATATTTCAGGAGTACTTCTTAGCTTAACTCTATTTCCAACTTCTCTTCTTATGAAACCAGCTGAACTCTTTAGAGCTTTTAAGCTTTCCTCTTTTTCCTCTTCATTTTTAGCGAATAGGCTAACAAAAACTTTAGCGTATCTTAAATCCTTAGTAACCTCAACATGAGTTACACTTACCATAGCTGTTAGTCTAGGGTCTTTTATTTGATTTCTTATGATATCACTTACTTCTTTTCTTACTTCTTCGTTTATTCTTTTACCTCTGAAGTTAGCCATATAAATCACCTCTTTATAAAATTAAAGTTCTTTTCTTTCTATAGCTTCCATAGTATATGCTTCGATGATATCGCCTTCTTTAATATCATTAAACTTTTCTACACTGAATCCACATTCATATCCAGCATTAACTTCCTTAACATCATCTTTAAATCTCTTTAATGATGCTAACTTAGATTCGAATATTACGATACCTTCTCTTATAACTCTCACATCTGCATTTCTAACTAATTTACCAGTTAATACATATCCACCAGCAATTGTTCCAACATTAGAAATTTTGTAAGTAGCTCTTATCTCAGCTGTTCCTAATACAACTTCTCTGTATTCTGGATCTAACATACCAATCATTGCTGACTTAATATCTTCTATAGCATCGTATATTACTCTGTAAGTTTTAACTTCAACTCCATCTCTTTCTGAAGCTATTACTGCATTATTATCTGGTCTAACGTTAAATCCTATTACTATAGCGTTAGATGCAGCTGCTAGTGTTATGTCAGTTTCACTTATAGCACCAACAGCACCATGAATAACTCTAACTTTTACATCGTCAGTTGATAATTTTTCTAATGATGCTTTTATAGCTTCAACAGATCCTTGAACATCAGCTTTAACTATAACTGAAAGTTCTTTAACAGAGCCTTCTTTTATTTGGCTATATAAATCTTCTAATGAAACTCTATGTGAAGTTGCGAAACTTTCTTGTCTTAACTTTTCTTTTCTAGCTTCAGCCATGTTTCTAGCAGTCTTTTCATCTTTAACTACTGTAAATCTATCTCCAGCAGCAGGAACTTCTGAAAGTCCTAATATCTCAACTGGGATTGATGGTCCTGCTGATTTTATCTTCTTACCAGCATCATCAAACATAGCTCTTATTCTTCCATAAGTTGATCCAACTATTATTGAATCTCCCATGTGTAAAGTACCGTTTTGAACTAATAATGTTGCTACAGCACCTCTACCTTTATCAAGTTTAGCTTCAACAACTGTACCCTTAGCTCTTCTACTAGCATCTGCTTTTAACTCTTGCATTTCTGAAGTTAAAAGAACCATTTCTAATAAAGTATCAATGTTCTCTTGAGTTTTAGCTGAAACTGGTACTGCAATTATATCTCCACCCCAGTCTTCAACAACTAATCCATGCTCAGTTAATTCTTGTTTAACTCTATCTGGATTAGCACCTTCTCTATCCATCTTGTTTATAGCAACTATCATAGGAACGTTAGCTGCCTTACAGTGGTTTATAGCCTCTACTGTTTGTGGCATTATTCCGTCATCAGCCGCAACAACTAAGATAACTATATCTGTTATTTGAGCTCCTCTAGCTCTCATAGCTGTGAATGCCTCATGTCCTGGTGTATCTAAGAATGTTAAAGTTTCACCTTTTACTTCAACAGTGTAAGCACCTATGTGTTGAGTTATTCCACCAGCTTCTGTACTTGTTACTTTTGCTTTTCTTATAGCATCAAGTAATGAAGTTTTACCATGGTCAACGTGACCCATAACTGTTATGATAGGTGGTCTCTTAGCTAAGTTTTCTTCTTCTACATCAGTATCTTCTTCGAAATCTTCTAAAGTATTTTCTTCTTCTTTTTCATAAACTGCAACTTCATACTTTTCAGCAACCTTTTCAGCTGTTTCAAAGTCGATTTCTTGGTTTATAGCAGCCATTACCCCTGTGAAGATAAGAGTTTTTATAACATCATTAACTGGTTTATTTAATTTCTCAGCTAATTCCTTAACTGTTATAGTCTTTCCAATCTCGATAACTTCAACTGCTTGATCCATATCATCTTCGTCATCATTTTTCTTTCTTTTCTTTTTCTTTTTAGCAGCGTTATTTACCTCTTCAGCTAATTCAGCTTCGTATTCTTCAACTAACTCGCTATTTCCTTCACTACCTGCTAAAAGTTCTTTTATTAATGATGCATCTTCATCTTCTATAACGCTCATATGGTTTTTAACCTCAACGCCAAACTCATCCATTAATACATTTATAAGAACTTTACTTGGAACTCTTAATTCTTTTGCCAATTCATAAACTCTTATTTTTGACATATATTCACCCCCGAAAAAATTTAGATGAACTAATTATTATTAGAATATGACAAAAGTTTATTTGCCATATTCTCATCAGTTACTCCTAGTATATTGATTTCACATCTACCAATACTATATCCTAACTCCTCTTTTGAGAAATTATCAACATATGGTATGTTGTACTGTTCACAGTACTTAACAAACTTTTCTTTTGAACGACTTGAAATATTTTCTGAAAAAATGAAAAGATAAATTTTACTCCTCTTCATTTCTTCTTCACATTTATTATAACCTTCCAAAAGTTTTCCTGCTCTTTTAGTAAGTCCTAAAAAATTAAGAAATTTATTCATTCACTATCTCATCTCTCAATCTATCATAGACTTCATCTCCAATATTGGTTTGAAGATTCTTATTTAATCTTTTTGCCTTAAATGCTTTTTCTAAGCACTCGACACTTTTGCAAATGTAAGCCCCTCTACCTGACTTCTTTCCTGTCAAATCTACTGAAACTTCACCTTCAGCATTTTTAACAATTCTTATCATTTCTTTTTTAGGCTTCATTTCCATGCAACCATTACACATTCTCATTGGAATTTTTTTTGGTTTCATTTTGTCACCTCCAAAGTCTAGAAGTTATTATTCTTCTATTATAATGTCTTCTTCAACAACAATATTCTCTTCTTTTAATAACTCTTCTGCTTTAGATTTGCTCTTTATGTCTATTTTCCAACCAGTTAATTTAGCTGCTAATCTAACATTTTGTCCTTCTTTACCTATAGCTAATGATAACTGACTATCATCAACTATAACTTTAGCTGATTTAGTTTCTTCATCTGCTTCTACGTTTATAACTTTAGCTGGACTTAAAGCATTTGATATATATTCAGATGGAACATTGCTCCACTTTATTATATCAATTTTTTCATTTTTAAGCTCATCAACTATATTTTGAACTCTAACACCCTTAGGTCCAACACAAGCTCCCATAGCATCTACTGCTTCATCATTTGAGTAAACAGCTATTTTAGTTCTTGATCCAGCTTCTCTAGCTATACTCTTTATTTCAACTATTCCTTCATATATTTCTGGAACCTCTAATTCAAATAATCTTTTAACTAAACCTGGATGTGTTCTTGAACATAAAACTGAAGCACCCTTAGATGTTTTCTTAACTTCAACTACATATAATTGTAATTTTTCATTGAAGTTATACTTTTCTGTAGGCATTTGTTCGTTTGGTCCTAAAACACCTTCTATTTTTCCTAAATCAACAAATACATTACCTTTGTCTTTTCTTATTACTGTACCAGGTAATATGTCAAACTCTTTTTCTGCAAATTCTGAATAGATTACATTTCTCTCAGATTCTTTTATTCTTTGAATAACCATTTGCTTAGCAAGTTGTGCCGCAACTCTTCCAAAGTTTTTAGGTGTTACTTCGATTTCTACTATATCATCTAATTGATAAATAGCACTAACAGCCTTTGCATCTTCTAAACTTATTTCTGTTACATCGTCATACACTTCTTCAACAACAACTTTTTGAGCATAAACATGGATTTCTCCTGTTTTCTCATCACGTTTTACCTTTACATTTTGTGCAGTTGTTCCTGAGTTTGAAAAGTTTTTCTTATAAGCTGCTATTATAGCGTCATCTATAGTTTCTAATAAAGCCTCTACTGAAATACCTTTCTCTTTTACTATTTCAGATAATGCCCCTAGAAATTCTTCGTTCATTTTTAAACCCTCCTTAAATTATATCTCCCCTTCAAGGTTCGCTGTCTTAATTTTATCTTTAGGAACTTTGATATCATTCCCTTCACATTCAACTACTATTTCATCTTCTTGTACATCTTTAAGAATTCCTTTTACGTTTTTTCTACCACTTAAAGAACTCTTAAATCCAACAAATACTTCACTTCCAACAAATCTATTAAAATGATCATCACTATGTAACTTTCTATTTAATCCTGGTGATGAAACTTCTAAGAAGTAAGCATCTTTTATTGGATCTTCTATATCAAGCATTTCACTTAATGCTCTACTTACAATTTCACAATCTCTTAGAGAAATTCTTTCCTCTGGTTTTTCTATATATAATCTTAAATAGTATTCATTATTTTCTTTTACATATTCTATATGATATAGGTCATATCCCTTTTCTTTAACTATAGGAGCACAAAGTGCTTCAAGATCAGCTACAAGTTGTTCTTTTTTCATTATACTTCCCTCCCTTATTAAGTTTTAAGTCTTATCTTTATTGTATCCAATAAATTAAATACCTATTAACTTATATAATAATAGGTATGCAAAAACGCAACTTTTTTCTAAGTTGCGTTACAAATAGAAAGAGCGGGCTTTTCTGTCCCACTCCTTTACCTCAAACTATTAGTAAAAAACTTCTACTTATATAGTAACATAGTATATTTTATATTACAAGAAATTTTTGAAATTAGCCAAACAAACTAAGTTGATTACTTTCTTGCATTCCTTCTAAGCATCCATGGTTATCTAAAGTTTCTATTACAGTCTTTGAAACTTTAGATCTAAGTCTTAAATCTTCTTTTGAAATAAACTCACCATTTACTCTACATTCAACTATACTTTTTGCCGCATTGTCTCCAACTCCTTGAAGAGCATTTAATGGTGGTCTTATTCCATCTTCTTCTATTTTAAACTTAGTTGCCTCTGATTTATATAAATCAACCTTTAAGAAATTCAAACCTCTTTTATACATTTCATAAGAAAGTTCTAAAATTGTTAAAAGCCCTTTTTCTTTTACAGATATACTATTCCCTAAACCATTTAATTCATCCATTTTAGCTTTTATAGCCTGTTCACCCTTACATATTAAATCAGCATCAAAATCATCTGCTCTAACTGTAAAATATGTTGTGTAATAAGCTTCTGGATAATAAACTTTATAATATGCTATTCTAACAGCCATCATGACATATGCAACAGCATGCCCCTTAGGGAACATGTATTTTATTCTTTTACAAGATTCTATATACCAATCAGGTACTTGTTTTTCTCTCATTAAGGCCTCATCGTCCTCACTAAGTCCCTTACCTTTTCTTACCTTCTCCATTATTGTAAATGCAGTTTTAGGTGGAAGATCTTTATACATAAGATAAACCATGATGTCATCTCTTGTTGCAATACAGTCTTTCAGTGTCGTATATCCTTCTTTAATAAAGTATTGTGCATTATTAAGCCAAACGTCAGTACCATGAGAAAGACCTGATATTCTGACAAGGTCTGCAAAACTCTTAGGTTGAGTATCAACAAGCATTTGTCTAACAAATTTAGTACCGAACTCAGGAAGTCCATAACTACCAACTTCACATCCTAACTCCTCTTTAGTTACTCCTAAAGCATCAGGTGCAGTAAATAAACTTATAACCTTAGGATCATTTAAAGGTATTGTCTTAGGATCTAAGCCAGTTAAGTCTTGAAGCATTCTAAGGACGGTAGGATCGTCGTGTCCAAGTATATCAAGCTTAAGAAGTCTACCACTTATTGAGTGATAATCAAAGTGAGTAGTTATAATATCTGTATTAACGTCATCAGCAGGATGTTGTATTGGACAGAAATTATATATTTCATTATCACTTGGAACAACCATGATTCCTCCTGGGTGCTGTCCACTAGTTCTTTTTATACCAGTACATCCAATAGTAAGTCTTTCTATTTCAGCTTGTGATACTACTAAATCTCTTTCTTGAAGATATTTTTTTACAAAACCATAGGCAGTTTTCTCTGCTACAGTACCTATTGTTCCAGCTTTAAATACATATCCCTTTCCAAAAAGAACCTCTGTGTACTTATGTACAACAGCTTGATATTCTCCAGAGAAGTTAAGGTCGATATCAGGCTCCTTATCCCCTTCAAAACCTAGGAATGTTTCGAATGGAATATCATGACCATCTTTAATATAATCAGTTCCACAATCTGGGCACTTCTTATCTGGTAAATCGGCTCCTGAACTTATTGAACCATCTAAGAAAAACTCTGACTTCTTACAATTAGGGCAAACATAATGAGGTGGTAATCCGTTAACCTCTGTTATATCTGACATTGTTGCAACAAAAGATGAACCAACGGATCCTCTTGAACCAACTAAGTATCCATCTTCTAAAGACTTAGCAACTAGTTTTTGAGCTATAAGATAAAGCACGGCATATCCATTATTTATTATAGAGTTAAGTTCTTTATCAAGTCTCTTTTGAACAACTTCTGGAAGATTATCTCCATATATACTATGTACCTTATTCATAGTCATAGTTCTTATTTCTTCCTCTGCTCCTTCTATTTTAGGCGGGAAGGTTTCATCTGGTATAGGTTTTACAACATCAACCATATCAGCTATCTTTTGAGTATTTTCTATTACAACTTCCTTACAAGCTTCTTCACCTAAATACTCAAATTCTTTCATCATTTCATTTGTTGTTCTAAAGTATAATGGTGGTTGATTATCTGCATCTCCATATCCCTGACCAGCCATTATTATTCTTCTAAACACTTCATCATTAGGGTCTAAGAAATGACAGTCACATGTGGCAACTACCGGTTTATCCATTTCTTTTCCTAAATCATATATTTTTTTATTTAATTCCTTGAGCTCTTCCTCATCCTTTACATTTCCCTTTCTTATAAGGAATTCATTATTTTGTATTGGCTGAATCTCTAAATAATCATAAAATGATGCTATCTCCTTTAATTCTTCATGAGTTTTTCCTTCTAAAACCGCCTTATATAATTGACCTGCCTCACAAGCCGACCCAATGATTAAACCTTCTCTATATTCCGTTATTAAACTTTTAGGAAGTCTTGGTCTTCTTGCAAAATAATCTAAGTGAGCCATGGATACTAATTTATATAAGTTTTTAATTCCAATTTGATTTTTTGCTAATATTATTATGTGATGAAGAGGTAATTTTCTTACATCTATATTAGATAAATATTTTTCATTTAATGCCTTAACATCATGAATATCCATTTCCTCTTTCATCTTTTCAAATGAAACTTTTAAAATTTCTGCAGTAGCCTTAGCATCATCAACCGCTCTATGATGGTTTTCTAAGCTTATACCTAAGTGCTTAGCAACAAGATTTAATTTAACTTTTTTTAAATCTGGATAAAGGTATCTAGCTAAAGGTACAGTATCCATTATAGGATTCTTAAGTTCCTTTCCTAAATCACCTAAGTTTTTCTTTATAAACCCAACATCAAAGGCAGCATTATGTGCTACTAAAACAGCATCCCCAACGAAATCCATAAACTTTGGTAAAACTTCCTCTATAGTCGGCTGTCCATCAACCATATTTTGAGTTATGCTTGTAAGCTCTGTAATTTTATATGGAATAACAACTTTAGGATCTACAAAAGCACTAAAGGAATCAATTATTTCTCCGCCTTTTAACTTAACAGCACCTATTTCTATTATTTTATCATTCTTACTAGAAAATCCTGTTGTCTCTAAATCAAATACTACATATTCATCATCAAAACTTTCTTCATGCCCATTAATAACTATAGGTGTTCCATTATCAGCTAAATATCCTTCTACTCCATAAATAACTTTTATATTATTTTTCTTAGCCGCGATTTGAGCATCTGGGAAAGCCTGAACAACTCCATGGTCTGTTATTGCCACAGCCTTATGTCCAAACTTAGCTGCTCTCTCAACTATCTTACTAGCAGAAGTTACTGCATCCATAGAACTCATAGTCGTATGCATGTGAAGCTCTACTCTTTTCTCCTCGGCTGTGTCCATACGCTCTATTTTAGTAAGCTTATTTATATCCCTAGCCATTATTACTACTTCTTTAGCATAAGGATCCATAGTAGCTTCTCCCCTTACCTTGCAATAAAGCCCTTTTTTAACATTCTCTAATACATGTTCTTTATCCTTATCTCTTAAGAAACACTTAACTGCTATTGAACTTGTATAATCTGTTATAAAGAATGTAAGTATTATTCTACCTGTCTTAGTTTCAAATATATCAGTTTTAAATACATCTCCAGCAACAGTTACTATTCCAGAACCCATATCTATGTTACATATATCTATAGTATCACCTTGAATATTTCTTCCAAGAATAGTATTTTCATTCTTAGGTTCATCCTTATATGATTTCTTTTCGTATGCCCCTTTGCTTCCTCCACCTGTTTTGGATTTATTGTCTACACTTTCCTTTTTAATAGACTTTTCTTGGGAAACTTGAGCCTTCATAGTTTCTATAACCTTTTTAGCTATTTCTTTGTTTTCATTTATCTTTTCGTCATTATAATTTTTATTAGCTAAAGATTCATCATATTTAAACTCTATAAAAGAATTAATTCCAAAAAATGATTTTATATATCCCTTTAATTCTCTGTCTATATTTTTCTTATTAACGAAAGTACACAAGAATTCTGATCCATTTCTTATAATTAATTTCTCCTCTTCAATTGTTATAGGAGAATTAAGTAAAATATTTTTTAAAACAGGATGTTTATCTATAATTTTTTCACAAATGTGATTCCAATGTTGATCTACTACTTGTTTTAGATTTATATCAGAAATATCTATGTAATACATAAGTTCTATATTTATTTCAAAGCCTATAGCCTTTTTTATATATTGCTTTATTATTTTTTTCTGTTCCTCTGATAATTGCTCTTTACTTTTTATTATTGTTCTCAAAGTATTACTTTTTTTTAATAACTGAAACTTAGTTATTTCAAACTCTAAGTCGCTCAGATTTTCATCTGATCTTATAGACCTGTTAATCTTTTTAACAAACTCGTTACTCAAAATCTAAGCCTCCTTTGAATCAAATCTAAATTTATCCCTATACGACATAAAGAAGGGATATTAATCCCTCCTTTAAACTATATTGTTTCTATTATCTTTATAAGCTCTTCAACTAAGTCTTCTTCTTTTACTTTTTTAATTATTTCACCTTTTCTAAAGATAAGACCTTCTCCCTTACCTCCAGCTATTCCAATATCTGCTTCTCTTGCCTCTCCAGGACCATTTACAACACATCCCATTACGGCAACTTTTATATTTTTCTTACAAGAACTTAATCTTTCCTCTACTTCTTTAGCTATATTTATTAAGTCGATTTGAGTTCTTCCACAAGTAGGACATGATATAAACTCTATTCCTTCTTTAACATATCCAAAGTTTTTAAGGATTTCCTTACCTACTTTTATTTCCTCAACAGGATCTCCTGTTAAAGAAACTCTTATAGTATCACCAATTCCCTCTGCAAGTAAAGTTCCTATTCCTATAGCAGATTTTATTGTCCCTCTCCAAGTTGTACCTGCTTCAGTAACTCCTAAATGAAGAGGATAATTAGTTTTTTGTGAAGCTATTCTATAACTTTCAATCATAGTTTCAACATTAGATGATTTCATTGAAATTACTATATCATAAAAATCTAATTCTTCTAATATTTTAACATGTTCTAATGCACTTTCAACTAGGGCATCTGGGGTAGGTTTTCCGTATTTTGCTAAAAGCTCTTTAGATAATGATCCTGAGTTAACCCCTATTCTTATAGGAATATTTTTCTCCTTACATGCTTTTACTACAGCTTCAACCTTTTCTCTTGATCCAATATTTCCTGGATTTATTCTTATTGCTGAAACCCCATTTTCTATTGATTTTAAAGCTAATCTATAATCAAAATGAATATCTGCAACTAATGGTATATTTATTTGTGATACTATATCCTTTATTGCACAAGCTGCATCCATATCTAAAACTGCACATCTAACAATATCACATCCAGCCTCTTCAAGAGACTTTATTTGTTTAACTGTAGCCTCTATATCCTTTGTATCTGTATTGGTCATAGATTGAATAGAAACTCTAAAGTCTCCTCCTACATATATACTTCCAACCTTAACCTTTCTAGTTTCTTTTCTATTCACTGGTAAATCCTCCTGATTTCTATAATATCGGGAATATTATATCCTTTATAGTTACCAACACCATAAGTCCCATAAGGAGCATGAAGCCTACTGTATTTACAGCATCTACATATTTTGCTGGTATATCTTTTCTTGTTATCATCTGTATAAGCTCTATAAATATTCTACCTCCATCTAAAGCTGGGAATGGTAAAAGATTAAATACAGCTAATTGAACACTTAAAAATGCCATAAACCATAACAAAGTACTTGCACCTGCTTTAGCAGCTTGACCTGACATTTTTATTATAGTTACTGGTCCTCCTACATCTGTTTTGAAATTAATATTTCCTGTTATCATAGTTTTTAATGATATAAATACTTGTGATACAAGACTTATCGTTTCATTAAATCCTTGCTTTATTCCTTGTAATAAAGTAGGATTTTCAACAACACTATATCCTATTCCTACTTGATATATTCCATGTTCATTAACCATAGGTTTTATTGACTTTGTAAATACTTCATTTCCTCTCTTTACTTCTACTTCAACTGGAGCTCCTTTAGCTAAAGCTAACCCCATTCTAAAATCATCAGTTGTATAAATTCTATGCCCATCTATTTTTAAGAATTCATCACCCTTTTGAATCCCTGCTTCTTGAGCTGGTGAATTTGGCACAATACTTGCAATGCTGTTTTCTGCATATCCTGAATTAATTGCTAATCCTGCAAAAATTATAAGAGCTAACATATAGTTCATAAAAGCCCCCGCACCCATAACAAGGATTCTTTGTAATGGGGTCTTAGCATTTAAGCTTCTTGAATCCTCACTATCATCCTCTTCACCAAGCATTTTAACAAATCCACCAAAAGGAAGGATTCTTAAATTATATTCTGTTTCTCCAACTTTTACACCAAAAATCTTTGGACCCATACCAATAGCAAATTCCTCAACATAAATTCCATTTAATTTAGCTACAATAAAATGTCCAAGCTCGTGAACTAAGATTAAAGCACTAAATGCTAATAAAGCAAAAATTATATACACCCTTTCCCCTCCTAGTTATATTTTTCATATATATATTTTCTTACTTCTTGGTCTAAATTTATTACATTATCAAGAGTAACCTCTTGGTTGTAATTAAACTTATTCATACATTCTTCTATTATCTCTGGTATTTGTAAGTATGTTATCTTTTTATTTAAAAATAATTCAACACATACTTCATTTGCACCATTTAATATTGTTGGCATAAGTTTTCCTCTTTCTCCTGCTTCATAAGCTAATTTTAAGCATTTGAAAGTATCTAAATCTGGCTTCTCAAAAGTTAATTCTCTAATTTTGAATAAATCTAACTTTTCACTTATATTACCCTCTCTATTTGGATAATTTAAAGCATATTGAATTGGTAATTTCATATCTGGTACGCCTAATTGAGCTATAACTGCTCCATCAGTATATTGAACCATAGAATGAATTATTGATTGTGGATGAACTACAACCTCTATATCTTTATAAGGACAATCAAATAGCCAATGAGCCTCTATAACTTCTAACCCTTTATTCATTAAAGTTGATGAATCTATTGATATCTTTTGTCCCATATTCCATTTTGGATGCTTAAGAGCTCTTTCTGGAGTTACTGATTTTAAATCTTCTATAGTAAATCCTCTAAAAGGTCCTCCAGAAGCAGTTAAAAGTATTTTGTCAATTTTATTATTAGCATTTCCTTGTAATGATTGGAATATAGCACTATGCTCTGAGTCTACAGGAAGTATTTTTACTCCATTTTCTTTAGCTTCTCTCATAACAAGCTCCCCTGCTACAACTAAAGTTTCCTTATTTGCTAAAGCAATGTCTTTTCCTTTTCTTATAGCCTCAACTGTTGGTTTTAATCCAATCATACCAACTACAGAAGTAACAACTATGTCAATCTCATCTAAAGTAGCAACTTTGACTAAGCCTTCCATACCATAGATAACTTCACATTCTAATCCTTCTTTTTTCACTAAATCCACAAGTTTTTCATAAGATTCCTTATGATTTATCGCAACATATTTAGGTGAAAATTCTTTTATTATATCTACTGTTAAATCTATATTTCTATTAGCTGTTATTCCAACTAGTTCAAAATCTTCTTTATGAAATCTTATTACATCTAAAGTTTGAGTTCCTATAGAACCAGTTACCCCTAGTATAGATATTCTCTTCATATTCTTTCCTCCTAAGTTCTTCCTTAAACATACTAGACTAAAATTCTCTACTTAGCCTATTATATTATTTTATATCATTATATCTCTAAATACAATAATATACATTTATTATGTATTCTTTTAACAAAAATTTATCTAATAGAATTTGATATTACTCTTATCTAATTTTGTTTTTAAATAAGTTTCCCTACATTTAACTTCATTTTATTTAAGGAAAATTATCTACATAATAAATATACTCAATTTATCAATGAATATTCTATAAATAAAACATTCATTTTTTCTTATTATTACACCTTTAAATAAAGATTCTGTTTTAGGTGAATGTTAGACTGTTAAAACTTAACACTAGTTTAAAACATATTCTAAATAAAAAAGCATAGGTTTTTACTTAACCATATGCTTTATGATTTATATTATTAATAATTTCTTATATTATTGATTACTTCATGTAAATTCCCATAAGTTTAATATCAGTATTAAAAGACAAAGTAAATTGTGCTTTTCCATTTTCATATTTAGCTATTGCTATAACGGCTGCAATATCATCTTTTTCTTTAAAAGATATTTTTTCAATACTTTCATACTTCCCTAGCTTTCCTTTTAAAGCTTCGTATGCCTCTTCTATTTTTTCCTTTGATAATTGACTTTTTAATTCATCGCTCCCCATATCTACTACATCTTCATACCTTCCATCATTTAAATTAGTAATAATTTTTTCAGAAGCTGTCTTCAAATCTTCCTCATTATAATTAGAGCTTAACTTAGAAGCTCCGCACCCAATAAATAAAGCTCCACAAAATACTATTAATAAAGTTGATATAATTTTTTTCATTCCCTATACTCCTTCAAACTTTTTGAATAACTCTTTAGATTTTATTATAAAAATAAGTAATCCTAAAGAAAAAATTCCTATAATTCCTTCTACGATCAATACATTCATTCCAAAGTTCAAACATATTACTGATATAGAATTCGCACTTCCATGTATTAATATAGCTAATAGTAAATATCTTATTTGCTTTTTATTTATACCATATAAAACTATAAGCGTTAATCCTACATGCATAATAATAGCTAAAATTCTTTCAACACTCCCCATTAATACATTTATATTACTCGTTGATAAATACAATGCTCTTATACTCTCTATATTTCCTTCTAGGTATGTTCCATTATTTAGAGATATAGCTGTAAATAAATTCTGTATACTAGGTATTCCTAGGAACAACACAGCCTCAATTCCTCCATGTCCTAATCCAAAGGAAATACCGTCAATCCACCTTCTATTATTCTTTAAAGCTATTTTAAAACCTAAGTAACGTCCTATTTCTTCAAAAATACCAGCTGAAAATCCTAAAAACAAAATATATGCTATTGGATAAAAAATAGTCATATAATTAAACCATTCCATATAAGCCAATACATTATTTATTAATGGTATTCTTAAGAAAATTTGAGATATTAAAAATACTAAAACACCAATAAAATAAGGCTTTATACACTTATCTCTTTTTCTTATTAAATAAAAAAACGACCCTATAGGTATTCCTAATCCTATCATTATATTTATAAGAAAACATACTATCATATAATTTGATATCATAAACCTCACCCCCTAATTATTAATTGATATATATATATACTATATATAATAAACTCCAAATACTATCACTACACATCCTATTTATATATTTTATTCCAAATATAGTATTTAAAGTTAGTTAAAGTATATAATCTTAGCAATTAAAACGCAATATAAATTACATATAGTATTCTATTTTAATCGCAAGACACAGAATTTTCATTAAGAAATTAAGACTATTAAATAAAAAATTTTATAAAAAAAATGCTTTAGAAAAATCTAAAGCATTAAAACTTCAATACAAGTGTTAAATAAAAGAATACTATAGTTCCTGCAAATAGGATACTATCAAATCTATCAAGTATTCCACCATGTCCTGGTATTAAATTACTATAGTCCTTTATTCCGGCATATCTCTTTATTGATGAAGCAACTAAATCACCAAATTGACAGAATACTCCACATAATATACCTATTATGAAATAATGATATATTGGTATTAAAGAGAAATTGCTTGATATCACTATACCAAAAATTCCACACGCTAGTGTACTTCCTAATATCCCTCCTATAGATCCTTCTATAGTCTTCTTAGGACTAACTTTTGGGCATAATTTATGTTTTCCAAGAAATCTTCCTGAATAATATGCAGCTGTATCACAAAGCCATGATGATAGGAATATTAACCAAACTAGGTATTGTCCACCTTCTTTGATGTTAACTAAGTGTATGAAGCTAAAGAAAACTCCTACATATATAAACCCTAAAATAGTTACTGCTACATCAATAAAAGTATATTCAATATCTAATATTGGAACACATAGTAAAATAAAAGTTCCTATTATAATTAAAAATGATAACACTTCAAAATTATTTGAAGTTAAATAATATAATATTAAAAGAATATATCCTGCTATAGATATAGGCTTCATTTTTGCCACTTTAACAGTCTTATAATATTCATATAATCCTGCTAGAGATAAAGCAACTGTAAAACACTTAAGCCAAATACCACCTAAAAATATAAAAGCAATAAATGGAGCCATAATAAGCGCACCTAAATATCTGCTATTGGATTTCACTAAAATCACCTCAATATTTATTTAATTCCACCAAATCTTCTATCTCTATTTTGGTAATCAAAAATAGCTTTTCTTAAATCTTCTCCATTAAAGTCTGGCCAGTTAATTTGAGAATACCAAAACTCTGAATAAGCACATTGCCATAATAAGAAATTACTAAGTCTTTGCTCTCCACTTGGTCTTATTATAAGATCTGGATCTGGCATTCCTTTAGTATAAAGGTAATCATTAAACATAGTTTCATTTACATCCTCTATGCTTATTTTACCCGCTTGAACATCTTCTATTACAGATTTCATACCTTTAATTATTTCATTTCTTCCACCATAATTTAAAGCTAAAGTTAAAACTACTCCAGTATTGTTTGCAGTTTTTTCAATAGCACCTAATATAGCCTTTTTAGGTTCCTCAGGAAATCTTGATAAGTCTCCTATAGTTTTAACCTTTACTCTATTTTTATGTAGTTCTTCAATTTCATTTTTTATAAATTCAACAACTAATTTCATAAGAGCATTTACTTCTTCTTCTGGTCTTTTCCAATTTTCAGTGGAAAAAGCATATAAAGTTAAGTATTTGACTCCTAGCTTGTCACATTCTTTTACAATAGTCTTTATAGTTTTGACACCAGCTCTATGTCCCATAGTTCTTGGAAGCCCTCTTTTTTTTGCCCATCTCCCATTACCGTCCATTATTATGGCAATATGTTTTGGCATTTTATCTTCTATTAGAACTATTTCTTCTGAATTATCATTTCCTTTTTTATTAAAAAAATCTAACATAGAAGGTTCCTCCTTATAATACCAATTATAAAATAATAAAAACCTGCTAAAGAAGCAGGTTTTTAAAATTAAATTGACATAATTTCTTTTTCTTTAGCTGCTACTATATTATCTATTTCTTTAACAAATTTATCTGTTACTTTTTGAACGTCATCTTCGCCCTTTTTCATTTCGTCTTCAGTAAGAGTTCCCTCTTTCTTTAAGTTCTTGATCTTATCATTTGCATCTTTTCTTATAGATCTTATAGCAACTTTAGCTTGCTCTCCAGCTTTTTTAACATTTTTAACTAAATTCTTTCTTGTTTCTTCAGTTAATTCTGGAACTAAAAGTCTTATTATTGCACCATCATTATTAGGATTTATTCCTAAATCTGATTTTAATATAGCCTTTTCTATTTCTTTAAGCATTGGTTTTTCCCAAGGTGTTATAACTAATAATCTTGGTTCTGGTGATGAAACGTTAGCCACCTGATTTAAAGGGCACATGCTTCCATAGTACTCAACTTGTATTCTATCTAACATAGTTGGGTTAGCTCTTCCTGCTTTCATTGTAGCAAGCTCTGAGTGTAAAGAATGTATAGTTTTGTTCATTTTCTCTTCTGATTTCTTTAGAACATCTTTAATCATAAAAATCCTCCTTATTTTTTACTTACTATTGTTCCTATTTTCTCACCTAAAATAGCCTTTTTAATGTTTTCTGGCTGGTCTAAAGCGAAAACTAAGATAGGAATGTTATTGTCCATACAAAGTGATGTTGCTGTTGAATCCATTACTTGTAATCCTTGCTCAAGTACTTCTATATATGATAACTCATCATATTTTTTTGCATCATCGTATTTATGTGGATCTTTATCATAAACTCCATCAACTTTCTTAGCTAATAATATTATATCAGCTTCGATTTCAGCTGCTCTTAATGCTGCAGCTGTATCAGTTGAAAAATAAGGGTTTCCTGTTCCTGCTCCAAATATTACTACTCTGCCTTTTTCTAAGTGTCTCATAGCTCTTCTTCTGATGTATGGCTCTGCTATTTCTTTCATTTCTATAGCAGTTTGTACTCTAGTATCAACACCTAAAGACTCTAATGAATCTTGAAGTGCTAATGCATTTATTGAAGTAGCTAGCATTCCCATATAATCAGCAGTAGTTCTATCCATGCCTTCTCCACTTCTACCTCTCCATATGTTTCCGCCACCTACAACAGCACCAACTTCTACGCCCATATCAACAAGCTCTTTTACAGCCTTTGCTATATTCATTGCTATGTTGAAATCTATTCCAAAGCCATTTTCTCCTGCTAAAGCTTCACCTGATAACTTAAGCATAACTCTTTTGTATTTACAAGTTCCCATCTCAAACCTCCAAAACGCTGAAATTCTCTATTTTTTGTTAATTTTTATGTCTATACTCTAAAAAAAAGAGAACACATTGTGTTCTCTTATGTTATTATTTTCCGCCCATTTTAGCTACTTCTTCAGCGAAGTTTTCTTCTTTCTTTTCGATACCTTCTCCTCTTTCGAATCTTACGAATTTGTTGATAGTTATCGGAGAACCTACTTCTTTAGATTTTTCTTCTAATAATTTAGATATTGACTTATCGCCATCTTTTACCCAAGCTTGCTCTAAAAGACATACTTCTTTGCAGTATTTCTTAACTCTTCCCATTACCATCTTATCAACGATGTGCTCTGGTTTACCTTCATTTAATGCTTGAGCTCTGTATATTTCTTTTTCTTTTTCTAAAGCTTCTTGATCAACATCAGCTTCTGATAAGAATAGTGGGTTAGCAGCTGCTATTTGCATACAGATATCTTTAGCAACTTCTGATAATACAGGTGATGAAGCTTCGCATCCTAACTCAGCCATAACACCTATTCTTCCACCACCGTGGATGTAGCTTTGAACTAATCCGTTTTCAACAGTGAATCTTTCAAATCTTCTTACGCTCATGTTTTCACCGATTTTAGCTATTAACTCAGTTAAAACTTCTTGAACAGTTTTGTCTCCGTCTAACTTTTCTGCTAATAACTCTTCTACAGTTGAAACATTTGAGTTAGCAACTAACTCTGCTACTCTTCCAGCAAATCCAACGAATTCTTCGTTTAAAGCAACGAAATCAGTTTCACAGTTGATTTCAACTATTGAACCCTTCTTCATATCTTCTGATACGTAAGTTTTAACGATACCTTCAGCGGCTACTCTTCCAGCTTTCTTAGCTGCAGCTGCTAATCCTTTTTCTCTTAAAACTTCAACTGCTTTTTCCATATCTCCATTTGTTTCAGTTAGCGCTTTTTTACAATCCATCATTCCTGCGCCAGTTCTTTCTCTTAACTCTTTAACTGCTTTAGCTGTTATCATTGAAATTCCTCCTGACTATTTAATTAAAAGGTAAACGAAGCAGAGAGCTTCATCTACCTTTTCAGTATTTATCTTAATATTACTCTGCTAATTGCTCGCCTTGTCTTCCTTCGATTACAGCGTCTGCCATTTTACCAGCTATTAATTTAACTGCTCTTATAGCATCGTCGTTTCCTGGAATTACGTAGTCAACTTCTTCTGGATCACAGTTAGTATCAACTATAGCAACTACTGGGATTCCTAATATTTTAGCTTCTGCTATTGCGTTCTTTTCTTTTCTTGGGTCAACAACGAACATAGCTCCGATGTTTGAAGCGTCTAATTCTTTGATTCCGCCTAAGTTTCTTTGTAATTTTTCTCTTTCAAGCTTTAACTTGATTACTTCTTTCTTAGGTAAAACGTCGAAAGTTCCGTCTTGCTCCATTTCATCTAATTTGTTTAATCTGTTTATTCTTGTTTTTATAGTTGAGAAGTTAGTTAACATTCCTCCTAACCATCTGTGGTTAACGAAGTACATGTTTGATCTTTCTGCTTCTTCTTTAACAGCTTCTTGAGCTTGTTTCTTAGTTCCAACGAATATTACGTCTTTACCTGATTCTGATACTTCTCTTATGAAGTTGTAAGCTTCTTCAGCTTTCTTTACAGTCTTTTGTAAATCGATTATGTATATACCGTTTCTTTCTGTAAAGATGTAAGGAGCCATTTTAGGGTTCCATCTTCTTGTTTGATGTCCGAAATGAACACCAGCTTCTAATAATTGTTTCATTGAAATTACTGACATTATTGTTTCCTCCTCGATTGGTTGTTTCCTCCACTATCTTCCTTACTATAAGCACTACACAAAGTAGCACCAGCTTATAGATTCGATAATGTGTGTATTTTGTTACCTTTGATAGTATAACATAGGGTTATAAAAGTATCAATAAGATTTTTCAAAGTTTTTTATAAAATAAGAATTAATTGTCATCATACTTTTAACCTAATTGAATTTTACCTCAAATCGCCTATTAATATACTAAAAACCTACATATTATAAAATTTTATTTTTTCTTCTTAAATCACTTATGAAACTTTTAAAATAATATTAACATATTAAATTTAATAATTATGTTTAACATCTTATTTCATTTAAATTTAATTGTCTAAATAAAAAAATAAGGAGATGCTTACACACCTCCTTATACTTTTACTTTATTTTCTTAAGTTCATCCATTAACTTTTCATTTAATATTTTTATATGAGTACCTTTCATCCCAAGACTTCTTGATTCTATAACTCCAGCACTCTCAAATTTTCTTAATGCATTTACTATAACTGATCTAGTTATTCCAACTTTATCAGCGATCTTAGAAGCTACTAATAATCCTTCGTCTCCATTTAACTCATTAAAAATATGCTCTACAGCTTCTAGCTCAGAATAAGATAAGGTTCCTATAGCTAACTGAACCACAGCTTTTTTACGTGCTTCTTCTTCTATTTCTCCTTGTCTAGCTCTTAAAAGCTCCATTCCAACTATTGTAGCACTATATTCCGCTAAAACTAAGTCATCATCATTAAACTCTTCACCAAATCTAGCTAATAATAAAGTTCCTAGTCTCTCTCCATTACCTACTATAGGAACAATAGTTGATATTTTTTTAGAGATTAAACATTCTCCTACCCCTTCAAAAACGCAAATGCCTTTATTAGGTATGTTAGCAATTGTATCTTGAATGTTTATTAATTTATTATTGTAATCTTCTGGGAATTTTCTATCAACAACAACTTTTTCTTTCATTATGTCACATTCAAATTTTTCTGAGAAAGAATAACCTAATATTCTTCCTTTTTTCCCTACTAAATACACATTACATAACATAACATCACTTAATAATTCGCATATATCTCCAAAAGCTATAGCTTCAGTACCTGATTTTTGTAAAATCTTATTTAATCTTCTAGTTTTACTAAGTAGTGTCGACATTATATCCTCCTCGCACCATTTTACAAAAGATGTAAATTTCAGAATTTTTAAAATATTCTTATAATAAACCTATTATTTAAATATTAACATAGTACATACTTCATTTCAACCAGTATTCATGGTGAAGATAAGGCCTACAAACTACTTTTCTGAGTTATTTTCATCGTTGTTTTTTTCGATTATTCTCTCGTGTTTACATTCTTTATTACTACACTGTAAATATTCACCTTTGCTCTTTGAATATCTCTTAACCATATATGAACCGCATTCTGGACATTTTTCATTTGTTGGCTCATACCAACTTACAAAATTACACTCTGGATAATTACTACATCCATAGAATCTATTTCCTTTTTTACTTCTCTTAACTAAGATCTTTCCTCCGCATAACGGACAGTTTGCATCAACCTCTTCAACTATAGGTTTTGTATTTTGACATTCTGGATATCCAGGACAAGCTAAGAAATCTCCAAATCTTCCATGTTTTATAACCATAAGTCTTCCACATTTATCACAAGGAACATCACTTACCTTGTCTTCTATTATAACCTTAGATATTTCTTTTTCAGCCTTCTCTATATCTTCTTTTAATGGAGTAAAGAATTCATCAACTATATGAGTCCAACTTTCCTTTCCTGCTTCAACATTATCAAGTTTAACTTCCATTTCTGCTGTAAAATCAGTATCTACTATTTGTTTAAAATAATTTGAAAGTATATCATTTACGATAAATCCTAATTCTGTAGGAATAAGAATCTTTTTTTCTCTATCTACATACTTTCTACTTATTAATGTAGATATTGTTGGAACATAAGTACTTGGTCTTCCTATACCCTTTTCTTCTAGAAGTTTAACAAAAGCTGCTTCTGAATATCTAGCTGGCGGTTGAGTGAAATGTTGCTTTCCTTCAACTGATTCCTCTTTTAACACTTCATTCTCTTCTAATTCTGGTAAAAGAACTGATTCTTCCTCTTCTCCAGAAATATATTCATATACTTTCATAAAGCCATCAAATTTTATTGTGGAACCACTTGCTCTTAAAATGTAATCTCCATTTTTTATTTCTAAGCTATTAGTATTTAGTATACATGTAGCCATTTGGCTTGCTATGAATCTCTTCCATATTAAAGCATATAACTTGTATTGATCATTACTTAAATTCGCTTTAGCAACTTCTGGTGTTATTTCAACATATGTAGGTCTTATTGCCTCATGGGCATCTTGTATATTTTTCTTTCCTTTATATACCCTTGGCTCACTTGGAACATACTCTTCCCCATATGTCTCATTTATAAAATTAAGTGCTTTTTCTTGAGCTTCATTTGAGATTCTAACAGAATCAGTTCTCATATAAGTAATTAAACCTACTGTTCCGAACTTCTTAACTTCTACCCCTTCATAAAGTTGCTGTGCAACAGACATTGTTTTCTTTGTCATAAAATTAAGTTTTTTACTAGCTTCCTGTTGAAGAGTACTTGTAGTAAATGGTGCTAAAGGATTTTTATTTTTAGTTCCTTTTTTTATCTTACTTACTACATATTCACTTTCTTTTAATTCTTCTATTATTTTATCTGCTTGCTCTTTATTTTTTATTTCTATTTTTTTCTTATTTTTAGTTGTTAACTTAACGGGAAAAGATTTCTTTCCTTTTTTAAGTTTAACATCAACAGTCCAATATTCTTCTGGATTGAACTTTTTTATTTCTTCTTCTCTATCACATATAAGTTTTAATGCTGCTGATTGAACTCTTCCAGCACTTAATCCCCATTTTACATTTCTCCATAGAAGTGGACTTATTTCATATCCAACCAATCTATCTAACACTCTTCTTGCTTGTTGAGCATCTACTAAATCACAATTTATTTTTCTTGGATGCTTTATTGAGTTTTTAACAGCATCTTTTGTTATTTCGTTAAATTCTATTCTGCAATTTTCATTTTCATCTATTTTAAGTATGTTAGCTAAATGCCATGATATAGCTTCTCCCTCTCTATCGGGGTCTGTTGCAAGATATATCTTATCACTTTTTTTAGCTAATTTTCTAAGCTTACTTAAAAGCTCACCTTTTCCTCTTATTGTTATATATTTAGGATTATAATTATTTTCTATATCAACGCCTAATTGGCTTTTTGGCAAATCTCTTACATGTCCCATTGATGCTTCGACTACATAGTTTTTACCTAAGTATTTTTCTATTGTTTTAGCCTTAGCTGGTGACTCAACAATTACTAATTTTTGACCCATCGTAAACCCTGAATTAACTCCAGAGTGTTCACCCCCTCAAACTATCATATTATTTTTGTATAATAATCTCCTGGTATAACTTCTATTTTATTTTCAAATTGCAATTCACATAATAACTCATATATGATAGATGTGTCAATATTTGTTACTCTTATAATATCATCTATATGTAGAATATTATTCTCTAATATACTTAAAAGCAACTGGTTAACCTCTGAGTTTTCCTCATTTTTACCAACTTTATTACATTTTCCTTCTTTTTTTATTTTAAAAGGTATGGAATTCAATAAATCACCTACATTAGTAAATATACCTGCTCCATCTTTTATAAGATTATTGCATCCTTTACTCTCAGGTGAAAATACATGTCCAGGTACTGCAAAAACATCTTTTCCTTGATTTATAGCATAATTTGCAGTTATCAAAGAACCGCTTTTTTCTCCCGCCTGAATAACTAAAACAGCATCTGATAACCCACTTATTATTCTATTTCTCCTAGGAAAATTGTATCTAAGAGGTGGTGTATCAGGAAAAAATTCACTAACTATACATCCATTTTTAATTATTTTCTTATACAATTCTCTGTTATAAACAGGATAATCTAAATTTATTCCACAACCAAAGACAGCAACATTATAGAAATTTCCCTCGACACATTTTTTATGAGCCTCGGTATCCACACCAAAAGCCCCTCCACTTACTATGCCAATACCTAACTTTCCTAAACTAGTACTTATAAGTTGAGTACATCTTTTTCCATATTGGTCACATCTTCTTGAACCAACAATAGCTACGTTAGTATTTTCAGCCTTTTCTAAATCTCCTTTATAAAAAAGAATATATGGAGCTTCATCTATATTTTTTAATCTTTCAGGATATTCTTCATCTAAATATGTTACTATTTTATAGTCTTTCTTATTTATATCATTAATTATCCTACTATTCAAATCAATATTAATGTCATTTTTAAATTTACTAGCGCATTTAATTCCAATTTTCTCTATATCTTTTCTATGTATGTATATATTCTCTTCATTCCCTAATTGATTTAAAAGTTCTATTTTTATATTATTTGAAATATTCAAATTCCAAACCATATTTTATAATTCAAATCAACCTCTGTCATTTATATAACCTCTCCCTCTAAATTCTTTCTATAATTAAGAGCCTCATATATATTAGCTTTACTAATATCATTATTTCCATTCATATCTGCTATAGTTCTAGAAATTCTTATTATCCTATCTAAAGCTCTGCTACTTAAAGAAAACCTTGTATATATATTATTTAAAACCTCATGACACTCTTCATCTAACTTTATAAGGCTTTGAATATGACTGTGCTTCATTTGAGAATTATAGCTTATACCATAACCTCTAAATCTAAGTTCTTGCCTTTTTCTTGCATCCCTAATCTTATTTTTTATTTCATCAATACTCTCTTTTTTATTCTTTGAATTGAGTTCTTTATATGAAGCATATCTAACAGAAGTAAAAATATCAATTCTATCTAACATTGCCTTAGAAAGCCTATTTCTATATTTAATTCTTTCATACTCACTACAAGTACAAATTCGTCCCTCATATCCACTTAAATAATTTCCACAAGGGCATGGATTAAAGGCTCCTATTAACATAACCTCTGCTGGATAAGTTACACTTCCAATATTTCTAGATATTGTTATTTCTCCATTTTCCATAGGCTCTCTTAAACATTCTAAAGTTCTTCTATCAAACTCTAAAAGTTCATCTAAAAATAAAATACCATTATGAGCTAAAGTAACCTCTCCTACCCTCAAATCTCGTCCACCACCTATAAGTGATACTCTCGTTGCAGTATGATGAGGATTTCTAAAAGGTCTTTCAATCTTTCCTTCATTATTATTTAAAAGTCCTGAAACACTATATATTCTTGTTGTTTCTAATATTTCTTTCTCATTTAACTCTGGCAATAAAGATTTAACGCCTTTAGCAAGCATTGTTTTGCCAGATCCAGGAGGACCTTGTAAAATAACATTATGATTTCCAGCTGCCGCAATTATCATTGCTCTTTTTGCACTTTCTTGCCCACATATTTCATTAAAAGAATTGTCTTCTTTTTCAAAAAAGTCCTCCTTATCTTTTTCATAAGGCATAACATCTTCATAAGTTAAAAATCCAACGGCTTCTCTTAAATGAGAAAAACCATATAAACTAATATGTTCTACATAGGAGCATTCTTTTAAATTTTCTATTGGCATAATAAATTTATCATTATTATTTTCAACTCCTGATATTACAGAACACAATGCTCCTTTAACACCTCTTATATGACCATCTAAGGATAATTCTCCTAAATAAACTGTATCTTCTGTAAATTTTTTATCAACTTGCCCACTTTCCATTAATATTGCTAAGGCTATAGGCAAATCAAAACCAGTTCCTACTTTTCTCAAGTTACCAGGCGCTAAATTGACAGTTATTCTTCCTAGTGGAAATTCATATCCACTATTTACAATAGCGGCCCGTACCCTCTCCTTCGCTTCTCTAACAGAAGTGTCAGCCAATCCCACTAATGTAAAACTAGGCAATCCCTTACTTATATCTACTTCTATATTAACAATTATTCCTTCTATTCCTACTAGAGTTGAACTTTTTAAACTAACAGACATATAAACCACCTTCTTCAAAAGATATACTTTCAAAAATCATACTGTCCATAAAAAAACTTTTTAAACATTAAACTAATTAAGTGTTTAAATTAATATTTCATTGTTAAAAATTTAGATGAGGTGATTCAATGAAAAAATATAATAAATCAATAGGTTCTTATGGTGAAGAAATTGGTGTGGATTTTCTGAAAAAAGAAGGTTATTCAATTTTAGAAAAAAATTTTAATTGCTCCTCTGGGGAAATTGATATAATAGCTCTTAAAAATGAAATTTTATCTTTTATAGAAGTAAAAAGCAGGTTTACCAAGTCTTTTGGAAACCCAAAAGAATCAGTAACCTGCCATAAACAACGTAGAATAATAGCTGCTTCAAAATATTATCTACACCTAAAAAAATTCTACAATTACTATATTAGATTTGATGTTATTGAAATTAATTTTAACTTTAATTGTTCTAAATATGAATTAAACTTTTTAAAAGATGCTTTCAGATTATAGTTATAAAATGTTTTTTAAAAAACTCATTCTATGTATATCCGTAGGACCGTATTCATTTAATGCATCTACATGAGTTTTAGTTCCATACCCAACATTTTTCTCAAAGTCATATTGTGGATATTTATTATGATATTCCTTCATGATATTATCCCTATATACTTTTGCAATTATTGAAGCACATGCTATGCAAGCACTCTTTGTATCACCTTTTATAACATGCTTATTCTCTCCATTAAAATTCTTTATTAAGTATCCATCAGAAAGAACTAAATCTGGCTTTACACTCAAGCCTTCACAAGCCCTTATAAAGACCTCATTATTGCAATATCCTATGCCCTTTTCATCAATTTCATTATTATCACACATAGCAATAGAATAACTTAAAGCCTTTTCTTTTATGATTTCACTTAATTCTTCTCTTTTTTTCTCTGATAATTTCTTAGAGTCATTTATGTAAAGTATTATATCTTCTAAGTCACTAGAATCTAATATTACTGCTGCTGAAACTATAGGTCCCGCTAATGGTCCTCTTCCAACCTCATCAACTCCAGCAACATGAGTATAATCGCCAAAACTCTTATCAAAAAGATACATATTTTTAACTCTTTCTTCCTCTCTAATAAGGCTATTTAGATTCTTCTCTAATCTATTACCTAAAGAAGATACATTCTTTCTTTTATCCTCTTTTAATAAATTAGAAATCTCTTTTACTTCAGCTTTATTGTCTCTTTTTATCTCTAAGTCTTTCACTAAATCACTTATAACCTTGAAAGAGTATGAATTTAAATTTTCTTTTATATCTTTTATTAAATTATCCATAATAAACCCTACTTCCTATTCTGGTTTTTCTAAAGATATTCTTCCTATTTTTCCGCCTCTAAATTCATCTAAGATTATTCCTGCAATTCTATTATAATCTATTTGATTACCTGACATTATAGCTCCTCTTTTTCTAGCTATAGCATCTAAGTTATCTAATGGATTTTCTTGAAGTTCTGTAAGCTTATATCTAGTCATTAATTCTTCTGGATTTGTTTCTTGAAGTCTTTCTACTAGTTTAAGTGCAAGTTCTTCAGTATCCATTATTTCATCTTTTATAGCTCCAGTGAAGGCTAAGTTTAATCCAACAGTTTCATCTTCAAATTTAGGCCATAGAACTCCTGGCGTATCCATAAGCTCTATACCTAACTTAGTTTTTATCCATTGTTTATTCTTAGTAACCCCTGGTCTATCTCCAGTTTTAGCTATGTTGTTCTTAGCCATTTTATTTATGAATGTTGACTTACCAACGTTAGGAATTCCAACAACCATAACTCTAGTAGTTATTTTAACTAACCCCTTAGCTCTTAATCTATCATGCTTTTCTTTTAGAAGTTTTAAAAGAGCAGGTTTTATAGCATTTAATCCTTCACCTTTTAAAGCGTTTACTTCTAAAACAATTGTTTCTTCGTTAGTTAAGCTTTCTTTCCACGCCTTAGTTACCTTAGGATCTGTTAAATCACTTTTATTTAAAAGTATTACTCTAGGCTTACCAGCACATAGCGTATCTATATCTGGGTTCTTAGAAGACTTAGGTATTCTAGCATCTCTAATCTCTATAACAGCATCTACAAGCTTTAAATTGTTCTGTATTTCTCTCTTCGTTTTGACCATATGGCCAGGGAACCAGTTTATTGCCATAATAAATCACCCTTCCATTTTTTATTTTAGGCTATATCTAATATATTATCTTAAACAAATTAAATCAATATTGTTTAATGTGAAATTCTAATGTTTTTATACAAACAAAAAATGGGACTATTCACTAGTCCCAGTTTATGTTTAAATTATCTAGTTAATTCTTTAACCTTAGCAGCTTTACCTACTCTGTCTCTTAAGTAGAATAACTTAGCTCTTCTTACTTTACCTCTTCTTACAACATCAATCTTTTCGATGATTGGAGCGTTGATTGGGAAAGTTCTTTCAACACCTACACCGTAAGCAACTCTTCTTACTGTGAAAGTTTCTCTTAATCCACCGTTTTGTTTCTTGATAACAGTTCCTTCGAATACTTGGATTCTTTCTCTGTTACCTTCTTTGATTCTAACGTGAACTTTTATAGTGTCACCTATGTTGAATTGAGTTAAATCTTCTCTGATTTGTTCTTTTTCGATTGCTCTTATGATTTCGTTCATTGTGCATTCCTCCTTGATATCTAAAAAATTTTGACGTTCTTAACACACTCTGTGACAGAGGACCGCCGGTACTAGCACGAAGTTTATTCTATCATACTTATATTCTTTAATCAATATATTTATTTTGATTTTAATAATTTTATATCTTCTTTTGAAAGTTTTATTTTTTCAAACATATCAGGTCTTCTTTCCTTTGTTATAAGAAGTGATTGCTTTCTTCTCCACTTTCTTATATTTTCATGATGACCTGACATAAGAACATCTGGTACTTTTTCCCCTTCAAACTCAAGCGGTCTGGTATATTGTGGGTATTCTAAGGTTCCATCATAGTAACTCTCATCTTGGAAACTCTCTTCACTTCCTAAAACTCCTGGTACTAATCTAGCTATACTATCAACAACTGGAATACATGCCATTTCTCCACCTGTTAATACAAAATCTCCAAGAGAAATTTCTAAATCAAAATATTTGTAAACCCTTTGATCTATTCCCTCATAATGTCCACAGACAAAAATAAGATTCTCTTCTTTAGAAAGCTCCTTAGCCATCTCTTGGTTAAAAGTTTTTCCTCTTGGTCCTAAGAATATAACTTTACCCTTATTTTTCTCTTTAACAGCCTTTATAGCATCTACAACAGGTTGAGGAGTCATAACCATTCCAGCTCCTCCACCATAAGGATAGTCATCAACCTTTTTATGTTTATTTAAAGTATAATCCCTTATATTTACTGCTTCTATATGTAGAAAACCATTTTCTTGAGCTCTTCCTATTATGCTATGTTTAAATATATCAAACATCTCTGGAAATAAGGTAAGAATATTAATCTTCATATTGCCACTCTCCAGAAGGTCTAATAGTTATTAATTTTTCATCCATATTAATATCTAAAACTATATCCTTTAAAACTGGAACTAAAACCTCTTTATTTCCTTGAACCCAATAAACATCATTACTCGGAGTTTGTATAACATCTTTGATTTTTCCGTATTCAAATCCTTCTGTATCAACAACAGTACATCCAACTAAATCAACTATGAAATATTCATCTTCTTCAAGTTCTATAGCATCTTCACGGTCTATTTCTAAATAAGTTCTTTTTAATTTTTCAGCTTCCTCTATTGAGTTTATTCCTTCTAATTTAAGTATAACTTTATCTTTAAAGTATTTTACGCCCTCTACTTTAACTTTTTTTCCTTTTAAGATAACATACTCTAAGTAATCAAATCTTCTCATGTCTTCAGTTAGAGGCATAACCTTCATTTCTCCTCTTAATCCATGAGTGTTTATTATTTGACCAACTACTAATAAATTGTCCATTACTACACCCCTTTTCTGTATATAAAAGAAGAGTTAGGTATTCCCCTAACTCTTTTTTAAATGATCTCTACTACAACTTTTTTATTTTCTTTAATTGCAGCAGCTTTCACTACTGTTCTGATAGCCTTGGCAATTCTACCTTGCTTTCCAATAACTTTTCCCATATCTTCAGGTGATACCTTTAGTTCTAATATGATTGATTGCTCGCCTGTGATCTCATTTACATGAACATCTTCAGGTTTATCTACTAGTGACTTAGCAAGTATTTCAACTAATTCTTTCATATTACCCTACTTAATAAATTAAGTAGATCCACCTCCCTAAGGAAAATTATTTTATACCAGCTTGGTTGAATAACTTTTTAACTATATCAGTTGGTTGAGCACCATTTCCTAACCACTTAGCAGCCTTTTCAGCGTCTATTTTAACTTCAGCTTCTGGCTTAGCGATTGGGTTGTAGTATCCAATTTCTTCGATGAATCTTCCGTCTCTTGGACTTCTTGAATCAGCAACAACTACTCTGTAGAAAGGAGCTTTGTGAGCACCCATTCTTCTTAATCTTATTTTAACTGCCATTACATTTTCACCTCCTTCAAAAGTGTGTTCAATTTATTTCATAAAAGGAAGTTTATTTAAAAATCCCTTTTTATTAACATTTTTTTGGAATGATTTCATTTGCTTCATTTGCTTTTTCATCATTTCATAGCCTTTTAAGACTTTGTTTACCTCTTGTACTGTAGTACCAGAACCTTTAGCTATTCTTCTTTTTCTTGAACCATTTCCTATAACTAAAGATGGATGCTTTCTTTCTTTAGCTGTCATTGACTGTATGATTGCTTTAACTGTAGCCATTTGTTTTTCTCCTTGAGAAAAGTCAATGCCTTCAAGTTCTTTTGAATTCACACCAGGAATCATTTCTATTAGCTTATTTATAGGTCCAAGCTTTTTCATTTGATCCATAGCTGATAAGTAATCATCAAAGTTAAACTCTTGATTTAACATCTTTTCGCTTAACTTGCTTGCTTCTTCCTCATCAATAGCTTGCTGAGCTTTTTCTATTAAAGAGAGTACGTCTCCCATCCCTAATATTCTTGAAGCCATTCTGTCTGGATGGAATACTTCGATATCACTCATCTTTTCTCCAACACCGACGAACTTTATTGGTTTGCCAGTAATGTCTCTTATTGAAAGAGCAGCACCACCTCTTGTATCACCATCTAGCTTTGTTAATATTATTCCTGAAAGATCTAATGAATTATTAAATGTCTCAGCTACATTTACAGCATCTTGACCTGTCATAGCATCTACAACTAATAATATTTCACTAGGATTTGAAACTTCCTTAACATCTTTTAACTCTTGCATTAAATCTTCATCTATATGAAGTCTACCAGCGGTATCTATAATAACAACGTTATTTCCATTATCTTTAGCATGTTCTATTGCTGCCTTAGCAATATCAACTGCCTTAACCTTATCTCCCATTGAGAATACTGGTATATCTATTTGTTTTCCTACAACTTGCAATTGCTTTATAGCTGCAGGTCTATATATATCACAAGCCACAAGTAATGGCTTTTTGTTTTTCTTTCTTAAGTGTAATGCAAGCTTTCCTGCCATAGTAGTTTTACCTGCACCTTGAAGACCTACTAACATGAACACTGTTGGTCCATTATCTGAGTATTTTAACTTACTTTCAGTTTCACCCATAAGAGTTGTTAGTTCTTCATTAACTATCTTAATAACCTGTTGACCTGGAGTTAAACTATTTAATACTTCCTCACCAACACATTTATCTTTAACACTTGATATAAACTTTTTTACCACTTTGAAGTTAACATCAGCTTCTAAAAGAGCGAGCTTTACTTCTCTCATGGCTTCTTTTATATCTTTTTCTGTTAGCTTTCCTTTACCCTTTAACTTTTTAAGCGTATCTTGTAATTTAGACGCTAAACCATCAAAAGCCATGCTTAACCCTCCTAAGCGTTTATAATCTCCTCCAACTTTTCATTTATATATTTTTTAATATCTTCATTCAAATTGGAGTTCTTATTTAATTCTGCCATAAGCTCCTCTTTAATTCTATACTTTTTATCATATTTTTTTGATAATTGTAATTTTTCATCATAAGAGTGTAGTTGCTTACAGCATCTTTTTATCAAATCATAAATTGCTTGCCTACTGGTTTTATTAATTTCAGCAATTTCTGCTAATGACAAATCTTCATTATAATAAAGGGTCATAACATTAAACTGCTTTTCCGTAAGCAATGTTCCATAGTAATCTATTAATATTGATATTTCAAATCTATTTTCCATATAACCACCTTGCTCACGAATAAGATAATAACAAATATTTTTATAAGTGTCAAGTATTTTTACTTAACACTTATATTTTTAATATTATCCCCATCAAGCTAGATAATTACTACTTTTCAATATAAATAAATTACAGCAAGATAATATTTTAAAAAAAATTTTTATTCTTTTTCAAAATTAAATATAAGTTTTAATTAAAACCTAAATTATAATAATGCTTCTGCAAATTCTTTAGCATTGAATTTTTGTAAATCTTCTACACCTTCTCCAACACCAATATACTTAACTGGAATATTTAAAGTGTTCTTTATTGATATAACAACTCCACCTTTAGCTGTTCCGTCTAATTTAGTTAATATTATACCATCAATAGGACAGGCTTCCATAAATTGTTTTGCTTGAATAACAGCATTTTGTCCTGTTGTTCCATCTAATACTAGAAGAGTTTCTTTTTTTCTATCTCCTAACTCTCTATCTATTATTCTATTTATCTTAGCTAACTCATCCATAAGGTTTTTCTTATTATGAAGTCTTCCTGCTGTATCACATATTAATAAATCTACATTTCTAGCCTTAGCAGCTTGAACAGCATCAAATACAACAGCCGCTGGATCTGATCCTTCTTGGTGTTTAACTATATCAACATTAGCTCTTTGACTCCAAATATCTAATTGATCTATAGCAGCCGCTCTGAAAGTATCTGCCGCAGCTAATAATACTTTCTTACCATTATTTTTATTTCTAGCAGCTATTTTACCTATTGAAGTAGTTTTACCAACTCCATTAACCCCTATTATAAGCATAACTTTCTTTTCGTTATCCTCTTCTTCCTCTTCATAGTCACCTTCTAGCATCATTTCTGCAATAACTTCCTTTAAAGCTGGTTTAACCATTTCAACATCATTTATTTTTTCTTTTCTTATCTTAGCTTTTAATCTGTCTATTATTTCAACAGTTGTATCCATTCCTATATCTGACATTATAAGAGCTTCTTCAAGTTCTTCATACATATCATCATCTATAGTAACAGCTAAATTTAAAGCCTCATTTATTTTATCTGTTAAGTTGTCTCTTGTTTTTGTTAATCCAGTTTTTAATTTATCAAATAATTTTCCAAACATTTTTTGTCCTCCTCTATTTGTCTAAGTCTACTGAAACAATTTTAGATATACCCTTCTCTTCCATAGTGACTCCATACATAATATCAGCAGCTTCCATAGTACCCTTTCTGTGAGTTATTACTATAAACTGCGTATTATCTCTAAACTTGCCTAAAAACTCTGCATACCTTCTTACATTGGCATCATCTAAGGCAGCCTCAATTTCATCTAGAATACAGAACGGTGTAGGTTTCATCTTTAATATTGAGAATAATAAGGCTATAGCAGATAAAACCTTCTCTCCTCCAGACATAAGATTTATGTTCTGAAGCTTTTTACCAGGTGGTTGAACATTTATATCTATGTTTCCTGTGAGCTCATCACCCTCACCTAAAACAAGTTTTGCACTACCACCTTTAAATAATTCTTTGAAAGTTTCATCAAATAATTTATTTAAAATATTAAAGTTCTGTCTAAATACTACTCTCATCTTAGAAGTCATCTCTTCTATAACATTTAAAAGTTCTTCCTTAGCCTTCTCTAAGTCATCTCTTTCTGTAGCCATAAAATTGTGCTTCTCGGATATTTCTTTAAATTCTTCTATAGCATTTACATTTACATTACCTAATCCAGTTATTCTAGCTTTAAGAGTTGTTATTCTTGATTTATGAGCATTAATATCTTCAATAGGCTTAAACCTATTTTTCTCCTCATGAAAACTTGTATTAAACTCCTCTAAAAGTCTCTTATTTAAAATATTTTTTTCATTTTCCTGTTTAGTGTATGTTATATCATTCTTATGAACTTCTTCTTCCTTTTTGGCTATTTCAACTGAAAGAACTTCTATAGCATTTTCTACTAAGTTAATATTTTCTTTCAACTTACCTTTTTTAAGTTCAAAGGATTTAAAGTTTTCCTCAAGAGTAAGTATATTTCCCTCTTCATCCTTTATAAACTTTTCGCATAAAGTTATTTCCTTCTTACTTTCTTCCTTATTAGATTTAATCTCTTCTAAGTACTTAGTAATATTAACAATTTTATTTTCTATATCTTCTATAGAAGAATTTATTCTAGAAGCTTCTTTTTCTCTTCCCTCAATAACTTCTTGAAGTTTAGCCTTGTTTATTTTCATATTAGTTAATCTATCTTTATGCTTAGAAAGAGTTTTTGAAAGTTCTTCACACTTCTTCTCTAGTTCTTTAATCCTTTGCGAATTAGTTACTTCCTTATTCTCAACCTGGCTAATTTTTTCACTAACCAATTCTATCTCTTTTTCTATCTTGGCTTTTCTTGAATCAGTATCTCTCAGTTCTAACTCTAAAGATTTTATAGAATTTTTTATTTTGAAAGTTTCATCGTTAACATTTTTAATCTTATTATTTAAATCTGCTAATTCTAAATTCTTTTCATATATCTTATCTGTGATTTCTTTCCTCTGTCTATTTAAATCCTCTTGAAGATTATTTAATTCCTCTAATTCTTTAGTTAATATATATTCTTCATTTTTAACTCTAACCAGTTCATCTTCTAATGTCTTAACTTCATTTTTTCTAGACATTATACCTGTATTCTTTTGATAAAGACTACCACCAGTAAGAGCTCCACCAGAGTTTACTACTTCACCAGACAAAGTAACAATTTTGTGCCTGTAGTTAAGTACCTTTGCAATCTTTATGGCATTATCTATATTATCACATATTATGGTTTTACCTAATACATAGTTTATTACATTAGTATAAACCTCTTTAAATTCAACTAAATCTGAAGCTATTCCTAAAAATCCTTCACTTTCAACTACATTTTTACTTAGTTCTAACTTCTTACCTCTTATTATTGATAAAGGTAAAAACGTAGCTCTTCCTAATTTATTTTCTCTTAAATGGTTAATAAGAATTTTTGCTACTTCTTCATCTTCAGTTATTATGTTAGAAATACTTCCACCTAAAGCTATTTCAATAGCAGTCTCATATCCAGCTTTAGTTTCTAATACTTCTCCTAAAACCTTACATTTATTTTTATTTATTTTAACACGCCCAGCATCTACACTAGCCATGATTTTCTTTACAGAAAGATTATACCCTTCATACTGCTTCTCTAGCTTGTTTAGCATTTCCTTATTAGCTTCAAGTTTATTTCCTTTGGATAAAACTTGGTTTAACTTATTTTGAGTTTCCTTAATACTAGTAAGTCCTTCTCTAAACTGATTTTCTTTTTCTCTTAATTCTTTTTCTTTATTTTGCTTCTCTTGTTCAATATTTTGAAGTTCTTTTTGAAGAGTTACTTTAGTTGCTAAATTTATTTTTAATGAATTATCATAATTTATTTGCTTATTCTTTGAAGATTCAAGCTTCTCATTTAAATTATTTAATTCACTTTCTAACATTGTTTTTTTATTTTTAGAGGAAGAAACTTTTCTTAAAAGCTCTAACTCCTCATCCTTTATTTGCTTAACTTCTTTTTCCTTAGAAATAAGTTTAGAATTTAATTCATTGACTTCCTTTTCTAACTTATTAATTTCTTCTAATTCTTTAGCAAATTTATCTTTATTTGAAGTAAAATCTTTCTCTATAGAATTCTTTTCCTTCATTAAGCTATTTAGCTTTTCCTTGTTTTCTTCTAATTCTTCTTTATTTTTAAGAACTAATTCATCAATATTCTTAATTCTTTCATTTAAAAGATTTACTTTTCCTAAGCTTCTATTTATTTCTTCCTTCTTAGCAAAGTACTCTTCTTGCTTTTCAGAATGACTATTTTCTAAAGAATCTAGTTCTGCCTTTAAAGCAAACATCTTTTCTCTTTCTGTTTTATATTTTTCCTTTTGTTTATCATTAAAAGCTATTAGATCTTGTATCTTTTCTTTTTGCTTTGATATAACCTCATCAATACTATGAAGTTCACTCATAATAGATGAAATTTCTTTATGTTTAAGCTCATTAGAAAGTTCTAAATATCTTAATGCTTTATTCTTTTCTTCTTCTAAAGGACCTAACCTCTCCTCATAAGTAAAGATTATGTCATTTATTCTAACTAAGTTTTCTTCCGTATTTTTTAACTTTCTCTCAGCTTCAACTTTCCTAGATTTAAACTTAACAATTCCTGCTGCTTCTTCTAGAATAGCTCTTCTATCTTCCGGCTTACCACTTAGAATACTATCTATTTTACCTTGACCAATAAGCGAATACCCTTCTTTTCCTATTCCTGTATCCATAAATAGGTTTACCACATCTTTTAGTCTACAAGGAGAATTATTTATTAAATATTCACTTTCTCCGGAACGGAATAATTTTCTAGTAACTTTTACATCTAAATAATCTAAAGGAAGTTCTCCTAAAGAATTATCTAAAGTTAAGGAAACTTGAGCATATCCTATAGGCTTTCTATATTCTGTACCAGTGAAGATTACATCTTCCATCTTAGCACCTCTTAAAGTTTTAGCACTTTGTTCTCCTAAAACCCATCTTACACTATCTGATACATTACTCTTACCACTTCCATTAGGACCAACTATAGCAGTTATCCCTTTCTTAAAATTTAATTCCGTTTTATCAGCAAATGATTTAAATCCCCTTATCTCAAGAGATTTTAAAAACATATATTCACTCCTATCCTTACATAAACATAACTGGTAATAAAGTTGCTAAAAAGCATATTATTATAAATATAATGGTATATTTTATAACTTTTTCTCTTGTATTTTTTCTCACTTCACTTCACTCCTCATGGTATAAGTTTATATTATGCTAATTAAAATATCAATAAAAAAAGCCTTAGAGATTAACTCCAAGGCATATAATTTATAAATCTATTTTATATACTTTTGATTCTACTTCTATATTAATTTTATCTACTTCCATAGAATTCTCTACCTTAACCTTCAACTCACAATTTTTTGCCTTGTCTTTAAGTTCATTGAAGTATCTCTTCTTATCTGCATAAAGTTTAGAAACCGACTTGTTACTAATCCTTATAATCACCTCTCCACTTTTATCCTTTAGTATATTATAGATATTTTCATTTATAATACTACTTTCTACTAACTCTCTAAAAGCAGGATGGAAAGGTCCATCTACAATATCCTTTCCTAAAGCTATATTATCTGTTGGCTGAAGACCTATTCTTATAACTTGTGTATGATTTTCCTTATACATCTTATAAATCTTAGAACTTATGTATACAGCTTCCTCTAAAGTATATGGCTTATAAGTTCCCTCTAAATACATATCTTCCATGGGAGTATTTTTAACTGTAAGAGCAGGATATATTCTACATATATCAGGTTTCATTTTTATAGATTCTTTTGTTGTTTCTATATCTTTCTCAAAAGTATCCCCAGGTAAACCTACCATTATTTGATGACCTAATGTAAATCCGTAATCCTTTATAAGCTTAGAAGCTTCAAGAACTTCTTCATAACCATGTCCTCTACCTGATTTATGTAATACTTCCTTATCTAAAGATTGAACTCCAAGTTCTATTATATCAACTCTATAATTCTTTAAATGATCTAAAATAAACTCATCAATATAATCTGGTCTAGTAGATAATCTTATATAGTCTATAATTTTTTTATCTTTGTATTCTTTCGCAACAGCTAATAGCTCTCTTTGCTTGTTGATATCAATAGCAGTAAAAGTCCCTCCAAAGAAAGAAACCTCTAATACTCTATCACCTTCGCCAATTGTTTCTATATATTCTTCAATTGTCTTTCTTACAAAATCACTATTAACCTTGTTCTCTTGTTTGTACTTTGGCCCTAATATAATTTCCTTATTTTCCCCAGTGATCTTCCCTTGATTACAAAAAACGCAATCATGAGGACATCCTTCATGAGGAACAAATATAGGTATTATATAGTGTCTTTTTCCCATTTAATTTCACCTAACCTTTGTAGTGCTGCTTTAGCCGCATTTTGCTCTGCTTCTTTTTTGCTATATCCAACACCTTCGCCCATAACCTCATCGTTTATCATAAGATTAGTAAAAAATTTTCTTCTATGAGGAGGACCTTCATGTTTAACTAGATTATAAGCAATGTTAACTTCTCCATTTTTTTGAAGAACCTCTTGTAATCTAGTCTTAAAGTCTAAGATTATTTCTTCATTTATAGCCTTATCTATAACATCTTTAAAGTTTGTTAAGATAAATTCATTTGCAACCTCTATTCCCTTATCTAAATAAACGGCCGCAATTACCGCTTCTAAAGCATCGGCTTGAATTGAGGTTCTTTCTCTTCCTCCAGTTAACTCCTCACCCTTACTCATTCTTATATACTTTCCAAGTAATAGTCTTTTAGAAACTTTATGTAAAGAATTTTCACAAACTACTAAAGCTCTTATTTTAGTTAATTCACCTTCTGATTTTTCCTTGTAATTATTAAATAAATACTTTGTTACACAAAGCTGAAGAACTGAATCTCCTAAAAACTCTAATCTTTCATTGTATTTTACATCTTTAAATTGATTTGCATAAGAACTATGCGTCAATGCTGTTATAAGCACTCCTTTGTTTTCAAACTCAATTCCTATGAGCTTTTCAACTTCTGTTAATTTTATCTCTTTCACCTTAAAATTCATCTCCTTAAGGTTTATTCTTCAAGTTGTTTTTGAAACAACTTCAAGAATAAACTTAAATTAAAAATCCCGCCTAATGCGGGACTTTATTACTTCTCTGTATGTTCTGTAATGTATTCTACTACATCTCCTACTGTTTTGAAGCCCTCAGCATCTTCATCTGGGATTTCCATTTCTAACTCTTCTTCAAGAGCCATTATTAATTCAACTATATCAAGAGAATCAGCACCTAAATCATCTATAAATGTTGACTCCATAGTTATTTCATCTTCGTTTACGCTTAATTTATCAGCAATAATTTCTTTTAACTTATCAAACATTCAATTCACCTCCTAAGTTAATCTAATAAAATATTATTATATATAAAATACATAGTCAATATGCATTACATAATTTTTAAATATTTTTTTGATTATCAAAGCTTTTTTTCGCAATCTCCTCACTTAATTTTCCAATTAAGTCATTATCATGGAATATTTTCGCTTGTCTTATTGCATTTTTGAAAGCCTTAGCATCGGAACTTCCATGTGCTTTTACACATATTCCCTTTACACCCAAAAATGGTGCTCCACCATACTCCTTATAATCCATTTTTTTCTTAAGATTTAATAACGCTGGTGCTAAAAATGGTACTCCTAACTTAGCTAAAAATGATGATTTTACTTCTGCTTTAATCATACTTAATATTGTAGAAGCAACTCCCTCGTACATTTTTAGTACAGTATTTCCAACGAATCCATCACAAACTAAAACATCAACATCTCCTGTTGAAACCTCTCTTGGCTCAACATTGCCTACGAAATTAATATCTTTTTCTTCTTTTAAAAGTTGATAAGTAGCTTTTGTAAGCTCGTTTCCTTTCTCTTCTTCTTCTCCAATATTAACCAATCCAACTTTAGGGTTACTAACTCCCATAACAGATTTAAAATAAACCTCACCCATTTTAGCAAATTGAACTAAATAAGAAGGTTTAGAGTCAACGTTAGCTCCTGCATCAATTATCATAAAAGGACCATTTTTCCCTGGCATAACTGGTGCTAAAGCAGGTCTTTCAACCCCTTTTATTCTTCCTACAATAAGTGTACATCCCGTTAAAAAGGCACCTGTACTTCCTGCTGATATAACAGCCTCACACTCATTATCCTTAACAAGTCTAAGTGCTTTAACAAGACTTGAATCCTTTTTCTTTTTAACAGCCATAGCCGGATGCTCATTAGTAGATATCACTTCTTTTGCATCTATGAAAGTAACTCTTTCTTTATCATATTTAAACTTTGAAAAGGCTTCTTTTAGAATATCTTCTGGACCAGTTATACTTATCTCTATATCCTTAAATTCTTCTAATGCTTGAACACACCCTTCAACTACTGCATTAGGGGAATGATCTCCTCCCATTCCATCTACAGCAATTCTCATGAGTTTACCCCCTTTTTTTCCTATATACAAAGAAAAGAAAGTCATAAGACTTTCTTTTATTCTTCAACTGATACTACTTCTTTACCTTTGTAGTGTCCGCAGTTTTCACATACTCTATGAGCCATTTTCATTTCATGACATTGTGGGCATTCTACGATACCTGGTAAGCTCGCCTTGAAAGTTTGAGCTCTTCTTGAATCTCTTTTTGCTCTGAACGTTTTTCTAGCTGGATTTCCCATTGTTACACCTCCTTATTACTTAAACAAGTCCATTAGCTTTGCCATTCTTAAGTCAATTTCTTCATTGTCACACTGGCATGTTTCTTTATTTAAATCAATACCACATTTTTGACAAAGCCCTTTACAGTCTATGCTGCAAAGTCTTTTTATAGGTAAGGTTGAAATTACGTTTTCTACTACCGCTTCAGCAACATCTAATTCGTCACCTTCTACATAAGCAATAGAATCATCTTCTTGATTTGAATTATTTGTAAATTTCTCATCCATATCTATAGATACTTCATAAGAGAAATTTGTTAAGCATCTTGAACACTTCATTTGAAGTTCTCCAGTAATGTTACCTACTAACTCTATAAAAGACTCACTAGATATAACTTCACCAGTAAAATGTAGAGGCTTTACAACCTTCATATTTTCGCCTTCAAATTCAAAGCTTTTTAAATCTAGAACAAAATCTAATGATTTTCTTCTTTCTCTTTTTGAGCATAATTCTGAAAAATTTAATTTCATAATTTACGTAGTTAAATAACTACTTTCACGCTCCTTAACATAAGATATGCATTGTTTATTCCTAAACAACACATATCTTATTATATTGATTACCTATTTAAAAGTCAAGCATTTTATAATTATTTGCTTACAATACTTACTGTATCTTTTGCTATCATTAATTCTTCGTTAGTTGGAACTACGTAAAGTTTAATTCTTGAACCTTCTTTGCTTATTTCAGCAACCTTAGCTCTTATATTGTTTCTTTCTTCATCTAACTCAATTCCTAAGAATTCTAAATCTCTACATATAGCTCCTCTTTCTATAATTGAGTTTTCTCCAACACCAGCAGTAAATACTATTACATCACATCCATTCATTTCTGCAATGTATGCTCCTATATTTTTCTTAACTGAGTTTCTGAATAAATCTAAAGCTATTTGAGCTTCTTTACTTCCTTTATCAGCAGCCGCTTCCACATCTCTAAAGTCACTGCTTACTCCTGAAACTCCAAATATTCCTGATTTTTTGTTCATTAAAGTATTTACTTCTTGTGAAGTATATCCTAATTCATCTATTAAGTATGTAACTACAGCTGGATCTATGCTTCCACATCTAGTTCCCATCACTAAACCTTCAAGAGGTGTGAATCCCATAGTAGTATCTATACATTTTCCATTTTTTATAGCTGCAATACTTGCACCATTTCCTAAGTGACAAGTTATTATTTTTAAGTCTTCTATATTTTTACCCATAGCTTCTGCAATTTTAGCTGAAACATATTTATGAGAAGTTCCATGGAAACCGTATTTTCTTATGTGCTCTTTTTCATATAATTCATATGGTAATGCATATACGAACGCTTTTTCTGGCATTGTTTGATGGAATGCTGTATCGAATACAACAACCATAGGAACATTTGGCATTAATGCTTTACAAGCATTGATTCCAATTATATTTGCTGGATTATGAAGTGGTGCTAATTTAGCACATTCTTCTAAATCTTTCATAACGTCATCTGTAACTAAAGCAGATTCAGCATATTTTTCTCCACCATGAACAACTCTGTGTCCTATAGCGTTTATTTCATCTAATGATTTTATAACACCATGCTTTTCATCTATTAAAGCTCCTAGTACTAATCTAATAGCATCTTGATGATCTTTCATTGGTTCTATAATCTCATATTTATCTTTTCCTTCGCTCTTTTGAGTTAAGTTTGCCCCTTCTAATCCTATTCTTTCTACTAATCCAGTTGCTAAAGCACTTTCAGTATTCATATCTATTAATTGATATTTTAATGATGAGCTCCCGCAGTTTATAACTAATACGTTCATTACAAAATCCTCCTATTAAACTTATAACCTCAGCTTATTAAGCTTAATTCATCTTAATTTTATCCATCTATATAAAATTCTAATCACTTACTACTTAGTTGCTTGTGCTTGAACAGCAGTTATTGCAACAACGTTAACTATATCTTCTGAACTACATCCTCTTGAAAGGTCGTTTATAGGTTTAGCAAAGCCTTGACAAACTGGTCCAATAGCTTCTGCATTAGCAAATCTTTGAACTAATTTATATCCTATGTTTCCTGCTTGTAAGTCTGGGAATACTAAAACATTAGCATTTCCTGCTACTTTACTGTTTGGTGCTTTTTGAGCAGCTACTTTTCCAACTATGGCAGCATCTAATTGTAATTCACCATCGATATCTAAATCTGGTCTTAATTCTTTAGCTTTTTCTGTTGCAACTCTTACTTTTGTTACTAGATCATGATCAGCACTTCCCATTGTTGAGAATGAAAGCATTGCTACCTTTGGATCCATTTTGCAAAGATTTTTAGCAGTATCAGCAGTAGCTATAGCTATTGCCGCTAATTGGTCTGCATTTGGATTTGGGTTAACAGCACAGTCTGAGAATAATAACATTCCACCTTCTCCATACTCTGATCCTGGTACCATCATTATGAAGAAACTTGATACTACAGATACTCCTGGAGCAGTTTTTATTATTTGAAGACCTGGTCTTAAAAGGTCACCAGTTGTATGCACAGCACCTGATACCATTCCGTCTGCATCATCCATTTTTACCATCATAGTTCCAAAATATAAAGGATCTCTTACGATTTTACTAGCCTTTTCGACTGTCATTCCTTTAGCTTTTCTTAACTCATAAAAAGCATTTATATAAGTTTCTAATTTATCTGAAGTCTCAGGATCAACTACGTTTACTCCGTCTAAATTCACTCCTAAACTTTCAGCTTTTTCTCTAATTACTTGTTCTGAACCTACTAAATAAACGTCAGCAAGTCCTTCTTCTTTTATTTTTTGTGAAGCAATAAGAGTTCTCTCTTCATCACCTTCTGGAAGTACTATCTTTTTTCTATTATTTTTAGCACTTTCCCATATTTGTTTCATAAGTTCCATGTTCATTTCTCCTTTCAAGTCAAAGCAGATGTTATGTGTCATCACACACAATACTAATAATACTATACTCCTATACTAATATATTTTTCAACAGATAACAAACAAAAAAACGGTATCATATTATTTTTTTTATATTAAAAATTATCTGAATTTTCTCAAAAATTTATACACTTTATTATTTTTACATATTACGGTATTATATTTTTATCAAAATATGAAAAAGTGGTGATTTAATATGAATATAACCGGCATAATAACTGAATATAACCCATTTCATCTAGGTCATGAACTTCACTTAAAAAATTCAAAAAAGATTACAAATTGTGATGGAGTTATTTGTGTTATGAGCGGAAACTTTGTCCAAAGAGGCTTACCAGCTCTAACAGATAAATGGACTAGAACTAAAATGGCCTTAGAAGCAGGAGTTGATTTAGTAGTAGAGTTACCAACTCTTTTTGCAACTTCATCTGCTGAGTTCTTTGCCTTTGGAGCTGTATCTTTACTGAATTCTCTAAATATTGTTGATAACCTTTGCTTTGGTTCTGAATGTGGAGATATAGATTTAATAAAAAAACTTAGTGAAATAATTGTCAATGAACCACAAGAATTTAAAGAATATTTAAAAGAGTTATTAAAGGATGGCCTTCCTTTTCCAAAAGCTAGAAGTAAAGCTTTAATGAAGTATCTAGAAGGTACTAATTTTAAAATAGACTTTTCTTATTTAGAAACTGTTTTAAATTCTTCTAATAATATATTAGGTATAGAATATTGTAAAAGCCTTTATAAACTTAAAAGTTCTATAACACCTTTTACAATTAAAAGATTAGGAGCTGATTATAATAAAGATGAGCTATCTAAAAATGAAATAGCTTCTGCATCTGCTATAAGAAAGAGCATTTATACATCAAATATAGAAGAAAGTCTTGAATTTATGCCTGCTCATAGTTATGAAATACTTAAGAATTCTTCATTTAGTAGCCTAGATAAAATGTTTGATTTAGTTAAATATGCTATAATAAGTAATCCTAATATATTAAAGGAAATACCTGAAGCATCTGAAGGAATAGATAATAAGATAGTTCAAAATATAGGAAAAGCTAATTCTTTAGATGAACTAATAAATTTATGTAAGAGTAAACGCTATTCTTATACTAGACTTAATAGAATTTTATGTCATGTACTTTTATGTGTAGATAATGAACTTTTATCTCTTAGAAAATCACCTCCTAAATATATAAGAATTTTAGGTTTTAATAATAAAGGAAGAGAAATTTTAAAAGAGATTAAGCAAAATTCAGAAATAAACATCGTTAATAAATTATCAAAATCTAAACCAGACCCTCTATTAGACTTTGACATAAAAGCTACTAATATTTATAGTCTTTTAAACCCATCTGTTAAAATCAATAGTGATTATTTAAATAGTCCTATTATTTTTTAGATAACAATAATATTATTATATGTACTTAAATATAAATACTATATATGATTTCGCAAAAGGAGGAAACCATGTATAGTATTTTATTTTTACTTATAATAATACTTAGTATAATTTTAATAAAATTATTGAAGATAAAAAGCAATATTATTTTTTCCCTATTCCTAACCCTAACCGTAATATACTTCATAATTAATCCCAAACTTTCCATGGAAGCATCCTTAGCTGGTGCAAAGTTATTTTTTAACTCTGTACTTCCAACAATGTTTCCATTCATGGTTATTTGCAATATGATAATTAACCTAGATGGAATAAAATTATACTCAAAAATTTTAGGCCCTATACTGTGTAAACCATTAGGATTAAGCTATCCTTGTAGCTTTGCTTTGGTAGCAAGTTTTCTTTGTGGATATCCATTAGGAGCAAAATATTCTACAGACTTATATAAAAAAGGAATTATAGAATATGATGAATTTTCGCGTCTCATAAATATTGCTTCTAATATAGGACCTTTATTTTTATTAGGGGCTGTGGGCACATCCATGTTAGGTAATTCTACTTTAGGATATTTACTATTAATACCAAGTTATATTTCAGTATTTATCATAGGAATAATAACCAAAAATAAAAAAAGAGAGAAAAAAATCTCTCTTACTAATGAAGGAATTACTGAAAGCAAAGCATACTATAATCTAGGAGAAGTAATAAAAAAATCTATTGAAGACGCTTCACTAAATATACTTGTCCTATGCGGATACGTAATTATGTTTTCAGTAATAATAAGCATGGTAAAAACCTTATTTATTTCAACTGGAACATTAACAAGTTTGAGTTCACTATTAAACATACCAGAAGATATATTTAATGGCTTATTTCTAGGAGGAATAGAGGTCACAAACGGCTGTAACATAATTGCTTCTAGTAACTTATCAATTTTAAGCAAATTATCCTTGATTTCATTTTTAAGTTCCTTTGGTGGACTTTCAATTATAGCTCAAACCTCTTCTTTCTTCTATAAAGAAAAGGTATCTATTACAAAATACTTTTTTTATAAAGTTTTACAAGGAATAATTTCTTTCGTATTAATGTTCTTTATCTATATTATATTTAAAAATAATATATCAGTATTTTTGATAGAAAGTTCTTTCTTAATTACACTTTCTCCACTAATACTTATTATAGGAATAACCTTAGGATTGGCTATTTTGTATAAATTACTTATCGCCTCTTAATTCCCTAATGTTACTTCTTATTTCATTTGTTGCTTTATCTAAGTCTTCAGTGAAACCAATAGCAAATTTCTCCATATTGTTCTTCATATGGTTAAGAAAGTCTTCTCTTTTATTTGCTATTTCATTTTCTAATTGAGATAATATTTCATCAGCATATTCTCTTGAGCCTAGTCTAATAGTTTTTGCTTGTCTTTGAGCATTAGCTATTATCTCCTGGGCTCTTAATTCTGCTTCTTTTACTATATTATGATTCTCAATCCTCTTTTTCATCATCTCGTAAGTTTCTTGCTTAACACTCTCATTTTCTTTTCTAGCTTCAGCTAAAATTCTTTCCTTTTCACTTAAAACCCATTGTGCTTTCTTAATCTCATCCGGAAGACAATTAGTTATTTGATCTATAAATTCAATCATTTCTTTTCTATCAACCACTACTTTACCGGTGATAGGTACTTTTGATGCATTCTCTACAGTATCCCTCAAATAATCTAATGCTAACATAACATCTGAATCCATACCTTACTCCTCCCCTCTTAAACTACTAATCCTTTCCTCTAAATCTTCTACTATTTCCTTAGGAACAAAATTCTTTATTTCTCCATTAAAACTTGCAACTTGCTTTATTGCAGATGAACTTATATAAGAATAATTAGGACTTGTAACCATAAATACAGTTTCAACCTCATTTGCTAATTCTCTATTCATAAGCGCCATTTGGAATTCATATTCAAAATCAGTTACCGATCTTAGTCCTTTTATTATTACATCTGCTTTCTCTTTTCTTACAAAATCGATTAAAAGTCCATTGAAACTCTTAACCTCTACATTCTGGTACTTCTCAACACATTTCTCTATAAGATTAACCCTTTCTTCTATAGAAAACATACCTTTTTTATTTATGTTTATAAGAACAGCTACTATGACCTTATCAAATTTACTTGCCGCTCTTTCAATAAGGTCTAGATGTCCTTTAGTAATAGGGTCAAAACTTCCTGGATAAACCCCTACCCTCATTTTAGTCCTCCTCTATTTTATAAAAGCAAACTGTTGTATTTCCGTATTTTTTAACCTTTGTAAGTTTTATCTTTTCAGTTCCTTCAAATATTTCTTCACTTGAATCTATCTTAGTAACTATTAATCCATCTTCTTGAAGTAAGTTTTTCTCTTCTATTATCTCTATAGCTTCTGGAATAAGATTTTTCATGTATGGAGGATCTATAAACATTAAATCAAATACTTTTCCTCTTGAAGCTAAACTTCTTAATGCAGAATAAGCATCTGTGTTTAGAGCATGACAAAAATCTCCGAATCCTAATGACTCTATATTTTTCTTTAAAACTGGAAATGTTACTGGACTTTTATCAACTAAGTAGCATTCCTTAGCTCCTCTACTTGCCGCCTCTAATCCTAAACTTCCTGTTCCTGCAAAAACATCTATAACTACTGCATCAGGAATATCCCATTGAATCATGCTAAACATTGATTCTTTTACTCTATCTAGTGTTGGTCTTGTTTCATATGTTGGTGGTGATAATAGTTTTCTTCCTCTTGCTTTTCCTGCTATTATTCTCATTTTTTATGTCCTCCTTTGATTTTCCTTAATTATTTTATCATATTACTAGTTTTTGAACAATTTACTAATTGAAACAAATATATCTACTATTTCTTTCAATTCCTCTCATTATTTCTGTACAAAGTTTTTTATTATCTTCATTTATGTTATTTACGATTAATTTTGCTTCATGGTTAGCACATTTCAGTATATTTATATCATCAACTACATTAGCCAAAATAAATCCTTCATCTCCATGCTGTCTCATACCAAAAACTTCACCTGCACCTCTTAATTTCAAATCTTCCTCAGCTATGTAGAAGCCATCTGAGCTTTCCGTCATTATCTCCATCCTTCTCTTAGTAACATCATTTTTAGTGTTTGCTATGAGAATACAAGATGACTTATGTTCTCCTCTTCCGACTCTTCCCCTAAGCTGATGAAGTTGTGCTAGCCCAAATCTCTCTGCATTTTCTATAATCATCATTGTAGCATTTGGTACATTAACACCTACTTCTATAACCGTTGTAGATATTATACCTTTTATTTCCCCTTTTTTAAAGGTATTTATGATTTCTTCCTTATCTTTTCCTGACATTTTACCATGTAAAATCTCAATTCTTACATCTTTAAATATACCATCATTAAGTTCTTCATAAATCTTCTCAACAGCGTTTAAATTAAGTTTTTCATTTTCTTCTATTAAAGGAGAGACTATATAAAACTGTCTTCCTTTCTTAACTTCTTTCAAAGCAAATTCATAAGCCTTCATTCTATGGTTCATATCTACTAATAAAGTATCTATTGGTTTTCTTCCAGGTGGAAGTTCATCTATTATAGATATGTCCAAATCACTATATAAATATAAAGAAAGAGTTCTTGGAATAGGTGTCGCTGTCATTACTAAAACATCTGCTCTCTTATTTTTATTTATAAGTTTGCTTCTTTGTTCAACACCAAATCTATGCTGTTCATCAGTTACTACAAGGCCTAAATTATTAAGCTCAACATCATCTTGTATAATCGCATGAGTTCCTATTAACATTATTTCTTTTCCAGAAGCAATTTTTTCTTTTATTCTTTTCTTTTCCTTCTCTTTAGTACTACCTGTTAAAAGCTCTATATCTACTCCAAAAGCATCTAAATATTTCTTAGCCTCAGCATAATGTTGATTAGCTAAAATTTCAGTAGGTGCCATAAGTACTGTTTGATATCCATTCATATATACATTAAACATAGATATTAAAGCAACTAGGGTTTTTCCTGAACCAACATCTCCTTGCACCAATCTATTCATAGCAATATTTCTCTTTTGGTCCATAAGTATTTCTCTAAGAGTTCTAGATTGTGCATTAGTTAAGGTATATGGTAATGATTCCTTTAACTCTTTAAGAAGAGGACTCATTTTAAAGCTTATACCACTATTTTCTTTCTTTATATGAGTTTTCATCATTATTATCTTTAAAGAATAAGTAAAGAGTTCCTGAAACTTCAATCTATTTATAGCACTTTGTAATTCTCCTCTTCCTTCTGGAAAATGGATACTTCTTATGGCTTTATCTAAGGAAATAAGCTTATATTTATCAACTATTTCATTAGGTAAATTCTCTTTTATAATCATATTCTTAAGTATTTCATTTATCAACTTTACTATTATCTTGTTAGTTAATCCATTTTTCAATGTGTATATAGGTAATATTTCACTTTTATTAGCTTCCTTACAAGGTATTAATGGATTAATCACCTCTAAAGTATTACCAACCTTCTTAAATTTCCCCATAAGATTATATTCATTACCTAAAATAAAATTTCTTTTAATATAAGGTTGATTAAACCATTTTCCTACAACCTTTAAATTATTGTATGTAAAATTAATAGTAGTCAATGTTTTTCCATTTCTAGTTCTTATAGAGCTTCCATAACTTTGAACCCTACATTTTAAAATAGCTTTTTCACCACTTGTATCTCCATTTAGATTTATGTCATCAGTTAAAAACTCATAATCTCTAGGAAAATATAAAAGTAAATCTAAAACAGTGAATATTCCTACTTTATTAAATTTTTCTTTAAGCTTAGGTCCAACACCTTTTATAAATCCTATATCATCATATATATTAATCCTAATCCCCTCCTTCAGATAAAAGTTTAACTAAATCTTTCTATCTAATTTTCATAGAACTATGAAGATTAATTAATAATTTTCAAATTATGTTTTAAGTAAATAGCACTTGAAAACATAGGCAATTATTAAAGTAAAATTGCAAAATTAAAGGATTATAACCATAAAAATATAGCTATAACCCCATAATAAGATTTCTATTTCTATTAGTTTTATCAAAAACTAAAATTTATATAATAATTATTAAGTCTCAATTATTCTACTGACATTATGAAGTAGTATAATGGCTGTTCTCCATTATAGCATTGAACATCTAAGTCATCATATTTTTCTTCTAACTTCTCAATTAAAGCATCAACTTTTTCTTCTTCACAGTCTTTACCATAGAATATAGTAATTAACTCTGAATCTTCATCAACTAAAGAATCTATTAAATCCTCAGCTACTTTATATGGATCCTCTCCAACTTCTTTTATTTTACCTTCAACTAAGCCTAAAATATTACCTTCTTTGATTTCTTTTCCATCAATTTCAGTATCTCTAACAGCATATGTTACAGAAGTTGTTTTAACCATTTCCATAGCTTCTTTTAGTTCTTCAACATTTGCTTCTACATCAGCCTCAGGGTTAAACATAGTTATACAAGTTATTCCTTGAGGAATTGTCTTAGTTGGTATAACTCTTATATCCTTGTCTGAAATTTCAGCTGCTTGGTTAGCTGCCATAATTATATTTTTATTATTAGGTAAAATGAATATGTGTTCAGCATTTAATTTTTCAATAGCTGCTAACATATCTTGAGTACTTGGATTCATAGTTTGACCACCTTCTATAACATAGTCAACACCTAAGTCCTTAAATATGTTTTTCATACCTTCACCCATTGCTACTGATATAAATGCATATCTCTTAAATTCTTCAGCTGCAACGCTTTCCTCTGTTTCAGCGGCTTCTTCATACATACCTTCAAGCATTTCTCTATGCTCTTCTCTCATGTTATCAATTTTAATCTTTGAAAGTTCTCCAAATTTAACTGCTTCTTCAAGAACTTTTCCTGGATTATTTGTATGAATATGAACTTTAATTACATCTTCATATCCAACAACAACTAAAGAATCACCTTGCTCTATAACCTTTGCTCTGAAGTCTTCTGCATGAGTTGCATCTCCTAATATTATGAACTCAGTACAGTATCCAAATTTAATGTCTTCTTCACTCATAGTTTCACTTCTTTGAGCCTGAGCCACTGAAGATTTAACAGCTTGAGGTTTTCCTGTAGTTACTTTTAAATCATTTTCTAAAGCTTCTTGTATTCCTTGAAGGATTATTAATAATCCCATTCCGCCTGAATCAACAACTTTAGCCTTCTTTAACGCTGGTAACATTTCTGGTGTTTTATCAAGCATTATTTTGCTTTCTCTGCAAACTTCTCTCATAAGCTCAGTTATATCATCTTCTTTTAGAGCTACAGCCACTTCTCCAGCAGTTCTAACAATTGTAAGTATTGTTCCCTCTGTTGGTCTCATTACAGCCTTATAGGCTGACTTGCTACCTTCTAAAAGTGAATTAGCGAATTCACTTGCATCAACTTCCTCTTTTCCTTCAAGCCCTTTTGAGATACCTCTAAGGATTTGTGAAAGAATAACACCTGAGTTTCCTCTAGCACCCATAAGTGCACCTTTAGCAAGTTTCTTAGAAACTTCTCCAATGTTCTTGCTATTCATTCCTTCAATTTCCTTAACAGCTGCCCTAAATGTCATAGACATGTTTGTTCCTGTATCTCCATCTGGAACTGGGAAAACATTAAGAGAGTTTACATATTCACTCTGTAACTCTAACTTATTTGCTGCATTACTCATCATATAATACAAGTGTTCCCCATTTATTTTATTAAATTTCATTCTGTTTTACCTCCTAGACTCTAACCGCTTGAACATTTACTGTTATGCTAGATACTTTAAGCCCAGTATAATTTTCAACATTGTACTTAACTTTTTGAATTATATTGTTTGCTATTACAGATATTTTTGTACCATACTCTACCATAACAAATACTTCTATTGTTAACTTATTATTTTTATTATCTATCTTTACGCCTTTTGTTAAATTTTCTATTCTCATTAACTCCCAAAGGCCTTCTGTAGCACTCTTAGAAACCATTCCAACAACTCCGTAGCATTCCATTGTTGATAACCCAACAATTTTTGCTAAAACGTCATCAGTGTAAGACACATTTCCATATTCATTTGAATATCCTATCATGGCGATTCCTCCTCAACTATTACATATACTATATTCTATATTAAATACATTTATTATTCAAGAACTATATACGTTTAGCAACATATTTTTAAAGATTTATTTTAATATTATACTTGCATAATTAGTATATCTTATGATAGAATATTATCTGTCCTATTGAAGATTTTATCTTCATTTTAAAGGAGGTGTTTTTAATGGCAAGAAGATGCGAGATTTGTAACAAAGGAGTTGTCGCTGGAGTACAATACAGTCACTCACACAGACAATCAAAGAGAACTTGGGCTCCTAACATAAAAAAGGTTAAAGCAATCGTTAAAGGAACACCAAAAACTGTTCACGTTTGTACAAGATGCTTAAGATCTGGAAAAGTTCAAAGAGCTATATAAGAAATCTTTGGCAAAAATGCAGTTATTAAACTGCATTTTTATTTTGCACAAAAATAAGGGATAAGTCTTACTTATCCCTTACTTTTTCCATCTTATGTATCAGATTTCTTATTACCCTTAAAAATTCTAACTATTTTAGCTAAGAATTTTGGCAACTTAATAGTCATTATTCTCATAAACTCTCTCCTACTTTCAAAATTATTTCTTATTTTATTTTATGCAGAAGAAACTCAAATTGTGTTTAATCTCTTGAATATATAACTAAAACTTCACCTTTTTCAAAGGATATATCAATATATTCATCAACGAACTCATTAGACACACATAATGAATCTCCTATTAAAAGTTTATGATTATGAAGTTCATATTTAGAACCTTTTATAGAAAAATTGTTTACTGGTGAACCCAAAGCTTGAAAAGATATATATTCTCCAAACTCTTTTTTAAGAGTTGTCCCTTTATTCTTTAAATAAATTTTATTATTATTATCAATAATATATGAATCTATCCCTCTTATTAAAGCCTCTCTTAAAAGACCTAAATTTGCCATAACATGATCTAACCTTGTTCCTGTAACTCCTAAAAAAGCAATCTCTGTTGCTCCCAGCTCTACAGCCTTAAAAAATGCAATTTCTGTGTCAGTATTATCTTTTTCAGGATTAAATTTTTCTACCTTTATATTATCTAATATACCCTTAAATTCTTCTCCTATGGAATCAAAATCTCCTAGCGCATAATCTGGAGTAAAGCCATTTTCTAAATAAACTTCTACCCCTCTATCAGCAGCTATTAATACATCGCAATCTTTTATTTCACTTTCCAATAACTCTTTACTAGGTTTTTCTCCTCCAGCTATTATAAGTGCTTTCATATTATAGTGCCTCTCTTAAAGCTTTAATATTCTCTTCTATTTTATCTTCTTTGAATACAGCTGATCCAGCAACTAAAACATTAGCTCCTGCCTCTACTATTTCTTTTATATTATTCGCACCTACTCCACCATCTACTTGTATTAGTAAGTCTTCTTTTCCACATGCCTTAGCCATTTCTTTTACTTCCTTTATTTTATCTAAGCTATATGGTATGAAGCTTTGTCCTCCAAATCCTGGATTAACAGACATTATTAATACCATGTCTAGTGAAGATATTAAATTTTGAATCATTGACACTGGTGTTCCTGGATTTAAGGCTATCCCTGCTTTGCATCCTTTACTCTTTATGTAATTTATTGTTCTATCAATATGTCTATCAGCTTCATAGTGTACAGTTATTAACTCTGCTCCTGCACTTATGAATTCATCTATGTATCTTCCTGGTTCCTCTATCATTAAGTGAACATCAAAAACAAGATTACTTAGTCCTCTTATTGCTTTCATTATTGGAAAGCCAAAGCTTATATTTGGAACAAAATGACCGTCCATTACATCTATGTGTAAGAACTCTGCCCCACCTTTTTCTACTCTTTGAACTTGTTCTCCTAAAATACTGAAATCTGCTGATAATATTGATGGTGCTATTTTAACCATTAATTACCCCTCCTATTTATTATCTCTTCTAATGTTTTTATATAAAATTCATATCTTAACTTATTTATTTTACCCTCTTCAACGGCTTCTTTTACAGCACATTTAGGCTCTTTATAATGATTACATCCATTGAATTTACAAAGATTATTGTACTCATTAAATTCTGGGAAACAATACTTTAAGCTGTCTCTATCTATAAAAGTAACATCTAAAGTAGTGAAACCTGGAGTGTCAACTAAATATCCATTATCTACGTCTATAAGTTCACTATGTCTAGTAGTATGCTTACCTCTTCCAATCTTCTCGCTTACACTTCCAGTTTCCATATGCTCTCTATCGATAAAAGCATTTAAAAGTGTAGATTTTCCTGCTCCAGAAGGACCACAAAGAACTGTTATATTATTCTCTAATCTTTCTTTTAAAGCATCAAAACCCTTTCCTTCCTTGGCATTTATGAAAAGAACCTCATAACCTATATCATTTATTAATTCCTTTAAGTTTTCCTTTTCTTCCTCTGTACATAAATCCTCTTTATTTAAACAGACAACAGCATGTATATCATTATACTCACAAAGAGTTAAAAATCTATTTAATAAATCTAAATTTATATCAGGGTTCTTTATTGCAAATACAACGAAAGCTTGTGTTACGTTTGCAACTGTTGGTCTTATAAGCTCTGAGCTTCTCTCATGTATTTCCTCTATTACACCTTTTCCATTCTCTACTTTTATTGTAACTCTATCACCTACCATAGGTTTTAATGAATTATATCTGAATTTCCCTCTAGCTTTACACTCAATTATTCCTTCTTCTGTTTTTATATAATAGAATCCACCTATTCCTTTAATTATAATTCCTTCCATGTTTCCTCCCTATCTTTAATACTTATATATTCTTATAATAAACAAATTTTAATATAAAATGCAAGAAGCTTAAGCATTATATATTAACTTCTTTCTCTCTTAACACTGATTTCTATTTATATTCTCTCACCTATAAAATTTTTTACTTATAAATTTTTATAAAATAAAAAGGGAGTAAATACTCCCTTTTTATTTAAATACTATTGTTTTTTATTTGAAGTGTTATTACTTGCATGTTGGTTATTTGAGTTATTGTTATTTGTTTGATTATTTTGGTTATCTGATGCATTTCCAGCACCTTCACCTGGATTTGTTGGTTTTTCTGGTTGTGTTGGTTGTTCTGGTTGTGTTGGTTGTTCTGGCTGTGTTGGCTGTGTTGGCTTTTCTGGTTGTGTTGGTTGTTCTGGCTGTGTTGGTTTTTCTGGCTCAGTTGGTTTTGGTGCAACATAATCACCATAATAATTAATTGTTATAGTTACTTTTTCTCCTTGCTTAATTGTAAGAGATCCTGATTGACTTTGGCTATAAACTTTACCAGCCTCACCTTCACTCTTAGCAGCATCACCCTTAACAGCATTTACTCCAACTCCAGCATTAGCTAGAATAGATTTCGCTTCATCCACACTCTTTCCAGATACATCTGGAATATTTACTGTTGTTGTTTTTATTTCTTTACCTTTACTTATAACAATATTTATTTTAGAGTCTTTATCAACAGACTCGTTAGCATTTGGATTTTGAGACATAACTTGCCCCCTAGGAACACTGTCACTATATTCATAGCTTACATCACCAAGTTTTAATTGTAAGTTTCCTAAAGTACTCTTAACACCATCTAAATCCATTCCTTCAAAGTTTGGAACTTTTACTTGGCTTGCTCCTCCACTAATAATAAGTTTTACTTCACTACCTGCTTTAACAGTAGTATCTACACTTGGATCAACTTTTAAAACAATTCCCTTTTCTTGGTCACTTTCTTCTGTAACCTCTAATACCTTTAATCCTAAAGCTTCTAATTTACTCTTAGCATCTTCTTCTTTTTCACCAACTACATTAGGTATTTTTACATCTTTTCCACCTTCTACGAACTTCTTCATACCCATGAATCCAAGTGATATACCTAATACAACCACTAGAATAGTTGCAAGAACTATTAGTACTGTTGATTTTTTCTTCTTTTTCTTTGCATTTATAGGCTTTTTATCTTGATTTTCAACTACTTCATCATCTTCTTCATCTTCTTCATCGTCATCTTCATAGTCATAATCATCATCTTCTTCATCTTCTTCATCCTTACCAGCATCTGCATTTGGAACAACAACCGGAGACATAACTCTTGTAAATTGTTCTTTATCCTCTGCTGCCTTTGATGATATTACAACATCAGGATTACTTTTTATTTTTTCTAAGTCACCTATTATTTCCTTAGCTGTTTGATATCTATTAATAGGATCCTTTTCCATAGCCTTTAATATTAACTCATTTAAACTATTTGGAATATTAGAATTTATATTTTTAGGAGCTATTGGTTTCTCCTGTATGTGTTTTACAGCTACTGTAACTGGTGAATCTCCATTAAAAGGAACGACACCAGTAACCATTTCATATAAAACTATTCCTAAAGAATATAAATCAGTTCTATAATCAGTATAAGTTCCTTTAGCTTGTTCCGGAGAAAAATAATGTGCTGACCCCATAACACTATTAGTATGAGCTATTGTTGACGAATCCATAGATTTAGCTATTCCAAAGTCTGTTACTTTAACAACGCCTTCTTCTGTAACTAAAATATTTTGTGGTTTAACATCTCTATGTATAATTCCACTTCTATGAGCACATTCTAAAGCCTTAGCAACTTTTATTCCTATGCTTATAGCAATCTCATAAGGTAAAGCTCCTTTTTCTTGGATTATGTCCTTTAAAGTTTTACCTTCTATATATTCCATAACAATGTAGTTCATGTCATCTTGAGTTCCAACATCTAAGACATTTACTACATTAGGATTAGATAAGTTTGCAATAGCTGTAGCCTCTTTTTTAAACCTTCTAACAATTTCTTCATTGTTTTTAAATTCATCTTTTAATATTTTTACAGCTACGAATCTATTCAGTTTTCTACATTTAGCTTTATAGACAAAGGACATGCCGCCTTCGCCTATACACTCAAGTAACTCGTACCTATTCCCTAAGATTTTACCTATCATTCTATTTCTCTCCTCCAAAAACTAACACTGTGATATTATCTCGTCCTCCTCTTTCTTTAGCCATTTCAACTAAATCCTTACATGCATTATCAAAGTCTTCAGCTTTTATTACTTTTTTCCAAATTTCATCTTCATCAACATCATTGCTTAATCCATCTGTACAAAGTAAATATGCTTTATACTCATGTCTATCAACCTTAAAAACGTCAACATCAACATTTGAATTAGTTCCTATTGCTCTAGTTATTATATTTTTTCTTGGATGCTTTTTAGCTTCTCCTTCTGTAATACAACCACTATCAATAAGTTCTTGAACTAAGGAGTGATCCTTTGTTAGTTTTTTTATTCCATTTTCATTAATACCAAAACAGGCACTATCACCAACATTGGCAATATAAACCATATTTTTAACTTCTAATATAGCTGTTATAGTTGTTCCCATACCTGATAATCCAGTACTTTCTTGACTCATATTATATATTTTAGCATTCGCATGTAATATTGCATCTTTTAATAAACTATCTAATGGTACTACTCCATAATTTTCTTTTACGAAACAAATAATGCTTTCTACGGCTCTTTTACTAGCCACTTCTCCAGCATTATGTCCACCCATTCCATCACCAACTACATATATTGAAAATTCATCTTCTCTACAATAAGATAAAAAATCTTCATTTAACTCTCTAACATTACCTTTATCTGTTACAAATCCTAACATAAATATTTCCCCCTACAGTTTTAACCCTTTTGAATTAATATAGCTTCTTCTTAATTGACCACAGGCTGCATTTATATCTGAGCCCATCTCTCTTCTTACTGTAGCTTCTACTCCATATGTTTTAAGAGTATTTAAAAATGCTTCTATATCCTTCTTAGTAGATTTTTTAAATTCATTTTCCTTTATTTCATTTACAGGAATTAAATTCACATGACAAAGCATACCTTTTAATAATCTACCTAAGCTCTTGGCATCTTCTTTAGTATCATTTACTCCACTAACTAAAGAATATTCAAAAGTTATTCTTCTTCCTGTTTTCTCAATATAATAATTACAGGCGTCTAAAATCTCACTAATTGAATACTTATTAGCTATTGGCATTATAGTTCTTCTCTTTTCATCTGAAACAGCATGTAATGAAATTGCTAAAGTCACTTGCATTTCCTTATCTGCCATATCACGAATTTTCGGCACAAGTCCACATGTAGATAATGTTATATGTCTTTGCCCTATATTTAATCCATAATCAGCATTAACAAGTTCTAAAAACTTCATAACATTATCATAGTTATCTAATGGTTCTCCACTCCCCATTAAAACTATATTAGATATTCTTTCCCCAAGAAGTTTTTGTCCAATTAAAACTTCTGATAATATTTCTCCTGCAGTTAAATTTCTTACCATACCTTCTAATGTAGATGCACAGAACTTACATCCCATTCTACAACCAATTTGTGTGGAAACACAAATTGAATTACCGTATTTATATCTCATAATAACACATTCAATTATGTTTCCATCACTTAGTCCTAAAAGGATTTTTCTAGTTCCATCTTCACTAGATGATAAAGAATCTATAACTTCAGGGATGCCTATATAAAAATTCTCTGAAAGTTTGCTTATAAGAGTCTTTGAAATATTTTTCATATCTTCAAAGCTAAAAACCTCTTTTTTATATATCCAATCAAAGATTTGTTTTGCTCTAAAAGCACTTTCTCCATTTTCTTTCATCCATTCTTTTAACTCTTCTAATGTAAAATCTAAGATGTTCTTCATATAGCCTCACCTTCCACGTTCATCTTCTTGCTAATTATTTTACTTTTTTCTTAAGCTTAGCAATAAAGAAACCATCCATGTACTTATTAGGTAATATTGTAACACTTCCATTATCATTGTATATTACATTATCTGCTTTACCTAAGAATACTTTTTCAACTTCACAATCTAAATTCTTTTCTACAAACCAATCTATAACTTCTTCATTTTCCTTTTTATTTAAAGTACAAGTAGAATAAACTAGTTCTCCACCTTCTCTTAAATAGTTCCATGCATTTTTTAAGATTTCCTTTTGAACCTTAACAACCTCTGTTAAGTCGTTGTTCTTCTTATTCCACTTAATTTCTGGTTTCTTTCTTATAATTCCAAGTCCTGAACAAGGAACATCTAATAATATTCTATCAGCCCAGTTTATATACTTAGAATTAATTTTTGTAGCATCTCCTAATTCAACTTCAACATTAGTTAGCCCTAATCTATCTATATTTTCTTTTATTAAAGCTAATTTATGATTATGAACATCAAAAGCTACAACTTTTCCTTTATTCATCATTAACTCAGCAATATGAGTTGTTTTAGTTCCTGGAGCACTACATAAGTCCATAACTTGCTCATTTCCCTCTAAATCTAATAAAGGAGCTACTAGCATAGCACTTTCATCTTGAACTGTTATTAATCCTTCTTGATAAAGTTTGTTTTTCTCTATAGCACTACCTTTTTTAATTATAATAGCCTCTGGTGAAAATGCTCCTTCTTCTATATCATAACCTTCTTCTTCAAGTCTTTCATAAACATCATCATAATCAGCTTTACATGTATTTACTCTAACTGTTACATATGGAACTGTGTTTAATCCTCTAAGTATTCTTAAAGCATCCTCTTTTCCATACTGCTTTGTAAACATTTCTATCATCCATCTATCAAATGAGAAATCATAGCATAAAGCTTCATTATTTCTTAATCCAGCTTTGAAGTTTTTATTTTCATTTCTTAGATAATTTCTAAGAACTCCATTTACAAACTTAGCTAAACTTGGAGCTGTTTCTTTAGTTAAGTTTACTGCCTCATTTACTATTGCATATGGAGGTACTCTATCTAAAAACTTCATTTGGTATATAGCACTTCTTAATATGTTTACTACGCTTTCATCTATTTTTCCTATATCAGCAACAAAATTTGAAAGAATTATATCTATCATCTTTTTGTACTTTATTGTTCCATAAACAACTTCTGTTATTAATCCTTTATCCTTTGGATCTATATCATTAGATGCAAATTGTTTATTTATTTCTATATTTGAATATGCTCCATTTAATAAGACATTATCTAATATTTCTACTATTATTTTTCTTGCATTCATACTCTAACCTCTAATCATTTGAATTTCTATTACTTATAGCTATAAGTCTTACTAATTGTAAAATAGCCATAAGTGTTGCTGCTACATAAGTTAATGCCGCCGCACTTAGTACCTCTCTAGCTTCTTTTACTTCATTATCATAAAGTATTCCCTGTCCTTCTAAAAGTTTTAAAGCTCTTGATGAAGCATTAAACTCTACTGGTAATGTTACTAACTGGAATAATACAACTGCTGAGAATAATATTATGCCGATAGCCACCAAACTTTTATAACTAAATAATATTCCAATAAAGAATAATATCCATGATAAACTTGATGAAAAGTTAACTACAGGAACTATAGCATTTCTAAAAACTAATGCTGCGTAAGATTCCTTATCCTGTATAGCGTGCCCAACTTCATGTGCTGCTACCCCTATTGATGCTACGGAAGTGCTTCCATAAACATCTGATGATAATCTTAAAACCTTAGCTCTTGGATCATAATGGTCACTTAATCTTCCTGGTACTTGTTGAATTTCTACATCCTGAAGTCCAGCATTATTTAAAAGAATTCTAGCAACCTGCGCTCCAGTATATCCATTTGTACTTCTAACTGTACTATACTTATTAAATGTACTTGAAACCTTAAACTGAGCCCATGCAGATATTAAAATCGCTGGTATAAGAATTAAATATGTTGGATCAAAATAAAACGGGTAAAACATATAATCACCTTCTAAAATTATTTTAATACTTTTCCTATTTCCACTGAATTTCCATTTATAAATTGCTCTACAAATAGTTGCTTACTATTTGGGAATTGTAATTTTTCTATTACTAATATATCCTTTCCTGTAGCTACCTTAATTCCAGTCTTGTCTACAGCTATGATAGTTCCTGGTTCCTTATTACTGTCACCTTTTTCTACACGAGTTTGATAAACTTTCATTGTTACATCATCATATGAAGTTAAGGCTACTGGCCAAGGATTTAAACCTCTAACTAGATTATGAATCTCTTGTGCAGAAAGAGACCAATCAATTTTAGCTATTTCTTTATTAAGCATTGAAGCATAACAAGTTTCTTCCTCATTTTGCTTTTCTGGAGTTATTTCATTATTAACTATTCCCTTTATAGTTCTAACTAATAAGTCTCCGCCTCTCTCCATTAAAATGTCATGTAATTCTCCTGCTGTCATGTTATCTGTAATTTCCACTTCATCTTTTAAAAGCATATCTCCAGTATCAAGACCTACATCCATTAGCATAGTTGTATTTCCTGTTACTTTTTCACCTTTAATTATACTCCAGTTTAAAGGTGCTGCTCCTCTAAATTTAGGAAGTAATGAAGCATGTAAATTTATACATCCAAACTTAGGAATATCTAAAACTTCCTTAGGTAAAATTTGACCAAAAGCTACTACTATTATGAAATCTGGTTCCATATTTCTTAATTCTTCTATAGTTTCTGGTTCATTTTTTATTCTTAAAGGTTGGTAAACTGGTATATTATGCTCTAAAGCAACTTCCTTTACAGGAGACATACCTAATTTCTTACCTCTTCCCTTCGGTCTGTCTGGTTGAGTGAAAACAGCTTCTACTCCAAATTCTTTTATTAGACTTTTTAATGACGGAACAGCAAAATCTGGTGTTCCCATAAATACTATCTTCATGTCTTATTCCTCCTCAGTCTTAAATTTCATGATCTATAAAAAGCACTCCATCTAAATGATCATATTCATGTTGTATAGCTCTTGCTAAAAAGCCTTCTGCTTCTAATATAAACTCTTTTCCATTAGAATCTAAAGCCTTTATCTTTATTTTATTGGCTCTTTTTACTGGTTTATGCCTTCCAGGTAAGCTTAAGCATCCTTCTTCATCAGTTTGCTCTCCACTTTTTTCTAGAATTTCTGGATTGATAAATACTCTAGAACCTGCCCCATCCATAGCATCTACAACAAATACTCTTTTAAGTATTCCAACTTGTGGTGCTGCTAATCCAACTCCATTATTTTCATACATAGTTTCTATCATATCTTCTGTTAAGACTTTTATTCTATCATTAATCTCATCAACTACTCTACATCTTTTTCTTAGTATTTCATCATCATTAAATCTTAAGTTTCTTATTGCCAAAATAGGTTCCTCCCTTACATTAAACTATTAGGGTTTATATCTAAACCAATCTTAATCTCATTATAAACATCTTTAGATAATTCATAAACCCCTTTTTTTATTTTATTGCATACCTGTAAATCTAAGTTTCCTTTGATTAATATCTGCCATCTATAAACATTTTTTATTTTACTTATAGAACAAGGACATGCCTCATATATAAATATATTATCATATTCTTTTAATATATTACGTAAATGCTTCTCTAATTTTTTTGCAAAGAGCTTTATTTTTATTTCTCCTTTTGCACTTAAACTTATTAAGAATAAATCATCAAAAGGAGGATATCCCATAAGTTTTCTTATGTTTATTTCTTGTTTAAAGAACTCATCATAGTCATTATTTTTTGCACATATTAAAGCATAATGTTCAGGTGAGTAACTTTGAATTATTACGTCTCCCTTTTTATCACCACGTCCTGCTCTACCACTTACCTGTGTTATAATCTGAAATGTTTTTTCACTTGATTTATAGTCTGGTAAATTTAAAGACATATCCGCTGCCATAACCCCAACTAGGGTTACATCCGGAAAATCTAGTCCTTTAGCTATCATTTGAGTTCCTATTAATATGTCAGCTTCTTTACTTTTAAAGGAATTATAAATTTCCTCATGAGAATTTTTCTTTCTTGTTGTATCCACATCCATTCTTAAAACTTTTGCTTCTGGAAAATAATGATGAACCGCTGCCTCTAATTTTTCTGTACCTACTCCAAAATGTTTAACATAGGTACTTCCACATTTAGGACAAATTTTAGGCATCCTTGCAGTGTTTCCACAATAATGACAAATTAAGTATCCATTATTATGATACGTCATTGATATGTCACAATTGTTACATTTAAAAACAAATCCACAACTTCTACAAGAAACAAAAGATGAAAATCCTCTTCTATTTAAAAACAAAATTATTTGTTCTTTTTTCTCTAACCTATCTTTTATTTTCAAATATAAATCTCTACTAAACATAGTCTTATTGTTTGCTCTTAATTCTTCTCTCATGTCAACAATAGAAACCTCAGGAAGTTCTCCATTATTAACTCTATTTTTAAGTTCAATAAGTTCATACATTCCCTTAAGAGCTTTATAATAACTAACCACACTTGGGGTTGCAGATCCTAAAACTACCTTACAATCCTTTAAGTAGCTTAAATACTCACAAACTTCTATGGTATTGTATTTAGGATTCATATCTGATTTATAACTACTTTCATGCTCTTCATCAACTACTATTAATCCTAAATCCTTAAAAGGTAAAAATATAGCTGATCTTGCACCTATAATAACCTTAACCTGGTCATTTTTCACTCTATACCATTCATCATATCTCTCTCCGTCTGAAAGTCTACTATGAAAGACTGCCACATCTTTTCCAAATCTTCCTTTAAATCTTTCAATCATTTGAGGAGTTAATGCTATTTCTGGTACTAGAATCAACGAGCTTTTCTCAAAGAGAAGCATATAGCTAACTAAGTTCATATAAACTTCAGTTTTTCCACTTCCTGTAACACCTTTTAATAAAAAAATATTTTTATCACTTTCTAAAACAGTATCATATGCTTTTATTTGTTCTTCATTTAAACTTTTAGGTGGATAAGGCTTAAACTCTCTTAAGTCTTCCCTAGAAACTCTTACTTCTTCAATAGAAGCGCATCCTAACTCTATTAATTTATTTATCATGTATGTTGATACATTAAAAAACTTATTCCATTCTGTCTTTGTGAAACCTCCACTTTTTTCCTCAATTAACTCTAAGGCATTTTTTTGTGGTTCACTTAATTCTTCTATATATTCTTTAAATAATACAACCTGTTTTGTTTTCTCTTTATTACCACTCATTATTCTAGGTGGAATCATAACTCTTATGGCATCTATATACTTACATAAATACTTTTCTCTTAAAAAGTCAATAAGTTTTAAAGAATCTTCACTTAATAAGGGCTTCTCATCACAAACAGCATATATAGCCTTATATCTTATATTTTTATTTTCAACATTATTTAATATTTTTAAAACAAAACCTTCAATTTTTTTATTTCCATTTCCAAAAGGAACTAGCACTCTATGGCCTACCTCTATCTTATGGACTAAATCTTCTTTAATCTTATATGTAAAAGGCTTATCAATTGTAACAGCATCACTATTTACAATTACTTCAGCAAATTTCTCCAAAATAATCACCCTTGTTCATATAGAATAAAAAGGCGCAATTAGCGCCCTTTTATAATATCAAATATGTTCTTTGCAACCTCTCTTTTAGACATCTTTTCTAAAGATATCTCTTCACCAGATTTACTTATTATAGTAACCTTGTTTTCATCACTAGCAAAACCTGTTTCTGGTTTACTTATATCATTTGCAACAATATAATCTAGAGCTTTTCTCTCTAATTTACCTTTAGCATTTTCTGATACATTGCTACTTTCTGCTGCAAAGCCAACTAGGATTTGATTTTTTTTCATTTCCCCAAGAGTGTGTAGAATGTCTCTATCTCTCTCAAAGACTAAATTTAAATCATCTCCTGTTTTTTTAATCTTTTCACTACTATAGTTCTTAGCTTTATAATCCGCTACAGCCGCAGATTTAATAACTATATCAGCGTCTTCAAACTCTTTTTTTATAGCATCAAACATTTCTTCATTAGTCTTAACATCAATAACCTTAACCCCATTAGGTTTTTTTAAAGAAGTAGGTCCTGATATAAGAACAACTTCTGCTCCTCTATCTCTAGCTTCTTCTGCTATTGAATATCCCATTTTTCCTGAAGATCTATTTGTTAAAATTCTTACTGGATCTATTGGTACTACAGTAGGCCCTGCAGTAACAACAACCTTTTTGCCTACTAAATCACTAGTAGAATGTAACCTTCTCAATATTTCTTCTGCAATAATTTCAGTATCTTGAAGTTTACCTTTCCCTTCATCACCACATGCTAATCTTCCACTAGCTGGCTCTACGAATTCATAACCAAGCTCCTTAAGAAGACTTATGTTTCTTTGAACTATAGGATTTTCATACATGTTTGTATTCATTGCAGGGCAAAAAACAACTGGTGCCTTTGTTGCCATTATAGTTGTTGATAACATATCATCGGCAATGCCGTTTGCAACTTTTCCTATAATGTTTGCTGTAGCTGGTACAATAAGCATTAAATCAGCCTTCTTAGCTAATGATATATGTTGTATTTCCCAAGCTTTTGGTTCAGCAAACATGTCTGTTATAACCATGTTTTGACTTAATGATTGAAAAGATAATGGTGTTACAAACTCAGTAGCGGATTTAGTCATTATTACATGTACTTCTACATCTTTTTTTCTTAGTCTGCTTATAACATCTAAAGCCTTATAAACAGCTACTCCTCCACTTACTCCTACAACAACACATTTCTTATCTTTCATGTCTCTTATTTCTCCTCAGCGTCTTTGTAATGTACAAATCCTTGATCTATTTCGTTTATAGCTATTGTTAGCGGTTTGTTTGACTCAACATCAACAAAAGTCTCTGCTCCGTCAATTATTTGTCTAGCTCTCTTTGCGCTTAATATTACTAAAGAATATCTATCTTCTACCCTTTTTAATAATTCAACGATTGATGGATTAATCATAGAGTTGTTCATGCATTTCGTCCTCCTTTGACTCTAATATATTTTCTTTTAATCTGTCTACTCTACATTTCTCTGCTAATAATATAGCTTCTATTTTTTTCACTGCATCTTCTACATTATCATTAACTACAGCATAGTTGTATTTTGATACATAATTAATTTCTTTATAAGCTGACTTAAATCTAGTCATTAAGCTTTCTGGAGTTTCGCTACCTCTTTTTATGATTCTTTGCTTAAGTTCTTCCATTGAAGGAGGTAATATAAATATAAATACTCCATCAGTAGCTTTTTCTTTAACCTTTAAAGCACCTTGTATATCTATTTCTAATATTACATCTTTTCCTTCATCAAGCATTTTTTCAACGCTTGATTTAGGAGTTCCATAATAATTTCCATAAACTTCAGCATGCTCTAAGAAATCATCTTCTGCTATTCTTTGTTTAAAATCTTCTTTTGTTAAGAAGTGATAATTTACTCCATCAACTTCTCCTACTCTAGGACTTCTAGTCGTAGCAGAAACTGATATGAATATGTCATCATGTTTTTCTAATAAAGCTTTGCAAATAGTTCCCTTACCTGCACCTGAAGGACCAGAAATAACTATTAACACACCCTTATTATTTTCCTTATGTATTTTATTCATCATCTTCAACAACTACTTCTTCCTTAGTTGATAATCTGTGAGCCACTGTCTCAGGTTGAACAGCTGAAAGAATTACATGATCTGAGTCTGTAATTATTACGGCTCTTGTTCTTCTACCATAAGTTGCATCTATAAGCATACCTCTATCTCTAGCTTCTTGTATGATTCTCTTTATAGGTGCTGATTCAGGGCTTACTATTGCTACTAATCTATTAGCTGAAACTATGTTTCCAAAACCAATGTTAATTAACTTTATACTCATTTGCTACCTCCTATTATTCTATGTTTTGAACTTGTTCTCTAATCTTTTCAATAATATTTTTTATATCTATAACCTTATTGGTTATTTCTAAATCTGTTGACTTTGATGCTATAGTATTAGCTTCTCTATTCATTTCTTGAACTATGAAGTCTAACTTTCTACCTATTGGTTCATTTAAAATTAAAGTCTTTCTTAATTGATTAATATGACTTCCAAGTCTTATTATTTCTTCATCAATTGAAGCCTTATCAGCAAAAACAGCAACTTCCATAGCTACTCTGTTTTCATCAACTTCAACTTCTCCTAATAAAGCCTTAAGTCTATCCTCTAACTTTTGCTTATAGGCACTAACAACAACATCTGCCTTCATTTCTATACAAGCTACTATTTCCTCTATAGCATTGCACTTAACTAATATGTCACTAGCTAATTTCTCACCTTCAACTTTTCTCATAGAAATCATATTTTCTATGGCTTCATTTAGTAGTGAGCCTATTTCTTCCCATATAGATTCTAAATCTTCTGATTTTTCTTCTATAGTTATTATGTCTGGGTATCTAGCTACTAGTGATAAACTTAAATCATCTTGCATGTTAGGAAACAAAGATTTTAACTGTTCTAAAGAATTCACATAGCTTTTAGCTAATTCTTCATTTAAAACAGCAGCCCCTTGATTCTTAGCATAGTCTTTATAGTTTATAAAGATATCAACTTTTCCTCTGCTAAGCTTAGAAGAAACCATATTTCTTATCTTTTCTTCTAAAGAAACCATACTTCTTGGCATTCTTATGTTCATGTCTAAATATCTATGGTTTACACTTTTCATTTCTAAAGAAAATATTCTATCTTTTCCTTCTTCACTAGTTGCTCTCCCAAAACCAGTCATGCTTTTAACCATAAAGAGAGCCTCCTTGAAAATAATATAAATATACTTTAATATAAAATTTCTATAATAACAAGATATTATTTACAATTTGTTAACATTTATTTTTATAAAAAATTCCTCCAACCTATACTTGTAAAAATATTTTTCAGATAAAATTAATTTATATATTATTTAACAAAAGACTATGCTTAGATGAATATTGATTTAAAATATCTCCTAATAAAAAAAACTTTGCTTAAAAACATCAAATTATTTATTACAAAATAATCATCAATTTTTAGCAAAGTCTTTTTAAGTACGTAACTTAACGAAACATGAGATTTTCTTAATATATTTTATATAATATTATTAGCCAACCATTTGAGTTATTATAGGTAAACAAAGTTTTATTACAAATATGACTGCTAGTACCTTCATTACCATTGATAACTCTTTTTTATCTTCTTTCTTCTTAGTAAAAATGTTGTGTACTAAGTTTAATATTACATATGCTAAAACTCCAATTGTTAAACCATCACCTATACTATAAGTTAAAGGCATTAAAGCTATTATTAAGAATGCTGGTACTGCATCTGTAATATCGCTAAAATCTATTTTTAATACGCTAGTTAACATTAAATATCCAACATATATTAAAGCTGGTGCAGTAGCACATGCTGGTACTGCTACGAATATTGGTGAGAAGAACATTGCTATGAAGAATAAAGCTCCTATTGTTATAGCTGTTAATCCCGTTCTACCACCTTGCTCAACTCCAGTAGCACTTTCAACATAAACTGTTACAGTTGATGTTCCAAGTAAAGCCCCTGCAGTAGTAGCTATAGCATCTGTCATTAAAGCTTTACCTGCATTAGGTACTCTTCCTTTTTTGTCTAACATATTAGCTCTTGAAGCAACTCCTATTAAAGTTCCTACTGTATCAAAAAAGTCAACAAATAAGAATGTGAAAACTATAGTTATAAAGTTAAATACATGTTGTGGTGAAGTTAAGTATGAAAAATCAACTTTTCCTGCTATAGGTGCAATTGATTCAAACTTAAATATTCCATTCGGTAAATATATTCCTATGCTAGCTGCAGCATCAGTATTTATTAAAGCATATCCCCAAGCTAAAAGAGTTGAAACTACTATACCAACTAACATTGAGCCTTTAACTTTTTTCTTTTCTAAAATTACTATTATGCAAAGACCAACCATTGCTATTAACATCTTAGGACCAACTTGTCCCATAGAAACCATTGTGTCTTGATTTCCAACAACTACTCCCGCTCCATTAAATCCTATGAAAGCTATAAATAAACCGATTCCTGCTGTAACTGCATATTTTAAATTTATTGGAATTGCATCTACAACAGCCTCTCTTACTTTAAATAATGATAAAAGTATGAATATTATTCCTTCTACGAAAACGGCTGTAAGAGCTACTTCCCAAGAAATGCCCATTCCTATAACTACTGAAAAAGTAAAGAATGCATTCAATCCCATTCCAGGAGCTAATCCAAATGGTAGTTTTGCATAAAGACCCATTATTAAACATCCTATGACAGCAGATATACATGTTGCTGTTACTACTGCCCCTGCTGGCATCCCTGCTGCACTTAATATTGATGGGTTAACAGCTATTATATAAGCCATTGCTAAGAAACTTGTTGTTCCGGCTAAAATCTCTCTTTTATACTCACTTTTGTGTTCAGGTAAGACACGTAAATTTTCTTCTTCGTGTAAAACATGAATTTTATTTTCCATAAAAACCTCCACCTTCATCTTAAGTTCATAAATATAAAAAAGCTATTTTAAGCTTAGTAAACTTAAAATAGCTTTATTCCCCATGAATAATAACCTTAGAAAAGTTTACTAATAACATTTCCTCAAACTTAAAACACGAATATTTTTACGATTTATGAACGTTTTATCTGTCTACGAATGTTATTGTACACCATTATAGATTATTATTCAACTATTATCGAATATTTTTCATAACTTTTTTAATAAATTATATGTGTTTAGTATCTTTCCTTCTCAAAACTATGTTTAATATATCTATAGTCCTTATTAAATCCAAGAAGAGTTAAAAGCTTTATTCTAGCCTTTTGACTTGGCATACTCTCTCCGAATATAACACCAAGCTCCTTAAGATTTTTTCCGCCTCCAAGATATCCATAGCTATCACTTACTCTGCCTTCAAAACATCTTGAAGTAAGCACAACAACTATTCCCTTATCTAAAGCAGCCTTTATTGCCTCTACCATAGTTGGAGGAACATTTCCTCTTCCTAAAGCTTCTATAACTATTCCATCATACTCTTTTTCTATACAGTGATATATGAAGTCTCCATCCATTCCTGCAGCACATTTAATTATGGCTACCTTCTTATCAATAACCTCTAATGGTATAAAGTCCTCTTGTGGAACTCTTCTATCGAATATAACCCTATTATTATCAACTATTCCGATAGGTCCAAAGTTAGGTGTTCTAAATGCATTTAAAGCCATTGAGTTAGCCTTAGTTACTTCTGAAGCACTATTTAATTCTCCATTAAAACAAACTAAAACCCCTCTATTTCTTGCCTCATCTGATGCAGCAGTACATATTGCTGCAGCTAAGTTAGCAGGTCCGTCATATCCTAATTCTGATCCACTTCTCATTGCTCCTGTAAATACTATTGGCTTACTTGTTTTAGTTGTTAAATTCACAAAATAAGAAGTTTCTTCTAAAGTATCTGTTCCATGAGTTACTACAACTCCATCTATATCATCTCTATCTATTAAAGCATTTATAAATTTTGATAATTCAAGCATTATTTCTGGAGTAATATGTGGGCTTGGTAATGAAGAAAAACTATGTGACTCTATAGTTGCAAAGCTCTCTATTCCTGTTACCATAGCCATTATTTCTTCTCCCGTTAGGCTTGGAACTGCCGCCTTTATTCTATCATCAACTTTCATTGATATTGTTCCACCATTAAAAATTACAGCTATTTTCTTCATGAGTACCTCCGAATTTCTTTTATATTTGATTAAGCATCATTCGTCCTATTGATTATTATACTTAAATTAGTATTTTTCTTCAATGATTATAAAACTTATATTGCTTCAAGTATTCAAGTCTAAAATTTAATATATCCCTAACTCTCTAATTTCTTTCATTAATTTTTGTGACTTCTTTATAACCATAAATTTCACACAGAACAATTACCAATATAAAAAGACTATATCAAAGAAAACTTTGATATAGTCTTTAAGTACATATTAATATTCTAGAATATAATGCAGATTAAGTTACCTTCACCCTCATTAATAATTCTTTGAAGAGTCTTTTGAATCTTACTTTGAATGTCATCTGGCATTTTATAAAGCTTGCTTCTTAATCCTTCTTGAACTAATGTCTCTAATGATTTTCCAAACATATTGCTTTGCCATAATTTTTCCGGATCACTTTCAAATTGCTCAAGTAATGTTTTGAATACTTCTTGAGTTTCTTTTTCAGTTCCCATTATTGGACAAATCTCAGTTTGAATATCCGCTTTTATTAAATGCAAGCTAGGGGCACTAGCCTTAAGTTTAACAACATATTTTGAACCCTGCCTATCAATATCAGGTTTTTCAAATTTCATTTCTGATAATTGAGGAGCGACCAATCCATACCCTGTTTCCTTAACACTATTTATAGCCTCAGCTACCTTATCATATTCAGATTTTGCCCTATGAAGCTCTTTAATTAAGGCGATTAAATCACTTTCATCATTTAATTCTTCATCACACATCTCACTTATTATTTTATAGAATATTCCACTTTTAGGAGTCATTTTAACTCTTACAGTTCCATCTCCTAAATTCATCTCATTTATATCAGCTACTCCTAAGAAATCTTCTTCTCCATAAGTACTAAGCAGATCCTTAACGTCTCTAATTTTTGATATGTTTTTACACATGTCTTTAACTATGTTTATGAAATTAGCTTTTAACCAATGAGATGGCTCTAGTCTTTCAATCCATTGAGGCATGTCTATATTAATTTCCTTAACAGGAAACTCTTTAAGTACTTTTGTAAATAAACCGTTTATGTCATTTTCATTCATATTGGCTACATCCATTATCTGAACTGGAACTCCATATCTGATTTCTAACTCCTGTTTTAAATCTAATGTCTCTTCTCCTCTTGGATATAATGAATTAAGTACAATTATAAATGGTTTATCTATTGACTTTAACTCAGCCACTACTCTTTCTTCGGCATCTAAGTAATCTTCTCTATCTATGCCAGTTATACTTCCATCTGTAGTCACTACTAAACCAATTGTTGAATGGTCTGTTATTACCTTTCTAGTTCCTATTTCAGCTGCATCTTCAAATGGAATTTCATAGTCAAACCAAGGGGTATGAACTTTTTTAGGCTCGCCCTCATCGAAATAACCATTTGCGCCTTTAACAATATATCCAACACAATCTACCATTCTAACACTAAACCTAATACCATCGTCTAATGCAATTTCAACTGCCTCATTTGGAACAAATTTAGGCTCTGTCGTATGAATAGTTTTACCTGAACCACTTTGTGGCAATTCATCCTTAGCCCTTTCCTTTTTATAAGTATTATCAATCTTAGGTATTACCATTAAGTCCATAAATCTTTTTATAAATGTAGATTTTCCTGTTCTTACTGGCCCAACAACTCCAACATAAATATCTCCTTGAGTTCTTTCTGCTATATCTTTGTATATATTGAAATCTTCCAAGATACACCCTCCTATAAATATTATTAACACTATATATATATTAGAAATCTCAAAAAAGTATACTTTTAGGTAAAATATATTTTCATTTAATTGTGGACAATTTATTTCAATATTTTCACTTTTATAAATATAAAAACAAAAAGAGATGCACAAAATTATTAATTTTGACACATCTCTTTTATTAAAAACAACTTATATCTCTTCTTTTTTCTTGTCTCTTTCCATTAAGAAAGTAACAGCATTTTCTGCCTTTGCACCTTCAAAAAGAACTTTATATGCTATATCAGTTATAGGCATTGTTACTCCTTCTTTTTCTTTCAACTCATAGAAGGCTTTACAGGCTTTTATACCCTCAACAACCATTCCAACTTCTTCTATAGCTTCTTCTGCAGTTTTTCCTTGACCTATAAGTATTCCAGCTCTTCTATTTCTTGAATGCATACTTGTACAAGTAACAATTAAGTCCCCCATACCAGTTAATCCAAAGAAAGTCTCAGCTTTTCCACCCATTTTAATTCCTATTCTAGCTATTTCAGCCATTCCTCTAGTCATTAAAGCAGCCTTTGAGTTATCTCCATATCCTATACCATCACAAACACCAGCAGCTAAAGCTATGATATTTTTAACAGCTCCTCCAATTTCTACACCAATAATATCATCATTAGTATATATTCTGAAGTTTTTATCCATAAATAAATCTTGAACTTTTTCCGCACACTCCATACATTCTGAACTTGCAACTAAAGTTGTAGGAATTCCTTTTGAAACCTCTTCTGCATGACTTGGTCCAGATAAAACTACTACTCTATTATTTGGTAGCTCTTGATTTATAACCTGAGATAATCTTAGATTAGTTCCTTCTTCAATTCCTTTAGCAATATTAATTATGATTACATCATCACTAATTTTACCTTTTAAGCTTTTACAAGCTGTTCTTATAACATGTGAAGGCACTGCAAGAACTACGTATTCAGCCCCATTTAAAGCTTCATCTAAGTCTTTATAAGCAGTGACATTTGTAGGAATAACTAGATCTTTTATATATCTATCATTTTTTCTGTTTACGTTAATATCATGTATTACATTTTCATCTCTATCCCACAGAGATACCGTAACGCCTTTGTTCCCCAATAATATTCCTAAGGAAGTACCAAAACTTCCTGCTCCTAAAAAAGCCACTTTACTCATAAAATTACTCCTTTCTAGCTCTATATTCTATTTCTATTCCAGTTCCATCAAAATCAAAGCTATCTCTTAGTTGGTTTTCTAAGTATCTAGCATATGAGAAATGTGATAAACTTGGATCATTTACGAAAAATACAAATTTAGGTGGTTTTGTAGCAACCTGTGTAGCGTAGTATATTTTTAATCTCTTTAATGCTACTACTGGTGGTTCCTTCATTAAAACAGCCTTACTTATAACATCATTTAATACTCCAGTTGAAACTCTTTTTGAGTAGTTATCATAGCAGTACTTAGCTGTTGATAAGATTTTATGCACTCTTTGTCCTGTTAATGCTGATATGAATAAGTACTTAGCATATGGCATAAACTTAAGCTTTTGTTGTAAATCTTTTTGGTAATTGCTTAAAGTTTTATCATCCTTCTCAATTAAATCCCACTTGTTAACAACAACCATAATAGCTTTGTTCATTTCATGAGCATATCCTATTATTTTTTCATCTTGCTCAGTTATTCCTTGTTCTGCATCTATTACAAGTATAGCTACATCAGCCTTTTCTACTGCAGCATAAGTTCTGATTACACTATATCTTTCAATTTCTTCTTTAACCTTGCTTTTTCTTCTTAATCCAGCAGTATCAACAAGTATGAATTTTCCTTCTTCTGTTTCTAAATAACTATCAATAGAGTCTCTAGTTGTTCCTGGAACGTTACTTACGATAACTCTTTCCTCACCTAATAATCTGTTTATAAGTGATGATTTACCTACGTTTGGCTTACCTATCATAGCTATTCTTATGTACTCATCTTCTTCCTCATCTTCTGAAGGATCGTTGAAGTATTTAACAACTTCATCTAACATATCTCCAAGACCTAATCCTTGAGATGCTGATATAGTTACAGGATCTCCAATTCCTAAATTGTAAAACTCATAACTATTTTCTTCTAATGCTAATCTATCTATTTTGTTAACTACTAAAACAACAGGCTTTTTACTTCTTCTAAGCATTTGTGCAACCTCTTGGTCAGCAGCAGTAAGCCCTTCCTTACCATCAACAACGAATACTATTACATCAGCCATTTCTATAGCGATCTGCGCTTGTCTTCTCATTTGTTTAACAATTACGTCGCTACTTTCTGGCTCTATTCCACCTGTATCTATCATTGTGAATTTTCTGTTTAACCATTCTGATTCTGCGTACACTCTATCTCTTGTAACACCTGGTGTATCTTGTACTATTGAAATTCTTTTTCCTGCTAATTTATTGAAAAGAGTCGATTTACCTACATTCGGTCTTCCAACCATAGCAACTATTGGTTTGCTCATTCTTATTCCTCCTCACAGTGTTCGTTTATTAAATCTATTAGGTCTTCCCCTGTATAGTTACAAACTATAACTTTAACTCCCAATCTTTCTTCAATATCCTTTGCTGTCAAATCATCTAACATTATTCTTTGAGTTATATCGCCTGGCTCATAACCCTTTCTGAACATGTTATCTGCCATTATTAAATATTCACTATCAATGTTATCCTTAAGTTGAGCAATAACGTCTTGACCAGTTAAAAGGCCTGCAACAGTTATTGTATGCCCAAAGAAATCATTTAATATGGCTTTACACTTAATGTCTATGTTATTATTTGCTTCTCTTATGTCAGTGCACACCTTATCTAATTCTTTAAATGCAGATGTTCCTGTGATAAGAGTAAATTTACCTTTTCCACTTTTAGTTAATTTATCATTTATATCTTGAGCCATAGTTTCTCTTAGAAGTCTTATCATTCCAACTCCATCTTCTAATTGCTCATATCCACCATAGAACTCTTCATTTGGAACTTCTTCCTCTGCCATAACATAGAATTCATCTGATAGTCTTATAAATGGACTTCCCATTTCTTTTATATATTTTTCTTGAAGAACTCTTATTCTATTTATCTCTTCTTTAGCCGTTTCTTTATTATATATTTCAAGGTCAGCTAATCCCTCTCTAAATTTTGTTATTCCAATTGGTACAGCTGCAACATTTTCAATTGAAGGACGTAATTTATAAAGATCCTCTACGGTTCTAACTAATTCCTCTCCATTGTTTATTCCTGGCATAACAACTATTTGAGCATTTACTGTTATACCTGCAACAGCTAGTTTTTGTAATCTTTCATATACATTCCCTGCAAATCTATTATTAAGAATTTTTTTTCTTAAGTCTGGATTTGTTGTATGAACTGATACATTTATAGGGCTTATTCTATATTTTATGATTCTATCAATATCTTCATCCTTCATATTTGTTAAAGTAACAAAGTTACCTTGTAAGAATGAAAGTCTTGAATCATCATCCTTAAAATATAGAGTTTTTCTCATTCCCTTTGGTAATTGATCTATGAAGCAAAATATGCATTTATTTGTACAACTTTTTGCTTTATCTAGGATGGCCTCTTCAAATTCCACTCCTAAATCTTCACCATAATCCTTTTCTATTTCAAACTCCCAAATTTCCTTATTTGGTTTTAATATCTCTACCTCAATATATTCGTCTGCTAATAAAAATCTATAATCAAGTATATCTTCAACTTTAGTACCGTTTATGCTTAATAGTATATCTCCCTTTTCAAAGCCTAATTCCTCACCAATTCCACCTGGTAAGACTTCAGCAATTCTACTCTTCATATGCTTCACTCCTATTTTAGTACTATCTATGTTATATTACCTTAATTAAATAATGTAGTCAACTTAAATAACTTTCTACTTATATATCACTCTTTTGTATAATTTTTAACTAATTATTATTTATTTTGGCTATGTTTTAAACTTGTATTGATTTTTAGATAGAACCGTAAGACCATCTTAATGAGCATTTAGTATTGCATCATATACGTAAGAATAATAGCGTTAAGAAGCTTTTTCTGTTTGAGCATGTTATTAAGGAATACAATCTCACTAAAGTTCGATTGCATAAGTTCAAGATACCAAATTGAAAATTTGGACTTTCACTTAACCTTTAGCTATTATTTGGAGTAGATGATAGCAATACTTTGCGAAATTAAGCTAGGTCTGAAGGGCTAGCTAAAAATCAACATCTACCTAAAATATAACCATATATTAAATTATTAACTACTTAATCTTACTTTAAACAATAGTAATACTTTAACGTTAAAAAGTAATCCTCAAAATATTTTTAGAGGATTACTTATTTTTAACTCCATCTATTAAGTATATTTTACTATACGTAATTAAAAGTATCTACCAAATTTAATTAACACACATAATATTTTTAACTTAAAATTTTATTTAAATTGTGCTCTACTTAAATGCACTATATTTAAATATTCTAAAGCTTAAAAACCTTCTATATATTTATAGGAATTGTTATTACAAATTTAGTTCCTACTTCTAATTCGCTACTTACACTTATGTCTCCATCAAAAAGCCTTACTATGTGTTTAACTATGGCAAGACCAAGTCCAGTTCCGCCACTTTCTCTACTTCTAGCCTTATCAACTCTATAAAATCTTTCAAATATCCTTGGAAGATCTTCTGCACTTATTCCAATACCATTATCCTCAATAACTAAGACTAGATTCATATCATGAGTATAACTTTCAACTCTTACAATGCCATCTTTTTCAGTATATTTAATAGAGTTACTTACAAGATTTAATAGCATTTGTTTAAACTTATCCTTATCTCCCATGAGAATACAATTACTATTTGTGTCTAAGAATACTTCAACACCCTTTTTCTTCGCTTGATCATTTAACAAGAAATATACTTTTTCTATTTCTTTATCTACATTAAATTCTTCTAAAACAGTGCTTCTCTTTTGTTCAATTTCATAAAGAGATAGTATATCCTCTAAAAGTCTTGCTAATCTATCAGACTCTTCATCTATTATATTTAAAAACTTATTTCTAGTTTCATCATCATCAACATACCTTAAGGTTTCTGCAAATCCCTTTATTGATGTAAGAGGAGTTTTAAGCTCATGAGATATATTAGCAACAAATTGACTTCTCATATTTTCAAGCTTCTTAATATCTGTAATGTCTTGAATAACCACAACTGTACCTATGATTTCAGGCTCATTTATTATACTTGCTCTTCTTATTTTTAAAATCTTAGGATCGTTATTATAATTAACTTCAATTTCTACTTTCTCTTTTCCACCACAAAAAGCCTTTATTATTTTTTCATCTGTTATATAATCTAAAAGTTTATTCCCAACAATTTCTCCACTTATGCCGAATATTTTTTTAGCATAAGGATTTATCATTATAACATTCATATACCTATCAAAGGCTATTACACCACTATCCATACTTTTTAGTATTGCTTCTAAACCATTTTGCTTATCCTTAAACTGTTCAATTGTTATTTCTAATTGTTCTGCCATGTGATTAAAACTTTTTCCCAGACTTTGAATTTCATCGTCCTTGGAATTAATCTTAACTCTCTTATGAAAGTTACCACCAGCAATAGTAGCTGTTAGTTGTTCTAGTTCCTTTAAAGGATTTAGTATTATATTTGTTATTTTAACAGTTAACAATAATGCAATTACTAAAGCTAATACCACTCCAAATATTAAATACTTAGTATTAGTAGTATCTAATATTTGGGCATTTTTAACTGCTATAGAGGTTCTTATTATAGAGCCATCCTTAAGCTTAAGTGCACTATAAATCATATTTTGATGTAAATCTTCACTATATCTAACACTATTTCCAGATCCCTCTTTAATAGCATCTATTATTTCTTCTCTTTGAAGGTAGCTCTCATTTTCATCACTTAATTTTTTATGGGTATCAAAAATAACATTTCCCTCTTTGCTAATATAAGTTATCCTTATATTTTTCATGTCACTGCTTGATTCTATTCTTGTTAATTCATCCTTTATATTACCTTGATCATTTTCTAACAATAAAGCTATAACCTTGTTATACTCATTTAAAACACTTTTTGATTCCTCTAAATACTTGTGATTAGATATAACTAAATATATAGAAGTCATTATTGCTAAGAAAAAGGTTATTATTAATGTTGTAAAAATAATAATTCTTTTTTTCATCGGTTATCCATCCTCAATTTATAAAATAGAATAGTTTATTAAGCTTGAATTCTTTTTACTCCTTAGAGTATTTAAAGTTCTCAACCTTAAAAACTATTCTTATTAAAATTTAAATTCAAAACATAGTTTTAAGCAATAAATACTGCTGAGAATAATCTTCCTGCCATCTCTTGTTTTTGTCTATAACTATGCATTTCTATTTCCTCTTCACAATAAGTGCATACTCCAACAGAAATAATATTTTCTTCTTTAACAATTCCTTCAAGCTGAATTTTCACACATCTTTCAAGATTCAACATTCTACCATTACACACTTCTTTTCCAAAAACATCTCTAAATTTATCTGCTAACTCTTCACTAACCTCATAACAACATTCTCTTACATGAGGTCCTATTATTACTTTAATATTTTCACAATCATATTTTTCTTTCATATATTCACAAGTATTTCTAACGATTTTGTTATATGTGCCTTTCCAGCCACTATGGATAGCAGCAATAACTTCTTTGTCCTTATCATAAGCTATAACTGGAACACAGTCTGCAGTAAATACTCCAATTAGGGTATTCTTGTCCTTTGTAACTATGGCATCACAGTTCCTGTCTCCTTTAAAACTTTCTCCTGTTGCGTCTATAAAATCATGACTATGTGTTTGATTAACATAGACAACCTTATCAAGAGAAAATATCTCTTTTAAAGCTTCTAAATTCCTTTTTCCATCTTCATCTTCTTTTTTATAATTAATATTGTTATAAGCTGTTGAAAATCTTACTTTTATATTTCCATCATTAAATGAAATAAACTCTTTATCTTCTATAATTTCTCTCTTCATATTCTCACCTCAAAATCATAAATTTAACGTACTTTTAAAAGATTTACTTATTTTATCATATTACCATAATTTCATACTTTATTAAATTAAATTCCGGTTAAATCCTATTCACAATAAAAACTAAATTTTTAAAAACTATAAAAAAGCTATCTTAAAGAAAATGCTTTAAGATAGCTTCTAATTATTTCATTAAATTTTTTATTTCTTCCATAAAAGTATTAATATCCTTAAATTGTCTATATACAGAGGCAAATCTTACATATGAAACCTCATCTATAGCTTTAAGTCTTTCCATTACCATTTCACCTATGTAATCAGACTTTATTTCTACCATCATTTTATTACTTATGTTTCGCTCAATATCAGCAGCTATTTCTTCAACCTGAGCTCTAGATACGGGTCTTTTTTGGCATGCCTTAATCAGTCCGCTTATTATCTTCTCTTTATTGAAACTTTCTCTGCTTAAATCTTTTTTTACAACAAGTATTGGTATATCTTCTACTTTTTCATAAGTTGTGTATCTCTTAGAACACTTCAAACATTCTCTTCTTCTTCTAATTGCATTGTAGTCTTCTGCAGATCTAGAATCCACAACTTTACTTTCCTCATAAGAACAGTAAGGACATCTCATTTTAAATTCCACGCCTTTCTCTAAGTTGTAATATCATTATACCCTCTTTTTTTCCTAATTTCTATATATATTTTTCAACATCTAGTATATTTTTCCCTTTTGAATCTATTAGTATAACATCTTCTCCAATCTTATATACATCAGACCAATCTATTTCTATGTCCTCTGACTTACTAAAAAAGGATGTTTTTTCTCCTGGCATTATGATAGATAATATCCTATTATCATCACAATCTATCTTAACATCGCATATTAGCCCTAATTTTTTTCCCTCATTTATATCTATGACCTCCATAGACCTTAAGTTATTTAAAGAAAATAAATTTTCTTCCATATTTAACTCCTCCTAAAATATCAAATTCTTATATTTAATTTATATGTTGTATTTTTATATTTATTAATTATAAGAAAAGAAAAATCCTAAATAACATAAATTTTTAAAATTCTAGTCATAAAAAAATAGAGCTCTAAAGAGCTCTATACATACTTCCTCATGTGCTTTAATGCTATTTTTTCCAACCTTGAAACTTGAGCTTGTGATATACCAATTTCGTCTGCTACTTCCATTTGAGTTCTTCCATTGAAAAATCTCAAATTTAAAATTAACTTTTCTCTCTCATTTAATTTTTTCATAGCCTCTTTTATTGCTATATTTTCAAGCCAACTATCATCTTGGTTCTTTGAGTCACTTATTTGATCCATAACATATATCGCATCTCCACCATCATGGTAAATAGGTTCAAATAAAGAAACTGGATCCTGTATTGCATCTAAAGCGAAAACAACATCTTCTCTAGGAATCTGAAGTTCTTTCGCTATTTGAGATACAGTGGGTTCCTTATTATTTTCATTTACTAATCTATCTCTAACCAATAAAGCCCTGTAAGCTATATCTCTTAAAGATCTACTAACTCTTATAGTATTATTATCTCTTAAGTATCTTCTTATTTCTCCTATTATCATGGGTACAGCATAAGTTGAAAATTTAACATTTTGTGATAAATCAAAGTTATCTATAGATTTCATAAGTCCTATACAACCAACTTGAAATAAATCATCTACATTTTCACCTCTGTTATTAAACCTTTGGATTACACTAAGCACTAATCTCAGATTCCCCTTAATAAATTTCTCTCTAGCGCTATTGTCTCCACTCTGCATTTGTAGCAATAATTCTTTCATTTCTTTTTCTTTTAAAACTGGTAATTTTGCTGTATTGACTCCACATATCTCTACTTTATTTATCATCATAATTGAAATCAACCCCTTCGAAGTAATTCCCTTCCGCATTTTAATTATTACCTGTAGAGGTTAATTTTATACTCTTAAATCATTTTGTTAATTTCTTTCTTTAATCTTTTTATAATTTTTTTCTCTAATCTTGAGATATAAGATTGTGATATACCAAGCATATCAGCTACTTCTTTTTGAGTTTTTTCTTTATATCCACATAGTCCAAATCTTAATTCAACAATTTCTTTTTCTCTATTTGAAAGATTTTTCATAGCAGTAAATAACAATTCTTTATCTACTTCATCCTCTATCAAATTGTAAACAATATCATCATCTGTACCAAGTATGTCTGATAATAAAAGTTCATTTCCGTCCCAATCTATATTTAAAGGTTCATAAAATGATATCTCTGCCTTAACCTTACTATTTCTTCTTAGATACATAAGAATTTCATTTTCTATACATCTTGACGCATAAGTGGCAAGCTTTATTTTTTTCTCAGGATTAAAAGTATTTACCGCTTTTATAAGTCCAATAGTTCCTACTGAAATTAAATCTTCTACACCAACTCCAGTATTTTCAAATTTTCTAGCTATATAAACAACTAATCTCAAATTTCTTTCGATAAGTATGCTTCTAATAGCTTCATCATTTTCCCCTAACTTGTTAACTAGCTCTTCTTCTTCTTCCTTAGTAAGTGGTGCTGGAAGAACATCATTTCCTCCAACATAATAAATTGGCTCAACCATAATATCTAATTTAGTAAATAACTTATTAAGTAAAAGTCTTATATTTAACATAACCTAATCACCCCTATATAATTCCTCTAGACAATAAAGCCTCATATTCTCCTTCTTTACTCAGTTTATTATCACAAAAACATAAGATTACATCTCTTGTCATTGTTTCCCCATTAACATTACAAAGCTTTATATTGTCGATTTTAATCCCTTTCATATATCCTGAATTCCCATCAACCACCTTATACGGTATTTTAAATTGATCTTTTTCCTTAATGTTTATTCTTTGAAATTTCTCTCTTTCTGCTATTATTACAGGCAGTGCTGTTGCAGGTTCTATAAGTCCATTTCCTGTATCTAAAAAAGCCTTAAGACTTATAACCTCCGAATCAATGCAAACATCTAAATCATATATAAAGTTATTAATCATGGCTCTATTTTTAAAATGATTCATAACTCCACTAACAAGTATATAACTTATAATTAAAGAGAATATCATTCCCTTTGTTGAATAATTATTTATAGTAAAGGATTCTAGAAAACTATATTGATTTTCAACTAAAGCAAACATGAAACAAGCTCCACAAAAAGCAAAAGTTATTACTAAAAAAGTTATATACATTTTCCCAATTGTCTTAATATTTCTTTTTTCCAAAATTATGGAAATCATTCCTAAAGAAAAAAGCAGTTTAAAAGGCAATGATGTTAGTATATTTAAATCCGGAATGAACACCAATAAAGTGTATATTGCACCTAAAAAAGCTGCTAGCAATATTCTCTTGTAAATTATCCTTTCTTTTAAGGTCTGTAAAGTTAGATAAAGTAGAAAAAAATTAATTAAAAAATTTTCTAATATGACAATGTCAACATATACAGTCATAAATCAACTCACTCCCTATTTATAATTATAAAGCTTCTTGTTCTAAAATTTTGTCATTATATATTCTATATGCATATTTTCTATCTTCTTTTTTTTTCATTTTTCTACATATTTTTACTTTATATAAGTTTTTTAACTTTATAATTCTTTTTTATTTGTCTAATTTTGTTTTGAAAATGTATTCATTCAATGTAAATTCATAGTTTATTAAATCTTAAATCATAATATTCAATAATATTTTCCATGTTCTATTTTTAATATTACCAATATTTTGTAAATAAAGAAATAATCTTTTAATTTTTCATAGCTTTCATTATAATTTTTATAAGCTAAATTAATAAATCACTCTATTTTAAACTAATATTGATTTTTACGGTGATAGTACTACTTTTCTAAATTAATCTAAGCCTGAAAAGTCAGTTAAAAATCGACATTAATCTAAAACAGAGCTAATATAAAAAGTAAAAGCACTTATAGCAATCTATACTATAAGTGCTTTTATGATTTAAAAGATTATCTTCTGCCTCTTCTTAAGAACATAGGTATTTCTAAATCATCATTATATCTCTTTTCTGGTTCTGAAGTAGATGCAACTTCTTGTTCAGCTATTGTTTCTTCTACTTTTTCAGTTACAACTTCTCTCTGAACTTGTGGCTCTCTACTAACTGTTCCTTGAGATCCTATACCGCCTACTCTTTGACGCTCTTTTTCAAATCCAGTAGCTATAACTGTTATTCTTATTTCATCTTTTAAGTTTTCATCAATAACAGTACCAAATATTATGTTAGCATCTGGGTCAGCAGCTTCTTGAACTATTTCAGAAGCTTCATTTATTTCTAATAATCCTAATTCAGAGTCACCTGTTACGTTTAATAAAACCCCAGTAGCTCCAACTATTGATGTTTCTAATAAAGGAGATGATATTGCTTCTCTAGCAGCATCTTGTGCTCTGCTTTCTCCTTTACCATATCCAACACCCATGTGAGCTAATCCTTTATCTAACATAACAGCTCTAACGTCTGCAAAGTCTAAGTTTATTAATCCAGGATTAGTTATAAGGTCTGATATACCTTGTACACCTTGTCTTAAAACATCGTCAGCTTTTTTGAATGATTCTAATAAAGTTGTTTTCTTATCAACCATTGATAAAAGTCTTTCATTAGGTATTGTAACTAATGTATCAACTTTTTCTTTTAAGTTTGCTATACCCATTTCAGCATGAGTCATTCTTCTTCTACCTTCGAATGGGAATGGCTTAGTAACTATACCAACTGTTAATATCCCCATTGACTTAGCTATTTCAGCAACTACTGGTGCAGCACCTGTACCTGTACCACCGCCCATACCAGCAGTTATGAATACCATATCAGCTCCTGTTATAGCTTCTGTTATTTCATCTCTGCTCTCTTCAGCAGCTTTTTTACCTATTTCAGGATTAGCTCCTGCGCCTAGTCCTTTTGTAAGTTTATCACCTATTTGAATTTTATTTTGGGCATGAGACAATGTTAAAGCTTGTTTATCTGTATTTATAGCAATAAATTCAACATCTCTTAAACCTTCTTGAATCATTCTATTAACAGCGTTTCCGCCTCCGCCTCCACATCCAATTACCTTAATATTAGTAAATGACTGTATATCTACATCAAAATCTAACAAACCAATTCCTCCTTTAAAAAAGCTCTTCTAAAAACGCCATTATTTTGGAAAGCCCTCTCTTCTTTACACTTTTATTTTCACTTTTATTTTCCTTATCAATGGTTACTTTCTTACCTGAAAGTAACTCTTCATCACATATTAATTTTAACCTATCATATACCTCTTTAACAATACTAATTGCATTAATTATTGAAGAATTGTCAAATAAAAATTGTTTTTTCGTAAAAATTCTTACGTCTTTATCAGATATATATTCCAATCTTTCCTTAATGTGTTCATAATAACTAATACCATCACCAGTTAAGATTATCATATCTGTAGTGTTTAGAATTTCTTTTTCTACCAATTTGTTATTAATAATTTCTAACATTTCACTTAATCTAGCATCTATAATGTCATGAATTAAATAGGTATCTAATATATAATCATCAAAGGAAATATTATTATAATCCTTTCTAATACTATAATATTTTGAAGAATATTGCAATTTTAATCTTTCTGCCTCTTCTTCTGATATTGATAAACATATTGCTAAATCTTTACTTATGTTCCTTCCACCTAAAGGCACATAGTCTATATCCTTCAATATATTTCCTTTATAACTATATATTTGAGTTTCTTCAGCACCAACATCAATAATTACAATATTAGAAGTTTCTGTTTTTTTATTCAAAAATATATTTTTAAATCCAAAGCCTAATCCAATTGTCCCAGAAACTTCATAGCCCGCCTTTAGAACAATCTTATTTAGTATACTTATTTTTGACTTAGGTGCAACAATTAAATCTTCATCTATTTCTATTCTTTCTGTTTTCATTCCTATTGGATTCTCTACGAATCCAACTTCCTCTGTGTAAAATGAATTTATTACACTATCAGCTACACATTCCTCTTCAGGAAGATTTAATGTTCTTCCCTCTATATAAGCCTCTTCTAAGTTTTCTTTGAAAACTAATGAATCATCATTATCTGTATAGGAATATCCCTTGTTCTCCACTATTTTACACTCATTATTTTTTAATGTTAAGTAAACACCTTGAATATTATGTCCACTTTTTTCCCCTAGTTCTTTTAGACATTCTTTTACGGTCTCTATAACAGATTCTTCATCTATTATTTTCCCCTTAGATACACCATGCACATCTTTTACTACAAAATCTAATAATTCAAATTCTCCACTTTCATTTTCACCAGATATAGCTGCACAGATATTTCTGTTTCCAATATCCAGTCCCACTATGTTTTTAGACATTTTTTCTATGTGTACCTCCCTATCTAAAAATTGTGATTAATATATATATTCTCTTAAACTCTTAAATTTCCTCTATATTTAATACATCAATAATCGACTTAGAATTTCTCTATCTATAGCAGAATTTATCGCAGTTTCTTGTGTTATGACACCTTCTCTAAAAAGATTAGCTAATTCCATATCCATTGTTCTCATTCCATACTTACTTCCTGTTTGTATAGATGACTCTATTTGATGTGTTTTTCCTTCTCTTATTAAATTTCTTATAGCTGGTGTAGCAACCATTATTTCTAAGGCTGCAGTTCTTTCACCATCAACTGTTTCTACCAACTGTTGTGATATAATTGTTTGTAAAACAGATGCTAATTGTATTTTTATTTGTTCTTGTTGATGTGGTGGGAAAACATCTACTATCCTGTCTATAGTCTTAGCTGCTCCTATTGTATGAAGAGTCGAAAATACTAAATGTCCAGTTTCAGCCGCTGTTATTGCTGTAGAAATAGTTTCCAAATCTCTCATTTCACCAATTAAAATAACATCAGGATCTTCCCTTAAAGCTGCTTTCAATGCTCTTTCATAGCTTAAAGTATCTTTACCTATCTCCCTTTGATTTACAATAGATTTATTATGTTTATGTAAAAATTCTATTGGATCTTCTATAGTTATGATATGAGCCTCTCTATTGTTGTTTATTTCATTTATTAGAGCTGCTAGCGTAGTACTCTTACCGCTTCCTGTTGGTCCTGTAACAAGTACAAGTCCTCTTTTAAGTTTACATGCATCTTTTAAAACCTCAGGATATCCTAACTTTTCTAAACTTGGCATCTCTAAAGATATAACTCTTATAGCTAATGCTGTACTATTTCTCTGCTTATATATATTAACTCTAAATCTACCTTTACCATGTATTGAATAGGATGTATCATACTCTCCAATAGCATTGTAATTTTCATAGGCATCCTGTAGTATTTCCTTAGCATATGCTTCGGTATCTTCAGGACGTAATATTTCATGTTCTAACCTTACTAATTTTCCATTAACCTTTATTATAGGAGAAATACCTACTGTTAAATGCAAGTCAGATGCTCCCTCTTTAACTGTCAATTCTAAAAGTTCTGTCAAACTTTGCATAATCTCCTCCTAAACTTGACTCTCAATAAATAATTTGTCCATTTCACAAAGAAATGAACAAATTATTCATAGAAAAAGTCACCTTTTTTATCGTATAATAAATATTATAAACCATATGATATATCAATTCCATAATTTTATAAAACTTATTTTTTTTTATTCAGTTTCTTAAGTATCATTTAATATTTGAATTCTTTATTTAATTTTTTTAACGCCTTTTTTTCTATTCTAGATACATATGACCTTGATATACCAAGAATTCCTGCTATTTCTCTCTGGGTTTTTATATCACCATCTAATAGCCCATATCTCATCTGAAGTATTTCCTTTTCTCTCGAGCTTAAAACATCAGACATTTTTTTATAAAGAGCCTTAACCTGTAATGAATTTTCAACGGTCTCTAAAACTGAATCTGCATCACTACTTAAAATATCTATAAGACATATTTCATTTCCTTCTTTATCTATTCCTATAGGATCTTGAAGAAATACTTCTCCCTTTGTCTTTTTATTATTTCTAAAAAGCATTAGTATTTCATTGTCTATACACTTTGCTGCATATGTTGCAAGCCGTATTCCTTTGCTAGTATCAAAGGAATCTATGGCCTTTATTAATCCTATTGTTCCTATAGATATAAGATCATCCATTTCTCTTGAATTTTGATAACTTGAAGAATACTTCTTAACTATATGTGCCACTAGCCTTAAATTTCGTTCAACTAGTATTCGTTTAGCCTCACCATCTCCATTTTTTAACCTTTCTAAGTACATTTTTTCATCCTTTTCGTTCAAAGGCTTTGGAAAAGTAGAATTTCCCGTTACATATCCAGTTAAAAAGATTTTGCTACCAACTAATTCTAATAAGTATTGTAACATGAACATGCCGTTCCCCCTATTAATGCTTATTACTATAATATGAGTTGGTAGCTAAAATATTGCTAAAACTATTTATTTTTTTGTAAGTTCTAAAACTATATCCCTAAAAATAGGGCCTGCAGTATTACCTCCACCTGGCTTTTTATCCTCGTACACATTCTTTATATTTGGTACCATAACCCCTAGAGTATAATATTTTCCTTCGTATTTAAAATATCCTAAAAACCATCCATGAAGTTCTTCTCCTAAGGCCTCTGCTGTTCCTGTTTTAGCCCCTACATCTACTCCTTCAATTTGAGTTACAATAGCAGTCCCATCTTCAACGGTAGAATTCATTACATTTTTTAAACTATTAGCTGTTTCTTTAGAAATTACATCCTTTCTAAGTTCAGTAAATTCTTTTATCATTTCACCCTTTTGATTCTCAAATCCTTTTAATATATATGGCTGTACATACTCTCCTTCATTAACAACTGGAGATATTATTCCAGCCATTTGAATTAAACTTGTTTGCATTGATTGACCAATAGAAAGGTTAGTTATACTAACATTCTCTGGTACAGCTCCTTTAGTTTCCATTCCTGTTTTTTCATCTAAGCCTAAAACTGAAGAGAAAATACCTTGTTCTTTTGAAAAGTCTAAAAGACCTTTTGTGCCGATTTCAGCTCCTAGTTTAGAAAAAACATCATTACAAGAAACCTCAAAGGCTTTTCTAACGCTTATTGTTCCATGTATTTTTTCTTTTTTACAAACTAATCCATCACATCTTAGTTCATCTGAAAGGTTAATCCCTTTTAACTCCATAGCTGCTTCTAAAGTTAGAATTTTAAATATGGATCCTGCCTCATATCCACTAATGCTTCCAGAACCCAAAACAACATTAGGTGTTCCCTCGTTTTTTTGTGCTAAGGCTAATACTTCTCCACTAGCACTATCAATAAGAACAGCTCCAGCATTTTGAAATGTTTTATATTCTTCTTTTGCTAATACATTTCTAACTATTTTTTGCATTTCACTATCTAATGTTAATTTAACATTTAGATTGCTCTCTGGTATATCATACTCTCCTTCTCCATATAGCCCATCATGGTCTCTTTCAAAAACAATTTTAGGATCTTTATTATTTTCTAATTCCTTATTTATTATCATTTCTAGAGACTTTTCTCCTTTATCAATTTCCTTTGTCTCAACCTTTTTATTTTCATTTTCTACCAAGGCAAAACCTTTAGTAGAAGTTAACATATTCTCTATCTTCCAACTTTCATCTTTTTTCTTTTCTTGAGCTACATAAGTGTAAACTCCCTTTATATTTTTTAAGCTATTTATTTTATCAAAATTATCTTTCGATACATCGTAGTATAATTTACCTCCATTTCTAACTACAGAATCAAAGGAAAAATCCTTGTCCTCTGATTTCATAATATAATTAAAAGCCATTATATTTTCTAAGTTTTGATTTAAATTATTTAATTTGAAGGCCATAGAATCTATAACTATCTTGTATTTAGTATCATACTCAAACATACTCTTTCCATTTCTATCTAGAAGAGAATAATTGTAGTCAGAAATTTGTTCATATTGTTTATGATTTCCCTTAAAATTTCCCGTTTCTGTTGTACTATATTTTTTTTGAACATAATAAACCCGCATATTAAGCAATATTAATGATAAAAGTAGCAAAGAAACTAAACTTAATAATCTATTTTTAATTTGTGTTTTTCTTTTCCTATTAAACATAAAAATACCCCTCCTGGCTAAAATTCTAGCCAAGTTAGGGGTATTTTATTCAGCAATATCTTATTAATTTTGTCTTATTATTTAAGTAAACTTTCTAAGATAAATATTCAACTAATAATATTATTCGTATTGTCCTAAAACCTCTTTTATTTTTGCAACAATAATATCTATAGCAACTTTATTATGTCCACCTTCTGGTATTATTATGTCTGCAAATTTCTTTGTAGGTTCTGTAAACTGGTTATGCATAGGCTTAACTACATTTAAGTACTGATTTATAACAGACTCTATAGTTCTTCCTCTCTCGTTTATGTCTCTGACCATTCTTCTTATGATTCTAACATCGGCATCTGTATCAACGTAAATTTTTATATCTAGAAGCTCTCTTATTCTTGGATCTTCTAAGATTAATATTCCTTCTACAATAACAATTTCCTTTGGTTCAACTGTAGTTGTTTCTTCAACTCTGTTATGTATTGCAAAATCATAACTTGGTTTTTGTATAGAATGTCCATTTAGAAGTGATTCTAAATGAGAAACTAAAAGGTTATTATCAAACGCATGTGGATGATCGTAATTAGTTTTAACTCTATCCTCCATTGTTAAATGACTTTGATCCTTATAGTATGAATCTTGCTCTATCATAGCAATACATTCTTCACCAAATTGTCTGTATATTTCCTTTGCTATTGTACTTTTACCTGAACCAGTACCACCTGTTATTCCTATAAAAATTGGTCTCTTCATTAGCTGTTTGCCTCCTTGCACTTAATTAACATATCATTTATCTTTACAGGCTTATCTATTTTAACCTTGAATATCATTTGAGCTTTGTTAGCAACATCTATTTTTTCATCTTTTTCATCTTTCATATCATTCATTTGGATTTCATAGTAGTCTCCAACTGGAGTTAAGACTTCTACTGTATCTCCTTCGAATAATCTGTTTCTTTGTTCTATAGTTGCAACTTGAGTTTTTTCGTTATAATCTCTAACAACTCCTACGATATCATAATCTCTTATATAAGATGATGATTCATAAACTTGCTCACCTGATTTTCCAAAATAAAATCCTGTGTGATATCTTCTGTGACTAACCTTTAATAGATTATCCATTAACTTTTGGTCAAATTCATATCCTTCTGGATCTTCCCAATACTTATCTAAAGCTTCTCTATAAGCTTTAACAATTGCTGCAACATAGTATGGGCTCTTCATTCTTCCCTCTATCTTGAATGAGTATATACCACTCTTAACAAGCTCTGGAATATATTCTATCATACATAAATCCTTTGAGTTCATTATGTATGTACCTTTATCATCTTCTATAACTTGGAAATACTCTCCTGGTCTCTTCTCTTCCATTAAGTAATACTTATATCTACATGCTTGAGAACAAGCTCCTCTATTTGAATCTCTTCCTGTCATATAGTTAGATATTAAGCATCTACCTGAGTATGCCATACACATTGAACCATGTACGAAAGCTTCTAAATCACATTCTTCTGGTAAGTTCTCATGTATCTTTTCAACTTCTTTGAAGCTAAGTTCTCTAGCTAAGACAATTCTCTTAACTCCTAAGTTATGCCAAAACTTAGCTGACTTCCAGTTTACATTGTTTGCTTGAGTACTTAAGTGTATTTCTAAGTCTGGTGCAACTTCCTTTGCAGTGATGATTATTGATGGATCTGAAACAATTATTGCATCTACATTTAACTTATCTAGACCAATTATGTATTCTTCTAATCCTTCTAAATCATCATTGTGAGGGAATACGTTCATAGTAACATAAACTTTTCTTCCTCTATCATGAGCATACTTCACTCCCTCTGCTATTTGCTCGTTAGTAAAGTTATCAGCGAAAGCTCTTAAATTAAGCTTACTTCCTCCAATATAAACTGCATCTGCTCCAAAATCTATTGCTGTTTTTAATTTTTCTAAGCTACCTGCTGGTGCTAATATTTCTGGTTTTCTCATGTTTGCTTACCTCCTCTTAGTTAACGCAATTCCATCTCCCATAGGAATAACAGTTGTTATTAGATTTTCATCCTTCGAGACTAAATCTAAATATGTTCTCATTCTTTTAACAATAGTTATTTTTCTTCTTTTTACTAAGTCATCAGAAGCAACCATTCCTCTAAACAATACATTATCTGCTATTATAATTCCGTCATCCTCTAAAAGTCTTAAACACTCTGGTAAAAAGTGATTATAGTGCCCTTTACCTGCATCCATAAATATCATATCAAATTTTTCATCAAGACTTTCTAAAACTTCTAAGCAATCTCCCTGTAAAATCTTGATTTTATCTTCTAAACCAAATTTTTTGATATTCTCTGTAGCATATTTTATCATATTATCATCTCTTTCGATTGTAGTAATATGACAATCTCCATTAGTAGCTTTATTCATAAGTATTGAAGAATATCCTATAGCTGTTCCAAGCTCTAAAATCTTCTTTGGCTTATTCATAGCTACCATAAATTCAAGAAATTTAGCACCTTCCTTTTGGATTATAGGTACTTTATTTTCTTTTGCAAAGTCTTCTAACTCTTTTAATTCATCATTTCTATCTGGAATAAGATCTCTAAGATACTTTTCCATATAGTCAAAGGTTACTCCACTCATTTGCTCCTCCAAATTTTAGTATCCAAATTCTTTCTTTTTAGCTAAGAAATCTTCGTAACTATTAGTGAAATAGTGTTTATTATCTGATGGATTTAATAAATAATATATGTAGTCTGTTTTAGCTGGTCTTATTGCAGCTAAAAGTGAAGGCTTTCCTGGGTTACATATTGGTCCGACTGGAAGTCCTTTAATTTTATATGTATTATATGGTGAATCTACCTTTAAATCCTTATAAAGCACTGTATCTTTATGCTCTCCTAAAGCATATAAGACCGTTGCATCAATTTGTAATGGCATTCCCTTTTCTGTTCTGTTATATATAACAGATGCTATTTCAGGACGCTCACTATCATCTCTAGCTTCTTTTTCAATCATAGATGCTATAGTTACATATTTCTCATACTGGTCATCTGGAATTGTAATGCCTAATTCACTCTGTATCTCACTCATTACTTGCTTAAACCTATTTAACATCATCTCAACAACTTGAGTTGGTGTTGTTCCTTTAGGAAATGTATATGTATCTGGAAATAAGAATCCTTCTAATTCATATTTTCTTTCCTTATTAGGTTTTATGAATGCCGGTAATGGATACTCTTTAACTGCCTTTATAAACTCCTCTTTAGTACATACTCCACTTTCTTCTAACTTATTAGCTATATCATCAACTGTATAACCTTCTGGAAAAGTTACCTTAGCTTCTGATACTTTTCCCTCAGTTAATACATTTATAAAATCTGGGAGATTTATATCACTACCAACAGTATATGTTCCTGGTTTTATGCTTTCTTTTACATCATTAAACTTTATGTATATCTTAGAAAAGAATGAACTTCTAAGTATATTCTCATTGTTTAATCTTTGAAAAAGACCATGAAGTGACTCTCCATTCTCAACCTTAAATGTTATAGTTGATTTGTTAGACTCTAAAGGGTTATTTTTTATCGAGTTATATTTTACTATAAATACAGCTAAGTTAATCAAAAGTAAAATTAAAAATACGGCTATTAAGACCATACTCTTAGAGCTTTTTAGCTTTTTCACAGTAGTACCCCCTTATATTTAAAGATAAATGGCCGGGAAGCCATTTATCTAATTATAAATCTTTTTTTTGTAAAAACAAACTTGTTTTACTAAATTTTGTTTATATAAACAAAGTTACTTTTTCAAAATTTATCTATAAATTCAATTTAATTATTTTTTGCTTCTATTTATTGCTCTCTTTCTCTCAGCACTATCTAGAATTCTCTTTCTCATTCTTACATTTACTGGAGTAACTTCAACTAACTCATCATTATTTATGAACTCTAAGCATTGCTCTAGTGACATTTGTCTTACTGGAGTTAATTTTAAAGCATCGTCAGCTCCTGATGATCTTGTGTTAGTTAATTGTTTTTTCTTACATATATTAACATCTATATCTTCTGCTCTTGAACATTCTCCACAAACCATTCCAGCATAAACCTCTGTACCTGGTTCTATAAATAAAGTTCCTCTTTCTTGAGCATTAAATAATCCGTATGTAACTGCTTCTCCTGATTCAAATACTACGATTGATCCTCTACTTCTTCCTGGGATTTCTCCTTTGTATTTTTCAAATCCATCAAATACATGGTTCATTATTCCGTTACCCTTTGTATCTGTCATGAATTCATTTCTAAATCCTATAAGACCTCTTGCTGGTACTCTGAACTCTAATCTTGAGTATCCATTTACTGCTGAAGTCATGTTTACCATCTCAGCTTTTCTTGGTCCTAATTTTTCCATAACAGGTCCCATGAATTCTTCTGGAACGTCTATAGTTAAGTGCTCCATTGGCTCAACCTTAACGCCATCTTCAATTTTAGTTATAACATTTGGCTTAGAAACTTGGAATTCAAATCCTTCTCTTCTCATTGTTTCTATAAGTATTGAAAGATGTAATTCTCCTCTTCCACTTACTTCGAAACAGTCTGGAGTTATTTCATTTACTCTTAAACTTACGTTAGTTTCTAACTCTTTTAATAATCTGTCTCTTAAGTGTCTTGAAGTTACGAAATCTCCTTCTTTACCAGCAAAAGGTGAGTCATTAACCATGAAGTTCATGTTTAATGTAGGCTCGTCTATTTTAACAAATGGTAATCCTTCTGGATTCTGTGCATCTGTTATAGTTTCTCCAATATTTACATCAGATATACCACTTATTGCAACTATATCTCCTAATTGAGCTTCATCAACTTCTACTCTCTTTAATCCATCATGAGTGTAAAGACTTGATATCTTAAATTTAGTTACAGTTCCATCTTGTCTTACAACAGCCGCTTGTTGGTTTTTCTTAGCTGTTCCTCTAGTTATTTTACCGATAGCTATTTTACCAACATACTCACTTGAATCTAAAGTTGTAACTAGCATTTGTAAGCTATCTTCTATTGAACCCTTTGGTGCTTCAACTTTTTCAATTATAGTATCGAATAAGTCTTTCATGTTATCTTTTGGTTCATCTATATCAATTGTAGCTACTCCATCTCTAGCTGAAGCATAAACTATAGGGAAATCTAATTGCTCGTCATCTGCTCCAAGCTCTAAGAATAACTCGAAGATTTCATCTATAACTTCTTCTGGTCTAGCATCTGGCTTGTCGATTTTGTTTATAACAACTATTGGTTTTAATCCTAACTCAAGAGCTTTTCTTAAAACGAATTTTGTTTGAGGCATAGCCCCTTCATATGAGTCTACTACAAGTAAAACACTTTCAACCATTTTAAGTACACGTTCAACCTCTCCACCGAAGTCAGCGTGTCCTGGAGTATCTATTATATTTATTTTAATTCCATTATAGTGAACAGCAGTGTTCTTTGAAAGGATAGTAATTCCTCTTTCTTTTTCTAAGTCGTTTGAGTCCATTACTCTCTCTTCAACTTTTTCGTTTGTTCTAAAAACGTTACTTTGTCTTAATAATGCGTCAACTAAAGTTGTTTTACCATGGTCAACGTGGGCGATTATAGCTATATTTCTAATGTCATTTCTTGTGAATTCGTTACTCATTATATATTCCTCCAATTTTATGTGCATAAAAAATTGGATACTTTTAAAGTACCCAATTTTCTTTACCTTATTAGATTCTACTGTTAAGATTCAAAAAAGTCAACATAACATTTTTACTTAAACAGTTACATTATACATTATCATCTAAAATTTTTTATATTTCCATTATTATTGGTAATATCATTGGTTTTCTTTTTGTTTTTTCATAAAGGAAACTTCTTAGTCCATCTCTTATACTAGATTTCATAGTAGCCCAATCACATATTCCTTTTTTCTCACAGTCTCTTAAGACGTCTTTTACTATTTGCTTAGCTTCATCCATTAAATCTTCTGATTCTCTTACGTAAACAAAACCTCTTGATATAATATCTGGCCCTGCTACAACTGAAGCAGTTTCTTTAGAAATAGTAACGACTACTGTAAGTATTCCATCTTGTGAAAGATGCTTTCTATCTCTTAGAACTATATTTCCTACATCACCTACTCCAAGACCATCAACAAAGATTTGACCTGAAGTAACAGATCCATTCTTTTTAATTGAATCTCTAGTGATTTCTATAACATCTCCATTTTCACCTATCATGAAATTCTTTTCTGGTAATCCTACATCAACAGCAAGCTCTGCATGTTGCTTAAGATGTCTGTACTCACCATGAACTGGTATAAAGAATTTTGGCTTAACAAGTGCCTGCATAAGCTTTAATTCCTCTTGACAAGCATGACCTGAAACATGGACATCGGCTAATTTCCCATATACTACCTCTGCACCTTTTTTGAAAAGTTGATTTATAACCTTAGAAACTAACTTTTCATTTCCTGGTATAGGAGTAGCAGATATTATTACAGTATCACCCTCAATGATATTAACTTTTTTATGCTCTGAAGATGCCATTCTAGCTAAAGCTGACATTGGCTCCCCCTGGCTTCCTGTAGTTATTATTGCAACTTGCTCATTTGGATATTTATTTATAGCATCTATGCTAACGAAAGAATCTTTATCTATTGTTAAATAGCCAAGTTCTATAGCAACCTGAACTATGTTCTCCATACTTCTTCCAGAAACAGCAATCTTTCTTCCTGTCATTTCAGCAGCTTCAACGATTTGTTGTATTCTGTGTATATTTGAAGCAAATGTTGCTATTATTATTCTTCCCTTTGCTCCCATAAATATTTTCTTAAGATTTTCTCCTACAGCTCTTTCTGACATTGTATATCCTGGTCTCTCTACATTTGTAGAGTCAGCCATCATTGCAAGAACTCCTTTTCTTCCTAGCTCTGCAAATCTAGCAAAATCCATTACCTCTCCGTCAGTTGGAGTATAGTCTACTTTAAAGTCACCTGTATGAAGTACAACTCCTAATGGTGTGTGTACTGCTATAGCAACTGAGTCTGCTATACTATGATTAGTTTTTACAAATTCAACTGATGATGACTTTAATTTTATAATATCTCTTGGTTTAACTCTTATAAGTTCTGTTGTACTTAATAAACCATGTTCTTTTAATTTAGTTTCAACTATTCCTAAAGTAAGTTTTGTTCCGTAAACAGGTACATTTAAATTTTTTAACACATATGGTAAGGCACCAATGTGGTCCTCATGTCCATGAGTTAAAAATATTCCTCTAACCTTATCTGCATTCTTAACAAGATATGATATGTCTGGAATAACTATATCAATACCAAACATATCTTCGTCTGGGAACTTAAGTCCACAGTCAACTACGATTATATCATCTTTAAACTCGATAACAGTTAGATTTTTACCTATCTCGTTCAAACCACCTAAAGGTATAATTTTAACCTTTAGTTTTTCACGTTTCATATTTTCCCTCCTCTTTTTTGTAGTGATACGCTTATGTATAAAAGAGGTTTCCTCATTTGAGAAAATTTCTCTATTCATTTTTACAATCCTTGCATATTCCGAAAAACTTTACTGTATGATCTAATATTTCAAAACCATATTTAGTTTCAATTTCTTCTTCTAATTCGTCTAATAAATCCGCCTCAACCTCAAAAACTTTTCCGCATTTATTACAAACTAAGTGATGGTGTCTGTGTTCTTCATCATCATGAGCAAGCTCATATCTACTACATCCATCTTCTAAATCTAATTTATAGATTACACCCATCTCTTCTAGAAGAATTATTGTTCTATAAACGGTAGCTAATCCAATCTCTGGACAACTTTTTTTAACCTCGTCATAAATTTCCTCAGCTGTTAAGTGCTTCCCCTCATTCTGTATTATAGTATCAACTATGGCTCTTCTTTGAGGAGTTAACTTATATCCTTTTTTCTTTAATTCTTCTTTTAAAGCATCAAAATCTACTGAAGCTATATTTGCCATATTAAAACCTCACTTTGCCGTTATTCTTCTTCTGCGAATAAAGTTGCATAAGCTTCTTCTATCATTTCAATTTCAAAATCATTCTCAACTGGAGCTAAAGTTTCTTCTCCATCTTCATCTTGAACAACTTGCATAGCTATAACTACATCTTCTTCACCTTCTGGTGATAATAAGAAATATTCTTTCTCTTCTATATCTAATTTAGTTACTACGTTGAATGTTGTTTCTATTCCTTCTTCATCAACTAAAACTATTGGTTGTAAATCGTTATTCATATTATTTCTCCTTTTTTACTTTGATATTCTGTCTAAGTATCCTTGTAATATATAAGTAGCCGCTATTTTGTCGACTATTTTCTTTCTCTTTGCTCTTGATAAATCCGCTTCTAACATCGCTCTATGAGCAGCAACAGTTGTAAGTCTTTCATCCCAAAACTCTATCTTACCATCAAAAGATTTTTGGATTTGTTCACATAAACCCTTTACCATCTCTCCTGAAGGTCCTATTGTTCCATTCATGTTTTTTGGCATACCTGCAACTATAGTTTCTACTCCATATTCCTTGCATATTTTCATAACTGCCTCTACATCTTTAGTATAGCAATCTCTCTTTATAGTTGTTACACCTTGAGCAGTCCATCCAAGTGGATCACTTACAGCGACGCCTATAGTTTTACTTCCGATATCTAAACCTAAAATTCTCATTGAATCTCCTTATATAAACGAAAGAGTACCCTTTCGGGCACTCTTTGTTATTTTATCTCTAGATAAGATTTTATAACTTCTTCAAGTATTTCATCTCTTTCCAGTTTCCTTACTAAAGCTCTTGCCCCGTTGTAATTAGTGATGTAAGTAGGGTCACCTGAAATTAAGTATCCAACTAGCTGATTAACCGGGTTATAGCCTTTTTCCTTTAGTGAGTTGTATACATCAGTTAATATTGATTTAGTTAAATCTTCCTTATTTTTACTAAAATCAAACTGCATTGTGTGATCAAAATTGTTACTCATAACACGCTGCTTACTAGCAGCTCACCCCCTTACAGTAAATATATTTATTTTATATATCTACATATATTATTATCTTTTAAATTAGTTTTTATTCACGCTTTACTTTATAATCATTATAAACTATATTTACATAAAAGTACAACTATTTTACAAGTAATTCTACAACTTCTTTTGCTTTTTCTAATGCTTTAGCTATATTTTCTGGATTTTTTCCACCAGCTTGAGCCATGTCAGGTCTTCCACCTCCACCGCCTCCTACAACTGATGCAACTTCTTTAATAACTTTTCCACAATGAACTCCATTAGCTAATGAGTTTTTAGTTGCCATAGCTACTAGATTTACTTTTCCATCATTATCACTTGCTAGAACAACTATTCCGTTATTTAATTTATTTCTAACCTTATCAGCTAAATCTCTTAATGAGTTTCCATCAACATCTTTAAGCTCTGCTGTAACTAATTCAACTCCGTTTATTTCAACTTTGTTATTTAATATGTCATCTTCAGCACCTTGAACTAATTTAGCTTTAAGTTCTGCTATCTCTTTATCTTTTTCTTTTAACTCATGAGATTGAGCTGCTATTCTCTTAGTAACATCTTTTTCATTACACTTAAGCATTGAAGCAGCTTCCTTAAGCATATTGTTCTTAAGTTCCATGAATTTTAAAGCACTTATTCCAGTAACAGCCTCTATTCTTCTTATACCAGCTGCAACTCCTGACTCTGAAACTATCTTAAATAATCCAATTTCTCCTGAGTTAGCTACGTGAGTTCCTCCACATAATTCTTTTGAGAAATCTCCAACAGCAACAACTCTTACCTTTTCAGCATACTTTTCGTCAAAAAGACAAGTTGCTCCACTATTTTTAGCTTCATCTAATGACATTTCTTTTGTATCAACTACAGCTACAGTCATTATTTTCTCATTTACTAATAATTCAACTTTTTCTAATTCTTCCTCAGTTAAAGCTGCAAAATGAGTAAAGTCAAATCTTAATCTTTCTTCATCAACATATGAACCTGATTGGTTTACGTGATCTCCTAGAACTTCTCTTAAAGCTTCATGTAACATATGAGTTGCAGTATGATTTTTACATACATTAGCTCTTCTTGAGGCATCTACTGATAATTTAACTTCTTGACCTTCTTTTAAGCTTCCTTCTACAACTTTAATGTAGTGAACAAATTTTCCACCAACATTCTTCTTACAGTCAGTAACTATTGCCATTCCAGTTTCTGAAGTTATGTTACCTTTATCTCCAACTTGACCTCCCATTTCAGCATAGAATGGAGTTTTCTCTGTTAATAAGAATCCTTCTTCTCCTTCTGAAAGTTCAGTTTTGAATTCTTCGTTGTTTCCTAAAACTATAACTTTTGAGTTAAGTTCTAAGTTAACATATCCATCAAACTCAGTAACTATTGAAGCATCAACCTTGTTTACTGGACTTTCTTCACTTCCCATGTAGCTGCTTTCGCCTCTAGCATTTCTAGCTCTTTCTCTTTGCTCTTTCATTTCTTTATTAAAGTTTTCTATATCTAACTCTAATCCTTTTTCTTCTAAGATCTCTTGAGTAAGCTCTAGAGGGAATCCATAAGTATCATATAATTTGAAAGCTTTAGCTCCAGATAAAACTTTCTCATTCTTTTCTTCCATTTCTGAAATATAGCTCATAAGTATATCCATACCTGAATCTATTGTTTCATTAAATCTTTCTTCTTCTAACTTGATTATCTTCTTAATGTAATCAGCTTTTTCTTTAAGCTCTGGGTAAGCTTCTCCATAGTTTTCAACTACTGCATCAACCATTTCATTTAAGAATATTCCCTTAACCCCTAAAAGTCTACCATGTCTAGCAGCTCTTCTAAGAAGTCTTCTTAAAACATATCCTCTTCCTTCGTTTGATGGTTGAACTCCATCACATATTAAGAAAGTAACACTCTTACCGTGGTCAGTTATTATTCTTAATGATACATCAGTGTTTTTATCTTCTCCATATTTAGCATTTGTTAATTCACATGCTTTGTTTAATATATTTTTAACTGTATCTATTTCAAAGATGTTATCAACACCTTGCATTATTGTAGCTATTCTCTCAAGACCCATTCCTGTATCTATGTTCTTTTGAGCTAACTCGTTATAGTTTCCTTCTTCATCTTTATCAAATTGAGTGAAAACTAAGTTCCAGAATTCAACTATTCTATCAGCATCTGATGCTTCTAAGAACTCTTCAACAGTCTCAACTTTTCCTTCTCCTCTATCGAAGTGGATTTCTGTACATGGACCACATGGACCTACTCCGATTTCCCAGAAGTTATCATCTTTTCCTAATCTGAATATTCTGCTTGGATCTACATCTGTTTTACTAGTCCAAATATCATATGCTTCATCATCATTTAAGTATATTGTTACATATAACTTATCTTTAGGAATTCCTAAAGTTTCTGTTATGAACTCCCAAGCCCAAGGAATTATTTCTCCTTTAAAGTAATCTCCAAATGAGAAGTTTCCTAACATTTCAAAGAATGTACCATGTCTTGAAGTCTTACCAACATTCTCTATATCACCAGTTCTTATACACTTTTGACAAGTTGTTATTCTTCTCTTTGGTGGTTCCTCTAATCCTGTGAAGTAAGGCTTTAAAGGTGCCATACCAGCGTTTATTAATAATAAACTCTTATCGTTTTTAGGTACTAGTGGAAATGATTGTAATCTTAAATGATCTTTGCTTTCAAAAAAGCTTAAGTACTTTTCTCTTAATTCATTTGCTCCCATGAATTTCATAATTCTTTACCTCCAAATTTTATGTATTTATCCTTTTGCTTCAATCTTTAATCTCTCTGTTCTTTAAAACAGAATAAAAATTTACTCAGCTATCAGATAAGTTTTTTTATTTTATCATTAGTTTTACACACAAAAAAAGAACATAAAAACAAACACCCCTAAAACTCAAGGGACGAAAGCCTATGCTCCGCGGTACCACCCTAATTATGTAAAACTACATCACTCTAAAAAATATAGCTCAAAGATAGCTTCAACACCTCTTTTAAGAAGTTCTCACCACCCACTTCCTCTCTGGATAAAAGATAAATGCCTACTCATTCTCGTCAACGCTTTTTATTTAGTTATTATAGGCAAATTATAAGAAAAATTTCTTCACATGTCAATATAATTGCCAATTATATGTATGTCTATTTCATTAAAATTCCTTTATATTATATGTTAAACTTAAATATTTCACACAAATACTAAACTTCTCTTTTGGCTATGTCTTCTTATAAGACCCTGTTTTAGTGAATGTTGATTTTTCGCTAGTCCTTCTGATTTAACTACTCATTAAGATGTTCTTACAGTTCTATCTAAAAATCAATATGAGTTTAAAATATTAGCCTTTTATAAAAACATATAATAATCCCAATCTTCATATATCACCTTAATTATAACTGCTATAGGAACTATAAATACCATGCCCATAAGCCCTCCTATTTGTTCTCCAATTAAAAGCAATATTATGATTAATATTGGATGCATATCTATACTCTCTGCTGTAATTTTAGGTGCTATTAAGTTTCCTTCTATTTGTTGAATTATTAAGAAAGTTAATATAACCCATAAAACTTTACTTGGCCCTTCCACTAGTGCCACAATAATCGCTGGAATTGCTCCTAAAATAGCTCCAAAGTAAGGTACTATGTTTAATAAGGCATTTAAGAATGCCAATAATAATGGAAACTTTAAACCTAATATGAGCATCCCTATAAAAGTCATAACTCCAACTAATAAACTTAAAAGCAATTGACCTAAAATATATTTACCTAAAACCCTATCTATATCCCTTCCAAGATTTTTTAATAAGGCTCTTTTGTTCATAGGGCAAAAATATAAAAATTTATTAGAAAGCAACTCTCCATAAGCTAAAAAATAGTAAGCTAAAACCGGTATTACAGCAAAAGCTAAAATATTTTCAGAGAATCCAATTAAATTATTTATAATATTATTAGCAAAGTTAGCTATAAATATATTCAATTTTTCTGTAGCTTGAACCTCAATAACATTAAAAACTCCTGAATCCATAAACTTCATTTTCATTGATAAGTCATTTATAAAAGTTTCAATACTATTTATAAGGCCATCAAAGCTTTCTCCCTCTTTAAACATACTTGGAATTAGAGCCATGAAAAAGAATAATATTAGAAGAATTATTCCTACTACCACAACCATAGCTAAAAAGTTCTTATTAAGTTTTGTTTTTTCATACAGAACTCTATTTAAAGGTTTTAGAATATATGCAAAAACTCCTGATGCTATTATTATGAGAACCGTATTTCTAAAAGCTTCAAATTTATAGAAAAGAAATATAAATAAAGCTACTATCAATATAATGATTATATTTCTAGTTAATTTTCTTTTATTTTTCAAAGCCTCAAACATTCTAACTCCTTCTTTCACTTAATATCAAAAATAATCTAAGACAAATAATAGAATAATCCTTTCTCTTTTATAAACTGATTAAATAATTATTTAGTCTTTATAACATTTGGCAGGAAGCATTCTCATATTTATATTCTTGTTACCCAAAAACAAAATATTCTCCTCTCCCAAAATAGTCTCTTTTAGTTGAACAACTCTTTTTCCATTCTTAAACTTATCAAAGATTCCCCCAACCACAATTAGTCCTCTTATATAAAAATCATAGTCTATTAAAATATCCTCTAATATACCAATCATATGTCCATCCTTATTTATTAGATCAAAATTTTTTATTTCGCTAAATTTTAATCCTTTATGTATATGTACTCCTTGAACCATAATAGTCTCACTTAAGGAAATTACATTAGTTAAATCTACATAATCTCTCTTTGAAAATAATTTTTTTGTTACTATGAATCCCATGATTTTTCCATTGAAATAATCCATAGCAAGATCACATACAACTCCAACCTTTTTTCCATTAGAATCAAAAACCTTAAGGCCAATTAAATCTCTTACTCTATACATCCTAAAAGTCATCCCTTCCTAATTCAAGCAAAGTCATTAGTAATATATTTAGTATTATCTATATCTTTCCAAAAAATACGTAGTTTTAATCTTATTTTAGAATTATTTCCATATTAAGCGTAGTTCATTAACTCTCGAACAATATTCTCTAAAAACTTATAAAAAGCTAAAATAAAAAAGCCCCCTTGCGGGAGCTTTTTATTAAAGTAGGCTTTCGATTATTCCTCCACCTACAACTAAATCATCTTTATAGAAAACTACAGATTGGCCTTTAGTTATGGCTCTTTGTTTATCTTCAAAAGAAACCTTAACTCTTCCATTTTCCATAGGACTTATAGTAGCCTTAGCTGGTTTAGCTGAATATCTAATTTTAGCTTCAACTTCCATTGGCCCTTCAAGTTCATCTACAGATATTAAGTTTACCTCTTTACAAACTAAATCAGTTTTAAAGATATCTTCTTCTGGTCCAACTACAACTGTGTTAGTTACAGGGTTTATATCTGTAACGAATACTGGTCTTCCAAGAGCTAATCCTAAGCCTTTTCTTTGACCTATTGTGTAATAAACTATTCCTTTATGTTTTCCTAAAACATTTCCTTGCTTATCAACAAAGTTTCCTTCTCTAACTTTGTTTGGAGCAGCTTCACATATGTATCTTCCATGATTATTATCTGGAATAAAGCATATTTCCTCACTGTCCTTCTTATTATGAACATCTAGACCAATTTCTTTAGCAATTTCTCTAATCTTATCCTTAGTGTATTCTCCACAAGGCATTAAAGTATGCTCTAACTGCTCTTGAGTTAAATTATATAAAGCATATGTTTGGTCTTTTCTGTCATCATTTGCTCTTATAAGTTGGAATCTTCCATCTCTCTCTTCAATTTTAGCATAGTGACCTGTAGCAACATAGTCAGCACCTATACCTTTAGCTTTTTGTAAAAGCTCATTAAATTTAAGATATTTATTACATGCAATACATGGATTTGGAGTTCTTCCTTGTATGTACTCATCAACAAAGTAATCTATTACGTTTCTTTTAAAACTATCTCTAAAGTTTAAAACGTAAAAAGGAATGCCTATTTTCTGAGCAACTCTTCTTGCATCATCAACGGCTGAAAGAGAACAACATCCACCTTCTCTCTCTTCATATTCCTTATCTTCTTGCCATATTTGCATTGTAACACCAATTACATCATATCCCTGTTCCTTTAAAAGGTAAGCAGCAACGGAGCTATCAACTCCGCCACTCATACCTATAACAACCTTTTTCTTTGTCACAAAATCACCACTTTAATTATTATTCTTAGCCGTGAACATGCTCATGTATGTCATGTGAATGTTCTTTCATATCCCAAGGTTCTAAACCTTGACTTTTTCTATAGTCGTTTATAGCTTTGTGTATAGCTTCTTCAGCTAATACTGAGCAATGCATTTTTACTGGTGGAAGACCATCTAAAGCTTCAGCAACAGCTTTATTTGATAATTCCCAAGCTTCTTCTACAGTTTTTCCTTTTATAAGCTCTGTAGCCATACTTGATGAAGCTATAGCAGATCCACATCCATAAGTTTCGAATTTAACATCTTCTATGATGTTGTTTTCTATTTTAAGATATATTCTCATTATATCTCCACATTTAGCATTACCAACTTCTCCGATTCCGTTAGCATCTTTTATTTCTCCTACATTTCTTGGGTTTCTGAAATGATCCATAACTTTTTCACTATATATCATGATTAATTCTCTCCTTCTACTTCTCTTAAATGGTTTTTCCATAATGGTGACATACTTCTTAATCTTGCAATTATTGGTGGTACTTTTTCTAATACGTAATCTACGTCTTCTTCAGTTGTACCTTCACCTAAGCTTAATCTTAATGATCCATGTGCTATTTCATGAGGAAGTCCTATTGCTAATAACACGTGTGATGGATCTAATGATCCTGATGTACAAGCACTTCCGCTTGAACCACAGATTCCTTCGAAGTCTAATGAAAGAAGTATTCCTTCACCTTCTATAAACTCAAAGCATACATTTACGTTACCTGGTAATCTCTTGCTACCATCTTTTGGTCCGTTTAATCTTGTAAATGGTACTTCTAATAATCCTTCTATTAATCTATCTCTTAACTTAGAAACTTTAGCTATATGCTCATCTAAATTTTGTCCAGCGATTTCCATAGCTTTTCCTAATCCAACTATTGCAGGGATGTTTTCAGTTCCAGCTCTTCTAGCTCTCTCTTGGCCACCACCATGGATTAAGTTATCTATTCTTATACCTTTTCTTATATATAAAGCTCCGATTCCTTTTGGTCCGTAAACTTTATGTCCAGCTAATGAAAGTAAGTCAATGTTCATGTCTTTAACATCTATCTTAACATTTCCTACAGCTTGAACTGCATCAGTATGGAATATTACTTTTCTTTCCCTACAGATTTTACCGATTTCCTTAACTGGCTCTATAGTTCCTATTTCGTTGTTTGCAAACATTACAGAAACTAAGATAGTTTTATCAGTAATAGCATTTTTTAATTCTTCTAAATCAACGAATCCTTCTTCATTTACATCTAAGTAAGTTACTTCGAATCCTTGTTTTTCTAACCATTGGCAAGTATGTAATACAGCGTGGTGCTCTATTTTTGTAGTTATTATATGATTTCCTTTGTTCTTATGAGCAAAAGCTATTCCTTTTATTGCCCAGTTATCTGCTTCTGATCCGCCACCAGTAAAGTAGATTTCATTTGTATCTGCATTTAAAACTTTAGCTACTCTTTCTCTAGCAGTATCTACAGCCATTCTTGATTCTCTTGAAACTCCGTAAAATGCTGATGGATTTCCAAATTTATTTGTGAAGTATGGTAACATTTCCTCTAATACTTCTGGTTTAACATATGTAGTTGCTGAGTAGTCCATATAAACAACTCTATTATTCATTTTCTTCACTCCTACTAACAATTTTTAAAGCTTCACTTTTTTCTTTCATAGCTTTATAATCTTCTACTATATCTTTAAGAGTTACTGAATTAGTAACTTCATCTATACTTGTTTTTATCTTTTTCCATAAAAGTCTAGTTGCGCAACAATCAACATTACTACAGACTACATCTTCTAAGCATTCAGATATTTCTATTGGACCTTCTAATACTTCCATAATATCTGCTACTGTTATTTCTTCAGGTAGTCTATTTAAAATATATCCTCCTTGAGCTCCTCTAATACTTTTTATAAGCTTAGCTTTTCTTAGAGAACTAAATAATTGCTCTAGATAATATTCAGATATATTTTGTCTTTGTGATATTGATTTTATTGACACAGGTGACCCACCATAATTTATAGCTAAATCAACCATGGCTTTTACACCATATCTTCCTTTGGTAGATAATTTCATTTAATCACCTCTAAATCTGACTAATTCGATGTACTTTATGTGATTATAATATCAAAACCGAGTAAATTTGTCAACAATAATATTTACCTATTCTTAACTAAAAGAAATAAATATTTTTAAGCAAATTTATCCAGTTTGTTCCTTGTAATCACAACATTAAAGGAGTTTTTACTAAATCATAAAAATAACGCTTTTAAGTCTTGTATATTTACAAAAAAGACTCAAATTAAATGTTTTTTCTAATGACAAAATTTAAACTCCTTTTAAAATTAAGCTATATTTTAAACTAATGTTGATTTTTAGTAAGTTAGGTCTGAAGGGCTAACTAAAAATCAACACTCATCTAAAACGAAGCCTAAAACTAAATTTATTTATTCTTAATATTTTTCCAATAAGCCTTTATACTTTCTTCGTACTTATTATTCTTAGGCTTATAATATTCTTTTCCCTTCATATTTTCAGGCATGTACTCCTGTGCTACGTAACTATTTGGATAGTTATGTGGATATAGATAACCACCTACCCCTAAGTTGCTTGCTCCACTATAATGAGTATCTTTTAAGTGTTTTGGCACATCACCTGCATTGACTCTTTCTAAATCACTTAAGGCACTATCTATTGCAATATATGCACTATTTGATTTAGGAAGAGTGGCCAAATAAATTACAAGTTCTGATAATATTATTCTTGCCTCAGGCATACCTATCTTTAAACAAAGATCTATTCCACTATTTACAACCTGAAGTGCATTAGGATGTGCAAGTCCTACATCTTCAGCAGCAATAACCCCTAACCTTCTGACTATGCTATCCATATTTCCACCTTTAATAAGCCTTGCTAAATAATGAACCGCTGCATCTGGATCACTTCCTCTTATACTTTTTTGAAGTGCACTTAGTAAATTATAATAATCATCTCCAGATGCATCGGATTTTAAATTAGATTGTCCTAACTCTTCTATATAGTCCTTAGTTAATACAATACTATCTTTATCCTGAGATTTAATACCTAACTCTAATACTGTATAAGCTTTCCTAACATCTCCTTGAGCTATTTCTCCAATATATCTTAGGACATTCTCCTCAATAGAAATATTATATCCTTCCTTCTCGAGCTTGCTAACAGCTCTTTCCAAAGCAATTATTATATCCTCTGTACTTACAGGCTCAAAAGCAAATATAGTACTTCTACTCAATATAGCCTTATGAATTACAAAGTATGGATTCTCCGTAGTGCTAGCTATTAAGACAACTCTTCCATCTTCAATAAATTCAAGAAGAGCCTGTTGTTGCTTTTTATTAAAATGCTGAAGCTCATCTATATAAAGTATTATTCCTTTAAAATTTAATAAATTATCTATATCTGAAGTAATGCTTTGTATTTCTTTTATTGAAGATGTAGTAGCATTTATTTTATAAAATTTTTTATCTGTATAATTTGAAATTATGTTAGCTAAAGTGGTTTTTCCAACTCCAGGTGGACCATAAAAAATACAGTTCATTATATTTTTATTTTTAATAAGCTTATTTAAAGGAGTTCCTTCTCCAATAATATGCCTTTGACCAACCATATCTTCCAAACTTTTAGGTCTCATAATATCTGCTAAAGGTCTCAACTTTGATAACTTACCTCCTCTCTTAACTCTATTTAATAATATCTTTTCAAGTTTACCTAAAATAGTGAACTATCCATATATTAAGACTTTGTTTAGACTATTTTAGATAAAACTGTACGACAGTCTTAATGAGCAATTAAATTCTAATTTTATCTATGAAAGAATAATAGAATTAATAGACTTTTTCTGTTTTTAGAAATGTAATCTCACTAAGTTCGATTTTATAAATTTAAGATATTAAATTTTAAATTTGGATTTTCACTTAAAACACAGTTTTGTTTCTTCCTGTTATTTTAGCATTATAAAGTTTATTATCAGCATGTTTTATTATATCAGATATATCTTCTTTTTTTAAAATTTCAAACACTCCAAAGCTAGCTGTTAAACTTATTTTTATATCATCATATATAAACTTTTTATTTTCAACTATCTTTCTAAGCTTTTCAGCTACAAGAACTCCATTTTTTTTATCAGTATCATTTAAAACAATTAAAAACTCTTCGCCTCCATATCTTCCAATCCAATCACTACTTATTCTAATATTTTCATTTAAAACAACGGCAAAATCTTTTAATATCTTATCTCCAATCAAATGCCCATATGTATCATTTATATTTTTAAAACAGTCTATGTCTGCCATTATTATAGTTGTAGGCATATCTCTATTTAAATTTCTCTCTATTTCTTTTGAAAGTCTATGGTTTATGTATCTTCTATTGTAAACCCCGGTCAAATAATCTTTAACAAGAGTTTCTCCAATATTACTCATTTTTATATCTAAATAGGTGGTTTCTTCGCATCTATCCACTATCTCGCCATTTTCTGTTACGTCTTTCAAAAGTTCAACCACATATCTTTTTCCTTCAATTTCTACAGGAGAAGCTATAACCAGAAATATTTTTCTCTCATTGTGCTCTAACTTAACAAAAGTGTCATTTTCTAAATATGCCTTTTTAGCTACACAGTTATTGCATCCTGAAATTTTTTTCCATATTTCATGACAATTAACCTTAGAAAAATCACCATTAATAGTTAACTTTTGATTACAATTTTGATCAATATGTTCTGAAAGAACTTTCTTTTTTATAGGATCTACTACCCTAATAGTATCATAGAAATTTTTAAATACAGATAACCTGTTCTTAATATCTAATACAATGTTCAATTAATCGTCCTCCAATCCTTTAAAATTAAGCATAAAACCTTATTTCAAATAAAAAAACTAAATACAAATCAAATTTTAATAAATATTTACTAACTTTTAAAATTACTTTTTCCAACCTACGCATTATATATTAGTAATTATACAACAAAAAAGATTCTAATAAAAAATTAGAATCTTTGGTATATAGATATTCTTTTTACCCTCTTTAAATCTTATAAATTAATTCTTTATCTAGTGGAGTTATCAAAGATGTTACTTAATTAAACTTTATTTTAAGTAAATGTTGATTTATTATAGAAGTTCTACCTCTTCATCTAGTGATATGATTCCACCTTTTAAAACTTTAGTAAATATACCATACGCTGGCATTATACATCTTCCTACTTGATAATATATAGCACATTTATCATGACACTTTTTCCCTATTTGAGTTACTTCTAAAAGAACATCACCAATTTTTATTTTTTGTCCTATAGGAAGTTTATTTAATTCTATTCCATCTACCACTAAGTTTTCTCCAAAAGCTCCGAAATCTACATTTCCGCCATCTGCTCTGAAGTCCTCTATTTTTTCAAAGGCTAATAAACTTACTTGTCTATGCCACTTTCCAGCATGAGCATCCCCTTTAATTCCGAAATCCTCTATGAATTCAGCCTTATCAACTTGAAATTTAGCTGTTCCTTTCTTTTCACTTATACAAATAGCTCTTACCTTGCTCATTTTTTATCCTCCTATTTCATACATAAATCTTTTATCTTCATCTTTTTCTTTCACTTTAAAATTATGTTTCTCAGGTTTTTCATAAATACTTTTTTTGATTATTTCTCTAAGCTCTTCATCACTTATTCCAGCTCTCATTTTATCCTTTAAGTTAACCCCATATTTCCAATGAAGACATTGCTTCATAAATCCTTCTGGAGTAACTCTTATCCTATTACAATCTTCACAGAAACAATCACTCATGGCACTTATAAAACCAACTTTTCCTTTAAATCCATCTATATTTATGTATTTAGCAGGTCCATTTAATCTTAAAGTTTTTCCATTATCTAATACTATTTCTTCTTTTTTTATGATTTCTAAAATTTCTTTATTAGTAACTCCCTTAAACTTTTTACCTTCTCCAATAGGCATAAGTTCTATAAACCTAACATCTATAGGATTTTTTTCTGCTAGATTTACTAAGTCTAAAATTTCATCTTTATTAAAATCTTCTAATATAACAGCGTTTATCTTAACCTTAACATTATTTTCTAGGCATTTTTTTATTGAATATAGTACCTTATGTAAAGTTCCTACTCTTGTTACTTCATTAAATCTATGCTCTTTTAATGTATCTAAACTTATATTTACTCTTGTTAATCCATTTTCACTAAGTTCTTTTACCTTATCACCTAATAAAATTCCATTAGTAGTTAGACAAATCTCTTCAATACCTGGCACTTTATTAATATTTTTAATCAAGTCTACGATTCCATCCCTCACAAGAGGTTCTCCTCCCGTAAGTCTTACCTTCTTTATTCCAAGGGCTGCACATTCCTTAACAATCCTTAGCACCTCATCTAAAGTCATAAGCTTATTATTTTCAATAAAGTTGTTATAATCCTTCTCCATGCAATAAACACATCTAAGATTACATTTATCAGTTAGAGAAATCCTTAAATAATCAATTTCTCTTCCATACCTATCCCTCACTTTTTCACCTACTTTTTCTACATAATAAACTTGATTTTCTAAAAATCAATATTTTCATAAAACAAAGCCTCTTTCTTAAATAATTACTTTCCAAAAGAACAGTGTGGGAAAGTACATACTGGACAGTTTAAACAAAGTCCGCCATGTCCATACTCTGCAATATCTCTTAAAGTTAATTTTTCATCTGCTAAAACTCTTGGAAGTACTAAATCTAAAGCTGTTCTTTTTGCATACATAGCACAGCTTGGAATTCCTATAATAGGAACATCATTATAGTACGCTAAAAGAAGCATTGCACCTGGTAAAACTGGTGAGCCATATGTTACTAACTCTCCACCACATTCCTTAATAGCTGTTGGAGTTACATCGTCAGGATCAACAGACATTCCACCTGTACAAAGTATAAGCTCAGCACCTTCATCTAATGCTTTTTTTATTTCTTCTATTATTTTTTCCTTATCATCTGGAAGAATAACTTGTCTTTCCATTTCTATATCAAACTCTTTAAGTTTATCTTTAAGAACAGGACCAAAAGCATCCTTTATTCTTCCACTATAAACTTCATTTCCTGTAGTTATGGCAAAAGTCTTTTTCTTTTTTATATCCTTAACTTCTATAAGCTTATCTTTTATTAAATTTTCTGCCTCAATTATTTTCTTTTCATCTATAACAAGAGGAATTACTCTAGTAGCTCCTACCTTATCTCCTTTTTTAACTGGAAAGTTTCCATGTATTGTAGAAACTATTATTTCTCCCAACATATTTAGCTCTAATAATTTTTCTTTATCTATTTTTAAAAGCCCATCCTTATTGGCTATAAATTCTATCTTACCTTCCTTTATTTCTCCAAAGCTTAATCCCTCTCCACAGACTAAGTCTTTTAATCTTTCAGCAGCCTCATTTTCATGAAGCATTCCTTCTTCTTTCTCCCATACGTAAATATGCTCTTTACCTATAGATAAAAGTTTTTCTATATCTTCTTCTCTTATTACATGTCCCTTTTTAAAAGCTCTTCCTTTAAATTTTCCTGGTATTATTTGAGTTACATCATGAGATAATATTGTTCCAATTGCATCTTCAACTCTTATTTGTTTCATACTAATCCTGTTTATATAAGTTATTCTCAATTCAATCCCCATTTTAAATAAACACTAATTTTTAGTTAATTCTTAAAATATTAATTAATTCAAATAACTTTAAACAGTTCACCTCCCTTTAGTGTTTCTTATGTAATAAAAGGTTATCATTCTTCTACTTTTTCTATTAAACTTTTGTATTCATCAACTGTATTTATATTATAAAAATTCTTCATTTCTTTTTTATGTATCTCTTCTATAAAAGGAAATTCTTTAATTATTTTCACATTAAATTTCATACAAGTTTTTATTAATTTATTACTTTTATTTATAAGTTCTTTTTCCATGAGTTCTTTGCAACTTTTTTTGTATATTGCACAAAGAGGTTGTAACCTTTCCTCTACTTCAGGAATTAAAATTTCATAGTCTTCTTTTATATTTCCTAAATAATTAACTACATTTTTATTTATAAAAGGCATATCACAGGCAACAACTAGGCAATACTCATTTTTAATATGATTTAAAGCAGAATGAATTCCACTTAATGGACCTTGATTAGGATATATGTCCTTAAAAACTTTTAATCCTAGGGTTTTATAGTCATCTGGATTGTTTGATATAATTATTATTTCCTCATAATCCTCTAAGGCTTTTATTATTCTTTCTATGAAATAATTATTTTCATACTCTAAAAAAGCCTTGTTTCTATAATTCATCCTACTACTTTTTCCTCCTGCTAAAATAGCAGCACTTTTTTTCATAACCTTAATAAAGCTCCTATATTTTTTTCAAATTATAACAAAATTGTTTTTTATTATAATTTTATTATATTTACTATGTCTCCAGTATTCAAGCCTTCATTTCCAGCCTCAATTTCTATTAGGCAATTGGCATTTAAAAGAGAACTTAAAATTCCATTTCCACTTTTAATCTGAGTTATGTAAACCTTACCTCCACTTTCATTATAAACTATATTTCCTCTTAAAAACCTTCTTTGTGGACTTTTCTTATTAAAAGAATCCATTAAAACTCCCTTTTCTCTTTTAATGCATACAGATTCCTCTTCTCCTTCTAACTTCTTAAGAACTGGTTTTCCTAATAACTCAAAGGTTGTTAATGCTGCATTGGGATTTCCTGAAAGGCTTATTAAAAGCTTATCTCCTCTTTTACTACAAACAACAGCAGAACCTGGCTTTATTTTTATCTTCCAAAATAACTTTTCAAAACCTAAACTCTCAGCAACATCTTGCATAAGATCCTTATCTCCAACTGAGGCACCTCCAGTTGTAAAAACCACATCAGCTTCCTGAAAAGCTTCTTCTATTGCCTTTCCTATGGCTTGAATATCATCTCCAACATGCTCCATTGATAAAACATCATATCCTAATTCTTCTATTCTTCCACCTAAACTATATAAATTACTGTCATATATTTTCCCAGCTTTTAAAAGGCAATGTATATCACACACTTCATCACCAGTGCTCACTATGGAAACCTTTGGTTTTCTGTATACATGAACATTAGTTATACCTGAACTTGCCATTATGCCTAAATCAGCATAATCAAGTCTTTTTCCTTGCTTAATTAAAAGATCTCCTTCTTTTATATCTTCTCCTATAAAGGAAATGTTTTGACAAGTCTTCATTTCCTTAAATATTTTAACTAAAATTCCTATTCTATGTGTTTCTTCCTGTTTTAAAACGCAATCTGCTCCCATGGGAATTGGAGCTCCTGTCATGATTCTAGCAGCCTCACCTTTTCTAATCTCTCTTTTAGGCCACATTCCTGCAAATATCTCATCTACTATTCTAAGTTCTACAGGATTTTCTTTTGATGCTCCCTTAGAATCTTCTGATTTAAAAGCATACCCATCAAAAACTGATTTGTTAAAGGGAGGATTATTAATCTTTGATTTAACATCACCATATAAAACTCTCTTTAAAGAATTCTTTATGCTAACAACCTCACTTTTTAAAGCCTTAGTATGCTTATTTAATATTTCAAGAGCTTCTTCTAAAGCTATAAATTTTTCCAAAATATCACCATCCCTTTACAAAATAAAAATGCCTATTATTTTTGTTATAGAAACAAGAATAATAAGCATTAAATAGTCTTTTTAGACCATAATATTAGACTCTATTTTAAGCTATTGTTGATTTTTAAGACTTTCTTAAAGCCCTATCTTAAATCAATATTCACTTAAAACATCGTCTAACACTGAAACTTCAAAACATAACTAATCAATGAAATCTTCAAAATTCAGATACCTCTGTCTACTAATTAAAGAATTATAAGTGTTATTTTAGTTAACTTAGCAAGGTTTATTTATTATCATTCTTTAATCCTAAACAATTAAACTCTTCAATAAATAATTAAATAGTGAGTTTTTAAGATATACTATTTTGTAAATTTCTTAAGCCTTTTGTAGTTTCAAAGTTTTGCTTATTCTCCTTCCCAAAGTACGTGGAGGCAAAGTTCTTTCAAACCCTACCCTGTGGATTACTAAAATAAAAAATTATAATAAATTTAATTCCAAATAATATTACTTAAACATTTATTTTTTTGTTGAGTAAAAAGTTAATGTTAATAAGGTATATAATATATTAGTAATCCAGGATTAAAAATCATAGATATTACTCCTTAGATTTTTAAGCTTGGAGAGTTAAGTTTTATATTAAGTGCTTTAACGCACTTTTATACTAATCTGCCATTACAAGGTCAGCAATTTCTTCATAGTCATTTAAATTAACAACTTTAACTTCCTCTAGTGATAATGGAGCATCACTAGCAATTCCTATAAGTTTTTCCTTTGGAGTTATTATCTCTTTACTAACTCCTTCTCTAAAAACTTCTAATTTTTTATATGGGCTCTTTTTATAACCTTCTATTATTATGAAGTCAAAATCTTTAACCTGATCTATAAGCTCTTCTAAAGGAATTTCTTCCTCTACTTCTCTTATTAAAGCCATTCTTTTCTTAGAGGAAATTATAACAGCCTCTGCCCCAGCTTTTCTATGACGCCAAGTATCTTTTCCTTCTTTATCTATATCAAATCCATGAACATCATGTTTTATGGTAGCAACACTCTTTCCTCTTTTTTTAAGCTCTTTTATAAGCCCTTCTATTAAAACAGTTTTTCCTGTATTAGAGCAACCTGCAACCACATTAATAATTTTAGCCAAGGCTCTACTCCCTCCTAACAAAGCATATATACACAAACTATATAAGATATATTTACTTAATAGAATTATAGCTCTTTTTTTAAGATAATTCAGCTTTTATAATACTAACTGAAAAATTATAACTTACTAATTATCTATAATATATTTTTGCTTTTGTCTCTGTTTTAAGCTATTGTTGATTTTTAGATAGAACTGTAAGACCATCTTAATGAGCAACTAGTATTGCATTATCTATGTAAGAATAATAGCGTTAAGAAGCTTTTTCTGTTTGAGCGAAGCGAGTTTAAAAGCTTTAGCTATTATTCTGGAGTAGATGATAGCAATACTTTGCGATATTAAGCTAGGTCTGAAAGTCTAGCTAAAAATCAACCCATGCTAAAACAGAGCTCTACTTTTAGCCACTAGTAAGTGTATTCTAAGTTTTCTTTTATGTTAAAGAAGTCTGCATAATCAACTTCAAATAATGGCTTTTTAACTCTTGAAACATTTATCTTTTCTTTTATAAGTTGAGTTAAAACTCCAGCGTAAGATAAATCTCCTTGAATTATTGCTCCATATATCTTTCCATCTTTATGGATTATCTTCTTATAGTTTTCTCCATCAATCTCTATTTCTTCTACATAAGAATCATCTGGAGAATTTACATTTCCTAAAGACATTGTTGTAAGACCTAGGAAGTTCATTGTATTTTTGCTACCAAAGAAATCTTCCATGAATATCTCATTTCCAGTCATATTATTAGCAGCTATTATACCTTCTTTTACTGCTGTTGGCCATATTGGATTTCTTCCTGTAATATCTCCTGCACCATAAACGTCTCTTGTATTAGTTTCACCTTTTTCGTTTATTATTAAACCAAACTTATCAGTTTCAACTCCACTATCCTTTAAGAAGGCTACATTTGATCTTACTCCAGTAGCAACTATTATAAGTTCACAAGGAATTTCTTCTCCTGTATTTATAAGTAATGCTTTTGGATTGTTGTTTTCATCAACAATAACTTTTTCCGCTCTAACACCAAGTTTTAAGCTTACTCCTGCCTTCTCAAATCTTTCTTCATACTTTGAAGAAGCATATTTATCAAGTTGTATAGGAAGAACTCTATCACCCATTTCAACTAAAGTAACATTTAGTCCTTTTCCTACAAGGCCAGCAATAGCATCTATTCCTACAAGTCCTGCCCCTAAAACAACTACATTTTTAACCTTTTCTGCCTCTTCTTTTATTTTGATAGCATCATCTAAATTTCTTAAGCCAACTACATTATTAGCTCCTCTTAAATTCTCTATAGGAGGAATAAATGCTGAAGCTCCTGTAGCTAATAATACTTTATCAAATTTAACTTCTTCTCCATTTGAAAGAGTTAAAATATGTGCCATCGGGTCTATTGAAGTAACCTCAAGACCTTTTTTCCATTCTATATTATATTTTTCAAAAAAGTTTTTGTCTGTAAAATCTAAAGCTTCAACATCTCTATGTCCGCTTATATAATGATGTAATATACATCTTGAATATACATTTTCATCTTTTGATATTAATATTATTTCTGCATCCTTATCTATTTCTCTAAGAGTTTTTGCTCCACTTATTCCAGCGGCTGATGCACCTACAACAACATATCTCATATTACTCTTCTACCTCCTCTAAAGTTATTGCTCCCATTGGACATTTTGCAACGCATTGAGGAGTTCCTTCTGGTGTATTTGCACACATATCACATTTCATTATATATTTATTCATTTCATGCTCAGCTTTTAAAACACCATAAGGGCATGCCATTACACACATAAAGCAACTTGCACATCTTGACTTATCATAAGTTACAAAACCAGTCTCATTATCTTTTTTCATTGCTCCACTCATACAAGTATAAACACATTCTGGTCTATCACAGTGTCTACAGAAAATAGGAGTGTATTTACCTTCACTTGTTATAGCTATTCTACTTCTTGTGTCCTCTGAATCATGTGCAACTATACAAGCAGTTGTACATGTTAAACATCCTACACATTTATCTCTATCTATTTTTATTCTTTTCACAGTAAATCCCTCCTACTTTCTAACCTTTTCTATATTAACTTGAACTGTCTTATATGAAGGCTCCTTTGAATAAGGATCAAATATAGATGGTGTTAATGCATTTGTTTCTATGTAATGTATTGGTGCATATAACTCTTTTTCCTTAACATTATCAGTTAATCTAGCAGTGAATTTAGATGTAACTCCATTTGATGAATGAACTAACACCTCATCATTTTGCTTTATGCCAAGCTTTTCTCCATCTTTTCTGTTTATATCTATATAAGCCACTTCTGGAACTATGTTAGTTACAGCCTGGATTTCTCTTGTTCTAGTTTGAGTATGCCATTGTCCTACTGTTCCTCTTCCTGTGTTGAAGTTAAATGGGAACTCTTCATTTGTAGCAGTTGGATTTTCAGCTACATCTTCAAATACAAATTTAGCTCTTCCACTTGGAGTATAGTATTTTCCGTCTTCAAAAAGTCTTCTCTCATCTGACTTTAATTCTTCTCCTTCTCTACAAGGCCATTGAAGTCCCTTAGAACCTCTTAATCTTTCATAAGATACCCCTGTAATATCACAAGGCATTCCTTTACTACATTCTCTTAGAAGTTTGAAAGCATCCTCTGGAGTTCTCCATTTATCTAAAAGGCTACCCATTCCTAAAGCTTCTCCAATTCCTAAGAATATTTCATAGTCGCTTAATTCTCCTTCTTCCTTCTCTAAAACAGGAACTAAGGCAGAAAGTCTACGCTCAGTGTTTATTAAGACACCTTCCTTCTTAATTGCAGGAACTGAAGGTAGGTATAAATCACATTCGCTTGAACTATCTGTATCTTCATATATATCTTGAACAACAAAGAAATCTAAGTTTTCCATAGCCTTTTTAAATGTTTCATTATTAGTCCATGAATGTCTTGGGTTAGTACAAACTACCCATAATCCTTTAATCTCACCCTTGTTTATTCCATCTATAATTGCAGGATATGGAAGAGTAGGCTTTGTTGGAAGCATTTCTTCATCTATATCTAAAATATCAGCAACAACTTTTCTTCTTTCCTTATTGTCATATTCTCCACCACCATAAAGACCAGTTGTATTACTAAATGCTCTTGATCCCATAGCATTACATTGACCTGTTAGAGAGTTAGCACCTGTACCTTCTCTTCCAATGTTTCCTGTCATTAAAGCTAAGTTTATTATGGCTTGGGCTGTTCTAACAGCTTCATAACTTTGGTTAACACCCATTGTCCACCAGAATGAAACTCTCTTTCCTTCGTGGATTATTTTTGCAAGTTCTAAAACTCTCATTTTAGAGATTCCAGTTCTCTCTTCAACATCTTCTAAAGTATATTTTTTAACATGTTCTTTGAAATCTTCAAAACCTTCAGTATGGTTATTTATATACTCTTCATCTATCCATCCTTTTTCTATAAGCACGTTTGCTAAAGTATAGAAAAGAGCTAAGTCTCCCTTAGTTTTTATATCAATCCACATATCTGAGTTCATAGCTGTTTCAGATTTTCTTGGGTCTATAGTGATTATTTTAGCATCCTTATTTTTTCTAACTCTTCCCCAAGCTATTGGATGAGCTATAACTGGGTTTGCTCCAATAAAAAATATAGTATCTGAAAGTTCTAAATCATTTAATGTATATGGAGGTGCATCAAATCCAAAACTTTGCTTGTGAGCAACAACTGCTGTAGCCATACAAAGTCTAGTGTTACCATCACCATTGATTCCCATATAAGTTCTTCCTACATGGCCTAAAAGAGCCATTTCTTCTGTTGGTAATTGTCCTGTACTTATATAAGCTACGCTCTCTTTACCATACTTTTCTTGAATGGCTGTCATTTTTTCTGCAAACAGATCAAAAGCTTCATTCCATTCTAATTCTTTTCTCTCTCCATTTTCCATCTTAAGTAAAGGCTTTTTTGAACCTTTAAATTTAGTGCATTGTTTATCTAAATTAAGTCCTTTAATACAAGAAAACCCCTTATTAACTGGATAATGAGGTGTAGGAACCACTTTTTTGATTTTACCATCTTCTGTGTAAAAATCTATATTACATGCAAGTGCACAATAGTTACATGTAGATTGTACTCTCTTCATACATTTTCCTCCGTTCATAAACATAATCAAACATTGTTAATTTTTTATCATACTTAATTGAATTATAACATTATGTTTCCTAAAATAATATGATAATTATCACGCTTTTTGTGTATATTATTAGAAAGCAATGCTTGTACCTGTTTTTATTTTATCAAATATAGTAATTTAAATATACTAGATATGATTTCCCCTAAAACTAAGGTCTACAAAACTCCAGTATCCCCCAATCTCCTTCTATTGAAAATATACATATAATAGATATAAAAATTAATTATACAGCTATTTACAACAAATTATAATTTCATGAAAATCATGGTATAATTAAATATCAAATTATCATATAGACAAAAATACATTTATTTAGAATGTTTAAAATTTAATTCAAGCTATAGATACAAAATTATCTAGAGGAGGAAAGTAAATGGAAATTCGTCTTGCAACATATGAAGATTGCAGAAATTTAGCAATATTAAAAAAAGTTGTATGGGAAACAACTTATAGAGGTATTTATCCCAATGATAAATTAGATAAATATGATATTGATTACAATGAAAATAAATTTAAAGATATGATCAAAAAGCAATCTCAAAAGTTATTTATTGTTTTAAATGAATCAAAAATTATCGGATACATGAGTTGTGGAGAGATTCTTAGAGCATTTGATAAATATACTCATGATATAGGTTTACTCTATATAATAAAAGAGTATCAGGGAAAAGGAATTGGTTCAAAATTATTTGAATTTGCAAAAAATGAATTAAAAAATCAAGGTATAACAGAATTTATTGTTTCATGTAATAAATATAATTTTTCTGGACAACAGTTTTATAGTAAAATGGGTGGTACAATAATTAAAATTGACGAAAATAATGTAGATAAATCAATACCACAAGTTAAATTTCTATTTCAAATATAGTTAATAATATAATAATTTAAATTCCAATTTACCTAGGCTGTTCTGAATTAACTCAATGAATAATCTTATACTATGACGAACTAAAGTCCAGCAACAATCATTGCTGGACTTTTTATACTAACATCACTATTTGTACTATTATCTTTTAAAGACTAATATTAAATAAAGTTCCAAAAGGCAAATAACTATTCAACCTTGAAAGTTTACTCATTAATTAATGAGTCAAAGAACTTTTAGCTCTATTAAATTCTTCACCTGAAATAATCTCTTTTTCTTTTAGCATAGTAAGATTTTCAATTTGCTCTGTAAGACTAAATCCCGTTCTTAACTTTTTAACACTTTCATCTTCTCTTTCTTTTGAAGTTTTAATCACTGAAAATATCTTTCTAAGGGATGACTCAGTTATTTTCTCAATCTCTAAGGCCACTTTCTCAGAACATATTCTTATTTTTCCATAGCCAAAATCAACATCACTCTCTATGTATTTAATTTGACTTAAAGTAATTTCTTCTTGTTTTGTTTCCCCGTAACGTTTGTCCACATATATAAGTCTTGAAGTAGTAAAAATTATCAACATATTGCTGTCCCCATATAAATCTGAAATAAAATGTTGAATCTTTTCTCCTTCTAGAAGTCCTCTTTCAATTTCTTCTAGTTCCTTATTGCTCTCTCTTCTCTTAATACTCTCAGTAAAGAACTCTTTTTTTGATTCACTTTTCCTTAAGTTTTCTCCAAACCTTCTCATACCGCAGCCCCCTTTTATTAATCATTATAACATTATATGGAAATCAATTAAAATAATTCATTCACACCCAATCTTAAAATTTATTATGCTATACTTAGTATTTCTAAACCCAAACCTTATATTATTTTTCATTTAACTCAAAAAGTCTTTGTGTTTCAAGATTATATTTAAGCTTAATGATGCCAGTTCTTCCATCTCTACACTTTGCAAAGTTAACTTCTAAAACATCTTCTTTCAAATTCTTCTTATCCTCCCTAGGTTTATAATAACCCTTTCTAAAAAGAAGCATTATAATATCAGCATCCTCTTCAAAACTTCCAGTATCTCTTAAATCTCCTAGAAGTGGTCTTTTGTCACCTCTTTGTTCTGCTCCTCTATTTAACTGGCATAATCCTATCATGGCAACATTAAGCTCCTTAGCTAAAGACTTTAATCCATGGGAAATCTCTGTTTTCTTTTCATATACAGAACCTTGTGTTACTGGTCTAATCATGCCTACATGATCAATTATTATAATATCTAAGCCACCTTTTTTAATTTGAATCTCCTTTGCTAAAAGCCTTATTTGAGGCATTGTTATGGAGTCTGGCTCATATATTGTTATATCTTTTTCGCTTTTTAATCTTTCATAAACATTTTTAACCCTTTTTTCTTCCTCTTCATTAAGTCTTCCCCTTGATATCTTTCCATTTTCTAAATCAGTATTTCTAGCTAAAATTCTACTTCCCATTCCAGATACAGACATATCAAGCTGTATATATAATATTTTTCCATTAAGCCTTTCTAAAAGTTCTAAAGAAAAAGCTGTTTTACCCATGGAAGGTCTAGCCCCAATAATAGTAAATTTTTTTCTTTCAAAGCCATTGCTTGCCTCATCAACACTTTTAAGCCCAGTGATAAATCCAGCATAACCACTTTCACTATTTCTAATTTCCTCTGCTCTTTTCAGGGATGTATCAAGCATCTCTTCCATAGAATAAATCTTATTTTCCTCTCTCACTCTATTTATGTTAGCCAATACATTTTGTACATACTCCATCTTTTTCTCAATAGAATCATCACTATTTTTAACCTTATGAAAGGCTTCATAAAGTTTTCTTTCATTGCTATTTTCCTTCACAATTTTAAGATTGCTCTGAAAACTTGAAGGAACACAGTGAGTTGAAACTTCTGTAACATAGGTTATACTTAAAGCTCCTTTTTTTATGAATTGCATAAGCTTATTAATTAAAACTTCTAAATCAAAAGGAATATTATTTGAATAAAGCTCATTCATCCCTTTAAATATAAGTCTATTAGCTCCACTCAAAAAGTCATCTTCACTTAAAGTAAACAAGGCTTTAACCATATAATTATTATCTCTAATTATTGTTCCTAAAATATTTTTCTCACAAGCTATAATATTCTCTTTTAAACTCATATTCTCTCTCCCCTTAAAAGTATTTAATTCTCAAATACAAACTAATTGACTACAAATATATTTTTAGATTATGTTTTAAAATCATTAATAGGAAAAATCACTGTTACATCCTTCCCAGGAATTTTCTTCTTTGTTAAAGTCTTTTCCTAAACCCTCATTTAAATATCCCTCAAATTTATTTCCAAAAAGAGTTTCTGGCCTTAAATATTTTTCCTGCTCCTTTCCAAGCCATGCTTTAACCTTATTATCTATAACTCTTTTAAAATCTTCTTCATGAAAGCCTTCTCTAATTCTTGCCCTAATAAGTTCTCTACTTTTTGTTGTATTACTTTTAAAGCTCTTTCCTGTTTTCTTGTTTAAATACTCAATTACAGAAGTATATATATTATTATTTTTTAATAGATTAATATTTTGGTTCAGCTTTTCAGCAGAAGGGGGTTCCTCATATGAGCCGACCCCTCTTTGCTTTTCAGCGGACTGCTTTTTTCTATAAGAATCCCTATGTATTTCTACACTCTCTTTTTTCATCTGTTTATTATGAAAAATAAGCTCTTCATATCTCTTTCCTATTCCATAAAAAGTATAGGTCCCACCTATTTTGATCAATTTAAAAACTAATACTTCAGCATCCACTAATTTATTTAACCTTCTTTTTAATGCACATTTACTTTTAATTCCTAAGATTGGTACATTTTCTAAACATTTTTCATACTGCATCCAGTAAAGAAATTCACCATCAATTTCTCTTTTAATCATAGCTCCTGTCACCATGAAATTTACAAAATATCTTAATATTCCTAAATCAATTGAATCTAATCCCATTTCTAAAGCCTTTTTTTGATTAAATCCTAAATAAGTAAACTTCATAAACTCCCCTCCCCAAATAACACCTAAAAAATTTATATATTTGTATGTTAAAATCCCTTTCACTATATAAATACTTTTAACTTTGCCTTTCAGGTGTAGAAATTTTAAAAAAATTTATTTTTGTAATTTTCTCCAAAAAAAGATTCTATAAAAGTAGTTTGTGTGTAACTACTTTTATAGAATCTTTTTGCTCTGAATTTATATTTAGTTTTACATAAATAATCCTTTTTTCTAATATATATCAACTTAAGTATTAGTACTATTGTCCTTAATGCATTATAATAACATTATGAAAAAAAATTACATAAGATTTAAATTTTAAGGAGAAAAATATGAAAAGAATTAGATTTCAAGATATCATGAGCATTTTTAAAAATGTTCTTTTAGGGAACAAAAAAAATATATTTCTTATATGCCTTTTAAGTTATTTTATACTATATGTATTATCAATAGGATCAATAAAAATAGCTAATTTAATTTTTAGTCTTTTCATTATTGTACTTACTATTGTAATAGATTGTGGTGTTATAGTTTCAATAGATAAGTGTTCTAAGGAAGATATTCATCTAAGCTTTAAAGATATTTTTGTTTTTAGTAAATCAAAATTAAAACTAGGAGCATTTTGGTACATACTTATTGCCTTTTTAAATTCTATGATAGGAGTTGTAATAACAGCATTGCCATTTAAATTTCCAGTAACAGCCTTAATTTTATTAGGTTTATTAATAAATGCTATAATAACTCCACTTATGATTATATCAATCTCAGGGCACACCATAGTAAACAAGAAGAACTATATTTATGTTATTTTTGCAATGATATTTATTCTTTGGGTTAATCTTCTTCCTTTTGTAGGAGAAGTATTAAACTTTTTAATAAAACCCTTTGTAATTCTTTATTTAATATCTTTATCTGAAGCAGAAGAAAAAGCTATAAATAACTTTTAAGTTTAAAAATAAGATATTATCAAAATTTTTAAGTGTTGATACTTATAAATATAAAATTAGTTTAACCCTCTTTTTTAATAAGAAAGAGGGTTAAATTTTTCTTCACCTTATATTAAAGAGTACATAGCACTTGTTTTTGTACAAAAATATATTTACTTACAATTGAAAGGTTATTTTGAATGTGATAATATACAGATAATTTATATAATATGAGGTGAAAATATTGAATATTCAAATTAGAAATATGCTTAAATCAGATATACTTGAATTTAATAAAGCTTTTGAATTACAAGGCTGGGAAAAGCCAATTTCATTATTTGAAAAGTATTATAAAGAACAAAAAAACGGTGACAGAAGAATTTTTGTAGCTTCTATGGAAGATCAAGTACTTGGATATGCAACACTCCTTCCAAATGATGAAAATGGTCCTTTTGCAAACATGAATATTCCTACTGTTCGTGACTTTAATGTTCTTGAAAAATATCAGAAAAATGGAATAGGAACAGCATTACTGAATAAAATCGAAAACGTTGTTAAAGAATATTCTGACAAGATTTGTTTAGGTGTAGGACTTCATTCCGGATACGGTCCTGCACAGAGAATGTATGTAAAAAGAGGTTATGTTCCCGATGGTAGTGGGGTTTGGTATAATAATATGGTCTTAGAGAAGTACGCTGACTGTAAAAATGATGATGACTTAGTATTATATTTATCTAAAGATTTTACACATGACAAATAAGCATTATCTGTATAGCATAGGTGTATTACTAATACACCTATACTATAATTTAAAATAATAAATAAACTGAATATATTAAAGCTAAAATACCAAGTAACTTTAAATAGCTATCATACATATCAGACATATTCTCCCTGTTAGAATCCCTTAAAGAAAAAACATACTGAATTTCAAAAATAAAACCTGTAAATTTCACACAAAGAATTCCTATAATACTTAATGCTACAGCTGCAATAACCTTAGAAAGCATTAACTCTTTAAAATTAAAAGTTCCTACAATTAAAAGGATTAAGAAATACACCACTAAAATACCTGTTTCTAAATTTTTCTTTATCTTAGCTTTATTTCTCAAGTTACTTTTCACATCATTGCTTACTTTTTCATAATCATCAAATTCTCTACTAAAACATTCTGCATTTTTACAGATTAAATTTTTATCTTCGTTCACCTCTCCACATCTTCTACATATCTTCATATAACTCCTCCTAATACTCCCATATACCCTAATCTTATAATATAAAAAAATAACCCTTTTTTTAGTTTCCTGATTACCAATTTTTCATTAGTAAGCTTTCCTTTAATTAATTTATATAAATTATACTGTACATAAATTAATTCTATCATCTTAACTTCCTACTATTTATTTAATTTATAAAAATATAATAAACTTATAACTATATTAAAATAAAAAGAACAAAGAGAAATTTAATTCCTTCGTTACCCTAAAAGCATCCAAAACATCAATTGTGTATCCCCTTCAAACAAGAATAAGCAATTTGATGCTTTTATCGAATTTCAGAATTAGAACTATGATTATAAATATATGATATATTAATAATTAGTTAATTTATTACAAATTGCACAAATTCTATTGTAAACCAAAGTATATGAATATAAAATATACTTTAATTTACATTTGATGGGAGTGATGTTTGTGATTCTTGAATACATGTTAGTAGGTAATAAGATATGAATAAAATAACTAAATATATTTTGATAGGCATTGGCATATATGTTTTAGGTTTTTTAATTGCTGTATCTTGTGCAAATTTTTTTACTAACGAAATATTATATTCTTATCTTTACGGAATATTTTTTGCAATATTATTTTTAGCTTCAGTTGTTGGCGTTTCAACAGCAATAATACTTAATGAAATTAGAAAGAAAAATTAAGTTTTATATCAAAAAATAAGTCTATGTTTTAAACTAGTGTTGATTTTAGATAGAACTGTAAGACCATCTTAATAAGCAGTTTAGAGTTTCTTTATCTATGGAGAAATAATAGCGTTAAAAGGCTTTTTCTGTTTGAGCGGTAGCGAGTTTAAAAGCCTTAGCTATTATTTTGAAATAGATAATAGAAACTCTCTGCGAAATTAAGTAGGTCTGAAGGGCTAGCTAAAATCAACATTCATCTAAAACAGAGCCAAAAATAAAAGACTAGCTAAGATACCATCCTAACTAGTCTTTTTACATTAAAGTTTCTTTACAAATTCTATTTAATTTATACTACTATAAGCTAATTAAACAAGCTTTTTACTAAAAACTCCAGTTAAATTAAGCTGAGATACTCTCTTTTGAATTTCTTCTCTATCTATAGTGTAAAGTCCTAATTCCTTCATTCTATTAAAGTAAACTGATCCTGCAAAAGTATATCTAATTTTCTTTCCTGCTCTAGATTGTGACTCTTCATTAGCAAATGCTATTATATCACCTAAGGCAGTAGCTCTAGGAAGTATTAAAGAAGGCATACCTAGATACTGTCTTACTGCATTATGACCTGCTAATGTTCCCGTAACAATGGCCTCTGTATGACCAACAAAAAGTCCTGATTTTTCTCCAGCACAGAATAGATTAGTAACACCCTTAACCTTCATATTATCATCTCTTGGTGCTACTGATAAATATCTTATGGAGTTACCCTTTCCACCTGCATATGGATCAATATATTTAACATTTTCAAGACCCTTAATCTTTCTAAGCTTTTCAAGAGGATAATAAGTAGTCATAAGCTTAGCATGTCCTGTATCTAAAAGCACCACATTCTCTGCAAACTCTTTAAGAGCATATTGCTGACAAACTTTTGCATTTAACTTATCATAATTTACATCTTCTTTTGGAACTTCAATAACCACACATCCCTTTTCATCAAGCTCTTCTCTTATTTCCTTTGAAAGTGTTTCCTTCGCTAGTTTACAAGAACCACTAAATGCACCAAGTTCATCTCCAACTCTTTCCCCTTGAATATCTTCTACTCCGCATCTTGAGCTTATACTAATTCTAGGTCCAAAGGCTGGACATCTTAATACACACATTGAACATCCATTTCCATATCTCAAGCAATTTCCCATAGGTCCTGTTGAACCTGTTGCTTCAATAAAGATATCACCAGGATAATATTGACCATCACTAGTGTATATACCTAAAATCTTATCTTCCTCTTGTTTAATATCAATAACTCTAGAAACCATCTTAGTTTCAATGCCTAAACTTTGTACATATCTTTTAACCTCTCCCTCTATAAGGTTAACATCATAAAGCCAAGCATGCTCATGACCTGGGAAAGGTATATTCTTATGCCTACTACACTTATCAGTTATTTCTATTAAATCTCCGCCTCCCATAGCTATAAGTTCTTCCGCAGCTGTGTACCTTCCATTATTTCTCATTATTCCGCCTACATTACCAAGACCTAGGAGTAAATCTGTTTTTTCAAAAAGCACTACATCTGCTCCCATTTTTTTAGCTTCAATGGCAGCTGCAATCCCTGACCATCCGCCACCAATAACAACAACTTTCATAAAAACTCTCCCTTCTCTAAATAAGCTTTTTTTGAAGTTCCCCAGCTAAAGTTTTTTAAAATTATTGAAACTTTAAGCTAATATAAATCAAAGTTATTTCATAACTTTCAGCAAATTAAACTTAGCTTCATTAAACTTTTTTAAATTCTTTAGCCTAACTAATTTATAAATTAAATTTCAAACCGAACTTTTTTTATTCAGATTCTATTCTTTAAGTAGTATTGATTTTTAGATAGAACTGTAAGACCATCTTAGTGAGCAGTTAGTATTGCATCATATCCGTAAGAATAATAGCGTTAAGAAGCTTTTTCTTATTTTTGTAAGGAATACAATCTCACTATGTTCGATTGCATAAGTTCAAGATACCAAATTGAAAATTTGGACTTTCACTTAACCTTTAGCTATTATTCTGGAGTAGATGATAGCAATACTTTGCGAAATTAAGCTAGGTCTGAAAGTCTAGCTAAAAATCAACATTAACCTAAAATATAGCCTATTAAATAAACCTTCTATCTTCAAATATCTTTCTAGGATCACTTTGAGTCTTACAAAGCCTCTTTACTTTATGCCCTGCAAATCTAGCTGTACAGCTTCCACATACCCCTTCTCCACAACACATCTTTGCATTATTACAACAAGATACCTTAGTAGTTTCATCACCTAAATCATTTAAATATTCAATAAGGTTATAGGTTAAAATATCCGCTCCTGCACAATGAATTAAATCCGCTCCCTCATTTTTAATAAATTCTTTAGCTTCCTCTGATATTTGACCCTTTGTAATTAAATTCATAGGTATATATTCAACATCATATTCCTCTAAATATTTTTCTATATGACTCTTCTCAAAAGGTGCTTTATCTAAAAGAATTTTAACCTTATTTCCCTCATTGACTAACTTTTTAATAACAGGTACTGCTGGTGCTAGTCCAATTCCCCTACACAATACAAGGGCTTTCCCATTCTTAGTTGAATTTATATTTTTAATTCCAAAAACTCCATTAAAATAAGGCCCTCTTATGGTTATTTCTCCACCAATCTCTGTATTTAAGAGCCTTTTAGTTTTTATTCCTCTAACTTCAATAAGTACTTTTATTATATTTTTATCTGCATCAGATTCTAAAACAGATATAGGTACATCAAAAAATGGATTATCCTTAGTCCTTATAAAAATAAATTTGCCCGGTCCAAGTAAGTCAATACAAAGTTTATGCGGTGCACTGAACTCAATAAATAAAAGTCCATCCTCAACTTCTGAGGCATCCATAACCTTACAGATGAAGGTTTTTCTCCCTTCCTTAGCCTTAAATCCATTACTTGCAAACTCTTCGTATATACAAACTCCCTTCCAGTTTACACAATCACAAAAACACTTTCCATGAAGCTGCGAACAAAGTATGCACTCCCCTTCTTCTGCTAAGTGACAAGGACAAAATTCCGTACCAGCATCTATACAATCAATTACTTCATAATCCATAAAAACCCTCCCATATAAGTTCTTACTATCAAAATATACAATTCAATTAAAAGTTGTTACAAAAATTCCTTAATAAGTATCTAATCTTAAAAAATTTTCCTAAAATTTTTTAAAACTTAAAGCTTTTCTCCTTACATCCTAAATGCTTAACCTGTTCTTGTTATAATAAAATTAAAATGGAATTATGATATATGAGAAACAAATTAATTATTCTTGAAGAACTTCTCCACTCTAGAGGCTTTACAAGAATATTTATATTAAACTTTAGAGCCATCTCTACAATAAAAAAGGTGTTATATCAAAGTTTTATTTTAAGTTACTTTTCATATAACACCTTTTATTTTAAGAATAATTCTCTTTTACATAATTATAAATTCTTTCAGTAGCTTCCCATCTAGTTGGGCAATTCAAAACAACTATAATTATGTTTCTTCCATTATGATCTACTGAACTTACTAAGCATTTTCCTGCTTGACCAGTATAGCCTGTTTTTCCTCCATTAGCATTTGGTAATCTCCATAACATTTTATTTATGTTATTATAGCTTCTAGTAAAATCATATTTTGTAGCTTCAACTTCCTTAGTTCCTGATATCTCTCTAAAGAATGGCTCTTCCATAGCCTTTGACATTAAAACAGCTAAGTCATAAGCAGATGAAAAGTGCATTTGGCTGTCTAATCCATGAGGGGATTGAAAGTTTGAATCTTTAAGTCCAAGCATTCTAGCAAAATCATTCATAAGTATAGCAAATTCTTCTACGCTACCTCCAATGTGCTCTGCAATAGCAATAGCTGCATCATTTCCTGATTTATACATAAGCCCAAAAAGAAGTTCTCTCATAGTCACCTTCTCTCCAGCTCTAAATCCAACTTTAGACCCTCTAATACTTGCTGCTGTTTTTGATATAGTAACTTCTTCATCTAAATCACAATAATTTATAGCTACTAAGGCTGTAAGTATTTTAGTTGTACTAGCCATTGGCACACATCTAAAGGCACCTTTTTCATATAAAATCTTTTTGTTTTTAGCATCATAAGCAATAGCAAAATGAGCATCTGGAGCAATATCTTTGCACTGTTTTCCATTTCCGTACTTAATATCTAGACTTCCTACTGATATTTCCTTAGGAATATCAAAATCTTTTCCAAGAACAATAACGTTAGTGCTCATAGATATTACCATTAAAAAAATCATAAGAATTGAAATCTTCTTTTTCATGAAATATCTCTCCTTAAAATTAATTTTTTTCTCTATCAAACCTTGTCTTATTAGTTTTCCAAGTTATAAGTTTAATAACCTAGTATATTCTTGGATAATTTAAGCTATTATTGACAATAATGTATAGATGTTAAGGAGGTTTATGGCGTGCTAAAATTTTTTTTATTTTTTATATTATTCCTACTTCTAGTTCTAATATTTTGTCCAATTAAAATTAAAATAAAAGTAATTGGTTCAGAAGAAGATGTAAATATTTATTTTTATAAATTCAAAGTATTTTCTTTACGTAGATTTATTAAATATAAACATAAAAAACAGTGTAAAGAATACTGTGAAAAATCTCCTTCAGAAAAATCTTCTAAGAAACCTTTGGATGAAAAAAAAAGACTTTTAAAAACCGATTATGGAATAAATGTAACTAGATTACTCAAATCATTGATTGGAAATAGATTTAAACCTTCTTTAAAATTTTCATTTGGTTTAACATATTCAACAGAAGATGCTGCTTTAACCGCTTTAACCTATGGATTTATACATCAAATTTTATCTTTATTATTCTTAATTTTTGATTCATTTTTTAACTTAAAAAAATTTTCTAAAAATATAAAACCTAAATTTAATGATAATAATTCCTTATCTTTTGAAATTGAAGGTATAATTACCACAAATTTCGCTCAAATTATATATATATGCTTTATATATTTAATAAGCTTAACAAAGTAAGAAATATTTTATTTTTAAATGGCATAAACTCAAAATATATTTTAGGAGGTTTTTAAAATGACAAACTCAAATCACCCAATAGAGAATTTAATGGGTACAACAATGGAAAATCTTCGTGACATGATAGATGTTAATACTGTGGTTGGAGATGCAGTTGAAACCAAAGATGGAAGCTACATAGTTCCAATCTCAAAAGTATCTTTTGGTTTCGCTTCTGGTGGCTCAGAAATTCCAAATAAAGAGCCAGAAAAGCAAGAAAATAGATTTGCTTTTGGGGGAGGTTCTGGAGCTGGCGTTAGTGTAAAGCCAGTTGCATTCTTAGTTTTAAAAGGAGATTCTGTAAGACTTCTTCCTGTAAATCAAACTAATACTTACGACAGAATAGTAGATAGTATACCACAAATAATAGAAATATTTAAGGACATAAATTATAAAAAAAGCGATCTAAAAAAAGAGTCTTGTGATTGCGATTAAAGTGCCTGCTATAGCCTTAAATAACTCACTAAATAGTTTCTAATAAATATTCCTGATTTTATTGGAGAGTTCTCTATTATAGATAAATACCCTCTAATATAATAAAATCAATTAACCAAACTCCATAATAAAACAACCTAAAACCTAAAATTCTTACTTCGCAGGGAGTAAGAAATCAGAAACTTAATAATTTAGTGAGTTATTTTTGCTATTAAAATATTGAAAAGGTAGAAAAGTTTAATACTTCTCTACCTTTTTAATTTATATATTTTCAAATCTATTTAACAAACCTCTTATTAGTATTTAAGTATATCAAGGTAAATATAATAGTTGCCCAAAATACTATGGTCCCTAAATGAAATAAAATCTTCAAACTTAAAATTTCACCAATTAACCAAAATGATATGGAAAAAGCAATTACGAAAGCTATTTTACCCATAAATTTTCCTACAGCTCTCATATCATATTTTTCTCTTTCCTCTTTAGACATTATATTATAACCAGCTATTAGCCAAAGCCCCTTTCCCATATAAAAGCTAATGCCTAAGACAACAAAAAGAGCAATTATTAAAACACTAATTATTATTCCCCATTCCATATAACCACTTCCTTTTTACTTTTTAGGTATTTTTACCAATTATAATGTTCTAATTGGTTACTTTCAATGATTAATTCTAAAAATACTCATTCTCCCTCTAAAAATCCATACCTATATTAAAGAAATCCCTCACAAAAAAAGACTAAAATTCATAGATATTTTAGTCTATGAATTCTAGCCATACTTATTTACTAATAAATCTAAGTTCAAATTAAAGTTTTTAAAACCTTACAACTCAAAATTATTAAATTTCTTCATTCTCAGTTGCTGCCACTTCATCTTCATCGTCACTAAAAAGTTCTATAGATGGAAGATCTCCCAAATCATTTAAAGCAAAATGTCTTAAGAACTCATCTGTAGTACCATAAAGTATAGGCCTTCCTGGTACTTCTAATCTTCCTGTTTCTTCAACTAAATTCTTTTCAACAAGCCTTTGTATGGCACTTTCACTCTTAACTCCTCTTATCTCATCTATCTCTACTCTAGTGATAGGTTGCTTATAACATATAATAGCTAAACTTTCTAAAGAAGCTTGAGATAATGATTGTCTAACATTCTTTTTTAAAAGCTTTTGAACATATTCACTATTTTTTGTTTTAGTGACTAGCTGATAAGTTCCATTTAAACTAATAAGCTTTATCCCTCTTGCTCCATCACCATTATATATATTCATAAGCGCTCTCATTAAATCTTCTACGTATTTAAAATCTTCTTCTACGATTCTACATATATCTTTTAAAGCTAGGGGTTCACCACTAACAAATAAAAGCGATTCTATAATAGACATAAGTTCATCTTTTCTAGAAATCTCACTAAATTCTATTTGGTTTATATCACTCATTAACTATCACCTTCTCCATCATAATCTCTCCAAAGTTTTCATACTGAACAACTTTAACCTCACTTCTCTTAATCAGTTCAAGCATAGCCATAAAAGTAACAACTACTTCTAGCTTACACTCACATTGTGGTATAAACTCAGAAAACCTAATAACACTCTTTTCATTTAGTTTGTCCCTTAAGAAATTAATTTTATCAGTAATCTTATACTTATCTACACTTATCTTTTTTTCCATGACATTTACGTTTTGTTTTTCACCGTAAATTCTCATTAAATTATTATAAAGCTGATAAAGATCAAGCATAGTTATATTTTTAAAATAATCTTCATCAAGTTTGTTGTCCACTTCAACCTCAATAATTTCAGCTTTCTTCGTAAACACTTCTCCCGTAGAAAGTTCTCTTTCTCTTAAATAAGCACTTATTTTCTTAAACTTTTTATACTCTTGAAGTTTTTCCATTAATATCTTTTGAAGGTCTTCCTCATCAACCTCATCCTCAACTTTCATCTTAGGAAGTAAGGACTTAGATTTTATCTCTATTAAAGTGGCTGCCATAACTATAAACTCTGAAGTTATTTCTAAATCAAGTTCCTTCATTAGGGCTATATATTCTAAATACTGTTTTGTAATTTCATGAATCTTTATCTCAGTAATACTCATTTCATTCTTTTTGATTAAATGCAAAAGCAAATCAAAAGGTCCATCAAAGTTTTTAAGTTTGATAATTGGCATTTCCATAGCTTATTTTTTCTCCTACTATTCAAAACTTCACATAATATCATAACAACTATCCCCTAAAAAAGCAATTGACATCACTGATAAAGCTAAAGTTACCATTAATAAACTTATCCTTTTTTAAATAAATCTTCACCTAAAACACTTAGAATATTTATAAAGGGCTATGTTTTTAAACTAATGTTGATTTTTAGATAGAACCGTAAGACCATCTTAATAAGCAATTAGAGTTTCATTATATATGGAAGATTAATAGCGTTAAGAGGCTTCTTTTGTTCGACGCGAAGCTAGTTTAGAAGCCTTAGCTATTATTCTGGAATAGATAATATTATTCTTAGGAAGCACATTTTCGCTTCACTCAAATGTGTAAGTTCAAAATACAAAATTGAAAATTTTGATTTTCACTTAAAATTAAGCTAGTTCTGAGGTGCTAGCTTTAAATTAACATTGACCTAAAACAGGCCCTAAAAAAACAACTGGCATAGGTCGACTATATGCCAGTTGTTACTCTTTTCAGCTTATGAACATTTATATTTTAACTTCTAATCAAACCACTCAAAATGTCTAATAATTTAAAACTTAATTATTTTTATTTGTTTTACTTTTATCTTTTGCTCTCTTATTCAATACTTCAACTAAATTTTCAAGTTCTTTTTTGGTTACATTTTTATCTTTCATAATAATTCCCTATCTTAATATAAATTAAATATAGTCTTACTCTTCTTCTTTAACCTTATCTTTTACTTTTGAATCATTTTTTTCTTTATCTGATTTTTCGTCTACTTTTGAATTAGTTTTCTTTTCATCTTGTTTTTTATCATCTTTCTTTGCATCTCTTACTTTTGATGCTTTTTCTTCTTTAATTTTTTTGTCTTCTTTTTCTATGCTCGGAGCATTTGTTTTTTCTTCTTTTATATCATTTTTAGACTTGTCATCTTCTACTTTTCCGCTAGTCTTTTCTTCGGTTTTCTTTTCTTCTACCTTCTCTTCTTCACCATTAAAGAAGTTTTTAAACTTAAATTTAACACTGTCAATAATTCCACCTATCTTCATATCTCTATCTGAATATAGATCCACTTTACCTAAAAGTTCTCCATTTAAATAATATTCACAGTATCCGACAGTCTCAAACTCTTTAACTTTTTTCTTACTTTCATCTAAAATAACCTTTTTCTCTATTTTATCACTCATACCCTTTGGACAAACTAGAGTTAAATCATCTTTAGCCTTTCCTATAATAAACTTATCACCAGTTTTACTCATAGGAATTTGTTCAACATCACAGTCTTTTTTAGCTACCTGCTTACTTTCAAACTTAGAAAAACCATAGTTCATAAGCATACTAGCATCTCTATTTCTTATTTTAAATGTTGGAGCTCCCATAATTACAGAAAGCATTCTAACACCATCTCTAGTTGCAGTAGCTGAAATACAATATTTAGCTTCATTAGTGAATCCTGTTTTAAGACCATCGCATCCCTTAAAGAATCTAACTAATTTATTATGGTTAACAAGTTCAATAGGACTCTTTCTTCCCTCTGATATAGTTTCCATATAAGTTCCTGTATATTTTAATATAGTAGGATGTTTTAAGAGTTCTCTAGACATTATAGAAATATCATATGCAGTTGAAAGATGCCCATCAATAGGAAGTCCTGTGCAGTTTTTAAATGTAGTATTTTTCATTCCAAGCTCTTGAGCTCTTTTATTCATCATTTCAACAAAGCCACTTTCACTTCCACCTAAATATTCAGCCATAGCCACAGCTGCATCATTACCAGAAGCAATACCAATTCCCTTTATAATCTCCTCAACAGTTCTGATTTCCCCAGTATCTAAAAGCATGGTACTTCCACCCATCTTCTTAGCTGTTTCACTAACTGTGATTTGATCTGAAAGTTTCATTTCTCCTCTATCTACTTTTTCCATAGCAAGTAGCATTGTCATGATTTTTGTTACTGAAGCAGGTGCAAATTTTTCATTAGCATTTTTCTCATAAATTATTTTCCCTGTACTAGCCTCCATGAGAAGTGCTGATTTTGCTTCTACATCTATTGCTTCTTCAGCTTTTACTGGAACAGAAGAAAACATGCTAAATAAAGATAAAAATATTGCAAAGGCTGCTATTTTTCTTATGTATTTTTTCATAATATCTCCTCCTTTCCTGCTTATTTTCTCCTAAAAGAAATAAATTATAAGCAAAAAAGAAAAAGTTATCCTGTACTTAATTTGCACAAGATAACTTTTATGAGAAATATATAATGAGTATCTAAAATTTAAATTTCTACTCATCTTAAAACCATTAATGTAATAATAAGATTTTTGAAATTTATTTATATAAAGTGGTTGGATTCCTTGGCAGATATAGTTTCAAAGATTGTGATGCGTAACTATAATCTAAGCTATACCTAACAATAATCCAACTCACTTTAAAGCTATTTTATTGAATTAAAACTATTTAACTATATCGTATATTAATGGGATATCTTTTACTGAATCTGAAATTTCATAGTTAGCTAATAGTCCATCTACTGCTTTCTTACCTTTTTCTTCATCATCAGCATGAATATATGCTATGATATCTCCATCATTAACTTTGTCTCCTCTTTTCTTTTCAAGAACAATACCAACTGCTAAATCTATTATGCTTTCCTTAGTAGCTCTTCCTGCTCCAAGTTCCATAGCAACTAATCCTATATTTTCAGCATGTATTTTGCTTACAACACCTGACTTAGTAGCTTTAACTGGAATAACATATTTAGCATTGTGGAAGTTTGAAGTATCATCGATAACAGATGCATCTCCACCTTGAGCTGTTACAAACTCTTTTAATTTTTCAATTGCTTTTCCTGAAGTTATTGTTTCCATTAACATCTTTCTAGCTTTATCAGTATCTTTAGCAACACCTGCTAAAACAACCATGTTGCTTCCAAGTGTTAAACAAAGTTCTAAAAGATCCTTAGGACCATTTCCTCTTAATGTTTCTATAGCTTCTTTAACTTCTAAAGCATTACCTACAGCAAATCCTAAAGGTTGATCCATATCTGAGATTATGGCAACAGTGTTTCTTCCAACATGTTTACCTATTTCAACCATCTCAGTTGCAAGCTCTCTAGCTGCCTCTGGAGTTTTCATAAATGCTCCATCTCCAACCTTAACATCTAATACTATGGCATCAGCACCAGCTGCTATCTTTTTACTCATAATACTTGAAGCTATTAATGATACATTATCAACAGTTCCAGTAACATCTCTTAAAGCATAAAGTTTTTTATCAGCAGGAGCTAAATCCCCTGTTTGTCCACCAACTGCTAACTTTATATTATTAACATTATTTATAAATTGATCCTTAGTCATTTCTACTGAGAATCCATCAAAACTTTCTAATTTATCTATTGTTCCACCAGTATGTCCAAGACCTCTTCCTGACATCTTAGCCACAGGAATTCCTAAAGCAGCAACCATAGGTCCTAAAACTAAAGTAGTTGTATCTCCAACTCCTCCTGTTGAATGCTTGTCAACTTTAATCCCATGAATTTCACTTAAATCTAATATATCTCCTGAATTAACCATAGCCATAGTTAAATCTGAAGTTTCTCTCTTATTCATTTTTTGGAAATATATAGCCATTAATAAAGCTGCTACTTGATAGTCTGGTATTTCACCATTTGTATATTTATCAACAAAGAAATTTATTTCCTCTGTACTTAGTTCTCCACCATTTCTCTTTTTTAATATTAAATCATACATTCTCATAAGTTTTTCCTCCATATCATCAATTTATGGTAACCTTTTCACAACTTCATTTTATCAAAGAGAATCCCTATTTACAAGTACTTACCTACATTTGTTTATGATATGTTTTTAAAGAATTAATTAATTATTCTTTTTTAAATTATAAAATCGTAAAAATTTCACAAATTTATTTATTAAATGCCAGTTTAAATCCTCTAAAAATTGCAAAAAGAAAAGACTTTTATGAAAGCCTTTCCTCTTTTTATTCTTACTTATCTAGTTCAGTTTTAGCCTTGCTTGGCACATCATCAGGATTAACTTCTTTATAGCTAATAATCTCATTTACAGAATTATCTTTTACATCTTTAACCCTTATTTCTAAATATGCATCTTTTCTTAATTGCTTTTTATCTGATGAAAATCTAACCTTTATTCCTTTTCCATCTTTATCATAAGCCTTTACATCTTCATATTGATAATAAATGAATTCTTTTCTTTCTCCATCTTTGATATAGGGTTCTTTATGCTCCTTACCATCCTGTGTTATTTTAACATAAAATTTATCAGTATTTATTTCATTAAGCTTTGTGCATCCAACCATTCCTGATAACATTGATACTGTAAAAATACCTATAATTAATCTTTTTATGTACTTCAAAACTCTTCGCACTCCTTTAACAATTCTTTTTTAAAGCATTTATCTTAATCATTAAATTCATTATAAACTCAAAGTGAAGATTTTAATATTTATTTCCATTACATTACTCTTACATTTTTGTAATTAAGAATAATGTATATATAATAAAATACTTATCCAAAAATTAAAGCAGTTATCTATAATAGATAACTACTTTAATTTTTTATGCTCTAGGATGAGCCTTTCTATATATATTATTAATTTTTTCATTATTTATAATATCATAGTACATATCTATATAAGTCATTACTTGATTTCCAAGTAATTCTTGTACTACTTTAGCATTAGCTCCATTTTGTAATAAGTGCACCGCAAAAGAATGTCTAAATGTATTTAAATTAACATCCTTACCAATATTTGCAATTATGGCATATTCCTTAACAATTCTCCAGACTCCTTGCCTAGTTATAGGCTCTCCACTCATATTTAAGAAAAGCTTGTCTGATCCTTTTGAATTATCCTCTCTAACAACTATATATCTTTTAAGAGATTCCTTGGCTGCCTTTCCTATTGGTATAAGTCTCTCATATCCTCTACTATCTCTACAATTTACAAAAGATGCATCCAAATTAACATCTTCAACTCTTAAAGATATAAGCTCTGAAACTTTCATGCCAGTTGCGTACATAAGTTCTAATAAAGCTTTATCTCTTATTCCTTTTTCTGTTAAAACATTAGTGGAATTCATAATTTTGTTTATCTCTTCAACAGTAAGAACTAAAGGCTTTTTCTTTTCAATTCTTTCCTTTTTCATAGTTAAATTTGGAACCTTTTTTAAAAATTCTTCTGCTACTAAGAAATTATAAAAATTTCTTAAAGATATGATAGTTCTTTGGATTGATGATGGAGACTTGTGGCTCTCTTTTAGATGTTGTACATAAGATATCAAAGGATATCCATCCTCATCTACCTTAAGCCCTTTTTCCTCTACAAAATCTAAATACATAGAGACATCTGTAATGTATGCACTTACGGTATTCTTTCTCTTTCCTATTGATTCTAGATATACTTCGTATTTGCTTACTAAATCTTTCATATTAACTCCTAACCAAAATGTTATTACATAATTATTTATATTACAGAAATCACCTACTAATTACTAATCTTATTAAATTAGGTGAGATATATGTTTCAATTAATATTCCTGATATGATAAATAGACTCAAAAGCCCTTGAAAGTTTAAATATGCCTTGCTAATATCAAGTTTCATCCTTTCCCTAGATGCTCCCATTTTAAGTTTAGTCATAGAATGTTTTATTGCTAAAATACTAATTAACATTATTATCGGAATAAAAATTAAATTTTGAAGCATTAAACCTGACAATACTAACATAAGTCCTTTGCCTCCTAAGATGCTAACTATTAAAGAAAATGTAAACCCAATAACATAACCTTTTGCTAAATCCATCATAAGAATTACAGGAATTCCTACAGCTGTATAACCTAATAAAATTATTATTACTACCATTGGTAAAACATTCTTAATACTATCAACAAGAATACTTGTATAAGCCACAGAATTTCCATTTAAGAACCCTAAGAAGTTATTAAAATAATTAGTAATCTCAACCCTATTAAAATCACTCATATAGTAAACTGTATAAGAGCCTAAAACTATACCAACTAAAAAGAATAAAAGTACCCATAAAAAAGTGATTTTATTTTCCTTTAAGGACTCCATAAGTCCATTTAAAAACATTCTCATAAATCTGCTCTCCCCTTCCATTAAGCTATTTATTAAAGAATATGATTAACATAATAAAAAGATACGTACTTTTTAAAATTTATTTTTAGCTCTATATTTATTAAAACCTTTTGTAAAAAAGCTAATGAAAATATTTCATGAATTAAATGTTCTCTTCATATTTTCTCTAGCTTTTAACTTATTAAATTTTTAATGTTTATAAAGTTTTATACCACTCTGAAATCTTGATATTCTGTAACTTAAAATATTCTAACTAATTATTTTAGTAGAATATATTTTTAATTTAGCCTGTATATTTTAATATAAGATTTAATAGGGGTTATTTATATTGAAAAAAAGATTATGTTTCATAACTATTGGCATCCTAACTATACTTTTTAGCAATAATATTTATGATTTTTTCTATAGTGGCTATAGTGAAACTTTTGAACTAATAAAAACTTTTTCCTTTATGCTAATTGGCTTAGCACTAGTTTTAATTGGTCTTTTTTTAGATTTTAATTACTTTATCAAAGAATAAATTCTAAAAAAAATAAGAACTAAAGTAAATTTAAATACTTTAGTTCTTATTTCTTATTATTTTATATTTTCATAGAAAAATAAGCATGCTATTGTTTTAGCATCAGTTATTTTTCCATCTATAATCATTCTTTTTACTTCTTCTAAGGAATATTCCTTTAAGTTTAAAAATTCATCATCATCAAAGTTTGTTTGTCCTTTTTTAAGCTCATGGGCTTTATATAAGTGAACTACTTCATCACAAAATCCTGGTGATGGAGCTATTTTTCCTAAGTATGTTACCTTATTAGTTGAATATCCTGTTTCTTCTTTAAGCTCTCTTAAGGCTGCCTCTTCTAAGTTTTCTCCTTCATCAACCTTTCCTGCTGGTAATTCTAAAAATACTCTATCAAAGGGCTTTCTAAACTGTTCTACCATAAGAATATTTTCATTCTCATTAAATGCAATAACACAAACACCATGTGAGTGTTTAACGATATCTCTTTCAACTTCATTACCATCAGGTAATTTTACTTGCTGTTTAACAAGCTCCATAAAGGAACATTTAAATACACTTTCTTCACTTAAAGTTTTTTCGTATAAATCCATAATTCTCACCTTATTATAAATATTTTAAATTATTGCTATATTTTAAAATGCTATAAATTTTATTTTTTAAAATTATAAATCCTTAAATGACAATTGAGAAAAATCACTCTTCGTAGTATTATCATTTCTAATACTTATTCTTCTTAGCCTTTTCCTTTTTCTCATAATCCTATTAGGACATCCTTCAATATGTTTATTTCTTGGCAATGTATAAAAATATTTTCCATCTCTCTGTTTCTTAACTTCTCTAAAGCCAAGCTTTGCATTACATCCATCTATGGGACAAAATAAATTACCCTTATATATTTTTTCATATTGTGATTTAGTTATACAATTAGCTAATATAATTGTCTTTTCAACACCTTCTATATATAAAGCTTTTCTCATATTAATCCCCTCCTATCTATGCATAAAATTTATTTTTAATCAAGAATATATCTTAATCAAAAAGTAATTTAGGATTATTTAATATGAATACTTGTTATTTCTACAAAAAAGCACTTTTTACCACGCAAGAACTTAGCTGATAAAAAGTGCTTTTTCTCTGAATATAAACATAGAAACTATATTTATATTAAAGTTAATTCTAATAAATTTTTTATATTATGATACTTTATTTTTAAGTCTTAATTTATCTGCAACCATAGCTATAAATTCTGAGTTTGTTGGTTTGCCCTTATCATTGTGAATAGTATGTCCAAATATTTTATTTATAGCATCTATTTGGCCTCTTCCCCAAGCAACCTCTATAGCATGTCTTATTGCTCTTTCAACCCTACTTGCAGTAGTATTGTATTTCTTTGCTATTGAAGGATATAATTCCTTAGTTATAGCTGATAATAATTCCATATCATTAACAACCATAGTTATAGCTTCTCTTAAATACATATATCCTTTTATATGAGCTGGAACTCCTATTTCATGGATTATGCTAGTTATCTCAACTTCTAAATCCATAGGCTCCTTATTATCTTCTGAAGCTAGATCTTCATTTTTTATTCCTTCAACAACACTCATTGTTGGCTTATTTGTAGAAACTTCTTCTGAGATTGTGCTATTAAACATTTGTCTTATTCTTTCTGTAAATACATCCATATCAAATGGTTTAACAACGTAATAATCAGCTCCTAAAGTTATAGCTCTCTGAGTTATCTTATCTTGTCCAACAGCAGATAATACTATTACTCTTGGTTCTTTTTCTAAACCTAAAGAATTTATTCTCTCAAGTACTCCTAATCCATCTAAATGTGGCATAATTATATCTAATACAACCAAATCTGGTTGTTTTTCTTCTATAAGTTTTAAAGCTTCTAATCCATCTTTTGCTATTCCTGTAACAACAATATCTCTTTGACTTAATAAATAGTCATTTAAAATGTTACAGAATTCTTTGTTATCATCAGCAATTAATACAGATATTTTTGATTCTTTCATGCTTCCCTCTCCTTAAATAATTTGCTTTATCCATTTTTTTACATTATTACCCCTTAATTATATTCGACAAAACTTATTTATTTCCTTTTAAAAAAAAATAAATACTAAAAAATTCAATTAATTTCCTAGTATTTATTATAACACATATTTACATTAATCTCACTTATTTTCTATTTTATAATTTGAGCATCTCTTAACATCCATTCTATATATATTCCATAACCAATCTCTGGTTTGTTAACTAAAACATGTGTTACAGCACCAATTATTTTATCATTTTGTATAATTGGACTTCCACTCATACCTTGAACAATTCCACCAGTTTTCTCTAAAAGTCTTTCATCAGTAACTTTTATAACCATACTTTTAGTACTAATAGTATCTTGTTTATTAAGTTTAACTATTTCAATATCATATAATTTTGGTCCTTCTTCATCTATAGTTGTAATTATTTGAGCTGGTCCTGGTTGAATTTCATCTCTCCATCCAACTCTATAAGTCTTATTGTTAATATTTTTAGAAGTTTCTTTATTTATACTACCAAATATTCCACACTGAGTATTTCCTGTAACATCTCCTATAGGTGTTTTCTCATTAGAAAAAATTCCTCTCAATTCACCTGGATTACCTTTTACGCCTTTTTTTACGCTTATTATTGATGAATTTAAAAGATCTCCGTTTTTAATTGATAGAATTTTATCTGTTTCACTATCTGTTATTGGATGACCTATTGCACCATATTTTCCACTTTCCCTATCATAGAAAGTAAGTGTACCTACACCAGCAGTAGAATCTCTAACCCAAAGACCTATTTTATAATCTCCATCTTGATTTTTTGTTAAATTTATATTCTTAGTTATTTCTTCACCATTTCTTTCTAATAATATTTGAACATTTTCTGACTTACTTTCATTGATTTTTTTAGATAAATCTTTTGAATTCTTTATTTTCTTTCCATTTACACATAAAAGTCTATCGCCAATTTGTATACCACCATTTTGAGCTGGACTTGATACCTCTCCATTAGATGTTGTTAAATCTGAATAACCTACTGCTAATACACCATCTGTAGACACCCTTACACCAACTGAGTTTCCTCCAGCACATAGCTCTATATCTTTTTTTTCTTTTTCATTATTTACTAGAGCTACGCCATATCTGTTCTTAAACTTTTCATCTTTACTATTAGTTTTAGAATTTAAAGAATAGAAATTACTACTTGCAAAAACATTATTATTTCCACAATAATCCCTTGCAAATAACACAGAGGATAAAAGCACTATTAAAGAAATCATCATTATTAATATACTTTTTATTCTTTTATTGATATTTTTCATTAACTATCTCCTCCTTTTCTATTCTTAATTTGCCCCTTTCAAAATCATAATATCCTGTATTAACTTTGTTATTGTAGCCAAATCAAATTAAAATATACTAAAAATCTCATATTATATGTTAAAATTCTCATATTATATACTAAAATTCTCATAATAGTTTTAAAATTAAAAAAAAATAGAACTGTTTAACAGTTCTATTTTGTATTAAAAACCACATTATTATGTATGAAAAGTCTTAATTGTTTCTTTTTTTGTATTTGCTAATTCTATCATTTCTTTGGCACTAAGTAATGTATTGCTTGTCATCTCAACACCACCTAGCATTTTACCAACTTCTTCAATTTTTTGTTCATAACTTATAGGTTCAACCTTTGAAAAAGTTTTATTATCTATAACATTCTTTCTAACCATATAATGATTATCAGACATACTTGCTATTTGAGGAAGATGTGTTATACAAAAAACTTGATGCTTTGTTGATATTTCATACATCTTTTCTCCAACAGACTGAGCTACTCTTCCACTTATACCTGTATCAATTTCATCAAATATAACAGTAGGAATTTTATCCTTATCAATGAATACAGCCTTTAAAGCTAACATTATTCTTGAAAGCTCACCACCAGAAACTATTCTTTCCATAGGTTTTAAAGGTTCACCTGGGTTTGTTGATATAAGAAACTGAACCTTGTCCTTTCCTTTGAAATTAAAATTTTCATCCTCTTCAATAAGAACTTCAAACCTACATTTGCCTAATCCAACATAGGCCAATTCCTTGTGAATATTCTCTTCTAATACTTTAGCAAGTTCTTCTCTTTTTGCATGGATTCTACTTGCTATTTCATCTAAGACACTTTCAACTTTTCTTTTATTATGTAAAAGTTCTTCTATTATTTTTTCTGAATTTTTAATATTATTTATTTGAGATGAAATATTCTTTTTATACTCTAATATCTCATCTATACTATTTCCATATTTCTTCTTTAAAGCAGCTATTTTAAACAAACGGCTATTTATCTCTTCTAACTCATTACCATCATAGACACTTTCATCACATATATCTCTAAGCTCCCTTGCCATCTCTTGTATTTCATAATACATTTCCGTCATCTTAGAATTTATGTTTTTTATTTTTTCTAAATGTTCTTCAACATTTGAAAGCTCTCTATTTACTACTGATAAAGAATCTAAGACACTATTCTCAGCTCCATTTAAAAGGTTATAGGAGATCCCTAATGAATTTTTTATTTTTTCTGCATTAGATAAAACATTAAATCTTTCAGTTAATTCTTCCTCTTCCCCTTTTTTTAGTTTAGCCTCTTCAATTTCATTTAATTGATATTCTAAATAATTTAAAAGTTTTTCATCTTTACCTTCATTACTTAATTCACTTATTTGTCTCTCAATTTCTTTAAGCTCTGAAAATTTTTCGCTATATTCCTTTAAATCTTCAATTAATTTATCATCTCCGAAATCATCTAAATATATTATATGATTTTCTTTATTTAATAAATTTTGATTATTATGTTGACCATGAATATCTAGGAGCGTACTACTAATTCTTTTTAAAGTAGTTACTATTATGCTCCTTCCATTTACTTTTATATTGCTTCTACCATTAGTGAAAGTTTCTCTGGAAATTATTAGTGTATCATCATATTCTATTTCTAGTTCATCTAGAACTTCTTTTAACCTCTCATTATCATCTATAGAAAATATAGCCTCTACAAAAGTCTTTTCTTCTCCAGTTCTAATTAAGTCCTTGTTAAACTTACTTCCTTGAACATAATTTATAGCATCTATAAGTATAGACTTACCTGCTCCAGTTTCTCCTGATAAAATAGTAAATCCTTCTTTAAAGTCTAAAGATGCTTTTTCTATTAAAGCAAAGTTATTTATAGTTAATTGTAAAAGCATTCTTTTCCTCCTTAATTACCCTTCTATCATTTCTAGTATTCTAGCAACTAGAGTTTCTGCTTTTTCTAGGCTTCTAACTAATATAAATATTGTATTATCACCAGCTATAGTTCCTGCAATCTCTCCTAAATGAAGTGTATCTATAGCCTCTGCAGCAGCTGGCGCTGATCCTGAAAGTGTTTTAACAATAACCATCTTATCAACATTTTCTGCTGAAGTTACAGTGTTGGCTAATATATTACTTAATCTATCATTGATTTCATTTTTTTCTTCTTCTATTATAGTGTATCTATAATGTCCTTTATTATCTTGTTTTTTAACAAGCTTTAAGTTTTTTATATCTCTAGATACTGTGGCTTGAGTAACATCAAAACCAGCTTTTTTTAATTCTTCCGCCAACTCTTCTTGAGTTTCTATCGCTGTTGACTTTATAATTTCAATTATCTTAGAATGTCTCTTAGATTTCATTTCCAACTCACCTTCATCTTATTTATTCTATCTTAAACAATTTTTTCCTTAGAACCTTAAAATAGCTCTTGTTATCAAAAGAAATTATTCTAAAAAATTCTTTTGCTTTTTTTATTAAAACTTCATTATGTTTTTCTAACTTTAAAGCTTTTTGTCCATCTATTGTAACAAAGACATCTGATTCATTAATGAGAGGTTTAACTCTTACTGTATTATTTCCGTCTATTATCATAGGTCTTGAATTTGGTGTATGTGGACATATAGGAACTATTGATACTATTTGTAAATCTGGCATTATAAGAGGTCCTCCAGCTGAAAAAGAATATGCTGTTGACCCTACTGGAGTAGAAATTATAACTCCATCTCCTTTAAAGGTAGCATAAAATTCATCATTTATAAACACCTCATATTGTGCCATTCTAGACAAAGTACCCCTAGCAACAACAATATCATTTAAAGCTCTATCTTCTGAGAAAGTTGCACCTTCTATTGTACAAGAAAGCAACATTCTTTCTTCTACTTTGTAATCGCCAATTTTTATTCTATATAAAGCCTCTTCTAATTCACTTATTTCAGCTGTAACTAAAAATCCTAAATTTCCAATGTTAATTCCTAAAATTGGAGTATCTATAACTGTTGAAAACTTTCTAGCCACTCCTAAAAGCGTTCCATCTCCACCCAGAACTATTAAAAGATCTAAAATTCTTAATTCTTCATAGTTGCCACTATAAAACTGATCTATAACCCAAACCTTATCCGGTTTTAGGTATTCCTCAACTTTAAACGTAACTAAATCTAAAATTCTATTTTCTTTATCTTTTTGCTTATTAATTATAATTCCTATATTTTTCATGCCCCAAAAACCACACCTTTACATTCACTATGTAATTTATTTAAAGCAATTATAAAACCAAAATTTAATATATAATAACTTATTTTTATAAATCACTGTGAGATTTATCAACTACTTCATCTATAATATTATAATCAAATTCTTCTACACTGTTAGTTTTCTTTAAGTATATTAAATACTCTATGTTTCCCTCTGGTCCTTTTATAGGAGAGAAATCAAGTCCTAATATGTTCATATTATGAGATAAAGCAAAGTCAACAATTTTCTTAATTACTTCCTTATGTGTAGAAGCTTCTCTTACAACACCTTTTTTACCTACCTTTTCTCTTCCTGCTTCAAACTGAGGTTTAATAAGTGCCATAACTTCTCCATCTTCTTTTAAAAGATTAATTACAGCTGGTAAAACAGTTGTTAATGATATGAATGATACATCTATTGATGCAAAATCACATGGTTCTCCTATTTGCTCTGGAGTTACATATCTTACATTAGTTCTTTCCATACACACAACTCTTGGATCCACTCTAAGTTTCCAAGCGAACTGTCCATATCCAACATCAATTGAAAATACTTTAACAGCATCATTTTGAAGCATACAGTCAGTAAATCCTCCAGTTGATGCTCCAATATCTAAGCATCTTTTTCCTTTAAGATCTATTCCAAAGGATTTAACTGCCTTATCAAGTTTAAATCCTCCTCTACTAACGAAAGGTAACTTTTCTCCTCTAAATATGATGTTTGAGCTTACAGGAACTTTTTCTCCAGCCTTATCAACTCTCTTCTCACCTATAAATACCATTCCTGCCATTATATATCTTTTAGCTTTTTCCCTTGACTCAGCAATACCTTGCTCAACAAGAAGTACGTCAAGTCTTTCTTTTTTCTCTTTTTTATCTGCCATAATGTTCTCCTTTAAAGTAATTCAATCAACGTGTTTTTTATTCCTTCTGCATCTAATCCATTAATTTTATATAAAATATCAGGCTTACCATGTTCTATAAATTTATCATTGAATGCTAAAGTTATAACTTTTCCTTCATGTCCAATTTCATTTAAATATTCTAGAACACTTTCTCCGAAACCACCTTTTTTAATATTATCTTCAATGGTTACAATTTTAAATCCATTCTCTGATAAAGATTTTAAAAGTTCTTTATCCATAGGCTTTATAAATGTTGCATTTATTATTGAAATATCTACGTTCTTTTCTTCTTTTAACTTTTGCGCAGCTAACATAGCATGTTGAACCATTTTTCCAGTAGCTACTACAGCTATTTTTTCTCCATCTTGTATCTTTTCCCACTTACCATACTCTATTTTGCTTAAAGGTGTTAAAGAAATATCCATATCTCCACCTCTAGGATATCGTATAGCTAGAGGGGCATTAAATTCGCTTGCCCACTTTAACATAACTTCCATCTCATCTAGACACTTAGGTGCCACAATAGTCATATTCGGTATTGGAGATAAGAATGAAATATCAAAGATACCTTGATGCGTTTCTCCATCTTCTCCAACAAGCCCTGCTCTATCTAAACAAAGAGTAACAGGTAACTTTTGTATGCACACATCGTGTAAAACTTGGTCATAAGCTCTTTGTAAAAATGTTGAGTAAACTGCAAAGAAAGGCTTTAATCCCTCTGCTGCCATTCCTGCTGCTAAAGTAACAGCATGTTGCTCTGCTATTCCAACATCAAAAAATCTTTCAGGAAATTCTTCTCTAAATTCCTTAAGTCCTGTTCCATCTGGCATTGCTGCAGTAATTGCTACAACTTTTTCATCATTTTTAGCTAGCTTAATCATTTCCTCTCCAAATGTAGATGAATAATTTCTGCTTGCGAATTTAGAAATCACACCTTCTTCTAAATCAAAAGGAGATACTCCATGATACTTATTTGGATTTTTTTCTGCTAACTCATAGCCTTTTCCCTTTTTAGTTACAGTATGTATTATAACTGGTCCCTTTCTCTTCTTAGCTATCCTTAAAACTTCATTTAATTCAGTAATATTATGTCCATCTACAGGCCCAAAATATTTTAAGCCAATATCTTCAAAGTACATGCTTGGTACAACAAACTTTTTAACTCCATTCTTTAATCTAGAAAGAGTTTGTTTTACACGCTTTCCAAAGGAAGTAGTATCCAAAGTAGAACCTATATCTGATTTTAATTTGTTATAACTGTCTCCCATTCTAAGCTTATTTAAGTATGTTGCAAGACCACCAACGTTTTTACATATGGACATTTGATTGTCATTTAATATGATTATAAGATTATCTTTTCTATATCCAATATCATTTAATGCTTCTAAGGCCATACCTCCAGTTAATGCACCATCACCAATTACAGCGATAACCTGATTATCTTTTCCAAGTATCCTCTGCGCTCTAGCCATACCTGCTGCTGAAGATAATGATGTACTACTATGTCCTGTAGCAAAGAAATCATATGAACTCTCCACTCTTTTTGGAAATCCACATAATCCTCCATACTGTCTTAAAGTATTAAATTCATCTTTTCTTCCAGTTAAAATCTTATATGCATAAGATTGATGACCAACGTCCCATATTATTCTATCTTCACTAAAATCAAAGTTTTTAAAAAGCGCTACTGTTAAATCAACCACCCCTAAATTTGAAGCTAAATGTCCTCCAGTATTTGAAACACTTTCTATTAAAAACTCTCTTAACTCCTGAGATAATACATTTAATTCATTTTCATTTAAATCCTTTATTTCCTTAGGATCAGTTATTCTCTGCAGAATTTCACTCATCTAAACCAAATCCTTCATTATTAAAATTTTCTCTCTAAAAGCATCATAGTTAATGCCTTTAAAGGCTCTGTACGTCCTTCTATTGAACTTAATATCTCTATACATTCCTCTGTTAAGTTCACACACTTATCTTTGCACTCTTCTAATCCAAAGATGGTTATATAGTTGTTTTTATTACAATCTTGGTCTTTGTGAACATTCTTCCCTAAATCTTCTGTATTCCCTACTACATCTAATATATCATCTTTTATCTGAAATGCTAACCCTAGTTTATATCCAAATTCCTCTAATTTTTTAATATCTTTATCTGAAGCCCCTGCTAAAACTGCTCCAGCCATTATTGAAGCCTTTATAAGCTCTCCTGTTTTCTTTAAGTGCATGTAATTTAATTCATCTAAAGAAATTTCTTCCTTTTCCTCATTTATTATATCAACAATTTGACCACCAATCATCCCATCTGATCCAGCAGCATCGGAAATTATCTTAGTTGCTCTTAAAGCATCTCTTCCTTCCTCTAAAGAATAATCCACTAAAACTTTCATAGCTTCATTTAAAAGAGCATCTCCTGCTAAAACAGCAATAGCCTCTCCAAAGACTTTGTGATTTGTTGGCTTTCCTCTTCTTAAGTCATCATTATCCATGCATGGTAAATCATCATGTATTAAAGAATAAGTATGTATCATCTCAATTGCCATTGCAGGTGATAACACCTTCTTATAATCACTCTTATATATGTAATAAGCTAAAATCATTAATATAGGTCTAACTCTTTTTCCTCCTACATTAATACTATATGCCATTGAATCATATAAAACCTTGTTGTATTCTCTTTCTCTATCAAAATAAGCTTTTAAAGACTGGTCAACTTCCTCTTTTAAGCTACTAATATTCATTACTGTATCCTCCAAAGTTTTCCTCTTTTTCATCCTCAACAACTTTTATTTTTCCTTCTAAAGTGTTAAGTTTTTTATATAATTTATTTATTATTTTAACGCCATTTTCATAACTTTTTATGGACTCTTCTAAAGTCAATTCTCCATTTTCAAGTTGCTTCACGATTTCATTTAATTCACTAACCATACTCTCATAATTAGTTTCTTTTCTAGCCATCTCTCTGCTCCTTACTCATTAATAATTTTTATATCTATATTAACGGAACCATCCTTCATTATCACTTTTACCATATTATTCTTTTTTAATTCACTTACTTCATTGATTACCTTACTATTTTTATCCATTATAACTGAATATCCTCTTCCTAAGGTATTTAAAGGATTTAAGGTCTGTAATATGCTATTTAAAGCAACAAGCTCATCCTTAGCTTTATCAATTTTTCTTTTACCTAAAAAATTAAGTTTTTCTTCTAATCTATTGACTTCTTTAATTCTCTTTTCAATTATGCTTTTAGGATTATTACTTTTAAGTCCTTTATAAAGTAAATCCGCATTATTTTTTGAATTTAGAAATTTTCTATCTACAGCTCTTTGTAAGAACTCTTTTTTATTTAATAAGTCATTTATCATTTCCTGTAATGATGGAGAAACCAATTCTCCTGCTGCTGATGGTGTAGGTGCTCTCATGTCACTTACAAAATCACTAATAGTAAAATCTACTTCATGACCAACAGCTGATACAGTAGGTATTCTACTATTAAAGATCTCATATGCTAACTCTTTATTATTAAAAGCCCAAAGCTCTTCAATAGATCCTCCGCCTCTGCCTAATATTATAACGTCAACTGATTTTTCATTATTAAAATATCTAATACCCTCAATTATTGACTCTGCTGCATTTAATCCTTGAACTTTAGCTGGATATAATACAATATCTAAAGCTTTATTTCTTCTTTGTATGACATTTATTATGTCTCTTACTGCAGCTCCAGTCCTAGCTGTGATCATTCCAATTCTTTTAGGATACTTAGGTAAGGCTCTTTTATATTTTTCATCAAAAAGACCCTCTTCACTAAGCTCTTTTTTTAATTTATGAAACTCCTCAAAAAGTTCTCCAATTCCAGCTTTTTTTATATTTTCACAATAAAGCTGATAAGTTCCTTCTTTATGATAAACACCTAATCTAGCCTTTATTTCAACCTTCATTCCTTCTTCTAGTCTAAAATCTAAATTAACTGCATTATTTTTAAACATAATGCAGTTAATCTTGCTATTTTCATCTTTCAATGAAAAATAAATATGACCACTTGAATGGAATTTTAAATTAGATATTTCACCTTTGACATTAAGATTCTTTAATATAAAGTCATTTTCAACTATTTTTTTCACATAGTTATTAACTTCACCAACAGATAATGTCTTTAGTTTCATTCTAATCTAACTCCTTACAAACATTTTTTAAAAGAAGAGTTGTAGTTAAAGAACCTACCCCTCCTGGAACTGGTGTAATAAATGATGCCTTTTCATAAACATCATCAAAGTTAACATCTCCTGTTATCTTACCGTCAACCTCACTAGTTCCTACATCAATAACAACCGCTCCTTCTCTAACATAAGAAGAATCTATGAAATTAGCCTTTCCAATAGCTACAACCAATATATCAGCCCTCATACAAACTTCTTTTAAATTCTTAGTTCTTGAATGACATACAGTAACTGTAGCATTTTCATTTAAGAACATTTGAAAAAGAGGTTTTCCAACGATGTTGCTTCTTCCAACAATAACAACTTCCTTTCCCTCTATTTCAATATTATAAGCCTTTAAAAGAGTTATAACACTATTTGGTGTACATGGCATAAAGCACTTTTCTCCTTTATAGAACCTACCAACACTTATTTCTGAAAGACAATCTAGATCTTTATTTGCATCTATTAAATTCGTAACAGTTCTTTCATCAATATGTTTTGGTAATGGTAATAAAAGCATTATTCCATTTACACTTTCATCCTTATTTAGCTCTTCGATTTTAAGTTTAAGCTCATCTTCTGAGATATCTTCACTTAACTTTATTTTATCAAATTCTATGCCTAAGTTATTAGCTAATTTTTCTTGGAAGTTTTGGTAATATACTGATCCTCCATCATCCCCAACTAGTATAGACGATATTTTTAAAGTCTTTCCAGAAGCCTTTAATTCCTCTGTATAATTCTTTATTTGCCCCTTTATGTCTATAGCTACTGTTTTTCCACTTAAAACCTTATCCATTACCTGCCCCTCCAAATCTTCTTACTCTAGTAAATATAAATTTTAACTACTAGTTCATGCTCTTATATACTTTATCTAAAACACCATTTATAAATGAAACTGATTTGTTATCAGAATATTTTTTACATAATTCAATAGCTTCGTTTATTGATACCTTTCCTGGTACATCCTCTGCAAATAACATTTCATATGTAGCAATTCTTAAGATTGATAAGTTAACCTTTGAAATTCTGTTTAACTTCCACTTTACAAGTTGAGCTTCTATTAAAGAGTTTAATTTCTCTTTATTTTCTTCTATTCCTACTAAACCTGACTTTATGTATGCTAAATCTAAATCATCTTTAGAAATGTCCTCGTTCTCCATAAAAGAATTAAAAGTTTCTATTGCAGTTTCTGAAGTTATTTCCATTTGGTAAGCTAATTGTAATAAATATTCTCTTGATTTTACTCTATTCATTATATCCTCCTATGTTTTGAAAATACTCTATTTAGTATTATTGTCTTAATTTATATTATTAATCATATAATTAATGATTTAACACAATGAAACACCCTCTGAAATCAGAGGGTGACTACTATTTTTTTCCTATTTCATTTTTATCTTCTTCTTTTAAGATAACTATGTTTTGCACATATATGTTCACTAGTGCCACCTTAAGTCCAGTTATAGCTTCAACAGTCCTTCTTACGTTTTCCTGCACTTGAGAAACTACCTCAGGGATTTTAATGCCGTATTGAATTGTAACACCCATCTCAATGACAGCCTCACCATTCTCTACATTAACTTTAATTCCCTTACCTAAACTTTTCTTTGAAAATTTATGTCCTATTCCAGTGCTATTATTATGATTTATCTCAAGTATTCCATCTATCTCAGATGCAGCTATACCAGCTACGACACCGATAACTTCATCAGATATATTAACTATACCTAAGTTAGCTTCATCTCTATTCAATTCATTCATAAAGCTGAACCCTCCTACTAATTTCCACGAAACTTAATTAGTTATAGGTTCATTATAGCAAATAACTAATTACAATACAATTAATTATTTTTTTTCTATATCAACGTCATAAACTTTTGATACATTCATAACTATATCTTGAATTTCAACCATTTTCTCTTGAGTTAATTCTGCATCAGTTTTAACTACAACCTTAGCGTTATCACCATCTATAAAACATATTACATCTTCATAACCTTTGCTCTTTATGCTAAGCTCTATTCTTGTTTCATAGTCTCTTGCCATAGTTTTTGAAGTTAATTCTTTCTCAGCTTCTTCTTTTTGCTCTGCTGATGTGTTCTTATCTTCTACTATAGCTTTTAAGTTATCGATAGTCTTAGAATCTTTTTGTTCTCTTAAGTTTCTTGACTCATAGAAGTAATCTGAAGATGTTTCAGTCGCATTTTCTTCATTCTCACCAAAGGCAGTTGGAACTTCTCCCATACTCTCTTTTATTTGGTTGTTGACTCTAGTTGCCAAAACGCCAGTACAAACTATTAATGCTAAAAGTGTTAAAATTATCCCTGCTTGCTTTTTGTTCATAATGAACCCCCCATAAATTTAATTATTTATTTTTCCATAGCCAATACATTTACCTTATCTACACTTATGTTATATAAGCTTGATACTGCTTTTGTTATTTCATATTTGATCTTACTATCCTCTGCACCTTCAGCCACAACCATGACTCCTATAACATTTGGTTTTTCTGTCTTTAATATAACTGGTTCACTTCCATCAGAACTGTTTGACATAACAATCTTATCTCCATCAGTTTCTTGTGAATTAACCCTTGTTCCTCCTTCACTATCTGTCTCTTCTGTAGTACTTTTTTGAGAAGAATTATCCACTGCTGGTACCTTAACCTCACTACTTTCAAAATTTATTACTACATCTACTGTTCCAACTCCACTGATTTTTCCTAATATCCTCTCTAGATTTTTCTCTTGTTTTTCTTGATAACTTAAAACTTCTGAGTCATTTTGACTCTTATTATTCATACTTTCTTCAGATATTTTCTCTGAATTAGTCTTCTCACTTTTAGATATATTGTTTACTCCTGTAAAATATGACACAACTAAATAAAACATTATGACTAGCAAAAGTATTATTATTAAGTTGGCAATATTCTTTTGTTTTAGAGCTTTAGACATTTTATCTTTTAAATCCTGGACCCCCATACTACCTCCTAATCATATGAAACAATTATATTTTCATGAGAAATTTCAAGTTCTTTTTCAACAAACTTTTCAACCTTTTCTAAAAAAGAATCTTTTTTTTCCTCCTTATTAAGCTTTTCTTCTCCAACGACAACCTTCTCTACCTTTTTTACCTTTTTTTTATCTAAAACCTTAATTTCTGCCTTTTCAATATTTACCCTAACATCATCAAAATCTATTTTTCCTATTAAATTAACCTCAAATTCATTTTCATAAAATTCATCCTTTAAAGCCTGTTCTAAATTTCTCTCTATATTTTCTAAAATAGCTTCTTCATCATATAACGATACCTTTTCCTCCTGATTTTCCACAGGTCCATTTATTTTGTTTTCAAAAGCATTTTCATCTATTTCCTGATTAAAATTTAATAGTCCTATTATTGGAGATAACATTACTGAAAGTATTATTAATGAAAATACAAACTTAACATGCTTTTTTACTGATGAATTAGGTAAAATTATATGGGCAATAGATATGATGACTATAACAACACAAAGGGTTGAAATCCAATTTTTTAAAAGTTCCATCATATTTCTATCCTCCTACAATAAAATTACCTGCAGTGGCCATCATGGAAGCCATAATAAAGAACATAATACTTACACTTATTATGCATGATAAAATCATAAACAATGCTTCTCCCACAGTTTCAACACTACTAGATATCTTAGAGTCAACAACAGGCTCAATAACCGCCGATGTAAGTTTAAAACAAATAGCCATAAGTCCTATTTTTATTATTGGAAAAATAACAATCATTACAAGAACTATCACACCTAAGGAAGTTATTACACTTTTCAACGCTAAGGAATATCCCGCAACAGTAGTTATTGCATCTGAAAATGCCTTACCTACAATAGGTACGAAGTTATCAACTGCAAACTTAACTGTCTTAACTGTCACTGCATCTAATGTGTCTGCTGTCATTCCTCTTAAAGTTAATATTCCAACAAATATAGTTAATATAAACCCTTGAGATATCATAACCACCTGTTTTATGAACTTACACATTCTATCTATTTTAAATTCACTAGAAAGGTTATTAACAAACTGTAATGTAAAATAAGCTAATATTAAAGGAAATAAAAAATATGTGTAAATTCTAGGTGTTATTGAAACAGCTCCTAAGACAATAGGATCTATGGTTACAGCTGAGGTCACTCCCCCTGAAGTTGCTATAAGCATAACTATTACTGGTACAATAACATTCATAAAATCTATAATTGAAGCTAAGACTTCTTTTCCTAAATCAAGTGATATGAAAAAGCTCTTAGTCAAAAGCATTATTAAAAGAGCATAACAAGCAAAAAATGCTACTTGGGTTACTCCTTCTTCTATATTAAAAGCATCCTGCAAGTTTTTAAGTAAAGCACTTAAAAGAGCAATCACTAATATTGAAGCAATAAACTTTAAAACTATGTTAAGTTCCCTAAACATGTAACTAAGTATTGAAGCCCCTATTTTTTTAAAAGTTATTGGATCTTCTCCACTTTCCAAATAAGTCTTTATATATTCCTTAGCTGACATATTGCCTAGTATGTCCTCTTCTGTTTCTAAATTATTTATATAATCATAAAATCTTTCTACTCTTGAGTCATTCTCTATTTTTTCCTTTGAACTCTCTAAATTCTCATTTGCCAAAACATTTAAGTTAAAGCAAAATACAAAAGTAAGTGATAATAATATTATGTTTACTAACTTTTTCATATTTTAGCCCCTACATTATACTTAAAATGGAATTCAAAATATTAACCATTATTGGTATAGCTAATAAAAGTATCATAATCTTTCCTGTAAATTCTACCTTTTTACCCAACACAGTAACCCCAGCATCATTACATATATAGCTACAGAAAGTTGAAAGGTATGCTATGGCAATAATTTTCATAACTATGGCAATATAGGATGAATCCATTCCTGATTCTCTTGCTATATTCTGCATAAAAGTTATTATTTCATTGACATAAGGCATTACAAAAAGAAAAATTACTATGCCAGCCGCTAAAAGAAGCATGACTGCAAAAGTACCTTTTGTTTCCTTTAAAAACAAATATAAAAATAATGTTATTAAAGAAAAACTTATTACTTGTATCAATACATCCATTCTTGCTTTTGTCAGAAATCTTCAAAATTCAATAATTTATTTCTTACTGAGTTCTATAGATTACTGCCCTAGTTCACCTCCTTCTGTTTTAATTTAATATGTTACCCTAGAATCACATCTAAAATAAAAACATTGTTCTAACAGAAGAAAACAATCTACTTATAAGCTGAATCATCATAGTAAGTATTATTACTATACCAACAATATTTGCTAAAGCTGCATACTCTTTCTTGCCACTTTGGTCAAGAACTTTATCAAGTATAACAAGTACTATTCCTACTCCTGCAATTTGAAAGATTAAAGATAAATCCGACATATATGGCCTCCCCTTAAAAATTCTAATCTCATTAAATCCCCTTCCTTATAATCTAAAACCTTCTTCATGATTAACTATTATTAAACCTATGAATCAAATAAGAAAAATGGCTATCATTGCTCCTACAGAAACTCCTAAATATCTATAAACCTTAGTATTTTTATTACATTCATCTTCCGCTATTAATAACTCAGAATCTAATTTTTCTTTAGCTAAATTAAAAATTTTGATTTGTCCCTCTATATTTGTTTCTCCTAAAGATTTTGAAAGATCTAATAAAATTTCAAAGTCTTTATCTTTTAAATTCATTTCTTTCTTATGTTCATTTATACTTTCACTAAAAGCCATATATACATTTTTAACCTCATTATTTTTCAGTTTCAAAGAAATTTTATTTAAAAATTCACTAATTGGACTTTTAGCTTTTAATGCTATGCTTTCTATACTCTCTGGTAGAGGCGTATAAGTATATACAATATCATTTTCAAAATCTATTAAAGCTCTTTTAAGTTCTTTAAGCTGATTAAGTCTGTTTCTAAATCCTTCTCCATATAAATATCCAATTAAAGAACTAAGTAGAACTATAATAACCAGAAAAAAAATCTTCATTTTTCTCCTCCTATTTACAAGTTAATCATTTATGTTAAGTGCTTTTTACAAATTATTCTTTTATTGACTCTTTATATTTAAAATATTTATTTTCTAAGCTATGTTTTGAACTAGTGTTGATTTTTAGATAGAACGATAAGACCATCTTAATGAGCAGTTAGTATTGCATTATATACGTAAGAATAATAGTGTTAAGAAGCTTTTTCTTATTTTTGTAAGGAATACAATCTCACTATGTTCGATTGCATAAGTTCAAGATACCAAATTGAAAATTTGGACTTTCACTTAACCTTTAGCTATTATTCTGGAGTAGATGATAGCAATACTTTGCGAAATTAAGCTAGGTCTGAAAGTCTAGCTAAAAATCAACATTCAACTAAAACAGAGCTAAAATTAAACATCATAAATTCCTTCTATTGTTCCAACCCCTTTTTTAGCACTAAGAATTACAACTTTATCTATGATATTATTTTCTACTATCTCTCTGAAAACTGGTCTTCTATATAATTCTTCTATATTTCTCCCATGTAATGTAGCAATAATACTAACTCCAGAATTGTATGCCATAATAAGCCCTTCCATATCTTTATATGTTCCAATCTCATCACATATAATAACCTCAGGTGAAAGTCCTCTAACTGCCATCATCATTCCATCACTTTTAATACAGTTATCATATACATCTGTTCTTATACCTACATTCATTTGAGGTATTCCATTATAACAAGCTGCAATTTCGCTTCTTTCATCAATTACAACAGTTCTTTTCCCTCTTAATCCAATTTGAGATACTCCATTGGATATATTTCTTGTTATATCTCTTAAAAGTGTTGTCTTTCCACATTTAGGAGGAGATATTATCAATGTATTGTTCACCCTATTATTTTCAACTAAATGATTCATAAGACTATTAGAACAGCCTATAACCTCTCTACATACCCTTATATTTAAAGAAGTTATATTCCTAATAGTTTTAATTGAATTACCCTCTATAACACATTGACCAGCTAATCCAACCCTATGCCCTCCTTGAATAGTTATATACCCTTGTCTTATATCTTCCTCAAAGGCATACAAGGAGTAGTTACTTATTTTTTGAATCATTGCTTTAACATCATCCCTTGTTATTACATAATTAAAAATTGTTTCGTTGTTATCCAGAACAATACTAAGAGGTTTTCCAACCTTAACTCTTACTTCTTGGAGTTTATTTAAATTACTTTTATCTTTTAAATAAGAATTTATTTTTTCTGGCAAGACAGCAAATATTTCTTTCAAAGTACCTCCTCTCCTTTCTATTTAAATCTATTAGTTTACATAAGAAATTATTCTAATTATTTTAAAATTTATTAATTTTGGGCAAAAAAAAATAAACCGTACCCTTATAGGCACAGTTTATTAAACTTCAAATTCATTTCCACAATAAGGACAAGGTATACTTTCAGATCTGTCTAATATATCTTTTTCTATGTATATAGGTTTATGACACTTATCACAAACTACTTCACAGTATTCATCATCGTATTCTTCAAGCTCTTCTAAAGTTAGCTCTTCAAAAAGTTCATCCTGTACTCCACTTAAATCATCATTTAGTAAAGTAACATTTTCATCTAAAGTTTCAATATTAACTTGTAATTCTTCAACTTTATCAACTAAAGATGAAATTACATTAAGTAAGGAATCCTTAAATTCTTTATCTAACTCAGTGTTTTTATCCATAGCCTTAAGTAAGCTACTAATGTTGTCTTTAATATCCTTCACTGAAATCACTTCCTTATATTAAATATGCTAAGCTTTAAAAGCTTAGCATAAATTTATTTTTATCTAATATTTACTAGATAAGTTTGGCTTAAATCAAAGTAATAATAAAATCCTTTTTGAATTAAGTCTAAGTTTTTATTAAACTCTTTCCATGTACTCGCCAGTTCTAGTATCTATTCTTATAGTATTTCCTTCTTCAACGAACATAGGAACCATAACTGTTGCACCAGTTTCAACAACAGCTGTTTTCATAGCTGTAGTAGCAGTGTTTCCTTTAACACTTGGCTCACACTCAGTGATTAATAACTCAACAAAGTTTGGAGCTTCAACTGAGAAAGCTTCTCCTTTGTAGAATTTGATTACAGCGTTCATATTTTCTTTTAAGAACTTTATAGCATCTTCAACTTTTTCATGGTTTAAAGGAATTTGCTCAAAAGTTTCTTGATCCATGAAGTAGTATAATTCTCCATCTGAGTAAAGGTATTGCATTTCTTTTCTTTCGATTATTGCTTCTTGTAATTTATCAGTTGGGTTGAAAGTTCTGTCTGTAACTCCACCCATTATAACGTTTCTTAATTTAGTTCTAACGAAAGCAGCACCTTTTCCTGGTTTAACGTGTAAGAAGTCTATAACTGTGTATACTTGTCCATCCAGTTCAAAAGTAGTTCCTTTTCTTAAATCACTTCCTGATATCATTAAGTATCCCTCCAAAATCTATTAATTCATTTTATATTATAACCCTTTAAGATAAATTAATACCCTCTAGAGCTACCTTGTTACTTATTTACTATTAAAGTGTAAAACAACAATCATATTTTATCAAATGCTAATAATAAATGCAATTATTTTCATTAAATTTACAAGACTATACAGCCTTAATCTCCATAAAGCACTTTAATTCTCCTAATTTTTCAATTTTATAATTTTTTACATAAATATTATTGTCTTTTAATAAACCTACATAATTAACTAAACTTTCTAAATCTCCTGTAAACAAAATGTTTCCTTTCCATCCATTCTCATATTTCATCTGAAGAACAGTGCAATTTTCACCTTCTACCTTTTTAAGAATTTCGTCTAAATTCTTACTATGAATTTCTGTAGCAGTTTCAACAGGAATCTCATAATTTTTCAAATAAATAAGCTCTGATCCTTGAAATATCAATAAAAATAAAAAAACACTAATTAAAACTATACCTATCCTAAACTTTTTCATTTAAGCACTCCTTTTATGGTATTAATATTATTAGCTTCATTTAAACTTATTTCTTCCACAATTCCATTTACCTCTTTAATTTCCCTAAGTACAATATCCTTATAATCATTATGAATTTCTACTGCAAATTTATTTCTTTCAAGATTAAACTTTAAAATTTCTTCACTTCCCAATAACTTTCTCAAGCTATTTATTCTATTTATAAACTCCTCTCCTAAAGAACTTTCACCCTTAATCGATTTAGTTTCATTTAAGTATTTTTGAATTCTATTATTCTCCTTTACGATTTCTGCATAAAATACTAAATTAAATAACAGTAAAAATAATATGTAGATATTTATTCTTTTTTTTACACTTTTGTTGTATGGTTCAACATACTCCACTGGTAAAAATCTTTTATACTTTCTGATATAAATTATCCTCACCTCTAATCTCACTTAATCTAGCCTCTTTGAAACATTCTTTTAATTCATCTGTTATATATTCTTTAGAAATATTAAGATTAAAACTTTTTATTGATATACTAAAAGTTTCTTCTAAATTTTTAATTTCATTCTTTATATCCTGTATAACACTCTGCTTTTCAGTGTTTCTTAAGAAAATTAACCTTCTTTTAAAATAAACTTTTATCCTAGAATTTCTAACAACAACTACTACTCTGCTAAAAATATAAAGATTTCTCTTTTGAAGGTCATAAGGTATTAAAGAGAAACTTTTTCTTTCACATAGTAATTTTTTAAACTTTTCATCACATCCAATAAAATATATTATTAGAAAAAGTTCTCTTCCAACTCGTAACCTTTCATAGTGCGCTAAAGGAGTATAATCGGAAAACATATCTTTTATAAGCTCTTCTATTTTTTCTTCAATATTATAATAATTATTAACCTTAAGTACTTTTATAAATAAACTTTCATTTAGAAGAATTATTTTTATTCTTTTATCCTTTGATTCTTTCAATTTTAAAAATTCGTTTGTATCATTAAGTACTAAACTTTTAGTTAGAAAACTCATAGTATCTCCTTTTTGATAAAGTAATACTTTCATCATGGCCGAAAGTTATATCATAATAAGTATTTTTTAAAACTCCACTTATGCTATTCTTATTTTTAATATGTAAAACATCTTTAGTAGAATCATAAATTGCACTCATATTATCTAAGCTAAAATTCAATTCTTCTATTGTGTTCTTAGTTAAAATCTTTTCTTTTATAATGTATTTTAAAAACTCCTCTTCGTCTTTAATATCCTCCATATTATTTTTTATAAGACCGTAACTTCTATCAACTTCTTTCCTTCTTTGAAAAGAAATGTCCATAAGAATTGTAACTATCATACTACATGCTAAAGAAATTAACATAACTTCTATTGAAACAAACCCTTTACCCTTTCTCATAACAATAAACCCTCTCATCTTGATTCTTAACTTTTAATCTTATATAAAACAAATTTTCTTTTTCAATAACATCAAATTTTTCAACATCATCTAATAAAGCATGAGAATAATATTCACCATACCTTACAAAACTAAGACTTAATGTATTTTTTCTTTTTTCAATTTTATCCTCTAAAAGTTTTTCTTCTTCCCAAAATTTTATACATATATAATCCTTATTAGGATTTACCGTTATTTCCTCAACTCTCCTATTTAAAAATCTATAATCCAAATACATTTCTGCATTTAATAAATAATTGAATTCCTTTTCACTTGATAAAAAGCTCTTATATTCTTTAACATAAAAAATTAAATTCTTTGTTAGGCTAAGAGTTATAAATCCTAAAGCTCCTAAATAAATACATAATTCAATTAATAAATATCCTTTTTTCTTTGCTTTCTCATGATTTATTCTAAAAATTCGTATATTTTAACCTCCTCATTTTCACTTATGAAAGGAAAATCATTTTTGTAAAAAATATCAACTTTACTTTCATAATCATCAATGTGATTTATGGTTATACTCCATCCCAATTCATTTAAATCTTTATCATTTAATATAAGCTCTTCTCTTAGAAGATTATTAATTTTCATGTCTATTAATCTATTTATATCTAAATCACCTAATCCGTATTTTCCATTTGGAAATTCTCTTATATCATTAAAAGATATGTTATGCTTTATTTCCATTACTAGGCTATTCATCACTTCTCTTACTTCTACTTTTTCTCTTGTATAATGTTTATTTTTAACATAAATACTATAACTCCTTCCAATCCCAAGAAAAAGAATAGATATTAAAGCTAAGGCTAAAACCATATCAACTAATAAATATCCCTTCTTAGCCAAGTATTTATTTCTCATTATTTACCCTTCTCCCTTAATATTTAATTAAAATTCCTTAGCTTTTTAATTAAGCTCTGTTTTAAACCAGTGTTGATTTTTAGATAGAACTGTAAAGCCATCTTAATGAGCAACTAATATTGTATCATCTACGTAATAATAGCATTAAGAAGCTTTTTATGTTTGAGCATAATCGAAAATCTGAAATACTAGCTAAAAATAAACTCTCACCTAAAACAGGTCTTATTTAAAATATCACTTAACATTGATTTTCCATATCCCAGGAACTATGGTTATTTTTCTTTGGTTATTATTTTTATCAGTTATTGTTATTGTTCCTGCATTCTTCATCATTCCCATATCACTTATGTTAATAAGATTATTCATATTGTTGCTTACCTTCACAGCTTCAAGTTTTAAAAATGAATATCTAATTTTATTTTTATATATTAATATATTTTCTAAATTATCAAAGATTATTTCCCCATAAGAATTATCTTTAATAGATAATTGTTTTGCTTCCATAAGGAAATCATGAATTGCATTTACTTCACTTTCAACTTTTAACTCATAAGCTCTTTCTGTTATCAATATAAATGAAGTTGGTAAAGCTAAAATTAAACTCGTTATCCCTAAATATATTATTACCTCACCAAGAGTAAATCCTTTTTTCCTTTTATACATACTTCATTCCCTCAAAAGTAGGTATTAACACTAAGAGCATCATAGCTGAAATTACAAATCCTAAAACTATAAACATTACAGGTTCTATTTTACCTACTACTTTATTTAATGTTCTATCAAAATCTTTTTCTCTTATTTTTAATAGTTCTTCTATATTTTTATTAAATAACCCACTTTCTTCTCCTGTAATTAAAAAACCTTTTGATATATGAGAGATCACATTTATACTTCCGATACTATTACTTAAAGTCTCTCCTTTAAGTAGCTGTTCATTTATCTTTTTAACATATTCTCTGAGTTTTTTATTACTTAAATTTTCTCCAAATATACTTAAAGCATTTGTAAGGGATATACCACTTGTTATTATCATATTTATTAAAAATAATATTCTGATTTCATAATGCATTCTATAAACTTCTATCTTCTCTAAAATATTTTCAAAATTTATTATTTTAAAGATTAAATAAAGTACTATTAGGATACAAAGAAAGTAACAAAAAGCTATTATCTCTACATTGGGATTATCTTCAACAAATTTAATATAAGAGTTTAAAGCAGAAATTAATTTAGATGTTTCCTTATATCCTAAATCATACATATCAAAAAATTGTGGAAGTATATATGTTGCATAGCAAAATATCATAAGTATTAATCCTATAAGAAGAGAAACTGGATATCTTAAAGATTTAATAATCTTATTTTTAACATCTTTTTCAGCCAATATGTTTTTTGCACATTTTTCTAAAACATCTTCTAAATTCCCGCTTTCTTCTCCAATCTTAATCATGTCTACCATAGTATCTGGATATAAATTTCTTTCTTCTTTAAAAGCTTTAGACAAACTTTCTCCCTTAAGAACTTTTTTCTCAACCCTTTCTACGGATTCCTTGTATTTCTTATCTCTTACAGTGCCTTTTATTAATTCTAATGAGCGTCCTATGGGCATTCCTGATTTTACATAGGTACTTAAATTTAAACATATATAAGAAGCATCATCTTTAAAACCAAACATCTAACCCCTCACATTCTTTTAAAAGATAGTATTCTTCTAAAGCTACTTCTCCATTGGAAACTAAATTAAAACAGGATTTTAAAAGTTCCTCTCCCCAAGAAATATCATCTATATTTTTATATTCCTTAGGAAATATTATTTCACAAATTGCTTTTCTTCCTTTTGTGCCTGTCCAATTACACATGTGGCATCCATTTCCCTTATAATAAGCCTTTAATCTGAGTTCTTCTTTCTTTAACTTTTCAACTAAGTCATTTTCTAAATATATTTTTTCTCTACATGCTTCACAATTTTTTCTTACTAACCTTTGAGTTATTATTGCACTAACTCCTTCTTTTACTAAATAGCTTTCTGCTCCCATATCCAAAAGTCTATCATATATTTCCTTTCCACTATTAGCATGAATTGTTGAGTACACTTTATGACCTGTTATAGAAGCTCTTATAGCTATTTTAGCTGTCTCTTCATCTCGTATTTCTCCAATCAATATTACATCAGGATCCTGTCTTAAAATATGTTTTAAACCATTAGCAAAAGTTAATCCAACTTTCTCATTAACATTTGTTTGAGTTATTCCCTTAATTGTAAATTCAATAGGATCTTCTATAGTACTTATGTTTATTCCATCTTTATCTATAGAATTTAAAAGTGCATAAAGAGTTGTTGATTTCCCACTGCCTGTAGGTCCATTTACAACAACCATACCATGCTTCTTCTTAAGAAGCTTATTAACTTTTTCTTTTTGAAGTTCCATTAAGCTTAAACTATCAATGTTTATAAGTTCATTCTTTTTATATAATATTCTAATTACCAATTTTTCACCAAAAACAGTAGGAATGCTAGAAACTCTTAAATCAAAATCATATTCTTCATCTTTAAATGACAACTTTCCATCTTGTGCTCTTAATTTATCACTTATATTCATGTCAGCCTTTAATTTAATCTTATTGACTAAGTTTTCATAAAGATTCTTTTTAATCTTTTTCATAAGTATTAGTGTTCCATCTATTCTAAAGCGAATATTAGCCCACTCTCCTAAGGGTTCAATATGCATATCGCTGGCATTCTTTTCTATGCCTAATGCTATTAAACTTTTTAACTCTTCTTCTGTGAATTCATCCTTTGAAAAATTTTTACCACCATAACAGTCTTCAATTAACTTTCTTATTTCATCATTATTTCCTAAAATGAAACTTATTTCTTTATCTCTAAATAACAAAGATAAATAATCTTTTTTATCTTTACCTTCACGACTTGTATAAAACAATATCTTTCCATCATTCTCTTTTAAAGCAATTAAGTTCATTTCCAATGCAATCTTCTTAGGTATCTTTTTCATAAGTCTCATATCGATATCTTTAATACTATATTTCATACTTTCACCTCCTCATAAATAATAATTGACAAGCTACTTATTTTTTAAACGAAAAAAGTTCTAGATTATTAAAAAAATTTAACAATCTAGAACTTTTAACTATTTTAATATAATATACTGCCCTTTGTTATTGTCTATAAGCTTAATGCTTCTATCCTTTGGATTATACATGTATAATCCATTTTTTTCTTTATTGTCATTAAATCCAGTAAAATATATATTACCATCAATAACTATTAAAGTTGATTTTTCAGATATATTTTTAGGGAAATCAAATACTAATCTATGAAGCTCATTATTAATAGTATTTATTGAATATAAGCTTCTTGTTTCGTTACCTTTTGTACCAATAAAATATACCATATCATCTATTTTATGTGATGATTCTATCTCGCCTACTTCATTAGAGATAAGAGTCTCTTTTTTACTATCCAAATTATATATATAACATTCTTTCTTTCCATCAATACTGCTTTGAGTATATAAAACAATTTGATTTTCTATTAAATCAATATAGTCTATAAAAGCCTTAACAATTTGCTTCTCTAAAGTATAACTTCCATCCTTTATATTGTATAGGAATATTCCACTTTTCTTCTCATTTAAATCTACTCCATATAGAACTAGTTGATCTTCATTTGCGAATTTAAAATTCTCCCCAGAAATAGCTAAATTCTCATTAAAATCAAATTCCTTAAAGTTTTGTAAGTCTAAAATCTTGTATTCTATTTTATCCCCAGAACTATATTTATATAAAAGCTTAGTCCCCCCAGGACTCATAATCAAGTCTTCTATATTTCCATCTACTGATATTTTATGTTCCTTAATTCCATTTGTAATTATTAAGTCAGTTCCCTTACTAGTAAATTCCCTATAAATAACTAAACCTAATTCCTTGCTATAAACTTCCATATGACCTTTTACATCTAAGTCAAGTTTCTTTAGCGCTTCCCCTTCTATTTTGTAATATTCAACATTCTCTCCTGAAATTGTAGACACAATATTCTCAGGAAGTTCTAACTTTTTTCCCTTACCATTTTCTCCATTAGTTCCTTTGTTGAAATTACATCCTACAAGGGTTATTGATAAAATAACTAATACTAAAAAACTTAAAGCAGCAGCTTTCCTCATTTACTTACTTCCCTCTCTAAAATAAATATGTGCCATCACAAATAAATGATGCATCTCCTATCATTTTTATTCCATCATCTTCAATATTAACTTTTAATTCTCCACCTGGAACTATTACCTTTACTTCATTATCTACTAATCCTAACTTATTAGCTGCTATAACTGAAGCGCAGTTTCCTGTTCCACACGCTAATGTTGGACCAGCACCTCTTTCCCAAGTTCTAACTTCCATAGTGTTTCTATCAATTACCTTACAGAAGTTAACATTTGTTCCTTGAGGAAATAGTTCATACTTTTCTATACCTTTACCACATTCTATAGGATATTTTTCCTCTTCAAAGATAATAGTATGCGGAACACCCATAAGTAAAGATGTTATTTCATATTTTCCATTCCCTACACTTACTTCTTTTTTTATTATTTCCTCATCACATAATGCAGGTATGCTCTTAGGATTAAAATCTCCAAATCCCATATTTACATTAATAGTCTTTACCTTATCATCCTCAACTTCTAAGAAAATTCTTTTAACTCCATCACCAGTTAAAACGTCTAAGACATCCTTCTTAACTATGCCTTTTTCATAGACATACTTAGCAAAACATCTTATTCCATTTCCGCACATGGCAGCATAAGATCCATCTGAATTTATTATTACCATCTCTATATCACAATTTTCATTCTTTCTAACTATTAAGATTCCATCTGCACCAACTCCAAATCTTCTATGGCACATTTTTTGAGCAATTATTCCCTCTTTACCTACATATTCATTGTTTAAATCTTCTATAACTATAAAATCATTTCCATTCCCATGCATTTTTGAAAACTTCATATTATCACCTCTAATTACCTATTTATTGATACTTTTTATTATAAGATGTATACTAACTGTAAGTTCAATCAATTTAGAAAGGAAAGAAAATAATGGCTTTAGACGGTATTTATTTATATAACTTAATAAATGAACTAAAAGGTTCATTAATAAATTCTAGAATCGATAAAATAAATCAACCTGAAAAGGATGAAATAATAATAAATGTACGTGGAAAGGAAAATAAAAAACTTTTAATTTCCTCTAGTTCCAAATACCCTAGATTACATTTTACTACAATAAATAAGAATAATCCATTACAACCGCCTGTTTTTTGCATGGTATTAAGAAAATATTTAACTGGTGGAAGAATAATAGATATACATCAACAATCTACTGATAGAATTGTTTCAATAGACATAGCAAATAAAGATGAACTGGGCTTTGATAGTGTATACACTTTAGTCATCGAAATAATGGCTAGACATAGTAATATATCTCTTGTAAGAAAAAGAGATAATAAGATTATGGAATCAATAAAGCATATAACAGCAAATAAAAACAGCTTTAGAGTTCTTTATCCTGGTGTAAGCTATGTGTTTCCTCCTGCTTCTGAAAAATTAAATCCTTTTGACTTTTCTAAAGAGGATTTAAAAAATGCATTAAGCAAAAATAACAATGAACTAGATGAGAAGATTTTTTCCAAACTATTAACTGGTGTTGGCAAAAATCTCTCCTTTGAAATGTATTCATTATTTACAAAGCAGTTTGGTGATTCTTATGTTTTTGATGACATATTTAATTTTATCTCTGAATACTTCAAAAACATATTTAATGATATACAAAATATTATATTCTATAGAAATGAAAAAATTATAGATTTCTATTTTAAAGATTTATCTATTTTAGATGACTGCACTAAAGAACTTTATGAAAATAGTAGTGAGCTTCTAGATGCTTTCTTTGCTAATAAGGATAAACAAGATAGACTTCATGCTAAAAGTGCAGACATACAAAGATTAGTAAACACAAATATAGATAGATGTTTAAAAAAGATCAAGGTTCTTGAAAAGACTTTAGAAGAATGTGATAAAAAAGAAGATTTTAAGATTAAAGGTGAACTCCTAACATCTTATATTTATAGTGTAAAAAAAGGTGATAAATCTGTTGATGTTTTAAATTATTATAGTGAAAATGAAGAATATCTAACTATTCCACTTGATGAAAATAAGACACCATCTGAAAACATTCAATTTTACTTTAAAAAATATAATAAACTAAAAAAAGCTGAGGAATCTGCTTTAGAGCAACTAGCTATAAATGAAGATGAACTTAAATACTTAAACTCAGTTTCATCAAGCATACAAGTTGCAGATAACTATGATGATATAGATGCAATAAAAAATGAACTTATAGAAACTGGCTATGTAAGATTTAGAAGAAATAACAATAGCAAAAAGAAAGAAAAACAATCTAAGCCTTACCACTACGTTTCTTCTGATGGAATAGATATTTATGTTGGTAAAAATAATATTCAAAATGACTATTTAACTTTAAAGTTTGCTGATAAAAATGATACTTGGCTTCATACTAAAGATATACCTGGTTCTCATGTAATTGTTAAAAGTTCAGATGTTCCAGATAAAACTTTAGAAGAAGCTGCCAACCTAGCTGTTTTCTACAGTAAAGGAAAAGGTGGCACTAAAATTCCTGTAGACTATACATTAGTTAAAAATGTAAAGAAACCTTCTGGTTCAAAACCTGGAATGGTAATCTACTCAACTAACAAAACAGTCTATATGGATTCACCAAGAGAAATAACTCTAGACAAACTAAAGTAATAACTTATTAAGGTCTATAGCAAAATTTAACAACAAAACTTATAAATATATTCTGAGAATTACTGGATTTCACTAAGAATTTATAGCTATTATTCCGAATATTTTACTAAAGCTCAGAACTCCCGTTGGTCAAACAACTTCGCTTATTAACGTAAAATCTTCTCCATAATAGCTTAAATTCTAAAGTTCATCCAGATATTCTCTTCATACTATTTATAAGTTTTGTTAAATTATCTTGCTATAGACCTTTTTTGCTGTTAAGTTATAATAAATCTCTAAAAAAACTATATAATTACTATGATAATATAAAAAGCCTATAAATGAATTGATTTTTAATAATAAATTCATTTATAGGCTAAAATATACTTTATTTAAAATACATTATAACCCTCTATATTACTTTTTAAGATTATTATCTAGATATTGATAGTAATAGCATAAAATTCTACCATTATAAAGTTTTCTGTTTTTAGTAGCTTTTCTACAAAATTCTTTTTGGAAGTCTGGAGATGCTGTTAGGATATTAAAATCCCAAGTATCTAATTTTTCTTTAACTTCTCCGAAATGCTTATTAAGTTTTGAAACAACTTCTTTTTCACCTATTCTCTCACCATATGGTGGGTTTGTAATCATATATCCATACTTCTTCTTAGTTGAAAAATCAAAGAAGTTTCTTTTTTCTAAGGTTATGCAGTCAGTTAATCCTGCTTTCCTTACGTTATTTTTAGCTGTGCTTAATACCCAGCTATCTATATCATAACCAGTTATATCTAGAGGAATTTTCTTTATAGATTTTTCTGCTCCCTCTCTAACTTGATCCCATATTTCCTTATCCATTGAAGGCCAAGTTTCAGAAACGAATTTTCTATGTAATCCTGGTGCTATATTTCTAGCTATCATAGCAGCCTCTATTAATATTGTTCCAGAACCACAACATGGGTCTATAAGAGTTTGCTCTCCTCTCCATTTTGATAATAAAACCATAGCTGCTGCTAGAGTTTCTTTAAGTGGTGCTTGCCCTGAGTGTTCTCTATATCCTCTCTTATGTAAGCCTTCTCCTGATGTATCTATTGTTAATGTAACAACATCCTTTAAAAGTCCAACTTCTATTTTATAAACTGGACCATCTTCTGAGAACCACTCTTGACCGTAGCTTCTACTCATGCTCTTAACTACAGCTTTTTTAACTATTGATTGACAGTCTGGAACACTAAAAAGTTTTGACTTAACAGACTTACCAACAACATGCATTTTACCATCTACAGGTATATATTGACTCCAATCAATCTCTACAGTTTTATTAAATAACTCTTCAAAGCTTTCAGCCTTAAATTCAGCTACTTTTATTAAAACTCTATCTGCAGTTCTAAGCCAAAGGTTTGTTATGGCAATATCCATTTCGTCCCCTTCAAAGTGAACTCTTCCGTTTTCTGTTTTTAGGTCTTCATAACCTAATTCTTTTAATTCCTTTGCAACCACAGCTTCTAATCCAAAAGTCGCAGTAGCTATTAAATTATAATCCATAGCTTTACTCCTTAGTTTTCATTTTCATATATTTCAACTGAATCAATACCATCAATTTCATTGATTTGAACTTTTATTATTTCATCCTTTGATGTAGGTATGTTTTTACCAACATAGTCTGCTCTTATTGGTAATTCCTTATGTCCTCTATCTACTAAAACAGCTAATTGAATAAATTCTGGTCTTCCTTGATCCATTATAGCATCAATAGCGGCTCTAACTGTTCTACAAGTATATAAAACGTCATCAACTATGATAACTTTTTTTCCTCTTATATCTATATCTATTCTAGGATCATTTAAATTTGGTTTATCACTAATATTAGTTAAATCATCTCTATATAATGTTATGTCAACACTTGCAACCGGAACCTTTATGCCTTCAAATTTTTCTATAAACTTTGATATTCTTTCAGCTAATGGGTATCCTCTTCTTTTAATTCCAACAAGAACAATATTATCTACACCCTTATTTTTTTCTATTATTTCATGTGAAACTCTTGTAAGTGCTCTTCTTATAGCATTTTCATCTAATAAACTTGCCTTAAGATGCATATTTTAGCAACCCCCTAATTTTTCTATAATTTTTTCAAAGTACTCTGGTAATTGTGAATCAAACTCTACATATTCACCAGTAGTTGGATGAATAAATCCTAATGTTTTAGCATGAAGAACTTGCCCTTCTTGACTTAACTTCTTTTGTTTCTTTAATCCATAAACAGTATCTCCAAGTAATGGATGACCTATAAATGCCATATGAACTCTTATTTGATGAGTTCTTCCTGTTTCTAATGTACATTTAACAAGTGAACATGAATTAAATACTTTAAGAACTTCATAATGAGTTACTGCCCTTTTTCCCTCTTTAACCACAGCATATTTTAATCTATCCCTATGATGTCTTCCTAAAGGCGCATCTATTGTGCCACCTTCTTTTTTAAATCTTCCCTCAACAATAGCATAATATTCTCTTTTTATACTGTGATCTTTAAATTGCTCAGCTAACTTTTGGTGAGCATTATCATTCTTAGCAATAACTAATATTCCAGAAGTGTCTTTATCTATTCTGTGTACTATTCCAGGTCTTATAACTCCATTTATGCCAGATAAATCATCACAATGATGTAGTAATGCATTAACTAAAGTCCCAGTATAATTACCTGGTGCTGGATGAACTACCATTCCCTTTGGTTTATTTACCACTATTATATCTTTGTCTTCATAAACTATATTTAAAGGTATATCCTCTGCTTCAACTTTTAATTCCTCTGGTTCCGGTATTTCTAATTCTATAACATCATTAGCTGAAAGCTTATATTTTCCTTTTTCAACTTTTCCGTTAATTAAAACTTTTCCATCATCAAAAAGGCCTTGTATAAAGTTTCTTGAAACTCCATCTATTTTTGAAGCTAAAAATTTATCAGCTCTTATGCCTTTTTCTTCTTCCGTTATTTTTATCACTTCTTTATTTAAACTCATAGTTTTATTTGCTCCATTCTAAAGTAAATATTTAAAGCTATATCTTAAATATTATATAATAACATATTAAATTTCAACAAGTAATTAAGCAAAAAGAAAAATCTCACCTTAATTAAAGTGAGATTTTCTAATAACTAGTCTTCAGCAAAGAAACTCTTAATTTCATTTACATCATCAAAATGTGTTTCTTCTTCATAGATGTCTTTAAGTTCAGTCTTCTCTTCTTCAAAGTCAACTTTTATTCCTTGCTCTTCTTCATCTTCTGGCTTAGTTATATTAAAGTTCTTTACGAAATCTTTCTCTAAATCATCAAAAGTATCTATCTGGAAGTTCATAAAACTTCTAAACTTAGCTCTGAACTTTGTAAACTCTTGCTTAACTCTATCATACTCATCATTGATTTGTATAACATCGTTATGAGCCTTATCTAATATTCTTTGAGCTGTATCATTAGCACTCTTGATTATTACATCAGCTTCTTTTTGAGCATTAGCTTTTGCTTGCTCAGCTGTGTTTTGAGCTAATAATAAAGTGTTTTGAATTGTATTCTCAATTTTACTATAATGCTCTATTTTATCGTTAGAATTTTCAAGCTTCTCTTTTAATGAAGTGTTTTCTTTAAAAAGAGCCTCATATTCTTCGACTATTTGGTCTAAGAATTCATCTACTTCCTCTGGACAATAACCTCTTAAAACCCTTTTGAACTCCTTGTTGTTAATATCCATTGGGGTCAATTTCATATAATCACACTCCTATGTATACTTAAATACTGTCAATTTTAATCTACCACTCTTCGTTGTCCCAAAAATGTTACTTATCTTAAACTTTCCAATTCCTCTTATGGTAAGTCTTGAATCTTCTGAAACTTCTTTGCTCTTATCTTTTGTTGTCCTATAGTCTAGAAGAACACTTCCAGAGTTTATAGCATCTAAGGCTTTACTTCTTGATATGTTCCCCAAGGCTGCAACTATACAATCTAACCTCTTAGAAGTTACTATTACATTTTTTTCTTCATAGCTAGGTTTAGGTATCTCATCCAAATCATAAATTATTTCACATTTACAATTAAGATTTCTTATCTTATTTAAATTATTAATTAAAAAGTCAATTATACTGTGATGAACAGCAACATAGCAGCCATCTTCTCTTAAAATTAAATCACCTATTTTATTTCTATTTATGCCTAAAGCCATAATAGATCCTAAATAGTCTTTGTGCTCTAATTTTGAAAACTTAGTATTACATTGAATCTTTAAAAGACTTATTGGAAACTCGTCATATTCTTCTTTATTGAAGGCAATAACCCTTCTTTCCCCATCCTCAAAAAATCCAAAACTCTCAACATTTACATCAAAGAAATTCATTTCTTGAAGAGTGCTCCATACATCTGGAGTATAAAACTCATCAGTAAATACTGAAATATTTTTTGTCCTAGCTAAATTAAATCTTTCGAAAAGTTTTAATGCTTCAAACTCTTCTAAATTTAATAAATTTATAAAATCTTTTTTATTCATATTATTTTGAAGCCCAGTTGAACATTCCTTTATTGCTTAACTCACTCTTTAATTCGTTACTTACTTCAACGTTTGAAGGTGATACTATAAATACTCCTTTTTCAACCTCTTGAAGTTCTCCACATAATGCATAGCAAGCTCCACCAACGAAGTCTATTAATCTTTGAGCTGTTCTAAGCTCTAATGAAGTTGTGTTTATAACAACTATTTTTCTATTTTTTAATGCAGTACATATTTCAGTTGCATCATCATAAACTAATGGTTTAGTTATCATTAATTTAGCTGTATTAGCTGTGTGAATATTTACAACCTTACCATTTTTCTTAGAAGATAATACTGGAGCAAAAGTTTCTTCTTCTTCCATTACCTCTTCTTCTTCCATTACTTCATCTTCATCTTCAAATTCATCAAACCCTAAAAAACTCTTCATTTTATTAACCATTTTAGACATACTCATATCCTCCTAATCTTATTTATATATTCTTTCGCCAAAAATTCCTTGGCCAATTCTAACCATATTACTTCCTTCTTCAATAGCAATCTCAAAGTCACCTGACATTCCCATTGAAAGTATATTCATTTTTATATTTTTGAAATTTCTTTCTTTTAAGTCACAAAAAAGCTTATGTGTCTTATTGAAATAATTTCTACACTCTTCTTTTGTTCCCTTTGGAATTATAGTCATAATACCTAAAACATTAACATTATTGCAGGCTTCAATAGCCTCTATAAGTTCATCTAACTCTTCTTCCAAGATACCATATTTCTGTTCTTCTCTTCCTATGTTAACTTGAATTAAAGTATTGGCAGTTTTATTATGTTTACCATATACTTTTTCTATTTCTTTTAATAATTTCACACTATCTAATGATTGTATAAGATGGACTTTATCAACTATATATTTCACCTTATTAGTTTGAAGATGTCCTATTAAATGCCATTCTACATCTTGATGAAAATCATCAAATTTCTTCAATATTTCTTGAACTTTATTTTCACCAAATTTTCGAATACCAAATTCATAGGCTTCTTCCATCTCTTCAATAGTTCTTGTTTTAGATACAGCAATAAGTTGAACGTTGTCTGGAATTTTTTCTGTAATTTTTATTAATTTTTCTTTAATATCCACTTTTACTGTCTCCTTTAATTATATATTACATTATATTCTTCTCTATAGGAATAGAAAATCCTTCTTTTTTGTACAATTTTTTTACAAAATGTAATTATTATTTCCCCTTAGATTTCATATATTTAGGATTCATATCACTTATATATGCTGGCATGGTAATATCATCACTTTTTGTTATTTGAACCTTTATCCCTCTATTCATAAGAGTCTTAATGTAACTTCCATCTCTCATAATTTGATTTTCTAATTTTTCTGGATCACCTATAACATTAACATAAAATGGAGCTGGTATTTTAACACCATTCATTCTTAAAAACTGTCCTCCACAGTATATTTCTGTATTATATATGATTCTTTGATTGTTTATAGATATTGCTTCTGCTCCTGCAGCTTTTAGTTCATTTATTACCTTTATCATATCATCGTCATGTATGGTTCTTAAAAGCCTCATAAAGTCATCAACTACTTCTCCATTAAATGCTTCTCCACCATCTTCCAAAACGATTTTCAAGCCTGATCCTTTAACATCTGTTAAACCTGCAAGCATTAAATTATTATTTAATTCCTCTATCATATCATCAGAAATCTTATTGCTATCTTCATCATGTTTAGAATAATTATTTATTTTCTTTTGTAATTCTCTATTACTCTCTTTTAACTTTGATATTTCATTATAAAGATTGTTTCGTTTATTATAAGCATCCTGATATTCTTTAGCATTTAATACCTTTGTAGTCTCTGTATCACCAAAACTTATATTCATAGATATTAAAAGTCCTACTATAACGGAAGCTATAAATATAAAAATAGTAAATTCTCTATTTTTCAAAGCCCCACCTCTTTATCGTTCTTTACTTTTCTCTAATAATATCCTTCTTATAGCTGCAAAGTTATTAAATATTCTACTACCAAAAACAATAACGGCTGCAAAATATAATGGTATTCCTAATTTATCTCCTAGGTATGCTAATAAAGCCGCTAAAGCCGCATTTCCAAAAAAACCTGATATAAAAACATCTGCTTGAAACTCTTTTTTCAAACTAGCTTTTACAGCCCCAAACACAGAATCTAAACAGGCAACTATTGCTATAGATAAATATGGTGAAAATTTATCAGGTATGCTTCCTGGAAATATAACTCCTATTATTATACCTACTAAAAGCCCAATAAATACTATCATTCAATCACCTTCCTAATCAACCTTTTTTAAATACTCAGAAGATAGGTTTTGAGTAGTTTTAGGTATTGTAATTGAATCCTTCTTCTCATATTTATAATCATAATTACCGCCTAATACCCCATAGTCCATTTCTCCTGGAAAATCAATTCCTTTTATTATGTTATCTTGGTTTCCAATAACCTTTATTGTTAAACTCTCTCTTGGAGAAATTCTTTCATTATTTCCTATCCAAATAAAATTACTTGCATTTTTTATTCCTGTTTGAGGAGTTATTCTAATATCATTAACTGAAATAGCTTCTGCTCCTGAAAAATCTAATAAGTTTAATATATGAACAATCTCATTTTCACTTATATATTGAGGATCCTTTGAAGTAAGTAATGGTGACTTCGGTGTTATTGATAAAATTATTCCAGGCCCCGTAACCTCTTCAGTTCCTAATATCATTCTACTTTCATCTAATTGTTCTTTTATTTTATTATTTACATCTCCTTTAGATGTAGCTGCTTCCTCCATCTCTTTTAATCTTTTATTTAAAGAGTCATTGTTTTTTTGAAGTTCTTCTTTTTCTTTTTTAAGTCCATCTATTTCAGCCATTATGTCATTTTGATTATAATTTTCTATTATATTTTTTTCTTTATTATTTATCATTTTAAATTGATAAGTTAATAAAAAACCTAACAAAGCACAAACTATTCCAATGATAATTTGTGAAGACAACTTTTTCAAAAAGCACTCCTCCTTAATTTTCTTTGTATATTACAGGATTCCCATTAAAGCTTATGTTTATATAACCTTTTTCAAAATTTCCTACTGGATCGTTTAGTATATTAATCATCTTATTTAATTTTTCCTCTAAGCCATCAGTTCCTCCTAGTAGTATTTGCACCTCTCCTTTATTTATAACAATATTATTAAGGTTGGATACATCTATAGAGTTAACTTTTACTTTGCCTTTATTTAAAGCTTCTCCTATTTGCTTTAAAACTTCCACCTTTTCTTTATCAGTGCTCATAGGCTCTCCTAAGAATCTATTTTCCACATTTAACCCAGTTAGCATAGGCAATTGTAATCCCTCTGTAGAGTTCTTCTTTTCCATTATGACTAGATTTTCATTTAAAACATAGAAATCTGCACCATCATTTACGATAAAAGTTGCATTTCTTTCTTCTACGTTTATTGTTAATTGATCTGGAAGTTTTCTTGATAGCTTAACATCTTTTATATATGGATTACTTAATATTTTCTCTTTTAAAGCTGATGTATTAAGTAAAAATATATTTTGATTTAAAATATCATTTTCTTGTATTACCTTTTCTTTAGTTATAACATTATTGTTGTTTATATTAACCTTTTTTATATTAAAATAAGGTGTTTTTATTAGAATTAAACCTAATACAACAATGAGTATTATACTAATTAATATAACCTTTTTTCTAACCTTTTTTCTTTTCTTTTTTAATATATAATCATTTATATTCGTATCCATAATTCTCCTTAATACTTTATTTTGCATTTCAATATCAATAATATCATTTTACTAGATTTTTTTCATTAATTTTTTAAGAAAATCTTAATAATAATAAAAACATTACTGCAAGAAATTCCACATATTTTCCCTTTGTTTTTATAAAAAAATAAAGGCGTACAAAACGCCTTTAATCAATATTTTTATTTCCTTGTCTTGATATATTAAGTAGAATTCCCATAGCCATCAGGTTAAATACTAAGGCGGTTCCTCCATAACTTATAAATGGAAGGGGAACACCAGTAACTGGCATTGATCCTGTTACAACGGCAATATTAATTATAGCCTGAACTCCTATAATTGAAGTAATACCTACAGCTAATAAAGTTCCGTATTCATCTTTAGCACTCATAGCTATTTTTATTCCTCTATAAACAAATATAACAAATAGTATAATTACTACTGTACAGCCTATTAACCCTAATTCTTCTCCTATTATTGAGAATATAAAGTCATTATGTGGCTCTGGCATGTATAGAGTCTTCTGTCTAGATTGACCTATTCCAAGACCAGTAACTCCACCTGCTCCTAGAGCATAGAAAGATTGAATAAGCTGATATCCATCACCAGCTGGATCTTTCCAAGGATTTATAAAGTTCATCATTCTGGCTACTCTATATGGCTCTATTAATGCAAAGAATAGTCCTGCTACAACCATTCCTGGTGCTATTACACCAAACATAAATCTTTTTCTTGCTCCAGCCACAAAAACCATTATGAAAGTAACAAAACCTGTTACAGCAGCTATACTAAGGTTCTTTTGTGCAAGTATAAGAGCAGCAAAGAATCCTCCGACTAAGAAACATGGAACTATTCCCTTCCAAAACTCCTTAATCTGCTCCCCCTTATTGGTAATCATATAAGCAAGTATTATAACTACTGCATACTTAGCAAGCTCCGATGGCTGGAAAGATAGTGGCCCTAATCTTATCCATCTTTGAGCTCCCTTTACCGGTGCAAAAGCATAAACAGCCACTAATAATATAGGTGTTACTATGATTAATGGAACTGTAAGTTTTTTAAGCTTATGGTAATCAAAGTTTGCTATTATAAACATAGCTATTAACCCAAGAATAGCAAAAAGTCCTTGCTTCTTTAAATAAGCCATACTATCCCCTTCATTAACCATAGCAAAATATGAACTTGCACTATAAACCATAATTACCCCAATAGCAAGTAATATTACTATTGTGTATAAAAGACCTAAGTCAATTTGACCATATCTAGATTTAGTAGTCTTTTTTTTCTTCATTTAAAAACCTCCTATTTAGGAATTTTCTAAAGTGAAGCAAAAGCAATGAAGCAAAATACTACTGTTATTATAGAGAATACAGAAACTATCTTTGTTTCACTCCAACCTAATTGTTCAAAATGGTGATGTATTGGAGCCATTTTGAATATTCTTTTACCCGTAAGTTTGAATGAAGTAACCTGTAATATAACAGAAAGTGTTTCTATTACATAGATAATTCCTATGAACACTAGTATTAAAGGCATTTTTAATATTAAAGCTACCATTGCTACAGCTCCTCCTAAAGCAAGAGAACCTGTATCTCCCATAAATACTCTAGCTGGAAATGCATTAAATCTTAAGAATGCAAGTAATGCACCAGCTAAAGCAACGCAGAATATTGCTAAACTTATGTGTCCTAAATTATAACTAACTATTCCTAAAAATGTTGTTACTAAAACAGTAACTGATGTAGCTAATCCATCTAATCCATCTGTTAAGTTTACTGCATTTGTTACCCCTGCAAAGTAGAACATTACAAAAGGTATATAGAATAATCCTAAGTTAAATTGACCATCTAAGAATGGTATATTAATGCTAGTTCCTATATATTTATAAGCATACCAAGTTAAAAATCCTGATACGATTAATAGTAAAATCATTTTTTGTCCTGATGTTAATCCTTCATTTTTCTTCTTAATTATCTTTAATAAGTCATCTAAGAATCCTACAAAACCAAATCCTACAAATGCATATAAAGCTACCATTGCTTCATCTGTTGGATTCCCAACCATAATAAACATTGTTATAATAGTTGCAAATATAAATATTAGTCCACCTATAGTTGGTGTTCCAGCTTTTTTTAAATGACTCTTTGGTCCCTCTGCTCTAATGTTTTGTCCAAATTTTAGTTTATGTAGTAGTGGAATTATAATAGGTCCTAATATTGATGCTACTATAAAACTTATCACTATCGCCATTACTATCTTGGGATCTATCACTGACTTTAAAATTTCCATAAAATTCTGCTACTTAAGCTAGTAAGCAGCTTCACCTCCTTAGTTCAATTTACTTCTCTAATAATGCTTTAGTTATTTCTTCAAATTTTAAACTTCTTGATGCCTTAACTAATATAATATCCCCTTCGCATATTATATTAAGTAAAGTACTTATTAATGCTTCTTTATTTGGATATACAGTACATTCTTCTCCATATCCATTTTTAATGTTTTCTGAGAACTCTCCACAGCAAAGTATTTTATCTATTCCATTTTCCTTTGCATACTTACCTATCTCTTCATGAGCTTCTTCTGATTTATGTCCTAGTTCCTTCATAGTTCCTAAAACTGCTATTCTTCTTTTTCCTTCTATATTCTTCATAACATCTATAGAAGATTTAACAGCCACTGGACTAGAGTTATAGCAATCATTTAATATTGAAAACTCATCTTTTTTAATAAGTTCTAATCTCATTGATGTTGCCTCAATATTGTTTAATCCTCTCTTCATTTCTTCAAATGAAAGACCTAACTCTTTTGCTATAGCAATTCCTAGCATAAGGTTACTTATATTATGTTTCCCTGGCATGTCTAAAGAAAACTCTTCTTCTTTTTCTCCATCATATACTGTAAAAGTAGATGAAAGTTCTTCTAGAGCTATATTTTTAGCTCCTATTTCAAAATCTTCTCCAACTCCAGTTTTAACTATTTTATACTCTGCCTTAGGTAAAGCCCCTAGAAAATCATCATTACCACAAACAACAAGAGTATTATTCTTATCAAAGAAAGTTGTTATTTCCATTTTAGCTTTTAATATGTTTTCTCTAGTCTTTAATATTTCTATGTGAGAAATTCCTATATTAGTTATAATACCTAAATCAGGGGATGCAATTTCTGCAAGTTCTCTAATTTGACCAAGACCTCTCATTCCCATTTCTAGAATAGCTACATCATATGTACTATCTAGCTCTAAAATCATAAGAGGTAATCCTATTTCATTATTGAAATTTCCCTTTGTTTTAAATACTTTGTATTTATCACTTAAAACAGCAGCAACTAAATCTTTAGTAGATGTTTTTCCTGCTGATCCAGTTATTCCAACAACTTTTAATCCTAATTTTTCTCTATAAAATTTAGCTAAATCCATTAAGGCTCTTCTTGTATTTTCAACCTTAATTAAAGAAACTCCATCTTTTAGCTCATTTATATCACATTTAACTTCATCAACTATAGCAATCTTGGCCCCTTTATTGAAAGCATCTAAGACATAGTTGTTCCCATTGAAATTTTCACCCTTTAATGCAATAAATAAAGTTCCTTCTTCTATTTTTCTTGTATCTGTTGATACTGCCTTTATTTCTTTTACATCAGCTTCTTTTAATAAAGTTCCTTTAGTGGCTTTTACAATCTCTTGTAAATTTAATTCTAGCATTCTTTAACACCTCTACTTGCCTTCTAAAATATCATATACAACTTCTCTTTCATCAAAGTGTATTGTTTCATCTTTTAGTATTTGATAAGTCTCATGACCTTTACCAGCTATAACTATAACATCACCCTCTAAAGCCATATTCATAGCTTTTCTTATAGCTTCTTTTCTGTTAACTTCAATTTCAAAGTTATCATACTTAAGTGGCTTTACTATGTCATTTATTATATCCATAGGTTCTTCACTTCTTGGGTTATCAGAAGTAATTATTACAACATCTGATAGTTTACAACCTATCTCACCCATTTGAGGACGCTTAACTTTATCTCTATCCCCACCACAACCAAATACAGAAATCATTCTATTCTTAGTAAAGGCTTTTACTGTACTTAAAATATTTTCTAATCCATCTGGTGTGTGTGCATAATCTATTATTATGCTATAAGGTAAATTTTTCTCTTTTGCAACTAACTCACATCTTCCTGGTATTACAATATCACTTAATCCTTCCTTGATTTTTTCTACCGGAATATTTAAGTTATATGCACATATTATACAACCTAATGAATTGTATATATTATATTCTCCAGGAATATTTATAGAAAATTCTTCTATTTTATCTAATTTCACCTTAAATTCTGAACCATTTGAGTGGCTTTTAATCTCAAAAGCTTTAAAATCTGAATCTTTTTCAACTGAGAAAGTAGAAACCTTTGTCTTTACTCCTCTTTTTTCTATATCTTCCACTATGTTAGTACCATATGGATCATCTAAGTTTATGATACTATGATTACTTCTTTCAAAAAGTTTAAATTTAGCATTATAATAGTTTTCAAAGGTTTTATGAAAATCTAAATGATCTCTAGTTAGATTTGTAAAGATTCCTTCTACAAATTGAACCCCATATACCCTATCTAAATCTAGAGAATGAGATGAAACCTCCATAACGCAATATTCTACTCCAGCTTCAACCATATTTTTAAATAATTCATGAAGCTCATAAGATTCTGGTGTTGTTCTAACAGCATCAACTTTCTTATTTCCTATATAATTTGCTATAGTTCCAATTAAACCTGTTTTATAGCCTGCTTTTTCTAAAATTGATTTAATCATAAAAGCAGAAGTTGTTTTTCCGTTAGTTCCTGTTATTCCTATTATCTTTAATTTGTCTTTTGGATTTCCAAAATAATTTGAAGACATTAATGCAAGAGCTTTTCTAGTATCTTTAACTTTTATTATTGTTATATCTTCTGGAACACTTACGTCTTCCTGAACTATTATTGCCTTAGCTCCCTTCTTAACAGCATCACCTATAAATGAATGTCCATCTACTTTAAACCCTTTTACACAAACAAAGATATCTCCCTGCTCTATCTTTCTGTTATCATATCTTATGTTTTGTATTTTTGACTCTTCATTACCTTTTATAACTTCATAATCTAAGCCATTTAATAAACTTTTAAGAATCATTTTTTTCACTCCTTAAATACTATGCACTAAACAAGCGTTAAATTCACAAAATACTAGCATGTGAATTACTCACATGCTAGTTTTTTAACTATCATTACTTCTTAGCTAATTTAAACTGTATTGTTGAACCACTTTTTACTACATCACCTTGAGCTATACTTTGCTCTTTTACATTTCCTTCTCCTTCAAATGTACCTTTCAAACCAATTTTATCAAGAATTTCTTTAGTTTGTTCCATTGAAAGGCCATTAAAATCTGGCACTACAACATCTTTATTATAGTTTGAAGTAGTTTTAGTGTAAAGTTTAATTTCACTTCCTTCTTTTATTGTGTATCCTGGTTTAGGATTCATATCCACTATAGAATTTCCGCCATCTTCTATGGAGTATTTTATATTATTTTGGTCTAAAACAGCCTTAGCTTTATCTAAACTCATACCTCTTACTTCTGGTATAACTACTTCTTTAGCTTTATTTTTATCTATATTTGAAGTATCTAATTGCATATAATTAAATATTTCACTAAATAAATCATGTGCTAATGGCGCCGCTACTAACCCTCCAAAATATTCTCCCTTTGGATTATCAACTGATATCAAAACTGAAATTTGAGGATTATCATATGGAGCAAATCCCGCAAATGATGCTACATATCCTGCACCATACCCACCGCCTTCTTTAACTTTTTCAGCTGTACCAGTTTTACCAGCTATTCCATAGCCTTCTATATATGCTCTTTTAGGCGAACCATAATGTACTGTTCTTTCTAGAGCCTCAGCTACTCTTTTAGATGTTTTTTGATCTATTACATTTTCAACCTTTTTAGGCTCAAAAGTTTCATCTAAAACCCTTGTTCCATCTTTATCTTCATGACTTATTTCCTTCATAACATGAGGTTGGATCCATGTTCCCCCATTAGCTATAGTGTTCATAGCAGCCATCATTTGAATACCACTTGCACTATCTGTTTGTCCAAAAGATATTGTAGCAAGTTCTACTGGTCCTATTTTATCGTTAGGGAGTACTATTCCTGATGTTTCACCTGGCAAGTCTATTCCTGTTGCTTTTCCAAAACCAAATTTTTGTATATACTCATTTAATTTTTCTTTTCCAAGCTTTTGTCCTATATCCATAAATCCAACGTTACAAGAATTCTCTAATATTTGGTCAAATGTTTCAACTCCATGTCCATCATGTTTCCAACAACCTATATAAGTCCCTGAAACATTTTTTCCTCCTGGACAATAATAAGTTTCATCTCCACCAGCTATTCCTTCTTGTACTGCTGCTGATGAAGTTACCATCTTAAATATAGACCCTGGCTCAAATGTATTTGACACAGCAGAGTTTTTCCACATATTCTCCGTCTTTTGTGTTTTATTATCACCCGGGAAATTTTCATATCCTTCATAAGGACTATTAGGATTATAATCTGGTTTATTAGCCATAGCTAAGACTTCTCCATTTTGAGGATTCATAACTATTATACTAACACCTTGTGCTTGATATTCTTTCATACCCTTTTCTGCAACTTTTTCAGCAAAATATTGTATGGTTTCATCAATAGTTAATGTAACATCTTTTCCATCTACAGGATCTGCAAATTCAGAATTTGAATAAGGGATTCCACTACTATTTCTTGCAACTTCTGATATTCTCATTCCTGGAAGACCTGATAATTCTGCATTGTATTCACGCTCAATACCACCTTGACCAACTCCGTCTTGATCAACTCTTCCTAAAACTTGAGCTAAAAAATTATTGTCTGGATAATATCTTTTTGTATCTTGAGAAACTATTACTCCTCTTATTTTTAAAGCCTTAACTTTATCAGCCTTATCCTTTTCTATTTTTCTAACTAAGGTCGCTGATGTTGCTGGCACCCCTGATGGTAAAGTTGTATTTAATTTATCATATACCTCTTCTTTAGGCATATCTAAAGCAGTTCCTAAGTCTTCTGCTATTTTGTTAAGCTTTGCTTTCTTCTCATCATCTGTATCATCTTTTTTAAATGTGGAGTCTCTTAAAGTTTTAAGGTCTAAATCTACTCTGTAGACATTAGCACTAACGGCTAATTGACCTCCATTTCTATCTAAGATATCCCCTCTTTTAGCATCTATTTTCACTTCATTTTTCCACTGTTCTTCAGCCATGGTACCATATTCTTTATGCTTAAAAATCATTATATATGATAATCTTAATACTAAGACTGCTAATAATCCCCATATAACTAACATGACCCAATAAGATCTTTCATTTCTAAGCGACTTCGTTATTTTATAATCTTTAAATCCTTTGTTCTTCTTTTTATTTTTCACCCTTAGCCCTCCATATTAAGTCAAATAAATGAGCCTCAAATCCAAAAAAACTTACCTTTAGGCTAATAGATTTATCAGCTTTATAATTTAATAAATCTATAGCCATTGTATAAAAAATTATGGATGCACCCTTAAAACAATAATAAAAGTACACCCTAACTTATTACCCTATTGCTTCCCTTCAGTAGTTTGGCCACCACCTAACTTAGCCATATCATCCTTAGTTGGCAATATCATTTTTAGTTTATTTTTAGCAACATCCTCTATTTTATCTAAAGAACTTGCTTTTAATATTTGAACCTTTAAAGCCTCATTTTCTGTTATAACAGAATTTATTTGCTTATTTATTGAATCTAACTGTTGCTGAGTCTTATAAACTTTTATATCTCTACTTATTGTTACCCCACCAACAACTAATATTAGAAGTACTATTTGTAATACACTTTTTCTTACTCTTTTGTCTTTTTGCTTTTTTCTTCTTTGTTGTTCGATTTTTTTCTTTTTCTTATCGTAGGTTTTTCTACTTGGTACAGTTTGCTCTTTTCTTTGTGGTTTAAGTGCAGAACTTCCATTATAATCAAACTCTTTTACAATCATCTCTAATCCCTCTCCAATTAATTTTTATTCCCCTTACTTAAAAAAATCTACTTAAACATTTGTTTCAAAATATTATAATTTCTCTATTACTCTTAACTTAGCACTTCTACTTCTTGGGTTAAATTCTAATTCTTCTTTACTAGCTTCTATAGGTTTTCTTGTCACAAGTTTAACTTCTGGCTTTCTATTGCAAACGCATACTGGAAACTCACTAGGACATGTACAAGGATTAGATAATTCCTTAAATGTATTTTTAACAATTCTATCCTCTAAAGAATGGAATGTTATTATAGCCATTCTTCCGCCTTTGTTAAGTTTCTTAACTCCATCTAAAATAGTTTTACTTATTATTTCAAGCTCTTTATTAACTTCTATTCTTATAGCTTGAAATGTTCTTTTAGCTGGATGTGGTCCTTCTCTTCTAGCCTTAGCTGGAATAGCAGCCTTTATTATTTCAACCAATTCTAAAGTAGTTTCTATATTTTTTTCTTCTCTATTTTTAACTATAAAACTTGCTATTCTTTTAGCAAACTTTTCTTCCCCATATTCCTTTATTATTCTGTAAAGCTCTTCTTCTGAATATGTATTAACTATTTCATATGCTGAAAATTCATTCTCTCTATTCATTCTCATATCTAAAGGAGCATCTTGCATGTAACTAAATCCTCTTTCTCCATTATCTAACTGATAAGAAGAAACTCCTAAATCCATAAGAATACCATCTACACCATCAATGCCTAAGTCAGTTAGGACATCATATATAGCATAGAAATTACTATGTACATAGGTAACATTATTATATTCTTTTAATCTTTCTCCAGCTGCTTTTAAAGCATCTTTATCCTGATCAAAGCCTATTAATCTACCTTCATCTGATAGTCTTTTTACTATTTCACTTGAATGTCCTGCACCACCTAAGGTACAATCTACATATATACCATCTTCTTTTATATTTAAAGCATTTATGCACTCATCTAGCAAAACCGAAACGTGTTTAAATTCCATATAAATACTCCTTAATTTTTAATTACTTATCATCATTTGATTATTTAAATCATACTATATACTGTATAATATAAGTCTAACTTATTTCATTCAGTTTTATTAATAAAATTTTTTAAACATATTTATTAATTATTAAATAATAATATGTAAATTATTATGCCTCTTACTAATTTACACTAAAATCTCGTATTATTGCAACCATTTTCCCATTATATAATATATTTTATTATACATTATTCTATAAAAAATTAAAAATTCCTTTCAAAACCAATTATTTATAAATTAATACTATTAAAATATCCTTAGAAAAAAATTTGACATTATATTTATTTTGATGTAAAATTTTAAAATATTATGGGAGTAGATAGGGGCTGGTGTCTCTACAGGTCTTCAACACCTAGTTGTGGTGCTAATACCATCATGGGTGGGTTCGATTCCCACATACTCCCGCCACAAAGCAAAAAGCTATTTGAAATTAACTTTCAAATAGCTTTTTTTGTCTAAAAATATTGTTTAAATTTGATGATAAAAAAATTTCCTTTTCATATTCTATAACAAAGCACTTTTAATACATCTAAAAAAAACTGTATTAAAATGCTTTATATTATAAAACTTATAAATATTATGAAGAGAATATCTGAATAACTTTAGAATTTAAGCTTTTACGTAAAAGGCTTTGCGTTAAGAAGCGAAGATTGCTCGACGCGAAGCTAGTTATCGTAGCTTTAGTAAATCCTTTGGAGTAAAGGCTATAAATTCTTAGTGAAATTCAGTAATTCTCGGAATATACCTATAAGTTTTATCTTAAAACATTTAATACAGTTTTTACATCCTATACGTTGAATCTGAAGTTAACTATGTCTCCATCTTTCATTACGTAGTCTTTACCTTCTAATCTGTAAACACCTTTTTCTTTAGCAGCTGCTTCTGAACCACATTCTACTAAATCATCATAAGAAACTACTTCTGCTCTTATGAATCCTCTTTCTATGTCAGAGTGTATTTTACCTGCTGCTTGTGGAGCTTTAGTTCCTTGTTTTATTGTCCAAGCTCTAACTTCTTGTACACCTGCAGTTAAGTAACTCATTAATCCTAATAATTTATAACTTGCTTGTATAAGTTTATCAAGACCTGATTCTTCTAATCCATACTCAGATAACATTTCAGCTTTTTCTTCTTCATCTAACCCTGATAATTCTTCTTCAAGTTTAGCACAAACAACCATTATTCCTGAATTCTCAGTTTCAGCATATGCTCTAACTTTTTGAACATACTCATTATCTAAGTTTCCTTCCATCATATCATCTTCTGATATGTTACAAGCATATAAAACTGGTTTTGAAGTTATTAAAAATAAGCTTTTTACGAAAGCTTCTTCATCTTCAGTAGCTTCTAAAGTTCTAGCTGGTTTATTTGCTTCTAAGTGAGCTTTTAATCTTTCCATTACATCGTACTCAAACTTAGCAGTTTTATCACCAGATCTTACTAACTTCATAGTCTTTTCCATTCTTCTTTCAAGAACATCTAAGTCCGCAAAGATAAGCTCTAAGTTTATAGTTTCTATATCTCTTATTGGATCTACAGAACCTTCTACATGAACAACATTCTCATCATCAAAACATCTTACAACATGAACGATAGCTGCAACTTCTCTGATGTGTGATAAGAATTTATTTCCTAAACCTTCACCTTTACTAGCACCTTTAACTAACCCTGCTATATCATAGAATTCTATTGCAGTATATACTTTTTTCTTTGTATTATATATTTTTTCTAAAACATCTAATCTCTTATCTGGTACACTTACAACACCTACGTTTGGTTCTATTGTACAGAAAGGATAGTTTGCTGATTCAGCTCCTGCTTTTGTAATAGCATTGAATAATGTACTTTTACCAACATTTGGTAATCCAACCATTCCTAATTTCATCTATGTACACGTCCCTTTCTCATATTTAATTTCATACTTAATGATTATACTCTAGCTTAATATATATTTCAACAACTGTATTATCTTTCCTAATTATCCACATAAAAATACAAATTAATCCTACTATATAACACATAATAAATTCGAGGTGATGTTTTATGATTAAGAAATTTTTATCATTATTTTTTTCTATGATGATAATTTTATCTCTTTCTTTAAATACAAAAATAGCAGCAAAAGAAATCAATAATCCTTGTACAAAAGAATTTAACTGGTATTACTCTTATAACAAAGAAGAAGGAGTCCCTCACTTTCCTAAGGAAACTCCTTATATATCTAAATGTAAAGTGCTATATTGTGGAGATACTTCAAAAAAAGAAATTTTCCTTACTTTTGATGAAGGTTATGAAAATGGAAATACAGGAAAAATACTTGATATATTAAAAGCAAACCAAGTACCTGCTGCCTTCTTTGTAACAAGACCATATATAAAAGATTATCCAGATCTTATAAAAAGAATGGATGAAGAAGGTCATCTTGTATGTAATCACACTTCTCACCATCCATCAATGGCTAAAATTCTTGATAAAGAAAAATTCAAAAAGGAATTTACTGAGGTTGAAGAAGAATACTTCAAAGTAACAGGAAAAGAAATGCCTAAATTCTTTAGGCCTCCAATGGGAAAATATAGCGAACAATCCCTAATATCAACTGAGGAACTTGGTTATACTTCTGTATTTTGGAGCTTCGCTTATAGAGATTGGTTAGTTAATGAGCAACCTTCTAAAGAAGCTGCTAAAAAGAAAATATTAGAGAAAGTTCATAATGGTGAAATAGCTTTACTTCATGCTGTATCAGATACAAATACTGCTATTTTAGATGATCTTATAAAAGAACTTAAATCTGATGGATTTGAATTTAAATCTTTAAATGACATAACACCTAAACAAGAATAAACTTTCTTCATAAAATTATAAATATATTTAGAGGTCTAGCATAAACTAACCCCCCTAGTCTACGCTAAACCTCTATAATATTTATAAACCATTTAAGATTCAATAATATAAACTCTTAACTTAAACAATTTAAACTAATTTAAATATAATACTCTATTTTTAATAGTTGTTCATTTTTAGCTAAATCTGAAAAATTATTTAAAAATCAGTGTTCACTTAAACTCCATACAAGTTTAACTGAAGTACATAATTAATCTTGTAAGAAATTATTCTCTTTTAAAATTTCTTCTTTTAATCTAGTACTTTCATGTCTTATATGTAAAATTTCTTCTTTTATCTTTTTCACAAATTCCTCATCCTTTAAAAAGGCTAAGTTTATTTCCACATTAACTATAGAGCTGTCTATACAAGCACTAAGCATTATTGCACTAACAACTGCATCAGAAACTAAATTTTTATTTCCATACTTTGCAGCAAATTTTACATTATCAAAAAACTTTAAGGCCCTTCTGCTTAGTTCTAAAGGAACCATCATTGCACCTAAAGTACATTCATCTATTTTTTCATTTCTTAATTTCTTTTCTTCCTCTGTATCCTTAGGCAATTTATAACAGCCCATTAATGCACTAAAAGCCTCTTCATCTTTATTCATGAAATCTAACATTTCATCATAGCCTTTTTTAGCTTCTTCAAAATTCTTGTCTAGAATCTTTTTATTTTCATCACTTAAAGATTCATAAGCTTTTTTACCAACAGTTAAGCTATAAACCATTGAATTTAAAGCTACTCCTACTGCTCCAACAATACCTGCCGCTGCCCCACCACCAGGTGCTGATGAACTTGATCCTAAGTCTTCTATAAAATCTTTTATTGTTTCGTTTTTCATTAAGTACCCCTCCATCAAATATTATTGCTTATTTTAATTTAAGTATATTATTTAATTTTTTACCTATGCTACTCCATTCATATTCTTCATTAGCCTTAAAGTTCTTACCAGAATCAATTAATTCTCTACATTTATTTAAATCATCTAATATAGCTTTATAATTATTTTCACTAACTATACACTTATCTTTATTACTTACAACAGTTTTTATAGGATCATTTTCATCACCTAATATAACCATAATAAGATTTTTTGTTCCTAAATAATCATATATTTTAGCAGGTATTTGTTTTGAATTTTTATTTCCTAAAACAAGAAGAACATCCCCATGAATCATATATCTTAAAGCTTCTTTATAATCAATTCTTCCATTAACACTTATATTAGAAAATTGTTTTAATTCTTCTTTTATGTTTTCATCATCTATATTTCCAAAGAATATTATGTTTAATCTATTAAATAATTCCTTATTGCTTATTTCTAATTCTTTTAAGGCTTTTATGAAAGGTCTTAAATCTCTAATCTTACTAAAAATCTCTCCAGCATAAATTAAATTTATCTTATCCTCTTTTAAAAGCTCTGGTTTCTCTTCTCTTTCAATCTCTTCATATATAGCTTTATTATATCCTCTAGTTACAATAAACATTTTATCATCTTTAACATTATACTTTTCTATAAAGTCTTTTTTATTCTCTTCGGTTACAAATATATGCCTATCACCATTTAATACTACAGCTTTTTCCTGTTTTCCTTCTACAAACTTTCTTATAAATCCAATATCTTCTCTTGATGGATCCTTAAGCCATGGATCACTCCAATATAAAACCCATGGTATATCCTTAAAAGCTTTTTTTATTCTTAAAGCACAAAGATGACTTGAAGGTGGCTCATGCATAGAAAATATAACATCGAACTTTTCTTTTTCCATAAGATCCTTACCATACTTTGAAGCCTTAAAACTCCAGTTATAATACATATCAGGAAAAATTATTTTGTTTTTAATTTTTCTCATAAGCTTAATTTTGCTACTAGTCTTTTCATTAGAAGAAACCTGTATTACTTCTTCATTAGTAGCTTTCTTAGGCATAATCTTATTAAATAATTTCCCACCTTCAATTGCATGGACTTTTACCTTACTATCTAAAAGCTTAAGAATTTCTTCATCATAATAAATAGAGTTTTTAGGAAAATCTACTGTTAAAAGATGAACTTCATTGTTATCTATATTGCATAAATTATTTAGGTACATAAGAGTCTCAATAGATGCAGAATTATTAATCATTGGTGAATAGCAGGCTATAAATAAAATCTTCATTACTTCTTACCTCTTTCTTTAGCTGATAGAAGTAAAAACTTTGGTATAGAACCTAACCTCTTTATTCTCCATGGTTCCTTGGCTACTCTATAAAGCCACTCCATACCAATATTAATCATAAATTCTGGTGCTCTGTTTATATTACCAGCCATAACATCAAAACTACCACCAACACCCATAAAAACTTTACAACAAAGTTTTTCTTTATATTTTTCTATAAATATTTCTTGTCTTGGAGCTCCCATTGCAACAAAAATTATATCAGCTTTACTTTCATTAATTTTTTCTATTAAATCATTACAGTTTTCCAAATCAAAAAAACCATTATTACTTCCAACTATGTTTATTCCTTCATAGTCCGCATCTATTTTTTCCTTGCATTTAATAAGAGTATCTTCCTTAGCTCCTAAGAGAAATACTTTTAAATTCTTATCTCTAGCATCTCTTAAAAGCATATCCATAACTTCAATACCAGCTATTTTTTCTTTAATTTCTATGCCATTTATTTTAGCGGCAAGAAGAGTTCCAACTCCATCTGGAATTATTAAAGCATCCTCTTTAGTAAAACTATTTTTTAAAAACTCATTATTTATACCATTATATAAAACCTCTGGATTTCCAGATATTATATTAACCTTTTTTTTATTTTCAATTTCCTTTAAAAGTTCCTGTTTATTATCTGAAAATATCTTATATCCTAATAACTCCTTATACATATCCCTCTCCTAAAGGCTATTTAATATTATTATTTTTCATGAATATTTCTATTTCTTTTACTATCTCATCATCCTTGTTAATAGCTTTAGCTATATCTAAATGCTGTTTAGCCTCTTCAATCATCCCTGCATTTAAATAGCAAACTATTAAGTTAGTACAAACTTCTATATCTCTTGTACTTTCAAAGGCTTTTCTTAAATATTTAACTGCTTCATCATATATTCCTAATGAAGCATAGTTTATTCCCATTTCATTTACAGCCTCAACTATACTATCATCAATAGCTAAGCATTCATTTAAATAATAAACTGCCTTCTCAAAGTTTCCCAATCTTCTATAAGCAGTTGCAATATAATATCTTAATATAGCATTATCTTGAAACTTATCTGCTAAAGGAAGAAGTCTTTTTAAAGCATCTTCTGGCTCTTCTATTAATTCTTCTTTTCCCTCTTCATAATCAGCTGAATCTTTTATTTCATTGTATAAAATCTCAACTATTTCGTTTCTTTCTCCGCCCTTAGCTAAATACTCATTTATATCAACATAAGCCTTATCATATTGTCCCATATCATTGTAAGCTATTGCTGAATAAAGGTATGGAAGAGCTAAATCACTTCTATGAGCCTTACATTTATCACATATTTCTAATTGAGTTTCATTATAAGACTTATTTCTCTCTCTTAAAGACTCACATATTAATAAAAGATTTTCATAAACCTCAGTATCATCAGAGATTTCATTTAATCCTTTTAAAAGCATAAAAGCCTCAACCATATTTTCATCTTTAACCTTATCAGCTACTATTTTTTTCACGCATGGAATAGCATCATCTATTAATGGAATTAATTTTTTATAATCTTCATTAAATCTAAAATCTTTATCTCCACCTAAAGCAAAAAACATACCTTCAACTAAATAATTTATTGGTAATGACTCTAACTTATATCCACTCTTTATATCATCTGATAAGTGTCTTGGATCTATAGGAACATATAATTCTTTTATGTTTACTTCCTTTGGATCTTTACCTAAGCTCTTAATAAGGCCATTCCCATCCACTTCTAAAAATAAAAGTTGTGATAACTTCTCTTTTGCAAATGTATTAAAACTCATATATCTATCTCCTTAACAAACTTTTACTAACTATTTTAATTCTATCTAAAAATAAAATTTATAAACCTATATTTTATTATATATCATAAATTTCGAACTATATTTTATCACAAAATAAAATTTAGTTCATCTTAATATATATTAGTTATATATTATAACACTTTAATCAACTATTTGGTGTAGTCCTATTTAAAAATATAAAAAGAGCTGTATAAAATATACAGCTCCTTATCTCATCTAAACTATTTTAGCTTAGCGTTAATTACTTCCATTATAGCATTTTTAAAGTTTTCTGTTTGTTCTTTTGAATCTTCTAAGCTTGACCCTTTTACTGATAAATAAATTTTCATCTTAGGCTCTGTACCTGAAGGTCTTACAACAAACCATGAATCATCTTCTAAAACATATTTTAAAACATTTGATTTTGGAAGATTAATCACTTTTTCTTCTCCTGTTAAGTTATTTACTTCTTTGCTTAATTTGTAATCAAAAGATGTAACAACCTTAACACCATTCATCTCTTTTAAGGCTTCATTTCTTAAACCATCTATGCACTTAGCAATTTGTTCTTGGCCTTCTTTTCCTGCAAGTTCTATTGATACTAGACTTTCCTTAAAGTATCCAAACTTCTCATAAAGTTCTATTAAGCCATCATAAAGAGTTTTTCCTTGTTCTTTATAATATAAAGTCATTTCAGCTATTAACATTGAAGCTACAACAGCATCTTTATCTCTAGCAAATGTACCTGCTAAATATCCATAACTTTCTTCAAAACCAAATAGATATTGATTTGAGCCTGACTCTTCAAACTCTTTTATTTTTTCACCTATATATTTGAATCCTGTTAATGTATCTATTAAAGTAACTCCATATTCCTCAGCCATTTTTCTAACTGATTCTGTAGTAACTATAGTTTTTATAACAGCTCCATTTTCAGGTAACTTATTCATTTCTTTTAATGAACTTAAAATGTAATTAGTTAATAACATTCCTGTTTGGTTACCAGTTAAAACTTGATATTTTCCTTCGTTATCCTTGACAACAACACCTATTCTATCGCAATCTGGATCTGTTCCAAATATTATGTCTGGTTGAATTTCTTTAGCCATATCTAAAGCTAATTCAAATACTTTTGGATCCTCTGGATTTGGGTATGGTGCAGTAGGGAAGTTTCCATCTGGTAATTCTTGTCCTTTAACAACAAAAACATTTTCATAACCAAGTTCACTTAATATTCTTCTTACTGGAATATTTCCTGAACCATGGATTGGAGTATATATTATTTTTAAATCTTTAGAATGCTCTTTAACTAATTCCTTTCTTATAGTTAAAGTTTTTAAGGCATCTATATATTTTTTATCAATCTCTTCACCAATGTAAACTAAAAGTCCTTTTTCTAAAGCTTCTTCTTCACTCATTGTCTTTATGTTAGCATAATCTGTAACTTCATTAACGTATCCAATAACAGCTTTAGCAGGAACATCTGTTAATTGACATCCATCATCTCCATAAACTTTATATCCATTGTATTGCTTTGGATTATGTGATGCTGTTATAACAATACCACCATTACAATTTAATTCTCTAACTGCAAATGATAACATTGGAGTTGGTCTTAAAGATTCAAAAAGGTTAACTTTGATTCCATTTGCACAAAGAGTTAATGCTGCTGCTTTTGCAAATTCCTTAGACATATTTCTTGAGTCATAAGCTATTGCAACTGATTTATTTCCACTATAATTATCATTTAAATAATCAGCAAACCCTTGAGTAGCTTTTCCAACTGTATAGATATTCATTCTATTAGTTCCAGCACCAATTACTCCTCTTAATCCACCAGTTCCGAAATCTAATTCTTTATAAAATCTATCTTCAATTTCTTTTTCATCTGATATTGCTCTTAATTCAGCTTTTATTTCTTCTGAAATACTACTAGAGTTTAACCATTCTTCATATCTTTCTTTATACACTGCACTCTCTCCCCTTTTGTATTTTATTTCCACAAATATTATACTACATTATTTTACAATATGAAAATAAAAAAATTGAGAACAGAATTATTTTACTATTAATTCCATTCTCAACTTATAAATATTAATTCTCTTTTTTAGCTCTATTTTCTTCTACTTGTTGATCAACTACTTCTTGTGTTATTATCTTTTGATCATAGCTTACAGAAGCTACTATAGAATCTAAATCATCAACTACTGTTATCTCACTTCCAAATTCAACATCAGAAACTTTAAACTGATCCCCTTTTTCAGCATTTTCTACATTTAGTTCTACATGCTTTGGAATATTATTTGGTGAACATTTTATCTTTATGCATTCTTTATTTTTTTGTAGTACAGCATCTATGTTATTTACATGAGCTTCACCAATATAATTTATAGGAACAGTTGTTACTATTTCTTCATTTCCTTCAACTTTTTCTAAATCTATATGTACAACCCTTCTACTTACAGGATCTCTTTGAACTTCTTTTATAAGTGTATTCATTTGTCCCTCTTGTGAATTTACACTTAAAACTCCATGCTCTCCAGCTACAGCAAGTGCATGATTAAGTTCTAGCTCTCCTATTTCAACTAAAAGGTTATTCATTCCTTTTCCATATACAACTCCAGGAATTACTCCTTGTCTTCTACCTCTTCTACTTGAATGTCCAGTCTTTTTTTCTCTTTGATTTACATTTAAATTTTCCATAATCATCCCTCCTTTTAAGTATTATTTCCTAAAAGGCTCTTATTATTCAGCTTAAAATCAAAAAGAAGATACTATATAAAAACTTTACTTAACAAAACTTATAAATAGTATTAATAAAATATCTAGATGAACTTTATAATTTAAGCTATTACGTAGAAGAATTTGCATTAAAAAGCTGAGATTGTTATTTTTTAGGAATACAATCTTATTTTATTCGTTTGCATAAGTTCAAGTTGCCAAATTAAAAATTTGGACTTTCACTTTACTTTCGAAGCTTTAGCAAATTCTTCGGGGTAATGGCTATAATTAATGAATACAATATAACTAAAGTTCAATTCTATAAATTCAAGAATCTAAATTTTAATTTAGACTTTCACTTAAAATTCAGTAATTCTCAGAATATATTTATAAGTTTTATTTAAAGTTAATTTTTATATAGCATCTTCTATTAGTTATTAATCTTTAGTTTAATGCTTTACGGCTTATGAAATCTAATTCATAATGATCTATTTTTCCATCCTTATTTAAATCATATTTTTCTATAGCTTTCCATTCATCAGCATTATCTGTTGAATTTTTTCCATAGTGCTTAGAAATCAGAGCTAAATCACCTATTTCAAATTTACCATTTTCATTTAAATCACCTGTAGTTGCAGTTATTTTTAGGCTTTCAAACCTTTCTAAGGCAGCATTTAATGAAAGTTTAGCATTTTCTTTTTCTTCATTTGAAGATTCGCTATTATTATAAACTTCTTCTGCTAAAGTTATAACTTTTTCTAATTCACTCTTAGAGCCACTATGATATTCTCCAAGATTAATTCCTTCAACTGCATTACTGTTTATTTCTTTAGCATTATCTATTAATGTTCCTAATTCTTCATCAGCAACCTTAACCTCATAAGTGAACATAGCATTAGCCCAATCAGTATGATCTTGCCAATCATGTTCATTCTTTAAAGTTTTTAAAGTTATCTTAGAAGCCCCTTTTATATCTAATTTTATATTTTTAGCTCTTTCTTCTGGTTTAACAATTCCACTATCATATACTTCTTCATCATCTACTAAAACTTTGAATATAGCTCCATCACTTATTGATCCGGTTTCAATGTCCATTCCTATATAAGCTTCAAAATAATCATAATTCTTACCAGCTACATCATATACAATAGTAGAATCTGTATGGGTTCCTAAACCCTTTTCAAAACTCATAGCATTTAATCCATCAGTTAATCTTATTTGGTTTCCATCAACAGAGGTATCTTTCTTTGGAACGCTCCATCCTTGCTGTGCACTCTCCCAATCTAAATCACTTAGGTATTCTCCTCTTGCCACATTCACTGTTCCTTTAACCTCAAACTCATCACCATTAACATTAGCTATTCCCTTAATATTAATGATTCCTTCCTTTGAATAATCTTTCTCTAATATTTCATCCCAAATTACCTCAGTAACTACCTTCTCCCCGTCTGTATATACTATTTCCACTGAATTTGGTAAAACTGGTTTTTGACCTATAATTGTTTGAACATTTATTCCATTAGCTTCAACAATGTCTCTAACAGTTACATTAGCAATTATTTTATTTGAAGTTCCCTTAATTGTTCCTTCAGCTTGGAAAGTTCCAACCTTACTGTATAACTCAGGATCTATTTCATTCCAAGTTATACCTACTTCTTTCAATGCTCCATCAGTAAGTTCTACCTGAGTTTTCTTTGGTAAAACTGGTGCTTCTCCAACTAAAGTTTTTACTTCTATACTTTCCTGTTCTCCCTTAACCTCATAAGGAGCATCCAATTTATTCAACTCCATAGGTGATTGAACCTGTGTATTAATAGGTCTTAATACCATTCTATATACATAATCTTGATTTGGATAAAGAGTATATTCTGGTTTTGGTCTAGCACCCCAAGCATCATCTCCACCTACTCCCATTTGTCTATAATTAACATTAACCACAACATCCTCTGATTTTACAAGTTCATGAGGATGCTTCTTGCTTCCAAGTTCCTCTTCTGTGTAATGAAGAGCTGATGCTTCTACATAAGGATCTCCTGAAACCATTAATCCAACTCCATCATTATTAGTAAGAGTCATCCATCTTATATCAGTTTTATTTCCCATTTCTGATGGCTCTATATATTTAAAGAATTGTTCCTCTACAGTTGAACTATATACTCCTACATGAGCTCCTTTATTTCTATCCCAATAGTTTTCTTGAGGTCCTCTTCCATACCAGTCTAAGTTTTCAAATTCAGTTGGCATGTTAAATTCCATTCCAATGGCAGGAATTTCTGGTAAATTTGAAGCTCCTGGATTAAGTTCAGAAGTTATAACAACCTCTCCATCTCCATAAACTTTTATTATATTTTTATAACTTGAAGCTGTTGTAGTTGGTAAAGTAGCACTTGCTTCTATTGTTACAAACTTTCCACTTTCATCCTCTGTAACAGTAACATTGTTTACTGTTCTATTCTTACCGGCATTCTTCCATGTTCCTGTTCTATTTGGCATTCCATTTTCTTTATCATTATCAACTGGTGCTCTCCAAAAATCAGGTTCTATTGGTGCACTTAATAACTCTTTTCCATCGTTTTTGAAGGAATCAATATTACCTTTAACCTTATTGAAGCTTAATTCAAAATCAGTTCCTCTTAAGGTTAAATTAGTATCATCATTGTTGGTTACCTCAATATTATCCATTGAAGCAACATCTACTACATCCTTACTTTCTTCTAAAAAATCAACTCCAAATTGCTCTGTAGCTATTATATGACCTGCCTTAGCCCACTTTTCATCCTCTAAAGTTTCAAACCTTATATTTAACCAATACTCTGCTCCATTATCAATATATTCTGGTCTATTTAAATCAATCTGAACATTGGTTCTTTCAAGTGGACTTATATCTAAGCTCATTTCTCCACTTTGGATAACTTCATCATCCTTATTTAATTCCCAAATCATCTTATATTTATTAAGATTAGTAAATAAGAATTCATTCTCTATTTCTATTAATCCTTCAGTAGCATTTACATTATTTATTTCTATATCTTGATAGCCATACTTAATCTCTTTAAGCTGTGGCTTTTCTTCTCTCTCAGCTGTAATCATTCCATTTGCACAGAAGTTATCATTGTTAGGATTATCTCCCCAATCTCCGCCATAAGCTAAATACTTAGTTGAGCCATCCTGTGAAGTGCTTTCTTCCTTCCACTCTTCAAAATCCATCCATAAAACAGTATTTTCATCTGGGGTTCTACTTTCATCATTTAATTCTTCTTCACTTAAAGCTCTATTATATACACGTACAGAGTCTATAGAAGCATTACTTCTACTATTCTTTTGAGCATCTCCTCCTATTGTTAATGGATAATTACTAGCTGTAATTGAACCTGTATAATTTGTTGATGCAACTTCCTCTCCATCTATATAAAGTTTAAGCTGATTTCCATCAAAAGTACCTGCAATCTTATGCCAATTATTTACCCAATCACTTGGTATTTCCATGGTCTTAGCAGCAACCCACTGGCTTCCATTCGCATCATAAATAAAGAATTCTATTGCTCTCTTACCAGTATGTTGGAAGTTTGCTGTTTCTTTTATAGCAAATTGAGTATCTCCTTTTGCTACAAAAACATTATCTTGATTACCACCTTCCGGTTTAACCCATGCTTCCAAGGTTACACCTTTTCCTGTAATATTTAACTCATCAGCTTGATCAAATGTCATATAACCTTTAAATCCTTGCCCATCTTTTCCTTCAACAGCTTGCCCTTCTCTTGGAATTCCTTTAAATCCATTTGAACTAGAATCAGGTGAATATTTAATTGTTTCCACATCTTTATATAAAGCTTGGTCAACCCAGTCCCATATGAATCCACCTTGAAGATTATCATACTTTTCAAAGACTTCCATGTATTGATCAAAGTTACCATTACTATTTCCCATAGCATGAGCATATTCACAAAGTATGAAAGGTTTTCCACCTTGCTTTCCTATGTTTTCAACTGCCTTTGGACTTAAATACATGTGGCTATATATATCTGAAACTGTAGGATCATTATAATCTCCTTCATAATGTACAGGTCTTGTTGTATCATTATCATGTACCCAATCAGATAAAATATTAAATGTTTCTCCTCCACCAGCTTCATTTCCTAAAGACCATATAACAATAGATGCATGGTTTTGGTCTCTTTGAACCATATTTTTAACTCTATCTAGACAAGCTCCAAACCATTCTGGCATATCTCCTGGTAGATAGTTTCTAACTCCATGAGATTCTATATTTGCCTCTCCAACTAGATATAATCCATACTCATCACATAATTCTAAGAATGCTGTATTATTTGGATAATGAGATGTTCTAACTGCATTTATATTGTTAGCTTTCATCATCTCAATATCTTGTATCATGCTTTCAATAGATACAGCTCTACCATCATTAGGATCTGTCTCATGTCTATTAACACCTTTAAACATTATAGGTTGTCCATTTATAAGCATCTGCTCTCCATGAATCTTGAACTCTCTAAATCCTATTTTGGTGCTTGTAGCCTCAACCTCATTTCCATCTTTATCTTTTAAAGATAAAACCATAGTATATAAATTAGGATCTTCTGCTGACCACTTTTTAGGATTTTCAACGTCTACATTAGCTGTTAACTTAACTTTAGTGGCTTCACTATTATAATCCGTTGCTCCCTTGAAATCAGTACTCATTATTATTGGAGCATCTAAAACCTCTTCATAATTTTCATCATAAAGCTTAGCCTCTACAGTGTACTCTTCATTATTTTTTAAATAATTTGTAAGTTCAACATCTACTTTCAAATTAGCATCTGTATATGTGTCATCTAACTCAGTTTCTATTTTAAAGTCCCTCATTTTAACTTCTGGTGTAGAATATATTGATACATCTCTAAAAATACCACTTAGTCTTATAAAATCTTGATCTTCTAACCAGCTACCATCACTCCATCTAAACACCTGAACAGAAACAGTATTTTCACCTTCTTTTAAGTAGTCAGTTATATCAAAATCATCTGCAGTGTAACTATCTTCTCCATATCCTACTTTATGTCCATTAATCCAGAGGTAAAAAGCAGATTCAACCCCTTGGAAAGACATATAAACTCTTCTGCCTTCTTTCCAATTATCAGGAACTATAAAGGTTCTCTGATAAGTTCCTACTGGATTATACTCAGTTGGTGCATTAGGTGGCTGAGGATTTTCTCTTCCAGTCCATGGGTATGTTGTATTAGTATATATAGGATAATCAAATCCTTCTGTTTGCCAGTTACTTGGAACTGATATCTTAGTCCAATCCGATGTATTAAAACCGTTTTCATCAATTTCTGTAGGTCTATCTGCTGGCTTATCCACAATATTAAAATCCCACTCACCATTTAAAAGTTTATGGTACTCTGTATCAGTTCTTACTCCTCTCTCATTTACAGGTTTCTTAGAATCCTCCAAAGCTAATTCACTATTACTAAAAGAAGCGAATGATGCATGAGATTCCTCTCTATTAACTTGATAACTCTCAGGATTATTATTCCACTCTTCTCCCGTAAATTCCTCTCCTATAGTTGGCATTTCACTATCTGGATATTCCCTTGCATCTACACTCTTCCCCCCAAGAAATAATTGGTGTGATGTTGTAGCCAAAAAACTTCCTAAAACAACTAGGGCTAAGGTTCTCTTACTTCCTTTTAACAAATTTTTCTCCCCCTTTATATATTAATTTTAAAAAAGGCTCTCCAATATATATATTCAAGGAGAGCCAATTATATATGCATTTATTTTAGAGTTTTATCTATTTTAAAATTTCATTTGTTATAAAGTTTATTTCATATTCCCCTACTAAACTATCTCCATCTAAATCAAACTCACTGTTATTAGAACCAAAATTCTTAGAAGCTAGAGATAAATCTCCTAAATCTATCACTCCATTTTTATTAAAGTCTGCTCTTAATGGATTGCTTTCCTCAACAGTAAAATTAATAGTATAAACTTTCTTTGTACCATCTTCTGCTATAACTTTTATTTTAGTAACTCCAGGTGCAAATTCAGCACTTTCTATTTCAATAGTAGCATTTGAATCTTCTGATGTTGCCGTTACTTCTGGAGCATTAATTGTTCCCTCTGGTAACTTGACTTCATATTCTAATACATCTTCTTGGAATTCATCCATAGATTCTCCACTAATAGAAATACCACTTAAATTAGCATTACTACTAGCAATTCTACTTTCTATTGAAGAAATAGTTAAATTGTTTAATTTTCCTTTTAACTTATCATTTCCATTACCATCTGCTCCTATAACTAGTGGTAAATCACTAACTTCTAAGGTTGCACTTGGTTTTACTTTTTTATCTAATTCCCCATTTATATAAATAGAAGCCTCTCCCCTTGAATGTTCAAATACAACCTTTATATTAGTCCATTCATTTAAAGGTATTGCTTTATTAGATACAAATTGAGTTATTGATCCTTCAGCATGGAATCTTAATTTTCCTTGAGGAGATACATCTATTAAAAATCCACCTTTACCAGTTGCATTATTTATTTTTTGAGCTATCTTTTGCCAATATCCTGTATATTCATCTAAATAAACTTCTGTTTCCACAACAATATTATCAGATAATTTTAGCGAATCATTACTTTCAACCTTTATATATCCATCTCCAAAGTCTGCAGCTTTTCCATCCTCTGAATCTACTTGAGTTATATTTCCAGTTATTACTCCGTGGAAATTATTTTCTGAACTATCTTCTCCTAAATTTGAAGGATTTTCAAAGTCATAATCAGCAATAATACTCTCTTCCACAATTACATATGGCTTTATTGCTATTTTATATTCTCTATTCATAGTTCCATCTTTAGATGTAACTTTTATTAATGCCTCTCCTGGAAGTTCTTCTGGTTTTATGATTTCAACATTAGCACCTGAAGCCATAGCTTCTGCCTCAATGTTTAAATTTTGTAGATTTTCTCCCTTTTTAAATTCATAAGAGTACTCATAGTTACTTCCATTAAATCCGTCTAAAAGATTGCCATTTATGGCTATATATTTAAGTTCTGCATTACTTGTTGCGTGAACCTTTGTTAACTTAGCATCACCAAAACTTCCATGATCAGAACCTATATCATTTCCACCATCTTTAACTACTAATTTAAGAGTACTTTTTCCAGCTATAGGAACCTTCACATGCTTTTGTGGAGTATCACCTGTCATTAAACCACTATCAAAAACTTTTTCATCATCTAAATACACTTCAAATGATATAGATGCTATTGAACCAGCCATTTCTTGATCTACCCCAACAAAAGTTTCAAAATAATCATAGTAATCTAACCCATCTAAATTATAAACTATTTCTGAATGTGCATGAGTTCCTAGTCCTTTATCATATGGAACTCTTTCTCCATTCTCACCTTTTAATGTTATTGTATTGCCATCGCAACTAGCATCTTTATTTATTGTTCCATAGCCTGTTGAAGCACTTGTCCAATCTAAGTCACTTAGATAAACACTTGTTTCAACTGCAACATTTTCAGAAGCTTCACCTTCTCCTTCTGAGTTCTTTGCAACTACATAATATACATAAGTGTAATCATCATTTGAAGGAGCATTTTCATCAATATATTCTTCTGTTTCTATACTTTCAGCTATTAATTCAAAGTCTCCCTCACCTTTTCTATAAACATCATAGCTTTCTGCAAATTTTGACTTATTCCACTTTAATGAAACTGAATTATCATCACTTCTTAAAGCTTTTAAACCTTCAACCTTTACTGGCTTTTCCATAGGCATTCCCTCTACTTGATATTCTCCTCCAACTTCTGTAGGGAATTTAACTACGTTTTCTGAAATAACTTCTGGAGTTATTTCATTTCCATCAGCATCTGTTATAACTGCTTCTGTTATTCCTGGATATTCTAAATAACAGTCATTTCCTGAACCAGATTTAATTTTTAAAAGATTTAATGAATTGTTATTCCAATTAGCTGAAACCTCAAAGCTTCCTCTAGCCTTTAATCCATCAAAACTTCCCTCTTCCCAAGCTGCTGGTAAAGCTGGTAATGGATTAATTGTACCTAAATGACTTTGTATAAGCATCTCAGACATTCCAGATACAGCTCCCATATTTCCATCTATTTGGAAAGGTGGATGAGTATCAAATAAGTTATCTAATGTACTTGCAGTTAATTGGTTTTGTAACAAACTGTGAGCTCTATCTCCATCTAATAGTCTAGCCCAAAGATTTATTTTATTAGCCTTAGACCAACCTGTTCCTCCATCACCTCTATGATTCATAGTAACCTTAGCAGCCTTATATAATTCTGGAGTATCCTTTTGGTTTATTTGATTTCCTGGATAAAGACCTACAAGGTGTGAGATATGTCTATGCTTATTATTTGGATCATCTATATCATCCTTCCACTCTTGTACTTGTCCATATTTACCTATTTGCGGCTTTAAGAGTCGCTCTCTTTTATCTTCTAACTCTGCTCTAAACTCATCATCCACACCTAAGGTTTCACTAGCTTTTATAGTATCTGTGAATAACTGCCAAATAAGCTCTTGGTCAAAAGTTGTTCCAACAGTCCTTGGGCCTTGTTCTGGCGAATAACTTGGTGATGAAACTAAATATGTTTTTCCATCAGTATGAGTATATTCAACTAAAAACTGAGTCCAAAACTGAGCAGCTTCCTTCATAATAGGATATATATTATCTCTTAAATAATCTACATCATCAGTGAACTGATAGTGTTCCCAAAGGTTTTGACTTATCCATGCATTTGATGTTGGAGCCCATCCCCAATCAAACTCCCAACCCATAGCTGTGAATCCAAAAGGATTATTCATGGTATTTACTGTCCATCCATTTTTCTTTTCTGGTGCGTCTTCTATTCCACAATGCATCTCTGCAGTGACTCTTCCAGGCTCTCTTAAACTTTCTACATATTCAACTAAAGGAATAGCTGTTTCAGATAGATTCGCCACCTCTGCTGGCCAATAATTCATCTGTAAATTTACATTGAAATGATAGTCAGAACTCCAAGGTGGATTATTTGAATTATTCCAAACTCCTTGTAAGTTAGCTGGCAGACTTCCCTCTCTAGAAGATGAAATTAAAAGATATCTTCCATATTGGAAAAATAAAGTCTCTAAACTATTAGATGGATTAGTTTTGTATTCTTTAAGCATGTCATCAGTAGGTTTGTCTAATTTAAGCTCTCCTAAATTTAAATCAACCCTATCAAAGAGTTCCTTATAATCCTCTAAGTGCCTATTTTTTAACTCATCATATCCTAAAGATACAGCATTATTTATTCTTTCTGTTACTGCCTCATGTGGATCTTCACCCTTATAAGTTGGATATTCATTTACATAATCAGTTCCCGCACTCATTATTATTGTAACTTCATCAGCATTTTCAACACTTATTTTGTCTTCTTTATCTTGAATTGAACCTCCGCTATTAATTACCTTAATTTGAGATTCATATTTCATCCCATTATCTGTTAAAGCTCCACTTAAAGTTAATATATTATTTTCAACTGAAAGTTGTTTTCCATCATGAGGACCCTCATTTCTTACATCAACAGTTATTGAAGAAGCTTTGTCAGCCTTAAGCTTGATAACCATTACATTATCAGGATAACTAGTGAAATATTCTCTTTCATAATTTACTCCATTATAAGTGTATTTAACTGTAGATAAAGCTTCCTCAATATTAAGCTCTCTTCTATAATTAGTAACATTACTATCTTCATGAGATTTAAAGTCTAAGAATATGTCTCCAAAATTTTGATAAGCTCCATAAGCTCTTTGCTCTCCGCATACTCTTTGATATAAGTCATTTGATGGTGTTCCACCTTCATCTAATATTCTTCTTATCTCTTGTACTGCTTCCCAAGCTCCTTCTTTATTTCCTCCATTATAATCTTCCCAAGCTCCTGGTCCACCTGACCATAAAGTTTTTTCATTATATTGTATTCTTTCGCTTTCTACACTTCCAAAAATCATTCCTCCTATATATCCGTTACCAATTGGAAGCGCCTCATTTTCCCAATCTGTAGCTGGTTCATCATACCATAATGCCAGCTTATCTAAATCAATATCTTCATTTGAAATACTCTTTCCTATTTCATTAAATCTACTAGGTTTAGCAAAAGAATATACAGATTGACCTACTACCATTAAGGAAACAGCTAAAGCTACTTTCTTTAAAAATTTTCTTTTCATGATTCCTCCCCCTATTATAGTTTTCTTCTTAATTATAATAACATATTCTTACATTAATTGTAATATTTGTAATACAAAAAGCTGTATCTCTACTTAAATTTTAATAAAGTATATAAAGAATTTTTCATTATATACTTTATTATTTAAGTGTTATAGATACAGCTTAAAATTTTTACTTTAATATATCATTCATTATTGCGTTTAACTCAAATTCATCAACTATTCCATCACCATTTATATCGTATTCTTTAATACTTTCTCCATAATGCTTAGATGCTAATGATAAGTCTCCAATATCAACCGTTCCATCTTTGTTTAAATCTGTTGTAGGGCTTTCTGGTTCTACGTCTTCATCCTCACTGGTATCTACTAATGCATAGTTAAGTTGAGCATCCGCTCTACCTCCATGAGGGTTTTCTCCCTTTAATCTAAAGCTTAAAGTATGCTCTCCACTAGTTAATACTTCACTTTCATATACAACTTGATTTAAAGTTCTACTTTCTGCATAAGCATCAACCTCTACAAATTCTCCACCATCTATTGAAACGTCATATATCCCATGGTTAGGGTCTTTAGCTCCTACTAAAGAAATTTGCTTTCCTTTAAACTTAATTGTAAATGTAGCGTTTCTATTGTTTGTCCACACTCCACCTGGTTCAGTGTTCCACTCACTTGAGAAATTAAACTGATGTAACCCATCACCAACTTCAGTTGTTTCTATTTTAATTTGTTCATCATCAATAATAGTAACTGTAGCTCTTGGATTAAATCCTAATATTCCCCCTATTGGATCACTTAATTTTAGATAGAATTCCTTAGAGTCTTCTTTTTCTTTATCATCTATAATAGTTATATCAAAAGTTTTTTCTGTCTCTCCTTCATTAAAAGCTAAAGTACCAGACCAAGTTTGATAATCAACTCCATTTAAAGCAGTTCCTGGTAGGGTATCATAGTTTACTTCAAGTTTCCCATTACTTCCACCCTTTCTTACAACTTTAAATGTAGCTGTTCCTATGCCTTCACTAACTTCATAATTAACTTGTTCAAAGTCCACCATACCTTTTCCATCATTATCTAATACCAAGGCACCATCTAAATGAGCTGCTACACCTCTTGAACTTGGATTTTTTCTTCCTGTACATTTAATAGTAACTTCATGCTCTTCATTAGTTAGATCCTCACTTTCAAAAACAATTTCCTTAGCTTTTCTCTCTGAAGAATATAAATCAACCTCTACAGTTTCTCCTCCATCTATAGAAACTTCCATTATTCCATGTGATGGATCCTTTGCTCCTGATAAGAAGAACTTTGTTCCCTTAAACTTAATACTAGCAGTAGCATTAGTTTTAGTTGTGTAATGGGCATCTCCTCCTAAATCATTATCACCATGAGCAGTTTCATAAACCCAACCATCACTAAAATTAAACTGTTCCAATCCAGTCCCTTTATTATCATCATTTAAGATTTTTAATCCTGCTGGTGGACCTGCTGGCAATTCTATGTTGGTAGGCTGTTTATAAACTCCAACATTATTTATTAACGGAACTTCTAATGAACCTGTTATATTTATTCTTATTTTTTGTCCCTTAGTTGGAGGTATTCTAACAAGCCTCTTATATCCTATAGTCTCTCCTTCATAAACCTTATTCCAAGTTTCCCCCTGTAATACTTCAACATTAAAACTAGATATTCTTTGTCCTAATGGAATATATTCCTGTATTGAAATAACGTCGAATTCTTTATTCTCACCTAAATCTATTTCAATAGTACCAGTTCTACTTCCATTATCAGGAGCCCAATAAGTATCATAATCTCCATCTACAATTTTACTTGCTTCATATGTTTCATCATTATTAACAAAACTATCAACTGTTATTTCTTTATTTAATGCAAAATCTTCATTAAAAGTATCTCTAATTGTTGCTCCAAATTCATTTAATCTGTTAACGTCATTTTCATGCAATTTTCCTTCCTTATTAGGAGGTACATTTAATAATAATACTGAATTTCTCCCAATTGATTTAAAATAAATATCCATCATCTTCTCTAAGGATTTTACCTCATTATCTTGAGAAGCATGATAAAACCAACCTGGTCTTATTGATACATCTGATTCTCCAACTACCCAATCTGGTCCCCCTTCTTCTCCATGATTTAAATAAGTTGGATTTTCTCTTTCCTTCATTTTTTCAATATCTATAGTTGACCAACAAGGTTCCCCTGCATATCCTTTCTCATTTCCAATCCATCTAATATCAGGTCCTTGAGGACTGAATATTAAGCACTCTGGTTGTAATTCTTTTATAAGAGCAAACCATTCATCAAATTTATATTCCTGTTCTACATTAGATCCCTTAGCTCCATCCATCCACACTTCAGCTATAGGACCATAATTAGTTAATAATTCTCTTAACTGGTTCATGTAAAACTCATTATAATCTCCACCATTACCTTCTCCATAATGCTCTGAATTTTGATCCCATGGTGATAAGTAAACTCCAAATTTTACACCATACTTAGCACAAGCATCAGAAACCTCTTTTACAACATCTCCCTCTCCATTTTTCCAAGGACTGCTTGCCACATCATGATCTGTATAGTCACTATCCCACAAACAGAATCCATCATGATGTTTTGCTGTTAATATTACTCTCTCAAATCCAGCCTCCGCTAAAGTTCTCACCCATTGATCTGCATCTAAATCAGTTGGATTAAATATTTCTGGGTTTTCTGTGCCATCTCCCCACTCTCTCCCAGTAAACGTATTCACACCAAAATGTATAAATGCTGTCAACTCCTCTTTTTGATAATCTACTTGTTCTTTTGTTGGAATTGCTCCAAATGCTTCTGTTACATATTTCATATTATTCTTAGTATTTGCCTTAGTTAGTACAGATCCTTGTCCAACACTAACCAGAAAAGTCATTGCCATTGTAGTTGCTAAAAAACTTTTTATAGCTTTAACTTTCATACTTCCTCCTCAAATCATATTTTTTCTATATATATTTATTCAAATAAAATCATATTTATTACAATAAATAAAATATGTAAAACTAAATTTTTCTAAAAAAATAGACACAATAAAATGAATAAAATATTTTAAGTAACTAATAATATTTTTATCATTTATTTTAAGGAGGTGCATTTATGAAATTCAAAAAGTTCACTCTTACTTTATTAGCTATGCTATTGTTTACTAGTGTGCTTGTTTCTTCTAAAGAACTTAAACCTCCACTGTTTATGGGAAGAGTTCTTGAAGTTAATACTGCATCCGATGGAAAAACTCTAATGGTAAGAGTTAAAGGCTACCTAAAAAGCTGCTCTGTTTACGAAGAAGAACTTATAGCTATAGTAGGAGATCAAACTGAGTACTTGAAAGGTTGTGAAACAAATACTTCAAATGAAAAACCTACTATTGAAAAGGGTGATTATGTTTTTATAGTTCTTAGTAGTGCATTTACTAATTCTATACCACCTCAATCATCAGCACAAAAAATTCTTGTTTCTAAACCACCAAAACAATAAAAAAAATATCTAGGATATTTTAATCCTAGATATTTTTTATTTGGCTCTGTTTTAAATTAGTGTTGATTTTTAGATAGAACTGTAAGACCATCTTAATGAGTAACTAGTATTGCATTATCTACGTAAGAATAATAGCGTTAAGAAGCTTTTTCTGTTTAAGCGAAGCGAGTTTAAAAGCTTTAGCTATTATTTTGGAGTAGATGATAGCAATACTTTACGAAATTAAGTTAGGTCTGAAAGGCTAGCTAAAAATCAACACTCACCTAAAACATAACCTTTTATTTTAAATACTCTAGTGCTTTATCTGCATAATCAGTAAAAATAGCATCTACTCCATAGTTTTTTAACTTTTCAATATCTGCCTCTTCATTTACAGTATAAACATTAACCTTTATTCCTACCTCATGAGCATTTTTCACCAATTCTTCTGTTACAAGTGATTTGGCTGGATGTATTGCGTAAGCTCCTAACTCCTTGGCATATTCAATTATATTAGCTATCTCTTCTTCATAAAGTACTCCTAACCTAACGTCGTCTTTTAAAGCCTTAAACTTCTTTAAAGCCTCATGATTAAAGCTTGAAATAAGTATTTTACTAAAACAATCATACTTATTTATTAAGTCTAATACTTCTTTTTCAATATTCTCATAATCTATTATGTCATTTTTAATTTCTATATTTAAAACTATATCTTTATCCTTTATGAGATCAAAGACTTCTTCCAATAATGGGATTTTACAGGCCTCATTCTCCTTGAACCCCTCTTTATTACAATTAAACTCTCTAAGCTCCTTAAATGTATAATCCTTAACTTCTCCTTTGCCATTAAAGGTTCTTTTAATATCCTCGTCATGTATAACTACTAATTTTCCATCTTTACTTTTATGAATATCAAGTTCTATTCCGTATATATCGAAATTTAAAGCTTCTTTAAATGCTAATAAAGTATTTTCTGGATATTTACCACTAAATCCTCTATGTGCAAAAACTTTCATATAGCTTTCCTCCATAAATTTTATATCTTATCTTATTTCAGAATAAGGTATTTCTATCTAACTTTAAAAATCAAATCTTATGTGAAAATTCTTTTTTATAAGCTATCTATTTTAAAATAGTGTTGATTTTTAGATAGAACTGTAAAACTCTCTTAATAATCAATACCTTGAGAAATTAAGCTAATTCTGAAGTACTAGCTAAAAATCAACATTCACCTTAAAAAGCACTCTTATAAATAACTCTATTATCTATGTTTTCTATTGAATTACATCCTGTTAATACCATTGCTGACTTTAATTCGCCTTTTAAATCATTAACATACTCTTCTACTCCTTTAGCTCCATCGGCAAAAGTAGCTGTTATAAATGGTCTTCCTATTAAAACACCATCTGCTCCTAAGACTATCATCTTTAATATATCAACACCAGTTCTAACTCCACCGTCAACTAAAATCTTAACTTTTCCTTTAACTCTAGCTGCTATTTCTGGTAATACCTCACATGTAGCTGGTGTTTGATCTAAAACTCTTCCTCCATGATTAGATACTACTATTGCATCTACTCCTGCTTCTACTGCTAATTCAGCCTCATCTGGTGTCATTATTCCTTTTAATATAAAAGGTAACTTAGTTGAATTAACTAGTTCCTTTATTTCATCTAAATTTTTAGGTTCAACAGGCTTTCCATGCATAGCTAAAGTTATAAGACCAGCGGCATCAATATCTACACCTACAGCTAAAGCTCCTGCTTTTTCTGCCATCTTGATTTTCTCTATTACAACCTCATTTTTCCATGGTTTTATGAATACAATCCCTTGTCCATTGTATTCTTCTATTACTTCTAAGTTAGTAGTTAAACATAAATCAACTGCAGTATCTCCTACCATAGGATATATACCTGCATCTAAACATCCTTTAACAACTCCCTCAATATATTCTCTTTCACTAACTTTTCCACCCATATTTAACATAGTTCCTGTTATAGGAGCTGCAAAAAGTGGTAATTCCATATTCTTTCCGAAAAACTCAGTAGATGTACTAGGATTTTTTGCATTATGAATTGTTCTCATATTAAGCTTTACTTCTTCTAATGCCTTAACATTTCTTATAAAAGAATCTCCTGTTCCTTTTCCACCCATGCCAGGAACTTCTCCTGCACAAGCTACTCCATTACAAACCTTACACACTCTACAACTTCCATTGTAAAGTTCTCTTGCTTTGTCTCTCATATCCTTATTCATTTATACATTCCTCCCTAAAAATCATTTTCTGTTTTAATTTTAAATCCATTTTGAAGTAAAAGTTCACAAGTTACACCATTGCCTTGCTTTTTTTCTCCATTAAATTTTCCTGAATATATTTCTCCTAAACCACAAGATGGACTTTTAGCCTTCAATATAACATACTCTGCATTTATGTTCTTAGCAATATTTAAAGTTTCGTAAGCTCCTTTAAGAAATTCTTCTGTGACATCAGAACCATCTCTACCAAGCACCTTAGCTTTACCTTCTAGAACTTCCTTACCTGCTCCACCAACAATCTCACTTGGTATTCTTGGTGTTTTTAGTCCTCCTAATTGTTCAGGACATGCAATAACTGCTTTTCCTTCCTTAAGAAGTTTTAATATATTTTCATTCAAATTATTTTCACCATTATATTTGCAGTTGACTCCACATAAACATCCACTAACTAAAATCATACAATTCACCTTCCAAACAATTATTAAAGCTAAAGCTCTGTTTTAAACTAGTGTTGATATTTAGATAGACTTCAAATCTAGCTTAATTTCTTCTTAACAAAACTCTATTTCATTATAATCCTTATAATTATATAAAAAAAGCATTTCTCTTATAAATACTTTTTAAATAGCAAAAGGGCTTTTCTTAGAACCTTAATTTCACAAATTAAAATTCTAAGAAGCCCTTTAGATAATAACTTTCTAAATTAAAAAAACAAAATTTTAATATATAAACATATCTATTTTTCTAAAGTAAATTTAATCTTATCTCCAACCTTTATTATCTCACCAGCTTTTATGCTCTGTTCCTTAATCTCTCCATTTCCTTCAAATTCACTTTTTAATCCTAATGATTTTAGTACCTCTTCTGCTTCACCTTTTTTAACTCCTCTAAAATCAGGCATTACAACTTCTGTTTCATTTCTATCAAATCTACTTCCAGCATATAATGTTATGGTATCTCCTTTTTTAACTTTATATCCAGGAATAGGTTTCATAGAAGTAATAAAAGTTCCTTCTCCTTCTATTACGCAATTTATTCCTAATTCTTTAGAGATTTTCTCTGCATAAGTTACTTTATCCCCTCTTAAATCTGGTATTATAACACTCTCATCTTTTGCTCCTAAATCCCCTTCATTTAAGGACATATAATTAAATATATTGTTGAATAATTCTCCTGCAAAAGGTGCAGCAACAACACCTCCAAAGTGTTCTCCATTTTTAGGATTATCTATTATTACTATTAAAGATATTTGAGGATTATCATAAGGGGCAAAGCCAGCAAAAGATGATATATAACCTGCTCCATAAGTTCCAGTCTCAGGATCAACCTTTTCTGCTGTACCAGTTTTACCAGCCACCTTAACTCCTTTAATTCCAGCATCTCTTGATGAACCATTTGATACAGTAGATTCTAAAGCTTCTTTAACCCTTATGGTACTTTCTTCACTTATTATATTTTCTTCTATCTCTGGCATGAATACTTCATCTATAATCTTTGTTCCATTATCATCCTTATGACTTAATTCTTTCATAACATGAGGCTGTATTAAATCGCCTCCATTTGCAACAGCATTTAAAGCAGCCATAAATTGAATAGCATTTACTGTATTAGTTTGTCCAAATGATATAGTAGCTAAATCAACAGCACTTATATCTTCTGCATCTTTCACTATTCCAGTAGCTTCTCCTGGTAAATCCACACCAGATTTAGCCCCAAAGCCAAAAATTTTAATATATGCATTTAATTTTTCTGCTCCTAATTTTTGACCCATTTCCATAAAAGCAACGTTACATGAATTTTCTAGAGTCTGATTAAAATTTTGTACTCCATGACCACCTGGTTTCCAACATTTTATGTTTCTCCCCGAAACATTTAAACTTCCATCACAATAATAAACTTCATCTTCTCCAGCTATATCTTCCTCAATAGAAGCTATGGATGTTATTATTTTAAATATGGACCCTGGCTCAAAGGCATCTGAAACTATTGTATTCCTCCACATATTCTGAAGCTTATCTGCTTCATTTTCTCCTTTAAAAATTTCACTTCCCTCATAAGGATTATTAGGATTAAATCCTGGCTTATTAACTATTCCAAAAATCTCTCCATTATTAGGATTCATAACCGCAATACTAACAGAATCTGCATTGTGCTCTTTTAATGCTTTCCCAGCCACTGTTTCAACAAAATATTGAATATTTTCATCTATTGTTAATGTTACATCCTTTCCATCTACTGGTGGAGTGAAACTTGCTTCTGAATAAGGATTAGCAGAACTATCTGCAGAAACTTCGTTTACTCTCACTCCTGGTATCCCCATAAGTTCTTCATTATAATAAAGTTCTATTCCACTTAGTCCTTCTCCATCTGCATTGGTTGTTCCAAGTGTATGTGAAAGAAATTCTCCATTAGGATAATACCTCTTAGTATCTCCTGATACTATAACTCCTCTTATTTTTAAGGCTTTAACCTTATCTGCTTTTTCTTTCTCTATTCTCCTTACTAAGGTTGCAGAATTTGCTGGATTTCCAGAAGGGTAAGTGTGCTCTATTTTTGATAAGACTTCTTCCTCATCCATCTCTAATGCTTCAGCCAATAATTTGGCTATTTCAATATTATCTGTTTCTTTAATCTCAATGTACTTTCTTAAAGTAACTAAATCTAAATCTACTCTGAATACATTTGCAGTAACAGCTAATTCTCTATCATTCCTATCTAATACTCTTCCTCTCCTAGCATCTATTTGTATTTCATTTGTCCATTGCTCTTCTGCCATAGCTTTATAATCTTTTGATCTAAATAATGTTATATAAATTAATTTTCCTACTAAGGTCAAGAATATTATCATTATTGCCAATAAAAAAATTAGTACCCTGCCTTCATTAAGTCTAACCCTTTTACCACTCTTTTTTCCTTTCACCTAAATTCCTCCTATATAACCAATTTTACATAATTTTCAAAGTTTAAATTGATTATATCATAAATACTCATGTCCTTTTTTTAATAAATTGTATATAAAAAGGAGCTCATCTCAAATTCCTTATAGAAAGCTTAAATTCTTCTTGCTTTCTACTAAAAATTTCAGACAAACTCCTAATATAAATCTCTACATTAATTCTATATTTTACAAAACATTGATATTTATCTAATTCTTAATAACAATTAAAAATCAATAATAGATTAAAATAGATTTTATTTTAAAATTACAACAGTAACTCCTGTTCCACCTTCTCCATATTCACCAAGTCTATGTGATTTAACATGAGGATGTTTCTTAAGCATTTCATTTATAGCTTTTCTTAAAACTCCTGTTCCTTTTCCATGAACTAAAGTTACTTCTCCTCTACCTGCAACATAAGCATCATCTAAATACTTATCAGCAGTGTAACAAGCTTCTTCAGAATCCATTCCTCTTAAATCTATTGATGGATCAACCTGTCTTAAGTTTAATCTTGCTTCTCTTTTTTTAATTTTCTTTTCTTCCTTTGTTTCCTTAGCAACTCTTAAGTCCTTAGCCTTAACATTTATTTTCATAATCCCAGCCTGAACTTGAACTTCTCCCTTGTTATCTGGCTTAGAAAGAACTATAACCTTTTGGTTTATTGAAGGTAATAAAGCTTCCATTCCAACTTCAATCTTCTTAAGTTCTTCCCCTTGTTTTTCTTCTTTTTTCTTCTGAAGTCTAGCCTCTGCGTCACTTATCTTATCCCTAAGTTTTCCTCTTTCAGCCTCAAGTTTTCTTCTAGCATCACTAGATATACCCATTCTTTCTAACTCTCTCATATTTTTAAGAATAGCATCTGCCTCTTCCTTAGCTGAATCTAAAATTTGTTTAGCATCTCTTCTTGCTTCAGCATATACATTATCTCTAACACTTTCAATTCTTTCGAATTTCTCTTTGTATCTATTTTTGTACTTTTCTGCATCATTTCTTAATATAGCAGCTTCTCTAGCATCATTTTCTGCCTTTATACTCTTCTCTTGAAGTGATTGAATTAAATCCTCAAATTGAAGTGATTCAGTAGAAATAACCTTCTTAGCCTCTTCTATTACTTCATCTTTTAGACCTAATCTTCTTGAAATTTCAAAGGCATTAGATTTACCTGGAACTCCAATTAAAAGTCTGTATGTTGGTCTTAAGGTTTCAACACTAAATTCAACTGAAGCATTTTCAACATTCTCAGTTCTTAAGGCATATCCTTTTAATTCACTATAGTGAGTTGTAGACATTATTCTACATCCTCTTGCTCTTAAAGTTTCTAATATTGAAATAGCTAAAGCTGCTCCTTCTGTTGGATCTGTTCCAGCTCCAAGCTCATCAAAAAGCACAAAACTCTTACTATTTGCCTTCTCCATTATTCCGACGATATTAGTCATATGAGAAGAGAACGTTGATAAACTTTGCTCTATGCTTTGTTCATCTCCTATATCTGCAAATATCTCTTCAAAGAAGCTTATACTTGAATTTTCACTGGCTGGTATTAAAAGTCCACTTAATCCCATAAGTTCAATAAGTCCTGTAGTTTTTAATGTTACAGTTTTACCACCAGTATTTGGACCTGTTATAAGTAGCGTTGTAAATTCTCTACCTAAATAAATATCTGAAGAAACAACCTTATCCTTTGCTATTAATGGGTGTCTAGCATCCATTAAATCTATTATTCCCTCTTCATTTACTATAGGCATTGTTCCACCTAAATCACTTCCATATTTAGCCTTTGCAAATATGAAATCTAACTCAACTATTATATTGAAATTAACTTTTATAACATCAATATTTTTATATACTAAAGCTGATAACTCTGCTAATATTCTTTCAATCTCAGCTCTTTCCTTTAGCATAAGCTCTTTTATTTCATTATTTAAATTAACTAGGGCTGTTGGTTCTATGAAAAGCGTTGCTCCTGTAGAACTCTGGTCATGAACAAGTCCTGGAACTTGTGATTTATATTCAGCCTTTACAGGTATAACATATCTATCTCCTCTAACTGTATATAAGGCATCTTGAAGATATTGAGCATTGCTTCTTACTATGGCATTAACCTTATCTCTTACAGATGAATTCTTTTCCTTTAAACTTCTTCTTATGCTATAAAGTTTGTCACTTGCTGAATCTGCAATTTCCTCTTCACTTACTATAGCCTTTGATATGGCACTTTCAACGCCTCTAAGTACTATAAGTCCCTCTTTCATTCCTTCTAAAATTCTATGCTCTTCTTCCTCTTCTTTTCTAGATAAGAAATCTGAAAGCTTTCTTGTTACTGCAAGCATATTTCCTATTCTCAGTAACCCTTCTATACTTAAAACTCCACCTTTTTCAGCTCTTGTTATGGCCTCTTTAACGTCATAAAGTCCTTTAAAAGGAGGATTTCCTTTTCTCATTAAAATATCTAAGGCTTCTTTTGTTTCTTCTAAATGTTCTTTAACATCATAAACAGAATCATATGGTTTAAGATCTAAAACCATCTCTTTAGCTGATTTTGTAATGGCATATCCCTTAACCAATTCTTTAATTTTATTAAATTCTAAAACTCTTAAAACTCTATCGTTCATACTTTAATCCCCTTTACTCAACGCCTCTTTTAAAGTGACCTTTAGTATAATCCTTTAATTTTAAAGATTCTTTCTTGTTTAGAGCTTCAATTACCTGCATAACCTCTTCATAGTTTTCATCTACAAAATCTAATCTAAATGAATTTACTCCAAATCCTTTTATTTCATCCATTTCTTGAATTAAGTTAACAGGTACTGTATTGTATATGTGTGATCTACAGAATATATCAGTTCTTATAACAAAATCCTGATTCATTCTATCTCTTAAAGTAAATGTACTGCTTACGCATTGGTTATCACAATTTTTTGAAGTACATTTTCCACCAAAGGTACTTCCTATTGGACAGTATTCACTAACCATAACCTCTGGTCTTCCATAAACAAACATTTGAGCTCCATTAGAATACTTTTTAAGCATTTTATTTAATTCTTTCTTGTTTAACTCTAAGCTTAAACAACTTCCCATCATATGTTCATTATAAAATTTCATACCATAAGAATTAAATATATTAAGCTTATAATCACCTATAATATTTGTTTTATCCTTAAATCTATTTATTATTCCAGCATTGGCTGTAACTAATCCTCTTATTAAATTAAGGTTTTCTTCTATTATATTACTTATTATTTCAAACTCTTCTTTTATTATTGTAGGTGCCTTTATGTAAAGATTAACTCCTTCACCTTGGAATTCCTTTAAGGCATTCTTATTAAGTTGCCCTTCATTCTTTCCAAAGATGTCTAAAGCAATATCTTTGATTCCACTATTTTTAGCAGCTCTTAATTGTTCCTTAGTATTAACAACAACTAATATCTCTGGCATTTCACCATTCTTTTCATTTAATTCTTTATTCTCTTGTTTTTCAATATTTCTTTTATACTTCTTAATTTCAGAATTTCTTATGTCTTCTAATACTTCTCTTCTTAAGTTGTTTATTGAAGATACTGCTGCGAATCCATCTTCAAAATCTACATATTCTATTTCATCTATTTGATATGGAATATCTCCTGATTTTCTTAAGTTCTTTTCAACCTTTTCTTTATCCATAGGTCTATTTACTGCAACTTGGACAACATCTCCTTCTTTTGTGAAGTAGTTTCCATTATACTCTACAGTAAGTTCCATTGGCTCATTAACCTTAAATTTCATATAAGCTTTTAAGTTTATTTTTCTCTCATATGGATTTTCATAAGCTACTTTTAACTCATTTAAAAGCTTAGCATCTGAAGTTTTATAAAGTTTATCATTAGCTTTATATTTTTTAGGGAATATTTTAACCCTATCCCCTTTTTTACCTTCAGTAACTTCTTGATTTCCAATAAGTATTTTACTTACGGTAAATCCATCATCATTAGTTCTTATTCCATCTTTTAATGAAAGATCATCTAATAAAAGCACTTCTCCACTTTTTAAAACTTCACCAAGTAAAACTCCTGTGTTTCTTGGAGTTTTAAATGCCATCATATCTTTTCCCACATTCTTATACATGTATGCAGTAGAAAAACCTTCTCTATTAAATAACTTTTTAAGCTTAAGCTTATTTCCCTCTTGAGATTTCTTAATATTTTTATATGAATTATCTATAGCTTCTCTATAAGATTCTATAACTCCAGCAACATATTCAGGTCTCTTCATTCTTCCTTCAACCTTTAATGAACTAGTTCCTGTCTTTATTAAATCTTCCACATTTTCAATAGTACATATATCCTTTGGACTTAAAAGGAATCCTTTAGTTTCTTTCTTATCTTTTTCTCTAATTAGTGTATATGGAAGTCTACAACTTTGAGCACATCTTCCTCTATTACCACTTCTTCCACCAATTAGACTACTCATTAAACATTGTCCTGAATAGCAAACACATAAAGCTCCATGAACGAATATTTCAGTTTCTATTCCTAAGTCTTTTGATATATATTTTATCTCTTCTAAAGTAAGCTCTCTTGATAAAACAATTCTAAAATATCCATTCTCTCTAAAGAAAAGAGCTCCCTCTCCATTATGTATGCTCATCTGAGTTGAAGCATGTAATTCAAAATCTGGATATACTTCCCTTATCCTTTTAGCAAGACCTACATCTTGAATTATTAAGGCATCTACACCTATTCTATATAAAAATCCTATGTAATCTACAGCCTCTTGAAACTCATTTTCCTTGATTAAAGTATTTACTGTAACATAAACTTTAACGCCATAAGTATGTGCATAATCCACGGCCTTTTCCATTGTTTCATCATCAAAGTTAGAAGCATATGCTCTTGCTGAGAATTTACTTCCTCCTAAATATATGGCATCAGCACCTCTATTTATGGCAGCAATCAAACTTTCCATACTTCCTGCTGGTGCCAGTAATTCTATTCTTTCCATAAAATTCATCTCTCCTAAAAGTCAACTAGGGTTTTCCTTAGTTAATTTATTCAATACTTTGTATTATACACAATTACACATTACAATTCTACATTTCGCTACTTCTCTTTCCATTAATATTAATTTTCAACAGTACTTTTAGTTATTATTATATTAAGTATATTTAGATAATTTTCTATGTTTTAGGTGAACGTTGATTTTTGTTTAAACTTTGAGACATAGCTTAAAACATAACCAAATAATTAAATTAACCAAAACATAAAAATATGTTTTTAACATAATGCTTACTTAATATTAACTTTAATATATTACCCTAAAACTTAATTATCAAAAGCTATTTTAAGAGTAAGTTAAAAAAACTTATTTTTCTTAATATATTCTTCTATTGTGATAAAATTAAAATGTAGAAATATTTATTGGGAGGTAACTCAATGCTTTACGATTGTCACATGCATACAGAATTTTCAGCTGATTCTAGGTTAAAAATCAAAGATATACTAGAAAAGGCTAAAGAAAAAAATCTTGGAATACTAACTACAGAACATTTAGATTATAATTTAACAACACATCCTCAATTTGCAGAACTTGACCTTGATGGTTACCTAGAAACCTATGAAGAATATAGAGGGAAAAATATGCAACAAGGTGTTGAACTTGGACTTGCCATGAATAATATTGATGAAAACTTTGCTTTTTATGAAAAATACAAAGATAAATTTGATATGATAATAGGTTCTATTCATTCCATAAACGGAGTTACTCTTTCTAGATTTCTAAGAGAAGATACTAGACCAAAAGATATTGTTTATGGAGAATACCTTGATAATGTTCTTAAATGCATAAAGTTTTATAATATTTTTGATACTCTAGGACATATAGATTATCCTTGTAGATATAGCGTTTATGAGGATAAAGAAATGACTCTTAAAGACTTTAAGTCTAAATTCAAAGCTATATTTGAAGCTTTGATAAAGAAAAACAAAATTCTTGAACTTAATACAAGTCGTTTAGATAATGAAACCTCATTTAAAAACATGGTAGAGATTTATTCATACTATAAAGAACTTGGTGGAAAATATATTACTTTAGGGTCAGATTCTCATATGCTATCTCATATTGGAAGAAATTTTGATAAAGTTCCTGAATTTTTAGAAAAGACAGGATTAACTCCTTGTTATTTTGTAAATAGAACTTTTGTCCCTTGTAATATCTAACTTATATTGATAAGTATTTTAAGTCATAAATTCATATAACGGAATCTAAGACTTAAAATTATTCATTTGATAACCTTAACTTTATTAATTAATCCTAAACAAACTAAAACAATTCCAATAATGTTACAGTTTCCTTAAAATATCTATAAAAATAAAGAGTATATATTTATTTTTAAATATATACTCTCTTATTTTATTATCTTTTTACTAATACATTATCTTTTTTCTTTGTAGCGGCCAGCTTAACTTGAGAATCTAAGTATTTTTGTTCTAAATCTAACAACTTATACTTTGCATTTTGCCAATTACGTCTTAGCTCTTTATTATTTCCCATTAGAAGATTCTTTTCTTTTTTAATCTTCTTAGCTTCTTCTTCTAAAATCTCCATTTCAGTTTTTACTCTTTCAAGCTCTTCTTTTAAGGAGTTTATTTCAACTTCCATTTCATCTGAAACTTTTTTACTTAAGGTTTCTTTTTCCTGTAAAGCTAATTCTATATCTTTCTCTAATTTAAGTATTTGTTCTTTAAGACTACTATTTTCTTCTTTAGTTGAAGTTTTCTCTTCATCTAGAGATTTAATGTTTTCTTCAAGCTTTCCTTTTTCTGAACCAAGCTTATTATTCTCTTCAGTTAATCTAATATTAATGTCCTTAAGTACATTTTTCTCTTTGTTTAATGCATTTACTTTATCTTCTATCTCTTTATAGTTAACTTTTAAAGTATTGCTTTCTAAAGATAAATTATCCTTATCCTCTATTAAATTAGAAACTTGTTCTTGTAAAGCTTTTTTCTCAGCTTTTAATGATTCATTATCAGCCATTAGCTTATTGTTCTTTTCATTTATTTCCTGAAGCTTATCTTTAGCTTCTCTACACTCTTCACTTAAATCTTCACTTTCAGCTATTACTCTTGAATTTTCTTCTCTTAACTTTTTATTCTCAAGCTTAGATTCTGCAAATTCAATTTTTAAAGCTTCTCCTTCAGAAGTCAAGTTTTTATTTTTCTCACTTAATTCAGAAAGCTTACTTTCAGCCTCTTTAATATTAGCTTTTAAAGACTCTCCCTCTAAAGCTAATTTAGTATTTTCTTCTTTTTGAACTTTATTTCTTTCTTTCAAACTATTAAGTTCTTTATTTAATTCATCTATATTCTTTTTAGATGAATTGACTATATTACTTAGTCCATTATTTTTTTCTCTAAGTTCTCTGATTTCTTTTTCTGAGTTGCTATTTTTATTTTTTAAAGCATTAATCTCATCATTTAATCTCTTTTCCTTAGTTTTAGAATCATTTAATAAGTTGTTTAAATTGTTATTTTTATCTCTTGCTTCCTTAAGCTCTCTACTTAACTTATCATTTTCACTTCTAAGCTTGTCCTTTGAAGATTTTAAGCTAGTGTTCTCACTTCTTAATTTTTCAATTTCTTTTCTTAATTGATTAGCATCATTTTTTGAATTATTAAGATTTGTCTGTGAAACCTTTAATTCTTCTTTTAATTTAGAAGTTTTATCATTTAAGTCGTCACATTGCTTTTTAAACTCTTGAGATTCCTTTTCAAAGTTCTTCTTAGCTTCCTCTAAAGATTTAATAGTACTTTCTAAGTCTAATTTTTCTGAATTAATCTTTTCAAGCTCTTCCTTTAAGGCTATACTTTTTCCTTCTAATTCTTGAAGTTCTTCTACCTCTTTCTTAGAATTCTCTAATTCTGCTTTAACTTTTTCATAGTAATCTATTAATTGATTATATTCTTCGTTTCCTTTAAATAACTCATCAGCTATGTTTAGAGCTGCTAAAGAAACTACTGCTGGTGCACTTAGTTTATTATTCTTTGCTAACATAGCTTGTATTTTTTCTTCTAAGTATCCAGCTACTTTTTTTAAATATTCTCCATCTTCCTGGCCTTTTAAATTATATTCAACGCCGTTTATTGTTACCGTAACAGTCGCCATACTTCCTTAAACACCTCTTACTTCCATAATAAAAAATATGTTATGTACATTTTATCATATACATAACATATTTAAAACTATTATTGCTCTCTTAATTGAGCGCCTAATTTATACTCTAAAGCTCTTAATATTTTATCATGAACTTTGTTTATTTCTTTATCTTTTAAAGTTTTACTTGGATCTCTATAAGCTATAGCATATGCAATACTCTTCTTGCCTTCTGGTATTTGAGCTCCCTTATAAACGTCAAACAACTCAACTTTTTCAACTACTTGACCACCAGCTTTTCTTATAGCCTCTTCAATTTCTTGAACTAAAACAGCATCATCAACAAGTAAAGCTATATCTCTAGTTATTGCTGGGTACTTAGGTAATGGCTTATAAGCTTTTTCAGTTTTTGAGAAGTTGTACATAGCATCTAAATCTAATTCTGCTACATAGCAAGGAACATCTACTCCATAGTTATCATTAACATCTGGATGAATTTCTCCTAAAACTCCTAATGAAGTTCTTCCTAAAACTAACTCAGCAGTTTTTCCTGGATGGTAGCTTGGATTTTCACTCATTCTCTTGAATGATGCACTCTTAAGTCCTAATGTATCTAATAAGTTTTCAACTATTCCTTTTAAGTCAAAATAATCGCATTGTCCATATATACCAATTGTTAATATGTTTCTTTCAGTTGGTAATTCATTTTCATCTGAATTTGGTATATAAGTTTTACCTATTTCAAATAATCTAACTATATCATTACTTCTTGAATAGTTTCTAGCTAAAGATTCCATCATTGAAGGAAGTGTTGAAGTTCTCATTACACTGTAGTCTTCTCCTAATGGATTCTTTATTTTAACAACATTTCTAAGCTCACTATCTTCTGGTAAGCATATTTTATCAAATACCTTTGGACTTACAAATGAATAACTTATAGATTGATTTAATCCTGATGCTAACATTGCATCTATAACTTTTTCATCTAATAATTGTTTTTTGTCCTTAGCTTCTTTTTCTGTGCTAGTTGATATTAATGTAGCTGGAATATTATTATATCCATAGATTCTTGCAACTTCCTCTGCAACATCTTCTCTTATATCAACATCTATTCTAAATGTAGGTACTAAAATTTCTAATGTATCTCCATTTATATTAGTTTTTAAATCTAAGCTGTCTAAACATTTTTTCATTTCTTCTGCTTCTAGTGAAGTTCCTAAGAATTTGTTTATCCAGCTAACGCTTACTTCTAAAGTTTTCTCTTCTTTAACATTGTTGTAGACATCTATAGTTCCTTCCATAACTTCTCCACAACCTAATTCTTCAACTAGAGCACATGCTCTGTCTAAAGCTAAAACTGCTAAGTTTGGATCTATGTCTTTTTCAAATCTTGATGAACTTTCAGTTCTTAATCCTAAGTTTTTAGAGTTAACTCTTATATTTGTTCCATCAAAGTTAGCTGATTCAAATACTATTTCAGTAGTATCATCCTTAACACCTGAGTTTAATCCACCCATTATACCAGCTAAAGCAACTATTTCTTCTCCATCTTTTATGCAAAGAACATCTGAAGTTAATTCTCTTTCAACTTCATCTAAAGTTGTGAATTTTTCTCCATCTTTAGCTCTTTCAACTACTATGTTAGAAGCTTTTAACTCTCTTCTATCAAAAGCATGCATTGGTTGACCAAGCTCTAACATAACAAAGTTAGTAATATCAACTATGTTGTTTATTGGTCTTACACCAGCATCTAATAATCTTTCTTGCATCCAAGTTGGTGATGGAGCTACTTTTACATTCTTAACTCCTCTAGCCATATATCTGTTACAAAGTTCATCATTAACTGTAACTTTTATTTCATCATTTATATTTTTATCACATTTAACTTCAAACTTAGTGTTTGGCATTCTATAAGTTTTTCTTGTTGTTGCAGCAGTTTCTCTAGCCATTCCAAGAACACTTAAACAATCTGGTCTATTTGAAGTTATTTCGAAATCTAAAACTTGTTTATTAAGTCCTAAATATTCTTTTATACAAACTCCAATTGGAGCATCCTCTGGTAAAATCATAAGTCCAATAACTTCTTTTCCGTCAGCAATTCCTAATTCTTCTTCTGAACAGAACATTCCGTTTGAAACTTCTCCTCTTAATTTACCTTTTTTGATTTTGCTTCCATCAGCTAATATTGCGCCATGTAAAGCTACTGGAACTTTATCATGTTCTTTCATATTATCCGCAGCTGTTACTATTTGAATCATTTCTGATCCTATGTTTACTTGACAAATTTTAAGCTTTTCAGCATCTGGATGTTGTTCTATTTTATCTATTTGACAAGTAACTATATTTTCTATTTCTGCTCCAGCAGTTACGACCTCTTCTACTTTTGATCCAGATAAAGTTAAAGCATCGCCTAACTCTTCTGCTGTCATATCTATATCAACGTAATCTTTAAGCCAATTAAATGGTACTTTCATCTTTTTTACCTCCTATTTTAAAACTAGAATTGATTTAAGAATCTCATATCACTTTCGTATAATAATCTTATATCATCTATTCCATACTTAAGCATAACCATTCTGTCTACACCGAAACCGAATGCAAATCCACTATAAACTTCTGGATCTATTCCACAGTTTCTTAAAACTTGAGGGTGAACCATACCGCAACCTAGTATTTCTATCCAACCTTCTCCTTTACATACTTTACATCCTTTTCCGTTACATACAAAGCATGTAGCATCCATTTCAGCTGATGGCTCAGTGAATGGGAAATGGTGTGGTCTGAACTTAGTTTTAACCTTATCACCAAACATTTTCTTAGCAAATAACTCTAAAGTTCCTTTAAGATCTGCGAAAGTTATATCTTTATCTATAACAAGACCTTCCATTTGATAGAATATTGGTGAGTGTGTAGCATCAACAGCATCTGATCTGAACACTTTACCTGGTGATATCATTTTTATTGGTGGCTGTTGTTTTTCCATAACTCTAGCTTGAACTGGAGAAGTTTGAGTTCTTAAAACTACATTATCATTTATGTAGAACGTATCTTGCTCACTTCTAGCTGGATGATTTTTAGGAATATTTAAAGCCTCGAAGTTGTAGTAATCTTTCTCAACTTCTGGACCATCTTCTATAGCAAATCCCATTGAAACGAATATTTTCTTCATTTCATCTAAAGTTTGCTCTAATGGATGTTTCTTTCCTATTGTTTGTTTCTTTCCAGGCATTGAAATATCTATTACTTCATTTTTTAACTTTTCTTGTTTTTCAGCTTCTTTAACAGCTTTTATTACAGCTTCTAACTCAACTTCTAAAGCCTCTCTTACTTCATTAGCTAATTTACCAACTACTGGTCTCTCCTCTTTAGATAGAGCTCCCATTCCTCTTAATATAGTTGTAAGCTCTCCCTTTTTACCAAGATATTTAACTCTTATTGCTTCAATAGTAGTACTATCTTTAGCTTCTTTAATTTCTACTAAAGCTAATTCTTTAATTTGATTTAACTTATCTTGCATTTTTATTCTCCTTTCCTGATATATACTTAATATATTAGATTTTATCTTAAAGCTCTTGGAACCGTAATATTCCTATTAAAGGTTCTACTTGCCTAGATAAAGTAAACTCAAATTCAATATAATTAAAAATCTTTACTGAATTAAAGTATGTTTTATCTAAATATAAAAATCTTCTTTTATTAAATTAGCCCTTATTTTAAATATTATAAGGTTATATGGCCCTTTTATTGTCACTTTTCTAGTATTGACACAACTCCAAGAAAATAAAATAAACCCCATCCCTATAAACACAAGGGACGGGGTATTCATATCCGTGGTACCACCCTAATTAGCACTAAAATAAATTAGTACTCACTTAATTTTAAATAACGACCATGCCGCTAACTGCTACTTTAAATTTCACAGTTAGAACTCCAGAGTGAACTTCAATATAGTTTTCTTAAAATGCTTTCAGTCTATGGCATCTTTTCCCTGAAAAGAAATTACTACATCTACTCTCTCTATCAATGTTTTTATCTATTCAATTCAAAGTATATTATACATATAATACTATGCATAATCAAGGGATTTATTATATTTTAACCTTTTATGATTCGTATTTCCTAAAATAGCAATTAAAGTTTATACCTATACAAAAAAATTAAGGAGAATATATTTTCCCCTTAATTTAAATTAAATGATTGTCTTATTTTTTCATATATCATTATAGAAGTAGCTACAGCCACATTTAATGATTCTGCCTCACCTGGCATAGGAATTTTAACCTTTATATCAGCAATTTCATATATCTCATCACTAACACCATTTCCCTCATTGCCAACAGCAATCATAATCTTTCCTTGTAGATTCTCCTCAAAGAAATTATTTTTTCCTTGAAGCGAACTTACTACAAGCCTATATCCATCTTCTTTCAATGATTTTACATATTCTAAAGAATCATCCTCAACAACTGGAATATAAAATATTGAACCCATTGTTGATCTTAATGTTTTATCATTATATATATCAACAGTACCTTTTGTCATAACTATTCCAGCTGCCCCTGCTGCATGGGCTGTTCTTATAATTGTTCCCATGTTTCCTGGATCTTGAACTTTATCTACTAAAACAACAAGCTCTCCACTTTTTAATTCCTTATTTTGCATGTTTATAACACCAATAACCCCTTGTGGATTTTCAGTTGAGCAAAGTTGCTTTAAAAGAGCACCATTCATTTGTATAAGTTTTATATCCTCATTAATATTTAAGAAAAACTCTGGATTTTTTTCTTTAAAACCCTCTGTAAATATTATTGAATCTATGGATACCTTACTTTTAATGGCCTCTTCTACAAATCTTAGACCTTCAATAATATATTTATTGCTTTTTATTCTATGCTTCTTTTCTTTTAATTTTTTTATCTCTTTAAATAAGTTATTATTTTTACTTTCTATCTCTAACAAAGCAAATAATCCTTTCCTAAAAGATATTAATGTCTAAATATCTTTCCTTCTAATTTTGTTAAATCTTCTGCAGATCCTATAGCTACAACTATATCATCTTTATTAATAACGTCATCTGCATCTGGAGATATATTAACTTCATTGTGTCTCTTAATAGCCATTACGTTTATTCCATACTTACTTCTTAAACTTAATTCTTTCATTGACTTTCCATACCACTCTTTTGGACTTTCTATTTCAATTATAGAATAGTCAGGTGATAATTCTATATAATCTAAAATACTTGAAGAAACTAAGTTATGAGCAACTCTAACTCCCATATCCTTCTCAGGTAAAATTACTCTATCTGCTCCTATTTTGTATAAAACCTTAGCATGTAGATCACTGTTACCTTTAGCTATTATATATTTTATTCCCATCTCTTTAACAAGTAATGTTGCCATAACACTAGCCTGTATATTAGCTCCTATAGTAACAACTGCAACATCAAAATTTCTTAATCCTAAAGTTCTTAAAGCATTTTCATCTGTTGCATCCATTTGAACCGCATGAGTTACACTATCTGATATTTCTTGAACTAAATCTTCATTAGAATCAATTGCTAAAACATCATGACCTAAAGCATATAAAGTCTTAGCTACTGATGCTCCAAATCTTCCTAATCCTATAATAACGAATTGTTTACTTGACATAAGCCTTACACTCCTAACTTATCCTATTAATATTTTATCTTCTGGGTATTTGTATGCACTAGGTTTCTTTCTATTAGTTAAAGCTAAAACTACAGTCATAGGACCCACTCTTCCTAAATACATAGTTATGATTATTACTATTTTTCCTATTGCTGAAAGGTATGGAGTCATTCCCAATGTTAAACCAACTGTTGCAAACGCGGATGTAACTTCATACAGTATATATTCTAGTGAGAACCCTGGTTCCGTAACTGCTAAAATTAATGTTCCAAGTACAACTATACCAAAACCTATAAATAAAACGGCAAAAGCCTTATATACTAATTCTTTTGAAATTCTCTTCTTAAATACTTCAGTATCTTCTCTACCTCTTATTATAGAGATTAAAGTAAGAACTACTATACCAAATGTTGCGGTCTTTATACCACCTGCTGTTGATCCTGGTGAACCACCTACAAACATTAATAATATAGTTAAAAATTTCCCTGCTAAAGTCATATCAGTAGTAGATATTGAGTTAAAACCAGCAGTTCTTGTAGTTGTCGAAGCAAAGAAAGCATTAGTCACTTTATCACCAAAACTCATATTTTGAAGAGTATTAGGATTATTATATTCAAAGATGAACATAAGAATAGTTCCACCAATTAAAAGAATTGCTGTTATCATTATTACAACTTTAGAATGTAAAGATAATTTCTTATATCCTTTAAAATTGTATAACTCTGACCAAACAGTAAATCCTAATCCACCAATAATAATTAAGGCTGCAATTGTTAGTATTACAGTTTTATTATTAGCATAGCCAACTAGATTATCTCCAAATAAGTCGAATCCCGCATTACAAAAAGCTGAAATTGAATGCCAAATACTATAGTAAACCCCTTTTAAAAATCCAAACTTAGGTATAAACTGAGTTGATAATAATAATGCACCTAACATCTCTACTGAAAATGTAAATGCTAATATATACCTAATCATTCTAACTAACCCCTGTATGCCGAATGTGTTCATAGCTTCCTGTATAAGAAGTCTTTCTCTTAAAGTTATTTTTTTCTTAACCATTAAGGCAAATAAAGTAGTAAATGACATAAATCCTAATCCACCTATTTGTATTAAGATTATTATTATGGTTTTTCCAAAGTAATTCCAATGTTCTGCCGTATTTAGGGTTATAAGTCCAGTAACACATACTGCTGATGTTGAAGTAAATAAACTATCTAAAAACGCAGTAGGCTCTCCACTTTTAGAAGATATTGGAAGACTTAATATTATAGCGCCTAAGAAAATAACAATAAAAAATCCTAAAGCTAAAATCTGAACAGCACTAAATTTTATTTTTTTTGTCAGTTTAATGTACATAATTAAACCCCCAACTCAAATTAAATATTATATCTTTTATTTTATACTTATTATATCTTAATTTTAATTTATATATGTAAAGTTGTCTTATCTTTAGAAGTTAAAAGTAATTTTTATTTAATTGTAATTGCAAATAAGTTTAATTTTATTCAGATAAAAATTCTGAATAAAATTAAACTTATAAAATATAAATAGTATATAAAAAAAATGCGAGATAAACTCGCATCTGATATTAAGCGTTTATTTGCTTTTTAGCTAATTCAACTAAATCAGCAAATGCTTTTGGATCATTTATAGCTATCTCTGAAAGCATTTTTCTGTTTATATCAACACCAGCTAATTTCATTCCGTTCATGAATTTTGAGTATGAAAGACCATTCATTCTTGTAGCTGCGTTTATTCTAGCTATCCATAATCTTCTGTAATCTCTCTTCTTTAATCTTCTTCCAACGTAAGCATTTCTTAATGCTCTTATTACTGATTCGTTAGCAGTTTTGAATAACTTGCTTTTTCCACCATAGTATCCTTTTGCAAGTTTTAAAACTTTTTTATGATTTTTACGAGCATTTACCGCTCTCTTAACTCTTGCCATTTTCTAGACCTCCTACTCCGTGTTTTATCTTATAGATATGGTAATAATTTCTTCATTGCTTTTTCTTGTGCAGTTGAAACATAACCAGTTTTTCTTAAATTTCTTTTTCTCTTAGCACTTTTCTTTGTTAAGATATGGCTAGTGAAAGCGTGAGCTCTCTTTAACTTTCCAGTTCCTGTTTTCTTGAATCTTTTTGCTGCACCTCTATGAGTTTTCATTTTTGGCATTGTAAGTATCCTCCTCTCAAGTTACGCTTTTTTAGGAGCTAAAATCATTATCATGTTTCTACCTTCTAATTTAGCAGGCTTTTCTACTGTACATACTTCTTCTAATTGAGCTAAGAAATTATCTAATATCTTAACACCAACATGTGAATGCTCAGCTTCTCTTCCTCTAAATCTTACAGTTATCTTGACTTTGTCTCCAGCTTCTAAGAATTTCTTAGCATTCTTAGCTTTTATTTCTAAGTCATGCTTTTCTATAGTTGGGCTAACTCTTATCTCTTTAACACTGATAACCTTTTGCTTCTTTTTTGCTTCTTTATCTTTTTTGGATTGCTCATAAATAAATTTACCGTAATCCATTATTTTGCAAACTGGTGGTTTAGCGTTTGGCGAAATCATAACTAAGTCTAACTCAGCTTCATCAGCCATTCTTTGTGCATCTCTTCCAGATACAACACCAAGTTGCTCTCCTGTGTTAGAAATTAATCTAACCTCTTTTTCTCTTATTTCTTGATTGATTGCAAAATTTTTACTAATCTTGTTCACCTCCGATAGAATTTAGCCAACACAAATATATAAATAAAAAAGGACGGTTTTAAGCCGTCCTCTATTACCAAAATCAAAAGTAATAAAATTCATGACCTAACTAGCATTTTCAGCTGTAAGGTGAGAAACGGCTGTTTCTTCTTGACATCAGTTATCTTATCACTATTCTTTTTCATTGTCAACATAATTCATCAATTTCTTTTAAAATATATTATTACTATTTTTATTTTCTCTATTAATTTATATCTTAATCATTTAAATTTAAAAACAACTCTTATACATCACTTATTTTTTTATAATACTATTTAAATCGTAGTTTCCGTGTATTTCTACCCTATCACCAAAAACACTTTTTATTGTTTGTAAAAATTCTTTATTTAAACATTCCTGCTCATTATATATTTTTATTTTCCTAGGAGAGTTAGTTATTAATCCACTAATAATAACATCTTCTACATTTACTATTCCCTCTTCAGACATATCTGTAATTTCATTTAAAAATTCTTTAAATACATCAGCTCCAAAATTATCTTTAACTTCATAAGCTCCATTTCTTTGAATTATAATGTTTACTTCTTCTAATTTACAATCTTGTATATCAACAAAATACTTTAGCAACTTTATAAATTCATTATATTCTTTTTCAATCATATATTCTTCTACAACTTTATCAATTATACACTCAATATCTTTTAATAAGGACTTCATTCTAAATGTTATAAAACCCTCTATATTTATATAGTCATTTTCTAATATAAAGGCTTTTATACTTTCTATAACATTATTTACTTTATTTAAACAATAGAAATCCTTATCACTACAAACTTTTTGTTCACCTTTTAATATTTTACTTATTGTTAAATCAATTTCTAAGATTTCATCATGCTTTAAAAAGAAATAATTTTCATTTATATAATGAAGCATTTCCTTTTCTCTATAGTGTTCAATTATAACATTATATATAACATTACTTATATATAGCATTATGGTTTCTCTTGCTTTTTCATCAAAGTGACTACTTTCATAGTATATTTTAACGAAGTGAGTTTCATCTGAGATACTTTCTGATACTCCAATTATAATACCTTTACTTTTTAAAACATTTTTAATGCTTTGTATATCTTGTATCAAATTTTTTTCATCCTCACAACATAATGTCATTAGAAGCATTCTTCTCACTCCTTTCTTTACTTTTAGTATGTATTAATTCTCATCGAATATTCAAAAAGCTAAATTTATTAATCGACAATTTATTTGCTATTTTAGTAAAATTAAAGTATAAAAAGTTCAATAAGGAGATTATTATGAGAAATTGTTTTGTTGATTATAGAATTTCAGAAATAGAAGAAAAAAATTTAAAACATCTAGGTCTTAATCTAATTAAAGTACCAAAGCATCCTAATCTATATAATGCTATAGATGGTCACCCAGATATTCAATTAAATATTATAGATAAAAACACACTAATATTAGCCAAAAACTCATCAGAAGAATTATTTGACTCTATTCCTAAAGGTATTAAAGTTATAAAAAGCTCTTGCCAATTGGAAAATGAATATCCTAAAAATATAGCTTTAAACGCTGTAAATTTAAAAGATTATTTTATACATAATTTAAAATTCACTGATATCAATTTACTTGAGCAAATTAAAGAAAAAAAGCTAATAAACATAAAACAAGGATATTCTAAATGTTCCATAGCAATAGTTTCAGAAAAAGCCCTAATAACTTCTGATAAAGGAATTTATAAAGCTTTAACGCCTTATGGCTTTGATATTCTTTTAATTCCTAGTGGCGATATATCTCTTCCTGGACTAGATTATGGTTTCATAGGTGGAACTTGTGGCTTAATTTCAAAAGATAAAATGGTCTTTTTTGGCAATTTAGAGAAACATCCTTACGGAGATGATATAAAAAACTTTTTAGCTAAATATAATGTTAAACCAATTTATCTTTCTAATGATAAATTAATAGATAGAGGAAGTATTTTATGTTTTTAATAATCAATATATTTTACTCAAAGTAGTAATAAATGTTGATAAAATAGCATATAAATATTATTTTTATATTTATCACATTTATTGTTACAATTTTAATGTAATTTTTTTCAATTTAAAGTGAACAAATTTAATGTTTCTTGAATTATTTTTTACTTTAATTCATACTTCTTTTTTTCCATTGATTACCTAATTAATAATATAGTAAAATAAATTAAAGTGGTAATTACAACTATGTATTTAAAGGGGGAGAAGTATGTTTTATTTAGGTATTGATGCTGGCGGAACAAAAACATCATTTATGCTTATAACCATTTAGGAGAAGTTCTATCAACTTACAATAGTGGTACTTGTCATATTCACCAAGTAGGATTTGATGGATTTAGAAAAGGTATCGAAGAAGGAATAAATACAGTTTGTAGTCAAATTAATATTTCTAAAGAAGATCTTAATTATTCATTTTTAGGTTTGCCTGCATATGGCGAAAACGAAAATGAAAAATTAGAAATGAACTCTATAATAGCTGAAATTTTAGGAGAAAATAAATTCTCTTGTGGAAACGATGTAGAGGTTGCTCTAGCTGGATCTTTAGCTGGCGAACCAGGAATATGTATAATCTTAGGCACAGGAGCTATTGCTGCCGGTATAACTGAAGATTTAAAAACAACTAGAACTAGTGGTTGGGGTCATATTTGTGGTGATGAAGGCTCTGGATACTGGATTGCTAAAAAAGGTGTTGAAATCTTTGGTAAGCAATCTGACCATAGATTAGAAAGAACTGTCCTATATGATATATTTAAAGAGGAATTAGAATTGAAAAATGATTTTGACTTAATATTCCTTATAAAAGATGAATATAAGCAGGATAGAACTAAAGTTGGCAAGCTTGCAATGTTAGTTTATGAAGCTGCCCTTAAGGGAGATAAATATGCTTTAGATATTTATAGACAAGCCGCTAAGGAATGTCTTCTAATGGTAAACGGAATAACAAATCAACTTGAGTTTAAAGGGATATTAAATATTTCTTACTCAGGAAGTGTTTTCAACTCAAAAGATTTTATTTTAAACCCATTAAAGAAATATCTTGAAGATAATTATACCGCATTTAATTTAAAAGCGCCTATTTTACCACCTATTAAAGGTGCTGCATTAAATGCTTTAAAACTTCATACTGGTGAAGTTCCAGAAGGTGTAGTAGAAATTTTAGCTAAAGAGCCAAAAGAAATTTTAGTATAATAAATAGAGGGAATGTATTGAAACTTAAAATAATAAAACTTATAAATAATATAAAGAAGATTTATTTATAAATTTTATTTTAAGAAACCTTTTATACATTCCCTTTTATTTTACATAAAAGTTAAAACTAAAGCAGTTTTTATAGATACATTATGTTCTTTAACAAAGCTTTTTGCCTCTTTAATAGGAATTTTAATAACTTCTATCTCTTCGTTTTCTTCTAAGTTTTCAGTTGATATGTTACCGTGAACTTTCATTTTAACAACAGCTACAGTCTCATCTGACATTCCGACAGAGGTATAACTAGGCTTTATTAGATACTCACATTCACTAGCTAAAAGTCCTGTTTCTTCAAAAAGCTCTCTTGTTGCAGCCTTTATAGCATCTTCCCCATCATCTATAAGTCCTGCTGGGAATTCATATATATAATCATTTATAGCTGGTCTAAATTGTTTTATTAAAACTAATTCATTCTCTTCAGTTATTGGTATAATCATAACCCCATCTGCCCTATTGTGATTATTAACAACACAGCTTAAATCCTTTTTTTCTCTTCTACTTGCAATAAAATACTCTTTAGAATTTCCAACCTTATTCTCAATATCTAATTTATATAAGTTTAAAAATTTGCAATCAGTTAATTTCTTTATATCTTTTATTTTCATTTTAATACTCCTTTCATACTCTTATTCTTAAATAATATATTTTAATTTTACACATAAAAAAGATAAATATAAAGTTTCCTTTATATTTATCCTAAAAAATACTATATATCTTTTTATTAAAATAGTTTCATTTTTTATTTTAAAAAATCACTTTCTTTATCTTCCGTAAAAACTATTTTATTCTCTTTGCTAACTCTCATAACAATATATCCACTAGAAAATTTTAAATAAAACTTACTCACTAAGGAGTCTATAATCTCTTCTTCCCAAGACCATATATGCCTTCTAAGTGTCCTTTTTATGATATTATAAGTGTTTAATTTTATTATTTCATTATTTTTTAAATCAGTACATTCTTTAATTTCTTTTAGCTTTTCTTCTACAGCTAAAAATTCTAAATATATCAATTCATTTTCACTCTTTATATAAAATCCATCTTTACTGTTATCTATAATTTTTGCATTTTTATCCATTAAAGCTATGGTATTTTTTATTAATTCTTTTAAACGCATTTTTTCTAAATCAATTCGCTTTTCAAAGTAACTTATTCTTAAGTTTATATATGGTGTAGCTTTCCATCCTTTATTTATGTTTTTCTTAATCTTTTTGCTTTCATTTGCGTTTTTTACAATTAAATAAGTTAAAAATAAACCTAAAATAATTATAATAGCCAAAAACATTTTTATTCCCCCTAATAAGTTTATTTTTATATTGTAGCTACTAAAATTTTAATTAATACCTTATGTGATTCACTTTTTAATCGGTATTGATAAATAGATTCTTTTAAAATTTAAATATAATAAATATTAAGTTATTATTAAGTGTAATTTTATATAAACATTAATGTAATTTTCTCACACTGTAAAACATATTATATTGTGAGTTGCAATCTAATATATTATATGCTTCTAATCTCACTTTATTGATAATTTAATATTCTTTGTAAACCTTTACCCAAATTCATCATTTTATTGTAGGAGGATATTTTTATGAAGAAAGTTATGAAACTCCAAAAAAAAGTTACAAACGATTTAGGAGAGAAAAAAAATCTAGATCTGCTAATAGCTATTGATAATGTAAAATTAATTCAATATACCTGTCCTTCAAATGAATTTTACTCAGTAGCTCATAAAGATTTAATAGTATTTCAAGAAGAAGGTTCTTTTAAAACCTCCGAAAAACCTGTAGATAAAGATGTTGTTGCTGTTTTAACTTGGTTTAAATATCAAGATATTCAAGTAATAAAACTTTTCTTAAAAGATTCTTTTGTAGATTTTGTAGATAATGAAACTATTTATGATCTAACATTAAGAAAGGTATTTAAAGAAACTAATTTCTATAATTTTGGTGAAAAATTAATAAAATCTTTGATCTAAAAAAGAAAAACATCTATAAGTAATCTTATAGATGTTTTTTTGGAGGCGCCACCCGGATTTGAACCGGGGAATAAAGGTTTTGCAGACCTCTGCCTTACCACTTGGCTATAGCGCCATATGGAGCGGGTACCGGGAATCGAACCCGGGTATCCAGCTTGGAAGGCTGGTGTTCTACCATTGAACTACACCCGCATTGGAGCGGAAGACGGGACTCGAACCCGCAACTTTCACCTTGGCAAGGTGACACTCTACCATTGAGTCACTCCCGCAACTATGGTGGCTCGAGCAGGAATCGAACCAGCGACACGAGGATTTTCAGTCCTCTGCTCTACCGACTGAGCTATCGAGCCAAATGTCTTGAGCTTTTCAAGACATTTATTATTATATTAACTTAAATTTAATTTGTCAACATATTTTTTTCAATTTATTTATTTTCTTCTTTTTCTTTCTCTTCTGCTTTTTTCATTTCCTCTGAAACTTCATCAGCAATAACTTTTTCTTTTTCTTCTAATAATCTACCTATATCTTCTTTAGTAAATTTATATGACTTATTACAGAAGTGACATTTTAATTCTTCTTCCTTACCTTCATCATATAATTCTTTTAAATCCTTATATCCTATGCTTAATAATGCTCTTTCAACTTTTTCTCTTGAGCAATCACATTTATATTTTGGAGTTTCTTCTTCTAAAATTTTTAAATCCATTCCATCAAAAATCAATTCTATAACTTCTTCTATAGTTTTTCCTTCTGATAACATTGTAGTTAATGAAGGTATCTCATCTAATCTATATGTTAATAAATCTCCTAAAAGTTCATCTGCACCTGGTAATAATTGAATTATAAATCCACCAGCTTTTTTTATTGAATGATCTCTGTCTACTAACACTCCTAAAGCAACGGCTGAAGGTATTTGTTCTGAAGCTGTGAAATAATATGCTAAATCCTCAGCTATTTCTCCACTATATATTGGAACTTGTCCTACATATGGATCTTTTAAACCTAAATCTTTTATTACTGTTAATCCACCATTTTTGCCAATAGCTTCTCCAACATTTAATTTTCCATTCTCTGTGTTTAAAGGTAAATCAACATGTGGATTTCCTATATATCCTTTAACGCTACAATCTGAGTAAGCAGTAACAGTTACTCCCTTAGCCATTCCACCACCATTTATTTGTAGTGTTACAACTTCTTTATCTGATTTTAACATTGCACCCATCATAGTACCTGCTGTTAGCATTCTTCCTAAAGCAGCAGCTGCTGTTGGTGTACAATCATGTATTTTTGATGCTTCATCAACTAACTCTGTAGTTTCTACTGCAAATATTCTTATCATACCATCTTTAGCTATGGCTCTTATTAATTTATCACTCATATTTAATCCCTCCGTTATTTTTTTACTATATAAACTATTCTTTCAGTATCTGGTGTTACTTCCTCTTCTGTATAACCATTATGCTTTTCCTCTATTTTAAAGCCTATCACCTTAAGAATATTTTCTATTTCACTTTCCTTATAAGCTTTTTCTTCATGAACCTCTGTGAACCTTTCATAATTATCTCCATCTTTTATAAAGAAATTTAAGTTCATTTCTACTATTTCATCTTCAAAGATATTTTCCCAAGCATAAAATAAATCTTCACTATCATATGTGTAGACATTATTTCCTAAAACTTCTGATATTTTATAGTATGAATTTATATCAAATACAAATAAACCATCCTCTTTTAAATGATTATATACTCCTCTTAAATAATTTTCCACACTTTCATCATCTAAAATATAATTTGTTGAATCTAAGACACATGTTATTAAATCAAACTTTCTATTTAACTCTAGCTCACACATATCTTGACACACTATTTTACCTCTAACCCTATTTTCTCTAAGCTTCTTATCAGCTTCTATAAGCATCTCCTGAGAAAGGTCAACAAAATAATTTTCTTTGAAGGATTTTCCTACATGAACACCAACATTTCCTGTACCACAAGCTAAATCTAAATACATTTCCTTGTTAACATTATACTTATCACATTTTGATAAGGCATATTTTGCTATGTTCTCATAGTTTACATCTTCATATATAAGTTCATCATAAACCTTTGCCATCATCTTATAACTTTTCATAATAATTTAAATCCCCCATGTATTATTCTACCTAAAAATTATATACTTTTTTTACTTTTCGTCAACGGGAGGTTTCTTTCTACCTAATATTTCGTCATTACTAGGCAATTTTAGCTCCTTCTTTCTTTTAGTCATTAGTCCTCCAATTCGTCCTGTTTCTTCAGCGGTTAACCCACCCCATCCAAGTTGGTCAACTTTATCACTCAATCCTAACTCTCCAGCTATTTCATATTTCATTTTCTCTCTTAGCTGTTCTGCAGGAGTTAACTCTTTATTAGACTTTAATTTTCCTTTTATTATCTTTTTTAATGGTGTATTACTCATATTCTTCTCCTACCTTAAATTTATTTTTAAAACTATTATCCCCCCTATAAGCTTAAATATTCATATTTTCTTAAATATGAAAGTTAACTTACTCAAATCCTTCAAATTAATCTTAAAATACACTTGATAAAGTATTTGTTATTGAACTATATTTAATATATAGAAATACAATATATTAATATTAAATTTAGGAGGGATAACGTGTATAACGTAGCAGTAGTTGGGGCAACAGGAAATGTAGGAAGAAAATTCCTTGAAATCCTGGAAGAAAGAGATTTCCCAGTTAAAGAATTATATTTATTTGCATCAAAAAGATCAGCAGGAAAAACTTTAAAATTTAAAGGTGAAGACTTAGTAGTTGAAGAATTATGTGAGGCTAATATTGAAAATAAAAAAATAGATTTTGCATTATTCTCAGCTGGTGGAAGTGTAAGTTTAGAATTCGCTCCTATTTTCTCTAAACACGGAGCAGTAGTTATAGATAATAGTAGTGCTTGGAGAATGGATAAGGATGTTCCTTTAGTAGTTCCTGAAGTTAACCCAGAGGATGTTAAATGGCATAAAGGAATTATCGCAAATCCAAACTGTTCTACAATTCAAGCTGTAGTAGCTTTAAAACCACTACATGATAAATATGGAATTAAAAGAATAGTATATTCAACTTATCAAGCAGTTTCAGGCGCTGGAATTCAAGGTATATTAGATTTACAAGAAGGAACAACTGAAAAATTCCCATATCCTATATTAGGCAATATAATTCCTCATATAGACGTATTCTTAGATAATGGATATACAAAAGAAGAAATAAAAATGATTGAAGAAACAAAGAAAATACTTCATGATGATAGCCTAAGAATAACAGCTACAACAGCTAGAGTACCAGTTTTAAATTCTCATAGTGAGAGCATAAACGTAGAACTTAATTCTGAATTTGAAGTTGAAAATATAATTGATTTATTCAACTCTTCAAAAGGATTAATAGTTCATGATGATGTAGCTAACTTAAAATACCCTACTCCACTTGAACTTAGTGGAAGAGATGAAGTATTTGTTGGAAGAATAAGACGTGACTTTAGCTTAGATAATGGTCTTAACCTTTGGGTTGTAGCCGATAATATAAGAAAAGGTGCTGCTCTTAATGCAATTCAAATTGCTGAAATACTAATAGAAAAATAAATTTATTTTGGAGGTAATATTATGTTTAAAGGTTCTTGTGTAGCTTTAATAACTCCATTTACTGAAGACGGAGTTAATTATGAAGAGTTAAGAAAATTATTAGAATGGCACATTAAAAATCATACTGATGCAATATTAGTTTGTGGAACAACTGGTGAGGGTTCTACTATGACTTTAGAAGAGAAAAAGGAAGTTATAAAATTCTCCGTTGAAGTTGTAAACAAAAGAGTTCCTGTAATAGCCGGAACTGGTACAAATAATACTAAAGCTTCAATAGAACTAAGTCAATACGCTGAAAAAGTTGGCGCTGATATGGTATTAATAATAACACCATACTATAATAAAACTTCTCAAAAAGGATTATTTGCTCATTTCCAAGCAATAAATGATGCAATAAATATACCTATTATGCTTTATAATGTTCCAGGAAGAACAGGAATGAATATAACTCCATTAATGCTTGATAAGCTTGCTGACTTAGAGAATGTCGTTGCTATAAAAGAAGCTAGTGGAGATCTTTCACAAGTAGCTAAAATGGCTGAATTATGTGGTGATAGACTTGCTATCTATTCAGGTAATGATGATCAAATAGTTCCAATCCTTTCTCTAGGTGGAGCTGGTGTAGTTTCAGTTTTAGCTAATATTCTTCCTGAAGAAACTCACAATATATGTGAAAAATATTTCTTAGGAGAAGTTGTTGAATCTCGTAATATTCAACTTAAATATCTTTCATTAGCAAATTCTTTATTCATAGAAACTAATCCAATCCCAGTTAAAACAGCTATGAATTTAATGAACTTTAACTGTGGACCTTTAAGATTACCTTTATGTGAAATGGAAGATTCTAACCTAAAAATATTAGAAGAAAACTTAAAAGTTAATGGTTTAATAAAATAATCTATTATATAATAAGCATAATCGCCTAACTTTGTGGTGATTATGCTTATTTAAAAATGAATATCGGAGGTACCAATTATGGTTAAAGTTATATTAAATGGTTGTTCTGGAAAAATGGGTAGCGTAATTTCAAACTTAGCCGAAACAAAATTCCCTAATGTTGAAATCGTTGCTGGTATAGATAATAATACTAAGGCTCAAAGATCATACCCAATTTTTGCAAAGCCAGAAGATTGTAATGTTGAATATGATGTATTACTAGATTTTTCAAGAGCGGATGCTTTAAGAAGCTTAGTAGAATTTTCAAAGAAAACTAAAAAACCACTTATACTATGTTCAACAGGATATACTCCTGAAGATTTAAAATTCATAGAAGAATCTTCAAAAGAAATTCCTCTATTTAGATCTGCTAATATGAGCATAGGTGTTAATTTAATAAATAATTTATTAAAGAAAGTTGCTCCAGTTCTTTATGAAAACTTTGATATAGAACTTGTAGAAAGACACCACAATCAAAAAGTTGATGCTCCTAGTGGGACTGCTCTTCTATTAGCTCATACTATTCAAGACTCTCTTAATGAAGAAACAAATCTAATCTACGGAAGAGAAGGAATGGCTAAGAGAGAAAAAAATGAAATATGTGTTAATACAGTAAGAGGTGGCGGAATAATAGGAGACCATGAAGTTATCTTTGCTGGAGATGGTGAAGTTATAGAAATAAATCACAAAGCCATTTCAAGAGATGTTTTTGCTATAGGTGCTTTAAAAGCATGTGAATACATGGCTGATAAAACTAAAGCTGGAAAATACTCAATGGACGATGTCCTTCAACTAAACTTCTAATAAAAATAGGATGTATAGATAAAAATCTATACATCCTATTTTTTATTTTATAATTAAGTTAGGTCTGAAGTGCTATCTAAAAATCAATATTTGCCTAAAATAACCTTATTTTTTAAGAGTTTTTATAAAAGCTTCTAAATTATCTAAAGCTCTTTCAAGCTCATTTTTACTGTAACAATATGATATTCTTATATATCCTTCGCCACCTTTTCCAAAGGCGTCTCCTGGTACACAAGCAACTCCACCTTCTTTAAGAAGTCTATGACAAAACTCTTCTGATGTTAATCCAAACTTGCTTATATTAGGATAAATATAAAAGGCTCCCTTAGGCTTCTCTACATCTAAGCCCATATCCACTAATCTCTTATAAGTAAAATTCATTCTTTCTTTAAAAGATTCCTTCATTTTTTCAACATCACTCATACAGCTTTTTATTCCCTCTAGGGCTCCCCATTGAGCTATTGAAGTTGCACATGAAACATTATATTGATGAACCTTTATGATTTGATCATATATTTCCTTAACACAAGCCACATATCCAATTCTAAGCCCTGTCATTGAAAACATCTTTGAAAATCCACTTACATATATTAATTTATCTTTTATCTCTTTGCATTGAGCCACTGAATAATATTCTTCTTCAAAACAAAGAGATGAATAAATCTCATCAGTTAATACTAAAATATCATTTTCTTTTATTAACTCTACGAGTTCATCTCTATTTTCTTTAGTAAGTAATGCTCCTGTCGGATTACATGGGTAAGAAAGGATTAAAAGTCTTCCTCCATTTTTTATACCTTTCTTTAAGCTTTCTATATTAACTGAAAAATCTTCATTTAATTCATAATTCACAATTTCACAGCCTATTATTTTACTTATACTTTCATAGGCTGGATATGCAATTGATGGAACTAAAACTTTCTCTCCTGGATTCAGAACTGCAGTCATAGCAGCATATAATCCTTCACTTCCACCAACAGTTATTATTATTTCATCTTTATTAAAATCAATATCAAAAGTATTTTTTAATAAATTTGATATTTCCTCTCTTAATTCAATTATACCTGCATTTGCAGTATAAGCTGTTTTTCCCTCTTCAATAGCCCTTATCATTGCTTCTTTAACTTTTTCTGGAACTTGAAAATCTGGTTGTCCTAAAGTTAATGATATAGCTTCTGGAAATTTTACAACCTCATTATAAAATTTTCTTATTCCTGATATTTCTACCCCAATAACATTTTTATTCATTAAAATTCTATCCCCTCTCTTGCTGGAACTCCTTTTTTATAATAATGCTTAACTTCTCTCATCTCTGTAATTAAATCAGCTTTATCCATAATTTTTTCTGGCACATTTCTACCTGTAAGTATTAATTCCATATCTTTAGGCTTTTTCTCTATTAAATCTACAATTTCATCTTCTTCTATGAAACCTGCAGAAATTGAGGCCATTATTTCATCTAAAATTAATATATCACATTCTCTATTTTCAATTAATTTCTTAACAAAATCAAATCCTACTCTAACCTCTGATTTCAATTGGGCTAATTGTTCTTCATTTAGTTCCCAAGTAAATCCCTTAACTTTTTCAAATCTTAATATTTCTAAGTTATTAAATTTCTTAGCAGCTTCTAGCTCACCTGTTTTCCATGACTTAAGAAATTGAACAACTTTTACTTCCATCCCATCACCGGCAGCCCTAAAAGCTAATCCCATTGCTGCAGTGGTTTTTCCTTTTCCATTACCAGTATATACCTGAACATATCCTTCTTTAAGTCTTGCCATATTTAATCACTCCTTTAAATTATATTTTATAATATATTTCTTTTATTTACACAATCTATTTATTAAATAATAGAATTTTTCTTTTTTCTCTTTTATTGATAATCATTTTTGTTTATAATAATTTATATTATGTGTTATATTTTAATAAATATATAAGACTAAAATGCATTATAAAAAGAAAGGATGTAATTTGATATGAGTTATAACTTTACAGATCCATATGAAATTGCTAGATTCATAAAGGAAGTAAAAAAATCAACTCCTGTTAAAGTTTACCTTAAAGGTAACTTAGAAGGTTTAGAATTAGGCTCAATAGAATGTTATGGAAATAATGGTTTCTATGTATTATTTGGCGAAAGTGATGAAGTTGCTACTTTATTAACTGAAAATAAAGAAAGAATAGAAAGCTTTAGACTTGAAAATGACAGAAGAAACTCTGCTATTCCAATGTTAGATCTTTTAAACATAAACGCTAGAATAGAACCTGGCGCAATAATAAGAGATAAGGTATCAATCGGAGATAATGCTGTTATAATGATGGGTGCTGTTATAAACATAGGTGCCGAAATCGGTGAAAGCACAATGGTAGATATGAATGCTGTTATCGGTGCTAGAGGAAAACTTGGAAAAAGAGTTCACTTAGGTGCTGGTGCTGTTGTTGCTGGTGTTTTAGAACCACCTAGCAAAACTCCATGTATAATAGAAGACGACGTTTTAATAGGAGCTAATGCTGTTATCCTTGAAGGCGTTAAAATAGGAAAAGGCTCAGTTGTTGCTGCTGGTTCAGTTGTTGTTGAAGACGTACCTGCTGGTGTTGTTGTAGCTGGAACTCCTGCTAAAGTAATTAAGTCTGTTGATGAAAAAACTAAAGATAAGACAGAAATCTTAGATGATTTAAGAAAATAATAAAAAAACAGCCATGAGAAATTTTCTCATGGCATTTTTTATTAAGATATCTCTTCACCAGAATCAGTTTGTTCTATTTCATCACTTACTTTTTCCATTTTAGAAATTGAAACTTCATATGCTATTTTCTTAACAACTTCTGTTTCAGATATTTTCTTTTGATATTCTCTGCTTTGAAGTCTTCCCCAGATTCTTATATTATCCCCTACCTCTAATGTTTTACAGAATCTTGAGTTTCTTCCCCATGCTATAGTTGGTATATAGTCTGACTTGTTATAAGATCTATTTACAGCTAATAATAAATCAGCAATTTCTCTTCCAAATGGAGTTGTTCTATAAATTGGTTCCTTACAAATGAATCCATCTAAGAAAATTTCATTAGGATTCTTGCTTCTTTCCTCACAGTATTCTATATTTCTTGCGAAAACTGTTAAGATAAGCTTATTATTTCCATCTATAAATTTGTTGTAACTTCTTAATTGTCCTTCAACAATTACATCTGTCCCCACTTTTAGATCCATTGTTGTTATTAATCTCTCTGATACAGTAATATTTAATAAGTCCTTTGAATCGCTTAACCTCATAACCTCTAAATTAAATGTATAGAACCCCTCTCCATACATTTCATGGCTGAACTCTAGTTCTGATACTACAGTCCCTTCTAAATAAATTTTGTTGTTTAACATTAAATTATCCATTTTAACCTAAACCCCTCTCCCCATTAGTGTTTAATCATATAAGTTTAATATGTTTTTTATATTTATCTGTATATCTAATAACTATTTCCATTATAATACATTTTGTTCAACGATTTCAACTATTATTTTGTTTCTGTTTAATTAACAATTGTTTTCCATTGTCATCTATTTCGTAACTATTTTCATATATTATTTCGCTTACTTTTACAAATTCATATCCATCCGCCTTTAACTTAGGTATAATTTCCTTTAGGTTGTTCACAGTATATTTACCATTATTATGATATAGAAGTATGGATCCACCTTTCACATTATTCATTACCCTTTTAAATTCTTTTTCCTTACTTTCTCCTTTCCAATCTACACTATCAACATCCCATTGTATGCTTTTATACCCTAAATCATCAATAGTCTTTAGACTTTCATCACTGTAGGAACCACTTGGAAACCTAAATAAATTCATTTTTATTCCTATTTCATTTTTTATAATATCTTCAGTTTTTTTAACCTCCTCAATAACTCTCTCTTTTCCTATCTTCTTAAAATCCGGATGGGAATAACTATGATTACCTATTTCATGCCCTCTTTTATGTATATCTATTAGTTTTTCTTTATTTCCCTCAGGATATATTACCCATCTTCCCATTATAAAAAATGTAGCTTTTATATCATTTTCATCTAATAAATCTAAAATTTCATATATATATTCTTTTTCTGCCCAATTTACATCAAAAGTAAGAGCTATTTTTTTATCCTCTCTTTCTACAGAATAAATCGGAATATTTCCTTTAGCAAAAACACTCATACTTAAGGTAGATATGGCAACAATAACAATTAAAGTAACCTTAATACCAAAACTTTTATTAAGAAAAAATTTATTATTACATCTCAAAGTATTCACTCCTTAATCTTTAATATTAATCAAATAACTTTATTATCTTAAAACATATATGGTATAATAGGATTATTATTTCAAAACAGTTATGGAGGAAAACATAAATGTATGATAACACATTAGAACTAGCCGAGAATAAACTACTTCTTTTATATATAATAAAGTCAATAAAATATCCTATATCTAATACTCAATTAACGGATATAGTCTTAGAAAATAGCTTTATAAATTACTTCATGTTGCAGCAATATGTATCTGAATTAATTTCTTCTGAGTTTTTAAAATACGAAACTCAAGATGATGATAAGGAAATTTTAGTACTTACTACCAAAGGAGATAATGTATTATTCTTCTTCAAAGATAGAATATCTCCAAACAAGTTAAAACTTATAGACGATTATGTACGTAAGCATGTTGAAAAAATAAAAAAAGAATTAAGTATATCTGCTGATTATACAGTTGGTGAAGATAGTTCTTTCATAGTAAATCTTAAAGCAATAGAAAATAATACTATAATAATTGATTTAAATGTAAGTGTTCCTTCCAAAACTGAAGCAAAAGCTATTTGTAGCAAATGGCAAAGCAATTCTTCTGATATATACAATAAGATAATTCATGCTCTTATAGAAGATTAATAATCCTGCTATTATTATTAGCAAAAATTAATATAAAATTTATAAATTTTAGGGGGAAAATGCAATTGTTTAAAAAACATAATTTTCACTTTAATTGGCTCCCACTAATATTGATATCAACAATTTCAATAGCATTAATTTTAAATGTTAGGACCATATTTAGTGAAGGAATTCAACCTTTTTTGTCAGTTTTAACGCCATTTTTTTGGGCTTTTGGAGTAGCTTACTTAATAAACCCTCTCATGATGCTTATAGAAAAAAAATTTAAACTTAAGAGGGCTTTTTCACTAATAATAAGTTATGTCTTAGTTATAATTTGCGCTTACATATTAGTTGCAATTATTGTTCCTACAATAATCAATAGCGTGTCAGAATTATTTAGTAATATTTCGGAATATGCTTCTTCTGCTGAAGATTGGATTAATAATAGCTTAGCAAATATGAATATTCCATTAGATTTAACTCATCTAAATACTTCTGCTACAGACTTTATTTCTAAAACATCAACATTATTATCTACTATATTTGGAGGCTTATTAACTCAAACCCTAAAGATAACTTCATCTGTTGTGAAATTTGTTTTCGGATTCATAATATCAATTTATATGTTAATGGATAAAGAAACCTTAATTTCAGGTTGTAAAAAAATTGTAGTTGCTGTTATGCCTTCTGAAAAATCCTCAAAACTTTTTATTAGTTTTATGGGAGAAGCACATAATATATTTAGTAGATTTATAATAGGTAAGATTATAGATTCACTTATAATAGGAGTTCTTTGTTACATAGGATTATTCTTAATGAAAAGTCAATATGCAGTACTTATTGCATTCATAGTTGGATTAACAAATATGATTCCATACTTTGGACCATTCATAGGAATGATTCCAGCATTTTTATTAACACTTATTGTTCAACCATCTATGGCAATATGGGTTCTTTTATTCATATTCTTGCTTCAACAATTTGATGGTTGGTATTTAGGACCAAAGATACTTGGAGATCAAGTTGGAGTTTCTCCACTATTTATAATATTTGCAGTTACAATTGGTGGTGGATTATTTGGTGTTTTAGGAATGTTCTTAAGTGTTCCTATAATAGCATTAATCAAAATATACACTGAGAAATTTATTGAATATAGATTAGAAAATAAAAAACAAAATCTTAGTTCTTAAGAGCTAAAAGGGGTATACATTCTGTATACCCCTTTATTATTTAACTAATTGTTAATAATAATCTAAATATGATGTTAAATTGCCAATATTATGTTATTATTAAATACATTAAGCTTTAGACAATTACTAAAACGTTTAAATAATCATTGAAAGGAAATACTTATGAATAAAAAAAAGCGCTTTAATTTTAGTAATAAACAAAAAATAACTCTTTTTTCTTTATTAGCTATTTTAGCTTTAATAGTTTCTGTAGTAAGCTTTTTTGTTTTTAGATTTTACAATCATTCATACGAAGCAAAAAAAGATCCTACAGAAGTTAATGTTGTAGATGAAGATATTAAATTCACAGAAGTTCCCGGTATAACTAATATTCTATTACTTAGTAGCGATGCTAGGCCCGGTGAAGATGTCTCTAGATCAGATTCAATAATGATATTAACAATAGACAATGTTCATAAGAAATTAAAAGTAACTTCTCTAATGAGAGATATGCTAGTTAAAATAGATGGTCATGGTGAAGAAAAATTAAATCATGCTTTTGCTTATGGTGGTCCAACTAAAACTATTGAAACTATTCAAAATAACTTTGGTATAAAATTAGATAACTATGTAATAATAGACTTTAATTCCTTTGTTAAAGTGATAGATGCTATAGGTGGAATTGAGGTTACTATAAAAGATTATGAGCTTGATGAACTTAATAAATATATTCTAGATGGTGGTGGTTCAGAAAAAGATTTACTTTCTGCCCCTGGCACATATAATCTTAATGGATATCAAGCATTATCCTACGCTAGAATACGTAAAGTTGGTGATGGAGAATATGAAAGAACGGAAAGACAAAGAGCTGTTATTCAAATTGCTCTAGAAAAAATTAAAGATATGTCACCGGTTAAACTTGTTGCCTTACTTAACGAGTTATTCCCATATGTAAAAACTAACATTTCATTAGGCGATGCTATGAATTACGGTTTTACAGCTTTAAATGTAGGAAAAGATTGTAACTTTGAAATAGAGCAATTTAGAATTCCTCTAGATAGTATTTCTAAAGGTGGAATAATTGATAATAAAGGTTGGGTATTTGTTATAGATAAAGTTGAAACATCTAAGGCTCTTCAAGAATTTATCTTTAATGACAATAAAGATTATGAGCCTGATACTAGTAATTTTGATTCAATCATAGAAAATTGTTTTAATAGCTATGATATAAAAGACGATACCTCTCATCCTGATTATGAGTATATACCTAATAGCAATATAAATAGTAATTTTGAAAGTAATAAGAAATCTAGTTCAAATAATAATACCACTAATTCAAATTCTAACAATAAGGTAGAAAAGCCAAATAATTCTGGAAATACTGAAAAACCTGCTAATAAGCCAAATACAGATAATAGTTCAAACTCTAGTAATAATTCAGAAAAACCAGTGGCTCCTCAAGAAAAACCTATTCCACCTACTCAAACTGAAAGTGGAAATAATGGTTCTTCTTCAGAGACACCATCAAATGGGGAAAATTCCTCTTCAGATAATACAAATCAAGAGAATAATACTCAAGAAAATTAATAAAGAGCTGTCTAAAAGCTATGATTATTAACATAGACTTTTGGGCAACTCTTTTTTCATAATTTAAAGATATAATATTACAGAAAAAAAGTGACTTACACTTCCTCCTATTACAAATAAATGCCATATAGCATGATTGTATGGCATTCTATCTAGAACAAAAAATATACATCCCAGTGTATAAAACAATCCACCTATAACAAGCCATAATATAGCCATATGCGGAACTGCTTTCCATACATCCTTAACTACAAATAAAATAGCCCATCCCATAAATATATATAGTAGCGTAGACAGCTTTTCAAACTTATTTATAAAGAAAGCTTTAAAAGCTATACCAAGTATTGTAAGAATCCAAATCATAATAAATATAGCCATTACCTTTTTATTATCTCTTAAGCATACCAAAACATATGGTGTATATGTTCCTGCTATTAAAAGATATATGGATGAATGATCAATTATCCTAAAAACTCTCTTTGCCTTTTTATTAGGAATACTGTGATATAAAGTAGAGCCTAAATATAATATCACAAGAGTTACTCCAAATATAGTAAAACTTATTATTTTATAAACGTCTCCACTTAGTGCTGAAAAAACTATAAGCAAAACCGCCCCTACAACTGCTAATACAGCTCCTATCCCATGTGTTATGGCATTAGCTATCTCTTCTCCTTTAGTATAAAAGTTTAGTTCTTCACTCAAAATTCCATTCCCCCTTATAATCTAGTTTTTAATTTATAATTGTAATTATATCATTTATAGTTTATTATTAAATATATTTAAAAAATTTATTTGAAAGGTGGTTTTTAATATGAATCATTCAGCTGATTATTTCATAAAATCATTAGAGATGACAGCTCATCCTGAAGGTGGTTACTTCAAAGAATCTTTTGTTTCCGAGAGAACGCTTCCTCCAAACACATTACATATAAATGAAGAACGCTTTCTTTGGACTAGCATTTATTTCTTATTAAGAACTGGAGAAGTTTCAAATTTTCATAGATTAAAATCTGACGAAATGTGGTATTTCCATGCTGGAGAACCTCTAACAATTTATATGATAACACCTAATGGTGAACTTATAGAAAAACAATTAGGCTTAAACATAGAAAAAGGAGAAACTCCTCAAGTTTTAGTACCTAAAGATTATATTTTTGGTTCTGCAATGAATAATGATGGCTTTTCTCTAGTTGGTTGTATGGTAGCACCTGGCTTTAACTTTAAAGATTTTGAGTTATTTAATAGAAAATACTTACTTGAAAAATATCCAAATTATAAAGAAATAATAGAAAAATTAACTAGATAGATAAAAAAAGACAAGCATATCAGCTTGTCTTTTTTTATCTATCGTTTAAACACATGTTACAATTTGTTTTTTTAGAAATCTCATCGTAATACTGAGATTCCTTAGATTGACTAAATATTATTTCTAATACATCTCCAGCCTGTATTTTTACTTCTCCGTTTGGTATTATTTCCTCTGCCCCTCTAAAAATAGTTATAATCAAACTTTCCTTTGGCCACTTAACATCTTTTATATATTTCCCATCTAATTCAGAACCAATTTTCACTTCAAAATCAAAAATTTCTTTTTTCTTTATGCCAGAATTAAATTTAATATTCATTCTTTCTAATAATCTTTCTAATAAACTTTCATAAATAGGCTTATTATTAAGCATATCAGAAACCAAATATGCCACAGTAACTGTTATTGCAACTGGTAATAAGTGTTTAAAAGTACCTGTCATCTCTGTTATAAGCATTAAGCCAGTAATTGGTGCCTTAACTATAGATGCAAATTGTGCCGCCATAGCTAAAACTATAAAATTAACTATTAAGGAATCACTTATTCCTAAGTACTTATTTAAAACCAATCCAAATATTGCCCCAACTAAAGCTCCTAAAGCTAATAAAGGGAAGAATATTCCTCCTGGTACTCCTGAAGAATAACTAAAAAAAGTAAATATAAACTTTATCACTAATATTATTATTAAAAGTTTTATCGCAATATTATTGTTTATTATGTTTTCAATGAGAGAATCTCCACCATCAATCACTTGAGGTATTGTTAATGCTAAGATTCCAGTCATAACAAATGGAATTATAGTTTTAAATTGAATAGGAATCTTTTTTAATGTTTTCACATAAAAATCCTGTGTTTTTAAAAGCCCTTTATTAAAAATATATCCTGTTCCCCCTAATATTACTCCTAATATTATTAATGTCCAGTAATATTTTATTGGTAAGGAACCTGTTGGAGGAATTTTTATACAAAATTCATTGCCTAAAATAAGGTTATCTATAAAAACCCCAGTAAGTGAAGCTGATAATGCAGCTAGCATTACAGGCAAAGAAAAACTTCTATGTACTTCTTCTAGAGCAAATATTGCACCTGATAAAGGAGCATTAAATATAACAGCAAGCCCTGAACTAGCTCCTCCTGTTATAAGTAATCTCTTTTCAAAATCACTTTTCTTAAAAATCTTAGCAAATCCCTCACCTATAGAAGCACCTATTTGTACTGATGGTCCCTCTTTACCTAATGAAAGTCCAGATGCCATACATATTATTCCACCGATAAACTTATCCCTAAGTACTCTTTTCCAGTTTACAGTTATCTTTCCGCTAAGCTCTCCTTCGACCTGTGGAATACCACTTCCTCCTATCATAGGATTCCTCTTTACTATTATCCCAACTATAAAACCTAATAATATAAGAATTATAAATAAGGGAACTATAAACTTAGGATTTTCACGTGTATAAGAATATACTTTATTAAATCCATCCATCCCAAATCCTATTATGGTTTTATATATCATTATTACAATTCCAACTATTAATCCTACAAGTATTCCATGTACTATTATTTTAAACTCTAAGTTGTTTAATCCACTTATCTCTTTATCTCTATATTTATCTCTCACCATATAATCACATCCATATTATTTTATGAATAAATTATATACCTTTTGTTAACATAAGTTCAAATTTTGCATTTCTTATTTATCCAGTTAAATCCACTTTATCTACTTAAGTCTAGTACTTTATGCTTCTTAATGATGTATCCTCATTATTTCTTATAACTCTTCTCATGTCTCCAACCATATATAAAGAACCACAAATTAACAATAAATCATCTTCTTTAGTTAATTCATAAGCCTTATTATAAGCCTCTTTATAATCTTTAAACATAAAAGATTCTTTTCCAAATTTCTTTATTTTTTTATATAAATCTTCCACATCTTCTGCTCTATCACTATGAGGTTCTACAATAACTACATTATCTACTCCCCTAGTTATTTCTCCTACCATCTCTTCTACTTGTTTATCCCCTAAAATTCCTAATATTAATGTTATGTTTTTAAAATTAAAATATTTATCGATACTATTTCTTAAGTTCCTTATTCCATCAATATTATGAGCTCCATCTATTACAACTAGAGGACTCTCATTTAATACTTCCATTCTTCCAATCCATCTTACTTTTCTTAAACCATTCTTAATAGCCTCATTACTTATATTAACACCCTTTTTTCTTAAATCTAATAAAGTTCTTAATGCTACTAAGAAATTCTTCACTTGATGATCCCCAAGTAAAGATAATTCTATTTTAAAAGTTTCATTATCTATTAAAACTTCAATTTTCTGAACATGTTTTTCTTTATCTATGATTACATTTTTAATATCATAAATATTTACTACTTCTAACTGGCAATTTAGTTCTTTACATCTATTCTTAATTACCTCTAATACGTCCTCTTTCTGAGGATAAGATACCACAGGAACACCATATTTTATTATGCCACATTTTTCTCTTGCGATTTCCTCTATGGTATTACCTAAAATATTCATATGATCTAAGCTTATTGAAGTTAATACAACCATCTCAGGCATAATTACATTAGTTGCATCTAATCTTCCCCCTAGACCAACTTCTAAAACAGCATAATCAACTTTTTCCTTTGAAAAATAATAAAACATTAGAGCTGTTATTATTTCAAATTGAGTTGGACTTTCATATCCAAGCTCTATAACTTTATTAATGGCTTTCTTAACATCTCCCATAAGACATGCTAAGTCATCTTTTTTTATATTTTCTCCATTAATTTGTATTCTTTCTTCAAATTCTTCTAAATAAGGTGATGTATACATTCCTACCTTAAACCCAGCTTCCTTTAAAACTGAACTTATCATGGCTGTAGTTGATCCCTTACCATTTGTGCCCCCAATATGTATAAATTTAATATCCTTATGTGGATTTCCTAAAAACTCTAAAACTTTCTCTATTCTATCTAATCCTAAATTCATTCCAAATCTTGATGCAGTAACAATATACTCCATAGCTTCATTATAATTCATCATTACTATAGCCCTCCTTAAAATATATAAAGAAAGTGTATCACAAAGTGCTTAAATAATAAAACTTATAAATAGTATGAAGAGAATATCTGTGTAAGCTTTAGAATTTAAGTAATCATGGAGAGGATTTTGCGTTAAGAAGATTGAATGTCCGACGCAAAGCTAGTTTTCAATCTTTAGCAAAATTCTCGGAATGATTGCTATAAATTCTTAGCGAAACACAGTAATTCTCAGAATATATTTATAAGTTTTATTTAGCACTTTAGATACACTAAAGCTTTATTGTTATATTATTGTAAAGCCTCTATTCTTTCTAGAACAGCTTCTAACATTTCTTTATATTTAACACCTTTTGCTCTTTCTTCATTAACAACAGCCTCTGGTGCTTTGCTTACGAATCTTTCATTAGAAAGTTTCTTTTCAACTCTTAAGATTTCTCCCTCAAGTTTAGTTTTCTCTTTATTTAATCTTTCTAACTCTTTTTCTCTATCAACTAAGTCAAGTAATGGTAAGAATAATTCTCCACCCTTAACAACTACTGATACTAAGTTATTATCTAAGTTATCCTTATTATCTAAGAAAGTAACTTCTGATGCTGATGCAAGTTTTTCTAAGTAAGCTCCACCATTTATAAATGCATCTTTAGCCTCTTCTGAAGCGTAAGCCATAACCTTAGCTTTTCTTGAAGGTGGTACATTCATTTCAGCTCTTAAGTTTCTTAATGATCTTATAGCTTCCATTATGAATGTCATATCCTTCTCAGCTTTTTCGTTATTTAAAGCTTCATCATATGTTGGCCATTCAGCTATTGTGATTGACTCAGTTTCAGTGCTTAAGTGAGTATATATTTCCTCAGTTATGAAAGGCATTACTGGGTGTAATAATTTTAATCCTGTATTTAATACAGTGTAAAGTACATTAAATACTACTCCCTTAGCTTTCTCATCATCACCATATAATACTGGTTTAACTAATTCTATATAGTAATCACAGAACTCTGTCCATAAGAAATCATGTACTTTTTGAAGAGCTATTCCTAACTCATATTTTTCCATGTTTTCTGTAACTTCTTTGATTAATGAGTTCATTCTTGATAATATCCATTGATCTGCTAAGCTATATTCTTTGCAATCTTTGTATTTATCCATAAGCTCTCTGTCTAAGTTCATCATAACGAATCTTGAAGCATTCCAAATCTTATTAGCAAAGTTTCTTGCAGCTTCAACTCTTTCAGGAATGTATCTTATATCATTTCCTGGAGCGTTTCCTGTTACTAACATGAATCTTAATGCGTCAGCACCATATTCATCTATAACTTCTAATGGATCAACACCATTTCCTAATGATTTACTCATTTTTCTTCCTTGAGCATCTCTTATGATACCGTGGATTAATACTGTATCAAATGGAGTTTCTCCCATGTTGTGTATACCTGAGAATATCATTCTAGCAACCCAGAAGAATATTATATCGTATCCTGTAACTAATGTTGATGTTGGATAGAAGAACTCTAAATCATCAGTTCTATCAGGCCATCCTAAAGTTGAGAAAGGCCATAAAGCTGAACTGAACCAAGTATCTAGAACGTCTTTATCTTGTTCTATGTTCTTTGATCCACACTTACAGCACTTAGTTGGATCTTCTAATTCAACCATGATTTCTCCACAATCTTGACAGTAGAATACTGGTATTCTGTGTCCCCACCATAATTGTCTTGAAATACACCAATCTTGGATATTTTCCATCCAGTTGAAGTAAGTTTTTTCGAATCTCTCTGGAACGAATTTAGTTCCTTTATTTCTAACAACCTCTATAGCAGGATCTGCTAATGATTGCATTTTTACATACCATTGTTTTGATATGATTGGCTCAACAACTGTACCACATCTATCATGAGTACCAACATTGTGAGTATGAGGTTTTATTTTAACTAATAATCCTAACTCTTCTAAGTCAGCAACCATTTGTTTTCTAGCCTCATATCTATCTAAGCCTTTATATTTTCCACCTAGGTGGTTTATTACACCACTATCATCCATAACTCTTATTTGTGGTAAGTTATGTCTCTTACCAACTTCAAAATCGTTAGGATCGTGAGCTGGTGTTATTTTAACTGCTCCTGTTCCGAATTCTACGTCAACATAGTCATCAGCAACTACAGGTATTTCTCTATCAGTTAAAGGTAATTTTAACATCTTACCTACTAAATGAGCATATCTTTCATCATTTGGGTTAACTGCAACAGCAGTATCTCCAAGTAAAGTTTCTGGTCTTGTAGTAGCTATTTCTAAATACTCATCAGAACCAACTACTGGGTATTTTATATGCCAGAAGTTTCCTTCTTTTTCTTCATACTCTATTTCAGCATCTGATAAAGCAGTTTGACACTTAGGACACCAGTTAGTTATTCTGTTTCCTTGATATATTAAACCTTCTTTGTATAATTTAACAAATACGTGTCTTACAGCTTTACTTAAATTTTCATCCATTGTGAAAGCTTCTCTTGTAAAGTCTGCTGAACAACCCATTTTCTTAAGCTGCTCTCTTATTCTTTCTCTGTATTCATCTGTCCATTCCCAAACTTTTTCTAAGAAAGCTTCTCTTCCCATTTCTTTCTTGTAAAGACCTTCTTTTAAAAGCTCATTTTCAACTTTAACCTCAGTTGCTATACTAGCATGGTCTTGTCCTGGTAACCATAAAGTACAATATCCTTGCATTCTCTTAAATCTTATAAGCATATCTTGAAGTGTATTATCAAGTGCATGGCCTAAGTGTAATTTACCAGTTATATTTGGTGGTGGCATTATTATAGTGTAAGGTTTTTTACTCTTGTCTATTACAGGAGTAAAGTACTTCTTTTCTTGCCAATTGCTATAAAGTCTTTCTTCAAACTCTTTAGGATTATACGTTGTAGAAATATTTTTATTATCCATTAGACTTACCTCCTTAAAATTCAAACATAGTTTTATGTATTTATTTAAAACATTCCAAAAACTATCTTGAAATGCCTTTTAACAATTATTTTTTTATTTATGATCTACTTTAAGTGAATATTTATTTTTAGCTAACCCTTCAGATTTATCTTATAGTTCTATCTAAAAACCAACACTAACTTAAAACAGCTCCTTTATTTAAAAGTAATTTTGGGCAATAAAAAAAGCCCTCATCCATAAAAGGACGAAAACTCGCGGTACCACCTTTTTTCCCTCATATTAAGGGCTCTCAAAAACTAACGACTGAAAATGCCGTCTTTGATTACTTTAATAATTTCACCAAAGAAACTCAAAAGCTACCTTCAAGATATCAAGCTTAGAAATCTTACACCCAAGGATCTCCTCTCTTAAAAGCTCTTCCTACCTTTACTCCTCTTTATCACTGTTTATATTACTATTTAAATTATAAATATATCTTATACCATTATTTTAACCTATGTCAAGTAAGTCTAATCAAATATACATATAAATTTATAATATTTTCATCTTATGAATATAATTCCAAAATAAGTTAATAATTAAAGTAGATATTTTTTAGGAGGTCAAAAATGAGTAATTTTTCTAAAGGTAACGAATTATACAATACTAGAAATTATTCTGATGCCATAAGTTATTACAAAAAGGCTTTAGATAACGATGAATGTAAATGTCATAGTTATTATAATGCTGGTGTTTGCTACATAAAATTAAAGCAGTATGAAAAAGCTATTGAAATGATTAATAAAGCTTTAGAACTTTATCAAGACTCAAAGTACTTCTTTAATCTAGCTTATTGCTATTCAATGATAAATAATAATCCTAAAGCTTTAAGATACTTTAATTTAGCTTGGGCATTAGATAATGCAGATAATGACTGCGAAAAAGCCATAGATTTAATCTTATCAAAACTTACAAAATAACCTATACTCCTAACTGATTAACTTTAAAATTATAAATTATCTCAACAAAAAACAACCAAGCAAAATTGCTTGGTTATTTTTTACCACTCACCTATTATTTGGGCATTTCTATGTGAATCATTATTTTTTCTGCTATCAAAATAATTACCGGCTTTTCCAAAGGTTGTATCAACAGTTATCCACTCATTTTTATCTGGTAAATAAACCTCATTCCAAGAATGTGGTCCCCATTCTTTACCGTTAAATCCTTCTCCTGTTACCATTCTAACTTTTAGTCCAGCTTCTCTTGCCATAGCAACATAAAGACATGAATAATCAAAGCATATACCACTTCTAGTTTCAAAAGCTTCAATAGCACCTGATTTATACTTTGATGGTTCCTTACTTATGTTTTCGGCTTTATTATCATCATAATTAATATTTTCACTTATCCAAATATATAAGTTTTTAGCTTTTTCTCTATCAGTCTTTGCCTTTTTAGTAAGTTCTCTAGCTTTTGCATTAATAGCTTCATTTGATTTTATACCCTGTTCTAGAGTTACTCCATTATAAAGGTTTATAACATTACTATTATTTTTAATTACTTTTTCTTCAGTTGGTTTTTTAGTACTTTCTTCAGTAATTAAGTTTTTACTTATAGCATCTTTATATTCTTTATGAAAAGATTCATACTCTTTATTCAAAGCAGCATAATACTGATTATTGTTTATTATCTCATAAGCTCTTGAATTTAAAGTTAACTTTTCCATTTTGTTTCCTAAAAATCCATTACTCCCCAAAATAATAATAACTAAGGCGCTTATTATCATATAAAATGCAGCCTTAGGTATATTAATTAATAATGCTGCTCCTTTTCCAAATCTCTTTCCTCTTTTAGCCTCTGCTTTTTTTAACCATCTTAATATTGGATTTATAATTAATAAATTAAGTATTAAAAATACAAGCTTTATTACGAAAAAAATCACAAGAGTAAGAACTAATACGATTAATATAATTATCACCTGTGGTGAAATATTAAATCTTGATATGAGTGAATCAAAATCTACCACTATAATAGAGAACATTTTTTCTATTATATCTACTTTTTTTATTACAATGAAACTTAAGTATAAAGCTGAGAAAAAGGCTATATATCCACCTAGTTCTTCAATACTATGCTTTATTTTTATAATATTAAATTTTCTTTTGTAAGCGACTATTAACGGCAGTATAAAAGAACAAACTACAATCAAATCTACTAAGTTAAAATTCATTTTACCTACTCCATATATTCATTATTTGTTAATCTTCTGACTACGCTATTACAACAGTCATAGTCATATCCTTTAGATAAAAGAAATCTAAATAATTTTTGAGATAATTTATACTTATCACTTTCTTTTTTCTTTAGCATATTGTATTTTTTCTCTGCTAGCTTAAAAGCAGTATCATTTTCATCCTCTTGATCAATATTAGATAACTTATCTAAAAGTACTTCCTCACTAATGCCCTTTCTTATAAGAGCATATTTTATTTTATTTCTCCCCTGAGTTCTAAGTCTATCTTTTATATACATTTCTGCATATTTTTCATCATTTAAAAGATTATATTCCTTTAGAAAGTCTAATGTTCTTTTAATAGTATCTTCCTCAAAGCCTCTTTCTTTAAGTTTATCTTTTAATTCCTTTTCAGTTTTATATGTTTTTTCAACTGTTCTAAGCGCTGAATTCTTACACTTTATAAACTCATCTTCTTTCACAATTTCTTTAATTGATTCAACATCTATTAAAGAATCTTTTTGTATTCCCTGTTTATATATAAGTTCAGCATCACAAGCAAAAGTAAACACTTCGTCTACATAAACATTTACTCTATTTGTATTTCTCTTTTGAACTTCTATACTTGTTATTTTTCCCATTTTATCTACTCCATTGGTTTTAATATGTGTATAGTAGGATTGTTTAAGTATTTATCACAAACCCTATATATATCGTCAACGGTCATCTTCTCTAGTTCTTCCATACTATCTATAAATTCTGTTATATCCTTTCCCGCCAAACTTTGCACTAAAACATATCCACAAAGACTGCTACAATCTTCTAGAGTAGAAACGACTCCAGTCTTATGAGTTTTCTTCATCATACAAAGCATGTCTTCATCAAAATTTATGACTTTATTTTTTATATCATCAATAGCCGCATCTATTACTTCTATTACTTCATCTATTGATTCTTCTCTAACTGAAGTGAAAATATTCATTGTATTAACATTTTCATCCAAATCCATCTGACTATAAACATCATAAGCTAAACCACGCTCTTCTCTAAGTTCTCTAAATAATATCGAGTTTGAACTTTCAGCCAACTTATAACTCAATATTTTTAAAGGAAGCTTATCTTTTTCTTCAACCTCTTCAAAAGTATAAAGATAAGTAACAGTTCCTTGTTCAATTTGAGATTTATATGTTGTTTTTATTATTGGTTTATTTTTTTCTTTTATTATCTTTGCTTTCTTATGACAAGTTCCTTCCCATTTTCCAAAAAAATCCAAAATTATTTTTTGCATTTGTTCATGACTAAAAGCACTTACTGTTACAATGACACAGTTATCTGGAGTATAATATTTCTTATAAAAATCATAAACCTGGTTTCTCTTAAAGCCTTTAACATGTCCTTCTGTTCCTGCTATTGAATTTCTAAGAGCAGATTTATCAAAGGCATATTCATGGGTTCTACTCAAACTTAAATCCTCAAGATCATCTTTATCACTTCTTATTTCTGATAAAACAACTCCCTTTTCTTTTTTCATTTCTTTTTCGTCAAAGGAAGAGTTTAAAATCATATCACTTAATAGTTCTATACCCTTCTCAAATTCTTCATCTAAACAATTAACGCTATATACTGTTGATATATAATCTGTATATGCATTATAATCTCCACCTAAAAATTCTAGTTCTCTATTTAATTGTTCATTATTTCTATTCTTTGTTCCTTTAAAAAGCATATGTTCAACAAAGTGACTCATACCCAGTTCTTTTGCATCTTCATATAAAGAACCTATATTAATTCCAATATTTATAGAAGCTAATCTTGTATCCTTTTTTATTGTTATTACTTTTAACCCATTAGGTAAAATTATGGTATTTTCATCAAATGTCCATCTTTTCATTAAAAACTCCCCTAAAATTATTTATATAAATTTTAACTTTAATTATATAATATTAAATCCCTTATAAAAACAAAATAAAATTAAACGTAAAGCTGTTTTCATTGTATAATATTAAGTAAGTTAAAACAATATTTTTTAAAGGTTGGTGATTATATGAACAAAACGGTACTTATTGTAGAAGATGAAATACGTATAAGATTTCTTGTGAGAGATTACTTCAAAAAAGAGGGATTTAATGTATTAGAGGCCTCTGATGGCGAAGAAGCTCTTAGGATATTTTCTGAAAATATAGTTGATTTAGCAATATTAGATATAATGATGCCAAAATTAGATGGTCTTGCTGTTTGTAGAAATATAAGGGAAGTTTCTAATACTCCTATAATATTATTAACAGCTAAGAGCCAAGAGGAAGATAAACTTTTAGGATATGAACTTGGAGCTGACGATTATATGACTAAGCCTTTTAGCCCTAAAGTTTTATTAGCAAAAGCTAAAGCATTATTAAGAAGAACTGGTACTTTAAATGATAAGAATATTTTAGATTTCAATGGATTAACCATAAATAAACTTTCACATGAAGTAAAATTACATGATGAGGAAATTCTACTTTCTCCTAAGGAATACGATTTGCTTATTTATCTTTCTTCTAATGAAGGTATAGCATTATCTAGAGATAAAATATTGGATAATGTTTGGGGATATGATTATTTTGGTGATATAAGAACAGTTGATACGAATATAAAAAGACTTAGAGAGAAACTAATGGATAAATCTAATTATATAGCTACTGTTAGAGGAAGTGGCTATAAATTCGAGGTGAAATAGTGAAAAAGAGTATTTCAAAACGACTATTTATTATAACCTTCGGTATAATAATATTTTTAACACTGTTTACTATGGTGTTTCAAATGTCATTTTTTCAAGAGTTTTATTTCAAAAGAAAGAGTTCTGATTTAAGTAATGCAGTTTTAAAATTTAGAGCTCTTTACTCTTATGATATAAAAAATACCGGCTCCTTATATAAAGCTTTAAGTCTTTTTGAGCTAGAAAATAATGCTAAAATAGGTATTTATTCAACTGACAGTACCCCTAAATACCTTCCTGATCCTGATAATCAGAATTCAGAAGCAGCTGATTTATTAAATAATATATTCAATGAATTATATAGCGATCCTGATTTTGCAAAAACACTTTTAAATTCAAACTCTGGAGTAACAACAGTTTTTAATAGCAAGAAGTATTCTACAAAATATATTGTTTATATGGTTCCATTCTCCTTCACTACTACGAATGATTCTATTATTGTTGCAATAACATCATTCCAACCAATTGAAGAAGCAAGTTCGCTAATAAAAGATTTCTATAAATACATAATAATAATTGTTATTATTATTGGACTAATTTTATCTTATGTATTTTCAAACTTAATTTCAAAACCTTTGGTTAAGTTAAATAAATCTGCCAAAAAGATGAGTGCTATGGATTTCTCAGAAAAATGTAATATTGATAGAGAAGATGAAATAGGAAGCTTAGCAAAAACTCTAAATTTCTTATCGAAAAACCTTTCTAATGCCTTAGAGGATTTGAAAATAAAAAATAAAAAACTAGAAGAAGATATAGAAAAAGAAAGAGAATTAGAAAAGCTTAGAAAAGATTTCATTGCAGGAGCTTCTCATGAACTTAAAACTCCAATAGGAATAATTTCTGGTTATGCTGAAGGTATAAAAGATGGAATAGTTGATGATAGTGATAGAGATATTTATTTAGACATAATAATAGATGAAGCTGAAAAAATGAATAAATTAGTTATGGATATGCTTGAACTTTCAAAGCTTGAAGCAGGTAAAATTGATTTGCACTTTATAGAATTCTCTCTTACTGCTCTTACTGAAGAGGTTCTAGTAAAAAATGCTGTTGATATAAATAACAATAATTTAACTGTCATAAAGAACTACTCTCCAGATGAAGATGTTTATGTTGAAGGAGATGACTTTAAAATAGAACAGGTTATAACTAATTTTGTGACCAATGCCATAAAGTATTCAGAACCTAATAATAAAATAATAATCGATATAAAACCAGTTGAAGAAGATAAAATTTATTTTTCTATTGAAAATACAGGAGCACATATTCCTGAAACAGAATTAAGTAAGATTTGGAATCAATTTTATAGAGGAGATACTTCAAGGAATAGATGTGATAGAAGTACAGGTCTTGGCTTATCTATAGTTAAAAATCTTCTTCAAGCCCATGGAAGTGAATTTGGTGTTATGAATACAGAAGATGGAGTTAAATTCTACTTTACATTAAAAAAATCTAATGAAGTAGATATAATAGAAGAATTATAAAATAAAATGTGCTGTATTAAAAATAACTTAAAATAAAACTTATAAATATATTAAGAAAATTACTAGATTTCACTAAGAATTTATAAGTTTTATTATTTAAAGTTTTAATACAGCCTATTTTTGTCTATAAAATTTTTATAACATACCACCATCAACAGTTAATATTTGTCCTGTTAAATATGAGGAATCATCAGATCCTAAAAATACTGCTATCTTTCCTACTTCTTCAACTTCTCCAAATCTACTCATAGGTATTTCTTCTTCTAAACTTTCTTTTTCTTCCTGACTAAGCCATGAATTCATCTCTGTATTTATAACTCCTGGTGCTATACAATTAACTCTTATGCCCCATGCTGAAATCTCCTTAGCTAAAGCTTTAGTAAATAAATTTACTCCTCCTTTAGTTGTTGAATATAAAACCTCACAGGAAGCTCCTACATTCCCCCATATTGATGATATATTTATAATTGATGCATTTTTCCCTTCCCTTAATAAGTCCATAGCATCTCTTGTAAGCTTCATAGCTCCGATTAAATTAACATTCATAATAGAATCTATTTCCTCATCACTTGAATCCATAAATAACCCTATTTTTGATATCCCCGCATTATTAACTAATATATCAAGTCTACCAAACTTATTTTTAATAGTACTTATTATATTATCTCTATCATCCTTCTTGGCTACATTTCCTCCAAGAACCTCTCCTGTTCCTCCTAATTCCTTAATCATATTTAATGTTTCATTAGCACCCTCTAAATCACTATTATATCCAATTAAAACAAAAGCTCCTTCTTTTCCAAATTCCTTGGCTATTCCTCTTCCAATCCCCTTTGAAGCCCCTGTTATATAAACTATTCTACCTAATAATTTTTTCTCCATTAATCCTTCATCCTTTTCTTTATACATATTGTAATTTTTTAAAAAGCTGTATCAAAATAACTTAATAAAACTTATACATAATTCTTAGTGAAATCCAATAATTCTCGGAATATATTTATAAGTTTTATTTTTCTAAATTTTGATACAACCCATCATATAATTGAGTTATAAGGCTATCTTAAAACATCTCTTATTATCCTCTTTGCATTTTTGTAGAATATTTTTTCTATTTCATATTCTTTAAAACCTGCTTTTTCTAAAGAATCTAAAAGCAATCCCATTTTACTTGAATTAGTAATTTCAACTTCATTCTCTATTCCATCAAAATCAGAACCTAGCCCAATAACATCTATTCCACCAATATTTCTTATATGCTTTATATGTCTAATCATATCATTTATCAAAGCTAAATCTGAATCATTTCCTTCTGCTTCTTTTAAAAAGGCATTACAAAAATTTATTCCTGTTAGTCCTCCTTTATCAGCTAAAAGCTTAATCATAGAATCTGTTAAATTTCTACTATGCCCTGTCTGAATTCTACTATTAGAATGAGATGCTATTATAGGATCTTTCGAATATTTTATAGCATCATAGAATCCTCCATCTGAAAGATGAGATACATCAATTAACATACGTAGTCGATTCATCTCTTCTACAATTTCAATTCCTCTTTTAGTAAGTCCTCTATCTTTATATTTAAATTGATAATTTGGATACCCTAAATCATTTATATAATTCCATGTTAATGTTATTAAAGAAACTCCCTCTTTTTTAAATTCCCTTAACTTTTCAACATCTCCTCTAATGGCATCTCCTTCCTCAATAGTAATGAACCCTCCTATCTTATTTTCTTTTTCTACTTTTTCTAAATCTAATATATTTCTACATAAGATTATGTCACTTGAATTCTCTTGAAACTCTTTTTTTAAATTTTCTAGCATTCTTTTACAATAATTATAAGTGTCTTTAGTACACTCTTTATCTATAAATAAAGCAAAAAACTGTGCTAAAGCTTCTCCCTCTCTTAATTTTTTTATGTCAACCTTTAAATCGTTTTGAAAAAGTTTCTTATTTTCTTGAAACATAAGTGATGCTGTATCACAATGAAAATCTATAAATTTCATAAAAATCTTCATAGGTAATTTTCCTATGAAAGTTCACCTCTTTCATATAACTAGTATGAATTTATTCACAATATAAACTATATCAAAAATATCTCTTTTTTTAAATTATTGCTTCCTACTAATATTATTATTTAAAAATTAAAGCCATGTTACAAATTTAAACTGTAACATGGCCTATAAATTATCTGTTATTTAATTACTAATATAAAGGATATTTATGGCATAAAGCTTTAACTCTAGCTTTTAATGGCTCTAAATCTCCCTCTTTTTCTTTAATAGCATCATTTATTATAGAAGCTATTTCTCTCATTTCCTCTTCTTTAAATCCTCTAGTTGTTATTGCTGGTGTTCCTATTCTAACTCCACTAGTAACAAACGGACTTCTTGTTTCATTCGGTACAGTATTCTTATTTAATGTTATTCCTATGCTATCTAAAAGAATTTCTGCATCTTTGCCTGTTATATCCTTATTAGTTAAATCAACAAGTATTAAATGGTTATCAGTTCCATTTGAAACTAATTTAAATCCATAAGACTCTAAAGCTTCTGCTAGAGCTTGCGCGTTCTTAACAACTTGCTCCATATAAGTTTTAAAGCTTGGTTCTAATGCTTCTTTAAAACAAACAGCTTTGGCAGCTATTATATGCATTAAAGGACCACCTTGAATTCCTGGGAAAATATTTTTATCTAATGCTTTTGCAAACTTTTCTTTACAAAGTATTAATCCTCCTCTTGGACCTCTTAAAGTTTTATGAGTTGTTGATGTAACAAAATCAGCATAAGGAACTGGTGATGGGTGTAACCCTGTTGCTACAAGCCCTGCAATGTGAGCTATATCAACCATTAAATAAGCCCCTACCTCATCAGCTATTTCTCTTAAAGTTTTAAAATCTATAGTTCTTGAATATGCACTAGCTCCTGCTACTATTAATTTAGGTTTATGTTTAAGAGCTAATTCTCTTACAGTTTCATAATTAATCATTTCAGTTTCTGGATCAACACCATATGATACGAAATTAAATAATCTACCTGAGAAGTTAACAGGTGAACCATGAGTTAAATGACCTCCATGGCTTAAATCCATTCCTAAAACAGTATCACCTGGCTCTAATATTGAAAAATAAACAGCCATATTAGCTTGTGATCCTGAATGTGGTTGTACATTAGCATGCTCAGCCCCAAATAATTTTTTTACTCTTTCTCTTGCTAAGTCTTCAACCTCATCTACTACGTGACAGCCACCATAGTATCTTTTTGAAGGATAACCTTCTGCGTATTTATTAGTTAAATATGATCCCATAGCTTCCATAACAGCTTTGCTAACAAAGTTTTCTGAGGCTATAAGTTCTATACTATTTTCCTGTCTTTCCTTTTCTTTTTCAACAAGATGTGCAATTTGCTCATCTTCTCTTTCTAAATTTTCAAAATTCATTTTCTTCACCCCAAACGTAAAATATATATTAACTATTATAAATTTATTAATTATTTTTATCAATAGAAAATAATTTGTTTATAATTTGATTAAACTAATATGAGTTTGTATATCTTATTTTAACTTTTCATATGTTATAATTACTGTATTGGTTATAAAATTTACATAGGGGCGAATAATATGGATTTTGATAAAGTATTACATATTGCAACTTTTGCAGGAAGAATAATCCTAGAAAGTGGTGGCGAAACCTATAGAGTTGAAGAGACTATATGCAGAATTTGTGCTGCTTATGGAATTCGCTACGCAGAGAGTTTTGTTACTCCAACAGGAATTATGGTTTCTGTATATGATGAGAATAATTATACAACTACATTAGTAAAAAGAGTTACTAATAGAACTGTTGACTTACAAAAAATTCATTTAGTAAATGCACTTTCAAGAAAACTTTATACTGAAAAATATTCTCTTGATGAAGTACTAGAAAGATTAATAGATATAAACGAAAACTGTCCTAAGTATGATTTTAAAACGAACCTAATATTTTCAGCTATAGGTGCAGCTGGTTTTACTGCTATTCTAGGTGGTAATATTGAAGACTGTTTAGTTTCTTTTTTTGTAGGTATGTTTGTAAAATTAGCTACTTTCAAAGCTGGTGAACTAGGAATAAATGCCTTTTTCATAAATACCTTGGGTGGAGCTATTGCCGCACTTCTCTCCTTAATAGCATATAATCTAGGCGTTGGTAGCAATCTAGATACAATGATAATAGGTAGTATAATGCTATTAGTTCCTGGTTTATCAATTACTAATGCTATCAGGGATACAATTGCTGGTGATTTAATCTCAGGACTTATAAGAGGTGCAGAAGCATTTTTAGTAGCTGTTTCCATAGCTGTTGGAACCGGTATGGTCATGAGTATTTGGATTTACTTTGGAGGTGGTATATAATTGGTTTTAATTAAAGAAGTTTTAGCTACCTTTATAGCTACTATTGCTTTTGGCGTATTATTTAATATACATGGTAGAAATTTATTTTTTGCCGGAATAGGTGGCGCTATAGGGTGGCTAGTATATAAGATAGGTTTATATTGTGGAATAAGTGTTATATTGTCAATGTTCTTTTCAGCCATTGTATTTAGTGCTTACTCTGAAATATGTGCAAGAATTCTAAAAACCCCAGTAACAACAATAGTTGTCTGTGCTTTGATTCCGCTTGTGCCTGGAAGCGGTATGTATAATACTATGTATGAAGCTATCAACGGAGATGCTATGTCTACTTGGAATCAAGCAATAATGACAATTTCATCATCAGGCGCCTTAGCATTAGGAGTTTTATTTGTATCTACAATTACTCGTTTAATAAATACTAAGAAAAAACATTATACACATGGTTCACTTAATCCTAAAAATATTTTACTATTTAAGAAGTTAAGAAATAAAAATGATATACATTTTAATAAAAAATAATAGACCACATTGGTGGCCTATTATTTTACAAAACTATTTAATGTCTTTATTAATTGTTCTAAAGCCGCTAATTCTTCTTCATTCTCTTGTCCTATGCCCATACAATTTCTAGCATAATTTTCTATTAGAAGAACTCCGACTTTGTTTATAGCAGCTCTTATGGCAGATATTTGAGTTAATACATCTCTACAACAAGCATCCTTATCCACCATTCCTTGAATCCCTTTAACTTGCCCCTCTATTTTTCTTAATCTTATTAATATATCTTTTCTTAAAGCTTCATTATCACTCAACTTCTACACCTCATACAATTATTATAATTTACTATATAATATTTTTAATGTATATTATTATTTCATATTAATTATTAAATATACTCTACTTTTTTCTAAAAAGTCAATAAAAATAGCAAACTAAAATTAAGATTTTCTTTTGTCCTCTGGTAAAAACACTAAAACTTACGCTCTTTAAAGCTTAAACTATTATGATTTCTACCTCCAATATAAATTCGACAAAAATTAGCGTGAGTAAAACCCACGCTAATTTAAGTCTAATTTATTATCTCAAATTTAGATTGCTCAAAAATTATTCTGCCTTATCTTCTTTCTTTATTGTTTCAATTCCTAATTCTTTTAATTGTTCTTCATCTACTATATTAGGTGCTTCAGTTAAATAACAGAATGCATTTTGGTTTTTAGGGAATGTTATAACGTCTTTAATGTTTTCAGTTCCTGCTAAGAACATTATCATTCTATCTAAACCAAAAGCTAATCCGCCGTGTGGTGGTGGTCCAAATTTAAATGCTTCTAATAAGAATCCAAATCTTTCCCAAGCTGATTCTTGAGTAAATCCTAATACCTCAAACATTTTTTCTTGAAGTTTAGTATCATGTATTCTTATAGATCCTCCACCTAATTCTTCTCCATTTAATACTAAGTCATAAGCTTTAGCTCTAACTCTTCCTGGATCAGTATCTAAATATTGAATATCTTCATCCATTGGCATTGTGAATGGGTGGTGAGCAGCAAAATATCTTCCTTCTTCTTCATCATACTCAAGAAGATCAAATTCTGTTATCCATGTGAAGTTAAATTCACTCTTATCTTTAACTAAGTCAAATTTTCTTGAAAGCTCTAATCTTAATTCTCCTAAAGCTTTAAGAACTACTGAATTTTTATCAGCGACTATAAGAATTAAATCTCCTGTTTTAGCTCCCATAGTTTCGATTATTTTGTTTAACTCTTCTTCTGAGAAGAATTTAGCTATTGGTGATTTAACACCTTCTTCTTTTAATTGAATCCATGCTAATCCTTTAGCTTTGAAAGTCTTAACGAATTCTCCTAATCTATCGATATCTTTTCTTCCCATAGAAGCTCCGCCTTCTAAGCATAAGCCTCTAACTGAACCGCCATTAGCTACAGCGTCTGTGAATACTTTAAATCCACATTCTTTAACAGATTCACTTAAGTCTGTTATTTCCATTCCAAATCTTAAATCTGGTTTATCTGAACCGTATTTTTCCATAGCATCTTTAAATGTCATTCTCTTTATTGGAGTTTTTACATCAACACCTAAAACTTCTTTAAATACATGTTTTATTAATCCTTCATTTAAAGTCATAACGTCATCTTGTTCAACGAATGACATTTCTAAGTCAACTTGAGTAAACTCAGGTTGTCTGTTTGCTCTTAAATCCTCATCTCTGAAACATTTAACTATTTGGAAGTATCTATCAAAACCTGATACCATTAATAATTGTTTAAATAATTGTGGTGATTGAGGTAATGCATAGAACATTCCTGGATAGTTTCTTGATGGCACAAGGTAGTCTCTAGCTCCTTCTGGAGTTGACTTTGTAAGTATTGGAGTTTCCATTTCTAAGAATCCATTTTGATCAAGATAATCTCTTATTGCCTTAGTTGTTTTATGTCTTATCTTGAAGATGTTTTGCATATCTGGTCTTCTTAAATCTAAGTATCTATACTTTAATCTAATGCTTTCAGCAGCATCTAAATCTTCTTTTATATATATTGGAGGAGTATCTGATTCAGATAAAATCTTTAATTCCTCAGCCTTTAATTCAACCATTCCAGTTGGCATGTTTGGATTTACTGACTCTCTCTTAACTATTTCACCTGTTACAGCAATACAATACTCAGGTCTTATTGATTTTGCTTTCTCTAGGATTTCTTCTCCTAAATCATCATTAAATACAACCTGTAAAATTCCTTCTCTATCTCTTAAGTCTATGAATTGAAGACCTCCAAGATTTCTATTTCTTTGAACCCAACCCATTACGGTTACTTTTTGTCCAATGTGACTTTCTCTAGCTTCGCCACACATTATGTTACGCTTTAAGCCATTTAAAGCTTCACCCATTTTAATTCTCCTCCTGTCTACTACTTAACTATATTTACTATTTCATTTATATCTAAGCTGACTTCGAATTGTTCTCCATCGCTCATTCTCTTAATTTTAACTTTGTTTTCTTCTATCTCAGAATCACCTATAACGAAAGTGAATTTAGCTCCAATTTTGTTAGCATATTTCATTTGAGCTTTAACACTCTTTCCTAAGTGATCTATTTCAGCCTTAATACCAGCTTTTCTAAGATTAAATGCTAATTTCATAGCTTCTAACTTAGCATTATCTCCCATTGATCCAATATAAACCTCACATCTAACAGGTTCAGGAATCTCTATTCCTTCTTCATCTAGGGTTAAAAGAAGTCTTTCAAGACCTAATCCAAATCCCATTGCTGGAGTTTGAGGACCATCTATTTCTTCTACTAGATAATCATATCTTCCTCCACCACAAACTGTTAATCCATCTTTTATAACTTCAAAAACAGTTTTGCTGTAATAATCTAATCCTCTTACTATTTGTGGATCTATATTATATTCTATTCCCATAACATCTAAGTAAGCTTTTAACTTAGTGAAGTGATCACTACATTCTTCACAGATGTAATCTAATATTGAAGGTGCTTCCTTAACTATTTCCTTACATCTTTTTTCTTTACAATCTATGATTCTCATAGGATTCTTTTCAAATCTTGTTTTACAAGTTTCACAAAGATTATCATAGTTCTCTTTTAAGTATTGTTTTAAAGCTTCATTAAATTTAGCTCTACATGTTGGACATCCTAAACTGTTTATATTTAAGCTTAATCCTTTTATTCCAAAATCTTCTGTTAATGCTCTCATAACTAAAGATAATACTTCTGCATCAATAGAAGCTTCTTGTGAACCAAAAACTTCTATTCCATATTGATGGAACTCTCTTAATCTTCCTTTTTGCATTTTTTCATATCTAAAGCATGGAGTAAAATAAAACATTTTTGTTGGTTGAGCATCAGCATATAAGCTATTTTCAACGAATGCTCTAACTGCTGGAGCTGTTCCTTCTGGTTTAAGAGTTATACTTCTTCCACCTTTGTCTTCAAAAGTATACATTTCCTTTTGAACAACATCAGTAGTTTCACCTACTCCTCTTTTAAAAAGCTCAGTTGCTTCAAACATAGGAGTTCTAATCTCTCTAATGCCATATTCTGCTGATATCTTTCTTAATTTTTCTTCTATATAATGCCATTTATAAGCGTCATTAGGTAACATATCTTTTGTACCCTTTTGAGCTTGTATCGCCATAAACTACTCCTCCTACACAATATTTAATTTTTTATTTATATAAAGTATCAAGTAATTCTATCTTACCTTCAACCATTTCATCTATTCTTCTAACATATTCTTTTACATCTTTAACATTTGCAAATCTTTCTATACGATTTTTATTTTCATCTAAAAATACCACCTTAGAAACTGCATCTGCTCCTAATGCTATTATAGTTTGCTTATCTTCAATCATTTGAATGTTGTAAATACATTCTTTATTAGTTTTTGAATATCCTACATTCTCCATATTACCAACCATATTCTTTTGTCTGTACATATAATATGGGTGCATATCTAATTCTCTTCCTAAGATTTTACTCATTTCGTACATCTTGTTAAGATTTTTTTGATCCGCAATTGTTATAGTATTGTGTAAAACTAAATTTTCATGAAGTCTTGAAGCTCTTTTAATAGACATTCCATGAATAGTTAAACTATCTGGATTAAGTTCTTTTATCATTGAGCAAGTTTTAGAAACCTCTAAAACATCCTCATTTGGAAGTCCAATTATAATATCCATATTTATGTTATCAAAGTCTAGGCTTCTTGCCAAATTGAATTTATCCACTACATCCTCTGTTAAATGGCCTCTACCTATAGATTTCAAGGTTTTATCATTCATACTTTGAGGATTTATAGATATTCTAGATACTTCATATCTTTTCATGGTTTTTAACTTTTCTTCCGTTATAGAATCAGGTCTTCCACATTCAACAGTAAACTCTTTTATTTCTTTATCTTTAACAAAACTCTGATATATATGTTTCATTAAAATCTCAAATTGTTCATTATTTACTGATGTTGGAGTCCCACCTCCAAAATAAACAGTCTCTATATTTAATCCTTTATTTATTACATATTCACTTATAGCTGAAATTTCTTTGCTTAAAGCATCTAAATAAGGTTCTACATCTTTCTTGCATCCAGCAATAGGATTGGCTGCAAAGGAACAATAAAGACATCTAGTAGGGCAAAAAGGCATTCCTACATATATACTTATTGTTTTTTCATCCTTATTTACGAAACTCTCTTCTCTCTCTGCAACCTCTATGCAAAGTTTAGCTTTTTCTTCACTTGCCATATAATTATCTTCAAAATATTTTATTATCTCTTCATCTGATTTTCCTTCTCTTATAAGAGATAAGGCAATTTTACTTGGTCTTATTCCAACTAAAGTTCCCCAAGGATATTCATCCTTAATGGTATCCGCTAAGAATTTAAATATTCCTTTTTTAAGCTCAGTTTTAAATCCGTATCCTTCTTTAAACTCATAAGAAAAACTATTTTCTTTATCTGATATCTTCACCATATTTTCAGATATAAAGACATCATAGTCTCTCTCTTCATCTTCATTTACAAACTTTAACTCCTTAAAAGTATAGAATATGTTAAACATTTGATAAACATCATATCTATACTTTAAGTCGTTAAGATATATTTTAATATACATAAAAATCTCCTGCTAAAAATGGGTTTCTTTGTCTTTCGTGTTTAATAGTTGAACTTGGACCATGCCCTGGATATACTGCTACTTCATCACCTAATGGCACAAGCTTATCATTTATGCTCTTAAGTAGTGTTGCATGATTACCACCCTCAAAATCGCTTCTTCCAACAGACTCTCTAAATAAAGTATCTCCTGTAAATAAGCAATTGTCTATTAAGAAGCATAATCCTCCTGGAGTATGTCCTGGTGTTTCTATACATTTTATTTCATAATTATCTGATAGTTTAAGAGTATCTCCATCTTTTAAATATCCATCTGCCTTTGGTAGTTTACCAAAAACATCAACATTTCTTTCTATCATATCCTCATCTTTCTTATCTATATAAAAAGGTATTTTAAACTTTTCTGAAAGTTTTTTAACAGCTCCAACATGATCAAAATGTCCGTGAGTTAATAAAATCATTTTTGGCTTTGCACCTAAAGATTCTATTGCACTCTCTATTCTTGATTCCTCTTCACCTGGATCTACAATTACGCAATCCTTGGTTTCTTCATCTATAACAACATAACAATTAGCTTGATACATTCCTACTGGAATTGTTTTTATTAACATATCAATCCCTCCTAAAAAATGAAGCTTAATTCAGCTTAATATTTATTTTACTGAAATTTAGTCGAATTTATGGGAGTTTAACCTAATAAGCTAAACTCCCACAAAACAATTTAATGTTTAACTCTTCTAAAATCCTATATCTATTATAATGCTTTATTGCTAAAATAGTAACATTTGTTTAGAAATTCTTTTTACTATCTATCATTAAAGTTACAGGCCCATCATTTTCTATGTCAACTACCATATGAGCTCCAAAAACTCCTGTTTCAACCTTTATCCTCTCTTCTCTGCACATGCTTACAAACTCATCAAATAGTTTCTTAGCATCATCGCCTCCAAGAGCATTCATAAAGTTTGGTCTTCTTCCTTTTCTACAGTCCCCATAAAGAGTAAATTGTGATATAAGAAGTAGTTCTCCCCCCACATCTTTTAAAGATAAATTCATCTTATCATCTTCATCTTCAAAGACTCTTAGGTTTAAAACTTTATCTTTTACATACTTTAAGTCTTCTAAAGTGTCTTCTTTGCCTATTCCGACTAATACATTAAAACCTTTGTTTATGCTTCCAACAACTTCATTTTCCACCTTAACAGAGGATTTATTTACTCTTTGAACTACAACTCTCATTGCAGGTCCCCCTTTTTATTTATTTACTCTATAAACATCCACTATTCCTTGTAATCTTCGAATTTTTTTCATTAAATCTCTTAATTGTTCTATACTGTCAATTTTAACTTGAATGTTTATATTTGCTATTCCATTTTTACCTGACTTAGCATTTAAGGCAAGTAAACTAAGGTTAGAATCAGTTATAACTAACATAACATCAGATAGTAAGCACATTCTATCTTCTGCTTTAACCTCAAGTTCAGCCACATATGCAGCTCCCTTTTCAGTTCCCCAACTAACATCTACAACTTTCTCTCCTTGTTTCTCAACTATAGCCTTAAAATTAGAACAGTCTTTTCTATGTACAGAAACTCCTCTTCCTTTTGTTATATACCCTGCTATATCATCTCCTGGTACCGGATTACAACATCTTGCGAATCTAACCATAATGTTATTTAATCCCTTAACTGTTACTCCATAGCTTTGCTTTTTCTTAGTCTGTCTCTCAGTTTTAGCTATTTGATCTTCAATGTTTTTATTTAACTCTTCTTCACTAACCTGCTTTACAACAGTCTCTTTAAGTTTAGATATTACAGTAGATGAAAGTAGCTCTCCTTCTCCTACGGCAACATATATCTCTTCAACATTGTTTAAATGATATCTTTTTAATAATTTTTCATATAATGGACCTTTGCAAAGATCAGAAAATACTAAGGATTGCTTCTTACATTCTTTTTCAAGCATTTCCTTTCCTCTTTCTAGGTTTTCATCTCTTCTTGCTTTTCTAAGCCATTGTTTTATTTTACTTCTAGCTTGATTACTATTAGCGATATTTAACCAATCTATGTTTGGTCCTCTAGATGATGAAGAAGTTAGTATTTCAACTATTTCACCTGTTTTAAGTTTATAGTCTAATGTTACTATTTTCCCATTAACCTTAGCACCAACACACTTATTACCTACATCTGTATGTATCTTATATGCAAAATCAATAGGAGTTGCTCCAGCTGGTAAATTTATAACTACTCCTTTAGGCGTAAAGACAAATATCTCATCTGAGAATAAGTCAAGCTTAAATCCTTCCATAAACTCTGTTGCATCAACAGCCTCTTTTTGCCACTCAAGTATATCTCTAAGCCATGTTAACTTGTTTTCAAAAGTCATATCCTTTGAATCAGTTCCACTAACTCCACTCTTATACTTCCAGTGAGCCGCAATTCCGTACTCAGCTGTTCTATGCATATCGAAGGTTCTTATTTGTATTTCAAAAGTTTTTCCTTCGCTTCCTATTACTGTTGTATGTAGAGATTGATACATGTTAGGTTTAGGCATAGCTATGTAATCTTTAAATCTACCCGGTATTGGCTTATATATAGTATGTACTATACCTAATACGGCATAACAGTCTTTTACAGTATTAACCAATATTCTTATAGCTGTTAAATCAAAGATTTGCTCTATGCTCTTATGTTTATTTACCATCTTTCTATATATGCTGTAGAAATGTTTTGGTCTTCCTTCTATATCACTATCTATATTAGCCTTATCTAGATTTTCTTTTATTTCTTCAATTATACGTGAAATAAATTTTTCTCTTTCCACTCTTTTTTCCGCTATTTTGTTTACTAAATCATAATACTCTGTTGGATTTATATATCTTAAACATAAATCCTCTAACTCCCATTTTATTTTAGACATACCAAGTCTATGAGCTAAAGGGGCATAAATATCTAAAGTTTCTTGAGCTGTTTTCTTTTGCTTTTCTGGCTTCTTATGTTTAAGCGTTCTCATGTTATGAAGTCTATCAGCTAATTTTATTATTATAACTCTTATGTCTTTAGCCATGGCTAAAAGCATTTTTCTAATATTATCAGCTTGTTGTTCTTCTTTACTTTTGTATTTTATTTTACCTAATTTTGTTACTCCATCTACTAAGTTTGCAACTTCACTTCCAAAAAGTTTACTTATATCTTCATAAGTATATTTTGTATCTTCTATAACATCATGAAGAAGTCCTGCAACTATAGTATTTGTATCCATCCCCATGTCAGCTAATATCATAGCTACACTAACGGGATGAATTATGTATGGTTCTCCTGATGCTCTTTTTTGATCTTTATGTGCTTCAAAAGCTAAATCATATGCTTTTTTAACTAAATCTATATCAACATTGTTCCCATTAGCTTTTATTTTAGAAATTAGTTCTTCTAACATACTGGATTATTCTCCCCTACTTAAAATTTCTTTTAATATATTATATTATTATATAACAAAAAAATAAAATAAACCAATAATAAAATTAATGGCTGGTCAATAAACCAGCCATTTTAAACTCTATTATAATATTTTACAAAATTCAAGAATCTTAAACATCATATTTAACTAATGATGTTACATCGTATCCTTCTAACTTATCTTTTCCTTTTAAATCTGTTAACTCAATAGTAAATGCTAATCCAGCAACTTCTCCACCAGCTTGCTCCACTAATTTAGCAACAGCAGCTATTGTACCACCAGTAGCTAAAAGATCGTCAACTATAGCAACTCTCATACCTGGTTTTATAGCATCCTTGTGTATTTCTAAAGCATCTTTTCCATACTCTAAATCATATTCTACTTTAACTGTATCATAAGGAAGTTTTCCTGGCTTTCTTACTGGGATGAATCCAACACCTAAAGCATATGCTACAGGAACTCCAAATATAAATCCTCTAGCTTCTGGTCCAACTACAACGTCAATATTCTTATCTTTAAAGAATTCTGCCATTTGATCAACTGATTCTCTTAGACCTTCTCCATCTGCTATTAGAGTAGTTATGTCTTTGAAACTTATTCCTTTTTTAGGGAAATCCTCTATAACTCTTATTTTATCCTTTAAACTCATTACTTTGCCTCCAAAATTAATAAATATATAAATTTTAATTACTACCTTATTTTTTCATTATAAATATACTTAGTTATCTGCTCCGCTCTATCCTTATCATTTGTAGTTAATAATTCCACTATTATCCTAGCATTATCCTTTTTGCTAATAGCACCCTCTCTTGGAGTTATTTCATTAACTATTTTTTTTATACTATCTATATTTATATCATTTATATTAAAGAAACTCTTAATAGCATTCAATCCGATACTATTAGTATATCTTAAATATTGAATGCCTTCTTTTAATATTATTCCATTTTCCCCTTTATTCTCAACGTTTTTAGAAACACTACCTATAAGTATTAAGTCTAAATACTTATTTATTCTTTTCATATTATAGTATATCGCAATAGCTTGCATCAACTTAAAAGTTAACCCCGAGTTAGTCAAATCTTTGTATCTATATGAACACTTTTCTTCGCTTGGGTTTATATATGTTGAATCATATATGCATTTTGTGCGTTTATTTTCCATTATGATTAAATCTATATTAAATACTTTACAAAGATTTTCAACACCTTTATCTTCAAGGCCACAACCTACGGTTATTAAAAGTTCTGCACCTAAAAAAGCAATATCCTCTTTTAATGTATATTCATCTATATCATAGTTTTTCTCTTCATAATCTGAACTTACACAATATTCAACATCAGCATTTAAATACTTAAGTATAAGCATTAAAGATGATATTGCACATATGGAATCCAAATCACATCCACCATATATAACTATCTTTTCTCTATTGTTAATTGCAGATGCTAGTCTTTCTATTGCTTTATTCATATTTTTAATGTTAAAAGGGCTATACCCAGATATGTAATTAGTGCAATATATGTTTTTCCAAGCCTTCTGCATAATTTAACTCCTCCATAAAATTAAGAAAACAAGTATATTATAATTTAAAATTGTCTTTTTGACAAATACTTTTCAAATAAATACGTATTCATTAGATATTTTTATTATTTTTTAGGATTTTTCTTTAAAAGTTAGAAGATTTTAAAGTTAAAATAAAAAAAATTGCTAAAAGTTTCATAACTTCTAGCAATTTTAAATTCCTTACTTATTTCTTGCTCTTTTCTTTTTTTGTTTGTTAGTTATAATACACCATATTGGGCTTGCTATAAATATTGAAGAACAAGCTCCTGATGCTATACCAACTATTAAAGGAAAAGCAAAATCTCTAACTGTTGGAACAAATATATAAACACAAACTATAGTAACTAAAGTTGTAAGTGTTGTATTTATAGATCTTGACATAGTTTGAGTTATACTTATGTCTGCAATCTCTTCTGTAGATTTTCCTCTAAGTTTCTTTCTATTTTCTCTTATTCTATCAAATATAACTATTGTATCGTTTATGGAGTAACCTACTATTGTAAGTATAGCTGCTATAAATGGAGTATTTATTGTTATTCCAAATACAGCATAAACACTTATAGTTATTAATACGTCATGTAAAAGAGCTACTATAGCTGCAACCCCAAATGAGAATTCAAATCTTATGATTACATATATAAGCATACCTATAATAGCTATTATAAGAGCTATTATAGCGTTTGTTGTTAAATCTCTTCCAACAGAAGCACCTATTTCATTTTGAGACACTAAAGCATCATCTTTTAAATCATATTTTTCTTGAAGTGCTTTAAATATTTCATCAACTTGAGTACTATTTAACTCTTTTGCTTTTATTTGAAGTTCAGTACCATTAACCTGATTAGTTATAGCATCTTTTGAATATTCTTCTACTATTTTATCAACATCAGTTTTATTAAAATCTGTACCCATGTTTATTACAACTTGAGTACCACCTCTAAAGTCGATTCCAAAGTTCATTCCTTTAGTAAACATAAATCCAAAACCTATAGCAATTATAAGAATTGATATAGCAAACCATATTTTTTTCTTCTCTACTATTTTAAGCATTATGTCTACCTCCTTTTATACGACCAAACATCGAAGGCTTATTTAATATTCCCATGTTGAATCCTAAATTCATAAAGAATTTTGTCATTACTATAGCAGTAAACATACTAATAACTATACCTATTAATAATGTTACTGCAAACCCTTTAACTGGACCTGATCCAAAGAAGTATAATACTAAACCAGCAATAAGAGTTGTTATATTAGAGTCCATTATTGATCTTAATGCATTACTAAAACCAATCTTCATTGCTGACGTAACACTTCTGCCATTTCCAAGTTCTTCTTTAATTCTTTCAAATATAAGAACATTTGCATCTACAGCCATACCTACTGTTAATAAGAATGCTGCTATACCTGGTAATGAAAGAGTTACTCCTACTAATACAAAAACATAAAGAACCGCTAATATATATACACTTAGTGACATACATGAAATAAATCCTGGCACTCTATAATAAAGTATCATAAATATGAATATTATAGCTACACCTATTGCTCCTGCTTTCATAGCATTAGGAAGAGCATTGGCACCTAATTGTGCTCCTACAGTTTCAACTGAAACAGCCTTAACTGGTACTGGCAATGCACCTGCATTTATTATTCCAGATATCTTTTCTGCTTCCTCCATTGATCTATTTCCTGATATTATAGCTTCACCATTAGAAATTATGTCATTTACTACTGGATCTGTTAATGTTTCATCATCCATTTTTATTGCTATTTTTTGACCTTTATATTTTTCTGTTGCTTCAGCAAACTTTTTCTTTCCTTCTTCGTTAAGCTCTAATTTTATGTCTGGCTTAGCTGTTTGAGGATCTATATATACACTTGATTTTTTAACATCTTTTCCTGTTAAAATTACGTCACCCTCAGGACCTACAAATGTTAATTCTCCTGTTTGTTGAAGAGAATCAACTATAGCTTTAGAATCGTATTGTCCTGGAATATCAATTCTTATTCTGTTATTTCCCTCTGTTGTTACTACAGTTTCTGAAACTCCAACCTTGTTAACCCTTAAAGATAGAAGTTCCTTTGTTGTGTTTAATTGGTCTACTGTTACGTCATTACTTTGAATTTCCATTAGAACAGAAACTCCACCCTGTAGATCCAACCCTTTAGTTATAACCTCATTAAACGTTTTAAATTGATAATCCCCTAAAGTAAATCCTTTGAACCCTGCTAGAGCTAAAAAACTTATTACTGCTATGGAGATAAAGAATAATATGAAGCTACCTACTTTTGATTTCATGGTTATCCCCCTCTGTAAAAATTTCTCTGATAAACTAAATTATATTAATATGTTGCCATATAGTCAATATATGGCAACTATTGTTAATATTATATTATTATTCAGCATCCATAGTCTTTGATTTTAACGCAATAGCACACTCGATTCTTTTCTTTTGCATCTCACATCCAACTTCATATGGAACGTGAATATCACCATTAAAGTTAAAGTTGTTAGCTTGGCATCCACCACTACAGTAGAATCTAGCCCAACATTCTTTACATTTTGGTTTATTATATATATGAGCTTGTTTAAATTCTGTTGAAAGGTCTTTTCTTATTTCTCCATCATAAATATTTCCTAATAAGAAATCAGGGTTTCCAACAAATTGGTGACATGGATATATTTCTCCATCTGGAGTTACAGCAATATACTCATGACCTGCTCCGCAACCTGCTATTCTCTTATAAACACAAGGACCACCATTTAAATCAATGTTAAAGTGATAGAATTTGAATATGTTATCTCCCTCTTCTAATCTTCTCACCATTTCATCATATAACTTATCGTATTCTCCAAAAATAGTTGGTAAATCTTCTCTTCTTAAAGATAGTTCATGTTCATCTGGTAATACAACTGGTTCTATTGATATTTCAGTAAAGCCTTCATTAGCAAGAGCCATTACATCTTGGAAGAAATCAGTATTATTTCTTGTAAATGTACCTCTAGCATAATACTGCTTACTTGGATCTCTCTTTTCAACCATTTTCTTGATGTTTGGAAGTATTCTGTCATAGCTTCCTGAACCATCAACTCTTATTCTAACAGCATCATTAACTTCTTTTCTTCCATCTATTGAAAGAATTATGTTTCCGATGTTTTTATCTATATAATCAATTCTTTCATCATTTAAAAGAGTTGCATTAGTAGTCATTGTAAATCTTACATTCTTACCTTCTTCTTCTCCTCTTTTTTTACCATAATCGATTATCTCTTTTATTGTATCAAATACCATTAGTGGTTCCCCACCAAATAAATCAACTTCTATGTTTTTTATTCCACCTGAATTTGCTAATACAAAATCAATAGCTTTTTTACCAACTTCAGCACTCATTGGTTTTCTACATCCTTTGTATTCTCCCTCATCAGCAAAACAGTATTTACATCTTAAATTACAATCATGTACAACATTTAAGCATAAAGCTTTTATGTATGAAGGTGCCTTGTCACTTTCCTTAGCAACCTCTTCATATAAATCACCTGAGTATAAAGCGTCTTCTTCTACTAATTGAAGTAAATCTTCGTAAGCTTCTTCAATTTCATTAACTGGATATTTGTCCTTTAACTTTTCAACTAAAGATTCCTTACTACTTAATTTATTATCATTATCTATCATATTGTAAATAAGATCATCAACAATATGAACACTTCCTGAGTTTACGTCTACTACGTAATACTCTCCACCTTGCATAAATTTATGAATTAATGCCACAATATTTCCTCCTAACTAAGAACTATGGCAGCAACTTTAAAAGTTACTGCCACTTAATAATTTTTATAATTAATTTTCACAAGCTAAGTTTGCTACTGTAGCTGATGTTTTACAAGCTGATTGGCATGAGTTAGCACACTCTCTGCAATCTGCTGGTTTACATAAGCTCTTTTTTAAGCTTGACTTGTTTACTGTTTTTATACGCTTCATTTACTCTTCCTCCAATCAAAACTATCTTTAATATTATACCATGTGAAGGTTTAATTTTAAAGTTCTTTTTAGAAAGCTTTATTTGATTTACCATCCTTATTCTTTCACATTATAAAATAAAATTCAATACCTTGAACAAAAAAATAGCTATTTTAATGCATAAAATACATCAAAATAACTATTTTTCAATAATTATTAGTCAACTTTTGAACTTATACCTTGTTTTGAAAACTCGATTTTAGTTCTATCTTGAGTTGTTTCTATTATAACGCTATCATCTTTTATTTTTATTATTCTTCCTATGATTCCACCTCTAGTTATGATTTTATCATTAACTTTTAGCTCATCTATCATAGCATCATATTTTTTCTTTCTTTTCTTTTCTGGTAGTATAAGTAAGAAATAAAATACCCCAAACATTAAAATAAAAGGTAATACCATTGCTGCTATTTGTTGAAAGTTCATTTCGGCCACTCCCTTCTTTTATGTAGTTTTTATATTATTAAGCTCTTCCATTCCATTCTTCTAACTTTTTAGCTTTGAATTCTGCAAAGTATCCGCCATCTATAGCATCTCTTATATCCTCCATAAGCTTATTATAGAAGTATAGATTGTGAAGAACACATAATCTCATAGCTAACATTTCTTTAGCCTTAAATAAGTGTCTTATATATGCTCTTGTGTAATTTTTACATGCTGGACATTGACATCCCTCATCTATTGGTCTAGCATCTAACTCAAACTTAGCATTCATTAAGTTTATTTTACCTTCTTTAGTAAACACGTGACCATGTCTTCCGTTTCTAGCAGGTAATACACAGTCAAAGAAGTCAACCCCTCTTTCTACTGCTTCTAATATGTTTGATGGAAGACCAACCCCCATTAAATATATTGGTTTATCTTCTGGTAAGTGAGGAACTACAGCATCTATAACTCTATACATTTCTTCATGAGTTTCTCCAACAGCTAAACCACCTATAGCATATCCATCTAAGTCCATTTCTCTTATAGTCTTAGCATGCTCTATTCTTATATCCTCATAAACCCCACCTTGGTTAATTCCAAAAAGCATTTGTTCTTTATTAACAGTATCATCTAGTGAGTTTAATCTATCCATTTCATTTTTACATCTTTCAAGCCATCTTGTTGTTCTTGCAACTGACTTTTCAACATATTCTCTAGTTGATGGATTTGGAATACATTCATCAAATGCCATAGCTATTGTTGAGCCTAAGTTACTTTGTATTTGCATACTTTCTTCTGGTCCCATGAATATTTTTCTACCATCTATATGTGAGTTAAAATAAACTCCCTCTTCCTTTATCTTTCTCATTCCTGCTAATGAGAAAACTTGGAATCCACCTGAATCTGTTAAGATTGGTCTATCCCAATTCATAAAATTATGTAATCCTCCCATTTGCTTTACAACCTTATCTCCTGGTCTTAAATGTAAATGATATGTATTAGAAAGCTCTACTTGACATCCTATTTCTTTTAAATCCATTGAAGAAACAGCACCTTTTATAGCTGCTAAAGTTCCTACATTCATAAAAACAGGAGTTTGAATTGTACCGTGAGGAGTTACAAATTCACCTCTTCTAGCTTTTCCGTCTTTTTTTAAAAGAGTATATCTTTTTTTAGTCATGAAAAAAGTCCTTCCTTTGCTTTTTATTTTATAAACATTGAATCTCCAAATGAGAAGAATCTATACTTTTCTTTTACTGCAGTATTATAAGCATTCATTATGTTATCTTGACCAGCTAAAGCTGAAACAAGCATTATTAAAGTTGATTCAGGTAAATGGAAGTTTGTAATTAAATTATCAACTATTTTAAACTTATATCCTGGATATATGAATATATCTGTCCATCCACTTTGTTCTCTAACTCTTCCATTTTCATCTCCAATAGTTTCTAAAGTTCTTGAAGATGTTGTTCCTACAGCAATTACTCTCTTTCCAGCTTCCTTAGTTTTATTTATAAGCTCTGCATTTTCTTTATCTAAATGATAATATTCTGAATGCATAACATGGTTATTAACATCATCAACCTTTACTGGTCTAAATGTTCCAAGGCCCACATGTAAAGTTAAATATGCGATATTAACGCCCTTATCTTTAATTTCTTTTAATAATTCTTCAGTAAAATGTAATCCAGCTGTTGGCGCTGCTGCTGATCCCTTTTCCTTAGAATAAACTGTTTGATATCTTTCTTTATCTTCTAGTTTTTCATGTATATAAGGTGGAAGTGGCATCTGACCTAATTCATCTAGTACTTGTTCAAATATACCATCATACATAAACTCTATTATTCTATTTCCTTCTTCACCAATTTCTCTAACTATAGCTTTAAGTTTACCTTCTCCAAAAGTGAAAACTGTACCTACTTTAGCTTTTCTACCTGGCTTAGCTAAACACTCCCACTTATCGCCTTCTATTCTCTTTAAAAGAAGAAATTCTATTTTACCACCAGTTTCTTCTTTTTCTCCTATAAGTCTAGCAGGTAATACTCTAGTATTATTTAAAACTAAAGTATCTCCTTCATTTAAATACTCTAATATATCATGGAATTTTCTATGTTCAATCTCTCCAGTTTCTTTATCTAAAACCATTAATCTTGAAGCATCTCTCTTCTCAAGTGGACATTGAGCTATAAGTTCTTCTGGTAAATCAAAATAAAAATCACTTACTTTCATTAATTACACCTTCTCTATTTTATTTTTCAAATAACGTACATTGCTTAGAATCCATTCTAGATTCATTAAATTTAACTCTTCCTAAATGTTTATATGCTTTATCTGTAGCCATTCTTCCTCTTGGTGTTCTAACTATAAAACCCTTTTGAAGTAAATATGGCTCATAAACATCTTCTATAGTATCTAATTCTTCTCCAACAAAGTATGCTAAGGTTTCTATTCCTACAGGACCTCCATTGAAATTATCTATTATGGCTTCTAGAATTTTATTATCTATTCTATCAAAGCCTTCTCCATCAACCTCTAAAAGCTCTAATGATTTTTTTGCAGCTTCCTCTGTAATTTCATTATCATATAAAATTTCTGCAAAATCTCGTACTCTCTTTAAAAGTCTATTTGCAATTCTTGGAGTTCCCCTTGATCTTTTAGCAATTTCAAAGGCCCCTTCTTCAGTTATATCACAGCCTAAAATCTCTGCACTTCTAACTATTATCTCCTTCAATTGCTCATTAGTATAGTATTCCATAGAACACAAAACTCCAAATCTATCTCTTAAAGGTGAACTTAACATTCCAATTCTAGTTGTAGCACCTATTAGAGTAAATTTAGGTAAATCTAATCTTATGGATTTACTAGCAGCCCCCTTACCAATAATTATATCAAGCACATAGTCTTCCATTGCAGGGTATAGTATTTCTTCTACACTCCTATTTAATCTATGTATCTCATCGATAAACAAAACATCATTGGTATTTAAAGTTGTTAATATGGCAGCTAAATCTCCAGCTCTTTCAATTGCGGGACCTGATGTTATTTTAAGATTACCGCCCATTTCATTAGCTATAATATTAGCTAATGTAGTTTTTCCAAGACCTGGTGGTCCATATAAAATTACATGATCTAAAGCCTCTTCTCTTCTCTGAGCCGCTTTTATGAATATATTTAATCTTTCCTTAACCTTGTCTTGCCCTATATATTCATTAATTTTTTCCGGTCTCAAGCTATATTCATTAGCTGAATCTATCCCAATCTCATTAGAGGTAACTAATCTTTCACTCATTTAATTACACCTCCTAACGCATTAAAAGCTTTAAAGACTCCTTTATCATATTTTCTAAAGATAATGTCTTATCAATTTTTTCTAAAGCTTTTTGAGCTTCTTTTTCTGTATATCCTAATGCAACTAAAGCACTTAATGTTTCATTTATATTGAAACTATAGTCAGTATTATCATCAATACCTTCTATTAATTCTCCCTCTTCTGAAACAAGGTCATCTGGTTTTAATTTATCCTTAAGCTCTAAAATAATTCTTTGAGCCGTTTTCTTTCCTATACCAGGTGCTCTTGTTATATGCTTTTCATCTCCCATCATTATTGCATACTTTAAATTATTTACAGTACTTATTGATAAAAGTGATAAAGCAGCTTTTGCTCCTACTCCATTTATAGATAATAAAAGCTTAAACATTTCTAACTCTTCTCTTGTTGTAAAACCATATAATCCTATAAAATCTTCTCTAACTATTTGTTCCAGATAAAGTAATACCTCTTCTGAAACCTTAGGCATATTAGAAATTGTATTTCCAGAAGTGAAAATTTTATATCCTATATTATTTAACTCTATTACAACATAATCCTTATTTATTCCTTGAAATTGGCCTCTTATATATTCGTACATAATAATGCTCCTATGTATAATAAGTTCTTTAAATCTATATAATACTTTAACATGAAGAGGGAATATTATCAATGAATTCCACAAAATTTACTATTCATTAAACACCCCTTAACCTCTCTATTTTTCAAGGTTACAGTTTTTATTTAATAAATAAAAAAGCCATATCTAAATAAGATATAGCTGTTAATCTATAGAATTATTATCTACCTATATTATGGGACTATATTATGGGATATGTTAACTTCTAAAATACTTAAACTAATTCTGTTATTAAGTAATAATATTTTTACAAATAAAGAAACCCAATTATTACTTTTATTCATTTCTTAGCTTATATAATTTGTTACTTCTTCTTCACATTCTTCTCTTGTATCATATTTCTTTTCAAAGTTACTTATCTTCTCTCTATCTACTTCTGGTAGATCCTCTATTTTCTTTGTACTAACATCTTCTGGATTTTCAATAAAAGGTCTTCCATCTTCTCCAGCTTTAAATATTGCTATGTATCCTTCTTTTTCACCAATGTAATACTTTCCTGATTCTAAAACACCCATATCATTTAAAAATACTATTTCCTCTGAGTTTGATGAAATTAATTCATACCCATCTTTTTCTACAACTGAAACAAGTTCTTCTATATTTTGCTCTCTTAATTCTTCATTCTTAACCATTTCTCCAACGGTAGTTTTATAATCAACTACAACATGGTCATCTAAAGTTCTTCTTGTAAAGATTACATCCATATCAGCCGCTAAAACTCCACCATCTTTTTTTTCTGTAATCTTCATGTTAGTTTGTTGAACTTTTTTGTTATTATAGAAATAAGCTATCATATAACTGCTTAAAAATACAAATATACCTAAAAGAATGAATATTAAATTTTTTATTTTGTTATTGTTTTTTATATTATTGAAATTCATACCATCACCTCATTGGTGATTATTGACATAATTTCTCTTTTTATACATGTTATTTTTTTCTTTTTTAAATCTTTTATAAGATCTAAATATAAAAAGGGAGTGATTATTCTTCACTCCCTAAAACTACTTGCTATTAAGCAACATTATTCTTTTTCTTTCTTAATACAACTAATCCACCAATTGTTAATACAGTACCAATAGAAGCAACAGCTCCAGTTCCAAATGGCATACCTGTATTAGGTAAGTTTCCACCATTATCAGGATTTTCTGGATTTTCTGGATTCTCTGGATCAACAGTTGTGTCTTCACCTGTAGTTAATAAAGTAGATAAATCAGTTATAGGATCTATTCCATTTTCTTTCCAATAGTTTGTCATTTCATCTCTTATAACTAAGTTTGTATCTACTAAATTTTTAGCAGCTGAGAAATCATAAGAATCTCCTCCTACAGCCATGAAATCATTAGTAACAACTTTATAGTACTTATCATCTTCTAGTTTAGTTCCATCAGCTAATCTTACAGAAGTTATCTTTTCTCCTCTTTCTGCACCAGGTGTATACCAAACTTTAACTCCAGCATGTTGTCCCCATCCAAAGTTTTCTGGTTCTATTCCATGCTCTAAAACTTTTATTATATCTGATCCCTTCATTTCCATTGTAAATAGAGTATTATCAAATGGAAGTATTGTGTACATATCTCCAACAGTAACTGTTCCAGCCATTAAAGGTGCTCTTACTCCTCCACCATTAGTTATTGCTATATCAGCATCAACTATTCTTCTCATAGTCTCAGCTACAGTAGCTCCCATAGGAGTAACCCCAGTATCTCTATCATGTGGTAAATCTACTGATAAGTCAGCAACTTTTTCATTCATTATAGGAGCTAACTCAGCCTCGTATTTAGCTAATATATCTTCCATATTCTTATCAACTGGAAGAGTATCTTTTCTCTTAGAAATATCATCAAGCTTAGTTGAAACAGCTAACTCACCTTTATAATCAAATTTCAAGTTAACATATCCTAAATTTCTACCATTTTTATATGCTTGTACAATTGGAACACCATTAACTGTACCTTCAACCTTTTGATGACTGTGAGCTGATATTATAGCATCAACACCTGGTACCTCAGCAATATCAACAACCTCACCAGTTATTTCTCCAGTTTCTCTATTTTGTTCACTTCCTAAGTGACTTAATACAACAACAGCGTCTACTTTTTCTTCATTTTCTAAATAATCTACCCAAGTCTTAGTTGCTTCAACAGGATCTTTAAACTCTAAATGAGCAACATTATCTGGCTTAGTTTTATATGCAGTTTCAGGAGTAGCAAGTCCTATAAATCCAACTTTCTTTCCTTCCCTCTCAATAACACCATAAGGTTTAGCCCATTCAACTGGTTCTCCAGTTTCTTTTTCATATATATTTGATGCTAAGAAATCAAATTCTCCAGCCTTAGCCCAATCAGGTATATATTCATATCCCCAGTCAAACTCATGATTACCTACTGCTGAGAAATCTAATCCTATTTCTCTAAGCATTGCAGTAACTGGCTCTCCCTTAAGAAGATTTGACATAGCACTTCCTTGATAAATATCTCCACCTGTAACAACTATAGTGTTCGGATTTTCACCTTTTACTCTCTTTATTTCTCCAACTAATTTAGAAGCTCCAACCTCACTCTTAGATTCCTCTAAAGTACCATGGAAATCATTAAAAGTAACTATTGGAATCTCAACTTCCTTAGTTCCTAAAGCTTCTAATACATCATTCCAAGTTACAGACTTAACATTTGGAGTTCTTCCGTCTTCTGATACAGGTATTTTTATTTTACCTTCATTTATAAGCTTAACAGCTAACTCTCTTTGCTCTGAATCCCAATCGTTTCCTGTAATCTTCCAGTTATTATCAACGTTTTTAGTAACTTTTCCACCTTTTACATTTTGGATGTAATCAACTATTAAATCTCTCATATCTGATATAGGATCATTGTTTGTGTCATATATCTTTTCATGCTCGCCTTCATCCATTATTCCAGCAGCTAAACCTGAATTATATCTATAATCATTTACTGTTAAGTAAAGTACGTCTGAATCTTCAACTAACTTACCATCTTTTTCAAACTTTAAGTTTTCAATTCTTTGGCCTGGTTCTTTAGATACGTTTATTTCATAAGATACTCCATCAAACATATCATATTTATACATTCTTATATCTTCATTGAAAGATACTGTTAAATCTCCATCTTTGTAAGTATTATAATAATCAGCATTTTCTTCCATATACTTTTTAAGTTGTTTTCCAGTTGTCTTTATAGTATATAATTTATTATCATATCTATAAATATTTGAAATATCTGCTTTGCTTATATCTCCCTCAAAAAGATTTGATGAAGCACTAAATAAAGCTGCTCCTGAAACATGATAAACCTCATCTGGATTTATATTTTTTGATTCTAAATGCTTTCTACTATTATATAATTGTACTTCGTTTATAAAGTCAGTTATACCTTGATCTTCAACTAAAGATTGTGGTATATCCTTTATTTCATTTTTATCAGCAAGGTCTCCACCAACCATTTTACCAACTGGTGCAGTTGCATCAGCTATAGCTTTATTATGGAAATCAGCAAGAAGATTATTAATTTTTTCATCCTCTGCTACTCCTTTTGTACTTAATAATTTAGATTTTTTATCTACAACTTCTACGTCTTCCCCATTTTTTCTAACAGTTAATTCTATTTTAGAAACCATTTGACCATTGCTTGTAGGTTGACTTATAACAGCATTGTTTACAACTTCTTGATTTATATTTGAATGGCTGTGACCTGCAACTATAGCTGATACTTCTGGATTTTGCTCTGCTATGGCTCTTGCACTATCACCATTTCCATATTCACTTTCTAAACCAACATGTGAAACTACTGCGTAAACATCGGCTCCACCTTCTGGTCTAGCTTCTATCTCATCTATTACAAAGCCAACTTCATCTGCTGGACTTTTAGCTTCATATCCTTTTAAGTTTTCAGAATCCCACTTCATTATGTGAGGACTTACAACTCCAATTAAAGCAACTTCAATTCCGTCTAGCTCTCTAGTTGTATATCCTTTATAAACTCTTTCTCCATCCTTATAAAGATTTGCACATAATACATCTAAATTATCATTGACTTGACTTACTACATTATTTAAGTTGTCCATTCCATAGTTAAATTCATGATTTCCTAAAGAAAAAACATCATAACCTATGGCATTCATTCCCATAATCATTGGATTAGGACCATTTTTAAATAAATGATTAAAGTTTCCTTGTATAGTATCTCCATTATCAACAACTATAGTGTTTGGATTTTCTGTTCTAGCATTATTAACTAAAGTAGATATTTGGTTTAATCCGCCATCAGCTTTTTGATTACTAGCATACTCATAATTCATGAATTTACCATGAAGATCTGATGTACCTAAAATTTGAATAGTTACATCACCTTCATTTACATTAGTGTTCACCATTTCATTCTTCTCTAAGTTTTCTGGTGCTAAATTTTCAGTAGCCTTTACAGTAGTTAACGGTGATGCAATACCAAAAATCATGGACGTGGCCACTGCTAATGCTGTAAATTTCTTTTCCCTTACTTTTTTAAGCATATTTTTCCCCCTTATTTAGTTTACTATTGTTATAAAAGTAAATTTTATACAATATGTATTGTACATTAATTTACGAATATTTTTCAATCTTTTATTGTTAAATATTCGTTAACTTTATTTAACTTTTTCTCTTTTATTAATCATTCAAATAATTATATGCTTAAACAAATGAAATTATAATAAATTTTAAAAACAAAAAGCAGTAAAGTTTTTTTACTTTACTGCCTTTTATATAGTCATTTATTCTTTTTTAAATCTAGTATTTTAACTCCTATTTTCTTATAAGAATTAATATAAATACTGATTTCTTAAAAACTCTATTTTTTCCTTATTTAGTCCATACTCTTTAAAAAAATATGTTTCATAACTACCATAGGTTTCCTTTATTCTATTTAAACTTAATTCTATAAATTTCTTTTTCACACCTAAAATATTTTCTATTAATTCCTTTATATTTTCATTGGATATATGTTTTTCATAAGCTTGAAGTATTCTATGATTTTCTCCCTTTCTATACTCATTACTTAGCATATAATCTTCTATTACCTTTTTCTCTGACACTCCTAAAAGTAATAATATCAAGGCTGATCCTAATCCAGTTCTATCCTTTCCTGATGTACAGTGCTGTAAAACAGCTAAATTTTTAGGGTTTTCTATTGTTTTAATAAGTTCTTTAAAAGCTAAATTGTTTAAAGGCATCTCAATATATCCATCCATCAATATTTTTTCAGGTGGTTCTTGATTACTATTTTTCGATAATATACCTTTTAAATAAGATTCCATGTCTAAGTTTTGATTATCTAAATTTCTCATAGCAGATATGTTTATATTTTTCACACCTTCAACATTTCTATCTGGACTTAGTTTAACTTCTTCTAATGATCTATAATCAAAAATATACTTTATACCTAATGTTTTAAAATATTCTAAATCCTCTCCTTTTAATTTATTTAATGCCTCTGAGCGATAAAATATCCCCCATTTAACTTTTCTACCATCCTTAGTTTCATATCCACCTAAATCTCTAAAATTACAAAACTTTTTAAGTGGCAAAAGTCTTTCTGCTAAAATCAACTCTTCATCTTCACATTTTATGAAGTAAAAAGTTCTATTTTTAGGATCTGGATCCTTAAATTCAAATTCATTTTCCTTATCTATATGTTTAATAAATTTTAATTCACCATCTATTTTATCTGAATAATATAAAGTTCCTGTTACTTCTTGGTTTAATGTTATCTTTAATAAATCCTTTGAAATTCTCATTAGATTTCCATTGAAACTTTTCATAAAACACCCTCTCCTAATACAACCATATTTCTTTTTTTAATTATACTACTTATTTTTCAAATTATTAATTTTTTATAAACACTTTATTTTTTTCTTTATTTTTATAAATACCAATAGTTTTTTTACAAAGAGTTAATATCTTTCCATATTATGTATGTTAAAATACTGTTATATTATTTAATTATTAATGTATTTATATTTACAAAACTCTATTAAAATCTTACTTTATATAATTAAAAGGTACTTTTTTATATGGTAATACGTAAATTTAATTTAGAGCAAAAATCCAATTAAGTCTAATTTTATTTATACTTAAGGAGGTCACATGGAATTATTATTTATATTAACTTTTTTAATAATGCTTATAACAGCTTTTTCAACCTCACTAAGGGAAACTAAGAAAAAGAAATACATTAAAGATTAATATTTATTAATAATAAGTAAAAGCAGTACTATTTATATAGAATTATTTAATCTTAAGTCTATTAAAATATTACTGCTTTTTTCTTATGATTTTCTCCTTCAAAAACTCCATTGTTACCTTATCCCATAAAAATATTTTTAAAATTCTTATAAAGTAAATATACTAATTTTATATATTTACAAAAACTTAGTTTATAAACTTGATAATATTTATATATTATTAAAATATATTTAATATGATTTTAATTGTAAATTATTGTAAATAATTATAATATTTTAAATATATTACATGTAAAGAGGGGAAAGAATATATGAAACTAAAAAAATGGGAAAATCCAAATTTAACTTCATTAAATGTAGAAGCAACTGAGACCTGTACCTACGATTCTCCACATTATTGGCATTGTAATACACATGGACCTATTGTTTCACCCAAAGAAGAAAATGGTAAATTCCTTTGTCCAAAGTGTGGTAATCCATTAATTGATGTTGGCTGTGGGCCTCATCCATCTTAAAAGTGAATAAATAAAAAAGGTATTTTCTTAACTAAGAAAATACCTTTTTATTTTAGATTGATTTTTTTAATACTTTACTTAATGGATTATATAAAAATAATGTTGCAATTACTGTGCAAACTGCATTTCCTAAAGAAACCTGAAATCCTAATAAAATAGTTACCCAAAGTTCTTTCACTCCTAATCCAGCAGTTAAAAAGTAAGGAAGTTGAATTAAGGATCCCATTAAAAATGATAGTATAGCTCCCAAAAAAGCATATACATACTCTGAATCCGTTCTTTTAGCTATAAAATTATATATAAGTACATATTGTGGGAATACCACTATATACATGAGACTCCATGGTGCTAATCCCTTTGTTAATATAACTAAAATAGAAAATACTAAAGCAGAATACCACCCAAGATTTCTTGGAAGAGATGTTCCATAAAGTAAAATAACAAAACTTACAAGTTCTAAATATGGAACAAAGGAACCCATAAAATAAACTGCATAAAGTATTGCCGCAAGTAATGCTCCTTGTGTAATTCTTTTAGTAGTCATTACATTGATTTAGTAAATACAAATTGTACACTATCTCCATTTTGAATATTTATACTATCTACACCTGGAGCCTCACCAATTTTATAATCTAAATTTTGTTCTGGTGATTTATATGAATACATCCACCATGGACCTACTTTCATATCTTTAGTCTCAATTCCTTCAAGTCCTACTACAAAACTTGCAAACTGACTAGTATCCATCTTAACTTTTAATCTATCTGTGTTTTCCTTAAGAAATTCTCCTAATGTTACTGCATTAGTTTTGAATTCCTCATTATCAACAATTACTTTATTATTTTCCTGATCTTTAATTGTTACAGTTATTGTTTTATCACCCTTAGTTCCATTCGGTGCTGTTTTATTATTTATGTATTTGTATCCAAAAACAGCCCCTATTATCACTAAAATAACTATAACAATCTTTATTAGTACTGACTTTTTCATTTTAGTCTCCACCTTTCCTTTGTATATATTTATTAATTTATAATCCTTAGTAGATTAAATCTATGTTTTTACTCAAATTCTTTTCCTCTATACCTATCTGTTAATCACCTTATATTTTTATAAAAATCTTATCCTTTAGTTTTTTAAGATCTCCATTTTTCTTAGCCCCATATATACTGACAATTAGAGCTATTATGAACAATCCCCCACCAACTAAACCTAATAAAAAATTTAAGTCACTAGTAGAATCATCTCTAAATAAAAGACAGACTATTGCCATTAAAGTTGTTTCAATACTAATAAGCATTATCTCTATAAAACTTTTATTTTCACAAAATGCTTTTATAAATATAAATGCTATTACTAGTATTATGATTAATATTCCAAATAGTATTTCCATATTTCCCTCCCATAAAAATTATGATATTTAACTCTCTTTTATAACCTCAATAGTATCATAACTCATTATAAAAGGTGTTCCTAATATTAATCTTCTTTTTACATTGGCTTTAATAATCCTAGGTCTATAAAGTTTACTTCTTTCTTTAAACTTCTTATATGCCTCAATTTCAGAGTCTCCACAATATGCAACTGCTTCCCCATATTCCCCTTCAAATAAAACCATAAAAAACTCACCAGACATAAAAACAATTCCTTTCAATACCTTTAAAAATTAAGTTAGATTTTAAGGTCTATCTAAAAATCAATATTTCCTTAAAATATAGCCTTATATAAAACCTATATAAAGCAAAGACCTTCTCTCATCAAATCATTTGATAAAAGAAGGTCTATATTACAAAATGAAAATATCTTATTTAAAAGATATTATTCATCCCATCCTTCTGGGAATTCAGCATTGTGATAAACCTCTTGAACATCATCGTCATCTTCAAGTAAGTCTAACATCTTTTGGAATTTCTTAGCATCATCTTCGTTTATAGCAGTTTCAGTATCTGGTATCATTTTAACTGATGCTTCTAAGAATTCTAATCCTTCAGCTTCTAAAGCTTCTCTTACTGTACCAAAATCTTCTGGTGAAGTTGTAACTATGAATACTTCTTCTTCTGATGCGAAATCTTCTGCACCAGCATCTAAAGCCATCATCATTATTTCATCTTCATCTAAATCAGCTTTTTCTATTACTATTTCACCTTTCTTTTGGAACATGAAACCAACGCATCCTGATGTACCCATGTTTCCGCCACCTTTAGTGAAAGCACTTCTTACATTACCAGCTGATCTATTTTTATTATCTGTTAATACTTCAACCATTACAGCTACTCCTGATGGTCCGTATCCTTCATAAACTATTGATTCGTAGTTTACTGAATCTCCTTCTCCAGCAGCTTTCTTTATAGCTCTTTGAATGTTATCATTTGGCATGTTTGCAGCCTTAGCTTTTGCTACTGCATCCTTTAATCTTGAGTTACCATCTAAGTTTGCTCCACCTTCTTTAACGGCAACAGCTATCTCTTTTCCTATCTTAGTGAATATTTTTCCTCTTTTGGCATCCATCTTACCTTTTTTAGCTTGTATATTATGCCACTTTGAATGTCCTGACATCCTTATTCCTCCTAACATATATGTGAACTATAGTTTAAATTTCTTTAAATATCTTGAAATAACACCTAAATATTATATCATAGAGATTTTTTCTCTTCAACTTGGCTCTTTTCTGTAGTTAAAGCTTACTCATCAAAACTTTCATAAAGTCTATTTCCTTCTTTAAAATATACCCCTTCTAAATCAGTACTCATTATAGCTTTTCCATTTGTTGCTTCTGTAAAGCTTTTTTCTATTTCTGGAATCGTAGTTTTTTCTGCCAATATATATATCTTAACATTATCAGTAAACTCTGTATCTTCTATGTGCCAATTATTTTGACCACATATATATTGAATCTTTCCATAAAGGTCATAATCTATCTCGGTACAAAGCATTGCTCCCTCTACTTTTTCTACAACACCCGCTGCATTTATAGCTATGGCTGCGCCTTTAGTATAAGCTCTAGTAAGTCCCCCGGTACCTAATAATACTCCTCCAAAGTATCTAGTTACTACTACGGCACAATCTGTTATTCCTTGTTTTTTTATTACCTCTAATATTGGAATACCTGCTGTCCCCTGTGGCTCACCATTATCACTATATCTTTGTATTCCCATATTTTGTCCTATAACATAAGCATAACAATTATGCCTAGCATCCTTATGCTTATTATTTATTTCAGCTACAAATTCCTTAGCCTCTTCTTCTGTTGTAACTCTTTTAACATAGCCTATAAAAACTGATTTTTTCTCTTCGAATCTATCATCAGCTGCTTTTTTTACCGTTATATAATTCATAATATCTACCTACCTTTTAAAACATCGTATATATTATCTATTCCTTTTTCTATTTTACTATAATCTATCTGAGAGAATCCAATTCTAAAGCTTTTATCTCCATCATTAGGATTTTTGAAGAATATATTACCTGGAGTTATTATGGTTTGTCTATCTTTCAATTCATAGAATAACTCTTTAGATGTTATGTTTATGTTCTTATTGATTTTTAAGAATAAATTTAGTCCTCCCTTAGGCTCCTGAAAAGAAACCTTATTTCCTAATTTATTATTTATAAGTTCTTTTATAAAATTATATCTTTTAGAATATTCCTTATTTAGTATTTCTATATGTTCTTTCCAATAACCTTTTGCAATATAATCTTGAAGAGCTCTTTGCATTAAACTTGATGTAGCTATATCAGTATTAACCTTTAAAGCTTGGAATTCCTCTTTAAACTTATCTGGAGCTATTAAATAGCCCATTCTTATTCCTGGAAGAAAAATTTTAGAAAAACTTTTTATATATATAACCCTCTCAGAATCTAAACTTCTATATGGTATGTACTCCAAATCTGCTGAATAAACTAATTCTGAAAGATAATCATCCTCTAATATATAGAAATCATATTTATGTGCTAATTCTATTATTTTTTTCTTTTTTTCTAAAGAACAACTTATCCCAGTAGGGTTTTGGAAATAGCTCATTGTATAAAAACATTTTATTTTATTTCTCTTTAATAGTGCTTCAAACTTTTCTATATTAGGTCCATCTTTTTCCATTGGAATCTCTAATATATTTGCTCTTCTAAGTTTAAAAACTAAAAGTGCTCCTCCGTAAGTCGGTCTTTCTATTACAATGTTATCATTTATGTTAACTAAGGATTTACCTACGATATCTATTCCTTGTTGAGCTCCAGAAATTATAAGTATATTATCTAAATTATTTTTACCACTCCAAAATTCTTCATTTATACTTCTTCTTAATTCTAAATATCCTAATGGATCACTATATATTAATGCCTCTACTCCATCTCTAACTAAAACATTATCTAGAACATTCTTAAGTTTTTCTACTTGGAAGAAGTTTGCACTAGTTGTCTCCCCAGTAAAATCTATCCAATTTTTTAAATCTCCAGAAGCTATCTTTCTAAAAATATCATTATAATCATGTTTAAAGCTTCTTCCTACATCCTTGTTTTTAGCATAAGTTCCACTTCCTTGAGACTGATATGCATATCCTTCTTGTGCAAGCTTTTTATAAGCATTAATGATAGTTATTTTATTTACCCCTAAAAAATCTGCTAATTCTCTTATAGTAGGTAACTTTTCTCCTTCTAATACTTTTCCTTCTTCAATTAACATTTTAATATTTTCATATATTATTAAGTATTTACATACACCCTCTGTAAAAACCACCCTAAATTTATTCATACTTCACACCTTATTTAAACACTCTCTTTTATTAGATATACCTTTTCTGTTATAAGCTTATGACCACACTCTGAAAATTTCTCTCTTCCACTTTTCTTTACTATATTCTTCTTATAAAGATATCCTAATATCTCTTCAAAATCTATTTTAAAACCCTGAAACTCTTCTGATTTCTTTATTTCTTCTGAACTCAAATAAACCTTTTGTTTCTTCATATAATCTGTTAATGCTTTTATAATTCCTATAATATTTCTTTCTAAAAAACTTTCAATATAAAAATGCACATATTCTAAAGCTTGTTTATCTGACGCCTTAAATATACTATTAACCACATTTTCAAAATTTTCATCTAACTTCATAAGCATTCCAGTAGAACTTTTTGTAATTAGATATCCATTGAAATTTAAGTAAAGTTTACTAAAGCTATCTACAGAATACATAAGAGCTTCAAAAGCAGCATAAAAATTTTCATTATGAATACATTTTTTATATAAATTCATATCTTGAAGAAGTTCTCCAAAATAAACTAAGTTCCATTTTTCACTGTGAGCATCTATATAATATTTTATTGAAGTAAATTTATCTGCAATTTCCTGATCCTTGCAAAAAATCAATTTTGATGATATAAATTTTCTATGTATTGTGCTGCCTGTAATCTCTTCTTGGCTAAAATTAACTAAAAATTTCTTTGATATTATCTTCAAATGAAGAGATACTCCTAATTCTTCACCATAAACATCTTTTATTCCTTTAAACTCTCCATTTACAATAACAAATAAATCTATATCCGACCCTTCCCATATATCTCCGTTTATTATACTTCCAAAAGCCGTAACTCCAATAACTTCTTCATTCCTTTGAAGATCAGATATAACTGACTTAAAAGAATTCTGATACTTTAATATTATTTCACTCAACTTTTTCCCTCCTTAATGACTTTATACAATCTTAACGAAATTTATAAACATCTACCTTTTTCTAATAAACATGGTAAAGACTCTCTTATTAATTCTAGGGCTATTTCCATTTGATCTAATAAATCATAAGAAATATCTAAGGCTTTTTTTCCTTCTCCTCTTTTGCCATAATTATTACACTGATATAAATTTGCTGCTGATGCTGTATTCTGTACTGCAAAGCTTAAAAAATAAAGAATATCTACTGCTGGTCTTACAATTCTATCATAATACATCCTGTATTCATCACCTATAGTTAAAGTAGCCACACTTGCTTGAATAGTAGAAGCTTTTAATAAAATATCCTGTAGCTGAGTTAATGCCTTATTAAAATCATCTACGCATGGATTACCACTTTGAGTACTTTGAGTTTCTGTCGCTACTGCTTGTGCTAAAAGCGCCTCATCAATTGAACCAGCACGTTCTCTAGCTCCCCTTATATTAGCATTTACCTCCATAACCCTCACCCTAAAAATTAGTATTATTATATTATACTTATATATAGTATATTTTATGATGCAACTATTTTAAGAATAAAAGCTAAATTCAATTAGAATTTAGCTTTTACTATGGATTAGATAATAATATTATAACTCATACTCTCTACATCTATTTTCTATTTCTTCATCAACCTCTGCTTTTATATAAGTGCCTTCTTCTCTATATTCTTCTTCACTTACATTTGCATTTCTATGAAGATAAGCTACAACTTGTTGCGCTGTATATGGAATTATATATTCCTTACTTTTTAAAGTATATGGTAGCTCCTCACTTATTGCTTTTAATAATTCTTCTAAGTTTATTCTTTCCTTAGCAGAAATTTTTATTACCTTACTGTATATTAAAGAATATTTTTCTTCTAATTCATCTAATTTTTCTTCATCAGCCTTATCAATTTTATTAAGAACCAATATCTTAGCTAATTCTAAAGCCTTTAATTCTCCTAAAACTTTTTCTACAGCTACGATTTCATCTTGCGCATTATCTGAAGATGCATCCACAACATGACATAGAAGATCTGAATATATAACCTCTTCTAAAGTTGATTTAAATGCTTCAACTAATTCGTGGGGTAGCTTACTAACAAATCCAACTGTATCTGTTAAAGTTATATCCCTATTATCAGGAAGCTTTATAGCTCTTGTTGTAGTATCTAAGGTTGCGAAAAGCATATCCGCTTCAAAAACTTTATCCTTAGCTTGAGTAGCTAGTGTTGAAGCTGATTCTTCACATAAAGTATTTCTTAAGGTAGATTTTCCTGCATTAGTGTATCCAACTAATGAAACTTGTGAAGTTTTATCCTTACTTCTTCTCTCTCTTTGAGTTTCTCTTATTTTCTTTATTTTTTTAAGTTCAGCTTGAAGATCATATATTCTTTCTTTTATATGTCTTCTATCTATTTCAAGTTTCTTTTCTCCTGGTCCTCTTGTTCCTATTCCACCACCTGTTCTAGACATTACAGTACCAAGTCCCATAAGTCTAGCTGCTCTATACTTAAGCTGAGCAAGCTCTACTTGAATTTTAGCTTCTCTTGTTTTAGCTCTTCTTGAGAATATTTCTAAAATAAGAGTTGTTCTATCAATTACCTTAACTCCTAAGTTAGCTTCAAGATTTTTAACCTGTGCTCCTGATAACTCATCATCAAAAATTACTAAGTTAGCTCTTGTTAACTGTCTTATATTAGCAATTTCTAAAACCTTACCTCTTCCTATATAAAAGGCAGCATCAATTTTACTTCTATTTTGGAATACTTTTTCTAAAGTAGGTATATCACAAGCCTTAGCAAGTTCTTCTAATTCATCTAAACTTTCTCTTGTGTCACATCCAACTAAAATAGCTCTTTCACTATCATCTTCCTCAACATTGCTTGTTTTAATAACCTCTTCAACATGGTTAATCTTATCTAAAATATTAATTTGTAGACATTGATCTATAGTTAAATGAGGATACTCTTCATTTATAAGAAGTTCATTTTCTACATAACAAAATCCTAAAGAAGCATCTTTAGCTTTTCCTTCTTCAACAGCTATAGCCATTATTACATCAAGCTTTAATTTCATAAGTGCAGATATATCTAAAGCTGAAAGTCTACAAACTCCACTTGGGTGAGTATGTATTATTCTAATTCCAGATAATCTTTTTTCATGTATATCTATTAATGGAATCTCTACACTTGAAGAGTCTCCTATAGCTACACTAATTACCTTTCCTTTTCTATTTATTCCTACACTAATCTCTCTTTCTATTTGAGAAGATAATCTAGAAATAACATTTATTATGTCTTCTGTACAAACACTATATTTAGGTACATTTATTTTATAAAGTTCTTCTAATTCTTTTAACACTGAATTCCTTATGCCATCAGTATTTCCATGTATCATATATTACCACCTCGTAATATTTATTATGTTTCTTGACAATTTTCATTTAATTTTATACTATAAATACAATATTGTAAATAATACGGCACAGTTAGGGGAGAAAATGATGGAAGATAAAAACAGAAATATATTACTTTCTGAAGAACAAATTAAAGAGCAAATAGCTATTGTAGGTAAAAAAATAACTCAGGACTATAAAGACAAAGATCTTTATGTTTTATCTTTATTAAGAGGAAGTTTCATATTTGCAGCTGACTTAGTTAGAGCAATTGATACTAAAACTCAAATAGGATTTATGACTACTTCAAGTTATGGTCACGGTGAAGAAAGTACTGGAATAGTTAAGGTTGTAAATGATATTCCAGATAATATTGAAGGTTTAGATGTTTTAATAGTTGATGATATTATAGATTCAGGTATAACAATGGACTTTGTTATAAATCACGTAAAATCATTAGGTGCTAAATCAGTTCAAACTTGCACACTTTTAGATAAACCATCTAGAAGAAAAGTTGATTTAAAACCAGACTATTGTTGTTTTGAAATCGAAGACTTATTTGTTGTTGGTTATGGATTAAACTATGGTGACCACTACAGAAATATTCCTTACATATTTAACTGGGAAAAATAATTAAAAGGAGGGATTACCTCCTTTTTTAACGCCTAATTATTATCTTCCATATTTTCATTAATTCCTTGGAGCATATTACTTCCCCACATACTCTTAGGAACTTCTCCAACTATAACTGTATCCGAGATGGGAATTTGATTTACCACTTCAACCTCTTTAGATTGAAGTGGTAATATTATTTTAAGATTAGTTTTTACATTTACTAAAATCTTATGCCTAGTTTGATTTATTCCTGCACTCTCAAAAACAGAGTCATAAGACACCTCTACTCTTCCTATTGGTTCCATCTTAACAGTTATACTTGGCCCCCAATAAGACATTATATTATTTTTAGTTATATAACCAATAGGCACCTTAACTCCTATTGAACCAATCTCTTTTATATCAGCTTGTGACTTTATAGCTACCTCTGTTGCCAAATCATTTAATCTTATAGTATCCGCCTTAAGCATCTTTATATCTCCCGAAGAATCTTTTTCAACACTTATTAAATCATCATAATCAAATTTCTCTGTATAAACCTCAACTATATTTTTATTTATAACATCTAATGTTTTAGCCCTCATTTCAGAATCTGATACGAGTAAAACTGTAGGTGCAATTATTTTATCAAAAGCATATATGAAACTCAGAAAACTGGCAATAATGATTATTATAGTTATTATTAAATACTTTTTCAAATTTATGTTTTTACGTTTATTTTTTTTTACATAATACAAAGACTACACCTCTTATAATTTGGTTTACTCTTAATATTATTATGCTATAATAATATATAATATTTCTTTAAATATATAATAATATAATTATGTAATTTTTTAAGAAATAGAAAGTTTTATTATGTTAGGAGGAAAAAATGACTGACAAAAAAAGAGAGCATAAAGATAGAAAGCAGAAGAAAAAATCAGATAAAAATCAATCGAAGGGTAAAAAATTTTTAAAATGGTTCTTTATAGGAATTCTGCTTCTAGGGATAACTGCCATGACAGTAGTTGGAGTATACGTTCTTTCAATTATACGTTCTGCTCCAGAGTTAGATGTTCAGGCAATTCAATCTCTAAATCAGCCATCCATTCTTTACGATGATCAGGGAAATTTTATGGATAATGTTATAACTCGTGAACAACGTTATGTAGTTACATCTGAAGAAATCCCTGACAATTTGAAAAACGCTTTTGTAGCTATTGAAGACGAAAGATTTTATGAGCATAAAGGAATAGACATTAGAAGAGTTTTTGGAGTTATAGTTTCCAATGCTAAAAGTAAACTATCAGGAAGTACTACGGTTCAAGGGGCCTCAACTATTACTCAACAACTTATAAAAAATGCAGTGCTTACAAATGAAGTTAGTTACGAAAGAAAAATTAAAGAAATGTACTTAGCTTTAGAATTAGAGAAGCACCTTTCAAAAGATGAAATCCTTACTACGTATTTAAATACAATTCCTATGGGTGGATATCAATATGGTGTTGGTGCCGCTGCACAAAGATTTTTTAGCAAGAATGTTTCAGACTTAACATTAGTTGAATGTGCTTATTTAGGAGGACTTACTCAAGCACCTACTGCTTATGATGGCCTTTCAGAAGCAAACAAAGCTAATCCAAGTAGATATTTAAATAGAACTAAATCTGTACTATTTAAAATGCATGAACTAGGATATATTACAGACGAAGAATATAACAATGCAATAAATGAAATTGATACAAATGGCATCAAATTCACACCCAATACTAAGTTAAGCAAAACTAACTTTGAGTGGTTTACACGACCTGCTATAACTCAAGTTAAACAAGACTTAATGAATAAATACAAATATACTCAGGAAGAAGTTGATAAACTTATAGCTAATGGTGGATTAAAGATCTATACTTCCATGGATAGAAATCTTCAAAATAATGTTCAAGAAGTTTTAGATAATCCAAGCAACTATAGAGCTATAACCAATAATCCTAATGAGCAGAACGAAGATGGCGTTTATAAACTACAAGCATCAGCTACAATCATAGACTATAAAACAGGTCATGTTAAAGCCTTAGTTGGAGGAAGAGGTGAACAGCCTCCTATGTCTCACAATAGAGCTTACTATGATTTAAAATCTATAGGATCAGCAACAAAGCCATTAACAGTTTATGGTCCTGCCATTGATTTAGGACTTGGAGGAGCTGGCTCTGTAGTAAATGATTCTCCATTAACTAATAAAGAATTAGCTTCTACAGGTTATAAAGATCAACCTAAGAATGAATACAATAGTTATAAAGGCCCTTTAACTTTTAGAGAAGCAATTAAAATCTCCAGTAACTTAGCTGCCATAAAAGTTGCCAACGAAGTAGGCGCTTCAAACTCTATAGCTTACGGTGAGAAATTAGGACTTGTTTACGGACCTAACTCTAGAGGAATTTCAACTACAGCCTTAGGTCAATTCCAAAATGACCCTAATAACCCTGATGGGGGAAATACTTACACCCTAGCTTCAGCCTTTGGTGTTTTTGGTAATAATGGTATTAAAACTGATGCAAAGTTATATACAAAGGTATTAGATCATCATGGAAATGTAATTCTAGATACAAGTACTCCCAAAGAGACACAAGTATTTAGTCCTCAAGCTTCTTATATAGTTTATGATATGCTTAAGGAACAAGTAGAAAGTGGATCTGCTAAACCGGCTAAATTCGGTAACATACCTGTAGCTGGTAAAACAGGAACAACTACTGGAGACAGAGACTATTTATTTGCAGGATTAACACCATATTATTCTGCAGCTATTTGGATTGGATATGATCAACCTAGAGAAATGAAAACTAGCAGTGGTACTGTTACCTCTCCTATTTTCGGAAAAATAATGGGAATCGCTCATAAAGGATTAGAATACAAAGAAATACAACAACCAAGTGGAATAAGTAAAGTTGCAGTATGCATGGATTCAGGTCTTAAACCTACTTCACTTTGTACCCAAGATCCTAGGGGTAGTAGAGTTTATTATGATTGGTTTGTTAATGGTTCTGCTCCTACTCAATATTGTAATTATCATATAAAATCCAAAGTCACTAATCCTGATTCAGGTGATAATAATTCTGGATCAAATGAAGAAAATAAACAACAAGAAAATAAACAAGAAGAAACTAAACCTAGTGAAAATACTAATGAACCAATAAACCCAAAGCCAAATACTCCACCTGATCAACCAGATAATAATAACAATAATAATGGTGGTGGAAATGCTAAACCGCCTCAAAATCAAACAGAAAATAATACAAATCATGAAGTTATTGTTCCTCCTCAAGCTGGAAATAACTCAAACCAAAATGGTCAAGATAACAACATTACGCAATAGAACGAAGCTTTTCTTGCATTTTAATCATCATTAAAACAAAGCCACTATGAAACAAAAATTTCATAGTGGCTTTATTAATGTCATTCTTCCACTCCAACCTATGTAATATCCTAATTTTTCATGAATAACCCATTAACATTTTATTCATATACCAACTTATTTCTTTTCCTTCAAATATCACACACATGAATAACGAAATATTAGTTCTTGCACTTTTTTATTATTCGTATTAAAATTAATTATAAATGCTACGCAAAATTTAAAATGTTATATCAACAGAAGGAGGAATTTATGGAAGCAATTAACAACGTGATAGTTAGTTTCAACGATTTTCTTTGGGGCTATATATTAATTATTTTATTAATTGGTACAGGTCTTTTATTTTCTTTTAAAACTAAATTCGTTCAATTTAGATACATAAAAGAAATGTTCCGTCTTTTAGGCGACGGTATAGGAAAGTCAAATAAAGAAAAAGGTGGAGTTTCTTCATTTCAGGCTTTTTGTATAAGTACAGCATCAAGAGTTGGTACTGGTAACATAGCTGGTGTTGCTATAGCAGTAGCTGTAGGTGGTCCTGGTGCAGTTTTTTGGATGTGGATTATTGCCTTAATAGGTTCTGCATCTAGTTTTGTAGAGAGCACATTAGCTCAAATATATAAAGTTAAAGATAAAGATTCTTTCAGAGGTGGTCCTGCTTACTACATGGAAAAAGGACTTGGAAAGAGATGGTTAGGAATTATTTTCTCAATTCTTATTACAATCTGTTTTGGATTCGTATTTAATGCAGTTCAGGCTAACACAGTAAGTATTGCATTCAGTAATGCATTCGGTCTTTCAAGAGCCGCTATTGGTATTATACTAGCAATAGTAACAGCCTTAGTTATCTTCGGTGGGATTCATAGAGTAGCTAAAGTTTCAGAAATAATTGTTCCTGTTCTAGCTGTTCTTTATATACTTATCGCTCTTATAGTTGTAGTTTTAAACTTAACTGAACTACCATCAGTATTAAAACTTATATTTGAATCAGCCTTTGGAATAAAACAATTAACAGCTGGTGGACTTGGTGCTGCGGTTATGCAAGGTATTAAGAGAGGTTTATTCTCTAACGAAGCTGGTATGGGTAGTGCTCCTAATGCAGCTGCAACAGCAGATGTTTCACACCCAGTTAAACAAGGTTTAATACAAACTTTAGGTGTATTCACTGATACTTTATTAATTTGTTCATGCACAGCCTTCATAATATTAGTTTCTGGTCAATATGCTGATAGTACATTAACAGGTATAGAATTAACTCAACAAGCACTTGTATCTGAAATAGGACCTTTCGGAGCTTATTTTATAGCAATCTGTATATTACTATTTGCCTTTAGTTCAATTGTAGGTAACTTCTATTACGGTCAAACAAATATAGAATTCATGAACTCTAAAAAATGGCTATTAAATGCATACAGAATTCTTGTTATAGGTATGGTTTTATTTGGTTCACTTGCGAAAGTTGATTTAGTTTGGAATTTAGCGGATCTTTTCATGGGTCTTATGGCTATATTAAACATAATAACTATACTGTTCCTAGGAAAATACGCTTTCCTTGCTCTTAAAGATTATACAGATCAAAAGAAAGCTGGTATTAAGGAACCTGTATTTAAAGCATCTTCTATACCTGGACTAGAAAATGTAGAAGAATGGCAATAATAAAAAAGCTTTGAGATTTCATTCTCAAAGCTTTTTATATTAATCTTTCAAATATAACTTTTTTCTCAATGCTTAAATCTTCTGGATTTATTGTCATCTTGAAAATTTGAGGACACCCCTCTTCTCTCCATTTTTTCATATAAGCTGGTGTAGCTTTAAAACTATAATAGTAAACTTCCTCATATTCATCTGCAAACTCTAAGACCTCTTTTTTACTGTCTTCGCTTAATCTTAATATTTTCTTATCCATATTATTTAATATTGGCCAAAAGTATTTCATTGGTATATTATACTTAAATTCATTATTAACTACTCTGCTCTCAAACAAAGCTCTTTTTAATATTCTATCTTCTTTATGGCATTCATCTATATTTGCTCTAAATATAACCTTTCCTCTCTTATCTTCATCTAATTTTATGTTTATCATATAATAAACAACTCCTATTCATAACGCTACAAAAAATAGCATTCATTTAAAATCTATAAATCAAACTTATTTAAAATTGATTCTCCAAATAATTTTTTTATTATATATTTTATTCCTTCCACTTCAAGAGACTTTTTCTTAACCATTATAAGCCTTCCATTATCAATAATATCTTCATCAGAATAAGTGGTTAATTCTAATTCTTCCTTTATATCTTCAATCCATTCTTGGGAATAATAAGTTTTTAATCCTCTTAAAAACTTATTTTTTATAAAAGGTATTATACTATTTCCTAACACAAACACTATTTCACAACCATTAATATTCATTAAAAGACTATTAAAGTCATCATTTTCTTTAAAATTATTACTCTTATTTCCAGGAACAATTATAACATCCAAATCCACATCTTCTATAGATTTTAAGTTTTCAAAATTTATATTATATGTTCCGCTATTCACTATATTCTTTTGTGTTCCTACTAATTCTACAGAAATTATTTCTCTATTTAAAGTCTTATTTATACTTTCAAAAATTTCCAAAAACGAAATAACTGTACTAACAATCATCTGATCATAAACAAAAATTCCAATTTTTCTTTCTTTTAAAACCTTAACATTTGCAGTAAAATCCTCTCTAGATAATCTATATGAATATCCATCCTTGTTTTTATACATAATCTTAAAGCCTATTTTCTCTAGCCGCTCTCTCTTACCATCCAAGGAAACTGTATCTAGCATATATACTCCACCAAACTCATAAAAGAAACATTCTAATATTAGTTGTACAGCTTCACTTCCATATCCTTTTCCCCTCTGTGAACTTTCTATTCTAACATTTAATCTAGCGGTTTTAGTCACAGAATCATACCCATGAAAACTTGCTTCACCAACTGGATTATCATCATAGTCAAATACCAAACAATAAAGATTTCTTCCATCCGTAGGGCTCACCATCTTTTTATAGAAACTATCCCACTTATACTTAGGAAAAGATATTATTTTACCTACATCAGTCATACTGTCCATATCTCCCCATAACTTTTCAGTATAGCTCAGTTCTTCTAAATACGGTGTTCTTATATAAACTTTTCTTCCCTCTCTTCTATAGCAGTTTCTTTTTTCTATCACATTACCACACCAATCATTTATTAATTCAAGAGTATTTTATCATAAATTACCACAAACTGTGAAATTTTTTTACCAGTATTTAAGAATTATTCTTTTCTAGTTTAGTTATACTAAATTTAATAATAAACTTACCTAAACTGCATAACATATATTTCCTTTCAAAGTTGCTAGATTACTATTTTTAAGCAATATATAGTTTTGAATATATTTTTTTAATTTTTTATTGATTTTTATTTCGAAAGTATTTATAATTATTTATGTTTGTTTAGTAATTTTAAACTTAAAGTTTAGTAAAACTTATAGTTAATGAAATTGAGGTGTAAAACTTGGAAATAGGAGATAAAATCAGAAGTCTCAGAGTGGCCAAACAGTTAACTCAAGAAGAATTAGCAAATAGATGTGAACTATCTAAGGGATTTATTTCTCAGCTTGAGAATGATCTTACATCCCCGTCTATAGCTACATTAATAGATATATTAGACATATTAGGAACTAATCTCACTGAATTCTTTAGTGAGGATACAAATGAAAAAATAGCCTTTTCAAAGGATGATATGTTTGAAACTGAAAATGAAGAATTAAAGTACAATCTTATGTGGCTAGTTCCTAATGCTCAGAAAAATGATATGGAACCTATAATGATAACTCTTGAGCCAGGAGGACAATATATTGAAGAAGAACCTCATGAAGGAGAAGAATTCGGATATGTTCTGTCAGGAGCAATATATCTTCATTTAGGAGATAAAAAAGTAAAAGTAAGAAAAGGTGAGAGTTTCTATTTTAAACCTAAGGCTAATCACTACATTTCTAATGCAGGGAAAGTTTCTGCAAAAGTTATTTGGATAAGCACTCCACCATCATTTTAATATAAACATTTAGAAAGCAGAGGTGTTAGATTTGAAAGATAATAATATTATTGAATTAAAAGGAATAACTAAATCATATGGAAAAGATACAATTTTAGATAATCTTTCCCTAAATATTAAAAAGAATGAATTCCTAACTCTTTTAGGCCCTAGTGGATGTGGTAAAACAACAACTTTAAAAATTATAGCAGGCTTTGAAACGGCAGATAGTGGTCAGGTGGTCTTTGAAAATAATATTATTAACGATATACCACCTTATGAAAGACAGTTAAACACTGTATTCCAAAAATATGCTTTATTCCCTCACATGAATGTATATGAAAATATAGCTTTTGGATTAAAATTAAAAAAATTACCTAAAAATGTTATAGATGAAAAAGTTAAAGAAATGCTTAAACTAGTTGCTCTTGAAGGATATGAAAAAAGAGATATTGAAGCCCTTAGTGGTGGACAGCAACAAAGGGTCGCTATAGCTAGAGCTCTAGTAAATGAACCAAAGGTACTTTTATTAGATGAACCACTTGGCGCATTAGATATGAAACTTAGAAAAGGCATGCAAATAGAACTTAAAAGAATACAACAAAAATTAGGTATTACCTTCATTTTTGTAACTCATGATCAAGAAGAAGCTTTAACAATGTCAGACACAATAGTTGTTATGAATAAAGGAGAAATCCAACAAATGGGTAGTCCAGAGGACATATATAACGAACCAATCAACTCATTTGTAGCAAAATTTATAGGTGAAAGTAATATAGTTGACGGTACTATGTTAGATGACTTTAAAGTTGAATTTGCAGGAAGAGTTTTTGACTGTGTAGATAAAGGTTTCGAAAAAAATGAACCTATTGAAGTTGTAATAAGACCTGAAGATTTTGAAATGGTTAAATATGAAGACGGTATGCTAAAAGGAACTGTTACTTCAGTTATATTTAAAGGTGTACACTATGAAATAGAAGTAAAGGATGAAAACTATACTTGGATATTACACAATACAAAACATGCTGAAATAGGAGCTAAAATAGGATTATCTCTTGACCCTGAAAGCATACATATAATGAAAAAAGAGAGTGATGTTTAAAAATGAAAAGTAATAATAAAAATTTATCCTTTGCAGCTTATCCATACGTTGTATGGAGTGCTATATTTATAGTTATTCCTTTACTTTTAATAGTTTTTTTTAGTTTTACAAGTAAAGTTGATGGAAGATTTGTATTCTCTCTTGAAAACTTTCAAAGATTATTTGAGCCAATATATTTTACTGTTTTTGTACGTTCTATATGGCTTGCAGTTTTATCAACAGTATTATGTTTAATTTTAGGCTATCCAATAGCTTATATGATTTCTAAACTTCCAATAAAGAGAAGAAACATTTTAATACTTTTATTTATATTACCAATGTGGATGAACTTCTTACTTAGAACATATGCATGGATGGCTATACTTGGTAGAGATGGTCTTATAAATACACTTTTAGGTTATATAGGAATAGGTCCTATAAAAATGCTATATACTGACGGAGCAATATTACTTGGAATGGTATATAACTTCTTACCATTTATGGTTATACCAATATATACTGTACTTATAAAAATTGATAAAAACTTAGTTAATGCAGCTTATGATTTAGGTGCAAATAAGTCTCAAGCCTTTAGAAAAGTTATTCTACCACTTAGTATTCCTGGAATAATTTCTGGAATAACTATGGTATTTATGCCAGCTGTTTCAAACTTCGTAATTCCAAATCTTCTAGGTGGAGGAAAATACATGTTAGTTGGTAACCTTATAGAACAACAATTTACCACTATAGGTAACTGGAACTTCGGTTCAGCTCTATCAATTTTTATGATGATATTAATATTAATTTCAATGGGACTTATGTCTAAGTATGAAAAGAACGGCAAAGAAGGAGGTAAACAGCTATGGTAAAAAAGTTAGGTAATTTTATTTCTAAATTTTATTTAGCTATAGTATTTATATTTTTATACGCACCAATAGTAACTCTTATGATATTCTCATTTAATAGTACTAAGTCTATGGCTGTTTGGGGTGGATTTACTTTTGAGTGGTACACTTCCCTACTTCAAAATGAAAGAATATTAGAAGCACTTTACTATACTGTATTAATAGCAGTACTTGCTTCTGTTATAGCTACAATAATCGGTACTATAAGTGCTATAGGAATTAATAATATGAAAAGAGGTCCTAGAGCTTTACTTTTAAATGTAAACTACTTACCAGTATTAAACCCTGATATAGTTACTGGTGTTTCATTAATGACTTTATTTGCTATTGGTGGTGTTTTATTTGGTCTTAAGCCTGGTTTTTGGACTATGCTTTTAGCTCATATAACATTTGATATTCCTTATGTTATATTATCTGTTTTACCTAAGCTAAGACAATTGCCTCCAAATCTAACTGATGCAGCTTTAGATTTAGGAGCCACACCATCTTACGCTTTAAGAAAGGTAGTAATACCTCAAATAATGCCTGGTATAGCAGCTGGATTCTTAATAGCATTTACAATGTCAATAGATGACTTTGTTATAAGTTTCTTCACTACTGGACCTGGAGTTTCAAACCTTTCTATAGAAATCTATTCTATGGCTAGAAGAGGTATTTCTCCGGAAATAAATGCTCTTTCAACATTAATGTTTATTGTTGTCTTAGCATTACTTCTTATTGCTAATAGGAAACAATCTTTAGTGAAAGGAGAACGTTAATATGAAAATGAAAAAATTCTTAGCTTTAGCTTGTACAACACTACTTTCAGCTTCACTTTTAATGGGTTGTGGTCCAAAAAAAGGTGAAGAAACAAATCAAGATAAAAATAGTAACGTTCTTTATGTTTATAACTGGGGAGATTATATAGATCCAGATCTTATTACAAAATTTGAAGATGAAACTGGAATAGATGTTAAATATGATGTTTATGATACTAACGAAATAATGTATCAAAAGCTTAATAGCGGAAATGTATCTTATGACTTAATAATTCCTTCTGACTATATGATAGAGAAAATGAAAAGTGAAGATATGTTAGCTAAAATAGATTTTTCAAAAATACCTAATTATAAATATATTGGAGAACAATTTAAAAACTTAGCTTATGATCCAACTAACGAATACTCTGTACCTTATATGTGGGGAACAGTAGGAATAATTTATAATACAAAAAAAGTTACTGATCCAGTAGATAGTTGGGATATACTTTGGAACACTAAATATAAAGATCAAGTAATAATGCCAGATGGTGTTAGAGATGCTATGGCCGTTGCGGAAAAGAAACTTGGATACTCTCTAAACACTGAAAATCCAAATGAAATAGAAGCCGCTAAGCGTGAACTTATGACTCAGAAAAAAGATGGTTTAATCTTAGCTTATATGGTTGACCAAGTTAAAGATGCTATGGTTGGTGGCGAAGCTTCTCTAGCTGTTGCATGGTCTGGTGATGCCGTTACCATGATTGAAAGAAACCCTGATTTAGCTTACGCTATTCCAAAGGAAGGTTCAAATAAATGGTTTGATGGTATTGCAATTCCTAAAAATGCTCAGCATAAAGAAAATGCTGAAAAATTTATAAACTTCCTTTGTGATCCTGAAAATGCTAAACAAAATGTAGAATACATAGGATATTCTACTCCTAATACAGCAGCATATAACTTATTACCTGAAGATGTAAGAGAAGATAAAGTTGCTTACCCTGATGAATCTTCACTTAAAAACTGTGAGGTATTTGTTGATTTACCATCAGAAATACTTAGGAAGTATGATGAAGCTTGGTTAGAAATAAAATGTGTTTACTAAAAAAATGCATGTGCTTTTGCACATGCATTTTATATTACCCACATATCTCTTCACAGAAAACTTCTGGAAACCATAATTTTATTTCTCTATCTGCATTTTCTATTGAATCTGATGAATGAACTGAATTCTCTGTACCACTTAATGCAAATCTTCTTCTTATAGTTCCAAACTCAGCTTTTTCTGGATTTGTTGCACCGTTTAGGGTTCTTACTTTTTTTATAGCATCTTCTCCTTCAAGAACTAATGCTACAAGAGGACTTCTTGTTATATATTTAATTAGAGAATCAAAAAAATGCTTACCTTTATGCTCCTCATAATGTTTCTCAGCAAATTCCTTGGTTATACGTTTCATTTCTATAGCCCTTATCTTTAGTCCTGCTCCTTCATAAACCTCTAATATTTTTCCTATTAAATCTCTTTCAACAGCATCAGGTTTTATTAAAACAAGACTTTTTTCTAACCTCATCAAAATTCCTCCTCAAAATTATTTCCCTTAGATATATTATACATATAATTTCCTATTTATGTAAACATTCACAGAGAAATTTATATAATTATTTCATTGTTAACTTATTATTTCCATATTAAATATAAAAATACATATTTTTTTACTTAGTATTCTAATTATAATAGTATTTATAGGAGGTGTTTTCCATGATTAGAAAAGAATTTTTAGTACATGGTAGAGTTCAAGGGGTTGGCTTTAGGTTCTTTTGTAAATATCAGGCAAGTTTATTATCCTTAACAGGTTATGCAAAAAATTTAGAAGACAGTAATGTGCTTATAGAAGTACAAGGAAATGAATCCTCAATAAAAAAATTTAAATCAAGCATTTTAAAAGGAAATGGTTTTTCTAGAGTAATATCAATTGATGAAAAAAACCTACCTATTGATACACATGAAAAAAGATTTTCTACATATTAAAAAACAAAGGGTAAATCAAATTTGATTTACCCTTTGTTTTTATATCTAACTAAATATCACAACTATCTTGCTCTATTCCATATCGAGTACTGCCATTAGTATTAAACTCATCACTTTTTTTATATGAAATAAATGTTCCGTCATTAGGTTCATGCTCTTTATTTTTTTTATTATCATAATCCTTTTTATTATTTCTCATTTTTATCACCCACCTTTAATTTATTATTTCAAGGTAGGTTTGTTTATATACCTTATCTTAAACATATTTATAATGCTATAGATTATAAATTCTCCCACATATCTTCTATGCTATCATAATCCTCTAGAACCTCATCTATTAACTCTAAAGCATCTTCATTGTTCCAAGCTTCACATTTTCTTATTTTATTTACCCTTATTATATTATCTTCTTTTCCTTCCTTCATAAGTACACATTCTTCACAACTCTCTTTGTACTTTTTTAAATCTTCTATTATAGTATTTTTTATCTCAATAGTTTTAACTCTATTATTATCCTGATCCCTAAAGTCTATAAGTATATTGTCTGAGTTAATCAAATTATTTAAAAACTCAAAATGCCAATTAAATCCATAGTTTAACCATAAATCATAAGTATTTTCCTCATTATTATCAAATCTAATCATTATAAGAAATAAGTCTAACTTTTTATTACTTATAATACTACTTTTTAAGGCTACTAAAACATTGTCCCCAATATCCTGTAAGGCATATAAATAATCCTTAACAAAAATTATGGGAACTACTCTATCATCAACTTCTACTAAAAGTGGTATTAAAGTTCCTACTTCACTTTCCTTCAAAATATCATCTACAGTTAAAACTGCCATAATATCACATCCTAAATATTAATTACTTGAAATATCTTATATTATATAAGATATGTACCATAAATGCCATAATTAAAGCTTTACACCTCCATCCTTATTATTATTGTTATTATCTCCTATAGATGTTATAATTAAAAAAGTTTAATGAGACTTTAAAAATTAGGAGAGATGAAAATTGATTAAATTTAAGAAAAAGCTTTTAAGTTCACTATTAGTTGCTTTATCAGTATCATTCTTTACACCAGCAAAAGCAACTGTACAAGCTGCTGAAATTACCCAACCTGATATAGTTGGTAAGTATGCTGTTACACTAGATTATGACACTGGAGAGATTATTTATGCAAAGGGAATTGATGAAAGAGCATATCCTGCTAGTACGACAAAGGTTATGACAAGTCTTTTATTTGCTGAACATGCTTCAAAGACAGATTCCTTTCCATATACAGCAGATGCAAAAAGTCAACAGCCCTATACATTAAACGATAGCTTTGGTCCAATACCTGTTGGTGAGGGAATGAATGCAAATGATTTAATGAAAGCTTTACTTATGTTTTCAGCGAATGATGCTGCATATGTAATCGCAGATGGTGTAGCTGGAAATGGTGAAAAATTTAGTGATATGATGAATCAAAAAGTTAAAGAACTTGGGTTAAAAAATACTCATTTTGTTACTCCAAACGGATTACATAATGACGATCACTATTCAACAGCCTATGACTTAGCTGTTATTTTACAAAATGCTTATAAGAACCCTTGGGTAAGCGAAACTATGGGACTTAAAGAAAGTTCAATAACTGTAAACGGAAAAAAGGTAATTTTAGAAAATAGAAATAAAGAACTTGGTATCGACGGAAATATTGGTGGTAAAACTGGTTTCACAACTCCTGCTGGAAGATGTTTAGTATCAGTTTATGAAAGAAATGGTAGAAAAATAATAGGTACTGTTTTAGATTCTCAATATGATGCTAAGGATGAGATTGTATTTAATGATATGAAAAAAATTATTGATTACAGCTACTCTGTAGATAAAGTTCCTTACATAAAATCAGGAACAACAATAGATACTATTCCTGTTGAATACAAACTTTTCAGATGGTTTGGACCAACTAAAACAATAGATGTACCTTTTGTTGCAACTGAAAATATAGACTATTATGATAACTATGTAAATGAAAAAGAAACATCTAAGTCAATAAACTTAAAAGGTATGAATGCTTGGCAATTAGCTTCTCATCCTGATTCAGCAGCTGTTACTGTAAAAGAAAGAGCTTACACTCATGATTATCCTGTAAAGGCTGATATAGGTACATTTACACTTATAAAAGCTAACTTCTTAAGCTACTTAGGAATATTTGTTATAGCTGTAGTTATAGTTATACTAATCTTACTTATCATAAGAGGAGTAAACTTAAGAAGACGTAGAAGACGTAGAAGAAATATATTTTAATTTTAAATAAAAAAGATTTAGTCTTAGACTAAATCTTTTTTATTAAGCATTTAACTTTTCTACAACTTTTAATAAATCTAATGGCTTGTCTATATAAAAATCTGGTTTACTTTCTTTTAATTTTTCAAGGGGTAATGCTGTATATGTAACGCCACATGTTTTAGCACCGGCATTTTTACCTGCTAAAATATCATAAGGTGAATCTCCTACCATAAGTGATTCATTAGTAGTTACTCCTAAATCACTACAAGCCTTTAATATAGGCTCACTCTCTGGCTTATGTTTCTTAGTAACCTCCGGTGTTATAAAAGCATCAAAATAATCAAATATGCCCATTAACTTTGCACCGCGCTCTGCCATATCTCTCTTTTTTGATGTTACAACTCCAAGCTTAATTCCCTTACTTTTTAGAGTTTTTAGCATTAACTCTACTCCACTAAACTCCTTACATTCATCATCATGTAATTCTAAGTTTATTTTTCTATAACACTCTATCATTTCTTCTATTCTATTTTCATCATAAGCCTTAAAGGTCTCTTGTAATGGCTTACCATAGTTCATAGTAATTTCTTCAACTGTTGGCTCTAAATTTAGCATTGTTTTAAATGTATGTTGAAATGATTTTAATATTAAATCATTAGTATTTATCACTGTTCCATCTAAATCAAATAGTACTGCTTTTATCATAAATGTCTCCTTTTTTAATCTAAAAATTTGTATTATTTTCAATAATTATATCATAAAATTAAAAAAAATTTTAAAAACCCCTTCACAAATTAAGATTTATAGTATATATTAGTTATTAAATAAATAACTTGTACAAAGCATTGATAGGAAGAAGTAATCTTTGGAAAGAGTTTTAGCGATTGAGGGATGGTGAAAGCCTCATACTATACCTTTGATGAAAAACATCCTTGAGCTTCTAACCGAACTTCAAAATTTATTTTGAACAGTAGACTTAGACGGGTTTCTTTCCGTTAAAAGAAGGACAGTGTTAAGATGCACTGTTGTTAAGTGAGTGCTTTTGTACTAACATAGGTGGTACCGCGGAGATGATTATACAGCCTTCGTCCTATTTAATATAGGATGATGGCTTTTTTTATTCTCTTTTTTAATAAATTCAGAAAAAACCACATACTGGATTTAATTTTTATTTTATACGTATAAAAAATATTTTTGCAAATTTAAGAACATGTTTTGGGCCAAACAAAAGGATCTATTAAAAATAATGTGTAGTAAAATCAAAAAAATTATACTTAACTACACTATTTAATTAAGGAGTTGTTTTAAATGGAAAAATTATTTATACCACAGGGCTATAAACCTTTACTATCACTTAGAGAAACTGAAGTTGCTATTAAAGAGCTTAAGGATTTTTTTGAAGATTCTTTAGCTAAAAACTTAAACTTAACAAGAGTTTCTGCTCCACTTTTTGTAAATGAGTGTTCAGGATTAAATGATAACTTAAACGGAATTGAAAGACCAGTTAGCTTTGACATGAAAGCTATGCCAGAACTTAACATACAAATAGTCCATTCTCTTGCTAAATGGAAAAGACTAGCTCTTCATAGATATGATTTTAAACATGGGGAAGGTCTTTATACTGATATGAATGCCATAAGAAGAGATGAAGACTTAGATAACATTCACTCTATTTATGTTGATCAATGGGACTGGGAAAAAATAATTACTAAAGAAGAAAGAAACCTAGAAACTTTAAAGGAAACTGTAAAATCAATATATAAAGCTTTTAAAGATTCAGAAGACTTTATCTCATCTAAATATTCTCATATAGAAAAACTTCTTCCTGAGGATATTAAATTTATAACATCACAGGAATTAGAGGATCGTTATCCAGATCTTACTCCGAAAGAAAGAGAAACTGCAATCTGTAAAGAATTTGGAGCTGTATTTATAATAGGAATAGGTGGAAAATTATCTTCTGGTAAAAAGCATGATGATAGAAGCCCAGACTATGATGATTGGACATTAAACGGAGATTTATTATTCTACTACCCTCTTTTTGATGAGGCAGTAGAACTTTCATCAATGGGAATAAGAGTTGATGAAGAAAGTCTTTTAAAGCAATTAAAAATTACAGGCTGTGAAGATAGAAAAGAACTACCATTCCACAAAATGCTTCTTGAAGGGAAATTACCATACACTATTGGTGGAGGAATTGGTCAATCAAGGATTTGTATGTTCTTCCTAAGAAAAGCTCATATTGGAGAAGTTCAAGCTTCTATGTGGGATGAAGATATGATAAGAAAATGTGAAGAGAACAACATACATTTATTATAATTATCAAATATTTTCTTAAGCTTATTTAATAAATGATTATGTTTAAAACTATTTTTGATTTTTAGATAGAACTGTAAGACCATCTTAATGAGCAGTTAGTATTGCATCATATATGTAAGAATAATAGCGTTAAAAAGCTTTTTCTGTTTGAGCGTAATCTAAAAAGGAATACAATCTCACGATGTTCGATTGCATAAGTTCAAGATACCAAATTAAAAATTTGGACTTTCACTTAAAATTAAGCTAAGTCTGAAAGTCTAGCTAAAATCAACATTCACCTAAAACAGAGCCTAATCTTTTAAATTAACTTTAATATTTAAAAATTCAATATTATCCCTCTTACAAATATAGTATAATCTTCTTAATAAGCTTATATTTAAAAGGGGGATAATCATTATGAAAAAATCTGGTTTAAAAACTTTACTAAATGTTTTAGCAGTAATTGCTATATTTTTCTTAATGGTTAAAGTAAGTGTGCCAATGGGGAGCATCCTACTTGTATCATTCATAATATTTAAAATAACAATGAACAAACATCTAATACATATGTTTAAAGGAGCTAAACAATTAAAAACTAATAATTTAGAAGAAGCTTTGCCTTTCTATAGAAAAGCTGCTCTTTGTTCTAGTTCTAATGTAAAAGCCATAAAAACCTATGTATTTTTAGAATTAAAGACAGGTTCTTATGAGGAAGCTTTGGAAACATTAAAAACAATAGTATCTAAAAGAAAATTTCTACATGATGATGCAAATCAACTTGACCTGCTTCAAGCAATACTTTATTGGAAGCTAGGAGATAATAAAACATCTCTTAAAATTCTTAATGATTTAAAAGCAAATAATTTTAATTCTCTTGATTTTTATGAAGTTTATGGATATGTATTAATCCAAGATGAAAATTTCGAAAAAGCAATTTCAATAAGTAATGAAGGATTAAAGATTGATGACCTAAGTCAAATAATAAGAGCTAACCTTGGAGAAATTTTTTATAAAATTGGTGATATTGAAAAAGCTTGTTTTTACTTCAACGAATTAATAGATGAATGTGCAAATTTTTCAGAACCTTATTATTTTATGGGAATTATATCAAAAGAAAAAGACGATTCTTACAAAGCTAAAGAGCTTTTAAATAAAGCGCTTAAGTATGACGAGTCTATTCTAAGTAACCTATCAAAAAATGATATAGAAAACGCTTTAATAAGTATAAATCATTAATTATTGTGATATTTGATTATAGCTTAAATTTTAATTTCATTCTATAATGTATAAGGAACTTTAAAAGTGGTTCCTTATATTTTTTTAATTTAAAAAGGAAGTGATTATCTAGTGAAGCTTTTAAGAGAAATGCTTATTGTAGTATTTATATACTTTTTAGGAGAATTTATTTCTAAAAGTTTTATACATAGTGTTCCTGGAAATATTATAGGTATGTTAATATTACTAGTTTTACTGTGTACTAAAGTTGTTAAAGTAGAAGCTATTGATTCTGTTGCTCAATTCTTCTTAGACCATTTAGCTTTCTTCTTTGTTCCTGCAGGGGTCGGACTTATGACATCCGTTGGATTATTAGAAGGAAATATTCTTAAATTATTATTTATATGCATAGCTTCAACTTTTGTTGTAATAGGAGTTACAGGTTTAGTTGTCCAAGCTTTAATAAGAAGAAAAGAAAAAAAATTACTAGGAGATGAAGTTAATGAACAGCATTGTTAGTAACCCTTTATTTGGAATTTTATTAACTCTTTTTGCTTTCGAAATTGGTATGACCATTTATAAAAAGACTAAAATTCCAGTATTAAATCCTCTATTAATAGCAATTGCTATTGTAATTGTAGTGTTAGTTACATTCCATATAAGCTTCGAAACTTATAATATTGGTGGTAACTTTATAAATGCATTTTTAGGACCTGCCACTGTAATTTTAGCAGTTCCATTATATAAACAGTTACAACTTTTAAAAAATCATTTTGTACCAATAATGACTGGAATCATTGTAGGAAGCTTAGCTTCTATGTGTTGTGTAGTTATAATGGGATATTTTTTAGGAGTAAACCACGAACTTATAGCTTCTTTAGTCCCAAAATCAGTTACAACTCCAATAGGTGTTGAAGTAGCTAGTGGCCTTGGTGGAATACCATCAATTACAGTTATAGCTATAATAATAACTGGTATAACAGGTGCAGTTATAGCTCCTATGGTATGTAAATTCCTTAAAATTGAGCATGAAGTTGCAATGGGTGTTTCTATTGGAACAGCTGCCCATGCTGTTGGAACAACTAAAGCATTAGAAATAGGTGAAACTCATGGTGCTATGAGTTCATTATCTATAGGTGTGGCTGGATTAATAACAGTTTTCCTTGCACCACCAATATATATGCTAGCAGCATTCATACTAAAATTTGCCTAAACTCTAAACAGTGATAAAAATTCACTGTTTTTTTCTTTTTAAAGATTATATTCCTTAATTATAGAAATACTAAAAATATAAATCTATAAATTAAGGAGAATTAAAAATGAAAATATTAAAAAAGTTTTTAGGATTTTTTGCCCTAGCAGTCCTTTTAAATCCCAATACTCTAACCTTAGATGCAAGTACACTTTCAAAAGAATCTCCACCTCAAAACAAAGAGATTCTATATGAAATCACAGCTTTCACAACAGAAAAAAATACTTTGAATCTAATAATTAATAAGCTATTCAAGGAAGATAATGCACTCTTTATAGATGCTTATTTTTTAAACACTACTGAAAATACTACTTTTGAAAACTTAGAAAACTTTAATATTTCAGTCTATGATTCTAGTGATAAGGAAGTTTTAAATAAAACATTTAAAAGTGTTGTTATTCCTAAAGGTCTTCCTCCTCAACACGGAAGAAGAATTTTATTTCCTATAGAAGAGGATTTTTATAATTTACAAGAAAAAGATTTATCAAAATTATCTTATAAATTTACTTTTGATTATATTTAAAAACTTATAATAAAAAAATCTATAAATAACCTAAAGAGAGCTCTATATAAACCTTAGAATTTAAGTAATTAATAGAATACTCTAAAATAATTACTATAAACTCTTAGAAAAATATAATGATTCCTTTAAATATATTTATAGATTTTCTTTATGAACTTTTAATCTTTGAATCTCTATTCATTTTTATTTTGCCTATACAGATATTCACTTAAATAAACTCCATCCTCCATGTGAAGTAGCCTTTTTCTTCATCCTTCTCATATATAAAATATGCCGCAAAGGTATTTCCCTTTCTACTTTTTAGATTTCTAAAACCAACTTTTCCATTAGCTAATAAAAGTTTTACCATCTGAGGAGTAACTTGCTTTCCAAAGGAGGCTATATACTTATCATTTTTCCATATAGTATATTTACATCCATTTTTCCAGTTTACACATCCAAAGCCCTTTTCTCCTTCTATAACAGGATTTCCACAGTTAGGACAGTTTCCTAGTACTTCTACTCCCTCTGGTGCCTCCACCTTAAAATGTTTTGCCATAGAATCATCATTTTTTATGGCATTAACTCCTTCTATAGTGAAGTTTCTTATAAGCTCTAAGAAATCTTCTTTTTTAACTTTTCCTCTTTCTATATCTGAAAGAGTTTTCTCTAATCTTCCTGTATACTCTAAATCTAGAAGTTCCTTAACAGGGAATATTTCAACTATTGTTCTACCAAGCTCTGTACAAGTTAAACTTTTACCCTTTGTAGTAATATATCCTACATCTTTAAGCTTTTTAATTGTTTCAGCTCTAGTAGCTGGTGTTCCTATACTAAATCCACTTAAGATTGATGCCATCATTTCTTCACTATCTTCCTCTGCATCCTCTTTAAAACTCTTACCACAAGTCTCCATAACTCTAAGCAATGTCTTTTCAGTATGCTTTTTAGGTGGTTTTTTAGTAACCTTATTTATTTTACTATCTACTAAGTCAACTATTTCTTTTTCATTTACCATTGGAAGAATTGTATCTTTACTATCTATTTTTTCAACAACTCTCCATCCTTCAATAAGCTGAACTTTTCCTTTTGAAATAAATACTCCTTTAACTTCTGGATTATTTATCTTTGAAGTTATTTTAGTTTCTTCAAATTCAGCTACAGGCATAAACTGCATTAAAAATCTATTTTTTACTGCTGTATAAACTATTTTCTCATCTGGAGTTAAATTATTAGGCTTCATATAAGTTGGAACGATAGCACTATGGCTCTCAACCTTAGAGTTATCAAAAACTCTTTTACTCTGAACGAACTTTATTTGTTCCTCATAAGGTAATCCCACCTTAAGCTTTTCTAAAACATTTCTGGTTCTATCAACTAAACTTTCTTCTAATGCCATACTTCCTGTTCTAGGATAAGTTATAAACTTCTTTTCATATAAAGACTGAGCTACTTTTAAAACCTTATCTGAAGTCCATCCCTTATATTTACTTGTTACATATCCTTGAAGATTAGAAAGATTAAATAAAAATGGTGGATATTCTTTTTTTCTTTCTGTTTGTTTTTCAATTATTTCAGCATTTTTATCTTTTATTTTTTCTTTTATTTCATCAAGAATTTTTTTATCTTCAAACTTTTCAGAGTTATTTTCATAATAAGTTCCTTCAAATTCTTCATTTTTAGAAGTTTTAAATGTTCCATTTAATTTATAGTAAGCACTTGATTTAAAATTCTCTATTTCCTTATCTCTATCATAAATTATTTTTAAAGTTGGTAATAATACTCTTCCTATATTAAGGATTTGTCCATCATTTAATTTATACTTTATTGTCGTAACAGAAGTTAGATTTATTCCTATTATCCAATCTGCCCACTGTCTTCCTATACCTGCATCTTGGAGGCATTGCATTTCCTCATTAGGCTTTAATTTCTCCATTCCTTTTTTTACTTCATCAGGTGTCCATTCATTTAATAAAAGTCTATAAACAGGTTTCTTTTCCTTAAAGTGAAGAAATATTTCATCTGCGATTACTTGCCCTTCTCTATCAAAGTCAGTAGCAGAAATTATCCCATCTACATCCTCTCTATCTATAAGACCTTTTATTATCTTTATTTGCTTCTCAGCGCCCTTATCAATCATATTTCTATTTACAGAATCTTGTTTTATTTTATATTTAAAAACTTCTGGAATGAAAGGAAATTTCTCCATTCTCCAACCTTTCATATTCTCATCATAGTCCTTTGCATCAAATAACTGCAATAAGTGTCCAAAAGCCCATGTTATAAGATATTGTTCGCCTTCAAAATATCCATCTTTTCTTTTTTTTATGTTAAAAGCATCTGCAATATTTCTAGCAACAGATGGTTTCTCTGCAATTATTACCTTTTTCAAAGTATCACTCCTAATTATTATCCTTTTGTTCTACGAACTCTATGTACTCCCTATTATCATCTTTGACAAATTAAAAAATTTATTTCACTATTCAAAATAATAAACTCACAGCCTACAAGACTGTGAGTATTCATTTATCTAAAATATATTTACTAGTTTTGATTTTTAGATAAAACTATAAGAACATCTTAAAAGCATTTAGTATTGCATCATCTACTTAAAAATAATAGCCTTAAGAAGCTTTTTCTGTTTGAGCATAATCAAAAAAAGAAATACAATCTCACTATAGTTCGATTGCATAAGTTCAAGATGCCAAATTGCAAATTTGGACTTTCACTTAACCTTTAGCTATTATTCTGGAGTAGATTATATCAATACTTTACAAAATTAAGCTAGTTCTTAGGGTCTAGTTAAAAATCAACATCTATCTAAAACAAAACCTAATTATAAGCCTAAATTCAAAACATTATTTATTATAATATAAAATCACTTTTATTCCTAGTCTTTATAAACTACCTCTCCATTTATAATTGTATAAATTGTTTTTGTAGCAATTTCAAAAGGACTTCCATTTAGAATTACTAAATCCCCATCCTTACCTTCTTTTAAGCTTCCGACTCTTTCATCTATACCTATTATCTCAGCTGGATTTATTGTTATTGCTTCTAATGCTTCATTAAAAGTAAGTCCTTCTTTCATTGCCATAGCTGCACAAAGTGGTAAATTATCTATGGTTACTACTGGATGATCTGTAGTTATGGCAACCTTAATTCCTTTATCAACTAATGACTTTGGTGTTTTAAAGGTCTTATTTAAGGTTTCTGCTTTTCCATTAAAACTTAAGGTTGGTCCAACTATAGCATCTAGATTTTCCTTTTTAATATAATCACTTATTAATTGACCTTCTGTACAGTGATCTAAAGTCAATTTAATATTAAACTCCTTAGCTATTCTTATAGCAGTTAAAATATCATCTGCTCTATGAGCATGAGCTTTAATAGGTATTTCTCTATTAAGTACTGGAAGAAGAGCCTCATACTTCAAATTCTTACTAAAGACTTTATCTTCTATTTCAGCATCAATCTTTCTATTTTTATAATTAATTGCCTCCGTTAATGTTTCTCTTAATAAAGCTGCAATAGCCATTCTTGTATTAGGCATCTTATTCTTTCCTGAATAAACTCTTTTTGGATTTTCTCCAAAAGCAACCTTTATTGCTACAGGCTCTTTTATAACCATATCATCAATACATATTCCACTTGTTTTTACTGCTGCAAATTGCCCTCCTATTATGTTAGCACTTCCTGGTCCAATTACTGCTGTAGTAACCCCTGCCTTTCTTGCACATTGAAATCCTCCATCAAATGGATTTATTCCATCTATAGCTCTCATTTGTGGAGTTATAGGATTACTCATTTCATTTGTTCCATTTCCGGCTCCCTTATTCCCCTCTTCATGTAATCCAAGGTGACAATGAGCCTCTATAAAACCTGGAAAAACAAATAATCCATCAACATCAATAACCTCTTCATCCTTTATGTATTGACTTAAATCTTCCCCAATTTTATCTATTTTTCCATTCCTAATTAAAATATCACCCTTCTCATACACTTTACTTTGTTCACAAGTAAATATCTTCCCATTTCTAATTAACATCTTTTCTCCCCCTTTTATTTATTGATTAAGTTATGTTTTAAACTAATATTGATTTTTAGATAGAACAGTAAGACCATCTTAATGAGCATCTAGTATTGCATCATATACGTAAGAATAATAGCGTTAAGAAGCTTTTTCTGTTTGAACGTAGCGAGTTTAAAAGCTTTAGCTATTATTCTGGAGTAAATGATAGCAATACTTTGCGAAATTAAGCTAGGTCTGGAGGGCTAGCTAAAAATCAATATTTACCTAAAACAAACTCTTAAATAAATATTCACATATAATTATAGCACTAAATAATTAATCCCTCTTATTATATAAAAATAAAAGGGATTTTTAATTACATTTCATTTAGCATCCATATGAAAAAATTCAATACTCCAGCAAAAGAAACCCATATTATATAAGGAATCATTAAAATTCCTGCTATTTTATCAAATTTAAAAAACTTAATTGTAGTTATAACTATAAATATTAATAGTATTATAAGTTCTATAAATGCTAATCCGTATAGTTTAAAGTAAAAAAATACTATGCTCCACGCAAAATTTAATAGGAGTTGGACAATATAAAACCAAAGTGCAGCCTTTGTCTTTTCTCCTTGTTTATGCCTTAAATATATCCTATAAGCTGCGATTCCCATAAGTATATATAAAATAGTCCATACTATTGGAAATACTAATGCTGGTGGGCTAAACCACGGTTTATTTAAAGTGGAATATATTTGTTCACTATTCTCAATAAATCTCCCAATAACAAATCCACCACCTAAGGTTAGTAATAAACTTATTATTATATCTCCTAAATTAAATTTTCCATTAACCTTAAATATATTCACATAAATCACCTCTCAGGTAATTATATGTCTTTTTTTTCATATATATTATACGTATATATCAGAAAACTCTATTTCGGCTTTTTCCATTAGATTATAGTAGTCATTATTGAATCTGTGCTTAACTCGCTCTGTCTCCTTAAATAGATCTACATCATAAAAATATAACTTAAATATATTTCCATAATTTTCATAGATTTCAACTTTTAAATCTCCTCCTTGTATTTTCATTAATGACTTACTTATATAAAGCCCTAAACCGCTTCCTTCTTGAGTTCTATTTAAAGCTTTATTATTTTTCGTAAACTTATCAAATATATATTTTTGCTCATCGTAACTTATAGCAACTCCATCATTTTTTATCATTATGACAAGATTTTTTTCTTCAAAATATATTTTTACATATATATTTCCATTTGTATCTCCATACTTAACAGAATTAGATAATATATTTAATATTATTCTTTCTAAAAATTCTCTATCAAATGCTATAAATATTTCTTCAAAATCTGGATCAAAAATAAAATTAATCTTTTTCTTTTTAATATATTCTGCAGATGCATCTAGTACATTTTCAACAACCTCAACTATGTTAAGCACCATAATATTAGTTTCTATTTGACCCTCCGATATTTTATTAGCATCTATAAAGTTATTTATTGTTCTTATAAGTCTTAAACAGTTTTGCTTAATTACTAAATTATTTTTTTCTATTGATTTAATATTCTTATTCTCTATATTTAAGTTATTTAATTGAAGAGCCGAGCTTATTACATTTATGGGAGTTCTTAGCTCATGACATATATTTGTAAAGAATTCTCCCTTTATATTTTCCTCTTCTAATTTCTCTGTTAAATATTTATTTAATCTTAAAGCATTATTTTTTTTAGTAACATCATTTATAATTATAATTTTATATTCATCTCCAAAAGGTATTGTATAGATTTCTCCGTTAGAATACTCACCATTAAAGTTTTGAAAAATTATTTCTTTATATAAGTCTTTACTATTATTTTTTTCCTTTGAATAGATTTGCTTTTTTAATATTCTTTCATTTAAAACTTCCAAACTCTCAAACAGGACAGCTTCTCTATCATAAATTCCTAAAAAGCTCATTGCTTCATTATTTAAATAAAATAATCTTTCCTTCTTAAAAATAAAAATATAATCTCCTATTATAGAAACAATTTTATAAATAAATCTTCTTCTCTAACTAATAGTTCTTCTAATTCCTTTAATTCATCAACCTTTTTCTTTAAATATCTTTTATTCTTTTCATATTCTTCTCTTTTTAAAAGTATTATTCTATTTATATCATTAAAACTCTTGTTTAATGAAAACATTATCATCCCCTCTACCAAAATATAATACGCTGAAAAATCTAAAATTTGACTAAAAAAAACATTATATTGACTTACATCTTTTACTTTGTCGAGATTATTCAAAAATATAATATTACTTATAGAAAATAATAAAATATAAAGAACTAAATAATAAAAAAATTTATTATAATCACTATGTCTCTCCTCTATAATACTTACTATAAATATTATTACAAATAGTATGATAATGAATGTAAACATAAAATTATTAATGTAAAATTCCCCAATAAAATGCAACATTATTTCATTATTATTTATTATAAATAAATAAATAGTGTCCCAAATTATATTTATTGTTAATAAAAGTAAATTTAATTTCTTAAAACTAATATTATATCTCTTTCCTACAACTATGGCAATTATAATGAAATACTGAATTATTATACTTATTAACTTATAAGCAACTGTTTCATATAATGTATATAAATCTAAATCTAGGATTAGATAAAATAATTCTGGTATCATAAACCAAAAAATACCTATACTAATAAATGAAACTAAGTCTTTTTTATTATCTATTTTACTACTTTCTCTTATAAATAAAGTTGCTCCTAACATTATAACTGAAGATAAATCTAAAGTTCTATATAATAAAACATGATTTTCACTCTTAAGAAAAACTAGTGTTACTACTATTAGCATTACATATATTAGCCTTAAAATGTAATATTGAAATTTAGGATTCTCATGTTCTACTTTATATTCCACACTCTTTCTCCTTATTAAATTCTAACCTTATATTTGTTCCTACATCTTTAATAGAATTTATTTTTATATTTCCATTTTGTAATTCTACTAAACTTTTTACAATATATAATCCAATACCCGTACTTTTATTTTTTATATTTTTTCTCTTCCCTTTTCCCTTACTATATCTTAAAAAAGCTCTTTCTAAAAATTCCTTATCCATTCCTTCTCCAGTATCTGAAAAATCAATAAATACTTTATTCTTATTAGTTGTAATACTTACTCCAATCCCCCCATTAATTGTATGCTTTATGGAATTTGATATTAAATTTAGAACTATTCGTTCAATAAGTTCTTGATCACATTTAACATAAATCTCCTCTTCAGTTGTATCAAAAATATATGTTAAATTTTTTTCCTTAATATATTCTGATAGATTTCCAATTAAATCTTCAATTAATGTTACTATGTTATAAACTTTAAAATTTGGTTTTAAATAATTATAATTAATTTTTGATGAATCAATTAGGTTGTTTGCTAACCTCAGTAATGTTATACAATTCTCTTTATTAACTTGATTATAGTAACCAACCTTTTCAATATTTTGCTTCTTATAAAATTGTTCTTGTACCTGAGCTGATGAATATATAACATTTATAGGAGTTTTTAAATCATGAGAAATACTTGATAAAAAATCATTTTTTATCTGTTCTTCTAGTGTTCTTTTTTTTAGATTATTTTTTATTTTCTCTGAACGTTTTAATTCACTAATATTTTTTAAAGATATTATTAAAAAATCATCAGCTTCTAATATAATATCTACATCCCAAAACATTTCTACTCCACATATAATAAGTGAAGCTTCTCCTTTTTTAGTTAACAAAAGTTCCTCTTTATTATGAATATTTAAAATTTTAAATAAATTTCTATTTATAATATCCCTTTTATTTTTTAATCTTAGTTCATGTACTAATCTTTTATTTAATGCAAAAACTCTATAATTCTTTTTATTTAAAACTACTATTGAAGTAGGTACATCATCAAAAAATTTTCTAAAATTAACTCCTTTATATTCAATCCTTTTTTTAAACTTTTTAAATTCATTATTACTTTCTTCCATCCGTTTATTTAATATTTCAAGTTTTTCATTTTTATCAATTATATTTTTATTTAAAGTCTCGTGTGGTTTTTTAATTAACATATCTGAAATCCAAGCATATACGAAAAAATATAATAATATTTTTAATATATTTTTTAATAATATAAGTATTTCTAAACCAAAGCTATATGTAAAAAAATCTAATATTACTAAAACAAGATTCATTAAAACTAATAATTTAAAATTGTTTAACATTTTTTTTTCATAAAGCTTAAAATTCCTTAAAACATATAAAAGCATCGAAAAAAGAGCTATTGATGTTATCCAAGAAATATATATATAATCAAAAAATATACCAATAATTGAAATTAAAACAAATAAATATATTACTAACTTAGTTTTTATCTCTACTTTTTTAATATAGTCTATAACTAAAAAACAATATATAATTTCTAAAATAACGCATATATAAACACTTTTAAAATTTATATATTCAAGTATTTGTCGTTCCCCAAAATATATTATTAAACCTATTAAAATCTTAAACTTTAATAGGGCAAGAAATAATAAACAGATACTCATTAGTATAAATATTTTTTTATTAGAAAACTTAAAGATAGTAGTAGTAATGAATGTTATGGTAAACATTAATACAGTTTCAACAAGTTTAGATAAATTAATTGCAGTATATGGATTAAAAATATACGCTGTACATAAAATAATTATTATCCCAATAAAAATATTAATTAAATTATATGTTTTTCTTAAATCTAAATTCATGTAATCATTTTCTATACATTCCAATATTTTCACCCCTTTGAAATTAAATATACATTATATACATTATCACAAAAATCTTTTTAAAATATTTATTTTTTGTAAATTATTGTATAATATTGTAACCTTAAATAAAAACACGTTAAATATTAGCCTTAGCTAATATTTAACGTGTTCAAAAAACTTTTAAATTTACTACTTTCTCTAACATCAATTAATTCATTATCTTTATTTATATATTTAACAAAATCAGGATACAATTCAACTGCTTTAATTAAATCATTTGTAGCATCATCTAAATCTTTTCCTAAAATAGCCTTAAAACAACTTCTATTGTAATATAAAAAATGATTCTCAGGATTAAATCTTAAGCCTAATGATAATATATTTATTCCTTTTTCAATATTATCCTCTTCTTTATATATTACAGCTAAATTTAAAAATGTATAAGCATATCCAAAATTCTTCTTTATTGATTTTTCATAAAATTTCTTAGCCTTATCATAAATATTTAGCCTCTTATATATTACTCCCATATTAAATAATGCTAAATAATTATCTCCATCTATTTGAAGTGCTTTAGAAAACATTCTATATGCCTCTTGAAGCATATCTTGCTCTTCATATATTGATCCTAAATTTGTATATGCCCAAAAATCTTCAGGACAAACTTCTATTGTTTTTTTATAATACTCTATAGCACCTTCTTTATCTCCAACATTATCTAATGCATTTGCTAAAAAGAATATAGCCCTATCATATACTGGATTTATATCAATAGCTTTTTTATATAATTCTATAGCTTTACCATAATTCTCTTTTTCATCGTATATTACAGCTAAACCATAATAAGCTCTAACTTCACAATTATTTATACTTAAAGCCTCTTCATACTTTTCTTTAGCTTTCTCAGTATCACCTAATTCATCTAACATTAAAGCTATACTTATTATTAAATCAATATCCTTTTCTTTCCCTAAAAGCTCCTCTGCTCTTAAATAATAATTTAATGCCTTTATTAAATTACCTTCATCATGTGCTTTATCACCACTATGTATATAATTATCTATAACTCTATAATCATTATCCATATCTTCTCCTATTTTTTAACCTATTTATATTAATCTATTATATCAAATTTTTCTTAATTTATAGAAATTAAAAAAGGAGGTATCAATCTTTTGATACGCTCCCATTAAAACTCTAATTTATTATATATATCTTTTAAATATTTTTCAACATCCATCTAATAATATCTTCCATAACTTCATCCTTAATTTTTTCATTTAGCATTTCATGCCTACCATTTTCATATAATTTATACTGAACGTCTTTTACACCAAATTTTTTTAATTTATCTCTTAAATTAATTATACCCATTCCAAAATTACCAACTGGATCCTTATCACCAGCAAAAATATATATAGGCATTTCTTTATTTATTTTACTCATATTTTCAACTTTATGTATGCTTCTTACACCTCTTAATAAATCATAGTAGAATGAACTTGAACATATAAAACCAAATCTTTCATTATTTATATACTTGTCTACTTCTTCTTCTACACTACAAAGCCAATCAAAATTAGTTCTACATGGTTTAAACTTTTTATTAAAGCCTCCAAAAATTAAACTATCCATAAGTTTGCTCTTATGTTTTCTCCCCCTTAATAAAATTTCTATTTTAGCTATTAATTCTCCAAGAGGAGCTAATTTATTAGGCTCTCCATTAGTCCCGGATAAAACTAACATATCTACTAAATCATTATACTCTTGAACTAATCTTTGACTTATAAATGAACCCATACTATGACCAAAAAGTATTATTTTGTATCCTTTATGTTTTTTCTTAGAATTTTCTATTAGTGTTTTAGAATCCTCGACCATCCACTGAAAGCCTTCATTATCAGCAATATATCCTAAAGAATCCAAGTCTTTTGCAGTAGAACCATGTCCTCTATGATCATGGGCATAAACTAAAAAACCTGCTTTAACAAGTTTTTCTGCAAACTCATCATATCTAGTGGCATCTTCTGTCATTCCATGCAATATGTGCACCACTGCTTTAAACTCTTTTCCATCACTCCACTTATACCCTTGTAATTCTAATCCTTCACTATCTCTAAATATAAAACCTTCTCTCAAGTTCATCAGCTCCCTTTTTAGACTATATAGTTCAAAATTCTTCTTATGTATAAGATACTCCTTAATTGTGTTTAGTTAAATAGCTTACTTCATTAATTTACTATTTTTTATACATTTATTAATATTTTATTGATAAGTTTTTTCTTTCTGCATACTCTTCAAACTTATTCTTCCAAACCACAGCCCTCTTTTTATCTACCTTAAAAAGATAATCTAAAAATCTATCTAGTTCATTTCTTTTATAAAGCCCTTTAAAAAGATGCCTTGGATAAGATACTCTCTTCTTATAATTATTTTTAGGGTCTATTATTTTAAGTGTATAGTCATTTTGTATATATATGTCTTTACATCTTATATCTATTCTCTTAAACCCTAATTTCTCAAAGTCCAAAATCATTAAATATAATTCTTTGCATAAACTTTCATCTAAACTATCTCTTCTTAAATATTTATCTAAGCGAACTCCTTCAACATATTCTCTAACAATATATCCTTCCTTGCATTCATACATTTTAGGAAAAAATCTAGATTTTCCAACTCTTTTTAAAATACTACTTTCATCCTGCCAAACATTAACTCTTCTAAATATTTTTATAACCTTATTTTCTTCAAGCAAAAATACTACTCCATTATGACCCTCTCCTAAAAATGAACTTTTTCTTAAAGATTCTTCTATTTTATGGCTTAAATTTTTAAGACTATAATCAAAGTTTTTGCTCATTTTACCCCTCTTATTAATAAGTGCTTAATATTATATTATACATTTAATATAATAAAAAATGACTAATTTCTTTAATTAGAAATTAGTCATTTGGTGCAGATAGCGGGATTTGAACCCGCACACCACTAGAGCAATACCCCCTCAAGATATCGTGTCTGCCATTCCACCATATCTGCATATAAACACACTGGCTAATATATTTATATGCAGGGTTTATTTATTTTATTCCTCATCTTTTTGAAAAGCTAATAAAGCATTTAAATTATCGAAAGAATATACACTTTTAGTCTTTGTATCTCCAAAACCACCATAAAGTACATCATCTTTATTTTTTATTTGGTAGTACTTTAACTTATCTATCGCCTTATTGAATAACGCCTTATCCCCAATATAGTTTGCTATTAAGGCTACATTAGAATATATAGAAGGTGATTCAACCTGTGATGTTGGCATTCCACTTTTTGAATCATAAGTTGCCACTAAGAAACCATCTTTTTTGAATTTTTCTTTTATCCACTTAATAGATAAATCCTCATTTTCTCCAGCTTCAATTCTATTTAAAATCACTATTGTAGATAATAATAAATCAATATTTTCATCTTCATCATATTTTTGAGTTTCCTCATAAAATACTTTTCTATATAAAGGAACACTTTCTGATATTCTACCATTTTCTATTATTGAATTAGATTTTTCATAAATACTTTCCCATTCTTTATCTACTTGGCTTAATAATTTCATTGTTGGTAAATCCAAATAACATAAAGTTGTTGTATTTCCTTTACCATAATTATCTATATAATCTACTAAGATACCATTTTCTTCTGCATGCTTTAATAATGAATTAGCAATATTTATAGCATAAAATTTATAGTAGAAATTTCCCCATCTATTATTTGCTAAAAGAAGTGCCTTAATTATTCTAAGCTCATCTATTGTCGCAGAAGAAGGAGAATTTTCATTACCATCTTTTCTCCAACTTATAAGCCCATTTTTTAATCTCATTTCTTTAATTATATCAAAGTGCTGATTAAATAATTCTTGGTCGTTAGCATTTACAGCATAAAGCATCATAAGTCCCTCTGATTCTGATAAAACTGAATGACCTTTAGTTATATCTCCTTCTGAACTTTTATCTAAATAATTTGTATAGATTCCATATCCAGGTTTACTTAAGTCCTTTTCTATGAAATCAAATAATATCTTCTCTTGTGGTGGATTAAAATTATCATTCCAATCCACTGTCATATGTACTGGTTTTAAGTATTCCCTATTAAAAAATAATACTCCTGCAGCTATTATCACTATTAAACCCATAGCTATTCCCAACTTTTTCAAAACATCACCTCCAAAACTAGCGGTAACATATAAAAAATATAATACCTAAAATACTAAGAATATTTGTACCGTTTCTATGTATATTAAAAAAAACATATATATAGGTCACTTAATTATAAAGTGACCTATATATATTATAATAAACATTTACTTTTTTTACATATTTATCAGTTTCTTTAAATGGTATGTAAGTAAGATTTTTTCCATCATCAGAATGTTCATTACTCTTTAACCATTCTTGAACCCGTCCTCTACCAGCATTATAAGCTGCAATTACAAGATCCCAATCTTTAAATTCTTGATAAAGATTGTTTAAGTACCAACATCCAAACCTTATATTAACTTCTGGTTCTGATAATAAATCAGTATTAAAATCAATAATCCCTTGTTTTTCAGCTATCCATTTTCCAGTAGAGGTAGTAATCTGCATAAGCCCTCTTGCATCCTTATTCGATTTTGCATCCTCATTAAAATTACTTTCTGCTTTTATTACCGATAGAACAAAATAAGGATCCAAATCATATTCTTTACTATATCTCTCTACATAATTCATATATTTTAGTGGAAATATAACGTTTTTTAATATATACCCACTCCCTAAAAACAGTAAATATATGGCTAAAACAATTATAACTAGCCTTATAATTTTCTTCATATAACTCTCCTATTGATACAAAGTAAAAAACTCTAATAAATCATCAATTTGTTCCTTTGTCTTCATTAAATTACCACTATTATCAATCATTAAGTTAGCATACTCTTTCTTTTTTTCAAGACTTAATTGAGAATTTATTCTATTTATGGCTTCTCCTTTACTTAACTTATCTCTGAAGCATATTCTTTCTATCTGACTATTTTTATCTACCCAAACTAAAACAACCATATCCATATCTTTATGCATATTATTTTCTATTAAAGTTGCCCCATCTACTACTACTAACTTAGTACCTGATTTTTCATACTCATCAAGTTTCATAGCAATTTCATCTTTTATATAAGGTATTATTATTTCTTCATACTTTAATCTTTCCTTAGGAAATCTAAATATGTGATTACCAAACTCTCTTCTTCTAAAGTCACCTCTCCAATCAAAGAAATGATCTCCAAAAGCAACTCTTACCCTTAAAAGTATATCAGGATATTTTTCTAATACTTCTCTAGCAATAATATCTGCATCTATAACTGGTATTCCTGCCTCCTTTATCATAGAGGAAATTGTGCTTTTGCCTGAACATATTCCTCCCGTAAGGCCTACTTTAATCATAGAATTAGTACCCCCTTATTTTAGTCTATACCAATCTTCTCCAACATTAACGTCAACATCTAATGGTACACTTAATTTAATTGTGTTTTCCATTTCTTCTTTAAGAAGTTTTTTAACAACTTCTAATTCTCCTGGAACAACATTTATTATAAGTTCATCATGCACTTGTAATATTAATCTACTCTTTAAGTTTAATTCTATTATTTTGTTATAAACATTTACCATAGCAAGCTTTATTATGTCTGCTGCTGTTCCTTGTATTGGAGCATTCATAGCAAGTCTTTCACCTAAAGCTTTTACTATTTTATTTGAAGCATTTACTTCTGGTATATATCTTCTTCTATTTAACATAGTTAATACATATCCCTTTGTTTTGGCTTCTTCAATAACATTTGAAATATATTCTTGAATTTTAGGATATCTTTCAAAATATATATCCATATATTCTTTAGCTTCTTTTCTTGGAATATTTAAATCTTGTGAAAGACTAAAGTCACTTATTCCATAAACTATACCAAAGTTTACAGCCTTAGCTCTACTTCTCATTAATGATGTTACTTCCTCAACTGGAACCTTGAATACTTCTGAAGCTGTTTTAGTGTGTATATCTGAGTGATGATTAAATGCATTTATCATATTTTCATCACCTGAAATATGAGCTAAAACTCTAAGTTCTATTTGTGAGTAATCGGCTGATATTAATAAATCGCCCTCTTCTTTTGGTATAAATACCTTTCTTATTTCTCTACCCATTTCATATTTTATAGGTATATTTTGAAGATTAGGCTCTGTTGATGAAAGTCTTCCTGTTGTAGTTACAGTTTGGTTGAATGTTGAATGTATAGAACCATCTGTGTCTATAACAGACTTTAATCCCTCAACATAAGTTGAGTATATTTTTGAAAGCTGTCTAAAATATGTTATTTTTTCTATTATAGGATGTTTGTCCTTTAACTTTTCTAAAACTTCTGCATTTGTTGAATATCCAGTTTTAGTTTTCTTTACAACTGGTAAATCTAATTTCTCAAATAATATCTTACCTAATTGTTTTGGAGAATTTATGTTGAATTCTTCATCTGCAAGTTCAAATATTTCCTTTTGTGTTTCATCTAGTTCTCTTTTAAACTTAACAGATAACTCATCTAAAATATTCTTGTTTACTCTAAACCCTATTGATTCCATAGAAGATAAAACTAATTCTAAAGGAAGTTCAATATCATACATTAATCTTTCCATTTTCTCTTCTTCTATCTTTTTCTTTAAGACTAGAGTTAAATCCTTCATAAATGAAATCCCAACTAACTCTTCTTCTCCCTCTTTTATATTAGGGAATTTTGATAGATAATTATTTACTAATGATAAAAGAGAATATTCTCCTTTAGATGAATCTATTAAATATGCAGCTAATTCACAATCAAAGGCTAATCCCTTTAAATCTATTCCTAATTTTCTTAAAGCTGTTAAAGCATTTTTTACGCTATACCCATTTTTTAGTATATTTTCATCTTGGAAGAAATCTTTAAATAATTTAATATTATTTTCTTCTTTAATTAGTTTCTTAAAGCTAACTGAATAATTCTTTCCATCATAATTAATAAATATTTTATCAATTTCTATAGTAGAATACTTTTCTTTATTTAAGTAAGTAAAGTTAATATATACTTCATTCTTTATATTCTTAAGTAATTTTTCTAACTCTTTTCCATCTTCTATATTAGTGATTTTAATTTCTATCTCTGGTTCTTTTTCCTCGCCATCTGATAATTTTTCTAAAATTGATTTCATTTGAAGTTTTGTGAATAAAGCCTTTAATTCATCCTTATTATAATCCTCTTTAGACTTAATCTCATCTAAATTAAACTCTATAGGAACATCAGTCATAATAGTAGCTAATTTCTTAGAAAATATAGCCTGCTCACTATATTCAGTTAAATTTTCTTTCAGCTTTTTACCACTTATGTTATCTATATTTTCTAAAACAGATTCTACTGAACCATATTCTTTGATAAGTTTAAATGCAGTTTTTTCTCCTACACCTGGCACTCCTGGAATATTATCAGATTTATCTCCCATAAGCCCTTTAACATCAATAAATTGAGTTGGAGTTACTCCAAATTCCTCCACCATCCTATCGTAATTATAAACCTCAGTCTCAGAAACACCCTTCTTAGTTATGCAAACATTTATGTTTTTTGATGCTAACTGAAGAGCATCCTTATCTCCTGTCATAACATAGACTTCTATACCTTCATTTTCAGCAAACTTAGCTAAGCTTCCTATTATATCATCGGCCTCAAATCCATCTAACTCATATGTTGTTATTGAGAATAATTTTAGCATTTCCTTAACAATAGGAAACTGCTCTGCTAATTCAGGAGGCATTTTCTTTCTACCAGCCTTATAATCCTCATACTCTAAATGTCTAAAAGTTGGTGCTTTCTTGTCAAAAGTACAAACTATATAATCTGGTTTTATATCATCTCTCATTTTGAAAAGCATATTTGTAAAACCATAAATGGCATTTGTATGAGTTCCCTCACTATTACTTAATAAGGGCACCGCATAAAAGGCTCTATTTAAAAGACTGTTCCCGTCTAATATTAATAATCTTTTCATTCTAATCCTCCAATATATTATTCTATTAATCTAACATTCTAGATATTTACTCTATTATATAAAGTCTTTCTATAATAAAACTTATAAATAATATGAAAAGAATATCTGAATGAGTTTTAGAATTTAAGCAATTATGTAGAAAGATTTACGTTAATAAGCTGAGACTGTTTGACCAGCGGGAGTTTCGAAGCTTTAGTAAATCTTTCGGAGTAATTGCTATAAATTCTTAACGATATTCAGTAATTCTTTGAATATATTTATAAGTTTATTTTAGACTTTTAAACAATCATCTCTTTTAATGATTTTTCCCATTAGTTCTAATAATATTAACACATTTTAGAAAATACTTAAATCTAATTCTTCAGATAAATCCTTCATTACATGTGTTCCTGCTATACTGTTTCCTTTTTCATCTAAAGAAGGTCAAAAAATACCTATTCCCATTCTTCTTGGAACAGCAGCCATTATTCCGCCACCGACTCCACTCTTAGCTGGAATTCCTATATGTACTGCAAATTTACCTGAATCATCATACATACCACAAGTAACCATTATAGTTTTTATTATTCTACATATTTCTCTAGATATTACTCTTTCTCCGTTCCAAGGTAGGACCCCATCATTAGCAAGCATAGCTCCCATTCTTGCTAAATCCTTAGCATTAACCTCTAAAGAACATTGTTTAAAATATAAATCTAATATATCATCTATATTTCCCTCTATAACTCCGTTACTTTTCATAAAATATGCTAATGCTCTGTTTCTATCACCAGTTTCTTTTTCTGATAAATAAACATCTTCATTTAATTCTATAGTATCGTTTCCTGTTACTTTTCTAGTAAACTCTAAAATTCTATTAAATTTTTCTTCTTCTGTATCCCCTTCTATTAAAGATGTTGTTAAAATTGCTCCTGAATTAACCATTGGGTTAAAAGGCTTTTTAGAAGGTTTTCTCTCTAAACTTACTATACTATTGAAACTATCTCCAGTTGGCTCAACACCTACTCTAGAAAACACTCTATCTTTTCCATTATCTAAAATTGCAAGCATTAAAGTTATGACTTTTGATATACTCTGAATAGTAAATTTCTTCTCATAATCTCCTGCTCCTACCTCTTTTCCATCAAGAGTAACTATATATATACCTAAATCTTCTTTATTTGCTTTTTCTAACTCTGGAATATATGATGCTAATTTTCCATGTTCTACATACTGTCTATTATTTTCTATTAAACTCTCAAGAAAATTTTTCACTTTAGTTCGCTCCTTAGTCTAAAATTTATAGTGTAATAACTTAATAATTAATATATAAACATTATAACATTTTAAACTAATTATTATAAATTTTTTGATATACTTTTGATACTTATCTCTAATATAATAAAAACTTTAGAAACTTATTTTTTCCCTAGTAAAATAACTCATATCTTAAGCAACTTTTATTAAACCTCACTCATAGAATATAATAAAAAGCTTTGAGGTTTATTATTATGAATATAGATAATCTTAATATACTAATGAAATATTTAAACACTGTTCCAATGAAAGAATATAAAAAAAGTTTCACCTTTTTAGGAGAAGGAATTGCAAGAAAAGTTTTTGCTTTAAATAAAAATTTAGTTATAAAAGTAGCTAAAAATGAAGATGGCCTACACCAAAACTTTGTTGAATCATATGTTTTCAAAAATGCTCCTTATAAACTTAAACGCTATTTATGTCCGGTATTACTTTATAATAAGAAAATTCTAATCATGCCTAGGGCAGAAATTTTTCCCTATGTAAAAAGAAACTCTTTTGTTGATTTAAAGAAATTACGAGATGAAAACTCTGTTGAAGATGATATAAGTGAGCTTGGAGATAAGTATTTTCTTTTTAAAGAAGACTTATATGTCCATAGTTCTTGGGGAATTGTAAATGATAATTATTATTTAATTGATTATGGCTGCACTTCTGAAGATGGAGACATGTATTATTACGCTCTTATGAAAATGAACGGACTTTTATAAAATAATATTTCTTACTCAATTGTTTTATAATTTTTAGTGCATTATAATAATGGTAAGAATTTGTAAAGAAAGGTCTGATATTATGAACACGTTTGAAAGCATGTTAGAGAATTATGCAAGATTAGCTACTCACATAGGAGTAAATGTTCAAGAAGGGCAAACCCTTGTTATATCTTCTCCTGTAGAATGTGCTGATTTCACAAGAATGCTTGTTAAATCAGCTTATGAAAAAGGTGCAAAAGATGTTGTTGTCCAATGGAATGATGAAATATGCGGCAAACTTAAATACGAATACTCACCACTAGAAGTTTTTGAAAACTTCCCTGATTGGATGAAAGAGTCTAGACTAAGCTATGCTAAAGAAGGTGCTTGCTTCTTAAGTATTTCTGCATCTGATCCTGAGCTTCTTAAAAATATAGATTCCGCTAAGATAGCAGCATTTAGAAAATCATCAAGCACAGCTTTAAGAGAATTTAGCGAATTATTAATGAGCAATAAAAATGCATGGTCAATAGTTTCTATTCCAACTAAAGCTTGGGCTAAAAAAGTTTTCTCTAATTTATCTGAAAAAGAGGCTGTAGATAAATTATGGAATGAAATTTTCAAAATCGTTAGAGTTAATACAGCTGATCCAGTTGAAGCTTGGAATAAACATAAGGAAACTTTAAAGTATCATATGGATTATTTAAATGAAAAGAATTTAAAATCACTTCATTTTGAAAATTCAATTGGAACTGATTTGACTATAGAATTACCTGAAAATCATCTTTGGGCTGGTGGAGCTGAATACACTCAAGGTGGAGTTGAGTTCATAGCTAATATGCCTACTGAAGAAGTATTCTCTATGCCTTCCAAATTTGGAGTTAATGGGACAGTATTTAGCTCTAAACCTCTAAACTATGGTGGAAACTTAATAGATAACTTCTCAGTTACTTTTAAAGATGGAAAAGTTGTTGATTTCACAGCTGAGAAAGGCTATGATACTTTAAAACACCTTTTAGATACTGATGAAGGCGCTAAATATTTAGGAGAAGTTGCTCTTGTTCCTTATAACTCTCCTATATCAAACTCAGGAATAATATTCTTCAACACTCTATATGATGAAAATGCATCTTGTCACTTAGCTTTTGGTAAAGCATATTCTCTATGCTTAAAAAATGGGGAAAATATGACTAATGAAGAGCTTGAAAAAGCTGGTGCTAACGACTCATTAACTCATGTAGACTTTATGATAGGAACTAAGGATTTAAAAATCACAGGTTTAACTCATGATAATATTGAAATTCCTGTATTCAAAGATGGTAATTGGGCATTTTAATTAAGAATTCTATTAAAACAAAAATCTCTAAAGGATACCCTTTAGAGATTTTTAAAATTTTATAATAAACTATTATTTGTTTCCTTGAGAATCAAAATATATTCTATGAAGTTTATTTCCATTTATAATTGTTGCAAATCCATTAGAATACATTTGTAAAAATTCACCTTCATATTTATACTCTTTTCCATTTTTAAGATCTTTAACTAAATTCTGACCTGATTCTAAAGCATATATTTCTCCATTTTCATCTATATATATGTCTTTTAAATTTAAGCCATTATCTAAAGATATCTTATTCCAACTATAAATTGGCTTTTCGACGTCACCATAAACTATCTTAAATACCTTATCCTCTTTCATTTCACCAAAGTACACATTTCCAGTTTCATCGACTCCTAAAAGTCTAACTTTATATATTGGATTGATACCTAACTTTTTATTTGGCTGTGTAAGATATATTCCAGATTCCTTTTCGCTATCATATACCAATCTATCTGCCCTTGGCATTATTTCAATATTTCCTGGTGTTTCTGTTACTAAACTTACCTCAGTTACTTCATCATTATTATCTATTCTCTTAACTATAGATTCTTTTGTATCATCATTAGTAAACTTGATGTATATAACTCCAGTCTTAGTTGATGCTGTTATTTCACTAACTTTATAAGCTGAGTTTATATTTCCAAGTTCAATTTTCTTAGTTCTATTACTATCTACATCAACAGAATATAAATTCACTGTGTTTTGCCTATTATTATATTTAGTAGATGTAGTTATAAGTAATCTATTTCTATCTCTAAGCCAAGTATAATATGACGCTTTTTCGTTATCTATATCAACATTAACTTGATCTTCTTTAATTGTATTAAACACCTTAATCTCTTTATTTTGATTGAAATATGCTACATATTCTCCATCATAAGATATTTTCTTATCTAACATATCACTTGGTAGCTTTACATCCTTATTTTCCTTTATGTTTTGACTAGCTATATCTATTGCTTTTACATTTACATTAGAATTTAACTTAAAGTAAAATTTATCAAAAACAAGCAGGACCAAGCATTGTAAAATTATAGACAAAAGCCCCCACTTTAAAAACAACTTCAATTTTTTCATAAAATTCTCCTTTGTTATTTTACTATCACAGCTGAAGGAATAGATCTCTCTCCTACATTAGATGCTGGATTATTTATAACTTTTCCATTTAAATACATTGTAGTTGATTTACCACCATCAAGGTTTATAGCCGTAACTACATCACAAGTTTTTATTAATACTTCTTGTAATTCTTTTAATGTTGCTCCACCACTAGTTAAACTTCTACCATCAATAACTAGCATCACTATTGAACCATCAGCTCTTTGTCCAATAGCTGTTCTTGGTGCAACACCCCATCCACCATCACCTTTCATTGGTGTAGGTTCTCCATCCTTAACTAAAACAGGTCCAAAGCTTACAGCTTCTTGAACATCTAATTCTTTAAGATCATTTACTGAATACATACCAGCAATCATTTTTCCTGATTTGGTTATTCCAACTAACTCAACCTTTTTATCATCTGGAACATCTTTATATATAACTTTTCCTTCAGACATAACTATACCAGCTGGAGTCCCTCCATTACCAGTCCATTGTGCTGTACTAGATTTATCTGTAAAAGCTCCTCCATTTATAGCTGCAACGGCATTGTATTCTTTTGCAATTTCTGAAGTAGTTTGTCCTTCTTGTCCAAGATATTTTGAAACTCCTATTTTTACTCTAGTAGGATCTTTTACTACAATGTAATATCCACTATATTTAAAGTTATCAAAAGAGTATAATTCTATACTATTGTCATGTTTAGTTGGCAGGTTAACACTTGTTTTAGCATTTTTATAATTTCCACTTGAATCTTCAATGTTAGAATTTAAAATTTCGTTAATTTTTTGATCTGATAAAAATGTAGTTGCCATCCATTGATGACTTAAACTTGTCATAGCTGCTCCTACATATGTTCTCTTAGCATTTTCAAACGGTCCATATAAAAGTATAAAAGGTGCTGTAACAGCAGTAAAGACCAATTCAAAAGCAATAAACATCGCTATGGTCTTCCACTTTTTTTTACTTCTCCTCTTCTTTCTACTATCTTTCCCCATTGTTCCTCCTTAATTTAAATAATCCATTTTTCATTTGTAACCAAAACCAACTATCCCTTACCCTTTGTTCTTTTTTTTACAATATCACTTATCTATTATACATTATTTTTTATACAATATTATTACAAAATTTTATCTTTATACAAATTTCTCTGTTAAATTCTCATGTTTTTTCAAAATAAAAAGCTTATGAACATTCCACAAGCCTTAAAAATAGAAATATATTCTATTTTATAAATTAAACTTTTTTTCATCATATCCTAAGAACAAAACAAAAAATATAACCTGTATAATCTCTAATATCTTTTTCATTTGTTTCAACTCCTTTTACTGTCTTACAAAATAATCATGTATTTATTAGATATGAAATCATATTTTTCTAGATTACGAATTACTTTCAAATCTGTAATCTCCTCTATTAGGTATATCCAATAAATTTAAATTAATACTGTAAGATAAAAGGCAATTAGGAAATAAATAACCAGTATGTTTTTCATAAAATAAAAAAACACTTAGGCATATAACCTAGTGTTTTAAAAATACGAGATAAGTCTATAAGCCGAGTTCTGTATTTGACAACCATCTATCTAGGCCTACCGTTGCCGATAGGCTCAAGCGACACACCCGAGGACGGGACGGGCAGCCCCTATATGTCCTCCTATTTGGTCTTGCTCCGAATGGGGTTTACATAGCAGTATAGTCACCTATACACTGGTGAGCTCTTACCTCACCTTTCCACCCTTACCTAGATAAATCTAGGCGGTTTATTTCTGTTGCACTATCCTTAGAGTCACCTCCACTGGACGTTATCCAGCATCCTGCCCTATGGAGCTCGGACTTTCCTCTCCTAGTTCTAAGACTAGCAGCGATTGTCTGGCTTACTCGCAAGATTAATATTAACATATAAAATTATTTTTTTCAAATTATTTTTTTAAAATTTGCTACAAATAATAGCAATAGCTATTATTGCAATGAGAATAAAAGCCAGAGGTATGCCTATTTGACTTATTATAAGGAAAGTTAGTATCCCTCCTACTGCCCCCCATTTTAAAGCATTCCTGACATAACAATTGTTAAAAATGCATCTTCGCAATCTATTTCTTTTTAAATTTCTAATTAACCTATTGAAATCTCTCTTTAACTCTCTGAAGCAATCTCCATCAAAATTATCCTTGAAATTTGATCCCATAATTCTCCACCCTAAGTATTACTTATACACTATTATATGAAAAAGCACCCGTTTTCTCTATAAAACAAGTGCTTTTTCACAAAACTTTACTAAAAAATTATATTTTTAGTTAATGTTTATTTTTACTTATACTTTAGTTTAAATCATAACCTTTATAAAATAATAAATATTTAAAACTACTAATCTCCTACTCCAAAATCTGTATTTTCAAACAATACTTCTATGGTTTTATTATCCTTTAAAAAAGAATATTCTTTTTCAAACCATTTAATAAGTTCCTCATCTCTTTTAAAAGAAGTTGTATTTTCAGTCCATATATTAACTGTTCCATACTCAAAATTATTTAAAAGTATTTCCATATCTCTTTTTATCATTTCTTTGGTTTGTCCTTTTATACCAACCATTAAACATATTGACTTAAAATACTTTTTAACTTCTTCTACATTATTAAATCTGACATTCTTATTTAAAACACCATTTCTAAACTCATCATCAAAAGTTTCTATTCCAGTTTTAAATATTATAGGAACTCCAAAATATTCTTCTATTTCATTTAATCTATTTCTGTAACACCAATGAGCTTCAAAGAAAAGCTTTTTAATATTCTTTTTAACAATAACTTCTTTTATATCTTCTAATGTTTCTTTTGGAAGTTCAAAAACACTTCCCGAGTTTATAACTTCTAAGACACCATAAATTCCTTTTACATTACTAAGAACTTCCTTATTTAACTTTATTATTTCTTCAGTGTTATTTGAATTATCTTCTATATAATCGCAAAAGGCACATTTTCCCCATACACAAGGAAAAGATTTTAAAAGAACTATCTCTCTATTATTTTTATTATCTATAACATTATATCTATCCACATTTTTCATCTCCAATTATTTATTCTGTGCTCTTAATAAAATATTCTTAGGTAATCTTCTTACAACTTGCACCATTATTAAAACAGCTACCAACTTATCACAATAATCTGTCAAGAATTGAGTTATAAAAGCACTAATTACAGGGTTAACCCCTAAATTATTTAAAATCACTATTATGTAACTAGATCCTGAAGAAGTTATTCCTCCAAATATATAGGCTGTTAGAATAGCTCCAGTAAAGCTTACAAATATGGTCATTATAAGTACACTAAAAAATATCTTTTTCCCCTTCATAAGCCCTTTTTCATAGAAATATCCTGCGAAGAACCCAGTAAATATTTGAACTGGCGCAAAATATAGAGAATATATATCAAAGGTTATTCCACTAACTGCACTCCCTAATACTCCTGTAGCAACTCCATAAGCTGGTCCTAGTACAAATCCAACCATTATTGTACCTAATGAATCTAGATAAATAGGTAATCTTAAATTTAAAGCTATAAAAGCACCTATTATATTTAAAGCTATTCCAATTCCCATTATTGTTAATTTTAAATTTTTTGAACTTCTCATCTTAATATCCCCCTATTTAAATATAATACTTTTCATTATTGAGTATATTTTTAATATCATCTTTATGATTAGGGAATATTTTACTTAAAAAGATAAGCATAAATTCTTTGCTATTTACTTTTTCTAAAACAAAAACATTTTTTCTCTTTTTATAAAAATCAGCAACATCTACAAGACTTTGTCCCATAGCTATATCATCACAAGCTATATCTACATAAGCCTTGAAACCTTCACAAAGGTTTCTATTTATAAAATACTCTACTGCTAATGGGTCATTTATAACGCAACCAAGAGTTCTCTCTTGTTCCCAATGAAAATCCACATAAAATCTAGTAATATCATATATAAAATTACCAATTTCATCTTTAAATTGATGTATCATTTCTCTTAAATTTGGTGTTAAAACTATCTCTCTTGTAACATCTAAACCAACCATAGTGAATTCACCATTAAACTTTTTTAGAAACTCTCTTGCCCCATGAGGATCTACCCAGTAATTAAATTCAGCTACTGGTGAACAATTTCCATGACTCTTATAAGCTCCTCCCATAGAAACTATCTCCTTAACCTTATGAAATGTTTCTGAATCCTTGTTTATAGCTCTGCACAGATTGGTTAGTGGTCCCAAAGCTATTATGCTAATATCATCCTCATTTTTTAAGGTATTTAAAATAAAATCTACGGCTCCCTCTCTAATATACTCCTCAGAAACTTCTGGAATGAAAGTTTCTCCTAAGCCATCTTCTCCGTGAGTATCTTGAGCTGTTACAAGTTCTCTTTTAATAGGAGTACTCTCCCCTAAATAAACAGGTATATCTAATCTATCTAAAAGCTTAAGTACCTTCAAGGCATTCTTAGCTCCCTGTAGACTTTCAACATTACCCGATACAGTTGTTATACCAATAACCTCAATCTCTTCTGATTTTAATGCAAGAATAATAGCTAAAGCATCATCTATTCCTGGATCACAATCAATAATCACCTTTCTCTTATACATTTTAAATTCCTCCCTTTGATTTAAGTTGACCAAAAGGCACTGTTATTACTCTCAAAAGCACTCCTTATACCGTGTAAAATCTTTCTGAAAATAATAAAAAACTATATTACAGGCATACTAAAGAGTATAACTATCCTATAATACAGTTACAGTCCTTAGTTTTTTATAGAGGGATGGTTACGAACCTCTACCAAGTGAACTTGGATTTTTTTATAAAATTTTAGGCATGACACAAACATGCACCATACCTATTATATATCAAAATTATATAAATTCAAATGGATCTTTTGATTCTTTTGAAATAACAAATTCTACATCTGAATCTAACTTTTCTTTTACCTTTTCACTAACATTTATTAAAACAGGCCACTCTGAATTAAAATGTCCTATATCTAGTATATTAAGTCCCATTTCCTTATAGTCTGAGACAAAATGATATGTTGTATCTCCAGTTATTATTAAGTCTGCACCAAGTTTTTTTGCATCTCCAAAGTAATCTTGACCACTACCATTTACAATGGCAACCTTCCTAACAACTTGATTTAAATCTCCTGCAAATCTTAAATTTTTAACTCCTAGAGAACTTTTAATATTATCTACTATTTCAAAACCAGTCATTTCTTTGTTTAATTCAACAACTCTTCCTATACCAGCCTCATTATTAAATTGATTTTTCTCCATTATAATACCTTTCTCAAAACCTAATATTTTTACTAAGGTATCATTTAATCCATCTTTAACAGAATCCCAATTTGTATGAGCTGAATAAAGATTTATATTATTTCTTATTAATTCTATAATTTTTCTTCCTAATAAAGTGTCTGTTGTTATTGATTGAGGTTTTCTGAATAAAAGCGGATGATGAGTTAAAATAAGCTCTGCTCCAATTTCCTTAGCCTCTCTAATAACCTCTTCAGTACAATCTAAAGCTAATAAAACCTTAGTTATATTTTTCTCTCTATCCCCAACCATAAGCCCTACATTATCAAAGCCTTCTTTTAAATTAACTGGGGCTATATCTTCTATTATTTTTATAATGTCATTTAATTTCATTATATCATCCCCTTAAGTTTATTTACCTTTTCTTCTAGATCAGCTTTTCTCTTTCTTGCAGCTTCTGTGTCATCTTTAATAAAGTTTAGTATAGTTTCGCACTTATTTATCTTTTCTTCAATAAATTCTTTAAATAATGGATGTTCTTTTTTTCTTAAAAGAGGACTGATTTCATAATCTAATTCATCCTCAAAAATTAATTTTTCTGAAGTCTCATCATATTTAACTTTAAATAACTCATAAAATCTTCCTTCATCCTTAATTAAATCCTCATCTAATATTTTATAGTTATTTTTATATAAGAACTCTCTTAAAACTTCTGGATTCTGAGCTGGTTGTAATATTAGAAAATCATATTTCTTTACCTTTGGCATGTCAGCTAATAATATATCTCTAGTTAAGTTTCCACCCATACCAGCTAATATGACACCATTTACCTCTCCAACTTTTAAAGGATTAAGGCCTGCTCCTAAAAGACATTTAACCTTATCTGAAACTCCTTCAAAGGTAACATTAACCTTTGCTTTTTCTATAGGTCCCTTATTTATATCTGAAGCTATTGCTTTTTCACATATTCCTTCTTTAACTAAATATATAGGTATATATCCATGATCTGTGCCTATATCAGCTATACTTTCACATTTATCAACATGTTCTGCTATTCTTTTTAATCTTTTACTTAGTTCCATCTTATCCCACTTTCTACAAATAATTTAATAGTGTTTGTATTTGAGAAATTAAAAACACCAATGATATTATTAAAGAAACATATATATATCTTTGAGCTAATTTTTTATCGTATTTAGCACAAAAATGACTTGCATAATAAATACATACTAACAGAATCATATTCATTATGCCATATATAATCTGCCTTCCAGCAAAATCCTTTGCACTTCCAAAAGTACAAGGAATAAAATGCGCATTAAAGTCAATTGGCATTTTATCAGGCATGATCCCAGATAAATATAATATAGAAGGTATTAAAATAATTGCTAATACTATTAGTGATGTTATTATAAATGGTATATAAAATCCCTTATCCTTTATTATTTCTCTTGCATTATTAATCTTTACTTTAAAACTTTCTTCTTTTATGCCTTTTGATATTATTAACTCTTTAAACTTTTCAAATTCATCTGGAGATAATCCATAACTTATATCTTCAGTGTGTATGTATATAACTCTTTTCCCGGAGGTTACAAACATACGCGCAAGCCCTACATTATGAACAACACATCTACCAAAACAATATTTATGCTTTCCAAAACCTGATAACTTAAATCCATTTATAAAATTATCTTGTTCTAAAAAACCATTTATATCTTTAAAATTTATCCTAAGCTTTTTTAATCCTTTAAAACAGTTTATTTCAATATAATCATCATTAACCTCATAAGCTAAAGATAAATCCAGTAGAATATAATAAATGCATATAGTACTATAAACAAAGCTCGCTACTATTACTAAGTTTCTTTCCAAATAACCATTCATTATGTCATTTAGTATTGCTAATAGTGCATTCCCTAATAAGAAATATGCCAAGACTTCTAATACACCTTGACCTCTTCTAGCCTTAAATTTTGCCATTTACTACTTCACCTCAGGATAATTATATCATAAAATAAGAGCTAATTCAGTTTACCCTTTACTGCTAATTAATATTATATATATCATTCATTTATTCCATAAAAAAAGATTAGTACCATAAAGGCACTAATCTAAATAATCTTTTAATTTTTTACTTCTACTTGGATGTCTTAACTTTCTTAAAGCTTTTGCTTCAATCTGTCTAATTCTCTCTCTAGTTACGTTGAATTCTTTACCAACTTCTTCTAGAGTTCTAGCTCTTCCATCATCTAATCCAAATCTTAATCTTAATACTTTTTCTTCTCTAGGAGTTAAAGTATCTAAAACATTTATTAACTGCTCTTTTAACATTGTAAATGCAGCTGCTTCTGCTGGTGCTGGAGCATCATCATCTGGTATAAAATCACCTAAATGAGAATCTTCCTCTTCACCTATTGGAGTTTCTAATGAAACTGGTTCTTGAGCTATTTTCAAGATTTCTCTTACCTTATCAACAGGCATATCCATTTGTTTAGATAATTCCTCTGGTAATGGATCTCTTCCTAACTCTTGAACTAATTGTCTTTGAATTCTTATAAGTTTGTTTATAGTTTCTACCATATGAACTGGTATTCTTATAGTTCTTGCTTGGTCAGCAATAGCTCTTGTTATTGCCTGTCTTATCCACCATGTAGCATATGTTGAGAACTTATATCCTTTTCTGTAGTCGAACTTTTCAACAGCCTTTATAAGACCCAAGTTACCTTCTTGTATAAGATCTAGGAATAACATTCCTCTACCAACATATCTTTTAGCTATACTTACAACAAGTCTTAAGTTAGCCTCTGCTAATTTCTTCTTAGCATAATTACTTCCTTCTTCTATTTTCTTAGCAAGCTCTATTTCATCCTCTGATGATAATAGTGGTACTTTACCTATTTCTTTTAAGTACATTCTTACAGGGTCATCTATAGCAATTCCCTCTGGAACAGAAAGATCTAATTCCTCTTCCTCTTCATCATCTTGCTCTATTTCACTTATTACCTCTATACCCATTGATTCTAAAACTTCATAGATTTTTTCTATTTGTTCTGGGTTTAATTCTATTTCATCAAGTTCATCCATTATCTCCTTGTAAGTCAATGAACCGCTTTTTTTTCCTTTATCTATAAGCCTTTTTACTAAGACCATTTTGTCAACTTTTTCTTTTACTTCTTTACCTTCACCTTTTTTTGCTTTTGTTGTTTTAGCTTTCATTTTATTACCTCCTTCCGCCATTAAAACTACTTACTCCTTTCTAGTTCTTTTAGTTTATCACTTATTTCTTTAGCTCTTTTAACTAAATCAAGTGATTCCTTAAACATATTGTTTTGTTCACATCTTTTTAGTTCTTTAAGTATAGTAGTCTGTTCTTGTTCCAACTTATATTTTTTAATAAGATTAACATAGTCCTTAACAAGAACTTCTATATTAGAAGAATGATCTAGAATAAGTAAGTCTTTTACTTCTAACCATTCCTTTAAAACTTTTGGATCTTCACACTTAGCTTCTACATGTTTTTCTAAATCGCCAAATCCCACTTCATTTATGGAATCATTGATTATTCTTTCCAATGATTTAATATTAGGAGATATTAAATCATCCTCTTCTAAGTATTTTTTTACTAATGAATGATTTTCCTCCATACAAAGAAGCTTTAAAACACTTCTTTCACATTTAACATAAGGAGGCTCTACATATAATTTTGTTCCATATTCTTCCTTATTATTCACATTTTCATGGTTTTTATTGCTATTTGTCAAATTTTTATTTAATAAATCATAAAATGCTTGTTCTTTTATGGATGTTTCTTCTGAAATTCTCTTTATGTATACATCTTTTTCTATTGGATTTAAATCTGATAATACATTCACAACTCTTTCAGCATACTTTATTAATCCATTATTATCTGAAAAATCTATACCGATTCTAGCCCTATCAAGCTTGTAATCTATAAGTTTTTTCGCAGATTGAATTAATTTTATAAAAGCTTCTTTACCATTAGCTCTTATAAATTCATCTGGATCCTTACCTTTTGGTACTGTTAGTACTCTAACATCTAATCCAGCATTTTGCAATATCTCAAGTCCTCGTATAGTAGCCATTTGTCCAGCAATATCTGCATCATATGAGATTATTACTCTGTCTACATATCTTTTTAATAACCTAGCTTGATTATCCGTTAATGCAGTTCCTAAAGAAGCAACTACATTAGTTATTCCATATTGGTGAAGTGATATACAATCCATATATCCTTCAACTATTATTAATGTTCTCTCTTTTAATCCATGCTTTATAGCAAAATTTAAGGCATATAGATTAGTTCCTTTGTGGAAAACTAATGTTTCTGGAGAGTTTAAATATTTTGGTTTTGAGTCATCTAAAACTCTACCTCCAAAACCTATTACACTTCCTTTATAATCAAACACAGGGAAAATAACTCTATTTCTGAACCTATCATAAAAAGTTCCCTTTTCACTCTTAATTCCTAGCCCAGCAGCCTCAATAGCTTCATTATTAAAGCCTTGCTTTCTAAGATAGTTTATGGTATTTTGCCATCCTTCCTTAGCGTATCCAAGTCCAAAGCTTTTTAATATATTTTCTTTTATTCCTCTTCTAAAAAAATATTCCTTAGCCTCCTTATTGTTCTGGAGATTAGAAAAGTAATATCTAGCTGCCTGCTTATTTATGTTATATAAAACTTGTTTTTTCCTTTGCGCTTCACTTTGCTTTCCATCTTCTATAGGAATTATTATATTAGCTCTATCTGCTAACTCTTTAACAGCATCTACAAAGTTCAAATTTTTAGTTTTCATAACAAAACTTATTACATTTCCAGCTTCTCCACATCCAAAGCACTTAAATATTTGTTTATCAGGAGAAACACTAAAAGATGGGCTCTTTTCATGATGAAATGGACATAAACCAGAAAAATTCCTTCCTGCTCTTTTTAGTCTTACAACATCAGAAACAACATCAACAATATCGTTTTGCTCTTTAACTTTTTCTATAATTTCTTCTGAAATTCGCAAGAAATCTACTCACCTTCTTAATATTTTTTGACAATTAATTATTATTCGACATCAATTGATAAATTCCTTCTCAAATTTTAAATATAACTTTTTTTTTATTATTTTTCAAGTCTAAATCTACAACAATTATATTTTGGCAATATTTAGTTTTAATTATTCCAAAAATATTTAATAAATCACAAACTTTGGAACATATATCTTATTGAACTCATTTGTACAGTAATCATCAGTCATTCCAGCCATGTAATCCGCTACCCCTCTATATATTCCTTCTGTTTCGCATATATCTTTATATAGTTTAGGCATTTCATTCCAATTCTTATAATAATATTCTATAACCTTACTCAATACAAACTCAGCTTTTTGCCTCTCATCTTCTAAATATTTTCCTAAATATATATTATCGAACAAAAATTTTCTAAGTTGAATAAATGCATATCCTATTTCTTCGCTTAAAGATACTTTAAGTTCTCCTTGTTTCATATTGTTAATTGTGTTAAAAACACAATCTTTAACCAAAGTCTCTATTCTTTTACTACCACTATTACCTAATTTATCAATTATCTCTTTAGGTAAATCTTCTTCTTTTAAAATTCCTGCTCTAATTGAATCATCTATATCATGATTTACATAAGCTATCTTATCTGCAAACCTAACAACCTGTCCCTCAAACGTCCCTGCAACTTTACTAACATTTGAAAATCCACTGTGATTTAATATTCCATCTAGAACTTCTTTTGTTAAGTTAAGTCCTAAGCCATCCTTCTCTATCTTCTTAACGACTCTAACACTTTGCTCATTATGCTTAAAACCACCTGGTAGAAAATCATTTAAAACATCTTCTCCAATATGAGCGAAAGCTGCATGACCTAAATCATGTCCTAAAGCAATAGCCTCTATTAAATATTCGTTTAATGAAAGGGCTACCCCTATGGTTCTTGCCACTTGAGAGACCTCTAAAGTATGCACAAGTCTAGTTCTATAATGATCACCATAAGTTCTTATAAAAACTTGAGTTTTTCTCTTTAATCTTCTAAATGATTTACTATGGATTATTCTATCTCTGTCAACCATGAAGCAAGTTCTTATATCGTCTGGCTCTTCTAATCTTTCTCTTCCTATGGATTCTTCTGAAAACTTTGCGACTTCATTTAACCTTATTCTTTCGAAACCTTCAATATTCTCTCTTATTTTCATAGCATCACCTATTATATATATTCTATTTCCCTATTTAAAATCCTTTTATTTATATAAATTTTATGTAATAGCCATTAATTCTATAAACTATATTTTAAAATTTAAAATATTATGCTTTTTAACTATTTAATCTACTAACTCAACTCTTATTTTATTTAAAAAACCAAACTATTTCACATTTTAAAGTATAATCTAAACTTAATGATAATATGCTTATATTAAGGAATTTTTATTAGGAGGCCAATCATGGGAAAGCATTCTAACCGTTTTAATGAAGCAGATGAAGTTTTAAGTGCTGTAAAAACCATAGTTTTACCTATGTATAACTTAGAAAATTATTCAATAGAAAATATAAAATTTAAAAATACAGATAAAAATAGAGCTGTTTATAAACTCATTGATAATATTTATAATCCTACCAACATTTTCTGTTTAAAGAAAGTTTATTATGATGAAGGTACTCTATTATTCATATATTCAGTTATGGAATGGTTTGCTAGAAACCAAATTAAACTTCCAAAAATACTTCCTTCAAAAGTTAATGGTAGATTTGTCAAAGCAAATAACATGCTTTTTATGCTTTCTCCATGGGTTGAAGGTCAAAAATGTGATTTCGATAATTTAGAACATATCCTACTTTCCATAGAAAATCTAGCTAAAATGCATAATTGTTCAAGAAACTTTAAACCAATTAAAGGTAGTTTACTTAAAACTGGATTCAATAGTATCTACATATCTACCTTAAAACATTTTAATAAGATTCTTTCATCCTATAATATAGCTACGAAAATCAAAAATAAGGATAAATTTTCATCAATATTCTTAGATTGCTTTGATGATAACCTTTATTTAGCCAAAGAAGCACTATTAGTTTCTAGCTCTATTGATGATAAGAAATTAAGCAAATCACTTTGCCATGGTGATTACGTAAATAAAAACTTAATAATTGATAATTCTGATGTTTGGGTAATAGACTTTGATAAATCTTCTATTAATTATTCAATGTATGATTTATGCTACTTCATGAGACGTTTATTAAAAAGAAGTAGCACTAATTGGGATATAGAACTTACAAAAAAAATACTTAAAACATACAATTCAATTGCTCCACTTACCGAGGACGATTTTAAATATATCTTCTCATATCTAGCATTTCCTCAAAAATATTGGCGTTTATCAAAAGATTATTATAACAATATGAAAAAATGTAGTAAATCAATATTTATAGAATCCATTAAAGAAGTTGCTAATAATACATCAGCCCAAGTTAGATTTATTGAAAAATTGAAAATATTATTTTTTACTGAATTTAAAGTCAAAATATAGATAAAGGAGTATTCTTAATGAATACTCCTTTTATATTATCTTATTTATTATCTTTTATTTTTAACTTGTGCTTGTGCAGCTGCAAGTCTTGCTAATGGAACTCTGTATGGTGAACAACTTACATAATTTAATCCTAAGTTGTGGCAGAATTCAACAGATGAAGGATCTCCACCGTGTTCTCCACATATACCTAATTTAATATCAGGTCTTGTTGATTTACCTTTTTCACAAGCAATTCTCATAAGCTCTCCAACACCTGTTTGGTCTAGTTTAGCAAATGGATCTTGCTCATATATTCCCTTTTCATAGTAATCTTTTAAGAACTTAGCAGCATCATCTCTTGAGAATCCAAATGTCATCTGAGTTAAGTCATTTGTACCAAATGAGAAGAACTCAGCTTCCTCAGCTACCTTATCAGCAGTTAAAGCAGCTCTTGGAATCTCAATCATTGTTCCAACCTTATAATCTAATTGAACACCTTTTTCATCCATTACTGTCTTAGCAGTTTCAACAACTACATTCTTAACATATTTTAATTCTTTTATATCACCTATTAGAGGAATCATTATTTCAGGAACTATATTATATCCCTTATTCTTTTTAACCTCTATGGCAGCTTCTATAACAGCTCTTGTTTGCATCTCAGCTATTTCTGGGTAAGATACTGCTAAACGACATCCTCTATGTCCCATCATTGGGTTAAATTCATGTAGTTCAGCAACAACAGCCTTTATCTCTTCTGGGCTAACGCCAATTTCCTTAGATAATGTATTTATATCAGCTTCCTCAGTTGGTAAGAACTCATGTAGAGGTGGGTCTAAGAATCTGATTGTAGCTGGTCTTTCTTCTAATGCCTCATACATTCCTATGAAGTCTTCTCTTTGCATTGGAAGAAGTTTTTCTAATGCAACTCTTCTACTATCTTCATTCTTAGCTAAAATCATTTCTCTAACAGCTAGAATTCTATCTTCTGCAAAGAACATGTGCTCTGTTCTACATAATCCTATACCTTCTGCACCAAACTCAACAGCTTGCTTAGTATCTCTTGGTGTATCTGCATTAGTTCTAACCTTTAATTTTCTTATTTCATCAGCCCATCCCATGAATGTAGCAAAATGACCAGTAATCTCAGGAGAAACTGTCTTAACTTGCTCTGCATAGATGTTTCCTGTTGAACCATCTATTGAGATGTAATCTTCAGAAGTTAATACCTTACCATCAACTTCTAAAGTTCTTGCTTCTTCATTAACTTTTAATTGTCCACATCCAGCTACACAGCAAGTACCCATTCCTCTTGCTACAACGGCTGCGTGAGAAGTCATTCCTCCTCTAACAGTTAAGATACCTTCTGCAGCTATCATACCTTCTATATCTTCTGGTGAAGTCTCTAATCTTACTAATACTACTTTCTCACCATTTGCTTTTCTCTCCTTAGCTTCTTCAGCCGTGAAAGCTATTTTACCACATGCAGCTCCTGGTGATGCTGGTAATCCTTTTGCAACCACTGTAGCCTCTTTTAAACCATCAGTAGCAAATGCAGGGTGAAGTAATGTATCTAACTGTTTAGGCTCAACTTTTAATATAGCCTCTTCCTTAGTTAACATTCCTTCCTCAACTAAATCAACAGCTATTTTTAAAGCTGATTGAGCAGTTCTCTTACCATTTCTAGTTTGAAGGAAATATAATTTTCCATCTTCTATTGTAAACTCCATGTCTTGCATATCTCTATAATGCTTTTCTAATGTATTAACTATATCTGTAAATTGCTTATATATTTCAGGGTTTTGTTTTTCTAAATGACTTATTGGCTCTGGTGTTCTTATACCTGCAACAACGTCCTCACCTTGAGCATTCATTAAATACTCTCCATATAATTCATTATCCCCATTAGCTGGATTTCTTGAAAATGCAACTCCAGTTCCTGAAGTTTCTCCCTTATTACCAAATACCATCTCTTGAACGTTAACTGCTGTACCCCACTCCCCTGGAATATCATTTAATCTTCTATAAACGATAGCTCTTGGGTTATTCCATGATCTAAATACAGCTGTAACGGCTTCTATAAGTTGCTCTCTTGGCTCACTTGGGAAATCTTCTCCTTTTTCCTTCTTATAAAGCACCTTAAATTTTGTTACTAATTCTTTTAAATCTTCTGCTGTTAAATCAGTGTCAACCTTGTAACCTTTTTCTTCCTTAACTTCATCTAATAAATCTTCAAAAAGTCTCTTTTCAACACCCATTACAACGTCAGCAAACATTTGAATAAATCTTCTATATGAGTCATAAGCAAATCTTGGATTATTTGTTAAGTTTGCCATTGCTTCTACTGACTCATCATTTAAGCCAAGGTTTAGAATTGTATCCATCATACCTGGCATTGAAACTCTTGCACCTGATCTAACTGATACTAATAAAGGTTTTTCAAGAGAACCAAATTTTTTACCAGTTATCTCTTCTAACTCTGACATTTTATTTTCAATTTCCTCAATAATATCTTGAGATATTTTTTTACCATCTTCATAATACTTATTACATGCTTCAGTTGTTACTGTAAATCCTTGCGGAACTGGTATTCCTAAAATAGTCATCTCAGACAAGTTAGCACCTTTTCCACCTAATAAATTTTTCATACTTGCGTTACCTTCATTAAAAAGATAAACATACTGCTTTTTCTCCATCTCAATACTCCTCCGTTCAATACTATAGTTGAATTTTTTATATCCTAACAGAGAATTCTCTCTGATAGTTACCCATTTGATTTTTCTTTTTTAACCATATTTTTAATTCTCTCCAAGCTTAACAAATAACTTAGTTATGTTAGTCTTAGACACTTTTCCTATGATCTCTAATCTCTCTTTTCCCTGATTTTCTTCAATTCTCTTTACAACTGGTACGGAGTCTATCTCATGTTCTATTATTTTTTTTGCTACATCAAAAGCGCAGTCTTCTTCTACAGCACATACTATATTAGGCATTCTTGTCATTATAACACCAACAGGAACTTTATATATATCTGTTCCTCCTATAGCAACTTTTAAAAAGTCTTTTCTGGAAACAGCTCCTGTTAGAACGCCTCCATTTTCTACAAACATAGTTCCTACATCATTCAAAAATAGATGTACTATAGCATCATGAAGCATAGTTTCTTCACATACTGTAATCGGTTTAGACATAATGTCTTTAACCTTTATATTTTTTATCTTTTCATAGATGAAACTGTTTGAGGGTTTGTCTGAATATATATATCCAACCTTTGGTCTCGCATCTAATACGCCAATCATTGTAAGTATTGCAAGATCTGGTCTTAAGGCTGCTCTTGTAACCCCTAACTTACCTGCTAAAGCTTCTGAAGTTATGGGTTGACCCTCTTTTACAAGTCTAACTATTTCTTCCTGCCTTGGTGTTAATTTCAATTTGAATGCTCCTTCCTTTAAATAAACTAGGAACAAAAAGGAATTTATTAAAGTGATTTTTTATATATTAATTGTAACACAACATAAATCTTTTTAGTATAGCAAATTTTCTGAAAAATCATTCAAATCTGATAATTATCACTTAAAATCATATGTTTTCTTCCTTTTTATTCCATTTTCCTTTAATTTACATTTATTTACTAGTCAACATCATCAAATTTTACTGTATATGTAAAATTCGTTTCATTTTCCAGCTTATTATGCTTATGAAATTTGTTTATTTTATTCTCATTTGTTTTTCCATTTTCTCTTTTTTCTTTCATATCATTTGCTACACTAAAAGCCTTGCCCTTTAGTTCAAATGCTTTTCCCTTAATATCATTAGCAGCATTTTTAACTATTTTATTAATAACTTCAACACTACCATCAGCCTTAGTTATTTCTATAGTTATTTTTGTAGCTATAGCTGCCACAACACTTACAGCTAATATACTTGGAAATATTACGGCAATCGCTCCTGCAGCTATTCCAGCATTAACTGGTATATCAGCTAATACCTTATCATCCTTAAGAATTCTTACTCTTGATACATTTCCCTTATCAATTAGATCTTTTAAGAATTTCTTTATATCTTCAAAGCTCTCAGCTTTTTCTTCCATTATCTCTTCTTGTACTTTGCTCTCTTCTTCTCTTTTTTTCTCAATATATATTAAAGCATTTACCACATCACCATCACAAGCCTCTAACGCTTCTTTAGCTTCTGCATAAGTAGCATATGTTCTTTCTATTACTTGGTCTACTTTTTCTAATGTTATTTGACTCATCTAAATCACTCCTTTATAAACTTTAACATTTCTAAACTCTTAGGTTTTCTTGAATAAACAGAAGATATTATGAAACTAGTAACTTTAAAAAGCTCATCTTTTACCTCTTCTGTCAATGTTAATCTATACACCTTATCCAAAGAAGTATTATTTAAGAATCTAAGAGCATTATATGTAGCTTTATTTATATAAAGTCCATGTTCTTTTGGACATTTATCACATACTCCTCCAAAATATCTTAAACTAATGTAGTTTGAAACATTTAATTTACTTTTACAAAATACACAGTTATCAAATCTTAATCCATATCCTGTATATTTTAATAATTTAAGTTCAAAAGCCCTTATTAAAAGTTCATAACTTATTGCCTCTGTATTTAATAAATAAAGACATGTTATGAACTCCTTATATAAGTTAAAATTTTCTTCTTCATCCTGTAGTGATATATCAATAAGCTCACATAAGTAAGATGCGTAAGTAAGCTTTTCTAGGTCAGTTAAAGATGTCTGAAAGGAAGTTCTTATTTTCCCTTCAGACAATCTGTATAAACCTTTTCCCTTGAATAATAAATAATCGCCATAGCATAAAGGGTGCGTTAATGAAAAAAGTCTACTTTTACTCTTTTTTGCACCCTTAGCTATAGCTGTTACCTTACCCATTTTCTCGGTAAAAATCCAAAGCAATTTATCGTTCTCTTTATAATCTTGAGCCTTAATGATAACTCCACCACTCTCTATAAGTGCCAGAAGCTATCCCTCCTATTTAAGTTTTTTATAACCTAATTCCTTTAGTAGTGAAGTATTATCTCTCCACTCTTTTCTAACTTTTACCCATATTTTTATATTTACTTTTGCTCTTAAGAATCTTTCTAATTCAAATCTAGCTGTTGAACCAATCTTCTTAAGTGTTTGACCATTTTTTCCAATTATAATCCCTTTATGAGATGCTTTTTCACATATTAAATCTACTTCTATGTTATACTTTCCACTATCATCTTGTTTCATTTGTATAACATCTACAGCAATACCATGAGGAACCTCTTGGCTTAAGTTTTTAAGAGCCTTTTCTCTAACTATCTCTGCTACAACAAATCTTTCTTGAACATCTGTTATCATATCATCTGGATAGTATTTAGGACCTTCTGGTAAATACTTAATCATAAGCTCTAAAAGCTTATCTGTATTTTTACCTTTCATAGCTGATATAGGAATCATCTCTGCGAAGTCATATTCTTTTGAGAATAACTCTAAAGTTTTAGCAACCTTTTCTGGTGAGCTTTCATCAACTTTATTTAATACGAATATAACAGGAGCCTTTTGATTTTTAAGTTGCTCTATTATAAACTTATCTCCTCTACCAACCTCGTCACATGGATTGCTTAAGAATAATACTAAATCTACATCCTTTATAGAATCTGTAGCACTATTTACCATATACTCACCTAATTTATGTTTAGGCTTATGTATTCCTGGAGTATCAACGAAAATCATTTGATAGTCATCTCCAGTTAGTATTGTTTGAATATTATTTCTTGTTGTTTGTGGTTTATTAGAAACTATTGACAGTTTTTCTCCCATTAATAAGTTTGTTAATGTTGACTTACCTACATTTGGTCTACCAACAATTGTTATAAATCCTGATTTAAACATACTTCCTCCTATTTTTCTAGATCTTTTTTTGTGAAAGATCCAGGTAAAATTTCATCTAATGTTGTCTCTATATAATCATCTTCATTTTTAATTATGAATATCTTTATATCTTTATCTTCTGCAAACTCTACTATTACCTGTCTACATATACCGCATGGATATGTATATGAATTTAAATCTCCAACTACAGCAACAGCTTTTACAACCTTTGCTCCTTCAGAAACTCCTTTGAATATTGCAGTCCTCTCAGCACAGTTTGTTGCTCCAAATGATGCATTTTCAATATTACATCCTGTATATATCTTACCATTTTCAAATAAAACAGCAGCACCTACTTTGAAATTTGAATATGGGCAATATGCTTGCTCTCTTGCCTCTAAAGCTTTTTTTATAAGTTCATTTTTCATATAATTCATCCTCCATTCTAAATTTAGACACTAAATTTATCAACTAAATATTTTAAATATTAAAATTGTTATAAGCGTTCCTAATAAGGCTCCTGCAATAACTTCCCATATACTGTGAACCTCTGAATCCACCCTACTCTGGGCTGTTATTAGAGCCATTAAATAACTAAGTATTATTATAATGTGAGAGTTGCTTATGAGTGATATAGCTGTGGCTATTGAAAAGGCTATTGCACTGTGTCCTGATGGCATGCCACCTTTTAAAGGTGTTCCTTCTCCAAAATAAGCTTTTGCAGCAACCGTAACTATACATACTATTGTTAAAACTATGAATATTATATAGGGCTCTGTTGCCTTGACTCTATCCATAATTCTAAAAGTTATATTGCTAAGCTCATCCCAAAATATAATATATCCTACTAAGACAGCATTTATAGCAGTTATAAGTACTGCCCCAGCTGCTGTATTCTTAGCTATTTTAGCTAAAGGATGATAATAGTTTGTGCTTAAATCTATAGCACTTTCTATGGCAGTATTAATAAGTTCTGCCATTATTACCATGGTTATTGTTATAGCTAGTATTATAAACTCTATTTTACTTATATCATAAACGAAACAAGCTGATAATATAATTAAAGCAACTATAAAATGTATCCTCATGTTTCTTTGAGTTCTTAAAGCATATATTATTCCATCTATTGCATAGTTAAAGCTATCAATAAGTTTTCTTACCTTCATAATATTCTCCTAAACCAATCTCATACCTTAGCTTTCTCTTGTTATATTTAACTTACCAAGTAACTCCTCTTCTCTTCCTCTCATTCTAGCCTTTTCTTCTTCTTCCATATGGTCATAGCCTAGAAGATGTAAAACTGAATGTGTTACTAAGTAGCAAGCCTCTCTTTCAAATGAGTGATTAAACTCAATACTCTGTTCCTTAGTTCTTTCTAGAGATAGAACTATATCACCTAATATAAGCTCATCTCCGTCAAAATAACATTTATCAAATTCATGTTCTAAGTAAACATCCTTATAAACCTTATCCTCTGGATAATCAATCATTGGAAATGATAGAACATCTGTGGCTCTATCTATTTCTCTTGTTTCATTATTTATTCCTCTTATTTCATCATTGTCTACAAAAACTAAAGAAACTTCACAATCTTCTTTAACTTTTTCTTCTTTTAATACAAATGATATAACCTCTTCTAGTTTTTTAGTTAACTCTTCGGTAACTTCAAATTTATTCTGTCTATCATCTATGAATATCATAATTATTTTTTCTCCTTTTTATTGTTATCATCTGGATACTCTATTCTCTCATGATGTATACCATTTAAAGCCTTTAAGAAACATTTTTTTATTTTGCTTATATCTCTAAGAGTAAGATCACAATTATCTAATTGTCCAGTTGATAACTTATCATCAATAATATTATTGATCATTTTTTCTATTTTCTCTTCAGTTGGTTCATTAATCGATCTAACAGCTGCCTCTGTTGAGTCTGCTAACATAACAATTCCTTGTTCTTTACTCATAGGCTTTGGTCCTGGATACTTAAAATCCTCTTCCTTAACTTCATCTGGATTTTCAGAATTATTTTTCACTGTTAAATAAAAATATTTAACTAAAGTTTCTCCATGATGAGTAACTATAAAATCATGTATAGTTTTAGGCAAATTATATTCCTTTGCTAAATCTGAACCATCCTTAACATGAGATAGTATTATTTTGCTACTTACCTCTGGTTTTATCCTATCATGAGGATTTTTCTTTCCTATTTGATTTTCTCTAAAGAAATAAGGTCTCTTCGTTTTACCAATATCATGATAATAAGAACCAATTCTTGCTAATAAAGGATTTCCACCTACCTGCTCTGCCGCTAATTCTGATAAATTAGCAACTAAAATACTATGATGATATGTTCCCGGTGCCTCCATAAGCAATTTTTTAAGTAATGGATTATTAGGATTAGATAATTCTAATAATTTAGCATTGGTAACTATATCAAAAGTTGACTCAAAAAATGGTAATACACCTATTGTAAGTATTCCAGAAAGTACAGCGCCAGCTGCTGCAAATGTACTATCTGCAAGGATTTCCATAAAGTTATTTGTTGTTAAGGTTCCAACACTAAAAGTTAAAATTGAACTTAGTACAGCAACAGTTATTGAAGAATATAGGATATCATTTCTCTGTTGCATTTTTCTTAATAGTGTTCCTCCTAAAACAACATTTAAAACAGCAAGGATTATTATGTTCGGATTAAATCCTACTGCTCCACCTATTAGAATCACATTTAGCATGCTAAATACCAATGATATTTTATAATTTAATAGAAGTGTTATTAACATAGGCATACATGCTAATGGTATTATATAATTTGACATCATACCAAACAATCTAGCCAATATAACTGGAAAGACATTTAATATGCTTATCATAACTATTTTTGAAAACTCTTTATCAATATCAGGATAGTATTTATTTATATATCCATATTGAAGATACATAACTATAGCTACTAAAACTCCTAAAGCTATATAAATATATAAGCTTGAACCTGAATCATTTAGTAATCCTAAGGTACCTAAAAGCTCTAATTGATGTGCTGTAACAGGCTCTCCTTCATTAACAACTATTTGATTTTTCTTTATCATAACTGGTGGAACTTGTTTTAATGTTTCTTTTATAAGATCATCAGTTTTTTCTTTATCATAAAAAAAGTTTGGTTCTATTACACTAATAAAGTTTAAGGCAATTCCCTTCTCCGAATCACTTAGATCACTGGAAGCTATATAATCTGTATATACCTTTTTAGCATCACTTAAATCCTGTGCATTTCCATCTTCAATAGGAGTTTCATATGCTTTACCTAACCCTTCTACACATATACTTTCTAACTTTTTAACTTCTTGTTCATTCATAGAAGCAAGTATATTTGCCTCTGCATCTGTTATTTTAAAAGGTACTCTTGGTATAAGTTTAGCCTTTTCTTCTTCTGTTTTATCTTGAATTACTATTTTATCAACAGTAGCAAAAAATCCTTTTATTTTCTCTTCACTTTGTTTTTGAACATCTGTCCTTAAAGAATATTGTTTATCAACCTTTTCTTCTGCCTCTTTTTTTCTAGCTTCAGTAGCTGATTCATCAATTATTTCTCTATGGGCTTTTATATCTGCTTTTGGTATGTCTCCAACTTTCAAGTCATATTTTCTAGTTATTATACCAGTCATTAAAGTACAGTATAAAACTATAAAAGTTATGATATATAGAACTATCTTTTTGTAATCCTTAAATATATCAATTATCTTTTTCTTAAAATTCCCCATAACTACTCATCTTCTCCTCATTAGGTCATAACTTTTATCTAATAATTTAAAGCTATATTTTGTTCTACTACGAAAAGAACCTTTAACTTAATCTTACCTTCACCCAAATCCTCAGTTGTAATTATCTTATCAACTATTTTAGCCTGCTTACTTATTTCTTTATTTATAGAGTTACTCATTAACTCAACAGCGTTATTTATTATGGTTTCCTTCTCTTCAGTGATATCATTATCAACCTTTTCATAGTATACGTTTCTATTTACAAACTTTCCTTTACTTTCTATTTTATCATACTTAGTAAACTCTTTAGTAGGCTTTTTTAGATAAATTTTCTTGCCCATTATTTCCAAGTAAATATCACTATCTTTCTCTCCTGTCCGCTCTTCTTTTTTACCAGCAACTTGTAACTCTATAGACTTTTCATAGAAGGTATTTGCTGTAACTTCTCCCTTAGCATCAACCTCATATTCACCACCTTCTATTCCTTGCTGTGGGATTATAAGAACATCTCCTTTTTTTACTATATCTCCCTCTTTAACGACTGCTGTTCCTGAAGTTGTATATATCTTTTTAATCTCTCCATCCATAGAAGCCACAATATTTTTGAGTTCTTGCTTTTCATTTTCTTCTTTTATTTTAGGACTAACCTTCTCTTCAACTTTTATTTTCAAGGTTCCACCTTCTATGCGGGCATTTACCCACATTATGTCTCCATGTCCATTTTCTAATTTTTTCTCTAACCCATATACATTAACACTACTTTTCTTAACTCCTGGCTTAACATTAAGATCATTAAGCATGGTTCTAATTTCAAATGGAGCTATATTCTTCTTAGTTTCTATGTCTACTCTCCATATAAATCCTGAATAAATATATAATCCAATTAAAAATATTAAAGCTCCAACAAACACACTTACATATTTTTTAGCCCTAGCCAAGAAGAATATCATTCCCTTAGCTGAAATTATTTTAACTTTTCCACCTAATCTTTTAACATAGCCTTTTAATTTTCCATAATCAGAATAATCAACATTTAAAGTTACGGTTACTACATCTATTTTTCTTACATTTTCAACATTTATACCATTTTTCCATAAAACATTTAAAAGTTTATTTATATCAAAGGTCTTAATTTCAACTTTTATTTGTCCTTTTTTCAAAAAATCTAATCTCATCTTAAGCCTCCTCAAAACTTAAATTCTTAAGTTTTCCCGTCAAGGCAATAGTCCCAGCCCCTATAAACCTTATTTCCATATTTACTCCTTCAATTTTGATAAGACCTAAAGTGCTATTTACTTTAATTTCATCCTCTTTAAAAACCTCTATTCCCTTATGATTTTCTATAACAATTTCACTTTTTCCATGCACAACTATTTTAGGCTCACCATTGATTATCTCTTTAGGCAAATCTAATTCTTCAGCAATTTTATTAGTTACTTGTCTTAATTTATCTCCCACATTCAGACCTCCCACAAAATATTTTCATACTAATCTATGAAAATTTATATTTTTTTATTCTTAGATAAAAATAGTTAAAACAAATAAAAAGGCATATAAGTAGCCTTTTAAGCCATTCATATGCCTTTTAAATAATAAAATAGATTTTCCAGAACTTTACTTCTTCATGAAAAATAAAAGAGAGTTCTAATGAACTCTCTTACTTATTTAAATATTCTTTTACTAATTGACTTACAAGTTTACCATCAGCTCTACCAACTGTTTGCGGTCTAACCTTTGACATAACTTTTCCCATGTCTTTCATGCTATTTGCGCCCACTTCTTCAGCTGCTTGCTTTATGATATCTTTTATTTCTTCTTCACTTAACTGCTGAGGAAGGTAATCTAACAAGATTGCAATCTCACTATTGTTTTGATCAACTAAATCCTGTCTATTTCCCTTTTCGAATTCAAGCGCAGCTTCTCTTCTTTGCTTGATTTCTCTTGCTAATATTTCTATAACCTGTTCATCCTCAAGCTTAACACCGTCAGTCTTTTCGACTAAAAGTATTGCTGACTTAGCAGTACTTAGAACTCCAGCTTTGAACTTATCCTTAGCCTTTAAAGCCTGCTTCCAGTCTTCTTGAAGTCTTTCTTTAATAGTTGGCATTTGTATACCTTCTTTCAAAAGAAATTATTCTATAAATTTAAACCAAAAACTATTTGAATTTTCTCTTTCTTGCAGCTTCTGATTTTTTCTTTCTCTTAACGCTTGGCTTTTCGTAGTGTTCTCTTTTTCTTACTTCTGAAAGAACTCCAGCTCTAGCGCATTGTCTCTTAAATCTTCTTAATGCTTGCTCTAATGATTCGTTTTCTTTTACTCTGATTTCTGACATTCTTTATCCCTCCCTCCGCTAGCGTAAATTATTAATGTAATTCACAGCCATGGGCTAAATAACACACGCTATATTATACAACATAGTTTTCTTTAATGTCAAGAAGTTAAATCTAATTTTTAGCCCGGTGGCCATTTTAAATTTCTTCCTCCAAGAACATGGAAATGAATATGACCTACTGTTTGACCTCCTTGCTCTCCGCAATTAGTAACAACTCTATAGCCATCCTCTGCTATACCTTGTTCCTTTACTAGTTTATTAATAGTTTTGAATATGTGTGCAAATATATCTGCATTTTCTTCATTTACTTCATTTAAACTAGCTATATGCTCCTTTGGAATAACTAAAAAATGTACTGGCGCCTCTGGACTTATATCATGAAAAGCTAAAACTTTATCATCTTCATAAATCTTTTTGCTTGGAATTTCTCCAGCTACTATTTTACAAAAAATACAATCTGACAACACTCTCACCTCCCCAAAGTATGAATCTATTCTTATATATTATACCTCATTTTGAATGTAAAATTATGTTTTTATAATATTATTTCTCCATGAGCTACTTCATCCTCAAATGAGTCTATTTTTACGTTTAATATTTTACCTGAAACATTACAGTCAGCCTTAGCATTTACCTTTATATAGTTTCTTGTATATCCAGTATAAACACCGCTTCCTAATTCAACTTCCTCTTCAAATAAAACATCAATAATTTCACCTATATATTTTTCAGCAAAGGCTTTTTCATTGATTTTATTTAATTCAATAAGCTTTTTACTTCTCTCATCTTTTTTATTTCCATCAACTTGGTTCCCCATATTTTCTGCTCTAGTACCTTTTCTAGGACTATATTTAAATATGTGAGTTTTTGAAAGAGCTATTCTCTTTAAGAATTCATAAGTTTCTTCAAACTCTTCATCAGTTTCTCCAGGGAATCCAACGATTACGTCTGTTGTTATAGAAACATCCTCTATTTTATCTCTTAAAAGATTTACTATATCTTCATACTCTTTTGCAGTATATCTTCTATTCATTCTCTTTAATGTAGCATCACATCCACTTTGAAGTGATAAATGGAAATGAGGACATAATTTCTTAAGAGCTAATATTCTTCTTACAACATCTTCTGTAAAGAATGTAGGGTCTATTGAACCTATTCTAACTCTCTCTATTCCATCTATTTTTTCTATCTCTTCTAGTAAATCAACTAATGTTACTTTTTCATCTAAATCAACACCATAAGATGCTGTATGAATTCCTGATAGTATTATTTCCTTGAATCCATGATCAGCTAAGCTTCTAATCTCATCTAGGACTTTCTTAGGGTCCTTTGAACAAACAGAACCTCTAGTATATGGAATTAAGCAATAAGCGCAGAATCTATTACATCCATCCTGAATTTTTAAGAATGCTCTAGTTTTATTGTTATACTCTTCAATCTTTAAATCTTCAAAAACTTTATTCTTTAAAACAGCACCAACTTTAACTTGTTGCTTACCTTCATCTCTAGCTTTATTTACATAATAAACTATTTCACCTTTATTTCTTGAACCTAAAACTACATCAACGCCTTCGATTCCTGAAACCTCTGTAGGTGCTATTTGAGCATAACATCCAACAACAGCTATAATAGCCTCTGGATTTTGTCTTCTTGCTCTTCCTATTATTTGTCTAGACTTTTTATCTCCCATGTTAGTTACACTACAAGTATTAACTACGTATACGTCTGACACTTCATTGAAATCTACAACTTCGTAGCCTTCTCTAACAAACTTTTCAGTCATTGCTTCTGATTCATATGTATTAACTCTACACCCTAATGTAGCAAATGCAACTTTCATTAAATATTTCCTCCTAAATCACCAAGCTCATACTGAAGAAGTGAAACACAGGTAAATCCTGCTGTTTCTGTTCTTAAAATTCTTGGTCCCAATGTTACAATATGAGCTCCTTTTTCTTTTAGGGCTTCTATTTCACTTTCTTCAAATCCGCCTTCTGGCCCAACCATTATTCCAACATTTTTTATATTATTCTTATCCTCTATAGAGTTAACCATAGCTCTTATTCCGTATCCTGTAGCATTTTCATAAGGAATAACCATAAGGTCTAGTTCATCTATTTTATTTAAAACCTCTTGGAAGCTCATTGGCTCAGATACTGTTGGTATAACAGTTCTCTTACTTTGCTTACAAGCCTCTAAAGCTATCTTGTTTAATCTATCTAATTTCTTAAACTCACCCTTTAACTTAACATCTACTCTGTCAGTTATGGTTGGAATTATATCTGAAACACCAAGTTCTACACACTTTTGAACTATTAAATCCATTTTTGCGGCTTTTGGCATTCCTTGAAATAAAGTAATATGTAGATTACTTTCGTTGTTCACATCAAGCTTCTCTAAGATTTTGATAGAAACCTCTTGTTTATTAACCTCTTCTACCTCACCTAAAAATTCTTCACTTTCAAGGTTGTTTACAACAACCTTCTCACCTGGTTTTACCCTTAAAACCTTATAAATATGTTTAACATCCTCTCCTGTTATTGTGGCATGAGTATCTGAAAACATATGAGCTGGTGTAAAAAACTTATGCATAATTTCATACTCCCTTACTAAATTATTTTAACTTAGCAACAATACAGTTCCATTCTCCATCTTTATTAACTTCCATAACGTCGAAACCTTCTTGTTCTAATTTATCTATAACCATTTGTCTTCTTTCATGGATTATACCTGAAGTTATGAAAATACCATCTTTATTTAATGCTTTTTTAACATCATCTACTAATATGCAGATTATTTCAGCTATTATATTAGCAACAACTATATCAGCTTTTCCATCTACAACATCTAAAAGATTTCCGTATAATACTTCTATATTATCAACATTGTTGAATGATATATTTTCCTTAGCTGAATCTACAGCAACTGGATCTAAATCAACTCCTACAACATGTTTTGCACCAAGCTTAGAAGCAACTAAAGCAAGTATTCCTGAACCTGTTCCAATATCAAATACAGTTGTATCAGCTTTAACATATTTATCTAAAGCCTGAACACACATTCTTGTAGTTTCATGATCACCAGTACCGAAAGCCATACCTGGATCTAATTCTACTACCATCTCATCTCCAGTAACTTCATACTCTTCCCATATTGGTTTTATAACTATCTTCTCTCCAATTTTTATTGGCTTATAGTATTTCTTCCAGTTATTAGCCCAATCTTCTTCAAACATTTTCTCAGCTTCAACTGTTCCTTCACCAACATCTAATCCTGACTCTTTTAACTCTTCTACTCTTTCCTTAACATAAGCTATTACGTCATCTATATTATCTTCCTCTGAGAAATATCCTTTAACAACAGCAACCTTCCCCTTATGCTCTAATATGTTTATATCTGCAAAATCCCAAGTTAAAGGTCCTTGCTCTCTTCCTAATATATCATTTGGATCCTCTATAGCAACACCCTTACAGTCTAATCCGTAAAATATTCCTGATATAGGTTCTAATGCCTCACTTTTAGTTATTACTCTAACTTCAATCCAAGTTCCTTCCATTTATGTATCAATCCTTTCTTATGCTACTTTGACTAATAATTTATTTTACACTTTAGTCTAGTATCTGTCTAGCTTATAAGCTTTATTATGTTTTAAAAACCACTCATCTTCATTATCACATATAAAAAAATTAAAGGCTATAGTCTATTATTGACATAACCTTTAAACTTAATTTCATCTAACTCTAAATTCCAAATATAATTTTAATCAACATATTTTCAATAAATGGTGCTACAAAGAAATCTAAAGCTAAAATTAAAATAATAATTAGTTCACCATTATATTTAATCCAAAATTTATTGGAAGTGTTATTTAATTTAATCCTAAAACTTAACTTCTTAAACAATAATAAATAGATCAAATACCCTATAGCTGCCCCTAAGGTATTCATTATTAAATCATCTATATCAGTTGCTCTTACATTTAATAATTGAAGCAATTCTATTATTAAGCTAAAAGAAAATCCTATTAATATTATATTAAAAAATTTCTCAAACTTACTCCAAAGACTAGGCAAAAATACTCCTAAAGGAATAAATAAAATAACATTTGTAATTTGACTAAATAAATTCTCACTATGAAATTTAAATGGAACTAAACTTATTATTCTTTCTCTTTCGATTCCTATATCTAATATATGTCCTGGTCCTGTAATACTAAGAACAATTGCTATATAAAAAGCAAAAATACATAATCCAACTATAAATATCTTTGAAAAATTAATCTCTTCCTTTTTTAAATATCGTACTAAAAAAATACAGTATATCAAAACTCCAACAAATGTAGAAACTAATAACCCCATATTGTGCTGTCCCCCTTAAACTTAAATAAAAATCCCAAATTTAATTTAATATCTTTAAACTTATGCAATACTAATTATTCGTTAAAATGAATATTGAAACTGCATCTAAAAATAAACATTAATTTAGAATATCGTCTAAACACTAAATTTCTAATTATATTTTTATACAAAATTAGTTATAGACAAACAGCATTATTAAAAGAAAAGCAACAGGTATCATGACCAAAGTACTACAGATAGACACAAAACTTTTAATCCTATCCTCTTCTGTTAAAACACTTTTTATCATCCAATATATTCCTAAACCAATAATTCCTCCAAATGTATTGGTAATTATATCAGTTAAATCGCTTGCACCTATTGCAAATATATATTGACTAACTTCAAAAAACAAAGATATTAAAACTATTACTCCAATATTCTTATATATCTTTACTTTCTTAAAAAACATCGAAACATAAATACCCAAAGGAACAAACAAAATAATATTTCCTATAACATCAAGCTGATTATAATTACCCTCCATAATATCATTAAAGGGAATCAAATTAATTTCTCTATAAACCACTCTTCCACTACTAAACAAATCCCAAGGAGCAACATACTTAAAAAGAATATTCCATAATAAAAATATAATATAAAATATAAAACTTATTAAAAACAAAAAATTAATTATCTTCTTTTTCACTTACTCTCACCCACTTATAAACATTATTAAAACTTTCCAAAATAGATATCAGAAGCATTTTTATAGATTAACTAAAGCTAATAAAATAAACTATAAATAGGAGAAGAAAACACACAAAATTTCAAAACCTATTTATAGTTTTTTTACTTTAATTTTTAATATCTCTCTTTTATAATCTCTAAAACTTCTTCTTTAGTTAATTTTATTGCCTTCATACTTTCTATAAATCCATCTAAGGCATCTTCTACAAGTTCTTTTCTTATGTTCTTTAAAATTTCTTCATCCTCTGTTATAGTACTCGGTTTATTTCTCACAGTCTCTATAAGTCCCATAGTTTCCATATCTCTATATGCTCTTTGAACTGTATTTGGATTTACTTTTAGCATCTCTGCAAGCTCCCTTCTTGATGGTATATGATCACCAGGTTTTAAATTTCCTATAACTAAAGATTGTTTTATATGTCTTATTATTTGGAGATAAATCGGTTCTTTATCGTTCACCTCAAAAAACATATTTACTTACCTCCCGTCACCTTAATTTGACTTAAATATCCGCTTCCTAATTCACCTACGTAAACTGGATTCTTACTAGGTATATCTATAACAGCTACATAATTTTTATTATAAAATCTACCATGCTCATAATCAATTAAATTAGCTATTACCTTATCTCCAACAATCATAAAATTTCCTAAATCATTAACATTAATACCATATCTCTCTAACCTTTTGCTTTCAATAAGCTCCTTATAGAACGTGAATTTCTTTGACTCCATATTAAAGGTTAATACTGAAGTTACCCCTTCTGATTCCTCTATAATGTATATATCACCATTAGCTTCAAACATAGTTCCACTTTTGCCATCAGTTTCAAAGCTATTATTTTTTAATTCTTCTCTTATATTTTCATCTGGACTATATCTAGTTATTTTTTTATTATTTATATCAACTTCAACAATGCTATCTTCAGTGTAAGCTCCTCTTTCATCTTTATTATTTATTTCAGTTAATTTATAATATACTTTCCCATTACAATTACTTGATGCACTTCCCCATCTTTGCATTATTTCATTTATATGAGAATATTCTTTATTTAAATCTAACTCTTTATCAACATTTATAGTTTCAAGTAATTCAAACTTTTTATTTTTTATATCTATTTCTCCAAATAACAAATTAGTTTCACCATTATTACCAAAGAATAAAATATCTATCTTTCCATCCTTATATGAAACTCCATTTATTCTGCTGGAATTATGAATATACTCTGGAATCTCAACTTTGAACTCTTCATAAGAGTTAGTTTTTTTATCCTTTAATCTAACTCCAAGCTTTGGAATTCCCTTATTATATAAATTAGTTACATCAACCATAACACTCTCATCTTCATAAAAGGTTTCCGCCGTTGGATAGATCCCCCTAAAAAACTTTTTATCCTTCAGCACATTGATTTCTCCTGTTTTTTGTTCAGTTATAACATATTTTTTATTGATTGATGAAACTCTAACAGTAAGCTCTTCTGTAAAAAGTCCTTTATCTTTAGCAATTACTAACTCATTATCTCCAAGTTCACTTCTACTTCCGTATATATCTTTAAACTTAATTGAAGAACTATTTATATAGATAAATATTCCTGAAAAAATAACAATTACACATAGGAATATTATTGTTAATATTAAAGGCATTCTCTTCTTCATAGTAATCACTCCTCCTTATACATGAATTTTCTTTTCTAATAGGTATTTTGAAAAAAACCAGCCTATTAAAATGTACAAAATTGATATTAAAATAAACCAAATAATTTTTTCAAATACATAAAACTCCATTATTCCTGGAAACATTAAAATCATGAATATAAAAGAGCATCCTATTAAGAACCCTAAAATTCCTCCCTTTATTCCAAAACTTCTTTCCAATATAGCAAATAAAAAAGCTATTAATATTAATCCCACAAAAAATAAACTATGTGTTACCAAATTAACTAAATCAGTTGGAACTAAACAATAAAGTTCGCTAATAGAATTGATTATTACTGATAAGAAACTTTCTTTTACTATGCCATCAGCTGGAACCATAACATTAAAAATAAAGTAATTTAAAAACATTGCCATAATCTGAAAAAACACTAAAGATAAGTAGAAGAAACATGCTGATAAAAATTTATATATAATTATAAACTTCTTAGGAATAGGTAAAGTTAAAAGTGTATATGAACTTTTGTTTTCTCCTTTAAATTCTCCAAGCCATAAATACCAACAATATAAACAAAAACATCCTACTATTAAAATCACTAACATCCTTGAAGCTATTCCAGTAGAATAAAAACTACTAAATGAATTAAACTTATCAAACATCTGAACTGCGGGTATATTATTTGTTTTTTCTATATAAAATTCTAAGTCATCACTTAATCTATAAACAAAATAAACTACATTTAAAAGCATAATTCCAATAGCAGTGCTTAATGTTATTTTTAGATCTCTTGATATTTGCAAATTTAAAAGATACCTAGTCTTTTTAAAATTTCCCTTATTCACCTTCATGTACCTCCCTTATCTTCTCAACCATAGATAATCCTTCATTTTCTCTTACGTCTTCAACATAGAACTCACTTTTAACAACTCCATCACTAAGAAATACTACTTTATCAACTATATTTTCAACTTCTCTTATTTCATGAGTAGTTAATATAATCCCAATATCATCATCCATGTACCCAATAAGTGATTCTATAAATTTTTCTCTTGTGAAAATATCTATTCCTGAAAAAGGCTCATCTAAAAGTAAATATTCTGGATTTCTAGCAAAACCTAGTATAAGTTTTACTCTTGCTATATTTCCTTTTGAAAGTTTATTTATTTTCAAGTCATCAGTTAGCTTAAAATTTTTAAGCATCTTATAAGCTTTGTCCATATCCCACTTTTTATAAAGTACACTCATATATTCAAAAGCTTCTTTTATGGTCATCCCTCTATAAGTGCTTAAAACATCGGGTACAAAAGCAAGTTTCTCATATGTTTTATACGAAAGCTTTTCACCATCAAAAAATACCTCTCCACTATCTTGTTTAACAAGTCCCATAATTATTTTTAGAAGTGTTGATTTACCAACTCCATTTAATCCTAAAAGAGCGGTTATCTCTCCCTTCTCTGCTTGAAATGAAACATCATTCAAGACTTTGTTTCTTCTAAATTTCTTTTTAATTTCTCTGACCTCAATCATATATTTCACCATCTCTTATTAAAATTTATAATTAAATTTAATCCCCTTCTCTTAAATTTGAATCTAATTAATATTTTAATATCTACATTTCTTTATTAATTGTTCCATCAAAAATTAATAATGCCCATCCTTATTAACTAAATAAAACTTAGAGTCTAAAGCTTTTTTACTCAAAATCACATTTTACTTAGAATACTTTGAAAAAACAGCTAATTCAGCCTCTTTATCTGTTATATTAATTGGATAAGTTTGACTATAATAAGAAAAGTTATATCTTCTATTCCTGCTAAAATTATAGTTCCTAAACTTCTTTTTAAATAAATATTCTCTTTAGAAAAAGTAACAAACTTAAACTTATCCATCTAGTTATTATCAGGTTGAAAATTCTTAAATTCAGCTCCAATAACCTTTCCTAAATATATCAGCTTACCATCATTTAAATTTAGGCATCCTACATAGAAGCTATTTTCTATAAAGTTATTACCAGCAACAAAATAAAGTTTATCTTCATACAATTTTGTATTATACACTCCCCAAATAGAAAGCCCATACTTACTTAATTCCTCTTCTGTTAATATATTTTTAGACTCAATAATTTTTCCTGAGTCTAAATCAAGACCTAGAAAAGAAATTCCTTCCTTTTCCCCATTTAATCCTGTTTTAATAAAATCACTATAAAATATTCCATTAGATACTTTAGCTAGACTATAATAATCTCCATTTATATCTAAATTGTTTTCTTTGAAAAATTTATCAAGATCATATGTTTTCATAGTACCTTCTTTTATGTTAATCTCAAACAACGCAACATTGCTTACGCTTATAGTTGTTCCCTTTTCATTAACATTTGGAATTTTGTGAGATAAAATATATACTTTTTCTCCTTCTCTTCCAATAATATTGCTTGAATTTACGTCATTTAATTTATAAATATCTCCATGAGTATTAATAACTTCAAATTTATCATTATTAAAATCATATTCTATTATTTCTATACCGTTATCAGTATCTATTAAAATTCTTACTTTATTGTCATAATAATAAACTCCCATTGTATAAAAAGTATTATTCTTAGCATTTAAATCTTTATTATTTAGTTCTTTACTTTTTACTTCTCCACTTTTTATATCCTTAACTCTAATCTCCATGTTATAACCCTTATTAGTTACAAAAACAATATTTTCTTTATCTCTATATACATTTTCATCACTTGCCCATCTATATTTAAAAACATCTGCATTTTGGTAAATATTCAATCTATTATGATCATCTACCTCTAAAGTCATTTTTGATTTTACGTTTTTATTTCCTATTGAATATCTTTTTTCACAAAATACACCTATATTCCTTTCAGCTAAAATTTTCATATTGCCTAATTCTTCTCTATTTCCAACTAAGTCTTGAATCTTTACTCCCTTTAAAGTATCAATTAAATTAATTCCTATAAATACTATTAATATTGCTATCGTAGCTATTAAACTTATATGCAAAAATCTCTTTTTCATCATTATCCCTCCTTTAAACACTAACTTTTTTCTTTAATAAATAATTATTTAAAGCAAAGGAAATGATTACAAAACTTATTCCTAGTGTAACTTCGAACAAAATAAGATGTTTTCTTAATAAATTCATCTTTACTATAGGTATAAAAAATCCTAATAAAAACAAACTAATAACTAATGTAATCCAAATAACAATTCCTTTTATGCCATAACTTTTTTTAATTGTGATATATAAAGCTCCCATTAAACCAATTACCAAAACAAATAAACATAAAACTCCAAATGTTAAAATATCTCTTGGCAAAAAAAATTGTCCTTCTTTATTTAATAAAATAGATTTTAAAAGTTCTAAAGAAATAGGAGTTCTATTGATAAGAACAACCTCCAATATAATCCATTCTAATACTATAGCCAAAACTTGACCTGATAAATAAAACCAAAAAAACACTTCAACAACTAAACACTTTCCTAAAAGTATTTTCCATTTATCTATTGGTAAACTTAATGTTCTGTAAATTGTTTTATTTTCAAAATCAAATTCTTTTTTCCATATAAAAATAGAAAATATTGCAATCAAAATCATCTCAACTAAGAATATAAGTGAACTTGTGTTACCATTTTGAAGCGATAAATAAAATACTCCTTCATTAACTATTCCATTTCCCCAATATCTTGAAATTGCAATAAAAAATAAAACCATGGAAGCAATCATTCCTAAGGCTGTATTAACTAAAATCAAATTAAAATTTCCTAAGAGTTCATATTCAATTAAAGAAATAAACTTGCTTTTCTTATTCATCTCCAAAAACCTCTCTCATTTTATCTATTAATGAAATACCTTCCTTGCATCTCATATCTTCCATATAAAAATCTTCTTTTACAATTCCATCATTAATCATTAGAACCCTATCTGCAATATTTTCTATATCCTTTATTTCATGAGTAGTGATAATTATTGCAACATCTTCACTAGTATAATTTATAAGAGATCTTAGAAACATATCTCTTGTAAAAATATCAATTCCTGAGAAAGGTTCATCCATAATGATATAATCTGCATTTTGAGCAAAACCTAATATTATTTTTAATTTTTCTAAATTTCCCTTTGAAAGTTTATCTATCTTCTCATTATCTTTTAATTCAAACTCAGCAAGCATTTTATAGGCTTTTTTATAATCCCATCTATCATAAAAGCATTCCATATATTCAAAGCTTTCTTTTATATTCATTCCATTATAAGTATTTTTCACATCTGGAACAAAAGCTAATTTATCTGAGTTTTTTATATTAAGAGCTTCTCCATCAATAAGAACTTCACCTGAATCTTTCTTAACTAAATCCATAATTATTTTCAATATTGTGGATTTACCTACCCCATTCATACCTAACAAAGCAGTGATTTCTCCTTTTTTTATATTAAAAGAAATGCTCTTTAAAACTTCTTTTCTTCCGAATTTCTTTTTAACTTCAATTACTTCAATCATTCACTCACCCCTAATACTTATTTTTATCGCTTAAATCCAATTTGTATCTATGTATTAATCCATTAATACACAACTCCCAACTGTATTATAGCATTAGTACACTAACTTGTAAATATTTTGATTTACTTTTTTTGTATTTTTTACTCAAATGTAACTTTTAACAGTATTGATTTATAGATATATGTGAAAGAATATTTTTATGGGCAGTATATTTTTTATTTAAATATAAGCTTTTTCTATTAGAATCGTATAATATTTAACAGAATTAGCTATTATTTTAGAATAGGCAATAAAACTTTTTGCGAAATTATAAAACTTAGCCTTAAAAAGCATAAAAAAACACCCTAGCTTAGCTAGAGTGCTTAAAAATCTATCTATTTTTTCTTTTTAAATTTTGAGAAAAATCCATCCTCTTTATCTTCAGTTCCCTCAACTGACTCTCCTGAAGCTCTCATGAATTCTTTTAAAGCTTCCTCTTGTTCTTTATTTAAGTGTTTTGGAACCTCTACTACCATATGAACGTATTGATTTCCTCTTCCACCACCATTAACATGAGGAACACCTTTTCCTTTTAATCTAAACTTAGTTCCAGGTTGAGTACCTGCTGGAACTTTATATTTAACATTTCCATCTACAGTTGGAACAGTTATTTCTGCTCCTAACGCAGCCTTAGCCATGCTTATTTTGTAATCATAGTAAATATCAGAGCCTTCTCTTCTAAATATCTTAGAAGGAGAAACATTTACTCTTATATATAAATCTCCTGAAGGTCCATTATTAGCTCCTTGTTCACCTTGTCCTCTTAAAGGTATTATGTTTCCAGTATCTACTCCTGCTGGTATCTTAACTGTTATCTTTCTATTTTTTCTAACAGTTCCTTTTCCCTTACAATCTGGACATGGATCTTCAATTATTTTACCTGTTCCACCACATTGGTCACAAGTTGTTGTAGAAACAAAGCTTCCTAATGGAGTTTGTCTTTGAACCCTTATTTGTCCAGAACCACTACATTTTGGACAAGTCTTAGGAGATGTTCCTGGTTTAGCTCCTGTACCATGGCAAGTTTCACAGTTTTCAGTTCTAGTTATTGATATTTCTTTTTCGCATCCAAATACAGCTTCTTCAAAAGTTATATTTAATCTATATTCTAAATCAGCACCTCTTTGTGGAGCATTTCTTCTCCTAGCTGATCCGCCACCACCGAATCCGCCACCAAAGAATGATTCAAATATATCTCCAAAGCCACCCATTTCTGAGAAGTCGAATCCGCCAGCATCAAATCCGCCGCCACCGAATCCAGCGCTTCCGTCAACACCTGCATGACCAAATTGATCATATCTAGCTTTTTTATCAGGGTCTTTTAATACATCGTAAGCTTCATTTACTTCTTTAAAATTTTCTTCTGCTTCCTTATCTCCAGGATTTCTATCCGGGTGATATTTCATAGCCATTTTTCTAAAAGCTCTCTTTATTTCATCATCTGAAGCACCCTTTTGAAGACCAAGCACTTCATAATAATCTCTTTTAGCCACAGTTATTCACCACCTATAAATTTACTTATAAAAAGGGAAGACTATTGAGCCTTCCCTCTATTAATTCTTTTTATATTATATCAAAGCTTTAAGTCTTATGATAGTTTTAATTATTATTTATCATCTTGAACTTCGAAGTCAGCATCTACAACATTGTCATCGTTGTTTGTAGCACCTGCTCCAGCATTAGCTCCACCCATGTTGTTTGGATCAAATCCTTGACCTTGTGCTCCACCATTTTGTTGGTATAATTTTTCTGATACTTTGTAGAATGCTTGAGTTAAATCTTCCATAGCTTTTTTGATAGCTTCTATATCGTCACCATCTTTAACTTTTTTAACTTCTTCGATTTTAGCTTCTATTTCTGATTTTTCTTCAGCTGAAACTTTATCCCCAAGTTCATTTAAAGTTTTTTCTGTTTGGTAAACAGTTTGCTCAGCAGTGTTTTTAACTTCTATAGCTTCTTTTCTCTTTTTATCTTCTTCAGCGAATTGTTCAGCTTCTTTTACAGCCTTATCTATTTCAGCATCGCTTAAGTTAGTTGAAGCTGTGATTGTAATATTAGCTTCTTTTCCAGTAGCTTTATCAGTTGCTGAAACTTTAACTATACCGTTAGCATCTATATCGAAAGCAACTTCTATTTGAGGGATTCCTCTTGGAGCTGGAGCAATTCCTGATAGAGTAAATCTACCTAAAGTTTTGTTATCAGCTGCCATTTGTCTTTCACCTTGTACTACGTGAATTTCAACTGAAGTTTGGTTATCTGCTGCAGTTGAGAATATTTGACTCTTTCTTGCAGGGATAGTTGTATTTCTTTCGATTAATGGAGTTGCAACTCCTCCTAAAGTTTCGATTCCTAATGTTAATGGAGTAACATCTAGTAATAATACATCTTTAACATCACCAGTTAATACACCAGCTTGGATAGCAGCACCCATTGCTACACACTCATCTGGGTTAACTCCTTTTGAAGGTTCTTTTCCAGTGAAGTTTTTAACAGCCTCTTGAACTGCTGGTATTCTTGTTGATCCACCAACTAAGATTACTTTATCTATATCATTTAATGAGACATTACCTGATTTTAAAGCTTCTTTCATTATATTTATTGTTCTTTCAACTAAGTCATGAGTTAATTCATTGAATTTAGCTCTAGTTAATGTCATATCTATATGTTTTGGACCAGTTGCATCAGCAGTGATGAATGGTAAGTTGATTAATGTTTGAGTTGATGATGATAACTCAATTTTAGCTTTTTCAGCTGCTTCTTTTAATCTTTGAAGAGCCATTTTATCTTGTCTTAAATCAATTCCATTTTGAGCTTTAAAGTCTTCAGCGATATAATCTATAATTCTTTGGTCGAAATCATCTCCACCTAATCTAGCATCTCCGTTTGTTGATACAACTTCAAATACTCCATCTCCTAAGTCTAAGATAGATACGTCGAAAGTACCACCACCTAGGTCATATACTAATATTTTGTGAGCACTATCCATTTTATCTAATCCATAAGCTAATGATGCAGCTGTTGGCTCGTTGATTATTCTCTTAACGTCTAAACCAGCTATTCTACCAGCATCTTTAGTTGCTTGTCTTTCAGCATCGTTAAAGTAAGCTGGAACTGTTATAACAGCTTCTGTTACTTTTTCTCCTAAGTAAGCTTCTGCATCTGCTTTTAATTTTTGAAGTATCATTGCTGATATTTCTTGTGGTGTATAATCTTTTCCATCTATGTTAACTTTGTAGTCAGTTCCCATATGTCTTTTTATTGACATTATTGTTTTATCAGGATTTGTTATTGCTTGTCTTTTAGCAACTTGACCTACTAATCTTTCTCCATTTGCTTGGAATGAAACTACTGATGGAGTTGTTCTAGCACCTTCTGAGTTAGTGATAACTACTGGTTCTCCACCTTCCATAACAGCTACGCATGAATTTGTTGTTCCTAAATCTATACCGATTATTTTACTCATTGTTAATTCCTCCTCTAACAATATCTATATTTAAATCTGTTAAATGCAAATTAAATTATTTAGTTACAGTTACCATTGAATGTCTGATAACCTTATCCCCTCTCTTGTATCCTTTTTGGAATACTTGAGCTACTTGATTTGGCTCTGAACCTTCTTGCTCCACAACCATCATTGCTTGATGTAATTCTGGATCAAAACCATTTTCTGTAGATATTTCTTCAACTTGAAGTTTATCTAATGCATCTTCAAATTGTCTTACTGTCATTTCAACACCCTTTTTAAGATCTTCAACTGAGCCATCTACAGCTAATGCTCTTTCTAAATTATCTAATACTGGAAGCATTTTTATTAAAACATCTTCACAAGCATCAGTATATATTCTTTCTTTTTCTTTATCTGTTCTTTTTCTGTAGTTTTCATATTCTGCAGAAATTCTTAATAATCTATCTTTTAAGGCCTCTAATTCATTTTCTAACTTTTTAGTTTTATTCTTAAACATATTATTTTCTTCCTTTAAAGCCTTTAATTCTTCAAACTCAATAACTTTTTCGTCAGCCTTAACATCTTCTGAAACTTCTTCTACTTCTTCATCTATACTAGGATTTTCATCTTTAGTTTCATTATCAAATTCTTTTTGGATATCTTCTTTTAACTTTTCGTCAAATTCCTTATTATCCTCCATAAAGTAGCTACACCTCTTCTCTTTTTTTCTTTACTTGTTCCTTAAAGTTTCATTTAATTCTTTCATAACCTCAGTCATGATTGATAATACTTTAGAATAATTTATTCTTCTAGGACCTATTAAAGCTATAGTACCTAAGGACTTATCTCCTACATGATATCCAGCTGATATTATAGAACATTCTTTTGCTTCTGGTACAAATATTTCATCCCCTATTTTTATAGTCATATCATCACTATCACTTATAAGTTCTGAAACACATTTTTTATCATGTAAAAGCTCTAAAATCTCTTTTGCTTTGTGAATATTATTATATTCAGGATAATTGAATATATTGATTGTTCCCTCTAAGAATACCTCAGATGATCCATCGTCTTTCAAGCTCTCATAAAGAGCTGGTAAAACTGCATTGACTATATCTTCATATCCTTCTAAAGCTTTATTGAGATTGCTTATAACCTCTAGGTTTATTTGCTCAATAGTAAGGTTTTTAAGCCTTTCAGTTATTATCTTACTAATTTTAATAAGTTCTTCAGATAAAGGAACATTTTTTACTTTTATAACTGTATTTCTTATGACACCATTATCAGTTACTAAAACACATAATATACTTAAATCATCAACCTTTAAAAGTTGAATTGATTTTACAAAGCTCTTATGTACTGATGGTGCCTTAACTATACAAGTCATTTTAGTAAGTTCCGATAGAAGAGCACTAGTTTGTTTGATTATCTTATCAACTTCGTACAAGGTACCATCTATTATTGAATTTCTAATAAGCAATTCCTCTTCAGAAGATAATCTTTCGAATTCAACCATTCTATCAACATATAATCTATATCCTCTGCTTGATGGAATTCTTCCTGCCGAAGTATGAGGCTGTTCTAAAAATCCCATTTCCTCTAAGTCAGCCATCTCATTTCTTATAGTAGCTGAACTTACTCCAAGATTATATTTTTTAGCGATAGTTCTTGAACCAACAGGCTCTCCAGTAGATATATAGTCTTGAATTATAGCCCTTAATATTTGAAGCTTTCTATCATCTATCACTAATCTCACCTCTTTATTAGCACTCACTCTTATCGAGTGCTAACTAGTACACTATTAATATATTACCTACCAAGTTTTTTGTCAATTCCATTTTTTATCATTTCACATCAAAATTATTGATTTAATAATAATTATCCTTTATTATCTTTAGTTTTCTTTCATTTTCTTTTATTCACTCTATAAACTTCAAAATTATTAAAGTAAGAAATCAGCCATTATTATATTGGAAAGTTCTACCCCCTTTTCACTAAGATAAATCATTCCTGAATCTCTTATTAAGAGCTTTTCCTCCTCATACTTACTTATTATTTCTCCATAAACATCATTTATATTCATATTAAATCTCTTTTCAAATTCGTTTTCCTTTATTCCATTAATCTTTCTAAGACCCATAAACATAAATTCTTCCATATCATCATTTTTAGAATTAATTATTGCTTCTTCTATAGCCTCTCCCTCTTCATTCATTGCTTTTATATATTCTTCCACACTACTTAGATTTTTAATTCTCTTGCCATTAACATAAGAAGCTGCTGCTGACCCTAAACCAATCCAATTATCCATATTCCAATAAGCTAAGTTATGTCTACACTCCATTCCCTTTTTAGCATAATTGGAAATTTCATATTGTTTAAATCCGTTTTCCTCTAAAATAGTTTTTGCTAAATGATACATTTTTCTCTCCTCTTCTTCACTTGGAAGCTTTAACTTATCATTTTCATAAAGATTATAAAAAGCAGTTCCTTCTTCTATAATTAAACTATACGCTGATATGTGTGCTGGTTCTAAAGATATTATTTCTCTTAAAGTATCTTCCCATTCATTTACTTTTTGATTTGGTAAGCCAAACATTAAATCAACATTTATGTTGTCAAATCCTACTTTTTTAGCTAAAAGAAAATTTTCTTTAAAAGTTTCATAGTTATGTATCCTTCCTAATCCTTTTAAAAGATTATCTTGCTTTGCTTGAAGTCCCATACTAATTCTATTAACTCCATATTTTTTCATGACCTTTAGCTTTTCTTCTGTTAAATTACCAGGATTACATTCCATAGAAAATTCAACATTATTTGATAAATTAAGTTTTGCTATTTCACTTAATAAAGTTTGTAACTCATTTGCTTCAAGAACACTTGGTGTTCCTCCCCCAATAAATATAGTACTTATCTCTAAATTATTGTGTTCTTCTCTAAAATTTATTATTTCCTTGTTTAATTCATCTATATACTCTCTTCTTAAGTGATCTTTTCTTGCAAAAGAAGGAAAATCACAATAAAGACATTTTTGTGCACAAAAAGGAATGTGTATATATAAAGAAACTTTATCCATGGTTAATTACCTCCATCTTAAAATAATAAAGAAACTTAAGTTAAAGTCTCTATTATTATTTTGTTTTCAATTTAATTAATATATAAGTTCTCTAGTCTACTTTCATATTACAACAAAAAAAGTCACGAGTGAATAAACCCATGACTTTTATATGATACGTTCATAATACAAAATTACTTATTTTAAATTTTGTTCATAAGCTTCTTAAAACATCGAAATAAACTCAATTTAATTTTTAATTTAAACTACATTTTAAGCTGAAAACCAATATTTATATAAATAAGTCCAATACTTAAAATATATTTAAACTTATTTTTATATTTCTCTTAAATTTATGTTTATAGCATTATGAATTAATAAATCTCTTTGAACTTCTATAATAGAAGTTTTTATTGTTTCACCTTCTAAATTTATATCAATATTACTATGGTCTCCATATTTAGCTAAAAACTTATCTAAATCAGAAATCTTAAGGCTTATTGAAATATTTTCTCCATTTTTTCTATTTATAACACCAGTTGCTTTTCCAGCATTTCTAAATTTTCTACACTTAACTCTAACATCTCTCTTATTTGCTTGTAACATAAGAACAACTCCCCTTCTCTACATAAGTTTTATTAATTTACTATAAATATATTGAAGGGATTTCTCTTTAATGACTAAATAAAAAAATATTTATTTTACGAATTTCTTACTAAAACACATCATAAAATTAATGTTACTTATACTAATTTCTTAAAATTATATATATAATAAGAATCTCTCTCTAAACATAAAAAGGTAATGTAGATACTTAATAGTATCAAACACTACCTTTTTGATAATATTTAAAAGCTAATTAGTCAACTTTTAAAACTGACATAAACGCTTCTTGTGGAACTTCAACTGTTCCTAATTGTCTCATTCTCTTCTTACCTTCTTTTTGCTTTTCAAGAAGTTTTTTCTTTCTTGAAATATCTCCACCATAACACTTAGCTAATACGTCTTTTCTCATAGCTTTAACTGTTTCTCTAGCTATGATTTTTGAACCTACAGCTGCTTGAATTGGAACTTCAAACATGTGTCTTGGGATAATTTCCTTAAGTTTTTCAGCTATAGCTCTACCTCTTTGGTAAGCCTTAACCTCTGGAACTATCATAGATAAAGCATCTACGTTATCTCCATTTAATAATATATCTAACTTAACAAGTTTTGATTGCTCATATCCTTTTAATTCATAATCTAATGAAGCATATCCTCTTGTTTTTGATTTAAGAGTATCGAAGAAATCATATACTATTTCATTTAGTGGTATTTCATAATGAATAACAACTCTTGTTTCTTCTAAGTATTGCATATCTATGAATTTACCTCTTCTGTCTTGGCATAATTCCATTACAGCTCCTGTGTAATCAGTTGGAGTAATAATTGAAGCCTTAACAACAGGTTCTTCCATATATGCTATCTCTGTCATTGGAGGAAGATTTGTTGGGTTTGTTAAATCAAATGACTCTCCATTTGTTTTAGTTACTTTGTATATAACTGATGGTGCAGTTGTAATTATATCTAAGTTAAATTCTCTTTCAACTCTTTCTTGAATTATTTCCATATGTAATAATCCTAAGAATCCACATCTAAAACCAAAACCTAAAGCTACTGAAGTTTCTGGCTCAAATGATAATGCAGCATCATTTATTTGAAGTTTTTCTAAAGCTTCTTTTAACTCTTCGTATTTAGCTCCATCAACTGGATATATACCTGAATAAACCATTGGTATAGCTGGCTTATATCCTGGTAATGCCTCTTCTGTTGGTCTAGCTGCCTCAGTTACAGTATCACCTACTCTGGCGTCTCTAACATTCTTGATTGAAGCTGTTATATATCCAACTTCACCTGCACTTAATCCTTCTTTTAAAGGCATTAAGGCCGGTGTAAATACTCCAGTCTCAACTACTTCATACACCTTACCTGTAGACATTAATTTAATTTTTGTTCCAGGTTTAACTTTACCATCTTTAACTCTTATATGGCATACAACACCTTTGTAACTATCATAATATGAGTCAAATATTAAAGCTTTAAGAGGCGCATTTTCATCACCTTCTGGTGCTGGAATCTTCTCTACTATCTCTTCTAAAACATCTTCTATATTTAATCCTGTTTTAGCTGATACAAGTGGTGCATCCTCTGCTTCTATTCCAATAACATCTTCTATTTCTTGCTTTATTTCATCTGGTCTAGCACTAGCTAAGTCAACCTTATTTATAACAGGAACTATTTCTAAGTCATTATCTAATGCTAAATAACAGTTTGCTAAAGTTTGAGCTTGTATTCCTTGAGTTGCGTCTACAACAAGTATTGCACCTTCACAAGCTGCTAAACTTCTTGAAACCTCATATGTAAAGTCTACGTGACCTGGAGTATCTATAAGATTTAATATATATTCTTCTCCGTTATCTCTCTTATAGATAAGTCTTGCTGCCTGAGACTTTATTGTAATTCCTCTTTCTTTTTCTAGCTCCATAGTATCTAGTACTTGCTGTTCCATCTCTCTTTGAGTTAATGTACCAGTTTTCTCTAAAAGTCTATCTGCTAATGTTGATTTACCATGATCTATATGCGCTACGATTGAAAAGTTTCTTATATACTTCTTTTTATCCATATCTAAACCTGCTCTCCAAACTATTTAAAGCTCTTGAACAGTTTTCACCCCCACATTGTAGAATAAGTCAAGTTACATTATATCACAACGTGCCATTAAACTGTCAATATACTTGATTTACATTATTATATTGTTTTCTATAAATTGATTAATATTATTTATTAAATTATTAATTAAGTTAAAAGTTCCAATTAATATATTGCCTACAAACCCTTTATTTAAGTTTAAAGTGTGTTCTTTAAAAACTAAATAAAATTCATCTTTATTTTCGTATATTTTTATTGGACTATTATCCTCACTAAATACAGTTAAGTCCATTCCTGTTTCTTCCTTTATTCTTTCATAATCAACCTGTTCATTCAATTCATAATTTTGATTATTAAAAGCTTCTGTATTTTCTATGTTAACACCAATAACTCCCCAACAGATTATAGAAAAAAATATTATACTAAGTGTTCCCATTGTTATAAATCTTTTCAAAATAAAACACCCCCACAGATTACTATCTATAAGGATGTTCAAAAAGCTTTATTTTTATTCATCTTTTCCGTTTAATTCTTCTGCTATTAATCTAGCTATATATTTAGCTGTGCCTTGTGCCTCTTCCGCAGTATTAACTTCTGCTCCAACCTCTATTAACATTGAATTTTTATTATATTGTTGGTTAAAAGCATTTTTTCCCCTATTATACTTATAGGTTTCCTGTCTTCTCAAAATATCTGGGAAAAGCTCATTAGCTCTAGTTATAAATCTATTTGCTAGATTTTCTGCATCATTGTAATATTTACTATTCTTAGTTGTAACAAACATGACTTTAGCCACGCTTTCTCCATTTATATTAGCAGTTAAATTCTTTTTATTTTGTTCTCCTACAGAATCTCTGTGTATATCTATTATCATTTTAAATTCATCATATTGATCTACATATTTTTTTACTGTCTCTCCAGATTTATTATAAGATTGCTCATAAGCTGCTGAGTGATTAGTTTTATCATGTATAACTGATATTCCATAATTTTCTTCAAGCTCTTTTGCTACTAAAGATCCTACACCAACAACGTTGTATGCTTCATTATTTGAAGTTCTCTCTTCATTGTATCCCTCTGAGTTATGTGTATGATAAATAAGCACCTCTGGCTTAGATTGATCAAGCTCCTTCTTTAAACTTTCATCATAAACTTCACTATTTTTATTAGCTACTAATTCTTCTCCACTCTTTGCCTCTTCCTCCGATACTTCATCTATGCTTTCAGTATTTAAATCGAAGGAAGATACGTCCTCTGCCGAAGCATACCCTACTTTATCAATTGAAGCTATTTTATTTACAACTCCAAAGTAAGGTATTTCATTCATCACTAACTCAATAGGATCTAAAGGCTTTATATTCAAAGTTTCAAGAGCTAAACTTTTTAACGTAATATTACTTTCTAAGTAAGCATCCTCATCATAATATGTTCCTTTGGCAATAGGCATACCCGCATTCAAAAGCTGTATATATGACAAGTTTTCTCTCATATCTTTACTTGCTGCAATCTTCATAAATCTAAACATAAACATTATTAGTAAGATCAAAAGAACAAGCATTCCTATGGGTATTTCTCTTTTATTAATACCTCTCACATTATCCCCTCCCTCATATTTTCATTTATATGAGATTAGGGTAAATATTATGTTACTCTATAACAGTAAATATTTAATTTATTATTCTTCAAAATCATCCATAATTTCTAACAAAAATCTCCTAATTTCTTTTAATTAAGAAATTTATTTATATCCTCTAAAACCATATTGGGTTGAAGTGCTATATTTATTCCATTAGATATTATTTTTGAAACTGATTCTATTACATCATCTATCTCCTTCGGAGTAACCATTAAGTCACCAACATAAGGATTTAAAAGACTTTTTATCATAATACCCTTTTCATTTTTATCTATATTATTTAATATATTATAAAATTCTTTTCCCTCCTCTGACTGCTTTATCATTTCATCTAAAACTAAATCCATAGCATCATTAGCAATGGTCGCCGCATCTACAACTGTTGGAACCCCTAATGCAATAACTGGAACTCCTAAACTTTCCTCGTTAATTTGCATTCTATGATTTCCAACTCCTGCTCCTGGTGATATTCCAGTATTGCTTATTTGTATGGTTCTTGCAACTCTTTCAAGTTTTCTTGAAGCTAAGGCATCAATACACACTACTAAATCTGGCTTTATTTTATCAACTAATGATTTAATGATTTCTCCTGTTTCAATACCTGTTATCCCCAAAACTCCTGGAGCAATGGCACATACAGGTCTTACTGAATCATCTATAACCTCTGGCATTACCTTTTTTAAATGTCTTGTAACCATAAGTTTCCCTACAACCTTAGGTCCTATTGCGTCTGGTGTAACATTCCAGTTTCCAAGACCAACAACTAGTGCTGTTCTATCCTCAGGTAGATTAATCAACTCTTCTAATGAACTTGCCACTACATGAGATACCTCATCCATTATTCCTCCATCATAATGAGTATATTCAGGGATATCTATGGTAACATATCTTCCAATAGGTTTTCCCATAGCCTCAGCACCTTCCTTATTTATTATGTCAACATTTGTAACCTTAATATCATCATCTACAGTTTTCTCTTCAAAAATAACTCCATCAATTTCTCTATTGTACCTATGCTTATAAATTTCGCGACTTTCAACAGCTAAATCGGTTCTTACATCATACATTTTTCCACCTCTTTTTAATTTAAATTGATATATTATATATAATTTCCTTAAAAATGATAATTATGTCGATAAACACGAAAAAAGACTTGAACTTATATATTTATGATGTTATAATTACCTTTGTTAAATAACGAACTCGTACGCAGATTCCCCAAAACTGCAGATACGCTATAAAAGTTGAAGGGGGTGAACTAGAATGGCAAATATTAAATCAGCAAAGAAAAGAATAAAAGTTACTGAAAAGAAAACTTTAAGAAATAAGATGATTAAGTCAGCTCTTAAAACTGCTATAAAGAAGTTTGAAGTAGCTGTTGAAGCTAACAACAAAGCAGAAGCTGCAACTTTATACGTTGAGGCTGCTAGAGCTTTAGATATGTCTGCTTCTAAAGGAGTAGTTCATAAGAACATGGCTGCTAGAAAGAAATCAAGATTAGCTGCTAAGTTAAACGCTATGGCTTAATTATATGGGTGTTAGAATTTCTAACACCATTTTCTTTTATTAGAAGTATTTCTTTAAGTAAAAAATCCAGATTAGAATTATCTAATCTGGATTTTTTATATTACAGTGCTTACTATCATAAGTTCTAGTTCTGTTTTTTTATTTAAATTAGAATTACTCTTAAGTTTCTTTTCTGTATATAAACATAAATTAATACATTTATTAAGCTGTTTATTTGAAAACTTTTTGCTTTGATTAATAAATTTTTCTATTACAAAGTCAGGTAAGTTTACTCTACTAGCTTCTAAAAAATCTTTTTTTATCTCGTCAATTCTATACTTTTCAGAAAGTCTTATTTTTACTCTGTGTAACTTTTGAAATTGCTCTCTAATCTGGCTTAATATAAATATAGGATCTTGTCCTCTACCTATTAATTCATCCATTAAATCTATAGCTTGCTTTGCCCTTTTAATTGAAATAAGCTCAACTAAATCAAATATATCATCTTCATATCTAGGAGGTAGTAATAACTCTATGTCTTTTCTAGTTATTTCTCTGTTACCTACATAGTTTACTATTTTATCAACTTCTCTTTCTATAACATCAAAGTTATTTTCTACTGAATCACAAAAATATTTTAATTCTATTTTACCTATATTTTTATTATATCTTTGAAAAATTTTCCCTACTTTTTGTTGTAGCTTTGCTCCTTTTAATTTTTCAACAGAAACTATACAACTACTCTTCTCAAGTTTTTTTAGTTTGCTTAATCTATTAACTCTATCCCTTTTATCTTTCAAAGTTGTATATGCTATTAAAACACAATGTTCTGGTGTATTTTGAAAATATTCTACACATTGCTTATATAATTTTTCAGTTTCTTTATCTTGTTTATCCCTAAATATATTAGTTCTATTTAAAACTACCACTTTTCTATCACTCATAAAAGGCAATGTTTCACAAGCATTCATGAAGTCATCAAAATTAAGGTTATTACCATCCAATCTAATTAAGTTTAAATCCTTAAATCCTTCATCTAACACATTATCAATGATATTTTCTATACCTTCTTTGATTAAAAGTTCATCTAATCCAACTAATATATAACTTTTTTCTATCTTTCCTTTTTTCAAATTTTCATATAAACCGTCTAAATCTATCATTAAAATATCAACCTTTCAAATCCCAGCTACTTATTTACATAAGTTAAAGTATATACGCACTTTTCTTTTGAATCAAATCAATTATATCATAATCACTTTTCTCTGGCATTAAAGTTATACTATTAAAATTATCTTCTATTGAAATAAAATACTTTTTTGAAATCTCAAAATGGATCTCATCCTTTAAGTGAATAACCTCATTTACATATTCTTTTTTCATGATTGACTTTTTAAAATAATCACTATCATTATTTACTAAAGCAATTTTACTAAATCCAGATTCTATAACTACAGCCTTATTCCATTTATCTTCAACTACTCTTACCTTAGTCCCTAATACATGCATATCTAAAATAAGAATTGGTATAACCAAATAAACTCCTATTCTAAATTTCTTGAATCCTTTAATACTCATATAAATTGATAAAAACATAATCATATATGCTACTGCAAAAACTGGTGATAGATATGGAGTAACCCATATTACCTTATCTAAAAAGACCAAAATCCCTCTAAAAATCATAAAGATTATATTTAGTAAAAATACTATAATACCAATAAAATTTTCTCCTACTAAAATAGAAAACAATAATACTTGTAAAACTAATACTATTATTGGTGTTACTAGAAATGTTGATATCAGAAAATTAATAGAGAACTTGCCAAAAGCAATTACCAAAATTGGATATATGAAAGCTTGAGCTGATAACCCCAAACTTAAATACTCATTAATTTTTGGAGGTAGCATATAAAAGCCATTTAATAGTTTTTTATAAAATAATATTATACCTAAGGTTCCTCCAAAGGATAATAAAAATCCCATGCTAAAAAGGTCATATGGTCTAAAAACCATTAAGACTATTGCTCCTAAAGATATGGAACTTATAGGATCATAGGTTTTGAATACTTTTTTAGAAGATCTTAATATAGTTATCATAATAAGAGCTCTTAAAGCTGAACTAGATGCCCCAACTAAAATAACATAAATAGAACAAATAGCTAACGCCACCTTAAATGACAACTTACTATATATTATTGAAAACAAAAGGGCTATATGAAATCCAGATATACATATTAAATGAATTACTCCTAAATCAGATAAAAAATCTTTTTGATTATAAGTTAAATTTTCTTTATCTCCCCATAAAATTGCATTTAAAAGTGCACTTTCTGAGGGTGAAAAATACTCACTTAATTTTTCATAATATTTCTTTGGTATATTTTTAATCTTATATACTAAATCTTTTTCACTCTTTATAACTTTCTTTAGGAAAACCTGTCCAACATAACCTCTTTCTAAATTAACATTTCTTTTAAATTTACAAACTCCATATATTTTTTCTCCATATTCAAGTTCATACTCACTTTGATTTCTTATTTCAACCATTCTTCCATCTATTTTTCCAAGTATAAACTTATCATTAATATCTACTATTCTAATTTCTTGTACTACGGCCTCTTGAAAGTTCGGTTCATAATAAATGGTGCAACTTAATATACCTATAAGAAAAAACACCATACCTATATTAAAATAATCTAAATCTAATAAAAAATATGATATAAAAATTAAAGGTACAACTAAAAGAGTTGTACCTATTAAATTAAAACTACTAAAGTAGTATGATAAAATTCCTAAAGTAACAAAAATACAAATTAATCCTAAAGGTCTATTTATAATAATCTTTTCAAACTTTCTCATAGAATCTCTCCTTCGAAAAAATTATTGACCTTTTATAAGAATTATAATCATTTATTTAGTTTTTGGATTGAATATTAAAGCCATTATATATCCAAAGAATATAGCAGCTGTTAATCCTCCTGCCGCACCTTTAAATCCACCAGTAAATGCTCCTAAAAGTCCTTGTTCATTTACTTCCTTTATAGTTGCCTTAGCAAGCGCATATCCAAAGCCAGGTAAAGGTATAGTAGCTCCAGCTCCTCCAATCTGAACTATTTTATCATAAATACCTAAAGCACCTAATATTGTTCCTATGGTTACAAAAGCAACTAATATTTTTGCCGGAGTCAATTTGGTTTTATCCATTAATAATTGACCTATTACACATATAATTCCACCTACTAAAAATGCATTTATATAACTTTGCAAATTCATCATCCTCCTTATATATATTCTATAGCCACAGCATGAGCTATTCCTGGTATGCTTTCTCCTTGAAGAGAAGATGTTGAACTTAATAAGGCTCCTGTTGAAACTAAAAGTACTCTTTTAATTTCCTTTTTCATAAGTTTTTTATACAAATATCCGCATCCTACTACTGCAGAGCATCCACATCCACTTCCACCTGAGAATGTTTTCTGTCTTTCATTATCAAATATTTTTTCTCCACAATCTATGTAAACCTTACTTACATCATAACCATATTCTTTTAATAACTTTTCAGTTAGCTCTCTTCCAACCTTCCCTAAATCTCCAGTGGCTATTACATCATAATCTTCTGGCTTTCTATTAGTATCAACAAAATGTTTGTATATTGTGTCTACTGCTGCTGGTGCCATAGCAGCTCCCATATTATCAGCATCTTTAATTCCATAATCCTTAACAATTCCTGTAGTTATATAGGTCACATATGGAAAATCTCCTTCTTTTCCCAAAAGCATAGCTCCGGAACCAGTTACAGTCCATTGTGAATATTCTTTTCTTTGACATCCATATTCTAAAGGAAATCTAAACTGTCTTTCAGCTGAGCTAAAGTGAGAGGATGTAGCTGCTATTGAATATCTAGCGAAGTCTCCATCTATAACCATAGATGCTAAACTTAATGATTCTGCCATAGTTGAACAAGCTCCATATACACCCAAAAAAGGTATCTTAAATTCTCTTGCCACAAAATTAGTTGAAGTTAATTGATTTAATAAATCTCCACCAAAAAGATAGTCAACATCTTCCTCTTTAACTTTACTCTTTTTTATTACCTCTTCAATGGATGTTATCATTAAACTGCTCTCAGCCTTTTCAAAACTATCACATCCATTGCAATCATCTTGTAAAACTTTATCAAAATATTCCTTTAGAGGACCATCTCCTTCTTTAGGTCCAACAATGCTATATGTTGATATTATTCTAGGTTTACTCTCTAACTTTATAGTTTGTTTACCAACTCTCTTTAAATTATTACTCATTTAAAATCACCCCATAATTCCAAATCTAAGTAATAAATAATATATTACTCCTACAATAACTGATGTTCCTATGCCGTACACTATTACTGGTCCTGCAATAGTAAACATTTTTGCTCCTACTCCCATTACAAATCCTTCCTTTTTAAATTCTATAGCTGGTGATACCACAGCATTTGAAAAACCTGTAATAGGAACTATAGTTCCTGCTCCTGCAACAGCTGCAATCTTATCATAAATATCAAGGCCTGTTAGGAGAGCTCCTAAAAATACCATAGTCATTGGAGTTATAATTGAAACCTGTTCATCTGGAAATCCCTTATTTAATAAGTAATTTCTTATGAACTGGCCAATAACACAGATTAATCCACCAATTACAAAGGCCATTATACAATTCTTTAATGTCTTTGGCTTTGGTCTTATTTGTTGTTCAAGTTCATTAAATTTATTTTTTATTTTTTCATCACTTTGATAATTAGCCATATCAACCATCCTTTGCTTTTATTTTATACATATAGTATTAATTTCTTCTCCCTAATATATGCAAAAAAATAAGCATTATTTTCTATGACTAGTCTCATAAAAAATAATGCTCCCAAAATATTTCATTTATAATCAATCCTCTTCTAATTTTTCCTTCATAAGTTTTAGTACCTTTTTCTCTATTCTAGAAACCTGAACTTGGCTTATACCAAGCATTTTAGCTACTTGAATTTGAGTTTTATCCTTAAAATACCTAAGCATTATAATTTGCTTTCCTTTTGTATCTAAGGAACTTATAGCTTCTTTTAAAGCTATTTTATTTACCATATCATCATCTTCACCCTTCTCACTAAGTTTATCTATGAGGAGTACAGGTGTTCCTTCATCATGATGAATAGTGTCATATAAATATTGCATACTATTTGCAGATTCTAAGGCTACTACGACTTCTTCCTTATCCACACCAGAATACTTTGCTAATTCATCTATAGTAGGGTCTCTATTTAGCTTTTTTATTAATTCTTCTTTATTATAGTGAAGTTTTTTAGCTAAACTTTTTGTGCTTCTACTTACCTTTATTATCCCATCATCTCTTAAGAATCTTTTTATTTCTCCTATAATCATAGGTACTGCATAGGTAGAAAATTTAACATTAAAACTATCATCAAAATTATTTATAGCCTTAACAAGCCCCATTGATCCAATTTGAAATATATCTTCGTAATCATATCCTCTATTCATAAATCTTTTGCATATAGAAGATACTAAAGGAGTATTAACTTCTATAAGCTTATTCATAGCGTCCTTATTTCCTTCTTTTGCTAAGACTATCAGGGCTGTATTCTTATCATAATTAAAATTATCTTTCTCAATACTACTAATATCCATAGACTTTCTTCACCTGCCTATGTATTCATTTTTTTCTTCATTATTATTTTTGTACCCTTGCCTTTTTCACTATAAACTTCTAAAGAATCCATAAATGTTTCCATAACCGTAAATCCCATACCTGATCTTTCTAACTCTGGCTTTGATGTATATAAGGGCTCTCTTGCTTCTTCTAAATTCTCTATTCCTATTCCATTATCCTCTACAGTTATACTTATTTCATCTTGACATATAGTTGCTTCAATTCTAACTAATTTATTCTCATCACATTCATATCCATGAATTATTGCATTAGTTACAGCTTCAGAAACGGCAGTTTTAATATCAGTTAACTCTTCAATAGTTGGATCTAATTGAGCAACAAAAGCTGATACACTGACCCTTGCAAACCCTTCATTTTCAGATTTAGCCAAAAACTCTAATCTCATTTTATTATCCATATTTAAACCTCCATTAACCCACTTTTAGAGCTTCATCCAAATTTTCGTAATACTTTATTATCTTAAATATTCCAGACAACTCAAAAACTCTCTTTATACTTTTATTAACAGATATTATGTTAACTTCTCCTGAACGCATACTTATCTTTTTATATCTACCAATAATAACTCCTATTCCTGAGCTATCCATAAATGTTACACCCGAAAAATCTAATATAAGTTTTCTTACATTCTCTCGACTAATTCTATCATCAATCTTTACTCTTACTTCCTCAGCACTATGATGATCTAATTCCCCAATTAAACTTACAACTAAAACATTTCCTCTTTTTTCAAAATCCAACCACATATACTCACTCTTATTGAGCTTCACCTCCTACACACTATCTTTTCCATATTTTAACATATTTTAATACTTTATGTCAAATAATACTAAAATAAATAAAACTCATAGAAACAAAATTCCATGAGCTTATTTAATATTATATCCCTTTAAATTTTTTAATTTCTCCATTTATTTTAGTGGCTACATCCTCAATAACCATCCCCTCATCTAGAAGTAATGTCGTAAGTGCCTCATTTATATCCTTCATTACATAAATCTTAAATTCACCCTTTTTAATAGCTTCTTCTATTTCACTATTCAATATCAGTTCATCCTTATTACTTTCTGGTATTAAAACAGCTTTTCCTACATGAGTCCCTATTATTTTGCAAACATTAAAGAACCCTTCTATCTTTTCATTCACTCCTCCTATTGCTTGTACTTCACCAAACTGATTTACTGACCCAGTTACGGCAATGCTTTGATTAACTGGAATTTTACTTAAAGCAGAAATCATGGCTATAATTTCAGCAACAGAAGCACTATCACCTTCTATTTTCCCGTAAAGCTGTTCAAAACTTAATTGAAAATCTACAGGTAAAACTTCATAAGCATTAAAAAAGCTACTTAAAAAGCCTCTTAGAATACTTAAGGATTTATTGTGAATGCTTCCACTTAAATTACTCTCTCTTTGTGCATCCATAATTTTCCCACTACCTTTATAGCAAGTACATGTTATCCTCATAGGTTTTCCAAAACTTATATATCCTAAATCTATTACAGATAGACCATTTACACTTCCAATAATTTTATCTTCTATTTCTAAGATTATCTTTTTATCCTCGTACATTTCCAAATAATCTTTTTCTATTTCACCACATTGATTTATAACAAATTCTATAGAACTTTTATCTATAAGTGTTTTATTATTATTCTTGGCTTCTTCATTTCCAAGAAGTAATAACCTTTCTATTTCATCAATATCCCAAAGCATCTTCTTTCTTGTTCCAGCTTTTCTAGCTAACTGCTTTCCTATGGCATTAACGCCAGAGGTTGAAATCTTTAAAAGGTCATTATCACTTATGATTTTATTCACAAGCTCTAATAAAGATTTTTTATTTTTATCTATACCTATCAAATTTGAAAATTCTGCTCTAATTCTAAATATCTTTTTAAAATCTTCATCACAATTATATAAAACATCATAACTCTCAAAGTCTCCAATTAAAATAACGTTAACCTTAATTGGTATTGGAGCTGGATCAAGTCCATTTAAAGAAAGCACTTCTAAATACCCTCTGTTAAAATCATAATTTATTTTTTCATTTAACAGTGCCCTTCTTAAATAATAGTAGCTATTAGCATTGTTCATTAAAGAACTTAATCTAACTATTAGACATCCTTCATTAGCTTCAAGCAATGAACCTGATTTTATAAGCTTTACACTTGTTGAATATACACCATTATGATTTTCATACTCTATTGTTCCTAGAAGATTATTTAGACTCGGATCTTCTTCAAATATAACTTTAGGTGTTTCTTGTCCCTTACTATTCTTTATAATATTACAAATATATTTTGCAATAATTTCATTTATTTTTTCTTCATCATCATCAAAATTTATTGTGTAATTATCAATCAATAGATTTTCTAGACTTTCACATACATCTATAAGATAATTATACGCATCTTCTTCATTCTTAAAATCATTCTTTATTTTCTCTTTAACAGATGATGATTTATTTTCTAAATAATTTCTAAGTATAACTTTTAATTTCTCAATAGAATCTATTTCTATATTTTTAAGTTCCTCTAAAACATCTTCTGCTCCCTCTTTTAATTTGCTAGCTTTTATTGATATATCACCTTTACTATTTTCTTCTAAATCATCGAATTCTTCCTCTGTCATAGCCTCTCCATCTAATAGAGGAATAAATGCAAAGCCAGAAGATGTAGCTTTTAAATCAAAGCCTTCTTGCTTAGCACCCTTTATTAAATCACCTATATAATCACTTCTCTTTTTTTGTATATCATTAATAATATCTTCCTTATCTTTATTTATAGAAGAATTGTAAAAGGCATAAATCTCTTCGTAATAAAAAGATTTTACATATTCTAATCTTTCATCTAGCTTTTCTCCCATTCCATTTTCTAAAAATATAACTTTAGGTGCTTTAATATCATCTAAAGTTACATAACATATATCTTTAGGTTTATTTCTTTCCTTCATTTTTTCTTCTAAATGCAGAATTATATCCTTAAGCTTTTGTTTTGAAAATTCATCGATTAAGTAAACATTAAAACCTTCTTTATTTATACTTAATGCTTCATCAATTCTTTTAAAAACCTCTGAGTATTCACTACCATTGTTTTCGTTTCTAGCTATTCTACTTGTAAAATCTTCATTATAAATTACTTCTTGTGGAGTTAACTCTCTTCTCATATACATTCACTCATAAAACTAATCCTAGCTTTAATAGAGTAACCTCCTCTTTATAAGTACTTTATTATATTAATATTCTAAAAGTTTAAAATTAGCCATCATTTTCACTTTTTTATTTATTTTTTTCTTCGACAAAAAAGCCTATAGAAAAACTTTTCTATAGGCTTTAATGGAACTAAAAATATTTAATCATATCTTAGTATGTTGAATCAGAAACTTTTCCTTCACATATAGCTATTGAAGCTGATGCTCCTATTCTAGTAGCACCATTTTTAATTACAGCTTCAGCATCTTCTATTGATCTTACTCCACCTGATGCTTTAACACCTAAGTCAGATCCTACTGTTTCTCTCATTAATTTGATGTCCTCTGGAGTTGCTCCACCTGTTGAGAATCCAGTTGAAGTTTTAACAAAGTCTGCTCCTGCTTCTTTAGCTAATTTACAAGCTTCAACTTTTTCATCATCAGTTAAAAGACAAGTTTCTATTATAACTTTTGTAAGCGCTTTCTTATCAGCCGCATCTACAACAGCTTTTATATCTTTTTTTACATATTCATAATCTTTATCTTTTAATCTACCTATGTTTATAACCATATCAACTTCATCTGCACCTTTTGCTATTGCATCTTTAGTTTCAAAAGCTTTAACTTCCATAGTGTTTGCTCCTAAAGGGAAACCTATTACTGTACAAACTTTTACATCACTTCCTTTTAAAAGCTCAGCTGCTAATTCTACATTGGTAGGGTTTACACAAACTGATGCAAAATTATATTCTAATGCTTCTTTGCAAAGCTTTTCTATTGATGCTCTATCAGCCTCAGGTTTTAATATAGTGTGGTCTATCATTCTTGCTAATTGTTGTTTATCCATTACATTTCCTCCTAAGATAACATTTTCATTATACTCTTATTATAGAATATAAATTCTTATAAGTCTATAATTTAAATATTTACATTGCATAATTTTGCTACAAAATATTAAATAATATATTTATATAAAATTCTCATTATACCTACTTTCAGCCCTAACCAAAGTATTTTAATATATTTAATATTGTGTTATAATACTATCTATCATATAATATGTATTTATAGTAATAATAAATGTAAATTCGTCAACTTAAAAGGAGTTATAATTATGGGTTTCAAAGAAAAATTATCTAAATATTACACTGATTCTTATCTTGAAAAATACGGCGATAGAATGGCTCAATTTCAAGGAAGCGTAATTTCTGAAAAAATCGAAGAAAAAACTATTCTTTGGATATTCCACAAGTTAGTTGTTACTTTAATAGTTAAACCTGAAAGAAGTAAGCAAATAATAAAATGCGTATATAAAAAGAATCGTTGGTTTAAAAAACCTACTTTCATAAGCGTGAAAAAAGGAAATAATGTTATAGTTCAAGGACTTAAGTCAAATAAAGAAAATGAAAAAGAATATATTGTACTTAATAACATACTTAACTTAACTACTAAACAAGATTTAGTACCTGTTGACCATTCACAATTAAAGAAAGCTAGACAACAACAACAATTTAAACAAAGATAAAAAGCTGTATAACGATACAGCTTTTTATCTTTTAAACAACCTTTATTTTTTTACCTTTATAAATAAATATAAGCTATTTATAAAGAAAATTATTGTTGAAAAGAATAATACTATTAACCAATGATTTATTCCTAAAATAGTAGTGTGGAATATACCACTGAAGAAAGGAATATAAATAATACTTAATAACATTACTATTGATATGAAAACAGCACCCACTAAATATATATTAGTAAATAATTTTATTTCAAATATAGAATGTCTTTCAGATCTACACTCAAAAACATGTAACAATTGAGACATAACTAATGTTGATAAAGCTATTGTTCTACATGTCTCTAAATTCATTCCATATAATCCACCTACAATAAATGATAATAATGTGCATATCCCAATCAAGCATCCTCTTACTAGAATTTTTTCAGTAAGCCCTCTTGCAAATATACTTTCTTTTTTACTTCTAGGTTGTTGATTCATTATATCCTTATCAGCCGGATCTACCCCCAAAGCTATTGCTGGCAATCCATCTGTCGCTAAATTTACAAATAATATTTGTATAGGTAACATCGGTGTTGGAAGATAGAAAATTGTAGCTAGGAACATTGTTAATACTTCTCCTAAGTTACATGACAATAAATATCTTATGAACTTTCTTATGTTATCATATATTATTCTTCCCTCTTCTACCGCTGATACTATGGTTTCGAAATTATCATCCATTAAAATCATTGCAGAGGCTTCCTTTGTAACATCAGTTCCTGATATTCCCATAGCAACTCCTATATCTGCCTCTTTTATAGCCGGAGCATCATTTACTCCATCTCCAGTCATAGCAACTATATTACCATTTTGTTTAAAAGCCTTAACTATTCGCAACTTATGGTTAGGTGTAACTCTTGCAAATATTCTAAGTTTATTAACTAACTTTTTAAGTTGATTATCATCTAATTTGTCTAATTCCTCTCCAGTTATTACCTGGTCTTGTGATTTTGCAATATTTAAATCTTTACCTATAGCAAAAGCTGTATTCTTATGATCACCAGTTATCATTACAGGCGTTATTCCGGCTAGTCTACATTTTATTACCGAATCCTTAACCTCTGGTCTAGGTGGATCTATAATACCTGCAATACCAAGGAATATAAGATCTTTTTCTAATCCTTCATCTCTTGTTAAATTATCTATTTTATAAGCGCCAGCTATACATCTTAAAGCTCTATTACTCATATTTTCAACAACATTTAATATTTGTTGTTTCTTTTGAGCAGTCAATAATTTAACTCTTCCTTCTTCATGTATATATCTACATTTATTTATAAGCCTCTCTGGAGCTCCTTTTACATAACAAACTTCTTTGCCATTTTCCTTAGCTATTACCGACATCATTTTTCTACCTGAATCAAAAGGTATATCAAAAACTCTATTTATATTGGATACTGTATTTTTCAAAGTATCAATATCATTAAAATATGCTTTTATTAATGCTGTTTCAGTAGGGTCTCCATTCAAAACATCTTCCATTTTATTTTTTGAAAAATCATAATTACAGTCATTACAATAAATAAATGCCTTCATAAGTATAGGTGAATTAGGAATCTTATCAACATCTATTCTACAATGTTTTCCCTCAACAAATATTTCCTTAACAGTCATTTTATTTTGAGTTAATGTACCAGTTTTATCACTACATATAACTGAGGTACATCCTAGAGTTTCTACTGCTGGCAATTTCTTCACTAAAGCATTTTTCTTAAGCATTCTAGAAACACCTAAAGCTAAGGAAACTGTTACTATAGCAGCTAGTCCTTCTGGTATGGCAGCTACTGCCAAACTTACTCCTAATAAGAACATCTCAGTTAAATCATTTCCTCTTATAATACCTAAAATAGTTACTAAACCGCATATTCCAAGGCATAATACTAATAAAATTTTTCCTAATCCATCTAATCTTTCTTTAAGAGGAGATTTTTCTTCTTCTATGTCTTGTAGCATATCAGCTATTGAACCCATCTTTGTATTCATTCCTATAGCTGTTACCCTAAATCTTCCTTTACCTTTTAATACTTTAGTCCCCATATAAGTTAAAGAAGCTTCCTTTGAATTAATTGCTTTATTAACTCCTACAGACTCTCCAGTAAGTAATGATTCATCAACCATAAGATTTGTACATTCAAATATCTCACCATCAGCTGGTACTCTATCACCTGCTTCAAGAATTACAATATCTCCTATTGTTAATTCATTTGCATTAATAACTTTAATATTTCCATCTCTTAATACTTTACAGGTTGGTGCTGCTAAAGATTTTAAAGCATCTAAAGACTTTTCTGTTTTAAATTCTTGTATGAAACCTAAAAGACCATTTATTACAACGATAACAAAGATAGTAATAGCATCTGCTACATCTCCCATAAGTCCAGATATAATAGTGGCTCCAATTAAAACCCATATTATAAAATCATTAAATTGTTGTAATAATATTTTTATAGCCGATACCCTTTTCTTTTCTGTTATTTCATTTAATCCAAACTTCTCTATTCGTTTTTTAGCTTCTTGAGTTGTTAACCCTCTAAAGAGTTCTTTCTCATGCATAACTTTTTGTTCCTCCTTTTTTTCCTAGCAATCTATTGTAATATATGTTTGATTTGCTTATTTTTAGAACTAAAAAAATTCTTATGTAACATCTTATACCCATAATATTTCTCTACTTTTATCTCATAGAAAATTCTCTTAAACTATGATAAAATGAGTGTTGTTAAACTTTACTTTTCATAATTTAGGAATTAAAATATATTCATGAATTAAAAAAATTTAAAATAACAAAGGAGGCAACCTACATGAAGGATGTTATATACATTACAGGACATAAAAATCCTGACTCAGATTCAATATGTGCTGCCTTAGCATATGCTGAATTTAAAAATAAAACTCAAGACACTCCTGCTATACCAGTTAGATTAGGAAATGTTAACCAAGAAACTCAATACATACTTGATTATTTTGGTGTTGAAGCTCCTCAATTTTTAGAAACAGTTAAACTAAAAGTTGAAGACTTAGAAATGGATAAAATAGCTCCATTAGCTCCAGAAGTTTCACTTAAAATGGCTTGGAACATAATGAGAGATAAAAACTTAAAATCAATTCCAGTTGCTGATGGAAATAATCACTTACTTGGAATGTTATCAACATCAAATATAACTGCAACATACATGGATGTATGGGATAGCAACATACTTGCTAAAAGTGCTACTTCATTAGATAACATATTAGATACATTATCTGGTGAAGCTCAAAACATAAACGAAGAAGTAAAAATATTCCCTGGAAAAGTTGTAGTTGCTGCTATGCAGGCTGAATCTTTAAAAGAGTTCATAAATGAAGGCGATATAGCAATAGCTGGAGATAGAGCTGAAATACAAGCTGAATTAATAGATTTAAATGTATCTTTATTAATAATAACTGGTGGACATACACCTTCAGAAGAGATAATAGCTCTTGCTAAGAAAAATAACACAACAGTTATAACTACTCCTCATGATTCATTCACAGCATCAAGATTAATAGTTCAAAGTTTACCTGTTGACTATGTTATGACTAAGGACAACTTAGTAGCAGTGTCTACTGATGATTTAGTTGAAGATGTTAAAGTAACAATGAGTGAAACTAGATACAGTAATTATCCTGTAATAGATGAAAACAACAAAGTTGTTGGCTCAATCGCAAGATTCCACCTAATTTCTACTCATAAGAAAAAAGTTATCCAAGTTGACCACAACGAAAGAGGTCAATCAGTACATGGTTTAGAAGATGCTGAAGTATTAGAAATAATAGATCATCATAGAGTTGCAGATATTCAAACTGGTAACCCTATATACTTTAGAAATGAGCCTCTTGGAAGTACTTCAACAATAGTTGCTAAAAGATTCTTTGAAAATGGTATAAGACCATCAAGAGAAGCCGCTGGACTTTTATGTGGAGCTATCATTTCAGACACATTATTATTTAAATCACCAACTTGTACTCCACAAGACATAAAAATGTGTAGAAAACTTGCTGAAATAGCAGGAATAGTTCCTGAAACATTTGCTAAAGAAATGTTTAAAGCAGGTACTTCATTAAAAGGAAAATCTATTGAAGAAATATTCAACGCTGACTTTAAACCTTTCACAATTGAAGGAGTTAAAGTAGGTGTTGCTCAAGTTAATACAATGGATATCGAAGGATTCATGCCTTTAAAAGATGACATGTTAGCTTACATGAATCAAAAAGCTGAATCAATGGGCTTAGAAATGATTATGTTATTACTTACTGACATAATAAACGAAGGTTCACAAATATTAGTAACTGGAAGAAGTCCTGAAATAGCTGAGGAAGCATTCAAAGTTAAGTTAGAGGATTCAACTACTTTCTTACCTGGAGTTCTTTCAAGAAAGAAACAAGTTGTACCACCATTAACTCAAACAATCACAACAAGAGTTAGCAAATAATTTAAATGAAATATAAAAAGCAATCTCTATTTTTAGAGATTGCTTTTATTATTTCCACTTTAAAATCTTATAAGTATCATGCTTTTTCTTATAATTTATTAAGTAGGCGTTTCCAACTAAATCTAATAAAGGTTTGTCTGATAACGAATCCGAAAACATATATGAATTTTTGTAGTCTACTTCTATATTATGTTCTCTTAAGTACTCTTTCAGTCTTCTAACTTTTTCTTCCCCTTTACAATTTTCCCCTAACATCTTTCTTTCAAACTTTCCACCGTTAAATAAAAATCTTGTACCAATTATCACATCAACCTCTTTTATATTATAGAGTTCATTCAAATAAAATTCCGGTGAGGCTGATATTAAATAAATCTTGCATCCTTCAGACTTTAATTTTCTCATCATATCAATAGAATCTTTATAAATTATCTTACTTAAAACCTCATCATAATATTTCTTTACAAGAAGTTTTAACTCTTTTTCATCTACTCCATCTATAAACTTAAGAAAAGATTGCTTAACCTTTTTTTCATCATAAATCTTTAATCCATACATAATTCCTGAAAAAGCGGCTCTTGGTACAAATTTCAAATTTTTCTTATCTTCTTTTATTAAAAATCGAAATAGTTGTAATAATGTTTCTTTTCTTGTTAAAGTAAAATCTACATCAAATATAGCTAATTTCTCCATAACGATCTCCATATTTTAATTAATAATTTATTAATAGTAGCATAACTAAATAAAAGATGATGTAAAACATCATCTTTTATTTATTATTCTGCTACATTTTCTTCGTAGAATTTAACAACTTCATCAAACTCTTCTTCTGAAGGAAGAACTAATTCTCCTTCTTCACCTTGAGATTTGAATAAGTAAACTGATTCATCAGGATGTTGTACTAAAACGTACTCTTCATCTTTATATTCAAAAGCATCAATAACATCACAAGTTATTGTGTTTCCTTCTTCATCTTCTAAGTCTACAACGAAATGCTCTAAATGCTCATCTCCGCATCCGCATCCTTCATGATGGTCATGTCCATGATCGTGACCATGTCCACCACATCCGCATCCTTCATGCTTTTCTTCTTTTTCGCTTCCGCAACCACAGTTGCCTCCACAGCATTTGTTTAAATCTTTATCTGACATAATCTTTCCTCCCTTGTGGAAAATTTACTTTATATTAATTGTAACCTTAAATACAAAATAATAAAAGTACTTTCTTATAATTATATATAATTATATTTTTAACACAATATAAAAATTTAATCAGTTCAAATATAATTATATTTACAAAAAACTCTCTTCAAAGTTTTATCTTTGAAGAGAGTTTTTATATTAGTGAGTAAATCCTTGTACACCCTTATTATCTACTTTAGTTTTACTTAAAATTCTTGCATTATTTAAATCATTTATAGCAGCTTTTAAATCTCTCATTAATAAGTCAGCTAAGTTTCTACTTAAATCTGCACGACATACAAATCTTTGAATTATTACATTTTGTAAATCTTCTGGTAATGGATAAGCAGGTACTTGCCATCCTTTCATTAATAATCTATCTGCTAAATCATATAATGTCCAGTTTACATTAGCATCATCTTTTAATTTGTAGCAAACTATTGGTAAATTTTCACCATTGTTGTATATTTCAAATAAACCTGTTTTTTCAAGTTCACTTGATAAGTACATAGCAACATCTTTTGTTCTTTGATGTATTTGTCTATATCCTTCAAATCCGTATCTTAAGAAGTTATAATATTGACCAAGAATTTGGCTAGCTGATCTTGAGAAGTTTATTGCCATTGTAGGCATTTTACCACCTAAGTAGCTTACTTCAAATACTAATTCTTGAGGTAAGTATTCTTTATCTTTCCATAATACCCAACCTATACCTGGGTAAACTAATCCATATTTATGACCTGATGTACTAATTGAAACAACATTTTTTAATTGGAAATCCCATTTTAAATCTGGTTCTATAAATGGAGCAAACATAGCTCCTGAAGCACCATCAACATGTATTGGAACTGTTATTTTTGCTGTTTTATTATATTCTTCTAATTTTTTATCTAAAGCTTTTATGTCATCATATTTACCAGTATAAGTTATACCTAATATACCAACTACACCAATTGTATAATCATCAACATAATCTAAAACTTTATCTACGTTTATGCTCATATGTTCTTCGTCCATTGGAACTAATCTCATTTCTATATCCCAATAAACACAGAATTTTTCCCAACATACTTGATATCCTGAAGAAATTACTAAGTTTGGTTTTTTAGATGTAACATCCATTCCTAAAGCTTTTGCTCTATTTCTCCATCTGAATTTCATAGCCATACCACCAAGCATACAAGCTTCTGATGATCCAACTGTTGAAGTTCCCATATAGTTTAAATCTTTTGGAGCATGCCATAAATCAGCTAATATATTTACACAACGGTTTTCCATATCTGTTGTTTGTGGATATTCTGATTTATCTATAGCATTTTTCTCTAATGTCTCTGACATTAATTTTACTGCTTCATCATCCATATATGTTTGACAGAATGTTGCTAAGTTTTGACGAGCATTACCTTCATCTAGTAAATCATCTTTTATCAATCTATATGCAACTTGTGGTGCAATTGATTTCTTTGCTAATTTATATTTTGGAATAGGCTCATTACTTTCAACTGTTCCAAATATAGGTGTTTCAAATTCATTTCCTAGTTTTAAATTTTCTAAATCTTGTTTTCCAAAAAGCATTTTGAATACCTCCTAAGTTTAGCTAAAAACCATTCTTAATTTCTCCCTAGTACTCTCAAGAAATTAAGATTAATTTTTAGTAAATATTGATATTATTTTTTTCTCTTAATGATTACCTCATCAAGTTATTTATATAATACACCTTTTATTAATTAATTAAAATTCTTTAATTAGTTACATTTTATTAATATTTCGTTATCTATTTGTTCATTTTTAAGTTAACTCATTAATCCTTTAAATTTCTAATTATTTCTTCATTTTTCTCTATAATATATTTTAAAAATATTTTTTTTAATACATCATTAATAAAAACCCATTTTTTTTATTAATATAACTTATAATAGCATTTTTTTTTATATTTATACGAAAATGATATTGCTAAAATTTAAAAAATTTTACTAACAAAAGATAGAATTATAAAAAAATCAGTACACAATTAGTTAACATTTTGTTTAAAAATTCACTTTAGTAATTTACATTGTTTTACACTTATTTGATATACTATCATATCTTCTTGTTCTCAATTTCTTATTTATTCCTAAATTACTTTTTTATTTTTTTCAACAGTATCAAGATAAAATCCTCTACATTAGTTTAATTACAAGAAGTTTTTAGCATATAATTAAATCACTCATTAACGCCTTCACATAGCAAGTGGTTTTTATTTTAAAAAAATAAGAGTGAATATAATTTTATTCACTCTTATAAACTATAAAATTATATTTAGCTTTCTATACCACTTTCTAATATTGATATTATTCAAAATAAAGTAAAGCATATTGCTCCTAATCCAATCATAACATGAAATAATAGTTCATGATTTTAACCTCTTTCTCCACTATGAATAAAATCAAGAAAATTAATCACTAAATTTTCTTGATTTTATTTATACCTTTATTTAATTTGCTTTTCTTAATACTGTTGCTTCATCTAAATCTTTAATTGCAGCATTTAAATCTCTTATGTATAATTCAGCTAAATTATGACTAAAGTCTGAACGGCAAACAACTCTTTGGATTGTTGTATTTTGTAAATCTTTAGGTAATGGATAAGCCGGTACTTGCCATCCTTTCATTAATAATCTATCTTCTAAATCATATAATGACCATTCAACATTTACATCATCTTTTAATTTATAACAAACTATTGGTAAGTTTTCACCATTATTATAAATTTCAAATAAACCTATTTTTTCAAGTTCGCTTGATAGATACATAGCAACATCTTTTGTTCTTTGATGTATTTGTTTATATCCTTCAAATCCATAACGTAAGAAATTATAATATTGGCCAATAATTTGACTAGCTGATCTTGAGAAGTTTATTGCCATTGTTGGCATAGTTCCACCTAAGTAGCTTACTTCAAATATTAATTCTTTTGGTAAGAATTCTTCATCTTTCCATAATACCCATCCTACACCTGGGTAAACCAAACCATACTTATGTCCTGAAGTATTTATTGAAACAACATTTTTAAGTCTAAAATCCCATTCTAAGTGTGGTTCTATAAATGGTGTAAACATTCCACCTGAAGCAGCATCAACATGTATGTAAACTTTCAAATCATGTTCTTTATTATATTCTTCAAGTTTTTTATCTAAAGCTTTAATATCATCATACTTACCAGTATAAGTAATTCCTAATATACCTACTACACCAATTGTATTTTCATCAACATAATCTAAAACTTTATCTACATTTATACTCATATGATCTTTATCCATTGGAACTACTCTCATTTCAACATCCCAATAAACACAGAACTTTTCCCAACAAACTTGATATCCTGAAGATATTACTAAATTAGGTTTTTTTGAAGTAACATCCATTCCTAAAGCTTTTGCTCTATTTCTCCAATAAAATTTCATTGCCATTCCACCAAGCATACATGCTTCTGATGACCCTACAGTTGATGTTCCCATATACTTATTTCCCTCTGGTGCATTCCAAAGCTTAGCAATGATATTTACACAACGATTCTCTAACTCTGCTGTTTCAGGATACTCAGATTTATCTATAGCATTTTTTTCTAAAGTCTCTGTCATTAGGTTTATTGCTTCATCATCCATATATGTTTGACAAAATGTAGCTAAATTCTGACGAGCATTTCCCTCATCTAATAAATCATCCTTTATAAGTCTATATGCTACATCAGGTGCTATTGATTTTTCTCCGATCTTATCACTTGGTATAGAGCTATTACTTATACTTGTCCCAAATATAGGGGTTGTAAAACTTTCTCCTAATTCTATATCTTTTTCATAATCAAAATTCATTTTTAAGTCCTCCTTAATGTCACTTTAAACATAACTTTTTATTAAAATATGAGTATAAATTATTTGAAGTAGTCTATTAAAGACTACTTCAAAAATAAATTTAATTTATTTAGAACTCCATTTATTATGTAAAGCATATATTATAAATGGAATTAAAACTGTTACTATAAAGCTTATTGATAATATAGTTAAATATTCTGAAATACTATTACCAGTTAATTGTGATGGTGGTACAAATGAAATTACTAAAGCAAATACTGAAACTATGAATCCAACAATTGCTACTATCATTTTGAATGTTTTACCACCTGGTACTTGATATGCACGTTTTAAGTCTGGATGTTTTATTATTAATGTTAAATATCCAATGAAGAATAATAAATATCCAACTAAGTATATAACAACTGTTAATGATATAGCAGTAAGGAATGAAACGTTATTTCCACCACCGCCGAATGTTAATACAGCTGCCCATATAGTAACTACTAAACCTTGAACTAATACTAATGGAACTGGTACATCATGTTTATTAACTTCTGTTAATTTTTTAGGTAATAATCCTTTTTTAGCTGCTACATACATACCTTGTGAAGGTCCAACAACCCAAGAACTAACTTCTGCCATAACACCTAAAGCTAATAATAATGCAACAACTCTTGTTATCCAATCAAAACTATCACCTAAGTTAACAGCTACTAATTGATGGAATGTTTGAACAACTCCGGCACTTAAGTTTAATTGATCTGCTGGTATAACTGCTGCTACTGTTAATCCACCTATAGTATTAAGAACTATTGCTACTACAACAAGTACAAACATAGCTAATGGATAGTTTTTACTTGCATCTTCTAACTCATTAACATGTGAAGCTGAAGCTTCAACTCCCATATAAGCTAATATAAATGATACAAATACAACTAATGTATTTACTTTTGTGAAGTCGGGTATAAGAGCATGAGCACTTATATCAACATGTATTGGATTACCTTTTGCTATATACATTATACCTAAGATAAATAATATAATCGCTGGAATTACTACTCCAAATATAAATCCTGTTTTAGCTATTTTAGCAGTATTTTTAGTTCCACCAAATTGAGAGAATGTTAATCCCCAGAAAATAATTAAAACACCAATAAATTTTATTAATGGGTTACTATTTAATGCAGGCCAATTGAAAACATAAGAAAGAGCTCCTAAGATGAAATAAATCATTGTGACGAATCCAACTGTTATTTGGAACCATTGAAAGAAGATTGCTGCGAATCCCCATCTTTCACCTAAAGTATTACCTACCCAGGCAAATATTCCTCCTTCTTCCCAACCATCTACAGTTGCCATTTCTGCTGCACATAATGCAACTGGTAAGAACCATAAAAGTCCACCAACAATTAAGAAAAATACTAAATGAAATCCTGATGTTGCAAATGTAGGATACTCGTAAACAGTCATTACCATAGATGCTGTCATTGCGAAGAATCCAAACAAGGAAAGTTTTTTTACATTTGCCTTTGAATTGCTTGGCATAATAAACGCCTCCTTAGTTGTTATTGTTTAAAATAGATTTTAACAATTAACAACTATTATCTAAGACAAAAATTTATTATCTTCTAAATTTTTGTCTTGAATAATAGTTACTAACTATACATAAATCATAAACCTTGTTAACAATTTATTCAAAACTTTCATTCTTTTATTTTAAGCTATTAACATTTTTCAGCTCAAGATTTAATAACTTTTTCTCCTTAAAGCTCTCTTTTACTCTTATTAACTAATGAATTAATTCAATATCACTCTAGACCATATATTTTTGACATTTTATTAATAATAAAAAAAATAAATATATTTTTAATATATTTTTACTAATAATTTTATTTCTTTTAATAATCTAACTTTTTATTTTATATTTAAACTTTGTTAATATTTTGAATGGAAATTATCTTTTCTAATGAAAACTCACATTCTTAGTTGGTGGTGTTTTTTTAGATCTATAATGCTCCTTAACTATATTTTACCTAAAATTTCTTAAATTAGTTCGCTAGCAATTTAACTCTCTATTTGATTAAGCTATTATATCTTCCTGTCCACGATTTCTTATATACTTTTTAATTACTTTTTTATATTTTCAAAAGTATAACTATATTTTTTTCTCCATATATTTCTTTCTATAAATATATACTATTTGCAATTCTATTTTATAAGAACCTCTTTTATTTAAAAATTTGCTTTAAACTAATTTCAACAAAGGATTCTCTTACTAAATTACTAAAACTCTTATGGAATACACTCTTTTTATTAAACAAAAATAAGAGCTAGAATATTAATATTCTAGCTCTTATAACTATACTTCAATCTAAATTTATATTTAACCGTAATTAGTTATCTACTATTTCTTACTTTCCAGCAAGTTTTTTGTAGCCTTCTAATCTTTCTTTAGCATCTCTTTCAGTCTTCTCAAATAAAGCTTCAGCAGCTTCTGGGAATGCTTTTGCTAATGCAGCATATCTAACTTCTCCCATTATGAATTCTCTGAAATCACCAGTTGGTTCTTTAGAGTCTAATGAGAATGGATTCTTACCAGTTTCTTTTAACATTGGGTTGAATCTGTACATAGCCCAGTATCCACATTCAACAGCTCTCTTCTCTTCTAATTGAGAGTTACCCATACCAGCTTTTAATCCGTGGCTGATACATGGAGCGTAAGCTATTATTAATGATGGTCCTTTGTATGCTTCAGCTTCAGCTATAGCTTTAAGAGTTTGGTTTTTATCTGCACCCATAGCTATTTGAGCAACATATACATAACCATAGCTCATAGCCATCATTCCTAAATCTTTCTTCTTAGTTCTCTTACCTGCAGCAGCGAATTTAGCGATAGCAGCAGTTGGAGTTGATTTAGAAGCCTGACCACCAGTATTTGAGTAGATTTCTGTATCCATAACAAGTATGTTTACATCTTCTCCACTAGCTAAAACGTGGTCAACTCCACCGTAACCGATGTCGTAAGCCCATCCGTCTCCACCGAAGATCCATTGTGATCTCTTAGCTAAGTAGTCTTGGTCTTTTAATATTTCTTTAGCGAACTCGTTAGTTTCACCTTGTAATGCAGCTACAACAGCGTCAGCTCTATCTCTAGTTCCTTCTCCGTTGTCAACTTCAGCTATCCAAGCTTCTAAAGCTTCTTTAGCTTCTGGTTTAACACCAGCTTCAATTGCTTTTCCAGCAAGATCAACTAATCTTTCTCTTATAGCTTTAACTCCTAAGAACATACCTAATCCGAATTCAGCGTTGTCCTCGAATAATGAGTTAGCCCAAGCTGGTCCATGACCATTGTGGTTAGTTGTGTATGGAGTTGAAGGAGCTGATCCACCCCAGATTGATGAACATCCAGTAGCGTTAGCTATCATCATTCTATCTCCGAATAATTGAGTTATAAGTTTAACGTATGAAGTTTCTCCACATCCAGCACAAGCTCCTGAGAACTCAAATAATGGTTGCTCAAATTGGCTACCTTTAACTGTATTTTTGTTCATTGGATTTTTCTTAACTGATACTTCTTCTACACAGTAATCCCAAGCTTCTGCTTGATCTTCTTGAGTATGTTGTGGTTTCATAACTAAAGCTTTTTCCTTAGCAGGACAAACTTGAGCACAGTTTCCACATCCAGTACAATCAAGTGGGCTTACAGCCATAGTGAATTGCATTGGTTCTTCAGTTTTTAATCCTTTAGCAGCTATTAATTTAGTTGAATCTGGAGCATTCTTAGCTTCTTCCTCAGTTAATAAGAATGGTCTTATTGTAGCATGAGGACAAACGTAAGAACATTGGTTACATTGGATACAGTTGTCTGCTATCCATTCTGGTATGTTTATACCAATTCCTCTCTTTTCATAAGCAGCAGTACCTTGTTGGAAAGTACCGTCTTCCATTCCATTGAATGCAGATACAGGAAGTTTATCTCCTTCTAATCTGTTCATTGGTTCAACGATATTTTTGATGAATGCTGGAACTTCTTTAGTTTCAACAACTTCATCTTGAGCGTTAGCCCACTCAGCTGGAACATTGATCTCAACGATAGCGTCGATTCCTTTGTCTATAGCAGCGTGGTTCATGTTAACAACTTTTTCACCTTTTTTACCGTATGAAGTTACAACAGCATCTTTTAAGTATTTAACTGCATCTTCTACAGGTATTATGTTAGCTAGTTTGAAGAATGCTGATTGCATGATCATGTTAATTCTTCCACCTAATCCAACTTCTTGAGCTATTTTAACAGCATTTAAAGTGTAGAACTTAATGTTGTTTTCAGCTAAGAATCTCTTATATCTTGCTGGTAAATGTTCAGCAACTTCTTCTGGAGTCCAGATTGTGTTTAATAAGAATGTTCCGTTTTTCTTTAATCCGTCTAAAACGAAGTATTTTTGAACATATGATTGGTTATGACAAGCAACAAAATCAGCTTTATTTATTAAGTAAGGTGATTTTATTGGCTGTTTACCAAATCTTAAGTGAGAAATTGTTACCCCACCTGATTTTTTAGAGTCATATGCAAAGTATCCTTGAGCATACATGTCAGTATGGTCTCCGATGATTTTGATAGCACTCTTGTTAGCTCCAACAGTTCCGTCTGATCCTAATCCCCAGAACTTACAAGCTTTAGTTCCTTCTGGAGTAGTATCTATATCTCCAACTGGCTCTAATGAAGTGTTAGTTACGTCATCAACTATTGATAAAGTGAATCCATTTTTTGCATCCTCTTTATTTAAGTTTTCGTAAACAGCAACAATATCAGCTGGTACAGTATCTTTTGATCCTAATCCGAATCTACCACCAACTATTACAGGAGCATTTTCTAATCCGTAGAATGCATTCTTAACTTCTAAGTATAGAGGTTCTCCTGCAGCACCTGGTTCTTTAGTTCTATCTAAAACAGCAACCTTTTTAACAGTTTTTGGCATTGCTTTTATTAATCTTTCATTTGAGAATGGTCTGAATAATCTTACTTTTACTAATCCAACTTTTTCGCCTTTAGCGTTTAAGTAATCTACAGTTTCTTCTACTAAGTCAGTAACTGATCCCATAGCTACTATAACTCTTTCAGCATCTTCTGCTCCATAGTAATCGAAACAGTTGTACTCTCTACCAGTTAATTTAGTGATTTCTTTCATGTAGCTCTCAACTATTTCTGGAACTGCTTCGTAGAATTTGTTTACTGATTCTCTTTCTTGGAAATAGATATCAGGGTTTTGAGCTGTACCTCTTGTTACAGGTTTGTTAGGGTTAAGAGCTCTTCTTCTGAACTCTTCTACAGCTTCCATATCTACTAATTCTTTTAATTCATCGTATTGTAAAAGTTCAACTTTTTGTATTTCATGTGATGTTCTGAATCCATCGAAGAAGTTTACGAAAGGTATTCTTGATTTAATAGATGCTAAGTGAGCAACTGCTGATAAATCCATAACCTCTTGAACTGATCCTTCTGCTAACATAGCGAATCCAGTTTGTCTTGCAGCCATAACGTCTTGGTGATCACCGAAGATGTTTAATGCTGAAGTAGCTAATGCTCTAGCTGATACATGGAATACTGATGGTAATAATTCACCAGCTATTTTATACATGTTTGGTATCATTAATAGTAAACCTTGTGAAGCTGTGTAAGTAGTAGTTAAAGCTCCAGCTTGTAATGAACCGTGAACTGCTCCAGCAGCCCCTGCTTCTGATTGCATTTCCATTACTTTTACTGTTTGACCAAATATGTTCTTTAATCCTCTTGCACTATTTTCATCAACCCACTCTGCCATTGGTGATGAAGGAGTGATAGGGAATATTGCTGCAACATCAGTGAACGCATATGATATATAAGCGGCAGCTGTGTTACCATCCATAGTTTTCATTTTTCTCATTGCCATTGAGATGACCTCTCTTTCATTAATTTTGTAGATATATAAATTAAATCTTAAAAATTATAATATATTTAAAGTAATTAATTAAAATTACTTATTAGCATATTAAGTCTTATTTTATTAGTTTTTTTGCTAAGTCTTTAGCTGAATTAATTTCATCATCATTTGGTGATTCATTTACAGCTAAGCTACCAACAACATCGAATCCATAGTCTTTCATTCTTTCAACCCATGCATTCATGAATTCTCCATTATCCCAACCATATGATCCAAATAGAATCATTTTTTTATTGTTATTTGGAGTTAATTTAAATTGATTAACAAATGGTTCCATATCGTATTGTTCTATTCTATTATTATCCATCGAAGGGCTACCTAAAGCTACTGCATCTGCTTCAGTTACATCCTCTAATTTAGCGTTTGAAACATGCTTTATTAAAACATCTGCTCCTAAATCAGTCAATTCATCTGCAATAGTGTTTGCTAATACTTCAACATTTCCACCATTGCTCCAGTATATTACTGATACTTTACTCATAAAAAACACCTCTTATACACGATAATATAATTTATCTTAAAGCCCAATATTATTTAATGTAAAACTAATTTTACTCGACATTAATAATTATACTCTTTGGGAAAAATTTTTCAAGCTACATATTTTGATATTTTGAAACATATTTTAATAATTTATTATTATTTACTATTAAACATGGCTGTTATTCTAAGAATTATCTATAAAAATTTACATATTTGCCGATTTCTTAATTATATCTATGATATTATCCACTCCATTGCCTATTTTGCTTATTTTCATAGAATTTAAATATTTTTCCTTGTTTTTTGTTACTTCTTTGATAGCGTTTAGTAAAACTTCTGAAGTTAACTCCTCTTCTTTTATGACCTTAGAAAAACCACTTTTTTCAAATGAATTAGCATTTAAAACTTGATCTCCTCTTGAAGCATTTGCTGATAAAGGTATTAATATATTTAACTTTCTAAGTGCTAATAATTCAAATATAGTATTTGCACCTGCTCTAGATATAACTAAATCTGCTAAAGCCATTAAATCAGGAAGCTCATCTGATATATATTCATATTGTCTATAACCTTCTAATGTTGTTAATGATTGATCTAGATTTCCTTTTCCGCATAAATGTATAACATTATAATCTTTTAATACTTCATTTAAGATTTTTCTAACATTATCATTTATAACTTTAGAACCTAAACTTCCTCCAACTATCATAAGAACTTTTTTATCTTCTTTAAAATTACAAAACTTTCTTCCTCTTTCTTTACTACCTTTTAAAAGTTCTTCTCTAATCGGTGTTCCTGTTAATTCGCCTTTATTATCTTTTATATATTTTAAGCTTTCAGGAAATGTAACACAAAGCTTATCACAAAATGGTGAAGCTATTTTATTAGCTAATCCTGGAGTCAAGTCTGATTCATGCGATACTACAGGTATCTTTTTCATTGAAGCTGCCATAACAACAGGAACAGTAACAAATCCACCTTTTGAAAATATAACATCTGGTTTTTCTTTTGATAATATTCTTGAAGCATCTAAAACTCCTTTTAGAACTTTGAAAGGATCAGTAAAGTTTTTAATATCAAAATATCTTCTAAGTTTACCTGATGATATTGAATAATAAGGTATGTTTTCTTTAGTTATTATTTCTTTTTCTATACCATTTTTGCTTCCTATATATTTTATTTCAAAACCTAACTCTTTTAATTTAGGTACTAAAGCTAAATTTGGGGTAACGTGACCAGCTGAACCTCCACCAGTCATCATTATTTTATACTTTTTCAAAAAATCAACTCCCTTAATAATCTATGGTTTTATAAATATTTTTTTGTAATAACTCCTTTAATTCCCTCTCATATTTTACTCTATTCTGCACAATATATAAATGCAAACTCAATTAATAACTAAGGAGGAATTCAAAATGGCACAATTAGTTCCAGAAGCAAAAAACGGATTAGCAAAATTCAAAAATGAAGTAGCAAGTGAAATGGGAGTACCATTCTCAGATTACAATGGTGACCTTAGCTCAAAACAATGCGGAAGCGTTGGTGGAGAAATGGTTAAAAGAATGGTAGAACAATACGAAAGAGGAATTTAATTAAAAATTAAAGTCCGCCATTAAATAAAACTTAATATTGATATTGTATATAATTAATTTATGCCTAATTATATACAAAACACTGGAGCAATATTTTTAATATTGCTCCTTTAATTTTATAATCTAAAATATTTCACATTAGCTTGAATAGTTTTCTTTCCATTAAATTCATTTATGTTAGGATAATAAATTAAATCCACACTAAAATTGCAGTTTCCGCCATCTAAAACTCTTAATAATTCTTCTTCTCCATATTTATTAGAAAAGTCTTCCTTAAATTCATTAACCTTATTTCCAAATGCTATAGCGTCTATTGTTTTATAGCTATTTCTTAATTTACACCTAAATTTAATTACATTCTGTTCTTTTCCCATTATCCATACTCTACTTACCTTAACATCCTTCTCTCCAAATAGAGGACTAGAATTTCCTTTTCCAAAAGGTTCTAATCTATCTAAATTATCTATTATTCCATAATTTAAATTCTCCAAAGGTAATTTTACATCAATTCTAACCTTAGGTGTTATATCATATTCAGTTAATCTACAATTTTCTAATAACATTTTCCTTAATATAGGTATGTTTTTTTCTTCAACTGATAATCCTGCAGCCATAGGATGGCCACCAAATTTACTTATAACTTCTTTGCACTTAGATAATTCTTCAAATATATTATATTCCTCAATAGATCTTGCAGATCCCTTTGGCATATCTTTCCCTTTAGTCATTATTATTGTAGGAACATTATATTTTTCTTTTATTCTTCCAGCAACTATTCCTGCAATACTTTCATGTATATATGGATTATAAACTAAAATCACCTTATCATTTTCCATATTATTATCCTCTATTTGTTTTATAACCATATCTACACTATCTTTGGTTAAGTCCTGTCTTCTTTGATTAAGCTCAAAAAGCTCTCTAGCTAATATATCTGCTTTTTCTTCATCTTCTGTTAGAAGCAATTCCACAGATAAATCAGCGGTCTCAAGTCTTCCTGTAGCATTTATACAAGGTCCTATGACAAACCCTAAATGATATTGTGCTATTTCTTTATCAGTAAGCCCTGTGTATTTCTTTAAAGCTATTAATCCCTTATTTGATGTATTATTCAATAATTCTAATCCCTTTTTAACTATTATTCTATTTTCTCCTAATAAATCAACTACATCACATACTGTAGCAATAGCACAGATTTCTAAAAGTTTTAAAGCCTCTTCATGTTGTATTCCTAACTCTTTATATAGAGCACATACAAATTTAAATGCAATTCCTGCTCCACACAAGGATTTAAATGGATAATTACAATCCTCTTGTTTAGGATTTATAACCGCATAAGCTTTAGGAGTTTCCTTATTAAGTTCTCCTGCTTTATTCTTAACTAAAGGAATGTCATGATGATCTGTTAAGATAACATCCATTCCTAATTCATTTGCTAAAGCTATTTCTTCAAAGGCAGCAATTCCATTATCGCATGTTAAAATTAATTCAGTTCCCTCTTCTTTTAAAATTCTAACTCTATTAGAATTCATACCATACCCTTCATCTTCTCTATCTGGTATATGATAATTAAAGTTAGCATTGCATCTTTTTAGCCCTTTATATAATATTGAAGTACTTGATACACCATCACAGTCATAATCACCATATATAGTGATTTTACTCCCTTTTTCTATGGCTTCTTTTATTCGCATGACTCCCTTTTCCATATCCTTCATTAGATATGGATCATTTAAGTCATCAATTCCTCCAAATAAGAATTCTTTTGCATTTTTTTTATCCCTTATATCTCTATTCACTAAAAGAATAGATGTTAATAAATCTAAATTTAATTCTTCTTTTAAACTCTCTATTTCCTCTCTATTTCTTTGTTTAAGTAGCCATTGCTCCCTCACGCCATCACCTCTTAATTAATTATTTGCACAATGAAATTTTTTAGAACTCTTTCTATTAAATTTTTCATATCTTTTAAATTTAAACCTTCAACTAAACTTAACTCTTCAAAAATATATTCTCCTCTATTAAACATAGTTTCATATATAGCCATTCTATTAGCAAGAATTATACTTTTTTCTAAATCTAATGAATTTTTAAGTTTAAATCTCTTTATTAGTTTATTTAATCCCTCTTCACTTAAATAATCTTCTATATTCATAGCCTTTGATATACACTTTTCAATAAGTCCTAAGGCCTCTTCTTCCTTTTCCTTAGAGGTTCCTAAATAAATTTTAAATAATCTTATTCCCTTTTCATACTTAACTTCACTATAAACTTCATAAGCTAGTCCATTTTTAGTTCTAATTTCATCGTATAATACGGAGCTTACCCCTTCACCAAACCAAAGATTAAATACCTTAAGTAAAGTTATCTCTTCCATACTTAAATCATTTATATTAAATAAACAGCATATTTTTGCCCCAGTATTGCCCTCTATCTTTTTAGAGAATATGCCACAATTAATATTTCTTTCTAAACTATCTTTAGATATCTTTCCTCTCTTTGCTCTATTAAAATTTTTCTCTACAATCTCTTTTACTTTTTCTAAAGAAAGAGATGAAACAACTGAGACAACCATATTTTCACTTAGATAGTTTTTTTCATAAAAATCTTTTAACCCTTGAAAACTTATAGCTTCTATATGATTTTTTTCTCCTATTATTAAGTTTCCTATTCTTTCATCTTGTAAGCCATTCATTAAAGCAAGATCCTCTACATGTTGCTCTAAATCTTCTTTCCACTCATCACTTTCTTGTTTTATAACATTTAATTCTTCTGAAAAACCAAATTCCTGAAAATCTGAATTTAAAACTATATTTGAATATAAAGAAAATCCTTCTTCAAAATCTTCCTTTGCAGTAGTTCCATAATAAATAACATAAGGGAAATTAGTCATAGCATTATTAAATCCAAATAAATCATCTAATTTTTCATTTATTTCATCTTCCTTAAGCTTCTCATTTCCTTTAAACAAAATATGCTCTAGGGCATGTGCCATTCCTATTTCATCTTTATTTTCTGCATTAGCTCCACTCTCTAAGCTTATGCAAAAAGATGTATGTTCTATATCTTTAAATTTATATAATAATCTAACACCATTATTTAAAATTATTTTTTGCATATATTTTCCTCCAAATATATTAAATCTTATTATATTTTAACATACCTAATAAGCTTGTAAAAAATAAAAAGAGCCGTATCAAAACTCAAAACAAAATTTATAAATGGAATATTTACTATAAACTTCTTAGATTAACTAAGTAATTTTCCAAATATGTTTATAAATTTTATTTTTAAGTTATTTTGATACAACTCTCTTTAAGTTATAAAAGTGCTACTTACCTTCTTTTTCTAAGAAAAAGTTAATAAGCATACCTTCTCTTATTTCCTCTGCTTCTTTTCCATATCCTAATTGCTTTAATATTTCTAATCCAAATACTAAAGCAGTTGCAGGCCCTCTACTTGTTATTATATTTCCATCAACAACTACTGTCTCATCTTCAATATAATTAACATTTCCAAGCTCCTCCTTAAATCCAGGATAACTTGTAACTGTTCTTCCTTCAATAACTCCAGCCTTGGCTAATGCTATTGGTGCTGCACATATTGCTGCTACAATTTTGTTTTCTTTATTATATTTTTTAATTAATGATTGTACTTTTTCATTATCTCTAAGATTTTTTGAACCTGGCATACCACCTGGAAGTACGATTGCATCATAATTTTCTAAATCATCATCTGATATTAATTTATCACAAAGTACCATTGTTCCATGAGCACTATTAACAGCTCTATTTTCTGTTAGGCTGCATGCATGACATGTTACCTTAGCTCTATTACAAACGTCCACAACAGATAATGCCTCTATAGTCTCAAAACCTTCTGCTAAAAATACTAATACTTTTTTCATGACCATATCCTCCTACTTAATAATTACATCCTTGATGTAGTCTTCCAATACAACAATCATTAAACTACTTCCTCTTCCCGCTCTATTTTGTAATTTAATGTCATCAATATTGACTTCAGCCTTTTCCTTCTGCTTAGACTCTAAAACAAGTTTTTCATAATTACTAGTTAATTCTTTTTTATAGTCATTATACGCTTCTAAAGTTTTATCATCAATACCTTCTATTGATGGTATAGCCTTTCCAAAGATAACTTTATTATCATCTTTTAAGCTTATTCCTGTTACCCCTGAAGCCACTCTTCCCATTGGATTAATAGCTGTAGCAGAGAATTTAATTCCCATACCATTTTTAGTTACCAAGATAATAGTAGCATTTTCAAAATTTATATCTACATTTACTAACTCATCCTTTGGAGTTTTAAATTTATAAGCTATTTGATTATTAAATTCTCCTAAGAACTCTCTTAAAGATGTCTTTTTAACTAATCCTTCTCTTGAGAAGAAATAAACAAATAAATCTTCACCTATTTTCCCAAATTCATTTATAGGAGCTACTTTTATTATAAGTTCATCTTTTTCAAATCCATCTACTAAATCTGAAATATTACTTTCTTCTGTATTTTGAAGTAAGTATGCTGGGAATTTAAATACCTTTCCTTTATTTGAGAAAGCAATTATATTTCTAAATGAATTAACTTTTATCTTTTCATAAGAATTGCTATTCATGTTATTGAAAGTTTTTATATTTCCTTTTTTATTTATTCCTATTATGAATTCTTTATATTCATAGTTATCTACAAATCTTATACTTTTAATTTGGTTACCACTCTTTAATGGTACTAATTGAACCCCTAGTATATTTCTATCTGTAAACTCTAATTCTGGTTCTGAAACAACAAAGTTTAATCCATTAGTTGTTTCAATTTCAACAAATCTTTCTTCATCCTGTGAATCTATTAAAGATACACTTGCTAATAAATCATCATTCTTAAGCTTTATGGCCATAAGCTTTGAGTAAGCAGTAACAAATTTATCTAAAGTAGTCTTCTTTATTAACCCATTAGCAGTTATAAACTTAAAGCATTTGTTTGGAAGGAAGTTCTCAATTGATTCAAGAGCAATAATTTTTTCATCTTCTAAACTTAATCCTCTTATTAAATCTTCAAGTCTTTCTCCTTTATCCTTCCATTTCTTATCTGCTACAGAATTACATTTTATTTGATAAACAGTTCCCTTATCAGTAAATACAGCTAAGGTATCCTTAGTATTTGATTTAATAAGGAATTTTAAATAATCTCCTTCTCTATATTCAATTTCATTTTCATCAACATTGGAACGATTATAAGTCTTAAGAGGAATCTTCTTTATAAATCCTTCATTTGATAGAGTAACCATAACATCTTCAGCTACTATAAGCTCTTCTAAATCAATTTTAGCCTCGCTTTCATCCTCAACTAAAGCAGTTCTTCTATCATCGCCATAAGTCTCTGCCACTTCTTTTAATTCTTCTTTTATAACTCCTAAAAGAACTGATTCATTTTCTAAAATTCTTCTAAGCTCTTTTATTTTTTTTGATAATTCTTTATGTTCTTTTTGGAATACTTTTATTTCTAAGCCAGTTAATCTATAAAGCATTAATTCTAGAATTGCTTCAGCCTGTAAGTCAGTAAAATCAAATTTAGCAACTAAATTTTCATGAGCATCTTTCTTTGATTTTGACGCTCTAATTGTAGCTATAACTTCATCCATTATTCCTATAGCTTTTATGAATCCTTCAACTATATGGAATCTCTTCTCAGCAACTTCTAGCTCCCTTTTTGTTCTTCTTATAACAACCTCTTTTTGATGGTTTACGTAATGAGTTATTATTGTTTTTAATCCCATAGTTTCTGGTTTACCATCAGCTAAAGCCACCATATTAAAGCTTATATTTCCTTGAAGATCTGTTTTCTTATAAAGATATTTAAGAATCTTGTCAGCCATATCATGATCAATAGCCTTCTTAAATTCTATAACAGCTCTTATACCAGTTCTATCAGACTCATCTCTAATATCAGCAATTCCATCTAAAGCTTTTGCATGCCTCTTATCGCCAGTCATATCTGATATTGTTTGAAGTATTCTTGCCTTATTTCTTCTATAAGGAAACTCTGTTATAACTATTCCAAGTCTTCCATTTTCCAATTTCTCTATATTAGCTTTTGCTCTTAAAGTAACTTTGCCTTCCCCTGTTTCATAAGCAGATAAAAGAGTTTTTTGTCCAATTAAAACTCCTCCTGTTGGAAGGTCTGGTCCCTTTATATAATTCATTAATTCTTTAGTAGTTATTTCATTATTATCTATATAAGCTAATGTACCATCTATAACTTCTTTTAAGTTATGTGGAGGTATGTTAGTTGAAAGTCCAACAGCAATACCAAAGGTTCCATTTACTAAAAGATTTGGATATCTAGCTGGTAGCACCTTAGGTTCCATTTCTGAATCTGAGTAGTTTGGAACCATGTCTACTACATTTTTTTCTATATCTCTAAGCATTTCCATAGATATACTAGAAAGTCTAGCTTCTGTATATCTCATAGCTGCTGCTCCGTCTCCATCTATACTTCCCCAGTTACCGTGTCCATCAATTAGGGGAGCTCTTGTACTAAAGTCTTGAGCTAGAATTACCATAGCATCATAAACTGAACTATCTCCATGTGGGTGATATTTACCTAATATATCCCCAACTATTCTAGCTGATTTATAATAAGGTTTGTCTGGAAAAGCCTTTAACATGTACGCTCCATATAAAATTCTTCTGTGTACCGGCTTTAATCCATCTCTTACATCTGGAAGTGCTCTATCTTTAGCAACCTCTACTGCGTAAGGTAAATAGTTGTCAGGCATAACCTCTTCTAGAGGCATTCTAACAATATTATTATCCTTAGGTATTTCAATATTCTTTTTAGCCATTTAATCTCCTCCTTTAGAACTCAGCATACTTATACATGTAGTTCTTTCTAGGTTGAACAACATCACCCATTAATAAAGAAACCATTTTTTCTGCCTTAGCCGCATCCTCTATGGTAACTTGTACTAAAGTTCTTGTCTCTGGATTTAAAGTTGTTTCCCATAATTGATCTGGATTCATCTCTCCAAGTCCCTTAAATCTTTGAATTGTTGCTCCCTTTCCAACCTTCTTCTTAACTGCTTCTAATTCATCATCACTATAAGCATAAAGTATTTTATCCTTACCTTTTCCAGATTTTGCAACCTTATAAAGAGGTGGTTGTGCTAAGTATAAGTGACCATTAGCTATAAGAGGCCTCATATATCTATAGATGTATGTCATCCAAAGAGTTCTGATATGATATCCATCTACGTCAGCATCACTCATTATTATTATTTTGTTATATTTTAAATCATCTTCATTATAATTATCTAATATTCCTGTGCCTATAGCAGTATTGAATATCTTAAGTTCTTCTGAAGCTATAACATTTTCTAACTTCTGTTTCTCTGTATTCATTATTTTACCTTTTGAAGGCATTATTGTTTGGAATCTTCTATCTCTAGCTTGTTTAGCTGAACCACCAGCAGAATCTCCCTCAACTACTATAAACTCATTGACTTCTTTATTTTTTAATGTACATACTGCAACCTTACCTGCCAAAGGTGCTGTTCCTTTTCCTATTTTCTTTCTCTCTGCATCATTAATCTTTTTAATTTTCTCTCTTCTCGCAGCTGCATCTAAGGCATTATTTATAATCATAGTTGCAACTTCTTTATTATCTTCAATCCAGTGACCAAACTTAGTATAAGCTAAATCGTTCATCATTGTATAAGCTTCATTATTTCCAAGCTTAGTCTTTGTTTGTCCTTCAAAAACAGGATTTGTGATTTTTATTCTAACAATAGCTGTCATACCTTCTCTTAAGTCGTCACCTTCAAAATCTTTATCCTTTTCTTTTACAAGATTAAGCTTCTTAGCCCACTCTTTAAAAGCACGAGTCATACCTGTTTTAAAACCAGTTTCATGAGTACCTGCTTCTGTTGTAGGTATGTTATTTACATAACTAACTATGTTTTCTGTTGTAGAATCTGTAAATTGAAGACATATTTCACCATACATCTGTATATTATTTACTTCTCTCTCCCCTTCAAATAAAACGGGTGTTGGATGAAGAGGTGTTTTACTCTCATTTAAATAATCTATAAAATCTAAAAGTCCTCTTTCAGAATAATACTCTTTACATACGCTTTCTTCTTTTCTATTATCAATAAGCTCTAATCTTATCCCTTTATTTTGGAAAGCTAGTTCTTGTAATCTTTCATCTATTATGTCAAATTTAAAATCAGATGTTGAAAATATTTCTCTATCTGGTAAAAACGTAACCTTAGTACCAGTTTCAGCTGATTTTCCTACAACTTCTAATGGAGTTACAGGGGTTCCTGGCATATCTTTCCTAAGCTCTTTGTCATAAGCATATTCAAATCTTTCTTTATATACCTTACCATTTTGCTTTACCTCAACTTCTAGCCATCTTGATAAGGCATTAACAACAGCAGCTCCAACACCATGAAGACCACCAGATGTTTTATAGTTTTGGTTATTAAACTTTCCTCCTGTATGAAGTTCAGTAAATACCATTTCAACACCAGTCTTTTTCTTGATTGGATGCATTCCTGTAGGAATTCCTCTTCCATTATCTATTACAGTTACACTTTTATCTTTATTTAAAATAACTTTAGCTTTATTTCCATATCCATTTGATATTTCATCTATAGAGTTATCTAGTATCTCCCATATGCAATGATGAAGTCCTTTGCTTCCAGTAGAACCTATGTACATTCCTGGTCTTACTCTAACTGGCTCTAACTTTTCTAAAGAAGTTAAAGAAGTAACATCATAACTGTTATTTCTACTGCTCATATACATCCTCCCTTAATTCTTCTGAAATCTCTTTGTATATTTCCTCTAATTTAAATAATTCATTCTCTATATCATTTATTTCTAATTCATTTCTAAAAGTTTTTTTCTTTGCACTTGTTCCGTATCTAGGATCATAATATTTTTCCATAAGCTCTAAGGCTACTTGCTTATAATCTCCCTTCGCTACCAAGCATTTATATTGTTCCACTCTTTCTGGACTTATATGCTTTTTAAGAACACCTAATGCTTCATCTAGTTGTTCATTTACATTTTCGAATGCAGTATATTCTTTAACTAATCTTTCCGCTCTTACATCCGGATCTGCGGTTATTTTTAACTTAGAGCCCTCATACATTTTTTCAAATAAAGTATCTGGGATTAAAATTCTTCCTATTCTCTTACTTTCTCCTTCTATAAATACAATGTTAGATTTTCTATGTCTAAGTTTATCGTAAACCAATGCGTCAAACCTCTTCTGAGTGTTACAATCTCCTAAACCAACACCACCTAAAATTGATCCTCTATGATTTGCACATCCCTCTAAGTCTAAAACATCATAGCCTTTTTCTTCTAATTTATATAACATTTCTGTTTTTCCTACACCAGTGTTTCCATATAGTACTATAAAATCAATTTCCTTTGAGAATTCTCCTATTTTATTAATAATAAAACTTCTATATGATTTATATCCACCTTCTAATTTGTAACAATTTATACCTAAACTATTTAGTAATGAATGTAGACTTCCACTTCTCATTCCGCCTCTTGCACAGAAAATAACAAGTTTCTTGCCATGTTTATTTCTATAAAGCTCTTGAACTTGTTTAAATATCTCTGGCAATCTTCTAGAGATAAATTCTATTCCTTGCTCTTTTGCAGCTTCCGTACTTTCTCTAACATATAAAGTTCCGACTACATCTCTTTCCTCATCTAAAAGCACAGGAATATTTATAGCTCCAACCATTGGCTCTTGAAATGACTCCTTTTGGCTTCTAACATCTATAAAGATATACTCGTCCTCATGTCCATATATCTCCTCGTAACTTATTAATCCAAACATTTATATATCATCCTTTCAATTTACTAAAATAGTATAATTCTTTAAAAATACATTGTCAAACATTTGTTCCCATGGACTATACTTTTATAATACTTCACGATTATTAATTATATCAAAAGATTTTAAAATACAAAAATATGCTATATCCAAATCAATAACATCTAATAATATTGTCAACTTTTTATAGTCATAAACATTATTTTATAGCAAAAATATAAGACATCCATTTTGGATGTCTTATAATAATTAAACTTCATATATTCCGATTTGTCTAACGTGTTTAGTATGTGACCATTCCTTTTTATCTTTATCTATTATACCTTGGATTGTTATTGGTATCCAAGTTAAGATATATAATGGATAAATTAAATATCTGTAGAATATTTGGAAGTTTCTCTTTCCTAAGAATAATAATGTTCCTATTAAGAATATTCCTATATAAGCCACATTGAATAGTGTTAATAACACTACATTATCTAATATACCTAATTGAGTTATTAAGTATGGTTGTATAAATACGTTACATGCATATAGTCCTAAAACTACGAATAACTTTCCACTCATCTTCTTATCAAATAGTAAAGCAAATGGTGTTAATAAAAATTGGAATACACAGAATAACTGCCATGCTGTTGCATTGAATAAATAGCTTATAACAAATATTCCAAGACCATCAACCGCTCTTATTTGTATGAATGTTAATAAACCAGCTAATCCCATTGCTAAAGTAACAAATGGTTGCATTACGTATAAAGTACAGTCAAAAGCAACAAAGCTTCTATCTTTTATAGATTTCTTTAAAAGTTTCATTCCATATCTAGTAGCTACGTCTGCAAATCCTTGCATCCATCTCTTTCTTTGATTCCATGAAGCTTTTAAAGTTAATGGTTTTTCATCATATATTATGGCATCATGTGCCCAACCTACTTTTTCTCCATTTAATATAAGCTTACAACTAAATTCTAAGTCCTCTGTTAAGCAAGTAGCTCCCCAACCTAATTTCTTAAGTGTTGCAGTATCTATAACAAATCCTGTTCCACCTATTTGAGCTGATAAACCTATATTACTTTTAGCTAATTGAAGCATTCTATTTGCTGATGTGAATGCTATTGCATAAGATTCTGTTATCCAAGAATCTTGAGGGTTCTTAGAATCTATATATCCTTGAACAACCTTAAAGCCTTCACACATTTTATTATTCATTTCTTTTAAGAAATTTTTATCAACTAAATTGTCAGCATCAAAAACTGCTATTCCATCGTAGTGAGTTTCCATTTTGAATATTTTATCAAACATCCATTCTAACGCAAAACCCTTACCTCTTTTTTCTTTATTAAATCTTTCAAATACATTTGCTCCTGCTTCTCTAGCAATCTTAGCAGTATTATCAGTACAGTTATCTGCAATAACAAATATATCATATAATTCTTTTGGATAATCTAAGTGCTTTAAACTTTCAACTAAATTTTCTATAACTACTTCTTCATTATGAGCTGCTACAAGCATTGCAAATTTCTTTTGAGGTTCAAAAACCTTTTTATCTTTTTTCTTATAGAATCCAAATAGCGCTATGAATAAATAGTATAGCATTAGAGCAAATACGCCTATTTGAAAAATAGCTGTTACCCAAAATATATACTTTTCCATAAATTCCACTCCTATAAATTAAATTAACCTTTGACATTATAACAGTTATTTATACATTTTGTAAAATATATTTTTTTGTTATTTTTTAATAAACTATCAAAAAAATTTTAAAGTGGAATAAACTTAATAAGTTGGAATGGATATTCCTTGTAAAATCTTCATAGCAATTGATTCATAAAATATAATTTATTTTATGAATCAATTGCACCAAAATTTTAAATGTTGCTATCTAGCCAACTCATTATATTTTTAATTTTTTCCAACTTTTTTAATTTAATATTCTTTTTCTCTGATAGCATTAAATTTTTGTCTATCTTGTAATTTTTCTAACAACTAGTTTTTTTGCAAAGGTTCCTTTTTTTGAATTTTCCTAAAAATATTTTCTATTTCTTTCTTAGATTCTTTTACCAACCATATAATCGTCATATTCTACAATATCATTTTCAAATATCTTATGATGTTTAAAATAATACTGCCTGTTCTTCACGAGGATCGGTTTCAGTTTCATCTTTAAATGTTATTTCTAGTATACTTACATACATCAACCCACTGTAGTGGTTTAATCTGCTCATAATTAATATTGAATCCATGAGCAAAAACTAACACTTGCTTTTTAATAAGTTTTATTTTTAATTATAAAGTTTTGATTATTTTTCATCTGGTACTAAAATTATTATAACGTCGCAATTATTAACTGCATCACTAAACTTTGAAACTTTTACCCCTTCTCTTTCAGTCTTTTCTCAAGACCTACTTCCTTCACATAACCATATAGTTACATTAACACCACTATCCTTTAGATTTAAAGTATTTGCATATCTTTGACTACCATAATCAATTATTGCAAATTTCTTATCCTTTATTAAATCTAAATCTGTATTTTTTCATAATATAATTTTGCCATATAACACCCTCTTCAATTATTACAAAATTCTTAATTTATAATTTTAAAATACTTTACATATATTATTTATAACTTTACATTGTATCTTAAATTAAACTTCATCCTATAAACCTTTGTTAAAATAATTATAATATTTTCAGTATAAATTATTTTATGAAATCTTTTTATTTATTTTTTTAACCCGTTTAAACCACTTATAAATTTTCCACTGTATTTTTTATTTAATTGTAAAAAATATAGTTAATATTTTTTAGTAAAGGATTGATTAAATGAAAATAGGATATGCTTGTACTCCATTAACCACTAATGCTCGTACAAATCGTAGAATACTTTTAAAAGACTTTTCTTATCATAATTTATTTTCTGTCATAGATAAAAACTTAAATGATTTATATAAAATATTAGAGTGGAATTTAAAAAACGATATTTTTCTTTTTAGAATAAGTTCAGACATAATTCCTTTAGGTTCTCATGAAATAAACAAATTTAACTGGCAAAAAGAATTTAAAACCCAACTAAATACTATAGGAAAATTTATTAAAAAACATAACATACGCGTTTCAATGCACCCTGGACAGTATACAGTAATAAATTCTCCTAAGGAGGATGTTTTAGAAAAATCTTTAAGGGATATTGAGTATCATTGTGCATTCTTAGATTCCTTAGACTTAGATTATAAAAATAAAATAATTCTTCATATAGGAGGAGTTTATGGAGATAAACCTTTGGCAAAAGAAAATTTTATAAAGGGATTTAATAAGCTCTCATCTTCTTCCAAAAAGCGCTTAGTCATTGAAAATGATGAAAAAAACTTTTCTCTTGATGATGTATTAGAAATAACTAATAAAATTAATATTCCTGTGATATTTGATAATTTACATAACATATGTTTTGGGGATAATTCATACACCTTAAAAGAAATTTACTCCTTAGTAATAAATACTTGGAATAAAGATTTAGATGGAAATATAAAGGTTCACTATAGTGAACAAGATATGTTAAAAAAGAAAGGCTCTCACTCCTCCTCAATTTCTATAAATGAGTTTTTGAATTATTATAATAATGTTAAAATTTTTAATCCAGATATAATGCTAGAAGTTAAAGATAAGGATATATCCTCTATTAAATGTATCAACGCTTTAAAGGAAATGAATAATATTCTACCTTTAGAAACTTTTATAGAAGAAGTAGACAATTATAAGTTACTTCTATTTCAACATGATAAGAACTTTCATCATACTATTGAAAAACTACCTAATAATATAATAGATTTTTATATTTATATAGACAATCTTCTTTTAAAACCTAATGATAATGTAGGTTTTAAATACTCTTTAGACTTAGCCTTTAATATAATTGAAGACTATATGAGCAAAAGAGAAATTTCTCACTTTAAGACTCTTATTAAAGAAAAAGAATTTGAAAAAGCTAAGCTTTACTTAAAAAAAATCACAAACAAAATAGAAATTCCACCAATGGAATTATCTTATTACTTTTCTAGAAATTAATCTATTTTTGTCTCCAGAATTGTCACATTATATATATATTTAAAATATATTAGGATTAACAGTAAAACTTTGGAGGCAAAAAATGAGCTTTTTAAGCATAATTCTTTTTGTAATTGCTGCAAGTTTAGATATACTTGTTGTTTCCTTTGCATATGGTTTAAAAAACATAAAAATAAATTTTTCAAGTACCCTTGTAATAGCTTTTATATCGGCTTTAGGAACATTAATTTCCATGATATTAGGAAAACTATTTTTAGGTGTAATCCCTTTAAAATTAGGTGATATTATAGGTGGATTGGTTTTGTTAGGAATAGGTCTTTATTCTATATATTCTTATTTTAAAGAAAAAAAAGCTCTACCATCACATGATAGTGATAACAATTCTTCACCAATATTTATACTAGAAAATCCAGAAGTAGCTGATAAAGATAAATCCGGTAATATAGATTTTAAAGAATCTCTAGCGCTTGCAATAGCTTTATCAATAAATAACTTTGGTTTAGGAATAGGAGCTAGTATTTCAGGACTAAATATTTCATTTACAACTATAACAACCTTTTTCATTTCCCTAATATTCGTTTCCTTTGGCTTCTACCTTTCTAAAAAAATAAAGAATAAAAAGGTAGCTGATAATAGTAATCTAATTTCCGGGGTAATAATAATCTTATTATCTCTATTTATTATTTTTTAAGGATTTTATCAAATAGCTTAATATATTTTGATATAACAAAAAGGTGTTGTTTTAGTATTAATTTACTTAAACCAACACCTTTTCATAATTTATTAGAATTTAACTTGATTCTGGATTATCTATTTTTAATATCTATTAAACTCTTGTTATATCCACCTCTTGTGAGTAATCTACACCCTCTAGTCCAAATCCAAATAATTTGAAGAATTCTTTTCTAAAGTCTTCTGCATCACTTAATTCATAAACATTTTCACTGTTTATTTGTGGCCATATTTCTTCAATAGCTTTTTGTACATCCTCAGCCATTTCTAAATCATCGATTCTGATTCTATTTTCAGAATCTAAATTAAGCTTTCCTTCATAAAGATCTTCAAACATTCTATATATTTGCTCAATACATCCTTCATGAGTTCCTTTTTCCTTCATTACTTTATAAAGTATTGAAATATATAAAGATACTATTGGAATAGCTGAACTTGCTTGAGTTACTAAAGCTTTATTTACTGATACATATCCTTCACCATTTAATGATTTTAAAACTTCAGTTATTTCTCCTGCTGTTTTTTCTAAATCATTTTTAGCTCTTCCTATTGTACCTTCTCTATATATTGGATATGTAACCTCTGGTCCAATATATGAATAAGCTATAGTTTTAACACCCTCTTCTAAAACATCAGCTTCTTTTAAAGCTTTAATCCATAGCATCCAGTCTTCTCCACCCATTACTTTTCTAGTTCTCTCTATTTCTTCTTCTGTAGCTGGATTAATAGTAACATCATGGATTTCTCCTGTATGGAAATCTAAAGTCTTACTAGTAAAAGGTTCTCCTACTGTTTTTAAACAAGAACTATAAACTTCCCCTGTAACTGGATCCTTTCTCTTCGGAGCAGCTAATGAATATATAACCAAATCTACTTTTCCTATATTTTCTTTTATTAAATCTATAACTTCATTTTTAACTTCATTAGAAAAAGCATCTCCATTTACTGATATAAATTTCTTACCCTCATCTGATGCTAATTTCTTTAATGACTCTATATTATACCAACCTGCTGAAGCTGTTCTTTTACCTGAAGCTTCTCTTTCAAATGCAACGCCTAAAACTTCAGCATCACATGCCTCTGAAGCAACTATAGCACTTGCTAATCCGTATCCAGTTGAAGCACCTAGAACAAGTACTTTTTTAGCTCCCTTTATCTTACCTTTTTCTTTTACATACTCTACTTGATTTTCAACATTCTTTTTACATCCCATTGGATGAGAGGTAGTGCATATGAAACCTCTGAACTTTGGTTCTACTATCATTCTGATTTCTCCTTAACCTTTTTGTTTGATTATCAAAATATATTGTACTTTACATATTAACATATTTAATGGATTTTGTCATTACTATTAGGCTATTTCACTTGAAAATATTAGGTCTTTATACAATAAAAAAGGCACTCTAAAAGAGTGCCTTATATTTCAACTATTTATTTTCCATTTTTGTTGCCGCAGCTTCTCTTACTGCATCATCATAGTCTTTACCATTAGTTTTCTTAGCTATTTTAGGTAAAATTAAACCTAAACCTATTAATACAAATGGTGTACCAACGTTCATTCCTACTAAGAATATCCACTCTTTTGAGAATGCTGGAACATTTGTTGGGAACATACCTAATATACAAGCAAATGCTGTAAATATGAAACACCATGCTCCTATTATTATTGCGACCTTATCATTTTTAACAAATTTGTAATCTGATTTGAATTTTCCTTTTATAGCTTTTCTTAACATGATATAAGCTAAGAACACCCATAAATATCTCATTGGCATTACAACAGCATTTAATTTTAATAACCAAGTGAATAATGCATTAACATCACCAATTCCTAAAGCAGGAACTACTATTAATATACCAACTAATATTGTAGTCATAATATATCCGTTTATTGGAGCACCATGTTTATTAGTCTTAGTTAATGCTTTTGGTACGTATCTTGCATCAGTATCTGATAATAGAACCTTTAATGGAGCATCTATTGAGAATGCTAAAGCTGATATTTGAGCAGCAAAGTTTGCTAATGCATATAAAATTAAGAATGTATTACCTATTCCATAATAATTTCCTAATTCTTTGAAGGCATAATAAGCACCATTCATCATTAAGTCATCTGGAATATTATTAGCATCAAACATCATACCCATAGCTACTGATCCAAGTAATGCAGTTACTGCAACCATTACAGCTAATGCTATCATACCTTTTGGGAAGCCTTTTACAGGATCTTTCATGTTATTTACATATGGTGATATTTTTTCTGCTCCACCAACTGCAAATACTAACATTGCTATTGTTGTGAAATATGTAAAATCAAATTTTGGTATATAGGTACTAATTGAAGTCATATTAGGAGTAGCTATATGAGTTCCTCTCATAGCTGGTGCTGTTAAAACTAGCACTACATAAAGTAATGACATAACGAACATTGCTGTTCCTGCTACTGTTCCTATTTTACCTAGAGAGTTAACCCCTCTTGATGAAATCCATACAAAGAATAAGAATATTAATAAACATAATCCTTGCATAATTAATGGATTCATATTATTTATAGTACTTCCATCTTGGAAGATTGCCCATCCTAAAGAAATAATTACACCTTGTGGTTTTTGTGCTAGGTATGGAATATGTACTACCCAGTATGTCCATCCTGCTAAGTAAGCTAGTGTAGGTCCCATTGTTTTGCCTATCCATGAACTTACTCCACCTTTACTATCTTTGAATGTTGAACCTAATTCTCCAACCATAAGTGCATATGGTACGAAATATAAAGCTATTATTAATATCCATGAAGTTACTACAGTTAATCCTTGAGTTGCAAAGTTATTTACAATATTCGCAAAGCCCCAAACTGACACGAAGGCCATTAACCCAAGGTTATACCACATAAGCTTCTTTCCGTCGTTACTATTACTCATGCTTTTTTCCTCCTAATTGTTATTTTTCACAATAATTCCCCTATAAATTTTCCAAAAGAACTTGTCCATTTTTAAAATAATCCATAGAAAATCTTTTACAAATTATTTTAACGTTAAATATTACCCTTTAATTTTAACACTCTATCAATTTTAAAGCAATATCACTAAAATTCTTTATCTAACTAAATTTATAAAGTTTATTATTAATTACCTTATTAATTCTTTTGTTTCCTCCTTTTTTCTTGTTTTTCTTTTGAAAACACATGTATTTTTTGAAAGTTTCTTAATATATTTATTCATATTTCTAAAAACTTTTAAATTTTTTTACTAAACAATCCTATTTATGAAGAAATTTTTATACTAAAGAGTTTAATTAACGAAAATTACCCTAGCATTTAATTCATAAAATTTAATACTAGGGTAAAAAAACTACTTAATTATCTCAATTTCAAATTCCTCTTCTTTATAACCATTATTTAAATATTTTAACTTTGTCTCTTTATTTATTACTTCTATATATATATAACTATATTTTCCTTCTAAATATTCCATGGTATGTCCATCATCATTATAGTGGAATCCCTTAGCATTTTCACCAAACACCTTAATAAGTATGCTCTCTGGTCTCTCCTTAACATTTCTGAATTTCTTATTATAAGTAGGAATTATTGCTCCTTCTTTAACAAAGACAATAATTTCATCCAACTCACAAGGAAGCTTATACCACTTTCCTCCTTCAAGTTTTTCATTCGTGAAATAGTTAAACCAAGTTCCTTTTGGTAAATAAACAGTTTTATTTCTTTCGCCTTCATATAAAACTGGAGCTACAATCATATTTTCTCCAAGCATAAACTGCTCTCTAATATTTAAAACATTCATATCTTTCTCGTATTCCATCACCATTGGTCTAAATATAGGTAATCCCTCTTTATGAGATACATAATATAAATCATATATATATGGTAAAAGCTCATATCTTAATTCAATAGATTTTTTAGCTATTTTTTCTGCTCTCTGTCCAAAGGCCCATGGTTCTTGCCTTCTAGTGTACATATTTGAATGATTTCTGAATATAGGAATAAACGGCCCCATTTCCATCCATCTTATGAATAATTCTTCACTTGAATCTAATCCGAACCCTGAAACATCATTTCCAACAAAAGAAAAACCACTAATACCTAAGTTAGCATTCATTGATATGGACATTCTCATTTGACTCCAAAGGCTCATATTATCTCCTGTCCACACTGAAGAATATCTTTGTCCTCCAGCATAAGTAGCTCTAGTCATTGAAAAGCCTCTTTCATTAGGATGCAATTCTTCTTGTGCCTCTTTTGAGCATCTGCTCATTTCAAATCCATATCTATTATGGAATTCTTTGTGCTCTATAATTCCATTATCACTATTATGAAGACAAGTTTCTAACATTGTTTTATGATCATTATTGAAAACACATGGTTCATTCATATCATTCCAAATTCCATCCATTCCATGCTCACTTATGAATTTCTTAAGTTCACTCTTCCACCATTCTCTACATTCCTTATTTGAGAAATCTGGGAACGCACTATCTCCTGGCCAAACTGCTCCAATAAACATTTCTCCATCTAATTTTTTAGTAAAATGATTTCCTTCTTTTCCTCTTTTAAATACATCGTACTCTTCATCTACCTTAACACCTGGATCAATAATAGTAATAGTTCTTATTCCTTTTTCTTTCAGATCACTTATAAGACCTGCCGCATTATCAAAGTTAGGAGTTTTAAAAGTCATAACTCTAAACCCATCCATGTAATCTATATCTAAATACACAACATCTAATGGAATATCTTTTTCTTCAAAAGTTTTTACTAGCTCTCTTACTTCTTCTTGACTGAAATAACTAAACCTACATTGTTGATATCCTAAACTCCAAAGAGGAGGCATTTCCATTCTTCCTGTTAAAGCTGTATAATTAGTAACCACTTCTTTAATATTTTCACCTGGAATAAAGTAATATTGAATTTGGCCACCTATTGCTCCAAAGAATATTCTATCTTCCATCTCTTTTCCCATGTCAAAGTAGCTTCTAAAGCTATTGTCAAAAAATAACCCGTAAGTAGCTTCTTCTTTTAAAGCTACATAAAATGGAATTGTTTTATAATATGTTACTGATTCATCGTCAGTCTCTGGATCATCAGTATTGAAATTTTCTGTGTAACATCCTTTTTTATTTAAATCCCCACCTTTTTCTCCAAGACCATAATAAGCTAAGCAATCATTGACCTTTGATATATACACATGCCCTTCTTCATCTTTAAAACTAGGCTGAAAATCTTCACATATTGCATTATCATTTAAATCTTTAAAACTTATTTCTGTTGTATTTTTATTTACAAATGTTAAAATATTCTTTCCTTTTATAATTATAAAGTTTGAATCCTCTTCAATAGAAAATTCACCTTTTTCTAATTGATCTATTACTCCATTTGTTGGAATGCTTTCCTCATATTTATCACCAATAAAAACTTTAACTATATCATTTTCTAATATAGTTAAAGCTATTTTTATATTTGAGAAATAAATATCTACATTATTATCATTAACTTCATAATTTTTAAAAACTCTTAACCCACCATTGTAAGCCTTAAACTTCTTATTTAGGTTTTCTCTATAATTTAATTGTGGCATAATACTCTCCCCTTTATCTATATCGTTTTCAACTTAAATTTTAAATAATATGAATTTATTCTTAAAGTGTAAAAGTTATAGTAAATTATGATAAATTCCAAAAATGATAAATACAATTATTTTTTTAGAAAATGAAAATACTCTGAGTGAATAACTATATTTCTTAAAATATTTTCTTCTCCATCCTCAATAAAATAATGTTCATCCTCTGGATTTATTATTTTAAATTGTTCTTCTTTCAGAATTTCAATTTTCCCATTATAACTATGTTTAAATCTTCCCTTTAAAATCACAAAAAACTCATAAAAATCATGACTGTGTAGAGTTGTAAATTCATTTTTACTTAATACTAAATCTGCTATATGTATATTATTCTTATCCCTGCAAATCTCCGAAAATTGAAGAACCTTCATAATTTTTTATTCCTTTAACCTATTTTAAATAATAAAAATGGCTTTACTAAAAGAAAACTCAACCCACTTTACTCTTTAACTCTGTAAAAAGTATAAATTTATTAAGCAATTTTAATATTACCTAATAGCTTGTCTGAATCAAGTTTTCAATTGTAGCAAAGCCTCTACTCTAATTTTAAACCTTATTTACTCACATAAAGAAAATGATATAATGCACCTATTAAATTTGAGTCATTTTCAAATTTACACTTTTCAACCCTTACATCTAATGTTGCTATATCATTCTTTAATAAAGCAAGTTTTTCATTTATTTTTTTATCAAATCCTTCTCTAGTACTTATAGCTCCCCCAACTACTATTTTTTCTGGGTCAACTATATATTGGATATTGTACATTCCTCTTGCAAGATCCATATACCATGATTCTATTTCATTCTTAACCTCTTCATCTCCATCTTCAGCCATTTCAAAAACTTTCTTTCCATCAAGTTGTGACTTTTCTATTCCTTTAAGTTTTGAAACTCTTGTAACTAAGGCATTAGTAGATGCAACCTCACTCCAGATTCTATCGGTTAATCCCTCACTATCCCTAGTGAACATATATCCAAATTCTCCTCCATGAAGGTGCTTTCCTCTAAGAATTCCTCCATTTACAACAATACATCCTCCTATACCTGTACCAACTACAACACAAGCATAGTTTTCAATACCCTTAGCCGCTCCAATCCATCCTTCAGCTAATCCAGCACAGTTAGCATCATTTTCTATAGAAACTCTTAATTTGCATCTTTCCTCTAAAAGTTCCTTTATATTTGGCCCATGTATGCAAGGTACCGCACTTCCTCCACCTACAAAACCAGTTTTCACATCTACAGCACCTGGTGAACTACATGCAAGACCACACACCTCATTGTTTTCTTTATATGAGTCAACAATTTTACCTATTGATTCTATGAATAAATTTATGTCATTTCCTTCTGTTTTTATGCTACCTTTTTCTAAAATATCTCCATTTTCATCCATTAAAGCATGCTTTATACTTGAACCCCCTATATCAATGACAACATATTTTTTCATAAAAACATCCTCCCTATCTATATATCGTTTTATAATCTATACATTAGATTATGTAAGAATACTTTCAGTTTTTTATTTATATATTTTTTTATTATCACTATTTTGATAAAAGTAAACTCTATGCATAGCATAGAGTTTACACTTATTTACAAGTTATATTATTTTCCGTTTTCAGCTTTCCATGCATCTACTTGACTTTGCATTTCTGAAATAACTTCATCTATTCCAACTTCTTTTAATTTCTTGTTCATCTTATCTAAGTATTCAGCTTCGTTAACTGATCCACTATAGATAGTAGCTTTGAACTCTTCAAGAACGTTGTTTATAGCTGCAATTTGGTTACTTACTTTTTCAGTATTAAACTTGAATCCTAAAGCAGGTGATTCTACTGAAGCGTCGTTGAATGCTTCGAATTCTTTCCATTTATCAACTGGCTCATTATCTAAAGTATAAGTTATGAATAAGTTACCTAAAGTATAGTATCCAACTGAGTAGTCTTTAGCTTTATCAGTTAATTTTATTTGAGTATCACCAGTTTTTTCATAGTGAGTTCCTTCTATACCATAGTTAAGTAAGTTTCTTAAATATTCATCAGTGTTTAATAAGTTTAAGAATTCCATAGCTTTTTCTGGATGCTCTGAAGTCTTAGAAATAGCTATCATTGAACCTGTAGTTGAACCATTTGTGATATGAGTATCCATTATTGGTGATGAAACTACTTCATATCCTAAGTCTTTTGACCATAATCCATCAGCGTAAGGTTGTCCATCAGCTTTAGTTACAAATCTCTTAACTGCTTTATCATCCTTAGCTGTAGCTGAGTCAGCATTTATATATCCAGCATCATAGTACTTTTGTAAAGTTTCTAATTCGCTCTTCATTTTATCTGTTTCAAACATATTCTTTATTGTTAAACTCTCATCTCCATACTCAACTCCTACTGGATCAACTAATTGATCGAAGTAAGCTGGTGCTGAGAATCCTTTAGTTATATATAAAGGTGTAACACCTGGCTCATTTTCTTTTATTACTTTTAACCATGGCTCTAAATCTTCTAAGCTATGGATATCTTGGTATGGTATGTTGTATTTATCAACATATTCCTTAGTGAATACCCACATAGGTGCAACTCCGATTTCCTTTTGGTTTGGAACTGCATATGTTTTACCATCAATTTTAGCCCCTGCCCAGAATCTTTCATCTATAACATCTTTCATTTCCTTACCTTTTGACTCTATTAAATCATCAAGTTCTAAGAAAGCTCCTTTTCTAGCATTTTCTAAGTATGGGTTAGCCCATGAACAAGTAAATGCTAAATCATATGGCTCACCTGAGTTTATTATAACTCCCATCTTTTGAGTGTAATCACCATAATCAATAAATTTCATATCAATTGTAGCATTGATCTTGTCCTTTAAATATTCGTTAGCTTTTTCTTGAACCATTTCTAAGTCTTTTGGTGTTTGTCCTATTGTGTACCAAGTAAGATTTACAGTTTCGCCTTCTCCAGCATTTGCCTTTTTATCTGATCCACAACCAGTTAATACTACTGAAGTAGTAAGCATTGCGCATGCAGTTAAAGCTATTAGTTTCTTAAATTTTAACATTTAGTTTTCCTCCCTCTCAAACCTTTGTTTTTCAAATCCCTTAACATCGTTTACAAGTTTATTATATAGCTCATTTAAACATTTTCATAGTGGAGTTTTTTTATATTTATTTGACATTCTCTATGTATAATTTTTACACCTTTATGGATTTTATTGTCTTGAATAGAATATTTAACATTTTTATTTAGAAATAGAGGTTGTATAAAAATATTTTTATTTTATTCCCCCTTCTATATATAATATGTTAATTTTTTTAATCTATTTAATTACATCTGATAAAAACTTAAATGTGAATATTTTTTGAACAAATGATATTATTCTATTGTAATAATATTTCAAAAATTTCTAAAAATAATATTGAAATTAAAATATAAAGGAGTGATTTTTATGGAAAAAGCTTCTAAAGTACTTTGTATAATAGAAGGATTATTAATGGGTATCATAGGAATACTTTTTTTTACCAACCCTATTAGTTCTTTACTTTCACTAAGTATTATTATAGGAATTATGATAATAATAGCTGGGGTATTAGCTTTAATAAGAGCACCTAAAACAACTAAAAAAGGTTGGCTTATATTTAGAGGAATTATTAATATACTATTTGGATTATTATTATGTTTTTCACCAATATCAACTATAGCAACACTAGTTATATTCTATGGTGCTTGGGCATTGGTTACTGGAATATTCTTAATAATATCAGAAATAAGATACAAAACTTTTGGCTTTAACATGCCATTACTATATGCTATTTTATTAATAGTATTAGGAATATTAATTTTAGTTCAACCAATAGTATTCTTAGAAATAACACCATACTTTATAGGAATCAATTTCATAATAATAGCTATTTTCGAAATTTATCTTGGTTTTAAATTATAAAAAATCCAATTATAAATTAATAAAAGCTTAATTTATGTTTTACTTTAAATAATAACGGATAAACTAGTAACCTTCTAACTAATTTATCCGTTATTTTTATTTCTATTTTAATTTTATTTTAAATGTTTTTATTTCGAATGGATTTATAGTAAACTCGATTTTATTATCTTCAAATTTTGCCTCTTCTAAATCTTTTTCCATTAAGTTACATTCAAAAGCTTCTTGTATCTCTCTTGAGAATTCTAAGATTGCCTTAGTTCTACTATTATAGAATTCATACATTCTCACTATTAAATGATCTGTATCTTCAGCTTTCTTAATAACCTCAATCATAATATTATCTTTATCAACCTTAACTAATCCTAAAGAAGTCTCTAAATCTCCATCATTCTTCTCACAAACTTTAGTGTATAAAGATTGGTTAAGTTCATAAGCTTTTTGAACTGTATGGGCATCTTTCCATGTACCCATGTGAGGATAGATAGAATATGTGAAGAAATGCTCCTCTTGGTCGGTTTCAGTCCACGGGTGTGTTCCTGATTTAAGAAGAGTAAGCCTCATATCACCATCTTGTATATCATGTCCATACTTGCAGTTATTTAATAATGATACTCCAAAATCTCCTTCTGAAAGATCAGCCCATTTTTGACCACAAACTTCAAATCTAGCTTCATCCCATGATGTATTACTATGAGTAGGTCTCTTAACATTACCATATTGAATTTCGTAAGTTGCTTCAGTTGCATTTAAATCTATTGGGAATGAAGTTTTTAATAAGACCTCATGTTCCTTCCAATCAACATATGAGTTAAAGTCTATTCTATCTAAATCCTTATAGATATAAATATTTTGAATTATAGTAGACTCTAAGAATTTTCTTTCAATTCTTAATGTACTTCTAACTGGGCCCTCTTCAACAACCTCAATGCTTTGAACATCATCAACATTCCACATCTTTTCTTTATAATAAATATCTATATCCCAGTTACTATATTCCATAGGTTTATCTTCAAAAGCTTGAAGTCTATTTCCTAAAGCGCCCTCTTTTAATACTTCTCTTTCTGCTCTCTTATCAAATAATGAAACTATATTTCCTTCTTCATTAAATTTAACCTTTAAGAATTCATTTTCAGCTTCTTTTTCACTTAAAGAAACATTTTCTATTTCTTCATTATTGCTAGCTTCAATTATAGCAAAGCTCTTATATCCATTTGCAGGTATTCCTTTAGCAAAGAAGATTGCTTTCTTACCATCATCTATTCTTTGACAAACAATTTCTTTCTCTCCATCTAATACAGCAGGATTTTCTATATCTTCTGGAACTTCAAAAGTAGCTATGTCATCTCTTTCAAATCCTAAGGAATTGAATACAACAACACTTCTTTCCTTTAAGTTTATCTCTGATGTTATATTATCTACTGCTAAACTTACAAAATTATTTCCTTTTTCAATTAAATCTTTATATTCTTCCTTAGTTACATCATAAACTTCCTTAATTGATGAACCTGGTAAAATATCGTGGAATTGATTTAAAAGTATTGTTTCCCATGCAGCATTTAAATCAGCTAAAGGATAATTTTTCCCTAAAAGCATTGCCATTGAGTTAAACTTTTCTGCTGAAGTATATAGATTTTCACATACTCTATTATCTCTCTTATTTCTTCCCATTGAAGTGTAAGTTCCTCTATGGTACTCAAGATACAATTCTCCAACCCATTTTGGAAGCTTATTATTATCTTTAACAGTATCTTCTAACTTTTTAAAGTAATCCTTAGCTTTACCTATTTTAACCTTTGGTGCTCCTGGTATTCCCTTAGAAAGTCTCTTTCCATTTTCAAGCATTTCATAAGTAGCACCACCGCCACCATCTCCAAATCCAAATGCAACTAAAACATCATTATTTATATTTTTTTGTTGATATCTATTCCATGCACCCATTATTGAACCTGGATGAATATTTCCACAGTATGTTGTCATAGTTTCCTTAAATGGATCTTGATCTGGATAAGTTGTAGTTATAAAATGAGTTAATATTTCTGTTCCATCTATTCCTTTCCACATAAAAGTGTCGTAAGGCATTTTGTTAATTTGATTCCATGAAATCTTAGTTGTCATAAAATAATTAACATCTGACTTCTTTAATATTTGAGGAAGAGCTGCTGAATATCCAAAAACATCTGGAAGCCAAAGTATTTCATTATCTACATTGAATTCCTCTTTAAAGAATCTCTTTCCATGTAATATTTGTCTTATTAATGACTCTCCTGAAGTTACATTACAATCAGCTTCAAGCCACATTGCTCCTTCAGGTTCCCAAACACCTTCTCTTACTTTTTCTTTAACCTTCTCATAAACCTTTGGATGATCTTCCTTTAAGAATTTATAAAGTTGAGGTTGAGAAGACATGAATATATACTCTGGATATTCCTCCATAAGCTTTAATACTGTTGAGAAACTTCTTGCAACCTTCTCTCTTGTTTGTGCTACAGTCCAAAGCCAAGCTACATCTATATGAGTATGTCCAACACAAGTCGCTACCATATCTTCGTGTCCACACATTTTATCATAGAAATTTTCTTCTATATATTTATTAGCAACTTTTAAGCTTTCATTGTACTCTTTAGTGAAAGGTCTTCTTAAATCAATTAAGTTTATTGTGTCATTTAACACAGTTAGCATATCTATTCTTCTCTTATCTTCCTCATGCAACTTAGTTGCTACTATATGAGGAACGCTTAAGTTAAAGTATAATTTTCTAGCTTCTTCGTCTATTGTTACTAACTTACCATGTAAAGTTGATTTTTTACCCTCAATTCTTCCTATATGTGCATGCAAGTCTATATCATAAACTTCTCCTGCCACAGCATTATGTGTTAATATTGTCTCTTGATGATTTACATCTAACCCCTGAATATGTTCTCCATTTACATAAAGAATAAATTGAGGGTTTGTTGTATTATCCCAATCTCCTAAAAAAGTATGGAAACTTAAAGCAATAGTTTGTCCTGCAAACTCCTCTGGAACTTTAACAGAAGTTTTAAACCATCCATGACTTTCTTCTCCCCAAAGATCTCCTGTTTTAAAATCTACCCATCCATCTTCAGGTGCATTTTTTATTTCATCAATATTATCATATTTTCCTGCTATAAATTTATAATCATCTATGTTTAAAGTATTAGAATAAACATATCTTCCTATTTCTTCATAAGTTTTTCTTATTCTTTCTGATATAAATCTCATAATCTTTCTCCTTATCTTTAAATTATGTAAACTATCCAAAATTCTAATAAAAGCACCTATAAAACAGATTTGATTTATAGGTGCTTTTTAAAACTTCATTTTCTTTATTTAATTACTCTTTAACTGCTCCGATTGTTAATCCATTTACAAAGTATCTTTGGAAGAATGGATAAGCAAAGATTATTGGTAAAGTTGAAACAACAACTATTGCCATCTTAGCAGTATCTTTTGGCATGTTCTTAGTAGCCTCTATAGCATTTGCACCAAGTGAAGTCGCATTGTTTGCTAAGAACTCCATTGAGTTTTCTAATCTTATTAATAAGTACTGTAATGGTATTAAGTTTGGTTCATCGATGTATAACATAGCGTTGAACCAATCATTCCAGTATCCTAAAGTTAAGAATAATCCTATTGTAGCTATACCTGGAAGAGATATTGGTAATACTATTCTTAAGAATAATCTCCACTCTGATGCTCCATCTATCTTAGCTGATTCTATGATAGCGTCTGGTACTGATGTTTTAAAGAATGTTCTTAATATGATTATATGGAATGAACTTACACACATTGGAAGTATAAGTGCCCATATTGTATTCTTTAAGTTCAAGAATCTTGTAACTACTAGGTATGAAGCAACCATACCACCTGAGAATAACATTGGTATAAAAATTACTTTAGTAAAGAACTTTCTATAAGCAAAGCTCTTTCTTGATAAAGCATATCCATACATTGACATTATAGCTAATCCAATTAAAGTACCAATTACTGTAACTGCAATTGTAACCCCATATGATGTTATAATCTGGCTACCTGATGAGAAAATATATTTGTAAGCTTCTAAGCTCCACTCTTCTGGTATAAATCTATATCCATTTAACTGTAATGATTGCTCACTAGTTAATGAGATAGCTATAACAAATACGAATGGCATTATTGCTAAGAAAGCTAATGTTGCGAATAAAATATTTAATAAAACGTTACTCTTTTTAGAGACAGCGTTAAACTTATTTACTTCTTCTTTTGGTTCCGCTTTTTTCTTAAGTCTTCTTTGTTTAATAGTTTCTAACACACATTACACCACCTTTTTCTAGAAGAATGCGTTTTCTTCATCTACTTTTCTTACTATAGCGTTAGAAGTTACGATAAGTATTAATCCTACAAATGATTGATATAAACTTGCTGCAGAACTCATACCGATATCTCCTAAGTTCATAAGACCTCTATATACATAAGTATCGATTACGTTTGTTACTGGATATAAAGCACCTGAATCTTTTGGTAATTGATAGAATAGACCTAAGTCTCCTCTGAACATACCACCGATTGAAGTTATGAACATTATAATCATTACTGGCTTTAATAGTGGAACTGTTATATATTTTATTTGTTGGAACTTGCTTGCTCCATCTATCATTGCTGCTTCGTAGTAACTCTTATCTATACCACATATTGAAGCTAAGTAAACAACTGTTCCATATCCAACTGCTTTCCATTGACTCATAAAGATTATAATAAATGGCCAGTATTTAGGTTCTGTATACCATGAAATACCTTTACCACCCATTGCTGTTATAATACCGTTAACATATCCTTTTTCAGGGCTTAAGAATGCATATAAACAATAACTTACAACAACCCATGATAAGAAATAAGGTAAGAACATACTACTTTGATAGAACTTAGCTAATTTTTTACTTAATAACTCATTTAATAAAATTGCTAATGTTACTGGAAGTACTATTCCTAAAATTATAAATACAAGATTATACAAAACTGTATTTTTAGTTATTAACCAAGCATCACTACTTTGGAATAAGAATTTAAAGTTGTCAAATCCAACCCAATCACTCTTCATTAAACTCTCAAAAAATCCACCATGAATTCTCCATCTCTTAAATGCTACAACTACCCCAAACATAGGTAAGTAAGCAAATGCTAAGAACCATATTGCTCCTGGTATAGTAAGTAGTAAAAGTTCTTTATTGTTTTTAAAACGTTTCATTCTATCCTTCATTGTAAGCTTCTCTTTTGGAAGCTTTTTAGCTTTACTCTTCACACTTCTTCCCCCTTTTGTTGTAAACGTTTCTTACAATTAAAATATTAACACCATATACAATTTGGGAAAAGTTGAAAATATTTAGTTTTACTGTATAAATTTCAATTACCAACAAGCAAATAACACTATACCAATAGAAAATCCAAATAATATATAATTTGTATACTTCTTTGTTAAATAAAAAAGAGCTAAAGAATACTCTTTAGCTCTAAATTTCTTTTCATATTACTAATTTAAAAATTGAATTCTCCACTTTTTCCACCTAATTTTTTAACTAAGTGTATATTATCTATAATCATTCTTTTATCAACAGCTTTACACATATCATAAATTGTAAGGGCCGCAACAGACACTCCAGTTAGTGCTTCCATTTCAACTCCTGTTTTATGAATGACCTTTGTGGTAGCAGTTATTATGATTTCATTCTTATCAGAATCAATTTCAAATTCAATATTAGATCCTGTAATCATTATTGGATGACACATAGGTATTAAATTGCTAGTATTTTTCATTGCCATTATACCAGCAACTCTTGCAACACCTAACACATCTCCTTTTCCTATTTGCCCTAATTTTATTAATTCTATTGTTTCCTTAGATGCCTTCACAGTTCCAGTTGCAATAGCAACTCTCTCTGTTTCATTTTTATTACTTACATCTACCATAACTGCATTTCCTTTATTATCAAAATGAGTTAGTTTATTATCCATACTCATACTCTCCTATCTTTTAAATATTCCCATAAAAATTTCTATTATATTCTTTTAATTATTTTATTATAAGAAAAAGTTAAAACTACAGAGATTACTACTATAATTATTAATATACTGTTTGCTAATCCTGAATCACCATTTTCAATAGCATAATACATAGCCATAGGAATTGTTTGAGTCTTTCCTTGAATATTTCCAGCAACTAAAATAGTAGCTCCAAATTCTCCAAAAACTCTTGCTATACTAAGTACAATTCCTGTATATAATCCTTTTTTAGAAAGAGGCAAACTTATAAGTCTGTATAGTTTAAAGTCTGTTGCTCCCATTTCTCTTGCAGCATTTTTTACATCCTCATTAACACCAATCAATGATGCCTTTAAACTTTGATACATAATTGGTATTGAAACAACTATTCCAACAACTACAGCTCCTATCCATGTAAAAATAATGCTCATATCAAAATTATTGTATAGAAACTCTCCAATTACTCCTTTTTTTCCTAGAATTAAAAGAATTAAATATCCAACAGCAGAAGGTGGAAGAAACATAGGAAATATTATTATTGTTTCAACTATATTTTTTAATTTAAAATTCTTCTCTACCATTAAATAGCCAAGCAATATCCCTAAAATACAACTCAACAATACTGATACAAAAACAACCTTTAAAGATATTAAGAAAGCTTCTAATATCATTCTTTAGTTCACCTCAAAACCATATTCACTAAATATCTTTTTGCTTTCACTATTTTCTAAGTAATCAATAAACTTCTTTGCTTCTTTACTATTCTTACTATTTTTTAATAAGCATAACTCATATTCTATAGGTTTATGATAATCACTTGGTACTTCATAAACTATTTTACTATTTTTTAAGTCTAAAGCATCAGTTTTATAAACAAAACCAAGATTAGCTTCTCCATTTTCCACATACGTTTTAACACTTGTTACGCTTCTAGCGAAAACCAACTTACTTTCAATATCCTTAAAAAGACCTAATTTATCTAAACTCTCTTTAGCATATTGACCTGCTGGAACTGTGGATACATCACCCATAGCAATTTTACCTTCTGCAGTTTTAAGGTCTTCTAATGAATTTATTTTCTGGTTATAATCATTGTTTTCAATTAAAACTAGTTCATTCCTTAAAATTTTATAAGATTCATTTTTATTTACTAAGCCTGAATCTATAAGATCTTGTGCATATTTAGTATTAGCTGAGAAGAATAAATCTACATCTGCTCCATCATCAATTTGTTTTTTCAATGTTCCTGATCCACCAACATTATATTGAACCTTTACTCCATATTCTTTTTCAAAATCAGCTGCAATTTTCTCCATTGGCTTTTGAAGGCTGGCAGCAATACTTACTGTTAAAATTTTTTCTTCGTTATTTTTTGTACATCCTACAAATAATAATGATAACATTCCTATTACCATTATTATTGCTAGGCTTATTTTCTTGCGCATTCTCTAGCATCTCCTCTCAGAATATCTATTCCATGTTTTAAATCATCTAAAATATAATCCATAACTTCTTTACAGGCTTTTGGACTTCCAGGCATATTAACTATAAGAGTATCTTTTCTTATACCAGCAGTTGCCCTAGAAAGCATAGCTCTTTTAGTTATTGTCATACTATAACTTCTTATTGCCTCTGGAATTCCTAAGGCTTCTTTTTCTATTACATCTTTAGTAGCCTCCGGAGTAATATCTCTTTTACTAAATCCAGTTCCTCCAGTTGTAAGTATAAGATCAACCTTTAATTCATCTGCCATATGAATCATCTCATCTCTAAGCATCTCTCTTTCATCTGGAAGCACTATGTATTTTTCTACTTCAAATCCTTTTTCTTTTGCAATATGAGATATTACTAAGCCACTCTCATCTTTTCTTTCACCAGAATATCCCTTATCGCTACTAGTTATTATTCCTAATTTATACATCTTTTAAAAACACCTACCTTACTTTTATAAGTTTAATTTTAATATAATATTTTTCCTAAAACCACTTCAATTGTTTAAATTTTATCATTCAAAAACCTTGTAAAATGTGATTTTTATCACATATTTTCTAAACTTAAATATGAATCTTAATTACTTATTGCAGTTGATTTTCTTATTATTTACTTAATTTCAATTAAAAATATTATTTTTTTAACAAAGTTTATATAAAAAGGCTGTACTCAAATTTATAGCTATTTAAATACAACCTTATATTTATTATTTCGTTTTTAAATTCAATTTAGCTCTATTTTAAATTATTGTTGTTTATATAGAACTTATTAATAATTTTTTATATTTCTTAATGTTGATGGACAAACTCCATAGTACTTTTTAAACTTTCTATAAAAATAACTAGTATCTAAATAACCAACTTTCTTAGCTATATCATTTATTTTCATATTTGTATTTAATATAAGTTCCTTAGCTTTCATATTCTTTGTTCTATTTAAATACTCAGAAAATGAACATCCTACTTCCTTAGTAAATATTTGACCTAAATAAGATGTATTTATATGATATTTTTGTGCTAAAGTTTTAAGACTAACCTCTTCATAATAATTTTCATTTACATAACTTATTATTTGTTGAATTACAGGACTATATTTTATAGTAGTTGGATGCATAAGTTCTATAACTTCTCTGATCTCACTGCATAGTAGAGTTTTAATATTCTCTCTTGTATCCTCACTACAAAGTGCAACAATTTCTTCCCCTAAGCTGTTTCCTGAATATTGTTTTTCAACTTTAAATTCTTCAACAACCTTATCTAATAAAAATAATATTTTTACTGCCAAATCATAAATATTTCTTGGAGTTAAATTTTTATCTTCAACAGTTTCTTCAATTATCTTTTCTGCTTCATCTATATCTTTAGCAATTATTCTTTTATTTAGCTTGTCTAAAACTCCACTAAAGTTAACATTTTGCTCATTAATATCCCTAACATCTTCTATTGTTATACACTTGTTGTATCCTAAAGTAAGAACATATTTTTTAAGATTATTTGCTTCTTTATAGCTTTCATTAATTTTATGAAGATTCTCTATTGGTTCTCCTACACTTAAAAATACATCTATACCATACTCATTTATGATTCTCTCTTTTAAGATATTATAATATTTCTTTATTGCTTCTTTATTTAGAAATTCATCCCAAGAGTTTATTAAAATAAGCTCCTCATCTAAGGTATATATTATTTCAAAATTATTTTGAGTATTTTCTTTTATTACATCAACTATATTATGTAACATCTCCTCATTATCATATCTACTTCTAGTGTTTATAATACATAAAGAATACATTTTTGAGTCTAAATCAATATAAAAGTTTTCTTTATTTTCATCTATTTCTCCTTGGTCTAACTTACCTTTAATAAGCTTAATAAGCAAATTATGTTTACTTAAGCTTGATTTATTCTCTTCCTTTTCTTGGTTTATTTTATTTATAGTATTTCTTAGAGTTTTTTCTAATTCCTCTTCATCTATAGGTTTTAGTATATAATTTTCAACCCCTAATTCTATTGCTTTTTTAGCATAAGAAAAATCATCATATCCACTTAATATTATGAATTTTACATCTGAATTAATTTTCTTTAGCTCTTTTAGTAATTCTAATCCTGTAACCTGTGGCATATTTATATCAGTCACTACTATGTCAACTGGATTTTCATTAAACTTATCTATGGCTTCTTGTCCATTACTTGCCTTATTTACAATCTCTAAACCAAGTTCTTCCCAATCAATAATATTTTCAAGTCCCTGTAAAATTAAATTCTCATCATCAGCTAGCATAACCTTGTACATATTACTATTCCACCTCTCTAAGTGGGAACCTTAAAATCATATTAGTTCCCGTATTCTCTTCACTAGTAACAGTTAACCCATAAGGTTCCCCATATTTAATTTTAATTCTTTCATGAACATTTAACATTCCTATTGATTTACTAGAATAATCACACTCTCTAATTCTTCTATTTATATCATCTAGTTTTTCTTTAGGAATCCCCCTACCATTGTCTATAATTTCTACAACTATGTCATCTAAATGTTTATAAATATATATCTTAAGTTCATTATCATCCTTCTCTAATCTTATACCATGAACAAAATAGTTTTCGATTAAAGGTTGAAGTGTAAACTTAACAATCCCTTTATCATATAAATCCTCTTCACACTCTATACTAAATTTAAATTTTTCATTATATCTAAATTTAAAAAGCTCTAAATATTTATTACAATATTTTATTTCTTGATCAATTGAAACTATAAGTTTTCCTTTAACTTGGTTTCTAAATAAAAAGGCTAAGCTATATAGCATTTTTCCAACTTCCTTATCTCCATTACAAATAGCCTTCATTCTTATAGACTCTAATGTGTTGTAAAGAAAATGTGGGTTTATTTGATTTTGAAGTGCTACAATTTCAGCTTCCCTTTGATGAAGTTCCGCCAAATAACTTTTTCTTATATGGTCATTTAATCTTTGACACATTTTATTGAAGTTATCAGCAATAAAAGTTATCTCATCATTTTCATTTCCTAAAGGAATATATGTATCTATATCTCCATTCTCAACCCTTTCCATGGCTAAAATAAGCTCGTCCATTCTCTTACTCAAATTTTTAAATTTTAGGTAAAGAACACACTCTGCAATTATAAATAAAAATAGACTAACTAAAAATGCCGATATCTTAAATACTAGAGGAATTTTAGTTGCATCACTTGTTTTTATCCTAACCACAGATATTAATCCATTATTATCCGGTAGCATGTCAACATAATAATTTTCTTCTAGGGCTACTTCTTTATTTCCTATTTTTAATCTATCAAAGTATGGATAATATTCATAATCATATTTATTTTCAGAATCATATATAACCATACCATCCTGATTTAATATAAGAACCTCTGAATCAGTATCTCTATATTTCTTTATTATATTTCCAATTGAACTTATATCATAAGTAGCTATAAGCATTCCCTCTGATTTTAAAGATGCTGCATCTCTTATCTCATTACTTATGTTAATCTCATTTTGTTTATAAATTGTATTTTCAAGTTCACCATTATTTAATAACTTATTTGAATTAAAAGGATAAGTCTTTATTTCACCTTTTCTATTGAAAATTGATATCTCATTTCTCGAATAACTAACAAAGGATATATTCTTTAAAAAATTATTTAGTTGAAATGAACTCTTAACAAAATTCTCTATACCATTATAATAAAGTTTATCACTTGCACTATAGTAATCCAATTTTCCTTTTATATAGTCAACTAAATCCGTATTTAAATATTTAATAACATCATTTAATCTAAATTCATCTTCATAAAGCATATTCATTATTGTTCTAGATGTGCTGTTATTATATTCTAAAGTTTCATTTACATCTTGCAGTATTTTATCATTTATATAAAGCGTATTTCTCTTAACCTCTTCTGAAGTCTTAGTTAAGAAATATAAATATAAAATACTTACTATAGATAATATCACTATTGTGTATGTTACGAATAATCTCCTATAAAGATTTGATTTGCTAAATCTCATTTAAATCCCCTTTTCCCCTATATTATCCTAGTCAATTTTTATTAAAGCACATTCCTCCCCATCTGAAAAGCTTATCAAATTATGACACTTTATTGTTTTCATGTATTTTTTATGGTTTTCTTTAAAATTAATGCATATTTAATTGTTTTTGTATATTACTTATCTTAAACTATAATTAGAAATTAGTAAAACCATTACATTATTTTATGGAGTGATAAAAATGAGTGAATTTTTTAATCTTGAAAAACTACTTACTTTTTTTAATTATATCTTTTGGTTTTTTATGCTGAATCTATTTTTTTCTATATTGAATATACCTGTAATCTTGTTTCTCCTATTTGTAGGATTTAAAAATATAACAACTTACTTACCGCTATTTTTAATTTCTTTAATTCCTTTTGGAGCAAGCTTTACAGCCTTACTTTACTGCATGAGAAAACTTGTAAAATACAAAGATTTAGACTTATTTAGTGACTTTATTAAAGGACTAAAATACAACTGGAAGCAATCCACTTTAATGTGGTGTGGAGAATTAATTTTAATATTCCTTTTTAGCTTTAACTTAAGAATCTTCTCAACAGTTTATTATAGCTTAATTCTTAGTTGTGTATTTATATTTTTAATTGTACTAACTTTATTAGCTACAACTTATATGTTTGTATTAATTTCAAGATTTTCTATGAGTTCAATGGAAATTTTAAGAGCTAGTGTAATATTAACTTTTACTAAACCAATAATTTCTATAGCCAACATAGTTGTGTTTTTATTTTCACTTATGCTATTTGAAATCAATCCAGGAACAACAGTAATTTTTATAGCTAGTGTAGTATCTTATTTAATAATGTTTTTAAATAAAAATCTTCTAGAAAGCTTAGAAACGAAGAGTTCTCAAGCATAAACCAAAGTCAACATATGTTGACTTTTATTTTTTTGCTCTATTTTAGATAAATTTTAATTTTTAAGACTGAGTCTTATTTTTTTTTATAAATTTTACACAAAGTCTTAATATTCCTATATAATAACAATGTTGTACTTGAACAGAAAATTATTTCATATTACAATATACTTATTATGTCTTCATGTATATATGTTTAGAACTGATGAAGTTTAAGGAGGAAACTAAATTGTATAAATTTGTAGAAATAAATTCATCAGAAATTGATAAATTTAATGAATCTAATAGAAAAGGTCACATATTTCAAACGTCTTATTGGGCTGAATTAAAAAAAGATTGGAAATCAAAGTTTGTGGCAGGTTACGATAATGATAACAACTTAGTTATAACAGCTACAATTCTTTTAAGAAAAGCGCCATACATAAATAAATATATGGGATATATCCCAAGAAGTTTTACATGTGATTATACTAATAAAAAATTATTAATAGAATTTACTGAATATCTAAGAGATTTTGCTAAAAAGAATAATATAAGCTTTATAACAATAGATCCAGATATACACTTAAATGAAAATGAAAAAGAACTTTCAGAAGGTGCTGAAATAAAGAACTTCTTAAAGAGTTTAGGTTACAAAAATACTGACAGTAAAAACTTTGAAGCTATACAACCTAACTTTGTATTCAGACTTCCACTTCCAACTGAAGGGGATAAAATGGATATTAAAAAGGCTGTATTCAAAAAATTCTCTAGTAAAACTAGATATAATATAAAGGTTGCTGAGGAAAGAGGATTATCAGTTGAAGTTTATGATAAAGAAACTTTAAACGAAGATGTATTAGATAGATTCCACGAAATAATGGTTACAACTGGTAAAAGAGACAACTTCTTAGTAAGACATAGAGAATATTTTAAAGACATGATAGATTACTTATATCCACATTGTAGATTATACATGGTTAAGTACAGCTACGAAAATGACTTCAATAGATTATCAGAAAAACTAAGCAAACAAGAAGATGCTAAAGTTAAAGCTCTTAAGAAGATAGAAGAACTTAAAGTTAAATTTGATGCTGAAACTGATGAAGATAAGAAGTCAAGAGTTGAAAAGAAATTAAATGATCAAGATAAGAGACTTAAAGAAGCTGAAAGACAAATAGAAGGATTTAAAAAGAAAATCGCTGACATTGAACCTTTCAAAGGTCAAGAAATATATCTTTCAGGTTCAATATACCTATACTATGGAAATAAAGCATGGTATCTTTACGGTGCTTCAGAAAACATCTTAAGAGATACAATGCCTAACTTTGCTATGCAATGGTCAATGATTTGTGACTCTATAGATTTAGGTTGCGATGTATATGATTTTAGAGGTGTTTCTGGTGATTTAAACCCTGAAAATCCATTATATGGACTTTATAAATTCAAAAAAGGATTTAACGGAGATTTCGTAGAATTCATAGGAGAGTTTGATATTGTAGTTGATAACGGAATATATACACTTTACAAAAAAGCTTTCCCACAATTTAAGAAAATCAGAAATGCTATAATGAATAAAAAACAATAATAAAAAGAGTGCATTTGCACTCTTTTTATTATTTTAGCTACCTATGATTTTCTTCAATATTTAGGTCATTTAATGATAATATTCTCTTATATCCTTACCTTCTCCAATCTAATCACTTTAATTCTCCTAATACATTAAAATTTAAGATTAATACAACATATTAATATTTTGATTTTCAAAAAATAAATAGTATAATATAATAGAAAGCACTAGTAAGAATCGTTTTTCGATATCGTATTTATATATATTGTGTTATAGGAGATGACCCCATGCAAGAAAAAGTTTTAAGAAAGCTATTTTTAGGTTTTATACATATCCATATTTTACACCATGCAAAAGTTGAACCTTTTTTCGGTTCAAAGATGATTGAAGAGCTTCGTGAACATGGATATTCTATGAGTCCAGGAACTCTTTATCCAATACTTCATAATATGGAACGTGATGGTTTACTACTAAGAAAAGACAGACTAATAGATGGTAAAATAAGAAAATACTACAGCATTACAGTCGAAGGTAATGAAATACTAGAAGAGGCTAAAAGAAAAGCTTTTGAATTATTTACAGAAATAAAATAAAAAGTTTTTTAAATAAATGCGGCTTTTTAGTTAGCCCCTGAGGCCTAGCTTACAATTCTATCTAAAAATCAATACTAGTTTAAAACAAAGTAAAAAAACTATAATGGCATAGAAACTTTGCTCTAAGCCATTATAGTTTTTTATTTTTAATTAGTCACTATTTAATTAACTATAAATCTTTCAAGAAATTGTTTTGTTCTCTCATTCTTAGGATTTTTAAATATTTCCTCAGGAGTTCCTTCCTCAACAACAACTCCTCCGTCCATAAATATAACCCTATCTGCTACATCTCTTGCAAAGCTCATTTCATGAGTTACTATTAGCATTGTTTTACGTTCCTTAGCTAATTCTTTTATAACAGCTAAAACTTCTGATACCAATTCTGGGTCTAAAGCTGATGTAGGTTCATCAAAAAGAGTAACATTTGGATTTACAGCCATAGCTCTTGCTATACTAACCCTCTGTTTTTGTCCGCCAGATAAAGTACTTGGATAATTATCTTTTTTATCAACCATGCCTACTTTTTTTAAATTTTTTAAAGCAATTTCCTCGGCTTTTTTCTTATCCATTTTATCTACTACAATTAATGCTTCCATAACATTTTGTAACACTGTCTTATTATTAAATAAATTGTAATGTTGAAATACCATTGCTGATTGTTTTCTTAAATCATTTATTTCTTTTTTACTAACTTTTTCAGCATTAATTTTAACACTACCAACTTGAATTTCTCCTTTATCTGGTGTTTCTAAGTAGTTTAAACATCTTAAAAATGTTGATTTACCAGAACCAGAAGGACCAATTATAACAACTACTTCGCCTTCTTCAACCTCAATATTAATATCTTTTAATACTTCTAGATCCTTATAGCTTTTCTTCATATTTTTAACCTTTATCATGACTTCTTTCCCCCTTTACTAGTAAACTGAAAGTTTCTTTTCTAAAATCTTTTGTAGGTAGTTAAAGATGCCTATGATTATCCAGTACATAATTGCTACAACTATGTAACTTTCAAAGAACTTGTAACTAGCCGCTGCTTCCATTTGAGCCTTAGCTAAAAGTTCTACAACTCCTAAAGTAAATGCTAAAGAAGAACCTTTTACTGTATCTACAAAGATATTTCCTAAAGGTGGCGTAGCTATTCTAAAGGCTTGTGGTAAAACTACTCTTCTTAGAGCTTGAGCTCTTGTCATACCTAATGAAAGACATGCTTCCATCTGTCCTTTATCTATAGCATCTATTGATGATCTTAATATTTCTGCTATATATGCAGATGCATTAAGTCCTAATCCTATTAAAGCCGCAGTATATGCACTCATATCATGAAGTGCTGGAATTACCTGTGGTACACCAAAATAAAGTAGGAACAATTGTACTAAAAGAGGAGTTCCTCTAAAGAATGATATGTAAACCTCAGCTATTTGCTTTAGTACAGGAATTTTATAAATTCTTATCATTGCAAGAGCTATTCCCACAACTAATCCTAATATCATACCAAAAACTGATAAAGATATTGTTACGTTAACCGCTTTTAATAACATAGGTACTAGTTTTAATGAATACATAAAATCAAAACTTATACTATTGTTATTTTCGTTACTTACCACTTGATTACTATTTTCTTGATTGTTAGGAGAAGTAACATTCATTCCTAACCATTTTTCAGAAATAGATTTAAGTGTTCCATCTTTTTTCATCTCATCTAAGGCTTTATTAACATTCTCTGATAAATCCTTACCTTTTTGATCTTTAACAAATGGATAAGCATTTTCTATCTTATCTATTGGTTCTCCAGCTAGCTGTAAGTCTAAATTTTTCTCTTTTATAGTAGCTATAGCTGATACTCTATCTATTACTACGGCATCTATTCTTCCAAGTAAAAGTTCATTAAAAGCCGCATCTGTATTTTGATAAGTTATTACTTTAATTTCTCCATTTTTATCCTTATCCTTAACTAATTGTTCATAGTTACTTCCAAGATCCACTCCAACCTTTTTACCTTTTAAATCATCAAAAGACTTAATTGAATCATTACCTTTTTTAACTATTATTTGTGCACCACTATATACAGATGGTTCTGAAAAATAATACTTTTCTTGTCTTTCTGGTGTTACACTTATTTGGTTGGCTATTGTATCAACCTTTCCACTTTCTAACATTCCAAATAATCCGCTGAAAGAAGCTGTTTTAAACTCAACATCATATCCTAATTTCTTTCCTATCTCATTCCATACATCAACTTCAAATCCATTAAGTTTTCCACCCTCTAGAAAAGTAAATGGATAATATGTTCCTGAAGTTGCTACTGTTATTTTTTCTTTATTAGTGCTATTTTTTTGAATGTTATTACTAGTATTGATACAACCAACTAATACCATCATTAAAATACTGATTGTTAGAAATAATAACATTAATTTTTTCTTCATTAGCTTAACCTCTTTCCGTTTTAATTATAATCTTAATTATATTAATTCCCATCAAAATTGTCAACTTTGATTTTCATTCTATATTAATTATATTTATCCTTTATATAGAAATTATGTATTTTTAAGATTAAAATAAATATAATAAATTATATTTAATAAGGATGGATATTTTATGAAGAAAAATTTACTCTTTTATTTCTCAACTTCAGGAAATTCGCTTTATACAGCTAAACAAATTGCTACTCATTTAAGCGATGCTAAAATAATTTCAATGGTTGACGCCTTTTACAAAAAAGAGTTTTCTTACGAGGCAGAAACTATAGGTTTTATATATCCTATTTATGCTGGGGGACTTCCTCCTCTGGTCAGTGACTTTATCTCTAAATTAAATTTAAATAAAGATGCCTATCTTTTTGCTGCTGAATGTACTGGTGGTGGAAAAGGTATAACTTTTACCATGATTAATAATTTATTGGCTCCTAAAGGATTAACTCTATCTAACGGTGAAAAATTCTTGCTTAATTCAAATTACATTAGAATGGGGAGAAACCCTAAAGTAGGAGAAGATGCAAAAAAAGTAATTGATTCAAATAAATCTAAAATAGAAAATTTTACACTTTCTATAATTAATAAAGAAAGTAAAAATCTTAAAGAAAAGCATGCAAAAATTGATTTGTTTTTATACAAGCTTTGGAAGGATAAATTTAAAAATAAAGACAAAAATTTTAATACAAATGAATTATGTACTGGCTGTGGGATTTGCTCTAAAATCTGTCCAACTAAAAATATAGAAATTATAAATGAAAGACCTAAATGGAAAGGAAACTGTTGCGATTGCATGGGATGCATAAATAATTGTCCTCACAAATGTATAAATATAGGCAATAAAACTCAAAAGAAAAATAGATATAAAAATCCATACATCTCAACATCTGAACTTCTTAGAAAAAATTAAATATAAAAATAACTTAGTAGGAAAAATAAATTGTTTCTTACTAAGTTATTTTAGTATATTTTATGTTATGTTTTAAACTAATTTGGATTTTCACTCTATACCTAGTTAAAAATCATTTTTAATCTAAAACAAACCTTATTTTAAATTTTCTAAAGATTCTTTTATGCTATTTAAGTTTGTGGTTGATTTCTTTAACTCATTAAAAATAAATTCATCTTCTATAGAAGCATACATAAAGGTAAGTTTATCTTTTAAGTTTATTAACCCCATGTAATCTTCAAAATCACATTCTTTCATTATATTTTTTTCACTAAGTATTTTAAAAGTTTTCTCCATATTCTCTGGCATATCCCATCCATTTGATACAATGACATAGTTTGATAAGTCTACCATTGCTTCAATAGAACTTCTTAATAAATATTTTGCACTGTCAATATTTTTAAAATCTTTTAAAAATGTATTTTCATCTAATCTTCTCAGTATTTCTAGCTTTTTAATATTCTCACATATGAACTTTAAATCTTTATTCACCCTATTTTTATCCATTGCCATATTATTTCACCTACTCATTTGTATTTCTTAAATATATTATATATCATAATTCTAAAATTTATTTATTTTAAATATATCTAATATTGAATTTTTATCTATAAAAATCAACACTAATTTTAAGACAACTTAAATAAAAAATAAAGTTAAAAAGGAGTAAGCTGCTAAACAAACAACTTACTCCTTTCCTCTTAAATAAAAGCACTAAATAATTTAAGCAAACTCATATTAATTAAACTACCTAATACCTTTATTTAAGATGAAAACTCTGAAACCACTTTTTTAAGCCATCAAAGAGCTTCCATACATTAGAATATATCCATCTTACCTCAGTAAAAATAAACATTTCTTCTGATTAAGACTTCCTTATTCTAAAATCTTAGTTACGCCACTTCCGTAAGAAAATTAATCCTTACCTTGCCATACACTAAGATTTTTAAATGTAACTTTCGGCAGACATCTTTATTTAGCAATGCTCATTCTCATAAATTAATTATAGAATGAGGTGAATCTAAATAAATTCAACTAAAATTCAATATAAGTAAAAACTCACTATGAATTAAGTCTAATGTTATCTCCTCCACGTTACACTATTATATTGTCCTTTTTTTAAAAGTTATATTCATGTAATTATTGGTTAAATTCTAAAATTTTAAAATTATATATTTCATCTTTTTCTCTTATATATTCAGCTATTATTAAATACTTACCATCTTTACTCCAAATGACTTGAGGTCTATCTCTTTCACAACTACTAACTGAATTTGATTCATACTCGTAAACCTTTATTGCACCATTAGGTTTTCCTTCTTTTATATCAATAACTTTTATCTCTCCTCTTCCATCATACTTTAAATTATAATAAATTTTATCTTTACTTGGTGATAATATATCCTTTAGCCATATCTCTTGAGAGTATTCATATTGAAATAAATCATAAAAAACTTCTTCTCTTAAATTTATAACTCTTATTTTTTCTCCTTCTACTGTACCAACTTTAACCAAAATATTCTGTTCATCTAAACTAAATATATCATAGTAATTATCTCTGATATTCTGTAATCTTCTCTCTTCATTTATCTTCTTTTTTTCTAAATCTATACTATAAATTTTGCTTGGAAACTGACTTCCCCATTCTTCTCTTCCTGTTAAATAAATTTTATTGTCAACTATTCCTATAATACTTGAAATATGCTGATTTTTTGAGATTTTAACACTATCCCAAATCTCTTTGTCAAAATCATACCATCTTATTTCTTTATATCTACTGTCATCATCTGAAAATAACTTTATTCTACCAGGATCTCTCCTTATAAAAAACAAAAGCTTATTCTCAATAATATCACTATAGGCATATTCTCTATAAGTTTTTTGAGCCATTTCATCTTTATTAAACTTGTCCAAATTAACCTGGAAATCTTTATTATAATCACTATCGAAGAACTTTCCTTTTCCATTTCCTAAGTCCTCATATTTATAGCCATAGGTATATTCTTCCACGTTTTTATCATCTTTAACTTTTTCATCTTTTAAGTCATCACATTTAACTTTTTTAGCCGTTCCCTCTTCAAATAAAATTTCATACTTTTCTATAATCTCATAATCATTATTTCTTTTTTGTAAATATAATTTCCCATCATTCTCAACTAACTCACCTGAAAGCCCTTCTGTATCATTAACTTTAAAATTAAATTCATTTACTACATGAAATTCAGAATTGTTCTCTTCTTCAATAAGGTTATGAGATAAAGTCTCTTTATTATCTTCCTCTCTAAAACCTACAATTAAAACAACTAATATTATTAAAGCTAAACCGAATAAAATCCCTTGTAGTAATTTCCCCTTTTTCATACAAAACCACTCTCCCACTCCCTTAATACACTATTGACTTAGCTCTAAAATTTTTATATTAGATATTTTTAAGCTACCATTTTCTTTTTCTCCTATGATTAAATATTTTCCATCATCGCTCCATAAAATATTAGGTGTTGGATCAATATAATCTTCTCCATATTCATTTATTAAATCTGCCTTATTATATTTATATTCATAAACTTTTCCCTCAGCTATAACCTTGTTATTACCTATTTTCAAAACCTTAACTTCCATATTTTCTCCATTTTTAGAGAGATAAAAAATCTTATCTCCTAAGGGGGATACCTTTTGTGATAACCAGAACCTTTCTACATCTATATTGTACTTATATAATTCTGTTGTAACTTTATTTCTTAAATCTATCATTTTTAGTTTTTCTCCATCATCGCTACCAGAATGAAATAAGATTTTTTCCTTATTTAAAAAGGCTAAGTCATAGTAAGCTTCTCCTTCTTCTAATAAATCAACCTCATCTTTTAAAACTTTTTCTTTTAAATCTAGAGAATAAATCTTATCGGAAAATTGTCCCCATCTAGTACTATTTCCTAATATGAAAACTTTACTATCTACAGCGCCTATTACAGTTCCACTTAAATAAACTTCTTTAGGTACTTCAATACTATCCCAAACTTCATTTTTAAAATCATACCACCTTATTTCTTTATATTGTCCATCTTCATCAGAATTTCCTTCTCCTAAATAAAATTTTCTATCTATAAGAAAAATCAAATAATCTTCTAGAACATAATAATTTTCTGACTCTGTTATTATATTTTCTGCCAAATTATCCTTATTAAATTTTTTTATATCAATTATCTCTTCCTTTTCATATTCCTTACTAAATACTCTCCACTTACCATTTCCTAAATCTTCAAACTCACATTTATTTAGTACAAATCCAATATCTCTAAGATTTGGAGCTTCTTTTAACTTTTCAACTTCAACCCTCTTAGAATTATTTCCCACAAAAATAATTTCCTCTGTTTTTAAAATATTTCCACTTTCTCTACTTTCTAAGTAAAGTTTTCCATCCCTCATAACTAAACTTTCATAATCATAAATTCCTTCTTCTAATTTAAAATCATGCTCTTTAATAACCTTTATTTTATTATTATCAGAATCATCAATAGCATTATTGGATAGTATATATAAATCTCCCCCATACTTATTAGTATTTTTATAGCTTATAAATAAACCAATTAATAATCCTGTAGTAACCAATCCAGCTAAAACTAAAATCAGAATTTTACCCTTTTTCATAAATACTCCTTTCAAAAATTTTCTCTTTTATTTTCTTACTCTTTATTTTTATTTTATACAGGAGTTTTTTCTAAAAAATTAAATCTTATTTCCAAAATGTTTCTAAATTTATTTTTTTAGATAGTAAAAGTATTGTATGAAAATAAGTTAGTTATTAATGGACATATAGAACTCAGCATATAAAAAATCCTTATAATAATGAATTCTATCCTATTACTTTTTAAGTGATATTTAAAAAGTAAAATTAAGTACATGGACTATTTAAAAACAATACTAACCTTTACCTTACCATTAGAATAACTAAAGGAAATATCTCCTCCATATTTTTTTACTAACTCTGCACATATATAAAGACCTAAACCATTTCCACCTAATTCTCTAGATTTTTTAGTATTTTCTCTATAAAATGGTTCAAATATCTTTTCTACTCCCGCTTTACTAATTTCATCACTAAAGTTTTCTATTTCTATAAATCTTTCTTCTTTATCTTTAAACAAACTTACTTTTATTTCAGTACCTTTTATTGAATACTTTATTGCATTATCTAAGAGATTTGTGATAACCCTACGTATTTCATCTTCTGTAAATTTCATCTCAATATCTTCTAAATTCCTAGAAATATGTATATTATATTTTTCTCCTTTAACTTTGAAATCTTCACATAGCTCATCTATTAATTCTTTTAGATTTATATTTTCAACTTCTCTGTTTTCTATATCACTTTTATTTTTAGAAACTTCAATTAAACTTACTATAAGCTCATGCATTCTTTTACTTTCTTTATCAATTCTTTCTAAGGCAAACGTTCTAAATTTATCATCATCAAAATCCTCTTCACTCATAATCTGAGCATAACCAGAAATATTAGTTAATGGTGTTTTTAATTCATGAGTAATATTATTAAAAAATTCTGTTCTAGTTTTTTCTAAAGTTAAAACTTTTTCTTTTTCTTCATTTATTTTTTCAATTTGCTCTTCAATCTTATTGGCCATTTTATTTACACCCTTAGCTAAATCCCCTATTTCATCCTTAGAATTAACTTTTAAATTTATTTTATAATCCCCATCTCCAATTCTCTTAAAAGAATTTTTTATATAGCTTAAAGGATTCACTATTTTTTCAAAAAGAAAATAAGTAAAGATCAATATAAATAGGAATGTAATTGCAACAATAACTTTTATGCTGTTCATCAAGCTCACTAAATCCAAATATTCCTTTGAATAATCCTTACTTAAAAGCATATTTCCTAAGAAGGTATCATCAATATAGGCTGGAAATGCTAAATAAGCTGTTACTCTTTCCTTATTTCTATATATACTTAAAGCAGCTTTATTGTTTTGTGCTTCTTCTAAAACCTTTTTTATTTCATCTTCTTCAAAATTAAAAGAATATTCATCTAAGTAATAGCTATATTCCTTATCTAAGTCTTTATTAAAAACATCAATTTGACAGTTTCCTTGTTCACTTATATTGTTTGATATTTTAGGGATATATCTATTAAAATTAGCCTTATTCCCTTCAAGATTATTTACATGAAAATACAATCTAAGTACACTATAACTTCCCTTATATAGAGCATCCATTTCAGCCTTAATCTTATTTTCATGATAATGAATAAAAGAGTTATTTAGAAAATAATTTAAAACTATAAATGCAATTGAAAATATTATGAAAAACCCACCTGCAAATTTATGCTTAACTTTCATCTTTTTCACCCTTAAACATATATCCTAAGCCAAATATAGTTTCTATTATCTCCTCATTTTCAAGCTTCTGTCTTAATCTTCTTACATGGACATCAACAGTTCTAAAATCTCCAAAATATTCATCACCCCAGACCCCATCTAAAATCTGATCTCTAGATAAAGCTATATTGGCATTTTCTACAAAATAAAATAAAAGCTCTATTTCCTTAGGTTTAAATCTTACTTCTTTCCCATTCAAATAAACCTTTCTAGATAGTTTTTTAAGCTTAATATTTCCAATTATTATTTCATCACTTTTTTCTTCTTTAACATGTCCATTTGAATTCTTTGTTTTTCTTCTTAAAGCTACCTTTGCCCTAGCTATGCATTCCCTTACATCAAAGGGTTTCGTTATATAATCATCAGCTCCCAATTCAAGACCCAGCACCTTGTCCACAATATCATCTCTAGCTGTTAGCATTATGATATTAGCATCTAACTTAGTTAACTCTCTACAAACCTCAAACCCGCTTATATCAGGTAACATTAAGTCCAAAAATACTAAGCTTGGATTAAAACTTTTAAACACCTCTATTCCATGAAGTCCTTCGCCTACACATCTCACTTTAAATCCTTCCTTCATAAAGGAATATCTTAATATATTTTGTATATCTATTTCATCCTCAATTATCAAAATTTTTTCTTCCATAAACTTCTCCCCTACAAATAGTTAAATTAATTTTACTATATTTTTCTAATTAAATTGTTATCAACTCTTTACCAAAGTAAAAAGCTTCTATCTCAAATTAAGCTAGAAGCTTTTATTTCACATACACTTAATTTATACAGTAATCTGAATTAATCTTTTGAATTTTATAAAGCAAAAAAGAAAAGCTATGAGTTAAAATTTATAACTCATAGCTTCCCTTTGTGTGACCGAACGCGCTGTCACATTTCGAGTCTTAATAATAATTAATTATTAAGTTAGGTTAAGTTTTGCCTATGCAAATAGTAACATTAGAAAGTCCTCGTGACTTCCTATCCTTGTTACACTATTATATTGCCCTGCTAAAACAAAATTATGCATTATTTTTTTATTGATATATTACTCCATCAACATTGGCTAATATATCATCTATTTGGTAATCATTTATATTTAAATATATTTTTTCTCCTCTTAATTTAGCTATAAGCTCATTCTTTTCATCTTCAAATATTGATGATTTCTGTATGCTAGCTATGAATTCATCTAACCTATAAAGAATACATACACCTTCAGTAGCTCCCACTACACTGCATATACTTCCTGTTGATTTCCATTCAGTCATATCAAGTTCTGAAAAGTCTACCTTATCACAATAAAGAGCAATTTGCTCTTGATAATATCTGTTTACATAAGCCTGAGCCATATCACTTTCTTCAAAACCAACTACTCTTCCATCAGGCATAACTAAAATATAATTATTTACTGGCGCTTCATATGGGTTCATATCAATTCCTCCTAAAGCTTGTTTATTTTAATTTAGTTTTTCCTTTCCCTTAAAGCCTTATACTTATATAGTTTTGGAATATAAAATTCCATTTTTAACATATATAAAAACTTAATATTTTAATTAAGCTTTATTTCATTTTACTGTTGATCTTTAGATAAGAATACAATCTCACTATGTTCGATTGCATAAGTTCAAGATACCAAATTAAAAATTTAGACTTTCACTTAAAATATATAATTATCACTTTCTATATCAATTATTTCTGCATCTGTATTTTCTTCTATAAAGCTTATTAAATGAAGCAACCTGTTTAGAACTTCCGCATACAGCTGATATTCCTATAACTATGCTTTGATGAATATCCTGCTTATCAACTTCTCCAACAGAAATATTAAATTTATTTTTTAGCCTTTGAACTAGGCTTTTTACTACCATTCTTTTTTCTTTTAATGAATGTACCCAAGATGCTCTTAAAGTTATTTTTAAATTTAAAACTCTCATATAATCACCTATTTATATTCGCATAAGAATATTATTTATTTCCTCACTTACAGTAAGTCTTTCACTTTCTATCCACTCTAAGTCAAAATTTAAATTAAATCTTTTGCTAAATGAATAGTACATATTAACCATCTGATAATAGGTCTCTAAATCATATAATGTTCCTGAATAACACTGAGGCTTAAAAAGTTCTTCTTGATCATTTATAAATAGTTGATCTACGAAATTTAAAAATTGATTCATTAAATCATCCTTAGATATATCAAAAGGAATTTTTAAAAGTTCCCATTGTATTTCCTCAAGAAGTTTATATGGTTTTAATCTCTCTAATATAATTAAATACTCATTTATATCCATTTTTCTATAGTAAGGAACCTCACTCTTTTTAGTACTCCATAATGCTAATTTTTCATTTAAAGGTAAACTATCAATTTCTAATATTGCATCTGATGGTCCCAATACTGCTCTACTTATACTAACATCTTCTTCCTCTAGTCTTTCTTCTATAAACTCTACATTATCTCTATATGATGCTACGTATCCTGTATTATATATTCCTTTTCTTCCTGCTCTTCCTGCAATTTGCTTAACTTCTTGAGAAGTTAATTCCCTCATTTGTTCTCCATCAAATTTACTTATAGATAAGAAAATAATTCTTTTAATAGGAAGATTAACTCCCATACCAATAGCGTCAGTTGTTATTAAAATTTTATTTTTTCCTGTTATAAATTCTTCATATTGTTTCCTTCTAACTTCTGGTGGTAAATCTCCATAAATTATTGAACATTTAATTCCCATCTGTGAATATTGTTCTGCCATTTGAAGAACTTTTTTCTTAGAAAATAAAACTAAAGCATCGCCCTCTTGCACATCCTTCGGATGAAAACTTTGTTCCTGAACAATTAATGGAATATCCCTATGATATTCTATAATTTCATACTCATCTCCACAATCTTCAATTATTTCTTTTAATATATTCTTAGCATTAAAAGCTCCACATATATGTATCTCATTACAATATAATCCAAGCAAAGCTCTAGTCCAAGCATATCCTCTTTGGGAGTCATCTATCATTTGTATTTCATCTATTACTGCCACATCATATCTTTCATGAATATTAGCTTTTTCTATGGTACATGATACATGAGTTGCATCCTCAAATAATATCTCTTCTTCTCCAGTTAGCAAATTACACTTAACGCCTTCATTATTTAATCTTTCAAAGTTTTCTAAAGCTAAAATTCTAAGTGGTGATAAATATACACCTTTTTTAACCTCTTTTAATCTCTGCATAGCTGTATAAGTTTTTCCTGTATTTGTTTCTCCTAAATGAAGATAGAATTTTCTTCTTAGTCTTCTTGTATGAAGATACTCGTCCTTTGGATTCGCTGGGAACTTTTCATCAAACTCTCTTGATATTAATTCTGGAATATGATGTTTTACTAAAAGTGTCATTATTCCTGAATTTAAGAACACATTATAATTATTTCTAAGCACTTCATAAAAATCAAAGCTTGTGTCATTTTTATTATTATAACCTTCTAAAATTCTTTTACCTACCTCTTCTAATAATTCTTCATATCTATCATAAATAGCATCATATCCCTTTAAGCCATAATTTTCCATCGATTTTAATTGTAATAATTTTTTTCTTAAAGTTGATTCATGTTCAAATAGTGCTCCAGCTTTTGAGTGTCTCACTATATTTTCTATTTGACTTATCTGTCCAGATAACTTTTTATATTCCCTTTGAGCTGCATTTTTTTTCATTAAAATTCCTCCAAGTTAAAAATTTCTATTATTTAACCTATAGATTAATTGTAATCTTTTTCTATTAACATAACAAATAATTTAATTTTCATCTTTCTAATATTTTCTTCAAAGAATTGATTTAATATTAAAAAAATTAGTCAAGACTTTTAATATGCTATAATATCTACGTACATAAAATTTAATAAAATAAATCTTAATCCAAGGAGAAATACATAAATGTTTATAATTACTTACAAAATCCCAAGAGAACTTGTGGATGAAAAAATAGAATTACTTCAAATCAATGACATTTTTAATGTTTATTATGAGTCACCTTTAGATATAACAACAGATATGTTTGGTTATGGTTATGTTGAAAAAGAGGGTGTTATTGTTGACTTAAAAGTTGCTTTCGATGGTAATTTAGAAGATTTCGAAACTTTCAAAAATGAAGTTTCAAAATTACTTAATGAATCTCCTTCTTCAATTGATGAATTAAAAAATGAATTTGAAGAATTTTATATTGATCCTATCCATCTAAACGAAAATTGGGTATTATGTGCTCCAACAGAAAATTTTCAAGATAAAAATGTAATATTCTTTACTCCTCAAGGTGCTTTTGGTACTGGTTTACATGAAACTACTCAAGATATATTAAAGTTCATAGTAAGAGAAGATTTTAAAAATAAATCTCTTCTTGATTTAGGAACTGGTTCAGGAATTCTTTCTATTGCCGCTGGAGTAAAAGGCGCTTCAAAGATTGTAGCTGTTGACATAAGAGATGTAGAAGCTGAGGTACTTTTAAACGCTTCTTTAAATGAATTAGAAAATATAGAAGTGGTTGTAGACAATGTTCTTGATGAAGACTATACTTTAGATGAAAAATTTGATTGGATATTCATAAATATAGGCGGAGAAGAAACTGAAATGTTTATGGATTTTATTGATGAACACATAAAAGATAATGGTAAGCTTCTAGTTTCTGGCCTTGTTGAATGGAGCTTTGATTGGGTTAGAGAAAAAGTTGAAGCAAAGGGATTTAAGCTTAATGAGAAATTCCAAACTAAAGAATGGTGCACAGCTATATTCTCAAAATAAACTTTAACTCTATTTTTATTTTTTAATTAACTGTATTTTAAACTAATATTGATTTTTAGCTAGGTCTAAAGGTCTAACTAAAAATCAATATTTACCTAAAACATAGTATTAACATTATACTAAAGGTCTAATCATAACTAAAACTTTATTTTCTCTATCCTCTAATTCAACTCTTTCCTCAAGCTTAAAGAAACCAACTGATCTATAAAAATTTATTAATCCGTCATGATTTCCATTTGCTAAAACCTTAACTCTTAAAAGTTTATATCCTTTTTCTTTATAAAAAGCTGCAACATTATTTATAAGCTCTTCTTCAAAACCTCTTTCTTCATATCCATCAAGCATTTTAATAAAATAAATCTCTGCAGATTCTTCTGTTAAAGGCTTCATTGAAAGAAAGCCTATTTCTTTACTATTTTCTATATATGCATAGAATGGTATTTTCTCTATTCTCTCAATTATTTTTTCAATAATATGTTTATTATGAACTTCATACTTAAAATCATTCATTAGATTATAAGCTAGTTCTTTTTTTAATTCTATGTTATCAATGCTTTTTATCATAATAGCTCCTCCCATATCTCTTTACTTGTGTTACTTTACTTTATATTACACCAAAAATTATGATTTAAAAATATTTTTATATTTATTCAATATAAATACAAATCTCTTTTTAAATTATTATTAATATTAAATTTATATATAATTATTATTTTAATTAGTTATTATTTTAAAGCGAAATTTTATCTATCCTAAAATTCTACTTTCTATATTAATAATTATTCTAAATTTAATTTGTAAGGTTAAAGATATTAAATGCATCTACTATTCCATAACCCAGCTGTGGATTTGGATAGGTTTCGCCTTTTCTCTTCCTTGTTCCTCTAGCAATAAAAGACTTTAAAGTTTGAGAGAACATATAAGGATAATTTCCCTCTACTATTCCCCATTGGAAAAGTAACAGGCAAATTCCAGCCACAATAGCGGCCGCAACACTTGTTCCATTTGCAAAGGTTGTTTCATTATTCGGTGCAATAGTAAGAGCATTTGTCCCTCCAGCTGCAACATCTATTACATCAATATAATTATCCTCAAAAGCTCTTCCTGAATAATTTAATAAAGTATTATTTACTTGATTATATGCTGCTACGGTTATGACAGAATAACTTGTTCCTGGAGTAGTTATAGTTCCATATGGATCTGAGGGTATCATCCTAGTATCTGGTTTACTTATCCCTCTTGCCGGTAACCAAATATTATATTTACCTTCTATTTCTTTTAAACCTCTAAACTTAAAAATCCATGTTCCTGGTTGAACATTATCTAGTATAATAAGTATTAAAGCATCCTCATATAGCTCTTCAGGTATATAATAACTTATTAAGACTGTAGTTTGCTCAATTATAAAACTATAGTTAATTCCTTTACCAAAAAAAGGCTGTATTTCTCCTGTTGTTCCTCCTGTTGGAGAAATAATTTCTAGAGATGCTATAATAGGTGTTTCTATCCAAATTTCAATATTAATTTTCTTCTGATTTTTGTCTATATTAAATTCATGAGTAGTTGCTTGTCTACCAGCTTTTATAATTCCAGATCCATGTAGCAATGCTGCTCCCTCATTACCTGCTCCAGTAACTACTGCAATTCCTCTACTTATTAATATAGATTCTAAAAACTCTTCCAAAACACTGGCTCCCTTATGACTTCCTCTATTAGTTCCTAAAGGCATATATATAATCATACTTTGTGGTGCCTTTAAGAAATATGAATATAAGTACTGTATAGCTGTAAATATTTCTGTAATATTATATACAGGTATATCTATATTATATTCTTTTTTATAGTAGGCTGCTTGTGCAAGTTTTACAACTAAAAATTTACAATCTGGGGCAACCCCCCTTAAATTAGGATTTTTTCCTTTTCCACCAATTATTCCAGCCATAGATGTACCATGTCCAATTTCATCCTTTGATGGAACTATTGTATATGGATCCCCTCCTTCCCTACTTAGTTTTATAGCTCTATTTATCTCTTCTTCTGTGTAAAAAGTTCCATAAGGTAAATTTTGTCCCTTTGAATTATTACTTGAAATAGTTTGATCCCAAATACCTAAAATTCTTGTATTCCCATTGGAATCCATTAATTCTTCATTTAAATAATCTATTCCAGTATCTAAAATACCAATAATTACTCCTTTTCCAGTTAAATTAAAGTATGTCTCTACCTGCACATAGTCTACATTAGCCGCCTCTAAAGGGCTTATTTGCTGAAGTACATAAGCCTCTGGACTTTTTATATAAGTAACAGTCTCAACCCTTACATACCTTCCATCTTCTTTTTTATATATAATCATCGATATGTCATTTTCATATTCTTGTAGATTTCTATCTACAGTTATTATTGCGTATCTATTATTAATTAAAGTTGGAAATACTCCTTTAACATCAGAAAATTCACCTATGATATCTCCCTGATACTGAACTAAATAACTTACATAATTTGCATTATTAAATATCTCTTTTGGAGTCGAAGATTTAAATTCCATTATACTTCCCCCCTAATATAAGTCAGAAGGTACACTAATAAATAACCTTCCCAAATAATATTCAACATAATTTTTATTAATTTGATTATTTCTATACGGTGTTAAGGGTACTGCTATAATATTTTTGAATACCTCATATATGTCTAAAAATCCATATCCAGTATTTTCATTAGGATATGTTTGACCTTTAGTTCTGGTAGCTCCATATACCAAATAACTTCTTACCTTACTTGAATTCATAGTTATATCATTTCTATTTACAATTCCCCACTGTAATAATAATGCACAAACCCCAGAAACTATTGCTGTTGCTGGTGAACAACCTGACATCCTTACAACTTGATTACCAGGAGATGTTGTCAATATATCTTTTCCTGCAGTAGTTATATCTGGATTTATCCATCCATTTACATTAAATCCTTTACCAGATTCAGATAACAATGACTGCGTCTGACTATTATAAAAAGCTACAGTTGTTAAATATCTAGCAGTAGATGGTACCATAAGAGTATTTAATGGATCTGGCTTAAGAAATCTAGTACTTTCAGGTAATAAAATACTTGGTGATAACCATATATCATATCTACCGTTAACTATATAATCTCCTCTTAACTCAAATGTCCATATTCCAGGTTTTATATCTTTAAAATTAATTAAGATAAGTTGATTACCTGTAAAGGTATCAGGCGTATAATAATTAATATCAACACTTGTATTAGTTAGTATAAATTTAAATGATCTTTCTAAAAAAATCTTAGCATCTATAAATGAAGATGCTTCTCCACTAGGTGATATTATATTTAATGACATAATATCAGGTCTTTGTACCCAAAATTGTAGATTAAAATTTTTTATTTCTCTAGGTATTAATAATTCAATTTTTTCAATGCTATTTTCACTTTTTATTATTCCAGTAGCATGTCCCTGTGCAGCACCCTCATTTCCTACACCAGCAACTACTGCCACCCCTCTTATTGATCCAATAGTAGTTAAATATCTAGAAAAAAGTCCTCTTCCATCATGACTTGCTTCAGTACATCCTATTGCTAAACAAATTACTAAAGGTCTATTAATAGACTTAGCAAAATTCTTGAGATATTCAATTCCAGCTATAATCTCAGATTCATTATAAATTGGAACATTTTCTATTCCATTCTCTCTGAACTCTTTTTCATAACTAAGTGATCTTAATAACTTTACTACAGCAAAATCACAATTAGGAGCAATTCCCTTAATAAGCCTATTGTATCCTCTTGCTCCTATTATGCTAGCTAACTTAGTTCCATGACCAACTTCATCCTTGCTATCAACAATATCATATGGATTTCCTCCATTCATCTTGCTTTTAATTGCATTATTTATATCTTCATTTGTAAATATAGAACCTACAAAAACTGATGGATCTGGTTTTTTTGTGCTCTTTTGATCCCAAATAGTTAATATTCTTGAGGTATCATCTTCCCTCGTAAATTCCTTATTAAGATAATCTACTCCAGTATCTACTATTCCTACCACAACACCACTACCATTAAGACCTAAATAAGAATTATTTACTATGGTTGGTATATTATCAACATCTTGTGGCGACACATCCTGTAATACATAGGGTACTCTTGTTTGTATATAAACAATTGATGGAACATCCTTCCTTAATTGATTCAAATATTGTGGTGGCGTTGAAACAATACCTAATGTATCAGTGATTGCCTCTCCACAAGCATATGGAGCCTTTTCTAACTCTTCTTTTAAATTCCCCCTATATTCCACTAAATAATCTGGAGAATCTGCACTAAAAAAATTAGGACATTGACTTACTTCTATGACTACTCACCTCTTAAATAGAACTCTTAATTTAATGTACTCTATAATTTTAGCGGTGTTACAAATAAAAACTTTTATTGGTGAATTTTAATATATTTTTTATAAAAATTAATGTCCATAATTAACTACTTAATCTGAAAATTATGGACATTTCTACTTTAATACCTAATATAAGATCTTAATATTTTATGATTCAAAATCTTTTTATTCCAAACTCATTAATAAGAATGGTAAGAAAAGAATCCAATCATTTAATATATGTACAAATAAAGATGTTAGAATATTTTTTGTTTTTATATATGGGAAAGTAAGTATTAACCTTGCTATTCCTACTGATAAAACTGCTTGAACAATATTCCAATTATAAGTTGGCAAATGCATTGCACCAAAAATTAAAGCAGATACAATCCAGGCTATTATAATAGCGGTTTTTCTTGAAGTTTTTAAATTCCTTTTAGCAAACTGTAAAACAACTAAGAATGGAATAATAGTTATTAATTCTTCTCCGAAAAGCATGGGTATCATCATAAGAAAGAATTTAAGATTCTCAATTGGAGAATTTCTTTGAATAATATGTACTGCTGGATTTACATCAGCACTTGCGAATTTTACAGTAAAAAAACCAACTATAAAAGTAACAATCAAGTTAGTTATCAATACCAATATTACTAAGATTATATCCTTAAAGTGAACCTTCCTGAAAAGCTTAATCCAATTTGATTTAACAACTATCATTAATGAACCGAGAGGAACTATGATATTTATAAAAGGTATTAAAAAATTTAACCTTGTTGCCCCCAAAACTCTAAATAATATTACACTTCCAATTGAAGCAAAAATTAAAAAAAGACTTTGAATAGGTGTAAATGCTGTTTTATCATTATTGTAAAAGGGAAAATCATCATTCTTGTTTTCAAATCTAAAAAAATTATATTCTTTCACTTGTAATGTCTCCTTTGTAAAAATTAATTTTCCATTTCTGTTTCACCTATATTTTTAACATTATATTAAATAGCATTCATCATTTTAAACTCATCTCTTATATTCTCGAAATATATAGTTTTATTTATAAATATTATTTCTAAACGCGCTATATTTTCTCATAAAAAAAGATTAAGATATTCCTATCTTAATCTTTTTTTCATGCTATTATCTTTTATTAAGCTTTACCACAGTCTCTACATGTGGAGTATTTGGGAACATATCCATAAGTAGAGTTTTCTCTATTTCATATCCTTTAGCTTCTAAAACTTTTAAATCAGTTACTAAAGTTTTAGGGTTACATGAAACATATATTATTTGTGGTGCATCAAACTTTATAACGTAGTCTAAAGCCTTTGGATGTACTCCACTTCTTGGTGGATCTAGGATTATTATTTCTGGCTTATCCTTAATTGTTTTTATAACCTCAGCTACATCTCCTGCTATGAAATTACAGTTATTTAATCCATTTAATTTAGCATTCTCATTTGCTGCTACAACAGCTTCTTCTATAAGCTCAATTCCAATAACCTTTGAAGCCTTTCCAGCAGCTATTTGACCTATTGTTCCTGTTCCACAATAAAGATCAAATACAACCTTGTTGTCAGCACTTCCCATGAAGTCTCTTACTATGCTGTATAACTTCTCAGCTCCTAATGAGTTTGTTTGGAAGAATGAGAATGGTGATATTTTAAAGTTTAATCCTAAAAGGTTCTCTGTTATAAAATCATCTCCATATAGAATGTTTACTTTTTCTGGTATAACAGCTTCTGATAAAGCATCACTTTCTGTATGTATTATTGATTTTAATTTTCCTTTTACATCTAATCCTTTGATAAGTTCAGTAAACTCTGTTAAATCAAAGTCTATTTGAGTTGTTGTAACTAAGTTTACAAGTATTTCTTCTGTTTTAACACTTTTTCTTACTACTAAGTATCTTAAATACCCTGTTCTAGGCATTATTTTATAAAAAGGTAACCCTTTTTCTCTAAAATATTTAACAGTTGTGTCTAGTATTTTTCTAAAATCTTCATCAACTAATACACACTCATCAACATTTACTATTCCAAAAGATTTTCCTTTCATATGCATTCCAAGAGTAAGAGGCCCACCTTTTTCCTCGTCTCCAAAAGTGTACTCCATTTTATTTCTGTACTCCCATTGAGTTGGACTGGTTTCTATTCCTAAAAACTCTCCAGTAGGAACTTCAGCTTCTCTGAATAATTCCTTAACTTGCTCTACTTTAAGTTCTAATTGTTTCTCATAAGGAATTGTTTGAGAAGAACAGCCTCCACAAACTCCAAAGTGAGAACATTTTTGATTCTCTTCATAACTAGCTTTTTCTCTAACTTCAGAAACTCTTATTTCTGCATACTCTTTTCTCTTCTTAGTTACTCTTCCAAATACTTTTTGTCCTGGAAAAGTATTCTTAGCATAAACTTTTAAACCATCTACAAATCCAAATCCTTTAGCAGGGAATTCTATCCCCTCTATTGCTAATTCTATTTCATTACCTTTTCTCATTAGTTGTCTCCCTTACTAATAATTTTTTATTTTCTAAATACTTTTTCACCTAATGTTAATTTGAACTTTCTACCTTCCATTATAGCTCTGTAAAGTATGTTCATAATAACAAATATTATAAAATAAAAAGGAATTCTTCCTTCTGCTGATATCTTATAGCCAAAAGGTCTCATTATTAAATCTACTATAAAAAATGCTGCTAAAGATAATAATAATACTACTGTTTGATCTATAACTCCTTCAAGTATTCTCTTGAAGAAAGAGCTTTTTTTCTCCCCTTGTTCACCAATATCTTTTTTATCCATAAATTCTTCATTATCAATAGCTATAGTGTTAGTATCTAAAGATACTGTCTCTAGTATTGCTGCTTCTTTTTCATATGAGTCCATTTTTTCATTTTCATTTGTTGTTGATGTTTCATCACTTTTTAAAGCATCTTCTTGCTCTTTAGCGAATTTGTTATCGTCCATAATATCCTCCTAAAAGCATTAAATATTATTCTGAAATACATTAATTAAATATACTATATTTATTATCTTATGTAAATCAAATCTATTTAATTATAGTGTATTATTATGGCAAAACTATTACATTTTCATTATTAATCAAAATAATAACTACTATAATTTACTCCAATATTAAAACAAAAAAAGAAACTATTTTTAATCAAAAATAAAACTTATACACAACATTTAGAAAGTTACGAAGATTTTCTAAATATGTGAATAAGTTTTATCTTAAAATCTTTAAATATGTTTATAAACATTTTCCTACTAAAGAACTTTTCTTAATTCTTTTACTTTATAATCCTTAATTACTCTTTCCTTAGATTCAGTTACAACCACTACATTTACTACACCATCTTTACAGTTTAAAACTTTTCCTTTAACCTTACTTCCAATTACATTTACTGATGTACTTTTCTTTATAGGTTTAATATTTTTTGAACCACAGAATTCACACTCTTCACTTTCTAAAAATAATCTTCTACATTCTAAGCAATAATCTAAATTTTGCATAAAAAAATCCTCCCACCAAAATTATTAGATTTAACTCTACTAAATTTGTATGAGAGGATTACTAAAATAATACTAATTATTATGTTTTATTATACTATTAATTTTTTATTTTAAAGTGAATTATTTTTATTAAGAACTCTTTTATCTTCTAATCTTTTGGTTATCTCAGCTTGATCTAAATACTCTAAAATTGCAACTAAATATTTTCTTGAAACACCTAAAAGCTCTTTAGCTTCTCCCAATGTAATAGAACCATTTTTATTTAACCATTCTATTATTTTATCTTTTACAGAGTCTATTACTTCTTTATGCATAACCACATCTTCTGGCAGTTTAACCAAAGCTCCTTCTTCAACTAGAAGATTATATATTTTAAGATATTCCTTCTCTAGTTTTTTATCATCTATTATATCTTTTATTTTTGGAGAAGTTATTCCACTTTCTAAATAACTCTCTAATATCTTTTCTTTTATTCCTCTTTGAGCTTTTGTTAGATTTATTTCGAATTCCTTTAGGGCAACTACATTAGCTCCCTCTTTTATAATTTCTTTTTCCTTCATAAGCTCTAAAAAGTTTTGGAATATTTTTTGTTTGACCTTATTAGAAAAACTCTTACTTCTAAGTTCTTCTTTATTCATTCCTACTTTCAAAGGATTTTCCTTATGGAAGTTCTTTAAGATTTCGTATATTTCTTCACTCTTCTTAGTAAAGAATTTATTATGTATAAAAAACTTAGATTTTCCATTCTCTATTCTTATTATCTTCTTATTTTCATAAAGCTTATCTAATATGTAATCAATGTTTTCTACATTTCTTCCTAAACCTTTTATTATTTCTTGTGAGTTAGGAAAATTTTCGCTTAAAGATAAGACTACATTTTCAACAACTTCTTCTATGCTTCCTTTTTCCATAAGCTTTAATTGAATTAAATAATCTTCCTTAAATCTTTTAGCTTTTCTAGCTACAGGGTTTATAACCTTGCCACCACCTAAAGTTATCATAGGAGAATAATTTCTTATAACTAGGTTATCACCTTTTTGAGCACATATTTCGCTTTCTAATCTTAATTGTATATATGCATCCTGGCCTGGCTCTATTTCTTCCTTATCAAGAATTACTACTCTTCCTAATATTTCTGAAGTACCATGATATACTCTTACTCTTTGTCTATTAATTAAATTCTTTTCATTAGATTTCAAATATTTAAACTTACAATCTATCATATAAGATGGCTCTATGGTATCTACTGTACATACTACAGTTCCTCTAGATACCTCTTCCTTAGTGACTCCTGCTAAGTTCAATGCACATCTTTGACCAGCTTCTCCAATTTCAACATTTTCATCATGAACTTGAATATTTCTTACTCTAGCTTCTATTCCACTTGGATTAATTTGAACCATATCTCCGTTTTTTACACTTCCACTTAATATAGTTCCTGTTGCTACAGTTCCAAATCCACTTACTGAAAAGCTTCTATCAACTGCTAGTCTAAAATGACCTTCCTTATCCTTTTGTTCTATTTCTTCTACAGACCTATCTATTTCTTCTATTAATTCATTAATTCCTTCTTTTGTTTTGGAAGAAACCTCTATCATTGCTGCATCTTTAAAGCTAGTTGATTTTAAATAATTTTTTATATCATCCTTTATCATCCCTGCCCATTCTTCATCAACTAAATCCTTTTTAGTTAAAGCAACTATGCATTTTTTAACCTCTAAAAGCTCTAATATTTCTAAATGTTCCTTTGTTTGTGGCATTATTCCTTCATCTAGGGCAATAATTAGAAGAACTACATCTAATGATGTAGCTCCTGCTAACATGTTTTTGATGAATTTTTCATGCCCTGGAACATCTATTATACCAGCTCTTTTTCCTGATGGTAAATCAAAGAATGTAAATCCTAAATTAATAGATATTCCTCTCTTCTTTTCCTCATCAAGCTTATCAGTCTCTCTACCTGTCAAAGCTTTTATAAGAGTGGTTTTACCATGATCTATATGTCCTGACGTTCCTATAATCACATGTTTCATCTATTTTTCACCTATTTCCTTTAAAGCATTGAATATAATTTCATAGTCATTTTCTAAAATAGTTCTAAGGTCTATATAAACTGCTCCTTTGTAAACTCTAGTTATTATAGGAATTTTATATTCCCTTAAAGCTCTTTCTAAACTAACTTCATTTATACTCTCTGAACTTATTTTAAGTAGATAAGTAGCTAATTTGCTATCTGGCATTGAACCTCCGCCAACTGTTGATTCGCCCTCTTCTATAGAAAACTTATAAAATTCATTTAAATTTTCTAATTCATTGTAAAGCCTATTAGCCCTTTCTTTTATTTCATTTAAATCTAAAGTCATCATATGAAGAGTTGGTATTTTTTCAATTGCCTCTTTCTCATTTAAATAATGTTTTAAAGTAATTTCTAAAGCAGCTAAAGTAAATTTATCAACTCTTAAAGCTCTAGTTAATTGATTCTTTTTTATTTTATCTATGAATTTCTTTTTACCCACAATAATTCCAGCCTGTGCTCCACCAAGCATTTTATCCCCAGAGAATGTTACAACATCAACTCCAGCCTCCAAACTTTCTATTACGGTTGGTTCTTTTTCTAATCCATATTTGCTTAAATCAATTAAAACTCCACTACCGATATCCTCTATTACAGGTATATCTTTTTCCTTCGCTAAATCACATAATTCATTTGCACTAACACTCTTAGTAAAGCCTACTATTTTAAAGTTAGAACTATGAACTTTTAAGAAGGCTCCAGTTTCTTCAGTTATGGCATTCTCATAGTCATATAAGTGAGTTCTATTAGTTGTTCCTACTTCTACAAGCTTAGCTCTTGAAAAATTCATCACTTCTGGAATTCTAAAAGAACCACCTATTTCAACAAGTTGCCCTCTTGAAACAATTACCTCTTTATTTTCACAAAGAGAATTTAATACAAGCATTATAGCCGCCGCGTTGTTATTTACAACTAAAGCTGCTTCAGCTCCTGTAATATCTTTTATTATATTTTCTATAAGGGAGTATCTTGATCCTCTTTCTCCCTTTTCTAAATCATACTCTAGATTGCTATAGCTTGATGCCGCTAAAACAACAGCTTCAGTAGCCTCTTCACTTAACAAAGATCTTCCTAAATTAGTATGAATAACAACACCTGTTCCATTAATAACCCTTTTTAAATTTCTTTCTCTTTTTTTCAATAACCTATCTTCACATTTAACCTTGGACTCTTCCTTAGTTAAAGCATAATTTACTTCTCCATTTAGAATAGCCATTCGATTTTCATTGATTATATCCCTTAAAGTACTTACAACTATTTCTCTCCCGTTTTTATTTAAAAAGTCCTCATTAAAAATACCAAGTATCTCATCTATCTTAGGCAAAGCTCTAAGAAGTTCTTTTGTCATGTTATCCTCCTAAAAACTACTCTACTACTATATATGCATCATGGAAGTCTTCGACACGTCCTATAACAGCACTTTCTACCTCTAATTTTTCTAATCTAGTTAGTATGTCTATATAGTCATCTTCTTTACAACTGATTAATAATCCACCTGATGTTTGAGGATCAAATAATATATCTTCCATCCAACTTTCAACATTATTTAACTGATATTTTCCTTCTAAATATCTTTTATTCTCATAGCATCCAGCAGGAATTAATCCCATATTAGCATATTCTTTAGCCTCTTTAATAAATGGAATTGCATCCTTAAAGATTCTAAAAGTTTTATTAGATGGTTCTGCCATTTCATAAGCATGACCTATCAGTGAAAATCCTGTTATATCCGTACATGATGTTATATCATAGTCAGTTATTATTTCGCCAGCATATTTATTTAAATATGCCATTACTTTTACTGCTTTTTCATAAGCTTCTTTAGAAGCTATTCCAGCTTTAATGGCTGTGTTTACTATTCCTAATCCAATAGGTTTAGTTAGAATTAAGATATCACCTGTTTCTGCACCATAATTCTTAAGAACTTTATCTGGATGTACAATTCCTGTAACAGACAAACCATATTTAGGTTCATCATCTTGAACAGTATGACCTCCTACTATTACAGCTCCTGCTTCTAAAACTTTATCTGCTCCCCCTTTTAATATTTCACCTAAAATATTCATATTTAAGCAATTTGGGAAACAAACTATGTTTAATGCCACTATTGGCTTTCCTCCCATAGCATAAACATCACTTAGGGAGTTTGCAGCTGCTATCTGTCCAAAAGTATATGGATCATCTACTATTGGAGTAAAGAAATCCAATGTTTGTATTGTAGCCATTTCATCATTTAATTTATATACTGCCGCATCATCAGATGTATCTATTCCAACAATTAAATTTTCATCATTCATTTTTGGTAATTTACTTAAAATTTCTGAAAGAGCCCCCGGCCCTATTTTAGCTGCTCAGCCAGAGGTCTTTGATAGTTCTGTTAATCTTTTTTCTATCATAAACTCCACCTCATTTCTAAATAATAATATTCATTATATCATATTACTTTATAGAAATTTTATCTTTTATCTTTTCTAAAGTTTTTTCTCCTATTCCACTTATATTTGTAATATCATCAATACTTTTAAATCCCCCTATTTCTTCTCTATAATCTATTATCGCTTGTGCCTTACTCTCTCCTATACCATTTAAGGTCATAAGTGTTTCTTTAGATGCAGTGTTTATATTAATAATTGAATTTTCTTCACTACTTTCTCCTTTTTCTCCTAAAGAATTCTTAACTGTTTCAATACTATTACCACTTAGATTCTCTTCTAAACTTCCTGTTTCTTCTTCTTTCTCATCATTCATATTCCTAACAACTATGCACTGCCCATCACTTAAATATAAAGCTCTGTTGATATTACTTAAATCGGCTTCTTCTGTTGGTCCTCCAGCCTTCTCTATCAGCTCGTAAATTCTACTTCCATTTTCTAATACATAAACATTTGGATTTTTTACTTCCCCTTTAATTTCTACAACTATTTTTTCTATATTACTATTACTACTCTCTTTTTCATTACTTTTATTGATATTCTCTTTCTCATTTTCTTCAATATCATCATTCTTTTTAGGTTGCTTTGAATTTGATTCACTTTCATCCTCTTCTTTTTCCGCATTTAAAAATAATTTTTCCATATCATCTTCACTTATTTTTTTATCATTTGTCTTTGAATAACCAACAAATAAAAAAACTATAGCTACTACAGCTATTATTAAGCTCCCTATAACTTTTTCTTTTTTCTTCATGATGCCTCCCAACATAGATTTATTGTAAATTTATTCAAGAATTAAAATATAAAATTATAAATTCTCAAATTTATCTAATATTATTGACATTTCCAATATTTTTAAGTACCAAATTCATACAATTCCATAGAAAATATGCTATTTTATTGTTATAATTATTATTGCGACCAAAATTAAAAAATTGGAGGCTTTATGAATATAAATTGTAAGAATTTAAAAGAAAAATTTAAACTTATAATATCAATAGCTTTTCTATTTATCTTAGTTTTAAATGTAAATGTTTTTGCTGAAACTACAGTTCCTGAGATTCATGGTGAAGGAATGGTACTTATGGATGGCACTACTGGAGAGGTATTAGCTGAAAAAAATGCTAATGTCAAAATGGCTCCAGCATCTACTACCAAAACTATGACAGCCTTGCTTACAGTAGAAAAAGCTAAGCTAGATGATGTTGTCACTATAGGAAAAAATCCTCCTTTAGCTGAAGGTACCCGTGTTGGACTTCAAGAGGGAGATAAATATACAGTGGAAGAGTTACTTAATGCATTATTAATACAATCTGCTAATGATGCCGCTGTGGCTTTAGCAGAGCATATATCTGGCTCCGAAGAAGAATTTGCTAAACTTATGAATGAGCGTGCCTTAGAACTTGGTGCTAAAAATACTCACTTTGTTAATGCCAGTGGACTTTTTGAAGAAGATCATTTAACCACACCTTATGATTTAGCTTTAATAATGAACTATGCTTCAAAAAATCCTATTATCTGTGAAATAACAGAAAAAGTAGCTCATGAAATGCCTAAAAGTGTTGTAAGCGGAGAACCTATATGGGCAAATAATAATAACCAACTTATTCATACAACAAGTCCATATTATTGTGAAGATATATTCTGCAATAAAACAGGATATACAACTAAGTCTAAACATACCTTTGCATGTGCAGCTAAAAAAGGAGATAGAAAATTAGTTCTTACTCTCTTCGGATATGATACTAAGGAACAATATTATGAAGATACCAAGTCACTTTTAAATTACGGCTTTGATGATTTCTCCTTAGTAAAAATATATTCCAAAGGTGATATTGCAAAAGAATATTATATAGATGATAAAAATACACTATCTCTAGTTGTTCCAGAGGATGTCTACAAGACATTTAAAAATTCTGAAATAGAAAATTTATCTACAGAAAATATAAAGAAAAACTTAAATATAAATTTTTCAGTTAACTCTGCTACTCCAATATCTAGAGGTACTGATATACTAAAAAACAATACTCATTTTGTCGGAACAATTATGGTAGGGGATACACCTTATAAAAGCGTAGATCTTTTGAATGGCAATGATATAACCTACACAAATTTCGAAAAAATTATCATAAAACTTAAAAGTTTTAGTGGTTTTTATGTTGCTTTAACCATTATAGGGTTTATATTTGTTGTTATTTTAATTTTGTTTATGATAAGATTTATTTCAACTATAAAGAGAATAAGAAATAGGAAAAAACGTAATTCTTATTTGTATAAATAAAAGGCTCTGTTTTAAACCATTGTTAATTTTTTAGATAGGTCTGGAGCTTTAGCTAAAAATCAATATTCACTTAAAACATAGCTAAATAATAAAATAAGTAGTTTTAAGCATTTGCTTAAAACTACTTATTTTTTAATTTGTTTATTAAAATTTTCATATCTTCTGGAAGATCTGCTCTTAAACTTAAAGGCTCTTTAGTCTTTGGACTATAAAAATCTAATCCATAAGCATGTAATGCCTGTCTTGAAATATCTTCAGCATCCTCAGTTCCATAAAGTGCATCACCAAATATAGGATGACCTAAGCTACTTAAATGAACTCTTATCTGATGTGTTCTACCTGTTTCTAGTAAACACTCAACTAAGTCAGCGCCATCATAACTTTCTATAACCTTATAATGAGTTATACTTTCCTGTCCTCTTTCATCAACAACTCTTTTTATGGTATCTTCCGCTGGTCTATAAATAGGTCTATTTATAGTTCCCTCTTTTTCTTCTAAATTTCCATGAACTATAGCTAAATACCTTTTTTGAAATTTATCTGTTTTCATTTCATTAGATAAAACCATATGAGCATACTGATTTTTTCCTATGATTATAAGCCCTGAAGTATTCATATCCAATCTACTAACTAACCTAACTATACAATCCTGATTACTTTCTTTGAAGTAATATAATATACCATTAGCTAAAGTTCCGTTAGGATGACTTCTTGTAGGATGTACAACCATGAACGGTCTTTTATTTAAAACTAATATATCACTATCTTCATAAACTATCTCTAAATCCATTTTTTCTGGTTCAATATTTTGAGATTCTTTCTTTGAAAGTTCAATTTTAATCTCTTCCCCAGTTTTAACTACATAGTTCATTTTAACTGCAACACCATCTACTTTAATTCTTTTGTCTATGGCAGCACTTCTTATTAATCTTGAAGATAGACCTAACTCTTCTTTTAAGAACTCTCTTATCTTTCTTTTATCATATTCTTTAGTTATTTTACTTTCTAAAATACTCATTGCATCTCTCCGAAATTTTTAAAATCTTTTCCTAATAAGATTACTACATCATAATTTCCACTACTATCATACTTAGATGGTATTCCCTTTTTAATATCTTTTATCTTTAAATCATTTTCCATAAAAGCTCTTGAACTTTCATCTTTTATTAAGATTTGAGAACTCTCTCTTGGCTCGCCATTTCCAACATCAACTTTATCATAACCATTTTCATTTAATTGTTTTTGTATATTGGCAGCTAATCCATTTATCTTTGTACAGTTTAAAACTTTTATAGAAAGTTCTTCTCTAGCAAGACTAGGGATAACATTCTTTCTTCCACTTAAATTACTACTATTTAATTGACTTTTTAATTCTTTAGTTGCCTTTTCATCTGCAATATAATAAGAAACATTTCCAACATACTTACCCTCACCTGGTAAAGTAGTCATCTGTATATTATTCTTATCGGTTTCTAAAGCTTTAAGCCCATATGCAACTGTAACATCTAAAGGAAGATTAGTTTCTATATTCTGATTTAGAACCTCTGCTATACTATCTATTTTTGTTATAGTAGATACTGATAATACTTTATCTATTACAGCATTCATAAGTTTTTGTTGATTTTTTATCCTGTCAACATCACCATTAGCTAATCCCGTACCATCATTATTCTTTCTCCATCTAAAGAATTCTTCTGCCTTTTGACCATCTAAATGTACAGTTTCTCCCTTATTGAAGTGTATGTGTAGGTCCTGCCCAGGATCATCATAGTTCATATCTTGCTCTATATACATATCAACCCCGCCGATAGCATCTATTATGCCTCTAAAGCCCTCATAATCAACTTTAACAACATAATCAACTTTAACACCTAAAATATTACTTACTAGCTCTTTAACAAGCTTTTCTCCTCCAATGGGATAAGCTGCATTTATCTTCTGTGACTTACCGCCTATATTAACTCTAGTATCTCTAGGTATAGATATTAACTTTGCTTGTTTTGTTATGGGATCAAAATTAGCTAATATTATTGTGTCTGTTCTTTTTGCATCCTTGTTTGAAACATCATTTGTATCACCAATATCCATTCCTAATAAAAGAACATTTATTGGCTCCTCAACTTTTATTACATCCTGTTTTACATCCTTAACTATATCAAAAACTTGCCCTAAAAAACTACCATACTTAAAATATATATATCCAAAAACACTTACTGAAAAAATAAGAATAAAGGCTAAAGTTAAAAGAATTATTCTTTTAATTAAACTTTTTTTCTTTTTCTTCTCTTTATCCGATCTTTTTTCAATTTTATTTTCTTCATTCCCCATATAATCCCCCCAAATTATTTAATTAAGAATTTTTTTGCATTACTAAGAAATTTCTTGCTTCTATTGTTAGAGGATGTAATAAATTGCCTTGTTTTATAACAAATAAAATAGTATTTTCTAAGCCCTTCAATACACCTTCATCTAAGTTTTCTCTTGTTATTTCTCTTAATTCTTGAACTCCAGGGAAATCTCTACCTGGTTCAATATAATCAGCTATATATATTATTTTCTCTAGGTTACTCATATTTTTTTTTGCTAAAGTATGATATTTTACTGCATCTAGAATCTCTTGGTCTTCTATTCCAAACTTTTCTTTTGCTATTATTGCACCAACAAATCCATGTAAAACTTGAGGCGAGTTTAGAGTTATTTCATCTAACTCATATCCTTTATCCTCTAATATCTTTATTTGCTCCTCTACAGGAACATATTTTGCTACATCATGAATTAATGCTGCTAACTCTGCCTTTTGTACATTCTCGCCATTTATCTTGGCAAGCTCCTTAGCAGTTTCAACTACACCTAAAGTATGTGAGTATCTACTTCCCTTAAGAGTCTCTTTAATATATTTATTTATTTCTTCTAATGACCACATAGCTACTCTCTCCTATATAAATTGTTCTTATTTATTATATCCATCACACCTGGTGGTAAAAAGAAGTTTACCTCTAGAGAATCTGCTACTCTTTCCCTTATAAGGGTAGAACTTATCTCTATATTAAGTAAATCTAAGTATACTATATTAGTACAATATTCTTTCTCAAACTCTTTTTTCCTCTTTAATAAATCATTTTTATTAAATCCAGGCCTATTAAAAACAACTAAATTACTAAATTTAAAAATTTCATTTATATTTTTCCACGAATTTAGATTTACAAGACAATCTGCTCCAGTTATGAAATAGAGCTCTACTTCTCTAAAACTTTCATTTAAATATCTTAAAGTTTCATAAGTAAAGCTCAATCCCTGTTTCTCTATTTCATAGTTACTTATGGAAAAAAAGCTATATGGATTTATAGCTTTTTTAACCATTTCATATCTAATTATTTCATCAGTTATATTCTTATTCCTCTTATGAGGTGGATTGCCAGCCGGCATGAATATAACTTCATCTAATTCTAATTCTTTATAGGCTTCATAGGCTATATAAATATGACCTATGTGTATTGGGTCAAAGGTTCCCCCAATTACTCCTATTTTTTTCATATTACTTCCCTTTTTTAGGTAATTCTATCTTAGGATTATTTTTTGATGCTCTGTAAAGAACTATCTTGTTTCCTATAGATTGAACTCCTTCACAGTTTAATCTTTCGCAGATGAAATTTGAAGCTTCTCTTGTCTCTAATCCACTGTTTTCAAGAACGTTTATCTTTAAAATTTCTCTTGCTTCTAAAGCATCATCAACTTGCTTTAAGAAGTTCTCTTCTATTCCATTTTTTCCTATTTGGAATATAGGAGTTAATTTAGCACCTAATCCTCTTAAATATGCTCTTTGTTTTGTTGTTATCATTATTTATCCTCCATTAATTATAGTAAGTATTCAAACTCGAAGTCATTTAATCTTACCATATCTCCATCTTCTATTCCCATTTCTCTTAATTCTTGGAATATTCCCTTATTATTAAGAACCTTATGGAAGTATCTTAATGAATCTGGATCATTTACATTAACAGCTAATAATAATCTGTCTACAAATGAACCTTCTACGACATAAACTTTTAATCCATCTTCTTCTATTGGATTTATAGTATATGTAAACTTCTTCTCTTCTGGGATGAATCTTTCATCTTCTGGGATTTCTAAATCAGTTACAGGAATATCTTTAAGCATTCTAGCCGCTTCTTTGATTACTTCCTCTACTCCTTGTGAAGTAGCTGCTGACATTTTAAATACTTTATCAAAGCCCATTTTATTAACTTCAGCTTTAAAGTTCTCAAAAACTTCTTCATCAAATAGCATATCGCATTTGTTTGCAACAACTATTTGAGGTCTATCCCAAAGTTTAACGCTATAGTTCTTTAATTCTTCATTTATTCTCTTGAAGTCTTCTATAGCATCTCTACCTTCAATACCTGATATATCAACAACATGTATTAAAAGTCTTGTTCTTTCTATATGTCTTAAGAAGTCTAATCCAAGTCCAACACCCTCAGAAGCTCCCTCTATAATACCTGGTATATCTGCCATAACGAATGGCTCTATTCCTGGTACTGCAACAACACCTAAATTAGGTTTTAAAGTTGTGAAGTGATAGTTAGCTATCTTTGGTTTAGCCTTTGTTACTACTGAAAGGAAAGTTGATTTACCAACGTTAGGGAATCCTAAAAGACCAACGTCAGCTAAAAGTTTTAACTCTAATGCAACCCATCTTTCTTCTCCTGGCATTCCAGGCTCTGCAAAAGTTGGTGCCTGTCTTGTTGGTGTACAGAATTTGCAGTTACCTTTACCACCTTTACCACCTCTACAGATAGTAAATTCATCATCTCTATGAGAAAGGTCTGCCATTACTTTATTAGTTTCAACATCTCTTACAATTGTTCCCATTGGAACTTCTACTATTAAATTTTCTCCATCTCTTCCGTAACATTTAGAACCTTGACCGTCTTGTCCTCTGCCTGCTACGAATTTTCTCTTATATTTGAAATCTAAAAGAGTTGTCATTCCAGGGTTAACTTTAAAAGTTACATCTCCCCCTTTACCACCATCTCCACCATCTGGTCCTCCAAGTGGAACATACTTTTCTCTTCTAAAAGAAACAGAACCGTGACCACCATCTCCAGATTTCACAAATATCTTGGCCGTATCTATAAACATGTTTTCTCACCTTGCTTTCTCTATAAAATGTACCTTTTTAGTATATTATAACCTTAGTTTAATATAAAAACACAGCTTTTTTAAATGCCATGCTCTCATATAATAAAAAAATTTTATACTTAATCAAAAAGCACCCTCAGTAAGGGTGCTTTTATAAAACTAAATATATTATTCAGCTATAACTTCTTCTACGTTTACTGGGTAAACAGAAGCTTTTTTCTTGTCTCTTCCAAGTCTCTCGTATCTAACAACACCATCGATTTTAGCGAATAAAGTATCGTCTCCACCTTTACCTACGTTAGCGCCTGGATGAATCTTAGTTCCTCTTTGTCTTACTAATATGTTTCCAGCAAGAACGAATTGTCCATCTGCACATTTAACACCAAGTCTTTTACTCTCAGAATCTCTACCGTTCTTTGAGCTACCAACCCCTTTTTTATGTGCAAATAATTGAAGGTTCATTATTAACATAGTCTACACCTCCTCTTTTATTATCTCTATATATTTACAACGCGTTTTCTTTCCTAAACTGCTATCCAGCCCTAGGACTAGACTCGCTAAGCTCATTTCAAAAGTTTTAAGTAAAACCTGAGCTTCAACTATCTCTTCCTGAGTAAACCCATTCAGATCTAGTTTTAAATATCCATCACTCATTTCATAGTTTACATTAAGCTTTAACACTTCATCTAAACCAATGATTGCGCTTTGAGATAATACTGATACGGAATTACATATCATATCGTACGCCTCTCCAGCTAGAACCGCATCTCTGCATTGCATCGCGTGTCCTTTTATAGTGAAGGAAATTATGTTATCTTCTCTTGATTGAAATTTAACTTTAATCATATCAAAAAATTAAGCTTCGATCTTTTCGATAACGATCTTAGTGTAAGGTTGTCTGTGACCATTTTTTCTTCTGTAGTCTTTCTTTCTCTTGTATTTGAATACAACAACTTTCTTAGCTTTTCCTTGAGCTAATACTTTTGCTACAACCTTAGCACCCTCAACTACTGGTGCACCAACTTTGATTTCTCCGTCTTTAGCGACTGCAAGAACCTCTGTTAATTCAACTGTTGAGTCAACTTCAGCGTTAAGTTTTTCAACGAATAATACGTCTCCTTCTTGAACTCTGTATTGTTTTCCTCCTGTAGTTAATACTGCGTACATTAAAACACCTCCTCATAACGGTCTCGCCACTTAAGGTATAACTTTAAAAGTTATTTTCGGAACCTATTCGTGAGCGGTTTACAAAAGCCATTCTATCACAGCCACCATCTTTTGTAAAGCTAAATTTAATATTTTTCGATATTCTTCACCAAATACTCACTTACGCTTTCTATTTGATTTTTAAAGATCAATGGTTCTACTTTATAAAAATCTTTAGATTCTTGAAAAGTTAAGTATATATTTAAATTTAATGCTCCAATTTCTTTCAAAAACTCAAATATATTTCCTCTAATATCTTTTTCATAAATAGAGTTTATTTCTAGATGAAAATCTTTTATCTTTCCTTCACCATTTTTCTTTAAAATCTCATTTCTTAAAAGAAGATTTATATAAGATAACTTTAATCTTTTTCCATGACCATTACATGCTGGACAATTTTCTTCTATATATTCATAAATGCTTTTCCCTTTTCTATATCTAGTTATTTGTACTAAACCAAGCTCTGTAAAAGGGAATATCTTAGCTCTTTGACTATCACTTTTAAACTCTTCTTTTAAAAGCTCTAAGATTTTTCTTTTGTTTTCTTGTGAATACATATCTATAAAATCAACTAAGATTATTCCACCTAAATTTCTAATCTTAATTTGCCTAGCAATTTCTTTTGCTGCATTTTTATTAGTTTCATAAGCAGTTTTTTCTTTATTTCTATGATTTGTATTCTTTCCTGAATTTACATCTATAACATACATAGCCTCAGTCTTTTCAATAACTATATCTCCACCACAGCTTAAATTAACTCTATTATTTCTAAGGCTAAGAATTTCTTTTTCTATTCCATAATAATCAAAAAGACTTCTTACCTCATCATATAAAATTACCTTTAAATATTCTGAGTTAGAAATACTATCTTTTATTCTTTCATAGTCTTCTAATGAATCAACAATTATTGAAGATGTATCAGCATCAATATCATCTCTAATTATCTTGTTTATAAGGTCGCCTTTTCCAAATAATCTTTTTGGGTTTAATGAAAATTTTCCTTCTCTTATTACATCTTTATAGACTCTATATAACTCTTCAATTTCATCTTGAATTTCATCTAAAGTAGAAAATTGAGCTTTAGTTCTAACTGTAACTCCTACTTCACTTGGTTTTAACAATGAATTCTCAAGCTCTTGTTTAAACTCTAAATTTTCTATTTTTCTTGAAACTGAAATATCATTTCTTGAAGTCTCTAAAACACAGTATCTTCCTGCTAGAGAAATCTTTGAGGTAACCTTAGCCCCTTTATTTCCAAGCTGTTCCTTTAGTACTTCAACAATTACTCCATCACCTTGTTTTAAATCTTTATCCTCTTCTCCAATTACCATATAAGCTTGTTTATTGTAGCCTATATCTATAAAGGCACTTTTTATTCCTGGAACTACTCTCTTAACTATGCCCTTATATATTTCTCCTGGAACAGGCTCTAAACTCTCTTCTTCTATATAGCACTCACTTAAAAGATTATTTTTCTTTATAGCAACTCTTAATAAATTTTCTCTTCTTTCTACGTATATATCTCTCATGAATTCACTTCCTAATTTTTAGATGTATTTATATAGAGGAACTAAGGTATCCCCTTTGTATGCGTACATCTCAACTCTTTTTATTTCTACGAAAGCTTCCTCATTAACATTTGAAGTATTTTGTTTTATAACATTAGCTAAAAGATCTGCTGAAAGATTTTCTCTACTTCCACAACTTATAGTTGTATTAACAATTAAATAGTCGTCTTTAGTCCAACATTTAAACTCTTTTATAAATGGTTTTATATCAGCTTCTTTTTCACCTTTTTTAGTTTTCTTTATTGTTATTATTTCTTTTTTAGCCATTAAAGCATTAACTTCTTCTTCAGCTTTAGAAACATCATTATATTTTATTTTTATAGTATAGTTAGCCGCATCTAAAAGTGCCATAGCTGCAGGTAATCTCTTGACATTATGGATAACTGGACTCTTTGAAACTTCTAAAAATCTAATTCCTTTTGCTGAGAATTCATTTAATTGTTCTCTTACTGCCTCTTCATTCATATCCTCTTCTAGATTTAAGTCTAAATAATCTCCCTCAGAATAAACACCAACTGATAAAGGTTGTGCTATTGCTAAGGCCATATGAGGATTGAATCCCTTTGAATATTCAACTGGAAGACCAGCTCTTCTTACTATTCTTTGAATTGTTCTCATTAAATCTAAGTGAGAAATAAACTTTATATCTGCATCCTTAGTAAATTTAATTAAGTATCGCACCTTCAAAACACTCCCCATCTTTAAAGTTTACATTTACTCCACAACCTGTACATCCTTTTCTACAGTTTTGAGTAAGTTCAGCAGTTTTTGCCTTTTCATTCTCTCTTTCAAGATATTTTCTTGTAACTCCAATGTCTATGAAGTCCCAAGGTAAAACTTCGTCATAGCTTCTTTCTCTATAAGCATAGAAATCTCCATCTACATTACACTCAGCCATAGCTTCTTGCCATAATTCAAAGTTGAAGTATTCTGACCATCCATCAAACTTAGCGCCTTTTTCATAAGCTTTTATTAATACATCACAAAGTCTTCTATCTCCTCTAGCTAAAACAGCTTCCATATATGATGTTTTTTGCTCATGATAGTTGTAAACTATACTTCTTGATTTTATAGCGCCTTTAACAGCTTTTATCTTTTCAGTTACAACATCCATTTTCTCCATTGGAGCCCATTGGAATGGTGTAAATGGCTTTGGTACTAATATAGAAGTACTTACTGTAATTCTAAGTCCTTTATTTCTTATATGTTTAGGTACAGCAAAGTATTGATCAGCTATTTTTTCAGCTAATAATCCTACTTCTGCAGCATCCTCAACTGTTTCATAAGGAACTCCAAGTATGAAGTATAATTTTAATGTACTCCATCCTGATTCAAAAGCATTTTTAGCTGCTTCTAATATTCTTTCTTCTGTTAAACCTTTGTTTATAACATCTCTCATTCTTTGAGAACCTGCTTCTGGAGCAAAAGTTAAACCTGTTTTTCTAACCTTTTGAATCTCTTTTAAAAGATCAACTGAGAAAGCATCAACTCTTATTGAAGGTAAAGCAACACTTACATTATTCTTTCCATGTTCTTCTATAAGATCTGTTACTAATCCCTGTATATCTGAGTAGTCACAAGTACTTAATGAAACTAGTGAAACCTCATCATATCCCGTAGCCTTAAGCATCTTTCTAGCCTGCTCAACTAAAGTTTTTCTACTCTTTTCTCTAACTGGTCTATATATCATCCCAGCTTGACAGAATCTACATCCATTAGTACATCCTCTAAATAATTCTAAAACAACTCTATCATGAACTATTTCACTATAAGGAACTATTAAACTATCTGGGAATTCAACTTTATCAAAGTTATTAACTATTCTCTTTTTAACTTTTTTAGGAACATCATCATATTTAGGTGAAAACTCTTTTATTGTTCCATCTTCGTTGTATGTAACATCATATAATGAAGGAACATAAACACCTTGAATATGACTTGCTTCTCTTAAATAAGCTTCTCTATCAAAGTTATCTTTGTGTTTTTGATAAAGGTCTAAAAGATCATTTATTGCCTCTTCTCCCTCTCCTAATTGAACTATATCAACTATATCGTATATTGGCTCTGGATTGTATGCACAAGGTCCTCCAACAACTACTATAGGGTCATTACCTTTTCTTTCTGATGCTCTTAATGGTACTCCCCCCATGTTTAACATGTTTAATATATTTGTATAACTCATTTCGTATTGAAGAGTAAATCCTAAAAATTGAAACTCACTTATAGGATCTTTAGTTTCTAGAGCATATAGAGGTACATTATTTTCTCTCATAAGTTTTTCCATATCTGGCCATGGAGCATATACTCTTTCACAATATGTATCTTTTCTTTCATTTAAAACATGATATAAAATTCTTGATCCTAAGTGAGACATTCCTACTTCGTAAACATCTGGGAAACAGAATCCAAATCTTATGTCAACTTCTTTTGGGTCTTTTATTACTTCGTTAAGTTCTCCACCTACATATCTAGATGGTTTCTCAACTTTATATAAAATATCATCAGTTATTCTTACCATTTAGTTTCCTCCTACATTTCTATAAAAATATTAAAGCTAATATCTATAATAAAAAGAGAAGTATACTTATTATACTTCTCTCATATTAACAACTTATATTCTATCACAAAGAATAATTATAACCAATATATTTATTCTTTTCTATACTTAGTGTAATATTCTCTTAAATTCATATTTCCAATGGTCTTTAATATCTCTATTATTTCATTCTCTTTCAAGATATAAAGTATATTCATCTCCTCATCCAAAACATAAAATATATTAAATCTATTTTTATCAATAATTTTAAGAAGATTAACCATATCTTGTTCACAATATACGGAAGTGATTCTACTGTCTATGTATTTTTTATTAATTAATCGTTCCTTCTTTTTCGTTATATCACTCATAATTATATACATTACCTTTCTTCTTTCACTATAACTTAAATAGATTATAAATACGCCTGCTAATATACTTGTTATATTAAATTTACCTAAAATGAAAATTCCTAATATAGAAAGTAAGATAAAGGCTATACCAAATAAATAACTTATCTTAATCAATACCTCATTAACGTCTTTAAATATCATTTTTTCTTCTAAAATCGCACCTAATATTTTCCCCCCATCTAAAGGATATGTAGGAAGCAAATTAAAAATAAATAAAACTAAATTTATTTCATAAGAAGAATAAATATATTCACTTTTTAAAAAGAACTTATATATACAAAAGAAAACAATAGCCGCAACACAGTTTAAAATTGGTCCAGCCATGCATATTATTAATTTTTCTCTAGAACTTAAATCCTCATAGTCTTTAATTTCTAATCTAGCACCTAAAACATGAAGCTTAAATTTTTCAGATTCTATATTTAGTTTTAACACAACAAAATAATGAGTTAACTCATGTATTATAATCCAAAAAAAGGCTAGGGATAAATCAAATATAAATCCTAAAGTAAAAAATATTATTAGTTGAGCCACTATTTTTTTATTTATTGTCACTGCTTTCAACTCCTAGGAAACCTAAGTTTTCCTCTGGATTAACATACTTATTTTCTAATAATACCTGAAGTATTAATCCTTCCGCCTTTTTATTTTCAGAAGAACTTCCTATTACTTCATCCCCTTCTATACTATCCCCTTCTTTTTTAATTACATCATCAAGATTATGATATAAAATTTCTAAACCATCTCCATGCTTCACTTTAACACTATATGTTTCTTCCACCTTTTTGACTTCACTTATGGTTCCTTTTAATAAACTTTTTACTTCTCCTTTTTTACCATTTAAATATAATTTTTCTCCTTCTAAATCAGAACTCTCCAAATTTTTAACACTTCCTTTAAAAGGAACAATCTTACTCTCTCTTAAAAAATCCATAGAATTTTTTTCAATAACTTCAAAATTATCAAATCCAATTATATCCTTATTATTTTCTGTATTAGATTCTTTAGTTTTTTCCTCTTGAAGATTACTTAATCCATTTTCTCCACTTACTTTCTTTAAAATTCCACTATCACCAATACTTCTACTAATAGCAGACACTATTTTACTTTCATTTAATGCTACTTCTTTATAATATCCATCTGTTGATATAACCTCTTTAAATTTATTGCATAATCCGCCTAAAAACTCATTTTCTACTTGATTCATTATAAAAAAGCTAAAAAAAATAAAACAACTAAAAATTGATGAAAATAAAACATCTTTAACTATATATTTTCCTAAGTTTTCTTTCTTTTTTTCTCTGTAATTTCTATCATTATTCAATTTCATTTCATAACTAGGAGAAGCCTTGTTAATTTTGTTTATTTTTCTATAATACTTCTCATATTCTCTGCTATAATTCCCCATATTCTTCCCCTTTCTTTAATCTACAATGATACTTAATATATATTTTTTATATGCATTTTATAGAACTACTTAATATAAACTGAAGGGCAATTCAAAGAAATTTTTTTACTAATATTAAACAAGATATTTGAAGTAATATACAATTCAAAAAAATAAAAGCACAGAAACCTAAGTTTGATTTCCATGCTTTTATTTTTATTTAGAATTTTAATTTTTTCTTTCTCATTGATATATTTAAAACTAACCCCACACTCATTACTGTTGTCAACAGAGAACTACCTCCGTAACTTACTAATGGCAAGGTTATTCCTGTTATAGGCATTATACCAATTGTCATACCTATATTTTGTAGTATAGCAAATATAAAATAGGAAGCAAATCCTACACATATTATGGAGCCAAATACGTCCTTAGAGGTCTTCGATGTCATTATTATTCTATATATCATTATGGCATACAATGTTAAAAGGAATATACCTCCTAAAGTCCCCCAATGCTCTCCTATTACAGCAAATATGAAGTCTGTTTGTCTTTCTGGAACGAATTCTGAAGAATATCCTCCAGCCTCTCCTTTTAAGTCTAGTCCTGTTCCAAAAAATCCTCCTGATCCAATCCCTATTTTAGATTGAGTTAATTGAAGATTTATACCTAATTCATCACCATCAGGATTTAAAAAACCAACAAGTCTTTGTTTTTGGTAATCTTTTATAACCCCTGAATTCCAAACTAAGGCTATTGCAACTACTATTGATAAAAGTCCTGCGCCAATTACTTTCATATCTAGCCCAGCTGCAAAAAATATCCCAAGAGCTATAAAGAAGCAAACCATAGTCATCCCCATATCAGGTTGTACAACTATAAATATCATTGGTATTATTGCATACATTGCAACCTTAAGAAAATTTCTCAAGTCATTTATTCTTAAATCAATTTCATCCATCTTTTTGGCGAGCATAAGTATCATAGCTATTTTGGCTATTTCCGAAGGCTGAATACTTACTGGTCCCAATACAATCCATCCTCTAGCACCATTTATTACACTACCTGCAAACCTAGTTATTATAAGTAATACTATTGATCCCCAATAGAATATCCCAACATAATTGTAAATTATGTTATAATCCCACAAAAGTAATATGTACAAAACACACATTGATATTATAAACCATATGAATTGTTTCTTAGCAAAAAATACTCCATATTGAGATTTTGTTCCTAAATATATGTTCAATATTCCAAAGAGTATTATTATTACCATAGATACTAAAAGCTTATAATCAATTTCTCTTCTTAGTTTACTATCTAGTTTTAGTCTACTAAGCATTATAGTACCTCCATAAACTTTATTTATTTAACATGACTATTTATATAATACTTTATTTTTACCTATTTTGAATTACAAAATTCTGAACTTTTTAAAAGATTAAGAAAAAGCTATCTCAATAAACTTGAAATAGCTTATATCCTTTTAACTTATCTAGCTTTTCCTTTTATATTCTTTATAGGAATATTTGCTACTAAAGATGGTGATTCACCTTCTATTGGATTTGACTTTGTAACAGTTATGTCAACATCCTCATTTTCAATTTCAACATACTTAGAAAGAACTTCTAATATCTCTAATCTTATTTTATCTAAGACTTCATCTGATAGTTCTCCTCTATCATGTATTAATATAACCTTTAGTCTATCTTTAGCAACTTGTTTCGGTGTAGGTTTGCTAGAAAAAACATTTAAAAAACTCATTTTTTCTCACCTACCCTCTTCTAAATAATTTTAATATTGAACTAAATATACCTTGATGTTCTGTGTTTAAATCCATTATTGGAACATCTTCCCCTGTTATTCTTCTTCCTATGTTTCTAAATGCTTGTCCAGCACTAGCTTTTTCATCTAAAACTATTGGCTCTCCCTTATTAGTAGAAACTGTTATATTTCTATCATCTGGTACAACTCCTAAAAGTTTTACTGAAAGAGTTTCTATAATATCTGAAATGTCTAACATATCACCTTTTTTAGTCATTTCATAATTTAATCTATTTACTATAACCTCATGGTTTTCTAATCCCTTAGCATCAAGCTTTCCAATAACTCTATCTGCGTCTCTTACAGAAGTTATTTCTGGGTTAACAACAACTATAGCTCTATCTGCTCCAACTATTGCATTTTCAAATCCTTGCTCTATACCAGCTGGACAATCTAATATTACATAATCAAACTCTTCTTTTAATTCGTTAACTAATCTTAGCATTTGCTCAGGGCTTATATCATTCTTGTCCTTAGTTTGAGCTGTTGGTAATAAGAATAAGTTATTAAATCTTTTATCTCTTATTAGCGCTTGTTTAGTTCTACATCTATTTTCAATTACATCAATTACTGTATAAACAATTCTATTTTCTAATCCCATTAGTACATCTAAGTTTCTTAAACCTGTATCTCCATCAACAACAACAACTTTCTTGCCTTGTGCTGCTAACGCTGTCCCAATGTTTGCTGTAGTAGTTGTTTTCCCAACTCCACCTTTTCCTGATGTTATTACTATCGATACTCCCATTACTTTCCCTCCATTAAATATGTAATCTTAATAAGAATATTTATCCGGTAAATACGGCTCTACTATTATATTATTTTCATTCAATCTAGCAACCTCTGGATATCCAGTTCTTTCAAAATCATCTGGTGATATTGTTATTTTACCTGATATAGAAATAAGCTCTGGTTCTAAAGAATAGGCAGCAATAATAGCATTTTCATTTCCATTATCTCCTGCAAAAACCTTTCCTTTTAAATCCCCTAAGACAATTACATTTCCATGAGCTCTAACTTCTCCACCATTATTAACGTCACCAATTATTATTAGATTCCCTGCATAATTCAAACATTGACCACTTCTAACAGTCTTTCTTATAAACTTTGTTCTTCCTTCATGAACCCCAGAAAAAACATTGCTTTGCTTTTCTAATCGTTCTTCGAATATACAATCCTTTATAAGAATTTCATCAAAAAGTACATCTTTTAACTTTGATATCTGTCTCTCATTTATATAATTTAAATCAGTAGTTACAGTTAAAGTAGCTCCTTTATAAAATTTCTTTCCTCTACTTAACTTTTCAACTAAAGAATCAAGCATCTCATCGAAATTACCAAATTTATCCATATTGATTATGGCATTTATTCCTTGTTTGTTTCCTTTTATAAAAATTCTATCATCACGCATAGTAAATTACTATCCTCCAAGCATCCAACCCCTTTTATTTTTAAGGTAAACTATATACAATAATTTAATTCTCACTTTATATTATATAAATTATTTTTAATTTATAAAAGAACTTTATGAAATAATGTAGTAAAATTTTGAAAAAAACAACCATATTTTCAAAACTTAATGAGAATATGTTTAATTATTAGCTTTAATTATAATAAAATTCATATAAAAAAAGCCTACAGAATTAATTTCTATAGGCTTTTATTCACATTAATCAACTATATTTTGATTACCTTGTGTTGCATTATTTTGAACTTTATTTTCTTGTTTATTTTCAGAATTATTATTTGGTGTTTCTCCAACAGGTTTTCCTGTTGAATCTAATTCTGCATTTTCAACCTTACTATTTATATTTCCATCCTTTATGTTTTCTAAAGGCGGATTTAATGAGTAATCATATGGATTACCATCTAGATCAGTAGGCTTATATCCTTGTGCTTTTAGTTGATCTCTATAATAAGTTTCATAAATAGCTCTTGCTATAGCCGCACCATAGTAACCATGACCACCATCATAAATTACTGTTGCTACAGCTATTTTAGGATTATCTAAAGGAGCAAATGATATATATACCCCATAGTCTGTTCTACCATAATCTGATTGGTCATTTCTAAAGGTTGCTGTACCAGTTTTACCTGCAGTAGCTATTGGAAAAGTTCCCATAACTCCTGATGCTGTACCTGTTGCTTCAACTCTTCTCATTCCTTCTTTAATAGCATCTAATGTTGTCTTAGACATATTAACTTTATTTAATACCTCTGGTTTGAACTCCTCCACTACATTTCCTTGTGCATCTGTTATTTTATCAACTAAATGAGTTTTATATCTTGTTCCCCCATTTGCTAAGGTTGCAACATAACTTGCAAGTTGTACTGGAGTAAAGTTACTTATACTCTGTCCTATAGCAGAGTCAGTAAGGTTTCTTGGTGAAACTATTTGGTAAGCAATATCTCCAACAACCCAAGCAACTGTTCTTTGAACAGTTAAGCTTATTGCTTTATCAACTTTTTCAGCTTCATCCTTAGCCTTTATTCCACTAAAGTTTTTAATACTTTCTTGATATGTAGGATCTATATCATATAAAGTTTTGAAATCCTTTGTTAAGGCTTCTGACAAAGCTTTTTCATCAATAGTATTTCCATCACCTATTTTATTTAAAGAATCTTCAATATCCTTCTTTATAGCTTCTTTAGCAGCAGCTAATTCCTTAGAATCTCTATCATTAACTCCTATATTTACCTGTGGAAAATCAGGAGAAGAAGAGTTCACAAAAGTTCCTTTTTCAAGTGAATCAACTAAGGTAAATCTCATAAGCGCTATTGTTTGTTTTTTATAAGATTCAAAGTTATAAACTTGACCGAAATTTTCAGAAATTTCAATCCCTGTAGAGGCCTTTTGATCTGAATTAGGGTCCACTCCTAATCCAAACTGCCATGCATATTTTGCAACTGAATCTAAAGCTTGTATACTACTCTTCTTGTATCTTCCGTCACCATATGGATCTCCCCCATTTTTGTAATACATCTTTACAGCTGCATCAAAGAAATATGAGTTTGATGACTTCATTAAGGCTATATATAAATCTGCTGTTCCTTGATAGTTTTTATCTCTTGGAAAATTGGCTGGATTAGTACCAAATATTTCAGGATAAGAAGCTCCAAAGTTATAACCATTTGCAGTAACTGTTGAATTTGGAGTTATAACTCCTTCTTCTAAGGCAGCAGTTGCTGTAACTGGCTTAAATGTAGATCCTGGTGCAACCATTCCTAAAGTAGCATAGTTATAAAATCTTTTTGGATAAAGATCATATAAATCTTCTCTTACTCCTGTTTTAGCATTCTTAGGGAAGAGATCATCTACAGTTTTATTTAAAGCATTCCTAGCTATAAACTGTTGAGCAAAGGCTTCATAATCTGGTTGAAAGTATTCTTTTGCCACAGCTGGATCAAGTTCTCCCTTAGCAAACTCATTTGGATTAAATCCTGGATAACTTACTAAAGCTAAAACTCTCCCTGTATCTACTTCTATAGCAACAGCTGCTCCTCTTGTAGCATTTTTCGTATTTACATCTGAATCAGGATTCCTGTTTTGCAGACGATCTAAAACACTCTTCATCATAGTCTCAGCTGAATATTGAATGTCCTTATCTATAGTTAAATGAACATTATTTCCTGGGTAAGATTCTAAGTCATAAAGTTCTTCTGTTTTTCTACCAGATGAGTTTACCTTAACTGTAGTACCACCCTTAACCCCTTTTAACTCATTTTCAAAGGCTGCTTCTATACCAGCTTTTCCTATTAAATCAGTAGAAGCATCATATCCTCTAGCTTCATACTTAGCTTTTTGATCTCCATTTATAGAAGCTACGTAACCTAAGAATGAAGATCCTAATTCATTGTATGGATAATATCTCATAGGTTCAATGGATACATCTATACCTGGTAAATCATTAAGTCTTTGGTAGAATATAAATGCAGTATCCTTATTTATATCCTTAGCTATTGTAACTGGTTTATATCCAGAGAAACTTTGCATTTTTATAGCATCTTTAACAACCATGTATCCTCTTATATCTTGTAGAGAATATTTTTTTAAAATAATATCAGTTATTTCTTCTGGTTTCATTTTTGCATATGCTTTTGCTTCTTCTTCAGTTGGATTTAACACATCATATAATTTATACTCCTTAACTAAATAGTCAAAAGCTTGTTCTGGAGTAATCTTTAGAAGTTCTTGGTCTATTTTATCTTCTTCTTCCGCTGTTAAATCTCCCTCTTTATTTTTATAAAGAGTATTTTTAACCTCATCACCAAGTCCTCTATCTTTTAAAAATCTTAATTTTTCTGCATCTCCTGAAACATCAAAATAAAGTTTTCCATTTTCATCAATTCTAAGTTTGAAGTTATCAAGTATAGCTTGATTATTCTGTTTTAAAATATCATAAACTTTATCTATTGTATTGTAGAAATTCTTCTTTGACTCATCTGTTTCAGTAAAAGTTAATGTATATGTCTGTCTATTGGTAGCTAAAATATCCCCGTTTGAATCATAAATTTTACCTCTTGGAGCCTGATCTGATAGAAATCTCATAGATCTAGTATCAGCTCTCTGCTTATATTCGTCATAATTGAATACTTGAAGATAAACTAACCTTACTACTATAGATACAAATACTATTATCATTATTCCTATGAGAACTTTATATCTATCTATGGGCGTCCTTCCATTCTTCATACTTCTCATGCAACCACCTATTTTTTACTTATTTTCCAATCTCTCTTCATAAGCTCTCTATTGCATAACTTATAGACCAAATTATACATAAAGAATCCTATAACCACGTTGTAAAGTGCCATAATCCAAAAGCTTAATAAGTTTATTCTTATATTTATAAACCTTAATATAAGAGCTACAGCAAAAAACTTTATTATGGTAAGTAGACCTACTGATAATATTGGAATCATCCTCTTATGTTTAAATACACTTTCTCCAATATAAGCTGCTATTAAACATATTAACATATTTACTAACATATTTACCCCAAAGACATTTACAAAATAAACGTCTTGAAGAAAACCAGATAATACTCCTATAAACACTGCTTCCCAATAACCACTCATAAGAGCATATAGAACAGCAAAGGTGAATAATAAACTAGGATAAACACCTTTTATTGCAAAGAAGGGCACTAAGGTATTATCTATTATAAATAGTAAAAGACATATTAATATTAGTATTACTCTCTTCAATTTATCCCCTCTTTTCTAATACTGAACTATACCATCTCTTTCTGCCGGTGGTACAACTACAAATAATTCTTGTAAATTATTAAAATCAACATATGTTTTTAATGTAGCAGTCTTCATAACTTTAACATCATCTGATTTTACTGATGTTACTTCACCTATTCTTATTCCCTTCGGATAATATCCACCAAGACCTGATGTAACAACCACATCTCCATCTTTTATTGTGGAATTCATAGGTAAGTTAGTTATTTCAACTTGCATTTCATTTCCGCTTCTATATCCTTTAACTATTCCATCCCCAGCATTAGCTTCCCCTTCTACTGTAGATGCAACAGCCACATTTTCATTTAATAATGTTTGTATTTTTGACCAGCTTGAGTGAACTTCTGTAACCACTCCAACTAGCCCTTCTGGAGATATTACTATGTAGTCTTTCTTAATTCCTTGATCTGAACCTTTATCAATTGTATACCCTTGAACAAAGCTATCTCCACTTTTTCCTATTATGTTTGTACCAATATACTTATATTGATCATTTTCTTTAGAAAAATCAACTATTCCTTTTAAAACATCATTTTGACGTTTTAACTCGTTATACTCAACTAATTTATTTTCTAATTCTAAATTTTTCTTTTTTAAATCAGTATTTTCATTCTTAACATTAGAAAAATTATAAAAGAAATCAAAGACATCATGAACTTTATCACTTATAGTATAAACCACTTTCTGAACAGGGTTTAAAACAGTACCAACTCCGCCTGAAATTGGATTTTTAGAATCACTCTTAACAGTAAACATAATTATTCCTAAAAAGGCAACTGACAGTACTATAACAGTTACTGCCAGTTTATTCTTGAAGAATTTCATATTCTATCCTCTTTGTTGTTTAACTATTAGATCAAACTTATCTAAAGCTTTTCCTGTACCTAAGGCAACACAGTCAAGAGGTGATTCTGCTATATGAACAGGCATTCCTGTTTCTTTATATATAAGTTCGTCTAGTCCTTTTAGGAAAGCTCCGCCTCCAGCAAGCATTATTCCTTTATCCATGATATCAGCTGCTAATTCTGGTGGTGTTTTTTCTAATGTAGTCTTGATTGATTCTATTATTGATGAAACTGGCTCTTTTAAAGCATTTCTTATTTGACCAGCATCGACAACAACAACTTTAGGAAGTCCTGATATTAAATCTCTTCCTTTTATATCCATTGTTGCTTCTTCTTCATTCTCATCAACTTTGTAAGCTGATCCAATTTCCATTTTTATTTGTTCAGCTGTTCTTTCACCTATCATTAAGTTAAATTCTCTCTTAATGTAGTTTATTATTGATTGATCTAATTCATCTCCAGCAACTCTTAGTGATTTGCTAGTAACTATTCCACCTAATGATATAATAGCAACCTCAGTAGTACCTCCACCGATATCAACTATCATGCTTCCTGTAGGCTCATCAACTGGAAGACCTGCTCCTATTGCGGCAGCCATTGGCTCTTCCATTAATATTACGTCTCTTGCTCCTGCTTGCTTAGTAGCTTCTTCGATTGCTCTTCTTTCAACCTCAGTTACTCCTGAAGGGAAGCATACTATTATTCTTGGGCTTGTGAATGCACTCTTATTAGTTATCTTCTCGATAAATCTTTTAAGCATTGTTTGAGTAACGTCGAAATCTGCAATAACTCCATCTTTTAACGGTCTTATAGCAACGATATTTCCAGGTGTTCTACCTATCATTTGTTTAGCTTCAGTACCAACAGCTAAAGATTTTTTTGTTAAGTTGTTTATAGCAACAACTGAAGGTTCTCTTAAAACGATCCCCTTTCCTTTAACGAACACTAGAGTATTTGCAGTTCCTAAATCTATACCCATGTCTTTTGTCATTCCAAAATTAAATAAACCCATTTTTAATCCCCTTTCCTAATCACAATATGTCTTTTTCTTTAAGACTTATGAATCTGTTATCTCCTATTATTAAATGATCTAAAAGCTCAATACCCATCATTTTCCCACACTCTTTGAGTCTTGTTGTTATGTTTATATCATCTCTACTCGGTGTTGGGTCGCCAGAAGGATGATTATGACATATAATTATAGATGCTGCACTATCTTTCACAGCCTCTCTAAATATCTCTCTTGGATGTACTAAAGATGAATTTAATCCACCTCTGAATATCTCTTTTTTAGATATTACCTTATTTTTAGTATCAAGAGTTAAGAGTATCAACACTTCCTGCTGTAGCATTCTTAATTCATCTAAAACCAATTCTGCTACATCTGAAGGCTTTGAAATTTTAACTTGTATAAATTCAGAAGCTTTAAATCTTCTATATAATTCACACATTGCTAAAATTTGAGTTGCCTTAGCCTCTTTGACACCTTTAACTTTCATGAGATCCTTAGCAGAAGCTTTAAAAAGTCCTTTTAGTCCACCAACACTATGTATTATTCTATAAGACAATTCAACTACATTTGAATCCTTATTTCCAGTTCTAAGTATTATTGCTAAAAGCTCCTCATTAGATAAAAATTGTGCTCCATAAAACAGCAATTTTTCTCTTGGTCTTTCACATGATGGAATTTCATTAATTTTTAGGTTTTTAGACATATTACAACTCCTTGTTTAGAAATTAACATGCCCATTGAAAATAATTCTAAAGTATTGTTATGTCGTATTTTTCTAATGCTTTATATAATTTATTCAAGGGCAATCCCATGACATTGTAATAACATCCATTTATACCCTCTACAAAAGCACCACCTAAGCCTTGAATTCCATAAGCTCCTGCTTTATCCATAGGCTCACCAGAATTTATGTAATTTCTTATTTGTCTATCAGTTAATTCTGAAAACCTTACTTCTGTACAGTCGTAATCAGTCATTACAGTATCATCCGCAGTATTTATTAAACAAATACCTGAATATACCTTATGAGTATTACCACTTAATGAAGATAACATACTATAAGCAGCTTCTTCATTCTTAGGCTTTTCCAAAACTTTTCCATCTTGAAAAACAACTGTATCCGCAGCAATAACTATAGATGGCTCATTAATCCTTCTTGATACCTCTATAGCTTTATTTCTAGACAAATCTTTAACATACTTTTCAACGTCTCCATTAAAGTCCATAGTATTTTCATCAAACTTTGATTCAACAACACTAAATTCTTTAACTAATTTTCCAAGAATTTCAACTCTTCTTGGAGATTTTGAAGCTAAAATAATTTTCATATTTCCACCTTACCTTATAATATAAAAAGCTTCTAAATAATCTTATTTTTTCCTAAAATAAGGCCTTGTTTTCTTATCTTATATAGTTTATCATTTATTATTTTTATAAACAAGTATAAATATACATATAGCGCAAATTATAAAGAAAAAAATGAAAGAGAATTAAGCTCTTTCATTTTTATTATAATTTAAAAATATATTAATATAAATTAAAAATAAATTACAATTATTTGTTTACTTTAAATTTATTTAAAGTATTAAATACTATTTGGTAACTTTCTTCTATATTTTCTTTAGTTATCTCTTCAGGAATTTCATTAACCCCATCCTTTAACTCTTTGAAAATTGGAAAATATTCAGAATCACTATCTTCCTCTAATCCATTAACCCATGTCTTAAACTCAGTTGTTTTAACACCCTTAACAGAATCCTCTTTTAATTTATTTATTATATTTACATACCCATTAACTATTTCTATAATTTCATTACTACATGTATCAGCCTTTGGAATAAAAAATCTTCCCTTAGTATTGCTTACGCCTTTTTCTGTCAATTCATTAGAAAGTTTATTGGCCTCTTCTTCATTTCCAATATGGACTATTACCCTATAGTTTTCTGCTTCACTTAAAGAAACTGCTATATAATCCTCTTTCAGGTCTGCTTTTACACTATTAGCATTTTCTTTATTTGAATAGAAGCCACATTGAACCATTACATATTCTTGCCCTTCTTTGCTCTCAGAAACAACTTTATTATCCTTTGGCTTTTCTTCTCCACCAGGACTTTCATTATTTCCTTCTGGTTTTTTTTCTCCCTCTGTAGTAGTTGCTTCTATTTGCTCCTTACTTGCTGTCTTTTTGCCTTCTGGCCATATAAATTTAGACATTATAGTTGATATTACAAGAGCTACAACAATAACTCCAATAAAAAGCAAGATAAAGTTTTTCCCATCATTATTATTATTGTTATTACCACTACTCCTCTTTTTATTTTTTACATCAATTCTAGTGTATTTCACCCTTTCCCCAACCTTTCTTTGATTTTAACTTTACTTAATATATTTATTTTACATATTTTGTAAAATTCCTTCTTATAATTTTATTTTTCCTAAATTTAACATTTTAATAACAAATAAAAAGCTCTATTAAAACCTGCTTTATAAATCTAATATAATTAGATTTATAAAAGATTAGGCTCTAATAAAGCTAATATAAAACTTTATTTATCAAGTAAATCTCTTCTTGTATAAAACTCTGGAGTTCCTAAACTTCTTTTAGAAATTAAACCTCCATGATAATCAGATCCACCTGTTATTATCAAATTGTTTTTTTCACAATAATCTACTAAGTATTTTATTGTCTCTTCATCGTGATGAGGATGGTAACACTCTATTCCTTGTACTCCCCATTCTTTGAATAATTCTAACATTTCATCTAACTCAAACTGTGATTTCCCATACTTAGGGTGAGCTAAAACAACAATTCCTCCAGCTTTTTTTATTGTTTTTATGACTTCTTTTGGATGAGGAAAATCTGGATATTTTAAGGCTCTCTCTCCCACAAATATTTTATTGAAAAACTCATCTATGTTCTTACATATTCCTCTATCAATTAAAAAATTAAGAGTTTTCCATCCTCCTTTTGAAGGATCATGTTCATAAGCTAAATAATCTTCAAAGTCTATATCATATCCAGCATCAATTAATTGTTTTATGGAGTCATCATCCTTCTTTTGAAGCAATCTATCATTATTTTCTATTAAGCCTATTAACTCTTTGTTATTCTTATCAAAGTTATAAGCTAATATATGAAATTGCTCTCCATTTATTATACTTGAAACCTCTGCTCCGGGTATGAATTTAATATCCATTTCCTTAGTCATTTTCTGCATTTCATCTAGACTTCCTATGGAATCATGATCTGTTACTGAAAATAATTTTATATCTTTTTCAACTATTTCTTTCAATAGTTCTTTTGGCATAAGTGTTCCATCAGAAGCTCTAGTATGCATATGTAAATCTGCTCTTACTAAATCCACGTCTATCTCCTCCTAAAGTCTATTATGTTTATTTTTATTATTTACTAATAAATCTAATAAAATAATAGGTTAAGTACACTAAGTACTTAACCTAAAATTATTTCTATTATTTTATAGCTTTTAATATTTCAACTAGGAAATCCCAAACATTTTTTACTGAAGATATGCTAACATGCTCATTTGGAGTATGTACATCATACATATTAGGACCAAATGAAATCATATCTAATCCTTCTATTTTTTCTCCTAATAATCCACACTCTAATCCAGCATGAATAGCTACTATTTCAGGTTCTTCCCCTGTCATATCTTTATAAACATTGCTGCAAAGTTCTCTTATTTTTGAATCTGGATTGTATTGCCAAGCTGGGTATGGTGCTTGTATTTCAAATTGTGCTCCTAAAACCTCTGCAATATCAGATATCTCTGTAAGAAGTTTAGTTTTTAAAGTTTCAACTGAGCTTCTTGTTGAACTAGCAAAAACTATTTTATCTGATTCTGTAGTTACAACTCCTAAGTTTGTTGAACTTTGAACTAATCCTTTCATTTCTATGCTATAAGTATCAACTCCATCAGGAATTAAGTTCATTATTTTTATTGCTTTAAATGTAGTATCTTTAGAGAATACTTTATGATTTTCTTCTTTTTTAACTAAAGTTACATTAACACCATTATCATTAGCATGGTATTCATCTTTTAATATTGAATCCCACTTTTGAATTAATTCTTCTAATTTCTTAACGTCATCCTTTTTAACAGCTAATAAAGTATCACATTCTCTTGGAATAGCATTAACTTTAGATCCACCATTAATTGATATTAATCTAATATCACAGTTAGCATTAATATCATTTAATACTCTTCCCATTAACTTATTAGAATTTCCTCTTTGTTTATCTATTTCCATTCCAGAGTGACCACCTTTTAGTCCTCTTAACATGATTTCATAGATTTCAAAGTCTTTTCCCATTTCTTCAAAGTTTATTGGTAAAGTAACTTCACTTCTAGCTCCACCTGCACAGCTTACTAAAAGTTTTCCTTCTTCTTCTGAATCTATGTTTAAAAGATACTTACCTTTTACTAGAGTTCCATCTAAAGCAATTGCGCCACCCATTCCAACTTCTTCATCAGTTGTCACTAAAAGCTCTATAGCTGGATGTACTATATCATTTGAAGCTAAAACAGCCATTCCATAAGCTACTGCTATACCATTATCGGCACCTAATGTAGTTCCAGTTGCATATATATAATCACCATCTATTCTTAATTCAATAGGATCTTTTTCAAAATCATGTATAGTATCCTTGTTTTTTTCACATACCATATCCATATGACCTTGTATTATTACACCTGGTGCATTTTCATAACCTGGAGTTGCAGGCTTTCTTATTATTACATTTAAGGCTTCATCTTGTATTGTTTCAAGACCTAAGCTCTTTCCGAAATTAACTAAGAAATCACTAATTCCTTTTTCATTTCCTGATCCTCTAGGAATTTGTGATATCTCTTCAAAATATTTAAAAACACTTTGTGGTTCTAAACCTTTTAATATATTCATTTTTATCCATCCTTTCCTATTTTGTTGTGGTAAAATATAATTAATTTAATAATTTATTCTATTATATCAAACTTTTAAAACAATCACTAAACTATTTTAGTTTAAACAAAATGAGGTGGTTTTTATGCAAAAAACAAAAATGATATTTACAATTGGTCCTGCAAGTGATTCAGAAGAAATTCTAAGACAATTTATTAGAATAGGTATGAATGCTGCGAGATTAAATTTCTCTCATGGGGATCATGAAAGTCATAAAGAAAAAATTGAACTTATTAAGCGACTTAGAAAAGAAGAAAAATCAGCTACAGCTATTTTACTAGATATAAAAGGTCCTAAAATAAGAACTCATAAGTTTAAAAATGGTGAAGCTGAACTTAAAGACGGTAATGAATTCACATTTTCTTGCGGAGATGAAATATTAGGTGATAACACTAAATGTTCAATCTCTTATACAGAACTATATGAAGACATAAAACCTGGTGGATCAATACTTGTTGACGATGGACTTTTAGAATTCAAAGTAAAAGAAGTCAGTGGAACTGATATAATATGTGAAGTTATTGAAGGTGGTACAATAAAAGATCATAAAGGTGTTAATGTACCTAATGTAAAAATTAAGCTTCCTGCTGTGACAGAGAAAGATAAATCTGATTTAATTTTTGGTTGTGAAATGGGAGTTGACTTTGTTGCTGCTTCTTTCATAAGAAAACCAGAAGATGTACTTGAAGTTAGAGAAATATTAGATTCCCATGATGGAAAAGACATAAAAATAATATCAAAAATAGAAAATCAAGAAGGCGTAGATAACATAGATAAAATTATAGAAGTTACTGATGGTGTAATGGTAGCTAGAGGAGACATGGGGGTTGAAATTCCTATTGAAAATGTACCTGTAATACAAAAAGATATAATAAAGAAATGTAATCAAGCAGGTAAAATAGTTATAACAGCCACTCAAATGTTAGACTCTATGATAAGAAATCCAAGACCAACTAGAGCTGAAGCTTCTGATGTATGTAATGCAATATTTGATGGTACTGATGCTGTAATGCTTAGTGGCGAAAGTGCTTCTGGTAGCTTCCCTATTGAAGCTGCAATGACAATGTCTAAAATAGCTAAAAAAGCTGAAGCAAACTTAGACTATCAATATCTTTTAAGAAGATTAAAGGATCCGAATCCAGATCCAAATGCTTTCGCAGATGCAATAAGCTACTCAGCATCAAAAACAGCTAGTAAATTCCCTACAAAAGCTATTGTAGCCGCTACTCAGACTGGTGCAACTGCTAAGATATTATCAAAGTATAAACCTAGCTGTCCAATAATAGCTATTACTCCATATGAAAAAGTTAGAAGAAGTCTTGCTTTAAACTTCGGAATAATTTCTAAAAAATGTGCTTACTTCAATAGTACAGATGAAATTATACAAGAAGCTAGAAAAGTGGCAAAAGAATTCGAAATAGCTGAGGCTGGAGATAATATCATGGTAGCCGCTGGATTCCCAACATCAATAACTGGCGGAACAAACATGCTAAAAATCGAAAAAATTTAATATAAACATAAAAAGTATAGTATTTTATTAATACTATACTTTTTTAATTCTATAGAACTTTTAAATAAATAAAACTTATAAATAGTATGAAGAGAATAATTGCTATAAATTCTTAGTGAAATACAATAATTCTCAGAATATATTTATAAGTTTTATTTTAAAAGCCTATAGATTTAATCCTTTGAATAGGTCAGCTAATGAATAACCTTCTTCTTCATCGTTGTATTGCATGTATTCATTTGAAGTTTCTATAGCATCTTTTATACTTAAGCTCATTTTCTTATTTTCATCATCTATGTTTAAGATTTTAACTTTAACATCTTGACCTAGTGATAATACATCTGATGGCTTAGCTATATTTTCATCACTGATTTCTGAAATGTGAACTAATCCTTCAATGCCAGGTAAAACTTCAACAAAAGCTCCAACTTTTATAAAGTTAGTTACTTTACCATTAACAACATCTCCAGCTTTTAAACCTTCTAATGTTTCCCATGGATTTTTAACAACATCTTTTAATGAAAGTGCTATTCTTTCTCTTTCCATATTAACTTCAGAAACAAAAACTTCTACTTCATCACCAACAGCAACAACCTCTTCTGGCTTATGTACTCTTGACCATGACATATCACTTAAGTGAACTAATCCTTCTACTCCACCAATATCAACAAAAGCACCAAATTTAGCTAATCTAGTTACTTTTCCTGTTCTTTTTTCTCCTTCTTTAATTGAAGACCAAAGAGCTTTCTTTTCATTGTTTCTTATTTCTTCGTCTATTACTCTTTTTGAAACAACAACTTTTCTATTGTCTTTATTAAACTCTATAACTCTAACTTCTAAAGTTTTTCCTACTAATTCTTCTAAGTTTTCTATTCTTCTTCCTGCACATTGAGAAGCTGGCATAAATACTCTAATACCATTAAAGTCTCCTACTATTCCACCTTTAACAACTTCCTTTAATGAAACCTTTATTGATGTTTCTTTTTCGAAAGCATCTTTTAAATCGTCCCAAATCTTTATTGCATCTGCTCTTTTTTTAGATAACAGGACATTTCCATCTCCATCATCACCACTTAAGACCATTACAAATATTTCATCATCTACATTTATTGAGTTTATATCAAAATCCTTGTCATTTGAAATTTCATTTCTTGGTATTACTCCATCTGCAAAATGACCAATATTAACTATTATCTCATCATTTTTTACACTTATAACTTTTCCTTTAACTATTTCACCTTTATGAAAATGCTTTAATTCAAAGCTATCCATTAAATCTGACATTGTAAGATTTTCACTCATTTTTACATCTCCTTCATATATTCCGTAAACTAACTCACGAAACAACTTTTTTAAGGTTTACTTTATAAAATATTTTACATAAGTATATAAAAGAAAACAAGTAATATATATTTTTTATTACAGTTTTATCCAAATAAAAATTACCTAATAACATCTTGCTATTAGGTAATTAATGTACTTAATCTTCAATTGAAACTAATTCATAACCAACTTCTTCTAAAGCATCTCTTAAAGTGTCTTCATCAACTTCAGTATCAACTACAGCTCTACCAACTTCTACTTCTAAAACCTCTACCCCATCAACATCTAATAAAGCTGCTTCAACATGTCTAATACAATTTGAACATGACATTCCATCGATTTCTAAAATAAGTTTGCTCATAAAAAAATCTCTCCTTAAAACTTTAGTTTATTTATATAATATACTTTAATTTTATATAATAATTCATAAATATTATTCCTTATTTTTTAATATCTATGATTTTTAACTAACCTCTAGTAAATACCCATGTATCTCCTTCTGAAAGCTCCTTATTAAATTCATATCCATCCAAATCAAAATTTTTTAAATCCTCTGATTTAGTTATATTATTTTGAGTTATATATCTTACCATTTCTCCTCTTGCCTTCTTTGCGTATACGGTAACCACCTTATATTCAAAGCCTTTTCTTTCCTTGAACACAGGAGTTATAACTCTAACCTTTTTCTCGATTTCCCTTACAGACTTATAATACTCATTAGAAGCTAAATTTATAATAACCCTTTCATCATGATTTTCTAAATCTTCTAAAATAGCTTCTATTATTTTATCTCCCCAAAAGTCGTAAAGATTTTTACTTCCACTTATCGAAATTTTTGTTCCCATTTCTAATCTATATGCCTTTGTTCCGTCTAGTGGTTTTAAAATACCATAAAGACCTGATAATATCCTTAGAGATTCATTACAAAACTCTAATTCATCCTTGGTAAAATCATCTGCATTTAATCCTCTATAGGCTTCTCCTTTAAATGACAATACGAAAGGTTTTTCATCACCATAATAAATTGTATTCCAATCTTGAATTTTGGTGAATGTATTGACTCCTAAATCTTCGCTTATTTTCATTAATGAGCATAAATCATGAACCTCTAACTCTTTTAAATCATGCATTATAGTTTCAGCCTCATTAATAAACCTAGGCTTACTTGTTTCTATATCTAATTTTACCTTTGTTAAATCTAAAGTTTTTGCAGGCGATAATAAAGCTAGTATAAGTATCACCTCTTTCTCGTTAATTTGATTAAAAATATTATATAATAAAATAATTTTATTTGAAAATATCCTAAACATATTATTATAAAATTATTTAAATATAATTAATAATAATACTTTCAGAAGATTCAATCAATATTTTTTCTATTAAAAAGCAAAAAAATTTAAGGTCCTTTGACCTTAAATTAATTTTTATATAGACTATTATAACAGTGATTTATTATATCACTTCTTTTTATTATCCCTATAAATATACCATTGTCATCAACAACTGGTACAAAGTTTTGAGAAATAGCTAATGATATTAAGCTTTCCATATTTTCATTAATGCAAACACTTTTATGCTTTACTCTTCTTGGTATCTCTCTTACACTAACAGTATTAGTATTCTTAAAATTAAGCTCTGGATTTCTCTTTAATGTCCAAAGCAAGTCCCCCTCTGTTAAAGTGCCTACATATTTTCCTGTTTTATCTATAAGTGGAATAGCTGTATATCCATGATGCTCCATTCTCTCAATAACTTGTCTCATTGTTGCATCTGTATATTCATAAGCCACTTCACTTTTTGGTGTTAGAAAAAAAGCAATATTCATAATATATCAGTTCCCCTAATTTTTTATAATAATTGTTCTACTTTTATTTTACCATACATATGTTTTTTTTAGTGACAATATGTTGTCATTTAGCTAATTTTTTAAATTTATAATCAAGATCAATATATTCTGTATCATTTATTAAAGAGTTTGTAGATTCATAAACTAAATTTCCAGACAGAGTCTTTTTCAAAACTACCTCTTGTCTCACATTTCTATTACATTTTGGACATTTTCCTATGGATACAAATCTCCAACTAAATAGTCTAAAAGGATGCTCCATTTCTACTTTCACATTGCATTTCGGACATTTAAACTCTACATCTTCATACTCTAAATTATAATTTTTTAAATCTTTTACCCTAATAGATGGCATATTATATACATCTTCTACTATATACTCTTTTACTTTTTTAACATTATAAAGTCTTTTAAAGACCTCAGCTGTATAAACGGCATCATTTAATGCATCATGCAGCTTACTTGTGTCTATCTTTATTTTTAGCTCTTCTAAGGCATGCTTTAAACTTAAAGATTTTTTATGAGCTAAAATTTTAGTACAATATTTTTGTATGTCAATATATTTTTTTATCCAACTTATATTGTTATAGCAATGATACTTTGCATTATTAACTATATGAACAATATCATCAGTTGCCCAAGAACAAAGTATATCATCTTCTCCAATAAAATCTTTAAGATTGTCCATAGCATCCTCGAATTTAATTCCATCTTTTAAATTCTCTTCAGTTATTCCTGTTATATCAATTATCTTAGGATTTAAAACTTTAAACACTGATGGCTTAATATATGTTTTAAACTCATCTACTTTCTGCATAAATTTATTTAATTTTATAGCCCCAATTTCTATTATTTCATTATAGGAATCTAATTCCTTTAATTCCTTGTGCTCATTATAAATATTAGGATAAAATTTTGTAATATTTTGCATATTATTAAATTCTAGGTCTATTATTACATACCCCATTCTCTACATCCTCTCACTATCTATATCCATATATAATTATGCCATGAAATTTTAATTTTTTCATTAAAATCAAATTATTATTATTTTTTAACTAAAATTCTCAACACAAAACCCCATTTTATCTTATCTCATAACTTTTATTTTATTGAGTTATATTATAATTTTCAATAGACAAAATTAAACTTTTATTTAAATAAAAAGCACTGAACTTTTTTCTTGTTCAGTGCTTAACAAATTTTAGAATTTAGTCCAAAGTTCTAATGATCTTTCTACTAAATCTTCATGTCTATCTTTTAATGAATCCATATTCCAATCTGATAATTCTAAAACTTCCTTAGTTACAGCAAAATCACTCTTTTTGCTTAAGTATTGTTCAACTTTTTCAGCAAAAGCCTTATTATTAGCTCTTGTATTCTTAGCTCCTGATATTATAACTAAGTTTCCAAATCTATTAGCCCAGTTTCTTCTTTGCTCTGCTGTAAAGTTTTCCTTCCAGTAAGCTTCTTTAGCATTTCTAGGAAGAACATGCTCTATCATAATCTTATCACTATAATCTAATGTTTCATTTGGTCTCTTTTCCATATCAAGTCTTACGAAAATATATTTAGGTATCATCATTCTACCTTTGCTATAGAAGTCTATATCATTTAAAGCATTTTCAAAGTATGCTGTTGTTCTTTCTAAATCATATAAGAATACTGGCGCTTCTTTTATTTCTTCTAAAGAATCTTTTTCTTCTATAACTTCTAAAATTTCATAAACTCTATTTAATCTATCTGCAAATGAATTTCCATTTACCCAATCAATAACAAGTCTTTTCTCTAGAACTTTAACAAAGTCTAAAACTAATTTATCATCATTAAACTTCTCAGCGAATTTAATAACTGCTGCCATCCATTCATCATATGGTAGGAATTCTCTCATTATATTTATTAAATTCTTATAGTAGATCTTGTCCTCTTCTGATACTCCTTCAATAGTTCCATCTACTATGTACTTATCATATAAAGCCTTTATAGCTGTTAAGTGATTTACAAAATTAACTCCTAAATATTCAGGCTCGGCTCTAAATATCTTCTTGCTAAATTCTTCATATACACTTTCTTCAGCCTTACTTTTAAGCTTCATTGTTCTCATGAATCCTATTATTTGGTCAAGTTTTTCCTTACCTAAATCTTGTTCATGATTTTCCCAAATGTCAGTATATTCCTTTCTTATTTCAGGATTTATAACTCTTAAGTTTTCACTCTTTAAAAGATCTGAATCTGTTAAAGGTAATCCTCTTGCATTTATTACATTGAATAATCTAAATGCTGAAGTAAATGATTCAGTTGTTATTACAACAAGTACAACTTTTTGAAGTAAGTAAACTATAAACTCATTTAACTTTTCTTCTAAAAGTTCTCCTTCTTCATTAAAGAAATTAGATCTAAATACTTCTATTGCATTAACCATATTTTGTTTAGCTTCTGAAAGTTCTGTTATGTCTAAGTCTTTAACTAAGTCAGTTCCTCCATTAGTTAATATGTACTTTTTGAAGAATTCTTCTTCTTTTCCTCTAGCTTTAACTCTTATGCTTTCTTTAATTCCCATAAGAATATTTGGCTCTTGATATATTAAACCAGATAATACTTTTTTATACTCTTCATTATCTACTAAATCTCTTATAGTAGCGATTAACATTATGATTGATGTAAGTCTTTGTTGCCCATCTATTACATCATATATACCACATCCGTCATCTTTATATTCTTTAGAACATAAAACGATACTACCTAAGAAGTATGGCTCATATTGATCAAACTCTTTACTACCTCTGCTTTTATTTAATTCTACTGACTCCCAAATATCATCAACTAATTGCTTTAAATTTTCTTTAGTCCAAGAATACGCTCTTTGATAATCTGGAATTTCAAATAAGAACTTATTACTTAATAAATCCTTTATGTAATATTCTTTTGCTTTTACCTTTTCTGTAAACAAAATATACATGCCTCCTAAATTTTTTTGCTATTTATTTAAAGTCCTCTTTTACTTAATAACTCTACTCATGAAAAAAAGCCATTTAAGGCTTTTTTTCATAAAATATATCATTATTTTATTATAACAAAATTAATTTAATTTGTCTAAAATTAAGTTATATCGCTATTTTTATATACATAAATAGCAATTTTTTCTTTTATTTAATATCTATCCCTGCCATTTTCATTAAATATCTAGCATTTCTTGTTTGTGAAACACCTTTTCTTAAAATATAATCAAACTTTAGTTTATTATCTTCATAATACTCTCTAAAGTTATAATTTTGAATAGTTGAATTTTCCTTTTCCATATCGCAAAGCTCAAAATCATGAGTTGATACTAACCCTAATGTATTTCCTTCTAAAAGTTGATTTATTAAGATTTCAGCTCCCTCATGTCTATCTAAAGAGTTAGTACCTTTGAATATTTCATCTAATAAGAATAAAATCTTTTCTTTTCTTTTTACACCCTCAACAATAATCTTTATTCTAAGTATTTCTGCATAGAATGATGATATACTCTCTTCAAGATTGTCTCCTGTTCTCATACATGTATATACTTCTAATATTGGAGTCTCAAAACTTTCTCCTTTTACAGGTAAGCCTAAATAAGCTAATATACAATTAAATCCTATTGTTCTTAAGAATGTACTCTTACCAGACATATTAGACCCTGTAATTAAAATAACTCTCTTATCTTTTGTTATTTCAAAGCTATTTCCTATTCCTTTATCACCTAGCATAGGATGACTAAGATTTTTTCCCCTAAGAGTATATCCATTGTTTATTTCTGGCATAGCCCATCCGTTATTATTATAAGTAAATCCAGCCAAAGAAACTAAAGCTTCAAAATCACCTAATGAGGCCATCCATCCGTCAAATTCATCTTTATTATTATTCTTCCAAGTTTCAAGCCTTGATAAAATTTGATAATCCCAAAGTAAATAACAGTTTAGTAATACATAAAAAGCATTTCCTCTATCATAAAGCCATCCAGTTATTCTTTCTAGTTGCTTTAACTCTCTGCTTGCACTTTTATTATTGTCACTTAAATTATTTTTTATCTTCTTAAGGATATTAGATTCAAAAGTTTCTTTTTCTATTAACGTTAAAGCATCTACATATGTTTTTATTCTATACTTTAAATCTTCAAAAATATTTAGCCCCTTAATAACTTCTTTATTACCACCCTTTAAAATTAAATAACTTATTAAAAGAGAAATCAATAAGATTTGCCAAGTAACCATATTCATACCTACTAGAATTGTAATCCCAATGTTTATTAATGGCATTACTATTCGTAAAATATTTATTAACGGCGATATCCCATTATGATTATCTTTTAACCAATCTCTTAAATACTTTTCCTTGTTCCCTTTTTTATCTTTTAAAGATGCTATAAATTCATGTCTAAAGTCAACTTTTTTAGAAAGTTCCTTTAAAGATTCTTGCCTAAGTAGAATTTCATCCTTACTTGGAAGCTCCCCTAATTTTAATAAATCACTTAACTTTTTTCTTCCATAAACAGTTCCAGTTTCATTTATCCACTGGAACAAAGAATTCTTACCAAATATATCCAAGTCATTTATAAATGGATGTTTATTATCTAAATATTCCTCACCAAAATCTTCAAACTCTCTCCATTTACCTTCTAATCTTAAAATTTCTTTTTTATTTATATCTATAAGCGCTTCTTTTTTATTTATTTTATTAAGTATTCCTTCATGAACCTTCGCTAAATATAAAAATAATGCTGAATTAAGCAAAAACAATATAATTCCAAAGGATATAGAACTTATACTATATGCATAGTATATACAAAATAAAATACTTAAAGAAACAAGTAATCTCAATACACTTATTATATTATAATCTCTTCTTAATCTACTCAATCTAGTTGAATATTCTTTTATTTTTTTCTCATAAACACTTTTTATATCCATATTTATCCTCTCTAACTACTTTTTTAATATTATACCATAGTTGACATATTTTAATACAAAGCTATGATTTAAACTAATACAAAAAAAGACTCTGTATAAAATAATACAGAGTCTTTTCTCTTACTTTTTGTGTATTTCTAAAAGCTTATCTCCAATATTTACTTCTCTTCCGTTTTTAAAGAAAATAAATTCATCTTCCTTTAAATCCGTAAATATTATAGGAGTAGTCTTTAGTATATTATTTTCTTCTAAGCAGTTTAAATCAAAGAGGATAAGTTTTTCTCCACTTTTAACCACATCTCCAACATTAACTAGAGACTTAAATCCTAGTCCTTCTAATGAAACTGTATCAATACCAATGTGTATTAAAATCTCTCTTCCTAAATCACTTTCTATTTTAATAGAATGTTTAGTTTTAGAAATCCATGTTACCTTTCCATTAACAGGAGAACAAAGTACTCCTTCTGAAGGTTCTATGGCTAAACCATCTCCCATGAGCTTACAAGAGAATATTTCATCATCAACTTCTTCTAAGTCAATTATCTTTCCACTCATAGGAGATAATACTATATCATTCAAAGTTTTACCTTTTTTTATCTTTTTCTTCTTTGATTTTACTACTTTCCCCCCATACCACTCATAATCTCTTTAATTTGAGTTTTTAGTATATCTGATTTTCCACCGAATATGGCTTGAATATTTTCTCCAACTTGCATTACACCAGCTGCTCCAAGCTCTTTTAATCTTTCTTTATCAACTTTGTTTGAATCATTAACTGTTACTCTTAATCTAGTTATACAAGCATCTAATTTACTTATGTTACCTGCACCACCTAGAGCTATTAAGATTTCAGCTGCTAAATCATCATTTGCAGTAGTATGTTCATTATCTATATCATCAAATATATCATCATCTTCTCTACCTGGAGTCTTAAGATCGAACTTTCTAATAAAGAATCTAAATAAGAAATAGTAAACCACTGCGAAGCATAATCCTACAACTATTACTAACCACCATCTAGTTCTATTTGGTATTACACCAAATAAAATAAAGTCAATAAGACCACCTGAGAAAGTCATACCTACCTTAACATTTAATAATTGCATTATCATGAATGAAAGACCTGCTAATACACAGTGTATTGCAAATAATACTGGAGCAACGAATAAGAATGCGAATTCTAATGGCTCAGTAATACCTGTTAAGAATGAAGTTAATGCTGCTGAGAATAAGATACCAGCTGCTATTTTCTTCTTACCTGGTTTAGCTTCATGATACATTGCTAATGCTGCTGCTGGTAATCCAAACATCATGAATGGGAACTTACCAGTTGTAAATGTACCTGCTGTAAATGGAACATTATCTCTTAATTGTGCAAAGAATATTTGTTGGTCTCCCATTACTAATTGACCAGCTTTGTTTGTATATTCTCCAAATTGATACCAGAATGGATTATACCAAATATGGTGTAGTCCAAATGGAATTAATGCTCTTTCTATAACTCCAAATAAGAAAGCTGCTATTGTTGGATTAGCATCTATCATATTTCTTGAGAATGATAATAAAGCTCCTTGTATTGGTGGCCATACGAATACCATGATTCCACCTATAACTAATGCTGCTAAAGCTGTTACTATTGGAACGAATCTTTTTCCTGCAAAGAATCCTAAGTATGAAGGTAATTCTATTTTATAGAATTTCTTAAATAAAGCTGAGGCTACAACCCCGATTATGATTCCCCCAAATACTCCAGTTTGAAGTGTTGGTATTCCAAGAACTGTTGCATACATACCAGTTTTAACATTGACAACTGTATCTGCAGTTACTCCAGCGCCAATTCCCATAGTTACGTTAAGTATTAAAAAACCAACGATTGCTGCAAGTCCTGCAACACCGTCTCCTTCTGCTAATCCTACAGCAACACCTACTGCGAAGATTAGAGGTAAGTTAGCAAATATTATATCTCCAGCACTAGTCATTATTGTAGCTATTAATTGGAACCAATCTGCATTTAATGCTGGCACAAGGTTTAAGAAATCTGGATTTTGGAACATTGTACCAAATCCAAGTAATAAACCTGCTGCTGGTAATAAAGCAACTGGTAACATTAAAGCTTTACCTATTCTCTGTAAAACTCCAAAAGCTTTCTTCATCTTAATCTCTCCTTTTTAAATGATTTCTTTATTTATAATTCCTTAAAATATATAAAAAATAAAGACTTAAATTTATTATTCCTATAAAACACCTATTTTATGATTCAATAGGTATTAAAATAATAAATCCAAGTCTTGCCTGCTAATCCAGTAACAATCCTAGCTATTCTCTTTTAATACAGATATAACTCTGTGAATATGCATTGTTAAATATAATATTTCGTCATCATTAACTTTATAATTGTACTTTGTATACATATAATCTTTTACTTTTACGGCACACTCATAAGCATCCTTATAATTAACCTTAATTACTTCTAAAAATGTATTCTCTTTATTTTCGCTTTGAGTATCTGTCATAACCCTTTTTGCAAAATATTTTAAATGCGTAAGTAGCCTATCATAACTTATATCGTCATCATCAAATTCAACGGAAAAATTGTATCTTATGATATTTAAAATTCCTTTTACTATGTTAGTCATTTTTGTTGATTGACTTGCTGTTTCTTGATAGGTAGCATTTATTATATGTAATGCTATAAATCCAGCCTCATCAATAGGTAGTGCTATCTTTAATTTTGAATTAATATGCTCCACCGCCCAAAGTCCAATTTCAAATTCTTCTTTATGAATTCTTTTTATTTCATGTAAGAACTCATTTTTAATTTTAATGTTTTTTTGATATCTTTTAATTGAAAAAGCAATATGATCTGCTAAAGAAATATATACCTGCTTATCAAGCTTTCTATCTAGAGTTTTTTCAGCATGTATGATTATCTCATGAGCTAACTGAAAAATTCCATCTGGAATTTGATTAATAAGTCTTTTTATCTTATCACCAACTCCACGCTTATCAACAGTGAATACTTTTTCTATCTTACTTTCTTCAACCTCTTGACCTACCTTTTTCTTAAAAGCTATTCCACATCCCATTAAAATAACTTCTTTTTTAGTCTTTGGATCTATTGATACTACTACATTATTATTAAGAATCTTCTCTATGATCATAGAATTCTCAGCTCCTTGGTCTTGAGAAAATAAAAAACCTAAATTAAGAAAATAGTGCACCTTTCTTAATTTAGGTATTGCCTGCTTTACAGTAACAATCCTGTTCTTCAATTACACTATGATTATAGCATCACATTTTTCTCCTGTAAAGCTTTTATTCTCTTTTTTTACATATTTCGACCTTATTTTTGTACCTCTAATGCATTATATATCTTTTCTAGATTTTCCCTCATAGCATCTAAGTAACTTATACCATCTTCATTACTTTCTAGAGTATATATTTTCTCAATCTTTCCTCCAACCTCATTTGCTAATGTTTGTGATATTTTCTCACTAGCTAATTCAGGCATAAAGATTGTTTTTATATTATTCTCTTTGCAGAACGCAACTATTTCCTGCATTTTTTGAGGAGTTATTTCACCTTCTCCAAATAGATTTTCAACACTCACTTGTTTTAAACCAAATTCTCTACATAAATATCCAAAAGCTGCATGGCCAGTAACAAAATCTTTGTTAGTTAATTCATCAAACTTTCCTTTATAATCACTTGCTAAAGAGTCGGCTTGCTCTGCAAACTTTTTATAGTTTTCTTCATAATAAGCTTTATTTTCTGGGTCTACTTCAACTAAAGCATTTTTTATATTTAATGCTTCTACTTTTGCTCCATCTAAACTTAACCAAAGATGAGGATCTACTTTATCCCCTTCTTTTAATACATCTGCACCTTCAGATGCATTTACTATTTTCATATCTTTATTCTCTATAGTATTAAGAACTTTATCTACCCAATGTTCCATACCTAATCCATTATAAACAAAAACTTTAGCTTTATTTAATTCAAGTAAATCTTGAGTTTTAGGTTCAAAATCATGTGGTTCTACTCCATTAGGAACCATTGTTTTTACATTTACTTTATCTCCACCAATTATCTCAGTAAACTCTCTTAAAGGCTCAATGCTGACAACCACATCTACTTTCCCGTTATCCTTGTTATTTTCTGCAGTTTTAGCACTTTGACATCCTACAAAAAAAGTAGCCATAATTATTCCTAAAAAAATTGTAAGTAACTTCTTTCCCATATTTCCTCCAATTTGCAAATGATTTGCATTATTATAATATAAACTTTATATTACTTTTCTATTATTGTCAATATTTATAAAAAAACTATCATAAAAAATTTAAAAAAATTAAGACTTTATCAAAGATTCCTTTGATAAAGTCTTATATTCTTTAATTTATTAAAGCTCTATTATATTTACATTTTCTCTTTCCTTCAAAAGATTAATTTCTCTCTTTTGACAAGTAAATAAAATGACTTGATTTCTTTCTACCCTTCTATATATTATTTCTAGCATAGTCTTTAACCTTTTATCGTCGTATTGAGTAAAACTTTCATCTAGTATTATTGGAACTTTCTTATTTTTAAATATTATATCAATTATGCCTAATCTAAGAGCTAAATATATTTGATCATAAGTTCCGCTACTAAGATAAGCAGTATCCATAATAGAATTATTTTTTGTATTTTTAATAACTAAATTATAGTCCTCTGATACCCTTAAATCTTTATATGCTCCATTAGTAACCTCTTTAAAAATCTCTTCTACTTTTTTATTTATTACAGGGCCAAAGCTCTTTTGAAGTTCCTTAAAGGCTTTTTCCATATAATTTGCTGCAATTTCTATACCTTTTAATCTTTTCTCTAACAATTTAATTTTTTCTTTTACCTCTGCTAGATCTTCATCTATTATAAATAAGCTTCTACAATTTAATTCCTTACTACTTATTAGATATTCTACATCTTTTATTTCTTTCTCAACATCCAACAATTCATTATTTTTACTCTTTATTTCATCTAAAATTTCTTCTTCATTATTATAATTTTCATCTATCTCCTTAATCACCTCATGCTCAAGCCCATTTTTAACTTCAGCTACATCTCTTCCTTTAAGCAATAATTTACAACTTTCCTCTATCCCACTTAGTTTATTTTCTAAATCTTCCTTATATTCTACCTTTTTTAATATATCCTTTAAACTAAGATCTACTTCTTTTAATTCTCTGCTTTGTAAGTATGTATTGCTTAAATAATCTCTAATTCTACTTTCTATATTTAAACTTTTATCATTTAACTCACTTAATTCCTCTTCTACGTCTTTTAGTTCTGATTTTTTTCTATCCAATAAATCTTCTTGCTTTTTTTTCTCTCTTGAAAGTTCTAGTATTTCATCTAAAGAACTTGTTCCAGTAACCTTTAATAGCTTTTCTATAAAAGCTTGATTATTTACTAATGTCTCCTTAGTTTCCTCTTCCTTTAATAGAATTAAACTTTTTTCTTTTTCTTTAATTTCAATTGAAAGAATATCTAATTCTCTTTTAATAAATCTATAGTCTTCTAATGTTTCCTTAATAGCATAATTATTTTTTACATTAAGAAATTTTTTATATTCAGTAATTTTATTTTCTAATAACTTTAATTCTTCTTTTTCCTTTATAGAATTATCTATTTCACTAATTCTCTCATTTGTATTAATCTTTTCTTTTTTATAAACGCTACTTTTTGCCAATAAAAATATAAATGTTAGCATTCCAACTATTGCTAATACTAAATTCACTATATTGTCATTCTTTAAATAATTTAAAAAGAAAAAAAGAAAAATTCCTCCACTTATAATTTCTCCTACTCTGCATAAAAGAATTTTTGTTGAAAAGCTATTATTTTTTTCTTTAACTTCTTCCAAATCATCTTTAAAATCATTTTTGCCTAAATTATATATCTTTTCTGAATCATATCTTTCTAAATCATTTTCTATTTGTATAACTAAGTTATCATTTAGTCTTAAGGCATTTAAATGACTTAAAAAATCATCTTTCTTCTCATTCAATAGATACAACCCATTCTTAATTTCTTTTATAATCTCATAATTTTCCTTTAGTCTACTTTCCTCAACTCTTAACTCTATTAATTTAGTTTCTAAGTTATTTGATAACTCATTTAAAATTCCATATCTTTTTAATTTTTCATCATATTCATTTATAGAAGCTTTTAATTCTCTTATTTTTTCTTCTTTTTCTTTAATAGAATTTTTTAGAACTTCATAATTTCTAAATTTTTCTTTTAATTCATTAATCTTTTTTAGGTTACATATAGCTTGTACATCTTTTAATTCTTCTGATAAAATTCTTAGTTTATTTTCTAACTCTTCTTTTTTGTTTAAGTATTCATTTATATTTTCATACTCATTTTTTAGTTCTGATTTTTTTAAATTTTCCTTTGATTTTTCCAACTCTTTAATATTACTATTTAAATTCTCTTTTTTTACTTTTAATTTATTTAAGTATATTTCATTATCTATGTTTTCTTCATGAATCATCACTCTTTTATATCGTTCTTCTAGGAGATTACTCTCCTTAACTTTTAATAAATCTAACTTTCCTGTTTTCCTCGAATTAGTTAATTGCTTTTTGTTTTCCTCCAAATTATTTTTTATCTTTTTATAAGAAATTTCATCTGCGCCACACTCTAAAATATTTATAATTTTATTTAACACATCATCCTGTTTAGAACTTTCTACATTACACCCCATTTGACTTATAAATAGAGTGTTTTTAAATCCCTCTCCAGATATATTTAATATGTCTTTTCCAGGTTCTTGCCAAGAGTATTGGTTTATTTTTTCTCCTGTTACATTGTTAAAAATATTTCCTTCATCGTATTTCTTAGTCTTACCAAAACTTCTATCTATTAAAAGCTCTTCATTTTCTACTTCTATAAGTAATTCTCCCGAAAACGCACTTTTTCCTATTGGAGTGTATTTGACTCTATCCGCTAAAGATTTTTTGCCTTTTTTGTTATCAACACCATATAACATAACCTTTATGAAAGATTGTAAAGTACTTTTACCACTTTCATTTTCACCATAAATTATATTAAATCCCTCTTTTAATTCTATTTCTTTATTTTCTAGTTTTCCAAAGGATTTCGCATTTATTTTTTTAATTATCATTTAAATTCACTTCTCCATTTAAAAGACTTTCCATACCAACTCTAAAAGCTATATCAAGTATTTCCTCATCCTCTTTTCCAGCTTCAAAAGCATCCTTCATTAAAGAACAAAAAATACCTTTAATTGAATATTCATTACTAAGCTCATCCATATCTATTTTAATTCTAGTAGAGTTTTCGATTTTACAATAAAAGAATTTTTCTCTAATTAAATTTTCTAATAAATCAGTATCAATTTTAAAATGCTCATCTATATTTCCTTTTAATATGACTTTGAATAAATTTTTTATTCTTGATTCCTTTGAAAAAGCACTTAATATTCTTTCAATTATTTCTTCCTTAGTCTCACATCCAGATACATCAACTTCTCTTACAAAATATTCTCTTTTATTCATTTTTACAAAATTTAAATCTACTGCTCCTAAAGTTACATTCCCTAATATTATTCCTCTGTCTCCAACTTCATCAAACCCTCTTCCCTCTGGACAACCTGGATATGCATAATAAGTTTTACCAATTTTCTTTATTCCTGAAAACTTATGAATGTGACCTAAGGCTATATAATCCATATTACTAGCTTCTATTTCTTTAAATAATAAAGGATTATATTCTCCACTTTCATTATTTCCTAACTCCCCATGTAGAAGCATAATTTTTATTAAATTCTTGTCCTCTTCCTGAACTTTAAAATTTTTAAGTTGTGATTCTCTAATATATTTATCATTAAATGATGCTCCATATATTACTGTATCTAATTCTGATATTTCTACTCTTTCCATTTGATTATTAAATATATAAACATTGTTTCCCCAATTAATCATATTATAAAAAGATTTTTTATTATAAGGATCGTGGTTTCCCGCCGCAATAAATACTTTTATATTATGTCTATTAAGTTTATCCATCTGATCTTTTATAAAAATAAGAGTACTCTTTTCTAAAGTATCATTGTCAAAAAGGTCTCCAGCTAAAAGAATTAAATCAACTTTTTCATCAATTCCTTTATTTATTATTTTACTAAAATTTTCTCTTAATTCTGCTCTTCTCATTACACCTATTTCTTTTGGTAATTCCTTAAAAGGAGTATCAAAATGAATATCACTACAATGTAATATTTTTACCTTTTTCAACAGCATGACACCTCACTTATTCCAATTTATTCTAATTTTATCATAGAGAATACCAAAAAAAAAGACTATCTAGAGGATGTTGCATCCTCTAGATAGCTTTTTTGCGGTAGAAGTTTAAGCTTCATGTTTTGGTGGTTTACCTTCCATAACACTTCCTCCTGCTATATCTTCAGAATCACTATGTAGGTTTTCTTCAATGGTCGTTTCTGCGGTTGTTTCTGCAATGCCCATATCTATTACCTCCTACTTTCCAATGAATCTTTTGTTTAGTTTAGTACTAGCGAAAGGGTCATTATTTTAACTGACTTTCATAAGCTTCTACCATTCTTTTTACCATTTCGCCGCCTACGGAACCACATTGTCTTGAACTTAGGTCTCCATTATAATCTGAGAATGGTACACCTAATTCTCTAGCTACCTCAGTCTTGAATTTACTTAATCCATTTTTTGCTTCTGGAACTAATGATGTTGACATTTCTAATTCCTCCTTTGGCTTTGGTAATTTGTAAGCTTGAAATTTGTTTATCTCTTGCTTACACTATTATATTAACCAGAATACAGATTATAAACCTATGAAATCTAAGGATTTTTTTCCATAAAATTCTTATAAAAATAAATTTAATCATAATAGAAACATCGTTATACTGAACTTTATTAAAATTAATTTTAAGCAAAAAAAAAATCAGTAAATTAATTTACTGATTTTCTGGCAGGGGCAGTAGGACTTGAACCCACAACCAATGGTTTTGGAGACCACTACTCTACCAATTGAGCCATACCCCTATAATATTATGTTATAAATTGTGTTAATTGGCAGGGGCAGTAGGACTCGAACCCACAACCAATGGTTTTGGAGACCACTACTCTACCAATTGAGCCATACCCCTGAACACAGAATTTATTATATATTAAAATTAAACTTAACGCAAGAGTTTTTTATGTAATTTTTTATTTTTAATAAAAAATACATTTTAATACATTAATAAAATAGCCTTCTATTTGCTAATAAAAGTAAAGTATATTCTATTTTAAATCTTATAAACAACCACCTACTAAAACTCTTCTAAAATATACTTTACTCTCTATTTTCAACTATTTTATTATGCTAATTTAAATCCTGAATCTTTTAATTTCTTCTTAATATTTTCAATGTCTCCATTCTTAATTCTAACTATAACTTCTTTAACCTCAGTTAAACTTTTTGTATCTACGATAACTACACTTAATATATCTCCCTCTTCTTGAGATATTATTTTAGTCATTTTTGATAATTGTCCTGGAACATCATATGTTCTTATAACTATTCTTTCTCCCTTATTAAGTCCAAAAGCATTGTTAAATTCTTTAAAAACTGCCTTATGAGTTAATATTCCCTTAAAATTATCAAATTCATCTACAACAGCAACAAAAGAAATTCTCATTTTTTCTAACATAGCTACTGCCTTTTCTATATGCTCTTCCTTACTTATTATAGGAATTTCTGTTTTAAAAATTTCTCCTACACTAACATTATTTAACAACTCTTCTTTGCCTAAATTACTTTTAAAGTAATGCTCATATATGCAGCTTTTAGAAACTGCTCCCCTAAATTTATTGCCATCTACTACAGGAATTGATAAAAAATTATTATCATCCATAATTTTCAATGCATCTTTAAGTCTAGTTTTAGAATTAACTAAATCAAGATTGTCCTTATTTGTCATAACAGCTTTTACTAACATACAAATCCCCCCAATTCCTAAATTCACATACTTTATAATAATATTATACTATTATCCTATTCCTTAGTTATCTAATTACATTAAATTTACTAAAGTATTAATTAAAGAGTCTTTTGCCCTTTAAAGGTTAATATTATAATAATTTTATGGATGTATGTTTTATTAAATCTCATAGAAAATTTAGCTTATTTAGAGTACATAATAAAACTTAAAATATCTTATTAAATCTAGCATCTCTTTTCTTTTTCTTTAAATTTGGATAGAATGATTACAGAGTGTTAATTTGAAAGGAGTTCTTTATGGAATTTATAGTAGATAGTGTAGATAAAACTATGCATATTGGAAGACAACTCGGTTCTCTTGTAAATAAAGGGGATATTCTTTGTTTAACTGGAGACTTAGGAACTGGCAAAACTCATATGAGCAAAGGAATTGCAGAAGGATTAGGAATTGACGAACACATAACTAGTCCAACTTTTAATATAGTTAATGAATATCACAGCGGAAGACTAACTCTTTACCATTTTGATGTTTATAGAGTTAATGATCCTGATGAAATTGAAGCAATAGGTTTTGATGAATATATCTTTGGTGATGGTGTAAGCTTAATCGAATGGGCTAACTATATAGAAGAACTTATACCAGAAGAATATATACATATTAAAATTGAAAAATTACCTGATATGGGTGAGAACTTTAGAAAAATAACTATTGACGGTTATGGAAATAGATATAATTACATAAAGGAGATAAAAGAATGTTAGTATTAGCCATTGACTCTTCTTCTAGCACTGCTACATGTGCCTTAGTAAATGAAAAGGGAGTTCTAGGAGAAATAAACTTAAATGATAAAAAACAACACTCCGTTTTATTAATGGATTTAATAGATGATTTACTTAAATATAACAACTTAAAAATCAAAGATTTAGATGGGTTTGCTATTAGCGAAGGACCTGGTTCATTTACTGGTCTTAGAATAGGAATGGCAACTGTTAAAGGGTTAAGCTTTGGAAGTAAAAAGCCTTCTGTTTGTATTTCCTCACTTGATGCCTTAGCTTATAACATATCAGGCTTTAAAGGAATAATATGTCCAATTATAGATGCACTTAGAGGAAATGTATACTCTTCTCTTTATAGAAAAGAAGAAGATAAACTTACTTCTCTTAGTGAAAAAGAATGTATCTCTTTAAACGATTTAGTTGAAAAAATCAAAGAAAGAAATGAAGATGTTATCTTTGTTGGAGATGGAATAACTAAACATAAAAATTTCTTAAAAGAAGCTCTTCCTAACTGCTCTTTCGCACCAAATCATTCAGCTTACCCAAGAGCGGCATCAGTTGGTGAGTTAGGATTAAAATTATTAGAAAATGGAATTTCTCATGATTTAAATACATACGCTCCAGTTTATTTAAGAAAGTCTCAAGCTGAAAGAGAATATGAAGAAAGAATGAGATTAAAATAATGAGTTCATATAAAATAGAACCTATGAACGCTTCTCATGTAGAAGGTATTTTTGAAGTAAGTAAACTTAGTCTTCCTGAAGCTTGGAATATAGAATCTATAGAAAAAGAACTTTCAAACAAGCTAGCAAAATATCTTGTTGCTTTAGATGGTAACACGGTTATTGGATTTGTTGGAATGTGGATTGTCTTTGACGAGGGTGATATAACAAACATAGCTGTTCATCCTGACTATAGAAAACAAGGAATTGGAAATCTACTAATGAATAGTCTGATTGCTTTATGTAAGGAAAATAATATTACTTCTCTTACTTTAGAAGTAAGAGAATCAAACCTTCCAGCTCAAAACCTTTATAAAAAACATGAGTTTACTGAAGAAGGAATAAGAAAAAACTTCTATGATAATCCCAAAGAAAACGCAATTATAATGTGGAGACATAATATTTAAACACAAAAAGAGCTCTAAAACAGAGCTCTTTTTTATTATCCTAACTTTTCTTTCATAGGTTTGTCTAGCATAGGTTCAACTTTAAACACTGATACAGACATCTTTTTATATAGTACATATGTTATTCCACATACTAAAATCGCTTTAATTCCGTTAAATGGAATTAATCCAACTGTTACATACTGCATTAATTCTGCCTTTGACATAGCCATACCGTAAGCTGGAAGTAATAAATATACATTAGCTAATATTCCTACTATCTCCACAGCTAATATTCCTACTAGCATTCCTAATATAGCAGTCTTTTTAGTTTTGTTTCTCTTATAAATCATAGCTGCTGGCCATACTAATGCTACTCCAACTAAGAAATTAGCAAGTTCTCCAACAAAGGCTGTTCCAGTTCCTTTTACTATTAGAATTAATAAGTTTTTCATAAGTTCTATTATTACTCCAGATAATGGACCAAAAGCAAATGCTCCCATAAGTGCAGGCACATCACTTAAATCGATCTTTAACCATGGAAATATAGGTATTACTGGAAAATCAATGTACATAAGTACCACTGCAATAGCAGATAAAAGTGATAATTTAATAAATTTGTTTGTGTTTAAAGTTTTGGTTTTCATTTTGTCCCCTCCCAAAAGTTAATTCCTCTGGGGCTATTAAGTCTTTAATGACTTCATTCAAGCATAAAAAAGCCCTGATACGCAGTTATATCAGGGCATATAAATTCAGAATTTAAATCATTAAACACTTATCTTCTTTCATCCAGACTATACTGTCGGCCTCGGAATTTCACCGAATCATGCTAAAAATTAGCTCGCGGGCTTTACCGCCGGTGGGGACTTACACCCCGCCCTGAAGACTTTTTTATTTTATTTGTTATAATTTTAACTCTTTTCTCTTAAAAATTCAATATATTAAATATCTTAATATATTAAAATTTAAACTTTTTTAGTTAACTTTTATCTTAACTCTCTTTTTTCATTGAAAGAGAAATTCTTTTTCTTTTTAAATCAACATCTAAAATTCTTACTTCCACAACATCCCCAACTTTAACTATATCAAGCGGATGCTTAACAAACCTATCAGCCATTTGACTCTTATGAACTAAGCCATCTTGATGAACTCCAATATCTACAAAGGCACCAAAGTCTGAAACATTTCTAACTGTTCCCATTAAAATCATTCCAGGTTTTAAATCTTTCATATCTATTACTCCAGACTTAAATATTGGTTTAGGTAATTCTTCCCTTGGATCTCTTCCAGGCTTTTTGATTTCTTTTATAATATCATTTAAAGTAGGCTCTCCAACTTCCAATTCATTTGCTAAATTACTTATCCCTTTAAGTTTTACTCTCTCATCAATGTCTCCTAAATTTCCATTTTTTAAATCTGAGTCCTTGTAACCTAATATTTTTATAAGTTCCTTTGCTACACAATATGATTCTGGATGCACAGAAGTATTATCTAAAAGCTCCTTACTTTCCATAACTCTTAAGAAACCAGCACACTGTTCATAAGCTTTTTGTCCTAATCTTTTAACTTTTAATAACTCTTTTCTACTTTTAAACTTACCATTTTCTTCTCTATAATCAACTATATTCTTAGCTATTGTAGCATTTATTCCTGATATATAACTCAATAAAGATGGAGTGGCTATGTTTAAATCTACTCCAACATTATTAACACAATCCTCAACTATTCCTGCTAAAGATTCATCTAATTTCTTTTGAGTTACATCATGTTGATATTGTCCAACCCCTATAGCCTTTGGATCAATTTTTACAAGTTCAGCTAATGGATCTTGAAGTCTTCTTCCAATAGATATTGCTCCTCTTACTGTTACATCTAAATCAGGATATTCCTTGTTAGCAAGCTCTGATGCAGAATAAACAGATGCTCCAGCCTCTGATACTATAACATAAAATAATTCTTTTCCTGTTTCATCTTTTATTTCTTTAAGCATTTTAGCTATAACTTCTTCTGATTCTCTTGAAGCTGTTCCATTTCCTAAAGATATAACATCTACACCATGTTTCTTAATAAGATTTTTTAATGTATTTATTGTTTCTTCAATTCTATTTTGAGGAGCTGTTGGATAAACTGTTGTGTTTTCAACAAACTTTCCTGTTTCATCTAAAATAGCAACTTTACACCCTGTTCTGAATCCAGGGTCAAATCCCATTACAACCTTCCCCTTTATAGGAGCTTGCATTAATAAAGCCTTTAAATTTGCTTTAAATATATCAATAGCACCCTCTTCTCCTTTTGAGGTTAACTCACTTCTAATCTCTCTTTCTATTGATGGGTAAATAAGTCTCTTTAAAGAATCTTTTATGCTTTCTTCTAAATACTTATCAGTAACACTATTATTTTTTAGAACTTTTCTATTTAAAAAGTCTATAATAACCTCTTCATTACACGTTACCTTAACAGACAGAATCTTTTCTTTTTCTCCTCTATTAATAGCTAATATTCTATGTGATGGAATAGTTCTTACTGGCTCCTTATAGTCATAATACATCTCATAAGGTGTTTGTTCCTCACTTCCACCCTTAACTTCTAAAATTCCATCTCTTTGTACAAAACTTCTTATCCATTTTCTATAATCAGCATTATCAGATATTATTTCACTTATTATATCCATTGCTCCTTGAAGAGCTTCTTCTACACTTTTAACTTCTTTATCTTCGTTTATGTATTTACTAGCTTCAGCAATTATATCACCCTTAAAATCACCTGATAATATAAGTTCTGCTAAAGGTTTTAAACCTCTTTCAACAGCCATAGTCGCTCTTGTTCTCTTTTTAGGTTTAAAAGGTCTATATATATCCTCCACCTCTGTAAGTGTAGTTGCTTTTTCAATTTTCAACTTTAATTCTGGTGTTAAATTATCCTGTTCTTCAATGATTCTTAAAACGTCTTCTTTTCTACTATCTAAATTTCTTAGATAAGTTAATCTCTCATTAAACTTTCTTAAGACCTCATCTGATAATCCACCTGTTCTCTCTTTTCTATATCTAGCTATAAAAGGTACTGTATTACCTTCATCTAACATCTCTATAACACTTGCTACTTGCTTTAAAGAAATACCAAGTTCTTTTGATAAAATCTCATTTATATTATTCATAATGGCCTCCTATACTCTGCACGCTTATTCTCTTTTTTTAATAAACCTTATTTTATTATTATATTACTTCCAATTATTAATTCAAGATTAATGGTAATTTTTTGAATAAACATAATTTCTATTTCATACCTTTAATTATAACCTAATCTTTATGGAGGCAAATATGAAAAAATTATATATAGCAATTATAAATGTGCTTCTTTGTGCACTTATTCTTATGATAAATTTCTCTTTAGTTTACAGAAATAAATTTAATCCCTTTGAAAGAAAAGAAGTTTTAAATAATATAGAATATTTAACTTCTGATGAACTGGAAGGTAGACTTTGTGGAAATAAAGGAAACTATTTAGCTCAAGATTTTATTGAAAAATCTTTTATTGAGTCTAATATACAAGAATTTAATTCTACTTATCTTCAAGATTTTAAGGTAAAAGCTCCTATATTGATTGAAGGTGAGCCCTATCTTAAAGTTTATGATAAGAATAACAATTTAATAGTTTCTTATAAGTACGGAGTAGATTTTAAAGAAGCATTTATAAATTTTAGAGTAAATAATATAAGCTTTGATAACACCAATGAATTTAAAGTAATTTCTTCTGCAATAAAGGGAACCTCGTCTTCAAATGACAGTGTTGTCTTTCTTTCATCACCAATAGATTCCTTTAATTTTAGAAGCTCTTTTATTGAAAATACACCTTGTGATTTATATGTATTAGTTGCTCCAGATCTTATAAAAGAATTAGAGCTCTATTTAGATAAAGGATACAGAATTGACTGTTTTCTTCCTTATAAGGTTGAAGAAAAAGAGGTAAATAATGTTGCTGGAGTTATAAAAGGTAAGAATCCATTTTTACCACCTTTAGTCCTAACAGCTCACTTTGATCATATGGGTAAAGGTATTTCCGGGGAAATCTATAGAGGAGCTTTAGATAATGCCTCTGGTGCTTCCTTCTTATTAGAATTAGGCTCTTTCCTAGCTTCATTACCTCAGCCATCAAGAGATATTATTATTGTCTCATTAAATGCAGAGGAATTTGGATTATTAGGTTCTAAAAACTTTGCCGAAGAAAATAAATCTTCATTAAAAGGAGCAACAGTTATCAATTTCGATATGATAGGTAGCGATAAAAACGTCCCTCTTACTTTTATGAGTGGTGAAGACAATTGTATTCATAGTCCTCTTCTAGATAGACTTTGTGAAATTTGTAATCAAAAAAAAATAACTAACATAATAGAAAATAAAGATTCTTCTGATCACGCTAGTTTTATTAAGGAAGGCTTTGATTCAATAACGATGAATGATGGAGATATTACAAGAATTCATACTCCTGAGGATACCATTGAGTATATAAGTCCTACAGCTATAGATAGAAGTTTCTCTGTAGTATGGAGTGAAATCTTTTCCTCATCCTATTCATCAGCAGGCTTATTTTTATTAGATTCAAAAATTCTTATACTTTTAGTATTATCAATCCTAATTTGTATAGTACTAAAGCTTAAAATTTAACTTCAAGATAAAATCTCCGTTTTAAAGAAAGGTAATATTAGCAGCTCATTAATATAGTGCTACTGTTCTATAGAAAAATCAGCACTATTTTAAAACAGCGCCAAAATTAAAAGAACTAAAAGCTTTTATGAAACTATGTTAGCTTTTAGTTCTTTTTAATTCTATTATGAATTTAAGTATGCAATTATAAAGTTATCTATATCCCCATCCATAACAGCATTTACGTTTGATGTTTCAACATTAGTTCTATGATCCTTAACCATTGAATATGGATGGAAAACATAACTTCTTATCTGACTACCCCATCCCATATCTTTAAGCTCACCTGTTAAATCTTCTATTTTTTCCTTATGCGCTCTCTCTTTAAGCTCTATAAGCTTGGATTTTAACATTGCCATGGCAGTATCTCTATTTGAAAACTGACTTCTTTCATTTTGACATTGAACCACTATCCCAGTTGGAATATGAGTAATTCTTACTGCTGATTCCGTTTTATTTACGTGCTGACCTCCAGCACCACCTGCTCTATAAGTATCAATCCTTAAATCAACTGGATTTATTTCAATATCTTGATCTGATGTTAATTCTGGTAAAACCTCTACTGAAGCAAAGGAAGTTTGTCTTTTTCCATTAGCATTAAAAGGAGATATTCTAACTAATCTATGTATTCCTTTTTCTGCTTTTAAATAACCATAAGCAAACTCACCTTTAACTTTTAAAGTAACACTTTTAACACCTGCTTCATCACCTGGAAGATAATCAATAGTTTCTAATGAATATCCTTTCTTTTCACACCATCTTGTATACATTCTAAGGAGCATTTCAGTCCAGTCATTAGCATCACTTCCACCGACTCCAGTATGTAAAGTTAATATGGCATCATTTCTGTCATATTCACCTGATAATATAGTTTCTATTTTTAATGCATCTATCTCTTTACTTAAAGCTTTAACTTCACTTATTATTTCTTGAGCTGTTTCCTGATCATTTTCTTCCATAAGTTCTTTTAAAACTTCTACATCATCTATTCTCTGATTTAAACTTTTAAACTTATCTATTTTATCCTTTACTCTTTTTGCTTCTTGGGTTACTTCTTGAGCCTTTTGGACATCATCCCAAAATCCCGTCTCTTGCATCTTTAACTCAAGTTCTTCACTCTTCTTCTCTAAAGATGCTAAGTCAAAGTGAAGCCCCCATTTCCTTTAAATTATTTTTTAGTTCATGCAACTTTGATAATTGACTTTCAAGTTCCATAATCATAAAAACTTCACCTCTATCTTTAATTATTTTTCATATTATAGAGTATATCATTTTATTGTTCTTTAAAACAATAAAATGATATTTGTTTTAAAAATAGTTTTATTTCCTAAATTCAATTCACTTTATCTAGTTACGCTAATATTTTTTAATTTTAGGCTATTAAAACTTAATTTTTTTCTTTCTCATATTTATAAAATAATAAAATGTAATTTTAAAACAAAAAGCCTTCGCACTAATTGCAAAGGCTTTTTATATATTAAACTACTTCTCTTCCACAACATGATTTATATTTCTTACCACTTCCACATGGGCATAAATCATTTCTACCTACTTTAGGCTCTTTTTTAATTGGTTTTTTCTTAACTTCAGATGAGTCTCCACCATGACTTGCCCCTGTTTCTTGAGCAACTCTTTCTCTTTGTGGTTTCTCAGCTTCAACTTTTACATGGAATAAGTATCTTACTGTGTCTATTTTGATGTTATTTATCATTTCATCAAACATAGCACTACCTTCCATTTGATATGCTTGAGTTGGGTCTTGTTGCTTATAAGCTCTTAAACCAATACCTTGTTTTAAATGATCCATATCATCTATGTGATCCATCCATTTAGTATCAACAACTCTTAATATTATAACCCTTTCGATTTCTCTCATTTGTTCTGCACCAACGAAGTCTTCTTTTTCTTTGTAAACTTCCCTAGCACATTCAATGAATTTTCTAGTTATTTCTTCATCTGATGAAGTTTTTAAATCTTCCACAGTAAATCTACCATGTGGTAACATTATATCTTCTAAGTACTTGATTAAATCACCAAGTTCTTTTTCAAATTCCATCTCATCTACATTTGCTAAGTGAGATTGAACCGCATTAGTTATAACATCCTCAATCATAGCCTGAACGCTATCTTCTAAGTTTTCACCTTCTAAAACTTGAGATCTTTGTTTGTAGATAACTTCTCTTTGCTTATTCATAACATCATCATATCCTAATAATGTCTTTCTTATATCAAAGTTATTACCTTCTACTTTCTTTTGAGCATTTTCTATTGATTTAGTAACCATTTTACTTTCAATAGCTTCTGATTCTTCTAATCCTAATCTATCAACAACAGATTGAAGCTTTTCTGAACCAAATATTCTCATTAAATCATCTTCTAAAGAGATGTAGAATCTTGAATGACCCTTATCTCCTTGACGACCAGAACGTCCTCTTAACTGGTTATCTATTCTTCTTGACTCATGTCTTTCAGTTCCTATGATTTTTAAACCACCAACTTCTAAAACGCCTTCTCCAAGCTTAATATCAGTACCTCTACCTGCCATATTAGTTGCAATTGTTATGTTACCTAATTCACCTGCATGAGATACAATTTCAGCCTCTTGCTCATGGTATCTAGCATTTAAGACTTTATGTGGAACACCTTTTCTTTTTAATAAAGCAGAAAGATACTCTGATTTTTCTATACTTGTTGTACCAACAAGAACTGGCTGACCAGTTTTATGAGTTTCTATAATTTCTTCTACTATAGCATCATATTTTCCTTTAGCAGTTTTAAATACTAAATCTGAGTGGTCTTCCCTTTGAACTGGTCTATGAGTTGGAATAACCACAACGTCTAATCCATATATTTCTCTAAACTCAGTTTCCTCAGTAAGAGCAGTACCTGTCATACCTGCTAATTTAGTGTACATTCTGAAATAGTTTTGGAATGTTATAGTTGCTAAAGTCTTAGATTCTCTTTGAACTTTAACACCTTCCTTAGCTTCAATAGCTTGGTGAAGACCATCTGAATATCTTCTACCTTCCATAAGTCTTCCTGTAAATTCATCAACTATAGCTATTTCATCATCTTTAACCATGTAATCTTTATCTCTCTTCATTACATAGTTAGCCTTTAATGCTTGAGTAATATGGTGTTGTAACTCCATGTTATTAGCATCTGCGTAGTTTTCTATTCCAAAAGCTTTTTCTGCCTCTGCAACCCCTTTATCAGTAAGCATTGCAGCATGTGCTTTTTCATCTATTGTATAATCTTCTTCTTCTCTTAATTTCTTAACAAAGAAATCAGCTATCTTATAAAGATCTGTTGATTTACTTCCAGCTCCTGATATTATAAGAGGAGTTCTTGCTTCATCTATAAGAATTGAGTCAACCTCATCCACTATACAGTAGTGTAATGGTCTTTGAACTCTTTCTTCCTTGTAAATAACCATGTTATCTCTTAAATAATCGAATCCAAACTCATTATTTGTTCCATAAGTTATATCTGCATTATATGCTTCTCTTCTTTGATCATTAGTTAATCCATGAACTATAACCCCAGTAGTTAATCCTAAGAATTCATATAATTGCCCCATCCACTCTTTATCTCTTGTTGCTAAGTAGTCATTGACTGTGATTACATGAACACCTTTGCCAGCTAAAGCATTTAAATAAACAGGTAAAGTAGCAACTAATGTTTTACCTTCACCAGTTTTCATCTCAGCTATTCTTCCTTGGTGTAATACTGTACCACCAATTAATTGCTCTCTATAGTGTTTCATTCCTAAAACTCTTGTTGATGCCTCTCTACAAACAGCAAAAGCTTCTGGAAGCATATCATCTAAGCTTTCTCCTTTAGCATATCTATCTTTAAACTCAAATGTTTTTTGCTTTAATTCTTCATCAGATAGTTTTTCCATTTCAGGTCCAAGCGAATCTATTTTGTCTACAATAGGTGTTATTCTTTTAACTTCTCTATCGCTATAACTTCCAAATATTTTATCAAATAATCCCATTATACTATCCCTCAATTCTACTTTCTTATATGCTTAATATTCTAATAATTATTTAATTATAACATATATATACAATATTCTAACTTTTCCTAAGAAAATATTTAAAATAATTCTTATTAGATTATAACATTTATAATAACCAATTTTCAATAAATGTAATAATTTAGATAAAACTTTTACATAAAAGTAAAAAGATGTAGGCGTAAACCTACATCTTTTCTTATATTAATATTTAATCTTCTCCTAATCCTGGTTCAATTAATCCATAGTTTCCGTCTTTTCTCTTATAAACTACATTTAATTGATTGGTATCTGCATCTTGGAAAACAAAGAAATCATGTCCTATAAGTTCCATTTGTAAGACTGCCTCTTCAGCTCCCATTGGTTTAACATCAAATCTTTTAGTTTTAACTATTGTTGATTCTTTTTCTCCTTTTAAATCTTCTATTGGATCTATATGAGCAAATCTTAATGAATCATATCTATTTTTCTTTGATAATCTAGTTTTTTGTTTTCTTATTTGTCTTTCGATTTTTTCTTCAACTAAGTCTATTGACTTATACATATCATCAGTAGATTCTTCACCTCTTAATAATATTCCATTAAAAGGAATCATAACTTCTATGATTTGCTTATTTTTTTCTACGCTTAAAGTGGCCTTTGCTTCAACTCCTGGTTCAAAATACTTGCTTAGCTTGGATATCTTTTTCTCTACGGAATCCTTTAAAGCATTTGTTAACTCTATATTTTTAGCATATACTGTTACTTTCATATTGTCAGCCCCTTTCAAAAACAGATAACCTTAATTAATGTAAAGGTTTTAATTTTATAATATAATTGTACTCTCTTATAGCTATTTATACAAGCTTAAATTTTCTTAATTTACTGAAAATTTTAACATCTAGTGAATACATCTCTTATTAAATCTTCGCTTTGCTTAAATTTTTTATGGTTAATGCAACTTGACAAAAATTAAAAAAGGACCATGAAAATCATAGTCCTTTTTTATAGCTAGCTGACCTGGTCTTTGACCCCACACTCGCCTACTGGAGCTTTCGCTACCCGGAATCAACCTCTCACTACTAACCCTCTCAGCCTTTATTGGCTGGTAGGTCTTACTTCTAAGCCGCACCATGCTCATTAAAACTTTGTTTAACTTACGTGGATCGTTTCGCCTGCGACTGGCATCGACTTTCAACCACAAACCTAGCTACATTAATATTATATATTACTTTTTGCAATAGTCAATAAAAAAATTTTAATATCTTTTATTTTTTTTAATTCTCTTATACAAGATTTCAGAGTGGCACCTGTTGTCATAACATCATCTAAAAGCAAAATACTCTTTCCTTGTAAACTTTCATTTTCCTTAAGTTTAAAGGCATCTCTTATATTTTTTTCTCTTTCTTCTTTAGATAGTGATTTTTGTTCTTTAATTTTATTTTTCTTTTTTAATGTTTCTATAGCTTTAACATCTAACCTCTTAGCTAATTCCTTAGCTAAAAATTCACATTGATTGAATTCTTTCTTTTTAAGTGCATCCTTCGCTACTGGAACATATGTTATAAAGTCAATACTCAAATTTGTTTCTTTAATCTTTTCTTCTAAGAGTAGCACTAATATTTCTCCGGCATGAAAATCACCTTTATATTTAAATCTTAATATTAAATCTTTAACTATAAAAGAATAATAGGAACACACCATCACTGTGCATCCTTCAATAATCAATATATCTTTTATCTTTGGTATTTCTCCTTTACATTTATCACAAATTATTTTTTTACTTTCTTTATTGCATATGTAGCATTTTTCTTCTGTTGGATAAATAGCTTCTAATAAGCATTGAAAAAAATAATTCACCTTATTTTTGCATGTCTCCATAAAGTTTCATTAAAGCTTCTTGCTAACCTCCTAGCAGTTTCTATATTTTCATTTTCATCATTGCTTAATAATATTATTTCTTTTCCTATACACTTATTTTTACATAAAGCACCACATGCAAATATTATTTTTTTGTAATCAATAAATTCTTGTTCAAAAGAATAAATAATTAAATCACAATTAGGAATAGAATCAAAATATTCATGCAATGAGTCTGTTATAAAAATAATTCCCTCTTTTTTAAATATACTTTCATTTATTACTTGTAAAAGAGAATTTTTTTTATCCTCTTTTACTATTTTAACCTTATTTCCTAAATTTAAATCCTCTGTGTAATATTCATATATTTTATTTAAATTAACTTCATTTGGCACATACACAACTAAAACTCTTTTTTCTCTTATAAACCATTCAATATAACTATATAAGGCATAAGGCATTGAATTTATTAAGTTTAATCTAGTTGTTATTAATCTTGGTTCTAAAAAATGAGTTTTTCTTTCTTGGTTTAATATCTCCATGTGATTTATATTATTAAAAATCTTATCCACTGAACATATTATTATCTTTTGGGATAAACGTTTTAAATATATTAAATCCTCACTACATTCTATACTACTTTTACTTGAGTAAGAACTTACATCATCATATATTATTAAATCAAACTTCTTTTTAATATTAAAAATATTATTAAATGATTCAAACTCAAAATTGATTGAATTTACTTCTTCACTACTACAGATTTTTCTGCTTTTCCCTACATATAATACTTTTTCACTATTTCTTAAACATTCATTAACTAAATCATATATAAAATTTAAACTTTGATATGGTTCACATATTAAATTTATAAATCTTTCATCACTTTTCACATACCACTTTTTCAATGTATTGCCATACCTATTCTCAATTTTGAAATTATCACCATATAAACTCACATCAAAATCCTCCTAATTTAATCTTGTTCAAAAACATCATTTGATATTACTTCTTTTATTCTCCAATTTAAAGAAGAATAACGTTCCATACTCCTTGTGTTATCAACCATATATTTTAATGCTTTTGGTATTCCAACAACTACTACCATTTCTTTCGCTCTTGTTATTCCTGTATATAATAAATTTCTATTCATAAGTAATGGTGCTCCCATATAAGCTGGTATTATTACTACTGGGAACTCACTTCCTTGACTTTTATGTATAGTAATTGCGTAGGCTAAATCTAATTCATCTAAATACATAAAATCATAAATAACTTTTCTTTCATCATCAAATATTATAGATAATTTTTTCCCTTCTAAATCTATGCTTTCTATAAATCCCATATCTCCATTAAATACTCCAGCACCTTCATGTTCCCCTTTTCCAGCTATTCTAGTCCACTTTAGAGAGTAGTTATTTTTTATTTGCATAACCTTGTCTCCCTCTCTAAATATCATACTTCTAAACTCTTTTTCCTTTTTATATGGAGCTTTTGGATTTAAGACACTTTGTATTTTTTCATTTAAATTTGTAACTCCTAAAACACCTTTTTTCATAGGAACTAAAACCTGAATACTTTTTAACTTATCCCAATTTGAATTAAACTTAGGCAATCTAGTGTTTATTAAATCTATTATTGTATTTAATATTCCTTCTTGAATATCATTTTTTATAAAAAAGAAATCAGTACCTTTTTCATTTAATTTAGGCATTTCTCCCTTATTTATTTTATGTGCATTCACAACAATCATACTTTCTTTTCCCTGTCTGAAAATTTCTTTTAAACGTACAACCTTAGTAAATCCACTCTCTATAAAGTCATTTAAAACATTTCCAGCCCCTACTGATGGAAGCTGATCAACATCACCAACTATTATAAGTCTAGTTCCAACTTTAATAGATTTAAGCAAAGCATTCATAAGTGTTATATCAATCATGGATGCCTCATCTATTATTACTACATCTGCTTCTAATGAATGTTCTTCTGTATTCGTGACAAAAACACTTTCTTCTTTTTCAAAAACTCCCATATCAAGCATTCTATGTATTGTCGTTGCTTCTTTTCCTGTAGACTCACTCATTCTCTTTGCAGCTCTTCCAGTAGGTGCTCCCAAAAGAACTTTTAATCCGCAAGTTTCAAAAATTTCAATTATACACTTTATTATAGTAGTTTTTCCTGTTCCTGGTCCCCCAGTTATTATCTCTATTCCATTTTGAAAAGCACTTATTATAGCATCTTTCTGAGATTCTGCAAAAGTTATATTATTTTTATTTTCAAACTGAGCTATTAAGTGATCTACATCTACATTTATATTTTGAAAATTGCTTATAGCTAAGGTTAAAATTCTATTAGTTATTCCAAGTTCACAATAATAGTTAGGTATTGTGAAAACACCTTCTTTATTATTAACCTTCTCTAACTTTATTTTTCTATCTAAAGCTGCATTCTTTATATTTTCTTCTATTATATCTCCACTTACAGTTAACACATTGCTTGCTTCCTTTATAAGTTCATCCTTAGGCATGAAAGTATGCCCATTTGCACAAAATTCATTTATTACATATCTTATACCACTTTGAATTCTAAAATGAGAATCAATCTCTACTCCTAAACTTCTAGCTATTTTATCAGATGTTTTAAATCCTATTCCTGAAATTTCATCACAAAGTACGTAAGGATTATTCTTAACTGTCTCAACTGAACTAGAACCATATTTTTTATAAATTTTTAAGCATTGATTTACGCTTAATCCGTGAGTTTGTAAAAATATAGTTATATTTTTTAGCTCTCTCTGCTCTTGATAAGATTCAATTATTGTCTCTAACTTTTTCTTACCAATTCCCTCTATTTCTTTTAATCTTTCTATACTATTATCTAAAATATTAAGCGTATCTTCTCCAAATGTATTTACTATCTTTTTAGCTGTGACTGGACCTATTCCTTGTATTATTCCAGAAGATAAATACTTCTCTATTCCATCCTTCGAAGTCGGCAATATCTCTTCACATTCTTCCACCTTAAACTGCTTTCCAAACTGAGAATGATTAACCCAACTTCCTGAAAGTTTTAAATTTTGTCCTTCTCTCACATGTGGTAATACACCAACTGCCGTATGAATATTATTATTTTCTCTAAACTTTATAACTGTATACCCTGTATCAGAGCTTTTAAATACTATACTTTCAACTATTCCATTTAATGCTTCCATATTACCTCCTAAAAGGTTTCTCTTAAATTATTATTACTATTAATTATATCACAATTATTTATTTTAAATCATGAAGCTCATTTTATTGACTTAGTCAAATTTAAATCTTAAGATTATTATGAGGAAGGTGATTCGTATGTTAATAAAAAATTGTAACATAGTATATTTAGATAGAATTGAACCTGGAAATATACTATTAGAAAATGGAAAGATTAAAGCTATAAACCCAAAAGAAGAAACTAATTGTGAAATACTAGATGGACAAGGACTTTATGTATCTCCTGGATTTATAGATGTTCATATACATGGAGCTGGCGGACACGATACTATGGATGGTACTTATGAAGCTATTAATGAAATTTCAAAAGTTATAGTTAAACATGGTACTACTTCATTCTTACCAACAACAATGACAGTAGCTGCTGAAGATGTGTGCAAATCAATGGAAGCTATCCATAAAGCAAAAACTGAAGGTACAGATGGAGCTAATGTTTTAGGAGCTCACTTAGAAGGACCATTCATAAGCCCAAGTGCTATCGGAGCTCAAAACCCAGACTTCTTAATACCTCCAACAAAGGAAAACTTCTATAAGTTAGTTGGAGAAAATGAAGATGACGTTGTTTCAATAACTCTTGCTCCAGAAGTAGATGGTGCTAAAGAACTTACTAAATTCTTAAGTGAAAAAGGTATCGTTGTTTCAATGGGACACACAAAAGCTACTTATGAAGAAGCTATGGAAGGAATAAAATGTGGATGTTCTCATGCTACTCACTTATTTAATGCCATGACACCATTCACTCATAGAGAACCTGGGGTTGTAGGTGCTGTTTTTGATAGTGAAATAACTACAGAAACAATCTCAGATGGTATTCATATATCATACCCAAGTTTAAGAGTTGCATACAAACAAAAAGGAACAGATAAAGTTTTATTAATAACTGATGCCATGATGGCTTGCTGTATGCCTGATGGAATGTATTCTTTAGGTGGTCAAGATGTTGAAGTTAAAGATGGAGCTGCAAGACTATTAAGTGGATCTTTAGCAGGATCAATATTAACTCTAGATGTGGCAGTTAAAAATATCTTTAACAACACTGATTATTCACTTAATGAAGTTATAAAAATGGCTACTTTCAATGGTGCTAAACATTGCAAAGTTGCTGATAGAAAAGGACTAATTAAAGAAGGTTACGACGCCGACTTAATTCTTTTTGATGAAAACATAGATATAAAATATGTAATAGTTAATGGAAAATTAGTTCATAAAGCTTAATAAAAAAACACTTTGGGATACCAAAGTGTTTTTATTTCTTAATTTTAAATATTTAAATATATTATAAAATAAATTCTATAAAAATTAAAAAGCTTAGGAAGAACATCCTAAGCTTTTATTTGTATTAAAGGTATTTTTTTATTTCCTCAACTTTATCTAATTTTTCCCATGGAAGATCTAAGTCTGTTCTTCCAAAATGTCCATAAGCAGCTGTTTGCTTATAGATAGGTCTTCTTAAGTCTAGGTCTCTTATTATAGCACCTGGTCTTAAATCAAATACTTTATTTATTATATTAACTATTTCTTCATCTGATACTTTTCCAGTTCCGAAAGTATCTACTATAATTGATACTGGTCTAGCAACACCAATAGCATACGCAACTTGAACTTCTAATTTATCTGCCACGCCTGCAGCAACTAAGTTTTTAGCCACCCATCTAGCAGCATATGCAGCTGATCTATCAACCTTAGTTGGATCTTTTCCTGAGAAAGCACCACCACCGTGTCTTCCATATCCACCATAAGTATCAACTATGATCTTTCTTCCTGTTAATCCAGCATCACCTTGAGGTCCACCGATAACGAATCTTCCTGTTGGATTTATGTAATACTTAGTATTTTCATCTAATAACTCTGCTGGTATAACAGCTTTTATAACATGTTCCATTAAATCAGCTTGTATTTGCTCTTGAGATACTTCTGGACCATGTTGTGTTGAAATTACTATTGCATCTATTCTAACTGGTTTATCATTTTCATATTCAACAGTAACTTGTGTTTTTCCGTCTGGTCTTAAGTAAGGTAAAGTTCCGTTCTTTCTTACTTCTGTTAATCTTCTTGATAATCTATGAGCCATAGCAATTGGTGCTGGCATATATTCTTCAGTTTCATTAGTAGCAAAACCAAACATCATTCCTTGGTCTCCTGCTCCTACTGCGTCTATATCTATTTTTTCACCAGCTCTTGATTCTAGAGCTTCATCAACTCCCATAGCTATGTCTGATGATTGCTCATCTATTGTAGTCATAACTGAACAAGTTTCACAGTCGAAACCATACTTGGCTCTATCATATCCTATGTTTTTTATAGTTTCTCTAGCTATTTTAGGAATATCAACATAACAGTTAGTTGTTATTTCTCCCATTACCATTACTAATCCTGTAGTAACAGCTGTTTCGCAAGCAACTCTTGCATTTGGATCTTTTTCAAATATAGCATCTAAAACTGCATCTGAAATTTGGTCACATATTTTATCTGGATGTCCTTCAGTAACTGATTCTGATGTAAATAATCTTCTCATGGCTATAACGCTATCTTACTATCTTAAATAAGATAGCCGATTCACCCCTTTCACTTTTTATTTATTTCAACCCTGTTTTTTTAATTATTCATTAAATTATTCTTTCCAACTATCTAAAATAATATCTTTAATCTTTTATTTAAAAAAGTTATATATCTTAATGCGCGCTTTTAAGATATATTTTATTAACAAAAAAATCTCTTCTAAACCTTTAAAAGATTTAAGAAGAGATTCTAGTTATACACTAAATTTATCTTCTCTCATCTTGTAAAGAAAATTCTTTACCGGAATTGGCACCGTGGTGACTTCTCACTGGTTGCCGGGTTTCATAGGGCCTTTTTCCCTCCACCTCTCTGGATAAGAGTATATAAATACTAAATATTCTATTTTATTAAGATATTATTTTAAACAAAGAGACACTATTCTCAAGTGTCTCTTGCTGGTGGTGGAAGAAGGATTCGAACCTTCGAAGTCGTCCGACAACAGATTTACAGTCTGCCCCCTTTGGCCACTCGGGAATTCCACCACATATGGAGCTGATGATCGGACTTGAACCGATAACCTGCTGATTACAAGTCAGCTGCTCTGCCAATTGAGCCACACCAGCATATCAATATTTTGTTTTAAATAAATGGTGGTGGAAGAAGGATTCGAACCTTCGAAGTCGTCCGACAACAGATTTACAGTCTGCCCCCTTTGGCCACTCGGGAATTCCACCACATGTGGAGCTGATGATCGGACTTGAACCGATAACCTGCTGATTACAAGTCAGCTGCTCTGCCAATTGAGCCACACCAGCACATTTATTAATTTTTAATGGTGGTCGCAACAGGGATCGAACCTGTGACCCCCTGCTTGTAAGGCAGGTGCTCTCCCAGCTGAGCTATGCGACCTTATTGGTGGTGGAAGAAGGATTCGAACCTTCGAAGTCGTCCGACAACAGATTTACAGTCTGCCCCCTTTGGCCACTCGGGAATTCCACCACTTATGGAGCTGATGATCGGACTTGAACCGATAACCTGCTGATTACAAGTCAGCTGCTCTGCCAATTGAGCCACACCAGCACATTTATTGTTTTTCTTTGTCGTTTTGGCTCATCGCCAATCGACAAGACTTAGTATATATTGTTATGCTTTTTATTTCAAACTCAATTTCAGGTCATTTCCAGCAATTATGTTAAGTTATTTTCGATTTTCTCAATATATCTTTTATTTACTTCTTTTTTAATTGTATATTTTCTTCAATCAATTCAATATTTATATATGGACTCAATATATCTTTCATTTCCTTGTATTCTTTCTCTTCCAATTTATCCTTTAAGATTCTAAATATATCAACCGCAGCATCAAGCTCATCGCTTCTTTTAATGTGCTCTAATAATATTCCATAGTCTGATATAGATAAATTTTTAGCTATAGATATTAGTTTAAATTTATCCGATTTTGCTATTTTTTTTGGAATTGAGAATTTATCCATTTTAAAAACCTCTTCGCTTTCTTCTTCCAAAGAACTCTCTACATTAAAATTATCCTTACCTTTATTACCTTTATTTTTCTCAATCTCCTTTACAGACTCTTCAATTTTTTCTTCTATAGCCTCTTCTTTTTTTTCTATTTCAGATTCATACTCATCAAAAATATCTCTTTCTTTTGCATCATAATTATTATTTTCATCCAATTTATTATTATTATCTTCTTTTTCTTTTTTTTCTTCAATTTTATTATACTCTTTATTTTTATTACTGTTTTCATCTAAATAATTCTTGCTTTCTTCTTCTATCCTATTAACTTCAAATTTTTGATTGTGTTCAAAATTTAAATTAACAAGGTACAACATAATCCCCATTGTAATTGTAGTAAAAAAAAGTATTAAAAAACTTAAAACCCCTCTATTCATTAATACATTCACCTCCTCTTTTAATAATTGCCACCTAAAATCTTTTTTATACTTCTCTTTAATATTTCTAATTATCCCTTCATATAATTAATCAGGGGGTGAAGCCTTGAAAAAAATAAAAACTTATTACGAACATTATTTAGCATATTATGAAATTTCAAATTTTTTAAAAGATTATATAGATGAAAAAACATTAATAGTATGTATAGGTACAGATAAATGTATAGGTGATTGTTTAGGACCTCTAGTTGGGACTCTATTAAAAGAAAAATTCTTTCCCTTAAATGTATTTGGAACACTTGAATCTCCTATACATGCACTTAATCTCGATAAAAAAATAACTGAAATATTAAAAAATTATCCTGGATATAAAATAGTAGCTATAGATGCCTGTTTAGGAGATTCAAAATCTATTGGAGAAATTCATACTAGAAACGAACCAATACACCCTGGAAAAGGTGTTGGAAAAACTCTTAGAAGCGTTGGCGACACTTCTATTATTGCAATAGTTGATTCATCTGAAAATATAGATTTATTTACTAGTAGACCTATTAGATTAAGCTTCATCTTAGACATGGCTAAAGTTATCGTTGATGCTTTGATACACGCTTATTATTTAAGCACAAAAAAAAATTAACCATATATCTCTTAATATTAAGAGATATATGGTTAATTTTATTCATCAATTAATTTTACTTCTAAATCGTCCATACTTAAGTTTATTTTTTCGAAAGATTTAAGAACCTTTCCAGTTCCCTCAGCTACGCATCTTACAGCATCTTCTGCTACATTAACCTTAACACCAGTTCTTTGCTCAATGAATTTATCTAAACCATTTAGTAAAGCTCCTCCACCAGTCATAAGAATTCCTTCTTCAATTATATCAGCAGCTAATTCTGGTGGTGTTTTTTCAAGAACAGAATGTACAGCTTCACCAATTATACCTACCTCATCTTTTAATGCTACTCTAAGCTCTTCACTATCTACCTTTATAATTCCAGGCAGACCAGTTATTAAATTTCTCCCTTTTACTTCCATTAGTTCATTTCTATTGCCTTTTACAACTGTTGCAACATTTATTTTAAGTTCTTCAGCAGTTCTCTCACCAATCATAAGTCTGTATTTATTTCTAACAAACTTAATTATAGCTTCATCAAATTTATCACCAGCGACCTTTACAGATTCTCTAATAACAATTCCACCTAAAGATATTATAGCAATGTCTGCAGTTCCTCCACCTATATCAACAACCATATGCCCACTAGCCTTTGATATATCTAATCCAGCTCCTATTGCAGCAGCTAATGGTTCTTCTATAAGATATACATTTTTAGCTCCTGCATTCTTAGCAGCATCTATAACTGCTCTTTTCTCTATTTCAGTTGCTTGAGAAGGTATGCACACCATAACCTTTGGCGCTGATATTCTTCTATTTCCAACACCTTTTTTAATGAAATATTTTAACATAGCTTCTGTCATTTCATAATCTGATATTACACCATTTCTCATAGGTCTTAATGCTACTATATTTCCTGGTGTTCTACCAATCATTTGTCTTGCAGCTTCTCCTACTGCTAAAACTTTGTTTTTATTTTTGTCTATTGCTACCACTGATGGCTCTTTTAAGACTATACCTTTATCCTTCATATAGACAAGAACTGTTGCTGTCCCAAGATCTATGCCCATATCTGTACCTTTTCTCCAAAACCACATACTTACACTCCCTAATATATAATAAAATCATTATTTTGTCGTAAAATTATACATAAATACTAACTTTTATTATATAAGGAATATTTTTATCATTCAACAATTTTATACTTTAACTTGGTAGCTTTTCCACCTCTTATATGTCTTTCAGCCTTATTTAAATCCAATATACTTTTTGCCTCTTCAGCTATATCTGGATTTATTTTAGGCAACCTTTCAGTCATATCTTTATGTATAGTACTCTTACTTACTCCGAAAACCTTAGCTGTTTTCCGTATAGTAGCTCTTGAATGAATAATGTACTGAGCTACTTCTAAAACTCTTTCCTCAATATAATCTTTCAAGAACCTTACCTCCTTAAAAATATTACTATTATTTAATCAGCTGCCTAAAGGGCAGCTGATTATCTCTTAAATTATTCTCTTACTGGAATATCCTTTAAATATTTTTGTGGATCTACTGGTTCTTTAGAATTTTCCATATGGAACATTAAATAAGTTTCAGAAACTCTATCACTTGGGCTATTTTGAATAGTTCTTCCAACTTTACCTATAGAATCTCCTTTTTTAACAGTATCTCCCTCTTTAACTTTTATTTCAGGATCTAAGTTGCCATAAAATCCAACAACACCATTTTGATGCTCTATCTTAACAAAGCATCCTTCTTTTGAATTTCCTTTTCCTGCTTCTACAACCTTCCCATCACTAATAGCTAAAACCTCTGTTCCTTCAGCAACTTCAATATCTATACCTTTATAAACAGATGCACTTTGACCTGATTCATTTAATCTAGGCTCTAAGTTATATACTCTTGTTATAACTCCATCTTTAACTGGTGATATAAAACTTTGGCTTTGGTTTGAAGTAGCCACAGATTCATCTGTATTGTTTCCTTCAGCTTTTTCTTCTACATTCTCTTCATTAGATGCATGTTCTTCTGAATCACCAACATCCTCTGTTTTTCCTTCAACTAGCTCTGCATCATCAAATGTATTACCAGTTGCAGCACTATTATCCTCTGTATTTTCTATACTATTTTCTGCTATACTTTCATCTCCTGTGTTATTCGCGCTCTTATTTGCTACCACTACTCCAACCGTTGCTATTAAGCATAGGCAAACAAATAAAACTACATAAAATCCATCCTTTTTAATAAATCTCTTAAATTGGTCTTTTTTATTCATTTTCAACACCTCCGTTACTAATTCTGTCCATTTATCCTAAATTAATACACATATAAAAATCTTTTTTCATAAAAAAATCAACAAGCAAATAAATATTTGCTTGTTGATTTTAATTAATTATACATAAAAACCTTATTAATTTTTTCTATCTTACTTCCTTTAAAATAATGTTCTAATATCTCATCATATTTTTTCCCATTCTTCCCCATTACATTAGCTCCCCACTGGCTCATTCCAACCCCATGACCATATCCTAAACACTTTATACTTACTACACTCTCTGAAAACTCTAATGTAAAATTGGCTGAATTTAAAGAAAATATTTTTCTAAAGTCCTTTCCTTTAATTATAGCCTTCCCTATTTTTATGTCATCTACAGTTCCCCCTGTATTTCTATTTAAAATTTCTATTTCTTCTTTTATATTATCTCCTAAATTACTAGTAGGAATCGATTCTTTAATTCTATTCTTAAAATCATTTATTGGAATACTAACTTCACTTTCATACTTTGGTGATATCTCTTCTCCAAGACTCTCAACTGATTTTAAATATGGTACATCTTCTGAGAATACAGCAATTGCATCTTCCGTATTTCCAGAGCTAGTAGAAAAATATTGTGGATATCTTACTAATTCTTGATTATAAGATAAAATTTCACCCTCAGTTTTTTTCACTGCTTCTTGTATCTTTTTTAAATACTCCTCTCCATTTTCTCCCCAAGACTCTTTTCTTTTATTAATATCTAAATACGCCTGACAATGAGTTGTATCACAAATATCTCCTTCCTTAATATTACTACATCCAGAAATCATTTTATTTATGACAAAAGTTCTAGCTAAAACTGCCTGAGCTTTTAAAGCTTCTTCATGGAAAGAAGCAGGCATTTCACTTGAAACTACAGATAAAACATAATCCTCTAAAGGCACCTTTTCAACTTTATTTTCTTTAGATATGTAAACTTCAACTTCTTTTATATTAACTAATTCTGTTAACTTTTGATTTTTCTTTATATCTGTATCCTTACTTTCAGCAATACTAGAACTTGATAAAAACCCAAATAATATAGGTATAATGAATATACTTAATATAACAAAACCAATAAAAATTACTACCTCTAAATTTCTTTTAATCCTCATAACTCCTCCAAAAACTATTAATACAGTCTATATATATGCTAATTCTTTAAAATCTCGAACTCATATTAAAATTATTTAAAAATAAAAAAATCAACAGCAAATGCTGTTGATTTTACTCTCTATTTATGTCAGCGCCTAAAGCTCTGAACTTATTTTCTATTTCAACATAACCTCTATCTATATGGTGTATGTCTGTAACTATTGTTTTCCCTTTAGCTACAAGTCCTGCTAAAACTAAGGCTGCTCCTGCTCTTAAATCTGTTGCTCTAACTTCACATCCTGTAAGTGCTTTTACACCATCAACTAAAGCTGTTCTTCCTTCAACTTGTATGTTGGCACCCATACGTCTTAATTCATCAACATTCATGAATCTATTTTCAAAAACACTTTCTGTTATAATACTACTTCCATTTGCTATACTTAATAAACTCATCATTTGTGATTGCATATCAGTAGGAAATCCAGGATAAGGCATTGTTTTAATATTAATTGGTCTTATATCTTCATTTCCTTTTACTATTATGCTATTTGGCTCATTATCAATTTTTAAAAATTCTACTCCAGTTTCTCTTAATTTAGAAATTACTGCTGAACAATGATCTGTATTTACTCCATTTAATTTTATTTTTGACCCTGTTATTGCTGCTGCAACCATGAATGTACCTGCTTCTATTCTATCATATATCGGTGTATATTTTGTTGAAGTTAAAGCTTCTACACCCTCTATTACTATTTCTCCTGGTTTTTCAGTATAAATTTTTGCTCCCATAGAATTTAAAAATTTAATTAAATCAATTATTTCTGGTTCCTGTGCAGCATTTTCAATAACTGTAGTTCCCTTAGCCATAGTTGCTGCCATCATTATATTCTCTGTTGCGCCAACAGAAGGAAAGTCTAAATACACCTTATTTCCAATTAACTTTTTAGCTTGAATACATACAAATCCATTACCACAATTTTTATCTTCTGCACCTAAAGCTCTAAGGCCCTTTAAATGCAATTCTATAGGTCTTGAACCAATATTACATCCACCTGGTCTAGCTAGTTTAAATTCTCCATATTTAGCTATCATTGGCCCCATTATAAGAAATGAAGCTCTCATTTTTTTTACTAAATTCTCATTTGGTATTAAAGGTTCTCTTTGCAACGGTGGTACAATTAATTTATTATTTTTCTTATCTATATTTAATTCATAACCTAATTGTTCCATAACATCACAAATAGTAAACACATCTTCTAACATTGGTAATTCATTTATAGTTACAATATCATTAGCTAATATAGAACCTGCAATTATTGGTAAAACTGAATTTTTAGCTGTACTAATCTTTACTTCTCCATTTAGTTTTTTTCCACCTTGTATTACTATTTTATCCATATTATCCTCCATTAAAATTATTTTAATATGTTGTGAATATGATAGGTGTTCCTAAAATCAACTTCCTATCTTCCTCATATGTCATAATGGAGTAATTAAACTGATAATCACTCTTAAGATTAATTATTCCTGTAGTTCCATTCTCTAAATTTATCTTTTGTATTCCTATTACATATTTATTATTAATTAATTCTATAAGTTTTTCTTCAATTTCATCTATATTATTATTTTCTCTAATATCACCTTTTATATAAGTGTAATACTTTATATTTGATATGTTTTTATTATGAATAACTTGAAAATATTCCTTAATATAATTAAAATCAACTCTATACTTAGAAATAATTTCTATTTGAACTCTATTTTTTTTATTTTCTTTTATTAAACTAACATTTAATTTAATTTCATCATTAGAATTTTCTAAATATAAACTATCTTCTTTTTCTTCTACAATAATGAAATCTTTAATTTTAAGAGAATTACATAAATTATTTAATTCTTTATTGATATTTTCATTAATTAAATATTCTATTTTCATTCCATACTCTTCTATATCACAAAGTTCTTCTGATACTTTAGTATAAATCTCATTTTCTAAATTACTAATGCTTGGACAAAAAATAAACGAGAAACAAAACATTATCATTGTAAAAATATTTTTATTCATCACTATCCCCACCCTTCTTCTTAATTATTGTCAGGGATAGTTTTTTTATACAATAATTGCCTTTCATATTATCAATATATTAAAATCATAAAAAAAAGTTCTATTAAATTACATAAAAACATTTATTACACCAAAAAAAAGCATACAGTTTCCTGTATGCTTTAAATAATCTACATTTCTTTTAACTTTAATCTAGACATAGCTCTCGCTAAAGCTAATTTAGCTCTCTTTACATCTATCTCATCAGTCTTATTTTTTAATCTTTCCTCTGCTCTTTGCTTAGACTCTAAAGCTCTTGCTTGATCTATTTCTTCTGGCCATTCTGCAGAATCTACACAAAATGTAACTTCATTATCTTGAACCTTTATTAATCCTGTTGAAGTAAATAAGTACTTACTTTCACCATTTTCATCATCTACTCTTGTAACTGTTGGAGTAGTAGCTGTTATATAAGGTTGGTGACCAGCTAATATTTCAAACTCACCAAGAGCATTTTTACATAAAACTCTTGTAACTTCACCTGAAATAAGAACCTTTTCTGGTGTTGTTATAGTTAACTTGAATTTATTCATTTTTATTCACCCCTTTTATTGGGCTATTTCTTTAGCTTTTTCTAGTACTTCATCTATTGATCCAGCGAATAAGAAAGCTGATTCTGGAACATTATCATGTCTACCTTCTAATATTTCTTTGAAACCTCTTATAGTTTCTTTTATTGGAACATATCTACCTTGCATTCCAGTGAATTGTTCTGCTACTGTGAATGGTTGTGATAAGAATTTTTGTATTCTTCTTGCTCTAGCAACGATAAGTTTATCTTCGTCAGCAAGTTCATCAACACCAAGGATAGCGATTATATCTTGAAGTTCTTTATATCTTTCTAATATATGCTTAACTTTTGAAGCAACTTCATAGTGTTCTTCTCCAACAATTCTTGGATCTAGTATTCTTGATGAAGAATCTAGTGGATCAACTGCTGGGTAAATACCAATCTCAGCTATACCTCTTGATAAAACTGTTTTAGCATCAAGGTGGTTGAATGTTGTAGCTGGAGCTGGGTCAGTTAAGTCATCGGCAGGTACGTATACTGCTTGAACTGATGTGATTGATCCATGAGTAGTTGATGTAATTCTCTCTTGAAGAGCACCCATCTCTGTAGCAAGTGTTGGTTGGTAACCAACAGCTGATGGTATTCTTCCTAATAAAGCTGAAACCTCTGATCCAGCTTGTGAGAATCTGAATATATTATCTATGAATAATAACACGTCTTGACCTTGATCTCTGAAGTACTCAGCCATTGTAAGTCCTGTTAACGCAACTCTCATTCTTGCTCCAGGTGGTTCGTTCATTTGTCCAAATACTAGTGCAGTATTTTTTATAACTCCTGAATCCTTCATTTCGTAGTAAAGGTCATTACCTTCTCTTGATCTTTCTCCAACCCCTGTAAATACAGAAAGTCCACCGTGCTCTTTAGCTATATTGTTGATAAGCTCTTGGATAAGAACTGTTTTACCAACACCGGCTCCTCCGAATAGACCAATCTTACCTCCTCTTTGGTAAGGTGCTAAAAGGTCTATAACCTTTATTCCAGTTTCAAACATTTGAGGAACAACTGATTGCTCTTCAAATGATGGAGCTGGTCTATGAATTGGATATTTTTCTTCATTATTAACTTCTGCTCCACTATCTAGTGGTTTACCTAATACGTTAAATATTCTTCCTAATACGCATTCACCAACTGGTACTGATATAGGTGCTCCTGTATCAACAGCTTCTACACCCCTTCTTAATCCTTCAGTAGCTTCCATAGCTATAGTTCTAACTATGTCATCTCCTACGTGTTGCTCTACCTCACAAACTAAGATTTTTCCATCGTCCATTTTAATGTGTATTGCATTAAATATATTAGGAAGTTCATCATTTGCAAACTTTATATCTACAACTGGTCCAATAACCTGAACTACTTTACCTATATTATTAGACATTTTGAGTACCTCCTTATTTTTGTGCTTCTGCTCCACCAACAATTTCTGATATCTCTTGAGTTATAATACTTTGTCTTATTCTATTGTACTTAGCATCTAATGAGTTTAATAAATCATCGGCGTTTTTAGTTGCTCCGTCCATTGCCTGCATTCTAGCACTTTGTTCACTAGCTTTTGAATTAAACATAGCATTCATGAATTTACCTTTTAAGTATGATGAAACTAATGAATCTATTATTTCATCTTCATCAGGTTCAATTACAAAAGAAACCTTACCTTTTTCTCCAGTTAAATCTAGTGGTAATAATTTCTCTTCAACGACCTCTTGTTTAACAGGTGAAAAGAATTTAGTATAAACTAAATTTATTTCTCCAAAATTTCCATCAGTAAATTCTTTAACAGCTCTATTTACTATAGTTGATGCATCACCAACGTTTGGTGTATCTCCTAAATCAACATATTCTGCTAAAGTAGAAATCTTGTTTTTCTTAACATAATGGATACCTTTTTTACCTACTACTATTGCTTCTATGTTGTCAATATTATTTTCATATTCATCTCTTACAAAAGCGGCAGTATTACCATTAAATCCACCACATAATCCTGAATCTGATGCTAATAATATTATTAACTTTTTAGGGTTATCATTGGATTTAAGTAAAGGATTATTATTGCTATTTAATGATCCGATTAATTCTCTAGCAATTTCATCTAGACTACTAAAATATTGGTTATTTTCACTTAACTTTTGTCTAGCTTTTCTTAACTTAGAAGTGGCAACAAGTCCCATAGCTTTTGTTATTTTTCTTGTGTTTTTGATACTTTTTATTCTTCTTTTAATTTCTAAAAGTCCTGCACCTGCCATTTAAGCTCCACCTCCATTCTTAAAAATGTGGGCATAGCTTTAGTTAAAAAGCTATGCTCTTATTTTACATTAAGAATATTTTTTTAAATTCTACTATAGCGCTTTCTAAAGCAGATTTTATTTCATCATCTAAAACTTTCTTATCTAATATAGCTTTACTAATTTCTCTATGATGAGTATCCATGAATTCTAAGAATTCCTTCTCAAATCTCTTAATATCTGAGACTTTAATATCTAATAAGAAATTGTTAACTGCAGCATATATTATCATAATTTGTTTTTCAACTGCCATTGGCTTATATTGGTCTTGTTTTAAAATCTCGATAAGTCTCTTACCTTTTTCAAGTCTTGCTTGAGTATCTTTATCAAGGTCTGAACCAAATTGAGCAAATGATGCTAACTCTCTATATTGAGCAAGTTCTAGTCTTAATGTACCAGAAACTTGTTTCATTGCTTTTATTTGTGCGTTTCCTCCAACCCTTGAAACTGATATACCAGGGTTAACAGCTGGTCTTTGTCCTGCGTTGAATAACTCAGTTTCTAAGAATATCTGTCCATCTGTTATTGAGATAACGTTAGTTGGAATGTATGCTGTTACGTCTCCTGCTAATGTTTCTATTATTGGAAGTGCTGTTAATGAGCCTCCACCATTTTCTTTTGATAACTTAGCAGCTCTTTCAAGTAATCTTGAATGAATGTAGAATACATCCCCTGGATAAGCTTCTCTTCCTGGTGGTCTTCTAATTAATAGTGACATTGTTCTATAAGCAACTGCGTGCTTACTTAAATCATCATATATTATTAATACATGTTTACCTTTATTCATGAAGTATTCACCCATTGTACATCCTGAATATGGTGCAATGTATTGTAATGGAGCTGATTCTGATGCTGATGCTGTTACAACTATTGAATAGTCCATAGCTCCTTCTTCAGTTAAAGTGTTAACTATATTAGCTACTGTTGATTGTTTTTGTCCAATAGCAACATATATACATATAACATCTTTACCTTTTTGGTTAATTATAGTATCTATAGCTATAGCAGTTTTACCTGTTTGTCTATCTCCTATAATTAACTCTCTTTGTCCTCTACCTATTGGTATCATTGAGTCGATTGCCTTGATACCTGTTTGTAGAGGCTCATTAACAGAACTTCTTTCAAGTATACCTGGTGCTGGTACTTCTATAGCTCTGTATCCATCATTTTTTATAGGACCCTTTCCGTCTATAGGTTGACCTAATGAATTAACAACTCTACCTATTAAGTCCTCACCTACTGGTACTTCAACTATTTTTCCAGTTCTTTTAACGATGTCTCCTTCTTTTATACCTTCTTCAGATCCTAAAAGAACACAACCAACGTTATCTTGTTCTAAGTTAATAGCCATACCGAAAACTTGATTAGGGAATTCTAGAAGTTCACCTTCCATACATTCTTCTAATCCGTAAACTCTAGCAACTCCGTCACCTATCTGTATGATAGTACCAGAATCAACAGTTTCTAACTCTTTTTCGTAGTTTTTTATTTCATTCTTGATTATAGAAGTTATTTCTTCTGGTTTAATATGCATAGACTCACCTCTATTCTCTCTTAAGCATTATAAGTTTCATATCATCAAGTCTAGATTTAACAGTACCATCTATAACATCATCGCCAACTCTAACAAAAAGTCCGCCAATGATACTCTTATCTATCTCTTGCTTTAATAATATTTTCTTTGAGTATTTATTTTCTAACTTTTCTACAAGTCTTTTAACTTCATCTTCTGTTAGTTGAACAACACTTTTTACTTCAGCTAATAAAGTATTGTTTCTTTCTAAATGAATTTTTTCCATTTCTTTTAATTTTTCTTTTAGATAAAGTATTCTATCTTTTTCTATAAGAACCATTAAAAATGAAAGTAATTCATCATCTATTTTTCCTTCAAATATATTTCTGAAAGTTTTCTTCTTTCTTACAGTACTTATTTGAGGATGTTTTATGATTTCATAAAGTTCTTTATTACCGTAAACTATATCACAAATTTCTCTTAAATCATTTAAATATTCTTCAACTTTATGTTTTTCTTCTGCAACTTCATATAGAGCTAAGGCATATCTACGATCTAAATATTCATACATAATTAGATACCTACCTTTTCAATAAAGTCATTTATTAATTCTCTATGTTTAGCTTCATCGATAGATTCTCCAAGTGCTTTTTCTGAAAGCATTACAGAAATATCAACTACTTGTTGCTTTAATTCGTATTTAGCTTTTTCTTCTTCTCTTTGAATTTCAATATTAGCTCTATTTAATATAGCCTCAGCTTCTCTATGAGCATCATCAACTATTTCTTTATAAATTCTATCAGCTTCTTTTTTCTGTTCTTCTCTAAGCTTTCTGCCTTCTTCTTTCGCAGATTTAAGAATTCTTTCATTATCTAATCTTAATCTTCTTGCTTTTTCTGCATCTTCATCAGCTTTTAAGATTGTTTCATCTATAGCCTCTTGTCTTGCGTCGATGGCTCTCTTGATTTTGTCCCAGAAAAAATGTTTTAGTATAAGAATTAAGATTATAAAGTTAATGATTGTAGCTAATATTCTCATAAAATCTAATTCCATATATCAATCACAGCCTCCCTTCGGAGTCAATTATATTAACTCTATTATCTTTATTTATTAATTACTACAAGTTCTTAATAAAAAGTACGCAATTTGATATTAAACAACGAATAATAAGATTATTGAAATTACTAAACCATATATAGCTGTTGCTTCTGAAAGACCAGCTCCCATGATGAATAAACTTTGAATTTTATCTGATGCTTCTGGTTGTCTTGCAGTTGCTTCTATTGCTCCTGCTGTTGCAATTCCTATACCTATTCCGGCTCCTATACCTGCTAATACAGCTATACCTGCTGCTAATAACTTCATATCCATTAAAAATTCCTCCTTTTTTAAATCAAACTAAAGTTATTTTGATTTGTTCCTTTAATTTTTCTTAGTGATCTGCTAACATTTTAATATTTACCATTGTTAGCATTGTAAATACTATCATTTGTATTGTTCCATCAAATACATCGAAGAAACCATGTGCTAGTATTGGCACACCTATTTGAGCAATCCATCCTATATGAGCTAGACCTGAATACATTAAATCTATTAATAGAGTGGCTGCTAGCATATTACCAAATAAACGTAGTGCAAGAGATACTGGGAAAATAATTCTCTCCATTATGTTTAAAGGTAACATTACTGGATATGGCTTGAAATATCCTTTGATATATCCTCCAAGATGACATCTGTATAATGCATTGGCATGAACAACAACAAAGGAAGTAATTGTTAATGCTACTGCAACACTTAAATCTTGAGTTGGAGGTGCAAGCCCTATTAATCCATAAAGGTTTAAGACAAGTAGGAATATTGCTAATGTTCCTATATAAGGTACAAAGCCAATATAACTTTCCCCCATGTTACTCTTTACCAAGTTATAAACTGTTTGATAAAGTGACTCTAAAACAACTTGTAACTTGCCTGGTTTATTTTTAAGATTTTTAGTTGAAACTATAGCAAATATTGTTATAACAAGCATTGCTGCCCATTGAAAAATAATTGTACTACTAATTGTCAAACTACCAACCTTAACTGTAAACATTGGTGCAAAGATATCCACGGAATCACTCCCTTTCTATCTTAGTATTAATTTATATATGTATATAAATATTTATTTATTTTTTGATAAGGCCTTATTCTTTTTAGTATAAATAAATATTGATATCTGATGTGAAATAAATCCTATTAGATAAAATGCTAATTCCTTAACATCTTTCATAAATATTACTGTAAATAAAAGAATCAAAATCATTCTTAATACGAAGCTTAATTGTATTTTTAAAGCTCCTCTTCTTTTATTTATAACCTTATGGATTACAATTGCATTAACTGTGAAATTAATTGTCGCAACTATACTTCCAACTAAAAAAGCCACCCCAAATCTAAAATTAACTAAACTAATTACCAGGGTTGCTATTATCGTCAATAAAATATTAGTTTTCATTACTGAAAAAACTAAACCTTTGATTTTAGCGTTCACGTATAACCTCCATAGTTCCGCAATGTTACTTTACTAATTATATTCCTGAATTTAATATTAATAAAATTTAAATTTTGGTTGAATTTATTAATATTCTGATATTTTAAAGTAATTTTAAGCATTTCCTTCATTTTTACTCTTAAAAACTCTCATTTACTCTTTTTCCAATTATTTTTGAATGTTTTTGAATACTTAGTTTCATTTTTCTGAATTTTTCAATTATTACTCATAATCTTGAGTTAAATTTCGATTACTATTTTCGATTTTGAAATCCTTTTTTGAAAGTTTTTGATGTAAAATCATATATTTTAGTAGCTTTTTCATAAAAAAAATTTCAAACCATTATTTAGAATAAAATATACAACTTAAAAGGTTTTGAATAACCTTTTTAATATTTATTCACATTTTTTTTGATTTTTTTTTAAAAATCTTTCTTTTTTAATATTTTTCTGCACTTTAACCCTATTTTTTTCTATTCTTCATCCTATTATTCATACTTTTTATATAAAATTTAAATAAAACATATATATTTAGTAAGATGAATTTTTATTATTACTTTTGTGCATATTTTTCAATATATTCTTATATATTAATATGTTGCTTTAATTAAAAAAATAAAAAGATGCTATCCTATTAAATGGATAGCATCTTAAAAAATATATATATAATAATGGTAAACTTATTATCTTTCTACGATTAAAGCTGTTCCCATTCCTCCACCTATGCAAAGTGTTGCTAATCCTGTTTTAGCATCTCTTCTCATCATTTCATGAAGTAATGTAACTAATATTCTAGCGCCTGAAGCTCCAACTGGATGTCCTAAAGCTATAGCTCCACCGTTTACGTTAACTTTGTTCATGTCAAAATCTAAATCTTTAGCTACTGCTAAGCTTTGAGCTGCGAAAGCTTCGTTTGCTTCTATTAAGTCAAGGTCTGCAACTGTTAATCCAGTTCCTTCTAATGCTTTTTTAGTAGCATAAAATGGTCCATATCCCATTATTGAAGGATCTAATCCTTTTGAACCATAAGAAACTATTTTACAGATTGGAGTTACTCCTAATTCTTTTGCTTTTTCAGCACTCATAACAACTAATGCAGCCGCACCATCATTGATACCTGATGCATTACCAGCTGTAACTGTTCCATCCTTTTTGAATGCTGGTCTTAATTTAGCTAACTTTTCAGCTGTTGTTCCGAATCTTGGGAATTCATCAGTATCAAATACTATTGGATCACCTTTTCTTTGTGGTATTACAACTGGTACTATTTCATCTTTGAATTTTCCTGCTTTTATAGCAGCTTCTGCTTTTGCTTGAGAGTTTGCAGCAAACTCATCTTGCATTTCTCTAGTTAATCCCCATTGTTCTGCTATATTTTCAGCAGTTATACCCATATGGTATCCATTGAATGCATCTGTTAAAGCATCATTAACCATAGTATCTATCATTTTTCCATCGCCCATTCTTTGACCAAATCTTGCAGTTTTTAAAACGTATGGTCCTTGTGACATGTTTTCCATACCACCAGCTACTATTACATCAGCATCTCCTGCTTTTATCATTTGAGCCGCTAAAGCTACACATCTTAAACCTGAACCACAAACTTTGTTTATTGTCATTGCAGGAACTTCAACTGGTAAACCAGCTTTTACAGCTGCTTGTCTTGCAGTATTTTGTCCTAATCCAGCTTGGATTACATTACCCATTAAAACTTCATCAACATTTTCTGGTTTTACCCCTGCTTTATTTAAAGCTTCTTTAATAACTAAAGCTCCTAAATCTACAGCTGGAACATCCTTTAATGAACCCCCAAATGATCCTAATGCTGTTCTTACTGCACTTGCAATAACTACCTCTCTCATATCAAAAACCTCCCATTTAGGTAAAAATTTATCAAAAATCTATATTTTTTCTAACTGATTTAATTATAACCATAAATTTACTAGCTTTCAATATATTTTGTTAAATTTTAAACAATCTTTTTAATTATTTTTTGGCTTTTTATAAAAAAAGACAGATATTTTAGCTTCACTATAGAAATATCTTATTAAAATTTCTATATTATTCTAAATATCTGTCTATTTATTCCAATTATTCAAATTATATTTATTAAACTTTTTAACAAAGTCTTATTTACTTATAAATTCTTCTACAACTTCATCACTTTTTCCAAAATAGTTTAATATAGCTGAAACTATTCTCTCTGAAGCTTTACCATCTCCGTATGGATTTATAGCTTTACTCATTTCTGCATAAGCTTTTTCATCATTTATTAATGAGTTAGCTTCTTCTAATATTTTTTCTATATCAGTACCAACTAACTTAACTGTACCTGATTGAACAGCCTCTGGTCTTTCTGTTACATCTCTTAAAACTAATACTGGTTTTCCTAAGTGAGGAGCTTCTTCTTGTAACCCACCTGAATCAGTCATAACCATGAAGCATTTATTCATTAAGTTATGAGTTTCTTTTGTATCAAGTGGTGGTAAAAGATGTACTCTTTCTTTTCCATCAAGATTTTTGTAAACAACATCTTTTACAACTGGATTTAAGTGAACAAGATAAACTAATTCAACATCTTTATTATCTTCAACTATTTTGTTTAATGCTGCACAGATGTTTTCTATGCCTTCTCCCCAGTTCTCTCTTCTATGAGCTGTTATCATTATAACTTTTTTGTTTTCGAAATCTATGTTATTTAATTCTTCATTTTCAAAAACATAATCATCCTCAACAGTATGTTCCATAGCATCGATTACAGTGTTACCTGTAATTTTTATGTCATTTTCATTTATTCCTTCTCTTAAAAGATTAGCTTTTGAACCTTTAGTAGGAGCAAAGTGTAAATCAGCTAAAGCACCTGTTAATTTTCTATTCATTTCCTCTGGGAATGGGAAATATTTATCGAAAGTTCTAAGTCCAGCCTCAACATGACCTACTCTTATTTGTTGATAGAAAGCTGCTAATCCACCAGCAAAAGTTGTAGTTGTATCACCATGTACAAGTATCATGTCTGGTTTTTCTTCAGTGAATACTTTTTCTAATCCTTCTAAAACTCTGTTTGTTATTCCAGTAAGAGTTTGACGATTTTTCATTATGTCTAGATCAAAGTCAGGTTTTATATCAAATAGTTCTAAAACTTGGTCTAACATTTCTCTATGTTGAGCAGTTACACAAACCTTTGATTCTATTTCCGTTCTTTTTTCTAATTCTTTTACTAACGGTGCCATTTTTATAGCTTCCGGTCTTGTTCCAAAGATAGTTAAAACTTTTATCTTTTCCATGAATCATTTACCTCCAAAAATAATCAATAGCTACTTATTTATTAAGTAGCTATTTAAATTATAACTATTTTGTGCCAAATAGTCTATCTCCTGCATCACCTAATCCAGGAACTATATATCCATGATCATTTAATTTTTCATCAATACATGCAACATATATATCAACATCTGGATGAGCTTTTTGTACAAATTCTATTCCTTCTGGTGAAGAAATTAAGCACATAAGTCTTATTTGTTTAGCTCCTCTTTTCTTTAAAAGAGTTATAGCATCTGCTGCTGAACCGCCTGTAGCTAACATTGGATCAACAACGATTATATCTCTTTCTGCTATATCTTGTGGTAATTTACAGAAGTACTCTACTGGTTGAAGAGTTTCTTCATCTCTATATAGTCCAATATGCCCTACTTTTGCAGCAGGTATAAGTTGTAGCATACCATCTACCATACCTAATCCAGCTCTTAATATTGGAACTATAGCAACCTTTTTACCAGCTAAAACTTTACATTTAGTTTTACATACTGGAGTTTCTATATCGATTTCTTCCATTGGAAGATTTCTTGTTACTTCATAAGCCATAAGCATAGAAACTTCACTTACTAATTCTCTAAAATCCTTAGAACCTGTATTTTTATCTCTTATGAACGCTAACTTATGTAATATAAGTGGATGTGTTATTTCTGTTACTTTACTCATTGTATCTTCCTCCTAAAATCTATATATAAAATATTTTTACTAAATTATTTTGAATACTTTTCTTCAATAGCAGTTACTTTGTCTATTCTCTTTTGATGTCTTCCACCTTCAAACTCTGCACCTAAGAAAGCATCAACTATATCTAAAGCTAATCCTGGGCCTATTACTCTCTCACCCATAGCTAAAATATTTGCATTATTATGTTGTCTTGTTGCGTGTGCACTAAATGTATCAGAACATAATGCTGCTCTTATTCCTGAAACTTTGTTTGCTGCTATAGAAATTCCTATACCAGTTCCACAAATTAATATTCCATAATCAAATTCTTTTGAAGCAACTGCTTCTGCAACTTGTATAGCTATATCTGGATAATCACAAGACTCTGTGCCATATGTGCCAAAATCTTTTAACTCAATACCTTTTTCTTTTAAATGTTTTATCACTGTGTTTTTTAAATTAAATCCACCATGATCACAACCAATTGCTATTTTCATTTCACTAACCTCCAATAAATAGTTGTTTTAAATATATTATTCTAAAAAAAGTGCTTTTTCAATGACTAATAACACTACTTAAAATAAAAATTTAAATAGTAAGTCAAATAAAAAAGCACTTTTTTTTATTAACTGGAAGAACACTAAATAAAGATATCAAACCTTCAAAAAAAACAAATATAGAATTTTTTAAAAATGTAAATTCAAAGTAATTCCTTTTTTTCAAAAGCATCATCCTTATCCAGCTCCTTCCATATATTTTCTTAAACTATTGTTATATCAAACCCACAAGATTTCTTTAATCTATTCATTATGGCTACACCTAAACCTTTTTCTTCAAAAGCCTCAGTTATTATAACATCTACTCCTAAATCATCAAAGGACCTAAGCATTTCAAACAAGTTCTTTGTTACAGAAGTTAAATCCTCTCTAGTTCCTAGTGATTTAACTATTCCTTCATCATACATAGAAATTGTTTCATCAGTTGCCATAATTCCAACCTTTAAATCTTCGTCTATGTAATTATGCACCATTTCTCTGATTTTTTCAACCATTTTATTTATTGGTCCTTGAACCATCTTAACTTTAGCCTTTGGTGCATAATGTTTATACTTCATTCCAGGGGCTTTAGGTTTTGTATTTTTATCTAAAGTTGTTAATATAGCTTTATCTATATATACACCTTCATCAATTTCTTTTAACATTTCTAAAGTTATTCCACCAGGTCTTAGAACACATAAATGTTCTCCTGTTGCATCTACTATTGTTGATTCTACCCCTATTTTACTTTTTTCAGATCCAACTATGAAGTCAACTCTTCCATTTAAGTCTTCTTCACACCTTTCTATATCAGTTGGACTAGGTCTTCCTGATATATTAGCTGATGGTGCTGCAATAGGAACTCCTGATAATTCAATTAATTTTAATGCGATATCATTATCTGGCATTCTTACTCCAACAGTATCTAACCCTGCTGATGTAATATCTGAAACTATATTTTTTTTCTTTAAGATAATAGTTAGAGGACCCGGCCAATATTTTTCCATTAACTCTTCGGCAAACTTTGGTACCTCATCAACATATTTATTAATATCTTCTTTTTTTGCTATATGTATTATTAAAGGATTATCTTGAGGTCTTCCTTTCGCCTCAAAAATTTTTTTAACAGCTTCTCCATCTAAAGCATTTGCACCTAAGCCATAAACAGTTTCAGTTGGGAAAGCACCTATTCCACCTAGTTTTATAATTTCAGCAGCTTCCTCTAAATGTTTTATATCTTTATCTATATCTTTTATGAATTGTATTTTTGTTTTCATAAAACAATATCACCTTCATCTTTTATAAATTCTTCTGACCTCTAGCAATCTTTATATTTTCAATACTATCACTTGTATAGGTTGCTGTAACACAACTTTTATATATATCATCTAAAAGCTTAAATTTCTTTAAAGCCCCTCTTTTTATTATTATGTAATACCATTGTGTTTGTTTATTTAATCTAATCATCTTTTTATAGTCATTGCTTAATCCTGGATGAGCCTTACAGAAATAATCTCCTACAGGCTTTCCAAACTTACCTTTTCTCCCTTTGTTAGAGAAGACTATAATTATTTTCATATCCTCTAATTCATTTTCTGTATGAACTAAAGCTACTCTATCACAATATATATGTTTATATTTAGATAATACATTAGGTTTTATTCTTAAAATTCCATTTTCGCAAGTATATTCTAACCTTATATTATTAAAATTTTTAATCATAACAATAACTATAAAAACTTCTAAAAAGATTAAATAGACTATTAGAAAATCCTTATAAACTTCAAAAAAACAAACTAAAAGAGGTAATAATATTAGAAGTATTACCATAACAAACATGAATCTCTTATATGATTTTTTTTGTTTTTTTATAGCTTTATCTATATCCATAAGTATATTCCTCTTTAATCAACATATTAAAACCATGTATTTTTAAAGCCTTACATTATTCATGTAAGGCTTTATATATTAAAATTCAGTATTACCCATTGCTTTCATTTTTTGAGCTTGATCTTCAGTGATTAGAGCATTTAATATTTCGTCTATATCACCTTCTAAGAAGCTATCTAATTTATATAAAGTCATATTTATTCTGTGGTCAGTTACTCTTCCTTGAGGATAGTTATAAGTTCTTATTCTTTCACTTCTATCTCCAGTACCAACCTGACTCTTTCTATCTTCAGCAATACCAGCTAATCTCTCAGCTTCAGCTTGCTCGTATAATCTTGCTCTTAATACCTTCATAGCTTTTTCTTTATTCTTAAGCTGTGATTTCTCATCCTGACATGAAACAACTAATCCTGAAGGTAAGTGAGTTATTCTTACCGCTGAGTCAGTTGTGTTAACGCACTGACCACCATTACCTGATGCTCTAAATACGTCTATTTTAATATCTTTGTCATTTATTTCGATTTCTACATCATCAACTTCTGGTAAAACAGCTACTGTAGCAGTTGAAGTATGTATTCTTCCAGAACTCTCTGTATCTGGAACCCTTTGAACTCTGTGTGCTCCACTTTCATACTTAAGCTTTGAGTAAGCCCCTGCTCCTTTTATCATGAATACAACCTCTTTGAAACCTCCGATATCAGTTTCATTTGTACTCATAAGTTCAACTTTCCATCTATTTTTTTCAGCATACTTAGTATACATTCTGAAAAGGTTAGCTGCAAATAGTGCTGCTTCATCTCCACCAGCACCACCTCTGATTTCAACGAATACGTTCTTGTCATCGTTAGGATCTTTTGGTAATAAAAGAATTTGTATTTCGTCTTCTAATTCTTTCTTTCTCTCTGTTAAATCCTTTATTTCTGCGTTGATCATTTCTCTCATTTCTTGATCACTTTCTTCTGAAAGCATCTCTTTGTTAGCTTCTAAGTCTTCTGTTGCTTCTTTGTACTCTTTGTACTTATTAACGATTATTTCTAAGTCTGCATGTTCCTTACAAAGCTTTCTCCATTCTTTTTGGTTAGCCATTATTGAAGGATCACTTATTTTAACTGAAAGTTCATCGTATTTATTTTCAATAAAATTTAATCTATCAAGTATCATCTATTATCACTCCGTATACAGATTTTCATATTTTACAATTATAACACACTATTATATTATCTTTCAAGATTTACTCTTCCTATAACACATCTATCTAAGCCTGCTAAATCTTTAATCACTTTAACATCATAGTATCCTTTTTTAGTCATCAAATTTTTAACATCTTCACCTTGATCATGTCCAATTTCAAAAGCTAATATACCATCTTGCTTTAATACTTGTAAAGACTCGTCAATAATTCTTCTATAAAATATTAAACCATCCGCTCCCCCATCTAAAGCTAAATGAGGTTCATAATCTTTGACATCCTCCATTAAAGTATTTATAACTTCTGTTCTTATATATGGTGGATTTGAAACTAAAATATCATACTTATTTTCTTTTTTTATAACTTCACTTAGAAGGTCACTTTTTATAAAATTACATCTTTTTGATAGTTCTAGCTCTCTTATATTTTTTCTTGTAACCTTTTCTGGTATATCATCTACATCTATTAAATCTACATTTATATTCTTTCTATAATTAGCTAAAGATAGTCCTATAGCCCCACTTCCACAACATAAATCACATATATTTATATTTGAATCTTCATCTACATTGTTTAATACTTCTTCTACAATTATTTCAGTATCACCCCTTGGAATTAATACTCCCTCTTCTACATAGAAATCTAATCCCATAAACTCACAAGTTCCTAAAATATATTGCATAGGCATTTTTTCTTTTCTTTTTTCTAATAAATTTAAAAAATGTATCTCATCAGATTTTTTAACTTCTTCATTTTTATTAGTAATAAGCCAAATCTTATCTTTTTCAAGAGCTTTACCTAATAATAGTTGAGTATCTAATATGTAAGTATCAATCCCAACTTCTTTCAAAGTTTCATTTCCTAAATTTAATAATTCTCCAACTTTTTTATTTGGTTCTTTCAATCCTTCAGCCCTCCTTAAAGAAGCTATGGCCACTTCAATCTGAGAATCATCCGGTTCTCTTGTAGTTAATTTTTGTAATTGTAAACCTGGTGCTGCTATTATTTTAGCGAAACTTCCCTGTGATTTTCCAAGCCATCTTATAAGTTCATATGTTATCCCTGCTACAACTGGTAACATTGCTATTCTTATAGCTGTTCTTTGAACTACTGAATCCCAATTAGTAAAAGAAAATATAAATATACTTACAATAGCAACTAAGAATAAAAAGTTTGTTCCACATCTAGGATGAAATCTAGGATATTTCCTTACATTTTCAACTGTAAGCTCATCTTCATTTTCATAGCAAAATATAGTTTTATGCTCCGCTCCATGATATTGAAACACTCTTTCTATATCTTCTAATTTCCCCATTAAATACATATATCCTAAAAGCATACTAATACTTATTATCCCTTCAATAGCACTTAAAGTCCAACCTGGGAAACTAAGCTTTTTAAGTAAAAAAGTAATTCCTGTTGGTATTGCTACAAAAAGAATTATAGCAAATATAAAAGAAAGCATAATTGTAAGAGTCATTATTACATTATTAGCTTTTTCACCAAATTTATTATTTAACCAATCTTCAAATTTTGAAGGTTCTGTATCATCAAAAAAACTTGCTGAATAATTTAAAGATTTTAAACCTACAATTAAAGATTCTACAAGAGTTACAAATCCTCTTATAAAAGGTAACCCTAAAATTTTATTTTTCTTTGTATATGGTATTGTCTTTTCAAAAGAAACCTCTATATCACCCTCTGGAGTTCTAACTGCTGTAGCTGTTCCTTTTGTGCCCCTCATCATAACGCCTTCTAATACTGCTTGACCGCCAACTTGGCATTTTCTCATAATTTAAACCCTATCCTTTCACTAACTAATTATTAGAATTCTTACCATATTTATAATTGAAATAACATTGTCCACATAATGATTGATATTCTACATTATCAACTAAGTCTATAGCAACTTGTTCTCCCTCAAATGTAAACTTTCCATTTACCATTCTTCCATTTAATATAGCTTTTCTTCCACATCTACATATAGTTTTCATTTCCTCAATACTATGTGCTAATAATAAAAGTCTTTCACTTCCTTCAAAGCCATTCATTTGGAAGTCTGTTCTTAATCCATAACAAATTACTGGTATGCCTTTTCCAACTGCAATCTCAAATAATTCATCGATATGATGAGCTTTTAAGAATTGAACTTCATCAACTATTATACAGTCTATTTTTCTCCCCTTTTCAAGTCTTTCATCAATCATTTCTATAATATTATCTTTATTATCTATTAAAATATCTACAACTCTCTCAACACCTAATCTTGAAACTACTTTGTCCCCACCTTTTTTATCTGTTGATGGCTTAACTATGATAACTTCCATACCTCTTTCTTCATAATTATGTGCCACTTGCATAAGATGTGTAGATTTGCCTGAATTCATTGCTCCGTATCTAAAATATAGTTTACTCATATTAAATTTAAACTCCTTATCCTCTTATAATATTCTAAATATGATTATAACTTAAATAAGAACGCTTTTAAACTATTGACGATTAAATAACCCCATGATATACTTGTAAATAGTTGTTTAGCAACATTTTTTTATTTTTGAAAGAGGTGAATTACATGAGACAAGGCATACATCCAGAATACCATCACGATACAGTGGTTAAGTGTGCATGTGGAAACACTTTCACAACTGGTTCAGTTAAACCAGAACTTAAAGTTGAAATATGCTCTAAGTGCCACCCATTCTTCACAGGAAAACAAAAAATCGTTGATGTTGGCGGAAGAGTTGATAAGTTCAACAAGAGATTTAATCTTAATAAATAATTTCTTTATGGGAAAGACTCAAATCTTTCCCATTTTTATTTATAAGGCATATTTTTCAAAAAAAGTTTATTTTTGTAAATATATTTTTAGTAAAAGTGAGTGAATATGATGAAAAAAGTTCTTATTTTAAGTACATCTACTGGTTATGGTCATAATCAAGCAGCTAACTCTTTAATGGAACTTATAAAGAATGACGACACAGAAATTCTTGTACATGATTTTCTTAAGGAGAACCGTTTCTTTGATAAATCAATAGTAAATGGATACGATTTATGTGCAAGTTCTCTTGGAACTCTTTATGGTCTACTATATAAAATTAGCAATATTAGAATTATAAATAGTCTTGCTTGTATGTTCTTTTTACCGGTTGCGAATAAATTAGCTAAATTTATTTATAACTTTAATCCGGATTTAATAATAACAACTCACCCTTTAGCAGTAAGTGTACTTTCTCATTTAAAGAGAAAAAAAATTATAACAGTACCTGTCATTTCTGTAGTTACTGATTTTAAATGTCATTACACTTATGTTTCTAAACAAATTGATCATTACATAGTTGCTTGCGAATACACAAAGAAAAATCTTGCTTCAAAAGGAATACCTTGTGAAAGAATCTCACCTTTTGGTATACCTGCTAAAAAAGATTTTTATAAAACAGATTACCATAATCATATAGAACATATTACTAAACCACCATTAAAACTCCTTTTAATGGGAGGCGGTATGGGTTTAGACAATATATCTAAAGTTTTAAAAACTCTAATGAAAAATGAGAACCCTTTAGATTTAACTATTGTTTGTGGAAACAACACTGAATTAAAAGAACATTTATGTAAAGAATATGAACATCTAAAAGGGAACAAGATTTTAAATATTTTAGGATATACAACTGAAATACCTAAAATAATGAAAAACTCTGATTTAATCATTACAAAACCTGGTGGTTTAACTACAACAGAATCATTATTAAGTCATTTACCAATGATAATTCCATTCATAATCCCAGGTCAAGAAAGTGAAAATAGAGAATTCTTAGCAAAAAGTAATTGTGCAGTCCATATTAATCACTTAGATGAATTAAATACTATAATTGATGAATTTAATGAAGATAGTAATAAATTAATTAGCATGAGAAATAGTATTTTAAAAGTATTAAGTTCATACTCTCCAGAAGAGACAGTTAAACTTTGTACTAATATGCTAAATGATTCTTATAATAAAAGAAGATATTAAAGTTAAAAACTTTAATATCTTCTTTTATTTTTTGTATCAATTATAACAATATTATTCTTTAATAAATTATTAAAAATCTGATGTAATCTAAAAACTTTCTAAATATCAGCATTTAATTATTCCAAATTGCTTTTTAATACAACTTGTAAAAATTCCTTATTATTCTTTGTCTTTGATAATAAGTTTATAAGCTTTTCAGCTACATCTTCTATATTATTTTCTTTTTGTAATACTCTTCTTATTTTATATGAAGCTTCTCTTTCTTCTTCATTAAATAATAAATCTTCTTTTCTAGTACCAGACTTATAAATATCTATAGCTGGGAATATTCTTCTTTCTTGAAGCTTTCTATCTAAATGTACTTCCATATTTCCAGTACCTTTAAACTCTTCAAAAATCATATCATCCATTCTACTACCTGTATCTACTAATGAAGTAGCTAGTATAGTTAAACTTCCGCCTTCTTCTAGATTTCTTGCTGCTCCAAAGAATTTTTTAGGCATTATAAGTGCTCCTGGGTCTAATCCCCCTGATAAAGTTCTTCCAGAAGGAGTAACAGTTAAGTTATATGCTCTAGATAATCTTGTTAAAGAATCCATTAAAATAACTACATCTCTACCTTGCTCAACCATTCTTTTAGCTCTTTCTAATACTATGCTTGAAACCTTAGCATGGTTTTGTGGTTCCTCATCAAAAGTTGAATAGATTACTTCCCCATCTATACTTCTCTTCATATCGGTTACCTCTTCAGGTCTCTCATCTATTAAAAGTACTATAAGCTTAACTTCAGGATTATTTCTTGATATATTTTGAGCTACTCTTTTTAAAAGAGTTGTTTTTCCTGCTTTAGGTGGTGCAACTATCATTCCCCTTTGTCCTTTACCTATTGGACAAATTATATCCATAAGTCTTGAACTTAAATCTCTTCCATTATCAGTTTCAAGTCTTAATCTTTCTGATGGATATATTGGTGTTAAATCTTCAAACTTTTTTCTTCCAACTGCTTTTTCCGGACTCTCACCATTTACCTTCTCCACATAAAGTAGTGCCTTAAATTTTTCTCCTTCCTTTGGTATTCTAACCTTACCTTGGACTTCATCCCCAGTTCTTAATCCAAATCTTCTTATTTGTGATGGAGAAACATATATATCATCTTCACTTGTTAAATAGTTTCTACATCTTAAAAAACCGAAATTATTATTATCTAGTATTTCAAGTATTCCTTTAGCTGAATCTGATGAACTTATCATATCCTTTAATTGCTCTTTTTTACCTTCATCATTGCTATTATTATAATTGTTATTATTATTGTTATAGCCACTATTATTTCTAAAATTTCTTTCATTAGAAATATTTTCTCTACTTCCACCTTGCTCTTTTTGTGATATTTTTTCTCTTAAAACAACACCATCTTTATGTATTACTTTAGTATTGCTATTTTGATTATCAAATTCAGCTTTTAATTCTTCAATTAATTCGCTTTTTTTCTTTTTACTTATATTTTTTATTCCTAATTCTTTAGCCTTTTCTTTTAATTGGACTAAAGTCATATTTTCATACTGTTCTATATTCAATTTAAGCACCTCCTGCTTTTTAAATTGGTGGAATAAGGTAAAGAAAAGTTGTTTTAGATTGCCTTAAGACTTTAATATATAGAAACTTTCGAATGTTCTTTTTAAAATATATAAACTAATTATGTTAAATATTTATATTATTATCATATCACATAAAATCTAATCTATATATAGTATATTTTTCTAACACTTATTTCTAGCACTAATTAGTCAAAAAAGGATACCTAACTTTCGTTAGATATCCTTTTATCAAAATTTAATTATTTGTTGTTTAATGCAGCACCAACAAATCCTACGAATAATGGATGTGGTCTGTTTGGTCTTGATTTTAATTCTGGATGATATTGAACTGCTACAAACCATGGATGATCCTTAACTTCAACGCACTCAACTAATCTTCCATCTGGTGAAGTACCAGCTATAGTTAATCCTGATTCTACTAATTGAGCTCTGTACTCATTGTTGAACTCATATCTATGTCTATGTCTTTCGTAGATTAAATCTGAAGCATAAACATCTTTACAGAATGTATCATCTTCTAATTTACATGGATATAATCCTAATCTCATTGTTCCACCTAAATCTTCAACATCCTTTTGCTCAGGCATTAAGTCGATTACTGGGAATGGAGTTTCTGGATCTAACTCTGATGAATGAGCTCCCTCTAAGCCTAATACGTTTCTAGCATACTCTATAACAGCACATTGCATTCCTAAGCATATTCCTAAGAAAGGTTTTTTGTTTTCTCTAGCCCATCTTATAGCTTCAATCTTTCCTTCTACTCCTCTGTCTCCGAATCCACCTGGAACTAGAACTCCATCTACTCCTTTTAATAATTCATCAACATTTTCTTTAGTTACATCTTCAGCATTTATCCACTCTATTTCAACGTTAGTATCATTGCTTAATCCACCGTGATTTAAAGCTTCAACAACTGATATGTATGCATCATGTAACTCAACATATTTACCAACTAAAGCAATCTTAGTTGTGTGAGTTAAGTGAGTTATTCTGTGAACCATGTCTATCCACTCAGCATTGTCTATGTCTCTGCATCCAAGACCTAATTTTTCACAAACTAATCTATCTAATCCTTCTTTATGTAGCATTAGAGGAACAGCATATAAATGTTCTGCATCTAAGTTTTGAATAACTTCATTTGCATTTATGTTACAGAATAATCCGATTTTCTTCTTGATATCTTCTGATAATTCTTTTTCTGATCTACAAACTATTATATCTGGTTGAATACCTATGCTTCTTAACTCTTTAACTGAGTGTTGAGTTGGTTTAGTTTTTAACTCACCAGCTTTTCCTAAGTAAGGTACTAATGTAACGTGTATAAAACAAACATTCTCTTGACCTACATCATACTTGATTTGTCTTATAGCTTCTAAGAAAGGTAATGATTCGATATCACCTATTGTTCCACCGATCTCAGTGATTACTACATCTACATCTCTTTCTTTTCCTACTCTATGTACTCTATCTTTTATAGCGTTAGTTATGTGAGGTATAACCTGTACAGTACCTCCTAAATATTCACCTTTTCTCTCTTTTGATATTACTGACCAGTAAACTCTACCTGAAGTAACATTTGAGTTTTGAGTTAAGTTTTCATCTATGAATCTTTCATAGTGACCTAAATCTAGATCTGTTTCAGCACCATCATCAGTTACGAAAACTTCTCCATGTTGGTATGGACTCATTGTACCTGGGTCAATGTTTAGGTATGGATCAAATTTTTGAATACTTACGCTTAAACCTCTATTTTTTAATAATCTTCCTAATGAAGCAGCTGTTATTCCTTTTCCTAATGAAGAAACAACTCCACCTGTTACGAATACGTACTTAGTATTTTTACTCATATCTTTTCCTCCTAATGTAAATTTATGCTTGACATCGTTCTTTATTTCATTTATAATGATAATTACCTCATTTAGAATGGGTTTTTTATTGCTTGTTTTAATAACATAGTAGATATTCTATCAAAACTTAATGTAGAAGTCTAGTACTTTTTTTGTTTTTTTTATTTTTTTATTTATAGAACGTTTACTATTTATATTTTGCTCAGCTTTAGCATAATTAATTATTAATATTTGAATTTACAAGTTGAAATTAATTTCAGCTTTTTTTATTTTTAGAAATAAATACTTTATATAAAAAAAGGCTGTACCCTTTGGTACAGCCTTTTTTCTATTTATAGACTAATCTTCTACTTTTATTTTCATATCAAGGTTTGTTTTTATAGGCTCTTGTCCGCCAGCTATTAGATGATATTTTATGGATATATTTCCTCCACTCTCATTAACATCTAAGTCCAACTCTTTTGTTGCGGTCTTAAGCTCTAACATACCATAAGGAGTGTTATATAGAGCTACTGCTGTATTATCTTTTTGAAACTCCATTTTTGTACTTGTTGTTCCTTCTCTATGTAATACAACCTTATCACCTTTTATTCTTAAAGTTGTCTTTGTTCCTTCCATTCCTGATATCTCAGTTTCATCATAAGTAGCTATAAATTCATCTCCATCAGTAGAAAATTCGCCAACAGTAACAACTTCTATTTTTTCTTGCTCTCCGATATCTTGAGTACTACATATTGATATTATAGCTTTTTTACTCATAACAATAATCCTTCCTAACTAAATCAATTATTGATTTATCATGTACTTTTTAAGCTCTTCATCTTTAAATGGAGTTATTGTTATTGTATTAATCTCTCCATCTTTTTCATAATTTATTTCAACAGCTTCGCTATCTTTTTCTTTACAATATCTTCCGCATATTCTAGCAGCAACCTCTAAATCCTCTTGATTAAATTCTCCTCTTAATATAACAGGAGCTCCAGTAGAGTTTTTAGATGTTACTAAAATATCATCTTCTCTTTTAAACTTAACTATATCTTTCCACTCTTCACCACTTCTAGCTACTATAGCTTTATTTTTAGGTGAAATTCTCATGTGTCTACCATATTTAAGAAGTCCGATTTCATCTTTAGCTACTTCTTCTTGATTATCAAGTAAATCACTTAATCTTATTGCATATCCAGGCTCTGTTAACTTACATCCACCTGCTGGTGATGGATAATCTACTATATTCCACTTTTCAGCAAGCTCCATTTGAGTTTTTCTGCTTCTACCTGATATTTTTAATAATCTTTCTCTATCTACTAAACCACTTAATTCCATTTCTGTAGGCTCTAAATTTAAAGCACATAAAGGTCTTAAGATTTTTTCACTGAATCCTGATTCTTTTTTAACAGTATTTAATGCTTGTCTATTTTGAGACATTGGTCTTTGATTTAAAACTTCACCAGTTATTATGAAATCAGCATCGAATTTTTTTAATAATTCTCCTGAATATCTCATCATCATAGCATGGCAATCTATACATGGATTCATATTTTTTCCTCTACCATGTTTAGGATCTTTTACCATCTCAAAATGTTCTTCTGAGAAATCTACTACCTCTAAAGGCATATCTATTTGTTTACACATTCTTTTTGCATTTTCTTCATTAAAGAAATAAGATCTAAAACAGATTCCTATTACCTCTATACCTTGATCCTTTATTAACTTTGCTGCTAATATACTATCTAATCCACCTGAAACCATGGCTAATGCTCTAGTCATATTTTTTCCTCCTAAAAATCACTTTATTATCATATGTTAATTCTTTTATTTAAATAAATCAAATATCTTTAATTCAAAATTTACATCATTTTCTTTTTTATTAACATTTTTAAATTCTTCTTCTGATAAAACATCCTTCATCTTTTTCTCTGTTTCATCATAGGAAACTTGTCCCTTAGTAACATCTATGAAGCATAATGGTGGAAACATAACACACCACCAATTTTGTCCTTTACCTTCACCAATTAGTATTCTATAAGCCTCATACTCACCTTGTGGTAAAACTATATTACCATATTCCTTAACAGGGAAATTTTCTCTTGTTAACGTTGTTTCAACAGTATAATTAAATCCCTGTGATTTTATATAGTTTTCAGCTATTTTTATAATATTACTATCTTCTCTTTTTAATATTTCTCTAGATTCTTCTAAACTTTCTGATTCATTTAACATAGGTGAAATATATTTTAAAACTTCATCCTTAACCCTCAGCTTTAATTCTTGGTCTATATTACTATCACTATTAGCTAAAACATGAAATCTTATTAACTTTTCACTTATATCCTCAACTATATTTTCTTCTGTAACTCCTAAAGCTTGTCTATCATTTAAAGAACTTCCTACTATAAATAAAGATAACATTCCTAAAAATAAAACTGATAATACTTTTTTCATAACAAACACCCCCTGATACCTTGATTATTACCAAGGAGTAATTTTTATATACAATAAAAAAATATTTTCTTAAAAATTATTACTGTTTATAGTTCTTGTTATGTACACATCTGCGTACTTATATTTTCCCTTTAAAAATTCAAAGGCTCTTTGAGCTGTTAGCATATCATCAAAGAAAGCAAATACAGTAGGTCCACTTCCGCTCATCATAGCTCCTAAAGCACCACTTCTTCTCATATCTTCTTTTATTGCTTTTAATACACTATGTTTTTTTAAAGTTACGTTTTCTAACACATTTTTCATATTCTTTGCAACATAGTTTAAATCATCATTTTCCATAGCTTCTATTAGTTCTTCTATGTTAACATGTTTTCTTATCTTATTTATATCTAAGTTTGTATAGACCTCTTTAGTAGAAACACCAAAGTTAGGTTTCAGTACAACTAAAATTTTATTTTCAAAAGGTTTTAAAGGTGTTATAACTTCTCCAATTCCTTCACATAAAGCGGTTCCACCCTCAATACAATAAGGAACATCTGCACCTATTTTAAGACCTAATTCCTTTAACTCTTCTAAACTAGCATTAACATTAAAAAGTTTATTCATTATAACTAAAACTGCAGCAGCATTAGTACTTCCCCCTGCCATTCCAGCAGCCACAGGTATATTCTTTTTAATGCTAATCTTTACTCCATCTTTTATATTAAAATTTTCTCTAAATAACACCGCTGCTTTATAAGCTAAATTTCTTTCATCTGTAGGGACATAGTGCTTATTACAAGAAATACTTATACTACTATCATTACTTTTCTCAATATCTATAACATCATATAAATCTACTGTTTGCATTATCATTCTAAGTAAATGATAGTTATCTTCTCTTTTTCCAATAGCATCTAAGGCTATATTTATTTTTGCATAAGCCTTCATTTTCATATAATCACCCTTCTTACATTAATTAAAGCTAACTATAATTATATTATTTTCTTTCAAAAACATAAAGAGTTAATTAAAATAAAGAGAAATCTTCTAAATTACTAATAGAAGATTTCTCCTGTAAACCTATTATTTTTATAAATTAGCACTTTTCAACCCTTTTACTCCACTATTTTTAAATTCATTTATTATATTATAAAGTGGCTCATAATCTTCAAAAAACATTATTATAGTCTCACCTTTTTTAGCTATTTTTAAAGTTTCTCTAAGTGCTTCTTCTTCTGATAGTATTGTTGAAATTTTTAAATTTTTTCTAGAAGCTTCCTTTACTCCTTCTAGCATAATATTTGCAACTTCGCCTTTTTCTCTGCCTCTTAAATCTTTATCTTCTTTTATTACTATAGAATCAAAAAATTCACCACTTAATTTTCCAACTGTTTTTATTGTATTTAAATCTCTATCTCCAGGAACTCCTATTATCCCAGTTATATTTTTAAATCCAATATTTTTGAGTGATTCTATTATAACCTTATATCCATCTATGTTATGTCCATAGTCTAAAATGACATTTACTCCATTAACATCAAACATATTAAATCTTCCTCTATTATCTTCTTCACAAGACTTAAATTGTTTTAACCCTTTTGAGATAATACAGTAATCGACCTCTATCCCAACTAAAGCTGCACAAGCTGCCATCGCATTTTCTATATTATGCTTTAGTTTTCCATTCATAGTAAACTTCATTTCTTCAGCAGAAGCTATTTTGTATTCCTTCCCTCTATTCTTCACATATATGGTTTCATCTCTATAAAATACAATAGGATTTCCATTTTTTAGGTTATCTTGAAGGTACTTATTATTTTCATCCATAGAGAATAATATTTTAGGTTTCTTTATTCTATCTAAAATTTTTATACTCCACTGATCATCTGCATTTATGACTGAATAACCGGTATCTTTTACAGCTTCTCCTACCAATGATTTTACAAAAGCTAAATCTTCTAAATCATTTATCCCATCTATGCCTAAATGATCTTCTCTTATATTTGTTATTACTCCTACATCTGCTAAGTTATAGGCTAATCCTCTTCTTACTAATCCTCCCCTTGCACTTTCTAAAACAGCAACGTCAACCTCTGGATTTAATAATACTGATTTTGCACTTTCATATCCAGTATCATCACCTTTATGTATATATTTATCTCCTATCTTTACTCCCGAAGTTGTTGTACATCCCACATTAAATCCTATTAATTTTAAAATATAGGATATCAATCTAACTGTTGTGGTCTTTCCATTTGTTCCTGTAACTGATATAACAGGAATATTATCATATCCATTCTTAAACATGTTATCTAAAATCTTTTTACCTACATTTCTCTCTTTTCCCACTGTAGGAAAATGATGCATTCTTATTCCTGGTGCTGCATTTACTTCTAATATTATTCCATCAGTATCATATAACGGTTCCGATATTGATTTTGTGCAAATATCTATACCACATATATCAAGCCCAATGGCTTTTGCCGCTCTTTCACAAATTTCAATGTTTTCTTTACATATTAAGTCTGTATAATCTTCAGCACTTCCTCCTGTAGAAAGATTAGCATTTCCTCTTAAAATAAGTTTTTCGCCATATTCTAAAATTGAATTTAAAGAATATCCTAATTTCTCTAATCTATTAACTAATTCTTCGTCTACTTTAACCTTTGTCAAAGGTTTTTCATGTCCTTCACCTCTTAGAGGATTAGCATTCATGGCATCTATTAAATCTCTAATATTTCTTACACCATCTCCTGTTATGAAAGGTGGTTTTCTTAAAGATACTGCTACAACCTTGTAATCCACTAGCATAACTCTATAATCATTTCCCTCTTTATATTCCTCTATCATTACTTCTTTGCATTCTTTAATTAATTCAGCATATGCTCTTAATAACTCTTTTTCATTATTTATATTTACAAAAACTCCAGTTCCCTTACTTCCACATTGAGGTTTTAATACTACTGGATATCCTATTCTATTTACCACTTCAAGAAGCTGTAATGTACTAAAAACTTTTTCTCCTTTAGCTACAGGTAAATTTTGAATATCTAATAATTCTTTTGTAAGCATCTTATCACAAGCTATATCTATGGCTATTCCCTTTGTATTGCTACCAATCGTAGCACTAAATCTTTTTCCAGCTTTCCCATAACCTATTTGATATAAGTTTCCATTACCTATAGAAATAATAGGAAGACCAACATCATTAGCAGCATCACATATTGCCTTTGTTGATGGTCCTATGCCCTCTTCTCTAATAACTCTTTTTATTATTTCTATTCTTTCATCAAAATTAATATCTTTCTTGTTTATTATAGCGTTCATTAAATCTACTGCTAATTCAGCAATTAAAATAGCTGTTTTCTTTAATTTATATTCAAAGATTATATAATAAAAATCATCTTTAATCTCTCTTGCTTTTCCGTACTTTACATCTATCCCCAACTTATTATGTAGCCCTATTATCGTATGTTCGCAAACATGAGCTAAATATGTTCCTTCTTTTAAACGTTCTACAAAGCCTCCTTCTATATCTATTCCACATCTATGCGTATATAATTCTGGAACGTAATTTAGCAGTCTTTCATTAAATCCATCAATATCCTTTGTAGGTGTTTCACAATATCCCTCTAAATCAACATCTAATCTCACACAACTTCTATGGGAATAAATGTTTCTTCCTTCAAAGATACGCTGATTATTTATCTTCATTTTTATTTCTTTCCTCCTCAAAAGGCACCCTAGTTAATAAATTCATTTTTTTGCCTGACGTTAATACATGTAACTTAACATTAAATATACTAAAAACTTCATCTTGTTGTCTTTCAGATACATTTGTATATTCTATTTTCCTTCCATCAACAAAATAAACTGCTCCACTTCCAATAACCATTAATTCATCATCATTAATTACTATGGCAGTATCTTCATCTATGCCTATGCCTAATACTTCTGGATTTTGACAAACACCTGATAATAATCTTCCTATTCTTCCTCTTTGAGCAAAATGCTGGTCTATAAGAGTGTTTTTTATAAGACCTAATCCTGCTGACATATTTAATGTGCTCTTTTTAGGTGATTCTTCTTCTTCACCACCAACAATCATTACATCACTCATAACTGATGCTCCTGCTGATGTTCCAACAAAATAACAACCTTCATTGCTCCTTTTTTGCAAGGTATCATAAAGAGGTGTTCCTCCTATTAAACTAGTTATTCTTAGTTGATCACCACCTGTAAAGAATATAACAGAAGCATTATTTACTAAATTAATATTTTCTTCATCAAAAGCTTCTTCTCTTTCTACTACACGAAGCTCTTTAATATCTCTTATTCCCATACTTGAAAATATATTTTTATATTGTTCTATGACTATACTAGGAGATTCTGTAGCTATGGTTGCTATTACCATAATTCCATCAGATTCTTTGAATCTATCTGCTACAAAATTTAATATAATCTTTTCTCCTTTTTTATCTTCTGCTCCACCTATTATTATTAAGTTTTTTTTGCTATTACTTTTCAAAACTATTCACCTCAAATCATGCATTTCTTATTTTTGCCACAAATATTATATTTATTCATAATAAAAAAGAGTTTTATGGTATAAAACCATAAAACTCCTTTTTTATAATATCGCTCTTCCAGGAATCATAATTTTTTCACCGGCATATAAAATATCCGGATTTTCAATGTTATTTAGCTTAACTAAATCATCTATTGTTGTTTTATATTTCTTTGCTAAATTCCATAGAGTATCACCTTTTTGTACTATATATATTGTTACAGACGCTCTCTTTTCAACTTTATCATCATTTTGTTCAACATCTTTTACATATTCTTTGTCAAACATATCTGAGCATTTAGCATAAAAATACATCATTGCTTTTACGGCTATGTTATTTGCCTCTATGCTACATTGTAAATCTTCTATATTTGCTTTAGTGTCAAAGGTCATTCCTGATTGTGAATTAGGCATCTCTAATGCAAATTCAAAAGGTATTTCTCCGCTTACCTTGTTAAGTCCCTTTTCCTCATCCGTTGTTCTATATATTACATCAACCGCTAAATTACCTTTTATAACCACTCTAGAATCAGCAAAATAACTTTCCATGCCGACAATATTACCAGTATAATCTATTACTTGAGTAGCATCTCCACCATCTTTTCCCAAATTAATATTACCTTTTACTGTTGAATCACTTGAATTTTCACTAACTAACATGTTAACTTTACAATTTTCTTTTAAAGGTATTATATTTAGAGTTGGAGAGTATAAGTCTTCAACAGTTTCTGTTAGTTCTAATTTAGATACTCTAACATTAGCATCAACTGCTAAACTTATATCTATTACTCTGCTTTCTCCTAAATCATTTTGAGATATTCTTGCATCATGATCTTTTATTTCAAAATATCCATTGCAATTCATATCAGCATTTACACCAACAACTTCTTCTTCTTTTGATAAGTATAAATCTTCTTCTAAAGAAATTACATCTCTAGAATCATATGCTCTATACAAAACATTTATTTTAGCTAAACATGATGCTTGTACTTTATCTTCTCCTAACTTAATTTCTTGTCTATGAAGCATATATCCGCACTTTATTATTTTTCCTATTTGAGGTTTATCCATTCCTATATTTATAGGTAATTGCCCATTCATTGAACAAACCATGCTAGTTATATTTTTTTCTATACTTTCTGGTTTTCTCTTTATCTGTAAATCTCCTAAGCCATCTAACTCTTTTACAACATCAATTTTTTCTTCCTTATAAACCCTATATTTAGTTTTAAGTTTTCCCTCTACCCTTATCTTTCTTTCATTGATTATGTTCGCATCGATATGTTCTAAATTACACTCCATATCACACATCATACTATGTTCGGCACCAGCTATATCAATAAAGCTAGAATTCTTGTCTTTGTAAACAACACTATTTATACCTAACCCCTCTTCTTCTCTAGCTAAATACATAACATTACATTCAACTTGATATTCTAATAAAACTCTATCACTTTGAACTTCTCTATTAAGTATGCATACATTAGTATCTACTGAAAGCACCTGATGAACATCCGGCTGAGTATCTGGTATTAAATATTCTTCTCTAAATGGTATATCTAATGAATTTTCACTTAAAATTTTTTCAAATCCAAGACTTTCTTTAATAATATCTAAATTAACCAAATGTATCCCTCCTAAATAATCTACTACTATAATATATATGTATGACAGTAGCATTATGATAATTCTTATTCTTACTACTTTATTTATTTTTATTTTATTTCATATTTTTATAAACGTTTACATATTTTTTTAAGTAAAATTAAAAAAATAATATTTTTTTCGACATTTTTTTATAAAAAGTGTTGACACTATAAAAAAAATGTCGTATTATAAAGATGGTTATTGACCATATAACCTCTCATAAATTCTCAATACCCTTTTATACCATAGTTGAAAGATGGAAACCCACCATCTTTCTTTTTTTTTGTAATTATTAATTAAAAATAAAAAAGCTAGCTAATTAATTAGCTAGCTTTTTTATTTAACCAACAAAATCTAGTTGAACCGTTTTTGTAAGTACATCTGAATAACTGTATGTCACTTTCCTTTGGGTGTCTTTTTGTAATCTAACTACAAAAATACTTGGGTGAACACTTTCTAGTATTCCTTCATTTTCCAAAATCTTTTTTCTTCCACCATTAGCTCTTAGCTTAACTTTCTCACCTACGTGATCCTCTATGCTTTTTCTGATGGAATTCAATGTAAGTCTGGTACTCATTTTAACACCCTCTTTCTATTATACATTATACACTAAAAAGGATGTTTTTTCAATAACAAATTATTTTACTATATAAAGCCATGTGTTGTCAACAAAAATATACTATATTTAAACTAAAACATCCAACTATAGTATTAACAGAAACCTTTTCTTTTATTCTATTAATTTATATACGGCGATTTTGGATAACCTTCTCTATATTTTCCTCTAGTTTGTAGCCCTCCAATACCTTTTATCCCAGTTATTGTATTTTCTATAACATCTTTTATAGATACAATTTCATCGATTCTTGTATATGCTATTCTCTCACAAACTAAAACTGGATCTAGACAATGTATAAGTACTCTATTAGGCGAACTTGCAAAATTAGCTCCTGCTTCTAAAATACTTTCATAACAAGATTGACAAGCTCCTGCAAAAATAACGAGCTCATCATAACTTGAGTTGTAGCTTCTTAAAATTTTTACAGCATCAATAAAATATTTTGAATTTCTATAATTATTTAAATCAAGCATTCCTTTTGAATCTTTAAGAACACCATCATGTCCAGTTAGCACAACTATATCTGGATTATACGCCTTTACCAGAGATAAAATTTTTAAAGGCTGTTCCCTTTCAGAGATTGCCACTCCTATAGCATTTAAATTTAATTGCTTATATGCCTTTAAACATGTTTCCATATAAGATGGATCACCATCTATATGAAGTATTCTTCCTGGTCTCCCAAAAACCAATACATTATCCTTTTCAGCTCTATTCTCATTAATTTCTTCATTCCCTCTCATAATGGAGTCGCCGCTTCGTTGCTCTCTATTTATTAAAACCTTTTTAATAATGTCATTCACCTTTGAATCGAAAGCTCTATCCTTATCCCCAGCAAAACTATCATCCACCTTTACTAAGTCATCTTCCTGTGAATCAGCTATTATTCTAATATGAAGCCCTTTTAAAATATAAGTTATTCTTCCATCATCATCTTTTATATCTATAATTTTAAAAGTTATATCCTTACTATATGATTTTCTTACTACTAAATCTCCAACTTTCATACGCTCTCTCCTAATTTATATAATCCCATTATCATCATATGAATGTTTATTTATAATTGTGATGCAACTATTTTTTTCAATAAAAATGGTGCCTAAATCTAGACACCTAAATCACTATTATCCAACTTGATTATATTTAGCTTTAAAATCTTCAATGAATTTTATATAACTTTCTTTCTCATTAATTATGTTGTTCATCTTATTTATAAAAACATTTTGTCCCCATATAACTTCATTGTAATAATATCTGTTAGCTAGTCTCCAATATCTTTGAGGAAATAATAAGTATGCATATAAAACTTCATATTCCTCTTCTTTTAATTGACTTACTGAATTATATGCATCAATTATGGCCTCTGCATATTCAATATTCCAATCAACTCTTTTTAAAACCTTTTTCATGAAATTAGCTATGTCATATGTTCTTATTTCTCTCTTACAATAATCAAAGTCTATTATATAAACTTCATTATCTTCTCCAATTATTATATTGTGATAAGTATAATCATGATGACAAAATACTTTTTCGATTTCAGCTTCTTCACACAAACTTAGATATTTTGAATTATTTAAAACCTTTGAGGCCCTTATTGCCAACTCTTTATAAAAATCAACATTTTTTATATAAAGAATATCAAAATCTTTTTTTAAATTCTTTTTTCTAGCCATGCCTCTCATTTTTTCTAAGGCTTTTCCTCTCTTTTCCATAAGATATGGCCATCTTCCTAAATCACTTTTAAGCTTAGAGTTTTCTGGAGGATCATACCCTTTACTAGCTTCATGTAATTCTGCCAATTTTTTAGCAGCTAATTTAACTTCTTCTATGTTAGTAAAATCGCATTCCCTTCCATTTATCCAATTTGAAAGAGTATATAAGTCTTCATTTACTAAAGCATAAGGCTCATCTTCAATATTTAAAAAATATCTGTCTATATGTTCAAAACCATTTTTAGCTAGATGTTCCTTTGCCCCATAAACAAAAAGAAGTTTTTGAGTTCCATAATTTATCCGCTTTAAACATCTATCTCCCTTATTGCTCTTTAAGTAATACACACCCTTATTAGGCTTTAACTTTTCTATTTTAATATCAAATTGTCTTTCTATTTCAAACTCTCTCATCATATCTATTCACCCCCTACCATATTTATATGTATCAACATGCGGTTTTATTAACATTTTATTCCATATACAAATATAATAATAATATATCTTTATACTGAAAGGATCTGGCTTATGAAAATATGTATTGATGGCAGGGCTGCTACTCTGTACCGCGGTACTGGAATTGGCAACTACACTTATCAAATAATAAACAATCTACATCAAATAGATTTTTTAAATGATTATAATATACTTATTCCTCCATCAACTTCCCTAAAACTACCGAATAAAAATAACTTTAATTATTTAAATTCAAGTACAAATGAAGAAGAAAACTTTTGGAAATTTATAAATACCCCTAACCCTAAAGAAAATATTCGAGGTGATATTTATCATATTCCTCAGAATGGTATAGGAATATCTAAGCCTGGTAATATCAAAACAGTTATTACACTCCATGATATAATTCCTATGAAAATGCCAGAAACAGTTAGTGATACATTCTTAAAGATTTTTCACTCCAATATAAAAAATATTTTAGATAACTCAGATGGAATAATTACTGTTTCTAATTTTTCTAAAGAAGATATAAGTAAGACTTTATCTTATCCCAAAGAAAAAATCTTTGTTACTCATTTAGCTGCTGAGGAAATCTATAAACCATTAAATAAATATCATTCCTCTCAATACCTAAAGAAAAAATATAGCATAGATACTGACTTTTTGTTATATGTAGGTGGATTCAGTCCTAGAAAGAATATCAATGGATTGATAGAAGCATTTAACTTAGTTAAAACTTCTTATAAAAGAGGATTAAAACTAGTAATCATAGGGAAAAATGGACCTTCCTATGAAACTTATAGAAAGAAAGTAGAGGAATTAAATCTAACTTCATCTGTTATTTTCCCTGGTTTTATTCCAATGGAAGATATGCCAATATTCTATAGTGCAAGTAAAGCCCTAGTATACCCTTCATTTTATGAAGGATTTGGACTACCTCCTATTGAATGCATGGCATGTGGTACTCCAGTAATAGCTTCAAATCTGACCTCTATACCTGAAGTATGCCAAGATGCTGCCATCTTAGTTAATCCTCATGATGTTGATGAAATAAAAGACAATATATTATTATTATTAAATCATCCTAAGTTCTACTCACTTATGCTTTATAAAGGATTAATTCATTCAAGTAAATTTAATTGGAAAAAGACTGCTTATAACACTCTTGATGCTTATAAAAATATTTCTTTATAAATTAAAGGGGCTGTATCAAATTACCTTAAAACAAAACTTATAAATAGTATAGAATATCTAGATCAACTTTAGAATTTAAGTCATTACATAGAAAAATTTGCTATAAATTCTTAGTGAACTCTATTGATTCTTAGAATATATTTATAAGTTTTATTATTTAAAGTTTTGATACAACCCTATTTATATTTTTTATATTGTTTTTATGTGTTCTAGTAATATTTCCTTCTCCTTAGTATATTCTAATTTTCTCTCAAGCTTATTTAAGAAAGATTCATATTGCCAGTCTTTTAATTTATAATAATATTGCATTGATACTGTATAAAAGTCATGTGGAAATCTTAGATATATATATATTAATTCTTTTTCTTCTTTTGATAAATTGTTTAACTCATCATATTTCTTTATTATCGAATCACACATTTCTAAGCTGAACCCAAATCGCTTTATACTTTTACTTAAAAAATTACATAAATCTATAACTCTTAAATTTATATTGCAATAATCAAAATCTATAAAGCTCACTTTATTTTGATTAAAAAGTATATTATGATATGCTAAATCATTGTGACAAAGAGTTACTTTTTCCTTATCACTACAAAGTTCACTATATTTACTCTTTTCCAATAATTCTATACAACTATCTATATCATTTAAATGATAATCTACTTCTTTTGAAAAAATTTCGTCAAACTCATTTCTATATTTAAATTTCATTGCTAATTCTCTTAAATCTTCTAAATTCTTCTTGCTGTTTATAAAATGCTCTTTTAATTTAAAAAGTTCACTATTTTTCTCTTTCATTTCTTTTGAAGTTACCTCTTGAATTCCCATTCCTGCCTTATGAAGATTAGCTACTGCCTCAGTTATTATTTCTAACTCTACCGGATTTGCTATATTAAATTCAGTTCCTTCAAAATAGTCTAATAAAATATAGCTATTTCCCTTCCATTCAAATCTATTCTTTCCGTTAGGAAGCTTATTTATATTTAATATTCCATCATAATTCTCTCTTAAGTACTCTGTTGAATGAATTATGAAGTTTAATCTCTCATCATCATAATTAATCATTTTTAAGATTTTCTTACCTTGTTTAGTATCTAATAAAAATACATTTCTATTTGGTCTTAAATCAAAAATATCTAATCCTAATGACTCAAATAATTTCATATCCAAATCATATTTACACAGATACTTTTCATCCTTATATCTAATTTTATTCATATACCTCTCCTCCTCTTATATTAAATAATCCCTTACTAATAACTCTTCTAAAGTTTCATTTTTAAACTCCAAACCTTTTATATAGATATTTTGTAAGTACTTCATAGAATTGTATGGATATTCTACTAAAGCTTTTATATAAATATAACTTTTAAAATCTAATTCCTCTTTTTCTATAGCTTCTTTAATTAAATCATCTAATTCATTTTTATAAATGCTACGTACCTTTTTTAAATAGCTATAATAATCGTTCTCTATCATATTAAATTCTATATTATCTAAATTGGTTATAAATACTTTTTTATCCCCCTCTTTTATTTGATAATATACCCTTCCAGTGCACACCTCTTCTCTTGTCATAGCTCTTTTAATAAGACTTATATAATCAATGCTCTCAATACTATTTAGCCTTTTTCTCGAAGCCTCCATTACTAGGCTATAAAGCTTATTATTTATATTTATTCTTTCAGTTCTTCTATTCCAAAGCTTAAAAGTTTGAACTATTCTCCATATATCGCTTTTAAACTTAAATCTGATTTTATTATTTTCCTTCAAAAAAACATGATGAAGTTCATTTATTGTATTTATATATTCTCTTGCATCATAAAGTTTAATATCTCTTTTACCCTCAGTTATTTCTTTTCTAGGTAATACTTCTATATTATTTTTACTTAAAAATACTTCTAACTCTTGATTCAATTTTAAATCACCTCAAAGTAAAATTACTCAACTCATTAACAAAGCTTTGCCTAAGCTCCCTATCCTTCTTATACTTACCTAGCTTTCTTAGAAAATGTTCCTCTTCCCAAGGCTGCTGTTCCCAATAATATTGAAGTCCTAATTGCCAATACGCTTGAGGAAATTCAATAAAAGCTGCTATCATTGGAATCTCTTCATTTAATACATCTTTATTTTTTGAATAGCTATGAATTATATATTTAAATATTTCTAAATCCCAATATCCTTCTTTCATAGTCCTAACACATATACTACTTAAATCATGCAAATGAGAATCTAAAATACAATAATCAAAGTCAATTATATTTACCTCTCCATTATCTAATAAAAGTACATTATGATCTGCATAGTCATGATGACAAAAGCCTAGTTTTCCAACCTCTTTCTTCATATAATCAAAATAGCCACTACTTTCTATATGAGAAAGAGTGGTCTCTACCCTCTGTAGTTCCTCATCCATAATAGAAAGATAAAGCTTATCAAATTCTGATTTATATGCTTTTTGATATATTCTTTTTCTAAAATCAAGAATTTCTTCACCTCTTGTTTTAAATACTTTATACCACTGCCCCCAAGCTATTCTTGGCTTAAGACTCCTATTTATAATAAATCCTTCACTACAGTTATGTAGTTCACTAAGCTTTTCAGCTGCTAGCCTTAAATCTAACTTATTCTTATAATTACACTCTCTGCATTTTACCCAAGGAGTTAAGTAAGCTAACTTACCATCTAATCCGATATAATCCTTTCCCTCAACGGTATCAATTATCTTAGGTATTGAATTAAATCCATTTTTCATAAGATGCTTCTGAGCAGAAACTATAAAATAAAAATGAGGATATTGATATTTTATTACCTTTAAACAATACTCCTCATCACTAGTTATAATCTTATATGTGTTTTTTACCTTTATTACTTCTTTGCTATCTATTCCATAGTTAAGTAAGATTTTGTTCTTTATATAGTCATGATCCATACCTACTCCTACTTTCACTTTTTAATTAGTATATGTTTTTTAAATTCTTCTTGTTACATGCACATTTTATATTCTTTATTAATATTATTAATTATGATGATTATTTTTCTAAGGAGTGGAATCTTATTATGTATAATTTAATAGATGCAAGAGGAGCAACTTGGTATAGAGGTACAGGTATAGGAACATACACATATAACTTATTAACAAACATATTAAAAATAGATAAGAAATCATCTTATGATTTAGTGTGCTCAGGAGAAAAAATCCCTGAATTTGAGGCTGAAAACACCAAAATAATAATGTCTTCAAGAAAACACCAAAGATTTTTTGAGGATTACTATATTCCTACCTATGGAATGAAAGAAAAAATAGATTTACTTCATCTTCCTCAAAACGGAATGGGCCTTAGTCCTGAAGGAGATTTTGCTAAAGTTGTAACTATACATGATTTAATCCCATACATTTTACCTGAGACGGTTGGTAAAGGTTACCTAAAAAAATTTCTTCAAAGTATGCCTAATATAATTGATAACTCGACAGGCATAATCACAGTATCTGAATACTCTAAAAATGATATCTTAAGATTCTTTCCGCATTTCCCTGCTGAAAATATATTTGTTACACCACTTGCAGCTAATGAAACCTATAAACCCTTAGATAAGGAAAAATGCCTGTTTGATGTTAATGAAAGATTTAATTTTAGTGGACCATTTATTATGTATATTGGTGGTTTTAGCTTAAGAAAAAACGTGCGAGGACTTGTTGATGCATTTAACTCAATTCATAAAAATATAGATGATAATTATAAATTATTGATAGTTGGAGGTTTAAGAGATGAGGGCTTAAAATTAAAAGCTTACACAGAAAGTCTTCCAATTGCTGATAAAGTTATTTTTACTGGATTTATTGAAGATGAATATCTACCAACTTTATACAATGCAACTATATTATTTGTTTATCCTTCTCTTTATGAAGGATTTGGTCTTCCTCCATTAGAAGCTATGAGTTGTAAAACAGCAGTTTTAACATCAAACATAACTTCCATTCCTGAGGTCGTTCCATTTAATGAGATTTTAGTAGATCCTAATAACCCAAAAGAATTAGCTCTAAAACTTGAAAATATCCTAAACGACTCAAAGCTTAGAAATTCCATAGAGAATCTTTGTTTTGAAAGAAGCAAAGAATTTACTTGGAAAAAGACAGCTGAAAAAACTCTAGAAGCTTATAAAAGGATAATAGAAACCTCAAAAATCAAGTAATAAAATCATAGAGTTCTAATCTATAAAAATAAGGAACTATATAGAGTTAATTAAAAGTTTTATCTTATTTCTACTCTTATATAGTTCCTATTTATATCTTAGGTTATGTTTTAAACTCTTATTTATCTAACCATATTTTTATGATAATCTAAGTTACTTAAACTCCTTATATGCTTTAATAAATAATTTGCTGTTATTCCTATAAAAATTCCTGTCCCTATACCAGCTAATGATAAAAATGGTAGATAACTTAATATTCCTATATTCTTAATTACAATAGCTGTAACTATTAATTGTCCCAAATTATGGAATACTCCACCAACTGTACTTACCCCTATAGCAGAAACTCTTTCTTTCAAAGTCTCTTTAATTAGAATCATCGATAAAAAACTTAAAGTTGTTCCTCCTAACCCAAAAATAAAAGTAGATACTGATCCCATAATGAGAGTTGATAGAATCAATTTTAAAAAGACTAACCACAAACATTCCTTATAATTATCTAAAGTATATAACCCTATAACAACTATTAGATTAGCTAGTCCTAACTTTGCTCCTGGAGTAATAAAAGGCATTGGTATCATACTTTCAAAAATATATAGAACTAAAGCTTGGGCAACTAACACTCCTATATAAATTATCTTCTTCGTCTTCATAATATTTATCCCCTTTTTAATACTATAGATAATAAAATACTTAATCTATAAACTTCATAAAATTTATTAATTAGGCTATGCTTTAAACTAGTATTAATTTTTAGATAGAACTGCAAGACCTCTCGTATTGAATCATATACGTAAGAATGATAGTTTTAAGAAGCTTTTTCTATTTGAGTAAAGCAAGTTTAAAAGCTTTAGCTATTATTCTAGAGTAGATGATATTAATACTTTACGAAATTAAGTTAGGTCTAAAGGACTATCTAAAAATCAACATTTACCTAAAACAGAGTCATTAATTAATAAGATAATATATATTCTGATTCTTTTTCGCCCTTAATTTCAATAAACACTCCATTAGGTAAACATACAATGCTTTCACCTATCTTGCTTATCTTTCCTTGCCTAATACAAATTCTATCTGTACAGTTTGTATCATGCATATATACTTTCTCCCCTTTTACATAAATCTCATTAACTCCTCCGTTTTCCTCAATCCTAATTTTTTCATCTGTTTCCTCTTTTAATTCAAAAGTTTTATACTCAGTTCCATCAACACTTATAATTACTTTCCTAGGCTCTCCATAAGTATTACTTGGAATAATAAGTCCTAATGGCATTAAAGATATTATCACTAAAATTATAATTATAAAACAATCCCACTTTTTCATAATAGTTCTCCTATTTAACACTTCTTTATTATGTATATATGATTTTAAAATTTAAATTATTATTTTATTTCTCTTTAAGGAATTTTTTTTACCTTTAAAAGTATATTTATAGTAAAAAGATTATCTAGGAGGATTTTTATGAAAAAAAAGATTTTTGCTATTTTACTCTCGACTTTAGTGGTATCTAACTTTGTAGCTTGTGGCTCTTCAAACAGTTCTAAACTTAAGGATGGTGAATATTCAGTTGAAACAGCTAAGGCTGATGATCATGGCTATAAAGCTAAACTAAATATTAAGGTTGCTGATGGGAAAATAACAGAAGCAAAATACAACGAATTTAATGGAGAAACTAATGCAATAAAACGTGATGATAAAGATTATAATGAAAAAATGACAGGAGTATCAGGTATTGGACCTGCTGATTATGAACCTGAACTTGAAAAAGCCTTAATAGAAAAGCAATCTTCTGACATAGATACTATTACAGGTGCTACTAGCTCTTCTAACCAATTTAAAAAGTTAGCTGAACAAGTATTAAAAAATGCTGAGGAAGGAAAGAAAGAAGCAACTTTAGTTGAATAGTAAAATAACATAGTATCTTATTTTAGGAGGGTAAAATGGTATACTTAAGACATATATGCTTTTTCTTATCTATGTTTTTAGTTTTTAACTTAAATGGATGTAATATTAAAAAGGAACCTATAAGTAAATCTAGTTTTTTTATGGGAACATTAGTAAACATAACTCTATATGATAAATTTGATGAAGCAATACTAGATAAGGTGTTTAATAAAATAAGCGAAATAGAATCTTTACTTAGTCTTAACATAAATGACTCTGAAATCAATAAAATAAACAATATGGCTGGAATAGAACCGGTAAAAGTAAGTTCTACTACTTTTGATGTTATAGAAAAATCTCTTGAGTACTCTAAACTCTCTAATGGAAGCTTTGATATAACCATAGGACCTTTAGTGAAGCTTTGGGGAATAGGAAGTAAAGATGCCAAGGTGCCTAATGATACCGAAATTCTAAACATTCTTGATTTAATAAATTATGAAAATATTATTTTAAGTAAAGAAGAGAGTTCTGTATTTTTAACTAAAAATGATATGATCTTAGATTTAGGTGCTATTGCTAAGGGATATATAGCCGATGTTATTTCAGAAATACTACTAGAGGACGGGGTAACTAAAGCTATAATAGATTTAGGAGGTAATATTTTTGCTCTAGGAGAAAAAAGTAAAAATGAAAATTGGACAATAGGAATTCAAAATCCTTTTGAAAATAGAGGGGCTCCATTAGGAACTTTAAATGTATCCAATCAATCAGTAGTTACCTCTGGAATTTATGAACGTTATTTAGAGGTTAACAATATTAAATATCATCATATTCTTAATCCTAAAACAGGATTTCCTTATGATAATAACTTAGCCTCTGTAACCATAGTTTCTTCTAAATCTATAGATGGGGATGCTCTATCAACTTCAACCTTTGGTATGGGAACTTCAGAAGGATTGAAATTAATAGAATCTCTTGAAGATATAGAAGGAATATTTGTGACCAAGTCAAAGGAAGTTTTTGTATCAAGTGGATTAAAAAATAATTTTAAATTACTTGATGATTCCTTTGTAATAGTAAATTAAGAAAGAGATTGTATCAAAAACAGCTTAAAATAAACCTTATAAATATATTTGGACAATTACTTGATAACTCTAAAAATTTATAAGTTTTATTATTTTAAGTTTTGGTACAAGCTCTCTACATTGCAATTCTTATTATAATTATAAATGTTAAAAGCTTTGGCTAAACATTGATTTTTCTATATATAAATTATGATTCTATAGCAGTAGATATCTCTTCACAACTCTTCCTTTCATTACTAAGTTTAGTTGATTTTTTATATAATAATAAAGCTACGCCCATAGCGGCTATACCTGCTATTAACTTAGAAACTATGTATACATTTATAATTTCTGGTGTCTTAAGAGATACAAATCCTAATTGTCCTCCAATAACAAAAGCTCCACTAACACTAAAAGCAGTTAAAGCAATTCTTCCTTTAGAACTCATTTTATCAAAGCTTTGAAATAATATTATATTTGAAGCAAGAGTGCCTAAAAATGCAGCAATAGAAAACTCATCTATATTTATCTTCTCTCCAATTTTGCTTAATCCATTTGAAAACTTCTCTGTTATAAAATTAATTAAAGGATATGCTCCACCTAAAAATATTGCTATTTTCCCAACGACACTTAAAGCCTCCTCTATAGGTAAAATACTTCCCATAGGTTCTACTCCTATAATAGATAAAAATCCTAGAATTAAAAGTCCTAATATACTGACAAACTGTATTATCTTACCTAATTTTATAAATATATTAACAGTCTTATTCTTAAATTTATTCATACAAAAAGCTAGTATAGTAGCAAATATTATTAATGGTAAAATATTAAACAATAGTAATTTAAAATTCATTCCTAAAAATATTCCTGCAACTATAGGCGCTATAGGTAATGTCATTACCCCATATAATAATCCTGTTGTTAAATCTTCAAGATGTTTCTCATCTATAATTCCCAAAGCTAATGGAATAGAAAAACTTATTGTGGCTCCTAAAGTAGAAGCTATTATTACCCCTGAAATCCAGTACATTTCAATATTAGAAGCTAGACTTTCTGCTATTCCAAGTGCTCCCATATCTATTGCTAAAAACATTGATGGAAATATAGATGAATCAATACCTAAAAGATTTCCTATTGGAGTTAATAAAAATCCTATAACTTCTCCAATAAACGGTGAAAGTGAATATATTCCTACCATAGATATCGCTATTGATCCCATGGAAAGCATCCCTTCTTTAAACTTTTCTCCAAGACCTATTTTATTATTATTTATGTAGTCAATTCCGCTAAATACAAAAGAAATCCCTATTATCCCAAGAACAATCTTCTCCAAACTCTCTCCCCCTTATAACTCTATTTTTTAGTATATTTTACTCCCTTAATCAATTCAATACATATATCTTTAAATTTTCAATTTATTAAATATAAAAAGGAATTGTATTAAAACTTTAAATAATACAATTCCTTCTTTAATCATGATTTTATAGATTACTTATTGTTAATTCCTTATTATATATTAACTCTAAAGCTTGATTTAAAACTTTCTTACCATTCATAGTTCCATAATCAGCACTATTTATTAGACTTATTGGTATATTATCGCCAATTCTCTTTTTTAATTTATTAGACAAATACTTTACTTGAGGACCCAACATTATTATATCTGCTTCTTTTTCATATTTTTTTAATTCACATTCCCCTATAGCAACTATAGAACAATCAACATTTAATTCCTCCGCTGCTTTCCTCATCTTAGAAACTAATAAAGATGTAGACATCCCCAATGTACATAATAATACTATTCTTTTCATATTTAATCCTCCCAATGAATTAATACCCTATTTGTTTCTATCCTTTAACTTTTTAATGTATTTTAGTATATAATATATAGTTATTTACCTTTAAATCTAAAAACTATATATTATTATTTTATAATCAAAAATAATAATTAACAATTAATTATATGTAATATATTTTATTTTTATTTAATATTTTACATTTTATTTATCTTTTTACAGTTATTTTTATCTTTAATTTATTTTTACTTTACTAAAAATAAAAAGAACTCAGAAATCTGAGTTCTCTTATAAATCATTAGTTAAGAAACTAATTTTATTTCTAGGTTCATTTTTTTACCATCTCTAATTATTTGAACTGGTACTGTATCGCCCTCATTGTATTGGCCTTTTATTTCATTTAATTCTTCTACAGTTTTTACTCTCTTTCCACCAAACTGAACTATTAAGTCTCCAATTTTTAATCCTGCCTTTTCTGCTGGACTAAATTCTTGTACGCCAACAATATAAACACCTTCTTCTAAGTTGTTTTCCTTTGCTAGCTCTGAAGTAACATTTCTAGCCTGAATTCCCATCTTTAGTATTGGTTTTGATAATGATCCTAATCTTGTTTTAACTTCATTTATAGGAATTGCAAATCCTATTCCTTCTATATCTGCGCCAACTTTCTTAGCAGTATTTATTCCAATAACTTCGCCATTAGAGTTTATTAATGGACCACCACTGTTACCAGGGTTAATAGCTGCATCTGTTTGAATATAATCTAAAACATTTCCGTTATCTGTACTAATTTTTCTATTTGGTGAACTTACTATACCTTTAGTTACTGTTGAACTAAATTCTTTTCCTAATGGATTTCCTATAGCTATAACTTCTTCACCAGCTTTAACAGTTGATGAATCTCCTAATTGAGCTATTCCTGGCATCTTAACATCATCTGTTATTTTGATTACAGCAATGTCTCTTTCTGCATCATAGTTTACAACCTTAGCATTAACTTCTTTTCCATCTGAGAAGATTACTTTAACTTCTTGAGCACCATTTATAACATGATAGTTTGTAACTACATAACCATCTTCATTTATTATGAACCCAGATCCTAAACCTTCTTGTTCTTTAACATTGAAGAATTGGTCTCTAACTAAACTCTTTGTTGATACTCCAACAACAGCTGGTGTAACTTTTTCAACCACTTGAGGAACTGTTAAAGCACCTTCATCACTTTTAAATGCTGGTGGATTAGCTGCCGAATTACTATTATTGATATTTCCTAAAGTATTTGTTTGAGTATTATTTCTTAAAGCATAATATACTCCACCAGCACCTATTGCTCCACCTAGCATAGCAACTATTATTGCCCCTGCTATTATTCCTAGCCCTTTTTTAACCCCGCTCTTTTTCTTTACTTTTTTCTTTTTACCATTATCCTTTGATTCCTTAGGATTTTCATTTTTCTCCTCATTAGAATCTAATGAAGTCTCTTCTTTTTTAACTTCTTCATATGAATCAATCTTATCATCCATATTTAATTGCTGTGTTTCATCTATGTTTGTTTGCTTTGTATTATTATTTAAGTTTATATTTTCTTCTTTTTCCGTCCTTTTATCTGAATCTAAATTTTTATTTTCTTTATCATCAAACCCAAAGTAGTCATTTAAATTTTCATCTTTTTTATTAAAATCACTCATTAATACATACCCTCCTAAATATTCAAATTCCATGAATTTATAATAACCATTTTTTGTGTCATTTCAATGTCATATTTATGGCATTTTAGTGTCATAGGATATGTTTATTTTAGCTTATTTTTGCTCTTCTGGACTATTATCCTGAATGAATTTTATACTTTCTAAAAGTAATTCAGGTTTTTCTAAAGGTATAACATCTGTTTTGTTTTTAGCATCTATTATTTGTACTTTACCTTCAGAAGTAAGCTTCTTTAAACTTTCCTGTTCAGCTACAAAAGCATTATCATTTACTATTATGCTCAAAGGCTTCCCATTTAATAATCCAGATTTTTGTGAATTACTACTTTGTTCTAAAATATTTGTAAGTTCACTGTAGTATGCACTATTATAGTCACTCTTAGTTCTTAAAACATCATATGTATTAAGACTTTCTTCACTTAAATTTGAGTCTAATCCAATAGGATTTTTTAACATACCAAACTTATTCATTAGTGATGTTAAACCAAAATAAGAACCATATTTTTGTACAAATCTACTAAACTTTTGATCTGAAAACTGCTTCATATAATCTTTATTATTTAAGGCTTCTTCGCTAATTGGATCTATAAGAATAACTCCCTGTACTAGTTCTGGATAAAGTTCTGCAAAGTTACACATAACTAACCCTCCATAACCTTCTCCTACAAGTATATATGGTCCACCAATTCCGACTTTTTTAAGGATCATTCTAAGCTGTTGAGCCTGCTCCTTAATACTTTTACCCTTTATCGATTCAGAAAAACCATATCCAGGTCTGTCATATGCAAAAGTTCTGTATCCATATTCTTTTTCTATAAGACCTTGTACCTTCTCCCACTCGCTTATACCTAAACCTAGGTCTGAATCCATGATTATAGTTGGTTTACTTTCACCCTGAAAGTTAAAATAATTTTTCTTACTATCAATTCTTACATACTTAGTATCTGGTTCTATTTTACTACTATCAATCTTATTTACTATCATTTGATAAGCAAAGCCTATAAATACTAAAACTAATACAAATAAAAATATATTTTTTATTACACTCGTAGGCTTTATTTGTCTGTTTTTATTCAATTTATGAAATCCATTTGAGTACGGAATAAACTTCATTAATAATTCAGCCCCTATCTTTCTCCTAATCTTAGGTTAGGTTTTGCATTAAGATTCATTTCAGATATATTTCCTTTTAATAATTCAAAATATGCAGCACTACCTATCATGGCAGCATTGTCTGTACAAAGTATTGGTGATGGGAATAATACCTTTATTCCTCTCTTCTCTCCTTCTTTAATAAGATTTTCTCTTAACGCACTATTAGAAGCAACACCACCTGCAATTGCTATCTTATCGGCTTTTCTCATCTTACATGTCTTTATAGCATTGTCAGTTAATACTTCAACCACTGCCTTTTGGAAGCTTGCTACCACATCAGCTTTATTAATTTCTTCATTTTTCATTTCCATCTTATTTAAATAATTTAGTACAGCTGATTTAACTCCACTAAATGAAAAATCTAAAGTATCATCATGGAAATTAGCTTTTGGGAATTTTATAGCATTACTATTTCCTTCCTTAGCCAATTTATCTATTTTAGGTCCACCTGGATATCCTAATCCTACAGCTCTTGCTACCTTATCAAAAGCTTCTCCAGCAGCATCATCTCTTGTTTCTCCTATTATTTCAAATTTTCCATAGTCTTCAACGTGCACTACAAAAGTATGACCTCCTGAAACAACTAAACAAACAAAAGGTGGTTCTAAATCTTTATGATCGATGAAGTTAGCACTTATATGTCCTTCTATGTGATTAACACCTATTAAAGGTTTATCTAAAGAATATGCTAATCCTTTAGCGTATTGAAGACCAACTAAAAGAGCTCCAACTAATCCAGGACCATATGTAACTGCTATTGCATCTATGTCATCGAAAGTTACTCCTGCAACCTCTAAAGCTTCCTCTACCACTGCATTTATAGCTTCTATATGTTTTCTTGACGCAACCTCTGGAACTACTCCCCCAAATTTTGTATGTGTATCTATTTGAGAAGATATTATGTTTGATAAAACTTCTCTACCATTAACTACAACAGCTGCTGCTGTTTCATCACAACTACTTTCTATTGCCAATATAATTTTTTTATCCATTTTAATCCCTCTTAATTTTAATTTTTCATGTAAACATAAAGTATTATACTTTATCTATTAAATACATTCAAGAAATGTAAATACCTAATGTTACATTATGATATAATCTATATTATTATATCATATGATTGGAGGTTTACTATGAATTCATATGCAAAAGTTATAGTAAAAGGCTCACCTATTACTAAATCAAATTTTAAACTATCAAATGCACAAGGGCGAGCTATTTTACCATCCAATTCTGGAAAATATCATGATAGATATGCTTTATATGAAGAGCAAATAGCTTATGAGGCTAGAATACAAAATCCTAATGTGGTTTTAGAAGAATCTTTAATCGCTGTTTTAAAAGTTTATTATAAAAGTTCCAAAAGACATCCAGATACCAGTAATATAACAAAAAGCATATTTGATGGAATTGAAAAAAGCGGTTTAATAATAAATGATATGCAAATAAGAAGAATAATAACAGAAGAGTTTTACGATAAGGAAAATCCTAGATTTGAATTAGAACTTTTCGGTGAAAGTTCATATAGTTTTAATTATCAAATAGACAAACGTGAAAAAGAAACTGAGAAAATTCTTTATTCACCACCACCTAATAAAAAAAGAAAAATTACTAATAATAATAAAGAAAAAAAATCTTCTATGTCTAAAGAAAATTCAAACACAATATGCTCTATTTGTAATAAAGCCATTGTAGGCACTGATTTCGTTACAGCTAATAAGGGGACAACTATAGTTTGTAAAAAATGTTTACTAAGAATGTAGGTGATTATATGAACGTAATTTGTATAGGTGATTCTTTAACATTTGGCTATGGTGTAGGCCAAGATAACTCATGGGTTTCACTTTTAAATACTGAAAATAATAAATTTTTAAATAAAGGGGTTAATGGAGATACTTCTACAGGAATTTTATCTAGAATTTATCCAATATTAAAGTCAAATGACTCAGATATTTGTTTAATAATGTGTGGTTCAAATGATATTTTAATGAACAAATCAATTGATTCTATAATTGAAAACATTAAATTAATGATTGATGATTGTAACTCTTTAAGTATAAAGCCAATAATATTATCTCCACCTAAAATCTTTGAAGAACTAGCCCTTCAAAGATGGAATTCTTCTATAGACTATTCTAAATGCAATTCTAGTCTTGAAGAATACTCTAATAAATTAGATTCATTTTGTAGAGAAAATAATTTAGTATTTATAGATATAAATACTAATCTTCCTTTTGATTCCTCAAATTATACTGATGGATTACACCTAAGTATAAAAGGAAATATATTAGTATCTCAGCTAGTAAAGACAATTTTAGATAACTTTATATAAAATAAAACTAAAACTCAGAGTAAGCTTAATGCAAATTCTGAGTTTTAGTCTTATTTATCTAAAGTTTAGGAACTCTTGATGATAACTTGAAAAGACAAGAACCTTAGAGTTACTAGCTATAGGAGATTCAATGCTAGATTAATACTAAAAATTAATTTTTTAAATATTCATTTACAGCATCTCCAACTTTATATCCTTCTTTTGCTGCTACATCAGATAATTCATAAGCATGTAATACATTACCACAAGCAAATATACCATTTTCTGATGTTTCAAAGTCTTCATTAACTAAAATAGTTTCACTACTATTTGATATTCTTAATCCCATCTTTTTACCTAAAGCACTTTCTGGTATCCATGGAACAGATATTAAAAGAGAATCACATTTTATAAATATCTCCTCTTCTCCACCTTTGCTTATCATTACTCCCTCAACTCTTTCAGTACCTAGTACTTCATTTACTGTGTACCCAAGCTTAACAGGAATATTGAACTCCTCAATTATATTTTCTACAATAAACTGAGAAGAGTTAAGATATTCTTTACTCTCAACAATAGCTTGTATTTTAGCACCTTCTATAATAAGTCTTCTAGCAACAATCATATCACTATCATGTGAACCTATTATAACTATATTTTTACCTGGAAGGTATCCATAAAGATTTATAAATCTATGTGCTGTTCCTGATGTATATATCCCTGTGAATTTATTTAAAGGAACACTTACGTTTCCTTTAAACTTTTCTCTACTTCCAGTAGCCAAAACTATTGCTTTAGTTTTCATCTTTTTCATACCTTCATCTGGATTAACATAACTTATCTCTTTTTCTTTAGTTATCTCTAATACAGTGGTATTTAACTTAACATGAATACCAAGTTCACGAACCTTAGTGACAAAGTATTCTACAAACTCACTACCAGTAACTGCTTCTCCTAAAGTTTCTTTTCCAAATCCACAATGAATACATTGGTTTAAAACTCCGCCTAAAACATCTTCTCTTTCAAGAAGAAGAACTCTATCTATGCCATTTTCTTTTGATTTTATAGCTGCAGCCATACCACTTATTCCGCCACCTACAACTACAACGTCATATTCACATAAAATATTCTCCATATTACAAAAATATTTTCTCCTCTCAAAAGTATTATAATTTTATAACCTTGCTAGAAGTATTCATAGATTCTACTATAGTGTACATGTTGCTTATTTCACCTATAGCTAAGTCTTCTTTTATTCCATAAAAATCTAAACATGTTCCGCAGCTTAAAATCTTAACGCCACGTTTTTCTAAAGTTTTTAATGACTCCAATACTTCTGACCCTTTAACTGTAAGTTTAACTCCGCCATTTAAGAAGATAAGTTCCCTTGGTATAATATCATTTTCTGATAATGTGTATAAGTAACCTTTCATAAGGATAGTTCCTAAGTCATCATTTCCTTCTCCTAATTTATCAGTACTTACCACAATTACAAAATCATCTTCATTCTTTGCAACTTTAGTTTCACCATTCTTTTCTATATTAATTATATAATTTCCGTCTTTTTCTATAGCATTACAAGTATATCCACAACCATCAGCATACTTACAGATATTGTTTTTAGCCACCTCATTATCAACTACTACTTCTGCAATACCTTCTTCTATTGAATCAAAATATTTTTTTGTATTTATTACTGGCATCGGACAAGCCATACCTATACAATCTATTTTTTTCATGACCTCACCCCTTAAAATAATCTATATTATAAAGATATCATATTTTTACGAATTGAGAAAATCAAAGTTCATGTAAAAAAGTTCTTTTTAACCTTTTTTGTAATAATTCCTTCATACTATTAACATATTATTTTATGATATAATATTAACTAGCTTTGAATAATTAAAGAAGGGGTGTTTTGATGCAAGAAAAAGTAAAGGTAAATAACGGTCTTGCTAAACTAAAAGAGTCTCTTAATAAAAATGCTTTAATAAGACTAGGTTTTTATATATTCACATTAATAGCCATAGTTTTAAAAGGAGCGCTTTTTTTAGGTTTCTCTTTAAACCAAGATCCACGTGTGCTTAATTTCGGATTAGGATATAGACAAGCTAGTTATTTTTTAAATTATTACATAGCATTTGCAGCAATATTCATAAGTATATGTTTCTTATTTAAAAACAAAGGTAAATTTTTCTCACTAATAATTGTAGACTTATTTATCTCTATACTTACAATGATGGATATTTGGTATTTTAGAGGATTCCAAACAGTTCCATCAATAATGTTATTAAAACAAACTGCTAACTTAGATAATCTTGGAGATAGTATTTTTTCCATGGCTACTCCATATGACTTACTATTTTTCGTAGACTTTATTATTTTAATAATAGCTTTTATAATTTTTAGAAAAAGCTTTAAAAACTGTAAGTCTAATTGGAAGGGTACTTTAGCTGTTTTAATTATCTCAATTTGTTACATAGGTTATGTTCCTTTTAACGTTAATGTTTTAAAAAGAGAAAATGTTAAAAACTCATACTTATTTAGTAACTATGACCCAACTGATACAGTAGAGTATTTCTCACCAGTCGGTTATCATATTTTTGACATATATAATGTTTACAAAAATTCTAAACCGTATGAAATGACAGCAGAAGATCAAGCACAAATAAAAGAATACTATGATTTTAAAAACGAAAATCTACCTGATAATGAATATAAAGGAATGTTCAAAGGAAAGAACTTAATAGTAATACAAGTTGAGTCCCTTGAAAACTTTGTTATAAATCAAAAAATAGATGGACAAGAAATAACACCAAATATAAATAAGTTATTAAATAACTCTATTTATTTCCCTAACATATTCGAACAGGTTAATGAAGGTACAAGCTCTGACTCTGACTTAATGGTTAATACTTCTATGCTTCCATTAAGACAAGGAAGTACTTTCTTTAGAAATCCAGCTACAACTTATAACTCAATGCCTAATATCTTAGAAAAAGACGGATACAGCACTATTGCTATTCATCCAGATAAAGGTTCTTTCTGGAACTATGCTCAAGGATTAACTGGCATAGGTTTTGATAAGTTTGTAGATTACTATTCATTTAATCATGATGAAGTTATTGGAATGGGAATAAGTGACGGAAGCTACTTCAAACAAGTTGCACCAATGCTTAAAGAAATGAAACAACCATTCTATGCATTTACAGTTACTTTAACAAGCCACGGACCATTTGATTTACCAAAAGATTACCGTGAACTAAAACTTAGTCCTGAACTTGATAATAATGTTCTAGGAGGATACTTCCAAAGTGTTCATTACACTGATGCTCAAATAGGTATGTTCATAGACTTATTAGAAAAAGAAGGCCTTTTAGAAAACACTGTTGTTGCAATAGAAGGTGACCATACTGGTCCTCATAAATATTACAATAGTAATATTGAATCATTATCTAATCCAGAATCTTGGTGGTTAGACAATGGAAATCATACAGTTCCATTAGTTGTTTATAACCCAAGTGTTAAGACTCCTGTAAAAGATGATGTTTATGGTGGACAAATAGATATAATGCCAACACTTTTATATCTATTAGGTGTTAACAATGATGTATATCAAAATACAGCTTTAGGTAGAAACTTATTAAATACTAATAGATCCTATGCAGTACTGACTGATAGAACTGTAAAGGGAGAACTTACAGATAAAGAAAAGCAAATAGTAGGTAACTCACTAGATTTATCTGATAAAATGATTAGAGCTAATTACTTTAAAGATAAAATACCTAATAATAATTAAAAAAAAGAGCTGAATTTAATCTTTTAAATTCAGCTCTTTCTTTAATCTTTATTAATTTATTTTTTTAGCTCCATATACATTTTCAACAGTTTCATTCCAGTACTTAACGTAATCCCCTACAGCCCATTCAGCCATAACAATTTTTTCATCACTATTTATGCTAACCTCTCCTAACCTTTCACCTAAACGTCCATCTGTAATATTATATATTGACAATTTATCCTTAGCTAAGGTTATTGCTATTTTTCCATTTGGTGCTGTCACAACATCTCTAACGTCTCTTCCTAATGATGAAACTTGACTCCAAGGAACCATCAAAGTATCATAATTTATCAATATAGGTACTGGATTTATATTTATATCAAAGGGTTTAGAATCATCAAATGATTCTTTTTCATTTAGTAATCCTTCTAAATGCCAATTTCCATTTCTTCTCTGAAGAGTTATATTAGAATATTTATTTTTAGCATAATATTCTTTTCCATCTATATTATATTTCTGAATAGCTTTTTCTTCACTCTTATTATAACTTTGCTCTTGTTCTTTTCCAAAAAGATTAACTATGTCCATGCTTTTATATGTATCCATAGTATCAATTGGTATAATGTTATATTCATTATAGCTTCCTTTAAATTCATGTCCTGAATAAGATTCTAACCCAATATAATCATTTCCTACAAAAGTTATTTCTTCATATATTCCTTTTTTGTTTTGTTCACCTTTTACTTCCTTTTTATCATTTGGATCTTTCTTTCTACTTGTAACTTTAAGTTTATTTTCCATTGCACCATTTTCAAAATTTGAATATAAACTTATGTTTGAGAATCCATTAACTCTTGGTAATAATAAAGAGTCTTCTAAAACCATTATAGGCTGAAGTTCATTATTAATTATAGATATCCATAATGTTTCATAAGTAGCTTCTTCAAAATTATTTTCTTCTACATGAGCTGGCTCTTTAAGTCCAAGTAAAATTCCTACATCCTTTTGATAATATTCTGAACTTATATTATTTCCAGATGATATATTTCCTTGTCCTACAACTACTTTTTCTGAATTCTTAGTAGATGCCTGTGGAACATCAGAAATTTTCTTTAATTTAATCAGATTATCAGATAATAATATATATGCCTCATTTTCATTAATTGAAATCATATTTAAATATGTTTTATTGCTATCATATATAGACGTAACATCTATATATTCACTTTTTATTGTATCCTTTATTTCCTTCTTAATTTCTAAATCATCTATTTCTTTAAAGAACACCTCTCTTTCTACTCTTTTTAACTTAAAGCTAGGATTTGTTATACTTACATCATTTACTACTAACTCATCCTTACTTATATTAATAAATTTTCCTTTTTCAAAATGAAACGCTCCATCTGCGCTTTCTAGGTCGTTTTGACTATTATCATGTAATTTACTTACTATTTCCCATTCTCCTAATATCTTTATATTATCTGACTCTGGTGGAGTTATTTTAGATACATCAAAAGATTCCTTTGGAGAACATCCCATTATAAAAACACTAATAATCGTAAAGAAGATTATAAAAAATTTTTTCATAAAACACCTCTTTTAACTAATTAAACTCATCCTCCACACTTCTGATTAACTTCTTAGGTAAATATATAGTTACCTTTGTTCCCTTACCTAATTCACTATATATTTCTAAAGAACCTTCATGTAAGGCTATAATTTCATCACATATAGATAATCCTATACCATTTTGTGACTTTGAATTTTTACCCTTATAAAATTTTTCTTTTACTCTAGGTAACTCTTCTTTACTTATTCCGCATCCAGTATCAATTATATTAATATATATACCTTCATCATCATATAAGAAATCTATTATTATACTTTCATTTTCATGAGTAAATTTAAACGCATTATCTAGTATATTTATAAATACCTGCTTTAACCTATCCTTATCTCCAACTATTATAAAATCTTTTTCAATTCCTTTTAGAATAAGCTGCTTATGCTCTCTTTCTGCTCTAGGATTCATATATAACTTTAGATATTCTATAAAATCTTTTAAGTTTATTTCTTCATATTTTAACTTAATTTTTCCACTAACGAATTTTGAAAAATCTAAAAGTTCTTCAACCATATTACTTAGTCTATCAGCTTCCTTTTCAATTATATCAAATCCCATTTTTAAGGTTTCTCTATCTGTAAACTCATTATTTAAAGTTATAGCCCATCCCTTTATAGATGTTAATGGTGTTCTAAGTTCATGAGAAACTGAAGATATAAAGTCATTCTTTAATATTTCTCTATTTTCAATTTCCTCAGCCATTATATTAAGACTATCAGCTAATTTTTCAATCTCATCATTAGTAACAATCTTATTTCTTACTTTTAAATTTCCCTTAGCCATCTGCTCTGAAACTTTTATTAATTCTGTTATTGGATTTACTATACTATTAGCTAAAAAATAACTTAATATTATACCTATAGCTAAAACTGTTAATCCTATTACAACAAATACTAAGAAGAAGTTTAGTATAAAATTATCCACATTTCTAAGTGAACTTATATATCTTATAACTCCTACAATTTCATTAGAGGAATTTCTTAATGGTGCAGAAATAGCCATTACCTTACCAGTATAATCTGGAGCTGTTCCTACCCATTTAGCAGTATCTCCATCTAAAGCTCGTTTTACATCTATAGGTGTAGTATATTCTTTTTGATCTAATCCTATAGAATCCATTATTAATTGACCTTTTAAATCATAAATTTGAACTTGAGCATCTGTTTGCTTCCAAAATATATCTACATCTTCATAAACATTTTCTTCTAAACTAACATTTGATAAATACCTCTTATAAAAATCAACAGATATGTTTATTTGACTTAATAATATTTCTTCTGTATTTTGATAATAATACCTAGAAATAAAAATCAAGAACATAGCTGAAACTATAATAATAGTTGATAATAAAACAACTAAAAAGTTTTTCATTAGCCTAGTCTTTATACTCTTCATAAACTATACTCCTATCTTTTACCGCTATGTCCCTTAAGAGATTAAGTAACCTTAAATATTATCTCTTCCATCTATAGCCTGTGCCCCAAACAGTTTCTATGTACTTAGGTTTTGAAGAATTATCTTCTATTTTTGCTCTTAATCTTCTTATGTTAACATCAACTATTTTAGGATCTCCAAAGAAATCAATTCCCCAAACCAAGTTTAATAATTCATCTCTAGTAAATGCCTTACCTGGATTTTGCATAAATATTTTCATCAATAAAAACTCTTTAGGTGTAACATCTATTTCTACCTCTTCTTTATATAAACTTTGAGAATATAAGTCTAACTTGAAACTATCCACTTCTATGCTATCACTATTATTATCTTCACTTATTCCCTCTAATCTCCTCATTAAAGCTTTTACTCTTAAAGTTATTTCTAATGGATTAAATGGCTTTAAAACATAGTCATCAGCTCCAAATTGAAGCCCCATTATTTTATCCATATCTTCACCTTTAGCAGTTAACATTATTATACCCATTTTAGGAAAACTTTCTCTTAAGGTTTGGCATACTTCAAAACCATTCATTCCGGGTAACATAACATCTAATATAGCTATATCTGGCTTTTCTATTAATGCTTTTCTTATTCCTTCTTCTCCGCTTTCACATTCTATAACTTGAAATTTCTCTCTTTGAAAATTTATCCTTAAAAAACCTCTTATACTTTCTTCATCTTCGACCAGTAAAATCTTCATATCTAAAACTCCTTACAATACCTTAATCATTTTTAATATATCTAAAATCTCAATTTTTTTAAATTCCAATAGATATTATTATATCATTTATTATTATATACAATATTGAACTTTCTTTAATTACAAATAGCTTACACTAAAAATACTAAACTAAATAAAATTTTTATTTTAAATACAAAAAAAGTTATAAACTAATAAAATTATTAATTCATAACTTACTTATCTACTTCAAATTAATTTTGAATAAAAAAAATGGCTCCTCGGAGAGGACTCGAACCTCCAACCTATCGGTTAACAGCCGAGTGCTCCACCATTGAGCTACCGAGGAACATTTTATTGAAAGATTTTGTTCTTTCAAAATTGCACATAATTAATACTATATTTGGTCAAGCCCTCGATCTATTAGTATCGGTCAGCTGAACATGTTACCATGCTTACACCCCCGACCTATCAACCTTGTGTTCTTCAAGGGATCTTACTAGCTTACGCTATGGGAAATCTCATCTTGAGGTTGGCTTCACGCTTAGATGCTTTCAGCGTTTATCCATTCCCGACTTAGCTACCCAGCTGTGCTCCTGGCGGAACAACTGGTACACCAGAGGTCAGTCCATCCCGGTCCTCTCGTACTAAGGACAGCTCCTCTCAAATTTCCTACGCCCGCGACGGATAGGGACCGAACTGTCTCACGACGTTCTGAACCCAGCTCGCGTGCCGCTTTAATGGGCGAACAGCCCAACCCTTGGGACCTACTTCAGCCCCAGGATGCGACGAGCCGACATCGAGGTGCCAAACCTCCCCGTCGATGTGGACTCTTGGGGGAGATCAGCCTGTTATCCCCGAGGTAGCTTTTATCCGTTGAGCGATGGCCCTCCCACGAGGTACCACCGGATCACTAAGCCCGACTTTCGTCCCTGCTCCACTTGTGGGTGTCGCAGTCAGGCTCCCTTCTGCCTTTGCACTCTACGAACGATTTCCGACCGTTCTGAGGGAACCTTTGGGCGCCTCCGTTACTTTTTAGGAGGCGACCGCCCCAGTCAAACTGCCCACCTAACAATGTCCTGTGACCAGATTCATGGCCGCCAGTTAGAATTTCAGTACTGTCAGGGTGGTATCCCAAGGATGGCTCCACTAAGGCTGACGCCCTAGTTTCCTAGCCTCCCACCTATCCTGTACAGACAATACCAAAACTCAATGCTAAGCTACAGTAAAGCTCTACGGGGTCTTTCCGTCCAATCGCGGGTAGCGAGCATCTTCACTCGCACTACAACTTCGCCGGATTTACAGTTGAGACAGTGCCCAAGTCATTACGCCATTCGTGCGGGTCAGAACTTACCTGACAAGGAATTTCGCTACCTTAGGACCGTTATAGTTACGGCCGCCGTTTACTGGGGCTTAAGTTCACACCTTCGCTTGCGCTAAGTGTTCCCCTTAACCTTCCAGCACCGGGCAGGCGTCAGCCCCTATACATCAGCTTACGCTTTAGCAGAGACCTGTGTTTTTGCTAAACAGTTGCTTGGGCCTATTCTCTGCGGCCTACTCTCGTAGGCACCCCTTCTCGCGAACTTACGGGGTCAATTTGCCGAGTTCCTTAACTGTAATTCTTCCGCCGGCCTTAGGATTCTCTCCTCACCTACCTGTGTCGGTTTGCGGTACGGGCACTACTTCTCTCTCTAGACGCTTTTCTTGGCAGCGTGGAATCATGTACTTCGGTTCCGTGGAACCTTCCCCATCACGCCTCAGCATTATGAAAGCGGATTTGCCTACTTTCACTGCCTAAACGCTTAGACTAGCATCCAATAGCTAGCACACACTATCCTCCTGCGTCACGCCATCGATAATAACGATGGTAGTGGTACTGGAATATCAACCAGTTGTCCATCACCTACGCCTTTCGGCCTCGGCTTAGGTCCCGACTAACCCTCAGCGGACGAACCTTCCTG